>NZ_CP180346.1:0-2802500 GCF_048007885.1 Polymorphobacter sp.
AATTGATCCCCGAGCGATTGGCCGCGCCGGGTAACTACTCTAAGCTTTCGTCCGTACCGGTCCTCGTCTCGGTTGCCGATCGGACTGACCTCGAAGGGGCCCATGTTAAGCAGTTCCATGAGCCGAAAAGTGGCTTTCATTCCGAGCTCATACTCATAGTCGCACTTCGGATCACCGATTTCGGGCGTGTCGATATCCGCTATTCGGATCTCTATACCGTCCATCCAAAATGTGTCACCGTCCACAACGCAGGTTGTCCTCACCGCTCCGCACAACGCAAACTGAGATGAGCTCGCATTTTGAAATAACGTCTCAGCTCCCGTCTGAGCGCCGCTGCCCCCAAGTCCGCTATCGTAGATCGAGGGCGATCCGCTGAAGGCAAACATCCCGACGGCAAAAACAGCGATGAATGCCCCTACGCTTATTATGACATCATTGCGAAACGTGTTGGGCTTTTGGCTTGTCGGAACCCGACCTTGCGCGGTCCAGGGTTTCGTCCCACGCTTGCGCTTTTCCATAGCTAAACGTCCTTTCTGTGCACGGAGACGAGGCTAACTCTTCCCTCTAAGTGCCACGCGTAGTTCTTCCAGCGTGAGCGGAACTCGGCGACGATGGGCCATACGATGACAGTTTGCGCAGAGCTGAGCTAGGTCGTTTAGCTTCGTTTTTGAGCCGGGTTTCATCATATGCACTGGCTGCGTGTGATGGACCTCGAAAAATCCTGCCCCTAGATCGCCGTAGCTGGCTTTGAAATCGAAACCGCAGACTTCGCATGAAAAGTCGCCCGCTAGTCTTGCAGCTTTCCGCTTATCAGCCACCAAGCGTGGATCACGTTCGTAGCGTTTGTGAAGGCGAACAATTACCCCGCCTTCTTCACCTTCGTATGGCTCGACCGTAGGAAGATCTGCCATCGCACTTTCGTCAGCGTTTACGAGCGCTTCTCGAATTGCAGCCGCATCAGCGGAGAGCTCGGCGCGTCGACCCTAATAGTCGGCCCAGACGTCCTTCTCGAGCGCTCCCCCCGATTTCATGCCGGCCTTGCCTTGGGAGGTGAATGTCGGGTCGATTGCCCGAAGATTTATCATCTTCATGTAGACGCCGTTAGGGTTGCGCAGCGTTGCGCTGCCAGCAACGCCGTTCAGCCGATGCAGCTTATTCAAAAGTGCGGATAGCTCTGTAACTGCAGGACTTTCCTTACCAGGCGGGCTGGCTGGGTTCGTCATGTATAAGTCTAAAGCGAGGATGATTTAGTCGCGCGACCAGGTAGGATTTCGCGCAGGCGTCTCAACTTCGAACCCGAGCTGACGGAGTTTCTTCACAACTGAAGCGTCGCCGCCCGAGAAACTAGTGGATACCAAGGCTTCCGATTTGTCGTCGATAAATCGGTGGGCGACGCCAGCAATTGCCTTGGACGGATACATCCTGCCATTGTGTTTTAGCCAATAGCGCTTTGCTTCGCCGTAGCCATACTTCGCGAGGAATCCAGCATCCCCAATGCGGTCATATTCTGCGACTGCGGCTTCCACCGCCGAGGCTGTTAGGTCCGCTAAGCTCATTCCGTCCCTCATGCATTACATTGCTTGAACTAAGATGTTTTATGCCACACCGTCATTGGAATGATAATTCCGTTCCCCGTCTCTGATGTTTCTGGGCCTGCGGCACTACCTGAAGCGATACCTCCCGGCGGCTCTATAGATCCGTTCTCCGATTGGCCGAGGATGCTCGTCCGACAGTCTCAGTATGCTTCCAGCGTGATCTGCAACGAATTGCGGGAAATCTTCCGGGACAACCCCGCAAGCGGCAGCGCGCGAAACAAATAGGCCCAGAATTTGGCGATCCAGCATGAGCATGTGCTCTGCTCGGTTTGCGTCCTTTACGGCTTCTGGGAGGACGCCGAGGCGGTGCTGATGCAAGGATTGTGAGACTATCGCCTCAACGATCCGCCATAGCCGATGAGCTGGCCACCGTGATCGGTTCGTATCCAATGTTGGGCTTGCATATCGAACTCGTTCGCAGAATTCGGTAAAAGCATCTCCGACCTTCTCGCGGACATCGTCCCAGCTCCGCATTTCCCAGCGGTTCCGCAATTGCTTGCTGCCCAGCCGAAGCTCGAAGCGCCAAACTTGGGATGCGTCCCTGTCTGCCAAATCTAGCGGCGGCAGGCTCATGCGTTTGAGGGCCTCATTCCAGATCGGCAACCAACCGAGCTTGTGTTGCTGGATCACCTCCTGGCGCTTGTCGTAGATAACGAGCTGGCGGTTAGCGATCGAGCCAGCTCTGAGACCGGTCACACGCGTTCCGGTGGCGTGCGTTTCGGTTTCATCGACACCAGTGTGTTCCCGAACCCTAGTACCCGGCGGGACCACAAGCGCGCCTCTATCTGGGGCGAACCAAGGCGCAAGTATATCGACCGCAAAGTCCACACGCGAAACCCGCAAAACGTTTTCAGTGTACGGTATACCGAAGGCATCCATGCATTCGCGGAAGTGCGCTTCGGCACCGTCCAATCCCTGCGTGGCGAGCAGGAAGGCGCGGAAATCGACCGTAACACCAGGATTGTTCGCGGGCCTATTTTCGGGATCAAGGAAGTACCATTCCGCGCCATACTCACCTGTGTGAGCCGAAAACGCCATGCCGCCAGACCGTCGAACGGCCAGGTCTCTAGAGCCTAAGCGCACATAGACTTCAGCGTTCGTCTTGGTCGCTTCCGCTTTCGCCGCAGCTAGCACGGCCCTCAGCTCAGCCGGAATGTTGGTCATCACCGTGAACTTCAAGCCATCGAAGCCAGAGTGAAGGATCTCTGCGTTCATCTACGCTTACCTACGATTACGTATCCGTAGAGGGGGGTGTTACAAGACCCCCCTCTAGCCCCAAGCAATTCAACTGTTGCGCCAACGCCGAGCTGGCCCGCCGCGCTTGCGCCCGCTGAGGCGGTCGCGGCGGGCCAACTCGGCTTCAAGCTCCGACTTTTCGACATGCTGAGGGGGAGAAATGCGGAACGCGATAGTCTCCACGATGACTATTTCCATGGCATCTGGATCAAAATCTTGGATGCGCGTCGACTCGAAGTCGATTGAGCTGCCTCCACTATGATGAAGAAAAATTTGTGCCAAACGAGCCGTGTAATCCTGCAGCTCTTCAAGCCCTTGGCTGGCAAGAGTGCCTACGAGTTTGTATCGCTCACTCATGTCCAAACCCGCTGTTAGGGTAAGAGGTCGTGTGCCGCGCAATTTTGCTATCAACCCAGGCGATCAGGTCTCGCCTACGGTAGCGGACCGAGCGACCGGACACTTTGATAAAGGCCGGCCCGCCGCCGCGCAGGCGCCAGTTCTGAAGTGCACGCATCGTGTAGCCGAGGAAGCCAGCTGCGTCCCTTTCGGTTATCAGACGGTCCAAATGGTCTGGATCTGTTTCTGAGTGTTTCATCGAACTCCTTTCGTCATGGTGACGCTAGGATGTTTGCGAAGAGCGGACCCGAGGGCCACCACTGAAAAACTGAAAAAGTCCTTATTCAGTTTTTCCGGTGGCGTTCTTCCTTCCGAAACTCGATGACGTGCTTCTCGATTGTTGAATCTCCGAGGCCCTCATCGGTGTTGAGGTTGTTCGCCTGTTTTACAGAATCTCGAATTGCCGCGTAGAGCTGTTTGTTCGCGAAGCCATTTCTCTTCAAGGCCTCATATGCCTGCCGAATAGCGTCTCTGTGCGATGGCCGCCCAATGCCCGACTGCGCTCCATCCAGCTTAGCTGGCTGGCTATCTGGAATACAGATCCGCAACCGCTGCTCTTCTGACGGATAAAAGTGCCCCAACTCTGGTAGAGGCCACACGATAAAGTCCGTGTCTCTGAGAAGCCCCGATGAAAACGGCATCAGAATGCGGACGTAAGCAAACGCTAGACCTGCGCCTGATACCTCAGCGCGCTCCCAGTTTAAGTCTGCGTGTTCCCAAACGTGCCGAGGGATCAGGACTGGTTTGTCGCGCTCACATCTAGGCAGTGAATATCCAATTGCGTCTATCATACCGACACTCAATTCGCGGATGAATTGCTTTCGCATCCAGGACATTTGGTCGTAGCGGTTTCGTAGTCGAAACCTCGCCAACCGAAATAGGGTCGGATCGCCCATTATCCGTGAGCCAGGCGACAAGAATTGTTGGCGTGCTACGTCCCAAAAACTTAAAAAATGCCAATCTTGGCTTCTGTCCTTATTGACTTCATAGGCCTCGAAGCCATCGGCTAGCGACATAACTCCATGTCGGCTGTCGTAATTATCTAGATTGCACTCTTCAGCTGTCATGCCTGTCACCTCATGCACCAACTAAGGCGTCGCTCAATGCCGCTGCATTGCGCTCTGCCGCCCTCAGTATCGGATCATCAGCCAAGTGAGCATAGCGCATCGTTGTTTGCAGCTGCGTGTGTCCCAGCAGCTTGCCCACCATCTGGATCGGCATCCCATTTGCGACCGCGTTTGAAGCGTAGGTGTGGCGCAGATCGTGGATCCTCACATCATCTAGTCCGGCCTCTGCCCGTATTCGGCGCCATGGCCTTTGCAGGTCAGTGATGGCTTGCCCTGGTACGGCTCCTAAAATCACGAACGGGTTTCCGGCTTCGCGCGGCAAAGCATCGAGCACCGCCCTCGCCGCTGGGGGCAGGGGGATCCGGCGAGCCCCTGTCTTGCTGTCTGGCAGCTCTAAGTACCGGGCGGCAACATAGGACCATTGCAGCGATTGGATTTCGCCCAAGCGGCAGCCGGTAAAGAGTAGCAGCCGGAACGCGGCTATAACGAAGACGGTTTCCTCCCCCTCAATTTCCAGGCGTGCGAGAGTTCCGCCTAGCCGGCGCAGCTCTTCCGGACTGAGGAACCGTTCGCGCTTCTCTTCTCTATACTTTGGCACATGCCGGCATGGGTTTGAGCCGTCAGGCCGCAACCCCCATATCTCGCAAAGCGTGAACAGCTTCGACAGCACGCCAAGCGTTCGGTTGGCCTGATAAGGGATATGTCGCGCACTGTGGTGAAGCTTTGCGATATCGGCCCGCACGACATCGACGATCTTGTGGTTCCGCATCGCTGGGTAGATGAAGAGGTCTAATGCACGGCGATACTCGCGTTCGGTCGAAGGCTTACATCGCACAGCGACGTGTTCCCGCATAAATCGCTCTCCAACGCTTGCCACAGTCGGCGCGCCTCGATGCAATGCGATTACCTCAGCAGGGTTCTGACCAGCTGCGACCGATCCGAGCAGTTCCTTCGCCCGTTTGCGAGCCCCTTCGACCGTCACGGCGCCGTGCTGTCCAATCGCGATGCGCCTTGTGCGGCCGCCGCTGCGATATTGCACCAGGTAGGAGCGCCGCCCGCTTGGAAGCACCCGAACGCCAAACCCGTTCACGTCGCTGTCAAAGACGATATAGTCATGCTCGAACGCAGGCAGCTTTTCGACACTCCGCTTGGTCAGCTTCGGCACAGCGCAACTACTCCCGGCAAGCCTGCGCCGTGTTTCCATGGAAGCACTATGGAAGCAGCAGGCAGCGAAAACGATGTCATCTGTATGTGCGATCAGCGTAGAGACTGTCCAGAATAAAATCAATTAAACAAGCACTTGGAGTAGTTTGGAGCTTACTGGAGCAGTCTGGCGTAGACCCCTAAAACGATCTCATAACCTGAAGGTCACAGGTTCAAATCCTGTCCCCGCAACCAGATCAAAGCCCCCGCCCTCCCGGCGGGGGCTTTTTTCGTTTGATCAGAGCCGCTCTAACCGCCTGTTCCGAAACAAAAATCATACCAAATTGTTGAATATGAACAAACAATGGACTCGCCAATAAAGCTGACATATCATTGCCTCCGCTGGCATCCTCGACGGACAGCATCAAGACGACAATATGCCTGCTCCGCCGAATATTCGGATTTCAGAGAGTAAAAGTGTTCAACCGAAACGCCCAAGGGGAGAATATCCAATGCACAAGCATGTTTCCGCGATGATCGCGCTTGCCCTGATTGCAAGCGCCTCCACTGCTGCCGCACAAACCTTCAGCTACACCTCCAAGAGCAACGCGCCGATGATGGCCGTCGGCGGCGTCGCCCCCGATGGCGTGCCGTTCGGCGCCCAATCCCTCACCGGCACGACCGAGACCATGATGGGCGGCAAGAGCACCAGCGCCAGCTTCAAATGCATCAGCATGACCCAGCCGGCCAATGACAAGATCTTCGATGCGCACATGATGTGCGACGTCACCGCCCCCGACGGCACCTTCACCTCCGCCTGGGGCTGCAACGTCATGGGCACGGACGCTCAGGCCTGCGTCGGTCGCCTGCTCGGGCAGACCGGCGTCTATGCCAATCGCTACGGCTCGGTCACCTCGCAAAACAAGGTCGGCTCAGCCGTCGGCTCCGGTCAATGGTTCGAATGATCTGAACCCCCAGCCTGATGGGGGCGGCAGCAGACACCCGCCGCCGTCCCCATCACGTCACGTCCGGCAGCGCCCAGTCGATCACCGCCTCGCCGCGCGCCGCCAGCCAGGCATTGGCCCTTGAAAAGTGCCGGCAGCCAAAAAATCCGCCATGCGCCGAAAGCGGCGAGGGGTGCGGCGCCTTCAGCACCAGATGCCGGCCTTCGTCCACAAACCCCGCCTTGGCCTGCGCCTGCGCGCCCCAAAGCATGAACACGCAAGGCCGCGGCCCGTCCGCCACCAGCCGCACGACCGCATCGGTCAGCGCCTCCCAGCCGCGCCCCTTGTGGCTCGCCGCCCGGCCCTCCTCCACCGTGAGCACGCTGTTCAGCAGCAGCACCCCCTGCCGCGCCCAGCTCTCCAGATGGCCATGCCGCGCCGGCGGGATGCCAAGGTCGCTCGCCAGCTCCTTGTAGATATTGGCCAGGCTCGGCGGCACCCGCACGCCCGGCTGCACGCTGAACGCCAGCCCATGCGCCTGCCCCGGCCCATGATAGGGGTCCTGCCCCAAGATCACCACGCGCACCTGCGCCAGCGGCACCAGGTCGAGCGCCCGAAACCATTCGCCCGCGCGCGGATAGATCCGCTTCCCCGCCGCCCGCTCGGCCAACAGAAACGCCTTCAGCGCCGCCATCTCCGGCGCCTCGAACACATGGCCCAACGCTGCGCGCCAGCTCGCCTCCAGCCTGATCGCGCTCACCGCACCACCCGGTGCTCGGTCAGCTCATAGCGCGCGCCAATCTCCGGCCAGTCCAGCTTCAAGAACAGCGCGTCCGGCCCATGCACCCAGAGTTTCGCCGCCGCCCACTCCGGTTTCCAGCGCAAGCCATAGGCCCGCGCCGCAAATCGCCCCGCCGCCACCTCGACCGTCTCTTCGCCCAGATAGGCCACGCCGATCGTCACCGGCATCGCCCGCAAGCCCTCATCCCCCGCCGGGGCCTGCGAATTGGTAAAGCACGGCACATCGACAAATTCGCCCGGACGTGAAACCCCCCGCGCCAGCGCAATCAGCGCATCGCCCACCAGCGGATGCAGCCCCAGATAGCCGATCGGCCCTGAAAGCGCCGCATCCTCCAGCACATCCGCCCCGCCAATCCGCCCCACGCAGCGCAACCGCGCCCCGTCGGCCAGAAACAGCGTCGAGCCCAAAACCTCGCCCCCCCGGATCACCCGCACAAAGGCATCGACAGGCCGGTGCGCCCCATCAAGCAGCATCGTCACATCACGGCTCAGGCCCAGATCGTCCATCTCGCAAAAGGCCCGCAGCGTCCGCCCGTCGGCATGGCGCACCATCTCGAACCATTCGCGTCCCGTCTCCCCGTCCGGCCCAAAATAGCCGATCCGCCCAGTCTGAAACACTGGCCCCGTCACACTGGCCCCCTCACGCCGCCACCACCGCCGCCGGCGGCCGGATCATCATCGCCGCCATCAGCGCCGTCACCACCACGATACACCCCGGGATCACCGCATAGGCCGTCCAGATGCCATCGAGCGCCACCGCGCTCTGCGTCGGCGCGCCCGAAACAAAGCCATAAGCCCCCAGCACCAGCCCGGTCAGCAGTGTGCCGCCCACGGCAAAGCCAATCTTGTCGCCGGCGCTGAACAGCCCCGAATAAAGCCCCGCCCGGCTTGTCCCAGTGCGCCGCGCCTCCGCCTCCACAAGGTCGGCCAGCAGCGCATAGATGTTGAGATAGCAGCCCGAATTGAACAGCCCCATCATCGCGCCCACCACATAAACGCCGCGCTCATCGCCCGGTGAAAGCAGCATCGGCGCAAAAAGGCTGGCGGCGTAGCCCATCGAGGCGATCACCAGCCCCGCCCGCTTGCCCAGCCGCCGCGCCAGCATCACCCACAGCGGCTGCGCGCCAAAGGCAAAGATCGCCGTCATCAACACGAATATGCCCAGCGTCGCCAGCGGGGCGGCAAAGGCCAGATTATAGCTGAACACATAAGCGAGGCTCGCATAGGCCATGCCCGAGCCAATCAGCTGCAACATCAGCACCGCAAACAACACCATCAGCCCCCGGTTGCCCAGCACCGCGCGCAGCGCAGTTCCCGTCCCCGCCCGGCTCTGCGCCGGCCGCGCCGCCTCGCCCGCGCCAAACCAGCTCAGCACCAGCGCCGCGCTGCACAGCCCCGCCATCAAAAGCGCGACCTGCCGGTAGGCAGCCGCATCCCCGCCCCAACGGTCGATCAGCAGCGGCGCCAGCGAATTGCCCAGCAGCAGCCCCACGGCCGAAAACGCCACCCGCCAGCCCATCACCACCGCGCTCTCGTCAGCGCTCTTCCCAATCTCGGTGCCGATCGCCAGATGCGGCACCGAAAACAGCGCAAACACGAACATGTAAAGCGCCAGTGCCAAGCTGATCCTGAGAGCGCGCCCCATTTCGCTGTCGCCCGTCTCGCTCCCGGCCGCGGCATCGCCGCTAAACAGCAGCCACATCGCCAGCGGCACAAGCGCTGCCCCCAGCAGCAGGAAATGCCGCCTTGCGAAGCGGTCCCTCAGCCGGTCCGACACCACCCCCACCGCGCCGTCGCACAGCACCGCCCAGAACAGCTTGGGCACGAAAATGGCCACGCCCGCCGGCGCGGGTGAAATACCCAGCAGCTGCGTCATGTAAAACAGCAGCAGCAGCGACGGCAGGTCGCGAAAGATCTGCGCCGCAATCTGCCCCGAAGCCCAGAGCGGCGCCTGCACGCGAAAGGAAAGTCCGCCGCCCAAGCGCTATTTCGCCCAGGCCTCGCCCGCCGTGCCCGCCTGCAGGGCGCGCACCTCGTCAAGGTCGGCTGGCGGCTTCAGCCACATCGGCTTGTTCGCCCGCGCCCATTCCAGCAGCTTGGGTGGAAACTCGTCCAGGCTCTCCACCCGCCATGACAGCAGATGATAAATCGCCTGCCCGCCGCCAGCAAAAGCCGGCAGCGCGCCATAACGCTGCCAGCTCATCTGGTGCGGCTCCGCCACCCGGCCCTCGCCGTGGATGAAGAAGTCATAATTCTCCCACGCCTGATATGTGCGCCCGCCCGGCAGCACCATGTCGAGCCAAACCGCAGCGGTCACCGCCATCGTGTCCTTGCCCATCATCCGCACGCGCATCCCGTCCTTCGACTTGATCTTCTGAATGCCAGCCCCGACGCCCTGCTCGACATCGCCAAAGATCAGCCCATCCTCCATCCGATAGGTGATCAGCTGATAGGGATAGGCGATCGGCTCCACCGGCTTTCCCTGATATTCAGTCAAGATCTCGCCGGTCTCCGGGTCGGTATAGGCAAAGGTCTTGCGGGTCAGGTGGATCACCTCGCCGCTGTCGCCCTCGGGCCAGATCACCGTCGAGCTGTCAAAGCCCACCATGCCAAACAGCTTCTTGCCAGACGGGTAATCATAAACCCCGCCCTCGGCGATCCAGTACACAGGCGCCCCCGTGCCAGCCCGCGCATCCACCCAGGCCCGCAGCGTCTCGGGCGCGGCCGCGCGCCCGTCCGCCAGCGCCGGTGCTGCCGCCAGCAGCAGCGCTGCCCCCATCACCCCAAGCCACCGACCCATCAACGCCTCCCCGCGACAACCAACGCCAAGCGAATGAAGCAGAAACCCCGGTCAGCGTCGAGCCAAAAGCCTCAGGCCTTTTCGCGCAGCAGCTGGCTCACATAGCGGTCAAAGTCGCGCTTGGCCTTCTCGTTGAGCGCGCCCGTCGCCGGCCCGGCCCAGCCGACATGCACTTCGCGCACCTTGCCGTCCCGCCCGATGAAGATGGTCGAGGGATAGACCTTCACCGGCCCCAGCGCGCCCAGCGCCTTGATCGTGCTCTCCGGCGTCGGCTGGCCGGCAAGCAGGTGCGGGTAAGTCAGCTTGTAGCGCCGCACGAAGCTGTCCATCTGCCGGAAGGCCCGCGCCTGATTGTCCCCATATTCGAAGTTCAGGCTGATCACCTCCAGCCCGTCCTTCTTGCGCCGCTCATAATAAGGCCCCAGAAACTTGGCTTCGTCATGGCAGTTCGGGCACCAGGCGCCGCCCAGCGTGATCACCACCACCTTGCCCTTGAAGCGCGGGTCGGAAAGCGAAACCATCTTGCCGCTGGTGTCGGGAAAGCTGAATTCCAGCCGGTCGGTCGCCGGCTTCTCGATCATCACCGCCTCAAGGTCGGCGCCTTGCGCGCGTTCCGCATTCCACGCCGTGGCAGCCCGCGAGGTCGCATAAAACACCTCGCCGTCAAGCTTGCCGCCCACCAGCTTCGCCACCCAAAGCCCGGTCGACGAGCCATCGAAATGCGAGAGCCTCAAGGTATCGCCCGAAATCTCGCCCGCCAGATAGCGCGTGTCGCCGCTCGGAAACTGCACCGAGCCGGTCACCACATTGCCCTGCTGGCGAAACTGCGCCAGCCCCTTCTCGCCGCGCGGGCCCCTCACAAGGCTCCAGCGCCCGGTCAGGTCCACCGCCGCCTTGGCCGGCTTGGCGGTGAAACGCCAGGTCCCGCGCTCGCCAGAGGCCTTCAGCGTCACCGGGCCGGTCGAGCGCACAATGTCCGCCCGCCCGCTCAACTTGCCGTCATCGCCCAGCGTCAGCACCAGCTGCGAGCTGTAGGACGGGAAGGACAGCGTGATCGTCCGCCCGTCGACCTTCACCTGCTCCACCGCCAGCCGCTCGGGCGGGTTGATCAGCCAGGCCTTGGCCCGTCCCCCCGCCTGGCTCACCTCCAGCCCGAAGGGCAGCTCGCCGCCCGGGTGGTCAAGCGCCACCCGCCACTGGCCCGAAAGCCCTTTCGATTGCGCCAGCGCCGGCCCCGCCAGAAGCGCCAGAAAAAAGGCACCCAGTGCCGCAAAAAAATGCCTGTTCATCATGCCTCCCCATGCCAAGCCCCGCGCATGCGCACCACAAACAAGCGCTTGGCGCCCGCAAAGCCCAGCTAACAGCGCTTCATAACCCATGGCCCGCGTGCGCACAAACCGCGCTGGCGCCTTTCCGCCAGCCGGAGTTTCCGCACGAGCCCGCTGGCCCCCGCCCCGCCCGGCTGCAACACGGCCCTGCAAAGGAGACCAGCCCATGCCCTTCGATCTCGCCCGCCTGCACCCTGACGCCCAAGCCTTCCTCGCCCGCCGCGGCACCGGCCAGGGCCTGCTCATCGACAATGATTGGCACAGCTCTGCCAGCGGCGACACGCTCCCCGCTCTCGATCCCGCCACCGGCCTTGAGACCGCCCGCATCGCCGCTGCCGGCGCCGCCGATGTCGAAGCTGCGGTTGCCGCCGCCGCCCGCGCGCTGCCCGGCTGGCGCGCCACTGTGCCGGTCGAGCGCGCCCGCCTGCTCTGGGCCATCGCCGATCTCATCGAAGCCCATATCGACGAGCTGGCCGAGCTCGAAACCCTTGATCAGGGCAAGCCCCTCTTCGTCGGCCGCTGGGCCGAAATCCCTGGTGCGGTCAACCAGTTCCGCTTCTTCGCCGGGCAGGCCATGGCGATCGAAGGCCAGACCATCGAAAGCTCGATCAACTATCAGGCCCCCGGCAAGCAGATGCGCAGCTGGACCGTGCGCGAGCCGGTCGGCGTCGTCGCCGCCATCGTGCCGTGGAATTCGCCCCTCGTCCTCACCGCCATGAAGCTCGCGCCTGCGCTGGCCGCCGGCTGCACCATCGTCCTCAAGCCCGCCGAAGACACCTCGCTCACAGCACTCCGGCTCGGCGAACTCATGGTCGAAGCCGGCCTGCCCAAGGGTGTGCTCAACATCGTCACTGGCCTCGGCAACCAGACCGGCGCCGCACTTGCGACCCACCCCCGCGTCGACAAGATCGCCTTCACCGGCTCCACCGCCACCGGCCGCGCCATCCTCGATGCCGCCAAGACCAACTTCAAGCGCGTCACCCTCGAACTCGGCGGCAAGTCGCCCGCCATCGTGCTCCCCGATGCCGATCTCGATATCGCCATTCCCGGCGTCGCGGGTGCCATCTTCTTCAACGGCGGCCAGGTCTGCATCGCCGGCTCGCGCCTTTATGTGCACCGCAAAATCCATGATCAGGTCGTCGAAGGCGTCGCCGCCCAGGCCAAGGCGCTCAAGCTCGGCCACGGCCTCGATCCCGAAACCCAGATGGGCCCGCTGGTCAGCGCCCGCCACGCCGAGCGCGTCGAAGGCTTCCTCGCCCGCGCCAAGGCCGAAGGCGCCACCATGCTCACCGGCGGTGACCGTCACGGCGAGGCCGGCACCTTCATCACCCCCACCGTCGTGACCGGCGTCAGCGCCGACATGGAAATCGTCCGCGAAGAAGTCTTCGGCCCCGTCGTCGTGGCGCAGGTCTTTGACGAGATCGAGGAAGTCACCGCACTCGCCAACGACAGCCATTACGGCCTCGCCGCCAGCATCTGGACCGAAGGCCTGTCCAGCGCCCACCGCCTCGCGTCCGAGCTTCAGGCCGGCACCGTCTGGATCAACTGCCACGCCATGTATGACGCCAGCCTCGCCATCGGCGGCATCAAACAGTCCGGCTGGGGCCGCGACAGCGGCCGCCAGGCCCTCGACAACTATCTCGAATGGAAGACCATCACCGCCATGGTCTGACGCCTCAGACCAAAGCCAGCGCCTGCTCCAGGTCAGCGATGATGTCCGCCACATCCTCCAGCCCGACCGACAGCCGCACCGCTTCGGGCAGCGCGCCTGCCGCAATCTTCTGTTCGTCCGAAAGCTGGCGGTGCGTGGTCGAGGCCGAATGGATGACAAGGCTGCGCGTGTCGCCGATATTGGCCAGCATCGAGAACAGCTTGAGCGACGAGGCAACCTTGTTCGCCGCCTCATATCCGCCCTTCAGCCCGAAGGTGAACACCGCGCCCGAGCCCTTGGGCAGATAGCGCTGCGCCCGGCCATGGTGGCGGTGCCCCGGCAGGTCGGCATGCGACACCCACGCCACCTTGGGATGCGCCTCCAGCCATTTGGCCACGGCCTGCGCATTCTCGACATGGCGCTGCATCCGGAGCGGCAGCGTCTCGATCCCGGTCAAAATCATGAAGGCGTTGAACGGGGACAGCGCCGGCCCGATATCGCGCAGCGCAAAGGCCCGGAGCGCAATCGCCAGCGCAATGTTCACCGGCCCGCCGCCCAGGTCGATCGCCCCGAACGTGTCGAACAGATCCAGCCCGTTGTAGAAGGACAGCGGCTCGGTCAGCGTCGGATACTTCGCCGCGTGCGCGCCCCAGTCAAAGGTGCCGGCGTCCACCGCCACCCCGCCCAGCGAATTGCCATGCCCACCCAGAAACTTGGTCGCGGAATGGATGACCACATCGGCGCCAAACTCGATCGGCCGGCACAGATAGGGCGAGGCCATGGTGTTATCCACCACCAGCGGCGCACCGGCCGCCTTCGCCGCCGCCGCCACTGCGTCAAGGTCGGTCACCAGCCCGCCCGGGTTGGCCACGCTCTCGACAAACACCAGCCGCGTTTCCGGGTTCACCGCCGCCTTCAGGCTCTCGGGGTCGTCAATGTCAAACCACTTCACCCGCCAGTCATATTTCTTCCAGCTATGGACAAACTGGTTGATGCTGCCGCCATAAAGCTGACGCGCGGCGGCAAATTCGCAGCCCGCCTCCATCAGGCAATGAAACACCAGATGCTGCGCCGAATGGCCCGAAGCGGTCGCCACCGCCGCCGGCCCGCCCTC
Organism: Polymorphobacter sp.; assembly: GCF_048007885.1. Taxonomy (GTDB): domain Bacteria; phylum Pseudomonadota; class Alphaproteobacteria; order Sphingomonadales; family Sphingomonadaceae; genus Sandarakinorhabdus. Next base: position 14,076 of record NZ_CP180346.1, read on the forward strand.
AAGCGCCGCCACCCGCGCCTCCAGCGCCGCCACCGTCGGGTTGGTCAGCCGCGTGTAGATATTGCCAAATTCCTGCAAGCCAAACAGCCGCGCCGCATGGTCGGCATCATTGAACACAAAGCTCGACGTCTGGTGGATCGGCATCACCCGGCTCCCCGTCACCGGGTCGGGCGCCGCGCCCGCATGAATCGCCTGGGTCGCAAAACCGGGTTTTCTCTCGCTCATGCCGCTTTCTCCTTTGTCCCCATCTAGCCCCGCCCGCCGCTGCCATGAAAGCAACAAAGCCTTGCCCACCGCCAAGCGGCCATTTCTCGGCTCAGGCGGCCGGCAACACCAGCCGCGCCTCGGCGCCCCGCCCCCCGTCCTCGCGCGCGCCCAGCGCCAGCGTTCCGCCCGCCGCCTCGGCAAGGTCGCGCGCAATCGCCAGCCCCAGCCCATGCCCCGGCACCTGCTCATCCAGCCGCACACCCGGCACAAACAGCCGCGCCGCCGCCGCCGCGCTCACCCCCGGCCCGTCGTCCACCACCCGCAACACCAGCCGGTCCCCCTCGCGCGCCCACATCACGCGCACCGCCCGCGCCGCCCATTTCCCGCCATTGTCGAGCAGGTTCGAAACAATCTCGGCAAAGGCCTCGGGGTCCACCGCCGCCACCGCCGCCGGCCCATGGGCCGAAAAGTCGATGCCGCGTCCCTGGTGCAGCCGCGCCATCGCTGTGATCAGCGGCGTCAGCGCCTCGGGCAGCCGAGTCCGCGCCGCCGCCTCGGTCATCGTCACAGCCCCCCCCGCTGCCCCCCTCATCACAGTCCGCTGCGTCGCCAGCCGCGCGCGCGCCAGATGCCAGTCAAGCTGCCGCACCATCCGCCGGCATTCCCCCAAGAGCGTGGCGCCCGCCGGCTGGTCGGCGAGGCTCTCCGCCTCGTCGCTCAGCACCGCCAGCGAGGTGCGCAGCCCATGCGCAAGGTTCCCCGCCTCGATCCGCGCCGCCGCCACCATCGCCTCGCGGTCGTCGAACAGCCGGTCGAGGTCGGCGGCCAGCGGCGCGATCTCCGCCGGCCATGGCCCGCCCAGCCGCTGCGCGCCGCCGGTCTTCACCGCCGCAATCGCCGCGCCCAGCCGGTCGAGCGGCCGCGTCGCGAAGCGCAGCGCCAGCGCCGCCCCGCCCAGCAGCAGCACCGCCAGCGCGCCCAGCCACAGCAGCAGGTCACGCCGAAAATCCGCCACCAGCCCGTCCAGATGCCGCCGGTCGGTCGCCACCAGATAGTGCAGCGTGCCCCCCATGCCGCCCGCCACCGGCCGCGTCATCCCATAGATCATCGCTGGCCCGGCCGGCCCCGGCGCCAGAATATGCGTGATGCCCTCGCTATGCGCCAGCCGGTCATCAAGCCGTGCCGCTGCCAGCGAGGGCGAGCGCAGCGGCTGGTCCCGGTTGCGCCGCACCTGCCAATAATAGCCCGAGCGCTCGGCCCCGAAGCGCGGGTCCGAAAGCGGCCGCATCAGCCGCGGCTGGCCGTCCGCGTCGAGCGCGGTCAGCCCCGCAAGCTCGACAAGATGCTCCTCCAATTCGGCATGAAACACCCGCTCGACATGGCGCTGGAACAGCGCACTCGCCGAAATCCCCACCGCCGCCAGCCCCAGCATCACCAGCAGCCCCATCGCCAGGCTGAACCGCGTCCGCAGCGCCAGCCCGCTCATCAACTCGCCGTCCTCTCCAGCCGATAGCCCAGCCCGCGCACCGTGCTGATCGCCGGCCCCCCCAGCTTGCGCCTGAGCCGGCTCACCTGCACCTCCAGCGCATTCCAGTCGCGCGTCTCGCCCAGCGGATAAAGCCGCTCCAGCAGGTCGCCCTGCGAAAGAATATGCCCCGGCCGCCGCATGAAGGTCTCCAGAAGCCGAAACTCCTGCTTCGAAAGCGCCAGCGCCGTCCCCGCCCGCTGCGCCGTGCGCGCCACCGGGTCCAGCGTCAGATCGCCCACCACCAGCGCCATCGCCCCCTTGTCCTGCACGCGGCGCACCTGTGCATGCATCCGTGCGATCAGCTCTTCGGAATGCACCGGCTTCACCACGAAATCATCTGCGCCCGCGTTCAGCCCTTCCACCTTCTCCTGCCAGCTGCCGCGCGCCGTCAACACGATCACCGGCGTGCGCACGCCGGCCGCCCGCCAGCCGCGCAGCACGCTCATGCCGTCCAGACCCGGCAGCCCAAGGTCGAGAAGCAGCAGGGCATGGTCGTCAAGGTCGGGCCAGCCCATCGCCGTCTCGCCGTCGCCCGCCACATCCACGGCAAAGCCCGCCGCCCGCAGCCGCGCCGAGAGCCGCCGCGCCAGCTCGTCATCATCTTCCACCAGCAAGACCCGCAAGCCTGTCTCCATCGCTGCGAAATGCGCCGCCAATCTTGCAACAAGCTGACAGATTGACAGCTTCGTGCAAGCTCCCCCTGCCACAAGGCGCGCCATGAAGCGGTCGCTCCCCCTCCTTCTCCTGCTCGCCGCCTGCAACAGCGCGCCTGATGCGCCCGCAGATACGCCCGCCCGGCAGGTCGATGCCACCACCGCCGCCGCCACGCCCGCCAGCGAGGTCACGCTCGCCACCGTGCCCGGCACCATCGTCCAGCCGCCGGGCGCGCGCGTCGCCGTCACCGCCACACTCGGCGGCACCGCCGCCCAGGTCCTCGTCCAGCCCGGCGAGGCGGTTAGAAAGGGCCAGCTTCTGGCCACGCTGCTCAGCCCCGAAGCGCTGGCGCTGGCCAGTGACCGCGCCCGCGCCGAAGCCGCCCGCGGCGTCACCCGCGCCGAAGCCGCCCGCATGGCGCTCCTCGAATCCGAGGGCATCGTCGCTGGCGCCCGCGCCGATGCCGCCCGCGCCGCCGATGCCGCCGCCGCCATCGATGCGCGCGAGGCCAGCCGCCTGCTGGCGCGCGCCAGCGCTGACGATGGCGGCACCATCCGTCTCACAGCCCCCATCGCCGGCCGCATCGCCGCCATGGCCATCGAGGCCGGCGCGGCCATCTCTGCGATGAGTGCGCCCTTCATCATCGAGGCGGTCGGCAGCCGCAGCCTCGCCCTGCAAGTGCCCGAGCGGCTCGCCGGCCAGCTCGCGCCGGGCATGGCCGTCCTCACCGCCGATGGCCGCCGCGGCCGCCTCGAAACCATCGCCAGCACCATCGATCCCGCCACCCGCAGCCTCGCCGCCCGCGCCCGGCTCGATGATGACGGAAGCCTGCTCACCAGCGGCCGCCTGATCGAGGTCAGCCTGCGCGCCCCCGCCCCCGAAGGCGCGCTCGCCGTGCCGCGCGCCGCCCTCCTCCAGACCGCCGGCGAAACCATCGTCTATGTGAAAACCCCAGATGGCTTCAAACCCCGCCCGGTCGCCGTGCTGGGGCAGGGGGATCCCGCCATCATCACCAGCGGCCTTGCAGCAGGCGACGAAGTTGCCACCAGCAACCTGCCCGAGCTTCGCGCCGCGGTCGCGCGCTGATGCTGCAAGCCCTTGTCGACACGGCCCTCGCCCGGCGCTGGCTCACCCTCGGCCTCACCCTCGTCACGCTCGCCGCCGGGGTCTGGTCCTTCCTCACGCTCCCCATCGACGCCTTTCCCGAAATCGCCCCCACCCAGGTCAAGCTCATCCTTAAGGCCCCCGGCCTGACGCCCGAGGAGATCGAGGCCCGGATCATCACCCCCATCGAGCAGCAGATGCTCGGCATGCCCGACCAGCAGGTGCTGCGCTCGGTCGCCAAATATGCCATCGCCGACATCACCATCAGCTTCGCCGACAGCGCCGACATCTACTGGGCGCGCGCCCAGGTCGCCGAGCGGTTCGCCGCGGTCGCCGATGACCTGCCGCCCGGCGTCAGCGGCGGCCTCGCCCCCATCGCCACGCCCTTGTCTGACATCTTAATGTTCACCCTCGATGGCCCGCAAAGCCTCGCCGAACGTCGCCGCACGCTCGAATATCTGATCCGCCCCGCACTGCGCACCGTCCCCGGCGTCGCCGATGTCAACATTCTGGGCGGCCTCGTCGAAACCTTCGAGGTCGTCCCCGACATGGCCGCACTCGCCGCCGCCGGCCTCGATCTCGAACACCTCGCCGCCGCCGTCGCGGCTGGCAACCGCAACGACGGGGCCGGCCGCGCGGCCGCCGGCGAATCCACCCTCATCGTCCGCGCCGTGGGTGCCGTCACCAGCCTTGATGATCTCGGTGCCATCGTCCTCGACACCGGCCCGTCAGGCCCGGTGCGCGTCCGCGATGTGGCCAGCCTGCGCACCGGCAGCCTCGCCCGCTACGGCGCGGTCACGGCCGGCGGCGAAGGCGAGACCGTGCAGGCCGTGGTCATCGGCCTGCGCGGCAGCAATGCCGAAGCCGTGGTCAGCGGCGTCAAGGCCCGCCTTGCCGAAATCGAACCCACGCTGCCCGCCGGCATGGCGCTCAACGTCTTCTACGACCGCTCCGAGCTCATCAATCTCGCTGTCATCACGGTCGAAAAGGCGCTCCTTGAAGCCGCCGTTCTCGTCATCATCCTGCTCCTCATCTTCCTCGGAGACTGGCGCGCCGCTCTCGTCGTCACCGCCGCCCTGCCCATGGCCGCGCTCATCACCTTCATCCTGATGCGCAGCTTCGGCTTCAGCGCCAATCTGATGAGCCTCGGCGGGCTGGCCATCGCCATCGGCCTGCTCGTTGACGGCGCCGTCGTCGTCGTCGAAAACATCGTCGAGCGCCTCGCCGACAGCCCCGATGCCGATCGCCGTACCGCCGTCGCCGAGGCCACAGGCGAGGTCATCCAGCCGGTCGCCTCGGGCATCCTCATCATCATCCTCGTCTTCTTGCCGCTGCTCTCGCTGCAAGGCCTTGAAGGCAAGCTGTTCGCCCCTGTTGCCGTCACCATCGTGCTGGCGCTCGCCGCCTCGCTGCTGCTCGCCCTCACCCTCATCCCGCTCCTCGCCCAGCTCGGCCTCAAGCACGGCAGCCACGAAGAACCATGGCTGATGGCGCGTCTCGGCCCCGCCTATACCCGGCTGCTGGGGCGCGCCCGCCAGCGCCAGCCCCTTATCGCCGCCGTCGCTGCCCTCGCCCTCGTTGCCGCCGGCCTCGCCTATGCCCGGGTGGGCAGCATCTTCCTGCCCACCCTCGATGAAGGCACCGTCCTCGTCCAGCTCACCAAACACCCGTCCGTCGGCTTGAATCACAGCATCGCCGGCGACATCGCCGCCCAGAAGATCGTCCTCGACGCCGTCCCCGATCTCACCGGCGCCGTCGCCCGCCTCGGCACCGACGAGCTCGGCCTCGATCCCATGAGCCTCAACGAAACCGACATATTCCTCACCCTCAAGCCGCGCGAAGACTGGCAGGCCGCCAGCAAGGCCGAGATCACCGACCAGCTGCGCGCCGCCCTCACAGCGCTCCCCGGCATCGAGCCCAGCTTCACCCAGCCCATCGAGATGCGCGTCTCCGAAATGCTCACCGGCAGTCGCGGTGATCTCGCCGTCAAGATCTTCGGCCCTGATCTCGAAACGCTCGGCCGCCTCGCCAGCGCGGTCGCCGCCCGGCTTCAGGCCATACCCGGCGCCACCGAAGTCATCACCGTCGCAGATGACACCGTCGATTATCTCGAATTCACCATCGACCGGGAAGCCGCCGGCCGCGCCGGCCTCAGCGTCACCCAGATACAAGACACGCTGCGCGCCCAGCTCGAAGGCGTCGAGGCCGGCAGCGTGCAAGACGGCCTGCGCCGCGTGCCGGTCATGATCAACGCCGGGGCCAGCGCCGCGCCCGACGGCGCGACGCTGCTCGCCGCCACCCTGCTCACCGGCACGGGCGGCCAGCAGGTCCGCGCCGCCGATGTCGCCGCCGTCGCCCGCGTCGAAGGCCCGGTCAAGCTCGAACATGAAGACGGCTCGCGCTTTGCCCTCGTCCAGGCCTTTGTCTCGGGCCGGGATATCGTCGGCTATGTCGAAGAGGCGCAGGCCCGCATCGCCGCCGAAGTCCCGCTGCCGCCGGGTTACCGCCTCGTCTGGGGCGGCCAGTTCGAAAACCAGCAGCGCGCCTCCGCCCGCCTTGCCCTCGTCCTGCCCGTCGCGCTCGCGCTCATCCTCGGCCTGCTCGTCCTCACCTTCGGCGCGCTCCGTCCGGCCATCCTCATCCTCCTCATGATCCCCTTCGCCATGGTCGGCGGCATCCTCGCGCTCTGGGCCAGCGGCGAATATCTCTCGGTCCCCGCCTCGGTCGGCTTCATCGCGCTGCTTGGCATCGCTGTCCTCAACGGCCTCGTCATGGTCAGCTACATTCGCCAGCTCCGCCAAACCGGCCTGCCGCTCGCTGACGCGGTCGATCAGGGCGCCCGCCGCCGCCTGCGCCCGGTCCTCATGACCGCCAGCATCGCCGCCTTCGGCCTTGTGCCGCTGCTGTTCGCCACCGGCCCGGGCTCCGAAATCCAGAAGCCGCTCGCCATCGTCGTCATCGGCGGCCTCGTCAGCGCCACCATGCTCACCCTCATCCTCCTCCCCCTCCTCTACGCCCGCTTTGGCGAAAGCCGCCCCGCATGAAGCGCCTCGCCCTCCTCCTCCTGCTCGCCAGCCCGCTCAGCGCCGAGCCCGGCCTCCCGCCCGAGGCCGCCGTCGCCGAAGCGCTCGATGACCATCCCGCCGTCCGCGCCGCCCGCGCCCGCACCGGCGCTGCCGAAGCCAGCGCCACCGCGCTCCGCGTCGGCCCGCAGGAGATCACCGCCCAGGCCACCTTCCAGCGCCGCGACGTGCGCAACGTCGGCCCCTTGGCCGAATATGATCTCCAGCTCAGCCGCCCCCTCCGCCTGCTCGGCAAGGGCCGGCTGGACCGCGCCGCCGGCGAGGCCGGTGTCACGGCCGCCGACAACCGTGCCGATGATGTCCGCCACCAGATGGCGCTCCTGCTCGCCGATCATTGGTGGGGCTGGACCGGCGCCGCCGCCGAGGCCGCCAGCCTGCAGGCCGCCGCCGATCTCCTCGCCGAGGCCGTCACCGCCACCGCCCGCCGCCTTGAACTCCGCGACGCCAGCCCCTTCGAGCTCGATCAGGCCCGCGCCGCTGAGGCCGCCGCTCGCGCCGCCGCGCTCAGCGCGCAGGCCCGCGCCGCCGCCGCCCGCGCCGCACTCGCTGCCAATTTCCCCGCCCTGCCGCTGCCCGCCGCCGCCCCGCCGCTGCCCGCGCCCGCCATCCCGCCCGAAGGCATCGCACGCCTCGCAGAGCTGGTCGTCGAGCGCAGCCACGAAATCGGCGCGTCCGCCGCCGATCTCGCCCAGGCCGATGCCCTCAAGGCCCGCGCCGCGCGTGACCGCCTGCCCGATCCCAGCATCGGCCTGCGCGCCTTCTCGGAGCAAGGCGGCAATGAGCGCGGCGTCGGGCTCATCCTGTCCATGCCGCTCGGCGGCCGCGCCCGCGCCGCCGAAGCTGCCCGCGCCGCGGCCATGGCCAGCGCCGCCGGCGCCGATCTCGCCGCCACCCGCAGTCAGGTCGATGCGGTGGCCGCCGAGGATGCCGCGCTGGCCCGCGGCTATCTCGACGCCTGGCGCCAGTCGCAGGCCGCCGCCCTCGCCGCCGAAACCGCCGCCGCCCGCGCCCGCAAGGCGCACAGCCTCGGCGCCACCGATCTCGCCGACCGCCTGCTCGCCGACCGCCTCGCCCGCGACGCCGCCCTTGATGAAGTTCAGGCCCGCACCAGCGCGCTCGCCGCCATCACCCGCCTGCGCATCGACAGCCACACGCTCTGGATGCACGACGAAGACCCCGCCTCTTAGCGGCTTCAGCGCGCTTTCGCCGTCCCCGTGGCGGGCCGCGCAAACAGCCGCGCGTCCGCCGGCAGCGGCGGCAGCTCAGGCAGCGCAAACACCCGCACCTCGCCGCGCGCGCGCTCAATTGTGAAGATGTGCCGCGGCTCAACCGGGTCAAAGGCAAAGGCCTGCCCCCCGGCCTCCAGCGCAATCGTCGCCACATGCAGCAGCTCGGCCCCCATCGCCGGCTTCGCCATCACATACATTTCGGGCAGCGTATGGCCGAACAGATACAGCAGCCCATCCGGCCCGATCGCCCCGCCCGACGCCGCCTGCGGCGCCATCCGCTTCCTGATCGCGGGCGGAATCGTCCACCCCCCCGTCCGCCGCCACGCCCGGTCCACGCTGATCAGCCCCGAATAATCCGAGGATTTGAACGGCACCCCCGTCTCGTCCGAATAATGGGCAAAGCCCAACAGCCAGCCCTCCTCGCCGCCCGCGTCGCGGTAAGGCTCGACAATGGTCAGCGAGCCCTCGTCCCGGTTGCCCAGGCTGTGGCTCGCCTTGTGCGCCAGCGTCGCCGTATCCCAGATCTCCACCGAGCTGCTCATCGGCACTTCGGGGTGGTTCGAATGCGCACACACAAGATCGCGCGCCACCACCGTGCAGCTGTTCAGATGCCGGATCAGCCCGCCGCGCGGCCCCGCCCAGCGCGCCTCCAGTGCGCCCGTCGCGCGCGAATATTTGCCAATCGCGGTGTTCACCACGGCATAGAAATGCGTGGCGTCCACGGCCACGCCCTGCCGCGCCTCGGCGGCCCCGTAGCTGCGCACCATCGTCGCGCTCAGCCTTGGCACCTCGCGCGCCGCGCGCGGCGGCAGCAGCGCCGAAAGCCCGCGCGCCGCCGCTGCGGCGCCTTCCACAAACACCCCGATATGGTTGCCCAGCGGCCGCTCCCGCCCCGGCACGCCGGTATGGATCGGCCGGCTCAGCACAACCGGCCCCGCCGGCCCGCGCGCCACCATCGTCGCCGAGCCGCCGCCATCAAGGCTCATCGCCTCCACCGCGCCCAGCTCGCCAAACAGCGCCCGCAAATCCGCGTCGCTCGCCCCCAGGCTCCAGCCCGGCTGCCGCCCGTCGGCCACCACCAGCCACAGCCGCCGGCCATCGCCGCTCACCCCCACCGCCGTGCGCGGCCCGCCGCCCGCCGGCCGCTCGGCCATCGCCCGCGCCGCCTCGGCCTCAGCCTCGGGGAAAGCCGCACCGCGCCCTGAAACACGCCGTCGCGCCCCAGTGGCCGGCGCGGCACCGCCTGCCCGCCCATCAGCAGCCGTGGCCCCGCCGAAACCCCCTCAGAAAAGCCCTCGGGGCAGCGCTGCCCGGCCACAATCTGCGCGCGCCCTTCAGCAAAGCAGATCATGCTGTCCACCCGCGCGTCGATGTCCTCTTCCGGCGAGACCTGCTGGCCGCCCGAAATCACCGCGCCCGAAACCATCGCCGCCGCCCCGTCAGCCGGCACAAAATCCTGCCCGCCCCGGCTGCCCCCCTTGAACGGCAGAAAATAGCTGGCATTCACCGCCAGCACCGCGCCGCTCGTGGCCAGATAGCGGCTCGCCATCATCGCCCGATATTCCAGCCCGCCCGAGGCATCGCCCGGCGTCACCGCCAGCCGCACCCCCGGCGCCCCCAGATCGACCTCGGCAATGTGCATCACCAGCGGCTGCGCCCCGCTGCGCACCACCCGCCTGTAGCTCACGCCAGGCGCCAGCGCGCACGGCCCGTCCTGCGCCACACAGGTCTCGGCCCCCACCGGCCCCGAAACCTGGCTCTCCTGTGCCGCCGCGCCCCCCGCGCGGAGCGCGAACACCCCGCCTGCCAGCAGAACAGCGGCAATCAGCGCCCCCCTCACAGCGAAAAGGCCGCGCCGATCCAGAACTGCCGGCCAAAGAAGCTGACGTCGCGGGTGATGTCCTGGTTCGGCCCGCTCAGCGCCAGCGACGCCTGGTTGGTCAGGTTGCGCACCTCGCCAATGATCTCGATATTGTCCGTGGCCCGGATACGGGTCTGGAAATCGAAATTGTTGGTCTCCGCCACGGTCCGGTCCGCCGCCGGGTTGCTGGCGTTGACGCTGCTCTGAAACGCTCCGACATGCGCATAGGTCAGCCGCGCCCGGAACGGCCCCTGCTCATAAAAGAGCGCCGCATTGGCCAGAAACCGCGCCTGCCCCGGCAGCTGATCAAGATCGCGCCGGTCGGTGTTGTTGCGAATGGTGATGCTGCCATCGAGCACGGTGATGTTCGCCGAGGCCCCGAAATTCGACAGCAGGCCGGGCAGGAAGAAGAAGCGGTTCAAAATGACATTGGCCTCAAAGCCCGTCACCTTGGCGTCTTCCGCATTGCGCGGCTGGCTGACCAACACCTCCTGCCCGTCGATCACCTCGATATCGGAGAAGGTATAGATCTCGTTGCTGATCGTCTTGTGAAAGGCCGCCACCGCGATGATGCCCAGATCATCGGGCATGTAATATTCAAGGCTGGCCTCATAGCTGTCCGCCCGGCGCGGCTGCAGCGCAAAGTTCGGCCGGCTGATCGAATTGTCGGCGTTCACAATCTCCTGCCCCGAAACCGAATTGGGGTTGGGCCGGCCCACGCCCTTGAACCAGGCTGCGCGCAGCCGCAAATCGTCGCGAATATCGAAATAGCCCGTCACCGAGGGCAGGAAGTTGTCATAGTCATTGGTCCGGGTGATCGGCGTGAACACATCCGCGCCGTCCACGATGCTGCGCGACACGCTGGTCGCGGCCACATTGGTCTTTTCATAGCGCACACCGGCAATGATCATGTGCCGCTCGCCCTTGTGCCGCACCAGACCATAGGCCGCGTTCACTGCCTCCTCGAAACGCCAGTCGCCGCCGATGATCTGCCGGTTGCTGTTGCGCTCATCAAAGGCAAAGTCATCCGGATTGCGGTCGAAATAGCGGCGGAACGCCTCGAAATCGATGAAGATCTGATTATAGTCCGAGAAGATCGGCGTATAAAATTCCTGCTGCGTGAACGGCGTCAGCCGCAGGTCGGTATCGGGTGCCGCATTGAAGATGTTCTGCGTGCGCTGGTTGTCGCGCACCGTCTTGCGATATTTGTAGCCCGTGCCCAGCCCCAGCCCGTCCTCGCCCGGCTGGTTGTTCCAGCCATAATCAAACTGGCCCTCGCTCACCTTGTCGGTCGAATCGTCCTCATAAGGATCATAGCGCGAGAAGCGATATTGGCCGGGGTCGGTCGCCCGGCCCTCAAGATTGCTCAAAACGACATTCGGCCCGTCGCGGTTCAGGTCAAAGCTCGGCGCATCGCCGACAAGATTGAAGCGCAGCTGGTTCGAGGCCTCCAGAAAGGTCGCCTGCGAATAGCTGCCACGCAGCCTGAAATGATGCCGGTCGTCAGTGTCATAGGCGAGCTTGCCATTGACCACATGCAGCGGCTTCCTCAGCGGAAAGTCGTTGAAGCGCACAAAGGTGTCGCCCGGCCGGTTGCGCACCCGCTGGGTGTGGCGCAGCTCATTGTCGTCCTGCTGGAAATAAGTATAGGCGACCGACCCCTCCAGCCCCGGCACCGGCCGCGCTTCCAGCTTCACCGTCCCGCCATAGCGGTCCACCGTGTTGGGATAGTTGGACCAGAGCAGGTCGGTCAGGCCGGTCGGCGGCGCTGGCGTCGTCGGCGTATCGAGCGGCACCGCCTGCGGCAACAGTCGCTCCTGGTCGCGCCGCCGCTGGCTGAAGGTGCCCGTCACCATGATCCCATAATTGCCGTCCGGCCCGAAGCGCGTCGAAAAGGTGCCGTCCAGCCGCACGCTCAGCCCGTTGTCGCTGCCCCGGTTCAGCCCCAGCCCCGGCACCGCGGTCGAATCCGACAGGCCAAAGATGGCATTGCCAATCAGGAAGGTGCCGTCCCGGTCAAAGGCCGAGCGCGTCACCAGATTGAGCGAGCCGCCGATCGCATTGCCCTCGATATCGGGCGTGCGGGATTTCAGCACCTCCAGCGACGACACCGAGGTCGAAGGGATCGCCTCCATGTTGAGCTGGCGGTTGCCGCGCTCGGCGGTCGCCATGGTCGCGCCGTCAAAGGCGCCGATGGTGAAGCTCGGGTTCAGGCCGCGGATCGAGACATAACGCCCCTCATCCTCATCAAAGATCGTCTGCACGCCCGGCACCCGGCGAAAGCTGTCGGCGATGTTGTAGTCGGGCTGCTGGCCAATATCGTCGCTCTTCAGAAAGTCCGCGACAATGTCCGAATTGCGCTTGGCCTCGATCGCCAGCCGGTTCTGCGCCCGGAAGCCGGTGACAACGATTTCATCGTCCACCGAAGCCATCTGCGCCTGCGCCCATGCCGGCATCCCCGCCAGCGCCCCCGTCAGCGCTACCCCTGCAAAAAGCATCGCCCGAAATGCCGAAACCCGACCCGTCATGCCACACACCCCTGACTGTTCAACGCAGCCAGAGCCATGAAAGATCAGCGGGTCAGCGCCGTGACGCGCCCATGAACTTTGCATGATGATTGAAAGTCGCACGCATGACAGCGCGGCAATCAAAAGGCCCGGGCCGGCCCCGTCCCGGGGTGCGGAGCGCGCCGATCCACCAGATCGACGCGCTCCGTGCTGGCCGCTTACCTCGAGCGCGCTGCCAGCTGAGACTTCGAGCTGCTCCATCGTCACAAAGCCGTCCTTGTCGGTGTCGATACGAGTGAAGTTGGCAGCGATCAGGGTCATCCCGCCGTCAGTGGCTTCCTGCTGGGTCAGCTTGCCATCCTTGTTCTTGTCAGAGGCCTTGAATCTCGCCCGCATCTGGGCAATCCGGTCATCATTGGCATCGGCATGAACGGCCGGCGCCAGCATCATCGCCACAGCGGCGATTGCAGCAATCTTCGCAAGGGTTTTCATTGGACAATCTCCAGAGGGGTTGCGGGTCCGATGCATGAGCGGCCAGAGAGCTTCAGGTCCGCGCCACACCGTCCCTGACATCCTGATATAATGCATTGCATTAACCAGGGCTATACCGCCGATCATTCTGGCGCTGCGGCGGGGCGCAGAGGCGGTCACCTGGCAAGCCCGGCGCGACCGGCCACCCGCCCCTCACGCCCGTCACTTGCTGAAGACAAGGCCTTTGAAGTCGCCCGCCCGGCGCCAGGCTTCGATATGACGGAAAAAGCCCTGGGCCCCGCCGGGATGACCTTGCGAGCGGCGAAATTTCTCGTTCCAGCCCTGGCCTTCATTGTTCCAGAATCCGGGTGTGCAATCCGCCGAGGTGATCATCGACGGCGGTGTCGTCAGGATCAGCCTGACCCAGTCGTTCACCGCCTCCTGCGTCGGCTCGATCTCGGCATGGCCATTGCGCTCGGCATGGGCGACCACCTGCGCGATGGTCGCAGCATGATCGACGATGTTGTGCGGAATGTTCGAGACCATGTTGGCCGCCTGGTTCATCTGCACGGCAAAGGCGTTGGGAAAGCCGTGCATGTGGAGGCCGTGCAAGGTCTGCAACCCGTCCGCCCAATAGTTCGACAGCATCTGCCCGCCGCGGCCCTTGAGGTCGAAACCGGTCTTGAGCTGGAAGTTGGCCCCATATTCAAAGCCCGAGGCATAGACGATGCAATCGACCTCGTAGAGCGTGCCGTTCACCACCAGTCCGGTTTCGGTGATCTGCTCAACCCCCTTGCCATCGGTATCAACCAGCGTGACGTTGGGGGCGTTGTAGGCCGGCAGATATTCGTCGCTGAAACAGGGGCGCTTGCAGAGCTGCGAATACCACGGCTTGAGCTGCTCTGCGGTGCGGGGGTCCTTGACCACGGTTTCAATCCGGGTGCGGATCTCCTCCATCTTCTCGATATCCGCGCTCTCGAACGCAGCCTGCACCCGGGCCGTGCCTTGCTGGCTGGGCGCGATGTTGAACGCCTTGCGCAGCCGCACCAGCAGCCGCGCCAGCCACAGCGGCGTGCCGCCCAGCGCCTTTGTGCGGATGCGGCGCGAGATATCGGTCCAGCCGTCATTGATCAGATCTTCGGCCGGGAAGCCGCCGCCCATGTTCTCGACGAAATTGTCCATCCAGCGCTTCTGCCAGCCCGGGCTGACGATGCTTTCAAACCACTGCGGATCAATGGGATGATTGCCGCGCACATCGACCGAAGACGGCGTGCGCTGGAACACGAAGAGCTGCCTGGCCGTCCGGGCGAGCTGCGGGATGCATTGCACGCTGGTCGCCCCGGTGCCGATCACCGCGACCCGCTTGTCGGCAAGCTTGTCCATCGGCGCGCCGCCCGCATCGCCGCCGGTATAATCATAATCCCAGCGGCTGGTATGGAACGACTTGCCGAGGAAATTCTCGATTCCCGGGATGCCCGGCAGCTTGGCCACGTGCAGCGGCCCGGTGCCGATCGCGACATATTTGGCGGTGAAATCGTCGCCGCGGTTGGTGGTGATCCGCCAGACCCGTGCGGCCTCCTGCCATTCGATGCTCGACACCTCGGTGTGAAACAGGGCCTTGTCGTAAAGGTCATAATGTTTGGCGATCCGCTCGCAATGGGCGAGAATTTCGGGGCCGCGGACATATTTCTCGCTCGGCATATAGCCGGTCTCGTCGAGCAACGGCAGGTAGATCATCGCCGCCGTGTCGCAGCGCGCGCCAGGATAGCGGTTCCAGTACCAGGTGCCGCCAACGCCGCCGGCCTTGTCGATCAGGCGGAAACTGCCCACCCCCGCCTCCTTCAGCCGCGCGCCGACGACAAGCCCGGACATGCCGGCCCCGACAAAGGCGAAGGTGACATGATCAGCCACCGGCGCGCGCTCGACATAGGGCGTGTAAGGATCAGCCGCGAGCGCGGCGAACTTGCCCGAGAGCCGCTGATACTGATCATTGCCCTCGGGGCGCAGCCGTTTTGCGCGTTCGGCAGCGTATTTCGCCTTGATGTCAGCCTTGTCGAGCACTCGCGTCATCATGCAAATCCCTCACTTGGCGGGCGCGCCGCACCGCATGGCCCGCCGCGACCGGCAGGCCAGAACCGTTTGCGATGGGCTGCCAGCGCAGCGCAGCAGCAGCCACCGCGCTACGATGCAAAGGGTTTAATGCATCACATTATATTGTCAAGTGAGCGTGATGACCAGCGCTATGCAGGCGCGCTCAGATAGGCCGCCAGGCAGGTGGCCGCCTCCCGCAGCGCAGCGTCAACAGGCGGCGCCGTCCCCGCCTCGACCGCGCGGGCAAAGCTCACGGCCTGCACCAGCGAAATGACGAAACTCTGCCGCATCCGGGGGTCCAGTTTTTCAAGCGGAATGTGCGGCAGGCAGGCGATGATCTCCTTGCCCAGCTGCGCGAAGGTCTGCGCCCCGGTATTCATGATCAGCTTGGCGTAGTCGAACCGCGGATCCGACACGAACTGAAGGCAGAACCGGGCATAGACGCGGCCATTGTCTTCAAGACAGGCTTCCAGAAAGGGTCCCATCGCCGCTTCGAGCAGCGCCACCAGCCGGCCCATGGGTTCGACGTCGGTGATCCGCTCCAGCCGCCTCGCCCGCTCGGCCTCGATCTCGCGGTAGCGCTTGGCAAACACTTCCTCGATCAGGCTCTCGATGCTGCCGAAATGATAATGCACCGCGCTGGGATTGCGCGCCCCGGCATCGGTGGTGATCATCTTGACCGAGACCGAGCCCAGTCCCTTTTCGGCAATCAGCCGCTCGGCTGATCGCAGCAGTTCGGCCTTGGTGTCCAGACGGCTTGAAACTTCCATGATGCTCGCTATTAATGCCTAGCATTATACTGGCAAGGGCCGATAGGCTATCATCCCTTGGACAGAGATAGCAAGCCGGGGACAGATTGTAATGCCCCGGTATCACGCGCCTTGGGGAGAGCGCCTGTGCATGATGCTGACCACGGCGCCACCGCCGCGAAACCGCCTGCGGGCGCAGTGCCGCCGCTTGGGCGCTGGACGAAGCTGGCCTTCGGCTTGGGTGCCGTCGCACCCGGGGTGGCAACAGGGGCCTTCGAATTCTTCCTGCTGATCTTCTACAGCCAGGTGGTCGGGCTCGACGCCCGGCTGGTGGGGCTGGCAATCCTGATCGCACTGGTCTGCGATGCCATCAGCGATCCCATCGTCGGCTACTGGTCTGACAATTTCCACTCGCGCTGGGGTCGGCGTCATCCGATGATGTATGCCTCGGCAATCCCGGTGGCGCTGAGCTTCTTCCTGCTGTGGTCGCCGCCCCAGGGCGCCAGCCAGACCGTGCTGTTCTGGTATCTGCTGGTGCTGGCCGTGACCGTGCGCACCGCCATCACCTTCTACCGCACCCCGTCCGCCGCGCTCACCCCCGATCTGACCCCCGATTACGGTGCGCGCACGTCGCTGATCGGCCTGCGCTATTTCCTCGGCTGGACCGGGGGCAATGCGGTGTCGGTGTGGATGTTCTTCATCCTCTTCCCGCGCTCGAAAACACCGGCGATTCCCGATGGCCGCTTCAATCCCGAGGCCTATCTCACCTATGGCATGGTCGCAGCAGTGGTGATCCTGCTGTCGATCCTGGTCGGATCGATCGGCACCCATTCGCGCATCCCCTATCTCACGCCCGCGCCGCCGAGGCGCCGCTTCACCCTCAAGCTGATCTTCGGCGAATTGTTCGAAACGCTGTCAAACCGCTCCTTCCTCGCGCTGTTCGCAGGCGCCATGCTGTTCGGCATTGCCGCGGGCTTGAGCTCAGGCATGTCGCTCTATTTCTTCACCTATTTCTGGGGCTTCAGCGAGATCGAAACCGGCATGCTGTTCCTTGGCACCTTTGCTGCGGCGCTGATCGGCCTCGTGCTCGCGCCCATCGTCTCGCGCCGCCTCGGCAAGAAGCGCGGCGCGATCATCGTCGGCCTTATCGCCTTTCTCGGCGCGCCGCTGCCGATTGTCCTGCGGCTGCTGGACCTGCTGCCGCCCAATGAAGACCCCTTCGTGTTCTGGTTCGTGCTGGGCGCGCAGGTCATCGATGTCGGCCTGATCATCAGCTTCCAGATCCTGTTCGCCGCGATGCTGGCCGATCTGGTCGAAGACAGCGAGGTCAAGACCGGGCGGCGCTCGGAAGGCGTCTTCAACGCGGCCGAGACCTTCGTCGACAAGTCGGTGCGCGGCCTCGGCGTGATGGCGGCGAGCGCGGTGCTGACATTCGCCGCCTTGCCCGCCGGCGCCAAGGTCGAAGAGGTCGGCGCCGACACGCTGTGGTGGATGGGCGCTGCCTATGTGCCGCTGGTGCTGGCGCTGTGGCTCGGCATGATCGCCGTCATCGCGCATTACCAGATCGACGAGGCCAGCCACGCCGAGAACCTGCGCCGGCTTGGTCGCTGACCTTCGCTGGTGCCGCTTACCTCGCCTCCACCGCTGCGACCACGCGTTCGATGGCTTCGGCGATCTCGACCGGCACCTCTTCCTGGAGGAAATGCCCGCCCTCGGTCTCGGTCAGGCGGGCCTTGGGGAACATCGCGGTGACCGCCGGCAGGATGCGGGCAAGGATCGGGTCGCGCATCCCCCACACGATTTCGGTCGGCACATCGAGCCTGCGGGCATAGGCCTCGATCTCGCTCATCGGCGGGGAGGTGGGGTGGTCCGGACCCGTCGGCACCATCCGCATCAGCGCCAGCGGGCCCTTGATGTTGCCGCTCTCGCGCACCGGGCGGGCATAAAGTGCGGCGACCTGCGGCGGGATCGAGGCCGGATCACCCTGCGCCTCATGCAGCCGGTCGAACAACGAGACGACATTCTCCAGCAGAATCTCGCCAACGATCGGGGTGGCGGCGATCGCATGGGGGCGCGAGAGCTCGAACTTCTCCTTGGGCGCCATGAACCCGGTGTTGAGCAGCACCATGCCCTCCAGCAGCTCGGGCGAGCGCATCAGCGCGCCCAGCCCGACGGCGCCGCCCCAATCCTGCCCGACATAGACCAGCCCGCCCAGATCGAGCTTGCGCAGCGCCGCGTTCATCCAGCGCACATGGTTGTCGAGCGTGTGCTGGCTCGCCGGGATTTTGGTGGAGAAGCCGAGCCCGACCATGGTCGGCATGATCAGCCGCATCCGGCCGGTCGGCAGTTCCTGCCAGATCTTGCGGTAAAGCAGGCCGTTGGTGGGGTTGCCATGCTGGAGATAGACCGGGATGCCGGTCCCGGCTTCCAGCACGTGAATCTTGATGCCCGGTTCGACTTCGAGAAGATAGCTCTTATACCCTTTGGGCAGGGCCGCAGCAGCATAATCGGGCAGCGGAAAGGCTTCGAATGTGCCCGAAGCTGTGGTCACGGTGCCTGATCCCTGCGGCGTCACCACCCCGCCTTCGCGGGTCATCCACAGCAGGCCGATGACCACCACGACCACCAGGATGCCAAGCCCGATCAGCAATTTCATCATCATCCCCGGCTCTCCTGTGCCCTGCGGGCCGCGCTGCAAAAAGACTGGTGTAATGCGATGCATTACACCGCAGCTCTAACGCGGTTCCGCGCGCTGTTCAAGCGTCGCGCGGCGCACCCGTCGCACGTGCGGCGAGATACAGCAGGGCGACAAAGACCAGTTCAGGAATGAACCGTTCGGGCAGGAGCGGCGCGCCGTGCACGGTGCCCGCGACGATCCGCCCGAGCGCGAGCACACCGAAGATCATCATCGGCGGATAATACCAGACGCGCTGCTGGCGGATCAGCGCCAGCGACAGGCATATGGCGATGGTCAGGGACCAGCCCGCCAACGCGCCAATCATCGAGCTGAGGCCGAAGCCGGGCTCAGGCACGGCAAACCCCCAGAACCTTGCGGCCCTGGCGGGATTGATCAGCCACATCAGGCCTTGAAGCCCGAAGATCAGCGCCAGCAGCAGCGGCGGCAGCTTGACAAGGGCGCGCAAGAATCTGGCCATCATCCGCCTCAGAACGTCCGGCGCAAGGTCACGCCGAAGGTGCGCGGCTGGCCGGGCGCACCACTGAACGAGCCGGCCTGAAGCACCGTCGGGCTGGCAAAGATCAGATACTCGTCATTCAGCAGGTTGCGCGCCCACAGGCTCACGGCAAACCCGCTCCGCATCCGGATCCCCAGCGAGGCGTTGATCAGATTCTGCTCGCGCGTATAGCCCGCCGCATCGAAAATCGCCTGCTGCGCGGGATCATCGAAAAACGCCGAATCGCCGATATGCTGCCAGTCGGCCCGCACAAAGGCGTCCTTGCTGCCAATCCTGAAGACGTAATTGGCCGCAAGGCTGAACTGGGTATCGGCGATGCCCTGCGGCCGCTGGCCGGAAATATCGATCCCGTCGCCGAAGTTGGGGAAGCTGTCATAAACCGGATCGAGGAAGGTCGCGCCGCCCGAGAGGGTGAGGCCCGCAGTGGGGTTCCAGGTAAAATCAAACTCCACCCCGAAGGTCGATTGCTCGGCGGCATTGGCCAGCACAAAGCCGTCCTCCAGGAAGACGTTGGTCTGGAAGTTCCTGATCGTCTGGTCGAACACGGTGAGATTGAAGCTCAGCCTGTCAAAGGCCGCCTTGAGCCCCAGCTCATAGACTTCGGCATCCTCGGGGCCGGCGAAGCGGGTGCCGGTTGACAGGTTGATGAGGCTGAGCCCGGCATCGGTGATCGGCGAGGAGGGGGTCACGAACACCGGCCGCTGGGTGAACCGATCAAACACCGGATTGCCGGGCGTATAGTCCGCCGCAAACGGGCGGCTCTGGCGTGAAAGGTTCCACGACGTCGCCTTGAAGCCGGTCGCATAGGCGGCATAGACATTGATGTTGTCGGTCACGTCATAGGCCAGCCGCGCGGTGAAATCGGTGCTGTTGTCTCTGCTCATCCCGTCTTCGACCGCGTTGGGAAAGCCGAGAAAGGCGGGAAAGGGCTGCAGGGCGCGCAACGCATTGAACGGACTGTTGGGACCTTGCGCAACCGCCAGCGCCTGTTGCTGAAGCTGCCCATAGGCCTGCGGATTTGCCTGTATGAACATCCCGACCTGAGCGGGGTTCGTCGGATTGATGCCCCGCGCGACCAAGAGCTGCGACAAGGTGGCAGCATAGCCCAGCTGGTCGAGATTCTGGTTCGACAAGGCCTCGGTGCTGACCGCGTTCACGCTGACCTGCTTCCGGTCCTCGGTGTGGCTGATGCCAAGCGTCAGGGTCAGCCGGTCGGTCAGATTGAGATCTGCCGACGCGAAGACTGACCAGGCCTCATTGTCCTGATGGCTGCGATCGCTGATCCCCTGGCCCGCGCCGCCCAGCGTGGGCGGACGGGTCCCGGTGCTCTGGGTGATCAAGGCCTCCAGATTGGCCAGTGCCTGCTGGCCCCCTATGAAGGTTCCGACATAAGGGCGGAAATCCGCGCCATTCATCAGCTGGTTGGTCACATCCAGCGTCTCGTCGAAATAAAGACCACCAATCGTCCAGTCGATGAAATTGCCCGCCCCGGTCGATTGCAGGCGTATTTCCTGGGTGAAGGTCTTGATGTCGCTCTGTTGGGCGACCGGGCCGTAGAGCTCGAGATCGGTCACGTCGGCGTCGAACGCCGAACTGCTTTCGTTGCGCCGATAGGCCGTGATGCTGGTCAGCGCGGCAAAGCCCAGATCAAAATCGCCTTCCAGCGAAACGCCCGTATTCTCGATCCTGTTGGCCGGGACAACGTCCTGAAAGACCTCATAGGAAAACGGATCTTCAGACACGAATTGCCCGCCCAACGCCCTGATGCTGGCGCCGGTCGGCCCTTCGATCAGATTGGTGATGCCGCAGCACACCTCGTCGATGCTGTCATAGTCGGCGATCAGGCGCAAAGCGACGTCAACCGACGGCTTCCACAGGATATCGCCGCGCACGCCCCAGCGATCGCGCTGGTTATAGTCCTGGCCCGTGCCAAGGTCTTCAAAAACGCCGTCCCGCCGGTTGAGATTGGCCGACAGCGAGGCGGCGAGGGTGTCGGTCAGCGGCCCGGTCACGGTCGCATCGATGCGGCGCAGGCCGTAATTGCCGATGCTGGTCTCGAGCATGCCGCCAAACTCGAACTGCGGCTTGCGGGTGGTGACCGAAATCACCCCGGCCGAGGCATTCTTGCCAAACAGCGTCGACTGCGGTCCCCGCAGCACCTCGACCCGTTCGAGATTGGGCAGGTCGGAAATCGACGCCGCCGAGCGCGAGCGATAGACCCCGTCGATGAACACGCCGACCGACGGCTCAAGCCCGATCGCGTTCTGGCCATTGCCGAAGCCGCGGATGAAGAAGGTGGTGTTGCCCGACGTCTGCCCCTGCCGCACGGCAAGCGAGGGGACCAGCGTCTGCAAATCCAGCAGGTCCTGAACTTCGGCCCGCTCAATGTCCTCGGCGCTCACGACCGACACCGCGACCGGGGTTTCCTGCAGGGTCTGCTCGCGCTTGGTTGCCGTCACCACGATCATCGGGACACGTGACGCCTGCGCATCCGCCCCATCGGGATCAGCGTCAGTCAACTCCTGAGCATGAAGCGGCGCGGCAAGGCCAATCAACAGGGCTGGCAGCGCGGCCCCGAGCGCCAGCGCCGCGCGCCACGACAAGAACGGATTTCCGATGTGAACTTGCAGCAATGTCCCCTCCCCAGTTTTCAGCCGTCATGTTCTGGCTGACGGCGCATTGAAGACATTAATGTTATACATTATCGTTTCCGCTGCAAGCGTGGAGTTGCAAACCGCCGATCCGGACCTCAACCTGATGCCGCGCGCCGGATTGCGTTTTCTAATCGTATCCATTAATCCTGCATGGGCGCGGCGCGCCACGGGCGGCAAACCCCGGCTCCAACGGCAGGGGTGAGCGACACCATGCCGAACTGAGGGGAAGCGGAATGCTGAAGAAGATCGGGATTGTTGCGCTGGTCGCCGTGCTGCTGGCCGGCGTGGCCGCATGGTTCAACCGGGCGACGATCATCCAGACCATCGCGCTCAACCGGGCCAAGGCAATCCGCATCGAGCCCGGGCCGAACCGGACCGTGCCATGGGATCAGGGCCCGGCCGAGGCCGCAGCAGCGCTCGCCGACCGGCCGCCCAACATCATCTTCATCCTGCTCGACGATCTCGGCTACAACGACATCACCACCTTCGGCGGCGGCATTGCCGGCGGCAGGGTGCCCACCCCCAATATCGACCGGCTGGCAGCCCAGGGCGCGATCTTCAGCCAGGCCTATGCCGGCACCGGCACCTGCGCACCGTCACGCGCCATGCTCATGACCGGCCGCTATCCCACCCGCACCGGGTTCGAATTCACGCCGACGCCCGATGGCATGACGGGCGTGATCGCAGCCTTTGCCGCTGATCGCCCGCAGAGCCATCTGCCCCCGCTCGAGGTCAATCCCGACGTCAATGATGATGAACTGCCGTTTCGCAACAAGGGCTTGCCGGGATCGGAAATCACCATCGCCGAATTGCTCAAGCAGCAGGACTATCACACCGTCCACATCGGCAAATGGCATCTCGGCAATAGCCCGCAATTCCTGCCCAATGCACAAGGCTTTGATGAAAGCCTGCTGATGCACAGCGGGCTTTATCTGCCCGAGGATGACCCGAACGCTGTCAACGCCAAGCTCGATTTCGACCCGATTGACCAGTTTCTATGGGCAGCCATGAGCTTTGCCGCATCCTACAATGGCGGCGAGCCGTTCACGCCGGGCGGCTATCTCACCGACTGGTGGACCGACGAAACGCTGAGAGTCATCGAGGCCAACCGCAACCGCCCCTTTTTCCTGCATCTCGCACACTGGGCACCGCACACGCCCTTGCAGGCAACGCGCGAGGATTTCGAGGCGGTCGGCGAATTCGGCACGCATCGCGAGCGGGTCTATGCGGCCATGATCCGCGCGGTCGATCGCAGCATCGGGCGGGTGCTCGACAAGCTCGACGCCGAGGGTATGGCCGACAACACCATCGTCGTGCTCAGCAGCGACAATGGTGCCCCCGGCTATATCGGCATTCCCGAGGTCAACGCCCCGTATCGCGGGTGGAAGATCACATTGTTCGAAGGCGGCATCCGGGTGCCGATGTTCGTCAAATGGCCGCAGCGCATCGCGCCGGGCACGGTGGTTGACACCCCGGTCGCGCATGTTGACCTGTTCCCCAGCCTCGCCTCGGCCGCGGGCGCGCCGCTGCCCAGCGACCGGGCGATCGACGGGGTCAATTTCATGCCCGCCGCCTTCGGCACCGGGCCCTTGCAGCGCAAGGACGATGCGATCTTCTGGCAATCGGGCAACTACCGGGTGGTGCGCGCGGGCGACTGGAAGCTGCAGGTGGACGGCTATCAGAACAAGCTCTGGCTGTTCAATCTCGCGGCCGATCCGACCGAGCGCAACAACCTTGCGGACAGCCAGCCGGAGAAGGTCGCCGAGCTGAAGGCCCTGCTCGCCGCGCACCACGCCAATGCGGTGCCCTCGCTCTGGCCGCACAGCCTGATCAGCCCGATCCTGATCGACAAGACCCTCGATCAGGCCGCCGCCAAGGGGGATGAATACATCCTCTGGCCCAATTGAGGGATCGACGAAAATGAACATCGTGCTCACGGCTCTGGCCATCATCGGCGGGCTGGTCGTGCTCGCCGTCGTCGCGGCCATGATCACCGGCCTGCGCCAGCCATCGCGGCGCATCTATCGCCATGACAAGGTCATCTTTGCAGCGCTGCGGCAGGAGAATCCGGCGTTGCGCCTGATCGCTCCTGACGCCCTATGGGCTTCATCGTCCCTGTACACGCTGATCGGTGAAGGCGAGCCCTACTGGACCGATTACCTGATCTTGCCGCCCGACCCGCGCGCTCTGCAGGAGCTGACGGCCCAGCCAAAGGTGTCGGACCTGTTTATGGCCGAAGTCGCCCTTACGCCGGTCCCCGCGATGGCCCTCGGCGTGCTTCGGCTGCGGCATTTGCTCGGCCTCACCCGCAGGCCTGCGGCGCCATTGCCGACCGCGCTCGACCAGATCGAAGGGCGGCGCGATGTGCTGCCCACCATGGACGCGATCGCCAAGGCTCAGGCCCTGCCCCAGGATTTGCCCGTGACGATGATGAACTACCTCGAATATCCCGCCATCGCCAAGGGTGACGCTGCGGATGGGCGCGCGGCCTATCATCGCTATGGCCGTCAGGCCATGCGGGCCGTTCACGGCGTCGGCGGTCAGTTCCTGTTTGCCGGTCAGATCACGGCGGTGCTGGCCGCGCCGAACAGCCCGGACTGGCAGGCGCCCTGGGATGACGTTGCAGCGATGATCTACCCCGATCCCACAGCGATCTTCGCCATGGAGCAATTCCCTTTCTACCGCCGGGCGCTCGGCGACCGCGACGAGGGCCTCAAGCGCACCCATGTGATCGCAACGCAGGGCTATTGAGCGGTGCGGCGCCGGCGCAGCAGCGCCCGAACCAAACCCACCGCCAGCCAGATCACCGCAGCAAACACCAGCAGCATCCCGACCAGCACACCATAGAGCCAGGGGTAATTGGCCAGCAGCCGGGCGATGCTGTTGCGGTTCACCTGGGCCGTCGAATCATAGCCCTGCGGCATGGGCAGCACCCCGGCCCGCCGGGCATAGTCATCATAGGCGGCCAGCAGGCGCGCCTTGACGTCAGGCGCGCGGGCGCTGAGATCACTGGTCTCGCCCGGATCATGCGCAAGGTCATAGAGCCGCCACTGGCCATCGCCGACCGGCGGCACGCTGCGGGTGATCTTGTAATCGCCCAGATAAAGCGCGGAATTGCCCGAGACCTCGACCGCGCGGACCTCGTCCGCGCGATAGGCGCTCGCGGCCTCGCCTGTCAGCACGGGGCGCAGGCTGCGCCCGGTGATCGGTTTGCCGGCGCTTGCCTGCGGATCGATCTCCAGCCAGTCGAGCACGGTCGGGGCGATATCGGTCACCATCGCCGGGCTGGTGACCCGCTGCGCGGCAATGCCGGGGCCGGCCATGATCAGCGGCACGCGGATCCCGCCTTCGGTCGCGTAGAATTTGAACCATGCGCCGGGCGTGGCGGCCGCCGCCGCCCATTCGGGGCCGATAAAGCCCCAGGACCCCGGGCCGCCCATGGCCTCAGGCGCGATGTCATATCCCGTCAGCCGATGGAACAGGCTGAGGGCTGCATTGTCGTCCCCGCGCGACGGCTCCGGCCCATTGTCGGAGGAGACGATGAAGATGGTGTTGTCGTATTTGCCCTTGGCCTTGAGGTGCGCGATCAGCCGTCCGATGTGAAAGTCCATCGCCTCCAGCATCGCCGCATTGACTTCCATCCGCGCCGCATAGAGTGCGCGGTCCTTGGCCGAGAGGCTGTCCCAGGCCCGGAAATCGGGCGGCAGGGCCGCGAGCGGCGCGCCTTGCGGGATCAGGCCCAGCGCCTGCGCCTTCTGGTGACGCGCCCGGCGCAGCACCTCCCAGCCCTGGTCATAGCGGCCCTTGTAGCGGTCGATGAACTGCTGCGGCGCCTGCACCGGGATATGGACCGCCTGAAACGGCAGATAGGCAAAAAACGGCTTGGCCGGATCGGTCTCGGCAAGATAGGCGATCGCTGTGTCGACGATGAAGCGCGAGGAATAGAAATCCTCCGGAAGGCTGGCCTCGACCCCGTCCTCAAACCACGGCGCGTCCTTGTAATATGGCATGTAGGATCGGTCGTCCCAATTGTCCGCGCCCGAGGCCGCCAATGCAAAGCTGCGGTCGAAGCCATGGGCCTGCGGCATCTCGTCCGCCGCCTCGCCCATGTGCCACTTGCCCGCCATCACGGTGCGATAGCCCTGCGCCCGCAGCCGGTCGGCCAGCGTCAGCACCCCCGGCTCCAGCGCCATCCCATAGCCCGGCTGGCCGCGCTGCGTGTCGGGCAGAACCTCGGGAATGGTGGCAATGCCGGTGAGGTGCGCGTCCATGCCGGTCAGCAGCATCGCCCGCGACGGCGAACACAGCGGCGAGGCGCGAAACTGGGTGAACAGCGCCCCGCGCCCTGCCAGCGCGTCGATATTGGGAGTGCGCGCCTCGCCGCCATAGGCGCCGAAATCCATCAGCGCGACATCATCGGCAAGGATGACGACGACATTGGGGCGCGGATCGGCGGCCTCCGCCGGCCGGCCGGCGCCCATAAGGGCAGCGAGGGCGAGGACAGCAAGCAGCCGTCTCGTCAGCCGTGTCCGCATCTGCGGTCCCGCGGCGCAGGATCCCTGCGACGAGCCCCATGGCATCCATCGACCCGCTCGCATCTGCCATTCCTCCATCTTGTTAATGCGCTATATTATTCCTAAGGTTGTTGTCAACGGCCGGCCAGGCCGTCGCGACGGTCAGCTCGCCCGCACTGGCTGAACGGCGCATGCCGGCCTAGCATGGGCTCCATGAAACGGCGCGCGCTGCGCGTGACGGGATGATTGTGCACGATGAACGGTGAAACGGACAGACATGATCCAATTGGCGGCGGGCCTCAGGCGCAGCATCCCGGCTGTCTTGCCGCGCGCGGCAAGCCTGGCATGAGGCGCCTGCTTCTCCCCCTTCTGCTGGCCGTCGCCGCCTGCAGCGAGGCGCCGCAGCAGGGCACAACCGGACAGGCCGCCGCGCGTTGCACCGGGCTCGCCGAGCCCGGCATGGTCTGGATCCCGGGGGGCCGCTTCACCATGGGCGAGGATGCCCGCTACCCCGAAGAAGGCCCTCCGCGTGAGGCCGAAGTCGCCGGCTTCTGGATGAGCCAGACCGAAGTCACCAATGCCCAGTTTGCCGCCTTCGTCGCTGCAACCGGCTATCTGACCGAGGCCGAGCGTGATCCGCCCGCGCTGCCGGGCGCCCCGCCCGAAATGCGCCAGCCGGGCTCGGCGGTGTTCCGCGTGCCCACGCCCGACAACCGCAACTGGTGGGCCTGGGTGCCCGGCGCCAACTGGCAACATCCCTCAGGCCCGCAAAGCGCCATTGCCGGGCGCAATACCGATCCGGTGGTCCAGATCACCTATCGTGACGCGCTCGCCTATGCCCGCTGGGCGGGGCTGAGCCTGCCGAGCGAGGCGCAGTGGGAATTCGCGGCGCGGGCCGGCGCCGAGGCCTTGCCCGAGCCGAAGGATGCCGCGAACCAGCCGACCGCAAACTATTACCAGGGCGTCTTCCCGGCCCGCGATCTCGGCGAAGACGGCTACACCAGCCGGGCGCCAGTGGGCTGCTTCCCCGCCAATGGCTTTGGCCTCCACGACATGATCGGCAATGTCTGGGAATGGACCAGCAGCGCCGTCCAGCCGGGTCAGCCGGTCAATGTGATCAAGGGCGGATCATATCTGTGTGCCGCCAATTATTGCGCGCGCTACCGCCCCGCCGCGCGCCAGTTTCAGGAGCGCGATCTCGGCACCGACCACATCGGCTTCCGCCTCGTCGACAATGAACGGCCCGCGCCGCGGTAGGCAGACCTCACAAGAGCCGCCGGCGATCAATCGCCTCGCTTTGCGGCAGGAGCGAGAACAGCATCCCATCCTCGCCCACCACGATCCTGCCGTCGAACCGCGCAGGCGCATCGCCCAGGAAGGCCGGGTAGAGATAGGCGAAGGGCAGCGGCGGCACGAGGTGCGAGAGCACCAGCATCCGCGCGCCCGCGTCCTGCGCGCTCTGGGCGGCCTGTTCGGGCGTGGCGTGGTAATCCTCGATGTCGGTGAAAATCTTGGCAGTGGTGGCACTGCCCTGCGCCGCGAACGCAGCCCCGACGTCCCTGAGCATCCGCGGCTGCAAGGCATCATGGACAATCAGATCGGCCCCCTTGCAGGTGGCAATCAGATTGGCAGATCTGGCGGTGTCGCCGCTGATGCAAACCGCGCGCCCCTTATAGTCGAAGCGGTAGCCGACCGCAGGCTCGATCGGATCGTGATCGACCTTGAAGGCCGTCACGGTCAGGCCGCCGCCCTTCATCACAATGGCCTTGGTGCCCGATATCGCGAACGGCCGCGCCGCAGCCCCGCCGCCACTGCGCGGCACGACCGCTTCGCCGTGATGCGCAATCCGGTAGCCGTGATCGAGCGCATAGGCGGCGTTGAAACCGTCCACCACCTGCTCGACGCCTTCAGGGCCATGGATTGGCAACGGCGCGGTGCTGGTGCCGCGGGTCCAGTGATACAGCATCAGCGGGCCGATCCCGTCGATATGGTCCGAATGGAAATGGGTGAGCAGCAAGGCATCGACATCGCCGGCGCTGATGCCCATCATGTTGAGGTTGCGATTGCCGTTCTCGCCCATGTCGACCACCAGCACCTGCCGTCCGGCAACAACGACATTGCAGGGCCCGCCGCGCTTGGGATTGGTCATCGGCGAGCCGGTGCCGCACAGCCCGACATGAAGACCGTCTTCAAGCCCGGCCAGCCGGTCACGCCCCGGCACCGCCTGCGCCGCGCGCTGATACACGGCCTCGCCGATCGGCCGCTGGAAGACAAAGCCCGCCGCAAGGGCGATCACCACCACCAAGAGCCCGATCCCGATTCGCTTCATCGTCCTTCCCCTTCGGACAAGTCATGACCTAATTGATCGCATTAGGCAATTGCTCTCGCACAAGGCCCGAGCCGGAACCGCCCCGGCCACAAGAAGAACGCCGGCGAGAAAAGCGCCATGGAGGCCTGAGCCGGAATCGAACCGCCCCGGACCGGCCTGCCGATCCGGCCACAAGAAAGACGCCGGTTTGTTGCGAAGATTTTGAAGCTGGAGGCCCGAGCCGGAATCGAACCGCCCCGGATCGGCCTGCCGATCCGGCCACAAGAAAGACGCCGGTTTGTTGCGAAGATTTTGAAGCTGGAGGCCCGAGCCGGAATCGAACCGGCGTGCACGGATTTGCAGTCCGCTGCGTCACCACTCCGCCATCGGGCCGCGCGTGGAATGGAGCCTCTACCAATGCCGCTTGGCGAGAGCAAGCGACACCGCTAGGAGAAGGCCGCGTCCAGATACAAGAGTTCCCGCCGTGACCAGATCAACCTCGTCCGCCCAGCGCACGCTCATGGTGAAAACACAGCTCCAGACCGTCGGCCTGTTCACGCCTGAGCTTATCGACGCTTTCGAGCGCACCCCGCGCGAGCCGCATATCCCCGAAAGCCTCGCCGGCCTCGCCTATGCCGACGCCGCGCTCGAAGTGGCGCCGGGCCGCTATCTCCTTGAGCCGATGGCGCTCGCGCTCCTCCTCGAAAACGCCCGCCTCACATCGTCAGACAACGTCCTCGTCATCGGCGCCGCCACCGGCTATTCCGCCGCCGTCTGCGCCGCCACCGGCGCCCGCGTCACCGCGCTCGAAGACGATCCCGCCCTGCTTCCCATTCTCCACGCCGCGGCTGACGCGGCCGGCTACGCGGTCGCCGAAGGCCCGCTGCCTGATGGCTGGGCCGCGAGCGCCCCCTACAGCCTCATCCTCTTCGAAGGCGCCATCGAGCAGATCCCCGGCGCCGTCGCCGCCCAGCTCGCGCCTCAAGGCCGCGTCGCCGCCGTCATGCGCGAGGCCGGCGTCGGCCATGCCAAGGCCGGCCCGCTGGTCGGCGGCCGCATCGCCACCCCGGCCTTCCTCGAAGTCGCCGCCCGCCCGCTCCCCGGCTTCGCCCGCCCGCGCGCCTTCGCCTTCTGAAAAACCGCCCGATTCCGCCTCTGGCCAAGCGCCCGCAACGCCCCTAATCTCCCCGCCCATGACCGACCTCCCGCCCACCATCGACGCGATTCTCGAATCGATCCGCGCCCGCGTCACCGGCGAGGTCGCCGCCGCGCCCCCGGCCGCTGAAGGCCCGCCCCCGCTCCCCGTCATCCCCTCGCCCGCCACCGACCCCGGCAAGGTCACCCTGTCCGAAGGCAGCATGACCCTCGACGCGCTGGTGCAAAAGATGCTCGAGCCCATGCTCAAGGCCTGGCTCGACCAGCGCCTCCCCGAAATCGTCGAGCGTGTTGCCCGCGAGGAAATCCGCCGCATCGCCGGCCAGTAATTGCGCCGCACGCCGCACTGCGGCAAAGCCCCCCCCATGACCATCGAAAAAACCTTCACCCCAGCCGACATCGAAGCCCGCTGGTATGCCCATTGGGAAGCGACCGGCGCCTTCCGCCCAGCCCGCGGGCACGCCCAGCCCTACACCATCATCATCCCGCCCCCCAACGTCACAGGCAGCCTCCACATCGGCCACGCCCTCGACAACACCCTGCAAGACATCCTCATCCGCGCCCACCGCCTGAAGGGCCGCGACGCCCGCTGGATCGTCGGCACCGACCACGCCGGCATCGCCACCCAGATGGTCGTCGAGCGCGATCTCGCCCAGCGCCAGCAGCCCGACCGCCGCACCATGGGCCGCACCAAATTCCTCGAAACCGTCTGGGACTGGAAGCAGACCAGCGGCGGCACCATCACCAGCCAGCTCCGCCGCCTCGGCGCCTCATGCGACTGGGCAAACGAACGCTTCACCATGGACGAAGGCTTCAACACCGCCGTCACCAGGGTCTTCGTCCAGCTCTACAACGAAGGCCTGCTCTATCGCGCCAAGCGCCTCGTCAACTGGGACCCCAAGCTCGGCACCGCCATCTCCGACCTCGAAGTCGAGACCCGCGAAGTCGCCGGCAGCTTCACCCACATCCGCTACCCGCTCGCCGATGGCGCCCGCCTGCCAGACGGCGCAGACCATATCATCGTCGCCACCACCCGGCCCGAAACCATGCTCGGCGACACCGCGGTCGCCGTCAACGCCGAAGACCCGCGCTACCAGCCGGTCATCGGCCAGCACATCATCCTGCCCATCACCGGCCGCCGCATCCCCATCATCGCCGATGATCACGCCGACCCCGAGCTCGGCTCCGGCGCGGTCAAGATCACCCCCGCCCATGACTTCAACGATTTCGAAGTCGGCAAGCGCCACAACCTCCCGATGATCAACATCTTCGACGCGGGCGCCAACATCATCGCCGCCGAAGGCATCCCCGCCCATCTCGTCGGCCTCCCCCGCGAAGCCGCCCGCCAGCAGGTCCTCGCCGATCTCGAAGCCACAGGCGCCCTCGTGTCCATCGAGCCCAAAACCATCCAGATGCCCTACGGGGACCGCTCCGGCGTCGTCATCGAGCCCTGGCTCACCGACCAATGGTATGTCGACGCCAAAACCCTCGCCGCCCCCGCCCTCGAAGCGGTGCGCGCCGGCGAAACCAAATTCGTGCCCCAAAACTGGGACAAGACCTATTTCAACTGGCTCGAAGACATCCAGCCCTGGTGCGTCTCCCGCCAGCTCTGGTGGGGCCACCAGATCCCCGCCTGGTACACCCCCGACGGCCAGTGCATCGTCGCCGAAACCGAGGCGCAAGCCCAGGCGCAAGCCGGCCAAGGCGTCCCACTCACCCGCGACGAAGACGTCCTCGACACCTGGTTCTCCTCCGCGCTGTGGCCCTTCGCAACGCTCGGCTGGCCCGAACACACGCCCGACCTCGCCCGCCACTACCCCGGCGATGTCCTCGTCACCGGCTTCGACATCATTTTCTTCTGGGTCGCCCGCATGATGATGCAGGGCCTCCACTTCATGGAAAAACCGCCCTTCCACACCGTCTACTGCCACGGCCTCGTCCGCGATGCCAAAGGCCAGAAGATGAGCAAATCCAAGGGTAACACCGTCGATCCGCTCACCCTCATCGATCAATACGGGGCCGATGCGCTGCGCTTCACGCTCTGCGCCATGGAAACCCAGGGCCGCGACATCAAGCTCGATGAAAAGCGCATCGAAGGCTACCGCAACTTCGCCACCAAGCTCTGGAACGCCGCCCGCTTCGCGCAGTCAAAAGGTATCGGCGCCGCTGGCGCCGGGGCAAACGGCATCCACGCCCAGCCCAAGGCCCCGCCCGGCGCGCAGCACCCCGTCAACCGCTGGATCATCACCGAAATCGCCCAGACCACTCAGGCCGCCGACAGCGCACTCGCCGCCTACCGCTTCGATGCGCTCGCCGACACCCTCTACCAGTTCGTCTGGAACCGCTTCTGCGACTGGTATCTCGAACTCACCAAGCCGCTGCTCGCTGAAGACGCCGACCCTGCGCTGGCCGCCGAAACGCGCGCCACAGCCGGCTGGGCGCTCGACCAGATCCTCGTCCTCCTCCATCCCGTCATGCCCTTCCTCACCGAAGAGCTGTGGCACAGCCTCGCCCCCGAAACCGCAGCCCGCCCGCACGACCTCATCACGGCAAGCTGGCCCGACGCCGCCGCCATCCCGCAAGACGAAGCCGCAGCGCAGGAAATCACCTGGCTCATCACCCTCATCTCCGAAATCCGCTCGGCCCGCACCGAGCTCGGCGTGCCCCCCTCCGCCCGCCTCGCCTTCAGCGTCGAAGGCGCCGCCCCCGAAACCACCGCCCGGCTCAAGGCCAACGCACCCGCCATCGAACGCCTCGCCCGCATCCACCCGGCCGAAACCCCGCCAACCCCCGGCAGCGCGCGCCTGCAAGTCGTCGTCAACGAAGCCACCTTCAGCCTGCCGCTCGAAGGCATCATCGACATCGCCGCCGAGCGCACCCGCCTCGAAAAAGCCATCGCCGCCGCCACCAAGGAGCGCGACAGCCTCGCCGCCCGCCTCGCCTCCCCCGGCTTCACCGAAAAAGCCAAGCCCGAAGCAGTCGAAAAAGCCCGCGCAGACCACGCCGCCCGCGCCGAAGAAACCACCCGCCTCACCGCCGCCCTCAACCGCCTCGGCTGAGCGGGCGGGGGCGGGGAAGGGGCCTCCGGCGGTCGAGACAGGGCCTCCGGCGGTCGAGACAGGGCCTCCGGCGGCTGGGGGCGACGCCCCCAGACCCCATCAGTGGAGCAGCCCAAAACGCCCCGTCGCCCCGGACTTGATCCGGGGCCTAAGCGACTCCGTTCCCCCCAATCGCAGCGCCGCAGGCCATAAATGCGCTACGCGCCAGCGCTCCCCTCCCAAGCCTTGTCCCACCCCAACAAATGGGGTCTGGGGCCTGAGGCCCCAGCCGCCGGAGGCCCTTAACTGCCCGCCGGAGCCATCGAAGTTCAGGGATTCGAGGATCAACTGGATTGAAAAGGTATAAAAACCGCACTACATCAGCTCATGAAGTTCGACTTCGATGCCGCCAAAAGCGCCCAGAACCGCGCCAAACACGGGATCGACTTCGAGCAGGCGCAGGCGCTCTGGGCCGATCCATGGCTGCTTGAAGCGCCCGCCCGCACAGAAGGCGAGCCGCGCATTCTGTCGGTCGGCCGGATTGGCGAAAGGCACTGGGCCGCCATCTGGACACCGCGCGGCAACAGCGTGCGGATCATTTCGGTCCGCCGCGCCCGCAAGGAGGAGATCGACCGTTATGAAAACATCTGACCTCGACCAGGCCTTCGATGCCGGCGACACTGTCGCCGACAGCATCGACTGGTCAAAAGCCCGCCGCCCCAACACGGAGAGCCGCCGCGTCAACGTCGATTTCCCTGCATGGGTGGTCGAAGGCCTGGACAAACAGGCCCGCCACCTCGGCGTCACCCGCCAGTCCCTCATCAAGCTCTGGATCGCCGAACGCCTGCAATAGGTCCGCCAGCCGCTAAGCCGCCCCCGCCTGCAAGTCCCGCAACACCGCCAGCGCCGCCTCGGCCATCGCGGCCGGCACAAACAGATGGTCATGGTGAAAGCCGGCGATGATGTTGCACGGGATGTCGGCTGCTGCCAGCGCGCCCGCCACAGCCGCCGTCAGCCCCACGCCGTCGAGCGCGGAAAACACCCCCAGCGTAATCCGCCGCATCGGCATCGACACGTCAAACTCCAGCCGCCGCGCCGCCGCCACATCCAGAACCAGCGTCGTCCCCTCCGCCTCCTCAATCCGCGCCACCGCATGCGCCGCCGCCACCCCTGCATCCACTGTCGTGCAAAACACAAACACCCCGTCCCCCAGCACCGGCGCCATCCCCGCCAGCATCGCCCTGCGCTCCCGCACCACCCTGCCGTCCGCCATCATTCCCCTCGCTCCGCAGCCCGCCATCAGAAAGAAGGGGCCTCCGGCGGGCAGTCAAGGGCCTCCGGCGGGCGAGAAGGGCCTCCGGCGGCTGGGGGCGACGCCCCCAGACCCCAATCGTGGAACAGCCCAAAAGTTTCCGTCGCCCCGGACTTGATCCGGGGCCCAGGCGACGCCGTCCCCCCAAGCCCAGCGCCGCAGGCCATGAAAGCGCTACGCGCCGGCGCTGCCCTACGAAATCTTGTCCCACCCCCACAAATGGGGTCTGGGGCCTGAGGCCCCAGCCGCCGGAGGCCCTTCTGCCCGCCGGAGGCCCTTCTGCCCGCCGGAGGCCCTAAACTGCCGCCGGAGGCCCATCAGGCCCGCCCCGTTCCCAGCAGGTTCGCCCACGCAACCGATGCAAAAGCGTCACATCCCTGCAAAATAGCGACATCCTCTGCTGCATCGCAACATCGAAACACGCTTGCATTGCCGAACTCACTTGCGCAGATTGATATCAAGAAGCGTCGGCACCAGTCCGACAAGGGGGAGGAGTGATCATGCGTCATTGGAATTGTGCGTCCGTTTCGGCTCTGGCTCTGGCTGTGGCGGCGGCGGCCATGCCTGCGC
This sequence comes from Polymorphobacter sp., assembly GCF_048007885.1. Lineage (GTDB taxonomy): Bacteria > Pseudomonadota > Alphaproteobacteria > Sphingomonadales > Sphingomonadaceae > Sandarakinorhabdus. Next base: position 48,305 of record NZ_CP180346.1, read on the forward strand.
AGGCGCAGGAGGTGGCGGATGCCGCCTCGGGGCCGCAGCTGGGCGAGATATTGGTCACGGCGCAGCGGCGCGAGGCCTCGGTTCAGGATACGTCGCTGGCCGTGTCGGCGTTCGGGCAGGAGTTGATTGATCAGGCGCGTGTGCTGAGCTTTGAGGAGCTGGCGACGCGCGTGACGTCCTTGAGCTTCACCGCCCTGTCGCCGCTCGATCAGGAGTTCAACATCCGCGGCATCACCAACACCCGGCTTGACAGTCCGTCGGCGGACCAGTCGATCGGTATCTTCACGGATGATGTCTATGTCGGCCGCTCCGGCCTGTTCAATTTCGACATGTATGACATCGAGCGGGTCGAGGTCATTCGCGGCCCGCAGGGCGTGCTGCTGGGCCGCAACGTCGTTGGTGGTGCCATCAGCATCATTTCGGCGGCGCCCACGTTTGAAACCGGCGGCGCGTTCAATGTCTCCTATGGCAATTACAACGAGGTGCTGGCGCGCGGGCATGTCACGGGCGGCCTGACTGACACTCTGGCGACGCGCTTTTCGTTCCAGATCCGCAACCGGGACGGGTTCAATGAGGATATCCAGAACAATATCGATCTCGACAATGTCGAGTCGATCCAGTTCCGCAGCCAGCTGCTGTTCCAGCCGCAGCAGAGTGATTTCAGCGCCCGGTTGATCTTCGATTATACCAATGACAAGTCGAACGGCTTCCATTCGGTCGCCATCGATGGCCCGGCGCCCGGTGCCGGCCCGTGGAGCACGGCGCGCGCTGCGATCGGTGCCATTCGCGGCCGCCCGCTTGATATCCGGGAAGGCCTGCCGACCTGGCCCACCTATGAGGGCGATGCCAATCCCAGCCCGCAGCGGCTGCGGCGCGAGGCCTGGGGCCTCAATCTCCGGCTCGAAAAGGGGCTGGGGGACATCGCCACGCTGACCAGCATCACCGGCTACCGCAAGGGCGATGCCAACAACCTCTATGACCAGACCGGCATCGGGCCGTTCAACGATTTCGGCGTCATCTCGCCGACGCTGTTCACCTTCCCGGTGCAGGAGACCGAGAGCATCAAGCAGTTCAGCCAGGAGCTGCGCATCGTCTCCGAAACCCGCGAGCGCGGCTTCGAGTGGATCGTCGGCGCCTATTTCCAGCGTGACACGGTCGACAAGTTCGACCGCTTCCGCGCCGACACCCCTGCGCCCATCCCGACGCTGTCGGGTGAGAGCACCTGGGACAATACGGCCCGCAACCGCTCCTATGCCTTTTTCGGCCAGCTCGGTTATCGCTTCTCCGAGGCCTTCCGCATCGTCGCCGGCGTGCGCTACGCCAATGACAAGAAGGAGGGCACCGTCACCGGCACGGCCGTCGCAACCGGGGACAGGTTCAATCCGAACGACACGGTGGCGCTCACGCCGCTGGCGCCCAATTTCACCACCGGCACCGGCTACACCACCGATTACGGCGAGAGCTGGAGCGAGATCACGCCGCAGGTCACCGCCGAGTTCAAGCCCAACGACGATATCCTGCTCTATGCCACCTTCTCGACCGGCTACAAGGGCGGCGGGTTCGAGGATGACCCGGCCAATGCAGCCGCCGCCCAGGCCGGCTATGACCCCGAAACCGTGGACAATTTCGAGGTCGGCGCGAAGATGGAGTTCCTCGATCGCCGGGTCCGGCTCAACCTTGCCGCCTTCTCGATGCGCTACAAGAATCTGCAGGTCACCCAGACCAACCAGGATTGCCTGTGCAACATCACCGACAATGCGGCGGATGCCAAGATCCGCGGCGTCGAGGCCGAGCTTGAAATCGCCGCCACCGAATGGCTGACGCTGTATGGCGGCGGCACCGTGCTCGACACCGAATATATCGACTTCATCGACAGCCTTGGCCGCGACAGTTCGGGCAATTTCCTCCAGCGCACGCCTGAATGGCAGTTCAACGTCGGCGGCACGCTGACCACCGATCTCGGGTCGTGGAAGAACGGCCTCACTGCCAACGTCAATTACAACCGGCAGGGCAAGCTGTTCTGGGCGCCCGACAATGCCCAGACCGAAGACCCTTATGGCCTCTTGAATGCGCGCATCTCCATCACCCCCAATGATGGCCAGATCACGCTCAGCGCCTGGGGCCGCAACCTCACCAACACGCTCTACCGCACCAACATCATCGCCTTCTTCGGCGATGAGGTGTCGCGGCTGGGCAATCCGCGCACCTACGGCGTGGAGCTGGGCTTCCGCTTCTGAGCCTGTCCTACAGCCGCCAGATGGGCTATAAGAAAAGGGTGCAGACAAGCTGTCTGCACCCTTTTCCTTGGCGACCGCCTAACCTTCCTAACCTTCCAGACCCCCCGAAACCCTCTCGCAACCCACTCAAAACCGGTTGTAGCTCTCGTCGCCGGTGCCGCGCCTGCCCATGATGATGCGCGGGTCAGCCGGGTTGAACATCCCTAGACACCAGGTCTCGGCCATCGGCTGGTCGCGGTTCCAGTCGAGAATGGTCTTGCGGTGCTTGATCCGCCACTCGCCACCCCGCTTCTCGAACCGGTCGATCAGCCGCCCCCCGGTGAGCGTGTCCCAGGGCTCGCCATTCTTCGAAAAGCGCGCAAATGTAAGCACATAAGTCTCCACCCACGCCACATCGCCATCAAATTCATAATGCACGTTGCACAGATAATGCCCCATCACCCCGGCCGATTTCAGCCGCGCAATCGCCCCATCCACATAAGCCCGCGCCGGCCCCACATAGCTCGACCCATGCTCCTCGATCGCATCATCCCAGTAGCAGCTATGCAAAAGATCCCCGTCGGTGCGGTCCACCCCGCGCGCATAACGCGCCAAAACATCAGCAATATCCTGCTTCGCAATCAATGTTTCCAATGAGTTCGCCATCACTTCCCTCCCTGTACGGCCTGCGCCATCGCTGCTGCCAATCCGCCCGGATCACGCGCCAGATGCGCCCGCACCGAAATCGCATGCGCATCGGTATCATGCTCGTTGATCGAATGCCGAGCCGCCAAAAGCCCAGCCTTTCCAATGTCCTGCGGCGAAGATTTCTTCACATGGGTGACATGCGCCGCCATCCGCGTATCGACCGAGCCCACGATCAGCGCCGCCACATGCGTCCCCTGCGGCGCCAGCTCGGCGCGCAGCGCATCACTGGCCGCGCGTGCGGCGAATTTGGACGGGCTATAGCCGCCCATCCCCGGCACCGAGACGATCGCGCCGGCCGATAACACATTGACAACACAGCCCCCGCCATTCGCCTTCAGCACGGGCGCAAAGGCCCGCACCATGCTCACCAGGCCGATATAGTTGGTCTCGATCTCCGCCCGCAGCGCCGCCAGCGACGGCGCCCCCAGCAAGGTCTGCATCGAAAAGGCCCCGGCATTGTTGACCAGCAGATTGACATCCCCGGCCAATTCCGCCGCCGCTGCCACCTGTCCCTCATCAGTCACATCGAGCGCAATCGGCACCAGCCGCGCATCCCGCGCCGCCGCCGCCTCACCGTCAGCCAGCTTGCGCGCCGCCACATAGATCTTGGCCGCCCCCTGAGCGAGCAGTTCATCGACAAAGCCCTCGCCAATGCCCCGGTTGCCTCCGGTGACGAGCGCCACACAGCCTTGAATCTCCATTATTTTCCTCCCCACCAGTCGCTATAGGCCAGGTCATCCGGCTTCTTCGCGCCGCGCACCAGCCTCGCCGGATCAGGCGCGATCTGCCCGCGCCCCCAGCTCTCATTCAAGGGCATTTCATGGTTCCATTCCCATGTCAGCCGCCGATGCGCGATCTTCCACCCGTCGCCGCGATTCTCGAACTTGTCGAGGATCCGGGCCATCGTCAGGCTGTCAAACGGCGCCTCGCCTTCCCGCCGCGAGAAGGTCAGCCAATAGCTCTCGGCCCGGGCCCGGCTGCCGTCCACATCGATCAGCAGGTTGGTCACCATGTGCGTCATCCGCGGCGCAGTCGGCAATATCTTCGCCATTCCAGCCAGATAGTCCGCCGCCGGGCCCAGAAACGTGCCGCCATGATCCTCGATCGCGTCGTCATGGTAAGCAGGCGCGATCAGCGAGACATCGCCCCGGTCCGCGCCCTTGGCATAGTTGTGCAGCACGTCCGCAATCGCCGCGCGCGACAGCAGATCCTCAAGCGTCATTGCTCGCCTCCTTCAACAGATCGGCAAAGGCCGCCTCCGCCCCGCGAAACCGCCGCCCTGCACCAAAATCCGCGTGCCCGCCCAAGGGGATGGAAGGGCTCTCCACGGCACTTGCCCGCCTGAACACGCCGCCGCCCGCCACCCAGATCTCGCCCGTCACGTCGCAGTCCACCCCCGCCAGCCAGCTGAGCGCCGGGCCTACAGCTTCGGGCGCCAGCAGGTCCGCCAGCCCGTCCGCCGTGCCCGCCGTCATCGGCGTCGCCGCATAGGGCATCAGCACATTCACTCCGATCCCATCCCGCCGCAGCTCATCGGCCAGGCTCAGCGCATAGCCATTGAGCGCCCCCTTCGATGCCGCATAAGCTGGCCGGCCCTTCAGGCCGTGCAACCCTGCGGTCGAGGATATGAACACGATCCGCGCCGCCCTACGCGCCCGCAATTGTGGCAGGGCTGCGCGCACAAGTGCCGTATTGGCAAAGAAATTCGTCTCCATCACCTCGCGCAGCACCGCCTCGTCCAGCGCATCGGCCTTGGCCACCGGCCCGGTGATGCCCGCATTCAGCACCAGCACATCAAGCCCGCCAAACGCCGCCACGGTTGCCGCCACCATCGCCCCGGCAGCCCCGGCGGCGCACACATCATGCCGGTCTGCCGCCGCACGCCCGCCCGCCGCTTCAATCGCCGCCACCGTCTCGGCGGCCGAATCCGCAGCCTCTTCGCGCTGCCGGTTGTTGACCATCACCGCCAGCCCATCGGCGGCCAGCGCCCGGGCAAAGGCCGCGCCCAGCCCCTTGCCCGCACCCGTCACCAGCGCAACCCGCTGCTTTGCTTCAGCCTCGCTCATGTGGCGAGCCTAACCCGGTCAGTATGGTCTTGAAAGTCCTAAACCGCCTCGGCCAGTCGGCCGTCATCGGCTTCCAGCTCGAAGTGAACCTCGCGGGCATCAAGCGGCGCGCGGCAACGCGAGCAGGCCATCACCGGCTTGAGCGGTCCGCCGCAGCTCTTGTGCGTCAGCAGCAGCGGCGGGCCTTCGGGAGAGACATAATAGCGGTCTCCCCAGACCAGCAGCATCAGCAGTGCGGGATAATAGGCCACGCCCTTGCGCGTCAGTCGATATTCGTGCCGTCCCGCACCGCCCGCCGCCGCCTGGCGGATGATCCCCCGTGCGGTCAGCCATTGCAAACGCTCGGAAAGAATGTTCGTTGCCATCGCCGTGTCGGCGCGAATGCCGTCGAAGCTGCGGATGCCGGTGAAGATCGAGCGCAGCACCAGCCCGGCCCAGCGATCCCCCATAAGTTGGGCGGCCTCCACAAAAAGCAGGCTGCCGTCCCCGCAGCTGTCGCGCAGCTGCCGCCGCCTGCTGTAGAGCGGCGCCATCCAGCCCACGCCCGGCCCCTCGCGCCAGTCCACGGCGGTCGCGTCGATATCGTCCCCGCACGAGCCGCAGGCCGCCACCGGCTCGAAATCATGGCCACAGGCCTTGTGCGTGAGCCGGATCGAACGGGCGCCCGCCTCGCGCGCGCCCCAATTTTTTTCCCAGACCAGAAGCGCCAGCGCCACCGGATAAACATCGCAGCCCTTCTGCGTGAGCCGATAGAGAAAGCGCTGCGGCCGCTCCTGATAAAGGCTGCGCTCGAACACGCCTGCCTCCACCAGCTTCTTCAGCCGGTCCGAGAGCAGCGCCTTCAACAGCCGCGTCTCGCGCCAGAAGTCATCAAACCGCCGCGCGCCCTGAAACGCCGCTTCCAGAATCAGCAGCGTCGGCGTGTCACCAATCACCTCCAGCGCGCGCCAGATCGAGCAGGTGCGGATCAGATTGTCATTGCCCACGCCGCCATCTTAGCGCCGCGGAGACATTTTCGCTACTTGTGAAAGTCTTCCTTCAGGCCCAGCGCCGCCACCAGCTGCGCCCGGTCATAATATTCGCGCCACACCTTGATATGGTCACCCTCCACGGTCAGCACGCCGACCACGGGCACCTCGCCATAATGGCCATTATAGGTGAAGCGATCGACCCGCTCGATGACCACGGCATCACCGACCCGGCCGATGCGCTGGATATCGAGCGTGATGTCCGAAATCCCCGCACCCAGCGCCTTGATGCGCGAATCGATCGCGGCACGCCCCACCACCGGCTCGATCATCATCGAATGCAACACGCCGTCCTCGGCGAACAATTCGCCAACCAGCTGCCAGTTGCGCGTGTTCCAAGCTTCGATCATCCGTTCGACGACGGCAATCTTCGGATCGCTGTTCATGCTCTTCTCCTGTGCCAATGCCGGCGCCGCCAGCAAGCCCATCACCGCCATCAAAAGCAGAATCAGCCGCCGCATGCCCCGTCTCCCCAAAACCGTTTCATTATCGAACCTGACCATCCCCCGAGCGGGTGCCCGCGTCAATGCCCAAGTTGCACAATCGAACCGTCTGGTTTACCTTTACGGCAATCAAGGGAGTCCAGACATGACTGCAACCGCCTATTCCGCCAATGTCACCCGCGAGCCGCCGGTCAAGGTCACCCTCCAGCCCAGCAACCACCCCTATCTGAACGGTGCCTGGACCCCGCTTCACGAGGAGGTGACGGTCGAAACCCTGCCGGTCATCGAAGGCAGCGTCCCCACCGACATCGACGGCATCTACCTGCGCAACACCGAAAATCCGGTCCATCAGGCGCTCGGCCGCTATCACCCGTTCGACGGGGACGGCATGATCCACCAGGTCAGCTTTTCGGGCGGCCGCGCCGCCTACCGCAACCGCTTCGTGCGCACCCGCTGCTTCGAGGCCGAGCAGGAGGCCGGCCATTCGCTGTGGGGTGGCCTGATGGATGGTCCCGGTGTCAGCACCCGCCCCGGCTTCGGCGCGCATGGCCGCCTCAAGGATGCCAGCAGCACCGATGTCATCGTCCACCGTCATCAGGCGCTCAGCACCTTCTATCAGTGCGGCGAAGCCTATGCGCTTGATGCCGAAACGCTCGATCAGCAGGGCATCGCCCCCTGGGTGCCGCTTGATGGCATCAGCGCCCACCCCAAGGTCGATCTCGAAACCGGCGAGCTCTTGTTCTTCAACTACAGCACCCACGCCCCCTATATGCACTACGGCGTGGTCAGCGCCGAGGGCAAGCTCGTCCATCATGTGCCGATTCCGTTGCCTGGCCCGCGCCTGCCGCACGACATGGCCTTCACCAAAAACTGGTCGATCCTCAATGATTTCCCGGTGTTCTGGGATGCGGAACTGCTGAAGCGCGATCTCCATGTCGTGCGCAAGCACAAGCTGCCCAGCCGCTTCGCCCTTATCCCCCGCCACGGCAGCCCCGACCAGATCCGCTGGTTCGAAGCCGATCCCACCTATGTCCTCCACTTCCTCAACGCCTGGGAAGAGGGCGACGAGGTCATCATGGACGGCTATTTTCAGGAAAACCCCACCCCCGGCCCGCTCGAAAATGCCGATGGCTATGGCCAGCTCATGGCCTATGTCGACCAGCAGAGCTTCAAGCCCAAGCTCCACCGCTGGCGCTTCAACCTCAAGACCGGCAAGACCCGCGAATATCACCTCGATGACCGCATTCTCGAATTCGGCACCTACAATCAGCGGATGAGCGGCCACCCCTATCGCTATGCCTATAGCACCGCGACCAAGCCCGGCTGGTTCCTGTTCGATACCTTCGTCAAGCACGATCTCGAAACCGGCGAAAGCTGGTCGGTGCAGCTGCCCGAAGGCCGCTACGCCAGCGAAGCCCCCTTCTGCCCGCGCGTGGGCGCCACTTCGGAAGACGACGGCTATCTCGTCAGCTTCATCATCGACGAGAACCGCGGCACGTCGGAATGCATCCTCATCGATTGCAAGAATTTCGAAGCCGGCCCCGTCGTCCGCCTCGCGCTGCCCCACAAGATCTCAAGCGGCACCCACGCCCATTTCGTCGAGCGCCAGCATTTGCCGCGGTAGGGCAGGGCAGGGGCCTCCGGCGGCTGGGGCCTCAGGCCCCAGACCCCATGAGTTGGCTGGGGACAAGCCTTTGATGCGTTGCGCCTGCGCGAAGCGCCTTGATTGCCTGCAGCGCTCGGCTGGCTGTTTCAAGGCGCAGCCCATATTGACTGATGGGGTCTGGGGGCGCCGCCCCCAGCCGCCGGAGGCCCTTAAAGCCGTGCCAGCACCTCGGCGCGCAAGACATCGCGCACCACCTTGTTCATGGCGTTTCGCGGCAGCTTGTCGAGCACCACCAGCCGTTCGGGCCGCTTGAAAATGGCGCAGCCCTTGCTTTCCAGCCAGGCGCCGAGCGTTTCGATGCTGGGCTCGGCCCCCGGCTTTGGCACTACGGCCACCGCCACCCGCTCTCCCAGCAAATCGTCGGGCACACCGACGGTCGCGGCTTCGAGCAGCTCGGGCGCGCCTGCCAGCAGGTCGTCGATCTCGGCGGGCGAGATATTGACCCCGCCGCGCACGATGATCTCCTTTGAGCGGCCGACGAAGCGGTAGAAGCGGGCAAGCTCGCCCTCGCCGGCGATCTCGAACAGGTCACCGGTACGGAAATAGCCGTGGTCGTCAAAGGCGCGGGTGTTGAGGTCGGGCGACTTCCAATAGCCGGAGAAGATGTTCCCGCCGGCCAGCCGCAGCTCGCCGACCTGGCCGGGCGCGGTGATTTCGGTCTCGGTGGCGGGGTCGACGAGGCGGGTCAGCACCACCTCGCCGGTGATGCCCTTTTGGCCCTTGTGAACGAAATAGCGGGCGCGCTGTTCGGGGTCCGGAACATCGGCGGCGCCGCAAAACAGCGAGCAGCCTTCGTTGGAGCCGAAAATGTTGCAGATCTCGATGCCGTAGCGGTCCCGCCAGCCCGAGATCAGGAACGGGGAGAGCGGCGCCGAGCCGGAGCCGATGGCGCGCAGCGAGGAAATGTCGGTGGCGCCCAGAATTTCCGGTTTGAGCAGAAGGGCTGTCAGCACCGCGGGCGGGGCAATGGTGTAGCTGACACCTTCAGCAGCGATCTGCTGCAGGAACAGCCCCAGATCAAAGGGGTGATGCAGCACCATCCGGCCCTTCAGCCAGAGCCAGGGCAGCATCATGCCGCCAATCGACGCGATATTGACCAGCGGGAAGGAGTTGAGGATGACATCGCCGTCCCGCATCCCGGCGGCTTCGGCCACCACCTGCGCGTTCAGGATCCAGTGGTTGTGGTCGCGCGGCACGCCCTTGGGCGTGCTTTCGGTGCCGCTCGTCCAGCAGATCGTCATCACCTCGCCGCCAGCGGTCGGGTGCGCCACCACATGCGCGGCCGCCGGGGCCGGGTCGCCGCGCGCCAGCGCATCTGCAAGCAGCACCTGCGTGCCGGGCGCCACCAGCGTCTCCATCATCGCGCCGTGCGCATGGCCGGCAAATGTCGCCACCGTCACCACGGCCTTGGGGCTGGTCAGGCCAAGGATATGGCCGAGCTCATGGGCGCGATACTGCATCACCACCGGCGAGATGATCGCACCCAGCCGCGCGCAGGCCAACACCAGCGCCACCGCATCGACGGTGTTGGGCAGCTGCGCCACCACCACATCATCCTTGCCCACACCCGCCGCCAGCAGCGCCCCTGCCACCCGCTCCACCCGGTCCTTCAGCGCGGTCCAACTCAGCCGCTCGGGCGCCTGCCCGTCGAGCGCCGCGCGGTTGGGCGGGTCGACCAGCGCCAGCGTGTCGCCGCCGGCCGCCGCCACCTCCTGGAACATCGCATCGACCGACCGCCCCGACCACCAGCCGCACGCTTCATAGTCAACAATCCGCTCTTTGGGCGTCAGGAACATCGCAACTCTCCCCGTCACTTTCATAAGTCGACTTACTCCGGCGTTCAATGCAAGATGCGCGTCATGAAGGGGCAGCCATGATTCTGTGTCGTCCAATGGGCCACGGGCGCGCTCGGGCGCACGGCGCTGCGCCGGCTCATCGACGCGCCCGATGCAGCGCTGGTTGGCGTCTATGTTTACGGCGCGAGAAAGGACGGGCAGGATGCGGGCACCATCGCCCGTCGCCCCGAAACCGGGATTCTGGCCACCAACGACATCGAGGCCATTCTCGCGCTCGATGCCGATCTCGTCATTCACACCCCGCGCATCACCCTGCCCTATGAAGCGCTCGCCGATGATGTCTGCCGCCTGCTGGCCAGCGGCAAGAATGTGATCAGCACGGCGGGCTTTCACTGGCCGGCCGCGCAGGGTGCTGCTTATGCCGACCGCTTGAAGGCGGCGGCGCTTCAAGGTGGGGTGACGCTTGCTGGCCTTGGCGTCTCGCCCGGCTTTGTCGTCGAGCGGCTGGCGCTCGGCGCCACGGCGATGTGCGCCGAGGTGGAAAGCATCACCATGCAGGAGACCGTCGACGCCAGCGCCATGGCCAGCCCGGCCTTCGTCTTCGACCTGATGGGCCTCGGCTCCGATCCGGCCAAGGCCGACATTCGCGAGGGGCCGCTGGCAAGCCTCTACACCGCGCTGTTCAGCGAGGTGTTCCACCACGCCGCCGCAGCGCTTGGCACGCGGCTTGTCAGCCTTGAGCCAGACCATCAGCTGACGCTGGCCCCGCACGACCTGCAGATCGCCGCTGGCACCATCGCGCGGGGCACGGTGGCCGCCACACATTGGCAATGGCGCGCGCATTATGAAAACGGCATCAGCCTCGCCATGTCGATCCTCTGGACCGCTGATCGCAGCCTGCACGGCGAGACCCCGCCCGGCCATTGGCTGATCGACATCAAGGGCCGGCCCAATGTGCACATGACGCTCGATATCGAGGAGCCGGACCCATCAGCCCCGCCCTCGCGTGCGCTGTCCGACGCCACGGTCGCGGTCGCGCTCAATGCGATTCCCGATGTGCTGGCCGCGCCGCCGGGCCTGTTCGCCTTCATGCCGCCGGCCCCGTTCAAAGGGCGTTTCACATGACCCATATCTTCATTCACGATGCCGTGCGCACGCCGCGTGGCAAGGGCAAGGCCGGCGGCGCGCTGGCCAGCCTCATGCCCGAAGACCTCACCACCGCCTGTATCGACCATCTCGAAGCGCGCGGTCGCCCGGTGCGCGCGCTGGCCGAGCGGCTGATCGTCTCCAGCGTCGGCCAGGTCGGGGTGCAGGGCGGCCATATCGCCATGGTCGCCAAGCTGCACGGCGGCCTGCGCCCCGAGGCGGCGGCACACAGCCTCAACAATTTCTGCGCCGGCGGGCTCAGCGCCATCGGCCAGGCAGCCGCCGCCGCCGCATCGGGCCAGGCCCGGCACAGCCTCGCCGGCGGCGTCGAGATGCTGAGCCGGGTGCCGTTCATGGCCGACACTGCGGCGCATTATACCGCCACCAACCTGCCGCTCCATAGCCGCTACATTCCGGTCGCGCTCGCCGCCGATCTGCTGGCCGAGGCGGAGGGGCTGACCCGTGCCGAACTCGACGCGGTGGCGCTCACCAGCCAGTCGCGCGCGGCCAGCGTCAGCCTGAATGCCTCGGTGGTGCCGCTGGCAGGCTTGACCGCCGATGAGACACCGCGCGCCACCAGCGCGAGCAGCCTCGCCAGCCTGCCGCCCGCCTTTCCGGCGCTGGCCGCGCAATATCGCGCGGTCATCGGTGATGCGCCGGTCGACCATCGTCACACGCTTGGCCATGCGCCGCCGCTGGCCGACGGCGCGGCGCTGGCGCTGATCGGCCCGGCCGACGCTGCGCTGCCGCCGCCGCGGGCGCGCATCCTCGCCTTTGCCGAAAGCGGCGGCGACGTGCGCGCCTCACTGACAGCCGGCTTTGCCGCGATGCAGAATGCCCTCGAGCGCGCGGGCCTCGGTCTGGCTGACATGGCGGCCGTGGAGTTCATGGAGGCCTTTGCGGTGACAATCGCAAAGTTCCTGCGCGATTTTCCCGTTGATCCGGCGCGCGTCAACATCGCCGGCGGGCATATCGCGCGCGGCCATCCGATGGGCGCGACCGGCGCGGTCCTGACCGCCATTCTGCTTGATGCGCTCGACGCGGTGCAGGGGCGCTACGGCCTGGTCGTGGCCAGCGGCGCACAGGGCGTCGGGGTCGCCATGGTTGTCGAGAGGCTTTGATGCTCGAAGAAATCCTCAAATCGCTGCGGCTGCCGGTCGTGGTCGCGCCCATGTTCCTCGTCTCAGGGCCCGAGATGGTGATCGCGGCCTGCAAGGCCGGGCTGATCGGCAGCTTCCCCGCCCCCAATGCCCGCACGGCGGCTGATTTCGATGGCTGGATGGCGGAGATCAAGGCCGCGGTTGGCGGTGCACCATGGGCGGCCAATCTCGTCACCCATGCCAGCAACCCGCGTCTGGCGGAAGATCTGGCGCTGGTCGCCAAGCACAAGCCGCCGCTCGTCATCACCGCGCTGGGCAGCCCCAAGCCGGCGATCGAGGTGGTGCATGGCTATGGCGGCCTTGTGTTCGCCGATGTCACCACGGTGGCGCTGGCGCGCAAGGCGGCGGCGGTGGGCGCAGACGGGCTGGTTTGCGTCTCGGCAGGTGCTGGGGGCCACACCGGCCAGCTTTCGCCCTTCGCCTTCGTCTCGGCGCTGCGCCAGTTCTTTCCCGGTCCGGTCTGCGTCGGCGGCGGCATTGCGGACGGGGCGGGTGTCCTCGGTGCGGTCGCGAGCGGGGCGGACCTTGTCTATATGGGCACCCGCTTCATCGCCGCTGAAGAAAGCCGCGCCGCCCCTGCCTACAAGGCGATGCTGGCCGACAGCAGCCTTGATGATCTGCTTGTCTCGGCCGCCGTCACCGGTACGCCGGCAAGCTGGCTGATCCCCAGCCTGCGTGCGGCCGGCTATAACCTTGAAAATCTCGCCAGCCCAGCGGCGCGCAACTATGGCGGCGATGTGCAGAAGCGCTGGAAGGATGTCTGGTCGGCAGGGCAGGGTCTGCACGCCGTCACCGCCACCGAGCCGCTGGCGGTGATCGCCGACCGGCTTGTTGCGGAATATGATGACGCGCGCGCGGCGCTTGACGCGCGCAGCGCCCTTTTCAGGCGCTTGCCGGTTTAGCCGCACCCGGCCTGCTGCTAGACTGGCAGCATGTTGGCGTCCCAGCCCATCCTTGCTGCCCTCGCCGGGCTGTTGCTGCTGATGGGGGGCGGTAATTATGTTGTTCGCCAAGGCACCACGCTGGCCCAGCGGCTCGGTGTCCCACCGCTGTTCATCGGTGTCGTCATCGTCGGCTTCGGCACCTCGGCACCCGAGCTTGCCACCGGCGTGCGCGCCGCGCTGTCGGGCGCCCCGGCGCTCGCCTTTGGCAATGTCATCGGCGCGTCGCTGGCCAATCTGCTGATCGTGCTGCCGCTTGCCGCCTTGCTGCTGCCCTTCCGTATCTCGCGCGCGGCCATCGCCACCGAAGGCGCGGCCGTGGCTGCGGCGGCCGCACTGTTTGCCGGGCTGGCCTTTCTGCCTGCGCTGGCGCGCGCCAGCGGCGTGGTATTGCTGCTGCTCCTCGCGCTGTGGCTGTTCGTCAGCCTGCGCCACAGCGCGCGCAGCCGGGCGGCCGAGGCTGCGCTGCAGAAGCGCGAGGCCATGGTTGTCGCCGTCGCCGCGCCGTGGTGGGAAGCGCTGTTGCTGCTGCTCGCCGGCATATTGGCGCTCGTGCTGGGCGCTGATCTTCTCGTGGCCGGGGCGACGCGGCTGGCGGTCCGGCTGGGGGTCGGCGAGGATATGCTCGGCCTGACCCTGCTCTCCTTTGGCACCTGCCTGCCCGAGCTGGCCACCGCCATCGCCGCCACCCGCCGCCGCCAGACCGATATCGTCATCGGCAATGTGCTGGGCAGTTGCCTGTTCAACATCCTTGCGGTCGGCGGGCTGGTGATGGCGATCTCCGGCGCCGCGCCGCAGGATGCCGCGCGCCACCTCGATGCGCCGGTTCTTGCCGCCACCGCGCTGTTTGTCATCGCGCTCCTCATGCTGCGTGAGCGTGTCGGCCGCCCGGCGGCGCTGCTGCTGCTGGCGCTGTACGTGCTCTGGCTGACGGTTCGGCTCTAGAGGGTCGCCACACCTTCACCCGCCGGCTCGGCAAAGAGCCGCGCCACATCGGCGGCGCGCCCGTCAATGACCGCGCGCCGGTTGATGCTGCCCTTGTCCGAAAGCTCATGCGCATCAACGCGCGGCGGCACATCGAGCAGCATCACACGCGTCACCTTGGCGCCTCGCTGGTGCTGGTTGAAGGCGCGCACCCTGTCGGCCACCTGCGCCAGCGTCACCCCCGGCTTGGGCCAGGCCATCATCGCCAGATAGGGCCGGTTGTCGTCGGCCAGAACCAGATCGCTCACCAGGCCATCAAGCGCGCCAAGCAGCTGTTCGCGCAGCTGGCCGCCATAAACCCAGTTGCCGCTGGCCAGCTTGAACTCTTCGGCCAGCCGCCCGGCAAAGGCGAGACCCTGGCCGGGGTCGGCCTCGTCATGGAAGACGGCGAGGTCGCCGGTCCGGTAATAGCCTTCCTCATCAAAGGCGGCGGCATTTTTCTCCGGCTCGTCCAGATAGCCGGCCATCACATTGGGCCCGCGCAGCCGCACCTCATAGCGCGCATCATGCGGCACCAGCTTCACCTCAAGGCCGGGCGCGGGCAGGCCGATGCCGACCTTGGTGGTGGGGAAATGAATGACCATGCAGCCGGTCACCGTCTCGGTCATGCCATAGCCGGTGGTCATGTGGATGCGCATGCCCGTTTCGGCCACGGCATGCGCCTGCAACCGGTCATAAACCGCCTGCGGCAGCCCCGCGCCGCCATAGAGCATCAGCCGCATGTCCTTGAAGAAGGTGCGCCGCAGCACCGGGTCATTGTCTAGCGCATCGACGAGCATCGCATAGCCCGCCGGCACATTGTTGAAATAGGCGACCGAAATCTCGCGCAAATTGCGCAGGGTCGTGTCGAACAGCCCGGGCATCGGCTTGCCCTCATCGACATGGAGCGTGCCGCCCTCCAGCAAGGTGGCGCGCAGCACGGAGGCGCCAGCAGCATGGTGCCATGGCAGCCAGTCGAGCATCGTCCCGCCCCAGTTTGCCGCCTCGCCTATGCTCGCCAGCCCCTGCGCGGTCGCTGCGGCGATCATTGCCAGCGTCTGCGGAACCACCTTCGGCAGGCCGGTCGAGCCGCTGGTCAGCATATAGCTGGCCACCGCCCGCGGCTCGCGCGCGGCGATCGACAGGTCGACCTTGTGGGTCGGCTCGGTTGCGGCGGCGGCGGCGAAGTCGGCCAGCGCCATGCCCGGCGTCCGGCAGGCCTCGACCGCGGCGGCGAGCGCCGGGTGCGGGTCGGCATAGATCATCGCCGCACCCGTCTTGGCGATCACATGGCGCAGCCGCGCATAATCGCCGCCGGCCAGCCCATAGGCCAGCCCCACCGGCGTGTGGACGGCGCCCGAGGCATAGCAGGCGAAGGTCCAGACGGCGGCCGGCAGCGTGTTCCCCGCCATCACGATCAGCGGCTTGCCGGTCATCTCATGGTCGAGCAGATATTGCGTCGCTGCACACACCAGCCCGGCGAATTCGGCATGGCTGACGGCGTTCCAGTCATCGCCAGCGCGGAACTTGAGCGCCGGCTGGTCGCCCTTTTCCTCCGCCCGGCCCATCAGTGCGCGGGCCAGATTGGCATCATGCCGCGGCAGCGGCACCCGGCTCTTCAGCCACACCGTGCCGTCCTGCCGGCGGACATCAAGGTCCACCGGCATGAACTTCGCCTCGCGAAAGGGCGTGCTCACTGCGCGGCCAGCGCCTTCACATGCGCCGGCAGCGGCTCGCCCAGTCGCTGCTTGTCGATGGTCTGATAATCGACATAGTCGCGCCAGCCCACGATCAGGTCACCGCGAAACTCGATGACGCCGGCATAGGGCGCGGTGATGGTGCGCCCCGCCACATCATCATATTCATCGACGCCTTCGACAAACAGCCGGTCGGCGGTCTCGGCATGGTTGATGATCCGCCAGCGCACGCTGCCCGGCTTGTCCGAGATATTGGCGCCAAAGCCTTCGAGAAACTTCGCCGCCGCCGCCTTGCCAACGAGCGGGGGCTTGGCGGTGGCCGCCATGTGCCAGACCACGTCGTCGGCCATCTTCGACAGCACGAACGCCGCATCCTTGCGCCCCCAGGCATCGATCACGGCCTTGAACTGCTCATATCTGCTCATCTCTTGCGCTCCCGCACTTGTTGCCACCATCAGCGCTACGGCCGCCGCCAGCCACTTCACCCCGCGCGCTCCACCACGAAGCTCACCGTTGTCGTCGTCGAGCCGCCGATGTTGAGTGTCTGCATCCGCCTGGCGCCCTCCACCTGATAGTCACCGGCCGTGCCCGACACCTGCTTGGCCGCATCAAGCACCATGCGCACGCCGGTCGCGCCGACAGGGTGGCCAAGGCCGATCAGCCCGCCGCTGGGGTTCACCGGGCAGCGCCCGCCCATCCTGATCGTGCCATCCTCAACCGCCTTCCAGGCCTCGCCCGGCGCTGTCAGCCCGAGGTGATCGATGGCCATATATTCGGTCACGGCGAAGCAATCATGCGTCTCCACTGCGTCGATGTCGGCCAGCTCGACGCCGGCGCGGGCGCGGGCATCAAGCACGGCGCGGCGCACCTGCGGGAACACATAGTCCTCGCCCGCACTCGCCCGCAGCTTGGTGGTCATCGAGATCGGCGCCGAGCGATGCCCCCAGCCCGAAATGCGCGGCAAATCTTCCAGCCGCAGCCCGCGCCTTGCGGCATATTCAGCTGCGCGCTCGGCCGAGGCCAGAAACACCACCGCCGTGCCGTCGGTCACCTGCCCGCAATCCATCTTGCGGGTGCGCCCCTCGATCACCGGATTGGCCTCGTCATCCTCGCTGAAATTTTCCGGCCCCAGCGTCCAGCCGCGCGTCTGGGCATTGGGATTGCGCTTGGCATTGGCGAAGTTGGTCTCCGAAATCGCCATCAAATGCCGGTAATCGAGCCCGTAGCGCCGCTCATATTCCTCCGAAAGGTCCGAGAAGGCGCGCGGCCAGAGATAGCGGGCGTCGGCGAATTCATGGCCGACCCAGGCGGCCGAGCCGAGATTCTCGGCCGCCTTCTGCCCGGGCACATTGCGCATCTGCTCAAGCCCGACCACGGCGGCCAGCCCATAGCGCCCGGCCTCGATCTCGGCCGCGGCCGCCAGAACCGCGACGCTGCCCGACGCACAGGCCGCCTCATGGCGCGAGGTCGGCAGGCCGTCGAGCGCGGGATCGACCTGCGCGAAGAAGCCGCCCAAAATGCCCTGGCCAGCAAACATCTCGGCGACAAAATTGCCGACATGGCCGGTTTCGATCTCGCTTGCGTCCAGCTTTGCGGCCGCCAGCCCTTCGCGCAGCGTCAACGCAAAGGCATCGGCAATCTCCATGTCCTGCCGCGACCAATTGGCCGAAAAGTCACTCTGCCACCCGCCCAGTACATACACCATGGCGTCTCTCCCCGATAAAGTTGGTTCGGTTATACAAGCCAAAGGGCCCGGCGCAAACCCTCACGGATTCGTCCGGATATGGGTCTCCAGTTCGTCGAAGAAACGCTCGAGATTGTGCAGCACATTGACTTTGAACTCGTAATTCACGTCCGGCCATTCGGAGTCGATGATCGGGCTCTCGTCCACCTTTTCGGCGTAAGCCCCGGCCATCCCCTTGATATAATCGGCATCGAGCTTGATCTCGCCCATCCGGTCGAGAATCCGCAGTTGGACGATCATCATCTGCCGCACCAGCATTTCCAGCGCCGTGATCCGCGCCACCGCGGCCACGGCATCCAGCTCGACATCGCGTTCCTCGCTCATGCGATCAGTCTATGCCCCTTCCCCCCACAAGTAAAAGCCGCCAGATATCGGGGATGCGGACCCTGACCATTGCCACCGAGCGTTTCCCCGTGCGCGGCGCCTTCACCATCGCGCGCGGCGCCAAGACCCATGTCGATGTCGTGACCGCGACCATCAGCGAGGGGGGGCGGCAGGGCAGGGGGGAGGCCACCGCCGTCTATTACCGTGGCGAGTTGGCCGAGAGCGTTGCTGCGGCTGCCGCGGCACAGGCCGACCCGATTGCCGGCGGCGCCAGCCGCGCTGATTTGCTGACCCTGATGCCCGCCGGTGCAGCCCGCAACGCGCTCGACTGCGCGCTCTGGGACCTTGAGGCCAAACAGGCCGGCACCAGCGTGCGCGAGCTGCTCGGCCTGCCGCCGTTCCGGCCGCTGCTCACCGCCTATACGATCAGCCTCGATGCGCCCGCTGCCATGGCCGAGGCGGCCGCAAAGGTGCG
Source organism: Polymorphobacter sp. (assembly GCF_048007885.1). Taxonomy (GTDB): domain Bacteria; phylum Pseudomonadota; class Alphaproteobacteria; order Sphingomonadales; family Sphingomonadaceae; genus Sandarakinorhabdus. Next base: position 66,678 of record NZ_CP180346.1, read on the forward strand.
GGCGCGCGAACTGATCAAGGTCAAGCTCGGCGGCGCCGATGGCCCGGCCGCCGATATCGCGCGCATGGCGGCCGTGCGCGCCGCCGCGCCCGATGCGCGCTTCGTCGTTGATGCCAATGAGGGCTGGGGCGGCACCGACATCGCGCGCACCGCAGCCGCGCTGGCGGCGCTGGGGGTGGAGCTGATCGAACAGCCGGTGCCGGCGGGTGACGATGGCCAGCTCGACGGCCTCCACGCCGAAATACCGCTCTGCGCCGATGAAAGCTGCCACGACCGCGCCAGCCTCGATCAGATCATCGGCCGCTACCGCTTCATCAACATCAAGCTCGACAAGGCCGGCGGCCTCACCGAAGCCCATGCGCTTGCCCATGCCGCCCGCCAGCGCGGACTGGGCGTCATGACCGGCTGCATGCTTGGCACCAGCCTCGCCATCGCGCCCGCCTTTCACATCGCCGTCCAGTCAGACTATGCCGATCTCGATGGCCCGCTGCTGATCGAGGACCGGGACGGCGGCCTCAAGTTCGAACATTCCGACGTCTGGCCGCCCGCGCCCGCGCTCTGGGGCTAGGCGGAGCTTTCTCAACGAAAAACGGCGGCCCCTGAGGCGCCGCCGTTTCCCGTTCATCTGTGCAAAGTCTCAGAGGTCGAATTGGTCGAGCCGCATCACCTTGCTCCAGGCATTTACGAAGTCGTTCACGAACTTGTCACTGCCATCGCTGGCGCCATAGACTTCGGCGACGGCGCGCAGCTCCGAATGCGAGCCGAAGACCAGGTCGACGGGCGTGGCCGTCCACTTCAGCTTGCCGCTGGCCCGGTCGCGGCCTTCATAAAGGCCCTCGGTCGCCGCCTTCTCCCACTTGGTCTCCATGCCGAGCAGGTTGACAAACCAGTCGTTGCTGAGCGTGCCCGGCCGGTCGGTGAAGACGCCGTGCTTGGCGCCGCCGACATTGGCATCAAGCGCCCTGAGCCCGCCCATCAGCACGGTCATTTCCGGCACGGTCAGCGACAGCAGATTGGCCCGGTCGACCAGCGCCTCGGTCGGCGAGAGGAAGCTCGCCTCGCTGTAATAGTTGCGGAAGCCATCAGCCTTGGGTTCCAGCTCGGCGAAGGAGGCGACATCGGTCTCGGCTTGCGAGGCATCGCCCCGGCCCGGTGCAAACGGCACGCTCACATCATGACCCGCCGCCAAGGCCGCGCGCTCGATCGCCGCGCCGCCGGCGAGCACGATCATGTCAGCCAGCGAAATCTGCTTGCCGCCGCTGGCCGAGCGGTTGAAGTCCGCCCGCAGCTTCTCAAGCACCCCAAGCACCTTGTCGATCTCGGCAGCATCATTTGCCGCCCAGCTCTTCATCGGGGCCAGCCGGATGCGGGCGCCGTTGGCCCCGCCGCGCTTGTCGGTGTCGCGGTAGCTCGCCGCCGAGGCCCAGGCCGTGCGCACCAGCTCGGCATTGGTCAGCCCGGTCTCGAGCACCCGCGCCTTCAGCGTCTTCACATCGTCAGCATTCACCAGCGGATGCGTCACCGCCGGCACAGGGTCCTGCCACGACAGTACTTCGCCCGGCACCTCGGCGCCGACGTAGCGGGCGCGCGGGCCCATGTCCCGGTGGGTCAGCTTGAACCAAGCCTTGGCGAAGGCCTTTTCAAAATCTTCCGGATTGTCGAGGAAACGCTGGGAGATCTTCCGATATTCCGGGTCCTCCTTGAGCGACAGGTCGGTGGTGAACATGATGGGCTGGTGGAACTTGCCCTCGACATGGGCATCGGGAACCGTGCCGGCCCCGCCGCCATTCTTGGGCACCCACTGCACGGCACCGGCCGGGCTCTTGGTCTGCTGCCAGTCATACATGAACAGATTGCTCAGATACTGCATCGACCAGGCGGTCGGGCTCGAGGTCCAGGCGCCTTCCAGCCCGCTGGTGATCGTGTCCTTGCCCGCGCCGCTGCCATAGCTGTTTTCCCAGCCCAGCCCCTGCTTCTCGATGCCCTCGGCCGCCGGCTCCTTGCCAACATTGCTGGCCGCGGCCGCGCCGTGCGCCTTGCCGAAAGTGTGGCCGCCGGCGATCAGCGCCACGGTCTCCTCATCGTTCATCGCCATGCGGCCGAAGGTCTCGCGAATGTCGCGCGCGGCTGCAATCGGGTCCGGCTTGCCGTTGGGGCCTTCGGGATTGACGTAGATCAGGCCCATCTGCACCGCCGCTAGCGGGTTCGCCAGCTTGCGGTCACCCGAATAGCGCTTGTCATCGAGGAACTTCTGTTCCGGGCCCCAATAGACGATATCGGCCTCCCAATCATCGGTCCGGCCACCGGCAAAACCGAAGGTCTTGAAACCCATGTTCTCAAGGCTGACATTGCCGGTCAGCACCATGAGATCGGCCCAGGAGAGCTTGCGGCCATATTTGGCCTTCACCGGCCACAGCAGCCGCCGCGCCTTGTCCAGATTGGCATTGTCGGGCCAGCTGTTCAGCGGTTCGAAGCGCTGCTGGCCACCGCCGGCCCCGCCGCGCCCGTCCGCCACGCGGTAGGTGCCGGCACTGTGCCAGGCCATGCGGATGAAGAAGGGGCCGTAATTGCCATAGTCCGCCGGCCACCAGGGCTGGCTTTCCGAGAGCACCTTCTCGATGTCCTTCTTCACTTCGGCGATATCGAGCGTGGCGAATTCCTTGGCATAGTCAAAGCCGTCGCCCATCGGGTTCGAGGCCTTGGCATGCTGGCGCAGCGGCGCGAGGCTCAGCTGCTCGGGCCACCAGAATTGCGTGCTCATGTTGTTCTCCTGCGCTGTCGCCGGGGCCGACACCGCCAGCGCCCCCATCGAAACGGCCACCAGCGCCATCATCATCGTGGATTTTACCATGTCTCGTCTCCCAAGGCTGTGAATTCTTCGAGACCTTCCTTCTACGCCCCTCTGCCTCATCCGGAAAATCAATAGTCTTGGTCGGCATAATCGTTTTTCTCAATCATCATTCGTGGACGGCATCTTTCGCTCGGCCGCGAAAAGCCTTACCTCCCCTTCATGGCGACCCGCCCTGATCTGACGACCTTCGCGTCCGTTCCCAGCCGCCGCCGTGTCATCGACCGGCGCGCGCTCGCCGATGCGCTTGACGCGCGGCTGGCGGCGCTTCCCGACTATGCCTCTCGCCGAGCGGCGCTGCTCGACACGCTGGTAGCCGCACTTGCCGAGGGCAATGCCGAGCTTGCCCGCCGCCTTGAGGAGAGCCCGACAAAGGGCCTGGAGCTGGCCGGCGCGCGCGCCTTTCTGATCGACCAGCTGATCCGCATCGCCTTTGATGCGATCACGACCAGCCTCTATGCGCAGGCCAACCGCACCGCGGCCGAGCGTATCGCGCTGGTCGCGGTCGGTGGCTATGGGCGCGGCCAGATGGCGCCCTTTTCCGACATCGATCTGCTGTTCCTGACCCCCTACAAGCGCACTGGCTGGGGCGAGCAGGTGATCGAGACGATGCTCTACCTGCTCTGGGATCTGGGCCTCAAGGTGGGCCATGCCACAAGGTCGGTCGATGACCATATCCGGTTCGTGCGTGCCGACGTCTCAACATGCACGGCGCTGCTCGAAGCCCGCTTCCTGTGGGGGGACCAGCCGCTCTATGAGGAGGCCATGGCCCGCTTCCGCGCCGAAGTGGTCGCCCCCGGCAGTCGCGCCTTCATCGCCGCCAAGCTTGCGGAGCGCGACGAGCGCCACAAGCGGATGGGGGACAGCCGCTATGTCGTCGAGCCCAATCTGAAGGAAGGCAAGGGCGGCCTGCGCGACCTGCACACGCTGGGCTGGATCGGTCGCCATACCTATAGCGCTGAAGGGGTGGGCTCGCTGGTCGAACAGGGCCTGCTCACGGCCACCGAGGCGCGCCAGTTCCGCCGCGCCGAAAGCTTTCTCTGGGCGGTGCGCATCAACCTTCATGCCATCGCCGGCCGCGCCGAGGAGCGATTGACCTTCGATGTCCAGCCCGAGCTGGCGCGGCGGCTTGGCTATACCGACCGGGACGGCATGTCCGCCGTCGAGCGCTTCATGCGCCATTACTTCCTGATCGTGCGCACGGTGGGCGATCTCACCGGCCTGTTCCTCGCCCAGCTCGAGGAGCAGACGTCACGCCGCGCCTGGCTGCCTGGTCTGACCCGCAAGCCCGCGCGCCTCAATGGCTTCACCCTGCGCCGTGGCCGCCTCGGCGTGCCGTCCGATGATTTCTTCCGCGCCGAGCCGACCCGGCTGATCGAGCTGTTCGCGCTTGCCGCGCGCGAAAGCCTGCCCATCCACCCGCAGGCCATGCGCCAGGCGGCGCGCGACTCGGTGCTGATCGATGAGGCCGTGCGGCGGAGCAAGGCCGCCAATGGCTGGTTCCTCGAGATCCTCACCCATCCGAATGACCCCGACACGGTTTTGCGCTGGATGAACGAGGCCGGCGTCTTCGGCCGCTTCATTCCCGATTTCGGCCGCGTCGTGGCGCGGATGCAATATGACATGTATCATCACTATACGGTCGATGAGCACAGCATCCGCGCCATCGGCCTGATCGCGCGCATTGGCGATGGCCGGCTCCGGGCCGAACACAAGCTCTCCCATGCCCTACTTCAGCAGCTCGCCAGCCCGCGTGTCCTGCATGTCGCCGTGCTGCTCCATGATATCGCCAAGGGGCGTGGCGGCGATCATTCCGAGCTTGGCGGCGAGATTGCGATGAAGCTCTGCCCCCGCCTCGGGCTCTCCGCTGCGGAAACCGAGACGGTCGCCTGGCTGGTCCGCCACCATCTGCTGATGAGCCGCACCGCCTTCAAGCGCGACCTCGCCGATTTCAAGACCATCCTCGATTTCGCCGAAGCCGTGGCCAGCCCCGAGCGGTTGCGCCTGCTGCTGATCCTGACCGTGGTCGATATTCGCGCGGTCGGCCCGGGCGTGTGGAACGCGTGGAAGGGCCAGCTGCTGCGCGAGCTGTATGAAGGCGCCGAGGAGGTGCTGCGGCTGGGCCACAAGCAGAAGGGCCGGGCCGAGCGCATCGCCGAACGTCAGGCGCTGCTCGCCAGCACCATGGGCTGGTCGCAGAGCCGCAGTCAGGCCCATGCGCGGCGCTTTACCGACAGCTACTGGATCGCCGAGACGCCCGACATTCTGGCCGCCAATGCCGCGCTCATCGCCCGGGCCGAGGCGGAGCAGCTGCCACTGGCCATTGATTGCCGGCCCGACAGCGAGAGCGGCACCACGCTGGTCAGCATCCATGCGGCCGACCATCCCGGCCTGTTCTACCGCGTCGCCGGCGCCATCAGCCTGGCGGGCGCCAATATTCTCGATGCCCGCATCCACACCACCCGCGATGGCCGTGCGGTCGACAATTTCACCATCGCCGATCCGCTGGGCCAGCCCTTTGCCGAGGCGGACCAGCTGGCCCGGCTCAGCCGCACCATTGAGGATGTGCTGACCGGCCGCATCCGCCTCGCCGATCGCCTCGCCGCCCGCCCGCTCGCGCGGCGCCGCGCCGAGGCCTTCCGGGTCGAGCCCTATGTGATCTTCGACAACAAGGCCTCCAACCGCCACACGGTCGTCGAAGTGGGCGCGGCCGACCGGCCGGCGCTGCTCTATGCGCTGACCCGGGCGCTGTTCGACGGCAAGGTCACGGTTCACAGCGCGCATATCGCCACCTGGGGCGAGCGCGCCACCGACACTTTCTATCTGACCGACCTGACCGGCGCCAAGATCACCGACGCCGCCCGCCTCGTGGCGCTTGAAAAGCGGCTGATCAGCGCCGCCGGCCAGCCGGTCAAGCGCCGGCCTGCTGCGCGCGCGGCGGAAAAGGCCCCCGAACGCGCCGCCGCCGAATAAGCACCGGGCCGGGCGCGCCTGCGCGGTTTCGATGATTGACGCCCCCCGCACCGCCGCGCGTATAAGCGCACGGCAGGAGACACGCATGACCGAACCGACCCGCAAAGAGACGCTGAGCGACTGGGAAGCCCTTGCCGCCAAGGAAGTGAAGGGGGCCGATCTCGATTGGCACGCGCCCGAAGGCATCACCATCAAGCCGCTCTACACAGCCGCCGACCACAGCGCCGACCCCGGCCTGCCCGGCTTTGCGCCCTACACGCGCGGCGTGCGCGCCACCATGTATGCGGGACGGCCCTGGACCATCCGCCAATATGCCGGCTTCAGCACGGCCGAGGCCTCCAACGCTTTCTACAGGCGCAACCTCGCCGCCGGCCAGAAGGGCCTGTCGGTGGCCTTCGATCTCGCCACCCACCGCGGCTATGATTCGGATCATCCCCGTGTTTCGGGTGATGTCGGCAAGGCCGGGGTCGCCATCGATACGGTCGAGGACATGAAGATCCTCTTCGATGGCATCCCGCTCGACCAGATGTCGGTCTCGATGACGATGAACGGCGCCGTCATCCCCTGCCTCGCCTTCTTCATCGTCGCCGCCGAAGAGCAGGGCGTCCCTCAGGAAAAGCTCGACGGGACCATCCAGAACGACATCCTCAAGGAGTTCATGGTCCGCAACACCTATATCTATCCGCCCGCGCCCAGCATGCGGATCGTCGCCGACATCATCGCCCATACCTCGCGGCACATGCCGAAGTTCAACAGCATCTCGATCTCCGGCTATCACATGCACGAGGCCGGGGCGACGGCGGTGCAGGAGCTTGGCTATACGCTCGCTGACGGCATGGAATATGTCCGCGCCGCCCAGGCACAGGGCCTCGATATCGACGCCTTTGCCGGCCGGTTGTCGTTCTTCTTCGGCATCGGCATGAACTTCTTCATGGAAATCGCCAAGCTGCGCGCCGCGCGCACGGTCTGGGCGAAGATCATGACCGATCTCGGCGCCAAGGATCCGCGCAGCCTGATGCTGCGCACCCATTGCCAGACCAGCGGCGTCAGCCTGCAGGAGCAGGACCCCTACAACAATGTCATCCGCACCACGGTCGAGGCGCTCGCCGCCGTACTCGGCGGCACCCAGTCGCTGCACACCAATGCGCTCGATGAAGCCATTGCGCTGCCCACCGATTTCTCGGCCCGCATCGCCCGCAACACCCAGCTGGTGCTTCAGGAGGAAACCGGCATCACCCGCGTCGTCGATCCGCTGGGCGGCAGCCATTATGTCGAGGCGCTGACAGAGGCGCTGGTCGAAGGCGCCGAAAAGCTCATCGCCGATGTCGAAGCGATGGGCGGCATGACCAAGGCGGTCGAAAGCGGCCAGCCCAAGCTCGACATCGAGATGGCGGCCAGCGCCAAGCAGGCCCGCGTCGACCGCGGCGAGGATGTCATTGTCGGCGTCAACAAGTACAAGCCCGCCAGCGACGACGAGATCGAGATCCTCGATGTCGACAATGTCGCCGTGCGCGCCAGCCAGATCGCCCGGCTCGAACAGGTCAGGAAGACCCGCGACCAGGCTGCCGTCGATGCCGCCTTGCAAGCGCTGCGCGATGCTGCGGCCGGCAGCGCCAACCTCCTTGAAACCGCGATTCATGCCGCCCGCGCCCGCGCCACCTTGGGCGAAATCTCGTCAGCGCTTGAAGACGTGTTCGGCCGCCACACGGCGGTGGTGCGCATGGCCAAGGGCATCTACGCCGATGCCTATAAGGGCGACCCCGCCTATGCCCGCGTTGCCGACGGGGTTGACGCGTTCGAGCGCCGCAAGGGCCGCAAGCCGCGTGTGCTGATCGTCAAGATGGGGCAGGACGGGCATGACCGCGGCGCCAAGGTGGTGGGCTCAGCACTCGCCGATCTCGGCTTTGATGCCACCGTCGGCCCGCTGTTCCAGACGCCTGAGGAAGCCCGGGCGCTGGCGCTGGAGCTTGATGTCGATCTCGTCGCCAGCTCCAGCCTGGCGGCCGGCCACAAGACGCTGGTGCCCGCGCTGATCAATGAACTGAAGGACGCCGGCCGCCCCGATATCCGCGTCATCGCCGGCGGCGTCATCCCCCCGCAGGATTACGAATTCCTGCAAAAAGCCGGCACCGCCGCCATCTTCGGCCCGGGCACCAACATCGTCGAAGCCGCCGCCGACCTGCTCCGCCTGCTCGGCCACAACCTGCCCCCGTTGGGCGAGGATCTGGCAGCGGAGTAAGCGCCGCTTGTTCTCTTTTGAAGCATTTTGCCTGAAAGACCCGGCTGTTATGCTCTTCGTTCGTTGGTACGCGACAGAATGCAAGAAAAGGTAATTTTATCAAAATTGAAACGAATTCCTCTAAATATGTATTGAATAATTTACTTTATTCTATCTAATTCGACCGATGAGACGAGCAGTCATACTTTTCGCTTCATCTACGCTTTGTTGTTCCTTGGCAGCCGCCCAGCAACCGCTTCGCCCGTTAGAAGCGCGCTCCGAGGCCGCTGTAGATACGGAGCGCTATACCGTTTTGCCCGCAAATACCGAGGTGGTATTGAGCGTGAACGACGACGTCACCACAAAAGGCGGAAAAATCGAAGAGGGGTCGACTTTCGCACTCACGGTCGCAAGTGATGTCAGACTTCAGAATATGGTCGTAATTCCGAGGGGCTCAAAAGCCATTGGCGAGATCGTCTGGAAGACTGGCAAGGGCGCGTTCGGAAAGTCGGGCAAAATGGAGGTTGAGCTTCGTTTCATCGAAGTCGGCGGCCAGCGGATCGAAATTGAAGGGAAGTACCGGCAGGAAGGCGAAGGAAACACAGTCGCAACGGTTGGGACCGTTGTGGTGGCCGGTGTGTTTGGAGCCCTAGTGACCGGCAAAAGCGCGAAAATTCCAAGAGGCCGCGAACTCATTGCTCGCACAAAGTATGATATCCCGGTCGCGCTTCCCCAACCTATGACTGCATATGTACCCGGCCGTGAGGCTAGTACATTGGAACAAACGAGCGCGCCGGTTGGCGGCAGGTTCGCACCTCAAAGCGGAGTGATCGACCCGAGCAATGTTGGGCCGCCTAAGCGCCCTGCAAACACCGCGTCCGGTTTCTGTTACGATGTGCAAAGAGGCTATGCCGGCACCGGCTCGCTGAAGAATCCAGCAATTACGGCGGCAAGGCCAGCCTGCTGGCAATTGCTTGAGAAAGCTCAGTAAGGCTCCATCCTGCATCCAGCTTCCTGAATTGCGGCCCAAGCCGCCAGTGTTGGGCCGTGATCTCCGTCCGCAATCGCCCCAACATGCCGCGTTGGCGCGTTCGGCTGAGCGCGCTATAGCGGGCGCATGACCATTTCGCTTCCCGACCCCGGCCTGCATTTCTACGGCGAGGGGCTGCTTGATCCGTCGCGCACCGAGCGGCTTGTTTCCGACGCGCTGAAGGGCTGCGACGACGGCGAGCTCTATCTGCAATATTCGGTCTCGGAGAGCTTCAGCTTCGATGATGGCCGGCTGAAGTCTGCCAGCTATGACAGCCAGAAGGGCTTTGGCCTGCGCGGCGTGGCGGGCGAAATGACCGGCTTTGCCCATGCCAATGAACTGTCCGATGCCGCCATCCTGCGTGCCGCCGAGACGGTCGGCCTCGTCAAGGCGGGCCATGCGGCGGTGATGGCACCGCCGCCAGCGCGCACCAACGCTGTGCGCTACACCGATGCCAACCCGCTCGATGGCATCAGCTTTGCCCGCAAGATTGAGCTGATGCAGAAGATTGACGCCGCCGCCCGCGCCCGCGATCCGCGCGTGGTGCAGGTCTCGGCGAGCCTGATCGGTTCATGGAGCGTCATCGAGATCGTCCGCGCCGACGGTGAGCGCCGGCGCGACATTCGCCCGCTGGTGCGCCTCAACGTACAGATCGTCGTCGAGGCCAATGGCCGCCGCGAGACCGGCTTTCATGGTCTGGGCGGCCGCTACGGCTATGACGCGCTGTTTGAGGACAGCCGCTGGCAGGGCGCCATCGACACCGCGCTCGAAAGCGCGCTGGTCAATCTCGAAAGCGTCGATGCCCCGGCGGGCGAAATGACTGTGGTGCTCGGCCCCGGCTGGCCTGGCATCCTGCTGCACGAGGCCATCGGCCATGGCCTTGAAGGCGATTTCAACCGCAAGGGCACCAGCGCCTTTTCCGGTCGCATCGGCGAGCGGGTGGCCGCTGCGGGCGTCACCGTTGTCGATGATGGCAGCATCAATGATCGCCGTGGCTCGCTGACCATCGATGATGAAGGCACGCCCACCTCGCGCACCGTGCTGATCGAGGACGGCATCCTCAAGGGCTATATGCAGGACCGGCTCAATGCGCGTCTCATGAACACCGCGCCCACCGGCAATGGCCGGCGCGAGAGCTATGCTCACTCCCCCATGCCGCGCATGACCAACACCTTCATGCTGGGCGGCACCGAAGACCCGCAAGAGATCCTGCGCGGCGTGAAGAACGGCATCTATGCCAAGAGCTTCGGCGGCGGCCAGGTCGACATCACCAGCGGCAAGTTCGTCTTTTCCTGCACCGAGGCCTACAGAATCGAGAACGGCAAGCTGGCCGCCCCGGTCAAGGGCGCGACGCTGATCGGCAATGGCCCCGATGTGCTGACGCGGGTCAAGGCCATCGGCAATGATCTGGCGCTTGATGAAGGGGTGGGCGTGTGCGGCAAGGGCGGGCAGAGCGTGCCGGCCGGCGTTGGCCAGCCGACGCTGCTCGTCGAAGGCCTCACTGTTGGAGGCACGGCAACCTGAGGGAGACGGACGTGGCGGATTTTCTCGACCATATCAACGACAGGCGCGCTTCATGGGTGGCCGAACAGCCGGTCTTCTTCGTTGCCACGGCCGCCGAAGGCGCGCGTATCAACCTCAGTCCCAAGGGCATGGACAGCTTTCGGGTGCTGTCGCCAAACCGCGTCGCCTATCTCGATTATGGCGGATCGGGCAACGAGACCAACGCCCATCTGCTCGCCGATGGCCGCATCACCATCATGTTCTGCGCCTTCGACCGCACCGCGCTCATCTACCGTATCTACGGCACCGGCCGCCCCGTGCTGCCGCAGGATCCGGACTGGGACGCGCTCGCTGCACATTTCACCATCGAGCCGGGTGTGCGCCAGATCTTCGACATTGCGGTCACCTCGACACAGGAAAGCTGCGGCTGGGGCGTGCCGCGCATGGAATTCGAGGCCGAGCGCCAGACACTCCGGAAAGCTCACGCCCAGGATGACGCCGCAGAGCGGCTGAAGAAATATCAGCAGCGGGACCGCAGCATCGACGGTCTGCCGGTCCGCCCGCCGTCCGTCCTGCCCTATGGCTGAGCCGGCGCTGCTGGCAGACGGCGTGGTGGCGCTGCATTTCCTGTTCATTCTCTTCGCCCTGTTCGGGGCCGGGCTGCTGCTGCGCTGGCCGCTCTTGATCTGGCTGCATGTGCCGGCGCTCATCTGGGGTGTGTGGATCGAGCTTTCAGGCGAAGTGTGCCCGCTGACGCCGCTTGAGGTCCGGCTGCGGCAAGCAGCCGGGCAGCAGGGCTATTCGGGCGGCTTCATCGATCAGTATCTGACCCCGATCATCTATCCGGACGGGCTGACTCGAAACACCCAGATGGTGTTTGCCGGGATATTGCTGGCGGTGAATGCGCTGCTTTACGCCCGGGTCTGGCAACAGGGGCGACGCTGATGGCGCTGGTGGTGCTGGAGACGCTGTTTGACCCCATGGCCGCGCAGATGATGCGCATGCGGCTGGAAGCGGGCGGCATCGAGGCGGTGCTGTTCGATGCCGGCATCGCCTCGCTCATCGGGCCTGGCCTGTCGGGCGTGCGTGTCATGGTGCTCGATGAAGATGAGGCCGCCGCCCGTACGCTGCTCGCCCGCAGCACCGATGACGGCGCCCAGGGGGCTGCTTAAAAAACTGTCATCATGTGGAAGCCGGATGCGGCACTGCCGCTGAATCGTGCAAAACGCTGCCAAAACCATGTCCCGCGCCTAGGTGGATAAACTGGCACGCTCTCTGCATATCATGTTGCAGAGAGTTTCGCCGGTCTGTCCGGCAGCATCATTGGCAGCCCCGCTCACACGGCGCGCGCCTCAAGAGGTTCCTCCCCAAGGAAACCGACTGGCCCGGCAGGAAACTGCCGGGCCTTTTTTTGTGGCTCCTTGGGGCCCTGGCCGCTACAGGCAGCGCCATGGTCACGCTCACTCTTCTTCGCCACGGGCAATCCCAGTGGAACCTCGAAAACCGCTTCACCGGCTGGTGGGATGTCGGCCTGACCGACAAGGGCGTCGCTGAAGCCCGTGCCGCCGGCAAGGCCATGGCTGAAGCCGGGCTTGATTTCGATATGGTCTTCACCAGCGTCCAGTCCCGCGCCATCAAGACCGCCAATCTGGCGCTGGCCATGATGGACCGGGCATGGCTGCCGATGATCAAGGACTGGCATCTGAACGAGCGCCACTACGGTGCCCTCACCGGCCTCGACAAGGCCGATACCATCGCCAAACATGGCGAAGAGCAGGTTCGCATCTGGCGGCGCAGCTTCGATGTGCCGCCGCCGCCGCTGGAGGAGGGTTCGCCCTTCGATCTCAGCCATGATCGTCGCTATGCCGGCATCACCGTGCCTCGCACCGAGAGCCTGAAGGACACCATCGCCCGCGTGCTGCCCTATTATGAGGCCAGCATTGCGCCGGTGCTGGCCGACGGTCGCCACGTCCTTATCACCGCGCACGGCAATTCCCTGCGCGCGCTGGTCAAGCACCTGTCGCAGATTTCGGATGCCGACATCATGGGCGAGGAGATCCCGACCGGGAAACCGCTTGTTTATGAACTCGACGGCGCGCTGCAGACCGTGGGTCGCCGCTACCTCTGAGCCTCAGTCAACAAGGCCGGCAAAGCGCCAGCCCAGCTGCTGCCCGGCGAGAAACGGCACCACCCGCGTGCCTGCCGCCGGAATGGCGTCCGGAACCGTCACTTCAGTGCGCTCAAGCTTCACCCGCCGCGCATTGACCGGCAGCTTGTAAAAGGCCGGCCCGTTCAGCGAGGCAAAGGCCTCCAGCCGGTCAAGCGCGCCGGCGCGGTCAAAAACCTCGGCATAATGTTCGAGCGCAAAGGCCGCGTTATAAATGCCCGCGCACCCGCAGGCGCTTTCCTTGTCGCCCACCGCATGGGGGGCGCTGTCGGTGCCGAGGAAGAACCGGTCCGAGCCGCTGGTTGCTGCGGCCACCAGCGCCTGGCGGTGGGTCTCGCGCTTGACCACCGGCAGGCAATAGGCGTGCGGGCGGATGCCGCCCTCAAACATCGCGTTGCGGTTGATGGTCAGGTGATGCGGGGTGATGGTTGCCGCCACATTGGCGCCGGCAGACATGACGAACTCCACCGCCTCGCGCGTCGTGATATGCTCGAACACCACCCTTAGCCCCGGAAAATCGCGCAGCAGCGGAGCAAGCGTCCGCTCGATGAACACCGCCTCACGGTCGAACACATCGACATTATGGTCGGTCACTTCGCCGTGGATGAGCAGCGGCAGGTCGACCGCCTGCATCGCTTCGAACACCTTGTAGATGCGCCGCACATCGCTCACGCCCGCATCGCTGTTGGTGGTCGCGCCTTGCGGATAGAGCTTGGCTGCCGTCACTACGCCGCTGGTCTTGCCAAGCCGCACCTCATCAGGGGCGATGCTGTCGGTCAGATACAGCGTCATCAGCGGCTCGAAGCCATGCGCCGGGTGGGCGGCCGCCAAGATCCGGTCGCGGTAAGCTGCTGCCGCCGCCACGGTGGTCACCGGCGGCTTCAAATTGGGCATCACGATCGCCCGGGCAAACTGCCGGGCGGTGTCGTTGACCACAGCCGCCAGCATCGCGCCGTCGCGCAAATGCAGATGCCAGTCGTCAGGTTGCCGGAGAATGAGCGCGTGGTCGGTGTCCATGAGAACGCTGTTCTGCCCAACAGGCGGTCAATGCGCAACTCCCGCACGGCATGGCCCGTATCTGCCCATGAAAGTTTCACGCAAAGCCTTGCACTAGTCGGATTGTGGGTAGAAACTACAGGTAATTAAACGGGCCGCGCACACGTTACGATTTGTCAACCGGGCGTATTCGCGTCCCGGGGGGAGCTGGTTGGGGGAATGAACCGCGTGAACGCCTGTCTGCGCCACAACGCCGTTGCGGCGGCCTGCGCCCTCTTCATGGCCCTTCCTGCCGCCGCCCAGCCGGTCGGCGGCCCCATAGCGGGGCCGGGCCGCGATGTCATCGAAGGGCAGACCGCTGCCCCCGCCCAGGCTCCGCGTGGCCGGTTGCGCGTGGTGGGCGAGATCGAGCGCAGCCCCTGCGCGCTGGCCGATCCGGCCTATGCCAGCATCACCGTCACCCCCAGCCAGTTCGTCTTCAACAATCTCGGCCCCGTAGACCCCGCCGCGCTGGCCGATATCACTGCACTCTACACCGGCCGCGAACAGTCGGTCAGCATCATCTGCGAGGTTCGCGATGCCGTGGCCACACGGCTGCGTGCGCTTGGCTATGTCGCGGCCGTGCAAGTGCCTGCTCAGCGCATCGAGAACGGCGTCGTGGCGCTTGAGGTGCTCTACGCCAAGGTCACCGCGGTGCGCGTGCTGGGTGATGCCGGCAAGACCGAGGCGGTGTTCGAGCGCTACCTGTCCCGCCTCACCAATGGTCAGGTGTTCAACCGGTTCGACGCTGAGCGCTGGCTGCTGCTCGCCCGCGACGTGCCCGGCTATGATGTGCGCCTGCTGCTCAAGCCGGCCGGCACCGGTGTCGGCGAGATGATCGCGGAAATCAGCCTGGAGCGCACGCCCTTCGTTCTTGATTTCTCCGTGCAGAACCTCGCTGCTGCCCAGACCGGCCGCTGGGGCGGCCAGCTTCGTGCCGAGGCCTATGACCTGACCGGCCTTGGCGACCGCACCAGCCTCAGCTTCTACAGCACGCCTGATTTCGATGAGCAGATGATCGTCCAGGTCGGCCATGATTTCCTCGCCGGCGGCTCCGGCCTGCGCCTCGGCGGGCGCTTTACCTATGCCTGGTCCAATCCCGATGTCGGCGCCGCCCCGCCCATCGAGGCGCGCACGTCCATTGCCGCCATCGATGCCCGCTATCCGCTCAAGCGCAGCCAGGCGCTCAGCCTCGGCCTGTCGGGCGGCATGGAGTTCGTCACTCAGCGCGTCACCTTCGCCGGCCTGCCGGTCACGCGGGACAGGCTGCGCATCGGCTATCTCCGCCTCGACGGCGAGGCCGTGGACACGCGCGGCGTCGGCCCCGGCGGCACCACCGGCTGGCGGCTCACCGGCGCGCTCGAGCTCCGGCAGGGTTTCGACATTCTCTCCGCCTCGCCCAATTGCGTCGACAATATCGCCGCCTGCACCGCGCCCGGCGCGCTGCCGCCCGGCAACATCGTCAGCGATTCGAGCGCCTTCCTCGCCCGCTTCCAGGGCCGGGCCGAGCTTCGCGTCGGCCGCCATGTGGTCATCGCACTCATGCCGCGCGCGCAGATTTCGGGCGCGGCGCTGCCCAGCTATGAGCAGTTTGCGCTCGGCAACTTCACGCTCGGCCGTGGCTTCGATCCCGGCGCATTGCTCGGTGACAAGGGCGTCGGCATGGCCAGCGAAATCGCCTTTCCGGGGCAGATCCTCTCCACCTCCGAAAAGCTCTCGGCCGAGCCCTATGTCTTCGCCGATGCCGGCTGGGTGTGGAACAAGTTCGACCCCGCCGGCAATGATCCGCGCGCCATCGGCTCGGTCGGCGGCGGCGTGCGCACGCTCTGGGGAGACAAGGCCCGCCTCGATCTCGGCCTCGCCGTCCCCACCCGCAGCGTCGGCCTGCGTCAGGCCGGCGATGTCCGTTTCCTCCTCACCCTCACAACACGGCTCGTGCCGTGGGGCAGCCGCCAATGATCATGCACCGCAAGTCCCTCACCGCCTCGGGCGTGTCGCGCCTCGCGCTCGCCACCATGCTCGCCGCCGCGCCTACAGCGGCCATGGCGCAGGCCACCTACAACGGCGTCGCCGCTGATGGTGTCGCCACCTATGATCCGGGCGTCCTCAGCATCAACAATTTCGACAATGTCGACACCATCACCGTCAATGCCGCCCAGGGCATCATCAACTGGACCCCTACCGTCGCTGGCGATGGCACCACGCCGATCAACTTCCTCCCCGCCGGCGAGCAGATCGATTTCTTCGGCGGATCCGCCCTCAACGGCGCCGCCTATACGGTCCTCAACCGGATCATCCCGTCGGGCGTGGCCAACACGCCCATCTCCTTCAACGGCCTCGTCAACAGCGACGCCGCCGGCTCGATCTGGTTCTACGCCCCCGGCGGCATGATCATCGGCAGCACAGGCACCTTCAATGTCGGCAGCCTGCTGCTCACCACCGCCGACCCGCTCACCGATGCCCTCGGCAATTTCATCACGCCCAGCGGCACGGCCAGCCTGTTTGAGCTCACCAACAGCGGCAGCCCCACCGCTGCCATCCAGCTGCAAAACGGCGCCGACATCATCGCCACCAACCCGAACAGCTACGTCATCCTGCAAGCCCCGCAGATCATCACCGAGAACAGCAGCCAGATCGACGTCAATGGCAGCCTCGCCATGGTCGCCGCTGAAACCGCCCGCTTCCGGCTCGATGGCGGCCTGTTCGACATTGCAGTGACCAGCGGCACCAGCGTCACCGATGCCATGCAGATTGGCGGCCGCGTCATCGGCGCCAATGCGCCCACCGCCGCTGACCGTCACCGCATGTATTTCGTCGCCGTGGCCAAGAATGACGCCATCACCATGGCCTTTTCGGGCGACAATTCCGGCTCACCTGTCCCGCTTGGCTTCGATATCGCAGGTGCTGCCAGTGTTGAGGGCAACACCGTCGTGCTCTCGGCCGGCTATGACATCAACGAGGCCACCAACGGCTTTGCAGGCCCATTCAGCAGCCTGCCCTCCGAAGCCAGCAGCGGCGCGGGTGAATCCATTGAATTCGTCGGTCGCGGCGTCAATTCCTTCGCCACTTTCCGCTCCACCGGCTCGACCAGCCTGCGCAGCACCGCCCAAGGCTCGTCCGATACCGATGTGTCCTTCAACGCAGGCGTCGAATTCGCTGCTGACCAGGATGTGCTGCTCGAGGCTGCGGACTATGGCCAGATCAGCGTCACCGGAAACGCCCGCATCACCGCCAACGCCGGCACCCTGTTCGACTCTGATGGGGCTGACCGGGTCGGCGGCGTGGCCGTGGTCCGCGTCAGCGACGGCATCTTCTCGCAGATCGATATCAGCGGCGATCTCATCCTGTCAGCCATCGGCATTGGCGGCGGCATCAGCAGCGGCGATGCCGGCAATGGCACCGGCGGCACGGCGCGCGTCGAAGTCGATGATGAATTCGGCAGCGGCGCCCGCTTGCGGGTCGGTGGCAATCTCGTCCTTGATGTGCGTGGCCAGGGCGGCTCCTCGGGCATCGGCGCGAGCGGCAGCGGCACCGGCGGCGGCCTTGATGGCCAGAGCGGCATCTTCGCCACCAACAATGGCACGCTCATCGTCGAAGGCGATGTCATCGGCCGCGCATCGGGCACCGGCGGCAGCGCCTCGCCCGATCAGCCGGCCGGCGCCGGCACCGGCGGCCAGCTCATTGTCAGCGCGGACACCGGCGGCAGCATCGCCGTCACCGGCGAAATCCTGCTCGACACGCGCGGTATCGCCGGCAATCAATTCTTCCTCCTTGGCGAGCCCGGCTCGCCCACATTCGGCATCGGCGGAGACGGGCTGGGCGGCGCCTCGCGCATCACCATCGCCGATGGCACGCTGACGGCGGGCATCCTGACCCTCGATGCCGGCGGCCTCGGCGGCGATCTCGATCCCACCGCCATCGGCCGCGGCGGCACCGTCTCGATCGACACCACCAACGCCGCCGCCAGCATCACCGTCACCGACGCGGTCTTCCTCAACGCCAATGGCGGCGGCGGTCAGGATACGAACGACGGCGCGACAGGCGGCATCGGCCAGGGCGGCACCGCCCGCATCGGCGTCGCGGGTGGCACGATCGACTTTTCCGGATTCGAGGTCTTCCTCGATTCGACCGGTTTCGGCGGGCGCGGCGGCGCTCTTGGGGCCGTTGGCATCGGCGGGCTCACCCAGCTCGTAATGGACAGCGGCACGCTTTCGGCAGACAGTTTCTTCCTTCAGAGTTCGGGCCAAGGCGGCAGCACCAGTGCTGTCAATGTTGGCGGCTCTGGCCAGGGTGGCACCGTCGAGGTGATCCTTGAAACATTGTCCGGTCCCACCCAGTTCAACGTCAACAGCCTGGGTCTCTTCGCCTCGGGTGGAGGCGGTGCCAACATCGGCGGAACCGGTGGCACAGGTACGGGCGGCACCGCGCGCTATAGCCAGACTGGGCTCGATGTCACACTGTCTTCGCTTAATGTCGACGCCAGCGGCTTCGGCGGCGAGGGCGACGAGGGCATCCCGCCCGACGTTGGCGGCAACGGCTTTGGCGGCACCAGCATCCTCACCGTCGAGGCCGGCACGCTCAATGCCGGGATCCTTGTCGAAGCCGGCGGTTTCGGCGGCAGCGGTGAAGTCCAGGGCGGTGATGGCTTTGGCGGCCTTGTCGATGTCAATGCGCTTCAGGGCGCCATTCCTTCGTTGATCTCCGCCGGCACCTTCCTCGCGTCCGCCGATGGCGCGGGCGGCGAAGGCTCGTCGCCGTTCTTCCCGCTGGTCAACAGCGGCTCGGGTGGCAACGGCACCGGCGGCGAGGTCCGCGTCTTCGGCCGCGCCGAAAATGGCTCGATCAGCGTCGGTGAAGGCACCGTCCGCGCCAATGGCATCGGCGGCTTCGGCGCTGACGGTGAACCCGGCTCCTTTGCCGGCAGCGGCGGCGCCGGCGGCAGCGGCACCGGCGGCATCGCCCGCGCCGGCATCCTCGAAGGCCCCGACGCCGCGAGCTTCGCCGGCACCTTCGACGTCTCCTTCCTCGGCCTTGAAGCCAGCGGCTTCGGCGGCAACGGCGGCGACGGCGCCAGCACGCAAGGCGGAGACGGGGGTGACGGCGGCGCCGGCGGCAATGCCAGCGGCGGCACCGCCAGTCTCGAAATTCAGGGCGGCAACCTCACCGGCGGCGTTTTTGTCGGCGCTGAAGCCAGCGCCGGCAATGGCGGCTTTGGCGGCGCTGGAGATACCTTCGGCCTCGTCGGCGCCGGCGGCGACGCGCTGAACAGCGGCGCCAGCGCCAGCCTCATCGTCACCTCGCACAGCGTCGCCGGCGCGCCGGGCACCGCCACGCTGTTCAGCCCGTTCATCTCTGCCGATGCCACAGGCGGCGAGTCGGTTGATGGCACGGGCGGCAATGCGGTCGCCGGTTCGGCGCGCGCCGAAATCGCCGATAGCGGCAGCGGGGCTTTGCTGGGCGGCTTCATCAACGCTGACGTCCTCGACGTGTCGGCGGACGCCAATGCCGGCGCGTCCGATTTCAGCATTGGCGGCGACGCCACCGCCGGCGTGGCCCAGGTCAGCGTCACCAGCGGTGCGCTGGTTGTGCCCGATGTCACGGTCAGCGCAAGGGGCGTCGGCGGCTTCACCCGCACCGCCGAGGCCGGCGACGGAACCGGCGGGACCGGTGAAATCCGCCTCAATGGCGGCAGCATCGACATCACGTCCAGCCTCGACATCGACGTGGCTGGCACCGGCAGCGGCAATATCGGCGAAAATGGAGATGGCCTTGGCGGCAGCGGCGTCGGCGGCTCGGCCGGGCTGTTCATCGATGCCGGCGGCGGGACCATGACGCTGGCCCCGCTTCTCATTGGCGCGCAAGGCGTTGGCGGTCGCGGCGTTCAGGGCGGCGGTGATGCCACGGGCGGCGGGTTCGATATCGCCATCCTGGCCGGCGATCTCAACATTCTCGGCGGGCTCCAAGTCGATATGTCGGCACTCGCCGGCGAGGTCGATTTCGGCACCTTCAACGACCCTGCAACGGGTACCGCCGCCGGCAACGCATTCGGCGGCAGCGCGACCATCCTCATCGAAAATGGCACGCTCGACCCGCTCGGCGACTTCATCGTCAACGCCAGCGCCCAGGGTGGCGGCGGCAATCTCGCCCCCACCAGCGGCGCCGCTGCCACCGGCGGCATCATCGACCTCACCATCGCTGGCACAGGCTCATTGACGCCCGGCGTCGTCACCCTCGATGGCAGCGCGACCGGCGGCAACGGCGCCAACGGCATCAGCGGCCGCTTCGGCGCCGGGTCAGGCGGCGCGGCGACCGGCGGCAGCGTCACCGTTGCGCTCGACGGCCTCTCTTCCAGCCTCGAAGCCGTCAATCTCGCGCTGCTTGCTGCGGCCGACGGCGGCAACGGGGGCCGCGGCGCGACCGGCGAGGTTGATGGAAACGCCGGCGCAGCGACCGGCGGCCTCGCCAGCCTCGCCATCAACGGCGGCAGCCTGTTCCTCAGCGACACCGGGTTCAACACGCTGCTTCTCGATGCCAATGCCGACAGCGGCGCATCGCTTCCCGGCGTCGAAGCCATTGCCGGCGGCCAGGGCGCCAATGCAAGCGGTGGCACCGCCAGCTTCATCATCACCAGCGGCCTGTTCGACACGTTCGGTGACGTTGCCATTCGCGCCTTTTCTGACTCCAGCTCCGTCCACACGGGCGACGGCACGGTCGCAACCGGCGGTGACGCGCTGTTTGCCGTCGGTGACGGCGCGGTAACCCTCGACCGCCTCTCCATTGAAAGCGGCGCAACCGGCGGCAATCGCTGGCTTGCCGGCGATGCGCCCGGTTTTGCGCAGGGCGGCACCGCCGGACTGACTATCGGCGGCGGCACCTTCACCGCCAGCGGGACGGTATCTGTCAGTGCGGAAGGCGCAGGCCGCGGTCCGGTTGGTGCAGGTGTTGGCGGTGCGAATGCCATCGGCGGCGCCGCCAGCGTCGAGATCGGCACGGGCGGCAGCCTTTTGGCGCAAGACAGCCTTGTTGTGAACGCCGCTGCCTTTGCGGGTGACGGCATTCTCTACGGCGATGCCACCGGCGGCACCGTCAATATCGATGTCGGCGCAGGCACGCTCGAAGTTCAGGCCTTCTCCGAAATCTTTGCCGGTTCCTTCACCGCGGTCGAATCGCCAACCCGCGCTGAAGACGGCAATCCCGGCGGCACCTCGATCGGCGGCTCAGTGCTGTTCAATATCGGCAGCGCCGATGGGGCGGGCTCGGCCCTTCTTACCCAGCTTTCCATGCGCGCCAATGCTTTCGCCAGCAGCGGCGGCAACAGCACCGTCGCCGATCAGGCCGGCGGCGCCGGCGGCAGCGCCACGGGTGGAACCGTTTCACTCACGCTCGGCAATTTCGGCGAAGCGAGCCAATTGACCACCCTCGAGATAACGCAGACCGCCGATGCCTTTGGCGGCTTCGGCGGCTTTGGCGGTCCCGGTGCTGATGGCGGTGCCGGCGGCACGGCCACCGGTGGCCAGGTCGCCGTCATCGCCAGCGGCGCGGCCAATGTCATCATCAGCGGCAACGCGGTCCAGCGGGCCCGCGGCGTTGGCGGGTCCGGCGCAAATGGCGGTGACACCGGCGGCGGCGCTGGCGGTGCCGGCGGTGCCGGCCTCGGCGGCGAAGCGCGCTTCGTTCTGGCGAATGCGCTGAGCGGCGGTCAGCTCAGCGCCGACACGCTCAGCCAGACGGTCACCGGCACTGGCGGCATCGGCGGCAATGGCGGCGAGGGCAATCTTGTCGTCTCGGGCATTGGCGGTCGCGGCGGCGACGGTGAAGGCGGTCTCGCCATCATCACCGCCAGCAATGGCGGCGCCGGCGCGCTCGCGGGCGATGTCACGGTCGGCACCTTGAGCGCCCTCGCCAGCGGCCTTGGCGGCGCCGGCGGCGACGGGGGTTCCGGCGGTTTTGTCGCTGATACACCGGGCAATGGCGGTGACGGCGGCAACGCGGTCGGCGGCATCGCGTCACTCGGCATCTTCGAAAGCAGTTTCAGCGGCGCAAATATCAATCTCAATGTCCAGGCGACCGGTGGCCTCGGCGGTGACGGTGGCGACACCACGACGCTCAGCGTCGCCGATCGCGGCGGTCTGGGCGGCAACGCGCAGGGCGGTGAAACGTCACTCTTCGTCACCGGCGGCGTCCTGTCCGCCGATCTCGTCACGCTCTCGGCCGCCTCCGAAGGCGGCGAGGGCGGGCTCGGCACCATCGGCGAAGGCTTTGAAGGGCCCGGCGGCAGTGGCGGTAACGCGCTGGCCGGTTCCGAAACCAGCGCCCGCCTGCTCATCGACGGCACCGGCCTCGCCGCCGATGTCAGCTTGGGCAGCCTCGATCTCATCGCCACCAGCACGGGCGGTTTTGTCTCCGGAATTGACGCCGTTGAAGGCGATGCGATCGGCGGCGGCGCCGGTATCCAGTTCCTCGACGGCCCGCTCGCCAGCAACCTCGACATCACCAACGGCGTCATCATCGACGCAAGCGGCATCGGCCAGAGCGCCACTGGCGGCAATGCCTTCATCACCATGTCGCGCGGCGCCGTCACCGCCGGTGGCCCGGTCGAGATTCTTGCCAACGCCGACGCCTTTGGAGGCGGCAACGCGCTGGGCGGCACCAGCCTTGTCGACGCCGGGGCCGGCGCCTTCAGCGTCCTGCCCGGCTTCCTCTTCCTGCTCGATGCCAATGCCCGCACCGAAGAAGGTGGCATCGCCACCGCCGGCAGCGCCAGCCTCCTCGCCAGCCAGGCCGGCGGCACCGTCAGCCTTCCCGTCGAGGTCGAGATCAACGCAGTCGCCATCGGCGGCACCACGATCGGCGGCCTCGCCGAAGTGGTCGCCGGCGCACCCGGCAGCAGCATCACCATCAGCGGACCCGTCTCAGTCAATGCCTTTGCCATCATCGGCGAGGAAGACTTCACCGGTGCCCCCGCCACCGGCGGCGCCGCCCGCATCCTCGCCAATGACGGCACGGTCAATCTCGATAGCCCGGATATATTCGTGGATGCGGGGGCCATTGCCGGCCCCGGCATCAACGGCGGCCTCGCCACCGGCGGCAGCATCGACATCCTTGCCGGCGGCGACGGCCAGATCAACCAGCCGCTGGGCGGCATCTTCCTCGATGCGAGCGCCATTGGCGGATTCTCCTTCGATTTCAACGGCGGCAGCGGTAACGGCGGCGATGCCATCGGCGGCATCATCACGATCGGCCTCGCCGGTGACGCCACGGCGCTCGCGTCTCTCACCACCCAGTCGATCAACGCGAACGCAGTCGCCGACGGTGGCGGCGTCGACGTTCCGCAACCGGGCAACACCGGCGGCGATGCCACCGGCGGCACCATCTTCCTCGGCAGCCAGACCAGCGCCGGCACCGTCAGTGTCGGCGATGCCACGCTCCTGGGGGCAGCCTTTGGTGGCGGTGGCGCCATCGGCGGCAGCGCCACTGGCGGCGGCGTGCGCTTCGGCAACGCCGGCCTCGCCAGCCCGCTTAGCGGCAGCGTCACTGCGGCCAGCCTTCTGCTCGATGCCAACGGCGAAGGCGGCGCGGGTCTGTCCGAAGGCGGCGCGGGCCGTGGCGGCAGCGCCACCGTCGGCGGCGCCGGCGGCACTATCACCATCAGCGGGCGGGCCTCGCTTGTCGCCAATGGCAGCGGCGGCGCCTTCCTCGACAGCGTCGGCAGCTTCGGCCAGGGCATCGGCGGCGTGGCGCGCCTCACCATGGGCGCTCACAGTGTCGGCGGCGAACCCTCGCTGCTCAGCCTTGGCGAAGCGGAACTGACGGCCATCGGCGCCCCAACCGCTGGCCCGCTGGTGCCGCTCGCATCAATCACTGGCCAGACCCTGATCGACAGCGGCGGCGGCGAGATCGAGATCCTCGATTTCATCACCATGACGAACGGCGGCGATCAGCCCTTTGCCGATAATGGCCTCGGCATCGCATCCGGCATCGCCAGCACGCCGGGCACCAGCGGCGGCTCGGTCACGTTCGCAAGCGGCGCCAGCTTCGTGCTCGCCGGCCTCTCAACCTTCGGCATCGAAGACGGCGCGATCATCGCCACCGACAATGCCATCACCATCGATGCCGACATCATCATCCCCAGCCTGAGCGGCGCAGCACAAGACCAGCCCGGCACGCTCGAAGCCCCGGCGCTGGGCGTCTTCATCACGGCCAATGACATCGTGATGGACACCACGCTGGTCGGTGGTCAGGTCAGAGTCGAGTCGTTCGGCAATCTCGCGCTCGCTGGCATCGGCGGCGGCAGCGAAGCCACGCTCACCGCGCCCGGCGGCGTCTTCCTCGGCGGCGCGTTCCTCGATGGCCCGATCACCATCGATGGCGGAGATGTCTTCAGCGGTGACATCTCGGCCGACAGCATCAATATTGTTTCTGCAAATGATATCCAGACCTTCGGCCTCTTCGGCGGTTCGGACATCACCCTCGATGCCGCCAGCAACATCCTGACTGCCGATATCGATCTGGGCGGCGCGCTCAGCCTCCTCGCCGGCGGCAATATCGAGACCGCCAACATCACCTCCGCCGCCGACACGCTCGCCATCGACGCCAGCGGCGGCAGTCTGACCACCGGCAACATCACGGCACCTGGCGACGTCGATCTCGCCGCCGCCACCACGCTCACCACCGGCAACGTCACCGCCGCCCTGCTCAACGCCACCTCTGTTGGTCTGATGACCATGGGCGACCTCAGCGCACCGCAGGGCATCATCCTCGTGTCGGGTGGCGCCATCAACACCGGCGCGCTCGCCTCTGACATCCTCATCTCGCTCACCGCCGGCGATGATATCGAAGCCGGCGACATCGACACGGACGCCGCCCTCAGCCTCACCGCCACCGGCGACCTCACCACCGGCGACATCCGCTCGGGTGGCGCTTTCGTCAGCCTCATCGCCAATACCGGCAATCTCGCAGCAGGCGCCATTGACGGCGGCGGGGATATCACGCTCTTCGCCGATGGCACTGTCGGAACCGGTGACCTTCTCGCGCCCGGCACGATCGATATCAGCGCGGGCGGTGATATCGTCGCTGGCGATATCGATACTGGCGCCAACCTCCTGATTTTTGCTGACACCAATCTGACCATCGGCAGCATCGTCAGCGCAGGTACATTTGTCACCGTCGCCGCGCTTGACGGACAGTTGACGACGCTAGGCGTGGTCAGCAACGGCGAGGCCACTCTCGTCGGCAGCGAAGGTGTCGATATCGGCAGCGTCCGCGCCGAAGGCAGCATCGGCATCGGTTCCGCCAATGGCGACGTGACGGCGGGCGTTCTCAGCGCCGGCGACAGCGTCATCGTCTCGGCGCCAGGCGGCGCGGTCACTTACACGAGTTCAGACGCGGGCATCATAGATCCCGCGCCCATCGAGACGCCGGAAGAAGTCGGCGGTCCCGACGTCGGCGATCCCGACGGCGGCGATTCCGGCGGCGGCGGTGCGCCAGTGATCAACCAATATGCGACGATCATCGAATCCGGCGGCGCGATAAGCATCGGTGATATCGAAGCTGCCGGTGAAATCAGCCTCACCGCCGGTTTCGGCATTGTCGGCGGTTCAGTCAGCGGGGGTGGAGACATCTTCGCCAGCGCCGGCAGTGGCCTCGGTGCCAATCTCGAACTCGAATCGCTCAGTGCGCCCGGCAACATGACCCTGCTCGCCGACAGCAACGCCTCCCTCGACAGCGGCAACATCTTCATCAACGCGCTGACCAGCGCCGGGTCGCTGACCAGCAGCAGCGCCAATGAGAGCTTCTTCCGCGGGATCGACGCGACCGGCAACATCAACGTGCAGGCGGGCGGCAATGCCCGCTTCTTCGACATGGTCAGCGCTCCCAACATCACCGTCACCTCCGGCAACATCGTCATCACCGAACGCTTTGGCGGGCTCGACACCCAGACCATCAATCTCAACATCCTGCCCGGTCAGAGCGCCTCGATCGGGGGTGTCGAAGTTGATACCAGCTATGCCCTTGAAAGCTTCGAAATCGCCCGGCTGCAAGCCGCCGATATCAACGTGACCCTGCTTCTGGGCGAGGGCACGACCGATCTGCGCGTCTTCGATCTCAACCTGCGCGGCAGCGACGACAGCAATCCCAATCTCACCGGTTCGTCCTTCACCATCATTGCGCCCGGCGACATCACCGTCGAAGGCCCCACGACCATCACCAACGCCGGCATCGAAGACGAGCTCAATCTCTTCGCCGACCAGATCCTCGTCTATGCCGATCGCGGCGGCCAGCTCTCGGTCACCGACACCGACTTCTTGCCCGGCGGTATCCTCAATCTTGACGCCCGCAACATCTTCGTCGGCACCACTGCGCTGATCACCGACCTGCTGCTCGACGTCAATTTCACCGGCCGCAACGACGCGCTCAACGCCGATGCCGCCACCGTGCTGCCCAATGAACAGCAGCTTGTCGGCCTCTTCATGAACGTCACCGCCGAGGGCGCCTTCCTCGTCCAGAACGCCGGCACCAGCCTGCTCGAAGCCGGCTTTGACGCCGGCAACCTGGTCATCACCCCGCGTGACGGTGCTGGTGGCGGGCAGGGGCCGGTCGTCATCGCCGAGCCGCTCGATGTCGTCATCAACGGCCAGACCCGCGATGAGGGGTTCGAGCCGGTGACCAGCGACTTCACGCTCGATACTGTCACCTTCAACCTCTCCGCAGTTGGCGCCGGCTACACAGATCTCACTCAGGTCAATGGCTGCTTGCTGGCAGGTGGCAATTGCGCAACGCCGACCCCGACCCCGACCCCGACGCCGACGCCGACCCCGACCCCGACCCCGACCCCGACCCCGACGCCGACGCCGACGCCGACGCCGACGCCGACTCCCACACCGACGCCGACGCCCACGCCGACGCCCACGCCGACGCCCACGCCGACGCCCACGCCGGAGCCGGAGGTGCCGGTTGATATCGTCGATCCCATCCCCACGGTCGTGCAGGAGCTGACCGAGGAGGAAAATGAGCGCCTCGACGGCACCACTGACGGCGAAGGCACCAATGTGACTCCGCAGATCCGCCAGCAGCAGCTGATCAACCCCAATCCCATGCTGGAGCGCGAGTTCGTCGAAGAGCCGGTGACCGGCGGCGGCAACGGGGGCCAGTTCATCGGCGCCGGCCGCGGCCTGCTCGGTGCCGGCGGCCAGTTCCTCGGCACCGGCAACCAGTCCGGTCCGGGCGGCACAGGCAATGACGGCCAGTTCCTCGGCACCGGCAACCAGTCCGGTCCAGGAGGTACGGGCAATGACGGCCAGTTCCTCGGCACGGGCAACCAGTCCGGCCCGGGCGGAACGGGCAACGATGGCCAGTTCCTCGGCACCGGCAACCAGTCCGGCCCCGAAGGGCAGGGCAACGACAGCCAGTTCCTCGGCACGGGTACCGGCAATTCGCAAGCGCAGGAGCAGCAGTGATGAAGGCCAGGTTCAACCGCACCGCGGCGGTCTGCGGCCTCATCGCCCTTGCCATGGCCTCGCCGCTGACGCCCGCGGCGGCCGCATCGCGCGAAAGCCTGAAGCGCGAAGACAGCTTCCGCGTCGGTACCACTGGCGTGCTCTGCACCGCCCAGTCGCAAGGCACCGGCCCGCTGCTCGCGTCGATGTTCGATCGCGGCTATGCTCTGGTCTGCCGCGATGCCGCCACCCAGATCGGCAGCCTTTATGCGCTGCGCTCGGCCGCTGGCAGCGGCGCGCGCGCCGTGCTCGATCGCCTCGCCGTTGAGGCCGGCGGCTGCACCGCCACAGAAAACACCAGCCTCGATGGTCTCGCCGTCACCCGCACCAGCTGTGTCGGCACCGTGCCCGGCGTGCCCCGCCTCATCCTCAGCACCCAGTCCGGCGGCACGCTCTATATCGCCGAAGGTCTGGCCGGCTATGAGCCCGCGCTCTCCCTCGGCCTCCAGTCGCTGGTTGCCGACCGCGCCGTGCCCGGCGAAGTCGCCGTCACCGTCACCGGCACCACCGACCCGACCGCGCTGGCCCGGGTGCAGGCCGGCGTTCTCGATCCCGAAGCCGCCCTTTCCGAAGGCTATCTGCGCAACAATGCCGGCAGCTTCGCCGAAGCGGCTGCATTCTTCGAAAATCTGGTCGAGCGCAGCCGCACCGGCGACACCGGCTTCGCCCGCACCGCCGAATATCTGGCCAATCAGGGCCTCCAGCAATCCAATCTTGGCAAGCGCGCCGCCGCCCTTGATCTGTTCGAACGCGCCGCCCGCGCGCCCGATGCCGTCGATCCCATCCAGCAGCGCCGGCTGCGCAATTTCCGCGCCATCGATGCGCTCAACAATTTTCAGGTCGATGCCGCGCTCGAAATCCTCGCCACGCCGGTCTCGGCGGTCAGCGCCGGTGGCCTCGACCCCGAGCAGCTCGCCCAGGGCGTCATCGCCCGCGGGGTCTCGCAGCGCCTCAACACCGATGCCGGCCAGCTCGCCCGTCTGGCAGGCGGCGAACAGCGCCTCTCGACCGAAGAACGCATCGAAATCCTTGACGCCCAGTCGGAATATCTTCGCGGCGTCGCCTATCGCGCCGGGGGCCGCCTTGCCGAAGCCAAGCAGGCGCTCAACAACGCGATTGCCGCGATCGACGGCATTCGCGGCGGCCGGGTCCGCTCGCTCGGCTGGCTCAATGCCGCCAGCTATACCGATCTCGGCGCCATCGCCGAAGCCGAGGGGGATGCTGCCGGCGCGCGCGCACAGCTCTCCGAAGCGGTGCGCCTGCTGGCGCTCGAATATCCCGGCTCAGCCTCGCTGCTCGCTGCCGAAGCGCGCCTCGCCGCGCTCTATGCCCGGCAGGGCGACGCCGCCGCCGCCCGCAGCGCCTTTGCCGCCGTCGTCAAGGCTGCGCCCACCACGCCGGGCGGTGATCAGGCCATCCGCCCGATCATCGGGCCCTATTTCGCCCTGCTCGCCCAGAGCGGCAGCAGCGAAGACGCCGCCGCCTTCTTTGCCGCCGCGCAGACGCTGGTCCGACCCGGCGTCGCCCAAACGCAGGCCGTGCTTGCGCGCGAGCTCTCCGGTGGCTCCGATGAAGCCGCCGCCCTGTTCCGCGAATCGAGCACCGTCTCGCGGGAAGTCGTCCGCGTCGAAACCGAAATCGGCCGTCTGACTCGCGCCACCGAGCTGACGCCCGACGAGAGCGACCGCCTGCAAACCCTCACCGCCGAGCGCGAGACGCTGGCCACCCAGCAGACCCAGCTCCTCGCCCGTCTCGCCGCCTATCCGCGCTACCGTGTCGTGTCGCCCGACACGCTCCCGCTGTCCGAGCTTCAGGCGGCGCTCAAGCCGGCCGAGGCCTATTACAAGCTCAGCCTCATCGGCGGCCGCGCCTATGGCATGATGATCACCGCCGACATGGCTCGTGTCGTCGCCGTGCCCGCCAGCACACGTGATCTCGAAGCCATGGTCGCGCGCCTGCGGGACAGCATCGTGCGCATCGAGGACGGCCAGACCGCCACCTATCCCTTCGACGCGCCCACCGCGCGCCTTCTCTATCAGGCGCTGTTCACAGGTCTCGATGAGGCCCTTGCCGATGTGCGCCACATCATCTTCGAGCCGGATGGCCCGCTGCTCCAGCTTCCGCCCAATCTGCTCATCACCTCCGATGCCGGCCTGCCCGAATATCTCGCCCGCGTCGCCGACATCACCGCTGATGCCTATGACATGCGCGGCATCGCCTGGCTGGGCCGCGACCGGATGGTGACCACGGCGGTCAGCGCCCGCTCCTTCGTCGATCTGCGCCGCATCGCACCCTCAAGCGCGACGCGCGCCTATCTCGGCCTCGGCCAGAACGCAGCACCCCCGGCGCGCATGTCCGCCATCCCGCGCGATGCCTGCGAATGGCCGCTCGCGGCCTGGACCAACCCGATCGCTGCCACCGAGTTGCGTACTGCGGCCGCAGCCCTTGGCAGCGGCAGCAGCGAGATCCTCACCGACGCGGCCTTTGCCGATACCGCGCTCAACGGGCGCGACGACCTGCGCAACTTCCGCGTCCTCCATTTCGCCACGCACGGCCTTGTCACCGCGCCCTCGCCGCAGTGCAGTGCCCAGCCAGCCCTGCTCACCAGCTTCGGCACCGATGGTTCCGACGGCCTGCTCACCTTCAAGGAAATCTTCGACCTTCGGCTCGACGCCGAAACGGTGATCCTCTCGGCCTGTGACACTGCCGGCATGGCCACTGTCTCGGCCACCCGCGAGGCCGGCATCGCCACTGGCGGCAATTTCGCCCTCGACGGCCTGGTCCGCGCCTTTGTCGGCGCTGGCTCGCGTACCGTCATCGCCAGCCACTGGCCCGTCCCCGATGATTTCGGCGCCACAGAGCGGCTTATATCCGGCCTGTTTGACGGCAAGGCCACGCGCATCGGCGAATCCATGCGCCAGGCCGCCGTCACGCTGATGGACGATGCCGCAACGTCCCACCCCTATTACTGGTCCGCCTTCGCCATCGTCGGCGACGGCGAACGCCCGCTTCAGTAGGGGCCTCCGGCGGCTGGGGCCTCAGGCCCCAGACCCCATTTGTTGTTTTACGCTGGACCTGAAGAGCGAAAAGCCCGCGCGGAACGCACAATCAAATGCCTGCGGCGCGGGACAAACTCTGCATGTGCATCCCCACAATACGAATGGGGTCTGGGGCCTGAGGCCCCAGCCGCCGGAGGCAATAGCGCCAGCAGAACCCCTTACTTCCCGCCCGCCGGGCTGGCGCCGCCCTCCAGCGTGGCCACAAAGCGTTCCAGCTGCTGCATGCAGCCCGCCTTGATGAGTGCGGCGGCGTCGGTCGCCGCGTCGCCGGTGGGGGAGGGGACAGTGGCAAACGTCAGCGAGCGGGCCATGCTGCCGCTCTTCAGCGTGTATTTGCCGGCGGCCGGCATGGCGTCGGGCCAGTCGAGCGCGGCCTTGCCAGCCTCGAAGCTGAGCGTCGTCGTCTTGCCGCTGTCGGCAGCGATGGTCAGTGGGGCAGCGGTGCTGGTGTCGTCGCGCCGCACGGTCACATTGGCCGGATCGACGATGCACTGCACCTCGCCCGACGCGCTCAGATCCACATCCCAAAGGCTCGGCCCGTCAACCTTGGGGATGCCGCGCACGGTCCCGAGGCGCGGCTTGCGGGCGGCGGTGCGCGCGTCGAAGGCGCTGGTGGCCGCGGCCAGCGTGGTCGTCGCTTGTGCGGCCTGGCCCAGATCATAGGTGCCCGGCCCGCGGAAGGTGCGGGTCGTCTGCCCATCGAGCAGGGTCAGCATGTCGCCCGCGCCAAGCTTGATCGGCGTGCCGGGCATCACCTGCTGGCCGACCGGAAAGGCCGCCGCGCCGTTGCCCACCGAGCGCACCACCAGCGCCGCCTGTGCGCTGCCGGCCATCAGCGCTGCCACGGCGCCGGTCATGATGATCTTTTCAAGAGACAACATAATATCCTCCAGGTTCAAGCGTTTCCAAGCGACTGACCATCTTGGCCAGAATTTTATCATCCGGGTGGGCTGCGGCCAAGATGCGGAAGGCCTGAAGGGCCGCCGCATCACCCGCCTCGAAGCGTTTCCAAAGCGCATTATGCTCTGTCGCCGCCGTTTCGTCCTCCACCGGTTCATAGACTTCAATCGGCTCGCCGCGCCCGCGCAGCATGATCCGCCCAAGGCTCCGGCAGACCGGCTTGCGCACCGTGGTCAGCGCTTCCCGGCTGATCATCGTATAGCTGCCGGTCGCCTTGTTCGCAGCTTCGAGGCGGGCGGCCGTGTTCATCGCGTCTCCCAGTGCCGTATATTGAATTCGGTCGGTGCCGCCGAAATTGCCGACAACGGCCTTGCCTCTATGTACGCCGATCCGGGTGCGCCCGATGCGTGGCCCGGCCGCATTTTCGTTCTTGCGCATCTGCTCGGCCGAATAGGCCTGAATGGCGCGCGCCGCCGCCAGCGCCCGCTCGCCGTCATCCGGCCGCGCCACCGGCGCCCCCCAAAACGCGATCACAGCGTCGCCCACAAACTTGTCGATGGTGCCACCATGCGCCAGAATGATCCGGCTGATATCATCAAGATAGGCGTTGAGCAGGACGCTCAGTTCTTCCGCCTGCAAGCTGTCGGAAAGCTTGGTGAACCCCTCGATATCGGTAAACAGCGCAAAAATCTGCCGCTTCTCGCCGTGCAGGGCAAGCTTCTCGGGCTCACGCAGAATCATCTGGGCGATATCGGGCGGCAGATATTTGCCCAGCGCCGATTGCGCGAACTCACGCTGCTCGACGCCGATCGAGCGCGCCGAGGCTGCGGTTGCCGCATAGGCGATGATGAAGCCGATCACCCAGCCGCCCGCCGGCAGGCCGATGGTGTCCACGCGCGACCATTGCAGCAGCGGCGGCAGCCCCAGCAGCCCGACCACTTCGATCCCGCCAATCGCCGCCGTGATGGCCGTCGGCAGGGGGGAGATCGAGGTGAAGGCGCCTGCCATCACCACCAGAAGTGCTGCCGCCCAGAAGCTCCAGCCCGGCGGCAGCAGCAATTGCCGGCTGTCGAGCCGCTGCGCCAGCAAATGACCATGGATCGCCACCCCCGGCGTGTCCTGCCCTGAAACACGGGTCAGCGGGGTCTCGAACCGGTCCACCATCGAAAGATCAGCCCCGATCAAGACCAGCCGCCCCTCGATCAGCGGCGCCATGGCCTCGGCAAGCGCCGGATTGGCAAACAGGTCGATCGGCAACATGGTAAACACCGGCTCTTCGTCATTCTGCGCCCGCCGGAAGGCGATCCCGCCCTTGTAATCGCGCATCGGTGTTCCCCCCCAGCCGGCATCTGCGGCCATCAGGTCCATCAGCAGCGGCTTGGCACCCGGCAACTGGGCAGGAAAGCGGCGGATGTAATTGTCGGCGTCCACATCCACCCGCACATCGCCGCCGCCCACCTTGTCGGTGGCGATCCGCGCCTGAAACGCCCGCAAAAACTCATCCTGCCAGGGCGGCAGCGTCGGCACCTCCTCATCCTCGGCCACCGTCGCCAGCCGCGTCGGCGTCTTCATCGCCTTGAAGGTCTCGACCAGATAGTCGTCCTCCGGCTGGGCCTGGTCGATCAGAATGTCGATACCGATCGACCGCGCCCCCATGGTGTCGATGCTCCTCAGCGCATCGGCCAGCAGCTTGCGGTCGAGCGGCGAGCGCTTGCCGGTCGCCGCCAGCGTTTCCTCGGTAAACACCACAATGGCGATGCGCGGGTCCTGCGCCACCACTGGCGCGGTCAGGAAGTGGCGCACATCGTAAAGCCCGCGCTCGGTCTCCACCAGCACCGGAAGCTGCCAGCTGAACCGCGCAATCCCCACCGCCGCCAGCAGCACGAACAGCGTTACCAGCAGCCGCCCCAGCCCGACATTGTCAAGAAACCGCCGCACTGGCCGCAGCAGATCGTTCATCAAAGCCGTCCCCAAATCCGCGATTGACCATGGCCCGCCCTGCCGCGCCCGTCCACCCTCATCTTGCGGCTTGATTTACGCGCCCGGGCCGCTGAAAGTTGCGGCATGCGCATTCTCCTCTCCGCTGCCATCGCCGCTCTTGTCGCCGCGCCCGCGCTGGCCCAATCGCCCGCCCTTCCACATGTCGCGCTCGAAACCGCGCTCGGCACCATCACGCTCAAGCTGGAGGCCGATAAAGCCCCGGCGACGGTCGCCAATTTCCTCCGCTATGTCGACGAGAAGCGGCTCGATGGCACCAGCTTCTACCGCGCCATGCTGGTTGGCGAGCCGGGCAGCTTCGGTCTCATCCAGGGCGGCGTTCAGGGCGACCCGAAGCGCCTGCTGCCCCCGGTCAAGCATGAGCCCACCACCCAGACCGGGCTGTCCAACATCAGCGGCGCCATCTCCATGGCCCGCGCCGCACCGGGCACGGCCACGGCCGATTTCTTCATCATCCTCGGCAACCTCTCCTCGCTCGATGCCAAGACGGAAGGGGAGGGCGACATCCTCGGGTTCGCGCCCTTCGGCCAGGTCGTCGCCGGCATGGAGGTGGTCACCGCCATCCAGACGGCCCAGACCGACCCCGAAAAGGGCAAGGGCGCCATGAAGGGCCAGATGTTGGCCAAGCCCATCGCCATCAAGACCGCGCGCCGCGTCGCGCCGCCCCCGCCTCCTGAACCAGAGCCAGCGCCCGCTGCCGAGCCGGAGTTCGACCCCAGCGAGCTGCCGCAGCCCTGAGTGGCTCAGCGCGCGTCCCGCGGAATGAGCAGCAGCTCGGTCTGCCGGCCGTCGATGTAATTCACCGTCTCGCCGTCGAAAAACGCGTCCACCTCCAGCATGAAGCGCACGCTCTGCCCGTCCCACTCAGGCACCTTGTGCACCGCCGCCAGCTCAATCGACCAGGCCGTGTCGGCGTTCAGCTGATATTCGCCCAGCCCCGGCACCCCGGCCTGATTGTCCCAGGCGCCGATCCATGTGCCCGCCGCATGGCCATGATAGCCGATCGGGTGGGTATAGATGATCGGCACCAGCCCCTGCGCTTCCGCCTTGGCGCGCGCCCGCGCGAGGATATCATTGCCGCTCAGCCCGGTGGCAAAGCTGCTGGTGAGCGCATCCTGCACCTTGTTCGCCGCGCGCAGCCCCTCGCGCAGCCCCGCCGGCGCCTCGGTCTCGCCCGGCTTCAGCACATAGGCCATCTGCTGCGTGTCGGTCTTCAGCCCCAGCGCGCCGGCACAGAAATCGACATGCAGCAGGTCGCCCGGCGCAATGATCTGCGGCTGCGGAACGACCATGGTGCCGATGGCGAAGGTCGGCTGCGTCTTGCGCTGGATCGAAACGCTTGGCTGGCACCAGGCGTCCATCCCCGCCGCCGCAATCTGCTCGCGGTACCACCAGACCACATCCTGTGTGCTGGTCACGCCGGGCGTGATCACCGCGTCTGAAAGGCCCGCCGGGATGATGGTGTGCGCGGCGCGCATGATCTGCCGATAAAGCACCATTTCGGCCGGAATTCGCGTCTCCAGCCAGCCCAGCGCCAGCCCGTCATGGCTCACCAGCCGCGACGCCAGATCAGGGCCGAGTGCAGCGATCAGCTGCCGGTGCAGCGCCACGCTCAGCCCGTCGGCGAGGCCGAAATCCGCCGAGATATTGACCGCGATCGATGCCGGGTCAGCCGCCCGCACCAGCTCGCCCACCCGCGCCCATTGGTCGGGCTGCTCATCCGGGTTCCAGCCACGCGCAAAATCCCCCACCGGATAGCGCGAGACCGCCGTGCGCGTCACCGAGCCGTCAGCTTTCCGCTCAAAAATCAAGATCATCGTGCGCCGCGCCGAAGGCCAGGTCGCCGGCAGCATCGTCTGCAGGACCGGGTCTTCATTATACTCGCGCCCCGCCACGATCCACATGCCCACATCGTGGCGCGCCATCAGCTTCGGTACCACGCTGTCCAGCCGCCCGCTCAGCACCGCATCTTCCACCTGCGCGCCCGTGCGCAGGTCAGGCAGCGCCGGCATCCCCGCCAGAATCGCCGCCGCCATCATCAAGATCTTCACACACGCCCCCCAAAAAGCTCTCCCGCCAAAGCCATAGCACCGTGCCATACGGCTTGCACCCCGCTCGCTTGTTTTCTAGGGAAGCAGGGAATCTCCGTCTCTTCGGGCGGATGTGTTCGGGGGGCCATGCGGTCCAGCTCTATCCACTCGGTTCAGGAAGATGATTCATGGCCAGCACGCCGCCCAATGGGCAAAACACTCTCCCGCTTTTCTATTCGAGCCTCGTGCCGCTGTCCTCACAGGCCCATGCCGATTTCGGCCTCAAGACCCGCGAAGACCTTGGCTTCACCAAGAACACCCATGCCATCCCGGTCACCGTCGATGAATTCCCGGTCGTCCAGCGTCATTATCCGATCGTCTTCGGCCTTGGCGAAAATCCCGCCCCGCTCGCCCTTGTCGGCCTGCAGGAAGGCAAGAACCTCTATGTCGGTGAAGACAATATGTGGGAAAAGGGTCAGTACATCCCCGCCTTCGTCCGCCGCCATCCCTTCATGCTGGCCCGGCTCCAGCCGAACAGCGAAGAGCTGAGCCTGTGCTTCGACGAAGGCTCGGGCCTCGTCACCACGGATGCCGAGCAGAAGTTCTTCAACGGCACCGAAACGACCGAGCTCACCAAGAACATTCTCGGCTTCTGCGAGCAGTTCGAGCAGGCCGTGATGCGCACCCGCGCCTTCATGGACGAGCTGACCAAGCTCGACCTGATGATGGACGGTGAAGTCACCATCAATCGCGAAGGCCTTGATCAGCCCGCCGTCTACCGCGGCTTCCGCATGGTCTCCGAAGAAAAGCTGCAGGCCCTGCGCGGCGATCAGGCGCGCAAGCTGGTCCAGTCGGGCCTGCTCGGCCTCGTCTATGCCCATCTCTTCTCGCTGTCGCTGATCTCGCCGCTGTTCGAGCGTCAGTTCGCCCAAACCGGCAAGTAAGAAAACAGGCTCAGCCCGGCTGCAACAACCGCAGCCGGGCTTTGCCATGGCTGCGGTCAGCCAAGACCGCAAAGCCCGGCGCTTCCAGCGCGTCGCCCCGCGCCGTCTCCACGCTCACCAGCGTCTGCAGGCCCTATCCAGCCCTGTGCCACCAGCCGCGCCAGCGCCGCCGCCGCCAGCCCCTTGCCATAGGGCGGATCGAGCACCACCAGGTCCACCGGCGTCCCCGCCCCGATCGCGGTCAAATCCACCGCCATCACATCCGCCTCAGCCCCCAGCGCCGCCACATTCGCCCTGAGCACCTTCACGGCGGCCGCGTCGCTCTCCACAAACACCGCCCGCGCCGCGCCTCTGGACAGCGCCTCCAGCCCCAGCGCGCCCGATCCGGCAAAGCCGTCGAGCACCCGCAGCCCCTCGAAGCTCCCCAGCCGCGATGTCAGCATCGAAAACAGCGCCTCGCGCACCCGGTCTGCGGTCGGCCGTGTCGCCTCGCCCGGCGGTGCCGCCAGCTTCCGCCCCCGCCACCGCCCGGCGATGATCCGCATCAGCGCGCCCGCTCCGTCCGCTCGCCCCGCTTCAGCATGTTCATCAGCTCCGCCACCAGCTGCGGCGGCACCTCGTCCACGCCGCGCGGTGGCAGGTCGCCCAGCGCAATCGGCCCATAGCTCACCCGGATCAGCCGTGAGACCTGCAAGCCCAGATGCTCCAGCACCCGCCTGATCTCGCGGTTCTTGCCCTCGGTCAGCGTCATCGAAATCCACAGGTTCCGCCCCGTCCGCCGCTCGATCCCGGCATCGATCGGCCCATAATGCACGCCGTCCACGGTGATCCCGTCAATCAGATTTTCCAGCACCCGCTGGCCGATCTCGCCGTAAGCCCGCACCCGGTAGCTGCGCGGCACCCCCGAGCTCGGCAGCTCCAGCGCCCGCTTCAGCGCCCCGTCGGTGGTCATGAGCAGCAGCCCCTCGGTATTCATGTCGAGCCGCCCCACCGGCACCGTGCGCGGCAGCTCGGGCGGCAACACGTCAAAGATCGTCGGCCGCCCGCCCGGGTCCCGCGCTGTCGTCAGCACGCCCGCCGGCTTGTGAAAGCGAAACAGCCGCACCGGCTCGATCGCCGCCACCGCCATGCCATTCACCGTGATGCCCTCAAGCGAGCTGACGATCACCGCCGGCGTCGTCAACACCTCCCCTTTCAGCGCCACCCGCCCCTCGGCGATCATCCGCTCGATATCGCGCCTTGAGCCCACGCCCGCGCGCGCCAGCAGCCGCGCAATCCGTTGCGGCTCCACCGCTGCCGCCCGCGCCTCAGGCCGCGTCCCGCCCGCGCCCCGCGCCCCGCGCGCCACCCGCACAGGCCGCGTCGCCGGGTCATTGCGCGGCCCCCGCCGCGCCTCGCTGGCCGGCCGCTCGGCGCGTACTGCCCGGTTCTCAGCCCGGCTCCCAGCCCGGTCTTCAGCGGCGGGCCTCTCGCCCCGCGCCGGCCGCGCCGGTCGTTCCGCGCGCGCCGGGCGTTCGGCCCGCGCCGGTCGTGCCGCGCGCTCCGGCCGCGCTGGTCGTTCCGCCCGCGCTGGTCGCGCCCTCTCCCCGCTCTTCGCTGCCCCCCCGGCCTCCGCCTCCGCCTCGGCCGCTGCCGCCGCCCGCCGCGCCGCCCGGTTCATCCCGCCTGCTGCGGGCGCGCTTGCCCCCGCACGGCCCGGCCGGCTGGGCCGCCTGCTGCCCTCACGGGCGCTCGTGTCGCTGCTGGTCTTTCGTGGCGGTCGCATCGCTGCCTCATGAGCGCACCCGCGTCTATTGTCCAGCGCCCCCCAGCAGCCCCCCCCAGCGCCGCCCCTTGCCCCGCCTGCCGCTTCGCGCTAGTCCGCTCTGCGCGCGGGCGTGGTGAAATTGGTAGACGCGCGGGACTCAAAATCCCGTTCCGCAAGGAGTGTCGGTTCGAGCCCGACCGCCCGCACCATCCCGCCGCCCCGGATTTGGCTCTTTCGCCCGGCGATGATATACTGTGGCTCTTCGCCTGCGGTTTCGAGCCAATGCCCCATGCCGACAGCCAGCCCAACAAACGTCAGCCGCCCGGCCATGCATCGCTGTGCTGTCCTCTTCCGTATAGCCAGCCAGATCAGCCCTTCCATTCAGCACAGGAGGATAACATGACCGACAGCAAGACCCCCAAGACCAGCGAAGCCGCACCCGAACAGATCAGCGACGAGGCGCTCGATGCCATCTCCGGCGGCCCCAACCGTCGCCCGCATGACCATATCGGCAATTTCAACCTCAAGGGCCCCACCCGCCCCACCACCCAGGTGGTCACTGTTGCCGACGGCAGCCCGACCGTCTGAGCGCAGGCAAGCGCCAGCACCAGCATCAAAGGGAGAGCGAAGATGAGCGAGAAGAAGGACACCCCCGAGGCGGTGAGCGATGAAGCCCTTGATCAAGCCACTGGCGGGCTGACCGGCAGCTTTGTCGGCGAGACCGAAAAGCGGCTGGCCGCAAGGAGCGGACCACGCCTCGCCGACGGCCCCACCCGCCCCACCACCCAGGTGCTCACCACCGCCGACGGCAGCCCGACCGTCTGAGCGCAGGCAAGCGCCAGCACCAGCATCAAAGGGAGAGCGAAGATGAGCGAGAAGAAGGACGCCCCCGAGGCGGTGAGCGATGAAGCCCTTGATCAAGCCACTGGCGGGCTGACCGGCAGCTTTGTCGGCGAGACCGAAAAGCGGCTGGCCGCAAGGAGCGGACCACGCCTCGCCGACGGCCCCACCCGCCCCACCACCCAGGTGCTCACCACCGCCGAGGGCAGCCCGACCGTCTGAGCCTCAGCGCTCCCGCCCTTCCAGCAGCGCGATCAGCCGCACAAAGCGGTCGCCGGCGTCACTCAGCGTGTCGAGCAGCCCTTCGTCCAGCTCCGCCGTGCCGCCCACAGGCGCGCTCAGGCTGCGCAACCGGTCAGAGAGAAACACCGCCAGCGCCCGGTAAAAGCGCGCGGCAAAGCCCGCATCTTGCGCAAAGGCCGCCAAAATCGCCGCGCGCGGCACCGCCAGCACCCGCGCTGCGCCCTGCGCCCGCACCGTCGCAGATGGCAGCGCCTTCTCCACAAACGACATTTCGCCCGCCACATCGCCCAGCCCCAGCGTCGCCAGCGGCTGCCCCGCCGGGCTGATCACCGCAAATTCCCCGTCGGTCACGAAAAACAGGTCATCGATCGGCTGGCCGGCGGCAATCAACACCGCCCCGTCCGCCAGCGCCCGCACATGGCCATGCTGCGCCAGCCACAGCATGTCCCGGTCCTCAAGGTCGGCCAATATGTAAAGCGCCTTGCGCATCTCACGCCTCCAGCAATTGCCTCTTTGCAAGCGCGGCAAAGGCCCCGTCCTTCGCCATCAACTCCGAAAAACTGCCCACTTCCACAAACCGCCCGCGCTCAAGCACCGCGATCCGCGTCGCATGGCGCACCGTCGAAAGCCGGTGCGCGATGGTGATCCGCGTCGCCGCCAGCCGGTCCAGCGTCTCGGCCACCACCGCCTGCGTCGCATTGTCGAGCGCGCTCGTCGCCTCGTCGAAGAACAATATGCGCGGCCGCCCGGCCAGCGCCCGGGCAATCAATATCCGCTGCCGCTGCCCGCCCGAAACCATGCCCGCGCCCTCGGTCAGCATCGTGTGCAGCCCCATCGGCATCATCGCCAGGTCTGCCCCCAGCCCCGCCGCCTCGGCCGCATCCATGCACGCCTGAAGCCCCGCATCCGAGGCCCCCCGGATATTGTCCAAAATCGACCCCGCAAACAGCTGGCTTGACTGCATCACCACGCCGATCTGTGCTCGCACCCGCCCCGGATCGAGCCCCGAAAGCTCCTGCCCGTCATAGGCAATCGACCCCGTCAGCGGCGTCTCAAAGCCCAGAAGCAGCCGCAAAATCGTCGATTTGCCCGACCCAGACCCCCCCACGATCGCCAGATGCTCCCCCGGCTTCACCGAAAACGACAGCCCGTCGATCAGCGGCGCCATCGCCCCGTCATAGCCGAAGGTCAGCCCGCTCACCGAAATGTCACCCGAAAGCACCCCCGGATCCACCCGCCCGGCGTCCGATTCCACCTCCGCCACCAGGATCGGCCGCACCCGCTCGGCCAGCGGACGCGCGGCAAAAATGCCAATGAGCGCGCTCGCCAGCCCCGCCAGATTGCCCTGAAACACGCCAAATGCCGCCAGAAACGCAATGAACTGCCCCGCCGACAGGTCCTCCCCCACCAGAATCGCCGCCGCCGCAAAGATCGCCAGCAGCCCCAGCACCTGCCAGCCATCGGCAAAGGCCTGATAATTGATCGCCACCCGCTCGCCGCGCGCCTGCGCATCCCGCTCCGCCACATAGGCCGCCCGCCAGCGCGCCAGCGCCCGCCCCTCGGCCGCCGCCACCCTCAGCTTCGCCACCCCGTCCAGAATCTCATAGGTCAGCCCCGCCAGCCGCCCGCTCGTCACCGCCGCCTCGCGCAGCGGCCCCGCTTGCGCCACCCGCGCCACCAGCAGCGCCCCGACCGCCACCACCGAAACCGCCAGCGCCACCCATGCCAGCGCCGGCGCATAGACAAACAGCAGCGCCAGATAAAACACCGAGAACACCGCCGTCATCCCGCTGTTGAGCAGCACCTGCAACACCAGCCCCCTGATCTGATCGAGCGCCAGCAACCGCTGGTTGAAGTCGCCCGCCGACATGGTTCGGAAAAACCGCGCCGGCAGCCGCAGCACATGGTCGCTCACCACGCCCGCCGCCGCCACTTCGGCCCGCCCCGAAAGCCGCGCCACCGCCAGTCCGCGCACCACCGCAAACGCCCCATTGACCAGCGCCGCCACCACCAGCGCCAGCCCCACGCCCACCAGCAGCCCGCCATAGCCGGCCGGCACAATCTCATCGAACAGCCAGCCCGTCGCCAGCGGCACCAGCAGCCCCAGCACCGCTGCCCCAAGCGCGGCCCCCACCACCAGCGGCAGTTCCGTCCGCATCACCGGCCAAAGCGCCTTGGCCATCACCGAAAAGCGCGACACATCCCCGCCAAGCCGCCCATAAACCCGCCACGCCGCCCGCTCAAAGGCGGCCCAGTCCGGCGTCGCGCCCGCCCCGTCCACATAGCCGCCGCCCTGCCACAGCGCGGCCGAAAAGCCCGTTGGCCCCTTCACCACCAGCGGCCCATGGTCATCGCGCCACCATCCCGGCCCCAGGCTCACCCGTGCGGCGCGCAGCCCCGCCGCCTTGGCCGCCGCAAGAACATCTCCGCCCACGGCCTTTCCAGCCCCGCCCAGCGCTGCCAGCGCCGCCGCCAGCCCGTCCGCACCTTCCTCCTCCTGCCCCTCCAGCCGCGCCAGCAGCGCCGCACCGCGGGCCTCGTCCTCAGCCTCATGCGCCGCCGCCAGCGCCGCCCAGTCGCGCGCCAGCCCGTCTTCGGGGGCCAAAACCATCTCGTCGGTTGCCACCACCAGCAGCCCAAGCGGCGCCGCCACTGGCGCAATGCCCGCCCCGGCCTCAAGCGGCGCCACCAGCCGCCGCCGCGCCGCACTCAGCAGATAAAGCTCGCCCGCGCCGCTCACCACCCGCCAGCCGCCCGCCGGCAGGTCCCGCGCCGCGCCCGCGCCAATGGTCAGCTGCGCGCTCATGCCTCCAGCAGCCCGGCATAGGCGCCGCCGCGCGCCATCAGCGTCGCATGGTCGCCCGACTCCACCACCCGCCCACGGTCCATCACCATGATCAGGTCACAGTCCCGAATCGTCGAAAGCCGGTGCGCCACGATCACACAGGTCACCCCCCGCTGCCGGATCGCGGTCATCACCTGCTCCTCGCTCAGCGGGTCAAGCGCGCTCGTCGCCTCGTCAAGCACGATCACCGCCGGGTCGCTCGCCAGCGCGCGGGCAATCTCGAACCGCTGCCGCTCACCGCCTGAAAAGTTCCGCCCGCCCTCGGCAATCACCGCATCATAGCCACCCGGCCGCCCGGCGATCACCTCATGCACCGCCGCATCGCGCGCAGCGCGCATCACCTCCGGCTCGGGCATGCGGGCATCCCAAAGCGTCAGATTCTCGCGCACCGTGCCCTCAAACAGCGTCACCTCCTGCCGCACATAGGCCAGACGGCTGGCCAGGATCTCACGCGGCCACGCCAGCAGCGGTCGCCCATCCAGACACACCTGCCCCGCGCCCGGCTGCTCCAGCCCGGCCAGCAGCTTGCCCAATGTGCTCTTGCCCGATCCCGAAGCCCCCACCAGCGCCACCCGCATCCCCGGCCGGATATCGATGGAAAAGTCATCGATCAGCGGCGGATCGAGCGGCGCATAGCCAAAGCGCAGCCCATCCGCACTCAGCCGCCCGCCCGGCACTCGCCCGTCATGTGCAGCGGCTTGTGCGAAGCGCGCATCATCGGGCTGTTCATTCACATCCTCCAGCCGGCTGGTCAGCGAGCGCACCTGCTGCAGTTCCGCGCCAAAGCCCGCCAGCGCCACCACCGGCGCCACAAAGCTCGCCGCCAGCGTCTGATAGCCCACAAGCTCGCCCAGCGTCAGCGCGCCGTCCATCACCAGCCAGCCCCCGCCGATCAGGATCACGGCCGTGATCAGCGCCGAAATCAGCCCCGGCACCGGCTGGATCAGCGCCGAAATCCGCGCCGCCGCCTGCCGCCCATTGGCCGCTGCCACCGCCAGCCCGGTCCAGCGCGCAAACACCATGTCCTCCGCGCCCGAAGCCTTGAACGTCTCCATGTCACGCAAACCGGCGATCCGCGCCCCCATCAGCGTGCCGGTATCGATCGAGATCTTGCGGTAGCGGTCCCCCAGCAGCCGCCCCGACAGCAGCAAAACCCCGGCATTGGCCAGCGCCAGCACCAGCACCGCCAGCGTCAGCAGCGGCTGGTAGAGCAGCATCACCAGCAAAAAGAAGGCGGCCGCGATCAAATTCACCGCCGCCTGCGCCAGCTTGCCGGTCAGAAGCGCCGAAAGCTCTTCATTCAGCCGCACCCGGTCAGCGATTTCGCCAGCAAATCGCTGGTCGAAAAACCCCACCGGCAGCCGCAGCAGCTTGGCCATCAGCGCCGCACCCGTCTCCAGGCTCATCCGCATCTCGGCCGCCAGCAGCGCCCGGCTCTGCAACTGTATCAATGCAAAGCGGGCCAGCGCCGTCAGCCCCAGCCCGATCAAGAGCGCCGGCAACCAGTCGCTCAGCCCGCGAATGAGCAGATAATCGACGAAGATCCGGCTGAACACCGGCAGCAATATCCCCGGCACCACCAGCGCAAGCGCAGTCAGCGCCGCAAACAGCAGCGCGCCGCGCACGCCGTCAAAGCGGCTCTTCAGTGCCTCGGCAAGCCCCGGCCGCTCGTCCGCCCGTACGAAATCCGCCCCCGGCACAAAGGTCAGCACCACGCCGGTGAAGCTTTCTGAAAATTCCGCCATCGTCTCGCGCCGCCGCCCGCCCGCCGGGTCGATGATCCGCACGCCCTTGTCGTCGATGCCGTCCACCACCAGAAAATGATTGAAGTTCACATAGGCGATCATCGGCATGGGCAGTTCGGCCAGATGATGCGGCTCGGCCTTCAGCCCCTTCGCCTCCAGCCCCAGAGCCCGGGCTGCGCGCAGCAGGCTCGAGGCCTTGGCCCCATCACGCGAGACCCCGCAAAGCCCGCGCAGCACGTCAAGGCTCATCTGCCGCCCGTGATGCGCCAGCACCATCGCCAGCGATGCCGCCCCACATTCCGCCGCCGTCAGCTGCAAAATGACCGGCGTTCGCCCCCTCATGCTAGCGCGCCGCACCCGGCAGAAGCAGCGCCGCCACCCGCCGCTCGTCAACAATCACCTTGCCCTCGACAATCGAGCCCGCGCTCACCGGCGCATCCGGCCCCTCTGACGCCGACCAGGCAAAGCCGCTGGCGCTGCCGGGGCGTCGTTCCAGCGCGATGCGCACCTCGATCGGCGCCCCCTTGGCGGTCAGTTCCTGCACAAGCTGGTCGTTGCGCAACACCCGCCGCATCCCCTCGGCGGTGGCCGGCAGCGGCGCCACCGCCAGCACCCGGCCGGGAACATGGCCATAGACAGCGCGCTCCACCGTCGTCGGCACCACTTCCGCTGCCATGCCGGGTGCGATCCGCTTGCCCTCGGCTGCCGGCACATAGATCAGCGCCA
Organism: Polymorphobacter sp.; assembly: GCF_048007885.1. GTDB lineage: Bacteria > Pseudomonadota > Alphaproteobacteria > Sphingomonadales > Sphingomonadaceae > Sandarakinorhabdus. The sequence goes on from NZ_CP180346.1 coordinate 111,025, forward strand.
CCAGTCCTGCATCCGCGCCGCCCGTCTCCGGTGCAATCGTGGCCAGCGCCGTGCCGGCCGCAATGATGTCGCCCGCGCCCAGCTTCACTTCGGTCACCTGCCCGGCGCTGCTGGCCCTGATCACCTCGGTCTCGCCCAGTCTCGCCGCCAGCCGCGCGATCTCGCGCGCCTTTGCATCGATGGTCCGCTGCTCATCCAGCAGCGCCAGCCCGCTCTTCTCGGCCCGCGCATTGGCTTCGATCGTCACCCGCAACGCCGCTTCGTCCAGCCCCGAGATCCGCTCGCGCACCTCGGCCAGCTCCAGCTCCAGATCGCCCTGCTGCTGGCGGGTGATGAAGCCGCGCTGCACCAGCGTCGTCATCTGCGCTGCTTTTTCCTCCAGAAAGCGGGCGCGTTCCTCCAGCGCCGCCCGGCTCTCGGCAATCGTCGCCACGCGCGCTGCGTCAGCCTGCCGTTCGCTTGCCGCCTGATCGGCATAAAAGCGCTCCAGCCGTGCCCGCCTCGCCTGCGCGGCCTTCAACTCGCTGGTCGCGTCCGCAAGTTCGCGGGTCAGCTGGGTGCGCGCGATGGTGGCAATCGGCTGGCCGGCGCGCACCACGTCGCCCGGCGCCACCAGCAGCGCCTCAATCCGCCCGGCATCTTCGGCCACGATTTCGGCAAGCCCCGTGCGGTTGATCAATATGCCCTGCGCACCCACTTTCACCGGCGCGAAGGTCAGCCCGGCCCATAGCGCTGCTGCCACGATCATTGCTGCAAAGGCCGCCAGCAGCATCCACCAGGGCCGCGGCACCAGCGTCATCGGCGCATCGAGGCGCTCCGGACTGGCCAGTCGGTCAAGCGCCTGTTTCCTGAACAGCGTCGAAGTCATCGGTTTCGGCCCCCGCCGGCATCACACCGCCGAGTCACTCAACCCGATTGCGCCCGCATTGACAAGAAATTCAGGCCGAAGCGCCCTCGAATCCCCGCGCCAGAAAACGCTCGGCGAGACCAGCATGCAGCGCGGCACCGCGCGTCATCACTGATTCGTCGAGCGTCATCCGGTTACTGTGCAGCCCGCAGCATTGCCGCCAGTCCGAGCCTTCCGCCGCTGCGCCCAGAAAGAACATTGCGCCCGGCACCTTGTCCAGCACATAGGCAAAGTCTTCCGCCCCCATGATCGGGTGCGACAGCGTCTCCCAATCGTCTGCGCCAAACATCTCGCTCACCACCTCGCGCCCGAGTGCGGCCGCGCGCGCGTCACACACCGTCACGGGAAAGCCTTCCTCATAGCGAACCTCGGCGCGCGCGCCGTGCGCCGCGGCAATGCCGGTGATCAGCCGTCGCAGCCCTTCCTGCACGGCGCTGCGCCGATGCCTCGACAGGGTGCGGATGGTGCCCAGCATCTCGACTGTTTCGGGGATGACATTGTCGGTGGTGCCCGCCTGAAGCCGTGCAATGGTGACGACCGCGGGGTCAAACACCGGCACCTGCCGCGTCACGAAACTCTGGATTGCCCCCACGATCTCGCAGGCGACCGGCATCGGGTCGAGCGCATCCTGCGGCATCGAGGCATGGCCGCCGCGCCCGGTCACGGTGATGAAGATCTTGTCGGCCGAGGCCAGCAGCGGCCCGGCGCGCCCGGCAAACACGCCGTGGCGGCCATTGGGCATGATATGCAGCGCAAAAGCGGCATCGGGCAAGGGGTCGATCAGCCCGTCATCGAGCATGAAGCGCGCGCCGTGATGCCCCTCCTCGCCCGGCTGGAACATGAACATTACCGACCCTGCCAGCCGCTCGCGCCGCGCGCACAGCAGCCGGGCCGCACCGGCCAGCATCGCCACATGGCTGTCATGGCCGCAGGCGTGCATCACGCCTTCATGCCGTGAGGCGAAGTCGAGCCCGGTATCCTCGGGCATCGGCAGCGCATCGGTGTCGCCGCGCAGCAGAACCGTGCGACCATTCTGCGGCCCGCGCAGATGCGCCACCAGCCCGCTGGTGCTCGGCCCGCTTGTCCATTCGAGCGGCAGGTCGGCCAGCGCCGCCCTGATCTTGGCTGCGGTCTTCGGATTGTGCAGGCCAAGCTCCGGCTCGGCATGGACCGCGCGGCGCAGCGCCACCAGCTCGTCGGTCAAGGCATGGGCAGCATCCAGAAGGCCGACATCCGCCATCAGATATTGGCCTTGAAATGCGCCATCATACGGTCCCAGGCATCCTTGGCGGCCGCCTCGTTGTAGCTCGGCCGATAATCGGCCAGAAAGCCGTGATTGGCTTCGCCGTAGAGGTTCACCGCGCTGGCCTTGGCCACCGGGTTCGCCGCACTCGCCAGCGCCGCGCCCATCTTCTCGACATCGCTCGTCGGAATGCCCCGGTCCAGCCCGCCGTAAAGGCCGACAACCGGTGCCTTCAGCGTCTCGACCGAGGTCAGCGGATAGGGCCGGTCATCGCTGCCGGTCAGCCGCCCATACCAGGCCACGCCCGCCTTCAGGCCCGGCACCATGGCTGCCGCCATCCACACCACAGCCCCGCCCCAGCAGAAGCCGGTGATGCCGGTGCGCCCGCTGGCGGCGAAAGGCTGCGCGGCCAACCAGTCGACTGTCGTCTTCACGTCCGCCATCTGCTGATCGAGCTCTGCGGTGGCCACGATCTTGCGCACCTCGGTCATTTCGGTGAGCGTCGGCAGCGCGTTCTCCGGGTCGGCGCGGTAGAAGAAATTGGGCGCCACCGCCACATAGCCCGCCTGCGCCAGCCGCCGGCAGACGTCCTTGATCCACTCATGCACCCCGAAAATCTCCGAGACGACGATCACCGCCGGATGGCTGCCATCGCCCTCGGGCCGTGCCACATAGCCCGGCAGGCCGCCGCCCATTGTCACCATGCCGGTGGTCAGCCCGGTGTCCGGCGTGATGATCGGCTCTGCATCCACCGCCGTCGCCAGCACGGCATAGCCAGCCGCGATCGCCGCCGCCGCGCCGCGCCGCGTCAGCACGAAATCATCAGGCAAGGTGGCAGGTGTCGTCTCGCTCATCGCACATCCTTCATGGCTTGCATTGGACGCAGACAGACTAGACTGTGCACCCCATGAGGCAAGAGCGGAACATGCTGGCCGGTCTGGTGCTCAGTGTCGGCCTGCTCTGGCTGGCCGAGCAGAGCTGGCCCCGGCGCGCCATGCGCGAGCCTCCGCAGGGTCGCCTGCCGGTCAACCTCGCGCTCGGCGCCATGAGCCTCGCCGTCGTCACCTTGGCCGAGCGGCCACTCACCGCCCGCATCGCGGCGCGCAACCGGAGCCGCGGACTGCTCCACGATCTCGCAGGGGTCGTGCTGCTCGATTTCGCCACCTATCTCTGGCACATCGCCACACACCGCGTGCCACTGCTCTGGCGCCTCCATGCCGTCCATCATTCCGACCGCGACATGGACTGGACCACTGCGCTCCGGTTTCATGCGGCCGACATGGCGCTCTCGGTGCCGCTGCGCATGGCGCAGGTCCGCTGGCTGGGCATCACGCCGCGCGCTCTCAACTTCTACAACAGCTGGTTTTTCGCCAACGTCGCCTTTCACCACGCCAATCTCGCGCTGCCCTTCGACCGCAAGCTGTCGCTCATCCTGACCACGCCGGGCATGCATGACATCCACCACCGCGCCACCGAGGCCGCCACCGACGCCAATTATTCGAGCGGCTTCAGCCTGTGGGACCGGCTATTCGGCACCTTCTCGCAAGACCGGCCAGACGCCGCCATCGGCATCCCCGGCTGGGATGACCGCAAGGCCCTTGGGCTTGCGGCCTCGCTCAGCCTGCCGTTGAACGGCTGGGGCGATAGCGAATCAGTCCTTCCTGCATCACCGCCGCCACCAGACCGCCGCCCCGCGCATGAACCAGCGCCCGGTTGAGCCCGCGCCCGCCGCCCGCCACCGGGCTGTCTCCATCGAAGAGCAGCCAGTCGTTCAGATTGGGGGTCGCATAAAACCAGATCGCATGGTCGAGCGAGGCGCCTTGCAGTCGCGGGTCCGTCCAGCTCACCGCATGCGGCTGCAGGCAGATATCGAGCATCGTCATGTCCGAGGCATAGGCAAACAGCGCGCGTGCCATGGCAGGGGATACGCCTTCCACTGGCGCCGCCAGCCGGCACCAGTGCTGGCTCAGCGCTGCGGTCGCTACCGGTGCGAAGGGGTCCGTGGGGGCCACGGGGCGAAACTCGATCGGCCGCTCGCGCGACAGCCACATGGTGCGCCAAGGCTCCGGGGTCCGCTCGGCATGTTTCAGTGTCAACTCCCCCTCATTGGCCAGCCCCTCGGGGCCGGGCGCTGCGGGGAAGGGCGCTTCATGTGTCAGACCCGTCTCTTCGGTCTGGAAGCTTGCCGCCATGTTGAAAATTGGGCGCCCCTGCTGCAGCGCGACCACCCGCCTCGTGGTGAAGCTGCCGCCGTCTCGGTCCCGCTCGACCTTGTAGACAATCGGATGCGCGGGGTCGCCGGGCCGGATGAAATAGGCATGCAGCGAATGACACAGCCGCTCTTCGGTCACGGTGCGGCTGGCCGCGACCAGCGCTTGTGCCACCACCTGCCCGCCATAAACACGCTTCCAGCCCTCATCGCGCGTTGCCCCGCGATAAAGGTCGGTGTCCAGCTCCTCGATATCAAGAAGCGCCAAAAGCCGCGCCACGACGGCGCCATCATCCTGTCCAGTCATCCCCGCCCCCTAGCCGTGCGCGTCGCCGCTGTCATCTCCCGTGTCATCTCCCGCATTCGCACCGCTTGACAGCGCGCGTGCCCCCCCCTATCCGCGCACTTCTCGCAAGGGTACTGCGGGTGTAGCTCAGTTGGTTAGAGCGCCGGCCTGTCACGCCGGAGGTCGCGGGTTCGAGCCCCGTCACTCGCGCCACCTGCCGCCTCAGGCAGGGTTGCGTATCTCGTCCCAGCGGCCCAGTTCATAGGCGATCGAGCTTTCCACCAGCGTCTCCCATAGCGCTTCGGCCAGCCCTTCGGGCAAGCCGGCTGCCCGCGCCGCAGCGGCGGCCTTGGCAATCACCTCGGCCTTGCGCCCTTCGTCCCGCACCAGGTCGCGCGACAGCTTGATCCGCGCGGCCGCGTCCATATAGGCAAAGCGCCGCGCTAGCAGCGCCACCAATTCGCGGTCGAGCGCGTCGACGCCGGCGCGCACGTCCGCCATCGTCGCGCAGTCCGGACCCGCCTTCACGCTCATTCCTCGGGCACGCGCCAGAGGCCGGTGTTCATCCACAGGAAAAGCGGCTTCAGCGGCAGCACCCAGGCCAGACCGAACACCAGATAGGCCGGCACCATCAGGATGGTGGGCAGCGCATTCAATGTGTCAGCCATGGTCGCCACCAGCAGCGCATAGACAACCAGCCATGCGATGATGGCGAAAACGCCGACAGGCTTGCGCCAGGAAGGATCGGTCACAGGGTTCATGTCAGGCGTCCTAACCGTTTCGGCCACACTCCACCAGCCGCGTTGGAGTCGCAAGCCAGTCGAGCCGGATGTCATGCGCTTCATGCGGCAGGATGTCGGCAATCTGGCAATCCCAGGCCAGCCCCACCGTCACCAGCGCCTGACCGTCCGGAAGCTGGCTCTGGAGCAGGGCCAGCGTCCGGTCATAATAGCCGCCACCCTGGCCAAGCCGCACGCCGTCCAACGTCGCGGCGATCAGCGGCACGAGCAGCAGGTGCGGCATGATTTCGGGGGTGTCGGCGCGCGGTTGGGGAATGCCCATCGGCCCCGGCAAAAGCTCGCTCCAGGCCGCCACATGAAAACGCAGGCGCCCGCCGTCGATACGGGGAAAGGCGTGGGGACCGAACCTCTCTTCGACAAATTGCGGGTCCATCTCGTTACCGATGGCGGCATAGCTCGCCACGGGTGCCGCCCGTGCTGCTTGCAGGCGTGTCAGCGGCGCACAGCGCGCCGCCACATCGCGCAAAAGGGCCTCGCGTTCCCCGGCATTCAAAGCCGAGACAAAGGCGCGGCGCCGGTCGCGGTAGAGCTGGCGGGCAGCCTTCTTGCCGCTTTCGTCAGGAGAGGTGGAGGTGGCGGGACCACCATGGGTCGTTTGCATGAAGATCCTCTGACGCCAAGTACGTCAGGTGGGCGCCGGGTAAGACAGGCCAGGACCTGCCCAGAACCAGCTCCCTTAGGATGTGAATCGCCTCAGGGATGCTCGTTGCTCGTGCCGGGCAGTGCCCGCCTTCCCTAATGTAGGGTGCCTCTGCCCGCTTCTCAAGCAGCAGGCGTCAGGCGGCGTTCGATTTCCGCTCGAGCCGTGCCGTCAGCGCCTCGATCCTCGCAGTCAGCGCCGCCAGCCGCGCATCCGCGGCCGGGTCGGCGGGCAGCGGGGGCGGCGCCTTGCCAGCGCGCGAATCGTGCAGTTCGTCGGCGACCATCAACGCCGTCATCAACATCAGCCGCGCCTCGCTCATCGGGCCAAGCGAGGCCAGCAGCCCATCAGCCTTGCGTGCCAGACTGGCGGCCAGCGACTCGAGATGCGGCTCGTCACCGTCACGGCAGGAAAGCGGATAGCTGCGCCCGGCGATTTCGACCGTTACCTGTGCCATCAGCCGAGCTTCCCTTCGCTGGCGGGGTCACCGGTGCCGCACTCGTCACCCAGCAGCGTGTCGATCGCCGCAATCGCGTCATTGGCGGCGGCTTCCAGCCTCACAAGCCGCACGGAGATCGCGTTCGCGAAGCGCGACAACAGCCTCCAATTTGTTGACAGCGGCTTCCAGCGCATCGGTGAGGGAATCGGGCATGAGAATGTTAATCCAGAAAAACAGTGCCTTGTGAGCGCCATGTAACAACGTACATGAGACTTAGTCAAATCGTCACACATACTTCAATCCCCTTTCCCGGTTTTCCGCGAATTGCTTCCTGGCGCCGCTGTGGTTGACGCCTCTTGAAGGCTGTGGCCAATGTCCCGCGCGATTTGCGCCGGGCATCTGCCCAAGCGCTTGAGCAGGTTCAACTTCCGGATGAATGGACGGCGATGAACGAGATGCGGGCCATGGCCAATGCCATCAGGGCGCTGGCCATAGATGCAGTGGAAGCTGCCAATTCGGGCCATCCCGGCATGCCGATGGGCATGGCAGACGCCGCCACCGTGCTTTTCACCCGGTTCCTCAAATATGATTCGTCGACGCCCGACTGGGCTGACCGGGACCGGTTCGTCCTGTCTGCCGGCCATGGCTCGATGCTCATCTACGCGCTGCTTCACCTGACAGGCTATGAAGAGCCCAGCCTTGATGACATCAAGGCGTTTCGCCAGCTCGGCAGCCCCTGCGCTGGTCATCCCGAAAATTTCGAGCTGCCCGGCGTTGAAGTGACCACCGGCCCGCTCGGGCAGGGTCTTGCCATGGCGGTCGGCATGGCGATGGCCGAGCGTCGCCTCAATGCCGAATTCGGTGACGATCTGGTCGATCATCGCACCTGGGTGATTGCCGGCGACGGCTGTCTGATGGAGGGTATCAGCCATGAAGCCGCCGGTCTTGCCGGCCATTTCAGGCTCGGTCGCCTGAATGTGCTGTGGGATGACAATGGCATCTCCATTGACGGCCCGGTCGCGCTCTCATCGTCCGAAGATGTGCGCGCCCGCTTCCGCGCGTCAGGCTGGCACGTCACCGATTGTGACGGGCATGATCCCGAGGATGTCGCCCGCGCGCTGGCCGAAGCCGAGGCTGACCCCCGGCCCAGCCTCATCGCCTGCAAGACCGTGATCGGCTATGGCGCCCCCAACAAGGGCGGCACTTCGGGTGTGCACGGCTCGCCGCTCGGCGCGAGCGAGGCCGAGGCCGCCAAGGCCGCGCTGGGCTGGCGCCATGCTCCGTTTGAAATCCCCGAAGATATCGCCGAAGCCTGGCGCGCGGCCGGCTGGCGCGGCGCCGAGGCGCATGCGGCATGGCGCGCACGCGTCCAGGCCTCCGCTCATGCAGCAAGCTTCACGGCGCGCATGGCCGGTCAGCTTCCTGCCGGGCTGCTCGACGACTATATCGCCACGCTGCGTGCCGACCCCCCCAAGATCGCCAGCCGCAAGGCCAGCGAAAATGCGCTCGCCGTGCTCAATCCCGCGCTTCCGCCGCTGATCGGCGGCTCGGCCGATCTCACTGGCTCCAACAATACCCGCACCAAGGATCAGGGCGTGTTTGCGGCTCCTGATTATGCCGGTCGCCACATTCATTACGGTATCCGCGAGTTCGGCATGGCAGCGGCGATGAACGGCATGGCGCTGCACGGCGGGCTCATCCCCTACGGCGGCACCTTTCTGGTTTTCGCCGACTATATGCGCAACGCCATGCGGCTGTCCGCTATCCAGCAGGCGCGGGTCATCTATGTCCTCACGCACGATTCGATCGGGCTGGGCGAAGACGGCCCCACCCATCAGCCGATCGAGCATCTGATGAGCCTGCGCGCCATGCCCAACATGGCCGTCTACCGCCCGGCTGATGCGGTCGAGACTGCCGAAGCCTGGGCGCTGGCCATCGAAGACGCGCATCGCCCCTCCGTGCTCGCCCTGTCGCGGCAGAATCTTCGTCCTGTGCGCAACGCGGATGACGGGCTCGAAGGCAACCAGACTGCGCGCGGCGCCTATCGTCTGAAGGCCGCCATAGCGAAGCGCCGTGTCGTGCTTCTCGCCACCGGGTCCGAGGTCGAGATCGCGCTCGATGCTGCGTCTGTCCTTGAGGCACGCGGCATCGGTGTCGATGTCGTTTCGATGCCCTGCTGGGAGCGCTTTGCCGAGCAGCCCCGGGCCTATATCGATGATCTGATCCCGCATGACACGCTGATCGCCGCCATTGAGGCCGGCGTCACGCTGGGCTGGGAGCGCTGGACCGGTCGGGACGGGCTGATCTTCGGCATCGACCGCTACGGCGTCTCGGCCCCCGCTGCCGATGCCTATGTACACCTTGGGCTGACCGCAGACGCGGTCGTCGCCGGCATCACCGAACACCTCGAAGCAAAAGGATAAATCATGGCCATCAACGTCGCCATCAACGGGTTCGGCCGCATCGGCCGCAACGTGCTGCGTGCCATCGCCGAAAGTGGCCGCACCGATATCACGGTCGTGGCCATCAACGATCTCGCCGATGCTGCGGCCAATGCCCGGCTCTTGAAGCGGGACTCTGTCCATGGCCCGTTCCCCGGCACGGTCGAGGTCGACGGCGATGCGATCATCGTCAATGGCCAGCGCATCCGCGTGACAGCCGAGCGTGATCCCGCCAAGCTTCCGCACGGCGACATGGCCGTTGATATCGCGCTCGAGTGCACCGGTTTCTTCACCTCTGCCGACAAGGCCGGCCTGCATCTGACCGCCGGCGCCAAGCGCGTGCTCGTCTCGGCTCCGGCCAAGGGCGCTGATCTGACGGTCGTTTACGGCGTCAACCATGACAAGCTTACCGCTGATCACAAGATCGTCTCCAATGCCTCGTGCACGACCAATTGCCTGGCGCCGGTGGCGATGGTGCTCGACCGGGAATTCGGCATCGAAAAGGGCCTGATGACGACGGTCCATGCCTATACCAACGACCAGAAGATCCTCGACCAGATCCACGACGACCCGCGTCGCAGCCGGGCAGCGGCGCTGTCGATGATCCCCACCACCACCGGGGCGGCGCGCGCGGTGGCCGAGGTTCTGCCCCAGCTCAAGGGCAAGCTCGATGGTTCGGCGGTGCGTGTGCCCACGCCCAATGTCTCGCTCATCGACCTGACCTTCGTGGCCGGCAAGGATACGACCAAGGAGGCCGTCAACGCCGTGCTCAAGGCGGCCGCGATGGGCGAACTGGCCGGGGTGCTCGACTATACCGACGAGCCGCTGGTCTCGATCGACCTCAACCATGCGCCGGCCTCGTCGACGGTGGACAGTCTCGAAACCTCGGTCATTGGCGGCAATCTCGTCCGTGTCGTGTCCTGGTATGACAATGAATGGGGCTTCTCCAACCGCATGGCCGACACGGCCGTGGCCATGGGCAAGCTGCTCTGAGCGATGGCCTTCAGGACCCTTGATGATCTCGGCGATGTGCGCGGCAAGACCGTGCTGGTGCGCTGCGACCTGAACGTGCCGATGCAGGAGGGCCAGGTCTCCGACGCCACCCGCCTGCGCGCCAGCGTGCCCACCTTGGCCGAACTGGCCGACAAGGGCGCGCGGGTGCTGGTTCTCTCGCACTTCGGCCGGCCCAAGGGGCGGGACGAGAAAGACAGTCTGGCGCCGCTGGCCTCGGCACTGGCCGATGTGCTGGGTCGCCCGGTCGCCTTCATCCCCGATTGCATCGGCCAGCCGATCGACCTCGGCGACGGCGAGATCGCACTGCTCGAGAACACCCGCTTCCACGCTGGCGAGGAGAAGAATGACCCGGCCTTCATCGCCGCCCTGGCGGCGCAGGGCCAGATCTATGTCAACGACAGCTTCTCCACGGCGCACCGCGCCCATGCCAGCACCGCAGGCCTTGCCGGGCTGCTGCCGGCCTATGCGGGGCGCGCCATGCAGGCGGAGCTCCAGGCCCTCGAGACCGCACTGGAAACGCCGAAGAAGCCGGTGGCGGCCATCGTTGGCGGCGCCAAGGTCAGCACCAAGCTTGCCGTCCTCCAGAACCTCGTCTCGCGCGTCGATCATCTGATGATCGGCGGCGCCATGGCCAACACCTTTCTGATCGTGAAGGGCGTCAACATCGGCACGTCGCTGGCCGAGCCCGACATGGCCGAAACCGCGACTGCGATCCTCGCCGCTGCCGAAGCCGCAGGCTGCACCGTCCACCTGCCCTATGAGGTCGTTGTCGCCAAGACCTTTGCGCGCAATGCGCCGCACCGGCACGCCAATGTCTTCGAGGTTGGGGCGGACGAGATGATTCTCGACATCGGTCCCGCCGCCGTCGAGGCGCTGGCCGATGCGCTCAAGACCTGCGCCACCTGCATCTGGAACGGCCCGATGGGCGCCTTCGAGATCGAGCCCTTCGATGCCGGCACAGTGGCGCTGGCGAAGGTGGCAGCCGCGCTCACGGCGACCGGGCAGCTGACCAGTGTTGCCGGTGGCGGTGATACGGTGGCGGCGCTCAACCATGCTGGCGTGGCGGATGATTTCAGCTATGTCTCCACCGCCGGCGGCGCATTTCTGGAATGGATGGAAGGGCGCACCCTGCCCGGCGTGGCCGCGCTCGAACGGTCTTAGGGAGGCAAGAATGACACCAGCGGTAAAGGCGATCCTCGCGGGCTACGAATCGGACAATCCCGGCGTGAAGGCCAATCTGGCGCGCATGCTCATGCAGGGCCGCCTTGGCGGCACTGGCAAGATGGTCATCCTGCCCGTCGATCAGGGCTTCGAGCATGGCCCGGCACGCAGCTTCGCACCCAACCCGCCGGCCTATGATCCGCACTATCATTTCCAGCTCGCCATCGATGCCGGCCTGTCAGCCTATGCCGCGCCGCTCGGGATGCTTGAAGCCGGGGCCGATACCTTCGCCGGGCAGATTCCGACCATCCTCAAGGTCAACAGCTCGAATAGCTGGGCGACCAATATCAACCAGGCCGTCACGGCGAGCGTCGATGACGCGCTGCGCCTCGGCTGCTCGGCGATCGGCTTCACCATCTACCCCGGCGCCGACGATGTGTTCGACATGATCGAGGAGATCCGCGAGCTGTCCGCCGAAGCCAAGTCAGTCGGCATCGCCACCGTGATCTGGAGCTATCCGCGCGGCGGCAAGCTCTCCAAGGACGGCGAACTGGCCCTCGATGTCGGGGCTTATGCCGCGCATATGGCAGCGCTTTGCGGCGCGCACATCATCAAGGTCAAGCTGCCGACCGACCATATCGAGCAGAAGGACGCGAAGAAGGCCTATGAGGGCGGCGACTGGTCGACACAGGCCAAGCGTGTTGCCCATGTCAAACAGGCCTGCTTCAACGGTCGCCGGCTGGTTGTCTTTTCTGGTGGGGCCGCCAAGGGCGCCGATGCCGTGTTTCAGGATGCCCGCGATATCCGCGACGGCGGCGGCAATGGCTCGATCATCGGCCGCAACACCTTCCAGCGCTCGCGCGAGGATGCCATGGCGATGCTCGACAAGATCATCGCCATCTATCTGGGCCAGGAATGAGCGAAGAGACGATTCCCCTTCCCGAGGATTTCGCCAGCCGCTTCGATGCCGAGCCGCGGCCACCCTGCCAGCTCTATGTCGTGTCGCCGCCCAGTATCGTGCTGCCGGCCTTTGTCGAGGCGTGCAAGGCGGCGTTTGACGGCGGGCCAGTCGCCGCCTTTCAGCTGCGCCTCAAGGATGTGGGCGACGATGACGTGCTGCGCGCCTGCGAGGCGCTCCTGCCGGTCTGCGCTGCCGCCGATGTCGCCTTCCTTCTCAACGACCGTGCCGACCTTGCGGCCAAGGCGGGTGCAGACGGGGTCCACCTTGGCCAGTCGGATGGGAGCATCGCCGAGGCGCGGGCCCTTCTGGGCGCTGGCAAGACCATCGGCCGCACCTGCCACGACAGCCGCCACCTCGCCATGGAAGCCGGAGAACAGGGTGCGGACTATGTGGCCTTCGGCGCCTTTTATGAAACCACCACCAAGCCGAGCAATTATCGTCCCCACCCCTCAATTCTCGGCTGGTGGACGACGCTTTCCCAGCTACCCGTGGTCGCCATCGGCGGCATCTTCCCTGACAACGCCGCGCCGCTGGTGGCCGCAGGCGCTGACTTCATTGCCGTTGTTCGCGCCGTCTGGGATCATGCCGACGGGCCGGGCGCCGGTGTCGCTGCCTTTGCCGACGTGCTGAAGACGCCCCGCGCCTAGGCCTAGGGGTTGTTGCGCCCGCTACCCAGCCCAAGCGCGCTTGGTCGTGCCGCAACCGCCGGTGCCATCTCCTCAAGGGCGGCAATCCGGTTTTCCGCAGCCGGGTGCGTGCTGAACAAATTGTCCCGCACCCCGCCATGTCCGGGCGAGATGATATAGAGTGAAGCCGCTGCCGGATTGGCCTCGGCCACCGGGTTGCGGGTGCGCGCAGCACCATTTTGCAGCTTGGCCAGCGCACTTGCCAGCGCCAGCGGATTGCCGCTGATCTCGGCACCCGCCGCATCAGCCCCATATTCGCGCCCCCGGCTGATTGCCATCTGCACCAGCGCAGCCGCAATCGGCGCGACGACGACGGCCACGATGGTGACCAGCGGATTGCGGTTTTCGCGCCCACCGAAAAACATGGCGAAATTGCCAAGCATCGAGATGGCGCCCGCCAGCGTGGCGGTCACGGTCATCACCAGCGTGTCGCGGTTCTTGATATGCGCCAGCTCATGCGCCATGACGCCGGCGATCTCGTCACGGCTCAAGATGGCCATCAGCCCGCTTGTTGCGGCCACGGCCGCATTTTCGGGATTGCGCCCGGTGGCAAAGGCATTGGGCTGCGGCTGCTCGACGATGTAGACCTTGGGCATCGGCAGCCCGGCGCGCGCAGCGAGCGGCTCGACAATTGCGTAAAGGGGATGTTCTGGCCCGACAGCTTGCGCATTGTGCATGCGCAGCACCAGCTTGTCCGAATTCCAGAAGGCGAAGATGTTCATCGCGCCCGCGATCACGAACGCGATGGTGGCGCCGCTGGCGCCGCCGATCATATAGCCAAGGCCCATGAACAGCGCGACCATGGCGGCCATCAGCATGAAGGTGCGAACCTGATTCATGCCAGGGAATCTGGCGTGTTTTCGGTGGATTTCAAGCGCTCGTGCGACAGCATCGCGCGGCGGAACAGCACCGTCCCCACAACGGTCAGGGGAACCGCCAGAATCACCCCCAGCGGGCCGAGCAGCAGGGCTGCGGCAATCAGGCTGAACAGGGTGAGGGCAGGGGGCAGATCTGCCAGCTTGCCCTGTGCCATGGGCATCACGACATTGCCCTGAAGCTGCTGGACGATGACCAGCGTGACCATCGTCAAAATGCCGGTCTCGATGCTGATTGAAAAGCCGATCAGCGTGGCCGGCAGCGAGACCAGAATGACCCCCAGATAGGGCACGAATTCGCAGAGCCCGGCGACAAAGCCGATGGCGATTGCCGAGGGCAGGCCAATCAGGCTGAGGCCGGCGCCGGTGCCGATGGCGACAAAGGCCATCGAGACCGCCTGTGCCTTGAGCCAGGCGCCAAGCGCGGTGTGGATCGCCGACAGCGTAGCGTCGGCGGCGCGCGCGCCAAGCCTTGTGGCAAAGGCGATCAGCCCGCCCACATAGAGCCTGGGCTGCGCCGCCAGATAGACGCCGGAGACCAGCACGACCACCAGCTGGGAAATGCCCGAGCCGATATTGGCCAGGCCGCTCTGGACGATGCCGACAATCGTATCGACCTGCGGCGCATAGCTGCCGATGGCCTTGATAATCTCGCGCCCCGCTGTCGACGTCGCCAGCCAGGCCTCGCCCTGTTCGACCGCCAGCGGCAATTGCCTCGCAAGCTGGGCGAACTGGTTTGCCATCAGCGTGCCAAACAGGCCAAAGACCGCCGTCAGGCCGAGCAGCGGCAGAATGACGGCCAATGCCAGCGCTACGGCAAAGGGCAGGTGCAGCCGCCGCCGCAGCAGATCCGCCAGCCCGGCAAACATCTGGGCGGCAAGGATCGAGGCAAACAGCAGCAGCAACAATTGACGAAGCTGCCATGTCGCGATGGTAAGCGCGACGCCGCCCATGACGATCAAGGTCCGCCGAAGCAGAACGATGTCTTCATTGCGGGGCGGAGGCAGCGCTGTCATTTGCGCCGCACTTTACGCCGAGTTCATTCAGCCTGAAAGCGCAGTTGCTGAATGGTCGGCGGATTGGTCGGCGCCAGCATGAACGAGCCCGCCAGCGTGCCGCGCGAACACGGCCAGCGGAAGCTCGCTGTCAGCATGCCTGTCGGCTCGGGTGCGTCGGTGGGGGTGCATTCGCCCAGCCGCGCTTTCAGCCGGGTTAGTTCAAGCCGCCATTCGGGCGCAGCCCGGTCCAGCAGCATGTTCATGGCAAGATTTGGCCGCGCCGCGAGAATGTCAGAGGCCGCCCACACCTTCGCGGCATCGGCATGGGCCTGCGCCACGGCCGCCGTCAGGGGCACCGGCCGCGGCGTCGCCAGCCCGGCCGCCTTCAAGGCCTTCATCGCGCCATAGGCCGGCGCCATGGGCGCGCTATAGGTGCGGTTGGCGAAGGCAAAAATGCCGATGCCGCTCTCCGGCAGCATGATCAGCACTGAGCCATAGCCGGGATAGCCGCCCGTATGGGTCATATAGTCCCCCACCTCGCAATCGGAGATCATCCGGAAGCCCATCGCATAGGCCACCGCCTGCGCACACGGCGGGCCAAGGTCGGCCCGGCGCTGGCCAAAGCGGACGAAATTGAGCCCTTGAACCAGCCCCCGCACGCTGGCGCGCCTGATCGGCCCTGTCTCGGGGTCATCGCGCGCCGGCCAGGCGCTGAGCAGCCAGGCGACGTAGCGGGCATAGTCACTGGCCGTCGTCTCAATGCCGCCCATCGCCCCAAAGGCGCCGGCCGCCATGTCGGGCTCGCGCTTGTATTCTCCTTCCTCGAACCGGTAGCCAAGCGCACGCTCGGCCTGCGGGCTGGCAAACACGTCATAGCCGGTGCGTCCCATGCCAAGCGGCTGGAAGATCCGCTCGGCGATGGCCGCCTCGAACGGCTTGCCGGCGACGTTGCGGATGATCCGGCCCAGCGTGGCATAGCCGAAGTTCGAATATTCTTGGCTCTGCTGCGGCACCCGGCTGAATGGCACGCCGGCCGCCAGCATCGCGCTGAAATCGGCCTCGGGGAGCGAGGTCTGCCGGTCACCCCAGGGATCATCCTCGACCAGACCGCCAACATGATGGAGCAGGTCGCGCACCCTAATCCTTGGCGAATCCGCAGTCGGATAGGTCCAGCCTTTCATTTCCGGCACATGCGTTTCGGCGAGGTCATCAAGCCGCAGCCGGCCTTCGTCGCGCAGCGAGAGAATGGTCAGCGCCGTGAACGCCTTGGACATGGACGCAATGCGGAAGCGGCTCTCGGGGCCGACCGGGCGGCGGCTGTCGAAATCCTGCACGCCGATGCCCTTCACATGAGCCAGCTGGCCGTCCTTCACAATGCCCCAGACCAGCCCCGGCACATGCTGGGCGCGCGCATAATCTTCGAATCCCGCGTCAAGCTGCGGGGTCAGCGCCTCAAGAGACTGGCCGCACGCGGGTGCAGCAAACACCGCCAGTGCGACAAGTGCCGGGGTGGTGAGTGCGCGAACCATGGCCTATCTCCTGCCTGAGCGCGCAGGATAGCCCGGCGTCACGCGAAGGAAAGAGGCCGATGGAGATCGCCATTGTGGGGGCCGGCATGGCGGGCTTGCGCTGCGCCACACGCGCGGTCGCAGCAGGCCACCGGGTCCGCCTGTTCGACAAGGGGCGCGGCCCCGGCGGCCGCATGGCCACAAGGCGCCTCACCGCGCCCGCGCTGTCTGGCCATGGCGGCGAGGCGGCCTTCGACCACGGCGCCCAGTATATCACGGCAAAATCCGACGGCTTTGCCGCCCAGCTTGCCGCGTGGGAGGCCACCGATGTCGTGGCTCGCTGGCCCGCAGCCGGGGCAGACGCCTATGTCGGCACTCCGGCGATGAATGCACCGCTCAAGGCGATGGCGGCCGCGCTCGATGTGACCTGGGGGCTGGAAGTGCGCAGCATCGAACCCAGTGGCGGGGGCTGGCGGCTTCCCGACGTCAGCGAGCGGTTTGACGCGCTCGTCGTCGCCGTCCCGCCCGAACAGGCGGCGCGGCTTCTGGCGCCCGCCGCGCCGCAGCTGGCCGAGCTTGCTGGCGCCGTGCGTTCGTCTGCGTGCTGGACGGTGATGGCCGCGTTTGCGGCGCCCTTGTCCGGCGCGCCCGACGTGCTACGCAGCGAGGGCACCATCGGCTGGGCCGCCCGCAACAGCGCCAAGCCGGGGCGCGCACCCGCAGTCGAAACCTGGGTCGTGCAGGCCGGGCCGGACTGGTCAGCCGCGCATATCGAGGATGCACCAGAGACGGTCACGGCCGCGCTCCTCACCGCGCTTGCAGAGCGTCTCGGGCCCTTGCCAGCGCCGCTGGTCAGCACCGCGCACCGCTGGCGCTACGCCCAGTCGCCGGGCACAGGCGACGGGGCGATCTGGGATGAAACGGCTCGCCTTGGCCTCTGCGGGGACTGGCTGATCGGGCCGCGCGTGGAAGCGGCCTGGACCTCGGGAGACCGGCTTGCCGCGCTGATCGGTTAGGGTCGCGCGATATCGATGACCACCTTGCCGACATGCGCACCGCTTTCAAGATAGCGATAGGCATGGGGCGCCTCGTCGAAGCTGAAGCGCTTGTCGATCACCGGTTGCAGGCCATTGGCGTCGATCGCCGCCAGCAGCCGCGCCAGCATCGCCCGGCTGCCCTCGGCAATGCCGCGCAGCGTCAGGTTCTTGCCGATGATGCTGCCGTAATTCGGCAGCCCCGCGCTTTCAAAGCCGGCGAGAAAGCCGATGATGACCAGCCGCGCGTTGGGCGCTGCCGCCGTCACGCTCATCGGCAGGGTCGATTGCCCGCCGGTCTCGAGGATGATGTCGGCGCCGCGCCCGCCGGTTTCGGCCGCCAGCGCCGCCGCCCAGTCGGACTGGACCTTGTAGTTGATGGTGATATCGGCCCCCAGCTTACGCGCCAGCGCCAGCTTGTCATCCGATGACGAGGTGATCGCCACCCGCGCGCCGTGCATCTTGGCGATCTGCAGCGCGAAGATCGACACGCCGCCTGTGCCCAGCGTCAGCACAAGATCCCCGGCCTTGACCTTGCCCACTTCCACCACGGCATGCCACGCCGTCAGCGCCGACGAGGCCAGCGGTGCGGCCTGATCATTGCTCACGCCGTCTGGCACACGAATAAGGGCTGCCGCCGGCATCACCACCTGCTCGGCCAGCCAGCCGTCATGGGTGATGCCGACATCATGGCCGAACGCGGCCGGTGAGAAATCCCCGTCGATCCAGGTGACGAAATGTGGCCCGACCACCCGGTCACCCACCGCGAGACCGGTCACGCCGTCACCCAGCGCCGCCACCCGGCCCACGCCTTCCGAGACCGGAATGCGGTTCTGGTCGCGCTTGGGGCCATAGCGCCCCTTCAGAACGTCCATGTCGCGGTGGTTGAGGCAGACGCTCAGCACATCGAGCAGCACCTCGCCCGGCCCCGGTTTTGGCGCCGGGCGCTCCACGGGGGTCAGGCTGTCGAGGCCGGTTTGCGGGCCGATCTGATAGGCTTTCATTGCGTCGGTCTTTCCGTTCAGTTCTTGGGCGGGCTGTGGTCGGACCAGTTCTGCCAGTCGCGGGTGACGAACACCTCGTCGATCAGCGTGCGCTGGAAGCAGATGCCATCGCGGAACCATTGCCAGGTGCGCGCCCGGTTCTTGCGGTCGTCGCTGTTCTGGATCATCTCGTAGAGATAGATGCCCGGCTCATTCTTGCGGGTCCAGTTGAGGCACGTCGAGCGGTTGAAGTCATCGGGCAGCATGTGCGCCGCCCAGCCCTTGATCAGGTCATTGTCCCACCACAGCCGGCCATTGCGGAATTCAGCCGGAAATTCGCGGATTTCATGGCGGCCATCTTCCCAGAAATAATGGTTGGTCTGATAATAGCGCTCGCTGTCGCCTTCATCGATCAGCCGGCACAGCAGCCGCGAGCGGTGCTGGTCGGTCAGCTTCCCGGTCTTGGCGTCATAATAGCGATACCAGCCCTCCCAGACCCCTTCGTTGCTGGCGAGGATCGGCATCACCTCGCGCACCCCGCCCGGCTTCATCGTTACCGCCATCTTGTGTCTCCTTCTTCTGCAATTTTCACGACAACCTTGCCCATCGACTGGCCCGACAACAACCGTTCAACCCCATCATAAATGCCGGTGAGCCCGGTAAAGCGCGTCTTGTCAAAGGTAACCGCGATGTGGCCAGCGCGGTAAAGCGCGAACACCCGCTCGCGCGCGGCGGGCCAATGCCCGGTCAAAAGCCCATTCATGAAGCCGCGCACCGACACGCCCTTGTAATAGATGGCATGGACGATCCGCGGCCCGGTCACGATCTCGGGCTTGCCCTCAAGATCCTGTGCCGCACCGCCCACGACTAGCCGGCCGTGGCGCGCCATCTGGCCCAGAAACGCGTCAAAGATGCTGCCGCTCACCGTATCGATGGCGACATCCAGTCTCGCCGGATATTCCGCCGCCAGCACGGCCGCGACGTCCTCGGCCTTGTAGTCAATCACCCGGTCCGCCCCCAGCGAGGCGACGAAGGCGGCTTTCTCCAGCCCGCCGCAAATCGCCACGACGTGGCAACCCCTGTGCTTGGCCAGTTGCACCAGCAAATGCCCAAGCCCGCCGGCCGCGGCCGAAATTGCCACCGTCTCGCCGTCCTTCACCGCCCCGATATGCTCAAGCGCCAGCAGCGCCGAAACCCCGGTCGAGGCCAGCGCCAGCCATTCGCGGCTGGCCTCCGGCACGCGGGCGAACAGGCTCTCCGGCCCGACATTGGCCTCGCGGTAGCCACCGCGGAAATTGACCGTTGCCGCCGCATCACCAACTTTGAAGCCGGTCACGCCCGGCCCGACCGCATCGACGACACCGATCGCTTCCACCCCCATGAAGCTGGGCAGGGCAACATGGACATAGTCCACGGCATTGCGCGCGATCTGGGTGTCGAAAATGCCATTGATCCCGCACCACCTGTTTCGCACACGGATCTCGCCCGGCCCCGGCGCTGTCAGCGGCACCTCGATGATCTCTGTGGCAGCACGGAAAGTATCGGCGAAACGTTCCAGCCGGATGGCGCGGTAGGTCTCGCTCATTGCGGAAAGCCGAGCCCTCCGGGGTTGAGCTGCCCATGCGGATCGACCAGCGCCTTGATCTCATCAAGCAGCGCCAGCGAGGCCGTGTCGCGGCTGTCGCGGTAGCCATAGGCCCGGCCGATCTGGAAATGGCCGGCGCCGAAGCGTGCCGCAATATCGGCGACGCCCCTGCGCGCGCGGGTGACAACAGCCGTTGCCTCCGGATTGACATCGAGCTTCGGCAGGCCGGCGAGATGCGACTTCTCCATCATTGAGGCATGCACCGGCCGATAGCCGTTCGGCCAGTAGAACACCGGCTCGACGATCAGCGCATTGGTCGACAGCGAGGTGAACAGATAGCCGGTGTAGATGCCATGCGACTCGAACTCGCCCGCCATATCGGCGAACAGCTTGTCGACGGCGGCGTGGAACGCGGGGGCATTCGAGAGCGACAGCACACCGTGCACCGGCGCCCAGCTTTCGCCTTCCGGCCCGAGCATCGAATTGGGCGGCGGAAAGGGCATGGCCCGGATCACCTTGGCGATGCTGTTCTCGATCTCGACGCCGCGGAACTCGGCTGCAATGCGCCGCGCCTCGGCCATGTCATGCGCAACGGCCGCCGCACTGCGCCCCTCGGCAATCACATGCAGCGGATATTCGTCTGCCTCGATGAAATCGCGCCCGCCTAGCGCAATTTTGGCGGCCGACATCAGGCCCTTGCCCAGCGATTTCTGCTTGCCGATGACCTTGCCCAGCGTTTTCACATCGCTCATCAGCGACATGCGCTTCATCCGCACCTTGGTCAGCCCCGGATCGAAGGCGCACATCTCGCAGGCGATGCCGGCGCGCGCCATTTCTGCCATTGCGCCCAGCAATTCGGCCCCGGTCTTGAACGAAAAACTGGCATAATCCTCATGCGCCGGTGTCCGCATCAGCCGCAGCGTGATCTCGGCCTTGATGCCCAGCGTGCCGCAATCGCCGCAGAACAGCCCGGCCAGATCAGGCCCATAATGCCGGTAAAAGGGGGTCTCGCCGTCCGGCCCGCGCGCGCCCGTGCGCAGCACCTGCCCATCGGCGAGAATCACGGTCAGGGCGATCACGCTCTCGCTCGACGTGCCGTGGTGCCCCGCGCCGAACATCGCATTCAATTGCGAAATCCCGCCGCCGATGGTCGAGTAAATGCCCGACATCGGCCCCCAGAAGGGCGTGCGCAGGCCATGTTCGGCGAGCGCCTCATGCAGCGTCTTCCAGCTGCAGCCCGCCTCGACCGTCACGGTCATGTCCTCGGGGCTGATCTTGAGGATGCGGTCCATCTTCGACAAGTCGATCGACAGCGTCCGGTCGCTTTTGGGGATATAGCCGCTGGTGTAGCTCATGCCTGCCCCGCGCGGCGCCAGCGCGACGCTAGCGCCGTGCGCGGCCGCCACCACCTTCGAAAGCTCGCTCGCCGAGCGCGGGGTCACGATCAGGCTGACGACATGATCGGCAACCGCGAACACATCCTCGCTGACCAGCTGCCGCGCCGCCAAGGCATCCTCGACATTGTCTGCGCCAACAATCTCGACAAGCGCTGCCTTCAGCGCGCTCGCGGAATCATTGGCCGGCCAGCTCGTTTCCGCCGTATCGGTTTCCAGCGTCATCATCATCCCTTTGCTTTGTCCGGACAACTTTGGCACTTATCATTTTCCCGGGCCAGCGGGGACTTTGCAACCGCTCTGTCCGCAAGGCGAACGAAGCGCGCCCTGCTGTGGCAGCAGGACGCAGGAGAAGGCTTGAGAACCACGATGAGCGAATTCGAATTCACCGTTCCCATCCTGATCGTCGGCGGCGGCGCGTGTGGCGCGGTCGCGGCGCTGGCTGCGCATGACGCCGGCATCGCGCCGCTGCTTATCGAGCAGGACGCCCGGCCGATGGGCACTACCAGCATGTCGCAAGGCCTGTTCTGTGCGGCTGGCACCCGCAGCCAGGCCGAGCAAGGGGTCAAGGATGACGGCGCCACCTTCTTCGCCGACATCATGGCCAAGACCAAGGGCCAGACCGACCCGGTCATCGCCCGCGCCATCGCCTATGGCTCCGGGCCGACGCTCGAATGGCTGCACGACAAGCATGACATGCCATGGGCGCTCGATACCGGTTTTCGCCCCGCCTATGGCAACAGCACCTTCCGCGTTCATGGCTGGCAAGGGCATGGCGGCAAGGACATGATCGAGCTGCTCCACCAGCGCCTGTCGGAAGCCGGCATCGATGTGCTGACACAAGCACGGCTCACCGAGATCGTCGCCGATGAGGATGGCCGGGTGCGCGGGGTCGTGATCGAGCGACCGGGCGGCGCCATCGAACGGGTCGGCTGCGAAACGCTGATCATCGCCAGCGGGGGCTTCGCTGCCAATCACGAAATGGTCGCCCAGTTCATGCCCGAGGCGGCGCAGGCCCGCTACAATGGCTGGGAAGGCAACCGGGGCGACGGCATCATCCTCGGCCAGAAGCTGGGTGCTGCCGTTGGCGACATGGGCAGCTATCAGGGCTATGCCATGCTCACCGAGCCGCAAGGCATCAGCGTGCCGCCGGGTGCGATCATCGAGGGTGGGATCATCGTCAACACGCTGGGCCGGCGCTTCGTCGACGAGAGCTTCGACATCGCCGGCATGGCCCATCCCGTCATGGCGCAGCCCGGTGATCATTGCTGGGTCATCATCGACAAGGGTATCGAAGAGCGCTGCGCCTATATCCCCGAAATGCGCGATCTGATCGCGCTCAAGGCCGCGCGCGAAGCCGACAGTGTCGAGGCGCTCGCTGCCATGCTGGGTCTCGATGCCGCCGCGCTTGATGCGGAACTTGCCGAGGCGCGCGCCGCCCAGGCGGCCGGCACGCCGGACCGGTTTGGCCGGATCTGGGGGCAAGACCTGCCGCCGGTCCCGCCGTTTCGCGCCTTCAAGGTCGTCGGCGCCATCTATCACACGCAGGGCGGCCTGCAGATCGACGGCGAGGCGCGGGTGCTGCGTCCCGATGGCAGTCCGCTGCCCAATGTCTTTGCCGGCGGCGGTGCGGCGCGCGGCGTCTCGGGGCCCTCGTCATGGGGTTATCTGCCGGCCATGGGCCTGTGCGCCGCCGTCACGCTCGGCCGCATCGCCGGCGAGAGCGCGGCCCGGCAGCTTGGCGGCACGCCCGCCGTGACGACGGGCGTGCCGGCGCAAGCCTAGGGCATCCAGACGCCTGCCGACCTCCAATGGTGCAGCCGGCCATCCTCGCCGATGGCGGCGAGGTGGAGCCACTGGTTTTCGAGCAGGTTCCGCACCGTTTCGCTGTCGGCGATGATCTTGTCCATCGCCGCCATCGGCGCCTCGATCAGCACCTTCAGCCGCAGCGGCTCGTGCATCAGCTTCTCGCCGTCGTGCACCGATTGCATCGGCAGCCCGGTGCGCAAGTCGCCGCCATTGCCCTCAAGCACGCCCAGCCCGCCAACGGCATTGTGCAGCAGCTTGTTGCCCGAGCCAAAGGCGTGATTGTCCGCCGCCGAGCCATAATATTGCAGGCTGATCCAGCTGGCGACGACCATCGGCGCGTTCATGATCAGCGACAGCACCGGGAAGCCGTTAGGGGCATCAAGCTGCCACTCATAGCTGTGCAGGAAGCTGCGGCCCTCCAGGTTCAGCCCTGCCGTCCGGCTGCGCGGTGCGGCAATGAAGGCGGCGCAATTGGCCAGGCCCCATTCGGGCCGGACCTGCGACCAGTCATTGGCGCGCGCCTCGATCTGCGGATCGACCGCCGATGCGGGATCGATCGAAAGATGCGTCGCCCGCTCGACCCGGCTCTGCCGACCCGCTGCACTCAGCCACTTCTTCACCGAGGCCAGATCGCCAGCCCGGGCCTCTGGCACGTGCGCTTCGTCGAAAATCTCGACATGGTCGGTGGTGGTGTTGTGCAGCGCGGCCATGAACCATGTGTCCGCCGGCACATCGATGCCGCGTGCCGCCAGCCCGGCGCGCACTTGCGGATGGTTGAGAATGCGCGCTGCCACCCGGGCGTTGGGCGCGCCATCATAGCCGCCGCAGGCGCCGCAATCGAGGCCGGTGGCATGGGGATTGTTGACGCTGCTGCCGCCATGGCCAACGAACATCACCAACGGCGCGAAGTTCGAGGTCAGGCTCATCGCCCGCAGCATCGTCTCGCCCGCAGCGGTCATCGTCTCGACATCGAGCGACGACATGTCCGGCCCGAGCCGCCCCGTTACATCGTCGGGCAGGTCGGTGTTGGCCGGCGCCGGCACCGGCCGGGTCAGGCCGAGGCTGTCGGAAATCAGCTTCACCGCATAGCTCGGCCCGAGCGTCTCGACAAAGGCGAAGCTGGCCACGGCCGCCCGCTTGAAGGTCGACAAGGCGCCGGACTTGCGCCGCGTCAGCCGCGCGTCGCGAATGATATTGCCGGTCTCATGCGCGCAGGCGCCCTCGACATGCTCATGGATCTTCACGCCCGGCGCCAGCAGGACCGGGCAGCGCGCCTGGCCCTCATGCTGGCCCAGCGGCACATAATCCAGCGCCAGACCGAAAAAGCCGGCAAAGCCCAGCGTCTCGACGGCCGGTGAGGTGCTTTCGAAAGCGCGCCGGAAGGGCTCGGAGCGCACATCGATGCAGAACACGGCCTGCACCGTCTTTGCCATCTCCGACGCTGTCGGCACCGATGCAAGCGCCCCGGCGAGGCCGCGCGCATAAGCCTTTTCGAGCGCCAGCTGCAACACGCAGTCGATGGTAATCTCGCTATCCACCGGCTGTGGCCCGTTGATCAGCGCCACGGCGGCTTCCCAAGCTGTCAAGGCGGGGCTCCCCGGCAGCAGCGTGCCCAGCAGCGCTGCATCACAGGCCAGCCGGATGGCCAGAAGGTCACGAAGCGCCGTGTCGGTCTTGCCATGAAGTTCTGCCTGCCAGAGGCGGTAACGGGCATGGCCGGCCCAGCCGCTGATGTCGGCGAGCAGCCGGTGGAAGTAGATTTCCAGCCCGTCTTGCGACAGGCCCAATGTGCGTGCGCCGTGGAGGATGGCGTCCTGCGCGTCCCGCGGCATCGCCGCGATCGTCGCGCGCATGCCGGAAAGGCCGATTAGCTCAAGGCTGCGGTCATGTGCAGCCTCGTCCCGAAACGCCGACCATGGCCCGCAAGCCCGGCTGGCAGCGGCCCAGGCCGCTTCCCCCTCGTCAAACTGGCGGGCGGCAAAGCTGCTGATATGGTCGGTGATGAGCCGCGGCCAGTCGATGTCACGGTAGCTGGCGACCACGGTGGCCACGGTCGGCAGCCGCGCTGGCAGCGCCGGGGGCTGCGATGCGCTGACCGCGCGCAGCCTGATTTCGGCCGCCGACGTCGGCAGTCCCGGCGTTCTGGCCGTCTCTGCCAGCGCCGCCTGGATGTCGGGCGTGGTCAGCCGGCCTTCGCGGATCGCATCGCCGTAGTCGACCCGGCTGCGTGTCATCCGCGCGCCGATCGTCTGCGCCACCCGCTGCGCGGCCTCGGCAAAGGGCATGTCGATCATGCCGACAAAGGGATTGACCGCAACAAAGTGCTTGAGCGGCCAGAGCGGCGCCATGCGGCGTGCGGCGGCCTCGGCGGCCTTGTCGGTGTGCGCGCGGGCGAGTCTGCCCCGGTCCTGCGCAGTCGGATGGTCGAGAAGCGTAGCCATGGACGTGTCTCCTTGGTGAAGGTTCAGTAAGGTCAGACCCGGTGCGCGCCGATCAGGCGGTCCCAGAGCAGATTTGCGTAAAAGCCGTTGGCCAGATGCACGCGCAGCGCCCGCATCGAAGGCCGCGTCAGCCAGAGCGGCGCCAGCAGCTGGGCAAGGGCAATGGCCATGAACGACAGCGCAGCCAGAACGATGATCGCCAGCGCCGGGCCGTCCAGCGTCGCCAGCGCACGCGGATCAGGCAACGCGCCAGCCGTAATTGCGGCCATCACCCCCTGTGCCGTGAACCAGGCCAGCGCCACCGCGGCCGTCAGGACGATGGTGCGCCCCAGCATCTGCCGCCGCGTTTCGCCCGACAGCGCCTGCGTGGCCATCATCGCCACGCCCATCACGCTGATCGCGCCAAGTGCCAGCAGGGCAGGGGAGGTCTCGGCGGTGTGGCCGAACAGGCGGCCGATGGCGGCAAAGCTGCCAAGCGTGACGGCCAGCCCGATCAGCGCATCGCTGACCCGCAGCGGCTGGCCAAAGCCGGGCAGAGAAGGTGCCCGCGCCCGGTCAACAACCGATCCCGAAGAAAGGAAGGCGTGCGCCTTGTAGAGCGAGTGTGCCACGATGTGCAGCAGCGCGATGCTGAACGCCCCCAGCCCGCATTGCAGCATCATGAAGCCCATCTGGCTGACCGTGGACCAAGCCAGCGACACCTTGACGCTCGGCTGGGTCAGCATCACCGCTGCGCCGAACAGCGCCGTGAAGCCGCCGACAATCGCCAGCACCATCAGCGCGCCCGGGGCTGCCAGCATGACATCGGCGAAGCGGATGATCAGGAAGCCGCCGGCATTGACGATGCCGGCATGAAGCAGCGCCGAAACCGGTGTCGGCGTTTCCATCACCTCGATCAGCCAGCCATGAGTGGGAAATTGGGCCGACTTGAGCAGGCCGGCCAGCGCCAGCAGCAGCGCCGGCGCCAGCAGCCCGCCCCCTGCAGTCGGCGCCTGCGCAACTATGGTCGCGATGTCACCGGTGCCGAAACGGACCGCCAGCAGCACCGCCGCCAGCCCAAGCACGACATCGCCGAGCCGGGCGCTCCAGAATTTCTTGGTTGCCGCCGTCTGCGCCGCGCGCCGGTCAGCATAGAATAGCAGCAGCTTGTGCAGCGTCAGCGACATGGCCACCCAGGCCAGCACGAGCTGCACCAGATTGCCGGCCAGAACCAGCATCTGCACCGCTGCCAGCGTCGCCAGCAGCCAGCCCGTGAAGCGCGCCTGACCCGGCTCGCCGTCGAGATAATTGCAGCTGTAGCGCAGCACGATCACGCCGATGAAGCTGACCAGCACCATCATCACCATGCTCGGCGCATCCATGCGCAGTGCAAATCCGAGGCCCTCGATGCCAAGCAGCGGGCTGGTCCCCGGCCCTTCCAGCGCTAGCAGCAGTGCCGAAAGCGCGGCCACGGCAAGGCTCACCAGCGTGGCCCGGCGCGCGCGGCCGAGCAGCGCGGCCGGGCGCATCGCCGGTGCCGCAGCCGCCATGGCAGCAACACCCAGCAGAACGATCGGGGCAGCAAGGGGGACAAGCGCCAAGAGCATGACCGAAACCTCCATTTGTGACGGTTGTGGGTCATAGGCAGCGCGAAGAGATATGATAAGTTCATTGTTTGAAACAAATCGATATATGAATTAGAACGATCTCATGGCCACGCTCAATTATAATCACCTCCGCTACTTCTGGGCCGTCGCCCATGAGGGCAATCTCACCCGCGCCGCCGAGCAGCTCGGCGTGTCCCAGTCCGCACTCTCGGTCCAGATCAAGAAGCTCGAGGATCGCCTTGGCCAGCCGCTGTTCGAGCGGCGCGGTCGCAGCCTCGTGCTCACCGAGGCCGGGCGCATGGCGCTCGACCGCGCCGATGCCATCTTCGCCACAGGTGACGAGCTGGTGGCGCTGCTCGGCGGCCGCGACCATGCCATCCGCCAGGTCCTGCGCGTCGGTTCGGCCGCCACGCTGTCTCGCAATTTCCAGCTCGATTTCCTGCGCCCGCTGCTCGGCCGTGACGATGTCGAGGTGGTCGTCCGCTCAGGCGGCCCTGCCGATCTGCTCGCCGCGCTCGAGGCGCATCGCCTCGACGTGGTGCTGGCCACCGCCGCGCCGATGTCTGACGCCGCAACCCCCTGGATCTCGCAGCGCATCGCCGAGCAGCCCGTGGGCTTGATGGGCACCCCCGCCCGCCTCAAGGATCCGGGCGCGCCGCTGGCACGGCTGCTCGCCGATCATCCGCTGGTGTTGCCGCCGCTTGAAAGCGCGCTGCGCCAGTCGATCGACACGCTCTGCAACCGGCTCGGCGTGCAGCCCCGCATCGCCGCCGAGATTGACGACATGGCGATGATGCGCCTGCTGGCGCGCGAAGATGTCGGCCTCGCCGTCCTGCCGCCGGTCGTCGTCAAGGACGAGCTGGCCGCCGGCCTGCTGGTCGAGGCCGAAGCCCATCCCGGGCTGAACGAGACCTTTTACGCCATAACCCTCAAGCGGCGCTTCCCCAACCCGCTGCTCCGCGAGCTGATGTCCTGACGCGGCACAGTATTATCCACGAGCCGGACAGAATGATGCGATTTGACCCGTGGTCCGCATTATGCCGAGATGATGCAGGCTCAGTCAGTTCAGGGGGCGAAAATGGCAAAATGGGTTCATAACAGGTTGAAGACGTCCCTGCTGGGCGGTCTTTGCCTGGCGCTGGCGGCCTGCAACAGCGCGCCCGCCCCGCAGGACCTTACGCCCCAGCAGCTCGACGCCAAGCGCGCGCAGTTGGCCACCATCCTGGCCGATCCCAAGGCCCGCACCCGCCTCATCGCCAAGGTGATGGGCTCTACGGTCGAGGACGAGCGCCACGCCTTTCTCAAATTCCACATCTTCGGCTATGCCGGGGACGGCAATCTCATCCCCTTCTTCTCGATGAACAATTACATCATCCAGAAATGGGCGCCGGGCGAAGACGGCACCTTCGAAGTGCAGCATTATGAAGTCGCTTATTATTCCAAATTCGACACGGCCGAAGCGATCAGCGAATGGGAAAACCCGCTGACCGGCGAAACCATCAAGCTGCCGCATCTCGTCCTCGGCCCGGTGCCGCGCTCCTATGGTCCCGACATCGGCAAGGACCCCGGCAGCTTCGCGCCCGACCCGATGAATATCACCATGATCGGGGACCGGGTCTATGTGCCCACACTCACCCGGCTCACCAACGGCAACATGTTCGCGCCCGAGGAATGGGGCCCCTATTCGAGCGGCGCGACCACCTTCTGGGATTCGATGCTGGTCTTCTCGGCGGATATCGAAGACGTGCTGGATGAAACAAAGACTCATGTGCCGGCTGAAATCCACATGCAGAACATGGTCAGCTGGGCGCCCTATCTGAAGCTGGGCCAATCACCCGGCCGGACCATGGTGCGTGCTTATGGCCAGCATATCAACGGTTTCGACGACCTGCCCGAAGAGGTTCGCGCCAATCTCCGGACATACACCCCGGAGATCTTCGACGTCGACAGCTGGACCGAGATGCGCCTCGACGCCATCGACTTCGCCCGCGAGCTGGCCGAGAAGCGCGAGGCCGGCACGCTGGATATCGACCAGCCCGACTATGTTCCGCCCCGCATCAAGCGCTTCGATGAACTCTCGCAATAGCCTGTGGTCCGCCAACAGTCATGCATGATCAGCATGGATTATGCCTGATTTGGCACTACCCCGCGCAGCTTGAAGACCGTTACCAATGAGCCTTCAAAGGGGGGTGGTTGAGATCATGGCCAGACTGTCGGGTGTTCCGGGATATGTCCTCGCCGCACTGCTGCTCGCCGGCTGTGCCACCAGCAAACCGGACGCGCCCGGCGACACAACGGCCTTCAAGGACTGCTCCGACTGCCCGGAGCTGGTCGCCATTCCGGCCGGCAGCTTCGCCATGGGGCGCGACGGCGGCGAGCCAGACCGCTATGATGGGCCGGTGCGGGACATCGTGATCGAGAAGCGCTTCGCGCTCGGCCGCACCGAGGTCACCCAGGCCCAGTTCCGCGCCTTTGTCACCGCCACGGGCTATAAGCCCGCCGCCACCTGCAACGTCTATTTCGACGGTCGCTGGGGCATGCGGGACTGGGCGGATTGGCAAAGCCCCGGCATTGGCCGCCCGCCGCGTGATGATGAACCCGTGGCCTGTGTCTCATGGAACGATGCCACCGCCTATCTCGCCTGGCTCTCGGACAAGGCTGGCAAGCGCTACCGGCTGCCGAGTGAGGCCGAGTGGGAATATGTCGCCCGCGCCGGCACGCGCGGCACCTTCCCCTGGGGCGAGGATCCCGACCTCGGCTGCCGTGAGGCCAACATGTTCGACAAGAGCGGCGGCACCGATGTCAGCATCAAATGGGACCATGCGGACTGCGATGATGGCCATGTCCAGACCTCGCCCGTTGGCGCGCTGACTGCGAACAGCTTCGGCGTTCACGATATCCTCGGCAATCTCTGGGAATGGACGCAGGACTGTTACGTCCTGCCCTATCCCGCCGATGGCCCGCGCGATGGCAGCCCGGTCGAAGTGGCGGGCGAATGCGCCCGCCGCACGGTGCGCGGCGGCAGCTGGGAAACCCGGCCGAGCCGCTTTGCGGTCGCCTTTCGGGGCCGTGACAAGCCCGATCAGGCCTTTCGCACCTTCGGCTTCCGCGTGGCGCGCGATCTCTGATCTGGCAAGGGGTTCAAGACCATGCTGACACGCCGCAATCTCCTCGCTGCCGCCACGCTGGCGGCAGCCACGCCCGCGCTGTCCCGCCCCGTTCCAGGCCTAGAGGATATCGATTTCAACGACCCGGCGCAGAATTTGCATCAGATCATGCGCGTCTTCGGCGATGCCGCCGGCGGCGACGTGCTCTATTGGTTCCACGGCTGGATCTACGCCATGATCCCCGGACGTCGGCCGTTCCCACTGGTCCATTTCAATGGCATCAATGCCATGCGCTTCACCAGACGCCCTGACGGCGCCTATCAGAGCCGCCATCACAGCATGAGCTTCATCGAAGACCCGGTTACCCAGCAGCTGCTCGACAGCTTCCAGAACCCCATCACCGGCAAGACCAACAGCCCCAAACCCAATGTCTTCAACGGCAGCGAGTATGAATATGCGCCGGCTGGTACGCGCATGATGCGCGGCAACGCCTCAAGCATCACGCCCTTTCATCCCGGCATGTGGAGCTTCGGCGCCGGCCACGCCTGGCTGACCATCGATCGGCCCTATTCAGAGGCCTTCGGCTATCCATGGGCGGAGGCGCGCACCTATATGGTCAGCCTCGCCGACCTGAAAAACCCGGCCATCACCAGCCTGTCCAACACCCAGCACAGCACGGTCACCAACCCTTTTCCGAAGTGGATGGAGATGCCCGACGCGGCCGGCTTCGCGCTCTGGCAGGCCAATGGCCGCAAGCTCAGCAGCGTCAGCGACCTGCCCGCGTTCCTGCAAGAGCGGTGCGAGCGCTACATGCCGCAACTCAAGGATTATGACGTCTTCTGAGCGTAACGCCGGTTCAGAGACCTTCCAGAATGGCAAAAGCCTCGCGCTGCCCGCTCTCGACTGCAGCCTCCATGCCCGCTTCGAAGTCGCGCGTATGCTCGCCGGCAAAGCGCAGCCGCTTCTGCCATGGCATCGCCATGGCCGTGCGCAGCGACGCCACCTGCCCCGGCGCAAACACATGCTTGTTGCCACGAATGAACGGATTATCGCCCCAGCTGTACATGCCCACCGCCTTGAGCGCTCCTCTGGTCGAGGGCCGCACCTCGGCAAGCCGGTCCAGCACAAAGGCCATGCGCTCCCCCTGCGGCAGGCTGTCGACCGCCGTCGCCGCCGTCCCGTTCAGCCAGACATCGATCCAGCTGACCTTGCCGCTCCTGTCATAGTTGGCCATCACCCGCTCGATGATCCCGTCCGAGATCAGCCCGGCAGGCGCACCGTCCATCTCCCAATAGGGCGCAGTCGGGCGACAGAAGACATGCGTCGTGGTCGTGTATGAGGCGTCGAGCACGGCGGCCAGCTTGCGTTCCCGAAGCGGCGGGTTGATCCGCACGCCGGCCAGCGCGCTATAGGGGATGGTGCAGACCACCGCACGCGCATCGATCCGCTCGCCGTTGATCAGCTCCACCGAGGCCCCGTCGCTGCGCACATCGATCCCGGTGACGATCGCACCCGTCCGGACATCGCCCTTGAGCAGGCCGGCAATGCCCTCGATCAGCCGCGACGTGCCGCCCTTCACATATTGGTAGCTGCCGTCCCGGCCGGCGGCATAGACTTCGCGTGCGGTGTCGCCCTGTGTCGGCAGCGCCAGCCGGCCGAACTCGCGCATCTGGAACAGCGCCGATGTGCGGGAGAGGCTGACAGAATTGGTGGTGATGTCGATCAGCCGCAGCGCTTCTTCCGAAACGCCGCGCGCGCGCAAAAAGCTGTCGAGCGGCACATCATAGGCCAGAAGCTCATCGCTTGCCCAATTCTCAAGGTCGGTGATCTGGTTGAACGCCTGCACGAACTTGAATTCGATCTGCTCGGGCCTGAGCATCCGCTCGCTGTCCGCCAGCCGGTTGGCCGGCGATGTTGCCCATTTGTCGGTCGGCACAAAGGCGCCGTTGATGTGATAGCTGAACAGGTCCCGTCCCGGCGGATTGATCAGCTCCACCCCGCCGGCCGCGGCAAGGCTCCGCAGCCGCCCGTAGAGCGGGCCGATGGTGGTGGCGCCGCAGTCGACATGGCCTTCCCCCGTGTCCATCGTGTAGCAGCGGCCGCCCAGCCGTCGATCGCCTTCAAGCAGGATGCAGCGCTGCCCTTCGGCCTCCAGCATCTGCATGGCGGCCAGACCGGCCAGCCCGCCGCCGATGATGATCGTGTCCGCGCTGGTCTGCGCCCAGGCGGCGCGCGGGGCGATGCCGCCAATGAAGGGCGTCGCCATCGCGGCACCGAGCAGCGTGCGCCTGTTCATCGAAGACGGTCGGTCATCACGCATGGTCCTCTCCCCCAAGCCGGCCCGGCGGTCAGGCCTTCTTCATCGCCGCCGCCATCGCAATGGCCTCGGCGATCTGCTGATAGGTGCCGCAGCGGCAATAATTGCTCATGCCAGCCCGGATCTCGTCCATCGAGGGCGCGGGATTGGCTTGCAGAAAGGCTGTCGCCGCCATGATCTGGCCCGGCTGGCAATAGCCGCACTGCGGCACATCGCTCGCGTCCCAGGCGGCAATGACGGGGTGATCCGCGATTGCCGCCAGCCCCTCGATCGTCTCGATCCGTGCGTCTGCGTCCACTGCTTCGATCGGCATGGTGCAGGCGCGCACCGCCGCTCCATCGATATGCACAGTGCAGGCCCCGCACTGGCCGATGCCGCAGCCGAACTTCGTGCCGGTGAGGCCGAGCGTGTCGCGCAGCACCCAGAGCAGGGGCGTATCGGGCGCCACCGAAACGCGCCGCTTTTCGCCGTTCACGCTGATCTCCAAAGTCTCTGCCATATCCCGATCCTAGACCGTCACGCTGATGCCGGCGGCGCTCACCGGCAGCGCCCGCAGCCGCGCGCCGCCCGCGGCTGCAATGGCATTGCAAAGCGCCGGCGCAATGCCCGGCGTGCCAACTTCGCCAACCCCGCCGGGTGCATCATGATCGCCAATCAGTTCGACCATGATCTCCGGCATGCCGGCGGGCGAAAGCGCGCCCAGATCGACAATGCCCGAAACGCTCGCCTGCCCCTCGCTGAACGACACCTTGCCATCAAGCGCCGCGCCAAGACCGAACACGATCCCGCCAATGATCTGCCGCCGGACATTCTCGGGCTCCAGCGCCAGACCGCAGTCGACAACCGCAGCAATGCGCTCGATGGTCAGTGCATTGTCCGTCAGTCGCACGCTGACGCCAATGGCGCACCAGCTTTCATAGCCCGCCGAAAGGGCGATCCCTTGGCCCATGCCCGGCTGCTTGGGCTGAGGCCAGTCCATCACCTTGCCGAGCGCGATCAGAACGGCGCGGGCGCGCGCATCGTCCAGATGCTGTAACCGGTAGGCCAGCGGGTCGTTGCCGGTCAGCGCTGCCATCTCGTCCATCGCGGTCTCGATGAAAAAGCAGGTCGGCGCATGCGCCACCGAGCGCCACCAGCCGATCGGCACCGGCAGATCGACCGCCCGCGATTCCAGATGCACCGCACCGACCGCATAAGGCAGCGGCTTCTGCAGCGTGTTGTCCGGCGCATCGGCCTTCATATAGGGCTGCCAGCGCCGGGTCAGCGATTGCCCGGCCACGACATTGGACCAGCTGGTGATCCGCCCGCCATCGTCGAGCGAGGCGCGCACACTGCCATGAACCGCCGGGCGATAGAAATCATGGCCACCGTCCTGTTGGCGGTTCCAGATCACCTTCACCGGCGTGCCGGGCACCGCCATGGCGGCCTCGATCGCCTGCTGGGCGAAATCGGTGTTCCATTTCCGCCCGAAGCCGCCCCCAAGGAAGGTGCGATGAATGTTGATCTGCTCGGCCTTCAGCCCGGTCAGCCGCGCCGCCATGTCGGCCACCGCCTTGGGCGCCTGGCTCGGCACCCAGACACGCAGCGCATTGCCCTCAAACAACGCCGTGCAGGCCAGCGGCTCCAGCGCCCCATGCGCCAGCCACGGCACGGTGTAGCGCGCATCGAACAGGCGGGCGCCGTCGGCCGCCGCCGCCACGGCCGCGCGCGAGCCCTCAAGTTGCGTGCCGCCGCCCACACCGGAAAACAGCACGGCAGGCGCGCTGTCATCGGCAAGCGCCTCGGCGATGCGCCCTTCCAGCGCATCCGACGAGGGCAGGGCGGCTTCGGCTGATTTGGGCGCATAGCTGATCAGGCGTGCCGCTGTCTGCGCGGTCCAGAAGTCGGGCGCGATCACGGCATGGCCACCGAGCACCGGCGCCACAGTGCGCACACCCGGCGCCGCCCGCGCGGCCTCAAGGCCGTCGGCATCGAAATCGCCCCAGGCCGCGTCCGGCATGGCCAGCGCCGCCACCATCATGCCCGGCATCCGGACATCGATGCCAAAGACGGCACTGCCTCGCACCTTGGCCGCCGTTTCCTTGCGCGGCAGGTCGCGGCCAAGCAGCGTCCAGTCGGCACGCGGCTTCAGCGCCGGCTTCACGGGAATCGGAAGTCGCACCGCATCCCCGGCCAGTTCGCCATAGGCCAAAGACTTGCTGCCATGCCGGACAAGGCTGGCCGCCGTGGTGCAGTCGTCCGGGCTCACCCCCCAGCGCGCGGCGGCGGCGGCCACCAGCATTATCCGCGCTGCCGCCCCGGTCTCGCGCAGGATCGGCCAATAGCCCCGCACCGCCTCGCTGTTGCCCGTCGTCTGGCTGCGCAGATGCGGGTTGGCCATGTCCGGGTTGGCGCCCGACAAGATGATGTCGACATGGGCCCAGTCAGCATCCAGTTCCTCGGCCACGATCTTGGCCAGCGCGTCATAGGTCCCTTGGCCCATTTCGGCATTGGGCGTGCTGATCTCGATCCTGCCATCGGGCCGGATCGACAGATAGACGCTGAACGTCCCGCTGCTGCCAGCTGCCGTCTCTTCGGCCAGAAGCGCAGGCTTTGCTGCCAGGCAAAGCCCGCTGCCCCCCACCAGCTGCAACAGGGCGCGCCGTGACAGCATCGGC
This sequence comes from Polymorphobacter sp., assembly GCF_048007885.1. Taxonomy (GTDB): domain Bacteria; phylum Pseudomonadota; class Alphaproteobacteria; order Sphingomonadales; family Sphingomonadaceae; genus Sandarakinorhabdus. Next base: position 146,106 of record NZ_CP180346.1, read on the forward strand.
TCCTGCCCCCTCATTCGGCCACCTTCGGCTTGCGCGCCGACGCGATATACCAGCACACATAGGCCGGCCCGGCCTCTCGGCTGAAGCCCGGTGCCGCGCCGCGCGCGGCCTTGTGCGCCGTCTTCTGATAGCCGCAATGAATGTCGGTGAAGCCGGCCTCGGCATGAACGGCGGCAAAGTCGGTCTTGCACGCCCCGCGCCAGAACGGCTCGCTATTGTGCATGACCTCGAAATCAGCCCGCACCTGCCGCCACAGCGTAATGTCCTCATAGCGCGCGGGCACTTCGAGATGGATCACCACGCCGCCCGGCTTGAGCAGCCGCCAGGTTTCACGGGTGATATTGCGCACCGCGCGATGCGACGTTTCATGGAGCATCGCGCAGGAATAGATGAGATCGAAGCTGGCGTCGGGAAAATCGGTCGCCTCGCCGTTTTGCTGGCTGAAATGCACCGTCTGGCCCAGCGCTTCGGCGCGGGCATGGGCATAGCGCAGCACCGGTGCGCCGATATCGATGCCATGAATCTCGCTGTCCGGAAGATAGCCGGCAACCGCGCAAATGCTGTTGCCGATCGTGCAGCCGATTTCCAGCACAGCGTCGGGCGCCACATCGGGATAGACTTCGAAAAGGTGCGCCATCACGGTGTGGCCGCGCAGGTCGTTCATCTGGCTGCCGTTGCGCCCCCGGTGATAGGTCACGGCGGCCCGCTCGAACACCGCGCCCTGCCGAACATCATCGGGCCTGTATTCCGCGAAATAGCTGCCCGGCATCCGGTGCGTGTCGATGGCCGAGAGATAGCGCGGCACCTCCAGCGTCGGGTCGAGGCGCAATGACCCGCGCGGCGACGTCACGCGTGCCTTCTCCACCAGCGTATCGATCTGCCGGTCAACACAGGCACCGACATAGTCCCACATCAGATCCTGCGCCGTGCGAGCCAGCACCACCCAGGCCTGATAGTCCGGCATTGTCTCGAGCCGCCGTCGGGCGGAGACATGGTCGACCTTCGCCCCCTCGCGCTCCAGCGCCGGCACCACCTCTTCCGTCAGCCGCGCGGCGATCACCGGCTCGACCTGCTGCTGAAGAAACGCCTTCAGATCGACCACGAAGTTTTCTGCCGCCACCTCGTCATGACTGGCATCAGCGAGCATGTCATGGATCTTCGCCGCAGGGGGCTTCGGCATGGGCTGGGTCGCCACCGACATCAATCCTTCTCCAGCGTGCCGACAAAGTCTTCATATTGCCCAGTCGGAATCCGCGTCTTCCTTGCTGCCCCGCGATCAAGAAAGACCCGGAAGACATTGCCGATCAGGCGCTGCCGCACGGACTGCCGGGCCTCCTGCGCAGCGCCGTCGGCCTCGAAGCGATCGACCTCCTCAGGGCCGAAGCCACCTTGCGCCTTTGACAGCCGCTCATGCGCATCGACACGGTCGCGCAATATGGCCACTTCAGCGGTCAAGGCCGTCACCGCCGCCAGCAGTTGCGCACTCACCCCGTCGTCGTCGATGCGGAACTCCGGCCCCTTGGCAAACCGGGACTTCTCATCGGCGGTCATGGCAAACGCCCCGCGCCTTTGCCCAAGGTCAGACGGGATGCGCACACAGCCCCTGACCGGCGCAGACAGAGAGGCAATGGAACCATTGCGTGAGACTATCGGCCCAAGCCGCGAGGTGCCACCGAAACAATCAGAAAAATCCATGCGCTTTACGCATGAAACCTGCGTAAACTGAAATGTGGCGACCGGGAGCAGGCCTTGAACATCAACCATCTTCGCTACTTCATCGAAGTGCTGCGGCGCGGCAGCATCGGCGGCGCGGCGCAGGATCTCGGTATCACCCAGTCGGCCCTCACCCGCAGCCTCCAGAAGCTGGAACAGGAACTGGGCTGCGAACTCCTGGAGCGGGACCGGCGCGGGGCCCGCCCGACGCCGTTTGGCGAGACCTTCCTCGATCATGCCCGCTCGATCATCGCCGAACTGGACCGGGGGGTCGAGGCGTTGAAGTTGATGCAAGGGCTGTCCGATGCGCAGGTGAAAATCGGCGTGTCGCCCAATTTTCTCAACTGGATCGTGCCCGATGCCGTCGCGGCCATGGTCGAGCGCTACCCTGGCATCAATTGCCGGGTCTCGACCGCAACGCTGGAAGACCTGACCATTCAGCTCAAGCGCTGCGAGATCGATCTTGCCTTCTGCCAATCCTATCTGCCCATGCAGGTGAAGCGCGGGCGTGCCGACCCTGACATCAAGTTCGAGACCCTGATGCGCGCGCGCTCAAGGGCCTATGCGCCAGCCGCACACCCGCTGGCCTCCACGGGCCGGCGCAGCCTTGCCGACGTCGCCGCCTCGCGCTGGGTCGTCCCCTATCAGCTGTCGCTCTCCTATCGGTTTGAGGATGCCTTCATCCGCAGAGAACTGAAGGTGCCCGTCCAGAGCATCAACAGTGCGTCCATTCAGTTCTGCAAGGCCAGCGCCCGCCGCCTGGGCCTGCTGCTGCTCATCCCCGAACATCTGATGCGCGACGAACAGTCAGCCGGCGACATGGTCGCGCTCGATATCCCCGAGCTCGAGTTCGAGCATGACGTCGGCCTGCTGACGCGCAAGATGCGCAACACGCCGCCCGCGGTCCGCAGCCTTTCGGATGTGTTTCGCCAGCTATGCCTTGGTGAGCCGCATTCGCAAGAGGCCCCGCAAGACCGCGCAAAATGTATGCGTGAAACGAGTTTATGCATGCGCTTTTCGCATCAAGTTGCATGGCCTATGGTGCAGCGGGGCGACCTCATCTAGCTTGCCAGCGAGGAAGCTCTGTGATTGTGACAGGGCTTGGGGAACATCATGTCGCAAGGCGTCGCAATAGCAGCACCGCGCAGCGGGGAGGCGGGCCTCACCCATTCGACCTGCTTCAACTACGGGGTCGGCACCATCGCGCTGGCCATCCTGCTCAATACCGTCTCCACCTATTTTCCGGCCTTCATGAGCACCGTGCTCGGCCAGACCCCAGCGCTCGCCGGCTTGTTGCTCACCGGCTCCAAGCTCTACGACATCATCGTCGATCTCTTCGTCGGCAGCCGCATCGACCGGGCCAGCGCCAACAGCGGCACCCGCCGCCGGCTGATGCTCATCGGCGGCCTCGGGTCCGGCCTCGGTTTCATCCTGCTGTTCAGCGTCAGCATCGAGGATCAGACATGGTTGATCATCGCCATAGCAGCCCTCCTTGTCGGCTATTCGACCGCCTATTCCATGTTCAACGTGCCCTATGTCGCGATGGCGCCAAGGCTGGCGAACGATTATGATGATCGCACGCGGCTGATGTCGTGGCGCACATTCTTCAGCGCCGCCGGCCAGCTGACCGCGATCGCCGGGGCGGCCACCTTGGTCAAGATGGGTGACGGCGGGGCTGGTGGCTATCAGCTGATGGGCGGCGTGCTCGGCACGATCATCATCGTCAGCATGCTGTTCACGACCTTCACGGTCGGCGGCGCGGCCGAAACGCCGTTGCAGGACGAAGTCGCTGGCGCCCCCGCGCGCGTCGGGTTCCTCGTCGCCATCGGTCAGATCTGGTCAAACAGGCCCGCCATCCTGCTGCTCAGCGCCAAGACGCTCCAATATATCTCGCTCTCCTGCAACATCAGCACCGGCCTTCTGTTCAAGCTCAACGTGCTGCGCATCGGCTATGAAGGTCAGGCTGAGTTCGGTCTCGCGCAAAACCTGACCATGGCCGTCTCCATGCCGCTCTGGTTGGCCGCGGGCCGCCGTTTCGGCAAGCGGAACTGCTATCTGTTCGCCATCGGTCTCTACGCGCTGGTGATGCTCAGCTGGCTGGCCGCAGACGCCAGCATCGGGCCGGTCGGCCTGCTGGGCCGGGCCAGCCTTCAGGGTCTGGGTGCGGGCGGCATGATCCTGATGAGCCTCGCCATGCTCCCTGACGTCATGGACAACGACGCCGCCCAGAACGGCCGTCGCCGCGACGGCATCTATTCCAGCGTCTATGCGATCATCGAAAAGGCCGGCTTCGCCATCGGCGCCGGCCTGATGGGCGTCTATCTCTCCGCCTCCGGCTATGTCGCCACCACCCGGGGCCAACTCGTCGAGCAGGCGCCCGAAGCCATCCGCGCCCTTTATGCCGGCAGCGCCGTCTTCCCGGCCATCCTGCTGACAGCCAGCTTCATCATCATGCTGTTCTACCGCCTCGACAAGCGCACACTCGACACGACCAAGGCATCAGGAAGCCGGCCCAGGCCCTGATCGCCCGGCAGCGATGATGCCCTCGGGACCAAGGCAGTTACAATGAAGATCGGGAAAATGGTGGACGCACTAGGGCTCGAACCTAGGACCCGATCGCCGGGGCCGCATCCTTTACAGCGAGGGCGGGCGCGTCACTGGCAAGCGGGCGGGGTGGACGGAGAACTTGGGCGCGACGGCGCGGCGGTTGGCGTCCTAGGGGGGCGGGGGCGGCATGCTTTATCGCGACTGGCTGGCTGCCGAGTTATTGAAAGCCTTTACGCGAGCGCGGGACTCCAGTTACCCTACTCCGATAAGATGAATAATAGGCGCTGCGCGGGTCGGGAGCGGAGAGATGACTATCAGGCATGCATTAATCGTCGGCGTCTCAACGCTTGGGCTTGCTTCGCCATCGTTTTCTCAAAGTCGAACGACTTGTTACAATGTCGGGTTGAACGTCGTTTGCGACAGCGACAACGGCTCGAACTGGCAGGCAAATCAATATCCCCCAGTCCTAGTGCCAAACTTCATGGAATCTTTTCAAAGGGGGCAGGCAGAGGCGCGGCAACGACAGATGGAACAGCTGGAAATTGAGCAGAGACAGCAACAGTTGGCCGAATCCCGCGCAGCGGCGCAAAGGGAGCAAGCGGCGGTGAATCAAGCCGAGAACGAAAAGAGGAACGCGATTGCTAAACGGAACAGGGTGCAAACCACCGTCTCTGACTACCTCAACATTGGATGGTGTGACGCAGCTATAGACGCAGCCCTAGATGCGGGCGAAATTGATATTGCCGCTTCTGCTAAGTCGTTTTGCGCGGCGAAGGACTAGGCTGAGTAGTGACGTTGGAACCTAGTTTCTTGACACCCTAACGCACGCGCATCGTTAGATTATAAGCGTATATACGCGGTCCAGCCCCCTGCTGTCCATGTCGCCCGCGGTGGCGGGCAAAAACTTCATGCGTCGTTTATCTGGAAACCGGCGGTGGTATGCCTATTTAACGCTACTACAGTTTTTGCCAGCGTATTGCCCGACCAATACACCTAGTCGTGTTGCCTGTATGATACGCGGCCTCTCACGCGCGCGCGATGCTGATGGGCAGTAAGCCCCAAAGTCGAATCAGAAAGCCCCCTGAGCTTGTCGAGGCCATTAGCGCCTCCCGCCAAGCCAAAGCCCGCTGGCGGCGCTGACGGCGGCTTTCATGGTCCTCGCTTGTATGTCTTGAGATGTTGATCTCGATGCTGCGCGGCTTCAGGTGACTGTGTAGCCGCCATCGATTGGAACATCGGCGCCGACGAGAAAGCTCGCCTTGTCTGACAATAGCCACAGCGCGAGGTTGGCCACTTCTTCCGGCGAACTGCCTCGCCCGATTGGGTGCATCGCGATGAAAGCGTCCCGGGTTTCCTGCGTAAAAGACGTCTCGGTCATGTTTGTGATGACGTAGCCGGGGCTGATGGAATTGACCCTGATACCGCGGGACGCGTATTCGATCGCAACCGCCTTTGTCAGACCAATGACCGCGTGCTTTGAGGTTACATAAGCGCAAATTTCAGGTAGCGCCGTCCGCCCAACCACAGACGCCGTATTGACGATCGCACCGCCACCCCCGTGCAACATATGCGGCAATTGCGCCTGCATGCAATTGAACACGCCCATGAGATTGACGTCCTGCACCCTGCGAAATTCCTCTTCGGGGTAGCCGACAAACGCGGCCCCCGCCCCCACGATGCCAGCATTGTTATGGGCAACGTGCAGTCCACCGAAGCGTTCAACAGCCGCCTTCACTGCACCATCGACGTCCGCCCGCCGCGCGACATTGCCAACGCTCACCGCAACAGACCCGCCTTTTCTTTCGATCAGTCCGGCGGTCTCCAGCAGACCCTTTTCGTCCAGATCCATGATCATCACGCTGGCCCCGGCACCGGCCAGAGCAATTGCTGACGCGCGACCAATGCCGCTCGCAGCGCCGGTCACAAAGGCAACTTTATCTGTCATGTCAGACATTCGACATCTCCCGGGCTTTTCAGCCGTGTTGCCAGCTTGGCCATATGTGCTCAAACAAGGATCATTTCGGTCAGCAAGGGCTCATCGGCGCGAATTAACAGTGCTTTACTTGAAGCCCATCGCGAATGCCGAAATGCGCGCATTATCTAATATCGGATGCTTAGAATCGATGCAATGCCGATCTGCGCACTGGCGGCGCGACCGTGTGGAAACCGGCGCTTCAAAAAACTTTGGCTGGTTCGGCAATGTTGCCCAATCTGTTGCCCAGCGCCAACAAGGTGAAGCCGAGCAAATCGAATAGGCGGCTAATAAGTTGTTTTATTAGGGGTTTTTGGTGGACGCACCAGGGCTCGAACCTGGGACCCGCTGATTAAGAGTTTGATCAGGGGGCCATTTTTGGGATGTTCAGAGCTGTTCAAATTTGTCTAGAAACGGTCGGAGATATGCCGACTAATATTATGATATAACGTCGATATTAGTCGTCGCTTCCTGTCAAATTTTGTTCACCAGGGTGCGATTTTGACGAGCGTTGTCCTTCCGCAAAGTGGAGCCTATATGGAGCCTATAGCGAAAAGGCATTGGCGCGAATTATGGTGAAACCGCTTAACAGGCAGGCAATCGAGACACTGATCACACGGGCTCGAACGGTCAAAGGCAAGCAGTTGGAGCTCGCTGATGATCGCGTTGCGGGGTTGCGCATCCGGGCCGGAGAGCGTTCGGCCACATGGCTCCTTTGTACCCGATTGCGCAATGGCAAGCGCACCCGGATCAAACTGGGAGCCTGGCCGGGCATGGGCCTTTCGGACGCGCGAGAGGCAGCACGGGTCAAGCACATTGAAGTTGTCGAAGGTGTTGATCCCAACGAGGAGAAGCGAGAGGCGAAGCGCGAAGCAATCCGGGCGGCGCGAATGCAGCGCAAACTCTCTGATGTTCTTGACGATTACGAACGCCTGAAGCTGTCGCAACTGCGGCGCGGCTCGCAATGCCGCCGCGCCCTCGACGGAAAGTCCGGGGTGCTGAAGCAATTCAGTTCGAAAGACATCACATCGATCACACGGTCCGACATCGTGGATGCCGTACGCAAACATGCGGAGAAGGCTCCCATGGCTGCGAACCGCAACTTGGCGTACGTGAAGGCCTTCATGAACTGGTGTGTCGATCAGGAAATTGTGGAGGCCAATCCGGCGGCGAATATCAAGAAGCCCGCCAAGGAGCGCACCCGCGACCGTTTCCATTCGCTCGATGAGCTGCTGGAAATCTGGAATGCCATGGGAGAGCTCGGATATCCCTTTGGCCAGCTGTATCGCTTGCTCATCGTGGTACCCATGCGCCGCGAGGAAGTGGCCGCGATGCCGGTCACCGAACTCGACCTTGCCGCCGATGGTGATCCCGATAACGCCGTCTGGACGTTGCCGGGTCACAGAACCAAGAGCGGGAACTCACTTCGAGTCCCGCTATCGCCGCTTGCCGTGTCGTTGATCAAAGAAGCGCTGGCCGCGTCGGATCGCCCGAAGGACAGCCCGTTCGTCTTCAGCATGACCGGCGATACGTCAGTGTCCGGTTATGCCAAGGCCAAGCGGCGGCTTGACCGGATCATCCGCGATAGGCGGATTGTTGCTGCAAAGAAGGCTGGCCGGGAGCCGGTCGACATGGAGCACTGGACCATCCATGATCTTCGAACCACGTTCAGCACATTGGCGTGTGAGGTTCTCGGCGCGGACATTGCAGTGGTGGATCGCGTCCTGAATCACGTCGCCACCGCAACCACCTCGAAGATCATGCGGGTTTACAACAAGTCCGAGCTGTTTGACCGGCGCAAGCAGGTGATGCACGACTGGGCCGCAATGATCGAACGTGAGGCGGCGGAGAGGGCTGAGCGCCTGCGATCCGGTGATGATGCGCAGCTTGAAATGGCGCTACTGGCTTGAACGTTGGGAGGGCTTCTAAGCCATGGAAGCACTACGGCCAGCAGGGTGTCTGCGCAACATGGACCAAAAATGCCACTTTTTCAGGCTTTTCGAGCTGGTTCCGGATTCTTGCTACCACATACTGCGATGCGACATCCAAACCGCCGCTATCAGATACGGTCAACTTAGCTGACGTCAGGCTGAAAATCCACGTGCCCCACCAGTCGATTTTTGGCAATTTGGTGCAGGGCGGTTCCCATGGCTTAACATGACTTCGCGCGCAAACTCAGTTGACCGCCCCTTATGTCAATGGATCATTGAGGGACCCGGCGAGGCTGGCGAATTAAAGATAAATCGTTTTCTGAGAACAATTTACACAGCTCCGTCCATGCTTTCGACCGAACTTTCATAGCCTGCACCTCTCGGTCGTTCATCCATTTTGGTGGTTGGACGGCATCTAGCTGGCATCTGAAATAATCTGTCCTTTTGTATTCGGGCGTATTATATCTGATTTCATAGCCAGCCTCCTTTAGCAATGGCAAGAGCTCGGAACATCGTTCGCGCCTATTCGCCAAGGCTCTGTCAATACTTAAATTTTCGCTAGTACCTTTGGGTTCTTTTGCTAATTTCTCCACTGCAGGGCATGCAACTGCCATATACTCTAAATCTATGGGGAGCGGACCAAAAACATAGTAGCCCGAATCCAAACAAGCCTGTTCATCAACATCCTCCATCCAATCATAAATACTACCATCCTCGAATTCTTCAGATAAAATTCCGATTCGAGCTGAATTTATCGTATCGCGTAATGCTTCCTGCCTGCCTCTGCCCCACGGCATGCACATCGCCTTCTTGTAATTTTCGGCGAACTCTTTTTTTGCTAGGTCTCGATGGTCATCTAAGGTCGTATCGGAACAACCCGCCGATAAAAATAGCAGCGAAAATATTATGTGAATGCGCAAGCTCGCCTCCAAATTCTGATCAATTATGTTGTCGGCTGAATTTCATCAGGCCACGGGGCTCGCGATACGAGAGCCCATGAACGTGGGTTTGACAAAGACGCTCTTGCATCAATCCCAATGAGTAGCCCCAACGGCATTGAGGTCCTTGCTGGTTGACGATCAACGAGGACTAGCAGGGATAGCGATCCCTAATGTGGTCGTTGTAGTATTCGCCCTTGGAGAGGGCATTGCAGAGGCCGGTGAACACATGCTCCGGCACGTTGCAGAAGTTGTAGGGCTTGCCCTCTGGGAACCAGATGATGAGTTCCCGTGTCGCGTGGTTATACTCGGCGCGCTTCACGGCGCTGGAATTGAAAGTTGGCATTGCGAACCCCCGTTACGGCGATGCGGGGATATTGCCTCACAAGGCTGTGTTTGCAAATTATACAATCGCCTTGCGTTTAGCGGCAAACATGGAGGCAAGCCGATGCCCGGAAAATTCGAAATTGAATATGGCATTCATGGCGCGGCGGTCGCTGCATCGGTTAAGCGTCTCACGGTGAACTGCTTGGCAGATGAGGAAATTGACTTCGCAATTGACAGTCTCATTGCCGATTTGGAACGCTGCCGCAGCGAAATGAAGCGCAAGGCTATCAAGGAGAAAGATGCGATCATTCGCCAGACGTTTGATGGGGGCTGAACGACCGAAAGAAAAGTCGTGCGCCGGTTATGTGATGTATACGGCGTCGCCGGGCGCTAAGCGCCCGGCTGCACCTCCTTGGCCTCGTCATCGAGCGGCGTGCGCAACACGATCCGGCCATTGATCGGCACGACCTCGAGCTGGAGCGACAGGCCCTTGCGGTCGCGGTGGAACCATGCGGCTCCGACTTTGGTCCAGAAGGCTTTGTCGCCGCGATTGCTGACATGCCAGGCGATGAAATCCGGAGCCTTGGGCTCGGGCGCGGTGGCGGGTGCGGGTGCTTGGGACGTGCGGGCCATGAGATGTTCCTTTCGTGTTGGTGGCTCGTTGCACCAGACAGAGAGGCCGCGCGGCAAAGGGCGCGGGGTCATGTTCAACACGGGTGACTGCAAGGAACCGGCGCGGGCCGGACATTGACCCTCGCCCGCGTGCGGCCAGTGCGGGTGCTCAGAACGAAACCGCCACACCGATGGGAAGGGTAGGGCACTGCCGCCTCCCAGCCCGGCCATCAGCATCAACTCCGTATTGCAAAATGCGATACATTGCGCTAGAGCAGCCTCAAGGAGATTGACCATAGCTCACTCGACACAGCGCAAGGATCATCCGCTTTCGATGCGGCTTGCCGATGCCGACATTGCGATCATCGACCGCGCGGCGAGCCTGCGCGGGCGGTCACGCACGGAATTCATGCGCGATGCAGCGGTGCGGACGGCAGAGGAAGTGATCATGGAGAACACGCTCATTCGCATGTCCCCCGAAGGTTTCGCCGCCTTCGTCGACATGCTCGACCGCCCGGCGAAGCCGGTGCCGGAAATGGTCGAGCTGCTGAAGCGGCCTGCACCCTGGGAATCAAAGCCTGCTGCCGAATAGGCTGCCGCCGTGCCAATTTCCGCACCAGAGCCGCTCAGCGAAGCGCATGATCTTACGTCATTCTCGTGCGGCAAGCCGTCGCTCGACAACTGGCTGCGCACCCGTGCGCTGTCGAACCAGAAGAAGGGTTTTACCGCCGTCATGGTGGTTCATGATACGGGGAAGGTGATCGGCTTCTACGGCCTCGCGCCAACCGCGGTTGTCCCCGCCAGTCTGCCGCGTGCGATCCGCACCGGTCAATCGCCAGATCCTCTGCCCTGCCTGCTGCTGGGCCAACTGGCGACCGATGCGCAATGGCGGGGCAAAGGCATCGGCACCGGCCTGCTCAAACATGCTTTGCAGCGCTGCGTCGAAGGCGCAGCGCTGATCGGTGGCCGGGCGCTGATCGTCAACGCGGTCGATGAGGAGGCCGCGCAATTCTGGAAGCGGCGCGGGTTCTTGCCATCGAAGGACGATCCGATGGTTCTCGCGCGCTCGATTCTCGACATTGCCGCATCGCTCGAAGCCAGCGCCGCGAAGGGCTAGCCCCGCAAAAATGCCGCAGCTTCAGAACAGGGACAGCTGCGCCTCCTCGCCTGCGACGAAGGTAACAGGCGGACCGGCCATTAACAGTTCCCGTCCGGCGTGACGCACGACGATGCCGTCATAAAAACCCGCCTGATCACCGCGCGCGCGATCGCCATCGCGGCACCGATCATGATAGCTGCGCGCAGTGCCACCATAGAGCGATGGGTGCACGAGCCGGTAGGCCTCTGCTTCCGCAGGACCTGTGCCAACGCAGACCCAGAGCTCCCCGGCGTATCGGAATGGCTTGCGGATGGGTTCCCCCATGCCGATGCGGTCGGCGCTGTAGCTGGCCCGAATATCGCCTTCGCCAATCTGCTTGTCGGTGGCGTGGCACCACGCACCGAACGCAAGGCGCGACGGTTCGACCGTGTGGGACAGGCCAGCCATATCAGTACTCGCAGGCCAGCATGATGGTCAGCACCCGCCGGGTCACGGCGGGATCGGCGGGGTCCTCGCTGCCAAACCGCAACGCGCGATCATAGGCATCGATCTTCCAGAACACGGTCTCGGCAACATCAACGGGCCGCGAAGTCGACCAGACACCGTCAATCCCCTGATAGACCGCGCCGAAGTCGCGCTCGCCATAGGGATCATTATCGGGCGTGAAGGCATCGAAGGTCTCGACCAACTCGCGCAGCCGCGACTGGTCCGCCTCGGGCAGGGCCCGAATACCTTCGGTCGCCACCACCACACAGGCAATGCCCATGGCGCGCCGCGCCCGATCATTGAGCCGCGCAATCCGGTCGGCCCGCGTCAGCACCGCGCCGCTCATAACGCGATACTCCCGCCACACTCGCACAGCCGCACCAGCTCGCCAAAATCCTCGCGCTCGCCAAGCTCGTCAGCCAACTGCTGCACCGCCACCAGCGGCAAGCCATTGTCATGCGCCAGCATGCGCAGCCAGTCCTCTCGGCACTCGGCCCCGCATGCGCGGTAATTCAAGGTCAGATCTCCCATGGTCCAAACTCCATCCGGCAAAGCCGCATCCGTCACGCGGCATGCGGCTCTGCCTTCCGGCGAGGATGGGAGGGGGAGGGAAAACCCCAATCGATGCCCTGGCGCGGGCCAGCGGGCGAAGCCCGCCACACGGGGGCGTCAATTGGGGTTTGGGAACGAGAGGGCAAAGCCCTTGGCGTTCCCCTCAAGGATCGCAGCAGCGATCCGCACAAGAACGGCGCCCTTGCACGGCGCGAAGCCGCCGGACGCCCTGCGCGCGGGCCAAGTGGGCCAGCGGGTGTCCGGCAATGAGAGAGGCAAGAGCGCCTGCGGGTTAGCTCAAAGACACCGCGCCCTCAGGAGCATGGCCAAGGGCCATGCGGGACAGAGCGCGTCCTCCAGAAACTCCCGCTCCGCTTGCACCCGCTCCTGATCGTCACCCGAATGGGCCGGGACTACAGGCCCGGTCCCCGCCAGGGGATAGAGCAGGTTGCCCGAAGGGGTAGCGGCACCACTGCGGACGTGAGAGCGACAAAATCGCCAGGGGCTTTGCCCTACATCTGATCGGAGCTAACTTGCTGAAGTGGAACCATTTCAACTCTTCACTCGCGGTCTGCGACTTCCTGTTGTAGCTGTACGGAATCTTGTGGGAGAGCCGCAACCAATCGAATTGCGGCGTGACTGGTACGTACTTGGGGACGGGGCCTAATGAATGTAATGACAAAAGAAATGATTGATTTTGTTCTATTTTCAGAGGATGAAATCAGCGCCTTGACGCAGCGCAGCGTTGAACGAGATGTCCGCGGCAAATCCGTCCGCTACGTTGAATGCCTCGTTCGAAATAAGGAGGTCCAGCTCAAGCCTGAAGAACATGTGCGCCAGCTCTGGCTTTCGCGCCTGATCAATACGCTTGGCTACGCTCCTTCGCGTATCGCTGTCGAATATCCGATCACATTCGGGCGTGACACGTCCAAGCGTGCGGATATCGTCGTATTCGACGCTGACAGGAAAACCGTCCCTTACATCATCATTGAGGTGAAGCAGCAGAAGCTGAAGGACGGCAAAGAGCAGCTGCGATCATACGCTCATGCCACCGGTGCACCTCTGGCCGTGTGGAGCGACGGTATCCTCGCTGAGGTGTGGCACCGCAAGAATCCCAACTATTTCATGCCGATCCATGAGCTGCCTCGGGCAGACCAGACGATCGAGCAGATTGTTGATGAGCCTTGGCGAATCCAAACCCTCATCGAACTCGAAGATGCACGCGCCCGGGAAGGAAAATCTGCTCGGTCCCTGCGTGGCCTCATTCAGGAAATGGAAGACGAAGTTCTGGCGAACGCGGGCGTTGACGTGTTCGAAGAGGTCTTCAAACTTATCTTCACGAAGCTGTATGACGAGATGACGTCGTACCAGATGCATCGCAATCTGCGCTTTCGGAACCAAAATACAGCGGCGCAGCTCAAGGCTTCAATTCAGGCTCTCTTTGACGAAGCCAAGCAGAAGTGGCCGGGTGTATTTCTGGATGATGAGCGCATCCGCCTGTCGCCCGATCACCTTCAAGTCTGCGTTGGCTCACTGGAAGAGTGGAAGCTGTTCAACTCCAACCTCGATGTCGTGGACGACGCCTTCGAGTATCTGGTCTCCAAATCGTCCAAAGGCGAAAAGGGCCAGTATTTCACCCCGCGTTGGGTGATCGACATGTGCGTGCGGATGATGAACCCGCAGGAACACGAAACGGTGATCGACACGGCCTGCGGGTCGGCAGGGTTCACTGTCCACACCATGTTCCACGTCTGGAAGCAGATTTACGCGGAGCTGGGCAAGTCGGAAGGCGACCTCTTCACCATGGAGGCGAAAGAGCCGCGCGCGGTGGAGTATGTCCGCCGCAATGTGTTCGCGGTGGATTTCGACGAAAAGAGCGTCCGCGTCTCCCGCTGCCTCAATCTGATCGCGGGCGATGGCGAAACCAACGTGCTGCACCTCAACACGCTCGACTGGACGAAGTGGGATGAAACCACCAGCCAGCCAGAGTGGCAGGAAACCTACGCCAATGGCTGGAACGGCCTGAAGCGCCTTCGCGCGGTCAAGAAGCCAGGCGAATATCGCCAGTTCAACTTCGATGTGCTGATGGCGAACCCTCCCTTCGCTGGGGACATCAAGCAGTCTGACATGCTCAGCCCCTATGAGGTGGCACACAAGAAGGATGGCAAGCTGGAGGGCAAGGTTGCCCGCGATCTGCTGTTCATCGAACGCAACATTGATTTCCTGCGCCCCGGTGGGCGTATGGCGGTGGTGCTGCCACAGGGGAGGTTCAACAATTCATCTGACCAGCGCCTGCGCGAATTTATCATGGAACGGTGCCGCGTTCTGGCAGTCGTTGGGCTGCACCCCAACACGTTCAAGCCGCACACGGGCACAAAAACCAGTGTGCTGTTCGTTCAAAGGTGGAACGATGATGCTACCGCAGGTCCGCTGTGCCCTCGGCAGGAAGACTACAATATCTTCTTCGCCACGCAGCAGGTGGAGAGCGTCGATAACTCGGGCCGCAAGGTCTACCGGAAGAACCCGGACGGCACGTTCCTGCGCGACAGCCACAACCATCTGATCGTCGAGCACGACCTGTTCAACCATGATGGGCTGACGCAGGACGGCATCGCCGAAGCGTTCGAAGAGTTTGCCCGGCGCGAGGGCCTGCCTTTTTTTCGGTAGGCCCCTTCAATGAGGACCGGTTGAAAGGTCTGTTGAAGGGGCTGGAAATTGCGATCGTATCGCGCAGTGATCTGGAGGAAGATTCGAGGTTCGACTCTCAGTTTTTCTTCAAGCGATATTTGGCCGAAGACCAAGCACTGCATCGCCAAAGCCTAACGAAAATTGACGAAATTGCGTTCGTGACCGATGGCCCGCACGGCTATCATGTCGTCGACGACGACTCGCCGATCGCGATGCTGACAGCCAGTTGCGCCTCTGACTGGTTTGCGGACCGAACGGGGGCGGATACCATCGCCAAATGGGTGGACGATGCCAACAGGCGTTCCTCACTAAAAGTTGATGACCTGATACTTTCGACACGCGGGACGGTTGGGAACTGTGCGCTTGTTGCTGAGGAAGCATTGCCGGCTAATCTTGATCAAGATGTGGCCCGCATCGCATTCCATTCTGAGGGCCCCGTCAAACCAAGGTTTGCGGTAGCGTACTTGAATAGCAAGTTCGGCCAGGATCATATCACGCGCCATGCTTCCGGGATGGTGCAGCAGGGCTTGTCGTTGGCTAAAGTCCGAAAAGTGCCGATACCAGCTCTTGGCGCAAATCTTCAAACTACTGTCGCAGCGTGTGTCGATCATGCGCTTGAAGCGCGGCGCGACTCGATTGCTTCGACCAGAAAAGCAGAAAAAATACTACTCGATGCCCTCGGCCTCGCCGATTGGATGCCGCCGGAGCCGCTGACCTACGCGGCCAAGGCCAGCGACGCACTCGCCGCCG
This sequence comes from Polymorphobacter sp., assembly GCF_048007885.1. Classification (GTDB taxonomy): domain Bacteria; phylum Pseudomonadota; class Alphaproteobacteria; order Sphingomonadales; family Sphingomonadaceae; genus Sandarakinorhabdus. The sequence goes on from NZ_CP180346.1 coordinate 161,721, forward strand.
GTCGTTTGGATGCACGCTTCTTCGCTCCACGCATACAGGCCTTGCTCGACATGCTGTCTTCCGATGGAAGGACCATTTCCAGTGTCGCCAAACCGCGTCGGGAAAGGTTCCGGCCGGAACAGCATGGTATGTTCGATTACATCGAAATCAGCGACATGGATGGCGCGGGTGCAACGGGCAGCACCCGATTGCTAGCGGCAGAAGCACCGAGTTCGCGCGACCTGGCATGTCAGGCCCGGTGACATCATCACGTCGTCGGTCCGCCCGATCCGCCGCCTGTCCGCCCAGATCATGCCGGAACAGGCGGGCTTCGTCTGCTCGTCCGGGTTCGTTGTAATCAATCCGCAGGACATCGCGCCCGAAGTTCTGCTCACATACCTGCGCCTGCCGGTGATCTGCGAGCTGCTTGATCTCTACGCCAGCGCCAGCATGTATCCAGCGATCACGGATTCCGACATTTTCAATCTGCCAATGCCTGAACTGCCCGATGCGGTGGCAACGCAGATTGTGGCGCACGTTCAGAGTGCTCGCGCAGCAAAGGCCGGCGCCGCGGCGCTGCTCGACGCGGCCAAACGCGCCGTGGAAATCGCCATTGAAGACAGCGAGGCCGCCGCATTGGCCTATCTCGCCACAGTGGAAGGGGCGAACTGATGGCACTTCCTCCTAACGCCCGAGATTGGATGGATCGGGCGGAGATCGACTATATCGGTCCCTTCATCAAGGCTTGGGCTGCCTTTAACGCTTGGTACCGGCATGCGTCGCAACAAAGGCGTGATGCCGAGGCTCTTCGCTTCGTGAAGCAATCGCCCAACCCGGTTCGAAACGGCATGATGCCGCTACTACGGCGAGTTCAGCGGGATCAGCACGGCGTGCCCATCCCTGATCAGGAACCTGCGCAGAAACTCAAACTCTTGGTAAGAGACCTCCACGTCTGCCTCGACAATTTTCATATCGAAACCATGCGGGGCGAGGTCGTGGAGCGGATATCCTTCCGCTCCGTCTGCCTTGGGGGAGGGGTGAATTATCCTCAAACCATAGACGCTTACGGATTGCGCTACCTTATCGAGCGCCACAACGGCGGACTGCGAAGTTCGGTGAAGTCCATCGCTAATCCGGCGGATGTGCGAGCTGTGATTGAGCAGGATGCTTTCAGTTTGGACGGCCTGCAAGGCCATGATCAATTCGCGCTGCTTTCGGGTGCACAACAAGCATATCTGCGAGATCTTTATCGTGGATGTGATCCGCGTCCGATGACTGATCTTTTCGCCGACGCTGGTGGTGAGATCATGGCAGGAGACATCACATTCCGATGCACAGATCAGCAGTTGTTCGAAGGCATCATCGAAGTTGTCTATGCTCTCAGAAACACCCTTTTGCACGGCGAGCTCCAACCTCATGAGCAGGCATTCGCAGCATACGAACCGGCATACCGTATTGTTATGCGCTTCTTACGCTGTGTTGGGTAGTGATAGCGGGAGGTAATTTGCGATGGCGAACCTAAAGGGTCCAAAGTTCATACAATACTTCAATCCCGTTTTGGAAGGACTGAGAGAGCTTGGCTCCTCGGCGAAGCCCAAAGAGGTTTATGGCTGGATTGCCGAGCATCACGAAATTCCCCAGGCAGAGCTCGAAGGAACAACCAAGGGTGGTCAATCCAAGTTCGAGAACAAGGTAGGCTGGGCGCGTTTCTATCTGGCCAAGGCTGGCCTCATCGATACCGAGCAGCGCGGCGTCTGGGTACTTACCGAAAAGGGCCGCGCTACTAACCTCTCGCATGAAGAATCGCATCGGTTGTTCAAACAAGTCCACGGCGGTTTTCAGAACACGGAAAAAAGCGAAGGGAAAAGCGAGCCAAAATCGCCTGACGATGACGAGGATGCAAGCGCCCCGGACGAAAAGGAATACCTCAATCAGGACGAGATTCAGGAACGGCTTGTCCAGTTGCTCAAGGGCACCAGCGACAAGGGTTTCGAAGAACTTTGCGCTCGATTGCTACGCCACATCGGCTTTGAAAACGTCAAGGTCACGGGACAGGCCGGAGATCAGGGTATTGATGGGGAGGGTTACCTCCTCATCAACCGGTTCGTCAGAACCAAAGTCATGTTCCAGTGCAAGCGGTACGACGGCACCGTAGGGCCGGACAAGATCAGGGAGTTTCGCGGCGCAATTCAGGGCAGGGCGGAACGCGGCATCTTTCTGACGACCGGGACCTTCACCAAGGGCGCACGAGAAGCCGCGGCGCAAGATAATGCAACGGCAATCGAGCTTGTCGACATTGACCGTTTGCTGGAACTTCTCATCGAAGAACGATTGGGAGTTCGCGAAACGAAGGCTTTGACCATCGAACCTGACTTCTTCTCCGCCTATATGAAGAAGGATCAGGTGCCGCTTTGAAGATAAAGGACCTTCCTGCGCCAGTAATGGCGTCAAAGGCAGATTGGCTGCCCGGCACCACCTGGATGGGATTTACGCCGACGGATGGAAATTTGACGGGACGCAATCAATGTCAAAGCACCATTCAAAAGCAGTTTGGAAACGGATACGTAATCGAATACATTACCGAGACTTTCCAAAAGCCAAATCCCGGTTTTGAGAATGATCCCATCTATCTTGCTGATCGTGATGCACACGATGAGCGCGCTGGCCGATTTATTGCGGTGCATAAGCTTAGAACCACCAGCAGGCCTTTGGATCAAATCCTCGGACCTGACGAATACCGGCTGCTCCAAGATATGTGGGCGCAAGGTGGAAAGCGCTTCCGCTGGTCGGTGGCATTTCCGATTGTGCAAAGTTTCCGGATCAATGACCCACGGAAAGCGAAGGATATTCTCGGTCCCGAAGCCTATCGACGCCTGTATGCGCATTCATCTGCCACACTCCGCCCCCTCAACGATGACGAGCGTGGCCTGATTGCCGATCTCGACATTGAGCCAGTAGACACTGGCAACGCTTGGATCGGGATCGAGGATGAGTTTGCACTAGCGGCTTTGAGTCACATCAACCCCAGAACTCAGCGGGACATTGATCGTGATTTGGCTGTGCTCGAAGGCGTGGAGGAAGAGCGCCTGGCGAAGATCAAGAAACGATCAGCTTGGCTCGCCGACCGCTTTATCAGGCAGCGGCTTTCACGGGGGACGCTTTATTGTGATCACTGTAAATTTGATCCTGCCGGAATCGCATCGCAACTTGGTGTGAAACCGCGTGGCATGCTCGATGTCCATCACAATAACCCGCTAGATGAGGGAGTGCGCTACACGACAACCGCCGATTACTCTCTACTTTGCCCAACGTGCCATCGTGTGGAGCATGTCCGGCTACGGCAACAGAAAGCGGGGCTGTCGGTTTGAATGTTAAAATCGGAATTGGGCCTGAAAAACGCTTCCATGCCGGTAGAGACCTCACCGCCTTGATCGACGCGAGATGTATTTCATTCTGGCCCTCCGGAGACCACTACCAACCACTCCGCCGCCTTCGCGGCCGCGCTGGCGGCGGTGAAGATCGCGCGGTTATCGCCCTTGAGCACCTTGAGCCAGCTGGCGAGATAGCAGGCATGATCGGGACGCGGGGTCACTGAGAGCCCCAAGTCACCGCAGAGGAAGGCTGAGCCAAGCTCGGCGACCAGCTCTTCCATGGCATAGGCCTCGTCGCCGAAGCGCTTGCCAAAGGTGCGGGCGAGACGGTGATCGGCACCGGTCCAGTGGACCATCTCGTGCAGAAGGATGGCATACCAGTTCTGCACCGCGCTAGCGGTGTCGGTGGCGAAGAACCGCTCACGGTCGGGCATGGTGATCGTGTCGGTGGAAGGCGTGTAGTGGGCGCTGTCGCCCTGGATGCGGATGGCAGCCCCGGTGGCCGCGATGAAGCCCTCAACATCAGGGATGGGGTCGAATGCCTCGGCTTCCGGCACCTCGGGCAAGGCGTAGCCCTCAACCTGCGCGATGTTGAACACATGCGAGCCCTGCGCGAAGATCCGGCCCGCGCCGTCGCGCGCTTCGTCTTCGTTGCCCTCGGGCTTGTCCAGCACCTTGTAGAACACGATCGGCGAGGCCTTCTCGCCCTTGCGAACCTGTGCGCCGATTGACTGCCACTGGCGATAGGTTGCCCAGAGACCGTGGCCGAAATCCTGCGCCTCGGCGCTGGCCCAAAGGGCAAGGACATTGACGCCGCGATAGGCCTTGCGGGTGACCGCATTGACGGGCCGGGTCAGCGGGGCGCTGCTGCGGTGCCAGGGGAGCGTGTAGTCGCCGGTGCCGCGCTCCAGCGCGGCGATGATCTGGTTGGTGATGGTGTCATAGATGCTGGCGGTTGCGGTGCTGGCCATGGTGGTAAATCCTTCGTCCTGTCGTTGGGAACGCGGATGAAGGGACGGGCCGGATGGCCGGGCGGGTCAGCGCGGGAGCGCGGAACAGCCAACACGGGAGGGCGCAGCCCGAATGGAGCGGGCAGGCTGTTGATCCCGCCCGGCACGGGCAGTCACGAGAGGGAGCAGTTCATTCCAATGGCAGGGCTAAGGATGCCATGGCCCGGTTTCCCAAGATTACGCTCAGCCGAGACCAGCCCCCAGAGATTTCGTCTTGGCGGCCTCGGGCGCACTCACTTCCATGGCGGTCTGCTTCTCGCCCGCGCGCTCATGGATCGCGCGGATCAGCCGCGCCTTGTCGTCGGTGACGACAATCGCCTCGGACTTCGCGCGCGAGAGCGCGACATAGAGCATCTTCTGATCGACCAGATTGGCAGAGCGACTGTCGGCGTGGATCAGGACACGCTCGGCGGTCTGGCCTTGGGCTGCATGGGCGGTCTGGACATAGGCATGGCGCAGATGGGCGTCGCGGGGGTCGCCAAGATCGAGCCGCTGTTCCCGGCCATTGGCCAGCGCAATGGTCGCCTGCTGCCGCTCGGGATCGATGCCGGTGACGGTGCCGCGCAGCCCGTTAATGCGTCCGGCCTCGCGGTCGTTGCGGGTAAACTGCACGCGGTCGCCCGCCTGAAGCTCCATCGGCTTGGGTTCGAACACCTCGACCTTGCCCGCGCCCCACTGGCGCAGCCGCCAATCTACAGCTGACCCGTCGGCGGACTTGAGCGTGATGGCGGCCTTGTCCGGATCAATGCGCTCGACCCGATAGGCAGCGCCGCGCGTCACACCCTTGTCGGCATAGTCGCGCAGGAAGCGGACCGTATCGCCCGGCACATAGCTCTGCCGGATCGCGGGCCTCAATGCGCGACAGGTTCTTGGCGATCAGGTTTTCCACGATGATGGCGGGGCCGGACAGGACTCCGGCTGCGGCAAGCTCGCGGCGGATATCGGCGGTCAGCGCATCGCGTCCATCGCGCGAAGGCTCGATCACGAGGGTGCGCGCGCGCTCGCTGGTATCTAGCGCGGCATATGCCTTGGCCATAGCGGCAAAGCGCTCGCCCTGACTGCCATGGGCAATGATCTTTCCGCCGCCCCGATCCAGCGCGTCCAGCGCCTTGCGCGCATCGCCTTCAATCGATGCCAGCACAGCCTCGCGGGTGGCGACATTGGTCTGGCGCACAACATTGTCCAGCCGCGCGGTGGCCATGCCGGCGGATTGGAGTTGGGCAAAGGCAGTGCCTGCCCCGACGGAACCAAGCTGCTTCACATCGCCGACCAGCACGACGCGGGCCTTGCCGTCAGCAGCAAGGCCAAGCAGGGAAGCCATATCGCGTGCCGAAAGCAACGACGCCTCATCGACGATCCAGACCCCGCCAGACAGCGATGCGCTATTGCGCACTAACTGACGGGCAACGGTCTCGCCACGCTGGCCAAGCGCATCGCCCAATGTCTGCGCAGCGGACGCGGTCGGCGCAAGCGCGGTCACCGCAATCCCGCGCGCCTGGGCCTCGCGCGCAAAGGTCGCCAGCACGGTGGTGGTCTTGGCGGTCCCGGCATAGCCCTGCAGGCCGGTGACGCGGTTGGGGCTGGTGAGCAGCGCGCGGGTAGCCGCGCGCTGGCCCTCGTTCCAGGGGTGATCGGATCGCAGCTCGGCGCGCGCAACCGCGCTAGCGGCCTGCTTGGCCGACAGGATCGGCGCAGCCGCCCAGCGCCCTTCTGCCTCCAAACGCAACAACTGCCGCTCATGGGCGACATTCTCGGCCGTGGTGAACCCCGCAAACTCGGCCCCGCGCTTGTCGAGAAAGGTGCGCGGCACGAGCGCGCCGTCGCCCTGCGCGCGGGCGACCGCTGCGCTGATCTGATCAACAGTGACCCGGCCTAACCCATAGCGCCCTGCCTCCTTCTCCAGCTCGGCGGCGGCGAAGACGGATTGGCGCTCCCCAAGATTGGCGGCGGCAAGGGCAACGGCCTGATGTGCCACGATCTGCCCCTGCGCGGCCAACGCGCTGCCATGCTCAGAACTTGCCGCCGCTTCCTTGCTGCCTGCCACCAAAGCTTCCCGCGCGTCCTTCCCGAACCCCGCCGCATCAGCTTCGGCACGCCATGTGCTGACCAGCTCGCCCCGCTCCAGGCTCTGCTTCGCTTCGCGGGTATCAAGGGCGGCGATCTGCTTTTCCTCGGCAGATGCGGTTGCGCGGGTCTGGCCGCGCTCGGCAAGCCGGGCTTCGACCTGGGCGGCGCGCTCGCTGAAGGCGCGGATCACGGCGGCGGGGACGCCCCTGATCTCGAACAGGCAGTCCTTCCCCTGCTCGACGGCATAGCCAAGCGCCCGCACGCCCACCGCCAACTCCTGCCGATAGACCGCACCAATGGCCTTCTGCAGCTGGTAGAGGGCGCGCGGCTCCAGACTGCGCCAACTCCCCTCGGCGTCCTGTGTCATGTTCATGATGACATTGTGGGTGTGGAGCTGCGGGTCCTGCGCCCGGCTTGTGTCATGCCGGAAGCTGGCAATGACGAGATTGTCGGTGGTCTGCCGATGTTCGACCCCGCCGTCGGCACGGATGCGGGTGGCAGCCGCATGGCGCTCGACATAGGCCAGTGCCGCCTTCACGGCATTGTTATGCGCCACCACCAACCGGCGATCGCCCGCCACCTCTGCCATGATTGAAACCGACTTGGGCGCGCTCATGGTGACGTCCCAACCGGGCCGGTGCTGGAGCTTGCCATCGCGCATGGTGCCAAGCTGCTGGCCATGGGGCAGCGTGCCATCAAGGATTGCACGGAAGGTCTCGCGATTCACTTCGCCCGACAGACTCAGCGCCTTGGCACCTTCGCCCTGCCATTCGCTTGGGGAGATGCCCCCATCGGCGTAGTAGTCATCAGATTCGAAGTAGTTCGCAGCGGCGGCGGAACTGCTAATCGCGCCGATGGTGGCAACCATCAGACCGGTCCCTTGAGTGTGGTGGCCGGGTCATCATTGGCCGTGCCGGTATCAGCCTTCTTCGGCATGCGGTTCCAGAGCATCCGCCTGATGTCTGCCTGCACAAAGGCCGGATGGCGCGCAGGCCCGCGCGCATCGATGTGCTCCCGCGTCAACTTGATCCGCCCCACCGGCAAGGCATCGGGCAATTGCAGGAAACCGTGATGCGGCTGCTGACGCAGGTCGCTCTCGATCACCGCAGGGCGGACCACGCGGGTGCTGCCTACCGACGTGCGCCCGCTATGCGGACCAGTCTCGAAGCTGTCCGAGGCGCTCCGCACTTCCACTTCAACATCGCCGATATTGCGCGATGCCCATTCCCGCGTGTCGCGGTCGATCAGCTGCAGGTACAATTTCGAATTGCAGCAGCCGAGCAGCGCCTCGGCGCTGTCGCGGCCATAGCGACGGTGCATCTGGCCGATGGCCTGAAAGGTCAGGACGACGCTGGCCCCGAACTTGCGGCCCTCGGGGAGCAGCCGCGTGAGATTGTCGACGCGGGGAAGATCGGCCAGCTCGTCAAGGAAGAACCACATGCGCCGCCTGTCCGAAGGAGGCAGGCCCAGCATGGCGCTGGCTGCACACTCCAGCCAGCAGGCCAGCAGCGGCTTCATCGCCTCGAAATAGTCTTCCTTGCGCGGGACGAAGAGCCAGGGCTTGGGCCCCTGATGCGCGTCGAGCCCGGTGATGAACTCGCGGAAGGCAAAGCTGCCCCGATCCCCCGGCTCGCGCCACAGGAACTGCAGCAGGGTCGCTGCCTTGGCGAGCATGAACAGCACGCTTCCCGTGGCCCGGTCCGCATCATCGGCAAAGGTGCGCGCCGATGATGTGCCCGCCAGCCAGACCTTCATCTCCTCCTTGCCCTTGACCTGCAGCGCGTCGAGCAGGTCGGGGAGTGTGGTGCGACCCTCCGCGCTGAGTACCCGCAGGATATTGGCGACGAGGATGCGACTGGTTTCAAGCCAGACATCATCATCGCGCTCGCCAGTTTCGGACACCAGCTGGCGCGCGATGCGATCAGCATCCGCCGGATGGGCAATCTCGGAGAGTGGGGACCAGAAGGATGATCGCTCGTCAAAGGGATTGAGGATGATGTCCCCGCGCTCGGGGCGGTAGTAGTGGGTAATGAACTCGCCCGAGGTATCATAGACCAGCGCCGGTTCGCCGCGCGCTTCGACCTGGTCAAGCATCTGACGCATGACGGTGGTCTTGCCTGCCCCGGTGGTGCCGAGCAGGGCGAAGTGACGGCATTCCAGCCAAGCCGGAATGCCGACCGAGGCGATGCGGATCGACCGCGCATTGGTGGCCTTGCGCGTCTTCCTCGCGAGAACACGTTCGGGGACGATCTGCGTGCCAGTAATGAAACGATCGCGGGTGGATTCCTTGCCCTCGCTGCGTATCCAGATAGCAAAGCCAAAGCACAGCAGCATGCCGACCAGCGCGCCCAATGTGCCGCCGAGCAGCGCCCTGCCGAAAAGATCATCCCAGCACCAAAGCCATATCCGGTCATTGGCCAGCACGCTGGCAGGCACCCGCGCGGTCCGGTCGTGAAGGTGAACCGTGATCGCAGGATCGCTGCGCCCGCTGGCAAACCAGCTGACCGCCACACCCTGCCAGTGCTGATAGGCACAGGTCCATTGTTCGGACGGGGTGTTACGGGACGACAGCAAAAAGGCTCCGAGCCCGGCGCTGCCCGCAACGGTCCAGGCATAGCCGCGCCAGCGCGCGGCGAGCCCGGCGATGGTCTGCTTGAAGAGGCCTTGGCCCCTCAGAAGATTGTCGCGGTCGCGGCTCATGAGCGCGCCTCGGCTGCAAGCGCGCGCTGGCGGCGATAGGCCGAGTGCGCCGCTTCGCCGATCATGGTGTCGGTGCGGTCTGCATCGCCATCCCCGCGCAAGGCCGCGCGCCGGGCATAGGCATAGGCCGCGCTTGCAGTGAACAGGCTGCGATCAAGCAGCGCCTCGATCACGCCAAGCCGCGCTTCGAAGCCCGCCATGGCATCATCGCCAGCGCTGCCACGGCCCGCGACTGGCGCATCCGCTACCGCGCCAAGCCCGGCTTCGATCACCCGCGACAAGGCCTGATAGCGGGTCAATCCGCGCGCCTCGGCATAGCGCCGGATCATCACTTCCTGCCCCATCGGCACGCGGACGGAGAGCTTGACCCGGTTCATGGCCGCGCCTCCCGGAGCGCGCCATTGGCGCGCTCCAGAAATGGCGCAAATGCGCGGGTTTTCAGCGCGCCGCAGAAAGAGCGCGCGCATCGCCCCCCGCGAAAATGGCGGAATCCTGCCCCGCGAGGGCGCGTCTGGTGTGTGACTGAGAAACTGGCTCGATGCGTAGCATCGCAGCCTTTCTCCGCTTCCTGCTTGAACCCTGCTTTGCTCATTGATCGTCTCCCGTTCTGGAATTCCGGGAGGCGACGAAGTCGCGGATCACTGCGTGATCCGCAGCGTCCACCGCAGCACGATCCTTGAAAGGCTTCTGGGCAATCGAAGGCAGATACTGCATCGGGCGACCGCCGATCCAATCGTCCACGATGCCGTCTACGGCTCCGCGCAGGCGCTGGCGCAATTCGCGGGCGTCGACGGGGTCTAGCTTGGCCCATTCGAGCTGCCGCTCGATGTATCCGCCAAGGGGGTATTCGCGCTGGTCGATGATCAGCGGCGGGCCTTCGAACTGGACGTTGTATCGCACCCCCTTGAACCGGTCGAAGAGCGGGCGCTGGAGATAGAGCCAGTCCTCGATGAAGCCGCGATAGGTCGCGCCATCGGCCCCAGGCCGCCTCATCTTCTGGACGAAATCATCGATCATCGGGCCGACCATTGCGGCCTGAAAATCAGCGGAAGCGACGATCTCGTAAAACAGGTCGCGGCGGTAGGTCATGACAATCTCCGAATGGAATGGGGATGAGGCGAGGCGCTGATCACAGCCTCGTCGATGGCCGAGCGGACACGGTCCGCGAGGTTGCTGGCGTGCTCGGCATTGAGCCACAGGCGGGTGGTGCCGACCGTGAGGTAGCCGCCGCAGCAGGTCCCTTGCGGACCCCCGACTGGCCAGTTCAGCAATTCGATGGCGACCGCGTGGCCCGCAATCCGTTCAAGGCTTGGCGCAAGCTCGGCGATGGCGCGGGGGCGATGCAGAGGCTCGCTGCTCATGACGGCTTGCCTTGAGAGCGTTCGGCAACTTCGCTGGCGCGCTCCAACGATTGCGCACCCCCGGCAGCAGGAAGGCCAGCGATCCAGTTGCTGATATCACTTTCGCGCCAACGCAAACCGCGCCGGTTTATTATGCAGGGCGGGGGCAGAGCATTGCGTGCGACCATTTTGTAGATGGTTGAACGCGAGCGGATGTTGAGCGCAGCCTGGAGCTGCCGCATATTGAGGAGAGTAATTGTCGTTTCACGCATGGGAACCTCCGTTGAAGAGGCCCCTCATCATGCATATCGCGAGTTATCGGTCGCTGCGTTGGTCACCAATTGGCGAGAAAATTTACGCGATGAAGCGTGGCGACAAATTCAGCTCAGCCTGAACGGTCTTGGACAAGGGGTCGATCACTGCCGCATACCGGCCACCCTTCAGCTCAAGAAACCAGCTATGCGGCTTCTTGGTGTGCTTCTTACCTTCGGCAGCTGGATCGAAGGATGGGTCATCGCCCGTTATGTTGACCCTGCTTAGCAGCCGTTCCTCAAGGTCGTTGATCTCGCCAGCTTGAAGTAGCCGGGAGGCTTCAATCTTCAGGGTGCTCCTGAACCTCTTGACCACGTTTGACTTATTCAGGCTTCGCGGGGATGGGACCTCAGCGTTGGCCGACACTAGGTCGATGATGACCTGCAAGGCGATCCTCACCTTCAGCCGCTTGATCCGTTCATCAGGGTAGATGTCGGGCGTCTTGTCGAACAGGTGCAGTAGCTCCTGTGCCACGGGAGGATGCCAGAGATAGAAATTGAACCAATCGCCGGTAGGCTCTGGCGTGACGACGATGAATCGCCGCTTCTTATTCTTGCTGCCAAACAATGTGGCCGCGATCCACGGATCAGAAAGCACATTCTGGCTAAGAATGAGGTCGACTGGCCTGTTGCTCACAGGACTGCCGAATGCACCCGCCCCAGATGTCGTCAGGCGCATGATCGAGTGGTTGCCTGCGTTCACCTCATGGAGCACGGCATCAATGTTGCTCTGCTGGCGGCACTTCACAGCACACTGCGAACCCCGCCAAAGGCCGTACCCCCATCTCTTCGGTCGCGTCCCAACAAAAACACACAAAAGACCTATCGTCCCGGCGAGGGCGATGGATAACACTTCGCCAGCAGAAAGCTCGGGAGTGCGAGCGACCGTGTAGAGGATAAAGCCGAGGCAAATGGCGGCGAACACCAGCAGGCCAACCGCTAGGCCCTCGACAAGTACGACTACGTTCTCGAAATGAGTGGCCGCAGTCCGAATATCCTTGAGGTTGGTAGACAGCCCCAATTCGCTGATGCGCCGTTCGACATAGTCATCGAAGTCAATCTCAGCAGATTTGCTGGAGCGCGGCTTGCCCATTGCAGAAGCTTAGCAATTGGAGGGCGCAGGGACAACGTGGAGAATGGGCGTTCATGCTGGTGGCTGCTCCCTCGGCTCCAACGTATCTGCTCTCGCTATCCATCGACCCACAACTGTGGATAGCTTGGTGCGAATCGCATCGATGCAAAGGGGTGGAGCCTATAGGGAGCCTATAGCCAAAATTAGGCTCCATAGAGCATCAGGTCGGCTAACGTCTCCCAACTAAACCACTGAACTTAATTGGAAGTTTTGGTGGACGCACTAGGGCTCGAACCTAGGACCCGCTGATTAAGAGTCAGCTGCTCTACCAACTGAGCTATGCGTCCGTCGCACCGTGGCGAGGGCGGCGAGGTAGCAGCCGTTCCGTTGCCTGTCCACCCCCATAATCAGCTGCGCGTCACCCACGGTCCGCGAGGCGCTTGCGATGAACGCCCATGATCAACCCGAGCAGGATGCACACGGTGAGCATCGCCGAGCCGCCATAGCTGATCAGCGGCAGCGGGATCCCGACAACAGGCGCCAGGCCCATCACCATCATCATGTTCACGGCCACATAGAAAAATAGCGTCACCACCAGCCCCGCCGCCATCAACCGCTCGAATTGCGTGGCCGCACGCATCGCCACCGCCAGCCCCCAGCCGAGCAGGACCGCGAAGCCCAGAAGGATCGCCAGCCCGCCGAGAAGGCCCCATTCCTCGGCCATGGTCGCAAAGATGAAGTCCGTGTGCAGCTCGGGGAGGTATTCCAGATGGCTCTGGGTGCCATCAAGAAAGCCCTTGCCGCTCAGCCCGCCCGAGCCGATGGCGATCTTCGACTGGGTGATGTGATAGCCCGCGCCGCGCGGATCGATCGAGGGGTCGAGAAAGATCATCACCCGGCGCTGCTGATAGTCATGGAGCATCGACCAGGCCAGCGGTGCGGCCGCCAGCGCGGCCAGAGCAGCCGCGCCAAACAGCCAGAGCCGCACGCCGGCCAGAAACATCACCGCCACGCCGCCCACCATGATCGAAAGCGCCGTGCCGAGGTCGGGCTGCAACATCACCAGCGCGGTCGGCACGCCGATCAGCAGCAGCGGCGGCCACAGCGCCATTGGCCGCGTTTCGAAGCCGCGCGGCAGATAATGATAATAGCGCGCGGTCGCCAGCACGATGCCGATCTTCATCAATTCCGAAGGCTGCAGCTGGATGACCCCCAGATCGAGCCAGCGCTGGCTGCCGCCACCCACCTGGCCGATCAGCTCGACAGCGAACAGCGCCAGCACCAGCGCAGCATAGATGGCAAAGGCATAGCGCAGCCACACGTCCGGATTGACCTGTGCGATCAGCAGCATCAGCGTGCCCAGCACGGCAAAGCGAATGCCGTGCCTCAGCGCCCATGGCTCCATCGAGCCATCGCCGGCGGAATAGAGGATGACCATGCCGAAGCCCGCCATCGCCGTGATCAGCAGAACGATCGACCATGGCAGCCTTGCCAGCTCGCGCGCCCAGGGTCCGTTGAACATCGCCGGCTACTCCCCCGCCTACTCGACCTCACGCGGCGCTTGCGGCGCCGCGCCTGTTTGAACCGAAGCCGCCGGCGTCTGCGCCACGCCGGGCAAGATGGCGGGCATCATCGTGCCCGCCGACGCCTCGGCCTGCGCGACTGCCGCCTTGCGCCGGGCTGATGCGGCCTCGATCTGTTCCAGCGATGCCATCGCCCGATCCCGGTCGTGAAGAAAGGTCAGCAGGTCGCGCGCGATGGGGGCCGCATAGCGCCCGCCCGAAATCCCATGCTCGATGATCACGCTCACCGCATAGCGCGGGGTATCGGCCGGCGCATAGGCCACGAACAATGCATGGTCGCGATATTCCCAGGGCAGGGCTTCATTGCGCAACACGCCCGTTCGCCGCTCGGCCGATGAAATGCGCCTTACCTGCGCCGTCCCGGTCTTGCCGCAAACGACCAGACCGGGCACCTGCGCCCGCGCCCGCGGCGCGGTTCCGATCGAGGCATTGACCACATCGCGCATGCCCTTTCGCACCACTTCAAGATGTGCGTCCTCGATACCCAGCGCGGCAAACGGCGCCGCCGGCGCATCGTCGAGCAGCAGCTTCGGCATGACCTTTCGTCCAGACGCGATGCGCGCCGTCATCACGGCCAGTTGCAGCGGATTGGCAATCAGATAGCCTTGGCCGATCGAGCAGTTGAGCGTCTCGGCCACATTCCATGGCTGATTGTAACGGCGCATCTTCCAGTCATTGTCCGGCACCAGACCGGTCGCCTGACCGGGCAGTGGCAGCGGGAATTCCTCGCCTAGCCCCAGCCGCCGCGCCATTTCGGCAATGCGCTCGATGCCCACTTCCCGGCCAAATTCATAGAACCATGTGTCGCAGCTCTTGGGCAGCGCGGTTTCCATCGTCACCCGGCCATGGCCGCGCCGCGCATGGCAATGCCAGACATTGCTGCCCATCGGGTAGCGGCCGGTGCAGTTGACGCTGGCCTCGGGCGCGATGCCCGCGTCCAGCGCGGCGAGCGCGGTGACCATCTTGAAGGTGCTGCCCGGCGGATAGACCCCCATTGCGCTCTTGTTGAGCAGCGGCGTGTGGTTATCGTCTTGCAAAGCCTGCCAAAGCTTGGTCGAAACCCGCGTCGAAAACACATTGGGATCAAAGGCCGGCATCGAGATCATCGTCAAGAGTTCGCCGGTCAGGCAGTCGATCACCACCGCGCTGGCGCTATTGTCCTCCAGCCGCCGGGCCGCATAGGCCTGAAGATCCCGGTCGATGGTCAGCCGCAGCGTCTCGCCTGGCTCATCAGGCGTCAATTCCAGCTCGCGGATCACCCGGCCGCGCGCGGTCACTTCCTCGCGCCGGGCCCCGGCGCGCCCGCGCAGCCGCCGGTCCTCGTGTCGCTCCACCCCGTCTTTGCCGATCCGGAACCCGGGGTAGACAAGCAGGGGATCGCGCTCCTTCTCATATTGCTCGGGGCTGGGCGGCCCGACATAGCCAAGCAGATGGGCAAAGGGCTCGCCGCCCGGATAATGCCGGCTGAACACGCGCACCGGATGTACACCAGGCACATCGGCCACCCGCACGTTGAGTGCGGCAAAGGCCGGCCAGTCGAGACCCTTGGCGACTTCAACCGGCATCCAGTCCGGCTGGTCAGCGACATCGGCCCTGATCCGCGCCAGCTCGTCGGCGCCCAGAGGCAAGACCTCGCCGATGCGTGCCAGTGTTGCGTCAAGGTCCTCCATCTCGCGCGGCAGCAGTTCAAGCCGATAATCAGGCCGGTTCACGGCCAGCGGTGCACCGCTCCGGTCGATGATCCAGCCCCGCCGCGGCGGCACCAGCCGGTTGCGAATGCGGTTGCGCTCGGCCGCTGCTGCCAGCCGTTCGCCCTCGAACAGTGAAAGCCAGGCCAGCCGCCCGGCCAGCGTCGTCCCCACCAGACCCATGCCGCCGCCAAGCAGCAGCGCCCGGCGGCTGAACCGCGTTTCGCGAGGCGGGCCGATTTCCTTCATCCTGCCCTATCCATACACCCGCATCAGCCGCGCGCCACCCGGGCGCGACCGAGCGCCCGGCGTTGCAGCCGCGCACAGAGCAAGACGATCGCGGGATAGACGAGAAGCCCGGTCAGCCAGCCCCAGCCCATCGGCGCGAGCGGCACTGGCCGTCCGGCAAGCGCCATCAACTGCCAGACAAGCAGCGTATGGCCCGCCGTGACCAGTGCCGCCATGGCCCAGTCAAAACCATGGGCATGATGGCCATAGCGAGCCTCAAACCATCGCACGAACACCGCCACCAGCGCCAGCGCCGTCGCGCCCACACCCAGCGGCTGGGCAAACACGATGTCGCCGACAAGCCCGATCAGGAACGCGACCCATGGCGGCATCAGCCCAGGCTGAAACATCGACCAGACGAACACACCCAGAACCGCCAGTGGCGGCATCAGCGGCAGCGCCACCGGCAGCGGCGCCCCCATGAGCAACAGCAGCGCCAGCGTGCTCGCCGCCGGCACGGCCAGCCGCGTCTGTGCCATCCAGAAGCGCCGCCGCTCATGCGGGCTCATCAGCCGCAGCGGGGGGCGCCCATCGAGCGGGCTGCCAACGCCCGGCGTCAGGCGCGGCCGGTTGCTCATTCGTCCTCCGGGCCAAGCTCGGCGCTGGCAGCCGCGGCAAAGGCGCCTTCCACCCGCACAAACCCCTGACCAATCACGGATGCTGCCGGGCGCACCCGCTGCGGCTCATCGGCATCAACGATCGTGCCCACCGGGACGCCGGGTGGAAAGATCCCGCCCTCGCCGGACGTCACCAACCGGTCGCCGACAAACAGCGCATCCTGCGCACCAACGCGCTCGGTCATCGTCAGTAGCTGCGTGCCGTCACCACTGACCAGCGCCGCCTGTCGGGTCCGCACGATGATCACCGGTACGCGGCTCAGCGCATCGCCGAGCAGCAGCACGCGCGCGGCGCGCGTCCCCACATCCACCGTCCGCCCGATCAGGCCGTCGGCGCTCAGCACCGGCATGCCCGGCTCCACGCCGTCCTGCCGCCCGGCAGAAAGCAGGGCGGTGCGCCCGGTGGCTGTCGGTGTGGCCGAAACCAGCCGCGCTGTCGCCACCAGCCTGCGCTGCGGCTCTACGGTCAAAGACAGCCGCCGCAGCTGGGCCAGCGCCACGCGTTCGGCCTGCGCCACCTGCAATTGCGCCCGCGCCGCTGCCAGTTCGCGTTCCAGTTGCTTGGCCCGCTCCACCGCCCCCAGATAGCTGCCCGCGCCCTCGACCATGGCTGCCACGCCGTCAAATGGCGCCCGCGCCACGGTCCAGATCGGCGTGACGACATCCAGGGCGGCAGCGCGAAGGCCCGCCCCCACCGCCGGGTTGAAACGCGCCAGCAGCATCAAGACCAGGCCGACGGTCAGCACGGCGCCGGTCACCACAGCGCCGATAATGGCGAGGTTCTGTTCGCGCCGCATCGCACTCGACCGGCGGGGAGGGGGCGTCCAGTCCATCAAAGTCCTTCAGCGCCTGGGGCCAAGCGCGCTTCTGCAGGCCGGCGGCATCGCTTTCCTATCAAGTTCGGCGGCGCACCCCAAGCGCAAGCCGTCAAGCCGTCGTCAAAACACCCCGATACATGGGGTCTTCCAGCGCCCGCCCCGTCCCGATCGCGACACAGGTCAGCGGGTCGTCGGCCACCGTCACCGGCAGGCCGGTCGCCTCGCGCAGCACCACATCAAGCGCCTCCAGCAGCGCCCCGCCGCCGGTCAGCACAATGCCCTGGTCAACGATATCGGCGGCCAGTTCGGGTTGGGTATTCTCCAGCGCCACGCGCACCCCTTCAACAATCGTCGCAATCGGCTCGGCCAGCGCATCAGCAACCTGGGCCTGGTTGATCTTGATCTCCTTTGGCACGCCGTTCATCAGGTTGCGGCCCTTGATTTCCAGCGTCTTGCCGACCCCGTCGGCCGGCGTCTTGGCGATGCCGATCGAGGTCTTGATGCGCTCCGCCGTCGCCTCGCCAATCATCAGATTGTGGTTGCGCCGCACATACGAGACAATCGCTTCATCCATCTTGTCGCCACCCACGCGCACGCTCGTCGTATAGGCCAGCCCGCGCAAGCTGAGCACCGCCACCTCGGTGGTGCCGCCACCGATATCGACGACCATCGATCCGATCGGTTCGGTCACCGGCATGCCGGCGCCGATGGCCGCCGCCATCGGCTCCTCGATCAGATAGACCTGGCTGGCGCCCGCATTGTTCGCGGCATCGCGAATGGCGCGCTTCTCGACGCTGGTCGAGCCCGAGGGGACGCAGATCACGATTTCGGGGAAGCGCGGGAGCCGCGAGGTGTGCACCTTGGCGATGAAATATTTGATCATCTGCTCGGCCACGTCGATATCCGCGATCACGCCGTCACGCAGCGGGCGGATGCATTCCACATTGCCCGGCGTGCGCCCCATCATCACCTTGGCCTCATTGCCGACGGCCTTGACGATCCGCGTGCCGCGGATCGTCTCGATGGCCACCACCGAAGGCTCATTCAGCACAATGCCGCGGCCGCGCACATAAACCAGCGTGTTTGCCGTACCAAGATCGATAGCCATGTCCTGGCTCAGGAACGAAAACATCCGGCTGAAAAGCGACATCGGGACAGGGGACCAGTGCAAGTTGGCGCGGCAGTTCGCGCAGGGAGAATCGGTTGTACAAGCCGGGGCGAGGCTCAGGGCCATTTGTCGCGCTTTGCCATACAATGCAAGATGCCCCCTGGCCTGCGCGGCTCGGCTTGACGTGCGAAATGACAAGCCCGACGCAGACCGCTAGGCTGGTGTCCGTGTTCGCTCTCCCCACCCCCACAGCTGCCGCGCCGCCTTGCATCCGCCGCCTGCCCAGCCATCTGGTCAATCAGATCGCGGCCGGCGAAGTCGTCGAGCGTCCGGCCAGCGCATTGAAGGAGCTGGTCGAGAACGCCCTCGATGCTGGCAGCAGCCGCATTGCCATCACCCTGTCAGAAGGCGGCACAACGCTGGTCGAGGTCGCGGACAATGGCTGCGGCATGGACCGCGAGACGCTGGCGCTCGCGCTTGAACGCCACGCCACCTCCAAGCTGGCCGACGACGACCTGAGCACCATCGCCACCATGGGCTTTCGCGGTGAAGCCTTGCCCTCCATCGCCTCGGTCGCCCGGCTGCGTCTGGCCAGTCGGGCGCAGCAGGCGCAGGACGGCTGGCAGATCGTCGTCGACCATGGGCGGCTGTGCGAAGACGGCCCTGCAGCCCAGCCGCCCGGCACCACCGTCACCATGGAAGCGCTGTTCGAAAAGGTGCCGGCGCGCCGCAAGTTCCTGCGCTCGCCGCGCGCCGAGCTCGCTGCCTGCCTCGATGTCGTGCGCCGCCTCGCGATGGCACGGCCCGATGTCGGCTTCACCCTGACCCATGACGGTCGGCGGCTGCTTGCCCTTGCGCCCGCCACCCAGGAGAGCCCAGCCGCCGCCACGCTCACCCGTCTCGCCGCCATCCTTGGCACCGATTTTGTTGAAAGCGCCATTCCCGTCGATCTGGAGCGCGAAGGTCTGGTGCTGGGCGGGCTCGCCGCCATCCCCACCTTCAATCGCGGCGTCGCCGACCAGCAGTTCCTGTTCGTCGGCGGTCGTCCGGTCAAGGACAGGCTGCTCGCCGGCGCCCTGCGCGGCGCCTATATGGACCTGCTGGCGCGGGACCGTCATCCCGTCGCCGCGCTGTTCCTCGATGTTCCGGCGGGCTTCGTCGATGTCAATGTTCACCCCGCCAAGACCGAGGTCCGGTTTCGTGATCCCGCCCTCGTCCGCGGCCTCATCGTCTCGGGCATCCGCCGCGCGCTCGACGCTGCGGGCCAGCGCCCCGCCGCCAACATCAGCACCGCAGCGCTCCGCGCCTTTCAGGCCCCCCAGCTGCCGCCGGCACCGTCACTGGCCGCCTCCCCAGCGCTGGCCGATCCGCCGCGCCTCTTCACCGAGTTTCCGCCCGCCTTTCCGGTTCAGCCCAGCGCCCCTGACGCGCCCGGCGTGCCACCAGCGCCCGAGCCAACCGCCTTCCCGCTCGGCGCGGCACGCGGCCAGATCGACAACACCTATATCGTTGCGGAAACTGACGACGCGCTCATCCTCGTCGACCAGCATGCCGCTCATGAACGCTTGACGCTCGAGCGCATGAAGGCCGCGCTCGCGGGTGGCGCCGCACCCGCCCAGCGGCTGCTGGTCCCCGAAACCGTCGAACTCGACGAGCCATCGGCCGCACGCATTATCGCCCGCACGGCTGAGCTTGCCGAACTGGGCCTCGAAATCGAAGCCTTTGGGCCCGCGGCCGTCCTGGTGCGCGCGACGCCGGCGATTCTGGGCCGCACCAATGCACGCGCCCTGATCGAAGACCTTGCCGCCGATCTCGCTCATTGGGGCGCCGCACTCAGCCTGCGTGACAGGCTTGATGCAGTGGTCTCGACCATGGCCTGCCATGGCAGCGTCCGCGCTGGCCGTCGCCTGGCCATCCCCGAGATGAACGCGCTTCTGCGCCAGATGGAAGCCACGCCGCACAGCGGCCAGTGCAATCATGGCCGCCCCACGTTCGTCCGCCTTGCACTCAGCGATATCGAAAAGCTGTTTGGCCGCCGATAGAGCCCCACGAATAAATCGCAAGGCGCACCTGATAATCACTTGCAACAGGTCGCAGGAAGCGCGATAACGTTTCGCAACAGCACGGGCTTGGCCGTGCCGAACATGCGAGGCTCTCTTGATCGTCTGCGTCTGCAACGCACTCAAGGAACGTCAGGTGCGCGAGGCCGCGCGAACGGCCGGTCGCGCCTGCCCGCATAGCGCCTACGCTACGCTGGGTTGCAAGGTGAAGTGCGGCCAGTGCTTGCCGTTTGCCCGCAGCCTGCTGGAGTCCGAGCTGACGCCGGCCTGAGCCGTCTCTCAATATTGCAATGCATTCGCGCTGCTTGTGCGAAGCATTACCGTGTTTTTGTCTGAGTTCTCCGCTAGTGAAAATGCTTTGCAAAAATAAATACAAGATAATCGTCGTTTATTGTCGCATTTCGACGTGCTTTCCTTGACCAAAGTCATTTTTCTGTCGCAAAAGAGCCTCCCAAAGGAGAGTAATCATGAAGGGCGACCCAAAGGTCATCGAATTTCTCAACGGCGTGCTGAAGGGCGAACTGACAGCGGTCAGTCAATATTGGCTTCACTATCGCCTCCTCGAAGATCTCGGCATCAGCCGCCTTGCCGAATATGAGCGGCACGAATCGATCGACGAGATGAAGCACGCCGATGCGTTGATGGAGCGCATCTTCTTCCTCGAAGGTCTGCCCGCCATGCAGCAGCTCAACCGGCTTCGCATCGGCGAGAATGTCCCCGAAATCCTCCAGGCCGATCTCGATCTCGAGCATGATGCCGTGGCACTGCTCCGAGACGCGGTCGAATATGCCGACTCGATTCGGGACTATCCCAGCCGTGATCTCTTCGCCTCGATCCTGCGGTCCGAGGAGGAGCATATCGACTTCATCGAAACCCAGCAGTCGATGATCGAGCAAATGGGCCTCGCCAACTATCTCCAGCTCCAGTCCAAGCCCGCCGAAAGCTGATCCGCGACCCCGATTGCGCATGAAAAAAAGGGCTGGCGCGCCGCGCCAGCCCTTTCTCATTGCTGCCTGCCCCGCGGCGTCACGCCATTTTCGGCACGGCGCCCTTGGTGCTGGCATAGAGCCACCAAAGGTGCGCAATCTCCTGCATCCCGGCCTTGTCGCCCACTTCGTCGAGCACGGTCCTGCCCACGGACACCTTGCCGTCCATCAGCGCGGCGATGCCCTTGAACACCTTGGCCTGATCAACCTGGTTGCCGCCGCCGGCGATGATCTTGTCATAGACCTCGATCGCCTTGGCGTATTGGCCAAGCCCCATATAGGCCCCGGCGCCGCGGAATGCCGTTGTCTCGCCGGCCGAAAGCGACACCGCATCCTTCGCGGCCGATGCCGCCATCCGCTCCGTTGCGGTGACCAGCGATTGGGTCATCGCATCATCGGGCAGCGTCGCCTTGGCCAGCGCCTTCTCCGCAATGCCCGCCTGGCCGGCGATCAGCGCCAGCTTGGCGAATTCGGCATAATCTTCCGGACGGTCCAGCGTGCCAGTGGCGTTCATCAGGTGGAACATCGCCAGCTTGGCCTCCGGCCGCATCGGGTTCTGGCGGAAGTTGGTGAGCAGCGCCTTCCAGCGCTGCGGCGAACTGTCAGAACGTACCAGCCGCTCGGTGGTCGCGAGATAGCCCGCCTTGTCCCCCGACTTGTATTGCGCGCCCGCCAGATTCTCGAGATACATCGACTTCGGCCCATTGGCCTTGATCAGCGCTTGATAGGCTTTCACAGCCCCGGCATTGTCGCCCTTCTTGAGCAGCGCCTGCGCTATCAGGATCTGCATCTTCTCGCCGCTGCCCTTGCGCGCTTCGGCGATCGCCTTGTCGTACATGCCGCCGCTGTAATAGACTGGCGCCAGCTGCTCAGGCGGCGCGCCTACGGCCTGCAGTGCGGCTGCGGCTTTGCTGTACTGGCGGGTCGCGGTGTAGACATAAGCCGCCATCTGCGCCGACTTCTGCTTTTCTTCCGGCGTCTTGGCCGCAGCTTGCGCGCGCTCCACGGCGGCCACGGCCGCACTTGCGTTGCGCGCCTTGGCTGCCGTCTGGGCTTCCTGAAGCGCGGTGCCCACGGCCTTGGAGACGGCAGCAGCAGCCGGGCTGGCACCAAGGCCGAGCACCGCAGCGGCCATCAGCGCTGCCTTAAAACCGGATGTCTTCGAAACAGTCATGATCAACCTCGTTTTCAAGCGAGCCATGATGGCCCTTGATGATGTCCATTCAGGCAGAGCGCCCATGGCCATAAGGTGAACGACGATCAGATCCCCGCCACCCCCATGGCACACGCCCCTATTCATACCCAATCACGCGCCCCATGCAACTGCGCCGCTCGGACGGCTCTTCCAATGCGGCGTCTCGCGCGCCCGCCTGCGGCAAGCGGTTGCATCCGCGCGACCAAACCCCTAGGCACCCGCTTCTGTTTCCGCTTCCAAGCCGCAGGAGGTTCTCATTCGCGCCTTCATCTTTCCCGGGCAGGGCAGCCAGTCCGTCGGCATGGGCCGCGGCCTTGCCGAGGCCAGCCCCACCGCGCGTGCCGTCTTCGAGGAAGTCGATGACGCCCTGTCCCAGCGGCTCACCGACATCATGTGGAACGGCCCCGAGGACACGCTGACGCTGACCGCCAATGCGCAGCCCGCGATCATGGCCACCAGCATCGCCGCGCTGCGCGTGCTGGAGGCCGAAGCCGGCCTGCTGCTCGCCGACAAGGCGAGCTTCGTCGCCGGCCATAGCCTTGGCGAATATACAGCACTTTGCGCCGCCCTTGCGCTTCCGCTGGCTGACACCGCTCGCCTGCTGCGCACCCGGGGTGATGCCATGCAGGCCGCCGTTCCCCCCGGCGAAGGCGCCATGGCGGCGCTCCTTGGCCTCGGCTTCGATGATGTCGCCGCCATCGCGCACGAAGCCAGCACCGAAACGGAAATCGTCCAGGCCGCCAATGACAATGCCCCCGGTCAGGTCGTCATCTCCGGTCACACGCCGGCGGTCGCCCGCGCGATGGCGCTCGCCCGTACGCGCGGCGCCCGCCACTCGGTGCTGCTGCCGGTCTCGGCGCCCTTCCACTGTGCCCTGATGCAGCCCGCCGCCGACATCATGGCCGAAGCGCTCGCCAAAGCCAGTTTCGCGCCGCCGGTGGTGCCGCTCATCGCCAATGTCACCGCAGCACCTGTCCACGATATCGCCACCATCCGCGGCCTGCTCGTCGATCAGGTGACCGGTACCGTGCGCTGGCGCGAATCGGTGCTCGCCATGCAGGCGCTGGGCGTCACCACGCTGGTCGAACTCGGCGGCAAGGTGCTCGGCCCCATGGTCCGCCGCATCGCCCCCGACATCAAGGTCCTCACCGCCGCCGACATGGCCGGCGTCGAGGCACTCGCCAAGGAGCTCTAGACCAATGTTCGATCTCACAGGCATGACCGCCCTCGTCACCGGCGCCACCGGCGGCATCGGCCAGGCGCTGGCCCGCGCGCTGGCAGGGCAGGGGGCCCGCCTCGCTGTCTCGGGCACACGACCCGACGCGCTCGAAACCTTGGCCGCCGAGCTTGGCCCCGATACCGTCTGCCTGCCCTGCAACCTCGCCGATGCCGAAAGCGTCGAGGCGCTGGTCCCTGCCGCCATCACGGCGCTCGGCAAGCTCGACATTCTCGTCAACAATGCCGGCATCACCCGCGACAATCTCATCATGCGCATGAAGGACGAGGAGTGGCAGGCCGTCCATCAGATCAATCTCGAGGCCGCCTTCCGTCTTGCCCGCGCCGCTGCCAGACCGATGATGAAGGCGCGCTTCGGCCGTATCATCTCCATCACGTCGGTGGTCGGCGTCACCGGCAATCCCGGCCAGGCCAATTATGCCGCCGCCAAGGCCGGCCTCATCGGCATGTCCAAGGCGCTTGCGCAGGAGCTGGCCTCACGCGGCATCACCGTCAATTGCTTGGCTCCCGGCTTCATCGCCTCGCCGATGACCGACGGCCTGTCGGACGCCCAGAAAGAGGCCCTGCTCGCCCGCATCCCCGCCGGCCGTCTGGGCAGCGGTGACGATATCGCCGCCGCCCTTGTCTGGCTGGCCAGCCGCGAGGCCGGTTACGTCACCGGGCAGACCATCCACGTCAACGGTGGCATGGCGATGCCCTAGGCCATGGCCGCCCACGCGCTCACGCACTTGTCAGCCGCGCCCGGCAAGGCTAGTGCGAAGCCAACCTCAAGTGTTCCAACCCACAGCTGTTGAAGGAAATCCCATGAGCGACGTTGCTGACCGCGTGAAGAAGATCGTTGTCGAGCATCTCGGCGTTGAAGCCGACAAGGTGACCGAAGACGCCAGCTTCATCGATGATCTCGGCGCCGACAGCCTCGACACCGTCGAACTGGTGATGGCCTTTGAAGAGGAATTCGGTGTCGAAATTCCCGATGACGCGGCCGAGAAGATCCTCACCGTCAAGGATGCCATCGGCTTCATCGCCAGCAACGCCAAGGGCTGAGCATCATCCTTCCGCCCTGGCGCTTGCCAGACCCGCAAACGGCTCGTCGCGGCAACGCGGGGGGCCGTTCGCCTGTCTGGCCCGGCGCGTTGCCGTGGCTGGACAATATGGCGCACAATGCGCCACTGATATGAATTCAACATCGGGACGCCGCCCTGCGGCCGGACGCGAAAGGACAATGACATCATGCGTCGCGTAGTCATCACGGGTCTGGGGCTGGTCACGCCGCTGGGCGCCAATGTCGAGACCGCATGGTCCAACATCCTCGCCTCCAGATCTGGCGCCGCCACCATCACCCGCTTCGATCCCGAGGGCTATGCCTGCCGCATCGCCTGCGAGGTCAAGCGCGGCGATGGCAGCGGCGACACGTTCAGCGCCGACACACGGGTCGATTACAAGGTCCAGCGGCAGGTTGATCCCTTCATCATCTATGGCATCGACGCTGCCGGCCAGGCGATCGAAGACGCAGGCCTCACCGACATGACCGAGGAAGAGCGGCTGCGCGCCGGCTGCTCCATCGGCTCGGGCATCGGCGGCCTGCCCGGCATCGAATCCGAATCGATCGTGCTCCACACCAAGGGGCCGCGCCGCGTCAGCCCGCATTTCGTTCATGGCCGGCTGATCAATCTCATTTCCGGTCAGGTCAGCATCAAATATGGCCTGATGGGGCCGAATCACGCCGTCGTCACCGCCTGTTCCTCGGGCGCCCATGCCATTGGCGATGCCGCCCGCATGATCGCGCTCGATGATGCCGATGTCATGCTCGCCGGCGGCGCTGAAGGCGCCATCTGCCCGCTCGGCATCGCCGGCTTTGCCCAGGCCAAGGCGCTCTCCACCGGCTTCAACGACGAGCCCACCCGCGCCAGCCGCCCCTATGATCAGGCCCGCGACGGCTTCGTCATGGGCGAGGGCGCCGGCATCGTCGTTCTCGAGGAATATGAGCGCGCCAAGGCCCGCGGCGCGAAAATCTACGGCGAGGTCATCGGCTATGGCCTCTCTGGCGATGCCTATCATGTCACTGCCCCGCATCCCGAAGGCTCGGGCGGTTTCCGCTCGATGCAGATGGCGCTGAAGAAGTCGGGCCTCTCGACGGCCGACATCGACTATATCAACGCCCATGGCACCTCGACGCCCATGGGCGACGAGCTTGAGCTTGGCGCTGTCCGCCGCCTGTTCGGCGCCGATCTCGACAATCTCTCCATGTCCTCCACCAAGTCCGCCATCGGCCATCTGCTCGGCGGCGCGGGCGCGGTCGAATCGATCTTCTGCCTGCTGGCCCTGCGCGATCAGGTGGCCCCGCCCACGCTCAACCTCGACAATCCGTCCGAGGCCTGTGCCGGCGTTGATCTCGTCCCCCATACGGCCAAGCCCCGCCGCATCCGTGCTGTCCTCAACAACAGCTTCGGTTTCGGCGGCACCAACGCCACGCTGATCATGCGCGGCGTTTGATAGCGGAGCGCGCGTCCGCCATGCCGCGCCATCGCACCTCCAGGCTCGTCCTTGTCTTCACGGCCCTGCTGCTGCTCGTCGCCGTGCCTGCCTTTCTCGCGCCCTGGTATGGCTGGGGCCAGAACTCCGGGTGACACCGTGCAAGTCGAGATCCCGGCCGGCACCGCCCAAAGTCAGGTTGGCGCCCAGCTTCAGGCCGCCGGCCTCATCGAATCGCCTCGCCACTTCACATGGCTCGCCCGGCTGCTCGGCGCGGATGCCACGATCAAGGCCGGCACCTATATCCTGAAGCGTGATGATGCGTGGCAGAACTGGCTGGCGATCCTCCAGTCGGGCCAGGTCATCACCCAGATGCTGACCATTCCCGAAGGCATGGCCTCGGCGCTGGTCGCCGACAGGCTGCTGGCCAATCCCGATCTCGAGGGCACGCTCGATGTTCCGCCCGAAGGCTCGCTGCTTCCCGAAACCTATGGCTATCAGAAGGGCGAATCCCGCGCCGCCGTGGTCGCCCGCATGCAGGCCGCGCAAGCTGCGCTCATCGCCGAGCTTTGGCCCGCCCGCAGCCCCGAAACCGCCGTCAAAACACCTGAAGAGGCCGTCATTCTCGCCTCCATCGTCGAGAAGGAAACCGGCATCCCGACCGAGCGCGACATGGTCGCCGGCGTCTTTTCCAATCGGCTGCGCCTCGGCATGAAGCTTCAGGCGGACCCGACCGTCATCTATCCCGTCACCCAGGGCCGCCCGCTCGGCCGCCGCATCCTTCGCTCCGAGCTGTTCGCCGACAATGGCTATAATACCTATGTCCGCGAGGGCCTGCCGGTCGGCCCCATCACCAACCCCGGACGCGCCGCCCTCGAAGCCGTGCTGCACCCCGCCGATACCAAGGCCATCTTCTTCGTCGCCGACGGCAAGGGCGGCCATGTCTTTGCCGAAACGCTGGCGCGGCATCAGGCCAATGTCGCCGAACTCTACCGTCAGCAACGAGAGCGCGGCGAGCGATGAGCCGCAAGCCTGTAAGGCCGCCCGCGAGTGGCAAGCGCCGCCGCGCGCCGCTCGCCAGTGCCCTGCGCGTCCTCGCTGCCCTGGTGCTGGGCTGGTCGGCCGGCTTCCTGTGGTTCGTGGCCAGCCTGCCATCGTCGGCGCCGCTCGATCAGCGCACCGATGTGGTGGTCGTCCTCACCGGCGGCCAGGGCCGGCTGGCGCGGGGCCTTGCCGTGCTCGAAGCGGGTGCGGCCGGGCGCATGCTCATCTCGGGCGTCGCACCCGCCACCACGGCCGCCATGATCGCCGAGGCCGCTGGCGTGCCCCTCAACCGACTGGCCACCACCGATCTCGGCTATGGCGCCATCGATACCCGCTCCAACGCCGCCGAAACGGCAAGCTGGGTGGTGCGCCGCCGTGCGGCCTCGCTGCGCGTCATCACCGCAGCACCGCATATGCGCCGCGCCCTGCTTGAGCTGTCGCAAGTGCTGCCGCCCGATGTTGCCATCCTCGTCGATGCCGTACCCGATCAGGACAGCATGGCCAGACTCGCCATCGAATATACCAAGTATCTCGCCCGCCGCGCCGCGCTGGCGCTCGGCCTCGCCTGACATGGCGTTTCTCCGCTCCCTTCTGTTCATTCTCGTCTTTTACGCTGGCACCGTGCCCATCGTGCTCGGCACATTGCTGTTCAGCCTGTTCGCCGAGCGTGCCCGCTTCATCATCCCGCGCCTCTGGGGCCAATGGTTCCTGTTCACGGCGCGCGCCCTGCTCGGCATCCGCATCCATATCGAGGGCCAGCTGCCCACCGCGCCCGCGCTCATCGCCATCAAGCATCAGAGCGCCTTTGAGACCATCGCGCTGCTCGCGCTGTTCGATCGCCCGGCCACGGTCATGAAGGCCGAGCTGCGCAAGATTCCCTTCTGGGGCTGGGCGGCAGCGCGGCAAGGTGCCATCTTTGTCGACCGTGACGGTTCGTCCGCCTCGCTGCGCGCGATGATGGCCGCCGCCAAGCTGGCAGTCGCCGCCCGGCGCCCCATCGTCATCTTCCCCGAGGGCACCCGCGTCCCGCGCGGAGAGGCACCGCCGCTCGCCGCCGGCTTTGCCGGTCTCTACAAGATCAGCCGCTACCCGGTCGTTCCCATCGCGCTCGACAGCGGCCGCCTCTGGACCAAGGCCTTCGTCAAATATCCCGGCACCATCACCTGGCACATCGGCGAGACCATCGAACCCGGGCTCGCGCGCGAGGAGATCGAAGCCCGCGTTCACACCGCCATCAACGCGCTCAACCCATGACCGCAAGCCGCCGCTTTCCCCTCTGGGTCACCCTGCTGCCCTTGGTCGCCGCCATCGGCCTTTACGGCCTGCTCTGGCGCGGCTGGGCCGATGATTTCCGCGCCGAAATCACCGCCCTCCTGCCGTCAGCCACCCTCGAGATCGGCGGCTTTCCCTACCGCCTCGAAATCGCCACCACCAAGCCGCGTCTCGCGCTCGGTTCGGCCCTGCGCCTCGACATCGCAGCCGACAGCGCCCGCATCAATCGCGGCCCCTGGCGGCCCAACCCCAGCGTCATCCGTCTCGAAAACCCCCGCGTCAGCCTGGTCGCCAGCCCCGCCATCGCCGCCCGGATCAACGCGGCGGCTGCCACCGCCAGCATCAACTGGGGCGAGGGGCGCCTGCGCCGTCAGTCCAGCATCCTGCAAGCTGCCACGCTCGCGCTCGGCACCAGCCCGCTCGCCATCGCTGCCGACACGCTCGAACTTCACCTGCGCGAGGTTGAGGGCGATCCCGTCCCCCAGACCTCGCCCACGCGCGAAGCCCGCGGCCAGCTTGTCGTCGCCGCCAGCCGCCTGCGTCTTGCCAGCGGCGATGCGCTGACGCTTTCCGCCGAAGTCCTCGCAACCGCCGGCATGCGTCTTACCGATTATGCCCGCTGGGCCGATGGCGGCACCCTTGAGCTGACCCGGCTGACCATGGCCGATGCGCACGGCGAAATCCTCTCCGCCAGCGCCACCCTCACGCCCAATAGAAGCCAGGCCCTCGATATCGCCGGGGCGATCGAAACTGTCTGCCCCGCAACACTCACCGCCGCCTTCAGCGGCGCCATTTCAACCCCTGAAAAGCGTCTCCGTGTCCCTGTCCGCCTGGCGCTCGCCGGCCAGCTGGACGCGCCGCGCCTTGCCCCCCTGCCAGACCTTCGGGGCCGTCCACGCCGCGCCCAGGAGCCCGATTGCCCCCAGCTGCGCGGCTGACCCGCGAGTTAACATTTGATTGCGCTCGCTGTCGGGTTTCTACAATTCCTGCCGGTCGGCCTGTGCAAACTATGCGCCGTTCGTTCAACCGGGGGATGTCCTGATGTCGCGCCTTAGCCTTGCTCTCGTTTCCATTGCCGCTGCTGGTCTCGCTGTGCCGGCCCATGCCGCCAAGGAGCCGCCGGTCGAGCTCGTCACTTGTGAAACCCCGATCGGCACGGTCGCGGTCGTCGATGGCGATACGCAGGGCTGGGCCAAATATGGGCTGGGCAGCCCGCGCCCCATCATCACGGCGCTGTCGATCAAGTCGGGCTGTTTCCAGATGCACAATCCCGCCGGCACCACGCCTGCCAACTATCTCATGAATGTCATTGCCGGTGACAAGGAAGAGATCGATCAGGCCGTCGAGATCGGCAAGAGCGTCGCCATGGAAGGAATGATCCGTTCCGGCGCAGCCGGCGGCCTGCTCGGCAGCGTGCCCGGCGGCGGTGCAGTGCTTGGCATGTTCGGCGGCTTTGGTGGCAAGAAGAAAACCTATGCCGCCGGCATCCGCCTGATCAGCCCGGCCAATGGCATGACGATGGTCGCTGGCACCGGCGAAGTGAAGAAGTCCACCATCAACTTCTCCAATATCGGCTGGGCCAATGAAGGGCTCAGCGCCGCCGGCTACAACAGCAAGGAAGGCCAGGCGCTGACCGAGGCCTTCATCAAGGCCTTCAACGCCGTCGTCGCCCAGCGCAGCGCGCTGCAGACCATCGCTGCGGCCACCGCTCCAGCAGTGGCTGCGCAGGCCCCCGCTGCGCCTGCAGCTACCCCCACCTCGACGCCCACCGGAAGCAACTGAACCGCTGCGGTACGATTCCTGCCTTGTCAAACAATGTCATTGGCTAAGGCGGGGGATGGCAGGGCCTTTCGCATTCGCGTAGACCATCGTTAAGGTCTCGAAAGGTTTGTCATGTTGCGCTTTGCAATCGTCCCGCTTGTCTCGGCTGCGCTCGCCGGCGCACCCGCGCAGGCCGTCGTCATCATCGGCCAGCTGTTCAACACGGGCGCCGGTCTTCCGGCAACACAGGGCACCGTCGATTCAAATTATGTGATCACCGGCGGCGACCATCCCGGCATCACCATCGGCGCGCAGGCCGTCCGCTACTATAACAACGCCTATGCCGCCGAAAACACCGGCTCGCGCTGGATCTCTTTCGCCAGCAACGGCGGTAGCGGTGTCGGCACCTTCGATGTCACCACAAGTTTCGATCTGACCGGCTATCTCCCCGGCACCGCCAGCATCACCGGCACTTGGGGCGTGGACAACAACGGAATCATGCTTTTGAACGGCGTCAACACCGGGGTCAGCCGCGGCGGCTTCAACTCGCTCGCCGGCTTCAGCATCAATTCCGGGTTCGTGTCCGGCATCAACACGCTTACCCTGCGGGTGCGCAACTCCGGTGGCCCGGCGGCGGTGCGGCTGGATCAGCTTGTGCTTTCGGCCGATATCGTGCCCGAGCCGGGCAGCTGGGCCATGCTCATTGCCGGCTTCGGCCTTGTCGGCGCCGCCCGCCGCCGTTCGCGCGCCGCACACAAGCTCGCTTAATCCTCGCGCTTGCGGTCGCCCAGCCACCACACGGCCAGCGCCAGCGCGCCTGCGCCGCTCACCGCCATCGCCGCCAGCCCGAGCAGCTGCCAGGGCAGGTCCAGCGCCATTACCACTGCCACAAACAGCAGCAGCGGTGCCAGAAAGCCGACCAACCCAAGCCCCAGCGCCCGCATCAGCTCGCGCTCCCCGGCCCGCCATGCGGCCGCCCGAAATCCTCGGCCGCGGTGTCCTGGCCCTCATCGATGATCCCGCGCCGGATCGCCCGCGTGCGCGTGAACAGCGCCTCCAGCGTCTCGCCGTCGCCCCAGCGGATCGCCCGCTGCAAGGCCACCAGATCCTCGGTAAAGCGCCCGAGCGTCTCCAGCACCGCCTCGCGGTTGTTCAAAAACACGTCGCGCCACATCACCGGGTCCGACGCCGCAATGCGGGTGAAATCGCGAAACCCCCCGGCTGAATATTTGATCACTTCCGAGCGCGTCACCGTCTCCAGGTCGCTCGCCGTGCCCACGATCGAATAGGCGATCAGATGCGGCAAATGGCTGGTCACCGCCAGCACCCGGTCATGGTGCTGCGCGTCCATCACCTCGACCCGCGCCCCCAGCCGCTCCCAGAAGGCGGCGAGCTGCGCCACCCCCGGCCCGTCGGCCTCACGCGGCGTCAGGATGCACCAGCGCCCCTCGAACAGCGTCGCAAAGCCCGCGTCCGGCCCCGAGCGCTCGGTCCCCGCCACCGGATGGCCCGGCACCACGCGCACATGGACCGGCAGCGCCGCCTCCAGCGCTGCCAGCACGCTCGCCTTCACCGAGCCGACATCGCTCACCACCGCGCCCTCGGCCAGATCAGGCGCAATCTCGGCTGCCACAGCGGCCATCGCCCCCACCGGCACGCACAGCACCACCAGCTCGGCATCGATCACCGCCGTGCCCGGCAGGTCGCACACCTCGTCCGCCAGCCCCAGCTCGCTCACCCGCGCCCGCACCTCGGCCGACGCATCATGCACGCACAGCCGCACCTCGGGCATGCACGCCTTGATTGCGCGCGCGAGAGAAGAGCCGATCAGCCCCATCCCGATGATCGAGACCCGTGCAAAGGGCAGCATCAGCCACAGCTCCGCATGAACGCCGTCAGCGCGTCTGCCGCGGCGCGCACCTCGTCCTCAGTACCGATCGACACGCGCAGGCAGCGCGGCATGTCCTGGCTCGCCAGATAGCGCGCCAATATCCCCGCCTCCATCAGCGCCGCATTCGCCGCCGCCGCCGTGCAGGGCCCGTCCTCGGGAAACTCCAGCAGCAGGAAATTCGCCGCCGACGGGATCACCCGCACCCCGGCATTGCCCATCAGCTCCCGGTTCGCCGCCTCGATCACGTCCGCCAGCCACGCCCGCCACTCGATCGTGTGCGTCCGCACCTTTTCTACCCAGCCCCGGTCGGCCAGCGCCGCCACGGCCGCCGCCTGCCCCGTGGTCGGCACATTGAACGGTGCGCGCACCCGGTTCAGCGCATCAATCACGGCCGCCGAAGAATAGCCCCAGCCGATGCGCTGCGCCGCCAGCCCATGGATCTTCGAAAAGGTGCGCGTCGTCAGCACATTGTCATTTCCGTCCGCCAGCGACAGCCCGTCCTCGTAGTCGCCCTCCACAAATTCGGCATAGGCGCAGTCGAGCACAAACAGCACATCCGCCGGCAGCCCGGCATGCAGCCGCCGCACCTCGGCCGGCGGCAAAATCGTGCCGGTCGGGTTGTTCGGGTTGGCGAGATAGACCAGCCGCGTCTTCGGCGTCACCAGCGCCAGCAGCGCATCGACATCGGCAACATAGTCCCGGTCCGGCGCCACCACCACATCGGCCCCCACCCGCTGCGCCGCCAGCGCATAGACCGCAAAGCCATGGCGAACATGGATGATCTCGTCGCCCGGCCCGGCAAAGGCGCTCGCCGCCATATGCAGAAGCTCGTCCGAGCCCGTGCCGCAGATCACCCGCGCCGGGTCAAGGCCATGATGCGCTGCCAGCGCCTCGCGAAGCGCCACTGAGCCAGGGTCGGGGTAGCGGTGCCCGTCCGCCAGCACCGCCTGCATGGCCGCCACCGCGTCCGGGCTCGGCCCGAACGGATTTTCATTGGACGCCAGCCGCGCCACCACCGGCCGCCCGGCCAGCTTCGCCTTGCCCGGCACATAGGCATGCATCGCCGCAATCCAGGGCTTCATCTGCGGTCCCGCCGGCGTATCTGAAACTTGGCTCGTCATGCGACAGCCTCTAGGCGCAAACGGCGGCACAATAAAGCACCAGCGACAATCGCGCGGGCGACTCGTGACAAGCCCCACGAAGCTGCTAAACGCATCCCCCAATGCCGGCCTCATCGCCCTCCGCGCCCGTTCAGGATGCCCGTTTCGGTCTCGACCGGCATCTGCACCTGTCCGAGCCGCTGCCGCTGGCCAGCGGCCAGAGCCTGGCGGCGCTCGACATCGGCTATGAAACGCTCGGCACGCTCGCGCCTGATGCCCGCAACGCCATCCTCATCTGTCATGCGCTCACCGGCGATCAGCATGTCGGCGCGCCCAACCCGCGCACCGGCAAGCCCGGCTGGTGGGATCGGTTGGTCGGCCCCGGCAAGCCGATCGACCCGGCGCGCCACTTCATCATCTGCGCCAATGTGCTCGGTGGCTGCTCGGGCACCAGCGGCCCCGGCAGCATCGATCCCGCCACCGGCCAGCCCTATGGCATGCGCTTTCCCGTCATCACCGTCGCCGACATGGTCGCCGTGCAGGCCCGGCTGCTCGATCATCTCGGCATCCAGCAGCTGCATGCCGTCGTCGGCGGCTCGATGGGCGGCATGCAGGCGCTGGCCTGGGCCGTGCATCATCCAGAGCGTGTGCGCGCCGTCATCGCGATTGCCACCACCGCGCGCCACAGCGCCCAGAACATCGCCTTCCACGAAGTCGGTCGGCAGGCGATCATGGCCGATCCGCGCTGGCGCGGCGGTGATTATCCGCCCGATGATGGCCCCGCCGATGGCCTTGCCGTTGCCCGCATGGCCGCGCACGTCACCTACCTCTCCGAGCAGGGCCTCACCGAACGCTTCGGCCGCCGCCTGCAAGACCGCGATGCGCTGGGCTTCGGCTTCGATGCCGAGTTCCAGATCGAATCCTATCTGCGCCATCAAGGTCTGCGCTTCACCCAGCGCTTCGACGCCAATTCCTATCTCTATATCACCCGCGCCATGGACTATTTCGATCTCGCCCAGCCGCATGACGGGCTGCTCGCGCCCGCCTTCGTGCCGGCCGCGCGCGCCGGCGTGCGCTTCGCGCTGGTCAGCTTCACCACCGACTGGCTCTACCCCACCGCCGAAACCAAGCGGATCGTCCGCGCCCTTCATGCCGCCGGCGCGCCGACCAGCTTCGTCGAGATCGACAGCCCGCACGGCCATGATAGCTTCCTTCTCGATGCGCCCGAAATGAACCGGATCATCGCCGGCTTTCTCGCCCACAATGGCTGAGCTCCGGCCCGACCTTCAGGCCATTGCCGATGCCGTGCCGCCCGGCGCGCGCGTCCTTGATATCGGCTGCGGAGACGGCGCGCTGCTTGCCTATCTGCGCGAGACCCGCGGTGTGGCGGGCAGCGGCATCGATGTCTCGGGCGCCAATGTCAGCGCCGCGGTGGCGCGCGGCCTGGCCGTGGTACAGGGTGATGCTGATGCCGACCTTGCCGACTGGCCCGACGGCGCTTTCGATGTCGCCATCCTCTCCAACACGCTGCAAGCCATGCAGTCGCCCGCCCATATCCTTGATGAGCTGCTCCGCATCGCGCGCCGCGCCATCGTCAGCTTCCCCAATTTCGGCCATTGGCGAGTGCGCGCCGCGCTCGCCATCGGCGGCCGCATGCCCATGACCGACACGCTGCCGGTCAGCTGGCACGAAACGGCCAACATCCATCTGTGCACCATCGACGATTTCCGCGCGCTTGCCGCCGAGCGCGGCTTCACTATCGAGCGTGCCACCTATCTGAGCAGCGGACGCACGCGCGGGCCAATGCTGGCAAATCTGCTCGCCGAACAGGGCGTCTTCGTCCTCTCCCGCTAACTGGTCACGGGCGCGCGCAGATGACAGCAAAGCCGCCGCCCACCGATCCCGAACTCATCCGCTTCCTGCGCGAAGAACTGGGAGAAAGCCTGCCAGCCTCCGACGCACTGCACGTCACCGGCCCGCTCTGGCTCTGGCGCGGCAAGGCCAAGGACGGCACGCCAAGCAGCAACGCATGGCATTTCCTGACCATCGAAGGTGACGCCGCCGAGGCCATCCGCGCAGCAGCCCCGGGCCGCGCAGCCGCCTGGGGGTCCGTTCCCGTGGCTGCAACGATCGGCAACACCAGCTGGCAGACCTCGGTCTTTCCCAGCAAGGAGGCAGGCGGCTATCTGCTGCCCATCAAGGCCAGCGTCCGCAAGGCCGAGCGGCTCAGCGAGGGCGATATCATCCGGGTCACGCTGATCGTCTGACCCGCGGCGTCAGCTGCCCGCCGCCGCCGGCACCATCGCCGGCTCTGCCGCGCCCACCAACACCGGTTTCACCCCGTCGCGCTTGCTCACCAACACGACATGAAACCGCGCCGGCAACAGCTCGATCCGCCACTCGATCACCTCGAACATCGCCTCGTCGAGCCTGAGCGCCAATGGCTCCCGCAGCCAGCCGCGCTCGAAACCCTGCCAGGGCCGCCGCGCCTTCACCACCAGCACCGCCAGCCCGGCCGGGCTCAGCACGCGCCACAGCTCGCGCAGCATCTTGCGCGGCTCCACCAGCGGCGCCGACAGCAGCGCCTTGTCGAACACCGCCTCGACAAAGGGCAGATGGTGCGGGTCAGCGCGCACCGTGCCCGGCCGCTGGTCGTCGTCACATGGCGCCACACAGGCGACCCGCTCCCAGCCGTCCATCAAAAGCTGCACCCGCTCCGGCGGCCGCCCAAGCACCAACAGTCGCCCATGCCGCCCCCCGGCAAACAACCGGTCAAGGGGCGAAGCCTCCACAGGAAGCGCCTCAGCGCTCCACGGTGAGCGCAATCCCCATGCCGCCGCCGATGCACAGGGTCGCCAGACCCTTCTTCGCGTCGCGGCGCACCATCTCGTGCAGCAGCGTCACCAGAATGCGCGCGCCCGACGCGCCGATCGGATGGCCAATGGCAATTGCGCCGCCGTTCACATTGAGCTTGGCCGGATCAAAGCCCAGCTCCTGACCCACCGCCAGCGCCTGCGCGGCAAAGGCCTCATTGGCCTCGATCAGATCGAGATCGCCAACGCTCCACCCCGCCTTCTCCAGCGCCCTGCGAGAGGCGGGCACCGGCCCGATGCCCATGATCGCCGGGTCCACGCCGGCACTGGCAAAGCTGGCAATGCGCGCCAGCACGGTCGCCCCGCGCCGTGCGGCTTCCGCCTCGCTCATCACCACCAGCGCGGCCGCGCCGTCATTCAGCCCCGAGGCATTGGCCGCCGTCACTGTGCCGTCCTTCTTGAACGCCGGCCGCAGCCCCGCCATCAACTCAAGCGTCGCCCCGTCGCGGATATATTCGTCCCGGTCGACCACCGTGTCGCCCTTGCGCCCGGCGATCGTCACGCCTGCAATCTCGCCGGCAAAGCGCCCCTCGGCCCGCGCCGCACTCGCCTTGTTCTGGCTGCCAACCGCGAACTCGTCCTGCGCCTCGCGGCTGATCTGATATTGCGCTGCCAGATTTTCCGCCGTGATGCCCATGTGATAGCCGTTGAAGGCATCCCACAGCCCGTCCTTGATCATCGTGTCAACAAGCTCGAGCGCGCCCATCTTGGTGCCGCCGCGCAGGCTCTGCGCGTGCTGCGAAAGGCTCATGCTCTCCTGTCCGCCCGCCAGCATGATCTTCGCATCGCCTGAACTGGATGGCCTGTGCCGCCAGCGCGACCGCGCGCAGCCCCGACCCACAGACCTGGTTCACCCCCCAGGCCGGCGTCTCCTGCGCAATGCCCGCCGCCATGGCCGCCTGCCGCGCCGGGTTCTGGCCCTGACCGGCCGTCAACACCTGCCCCAGAATCACTTCATCGACTTCGCCAGCCTCAACCCCGGCATCCGCCATGGCCGCCTCAAGCGCCACCTTGCCCAGCCCATGCGCCGGAACGCTCGCAAGGCTCCCCAGAAAACTTCCCACCGGCGTCCGCCGCGCCGCCACAATCACCGTTCCCGTCATCGTCATCTCCAGAGCCTGAGTCGTTACGCGACGCAGCCTAGGCGCATCGCCCGCGGCTTTCCACCACCCCTAGCGCTGACGTTTCACATAAACGGCATTATCCTCCCGGCGCTCGACAGCGATATCCGGCACTGCTTCGAACAGATCCGTGAGGCGCGAAAAGCCAAGGCTGCGCGCGTCAAACGACGACACCCCGTTCAGGCGTTTGCCCACCTCGCTAAGGTTGGCAAATCCACGCTCATCCCGTTTCGAGCCGCCAATGGCATCAAACAGCAGCTTCTTCACATCGGTCTCGATATCGCTGGTGCGCTGCGCCGTATCGCGGCCTGCAAGCCCCTCCAGATCGATGAACCGTGTACAGGCTCTCGTGAATGAAATCGGCGCCTTGCCGGTACCAAAGCCATAAACCGGCACCCCGTCCTGTCGCAGCCGCGTCACCAGCGGGGCAAAGTCGCTGTCGCTCGACATCAAGCCAAAACCGTGAACCCGCCCGCCAAACAGCAGGTCCATCGCATCGATGGTCATCTTCATGTCGCTGGCGTTCTTGCCCTTGGTCACATCAAACTGCTGCGCCGCCTCGATGGCATGCATGTGCAACACATCCGCCCAGCCCTTCAGCCCCGGCTTCTTCCAGTTACCATAGGCCCGGCGAACATTGACCGACCCCAGTTCCGCCAAGATGGTCAGCACCGAATCCAGATGCGCCGCCGACGCATTGTCGGCATCGATCAACAGAGCGACATTGGCTTGCGCGTCCATACCCATGCTCACGACCCCGTCGCCGAAAACTGCCCGGCAATCGTCAGAAACCCCTCGCTATTGTCCCGCCGCAAATGCACGATCGCCCGATAATCGTCCGAGCGGTACCAGGCCCAGGCCGCCGTCACGCTCTCGAAGCGAAGCACGATCACCACCTTGCGCGGCGCGCCTTCCACAGCCTCGCAGGCCATGTCCGCCACCAGCAGGTCGCCGCCGTGCGCCGCCGTCGTCGCCCCCACAGCCTCTAGATAGCGCGCATAGCCCGCCGGATCGATCACATCATAATTGGCAATCACATAGCCCGCCATTCGCGCCTCCCATCCGCTGCGCTGCCAGCCTACCGGCTCGCCAACCACTCCGCCAGCGGCTGCCGCAGCAGCGCGTCGGCCCGCCCGCCCACGATCATCCCGACATGGCCCGCCGCGACCTCCAGCCGTTCGCCCACACCCGCGCTGCTCAGCGCCGCATCCGGCGGCACGATCCGGTCGCGCATCGCCACCACGTCAAGCAGCGGCATTTCCAGCGTGTCTGCGCGCACCTGCTGCCCGGCCACCGTCCACGCCCCGCGACCCGGCGCATCCTCGGCAAAGAAAGCCGCCATCTCGCTTGCCGCCGCCAGCGCAAGCGGCGGGCCGGAGTTCGCCCAGTCCTCCAGCGTGGCAAAGGCCGCAACATCGGCCGCATCGGCCTCGGCCAGACGCTCATATTTGGCCAGCAACGCCTCTTCATCCAGGCCCCAGAAGGCCGGCTGCAAAAGCTCCATCGGCACCGCGCCCATCGGCGCCGCCATCGGCGCCGCCACTGTCCACCAGTCCGCCAGCCGCGCCCGCGCGGCCGCGCCATAGCCAGCAAAGCGCCACGGCGTTGCTAGCAGCGCCAGCGCCGAGACATGCGAAGGCCCGGCGATGGCCGCCAGCGCCGCCGCCAGCGTGCCGCCGAGGCAATAGCCGACCACCGGCACCGGCGCGCCCAGATCGCGCAGGATCGGCAAAAGCCGCGCCTCGACCAGCCCGGTCAGCCCGAGCGGCTCGGGGGCCTCGCCCCAATCGACCATCAGCGGCCGCCATCCCCGCGCCGCCAGCGCCGCCAGCAGCGACCGGCCGGGCCCCAGATCAAGCACCCGCGCCGGGTTGATAAGTGACGGCACCACCAGCAGCGGCCGTCCTTCACGCCCCTGGCCATGGTCGCGCAGGCGTACATTTCCATGTTCAAAGACAATCGGTTGCTGCACATTCTCCGGAGCCGGGGGCAGCGCCTGATAGCGCCGCAGCCCGGCCAGAATCCGCGCCAGCCGCGCCGGATCGCCGGCTGAGCGGCGACTGGCAATTTCCAGAAAAAGCGGCAGCGGATGCGGCCCCCGCGCCCGGCTCTCGCCATCATGCTGCATCCGTTGCGATGCAACAAAAGACTGTGCTAGGTTAAGACCTTCCTTACCGTCAGGATCAACGATGGCCAAAGCCCCCCCTTCCTCCGATACCAGCACCGCTACGCCGGTCATCATCAAGAAATACGCCAACCGGCGGCTCTACAATACCGAAACCTCAAGCTACATCACGCTTGAGCATATCGCACAAATGACCCGGGAAGGGCGTGATTTCCAGGTCTTCGATGCCCGCACCGGGGAGGATATCACCCGCTCGGTGCTCACCCAGATTGTCATGGAAGAGGAGAATGGCGGCCAGACCATGCTGCCCGTGAATTTTCTGCGCCAGATCATCTCCATGTATGGGGATTCGATGCAGTCGATGGTCCCGCATTATCTCGAAGCCTCGATGGAGGCCTTTGCCGAGAACCAGACCAAATTCCGAGACGCGGCTCTGAAGCCCTTCGAGCAGCTCGCCCGCCAGAACATGGCCTTGTTCGAGGCCGCGACCGCCATGCTCACTGGCGCCGCCGCCAAGGCCAGCGACAGCCCCGCGCCGCCGCCGCCCGCGCCTGCCGCCGCCGAGGCTGCCGACAAGAAGGCCGAGCTCGCCCGTCTGGAGGCTGAAATGGCCGCGCTCAAGGCGCGCATGGCCAAGCTTGGTGGCGGGGCCGATTGACGCGCCTGCCCGGTTTCACAAAAGCTTCTTCAACCCATCGTCTTGCCCCCGTCCCCCGGCGCCGCTAAGAGGCGGCCGGGGAATCGGCTGTCTCGAAGCGGTCGTTTGAGGCAGTCAGGGGCGACGCGATGTTGCTCCATGTCTCATGGCGGGAGGTAAGTGATGGAATCGACGTCATCCGTAGCGCGAGCAGCAGAGAGCAGCGCGGATCTGGGGCCCGACCATGATCAGGTTACGGGCGCGGTCGTTGGCGGGGTAGCGATGCATCTGCCCCATGATTACCGGCCGAGCCCCGACGAAGAGTTCATGAGCCCCCTCCAGCTCGCCTATTTCCGTCGCAAGCTGCTGGAATGGAAGGAATCCATCCTGCGTAAATCGTCGACCACGCTCGAAACCCTCAAGGCCGAACCGCTGCGCGAGCCCGATGTCAACGACCGCGCCAGCTCCGAGACCGACTGGAGCATCGAGCTGCGCACGCGTGACCGCCAGCGCAAGGTCATCGCCAAGATCGACGCAGCACTCCGTCGCATCGAGACCGGCGACTATGGCTATTGCGAAGTCACCGGCGATCCGATTTCGCTGGCACGTCTCGAAGCGCGTCCTATCGCAACCATGACGCTCGAAGCGCAGGAGCGCCATGAACGCGCCGAGAAGATTACCAGAGACGAATGAGTCAGGCAGGGGCCGCAAGCTCCGCGACTGATCCCGTCAGTGCGTGCGGCTGCGCGAGACTTCCTCTTTCAGGCGCAGCTTCTCGCGCTTGATCTGCGTCAGCCGAACAGGGTCGGGCAGGGGGCGTCGCTGTTCATCTGCCAGCCGCGCTTCCAGGCGCGCATGGCGCGCAGTCAGGCTTTCGATGTGCGGGTTCAGTTCGGAATTGGCCATTGGCAGTCTCCTTCGCCGCAGCTGCGCCAACAGGTAAGACGCACACGTGCCGGGCGTATCCGGGCGACTCGTTTCCGGCCCGGATTACTGAGTGAACCATAGAATTCCGGCCCCGCCAACCATCATCGCCACCAGAATCGCACATGCGTTGCCAGCCACTTCGGGCGCCGCTAAACACCGCCTCTCAGACCCATGGAGACAGGCTTTGGACGAAGCCGAAATCAAGGCCCGAATCGAGATGCTCAAGCGCGATCACCGCGATCTCGACGCGGCCATCGAGGCGCTCCGCCTGCTCCCCACCGTCGACATGATCCAGCTCCAGCGCTTCAAAAAGCGCAAGCTGCGTCTGCGCGATGAAATTGCTATACTCGAAGACATGCTGATCCCCGATATCATCGCCTGAGCCCCGATGCTGCCTCGCCTTGCCCCGCTCGCGCTGCTGCTCACGGTCCTGGCTCCGGCCGCGCCCGCCAGCGCCACCATCCTCGGCATCGCGCGCGCCAAAAGCTGCTTCGAAGCTGCCGTAGCCAAGCGCGCCACATCCGATGCCGTGCGCACCTGTACCACGGCGCTTGAGGAGGAAGGCCTCGCCGCCCGTGACCGTGCCGCCACCCTGGTCAATCGCGGCATTCTCCACATGCAGGCCGGCCGCATCGACGCCGCGCTCGCCGATTATGACAGCGCCATCCAGCTCGAACCTCAGGCTGCCGAGGCCTGGGTCAACAAGGGCATCGCGCTGATCAAGGTCCGCCGTGAGGCCGAGGCCGCCGCCGTCATCAGCCACGGGCTCGAACTCGGCCCGCAAAACCCGGCCATCGCGCATTATAGCCGCGCCTTCGCCTATGAAGCGCTGGGCAAGGTGCGCGAGGCTTATGAAGATTTCGGCCGCGCCGCCGCCCTCGCGCCTGACTGGCGGGAGCCCTCAAAGCAGCTCCGCCGCTTCAAGACCGTGCGCGTGAAAACGGCCGGCGTCTGACCAGACGCCGGCCGCCTCACAGTCCGGTGCGGGGCGGGCTTATTCGGCCGCCAGCCGTGTCTCCACCAGCGGCGCCGAGCCCTGGCCGATTTCCACCTTGCGGGGCTTCTTGTGCTCGGGGATCTCGCGCACCAGCGCGATGTTGAGCAGCCCATTCTCATAGTCGGCGCCGGTCACCTTGATGGTGTCGGCAAGCTGGAAGCGGCGCTCGAAGGCGCGCTTGGCGATGCCACGGTGCAGGAACTGCCGGTCGCCGGTCTCGGCCTCGGCATTGGCCTGGCCGGTCACGATCAGCGTATTCTCCTGCACAGTCAGCTCCAGCTCGTCGCGGCCAAAGCCGGCAACGGCCATCTGAATCCGATATTCGCCGTCACCCACCTTTTCGATATTGTAGGGCGGATAGGCGCTGTCGGCCCCGTCCACCCGGCCGGCGAATTCCACCAGCCGGTTCAGGTTCTCAAAGCCGATCGAAGACCGCAGAAGCGGCGAGATGTCAAAACTACGCATGGTCCAAATCCTTTCAAAAGCGAGTTGGTTGCACTTGTCCCCGCCCATATCGGCACGGGGGTCGTCAAAGCCCCGTCTGGCGACCTCGACCACATCCATGTGGCGGCTGTCCGCGTCATTTCAAGGTCCACTCTTGGCAAGCCGCGCGCAGCGACGCAAAGCAGCAATATGGACATGTCGTTCAAGCCCGGAGTCCCGCTCGATCCGCTGCTCGCCGATGCCATTCGCATCGCCGATGAGGCGCGGCGCTGGATGGGCAGCGAGGGCAGGGCCCTGATCGACGCCCTGCCGCCGCCTGCGCGTGTCCAGGCCAATGCCGAGATGCTGGCCACCACCGCACGCCTGATGGCGATCATCGCCTGGCTTCTGCATCCCGCCCAGAAGCAGGGCCGGATGCCGCCCTTCAACCCTCCGCACGAGCTGCCGCTCGGTCCCGGCCA
Organism: Polymorphobacter sp.; assembly: GCF_048007885.1. Classification (GTDB taxonomy): domain Bacteria; phylum Pseudomonadota; class Alphaproteobacteria; order Sphingomonadales; family Sphingomonadaceae; genus Sandarakinorhabdus. The sequence continues at coordinate 204,275 of NZ_CP180346.1, forward strand.
TCCGCTCGAAGCCAGCGCAGGCCATGACATCGCGCGCGCCTCGCGCGCGCTGGCCGCGCGGCTTCAGACCGCCCCAGTTCAAGCCCCATAGCGACGCGAGACCCGCCATGCGCCCGTTCCATCTGGCAATCCCCGTCACCGATCTCGCCGCCGCGCGCCATTTCTACGGCCAGGTCTTTGGCTGCCCTGAAGGCCGCAGCGCGGAAACCTGGGTCGATTTCGACTTTTTCGGCCACCAGCTTGTTGTCCATCTTGCCCCGCCAGCCGCCATCACCCGCAACGCCGTCGACGGCGACGCCGTGCCTGTCCCGCATTTCGGCATGGTGCTGGATTGGGCAGGCTGGGAGGCGCTCGCTGCGCGCATCACGGCTGCCGGCCATGTCTTTGAAATCGCGCCCCATGTCCGCTTTGCCGGCCAGCCCGGCGAGCAGGGCACCTTCTTCCTCTTCGATCCCGCCGGCAACGCGCTTGAATTCAAGGCCATGCGCCACCCGGAAAATCTGTTCGCCCGCTAGAGCGCGCGCACCAGCTGGCGCACCACGGCAATCCACGGCGGATCGAGCACCAGCTGGCGTGCGCCCGCCGCCATCGGCAGCAGCTGGATCCGCCCCGCCTCGGTCGCCACCAACCGGCCAAAGGCAAAGCGCCCCACCGGCCTTGGCACCAGCACATCGCGGTTGAGCGCCCGGGCATAATCCGCCGCCGCCAGCCGCTCGGCCCAGAGCTGGTCGCCAGCCCGGTAGTCGCCCTGCGCCACATCGACCAGAAGCCCGATCATCTCCGCACCCGGAACAGGCGGGCTGAACGACATCGGCTTTGTCGGCGCCGCCGCCCCGTCCGCGCCCAAAATCGCCGCCACCCCCAGATCGACCCGGTCCGGCAGCGTCACCAGCTCCGAGGGGTCGGCTTCCAGCGCCGCTGCGATCCGGTTCAGCCAGCCCACCGACACGGTGCGCGTGCCCGTCTCCAGCCGACCGATCGTCTGCGCCGTGGTCGGTGGGTCGCAGCGCTCGGCCACCTCCTGAAGGGTCAATCCGCGCGCCTTGCGCACCTCGCGAATCCGCGTCAGCATCTTTCTCTCCTAACCTTTACGGTTATCTCTGTCCTACAAACATTCCTTCATGGCAATAGTGATTCGCCAGTCACAACCAGAAGGAACCAGTTATGCCCGCTCCCAAGGCCGCCCCGTCGCAAACCGATATCGCCCCGGAACCGCGCAACCAACTCCTCGCGCGGCGCACGCTCAGCCCGTCCGAAGCGATCGACCGGCGCACCGTCACCGTCAATCTGGCCGAATCCCCGCTCGCCTGGCTGGTTCGCCGCAACATGGTCACCGCCGCCCAGTTCGAGGCCAGCGAGCGGCTGCGCACCGATTTCATGCTCGCCGGCCAGTCGCCGCGCATCACCATGCGCTGGGATCCGACACCGGCGCATCGAAGCGGCCCCCATGCGCTTGATCCCACCACCGCCCAGATCGGTGCACGCCAGCGCTTCGATGCCGCCGTCGCTGCTGCCGGTCCCGGCCTGTCTGATGTCCTGTGGCGCGTCGTCTGCCTGGGCGATGGCCTGGAAACTGCTGAGCGCGCGCTCGGCTGGCCCAGCCGCGCCGGCAAGCTCGTGCTCAAGCTGGCGCTCGACCGTCTGGTCCTGCATTACGGCATCGCCTGATCTCACCCGGAGCCTGCCCATGCGCGCCGTCATCCCCGTCCTGCTCCCCCCCGTCCTGCTCCTGCTCGCCGCCTGTGGTGGCAGCAAAGGCGTGTCCCTCGGTCGCATGGGCGGTGCGCCGCCCAGCCTCATCATCACCTCAACGCTGGTCGCCCGCGACACGGCCATCGGCACCGTCACCCTCACCGAGGAAGTGCAGGGGGACCGCATCGTCATCCGCGCCAGCGGCCTCCCCGAAGGCCGCCACAAGGTCATGCTCCACAGTCAGCCTTGCCCTGCCGCAGGCGCCCAAACCGACACGCTACCCCCGCTTGAAAGCGATGCGGAAGGCAAAAGCGAGCTCTACGCCGACCTGCCATCCCCGCGTCTGCGCGGCAGCGAGGGTGCGCGCCTTGCCGGGCCTCTTGCCGTCACCGTATCTATCGCCGGCGAACGCTTCGCCTGCGCCGATATCAGATATAAAGGAAATTCTGGGGCGATCGACGGGGATTGAACCCGCAACCTCCGGTACCACAAACCGGCGCTCTAACCAATTGAGCTACGACCGCCACACCAGAGCGAGCGCCATAAGCCAGCGTGCGCGCCCGTGCAAGCATCTCGCTGGTTCTGGCCGCGGGCAGCCCCTAACATGCGATCATGTCGATCGATCGTCGCGCCGCCCTTCTCGAAGCCCTTGCCGATCATGTGCTCGCCCATGGCTTGGCCAGCGCCAGCCTGCGCCCGCTGGCCAAGGCGGCCGGCACCTCAGACCGGATGCTGCTCTATTATTTCACCGACAAGTCCGATCTCATCGCTGCCATTCTCGAAACCATCGCCGTCCGGCTCACCGCCATGTTGGCCGGGGCCACAGGCGCACCCCAGCCCTTTGCCGCCCTTCGCGCCACGCTGCTCGAATCGCTCTCCAGCGAGGCGGTCTGGCCCTATATGCGCATCTGGCTCGAAGTCGCCGCAGGCGCCGCGCGCGGGGATCCGCTGCTCACCGAGGTCGGCGCCCGCATCGGCCGCGGCTTCCTCGCCTGGGGTAAAGCCCAGCTGCTCAGCGCCAGCCCGGCAATCCGCAGCCGGGAAGCCGCCCAGCTCCTCGTCTTCATCGAAGGCGCGCTGTTCCTCAAAAGCCTCGGCCTCGAGGATATCACCGCCAGCGCGCTCACGGGCGCGGCGAAACCCGCTCAATAATCGCGCTGCCAGCGCACGCCGCCGCCCGTCCCGCCAAGCGTCGCCACCTGGCTCAGCAGCGAAAGCGACCTTGTGATCGAAACCTCGATATTGGTCGCGGTGTAGCCCTGGGCGTCGGTGGCCATCTCCACATAGACATCCCGCCCGATATACTGGCCGGCGGCCACCGCCGTGCCGCGTCCCATCTGCTGGTCGGCGGGCAGGATGCGCAGCCGGTCGATGCCCAGCCCGGAGCGCACGGCATTGATCGGGTTGAAGCCGCCGCCACCCTGCAGCGTCGCCAGCGCGCCAGCCAGCTGCACCGCTTCGGGCGCGGACAAATTGGTCACCGAGTCGCCAAACAGCAGCCGGCTCAGCACTTCGTCCTGCGGCAGCGCCGGCACCGAGCTGAAGGCGATCGCCGGCCGGTTCGCCGTGCCATTGATTGCCAGCAGCGCGGTAAAGCCGCTGTTGCTGCTCTCCGCACTCAGGTCGATCAGCGGATCGGGCGGGTAGCCGCCCTGAAAACGCACATCGCCCCGCGTCAGCTGAAAGCGCCGCCCGGCAAAATCATAGTCGCCGCGCACCAGCTGCACCCGGCCAAACAGCTCGGGCGTATAGGCGCCGCCCTTGATCTGCAGGTCGGCCTGCCATTCCGAATCGATCCCCAGCCCGCTCACGAACATCCGCCGGTCGGCGTTCACATCAAGGTCAAGCAGCCAGCGTGTCTCGGGCACATAGGTGAAGCGCGGCCGCCCCAGCACGCGCACATTGCGCTCGGTCACGTTCAACACCGGCACTTCGGCCGCCGTCGCCCGGCCAATGCGGAACGCCGCCCGGTCGACACTGATCTTGCCCGAGACAACGCCGCCATATTCGTCAGTCGCAATCCGTAGCGTGCCCGAGCCCGTGCCATCGAAATCATCGCGGTCGAGCATCCGCGCCTTGTCGAGCTCGAGGCGGATATCCATCGGAAAGCCGCGTTCAGCCGAAAGGCTCACCTGCCCACCGCCTGAAATCCTCCCGTCACGCCCCGCCCGCCCCGAAAAGCGCGTCAGCTCCAGCGTCGAGCCGACAAAGCGGCTGTCGAGCGACGCCTCCTCCACCACCGTGCCCAGCAGCCCCGCCTCCAGCCGCCCGCCGCGCATCGTCATCCGCCCATCCAGCACCGGCTCGCCCACCGTGCCCGAAAGCTGTGCTGCCAGCTTCACTGGCCCGCCCACCAGCACGGCATCATTGCCGCCCAGCCCCCAAAGCGCCTGCGCCGGCCCGTCAAAGGCCAGCTTGCCTGCCACCGAAGCCGCGTACAGCCGCTCAATGAAGCTCTCCTCGCCCAGAAGTGCGCCAATTTCGACCTGCGCGCGCCCCTCGACCTTGCCGCCGCGCTTGATCAGCAACCGCGCCACCGTGCCGCCAAAGCCCAGCTCGGCCGTCAGTCCGACATTGATCGGCAGAGACGATGCCGCCGCCCCGTTGCGCGTCAGCCCGGCCATGCTCAGGTCAAGGCTGCCGCGCGGTGTGCCGCCCTTGTCCACCCGCAAATTGGCAAGGCCCGAAAGCTCCCCGCCAAAGTCCCAGCTCGGCTCCACGACCGACAGCAGCCGCAGCGGCAGCCCGGCCAGCTCGGCCCGCAGCCGGAACACCTCGCCGTAGCGCCCCGAAAAGCTGGCGCTGCCCTCGCCCGCCATCAGCTTGACCGGGGCCAGCGCCCAGTCATCGCCCTCGTGCACAAAGCGCGCCGGCTCCGACAGGGTGATCGCCTGCGTTCCCAGCCGTCCCTTGCCCGTGACTTCGATCAAGCCCTTGGCCAGCAAGACATCGCTGTCCACGCTGAACGGCGCCCCGCTCTCGCCGCTCGCATGCAGCCGCACCCGCCCCTCGCCCCCGGCATAGCGCAAGCTGCCATTGCCTTCGTCCAGCATCACCTCGTCGCGCTCCAGCCCCTTGAAATCGAAACTGCCTTCGCCCTCCAGTCCGCCCTCCGCCAGCCGCAGCTGCGCCCGAAGCGTGCCCTGTTCGATCAGGATTGGCGTGGCGGTGGGCAGGGTCGCCGCGTCCGCGCTCGCGCTCAGCGTCAGGCCCTGCACCCCGCCCGCATCCGCCAGCGTCAACCGCCCGACAAGCCCGTCGCCCGTCACCGCAAAGTCGCCGAGCAGCGGTCCCGCCGGGCTTGTCCGTGCCGTGCCGCTGGCGCGCAGGCCCAGCGCGTCCGCCGTCTCCAGCACGAGCGTCGTCGGCCCCTCGGCCGGCGTCAGCACCTCGCCGCGGACATTCAGCGGCCCGAGCGAACTCGCCCCGCTCGCCACCACCGACCAGCCCGCTTCACTACGCCTGATCGCGGCAGAAACCGCATTCAGGCCGATGCCAAGCCCCGGCTCAGCCAGCGCCAGTTGAATTCCGGGTGCGGCGCTGTCGCCCGAGACGGTCACGCTGAGCGGTCCATAATCGCGCAGGTCCCCCGAAAGCGCCGCGTCCAGCGCGCCACCAGCGCCCAGCGCCGCGCGCCCTGCCACCGTCACCGCCGGCGCTGCCAGCCGCAGACCGTCGAGCCGCAGCGCCAGATCCGGCGCCAGCACAAAGCGCGCATCGAGCGTGGGCAGACCATCGAGCGCGCCGAGCACAGCCTCGCTCTCCATCGCCGTCATGCGCAGCCGCACATTGCCGGCCGTGCGCGCCCCCTCGCCGGCTGGCACCACGCTCAGCGTCGCGCGCCCCTGCGCCACGCCCAGCCCGGCCAGCACGATGCCTTGCCCCTGCAAATCCGCGCCCAGTCGCCAGTCGCCATCAGCAAAGCGCCAGCGCGCATCCACCGTCCCCTCAAGGCGACGCCCCCGCAGCCGCAGCTGCTGGCCAGTCAACTCCCCACCCAAAATCCGCAACGTCCCCTCGCCGCGCAGGTCACGCAGCAACGGCGCGGCCACCTCGTTCACGCCCGACACCTGCGCCACACGCAGCCGCAGCGGCACCAACAGCCCGCGCGCCCCCTCTGCCTCTCCCGGCTCGCTGCGCAGCAGCCCCGCCGCTCGCACCCCGGTCAGCCCCGTCTCGCCCCAGGCCAGCGCATCCGCGGTCAGCAGCCAGTCCATCAGCGGCGCACCAACCCGACCGGCCAGCCTTGCGCGCAGAACGATGTCATCTCCGCTCAACTTCTCGAACACCGCACCCGGCCGCAACAGCCGCACCGAGAGCAGTCCCTCCACGGCTTCGTCCGCGCCCAGCCCGCCGCGCGCCACAAGCTCGAGCGCCGGCCCACTTAACCGCAGCCGCGCCTGCTTTGTCTCGCCCGTCAGGTCGACGCGCGCCACCAGCTGCAACGCCGGGCCCAGCGCGCCCGCCGCTGCCGCGCTGTCCAGCAGAAGCGCCGGCGCCACCATGCCGCGGGCAGCAAAGCGGCCGTTATCAGCGCTGATCGAAACATCCGCGAGCTGCTCGTCTGCCGCCGTGCCGCTCAGCTTGCCTGCCCAGCGCGCCCAGCTGCCCTGGCCGCCCAGCCGCAGGGTCAGCGGCGTCTCCAGCCCGAGCAAGCCCAGAATGACACCGCCCTCGGGCGCGTCCAGTGTCGCACTCAGCTCCAGCCGGTCGCGCTCGGGCTCGGCGTCCAGCGTCAGCCGCAGCCGGTCGCCGCCGCCGCGTTCGGCATCGAGCGTGTCCAGCGCCAACCCCAGCTTGGCCCGTGCATCGGCAATGTCGGCGCTGCCGCGCAACCGCATCAGCTGCGGCCCGCCCGCCACCGCCGCGCCAATCTTCAGCCGGTCAATCGCCACCGTGCTGATGGCAATGTCGAAATCGGGCAGCAGACGGTCGCTCTGCGTCGGCTTCAGGGTCGGCAGCCGCGCCAGCCGCACCTCGTCCGAAACCAGGCTGCGGATTTCGAGGCCGTCACCGGTGATAAAGCGCAGCGGCCGCCAGTCGAGCCGGACCCGGTCGGCCTCCGCAAAAACGCCGGAAGGGTCGGTCAGCGCCAGCCCCTCGATCACCGGGTTTCGCCACAGCGAACCCGTGATCCGCGCAATCCGCACCCCCAGCCCCGATTCCAGCGTCAACCGCGGCAACAGTTTCACCAGCTGGTCGCGCCCGGCCTGTGTCTCCAGCCCGGCAAGGAGCGCGCCGAGGCCCAATACCAGCACCAGCACCGCCGTCGCCAGCGCCCGCAACAGCCGGCGCGGCCATGGATTGGGGGCAGGGGCGGTGTCGCTCATCAGAAGGCCTGCCCGATCGACACGTAAAAGGCGATCCTCGGGTCGCCCTCGCGCCGTGTCACCGGCGTCGCCACATCGACACGCACCGGCCCGAAGGCGGTATAGTATCTGACCCCGACGCCGGCCCCGACACGCAGGGAATCGAAGCTCGGCACCGTGCCCGTATAGACCTGCCCGGCATCGACAAAGGCCGCGACGCCCAGATCGCTGCCAAAGGCCTTGAACCGGTAGCGCGTCTCGATGCTCGCTTCGGTCAGGCTGTTGCCGCCGGTCGGCCGGCCCTCAAGGTCCTGCGGCCCAACGCCCTGAAAGTTGAAGCCGCGCACCGAGCCACCGCCACCTGCATAGAAGCGCCGCGAAGGCGCCACCCGCCCCCGGGTTGCCCCCGCAATGCTGCCCATGTGCAGCCGGCCGGCCACCACCACCGAGTTGCCAACCGGCTTGTAATAGGTGCCTTCCAGTTGCAGCTTCACATAGTTGAAATTGGTGCCGTCGCGCAGTGTGAACTCCGGGCTGGCACGCGCCGTCACGCGAAATCCAGAGGAGGGATTGAGCAGGTCGTCAGAGTTGTCAAACGTCACCGATCCCGGCACGGCCAGAATGAAGAAGGTGGCATCGCCGTCTTCGAGCAGGCGCAACAGCGAGCGGTCGGTCTGATTCGTCGCGATCGCCTGAACACCCAGCGAAAAGGTCATGGGCTTTTGCCAGAGCAGGTTGGATTCGCGGACCACGCCCGCGCCAAGCTGAACCGTGCGGGCCGAATAGCCAAGCTGCTGTTCGGTCGAAAGCGAAGCGAGCACGCTCAGCGTCTGGTCGCGTGACCTGAAATTTCGCCGCCGGTATTCGCCGCTCAAAAGCTGTTCGCGCTGCGCCGCCACCACGCGCCCCGTCAATGAGCCTTCGGGCGGAAACAGGTTGCGGTGTGACCAGCTGCCCGCCAGCCGCAGCCCTTGCCCGGTATAATAGCCCCCCGTTGCCGAAACCGTGCGCGGCGGCGCCGCCTCGACCCTGGCCACCATGTCCACCGTCTGCGTGCCATCCGCCTTGGGCTCGCCCGCCAGCACAGGGCGCACCGCCACGGCCCCGAAAAGCCCGGTCTGCACCAGCGCCTGGCGCAGGTCCTCCCGGTTCGCGCCCGTGTATGGTTCGCCCGGCTTGTAGCGCGCCAGAATCGCCATGTGCTTCTTGGTGAAGCCCTGCGTTTCGCCCTCGATCCGCGTTGCGCCAAAAACGCCCTGTGGCCCGGCATCGACCCGCTGCGCCAGCTCGCCCGCTCGTCGCGCATGATCAATCACGATCTCCGGTGGCCCGATGGTGGGGAAGGGGTAGCCCGCATCGGCCAGCCGCTCGGCCAGCCGGTCCTCCAGCGCCACCACCTGCGCCGCCAAAATGGGGTCGCCCGGCGCAATGCCCAGAAGCTGCTCGGCCAGGTCAACCGGTGCGTTGCTGCTGCTCTCGGCCGGCGCCCGCACGAGAATCTTCTCGAAGCGATAAAGCGGCCCCGGCGCCACCTCGAAGCGCACCCGCGTCGCCTCGTCGGGGCGCACCGAGGCGATGATCTCGCTCTCGATCCGCCCGCCATAATGGCCCGCCGAGCGCAGCAGCGTATCGATCAGCTGCCGGTCATCGGCGGTTCGCCGCCTGATCTGCGCCAGATTGGCCGGCTTGCCGCGCCCGGTCCAAAGCGCCGAAAGCCCCTTGAACTGCTCCGACAGCCCCAATTCATCAAGCCCGCTGAAGGTCACATCGTAGCGCAGGTCGCCAAGGTCGGCCGCGCTCGTTGTACCATTCTGGGCCGGCAGCTCGGGCCAGGGCAGCGGCACCCCGTCCTCGTCGAGCAGGATTTCATAGTCGCTCTCCGCCAGCGGTGGGGTCACCTCCTGTGCGCGTCCGGCAAAGGCCAGCCCGGCTGCGCAGCCAAGCCCGACCAGTCGCGTCCAATGAAGAAATGATGACACGCGCCTTGTTAGCGCAGCACTGGGGCCGCGCAAAGCAAAGCCCGTCTGGCCAAGACAGGCCTGCGACCAACCGCCCGTCATCTGCGATGGTATTGGCCAGCGGACCGTGGCAAAGGCCAGCCCATGCCCGGCACGCCAACCCCCAACAGAAACACCAGCAGCGGCGGCGGTTGTCTCATCGCCGCCGGTCTCATCCTGGGGCCGGTCGTTGGCCTGCTTCTCGGCCAGGTGTCCGCCGGCCTCATCGCCGGCGGCGTCATCGGCGTCCTTGCCGCCATCATCTGGACCGTGCGCGACAGCCGCCGCTAGGCAGCGCCTTCAGTTCAGCCGCCGCCCCACCCAGACCACCCGCCCGATCACCTGCACGCCCGCCGGATCAAGGTCATCCCAGCTTGGATAGGCGTCATTGTCCGACCTTATGGTCAGCCGCCGCGTTGCCGGGTTCACCGATAGCCGCTTTACCAGCAGCGCATCGTCGGTACGCAACACATAGATGCCGTCGCGCAGCCGCTCGCGGTCGGCGGTGTCGACAAGGATCTGGTCTCCATCAGCAAGCGTCGGCAGCATCGAATCGCCCTGCACGCCGATCACGGTCAGTGCATCCGGACGGCCGCTGGCAATCTCGCGGACCCAATTGGCCTTGAAGGCCAGCACAGCAAGCGGCGTTTCGTCGCCGGCTTCCGACCCGTCACCCGCCGAGGCCCCCACGGACAGCTGGGGAATCAGCACATAATCCTCGCCGCGCTGCACGAGTCCCGGCCGCGCCATCACCGCGCGCGTGCCATCCTCGACCGGCGCACCGAGCAGCCGTTCGGCAATGCCGAAGTGCCGCGCCAAAACCCGCCGGTCCGTCTCGGACAGGCGGCGCGGCACACCGCGCTTTACAAACTGCTGAATATAGGTCGGATTTCGGCCAAGCAGGCGCGAAAGCGAAGCATAGTCCTCTCCACGCGCACTGATCAGCTCGTCCAACCGCTTGCGGATGGCGATACTGTCCATAGGCTGCGGAACCTCCTCTCCCGGTCCGCGATAATCCGACTTTACCATAGGTTTTTACCTAGACTAGTAGGAAAACGCCCGCGATAAAACGTTAACAGCGCCGAATCGGCAGGATTTCCGTAGGTTCTTATGGTGAAGGGAGTGGCGGCAATGAGTTTGTTGACGATTGTGGAGCGGCATCTGCGCCAACGCGCCATTCCTCCCTCCCGTTTCGGGCGACAGGCCGCCGGTGATCCGCGCCTCGTCTTCGATCTTCGCAATGGTCGCGAACCGCGCCCCGCCACCGTGGCTCGCGTCAAGGCCTTCATCGCCGCCTCAGAGACCAGGAATCCGGTCGCGACCGGCCAGACATCCGTGAGCACCAACCCCTCTTGCAAAGGAACCAACTGATGCGCCCGTTCAAATCCGCCATCGAATCCGCCGTCCTGCGCGGCATCGCCGCCGCCGCCGGGCTTGACGCCAGCGATAGGGAAAAACCAATTCTCATTGTCGAGGAAATCCGGACCCTTGACTGGGCCAGCGTCACCTTTATCGGCGCGCGCCATATTTTCGATCTGCGTCTGGATGGGGCGCCCGGCAGCATCGCCGAAGCGCTCGTCGCACTGTCCGCGCGCCTGCCGGACTGGGAATTTCGCATCCCCGGTCATATTGTCGCCGATATCGAACTGGCCGGCGTCGAAACCCTCGACCCCAGCCACAGCGACCCCGGCGAAGTCAGCAACTGCGGTCCCTCCACCGTGTCGCGCCCCTTCGTCGTTAATGTTCTCACCATTGTTGATTAATATAAGAACGTCAAGCTTTGGTTGACATTGTAACATGGTCAATGCGGCAAGTTGAGCAACGCTCAAAAACTGCTTGCCAGTCCCCGTCCGTTCCCGGCAATATGAGTCACGGTCAAAACTAGCCTCATTGTCAGGGACCGGTCGGGGGTTGCATGCGTCTCACCACCATTTGTCAGCTTGGCCTCGCCGCCCTGCCCATGTTCGCGCTGGCGGCCTGCGGCGGCCCGGAAGAGGCGCCCCCGCCGGCCGCCACCAGTGCCGCCTTGCCGGTGACGCTGGCCGCTGCCCGCCCGGCTGCGAGCGAGCATCAGCTGGTGATCAGCGGCATTGTCCGCCTCAAGCGCGAAACAGCTCTCGGCTTCAATGCGCCCGGCCGCATCGCCGTCATCGCCGTGCGCGAGGGCGATATGGTCAAGAAGGGTGATGTCCTCGCCCGGCTCGACCTTACCAGCCTTGCCGCCGCCACGGCCACCGCCGAAGCCGAACTGGCCCGCGCTGAATCCGACTATACCCGCCTGCAGGGCCTCTTCGCTCAGGGCTGGGTGACCGCGCCGCGTGTCGAGACGGCCCGCGCCACCCTCGATGCCGCCCGCGCCCGCGTCCGCCAGTCACGCTTCGATCAGGGGCTCGGCATCATCCGCGCGCCCTCGTCCGGCACCATCCTGCGCCGCCCGCTCGAGCCCGGCCAGATCGTCCAGCCCGGCCAGACCGTGCTGGTGCTGGGCGAGACCGACAGCGGCCATGTCCTTCAACTCCCCGTCGCCGATGCCGACCTGCCCCGGTTGCGCCTTGGCCAGCCCGCCCGCGTGCTGATCGACGCCCTGTCCGCCGCCCCACTCGCGGCCACGGTCTCCGAGATCGGCGCCCGCGGTGATGAGGCCACCGGCACCTTCCGCGTCGAGTTGGCGCTCCCGGCTCATCCCGGCCTGCGCTCCGGCCTCATCGGCGAGGCCCGTCTGGCGCTGCCCGACGAGGCCGCGACGGGCGGCGCGCTCGCCGTGCCCGCTACCGCCCTGTTCAGCGCCCGCGCCGGCGAGGCGTTTGTCTATGTTCATGACAGCAAGGCCGGCGTCGTCCGCCTCCGCCAGGTCGCCATCGGCCCGCCAGAAGATGATGAGGTCATCGTCACCGCCGGTCTCGAGCCCGGTGAACAGGTGGTCACCTCCGGCCCCGATCGCCTGCGTGACGGCATGGCCGTCAGCCCCAGCGCCTGAGCCGCGCCCATCATGAACATCATCAACTATGCCATCCAGCGCTGGCAGATCACGCTGGTCACCTTCGCGCTGCTGGTCGCCATCGGCATCTCCTCCTTCCTCTCCATCCCCCGCTCGGTCGATCCGCATTTCCCCTCGCCCTTCATCATCGTCGTCGCCACCGTGCCGGGCGCCGAGCCGTCCGACATGGAAACCACCATCGCCAAGCCCATCGAGGATGTGCTCCAGGGCGTCGATGGCATCGTCAAGGTCCAGTCCCGCAGCACCGACAGCTCGTCGGTCATCACCGCAGAATTCAGCTGGGAGGATGATCCCGAGAAGAAATATGACGAGGTGGTGCGCGAGGTGAATGCCATCCGCTCCCAGCTCCCCTCTGCCCTCCAGCGCCTCGAATTCCGCCGCAGCCGCACCACCGAGGCCGCCATCCTGCAGTTCGCGCTGGTCTCCGAAACCGCCAGCTACCGCCGCCTCGAAAAGCTGGGCAAGGACCTGCGCGAGCGCATGAACCGCGTCCCCGGCGTGCGCGAAACCCGGGTCTGGGGCATCCCCACCCCCGAAATCACCGTCGCCCTCGATCTCGGCCGCATGGCGCAACTCGGCCTCCCCGTCACCGCCGTCACCGATGCGCTGCGCCAGGGCTCCACCGACCTCCCCCCCGGCGCCGTCCACAGCGGCGACCAGCGCCTCAATGTGCAGGCTGGCGGCGCTTTCCGCAGCCTCGATGAAATCCGCGACGAACCCGTCCGCGCCCGCGATGGCAGCCTGGTCCGCGTCTCCGACATTGCCGCAGTCGACTGGGGCTATGAGGAACAGCCCCACATCACCCGCTTCAACGGCCAACGCGCCATCTGGGTCACACTCACCCAGAAAGACAATCTGAACGTTCTCGATATCCGCAACGATGCGCTCGCGGCCGCAGAAGAATTTCGCGCCCAGCTCCCCCGATGTCACCCTTGAGCTCGGCTTCGACCAGTCGCTCGACATCGGCCGCAAGCTCGCCACGCTGGCGCGCGATTTCTCGATCGCACTCGCCCTTGTCCTCATCACCCTGCTCCCCTTGGGCCTGCGCGCCAGCATCGTCGTCATGGTCTCGGTGCCGCTCAGCCTCGCCATTGGTGTTGCGGTTCTCAGCGTCACCGGCTTCACCCTCAACCAGCTCGCCATCTCCGGCTTCATCATCGCGCTCGGCCTGCTCGTTGATGACAGCATCGTCGTTACCGAAAATATCGCCCGCCACCTGCGCGAGGGCGAAGACCGCACGTCTGCCGCCATTTCCGGCACGCGCGAAATTGCGGTCGCCGTGCTGGGCTGCACCTTCGTCCTGCTGTTCGCGTTCCTGCCGCTCGCTTTCCTGCCCGAAGGCGCCGGCAAGTTCACTCGCTCGCTCCCCATCGCCGTGCTCGGCACGGTCGCCGCCTCGCTGCTGGTCTCGCTCACCATCGTGCCGTTTCTGGCCAGCCGAATCCTGCCGCGCACCGAAACGGAGGAGGGCAACCGCTTCCTCCAGGCGGTGCAAGGCGGCATCCAGCGCTTCTATGCCCCCGTTCTCCACTGGTCGCTCGAAAAGCCGTGGCGCGCCATGGCCATCGCCACCGCCATCGTCGGCTCGGGCTTCGGCCTGGTGCCGCTGCTCGGCTCCAGCCTGTTCCCGCCCGCCGACGCCCCCTATTTCCTCGTCACCATCACCGCGCCCGAAGGGGCGGCCATCACCCAGACCGAGCGCGCCGCGTCTTACGTCGAGGCCGGCCTCAAGGATGAACCCGACGTTGAAGCCGTGATGACCAACATCGGCCGCGGCAATCCGCAGATCTTCTACAATCAGCGCAGCTTCGACCAGCGCACCAACCTCGGCGAAGTCTTCGTCGTCCTCAAGGATTGGGACAAGACCGAAGGCCCCGCCCTTGTCGAGCGGCTGCGCAACCACCTCGATGCCGGGCCGGACGCGCAATATGTCGTCAAGATCTTCGTCAACGGCCCGCCCATCGACGCGCCCATCCTGGTCCGCATCTTCGGCCCCGATCTCGACGTGCTGAAGCGCCTCGCGGCCGAAACCGAGGCCCTTATGCGCAAGGTCCCCGGCACCCGCGATGTCGTCAACCCCATCGCCACCGATCAGCCACGCCTGGCACTCGGCCTTGATTCCGGCAAGGCCGCGCTCCTCGGCGTCGTCCCCGGTACGCCGCGCCGCATCCTGCGCATGGCACTCGCCGGCGAACCCTCCGGCCGCTTCCGTGACAATGAGGGCGACAGCTACAATGTCGTCGTCCGGCTGCCGCTCGATGGCCGCCACCCGGTTTCGGTGCTCGATCAGGTCTATGTGCCCGCCGCCGGCGGCGCCGTGCCGCTGCGCGAGATCGCGCGGCCCACCCTCGATTCCGCCCCCCCGCGCATCAGCCGGGAAAGTCAGCAGCGCACCGTCTACATCACTTCCGAAATCGCTTCCGGCTTCCTCACTGCCAAGGTCAATGAAGAGGTATTCAAGGCGCTCGAAGAGGTGAAATTGCCCGAAGGCTACCGCTTCGCCGTCGGCGGCGAGGCCGAGGCCCGCGCCCGCAGCTTCTCCGGCCTCGGTCCCATCATCGCCATCGCCGTGTTCGGCATCCTGGGCGTGCTGGTCATCGAGTTTGGTCGCTTCCGTGAAGTCGCGGTCGTCGCTGGTGTCATTCCGCTCGGCATCTTCGGCGGCCTCGTCGCCCTGTTCGTCACCGGCAATTCGATCAGCTACACCGCCGTCATCGGCTTCGTCGCGCTCATCGGCATCGAGATCAAGAACAGCATCCTGCTTGTCGATTTCACCACCCAGCTGCGCCGCGAGGGCCTTGATCTCCGCCCCGCCATCGAGCGCGCCGGCGAGGTCCGCTTCCTCCCCGTCCTGCTCACCTCGGTCACCGCGGTCGGCGGCCTGCTGCCGCTGGCGCTCTCCGGCTCCGGCCTCTACAGCCCGCTCGCCTGGGTCATCATCGGCGGCCTCATCTCATCCACGCTGCTCAGCCGCATCGTCACGCCGGTCATGTACCTGCTCATCGTGCGCGGCCATGAGCCGCCTGCCGCCACCGCCGGTGAAGCGATTGCGATCCCCTGAGCGCTGTCAGCTGTGCGCGTGGGCGTGCGAATGTTCGTGCGCGGTGTCCAGATATTTGGCCACCTGCGCGGCATAGCGCCGGCTCACCGGCTGGAAGTCCTTTACATCGTCATCCCAAGCATAAACCTCGCCATCGGCGATGTCATACACCCAGCCATGGATCTGCAGCACGCCCTTGGCCAGCGCTAGCGCCACGGCCGGGTGGGTGCGCAAATGAGCCATCTGCAGCAGCACATTCTGCTCAAGCAGCATCAGCATCATGTCATGCTCGTTCAGATGCGAGCCCAGCTCGCGGGTGATGTCGATCGCGGCACGCATATGCACCAGCCAGTCGCGCACATGCGGCAGTGAATCCAGCTTTTCAGGTGCCATCGCGCCCTTGGCGGCGCCGCAATCCGTATGGCCGCAGATCACGATATGCGGCACCTTCAGCGCACCCACTGCAAATTCGATCGCCGCCGTCGTCGCCCCGGTCGTCGTGTCATGCGGCGGCACGATGTTGCCGGCGTTGCGCACCACAAACAGGTCGCCCGGCTCGCTCTGGGTTAACATGCCCAGCTCGATGCGCGAGTCGGAGCAGGTGATGAACAGCGCTTCGGGAGACTGCCCCTTGGCCAATCGCTCGAACAGCTCGGCGTTGCGCGGGTATACGTCGCGCTGAAACTTGACCACACCGGCTGCGAACTTCGGCATCTTGCCCTCCTTCGGGATATCCATTGCCGAGAAGCATCGGCCCCCGAATCCTAACCCAGGCTGAACAGACCTGCCAGCCATTCCTGCCCGCCCATTCCTGCGCCCCCCATTCCTGTCCCACTGCCGATTGCGCCCGCCCGCCCGCCCGGCTATCTCCTCGTCGATGAAACGCTTGACCGGACAAGACCCCGCCCACACATCGAAATGGCGCCCCGCCACGCGCATGGTACGCGGCGGCACCATGCGCACCGAAATCGGGGAAACCTCCGAGGCGCTGTTCCTCACCTCGGGCTATGCCTATGACAATGCCGAGGAGGCCGCCGCCCGCTTCCGCGGTGAGCGCCCGGGCATGACCTACAGCCGCCTGCAAAACCCCACCGTCGAAATGCTCGAACGCCGCCTCGCCCTCATCGAAGGCGCCGAGGCCGCCCGCGCCACCGCCAGCGGCATGGCCGCCATGACCGCAGCGCTCATGTGCCAGCTCTCCACCGGTGATCACCTCGTCGCCGGCCGCGCCCTGTTCGGCTCCTGCCGTGTGCTCGTTGACAGCATCCTGCCGCGCTTCGGCATCGAAACCACCACCGTCGACGGCCGCGACACCCAGGCCTGGGCCCGGGCGCGCCGGCCCAACACCAAGGTCTTCTTCCTCGAAACCCCAAGCAACCCCGGCCTCGACATCACCGACCTGCGCGCGGTTGCCGATATCGCCCATGATGCCGGCGCCACCGTTGTCGTCGACAATGCCTTCGCCAGCCCGATCGTCCAGTCACCGCTCGACTTTGGTGCCGATGTCGTCGCCTATTCCGCCACCAAGCTGATGGACGGGCAGGGCAGGGTGCTCGCCGGCGCCGTGCTCGGCTCGGAACAGTGGATCAACGACACATATCTCGCCTTTGCCCGCCACACCGGGCCCAATCTCTCGCCCTTCAATGCCTGGCTCATCCTGAAAAGCCTCGAAACGCTCGACTTGCGCGTCACCCGCGCTTGCGAGAACGCCATGAAAGTCGCCACCTTCCTTGAAAGCCGCGTCCCGCGCACCCTTTATCCCGGCCTCGCCAGCCATCCGCAGCACGCGCTCGCCATGCAGCAGATGCGCGCCGGCGGCACCATCATCGCGCTCCACCTGGGTGGCGGCCAGCCGGCCGCACACGGCTTGCTCGATGCGCTCCAGCTCATCGACATTTCCAACAATCTGGGTGACAGTCGCACCCTGATGACTCACCCCGCCACCACCACCCACGCCAGCGTCAGCCCCGAGGTGCGCGCCGAAATGGGCATCACCGAAGGCATGTTGCGCCTCTCGGTCGGCCTCGAAGACGCCGATGACCTGATCGAGGATCTCGGCCAGGCGCTGACGAGAATCGGCGCCTGAGCCATGGCGCTGCCCGGCTTCTTCACGCACAGCGCCACCACCAGGGGCATCACCGTGCGTGTCGCGCCGCGCTTCCTCGCCGAACAATCCGACCCGGCGCGCAGCCATTATGTCTGGAGCTACCACGTCCGCGTCGAAAATCACGGGGAAGCGCCCGTCCAGCTGCTCCGCCGCCACTGGGTCATCACCGATGGCGACGGCCGGGTCAGCGAGATCGAGGGGGAGGGCGTCGTTGGCGAACAGCCGCACATCGCGCCAGGCTCCAGCTTCGATTACATCTCCGGCTGTCCGTTGCCCACGCCCAGCGGCAGCATGGCGGGCAGCTACACGGTCGAGGGCGAAGGTGGCTGCTTCGCCGTCGCCATCCCCAGCTTCGCACTCGCCAGCCATCCGCCCAGCCCGTCCCCCAGCGCTGCCTGAGGCCCGCCCGACCGGTTTCATGAAACGCACCCATCTGCCCCTCAACGCCCTTCGCGTCTTCGATGCCGCCGCCCGCCATCTCAGCTTCACCCGCGCCGCCGACGAGCTCGCCGTCACCCCCGCCGCCGTCGGCCAGCAGATCCGCGCCCTTGAAGACACGCTCGGCCTGATCCTCTTCCGCCGCCAGACCCGCGGCCTTGAGCTCACGCCGGAAGCCGAGCGTGCGCTGCCGGCCTTGCGCGAAGGCTTCCGCCAGTTCGAAGACGCCATCCGCATCATGCAGCAGGGCCAGGGCTCCAACACGCTCACCATCGCCGCCCCGCGCGCGCTCATCGCCAAATGGCTCACCACTCGCCTCGCCGCCTATGCGCGCAACGCCCCGCAGCTGCGCTTCGTCCTCGCCGCCCTCGACGGCGAGCCCGATTTCACCGAGGCCAACCTCGATCTCGCTCTGCATTTCGGCGATGCCCCCAGCGCTGAGGGCGTGCACGGCAAGCCGCTCGGCCCCGAGCAGCTGGTCCTCGTCGCGCCGCCCGACATGCCCGCCGATGCCCCGCGCATCGCCCATCCGCTCGATCCCGATGCCCCCGGCCCGTTCATGGCCGATGCCGGCCTCGCCCTTGATGCGGCTATGGCCGGCCTCGGCCCGGCTCTTGTGCCCGCGCTTCTGGCCGAGCAGGCGCTGGCCAGCGGCGCGCTCACACCGCTCGCCCCGCCCCAGCCGAGCGCGGCCGCATGGTGGCTCAGCGCCCCCACGCCGCAATGGCGGCAGGCCAAGGTGCGCGCGCTGGTCGCCTTTCTGGCGGGCTGAAGCGCCGCAACTGGGCCAATTCGCCGCCACAATCCGTAATTGCACATTCATCCCCGGCCGATTAAGAGCGATTTTCCTTTCACAAGCAGGGACGACCATGAACAAAACCATCCTGATCGCCGCCGCCGCCATGTTTGCTGCCGCCGCCCCCGCCGCCGCCCAGATGCCCGCCGGCGATGCCGCCGCCGGCGCCAAGGTGTTCAACCAGTGCAAGGCCTGCCACGTCACCACCAAGGGCGTGAACCGGGTTGGCCCGTCGCTCCACGCCGTTGTCGGCCGCAAGTCTGGCTCGGTCGAAAAGTTCAAATATTCCAAGGCGAACCTTGAGAGCAACGTGACCTGGGACGAAGCCACGCTGTTCAAATATCTCGAAGCGCCGATGAAGTTCATGCCCGGCACCAAGATGGCCTTCGCCGGCCTCAAGAAGCCGCAGGACCGCGCCAACGTGATCGCTTACCTCAAGACCCAGAAGTAAGCGCCGCAGCAATTAAGGGCAGGCCGGCGGGGCAGGGTGCCTCGCCGGCCTGTTTCTTTTTTCAGGCCCTGCAATCCCGGGCCGAATCCTGCTAGACGCCCGCCATGCTGACCATCAACGCCATCACCGTTCGCCTCGGCGGCCGCACCATCCTCGATGGGGCCTCGGCCACGCTGCCGCCGCGCGGCCGCATCGGCTTCATCGGCCGCAACGGCGCCGGCAAATCGACACTGATGAAGGTCATCGCCGGCCAGCTCGAGCCTGATGCCGGCAGCATCGACATGCCCAAGTCCGCCCGCCTCGGCTATGTCGCGCAGGAAGCCCCGGCGGGCAAGACCACTCCGTTCGAAACCGTGATCGCCGCTGATCTCGAGCGCGCCGCCCTGATGGCCGAGGAAGAAAGCGGCACCCCCGATCCCGCCCGCCTCGCCGAAATCCATGAGCGGCTGATCGCCATCGATGCCTATACAGCGCCCGCCCGCGCCAGCCGCATCCTCGTCGGCCTCGGCTTTGATGAAGAGGCCCAGCACCGCCCGCTCGACAGCTATTCCGGCGGCTGGCGCATGCGCGTCGCGCTCGCCGCCCTGTTGTTCAGCCAGCCTGACCTGCTGCTCCTCGACGAGCCCTCCAACCACCTCGATCTCGAAGCCACCATGTGGCTCGAAAATTTCCTCAAGTCCTACCGCGCCACCATCCTCATCATCAGCCATGAGCGTGACCTGCTCAACAATGTCGTCGACAATATCCTCCATCTCGAAGGCGGCAAGATCACCCTCTATCCCGGCGGCTATGATGATTTCGAGCGCCAGCGCGCCGAACGCCTCGCCCAGCTCGCCTCGGCGCGCGAGGCCCAGGCCGCCCAGCGCGCCAAGCTGCAGGATTATATCGCCCGCAACAGCGCCCGCGCCAGCACCGCCAAACAGGCCCAGTCCCGCGCCAAGGCGCTGGCCAGGATGCAACCCATCGCCGAGGCCGTCACCGACCCCAGCCTCGTCTTCAACTTCCCCTCGCCCCCCCCGCTGAAGCCGCCGCTCGTCCAGCTCGATCACGCCGCCGTCGGCTATGACGGCAAGCCCGTGCTCCGCCAGATCGACCTCCGGCTCGATCCCGATGACCGGCTGGCGCTGCTCGGCCGTAATGGCAATGGCAAGACCACGCTCGCTCGCCTGCTCTCCGGCCAGCTCGCCGCCATGGAGGGGACCAAACACGCGCCGGGCAAGCTGCGCGTCGGCTATTTCACCCAGTATCAGGTCGAGGAACTCGACCGGGACGATACTCCCCTCGCCCATATGAGCCGCCTGATGAAGGGCGCCACGCCCGCTGCGGTCCGCGCCCAATTGGGCCGCTTCGGCTTCTCCGGCCCGATGGCGGAACAGAAAGTCGGCAAGATGTCGGGTGGCGAGCGCGCCCGCCTCGCGCTCGCCCTGATCACCCGTGACGCGCCCCATCTGCTCATCCTCGACGAGCCGACCAACCACCTCGACGTCGACACCCGCGAGGCGCTGGTTCAGGCCCTCAACGACTATAATGGCGCGGTCGTCGTCGTCAGCCATGATCGCCACATGATCGAGGCCAGTGCCGACCGGCTGGTGCTGGTCGATGCCGGCCATGCCCGGGAATTCGCCGGCAGCCTGGATGATTACACCGACACCATCCTCGGCCGCACCCCCGACAGCACCGCCCGCCCCGCCAAAAAGGCTGACCGCAAGGCCGCCGCCGACGCGCGCGGCGCCACCGCAGCGTTCCGCAAGGCCGTGCGCACCGCCGAGGCCGAAATGACCCGCCTCGCCAAGCGCCGCGACGAGATCGACCGCATGCTCGCCGACCCGACCGACTGCAAGGTCGCCGACATGGGCCGCAAACCCGCCGACCTGATGCAAGAGCGCGGCCGCGTCGAAGCCGCACTCGAAGCGGCCGAAAGCGCCTGGCTCGAAGCCACCGAAGCCCTTGAAGCCGCCAGCCAGGCCGCCTGAACGCAGCACAACCGGCCATTCAGCGTCGCGCCAGCCCGAATCGGCCATCGTGCGCCCATCACCACTTCCGGTGATCCAGTTCAGGGATCAGATGATGTCCGCCAAATTCATCCTCGCCGCACTCACCGCCAGCCTTGCCGCCACCGCCATCCCCACCACCGCCGTCCAGGCTGGCGACTGGGACGATGACCGCTACGAACGCCGCTGGGACGACCGCCGCTGGAATGCCGATTGGGATGATCGCCGCGACGACCGCCGCTGGAACAACCGCGACCAGCGCCGCTGGAACGGCAATGGCAACCGCTGCTATGACGAAGGCAAGGGCGGCACGGTGATCGGCGCCATCGGCGGCGGCGTCCTTGGCAACACGGTCGCGGGCCGCGGCGACAAGCTGCTCGGCACCATCATCGGCGGTGGCCTGGGCGCTCTTGCCGGCCGAGCCATCGACAAGTCCGACGGCCGCGACTGCAACTGGCGCCGTTAGAACAGCCCGGCCAGTTGCGCCGGGCCTGCCGGGCGCGGCGGTCCCCCCTTTGCCGCCGCGCCCACCCCCGCCATAAAGGGCCATGCCCCTCAAGGCCGCCTATGCCCGCCTCACCGGCGCCGATGCCAATATCGCGCCCGAAGAGCCGAAGAACGGCCTTCTCCATGTCGCCGCCCTCACCCTTACCAAGGTCGCTGACAGCCTCATCGATCCCAAGCTCGTCCTCGCCTGGCTACTGACCAGCCTTGGGGCGCCCGGCATGATCATCGGCGCGCTGGTCCCGGTCCGCGAAGCGGGCGCGCTGCTGCCCCAGCTCCTGCTTGCCCGGCGCGTCGAAGCCGCGCCGCGCACAAAGATCATCTGGGCCACTTCCGCTGCCCTTCAGGGGCTGGCTGCGCTCGCTATCGCCACAAGCGTCGTTCTTCTGGAGGGCGCCGCCGCCGGCTGGGCGGTGCTGGCCGCGCTCGCCGTCCTCGCCGCCGCCCGCGCCGGCGCTTCGGTCAGCTACAAGGATGTGCTCGCCCGCACCATTCCCACGGGCCGGCGCGGCAGCATCACCGGCTTCGCCGCGGCCAGCGGCAGCCTCGCCGCCTTCGCCTTCGGCCTCGCCATGGCGCTGGGCCTGCTCCCGCTCGCCCGTGCCACCCTCGCCGCGGCCGTCGCCGCCGCCGGCCTCGCCTTCCTCACTGCCAGCCTGCTCTTCCGCCAGCTCGAAGAGCCGAAAGCGGAAGAAGGCGCCGCGCCAATGGACCTTGCCGCCCTCATCGCCCCGCTCACCGATGATCGCCAGCTCCAGCGCTTCATCATCGCCCGCGCGCTGCTCACCGTCACGGCGTTGGCGCCGCCGTTCATCATCATGCTCGCCGGCACGGCGCGGGAAAACAGCCTCGCAGCGCTCGGCCCGCTGGTCATGGCCAGCACCGCCGCCTCGGTCATGGCCGCCTATGTCTGGGGCCGCCTGTCAGACCGCTCCAGTCGCAACACTCTTGTTGCCGCCGGCCTGCTCTCGGCGGTCGCGCTCGCCGTCATTGCCCTCATCGGCCTGTCCGATGCCAGCCTCGGCGGCCGCTGGGGTGCAGCCGCTGCCATCTTCGCCGCCCAGATCGCCTATGAAGGCGTTCGCCAGGGCCGCAAGCTCCACCTCACCGACATGACCACAGACAGCCAGCGCGCCCGCTACACCGCGCTCAGCAACAGCCTCATCGGCACCGCCCTGCTCATCGGCGGCGGCGCCGGCTTTGTCGCCGATCGCATCGGCCCCGCTCCGCTGCTGCTCGCCTTTGCCGCCATGGCGCTCGTCGGCGCGCTGGTCGCCGTGCGCCTCACAGACGTCCAGCAGGATTAGGCAGCAGGTTCAGGCGTTGTATGCCCGCTCGCCATGCTCAGCGAGGTCCAGCCCCTCGCGCTCGACATCGCTGGTCACCCGCAGCCCGGTCAGCGCCCGGGCCACACCGCAGGCAATCCCTGTGCCAATGGTCGCCCAGACAATCGTCGTCGCCACCGCCAGAAGCTGCGTCCAGACCTGCGCGCCCATAGCGAAATCCGCATCGCCCGGTCCGCCAAACATCGGCGCATAGACAATGCCCGTGCCCAGCGCGCCAACAATGCCACCCACGCCGTGAATGCCAAAGGCATCAAGCGCATCATCATAGCCCAGCCGCGGCTTCACGATGGTGACGAAATAATAGCAGACCGCCGAAGACAGCGCGCCCAGCACGATCGCGCCGAACGGCCCGGCATTGCCCGCCGCCGGCGTCACCGCCACCAGCCCGGCGATGATGCCCGACGCCAGCCCGAGGGCCGAGGGCTTGTGGCCCAGCATCCGCTCGATCAGCAGCCAAGCCAGCGCCGCACCGGCGGTGGCCACAAAGGTGTTGATCATCGCCAGCGCCGCCGAGCCATTGGCCTCCAGCGCCGAGCCGGCATTGAAGCCGAACCAGCCCACAAACAGCAGCCCGGTGCCCACCAGCGTCAGCGTCAGCGAATGCGGCGCCATCGATTCCTTCTGATAGCCGATGCGCTTGCCCACGATCATCGCCGCCACCAGTGCCGAAACCCCGGCATTGATATGCACCACCGTGCCACCGGCAAAATCAAGCGCCCCCATCTCGTAGAACAGCCCGCCGGTCGCCCACACCATATGCGCGATCGGCAGATAGACGATGCTCAGCCACACCAGCGCAAACACCATCACCGCCGAAAACTTCATCCGCTCCACCACCGAGCCCAGCACCAGCGAAATGGTGATGGCAGCAAAGGTCATCTGAAAGGCAATGAACACATATTCGGGAATGACCACGCCCTCGGTGAAGGTCGCGACCACCGACTCCGCCGTCACCCCGGCCAGAAACGCCTTGTCGAGGCTGGCGATGAACGGCTTCAGCCCCTCGCTGGCGTCCGGCCCAAAGGCGAGCGAATAGCCATAGGTCACCCAGATCAGCATCGCCAGCGCGCTCACCGCGCCGATCTGCGTCATCGTCGAGAGCATGTTCTTGGCCCGCGCCAGCCCGCCATAAAACAGCTGCAAGCCCGGCAGGATCATCAGCAGCACCAGCACCGTCGCCATCATCATGAAGGCGGTGTCGCCCCGGTCCGGCACGGCGTCTTGCGCCATAGCCGGCGCGGCCAGGCTCAGCAGGGCGGCCAGCAGTCCAATTCCAGTGCGTCGCATCACCACTCCTTCAAATCGCCGCTTCATCGGTCTCGCCGGTGCGGATCCGCACCGCCTTGCCAACTTCGGCCACAAAAATCTTGCCGTCGCCCACCTCGCCGGTCGCCGCCGCCCCCTGCACCGCCTCGATCACGGTGCCCAGCTGCCGGTCCTCCACCACCACCTCGATCTTCAGCCGCGGCACCATCTTCCCCGCCGAACCCGGGCCCCCATCGCCCGAGCCCAACACTTCGCTCACCGTCATCCCGCGCACATCAAGCGCTGTCAGCGCCGCGCGGACCGCATCGAGCCTGAACGGCTTGATCATCGCGATCACCAGCTTCATCCCCCACTCCCCACAAGCAACCGACCCAGGTCGCTACACGAACAGCCATGACCATTCGCAAATGCCATGCAATTTCCGTGCCACCGCCGTCCTTTCGCAGCGCAGCAAAACCTGCCCGCAAAGCAAGCAACCGCCCGTGCGACACCTACAGCCCTGCCCGAAAATCAGGCGTCCAGCGCCTCTGCCTCCACCGCGTCCGCATTCGCCTGAATGAAGGCGAAGCGATGCTCGGGGTTCCGCCCCATCAGCCGGTCAACCAGCGCCGCCACTTCGGCGCGCGCATCGCCCCCCTCGGGCAGCCGCACGCGCAGCAGCGTCCGCTTCGCCGGGTCCATCGTCGTTTCCTTGAGCTGGCCCGGCGCCATCTCGCCCAGCCCCTTGAACCGGCTCACCTCCACCTTGCTGCGCCCGGCAAAGGTGGTGCGCATCAGCTCCAGCCGGTGCGCATCGTCGCGCGCATAAGCCACCATCCCGCCCGCCGCCAGCCGATACAGCGGCGGCAGCGCCAGATACAGCCGCCCGCCCTGCACCAGCCCGCGCATCTCCTGATAGAAAAACGTCATCAGCAGCGTCGCGATATGCGCCCCGTCCACATCAGCATCGGTCATGATGATGATCCGCTCATAGCGCAGTGCTTCGGGCGAAAACCGGTCGCGCGTGCCGCAGCCCAGCGCCTGGATCAGGTCCGCCACCTCATTGTTGGCGCCGATCTTGGCCGCATTGGCGCTCGCCACGTTCAAGATCTTGCCCCTGATCGGCAGAATCGCCTGTGTCATCCGGTCCCGCGCCTGCTTCGCCGATCCGCCGGCGCTGTCGCCTTCGACAATGAACAGCTCGGTCCCCTCCGGCTCGGCGCGCGCACAGTCGGTCAGCTTGCCCGGCAGCCGCAGGTTCCGCTTCGAGGTCGCCGTCTTGCGCTTCACCGAAAGCTCGGCGCGCCGCCGCAGCCGGTCCTCCATCCGCTCGCTAACAAAGCCCAAGAGCGCCCGGCCGCGCTCGCCAGATCCCGTCAGCCAATGGTCGAAATGATCGCGCACCGCCGCCTCGACCAACCGCGTCGCCTCCGGCGAGGTCAGCCGGTCCTTGGTCTGGCTCTGAAACTGCGGCTCGCGGATGAACAGCGACAGCATGATCTCCGCGCCCGAAAACACATCCTCGCCGCTCAACTCGGCCGCCTTCTTGTTCCCCGTCAGCGTCGCGAAATTGCGCAAGCCGCGCAGCAGGGCCGCGCGCAGCCCCGCCTCATGCGTGCCGCCATCGGGTGTGGGCACCGTGTTGCAATAAAAGCTTGCCGAGCCCTCGCCATACATCGGCCAAGCGCAGGCCCATTCGACAGCGCCCTTGCCCTCAGCCAGATCTGCGCGGCCGGCAAAGGCCTCGGGCGTCACCAGTTCGCGCCCCTCCAGCTTCTCCGCCAGATGGTCCGCCAGCCCGCCGGGGAAGTGAAACACCGCCGCTTCGGGCGTCTCCCCGTCGTTCACCGCCGTCTTCCACCGGATCTCGACGCCGCCAAACAGATAGGCCTTCGACCGCGCCATCTTGAACAGCCGCGCCGGCTTCAGCTTCGCGCCCGCCCCGAAAATCTCGGCATCGGGATGAAAGGTCACCGTCGTCCCGCGCCGGTTCGATGTCGGCCCCAGCCGCTCCACCGGCCCCAGCGCATGGCCGCGGCTGAACTGCTGGCGATAAAGCTCGCGCCCCCGCGCCACCTCCACCACCAGCCGGTCCGAAAGCGCATTGACCACCGAAATGCCCACCCCGTGTAGCCCGCCGCTCGTCGCATAGGCCTTGCCGCCAAATTTCCCGCCCGAATGCAGCATCGTCATGATCACTTCGAGCGCCGACTTGTCGGGAAAGCGCGGATGCGGATCGACCGGAATCCCGCGCCCATTGTCGCTGATGCTCAGGCTGCCGTCCGTCTCCAGGCTCATCTCGATGCGGCTGGCATGCCCCGCCACCGCCTCGTCCATCGCATTGTCGAGGATCTCGGCCGCAAGATGATGCAGCGCGCGCTCATCGGTGCCGCCAATATACATGCCCGGCCGCCGCCGCACCGGCTCCAGCCCTTCAAGCACCTCGATATGACTGGCATCATAGTCGGCGCCGGTCGCCGTGCTCGCAAAGAGATCGCTCATCGCCTCATCTAGCCCGCCGGCGCCACAAAGAACAAGCGGCGAACGCCCGCCATCCACAGCCAAAGCGTGAATTTATTGCGGCGCAGCATTTTTTGCATTGCAACATGGCGTGCTGCAGTGCATCATAATCAGGCCAATATGGCGATCCTCCCCAAGGATTGACTTCAAGGGCCGGCGCGCAAGCACCGGCCCTTTTTTTCTGCGTTGCGCGCGCAAAGGAAAGGGCGCCGGGCCAAATCCCGACGCCCTCGCCACGACAAAGCGCTCCAGCTTGCCGCTTACATGCTGTAATACATGTCGAATTCAACCGGGCTGGGCGTCATCTCCCAGCGCTGTACGTCTTCCATCTTCAGCTCGATATAGCTGCTGATCTGGTCGTCGGTGAACACCCCGCCCTTGGTCAGGAAGGCGCGGTCCTTGTCCAGCGCGGCCAGCGCCTCGCGCAGGCTCGCGGCCACTGTCGGCACCTTCTTCAGCTCGCGCGGCGGCAGGTCATAAAGGTTCTTGTCCATCGGCCCACCGGGGTGGATCTTGTTCTCGATGCCGTCCAGCCCGGCCATCAGCAGCGCGGTATAGGCCAGATAGGGGTTGGCCATCGCATCGGGGAAGCGCACTTCCACCCGCTTCGACTTGGCGCCCGTCCCATAGGGGATGCGGCACGAGGCCGAGCGGTTGCGGCTCGAATAAGCGAGCAGCACGGGCGCTTCAAAGCCCGGCACCAGCCGCTTGTAGCTGTTGGTCGAAGGGTTGGTAAACGCGTTCACCGCCTTGGCGTGCTTGATGATCCCGCCGATGAAATACAGCGCCATTTCCGAAAGGCCGGCATAGCCATCACCGGCAAAAAGCGGCGTCTTGCCGTTCCAGATCGAAAGATGGGTGTGCATCCCCGAGCCATTGTCGTCCTTGATCGGCTTGGGCATGAAGGTCGCGGTCTTGCCATAGGCGTGCGCCACCTGGTGCACGACATATTTATAGACCTGCATCCGGTCGGCAGTCGTCACCATCGAGCCAAAGGTCAGCCCCAGCTCATGCTGGGCGCTGGCCACTTCATGGTGATGCTTGTCGCACGGCAGACCCATTTCCAGCATGGTCGCCACCATCTCGCCGCGCAGGTCCACGGCCGAGTCGACCGGCGCGACCGGGAAATAGCCGCCCTTGGCGCGCGGCCGGTGGCCCATGTTGCCCATCTCATACTGCTTGCCGCTGTTGGTCGGCAGTTCGATATCGTCGAGATGGAAGAAGCCTTCGTTATAGCCAAGCCCGAAGCGCACATCATCGAACACGAAGAACTCGGCTTCCGGGCCGATGTAGACGGTGTCGCCGATGCCGCTCGCCTTCAGATAGGCCTCGCCGCGCTTGGCGGTCGAACGCGGGTCACGGCCATAAAGCTGACCCGTGGAAGGCTCGACGATATCGCAGATCAGGATCATCATCGGAGTCGCCGAAAACGGATCGATATAGGTCGCGTCCAGATCCGGCATCAGGATCATGTCGCTTTCGTTGATCACCTTCCAGCCAGCGATCGACGAACCGTCGAACATGAAACCGTCGGTCAGCATGTCCTCGTCGATGACGCTCGAAACCATGGTCAAATGCTGCCACTTGCCCTTGGGGTCGGTGAAGCGCAGATCGACCCATTCGATCTCCTTCTCCTTGATCATCCCCAGAATGTCCGAAACGCTCGTCGCCATGGTCGCAATATCCCCTCTACAGGCCGTGAAAATGCGTCGATACGCCTAGCAACACCGTTGCTGCAATGCAAAAAAATCGCTCAGAGCGCGTCTGAATCGCGCTCGCCCGTGCGGATCCGCACCGCCGCCTCGATCGACGAGACAAAAATCTTGCCATCCCCGATGCGCCCGGTGCGAGCAGCACTCGCAATCGCCTCGATCACGCGATCCGCCTGGTCATCATCCACCACCACCTCGAGCCGCACCTTGGGCAGGAAGTCGACGACATATTCAGCGCCCCGATAAAGCTCGGTATGCCCCTTCTGCCGGCCAAAGCCCTTGGCTTCCGTCACGGTGATTCCCGAAACCCCGACCTCGTGCAGCGCTTCCTTCACCTCGTCTAGCTTGAACGGCTTGATGACAGCTTCGATCTTTTTCACCCATCGTCCCCAATATGTCTGGCCCTGGCACCGTTCACCACGGGCATTCACGCGTCGGCCATACAAAGGTCCATGCAATTCCCGTGCCACAGGCCGCGGCTCGGGCATAGCCCCGGCTGCGACACATCATGCGCGCGATATGCCCGAATTCGACCATCTGCTGCCCAAAAACAAAGCAGCCCCGCACCTGGGGTCGCCGTCTCACACCGTCGTCTTGTAGCCGCCGTCCACCGTCACCGTGCTGCCGCACAAAAAGGCGCTCGCCCTTGATCCCAGAAACAGCGCCACCCCGGCCATGTCCTCGGGCGTGCCCCAGCGCTTCAGCGGCGTCGCCTCGATGATCTCATCGCCCACCATCTCGGCCACGCCCGCCGTCATCTTCGATGGGAAATAGCCCGGCGCAATCGCGTTCACGGCAATGCCGTCCGTCGCCAGGTTCTTCGCCATCATGCGCGTCATGTGCAGCACGCCCGCCTTCGAGGCAGCATAGCTGTAGGTCTCCAGCGCGCTCACCCGCTGCCCGTCGATCGAGCCGATGTTGATCACCCGGCTCATGTCGCCGCCCACGGCATTCTCGCGTTTGAGCAGCTGCAGCAGCTTCTGGGTCAGGAAAAACACCGATTTCACATTGAGGTCCATCACCTTGTCCCAGCCGGTCTCGGGAAAGTCCTCGATACTCGCCCCCCAGCTGGCGCCGGCATTGTTGAACAACACATCCACCCGGTCCCAGCGCGCCGCCACCTCGCCGGCAAAGCGCTCGATCTCGGCCATCTTCGACAGATCTGCCGGAATCGACACGCAGCGCGGCCCCAGGGCCGCCGCCAGGGCGTCACACACGGCGGCGTTTCGTGCCGTGATGATCACCTCGGCCCCGTTTTCCACATAGGCGCGCGCGATCATCTCGCCGATGCCGCGGCTGCCGCCCGTCACCACCACCCGCTTGCCCGCCACCGAAAACAGCTCGTCAATCCGCATCATCGTCTCCTCAAATCACTTCGCCCATGGCCCGCGCCCGCGCCACGCGCGACGCCTCCGCGTCGGGCAGCTTCAGATACACCAATATCAGGCACGTCAGCGTCACCGGCGCCATCAGCAGCAGCGACAGCACGCCAGTTGAAAGGCTGCCGCTCGCCTTTGACACCGCGCCCACGAAGTAAGGCCCCAGCCCCAGCCCGATCAGCGTCGTGCCAATGAAATAGGTCGCCGTCGCCGCCCCCCGCATGCGCGGCAACACAAGGTCCTGCGTCGTCGCAGCCGCAATCCCCACATACATCGAGCCAAAGGCCAGCGGCACATTGTAGAGCAGAAACAGCGCCAGGCTGTCGGTGGTGAACATCAGCCACACAAAGGGCGCCGGCACCAGCGTCGCCAGCGACGCCACGATGATCCGCCCGCCCGGATTGCGCTTCTTCACCCAGTCCGAGATCGTGCCGCCCAGCACCACGCCCAGAAAGCCTCCGGCCGCCCCCCAGCCGCCCACGATCAGCGCCACCATCTGCGTTGTCCCATACCAGGGCAGCGGCGCCCCGCTCTCCGCCATCGGCGCCACAAAGGTGCGGATCGCATAGGGCAACACCCAGAAGCCCAGCGAATAGCCGACAAAGGAAATCGTCCCGAAGCCGACCAGCGCCAGCACAAAGGTCGGCGTGCCCCAGATCAGCGCATAGGTCGGCCGGTCGCGCTCACGCAGGCTCTGCGCCCAGCTCGTCACCGCATAGCCGCCCAGACACACGGCCACCCACTGCGCCCAGTCCCCGGTCAGCCGCCCCAGCGAAAACGCCAGTGCCGCAAACCCTGCCATCACCGCCACATTGGTCAAAAACACCCGCCGCCCCAAATGCGCGCAGTTGAGCAGCGTAAACGGCGGGATCACGCTCGCCACATCGCCCGCCAGCTTGCCCCACACGCCCTCCACCTTCGGCGGCGGCGGCAGCCCTTCGGCCCGCCCGCGCACCGGCTCCTTCAGCGTCGCCACCCACAAAGCCAGAAGCAGCCCCGGCACGCCGACCGCCAGAAACGCCGCCTGCCAGCCCACCAGCCCCAGCGGCCCCGTCACTGGATAGGCCTCTTTCCACGCCTGCAACACCACCGCGCCAATGAACAGGCTCACCCCGCCGCCCAGATAAAGCCCGGAGGAATAAATGGCGAGCGCGGTTGCTCGCTTCTCGCGCGGAAACCAGTCCGACAGCATCGAGAAGGCCGCCGGGCTGGCCGAGGCTTCGCCCACGCCCACCCCGATGCGCGCCGCCGACAGCTGCAGAAAGTTCGACGAAAGCCCCGAAAGCGCCGTCATCGCCGACCAGACAAACAGCCCGAGGCTGAGCAACCGCACGCGCAGCCAATTGTCCGCCAGTCGCCCCAGCGGAATGCCGAACAACGCATAAAAAACCGCAAAGGCCGTCCCATAAAGAAAGCCCAGGTCCGAATCGCTCAGCCCCAGGTCCGCCTTGATGTCCTCGGCCAATATCCCGAGAATCTGCCGGTCGATGAAGTTGATGACATAGACCAGCACCAGCACGAACAGCACATAATGGGCATAGGCCCCGCCCACCGGCGGCATGTCGTCCTTTGGGGGCGCCGCCGGCTCCAGCCGCGCATCGGTCTCGCTCAAAACTCCGCTCCCCAAAGCCGCCGAACAGCGCTCGCTTCATTTCAACCTTGGGTAGCAGCCCCGCCCGGGCCTGCAAAGACAATCAGCGCGCCGCCACCTGAGCCATCACGGCCTGCGCCGCAGCGCTGTCCTCCTGCGCCGCATTCACGCCCACTGCCGTCGTCACGCTGGCCACGATCAGCACGATCAGCGGCCGCCGATACAGACGCGCCATGCCCAGCGCCCAGGCACCCAGACGCGCCGACACATTGCGGAAATTGGCCTCATAAGGATTCATCGCACGACCCAACCATGTCTGGCTGCATTTCATTGGCCACACGGAGAAAACCCGAATGCGTCTCCCCCGAGTCGCAACCTGTGGATAACATCCCAATCGTTAACAACAGAGTCCGTTTCGGAGGTTTTTTTCACCAATAACCGCGCGACCCCCGATTTAACAATGTTTGACATTTCAGGCCGCGCAAATCGCCGCCCCCCTTCCCAAGCGCCCGCCGCCCCCCTACCTCATCCCAAACAGCCGGAGACCGCCCATGACCAGCCCCACCGAAACCGCCATCCTCGCCGGCGGCTGCTTCTGGTGCACCGAGGCCGTGTTCGATGCCGTGCGCGGCGTCGCCCATGTCGAATCCGGCTATATCGGCGGCACCATCCCCAATCCCAGCTACGAGGCCGTCTGCTCGGGCCGCACCGGCCATGCCGAAGCTGTGAAAATCGACTTCGACCCCGCCGAAATCTCCTTCGCCGAGATCCTCGACATCTTCTTTGCCACCCATAACCCCACCACCCTCAACCGCCAGGGCGCCGACACCGGCACCCAATATCGCTCGGCCATCTTCCCGCTCAGCCCCGCCCAGGCCGCCGAAGCCAACGCCGCAATCGCCCGCCATCAGGAAAACTGGCCCGACCCCATCGTCACCAGCATCGAGCCCGAGGCCCCCTGGTACGTCGCCGAGCCCTATCACCAGCGCTATTTCGAGCGGAACGGTACCAGCAACGGCTACTGCGCCGCCGTCGTCGCCCCCAAGCTCGCCAAGTTCCGCAAGGCCTATGCCGCGCGGCTGAAAGCCTAGCCCCCCACAAACGCCAATATCGCCCGCCCCAGATTCCGCCACAGTGGGGGCCATGACCAGCTTCGATCAGTGGCGCGCCCGTTCCCCCCATTATGACGAAACCCATGAGGCCGTCGCCCAGTCGGTGCGCGGCTTCATGAAGGCCCATGTCCATCCCCATATCGACCAGTGGGAGAAGGACGGTGAACTGCCCCGCAGCCTTCACAAAAAGGCCGCCGACGCCGGCATCCTCGGCCTCGGCTATCCGGAGGAATATGGCGGCCACACGCAGGGCTTCGACATCTTCCACAGCCTCACCCAGTCCGAAGAACTCGCTGCCGCAGGCGCCGGGGGCCTCGGCGCCAGCCTCATGACCCACAGCATCGGCCTGCCCCCCATCCTCGCGCTGGGCTCCGAAGAGATGAAGCGCCGCATCGCCCCGCAAGTCCTGGCAGGTGAAAAGATCATCGCGCTCGCCATCACCGAGCCGTCCGGCGGCTCCGATGTCGCCCAGCTCCGCACCAAGGCCGAAAAGCGCGGCAATCACTATGTCGTCACCGGCCAGAAGATGTTCATCACCAGCGGCATGCGCGCCGATTATCTCACTGTCGCGGTGCGTACCGGCGGCCCCGGCATCCCCGGCATCTCGCTGATGCTCATCGAGACAGACCGCCCCGGCGTCTCGCGCACGGCCCTCGACAAGATGGGCTGGCGCTGCTCCGACACCGCCGCCATCCATTTCGACGAGGTCGAAGTCCCGCCCGAAAACCTCATCGGCCCGGAAAACGCCGGCTTCCCCGGCATCATGCGCAATTTCAATTCCGAGCGTCTCGGCATGGCGCATGGCTGCTGCGCCATGGCCCGCGTTGCGCTGTCCGAAGCCGTCGAATGGGCCACCACCCGCGAAACCTTCGGCAAGCGCCTCGCCCAGCATCAGTCGATCCGCATCAAGCTCGCCGATTGCGAACGCCAGATCGCCGCCACCCAGGCCTGGGTCGATCTCGCCGCCTGGCAGCACAAGGAGGGCAGGGGACAGCCCGCCGACTATGCCATGCTCAAGGTTCAGGCCACGCGCATGCTCGAAAGCGTGGCGCGCGAAGCCGCCCAAGTGCTCGGCGGCGCCAGCTACATCACCGGCTCCAAAGTGGAGCGCATCTACCGCGAGGTCCGCGTCAACGCCATCGGCGGCGGCTCGGAGGAAATCATGCTCGATCTCGCCGGCCGCCAGCTCGGCTACACCTGATTGCCGCATCCCTTCCGCGCGCGGCCAAAGCCCGCTAAACCCCCGCCATGCTCGCGCGCCGCTTCCTCTGGGTCGTCACCATCCTCATCCTGCTCGCGATCACGGGGCTGATCACCTATTATCTGTTCGGCGTCCAGATCATGCGCGCCGCGCTCAGCCCGTCCGCCCCCTACAGCCAAGAGGCCGCCGGCCCCGCCCCCGATTACACCGATCCCGCCAGCTGGGCCGCCCATCCCGCCCGCGCCGATGATCCCAGCCGCTGGACGCCTGAAGGCGTCACCGCCGCCACAGCACCCCAGATCGCCACCTTCTACATCCCGCCCACCAGCTTCTACGACCGCAAGCGCTGGAACGCCCCCTTCACCGACCGCAGCATGAACGAGCAGGGCGACAAGTTCCTCCGCCTGCAAGCCAGCCTGTTCAACGGCCAAACCCGCGTCTGGGCGCCGAAATACCGTCAGGCCACTTTCGGCACCTTCCTCGTGCTTGAAAATCCCGATGCCCCGCGCGCCATCGCGCTCGCCTATGCCGACATCGACGCCGCCTTCACCGCCTTTCTGGCCGCCCAGCCCGCAGACGCCCCCTTCATCCTCGCCGGCCACAGCCAGGGCAGCCTCCACCTCTACCGCCTGCTCGCCGAGCGCATCGCAGGCACCCCGCTCGCCGCGCGCGTCATCGCCGCCTATGCGCCGGGCTGGCCGCTCAGCGTCGAGGCCGATCTGCCCGCGCTTGGCCTGCCCGCCTGCACAGCCCCGTCCCAGAGCGGCTGCCTCCTCAGCTGGCAGAGCTTCGCAGACCCTGCCGACATCGCCCCCATCCGCGAAACCTTCGAAGCCGCCCCCGGTTACACCGGCCAGCCGCGCGCCGGCACCACCATGCTCTGCACCAACCCCCTGAGCGGCGTCACCGACACTCGGAAAGTCGACCAGACGCAAAACCTAGGCAGCCTCGTCCCCAGCCTCGATTTCACCAGCGGCAGCCTCGTCGCCAAGGGGCTGGGCGCCCAGTGCATGGCCGATGACCGGCTCAGCATCGGCGAGCCCCCGGCCGAATTCACCGCCTTCATCCTGCCCGGCAACAATTTCCACGTCTATGATTACCCGCTGTTCTGGGCCAATCTGCGCGAAGACGTCGCCCGCCGCACCGCCGCCGCAATGGCCGCCGTCAAAGCGCCCCCAGAACCGGCATCAGAAGCCCCTTGATCGTCGAGACGCCCGCCGATTTCGCCGCCGCCCTGCCTGATGGCGGCCGCCTCGCCGGCCTCGATCCCGGCACGAAAACCATCGGGCTCGCCACCTGCGACGCCAGCTGGAGCTTCGCCACCCCGCACAGCACGCTGAAGCGCACCAAATTCAGCGCCGATCTCGAAGCGCTCAGGGCCTTCACCGCAAAAGAGCGCATCGCCGGCCTCGTCATCGGCCTGCCGCTCAACATGGAAGGCACCGACAGCCCGCGCACCCAGTCGGTCCGCGCGCTGGCTCGCAATCTCCGCGCCCTGGGCTTGCCCATCCTGCTCTGGGATGAACGCTGGAGCACGGCCGCCGTGACACGTGCCATGATCGCCGAAGACCTCAGCCGTGCGCGCCGCGAAACCCGCATCGACAAGCTCGCCGCCAGCTGGATCCTGCAAGGTGCGCTCGACGCGCTCACCCGTCAAAACCCCGTCTTGCCACCCCCAACCGACCAAGGCACACTCAAGCCATGACCGAAAAGACCCTCACCCCCAAAACCCTGTCTTCGGCCCAGCACGCCGTGCTGCGCGAACACGCCACCGAGCGCCCCTTCACCTCGCCGCTCAACGACGAGAAGCGCGCCGGCGATTATCACTGCGCCGGCTGCGGCGCGCTCCTCTACAAGAGCCACGCCAAATACGAACTCCGGCTCCGGCTGGCCGAGCTTCTATGAGGCGGTCGAAGGTGCGGTGGCCACCACCACCGACACCAGCCACGGCATGACCCGCACCGAGGTCCGTTGCGCGCACTGCGAAGGCCATCTCGGCCACATCTTCCCCGATGGCCCCCGCCCCACCGGCATGCGCCACTGCATCAACGGCCTCGCCCTCGATTTCGAGCCGGAATGAGCCGCCGCCTCGCGCTCGCCGCCGCCGCGCTGTTTCTGGCCGGTCAGGCCCCCGCGCCCACCTCACCTGCGCCCACCCCGCCAACGGTCATCTCCGATCCCGGCGGCGTCATCGCCAGCGCGCCGGCCACAGACTGGCGGGACATTCCGGCCGAAGACCTGCTGGTCTTCGAAACCGCGCGCGGCCGCTTCATCATCCAGCTCGCCCCCGCCTTCGCCCCCGCCCATGTCGCTGCCGTGCGCGCGCTCATCGCCGAGGGCCGGTTCAACGGCGGCGCCATCACCCGGGTGCAAGACAATTACGTCATCCAATGGGCCGCCCGCCCCGATCCCGCCGCCCGGCCCGCCCCCCTCCCGGCCGAATATGACCGCCCGGAAGCCGGCCTCAGCTTCACCCCCCTGGGCTTTCCTGACGCTTATGCCGAAGCCGGCTTCATCGACAGCTGGCCCATCGCGCGCGACCGCGGGCAAGGCAAGGTCTGGCTGGCGCATTGCTACGCCATGGTCGGTGTGGGGCGCGAAGGCCCGCCCGATGTCGGGGACGGGTCCGAGCTATACGCCGTGATCGGCCATGCGCCGCGCCATCTCGACCGCAACCTCGCCGTCATCGGCCGCATCATCTCCGGCATCGAAGCGCACGCCAGCCTGCCACGCGGCACCGATGCGCTCGGCGTTTACGCGACCGAAGACGAACGCACGCCCATCACCCGCGCCTATCCGGCCACAACCATGCCCGCCCCGCCCCGCTTCCAGGTCATGGACACCGCGTCCGCCAGCTTCGCCGCCTACAAGGCCGCGCGCGCCAACCGCGCCGGCTTCTTCGTCCGCCCCGCCAGCGGCCTCGATCTCTGCAACACGCAAATCCCGATCCGCGAACAATGACGCCGGTCATCAAGCTGCTCCGCCCCGAAGAATGGGCGCGCTTCCAGTCCGACGGCCAGTTCGCCGGCTCGCCCGATGATCTGCGCGATGGCTATATTCACCTGAGCACCCCCGAACAGGCCATAGCCACCGCCGCCAAATGGTTCGCCGGCGTCGAGGGCCTCGTCACCCTCACCCTCGATGCCGATGCGCTCAGCCCGCTCAAATGGGAGCCGTCGCGCGGCGGACAGCTCTTCCCCCATCTCTACCGGCCGCTCACGCTCACGGACGTCGTCAGCGTCCGCAGCTAGGCCCCAAAGCCGCTCCCGCCCTGCGCCGCCTTGGCCCGCGCAAAGCCCTCGCGCGCCTGACACCGGTCCCAAAAGGCCCGCAAATGCGGCCCTACTTGGTCCAGATGCCCCAGCGTCTCGGCAAACAGCAGCGCATAGGCCACCGAGATATCCGCCACCGTAAAGCGCCCCGCACATAGCCAGTCGCGCCCATCGGCCAGCGTCGTCTCGGCCATCACCGTGCGCGCCACAAACCACTTCAGATAATCCGCCGCCACCTTCGGCTGCCGCTTCTCCGGCGGCTCCAGCACGGCATAGCGAAACACCAAGGTCTGCGGAAAGGTCAGCGTCGCCTCGCCCTGGTGCAGCCAGTTCAGATACGCCCCATAATCCGCCTCGTCCGCCGCCACCCCAAGCCCCGGCCCATGACGCACCGCCAGATATTCCAATATCGCCGCACTCTCGGTCATCACCGTGTCGCCATCGACAAAAAACGGGATCGTCCCCAGCGGATTCACCTCCAGAAAGTCCGGCGCCCGCCAGCGCGGCGGAAACGCCAGCATCTCCAGCTCATAATCCAGCCCCATCTCCTCAAGCGCCCAAAGCACCCGAAACGACCGCGCGTCCTTGCAATGCCACAGTTTCATGCCCAATTCCCATTCAGCCAGCCTTCAGGGCCACCAAGCCATGTCACGCCCCAATAATCCAGAGACAAGAGACCAGATGCGCACCCGCACCAAAGTCATCATCGGCACGCTGCTCGGCCTCGTCACCGGCGCCGCCCTGGCCCTCACCCTCGATCAGCCCGCCTCCACCGGCACTGGTCCCGGCGCCAGCGGCGTCACCGCCGCACTCCCGCCCATCGACACCACCCCCATGCAGCGCGCCGTCCCCACCGGAAACGGCCAGCTCACCGCCTCCTACGCCCCCATCGTCAAGGATGCAGCGCCCGCGGTCGTCAACATCTACACCGCCACCATCCAGCGCCAGCGCCGCAACCCGCTGCTCGATGATCCCTTCTTCCAGCAGTTCTTCGGCCAGTCCCAGCCCCAGCCCCGCGTCCAGCAGTCGCTCGGCTCCGGCGTCATCGTCGCCAAAACCGGCTATGTCATCACCAACAATCACGTCGTCAAAGGCGCCGACCAGATCCTCGTCGCGCTCGCCGATCGCCGCGAATACAAGGCCGAGCTCGTCTTCGCCGACGCAAGGCTCGATCTCGCCCTCCTCAAGATCGACCCCCAGGGCGCCAACCTCCCCGTCATCCGCATGGGCGATTCCGATCTCGCCCAGGTCGGGGACATCACGATTGCCATCGGCAATCCCTTCGGCGTCGGCCAGACCGTCACCACCGGCATCGTCTCCGCCGTCGCCCGCACCGGCCTCGGCGTCTCCGACTGGCAATTCTTCATCCAGACCGACGCCGCCATCAATCCCGGCAACAGCGGCGGCGCGCTCCTCGATGCGCAGGGCCGCCTCATCGGCGTCAACACCGCCATCTACAGCCGCTCCGGCGGCTCGCAGGGCATCGGCTTCGCCATCCCTTCCAAGATGGTCCGCGTCTTCCTCGCCGCCGCCGACACCGGCAAGCTCGTTTCCGGCTGGATCGGCCTCGAAGGCGAAGCGCTCACCGCCGAAACCGCGCGCCAGGCCGGCCTCGATCGCCCCGGCGGCCTGCTCGTCACCGGCGTCGCCCCGCGCGGCCCCGCCGCCGCCGCCGGCATCCAGATCGGCGACATATTGCGCACCGTCGACGGCAAGGAAGTCGCCGACGGCGGCCAGCTCCGCTACAGCCTCGCCACCGAAGGTGTCGGCAAAATGCTCAAGGTCGATCTGATCCGCAACGGCGCGCCGCGCACCGTCAGCGTCACCCTCGCAGCCCCGCCCGAAGACCCGCCCCGCCAGATCACCCCCATCCAGGGCCGCGGCATCCTCGCCGGCGTCACCATCGCCAATCTCTCGCCCGCCTATGCGCAGGAGCTCGGCGCCGGCCTGCCCGAAGAGGGCGTCGTCGTCGTCGAAGTCGCCGGCGGCGCCCCCGCCGCCCGCCTCGGCTATCTCCGCCCCGGCGACATCATCGAAACGCTCGGCGGCGAACGCATCCGCACCGTCGACGATGCCAAGGCCCGTCTCGATGCCCCCCGCATCGGCTTCAACCGCAGCGGCCAGCGCGCCGAATGCGGCCTCACCAGCCGCGGCGGCTTCACCTGTAGAAGCTGAGCGCGGCGCCCGCCCGCAACAAGCGACGCCCCCGCGCTCGCCAAAGCCCCCCGGCCCCGGTAGCATCGCCCCATGCTCACCCACAGCATCCTCTCCTCCCCCCTCGGCCCGCTCCACCTCGTCACCACCCCCGAACACCAAGTCGCCGCCCTCGATTTCGAAGCCAACCAAGCCCGCCTCCAATCCCATCTCGCCCGCCACAATCGCGCCGCCACCCCCGGCTCCCCCCCGCCCCAGATCACCGCCGCGCTCAGCGCCTATTTCGCAGGCGATCTCGAAGCGCTGGCCGCCATCGCCACCACTCCCGCCGGCACCCCCTTCCAGCACCGCGTCTGGGCCGAAGTCCGCGCCGTCCCCCCCGGCCAGACCCGCAGCTACGCCCAGATCGCCCAGTCCCTCGGCCAGCCCAGCGCGTCACGCGCCATCGGCATGGCCAACGCCCAAAACCCCATCCTTCTCCTCATCCCCTGCCACCGCATCCTCGGCAGCACCGGCCGCCTCACCGGCTATGCCGGCGGCGCAGCCCATAAAGACTGGCTCCTCACCCATGAAGGCGCCCGCGCGCCCCGCTTCCTTTAACGCGCCAGCCATGCCATGCGCACACCCATGACCGCCCAGATCGACCCCTTCCACGCCATCGCACTCAGTCGCCGCGCCCAAGAGCTCAAAGCCCAGGGCCGCAGCATCATCGCCATGCATTTCGGCCAGCCCAGCACCGGCGCGCCGCCCGCCGCCATCGCGGCTGCACACCACATGCTCGACACCGACCCCATGGGCTACAGCGAAAACGAAGCCCTCAAGGCCCGCATCTGCCAGCACACGCGTGAAACGCACGGCGTCACCCTCACGCCCGAACAGATCATCCTCACCGCCGGCGCCTCACCCGCGCTCGTGCTGGCCCTCGCCACGCTGTTCGCGCCCGGCGCCCGCATTGCCCTCGCCCGGCCCGGCTATGTCGCCTATCGCAACACGCTGAAGGCGCTGCACATGATCCCGCAGGAAATCCCCTGCGGCCCGCAGGTGCGTTACCAGCTCACCGCCGCAGCCCTTGCCGCGCTCGACCCCGCGCCCCAGGGCGTCATCATCGCCAGCCCGGCCAACCCCACCGGCACCATCATCCCCGCCGACGAGTTGAAGGCCATCGCCGAGGTCTGCCAGGCGCGCGGCATCGCCGTCATCTCCGATGAAATCTACCACGGCCTGCATTTCGAACACCCCGCCGCCAGCATCGCCGCCCATATGCCAGAAGCGCTCATCATCAACAGCTTCAGCAAATATTGGTCGATGGTCGGCTGGCGGCTCGGCTGGCTCGCCGTCCCCGAAGCGCTCATCGAGCCCGCCCGCGCCCGCATGGGCAATCTCTTCCTCACACCGCCCAGCCTGTCGCAAGCCGCCGCCCTTGTCGCCATGGACTGCACATCAGATCTCGAAGCCCACCGCGCCACCTACGCCCG
The DNA here is from genome assembly GCF_048007885.1 of Polymorphobacter sp. Lineage (GTDB taxonomy): Bacteria > Pseudomonadota > Alphaproteobacteria > Sphingomonadales > Sphingomonadaceae > Sandarakinorhabdus. The sequence continues at coordinate 244,605 of NZ_CP180346.1, forward strand.
CAACCGCGCGCTCCTCCTCGAAGCGCTGCCCAGCCTCGGCCTCACCGAAATCGCGCCCCCTGACGGCGCCTTTTACCTCTACGCCAATGTCGCCCACCTCACCTCAGACAGTCAGGCGCTCGCCCATCAGATCCTCGAAGACACCGGCGTCGCGCTGGCCCCAGGCCGCGACTTCGACCCCGAAAACGGGCACAAATATCTGCGTTTCAGCTTCGCCGTCAGTACTACCGAAGTCGAAGACGCCATCGCCCGCCTGCGGGTCTGGCTGGCGCAGCACGCGGCTGGTAAGCCCAGTATGTCCGGCTGAAGGTCGCGGCAAAGCCGCGCCCCGGCGTCGAACGGGTTCGGCTGGCAAGGGGCCAGCCGCCCCGCCGGCCGGGCTTCGCGCGATACGGCGAAGAGCCTTGCTCTTCGCAGCCGCGCTCAGCCCTCAAACTCCAAAATCACCGCATCCACGGCAAGGCTGTCCCCCGCCTTGGCCCGCACCGCCGAAACCACCCCTGGCTTCTCGGCGCGCAGCACATTCTCCATCTTCATCGCTTCCACGGTGGCCAGAACCTGCCCGGCCTCCACCTTGTCGCCTTCGCTCACCGCCACGCTCACCACCAGCCCCGGCATCGGACACAGCAAGAACTTGCTGAGGTCGGGCGCCACCTTGGGGATCATGTGCCCGGCCAGCTCGGCCGCGCGCGGCGTCAGCACGCGCAGCCGGTGCGCCGCGCCGCGCGTGGTCAAAACGGTGAAGCTGCCCGCCCGGTTGACCGCAATCCCGCGCGCCACCCCGCCAATCTCGGCCTCAAACAGCCGGTCGCCCAGCTGCCAGTCGGTCGCGAGGCTCACATGGCGGCCCTCGATCGTCACCGCAAAGCCATCGCCGTCGGCCTCGACATGCACCGGCACCATCTCCGTGCCCATCTGCACAACCCAGTCGCTGCCAAAATCAACCGGCTCCTCGCCAAGCTGCCCGTCGATCATCTGCGCCCGCTCGGTTCGGATCGCCTGCATCACCGCGGCCGTCGCCAGCAGCGCATCGCGCGTCTCCCCATCCAGCGGCGCACCAGAAAAGCCATCGGGATATTCCTCGGCAATGAAGCCGGTGGTCACCGTCTCGCCCGCCTGAAAGCGCGGATGCGCCATGATCGCGCTCAAAAAATCGATATTGTGGCTGATACCCCTGATCACATAGCGGTCGAGCGCTTCCGCATGGGCGGCAATCGCCTCGGCCCGCGTCGGCGCATGGGTGATCAGCTTGGCGATCATCGGGTCATAAAACATCGAGATTTCCGCGCCCTCGCGCACGCCGGTGTCGATCCGCGCGCCGGTTTCGGGCGGCATGCACACCGAAAGCCGCCCGATCGAAGGCAGGAAGCCGCGATAAGGGTCTTCGGCATAAACCCGCGTCTCGATGGCATGGCCAGTCAGCGTCACGTCCTTCTGTTCGAGCGGCAGCGCCTCGCCCGCCGCCACCCGGATCATCAGCTCGACCAGATCCAGCCCGGTCACACACTCGGTCACCGGATGCTCCACCTGCAGCCGGGTGTTCATCTCCAGAAAATAAAAGGAACGGTCAGCGCCCGCGATGAACTCCACCGTGCCGGCCGAAAAATAGCCGACGTTTCTGGCCAGCGCGACCGCCTGCTCGCCCATCGCGCGCCGCATTTCGGGCGTCACAAAGGGGGAGGGGGCCTCCTCCACCACCTTCTGGTGGCGGCGCTGGATCGAGCAGTCACGCTCGCCCAGATAGATGATGTTACCCTGTTGGTCGCCGATCACCTGGATTTCGATATGGCGCGGCTGCTCGACAAATTTCTCGATGAACAGCCGGTCATCACCAAAGCTCGACAGCGCCTCGCGCTTCACGCTCTCATAGCCCTCGCGCAGCTGGCCCTCGTCCCAGGCCAGTCGCATGCCCTTGCCGCCGCCGCCCGCACTCGCCTTCATCATCACCGGATAGCCAATGTCGCCGGCAATCCGCGCGGCATGGTCGACATCGTCAATCTCGCCGACAAAGCCCGGCACCACGCTCACGCCCGCCGCTACGGCGCGCCTCTTGCTCTCGATCTTGTCGCCCATCGCCGCAATCGCGCCCGCCGGCGGCCCGATAAAGGCAATGCCCGCCGCACTCAGCGCCTCCACAAAGCTGGCGCGCTCGGAGAGAAAGCCATAGCCGGGGTGCACGGCTTCCGCGCCCGTCGCCTTGCACGCCGCGATGATCTTGTCGGCCACCAGATAGCTTTCAGACGCCGGCGGCGGCCCGATATGCACCGCCTCATCGGCCATCTCGACATGGAGCGCGGCCGCATCGGCATCGGAATAGACCGCCACCGTGGCGATCCCCATGGCGCGTGCCGAACGGATCACCCGGCAGGCAATCTCACCGCGGTTGGCAATCAGGATCTTCTTGAACACGCATCCATCCCCAAATCAGCAGCCCATCGGCCCATGTTGCGCTCTTCCCATAACCTGCCCCCCTTTTGAGGCAAGCCCCCCCATCGGCCAGGCTGCCCCATCCGGCCCGCCGCATCGCCTGCCGCCAGCCCTGCTGCAACAATCGATTTTCTCGATGGCCCCTAGCAATATATCTCAGTTTCAATCTTACCGAAGTTGGAGCATAAATGATGTATGGACCGGCGCAGGGCGCCCGCCCGCCCGCCCGGTCTTCAGGCCGACGCCGCACCACCCCCCGCGGCGTCGGCCGCTCTATTTCAGCGCGGCGTCGGCCGCCTTATGTCTGGCCGGCGTGGCTGGCCCCGGTCGATTACAGATTGCCCGAAATTGTTCAATTCATGGGCCACGCCGCGCCCATGAAAAGGGGCCGGAGCGATCGCGCGCCCCGGCCCTCATCAATCAGCCTTGTGGCAGCCCGGTCAGTTCTGGGCCACGGTCACCGGAAGCTGCGCATGGGCCATGCCGCGTGCCGTGGTGCGGCACGAGCGGATCATGTCGCTCTCTTCCTTGTGCCCCATCACGGGATGGCCGCAAAGGCGATCGACGGCGAATTCGATTTTGCGTTCAATGGCGCGCCGGCCGCGCTCAGTCGCCAGATCGGCTTTGTCATAATAAATCCTGATCTGATCGCTGGTCAGAGTGTCTTGTGCCAATACCGGCGCCGCAAAGGCCGCCATGGTCATTGCCGCAATGGGCATCAAAATCTTCATCATGCGCAAACACTCCTTGATAGTTCGAAAGCGATAATGCTCTCCATTGTTCGGCGCCTGTCTCCAGGGCCGCTTCCATTGGCAAACCTTGCCAATGTCCTCATGCTACGCCAACGCGCCGCCGCTGCAAGCGAATTGTGTCATATCCCTGTAACAAAACTAATGCATGCTAACGCAGAGACGGGCTCTATTCGTAACAACTATTTGATCTTGCATCAAAAGTTACGAATCGCCCGGAAAGTCTGCATGACATCAAAGCGTTCACCAGCGTGGCGCTGAACCTTCGCCTGCGCCCGAATCAACCGAGTTAACCGGGCTTGGCCACCATCAACCAGGTCGCCGCCACCAGCGGCACCGTGCTCACCAGCCCCCAGCCCAGCCAGGCGCGGGACAGCGCCCGATAGGCCTCGCCCACATCATCGCCCGAAAAAGCGCGCGCCAGCCGCGCCTGCCTGATCTGGATGGGCACGATCTTCAGCAGCCAGATCAGCCCCGCCACCACAAACAGGATCTGGCTCCACAAGAGCCACCCTGAACCAAGGGCAAACCCCCCGCGAAAGGCCATGAAATAGCCCCCCGCCATGGTCAGCACCACGCCCCAGACGGTCATCGACCAGTCGGTATAGGTCACCAGCTTCTGCGCAAACGCCAGCACCGCCGGCCGCCCGTCCCGGTCAGCGAAGAATTTCCAGATCGCGGTCACCGTGATGTTGCCCATCAACATCACCACGCCGGTCACGTGCAAAAACTTCGCCAGCTCATAGACCATCATCTAGAGCGGGATGTTGTCGTGCTTCTTCCACGGGTTGCTGAGCTGCTTGGTGCGCAGCTTGCGCAAGCCCAGCGCGATCCGCCGCCGCGTTTCATGCGGCTGGATCACCTCGTCGATGAAACCCTTGGATGCCGCCACGAACGGATTGGCAAAGCGCGCCTCATATTCCTTGGTCCGCGCCGCGATCTTCTCGGCGTCGCCAATGTCCTTGCGGAAAATGATCTCGACCGCCCCCTTGGCCCCCATCACCGCAATCTCGGCGGTCGGCCAGGCATAGTTCAGGTCGCCGCGCAGATGCTTCGAGGCCATCACGTCATAAGCCCCGCCATAGGCCTTGCGGGTGATCACGGTGATCTTGGGCACGGTCGCCTCCGCATAGGCAAACAGCAGCTTGGCGCCATGCTTGATGATGCCATTATGTTCCTGCGCCACACCCGGCAAAAAGCCCGGCACATCGACAAAGGTCACCAGCGGGATCGAAAAGGCATCGCAGAACCGCACGAACCGCCCCGCCTTCTTCGATGCCGCAATATCAAGGCAGCCCGCGAGCACCATCGGCTGGTTCGCCACCACGCCCACCGTATGCCCCTCGATGCGCACGAACCCGCACAGGATATTGCCCGCATGCGCCGGCTGCACCTCGAAAAACTCGCCCTCGTCCGCCACCGCCGCAATCAGCTCGTGCATGTCGTAGGGCTTGGCCGCTGAGTCCGGCACCAGCGTGTCAAGGCTCGGGATCAGCCGCATCGGCTCATCCGCACTCGGCCGCACCGGCGCCCCCTCGCGGTTGTTGAGCGGCAGATAGTCAAAGAACTCGCGTGTCCGCAAAAGCGCGTCGACATCATCCTCCATCGCCACGTCAGCGACGCCCGATTTCGTCGTATGCGTCACCGCCCCGCCCAGCTCCTCCTGCGTCACCACCTCATTGGTCACCGTCTTGACCACGTCCGGCCCGGTCACGAACATGTAGGAGCTGTCCTTCACCATGAAGATGAAGTCGGTCATCGCCGGCGAATAGACCGCCCCGCCCGCGCACGGCCCCATGATAACGCTGATCTGCGGCACCACGCCGCTCGCCAGCACATTCCTTTGAAACACCTCCGCATATCCGCCCAATGACGCCACGCCCTCCTGGATGCGCGCGCCGCCCGAATCGTTCAGCCCGATCACCGGCGCCCCGACCTTCATCGCCATGTCCATGACCTTGCAGATCTTCTGCGCATGCCGCTCCGAGAGCGACCCGCCGAACACGGTGAAATCCTGGCTGAACACAAAGACCATGCGGCCGTTGATCGTGCCCGAGCCGGTCACCACCCCGTCGCCCGGAATGGTCTGCTCGGCCATGCCGAAATCCACGCAATTATGCTCGACATACATGTCGAGCTCCTCGAACGAACCGGGATCGAGCAGGATATCCAGCCGCTCCCGCGCCGTCAGCCGCCCCTTGGCATGCTGTGCCGCCACCCGCGCCTCGCCGCCCCCGGCCCGCGCCGCCGCTTTCCGCCGCTCCAGCTCCGCCAAAATCTCGCGCATCAGAAACTCCCCAAAAGTCGCTCGCTGCCGGTTACCCGTCTGTCCGCGCCAACACAAGAAAGCGATGCGCCGCTGCAAAGGCCGCCGCGCGCGCCGCCAGCGCCGCAAGCGCCTCGTCATCAACGCCCCATTTCTCCTCCGACCAGCGCTCGTCCACGCTCGCCGCCGCAAAGGCGCCGTCCGCGTCGATCCGCCCCTCCAGCAGCGCCAGCACGATCAGAGCCGAGCCCGAAATCGGCACCAGATGCGAGACGGCCGCCAGCCCGAACGGCCCCAGCGCCTCGAACGCTTCGGCTACACGCACCGCCGCATCGGCTGGCTGGTGGACGGGCATAACCCCGCCCGCCACCACGAAATCCACGCCCAGCCGCGCCTTCGCCCAGTCGAGCAGCGGGTCCCACGCCGCCGCCTGCCGCGCCACCAGCGCGTCTGGCCCCTCGGCGCGGTAGCAGATGAGGTCGCTGCCTGCATAAGCCGCCAGCCGCGCCGCATGGCCAGGGACATTGCCCGAGAGCAGGTCGATCGCCGCATTGGCCAGCCCCGTCATCGGCATCGCTTCGGGTTTAACCAGGTCCACCACAGCTGCCCATTCCGCCGCCACCGCCTCGGCCAGCGCCCGTCCCGGCAGCATCAGCGGTGCCTTGGCCGGTGTCCGCACAGCGCGACCATCAAGCAACACGCCGAACGGCCCCTCGCCACTGGTCGCAACCTCGCGCCAGAACCGCTTCATTTGCGCGTCCGCGGCGAGGTTGTCAGCCCGAGCATCTTCGGCCGTACGAACAGCGAGACCACACCCGCCAAGAGCAGCAGCCCCGATGGCAGGTTGATCCCGCTCTGCCCCAGGAACACCCCGCCAAAAAGCGCTGCAAGCCCCGCCATCTTCACCGCGAAATAGATGAGGAACCGCTTCTTCGCCTCCGCCTCGTTCAGGATCGGCCGGCCATCCGGCTCCTCGGGCTTCACCACCCGCAGGCGCGGTTTGCGCTCACCCGCCATGCAACAGCCTCCACAGCTCATCGGCATCAGCCGCCACACCGGCCGCGCCGGCGCCGTGCAACTCCGATGCGTCATGATAGCCCCAGTCCACCCCCAGCGCACGCACCCCGGCACGCGCGCCCATCTCGACATCAAACACCGTGTCGCCCACGATCACGCTGCCGCCCGCCGCCACGCCAGCCTCGCCCATCGCCGCGCGCAGCATCGAGGGGTGCGGCTTCGAAGGATGCCGGTCAGCGGTCTGAAGGCTCACGAACAGCTCCGAAATCCCATGATGCGCCAGTGCCAGCGCCAGCCCCCGGTCGCTCTTGCCCGTTGCCACCGCCAGCCGCCAGCCATCGCCGTGCAGCGCCCGCAGCAGCGCGTCCATCCCGTCATACATGGGCTCCACTTCAAGCCGCGCCTCGGCGCGCAGCCGCTGAAACGCCGTCTTGTAGTCCGCTGCCAGCCGCACATGCAGCGCCGCATCCGCCTCGGGCAGCAGCCGCTCCATCGCCTCGACAAGGCTCAGCCCGACCACGCGCCGCACCGCATGGTCATCGGGCGCCGCCAGCCCCAGCCGGCCAAAGCTCTCGCCGATAGCGCGGATGATGTTGCGCTGGCTGTCGATCAAGGTGCCGTCACAATCAAAGACGACAAGTCGGGAAGGGGAGGGGACCATCGCCCCCCTATTGCCTCAGTTGCCGCCACGGGCAAGCGCGCCTACACGAGCGACCATGTCCGACACCTCGCTCACCACCGCGCCCGCGCCGCACAGCGGCCCCATCATCGGCTCGCCCACGGCCGAGCGCGCCCCGCAGGACCTGCGCGGCCTGCACTATCCCTTTGGCCGCTGGGTGCCCGAAGGCGGCACAATGTTCGAAGTGTTGACCGGCATCCACTGGCTGCGGATGCCGCTGCCCTTCGGGCTTGATCACATCAATCTCTGGGTGCTCGACGCAGGAGACAGCTGGGCCATCGTCGATACCGGGGTCAACCTCGCCCAATCAAAGGCGCATTGGGAAACGCTGTTCGCCGGCGCCATGGCGGGCAAGCCGGTCAGCCGCGTCATCGTAACCCATTATCATCCCGATCATCTCGGGCTTGCCGGCTGGCTCTGCGCGCGCTGGAACGTGCCGCTGGAGATCGCCCGCACTGAATATCTGCTGGCCCGCACGCTGACCCTCGATATCCGCGACACCCCCCCTCAGGAGGCCGTCGATTTCTCGATCCGCGCCGGCTGGCCCGATGAAGCGGTCGAGACGCTGCGCGCCCGGCCCTGGGGCAATTTCAGCAAGATCGTCTCGGCGCTTCCCGCCGGCTTCAAGCGCATCCGCGACGGCGATACCCTGACCATCGGCGCGCGCCAATGGACCATCGTCACCGGCCGCGGACATGCCCCCGAGCATAGCTGCCTCGTTTCCGAAGGCATGATGATCTCGGGTGATCAGGTGCTGCCGCGCATCACCAGCAATGTCTCGGTTTATCCCACCGAACCCTATGCCGACCCGCTGGCCGACTGGCTCGAATCGATCGAGCGCCTGCGCCAGCTCGACCCTGAGCTTCTCGTCCTGCCGGCCCATAACGAGCCGTTTCGCGGGCTCCACACCCGGCTCGACCAGCTCGCCACCGATCACCATGCCAAACTGGAAAAGCTAACGGCCTTTTGCAGCACACCGCGCACTGCGTTTGAAAGCTTCGCCACCCTGTTCCGCAAGCCGATCGGGGAGGGCGACTATGGCATCGCCACCGGCGAGGCGGTGGCCCATCTCCACTGGCTCGAAGAACGCGGCAAGCTGAAGCGCCTCACTGACAGCAGCGGTGTGGACCGCTTCGTAGCGGCCTGAACCCTCGGCGCTCTGCCCGCGGGTCACGGGGTTCACATGCGCAGGTCAGAGGGAAAGACCAGCTCGGCGCGCAGCCCGCCCTGCGCGCGGTTGGACAGTCGGATCTGCGCGCCGTGCGTGTGAGCAATGGCGCGAGCGATGCCAAGGCCAAGGCCAGTGCCGCCCGTCGCCCTGTTGCGCGAGCTTTCGCCACGGAAAAAGGGCTCGAACACCCGGTCGAGCTGGTTCTCGGGCAGCCCGGGACCGTCATCCTCCACCGCGATGATCAGCCCCGAGGCGTCCCGCTTGATGCAAAGGCTGACCCAGCCCTTGCCATAGGCCCGCGCGTTCTCGAACAGGTTCTCGGTCATCCGGGCAAGCGCCAGCCGGTTGCCGGCAATGGTGAACGCGTCGGACGGTTCATCCTGGGTGATCTCGATCCGCTGCGGCGCTGCGTTGGCGAGCGCGACCAAGAAAGCGCGCAGCTCGATCAATTCCTGCTCCGCCAGCGGGCTTTCGGCCCGCGCATAGGCCATCATGTCCGACAGCAACCGTTCCATCTGCGCGAGATCGGGCTCGATCTCGGTGACCGGAACAGTCTCCCGGCCGTCTGTCCTGAGGCGCAATTTCGTCAGCCCTGTGCGGATGTCGTGCGCAATGGCGACCATGATCTGCTCCCGCTCGCGGATCAGGCCATCGAGCCGCAGCCGCATCCGGTTGAGGGCCTGCGACAGGCGGCGCAACTCGCGCGGGCCGGTTTCCGAGACGGGCACGGCGGTTTCCGCCAGCCCCACGCGCTCGGCATCATGCTCGAGCGCGCGGATCGGGCGCATGATGACCCAGTGGAGCGCGAAGCCGAGCAGCACGGTCCCCACCAGCACCAGCGCGATCAGAAAATAGGGGGCAAAGGGCGCTCTGGTGTAGAAGATCGAAGGCGCCAGCCAGATGTTGAGCACCCGGCCATCGGCAAGTGCAATGGCGACCTGCAGTGCGCTCGATGTGTTGTAGAAAAGGTCGGGGTTCGCGCCGCGCCTGCGGGCCAGTTCGACCACGCCGACAAGGTCGAAACGGATTTCACGGTCCTGCAACCGCGCGGTGACGGCGGCATCGGCGCTGACCAGCAAGGCCTGCCGCCTGCGATCCGGGGCCAGTTCCCCGGAAAACCCGTTCACGACCCAGGCAATGCGGGACCGGCTCGAATAGGTCGAGAGGATCGGCCCCTCGGCCTCTGGCGGTGACGTCTCGATCAGCCAGACCAGTTCAGCGATACTGTCCGCACTTTCGGCGATGGCGCGGTCGAAGACGCGGCCCGAGACCGGCGTCTGCATGATCACGATCAATGCGGCGAGCGTCAGGACAAGAAGCCCGAACGTCAGGGCAAGCACCCGCGCCAGGATCGAATTGAGCAATCCGCCCACCGGCTGCCTCACAGGCCTTCGCGCGTCACCGGGGCCGAGAAGGCATAGCCGAGATTGCGCACCGTCTTGATGAATTGCGGCTGCCTGGAATCGGGCTCGATCTTGCGGCGGATGCGGCTGATCTGCGAATCGATGCTGCGGTCGAAGGGGTTGGTGTTCACCCCGCGCGACAGATCGAGCAGCATGTCGCGCGACAGCACGCGCGGTGCGCGTTCGACAAGCGCGAGGAGCAGCGCGAACTCGCCGGACGTGAGCGCGACTTCACCTCCGCGCGCGTCCTTCAGGGTGAGATGGTCGGGCAACAGGATGAAGTTTCCGAACCGCAGCGCGCGCTGCGGTGCCGCCGGCGCGGCCGCGGCGTCCCTGTCCCGGCGGCGCAGAACCGCCTTGATCCGGGCAACCAGTTCGCGCGGATGGAAGGGTTTGCCGAGATAATCGTCCGCGCCAATCTCCAGCCCTACGATCCGATCGATGTCTTCCGCCATGGCCGTGAGCATGATGATGGGCAGGCTAGAGGTCGCGCGCAGGCGGCGGCAGAAGCTGAGGCCATCCTCGCCCGGCATCATCAGGTCAAGCACCACGAGGTCGGCGCGTCCCTCCGCAATCGGCGCCTCGGCCTCGGCCGCCGATTGGGCCGTGAGGGTGCGCATGCCGCTGCGTTCCAACACCCCGGAGACGAGGACCAGAAGCTCGGGATCGTCATCGACGACGAGAATAGTCGGGCCCTGCTGCATGCTGGCAGGATAGGCGTGCGCCGGGGTTCGCTCCAGCGTCGATTTGCAACCATTTATGTCCGGGCGCACCTGTGTCGGCAACATTTCGTCACAAACTGTGTCGGGCCGGGCAAAAGGGGGCAACTCCCTGAGGTCATTCTCCCTCCATCGCAACTGATGGAGACCCCCGATGACCAAGATGTTCAAGCGCCTGCCCGCCCTTGTTGGCGGACTGATCGGTTCCGCACTGATCCTTGCCGCTCCGCTGGGGGCGCAAGAGAGCGACCAGATGCAACAGCTGCTCGAGCGCGCCGACGCCAATGGCGACGGCGAGATCACCCGGGTCGAATTCGACCGGGTCCGCAGCGAGATGTTCGCGCGCATTGATCGCAACGGCGACGGCCATGTCGATCGCTCTGACCGTCCCCGCATGTTCGGCGAACGCTTTGATCAGGCCTATCGGATGCTCTCTTCGCTCGACACCAACGGGGACGGGCGCATCTCGCGCACCGAACTCGCCAATGGCGAAGCGCCTGCCTTCGTGGTCGGCGACACCAATGGCGACAAGATTCTCAGCCGGACGGAGATCGCCGCGCTCCGCCAGAGCCGCTGAGCGCTGCAGGCTCACCGTCACCCCATCAATCGGAGCACGCCATGCTGACCGATCAGCCGCCTGCAGCTTTTCTGCTCGTCACTGTCCTTTTCGCGCTAGCCGAGTTTGCCTGGCGCAAACGATTGGGCCGAGGTTATGATCTCGGTTCGCTCGGTGCCAATCTCGGCGTGATGGCGGGCCAGACCGTCTCGAAGCTTGTCACTGGCGGCGTGGTGACCGCCGCCATGTTCGCGGTCTTCGAGCTTGCACCTCGCCAATGGGCGATGGATGACTGGCGCACTTGGGCTGCCGGCTTCTTCGTGCTCGAGTTCTTCTACTATTGGCAGCACCGCTTCAGCCACACGGTCCGCTGGCTCTGGACCAGCCACGCCGTGCACCATTCGCCCAATGAATTCACCTTGCCTGCAGCCTTTCGGCTCGGCTGGACAGGCACGATTTCGGGGGCATGGGTGGTGCTGCTGCCGATGGCGCTGATGGGGTTTCATCCCGTGGTGATCGCGACGCTGATGGCGATCAACCTGCGTTACCAATACTTCCTGCATACCGAGGCCGTGGGCAAGCTCGGCCTGCTCGAATGGGTGTTCAACACGCCCTCGCACCACCGGGTGCATCACGGCTCCAACCCCGCCTATCTCTACACCAATTTCGGCGGTGTCCTGATCGTGTTCGACCGCCTGTTCGGCACCTTTGCCCTGGAGCGCGATAACGAGCCGGTGCGCTACGGCCTGACCAGGCCCGTCACCAGCAATAATCCCTTCGTCATTGCCTTTCACGAATGGGCGAACCTGTGGCGCGACCTCAAGCAGGTGCGCACCGCGGGATCCGCATGGCGAGTTCTTTTCGGCCGTCCATCCGAACGCGCGACAAACAACCCAGCCGACACGGCGCGCCGGGCGCTCGCTCTCACCTGATCCCTTCACGCAACACAACCAGGAGAACAATCATGACGACAATTCTTCGCGGGCGGAGCCTGCTGTGCATCATCGCCGCTCTTGCCCTGTCATCCTGTGGCGGCGCCGACACGGCCCCGGCTGCACTGGCACCGACACCCACGCCCACGCCCGCACCGGTTCCCGCACCTGCGCCAACGCCCCCGCCTGCTCCGGCCCCGACGCCCGCGCCGGCGCCAGCTCCCACGCCGACCCCCACGCCCACGGCGAGCCAGAGCAATTACACCCTGCTTTCAGATATCAGCTATGGGTCAGGTGAGAGCCAGACGGGCAGTGTCGACCTGCGACTTGACATCTACCAGCCCGAAGCCACCTGCACAGCGCCGCGTCCGACGGTTTTCTATGTGCATGGTGGTGGCTTCATCATGGGCGACAAGCAGGACGGCCTTGTTGCCGCGATCGCTCCGCGGGTTACGGCCGAAGGGTTCAACTTCGTTTCGATCAATTACCGCCTGTTGGGGGATATGCCGGTGTTCTCCAACGAATTTGCCGCATTCGCGCAAGCGCTCGTCGACGACGGGCTCGTTAATCCCGACGGCGATCTGTTCGACACTGTCATCAGCGCCATCGAAGACGGGGTCACCGCGCTGCGCTGGATGGAGGCAAACGCGGGCCAATATTGCATGGACATGAGCCGCATGGGCTATTGGGGTTCGTCGGCGGGCACGATCATCACCGCCCAGATCGCCTATGGGCTCAACCAGTTCGCCATTGTCCGGCCCGAGCCGGTTTTTCACAACGCCTGGTGGGGCGAGCTTTTCCGCATGAGCGACCTTGAAACGGGCGAGGCGCCGTTCCTGATCCTGCACGGCGAAGAAGACCCGCTGGTGGATTACCGGATCTCGCTTGCCATGACGGCACAAGCGGATGCGGTGGGCGTGCCCTATGCGTTCTACACGTTGGTTGGTGCCGGGCACGGTTTCGACACGGACAATCAGCCGCAGACCTTGGCCGGTATCGAACGTTCGGTTCAGTTTGCGGTCGATCACCTGACCGGCGGCACGCCGACCTATGGCACCTTCGATCTGCCCTGATCAGGCAGCCGGGCTGCAACGCCTCGCGCCCCTGCAAGCGCCGCCGGGGACAAGGTTGCCAGTTTGGCTCCCCGGTCAGGTGCGTGCGGCTCGCATCGCTTCGATGGCCGCGTTGGCCAATGCGTCGGCGCGTTCATTGTCGGGGTCGCCCGAATGGCCCTTTACCCAGCGCCATTCGATCTCGTGGCGCGCTGATGCCGCCAGAAGTTCCTGCCACAGTTCGGCATTCTTCACCGGCTTGCGGTCGGCGGTGCGCCAGCCGTTCTTCTGCCAGCCGTGCACCCATTTCATGATGCCGTCGCGCACATAGACGCTGTCGGTGGTGAGCGTGACACGCGCCGGCTTGGTCAGCGCGTTCAGCGCGCGGATCGCGCCGGTCAGCTCCATGCGGTTGTTGGTGGTATGCGCCTCTGCGCCGGACAGTTCCTTTTCGTGACCATTTCGGGCGCGCAGGATGGCACCCCAGCCGCCGATGCCGGGGTTGCCCTTGCAGGCCCCGTCGGTCGCGATGATGACGTGCGGCCGCTCGCTCATGCCCCAAGCATCTGCGCCGGGGTTGCGTGCTCATACCAGGCGATGCGCCGGGCAAAGGCCATCGGGTCCTTGCGGGTGACCAGCGCATCGGCGGGAGTATTGAGCCAGTCATAGGTGCGCGTGAGCGTGAAGCGCAGCGCCGCACCCACGCCGAGCCGCGGCAGGGCGCTGATCTCTTCGCCCGACAGGCCGCGCGTTGTGGCATAGCCGGCGGCAAGGCCGGCGGCGCGGTCGGCGTGATAGATTTTCCCATCGCCGGAGAAGCACCAGGCCGCATGGGTTACGGCATAGTCATAGGCAATGAGATCGGTGCAGGCGAAATAGAAGTCGATCAGCCCGGTCACCCGCCCGCTCAGCATCAGCACATTATCGGGAAACAGGTCACTGTGGACGGTCGCACGTGGCAGCGTGTCCGGCCAGTCGCGGGTGGTGGCCACGCCGCGCGCGATCAGCCCCGGCAGCGCCGCGTCGATGCCGGCCACGCCGGCGCCGCAGCGCGCCGCCATTGCTGGCCAGTGCGGCTGGCCCAGATCATTGGCGCGCTCGGGGCCGAAGTCCGCTACTGCGACATGCAGCCGGCCAAGGGCCGCGCCGCAAGCCTCGGCCTCGGGCACATCGGGATCGGTGACCGAGACGCCAGACACGAATTCAATCAGCGCCGCCGGTCGGCCATTCAGCATCTGCAGCGCCGCGCCGTCCCGCGCCACGATCGGCCGGGGCACCGGCAGACCCTTGTCGGCAAGATGCGTGGTCAGCGCCAGAAACCAGGGCAGCGCCTGAAGGTCGACCAGATGCTCATAGAGCGTCAGGATGAAGCGTCCGCGCGTTGTCTCCAGCAAATAGTTGCTGTTCTGCACGCCCTCGGCGATGCCCTTGAAGCTTTCCGCCGCGCCGACATCATAGCGCGCCAGAAACGCCGCGAGGTCGGCCGCCGTGACGACGGTATAAACCGCCATGGCTCAGTTTTCGGTCAGTGCACGCGGCAGCTTGAAGACGACTTCCTCGACAGCCGTGGTGATGTTCTCGCTGGTCATGGCGAAGCGCGCGCCCATGGCCGCCATCACTTCCTGCACCAGAACTTCCGGTGCCGAGGCCCCGGCTGTCAGCCCGACGGTCTCGGCCCCTTCAAACCATGACCAGTCTATGTCGGCGGCGCGGTTGATAAGGTGCGCGCGCGCGCCTTCGCGCTCGGCCACTTCGCGCAGCCGCTGCGAATTGGAGGAGTTTGTTGCTCCGATCACCAGCACAAGGTCACAGCGCGGCGCCATCGCCTTGACGGCCGCCTGACGGTTTGAGGTGGCGTAGCAGATATCGTCGCCACGCGGCCCGACGATGGTGGGAAAGCGGCGCTGCAATTCGCCGATCACCTCGGCCGTATCATCCACCGAAAGCGTCGTCTGGGTGAGGAAGCCGAGGTTGTTTTCGTCCTCGACCTCGACGCTGCGTGCATCTTCCACCGTTTCAATGAGGGTCATTGCGCCCTCAGGCACCTGGCCGAAGGTGCCGATCACCTCAGGGTGGCCCTCATGGCCAACGAACAGGATGTGGCGGCCGGCCTCGACGAGTCGCTCGGCCTGACGGTGCACCTTGCTGACCAGCGGGCAGGTGGCATCGAGATAGTTCAGGCCCCGCGCTTCCGCCGCTGCCGGCACCGCCTTGGGCACCCCGTGGGCGGAGAACACCACCGGCACACCATCGGGCACTTCATCAAGCTCCTCGACAAAGATCGCGCCCTTTGCCTTGAGCGTGTCGACCACGAAGCGGTTGTGCACGATCTCGTGGCGCACATAAACGGGGGCGCCCCAGCGTTCGAGCGCCAGCTCAACGATATGGATGGCGCGGTCCACGCCAGCGCAAAAGCCGCGCGGCGCGGCCACCAGAACATTCAGCGCGCGCATCGTGTCGCCGCCCACGGCGTTTTCGGTCAGAGTCGTCATATCCGGCTCCATAGCCAATCACTGGCCCATGCGCCACCACCTTGCAGCGCGTGCGCGCCCCCCGTAAGACTGTGTCATCCAGCAAAAAGGCGTCCCTGCTCCGTGCCCTTATTGACCAACCGTTTCCAGCCGCTGCTCATGATCGCCGTCGCCGCGCTTGCACTGGCGGGCTGCAACAGCAATCCGCTGCTTGTCAAACGCTCGCCCTGCCCGGCGGTTGCGGTTCCGGTCTATGCCAATACACTGACGCTGTTCCGTCCCGACACGGCGCCTGATGCCGAGAATGTCGATCTGACCGCCACCATCACCAATTTGCGCACCGACTGTGTGGAGGCCGCCGCGGTTATATCCGGCACCGCCCAATATGATGTCATCGCGAGGCGCACTGATGCCACTGAGGCACGCCGCGTTGCGCTGCCCGTCTTTGCCAGTGTCGTCCAGGGGGGCAATCTGATCGTCTCCAAGCAGATCGGCAGCGTCACCCTCGATTTTGCAGCCGGTCAGGCCCGCGCCCAGACGCGCAGCAGCGTGACCGGCCGGGTCGACCGCAACGAGGCGACGCTGCCAGCGGAGATCACGCAGATCATCAATCGCAAGCGGCGAGCCGGGGATCCCGATGCAGCGGTCGACCCACTTGCTGACCCGAAGGTCCGTGCCGCCATGCGCGCCGCGCGGTTTGAAGTGCTGATCGGTTTTCAGCTATCGGACGCCCAGCTTGCCTATAATGTGACCAAATGATGCGGCGCAGCATCCGCCGCGCAATCGCCGGTTGACAGCCGGGCTTGCGACGCGCACTCAGGCGTCGTCGTCGGGCGCGAGTCCGGCGTTAGCGCGGGAGAGTGTGGGCCAGCCCCACCGCCGAAGGAGCAAGCCGTCCCCGGAATCTCTCAGGCACGAAGGACCGCGCCGACGTATCACGACATCTGGAAAGTGGAGGGCGCGTTCGCGCGATCTCCCACCGAAGGGGTAAGCCGGCACGCCGGTCAAAGCTCTCAGGTCCGGTGACAGACGGGGACAGGCTTGCGGGAATTCCCTCGCTCGCCGCGTTGCCGGAGGGCCCGATGGCCGGACAAGATTCGATGACCCCGCTTCCCCTCGATGCGCTGCATCGCCGGCTTGGCGCCCGCATGGTGAGTTTCGCCGGTTATGCGATGCCCATTCAATATGAAGGCATCATTGCCGAGCATCTCTGGACCCGAACTGCGGCGGGCCTGTTCGATGTGAGCCACATGGGCCAGATCCTGCTGCCGCTGGCTGATATCGCCACTCTCGAAACGCTGGTCCCCGGCGACATCGCTGGCCTGAAGTCCGGTGCGCTCCGCTATTCGCTGCTGCTCAACGAGAACGGCGGCATTCTGGACGACATGATGATCACGCGGCGTGACGATGATCTTTACCTTGTCGTCAACGGTGCGGTGAAGGCGGCCGACATGGCGGTGATGCGCGCGGCCGGCCTGTCGGTGGACTATCGTGAAGACTGGGCGCTGCTGGCGCTGCAGGGGCCGCAGGCCGTTGCCGCGCTTGAGGCGCTGGTGCCGGGGGTGAGCGAACTGCGGTTCATGCGCTCGGCCGGGTTCAGCTGGTCGGGTCATGCGCTCTGGGTCAGCCGCTCGGGCTATACCGGCGAAGATGGCTATGAGATCTCGGTGCCGGTTATGGCCGCCGAAGCACTGGCCGAGGCGCTTCTGGCCGATGAGCGTGTCCGCCCGATTGGCCTTGGTGCTCGCGATTCGCTCCGCCTTGAAGCCGGGCTGCCCCTCTATGGCCATGATCTCGACCCGGGCACGACGCCCATAGAGGCAGGGCTGGCCTTCGCCATTTCCAAGCGACGCAAGCTCGAAGGCGGCTTCCCCGCCGCAGACCGACTCTTGGCCCAGCTTCAAGATGGCCCGCAACGCAAGCGCGTCGGCCTTGCGGTGGAAGGCAAGCTGCCGGCCCGGGAGGGGGCTGCGGTTTTCGTGGGCGATTTGCGGGTCGGCACCGTCACATCGGGGGGCTTTTCGCCCAGCCTCGAGGCGCCGATCGCGATGGCCTATGTCGAGAGCGCCCACGCTGCCGATGACACGGCGCTGGAGATTGAAGTGCGTGGCAAGCGGCTGTCCGCAACTGTGGTACCAATGCCGTTCAAACAGAAGAATTACGTTCGCGAAGGAGGGGTGGCATGACCGTCTATTATACCAGTGATCATGAATGGCTGAGCGTCGAGGGCGATATCGCCACGGTCGGGATCACCGACTATGCGCAGGCCCAGCTTGGCGATGTCGTGTTTGCCGAAACGCCGGAGCCTGGCAAGCAACTCAAGAAGGGCGGCGAGGCTGCGGTGGTCGAGTCGGTCAAGGCCGCCTCTGATGTCTACTCGCCTGCCAGCGGCGAAGTCACCGAGGTCAATGCCGCGCTCGCCGATGAGCCGGCGCTGGTCAACACCGACCCTCAGGGCGCTGGTTGGTTCTTCAAGATCAAGCTGTCGGATCCGTCCGAGCTCGAGGGCCTGATGGATGAAGCCGCCTACAAGGCCCTGCTCGACACGCTTTGATGGCCAGCGCCGCCGCCTCGTCGATTGGCAGCCCGGCCTGTGGCTGGGATCCCGCGCTCTATGCCGCCAATGCCGGTTTTGTGCCGGCGCTGGGCAATATTGCGCTGGATTGGCTTGCACCCGGACCGGGCGAGGCAATCCTCGATCTCGGCTGCGGCGATGGCGCGCTGACGATCAAGCTGGCCGCGAGCGGTGCCCATGTCGAAGGGTTGGACGGTGACGGTGCGATGGTTCAGGCGGCGCGGGCGCGCGGCCTGTTCGTGCGCCATCTCGATGCCCGCGAACTTGCCGATGTTGCGCGGTTTGATGCCGTGTTCAGCAACGCCACGCTGCACTGGATCCGGCCGCCCGAAACCGTGGCTGCCAATGTGGCGCGGGCTTTGAAGCCCGGCGGCCGTTTTGTTGGCGAGTTCGGGGGACATGGCAATATCGCGGCCATTCGTACCGCGTTGGCGGCCAGTCTTGCTCGCCGCGGATACAGCGAGGCGCCTGACGCCAACTATTATCCCGCGCCTGACGAATATGCGGCCGTTCTCACTGCCGCCGGTTTCAACGTGACCCGCGTCGAACTCGTGCCCCGTCCGACGCCGCTGCCGGCTGGCATGGCGGCCTGGCTTGAGACGTTTCGTGGTGGTTTTCTAGATGCAGCCGGCGTCCCGCGTGATGAGCAGGACGCGATCATCGCCGAGACTGAGGCGGCGCTGGCGCCTGTGCTTCGCGATGCCACAGGTCGCTGGACAGCCGATTATGTTCGACTGCGGTTTTCCGCCCATCTGACACAAGATACCCCCCAACCGGAGTAGCCCCATGCGTTACCTGCCCCTCAGCCCTTCAGACCGCGAGGCCATGCTCGCTGTCATTGGCGCGCCTGATATTGATGCCTTGTTTGTCGATGTGCCCGCGTCGGCGCGGCTGAAGAGCCCGATCGAGGGCATTCCCAATCACATGCCCGAACAGCTCGTCGAGCGCCAGCTCGGCGCCATGGCCGGCAAGAACCTCACGGCCGGCACCGTGCCCTTCTTCGTCGGCTGCGGCGCCTACAAGCACCATGTGCCGGCCAGCGTTGATCACATCATCCAGCGCGGCGAATTTCTCACCGCCTATACCCCCTATCAGCCTGAAATCGCGCAGGGCACTCTGCAGTATCTCTTCGAGTTCCAGACCCAGGTCGCCCGGCTCACAGGTATGGATGTCGCCAACGCCTCCATGTACGACGGCTCGACCGCGATGACCGAGGCGGTGTTCATGGCGCGCCGTGTCACCCGCCGCAAGAAGGCGGTCATCTCAGGCGGTGTCCATCCGCACTATGTCGGCGTGGTGAACACGCTCACCCGCTTCACCGATGACGAGATCGTCACGCATACGCCCGATCTTACGCCCGGCGCGCCGGGTGATGACCTCGCGGCACTTGCTGCTGCCATCGATGACCAGACCAGCTGCGTCGTCGTGCAGAACCCCAATATTTTCGGCCATGTCGCTGACCTGACCCCGCTTGCCGAGGCCGCTCACGCCAAGGGCGCACTGCTGATCGTGGTGGTTACCGAGGTCATTTCGCTGGGTGCGATAAAGTCGCCCGGCGAAATGGGCGCCGATATCGTGGTGGGTGAGGGCCAGTCGATCGGCAATGGCCTCAATTTCGGCGGGCCTTATCTGGGTCTGTTTGCCTGCCGCGAAAAGCATGTTCGCCAGATGCCCGGCCGGCTTTGCGGGGAGACGGTCGATGCCGATGGCAAGCGCGGGTTCGTGCTGACGCTTTCCACGCGCGAGCAGCATATCCGCCGCGAAAAGGCCACCAGCAACATCTGCACCAACTCCGGCCTGTGTGCGCTGGCCTTCACCGCCCACATGACCCTGCTGGGTGAGAAGGGCCTGCGTCAACTGGCGGCGCTCAATCACGCGCGCGCTGTCCAATTGGCTGACCGCCTTGCGCAGATCCCGGGCGTCGAGCTGGCGACGACCAGCTTCTTCAACGAGTTCACGCTCAAGCTTCCCAAGGAAGCCCGCCCGGTCATCCGCGCGCTGGCTGACAAGGGCGTGCTCGGCGGCGTGTCGCTCGGCCGCCTCTTCCCGGACGCGCCGGGGCTCCACAATGGCCTGGTCGTGGCGGTGACCGAAACCGCGACGGATGAAGATTTCAACGCGTTTGAAGACGCTCTCGATGAGGTGCTGGCATGAGCATGAACAATATTGGCCGCGTCACCCGCCTGTCCGGCGAGCCGCTTCCCGAGCTCCCCGGCGGCGTGACCTTCACCGGCAACCGCGGGCTGATGCTCGAAGAGCCGCTGATCTTCGAAATCGGCACGCCTGAGGGTTGCGGCGTTGACCTGCAGCCCGTGCCCGATGTGCCGAGCCGGCTGGGCAGCCTCGCTCGCACGGCGCCGATGGACATCCCCGGCCTCTCCGAGCCCGAGACGGTGCGCCACTTCACCCGGCTGAGCAGACAGAACTATGCCATCGACCTCGGCATCTTCCCCCTCGGCTCGTGCACCATGAAGCACAACCCGCGGTTGAACGAGAAGATGGCGCGCCTGCCAGGCTTTGCCGACATTCACCCGCTGCAGCCGCAATCCACCGTGCAAGGGGCGCTGCAGCTGATCGACACGCTGGCGCACTGGCTCTTGACGCTGACCAACATGCCCGCCGTGGCGATGAGCCCCAAGGCCGGAGCGCACGGCGAGCTGTGCGGCATGCTGGCAATCCGCGCCGCGCTGGAAGCCCGGGGCGATGCGCGCCGGGTCGTGCTTGTTCCGGAATCGGCACATGGTACCAATCCGGCGACGGCCGCCTTCTGCGGCTATGAGGTGGAGAATATCCCGGCCAATGCGCGTGGCCGGGTCGATACCGCCGCGCTGAAGGCTCGCCTCGGGCCTGATGTCGCTGCGGTGATGATCACCAACCCCAACACTTGCGGGCTGTTCGAGCCGGATCTGGCCGATATTTGCGAAGCAGTGCATGCGGCGGGCGGGTTTGTCTATTGCGACGGGGCCAATTTCAACGCCATCGTCGGCCGCGTGCGCCCGGGCGATCTCGGCATCGACGCGATGCACATCAACCTGCACAAGACCTTCAGCACGCCGCATGGCGGCGGTGGTCCCGGCTCGGGTCCGGTGGTCTTTTCAGACGCGCTCGCTCCCTTTGCGCCGCTGCCCTTCGTCCGCAAAGGCAAGGACGGCTATGAGCTGGTCGAGGAAGAGCAGGCCCGCGAAAGTGCTGACCATCATCAGAGCTTCGGCCGCATGGTCGCCTTCCATGGCCAGATGGGCATGTTCGTTCGCGCGCTGTCCTACATGATGAGCCATGGGGCTGACGGCCTGCGCCAGGTTGCCGAGGATGCGGTGCTCAACGCCAATTACATTCTCGCCAGCCTGAAGGACATCTACACTGCGCCCTATGCCGATACTGGGCCGTGCATGCACGAAGCGCTGTTCTCCGATGACTTCCTGCACGAGACCGGGCTGACCACGCTGGATCTGGCCAAGGCGATGATCGACGAGGGCTTCCACCCGATGACGGTGTATTTCCCGCTTGTCGTCCATGGTGCCATGCTCGTTGAGCCGACCGAAACCGAGAGCAAGGCCAATCTCGACCAGCTCATCGGTGCGATGCGCTCGATCGCCTTGCGCATGCTTGCCTCCCCGGCCGACTTCCGGACCAGTCCCCATCTCGCGCCGCGCCGCCGGCTGGACGAAACGGCCGCCGCGCGCAAGCCGGTGCTGGGCTACAAGGCCGCCTGAAACGGCGCGCAGTGGCGCAAAGAAAGAGGGCCGGTGCAGTGATGCACCGGCCCCTTTTCTTTTGCGTCTGCGCGGGCGCTTCAGGCGAGGGCGATGGCGCGCCTTCGCCGGGCCGCCATCCCGACCAGCCCGAAACCGGCAATCAGCATCGCCCAGCTTGCCGGTTCCGGCACGACATTGTTGCCCGCGATCACGGTGCCGCTGATCCTCGACCAGCGACCGACCGTGTGGTTGTCGCTTTCATAGCCGCCCGACGGGCCCTGCGAGAACACAATCCGGTCAAACCGCGTGTTGCCGCGCGCATAAAAGTTGAGAAACACATAGGGTTCGTTGGTGTTCTGGCCAGTGAAGGCCGGGTTGGGGTTCCCGAAATAGTCAGTCCTGTTGGGTAGACCGTTCACGAAGGTCCGCACATCGGCGGCATTGAAGGTGAAAAGCTGCTGGCCCCCCTGAAAGAAGGCGAGGTTGTTGTTCGCATCGAGCGCTGATAACCAGAAACCGAAATAGTTGACGCCTTGCGGCAGCGTGGTCGAAAGGTCGAGCGTATAGCTCACGTTCGAACCGGCATTCGCGAATTTTCCTGCGCCTTCGGCTCCGCCAAAGCGGTTGGCATTGCCGACGCCGACATTGCTGTAGGTCCCGCTGAACACGGCGGTCTCGCCGAAATCACTGATGATCGTCTGACCAGCACCAGCGCCGTAGCTTTCGAAGTTTTCGACGCCAACGGCTGTAAAACCCGAGGTCGAAGTCTGGATGCCCGGCTGTTCAGTTTCGAGGCTGACCGAGAAGTGCGTGACTGCGGCCGCCGGCGAGGCCAGCACCATCGCCAATCCAATCAATTTTCCACACATCGTAACGCCTCACTAACATCAAGTTAATTGGCGCTATTGCAATTGGCGTCCGCTTTCAATCGAGCGTGGAACGATTTGACACTCCTTCAGAATCAGCCGGACTTGGCCAATTCTTTTTCGACCAGCGGCAGGATGCGCCTGACGATCACTTTCACGCCCTCCGCAGTCGGGTGCAGGCCGTCGTCGAGCTGGAGGCCCTTCACCGTCGCCACGCCGTCCATGAAAAAGGGATAGAGCGCGACTTGATGCTTCTTGGCGAGGCTCGGATAGATGGCGTTGAATTCCTTGACATAGGCTGCGCCCAGATTGGGCTGCGCCAGCATGCCCGCGAGGACGACGCGGCTGCCACGCGCCTTGAAGTCGGCGATCATCGCATCGAGATTGGCTCTGGCCGTTGCTGGCGATTGGCCGCGCAGCATGTCATTGGCGCCGAGCTCGAGAACGACCAGATCCGGCGGCGATTTCATCGCGCCGAGTGTCCAGCCGATCCTTGCCCGGCCTTGCGCCGTGGTGTCTCCCGAGACACCGCCCATCACCACCTTGACGTCATGCCCGCGCGCCCTGAGGGCCGCCTCGAGCTGGGGCGCAAAGCCTTCGCCGGGCTTCAGCTGATAGCCCGCTGTCAGGCTGTCGCCATAGGCCAATATGGTCTTTGGCGTGGCTGCCTGTGCGGCGATCGGCAGCAGCATCAGCAGCAGGCCACCGACGAACTGGTAAAACCATGAGGACATGCCATATAGAGAATCTGAGCCACGCATAAATCTCTCCGCCCGAAAGGCCTGAATGTCAGCCAATATCGTCATCGATGCCGAAAATGTAACCCTCAGCTTCGGTGACGGCCCGGCACGCGTCGATGTGCTGCGCCGCGTCAGCCTGCAGGTCATGGCCGGGGAGCGGCTGGCCATCCTTGGTCCGTCGGGGTCGGGCAAGTCCTCGCTGATGGCTGTTCTTGCCGGGCTCGAGCGGGCCGACAGTGGCAAGGTGATGGTGGCCGGGGCAGATTTTTCCGCGCTCGATGAAGATGGTCTTGCCCGGGCACGCCGCGGCCGCATCGGCATTGTTCTGCAAGCCTTTCACCTTATCCCGACGATGACGGCGAGGGAGAATGTGGCTGTGCCGCTTGAACTCGCCGGCATTGATGGTCACGAGGCGCGCGCCAATGCTGAACTTGAAGCCGTCGGCCTGGCGCACCGGCTCACCCATTATCCCTCGCAACTGTCCGGCGGCGAGCAGCAGCGCGTTGGCATCGCCCGCGCTCTGGCGGCGCGCCCGGCACTCATCTTTGCCGATGAGCCAACTGGCAATCTCGATGCCGCCACCGGCCAGACGATTGTCGAGATGCTGTTCGAACGTCTGCGCGAGACGGGGGCCACGCTGATCCTGATCACCCATGACGCAGATCTTGCAGCGCGCTGCGACCGCATTATCGAGATGCGCGATGGCCAGATCGTCAGCGACAGCCGCACCGCCCTACAACCCGCATGAAAACCGGAGTTTCCGATGACCGTCTTTCGCTACACCGATGGCCCCGCGACCTGTGCCGGGCATATCGCCCGCCCGGCCGCTGCCGGCCCTCGCCCCGCCGTTCTTGTCGCCCATAACTGGGTTGGGCAGACCAGTTTCGACAATGATGTTGCCGATCTACTTGCCGCACTCGGCTATGTCGGCATCGCCATCGATGTGTACGGCGAAGGCCAGCGCGGCAGTGAGACCGCCGACAATACACCGCTGATGCAGCCCTGGCTCGCCGACCGCGCCGCGCTGCGGCGCCGACTGCTCGCCGCTGTCGATGCAGCGGTTGCTGATGCGGCTGTTGATGGGGCCAACATCGCTATCATGGGCTATTGCTTCGGTGGCCTGTGTGCGCTCGATCTCGCCCGCGCCGCGGACCCGCGCGTCAAGGCCGCGATCAGCTTTCACGGCATCTACAGCCCGCCCGCCATTGGCCCGCAGGCCCGCATCATCGCCAAGGTGCTTGCCCTGCATGGCTGGGAGGACCCGATGACGCCGCCCGATGCGCATCATGCGCTGGCCCGGGAGATGACCGAAGCCGGGGCCGATTGGCAGGTCCATGCCTATGGCCACACTTATCACAGCTTCACCAACCCCGGCGCCAATGCACCGCAGGATGGCAAGGCCTATAGTGCCGCTGCCGATGCGCGTAGCTGGGCGGCCGCGTCGTCGCTTCTTGCCGAAGTCTTTCCCGCTTGAACCTCGCTCTCTCTCTGGCGCTTCGTGAGCTTCGCGGCGGCCTTCAGGGGCTGCGCCTGCTGGCCGTTTGCCTGATTCTGGGCGTGGCCGCGCTTGCTGGTGTCGGCAGCCTGTCTTCAGCGATCACCAGCGGCCTTTCGGAGCGTGGCCAGTTGCTGCTCGGTGGCGACATCGAAGCACGGTTCTCGGGCCGTTTCCTGACGCCCGAGGAGCGGGCCGTTCTTGAGGCCGCTGGCACGACCTCCGACGTCGTCAAGTTGCGCGGCATGGCCGCCAATCCTCTGACGGGCGAGCGCGCCTATTCCGAGGTCAAGGCGGTCGATGGCAACTGGCCGCTTTATGGGGCCTTTGTTGCCGATCCGGACGTGCCGATCACCCCGGGCACGGTTTCGCTGTCGCCTGCGCTCGCCGCCCGGCTCGATCTCACACCGGGACAGGAGATTATGATAGGCAGCCTGACCCTCAAGGTCGCCAGCATCATCCTGGAAGAGCCGGATCAGGCCGGGGCCGGCTTTGGTTTCGGGCCGAATTTGCTGATGTCGCTGGATGATCTGGAAGCGACGGGCCTGATCGGGCTGGGTAGCCAATATAGCAGCCAGACCCAAATCCGCCTGCCTGCCGCTGATGGCCTTGAGGCTGCCACCTATGATGGCCTGCTGGCCGAAGCCCGCGCCGGGCTTGAAGCGGCGCTGGAGGATTCCGATGTCCGCTGGCGCGACAGCAGCAATGGCGCGCCGAGCACCCAGCGGTTTGTCAACAATCTGGGCCAGTTCCTGCTGCTCGTCGGCCTCACATCGCTGGTCGTCTCCGGGGTTGGCGTCGCGGGCGGTGTCAGCGCCTATCTCGCGGCGCGCACGCGTACCATCGCAACCCTCAAGACCCTCGGTGCGGACAGCCAACTCATTCGCAATGTCTACCTGTGGCAAGTCGGGCTTGTCGCGACCGGGGCCGTGCTGGTCGGCCTGGCGCTGGGCGCGCTGACGCCTTTTGCTGTCGCGCGGTTTGCCGCCGACAGCCTGCCGGTGCCGCCCTCGCTGACTCCGCAATGGGGGGCACTCGCAGCCGCTGCTGCCTATGGCCTGCTGATCGCGCTGATGTTTGCACTCTGGCCGCTGGCCGAAGCTGCCGACATGCCCGCCGCGCAACTCTACCGCACACTCACCGAGCGCAAGGCGCGCCCTGGGCGGGGCACCATCGCGATTGTCGCTGCCTGCGGGATAGCCATTGTCGCGATCACGCTATTGCGTGCTGGCGAGACACCGTTCGTGCTCGCATTCATGGCGGCGGCGGTGGCGCTTGTGGTGCTGCTCTGGGCGCTGGCCGTGGCGGTGCGCGCACTCGCCGCGGCCGCGCCGCGCCCGCGCCACATGCTGGCGCGCCTTGCGCTTGGCAATCTCCACAGGCCAGGCGCGCCGACCCGCCAACTGGTGATGGCGCTTGGCCTCGGCCTTACGCTGTTTGCCACGCTCGCCAGTATCGAAAGCAGCTTTTCGAACCAGATCGACAGCACCATTCCGGCGCGTGCGCCCAGTTTCTTCGTCATCGATGTGCCGCGGGAGGATATCGATGCGTTCAAGGCCAAGGTCGATGAGCTGTCCCCGGGCGCCGAGATTACCACCGTGCCCTCGATGCGTGGTCCAGTGACGGCTGTGAATGGCGTGCCGGCCGATGAGGTTGAGGCGCCTGACGAAGCCTGGCTGCTGCGCGGCGACCGCGGGCTGAGCTATGCGGCGGCCTTTCCAGCGAACAATGAGCTGGTGCGCGGAGAATGGTGGCCAGAAGACTATGCCGGGCCGCCGCTTATTAGTCTTGATGAGGAGGCCGCCGCAGCGCTGAACCTCGATATCGGCGATACGATCAGCGTTTCGGTGCTCGGGGTCGAGATCGAGGCGAAAATCGCCAGCACCCGCAAGATCGACTGGCAGTCGCTGGGCTTCAACTTCGCGATCCTGTTCGCGCCGGGCACATTGGAAGCCGCGCCGCATGGTTGGATGGCCACCGTCGCTGTCGACAGCGACCGTGAGGATGTCATCCAGCGTGAAGTCGGACGGGCGTTTCCCACGGCGTCAATCATCCGCGTCAAGGATGTCATCGATCAGGTCGGCGTGCTGCTTGGCCAGTTGTCGGCCGCGATTCGTGCGGCCGCCTCTGTCACCATTGCAGCCGGCATTGCCGTGCTCATCGGCGCGCTGGCCTCGGGTGCCAGCGCCCGCACCTATGACAGCGTCCTGCTGAAGCTGCTGGGGGCCACGCGGGGACAGGTGGCAGCGGCAACGCTGGCCGAATATCTTCTGCTCGCGCTGATCGTATCCGGGCTCGCGTTAGTGCTCGGGTCAGGGGCTGGCTGGTTCGTAATCACGCAGGTGTTCAGCCTTGAATGGCAGCCGCGCTGGTGGCCAGTGTTTGCCACCGTCGGGCTCGGTGCGCTGGTTACCGTGCTGCTCGGCCTTGCCGGCTCATGGCGCGCACTTTCGGCTCGGCCAAACCGCGTTTTGCGCGGGCTGTGACGCCGCTGCCCATTGAAAATCGCGCTCATCTGCACGATATTCGACGTCGAACGCTGGCAGTCCCGCCAGCTTGAGGGAGATTTTTATGGCTAACCCGCTTGATCCACGGATCGGCACGGTTCGCTCGGGCGCGTCAGCCGATGCCGGTTTCGACGCCGGCCTGCGTGCGCACATGCTGTCCGTTTACAATTACATGGCTTCGGGCGTGCTGCTCACGGGCATTGTTGCCATGCTGTTCGCGCGTGGCGGTGACAGTTCGCTGGCCGCGCAGATCTTCATGGCGCCTGGCATCCTGAAATATGTCGTCATGTTCGCCCCGCTCGGCTTGGTGCTGTGGCTCAGCTTCGGCATCAACAAGCTGTCGGAAGGGGCGGCCAAGGGCATTTTCTGGGCCTATGCGGCACTGATGGGCGTGTCGTTGTCGACGATTTTCCTTGTCTACACGGGCGGCTCGATCGCGCAGACCTTCTTCGCAACATCGGCGGGTTTCGCCGCGCTCAGCCTTTATGGCTACACGACGAAGAAGGACCTTTCGGGCATGGGCAAATTCCTGCTCATGGGTCTGGTCGGCCTGATTGTTGCCTCGATCGGCAACATCTTCTTCCAGTCGAGCGCGCTCAATCTGGGCATTTCGATCATCGGCGTGTTCATCTTTGCGGGCCTCACCGTCTATGACACGCAGAAGATCAAGAACTTCTACTTCGAGGTTGCCGGTACCGATTTTGCCGGCAAGGCCGTGGTGATGGGCGCGCTGACCCTCTACCTCGACTTCATCAACCTCTTTCTCTATCTGCTGCGCTTCATGGGCGACCGCCGCTAAGCGCTGCAACAGACTGAAAATCGGCCCGGTGGTGAAAACCGCCGGGCCTTTTCATGTGTGGCGGCGAAGCGCGGCAAGTGCCTCCGGCGTGTCGATGTCGGTCAGCACTGCATCGCTCGGGGCGATGACCTCGGTCACCTTCTGCCCGGCTAGCAGGCGCCGCGCCCCTTGATCGCCCTCCAGTGCCATCAAAGCGGGAAAATGCGCGCGTGGCCAGCGCACGGGGTTTCCTCGCCGCCCGTCGAAGATCGGCACAGCCACACCGTCTGCCGCCGCCAGCCGGGCCAGTAGTTCCGGCTCAATTCGGGGCATGTCACCCAGAGCCACCAGAACGGCATCCCAATCATCCGGCACTGCCGCCAGCCCGGCGCGAAGGCTGTGCGCCAGGCCCTTTGCATAATCCGCGGCTTGGACGAAGGACACGTCGCGCCGCGCCAGCACGCTGCGCACGGCGCTGGCCTCATGACCCAGCACGACCAAAAGCGGCAGGCCCGCATTGAGCAGCGCGTCGGCCGCATGAACGACCAGCGGCTTGCCTTGCCAGTGTTCCAACAGCTTGTGCGCGCCCATCCGGGTCGAGCGCCCGGCGGCCAGAAGCAGGGCGCCGCAGTTCATAGCTGGCGCGGCTGCGGGTCCGGCCGCTCGGCATCGGGGAGCAGCCCGCCTACGCCCATGGCGGCGATGTCGGCGCTGGTGACCGAGAGGCCTGCAGCCAGTCGCTCGAGAACGATATCAAGCCCATTGCGCTTGGGCGAACGTGCGCAGCCGGGCAGGCCGATGACCGGGCGGCCACCAATTCGTCCGAGGACCAGAAGATTCCCGGGTCGACTGGCATGCCCAGCCGCTCCACCTCGCCACCGGCCGCGACGATGGCGGCTGGCACGACATCCCCGCGGTCTACTGTCGCCGATGCGCCGGCGATCAGGATCATGTCGCCGCCCGCTGTTGCCAGCGCGGCTGCGAGTGCGTGCACATCGTGCGCCAACTCGGCGCTCACGCGCATGGTGCCGCCCAGCGCCTCGATCCGCGCCCGCGTGACCTGCGCCGCTTTTGCAACCGCCTTGTCCGTCATGCCGGCCAGCCGCGTCGTTAGCAACGCGGCTTCAAACGGGCGGAAGGGCAGCACACGCAGCGCGGCCGCCATGCCAGAGGCCGTGTTGAGAGCGGCCTCCGCCACGCCGTAGCGGATGACTTTTACGGTCGCGACGATCTCGCCCGCCTGAACACGGGACATAGCCGGCAGTGTTCCCAGGGTAAGCGCCTCATCCACGCCATTGACGGCGTTGATCATGGCCGGATCAAAGATGAGCAGCCCATCGGCTTCCGCTGCCAGGTTGCACCGGCCATGCTTGGCGTCGAGCGCGCGGACACCGGACCCGAGCAGCGCGGCACCCAGTCTTGAGGCAGCCGTGTCTTCCGGAACATCGCTGGCTTCAAGCCGTGCCACGCTCAATCGTTCCAGCCCTGCCTCGCCGGCCGCCGCCACGTCGGCCGCACTCAACAGGCGACCTTTGGCCCAGCGAACATCGCCAACCATCTGTCCATGCGCCAGCAAGGCCCCCACGGCGTCCGCGACCGCGACCGTGCCGAAGATCATGCCACCTGTGCACCCTGTGCCGATTGTCGCCACACGGCCGTCATCTGCGCTGCAATGCTCAGTGCGATCTCGGCCGGCCCGACCGCGCCGATGTTCAGCCCGGCGGGGCCGTGAACGCGCGCCAGCGCCTGTTCGGCTACCCCCATGGCGGCCAGTCGTTCCAGACGCCTGGCATGGTTCTTCCGGCTGCCTAGCGCTGCAACATAAAATGCCTCGCTCGAAAGCGCTGCTGCCAGCGCTACATCATCGAGCTTCGGGTCATGGGTCAGCGCCACCACGGCGCTTGCGGCATTGGGCTTCCATTCTGCAAGCGCTTCGTCGGGCCAGCGGCGGTCGATGGGCAGGCCGGCAAAGCGCGCCTCAGCGGCAAACATCGTGCGTGGGTCGATGATCGTGGGCGCGACGCCGAGCCCTTGCGCCAGTGGCACCAGAGCTTGCGCGATATGGACAGCCCCCACAATCGCAAGCCGCCGCGGCGGCGCCCAGCCACGCACCATGACACCCTCGGGGGCGCTGGCGGTATCGCCAAGCCAGCTGCGTCCGGTCGCCATATCGGTCAGGACGATGAGGCTGCGCCCATCGATTGCAGCCGTTGTCAGCGCGTCGACGATGGAGACAGGATAGCCATCTTCCGCGAGGCGCTGAACCAGGATCGAAATGCGCCCGCCACAGGCCAGCCCGACCCGCCAAGCTGTCTCATCGGCCACGCCATATTCCAGCAGTGTCGAGCCGCTGTCGGCTGCCAACAAGGCCTGTGCTTCGACGATGACTTCGCCCTCGACGCAGCCGCCGCTGACTGACCCCATGAACAGGCCGTCGTCGCGGATGGCGAGATGGCTTCCGGCCCGGCGCGGGGCCGAGCCCCAGGCGCTTGCCACCGTTGCCACGGCGACCTTGTGACCTGCCGCCAGCCAGTCCTGCGCGGTGGTCAGTGTGGCGAGGTCCTCGTCGTTCACGGATCAAGCCCGCTTACGACCATTGCCAGGCCAGAAATCCCAGCACGCCGATGATCAGCAAGCTCGCCCAGATGACCGGAGAAAGCCCGGACGGCTTTGATGTCGCCGGTTCCGGCTCTGCCGGCTGCGGTGCTGAGTCTTCGATCACTGGTGCATCACCCGCTGGCACCTCGAGCTCGGCCTTCAGACTGTTGAAGAAGCTTTCAGCATATGCCTTGGCGGTGCCTTCGATCAGCCGCCCGCCGAGCTGTGCGAGCTTGCCGCCGACGGACGATCGCACGGTGTAGCTGAGCGCCGTACCGCCGGCCTCATCGGCGAGCGCGACATCGGCTTCACCCTTGGCAAAGCCGGCAACCCCGCCCTTGCCTTCGCCAACCAGTGTATAGCTTTCACCCTCCACAACATTGGTCAGCCGGACAAAGCCAGTGAAGGTCGCCCGCACCGGGCCGACTTTGGCGTTCATCTTTCCTTCCAGACGCTCGCCGTCGGCGTCGCTGGTCCGGGTCAGGCTTTGCACCCCTTCGATGCAGCGTGACAACACATCAGGGTCGTTGAGCGCCCGCCAAACTGCGTTGCGTGGCGCCGCGATGGTCACAGATCCTGAAAGATTCATTTTGCCTTGTCCTGTCCTGTCGCCTTTCGGCTGCCCATCATCCTAGCGCCCACACCCTGCTCACGCTACTGTTGCCCACGAAAGTATGACCGCCCGGCGGTCAGACAGCGTTTGCGTAGTGTCGCGCCGCATATTATACTGGACAATATGTCGCGGTTCGGGAGACTGCGTCAGTAATGTGTTGGGGGTCCAGTGGAGCAGCTTGAACAGGACACAACGACCGAGGACGTCATTGTCCATGGCGCGGTCAAATGGTTCGATCCCGTGAGGGGCTATGGCTTTCTGATTCCCGATGGTCCTGATCAGGAAGGGGATATCCTCATCCATTTCACCGTGGTGCGCGAATATGGCCGGCGTACGCTGCCCGAAGGCGCCCGGCTGGCTTGCACGACGATCGCCCGCGAGCGTGGTCGCCAGGCCCGCCGTATTCTCTCGCTTGATCTGAGCACGGCGATCGGGCCCGACCCTGAAACCGCCGCTATTCGCGCCGCTGACCGGGTGGATCCCGACGCCATGCTTGCGGACGCTGGTGATTTTGAACCCGTGGTCGTAAAGTGGTTCAACAGATTGAAGGGTTATGGCTTTGTCGTGCGTCCCGGCGGTGAGGAAGATGTTTTCGTTCACATGGAGACCGTCCGTCGCGCCGGTTTGCCCGAGCTCATGCCTGACCAGTGCCTGCGCGCCCGTATTGCCGCTGGTCACAAGGGACCGCTCGCTGTCGCGCTCGACCATGGGGACGTCGGCGAGAGTTGAACCCGTCGCCGGGCGGATGGCTGGCATCTTGGCAGCTATTGTCGCACTGTTGCTGGCCGCTGGGCCCGCTTTTGCCGCTTGTCCAAACATCGGGCTGGAGCGACAGCGCGTCACCTTCGTCACCCGCAGCGGCAATCATGACTATATGGTAGAGATCGCCGCGACGGCGGAGGAGCAAGCGTGTGGCCTGATGTTCCGTGAGTTCATGCCCAAAACGGTCGGCATGATCTTTCCGTTCAAGCCGCCGCGCGACACGTCCTTCTGGATGCGCAACACACCGTTGCCGCTTGATCTCATTTTCATCGACAAATCTGGGCGGGTGATCAGCATTGGTCAGGGCAAGCCGTTTTCCGAGGATTTCATCCCCGCCCGAGGGGTTGCCGCCCATGTTGTTGAACTCAATCTGGGCGAGGCCGCCCGCATTGGCCTCGCCAAGGGCGATCTGGTCAGAATTCCGGATTAGCCGGCATAGGCTTGCGCACAATGCTTGCCTTTCCCCCGCAGTTGCGGTTTGAGGAAGCCATGGGATTTCTCGCAAACCTGTTTACTTGGTGGAACGGCCCCGGCCTTGGCACCCGACTTTTCACTCGTCGCCATGGGCAGGAAGTCGGCCGCGACCATGAAGGGAACATCTACTATCGCTCGGGCACGGCGGGCAGCGCGCAGGAGCGTCGCTGGGTGATTTTCAACGGCGCGCCAGAGGCCACGCGCATTCCGCCGGAATGGCATCTCTGGATGCACAAGACGGTGGCACTGCCGCCCAGCGAAGCCCCGCTCAGCCCTCGCGTCTGGGAGCGGGAATGGGTTCCCAATGCCACGGGTACGCCGGCCGCCTATAGGCCGAGCGGTGCGCTGGAGGCTGGCGGCAAGCGGGCCTCGGCCACGGGCGACTATCGCGCTTGGTCGCCTGATGACACTGACAGCGGTCTCTGAGCGATGCGCGCGCTTCTCAAGGAGAACGTTGTCGAGGCGCTGGTTGGCCTGATTGTCGTTCTGGTTGCGGCCTTCTTCGTCAACTTCGCGTGGGAGCGTACACAGGCCGGGCGCGGCGGCGATGGCTATGTCCTCACCGCGCGTTTTCCGAGTGTCGCCGGCATCTCTCCCGGTGCCGATGTCAAGCTGGCCGGTATCAAGGTTGGCCGGGTGGTCGGGCAGCGGCTTGATCCCGCCAGCTATCAGGCGATTCTCGAAATTTCCGTGCAGCCCGGCCTTTCCTTGCCCATCGACAGCAGCGCCGCGATTACCAGCGAAGGCTTGCTCGGTGGCAATTTCGTGTCGCTTTCGCCCGGGGCCGAAGACGTGATGCTGAAGCCGGGCGAAGAGATCCTCGAGACCTCAGGCGCTGCTGACCTGATGGGGTTGATCGGCTCGGTGGTGAACCGCAGCGGCGGTGACAGTGCCCCGAATTGACCGTTTCGCCGCGCTGCTGCTGGCGGCTGCGGCTCCACTTTCTGCGCAGCCTGCTGGGCCCGAAGGCGTGACCCCCAATGCGGCGCGCGTCGTCGAGATCGCGGCAATCGACAAGCGGAGCGGGCGCACCGAAGTCTTCCGTGGCAATCCCGGTCAGTTGTTCACCTTCGATCGGTTGAGCATCAAGGTGAAGACCTGCGAGACAACCCCTCCCTGGGAAGAGCGGTTGACCGGCGCCTTCCTGCAGATTGATGAGGCTGCCGCTGACGGCGTTGATCGTGGCGGGGCGGGCCGGATTTTTTCGGGCTGGATGTTTGCCGAAAGCCCGTCGCTCAATCCGCTTGAACACCCACGCTATGATGTCTGGGTCAAGAGTTGCGCGATGCGCTGGCCTGAAAATGTGCCAACGCCAACACCGTCTCCAACGCCAGCCCCGGCGCCTGAAGCGGCGCCTTCATAGGAATCAAGCGCGGAAAAGTCGCCGGTCACGGCCAGCGCTTCAGCTAGCCATGTCCGGTAGGTCTTGCGGTCGATCTCGCGCGTGCCAAAGCGTGCCAGATGCTCGGTCAGAAACTGGGTGTCGAGCAAGCGGAAGCCGCCAAACCGCAACCGCACCACGAGCGCTGCCAGCGCCACCTTTGAACCATCAGTGACTCGGGTGAACATGGATTCGCCGAAGAATGCTGCGCCGAGCCTGACGCCATAGAGCCCGCCCGCCAGCTGGCCGTCGTCTGTCCAGACTTCGATGCTATGGGCATGGCCCATCAGGTGAAGCTGCTTATAGGCATCCAGGATCACATTGTTGATCCAGGTCTGGTCACGGTCTGGTGCGGGGGCCGCGCATTCGCTGAGTACGCGCGCAAAATCGCGATCGTGACTGACCTGAAACCGCTCGCGCCGCAGCGTGCGCATCAGGCTGCGCGGGGCATGGAATTCCTCGAGAGGAAGAACCCCGCGCCGCCGCGGCTCAACCCAGAAGATATCCGGACTGTCGGCGCTTTCGGCCATGGGGAAAAGGCCGTTCGCATAGGCGCGCAGCAACATTTCCGGGTCGAGGCTGCGCGTGACCGGGCGGCTCATGCTAGGGGCCCGCGCGGCGGCTCAGCTCGCGGCGCGCGAGGCAAGCCAGCGTTCGAGCCACTTGATCGAATACTCTCCCTTGATGAACTCGGGGTCTTCGATCAGCGCCTGATGAAGCGGGATCGTCGTCTTCGGGCCATGGATGACGAATTCCTCGAGCGCGCGGTGCAGGCGCATCAGGGCGTCGGTCCGATTGGCGCCGTAGACGATCAGCTTGGCGATCAGCGAATCGTAATAGGGCGGAATCCGGTAATTGTCATAAAGAGCGGAATCGACGCGAACATGCAGCCCGCCTGGCTGATGAAAGTCGGTCACCGTGCCGGGTGACGGCGCGAAGGTCACCGGGTCTTCGGCGTTGATGCGGCATTCGATGGCATGACCCTCGAAGCGAATGTCGTCCTGCGTGATCGACAGCGGCATGCCGGCTGCCACTCTGATTTGTTCGCGAACCAGGTCGATACCAGTGATCGCTTCGGTCACCGGATGCTCGACCTGAAGCCGTGTGTTCATCTCGATGAAGAAGAACTCTCCATTTTCGTAGAGAAACTCGATCGTGCCAGCGCCGCGATATTTCAGCTTGGCGATGGCCTGCCGAACGACTTCGCCCATTCGCGCCCGCTCTTCGGCGCTGAGCGCGGGCGACGGGGCCTCTTCAAGCACTTTCTGGTGCCGCCGTTGGAGCGAGCAGTCGCGCTCGCCCATGTGCACGGCGCCGCCCTTGCCATCGCCAAAGATCTGGAATTCGATATGGCGCGGCTCGGAAAGATATTTCTCCAGATAGACGGTGTCGTCGCCGAAGGCCGCCTTGGCCTCCTGCTTGGCCTGCGACACCAGGCCCGGCAATGACGCGGCATCGGGGATCACCTTCATGCCACGGCCTCCGCCGCCCGAAGCGGCCTTGACCAGCACGGGATATCCGATCGCCTCTGCTACCTCGAGCGCCTGCTCGGTGGACACAAGCGGCCCATCCGAACCGGGAACCAGCGGCAGGCCGAGCGCCGCGGCCGTTCGCTTGGCCTCGACCTTGTCGCCCATCTTGCGGATATGTTCGGGGTCTGGCCCGATCCAGACGATGTTATGCTCTTCGACGATCTCGGCGAATTTCGCATTCTCGGACAGGAAGCCGTAGCCGGGGTGGATTGCATCTGCCTGTGCCAGCTCGGCGGCCGAGATGATCGCCGGGATGTTAAGATAGCTGTCGGTTGCCGAGGGCGGCCCGATGCAGATGGCCTGATCCGCTAACCGGACATGCATGGCATCGGCATCGGCCGTGCTGTGCACTGCGACCGTGCT
The DNA here is from genome assembly GCF_048007885.1 of Polymorphobacter sp. GTDB lineage: Bacteria > Pseudomonadota > Alphaproteobacteria > Sphingomonadales > Sphingomonadaceae > Sandarakinorhabdus. Next base: position 280,426 of record NZ_CP180346.1, read on the forward strand.
GATGCCCATTTCCCGGCACGCGCGGTGGACCCGAAGTGCGATCTCGCCCCGATTGGCGATCAAGACCTTCTTGAACATTTACTCGATCACCACCAGAGGCTGGTCATATTCTATCGGCTGTTCGGACTGCACGAGGATACGCTTGACCGTGCCACCCTTGGGCGCGGTGATCGGATTCATCACCTTCATGGCCTCGATGATCAGCAGCGTCGCGCCCGCCTCGACCTTGGCGCCTTCGCTGATGAACGGCGCAGAACCTGGTTCAGGGGTCAGATAGGCGGTACCCACGATCGGCGACTTCACAAGCCCCGGATGCACTTTCCAGTCATCAACGACGTCTGCTGCCGTTGTCGCGGCGGGCGCTGTCGCGGCGGCCGGTGCGGGCGCATAGGAGACCGTTGCGGCAGCCGAGATCACCCGCGCCACCCGGATCGACCGTTCACCGTCCTTGACCTCAATTTCGGTGAGATTGCCGGTATCGAGAAGCTCGGCCAGTTCGCGCACAAGGGCGCTGTCCACATCCATGCTTGTCTTGCTCTCGTCGCCTTTGGCCATAACCACCCCATGATTGCGCCGCGCGCCGCACGGCAAAGACCGTTGCTATTGCCGCAAGCGCGCAGCCGCGTCCAGCGCCAGCCAATAGGATGCGGCGCCAAAGCCGGCGATGACACCGCGCGCCACCGGCGCAATCCAGCTCTTGTGTCGAAATCGCTCGCGCGCATGTGGATTTGAGAGATGAACCTCGATGACGGGCACGGTGATGCTCTTGATCGCATCGTGCAGCGCAATCGAACTGTGCGTATAGGCGCCAGCATTGAGAATGACAGCCAGAGCGCCGCGCGAGGCGGCCTCGTGCAGCCAGTCGACCAAATGGCCTTCGTGGTTTGACTGACGAATATCGAGTGTCAGTCCGAGCGTGCTGGCCTGATCTTCCAGACGCCCGGCGATGTCATCGAGCGTGTCGGCGCCATAGATCTCCGGCTCGCGCGTGCCGAGCAGATTGAGGTTGGGGCCGTTCAAGACAAATACGAGATCCATCACCCTGCGATAGCGTTGCCGCTTGCCCGCTGCAATGGGTCCGGGCATTTGGGTGGCATGGCTCAGATCCTTCTCAATGGCGAACCACGCGAAATCGAAAGCGGCTGCACTGTTGCAGCGTTGTTGCGGACTCTCGACCTTGATGCCGCAAAGGTGGCGGTCGAGCGGAACCTCGAAATTGTCACCCGCTCGGCGTTCACCGAGACTGTGCTGGTGGATGGGGACCGCTTGGAAATCGTTCATTTCGTCGGCGGCGGCGAGGAGGACGCGTTCGACGACGGGGGCTGGGAGGTTGCTGGTCGCCGCTTTCGCTCGCGGCTGATCGTGGGCACCGGAAAGTACAAGGATTTCGCCCAGAATGCGGCAGCCGTCGAGGCATCGGGCGCCGAAATCGTGACGGTGGCTGTGCGGCGGGTGAATGTGACCGACCGCAAGGCGCCAATGCTCACCGATTTCATCGACCCCAAGCGTTTCACTTATCTGCCCAACACGGCGGGCTGTTTCACCGGCGATGAGGCAGTGCGGACCTTGCGCTTGGCGCGGGAGGCTGGCGGCTGGAACCTGGTGAAGCTTGAGGTGCTCGGCGAAGCGCGGACCCTCTATCCCGATATGGCAGAGACGCTCAGGGCGACCGAGATCCTCGTCAAGGACGGCTTTGATGTGATGGTCTATTGCGCCGATGACCCGATTGCCGCGCGGCGGCTTGAAGATCTGGGTGCGTGCGCGATCATGCCGCTTGGTTCGCTGATCGGATCCGGGCTTGGGATCCAGAACCCGGTGACGCTGCGCATGATCATCGAGGGGGCAAAGGTGCCGGTGCTCGTCGATGCCGGCGTGGGCACGGCGTCCGACGCGGCCGTGGCGATGGAGCTTGGCTGTGCGGGCGTGTTGATGAACACGGCCATTGCCGAGGCGAAAAATCCGGTGCTGATGGCGCGGGCGATGAAGCTGGCGGTGGAAAGCGGCCGCATGGCCTATCTGGCGGGGCGCATGGGCCGACGGCGCTATGCTGATCCGTCGAGCCCGCTTGCTGGGCTCATCTAGCCAGATCAGAGCCCAGCAGGGCCTGGATCACGTCTTCGTAGATCTGGCGCTTGAACGGCACGGCGAGGCTAGTCAGTCTTGCGGGCTGTTCCCAGCGCCAGGCCCTGAATTCGGGATGCGGGGTGTTGATGTTGATGTCAGTGTCGGCGCCGAGGAAATCCATGGTGAACCATTTCTGACGCTGGCCGCAATAGCGGCCCCGCCAGATGGTACCGATCATCTCATCGGGCAGATCATAATAATGCCAGTCCGGTGTGACGCCGGCGATGCGGGCGAAATGAGCCGGGACGCCGGTTTCCTCTTCCAGTTCGCGAAGCGCCGCCGCTTCGGGGCTTTCGCCCTCATCGATGCCGCCCTGTGGCATCTGCCAGGCTTCAAGTTTTGAATCGAGGCGCTGCCCGACGAAGATGAGCCCGACCGGATTGCGCAGCAACACACCGACGCCGGGCCGGTAGGGAAGTCCCGATTTATGCCGCCTTGGCTTGATGATGGTCATTCGGCGATGAGCGCCTTGAGGGCATCGATATTGCTGGCGAGGTCATCCTGTGCGCTGGGAATGCCGGCGCGCAGGGTGAGCGAGCCATGGATCTGGCCATCAGCTTCACGAAAGATGGTGCGAACACCGGCCTCGATCAGCCGCGCGGCATAGGCCCGCCCCTGATCGCGCAATGGGTCGAGGCCACAAGTGAAGACCAGCGTCGGCGGTTGGTTGTCGAGACTTTCGGCCATCATCGGCGAGGCCTGGGGGTGGCTGAAATGCGCCTCTTCGGTGATGTAATGGCCAATGAAGAAGTCCAATGACTCCTTGGTGAGCAGATAACCGTCACCAAAAGCCTCGATCGACCCGCTGCTGGCGGTCATGTCCGTGCCGGGATAGATGAGCCATTGTGCAATGATCGGCACCGGCAGCTTGCCATGGCGCTGCTGGCTGACCACCGCGGCGAGATTGCCCCCAGCACTGTCTCCGGCAAGAATGATGCCCGACACGGCATGGTCGATTTCGCCGGGCGAGCGCGCCAGCCACTCGGTCGCGGCCAGGCAGTCTTCAACGGCGGCGGGGAAGCGGTGTTCCGGCGCCAGGCGGTAATCCACCGAAACGACATCGATTTCGAGAAGCCGGGCGATTTCTGCGCAGGCGCTGTCATGCGTATCGAGATTGCCGATCACCCAGCCGCCGCCATGGAAATACATCAACACCGGGGCTGGATGCAGGAGGAGATTGGGGCGGTAGAGGCGGGCAGGGATAGCATGGCCATGGGGGCCCGCGATGGCCAGATCCCTGACATCCGCAAGTTCCCCGCGCGGCTGATCGAGCAGCTTGGACATTTCAACATACATCTGGCGCGCGACCGGCGGCTCGACTTCGTTCAACGCCGGACCGGGCTGGGCGGCAAGCATGGCGAGCAGCTTCTCCACATCAGGACGGACGAAAATTGGATCGGTCATCTTCAGTCTTTCTTTGGGACGGTCGAAAGATAGGTGCTCAGCGCAGGGTCGCACCTGCCCAATCTGCAAGGTCGGCGGCAAGGCGGTTGGTCGCGCGGGACAGGGCAGCGGCGACATCGGCCGGGGCTTCGCTGGCGGCTGGCTCGCTGGCCTCGAAGCGGCGAATGGCGAGTGGTCGTGGCTCGCCAGGACGCGCGAGCTGGGCGTCATAGCGAACCCGCACGACGCTGCGGCCGGGGGCGCGCACATCGAGGGTGAAATCGCGCAGGGTGCCAGACAGCGCGGCGTCGGGCCGGGCACTGGCCTGGCTTCGGTCGATGACCGCCATGCCGCGCGCGGCCAATGTATCGGAAAGCAGGCGCTGGACGAGGCGGCTTGGTGTTTCTGCCCAGCTCGCGGCTGACAGATACTGGATTTCATTGGCGTCGGTGCGCACGGCGAGACGCAATGTCTGCAACATGCTGGGCAGCTGCGGAAGTTCGACGGCGATGGTTGGGCCATTCAGCCGGCCAGCCCCTTCGGTTTCAACCGGAATCGCGTCGGCTTCGATCAGTAGAAGGGATTCGGCTGGCGGGCCCTTTGCGCCAATCTGAACGATGGGGCCGCATGATCCCAGCATCAGAATGCCGACCAGCAGGGGCATGAGACGGCGGGCACAAGGCGGATGAAGGGAAGCAGCAATCATTGGCGGGCCTTTTGCGGCTTGTAGCTTGGCAATTGCTTGCCGCCCGACAGGGCGCCGGCAGGGTCTTCCTCAAGACGCTGGGCAAGCACGGTAAGCTCAGCGGTCAACGCGCGGACTTCGCGGATCAGCTGGCTGGCTTCGGGAATGGTTTCGGCGGAAAGCTCCGCGACGCCGGGTGTGGCGGCGGCGGTCAGGGCCTCAATCCGGTCGAGGCTGGCACTGGCGCTGCGCAATGTCGTCGAAAGGTCCTTTGCCAGCGGGCCGGCATCTTCGCGCAGGAACCTGTCGGTGCTCCCCGCCACGGCCTCGACCTGCGCAAGGGCGCCGCTGGCTGCGGCGAGTGTTGTGCGTGCTTCTGCCAGCGTTGCCGTGATTTGCGGGCCATTGTCTGCGAGCGTGCCGGTGACATCACGGAGATTCGCCAATATCGCGGTCAGACTGTCCTTGTTCTGCTCGTCGAGAACATCGGCGAGGCGCTTGGCAACAAGGCTGACGTTCTTGAGAAGCTCCGGCGCGCTGGCCAGAAGCTCGCCGAGACCACCTGTCTTGGCGGGAATGACCGGGACGCCGTAAGGCCCCGGTTCAGTGAGCGGGGCCGCACCTGCCATGGCGCCCTCGAGTTCGATCTGGCTGACACCGGTGAATCCGACCCCCTCGATGATCGCTGTGGTGCCCTGCAGGATCGGCACCTCCTCATCGATGCGGATGCGGACACGAACCTGCTCGGGCGCGTCAGGCATCAGCCGGATCTCGCCGATCTTGCCGACGGGCACGCCGTTGAAGGCCACCGGCGAGCCGACCGCAAGCCCGTTCACTGCCTGGTTGAAGAGAATGTCATATTGTTTTTCCGGACCGCCGGAATAGCGTGACAACCAGAGCACCGCGCCGAACATGGCGATGGCAAGCGCGATGACAACCGCGCCAACGATCGCATAGTTGCTGCGGGTTTCCATCAGGCGACGCCCGCCAGGCCCGACTGAGCCGGCCGCACACCATCAAGGGCTGCACGGCCACGGGGACCGGAGAAATAATCCTGCACCCACGGGTGATCGAGCGCGCGAAGCTCAGGGATAGTGCCGACGGCGAGGACGTGTTTTTCAGCAAGCACAGCCACTCTGTCACATGTCGCGTGCAGCGTGTCGAGGTCATGGGTGATCAGAAACACGGTGAGATCGAGCGTATCGCGCAGGAAACGGACCAGCGTGTCGAATGCCGCTGCCGCGATCGGATCGAGGCCAGCGGTTGGCTCGTCGAGAAACAAAAGCACCGGATCGAGTGCCAACGCCCGCGCCAGACCGGCGCGCTTGCGCATGCCGCCAGACAGTTCGGAGGGGAAATTCTGCGCCGCGGTTTCGGGCAAGCCGACCATGCGCACCTTGAGCTTGGCGAAATCGTCCATCAGCTTTTGGGGCAGCTTGAGAAATTCGCGCATCGGCACCTGGATGTTTTCAGCGACCGTGAGCGAGGAAAACAGAGCCCCATCCTGAAAAAGCACGCCCCAGCGCCGGCGAAGGTCGCGAGCGGCCGCTGGGCCGAGCGCCTCCGGATCCTGGCCAAGCACTTCGATGCTGCCGGCCCGGTGGCGCTGGAGGCCGATGATGGCGCGCATCAGGACCGATTTGCCGGTGCCTGACCCGCCGACGACACCGAGAATCTCGCCGCGGGCAACATCGAGATCGAGATTTTCATGCACGGTCATGTCGCCGAAGCCCGTGACGAGCCCACGCACGCGAATTGCGGAATCGGCTTCGGGCGGCAGGATCGGGGAGAGCGCAGCAGGCGACATGGCTCAGTTATAACCCAGCGCCGAGAAGAAGACGGCGAAAAACGCATCGAGAACGATGACGACAAAAATCGATTTCGACGACGGCCCGCGTGGTGCGGGTGCCGACGGCCTCGGCGTTGCCGTGCACCTGAAAGCCCTGATAGCAACCCATGGTGGCGATCACGATGCCGAAGGCGGGTGCCTTGACGGTGCCAATGACGAAATCGGACATGGGGATGACTTCCTGCAGGCGCTGGACATAGGTGATGGGAGGCATGTCAAGCGAGACCCAGACGAACAGGCCACCGCCGAGCAGCGCCATGAACGTGCCAAAAAAGCCAATCAGCGTGAGCATCAGCGCCATGGCGAGAACACGCGGAATGACCAGCGCTTCGGCGGGTGACATGCCGATCGTTTCCATCGCATCGACTTCTTGGTGGAGTTTCATCGATCCGATCTGGGCAGCAAAGGCCGATGCCGAGCGGCCGGCGACCATGATCGCGGTCAGCAGGATGCCGAGCTCACGCGTCGTGGCGCGGCCGATCAGATTGACGGTGAAGATCTCGGCACCGAACTGGCGCAGCTGCACCGCGCCCTGCTGGGCGACCACTATGCCGACGAGAAACAACAGCAGGCCGACGATGCCGAGCGCATTGACGCCAATCTGCTCGCATTGATGGATGAAAGCATTGAAACGGAACTTCCTGCGGCCAATCAGTGTGTTGACAAGGACGATCATGGTCTGGCCGACGAACGCGAGAAAGCTGCCGGCATCGGCGACGGCCGAGATGGTTGCCTTGCCGATCCGCTCGAGGCGCGCCACGACATAGGATCTGGGCCGCTGGCGCAATGTCATCGGCGCATCGAGCCGACCGACCTCGGTGATCAGCCGGAGCGCATCCGCGCTTTCGCCGGCGAGCGTCACATCAATTCCTGCGGCCTGCCAGCGCTGCATTAGCCGATGAACAAGCAGCGCGCCGGCGGTGTCGATACGAGTGAGGGCGCCGAGATCGATGGTGAGATGCTGGCCGGCGGGGGACAGGGCGGCGAGATCGGCAGCGATGTGCTGGACATGGGCGATGGTCAGCCGTCCATGCAAGGCGATCTGGCGCGCATTGCCTTCAGTTTCGGGGGCAGAGAAGCCGAGCTGGGCCATGCCGGGATGAGTGCGGCATCAGCGCGGGCAGCGCAAGGGGGCGCGGTCAGGCAGCGAGCGAGTCGATGGGGGCCTTGGCGGGGTAGGGTGCCACACTCTCAAGATCAGCCGGTCGGCCACCGAGATCGTTGGCAAACTCGTGGTTGACGTCGCGGTGATGCGCTTCGTCCGCGCGCACGGCCAGAACCACATCGCGCAGGCGGGCATCTGCCGGCAGTTGCCAATAGGTGCGCGCGATCTCGGGTGCGGGCGTGTTCTCGACGCGGCCGGCGTCGATCTCGGCGAGATAGGCGGTGTAGCTGGTCACCGCCTCTTCCTCGAAATAGCCAACGACACGGTGAGCGGTGCGGGGGCTGACGACATAGAGGCTGAAAAAGCTCACATAGAAGAGCCATTGGACCGCGATGATCAGAAACCGTTCGAACGCCGATGGCTGGGCAACCTCGATGAAGGTCATCAGGTGCATGCGCTCATTCTCGGCTTCTTCCATCAGGATGCGGATCCAGCCGCGGTCGTTTTCCATCCGGCGCAGCGAGCGCAAATGGGTCATGGTGGCACCCACCATGCCGGGGACGGCAGCTACGGTCTCAAGCACAATCGCACGGTGCCCATAGCGCTTGGCGAAAAACTTGTCGGCAACGAAGCGCAGCGCCTTGGTGAAGGCGAGGGCGATCCGGTCGGAGATGCGCTCCGGCGTGAAGTGACGCCGGGAGTCGACAAAGGGGATGATGGACATGTCGCGTCTCGATCAGTTGATGCGTCGACGCGCACGTAAGGTGTGGGGGGCAATTGAACAAGGCGCGTAAATCGTCGCAGCTTGACCTTGGCCGGGCGCGCGGCGAGGGAAGCGGCATGGCGGTGAGCGTTTATGACATGGACCGGACGATCACCCGGGGCGGCACCTGGGGGGGATGGTTGCGGTTCTGGCTTCGCCGCGAAGCGCCATGGCGCATGATCATGCTGCCGCTGGTTGGTGTGGCGGCCCTCGCCTATGGTCTGGGCCTGATCGAGCGCGGGATGTTGAAGGCGTGGGTGCATCGTCTGTTGATGGGCGGACGGGTCTTGCGGTACCGCGTGGCGCGCGTGGCAGAGGATTATGCGCGGTTGGTGGTGGCGCACGGGTGTTTTGATGGAGCGCTGGCACAGATCGAGCGGGACCGGTCCGAAGGACGACGACTGGTCCTCGCGACAGCTTCCAACGCATATTATGCCGAAGCGATCGGCGCGGCACTGGGGTTCGATGCGGTGGTTGCAACGCCTTCGCGGCTTGATGGAGACTGGCTCGATTGGCGGCTGGGCGGCGCCAACAACTATGGGGCAGAGAAGGCGAGCCGGCTGAAGGGGGTTTTGGGAGCGGACGGGCGGTTCTATTCTGACCACCACTCCGATTTGCCGGTGTTCGAGATGGCGGGGGAGGCGGTGGCGGTCAATCCCACGGAGCCTCTGCGCGCGGTGGCTCTGCGGCGGGGCTGGCGCATCCTAGACTGGGGCGTTGTGGAGAAAAGCCTGTTCGAGCGGGCCTAGGCAAGGGCGCGGCGGCGGCGGAGGCTGCTGCCGACAAGGCCGAAACCGACGATCAGCATGGCCCAGCTTTCGGGCTCGGGAACAGCGGTTGCCAGCGCGATGAAGTCGCTGTGGATCCAGATCGGCACAAAACCGGAGAATTCGCCCCAGGATGCATTCAGCGAGCTATCGACATCTCCGAAGTTGGTGCCGAAGGTCAGGCCGTAGGAATTGATGGAGGCGAGCTTGCCGTTGATGAAGCCGGGGCCACCTGAATCGCCGGGGGCGATGCCGACTTCGCGGGCGCCAAGCCCTGTGTCGTCGAATGCGCTGGAGCCGAAGCTGCCGGCAATAAGGCCCGCAGCGTCATTTCCCTCGAGACCGTTGTCGAAATCGGAAATGAGGCTGAGCTCGACATCAGCGGTGCCAAAGAAGCCGTTGGTGAAAAATGTGCCGAAGGTCGGATCGCCCAAGTAGTAATCATAGACATTATCGCCTTCGCGCAGGAAGCCGGTCGTGGCATTGGGGCCGACTGCGCCGCCGATCGTCGACCGTTCGCCGTAGCCGGCAACGTTGAACTGGGTGCCGTTGAGGATGGGGTCTGTGTGGAGTTCGTAGCGCTGGACAAAGCCCGGTGCTGCTTGCGAGAGACGCAGGATCGCGATGTCATTCTGGTCGATGACTTCGCCCGTATAGTCCTGATGGACGAAATATTGCGAAATGGGGATGGCAACGCCTTCGGACTGCGACGCGGTGCGGATGGTGGGGTCGCCATTGTAGAAATAGGCCGTCGTATTGACCGGATTCGGGGTGCCGAAACCATCGCTTACGCAGTGCGCGGCGGTCGCGATCGACATGCCATTTCCGATCACGCTGCCCGAACAGATGAACGAGCCGTTGCCGCGGTCAATGACAAGGGCAACAGTGCCGCTCTTGTTGGATGAGGGAAAATAGACCGGGTCGCCGCCACCGACGCCGGCAGTCGCCGTCTGGCCCACGACCATGCTGCGCGCGGTGTAGGAGAGATCGCCGCGCTGCCCCGTCTGCACCTTCACGGGAGCATTCCGGTTGGCGGTTTCGAACCCGAAACTCTGGACCGAATTGATCTGCTCGATTGCGGCTGCGGGCGCGGCCGAAACGAGGGCAGTCAATGCCAATATCGAAACACGCATGCCAGCCCCCTTGCACCTGTGGGCAAGGGTTAGGGTTGGCGCATCCGCATTGCTACCAAGAAATCGTTAATGGCCGGCGCGTTTCCGAAGGGGATTACCCGTTCACGCTGCGAGTTTGCGCAGGACGTAGGGCAGGATGCCACCGGCGTGGAAATATTCCAGCTCCTGCTCGGTATCGATGCGGGCGCGGGCGGTGAACGACCCGGAACTGCCATCAGCGCGGATGAAATGAACGGTGACCAGCTGGCGCGGCTGGATGTCGGCGACATTCTCGATGTCGAACAGCTCGTCGCCGGTCAACCCGATGCTCTGCCGCGAGGTGCCTTCGGCGAATTCAAGCGCGAGCACGCCCATGCCGATCAGGTTGGAGCGGTGAATGCGCTCGAAGCTTTCGGCAATGACGGCGCGCACGCCCAGAAGCATTGTGCCTTTGGCGGCCCAGTCGCGCGAGGAGCCGGTGCCATATTCCTTGCCGGCGATAACGACCAGCGGTGTGCCCTCGGCCTTGTATTTCATCGCCGCGTCATAAATGGGCAGCTTCTCGCCCGAGGGGATGTGGCGGGTGATACCGCCTTCGATGCCCGGCACCATTTCGTTCTTGATGCGGATATTGGCGAAGGTGCCGCGCATCATCACCTCATGGTTGCCGCGGCGCGCGCCGTAGCTGTTGAACTCGGCCCGGGCGACCTGGCGCTCGGAGAGATAGCTGCCGGCGGGCGAGGCCTCCTTGATCGAGCCGGCGGGCGAAATGTGATCGGTGGTGATCGAATCGCCGAAGCTGGCCAGCGCGCGGGCGCGGTGAATGTCCTTCACCGGCGCGGGCGTCATGGTCATGCCTTCGAAATAGGGCGGGTTCTGGACATAGGTGGAGCTGGCGTTCCACTTGTACGTGGCGCCGCCCTCGACCTTGATCGCCTGCCAGCGGGCATCGCCCTCGAAGACATTGGCATAGCGGGCTTCGAACGCGCTCGCCGTAACCGAGCTCAGCACGGTTTCAGCGACTTCCTGGTTGCTGGGCCAGATGTCCTTGAGGAACACCGGCTGGCCGCTGCTGCCTTCGCCGATGGGGTCGGTGGACAGGTTCTTTCGCATGGTACCAGCGAGCGCATAGGCGACGACAAGCGGCGGGCTGGCGAGATAATTTGCGCGGACATCGGGCGAAACACGGCCTTCGAAATTGCGGTTGCCGCTGAGCACGCTGGCAGCGACGATGTCATTGCCGTTGATCGCCTTGCTGATCGGCTCTGCGAGCGGGCCGGAATTGCCGATGCAGGTCGTGCAGCCATAGCCGACGAGGTTGAAGCCGATGGCGTTGAGATCGTCCTGAAGGCCGGACTTCTCCAGATAATCAGTGACGACCTTGGAGCCCGGCGCGAGGCTGGTTTTGACCCACGGCTGCGACTTGAGGCCGAGCGCTCGGGCCTTTCTGGCAACAAGGCCGGCTGCGACAAGCACATTGGGATTGGAGGTGTTGGTGCAGCTGGTGATGGCGGCGATGACGACGTCGCCATGGCCGATGCCGTGGTTGGCGCCCTCGACCGGCACCCGCACATCCATGCGCTCGGCCTGCTTGTAGCCGCCGGCGAGCTCCGCTTCGAACGCCTTTTTGGCGTCGGCGAGCAGCACCTTGTCCTGCGGGCGGCGCGGGCCGGCGAGGCTGGGCTGAACGGTGGAAAGGTCAAGGCCAAGCGTATCGGTGAACACAGGGTCGGGTGTGGTGCTTTCGCGCCACAGGCCCTGGGCGCGGCAATAGGCTTCGACGAGCGCGCACGTGGCATCATCGCGGCCAGTCAGGCGCATATAGTCGATGGTCTTCGAATCGATGGGGAAAAAGCCGCAGGTGGCACCATATTCGGGCGCCATGTTGGCGATGGTGGCACGGTCGGCCAGTGTCAGCGCGTCAAGGCCGGGACCGTAGAACTCGACGAAACGGCCAACCACGCCGTGCGCGCGCAGCATCTGGGTGACAGTGAGCACGAGGTCGGTAGCAGTGATGCCTTCGGCGAGCGTGCCCGTGAGCTTGAAACCGACCACCTCGGGGATCAGCATCGAGACGGGCTGACCAAGCATTGCGGCCTCGGCCTCGATACCGCCGACGCCCCAGCCGAGCACGCCGAGACCGTTGATCATGGTGGTGTGACTGTCGGTGCCGACAACAGTGTCGGGGTAGGCGACGGTCGCGCCCGAGGGGTCCTCCGAGGTCCAGACCGCCTTGGCGAGATATTCGAGGTTCACCTGATGGCAGATGCCGGTGCCCGGCGGCACGACCCGGAAGCCCTTGAGCGCCGATGAGCCCCAGCGCAGAAACTCGTAACGCTCGATGTTGCGGGCATATTCGAGGTCCATATTGTCCTCGAAGGCCGTGGCATTGCCGAACTCGTCGACCATGACGGAATGGTCGATCACCAGATCGACCGGGACCTGCGGGTTGATCTTCTGCGGGTCGCCACCGAGCTTGGTCATGGCATCGCGCATGGCGGCGAGGTCGACGACGCAGGGCACGCCGGTAAAGTCCTGCATCAGCACCCGGGCCGGGCGATAGTTGATCTCGTGCGTGGAGCGCTGGGTCTGGGCCCAGGCGACCATGGCTTCCAGATCGGCGCGCGTGACGCTGCTGCCGTCTTCGAAACGGAGCAGATTCTCGAACAGGACCTTCATCGAATAGGGCAAAGTGTCGATCGGACCGAGCGCCTCGGCGGCGGCAGGCAGGCTGTAATAATGGACGGTCTTGCCGTCCACGGTGAGGCTGCGGCGGGTCTTGAGGCTGTCCTGGCCGATGGCGGTCATGCGATGGTCCTTCTCTTGATGGCGACTGCTTAGCGCATGGGACCGAGCGCGGGAAGGCGTTGCGGGGCGATATTTGCGGTGGCAATGGAGGGGGATGGCATCACGGGACATTGAGGCGCTGACGCAGATTCTGGCGCGGCTGCCGGGGCTGGGGCCGCGGTCGGCGCGGCGCGTTGTCCTGCATCTGCTGAAGAAGCGCGAAACGGCACTGGCGCCGCTCTTGGCAGCGCTTGCCGATGTCGAGGCGCGGCTTGTCACCTGCGGGGTCTGCGGGAACGTCGACACCAGTGATCCATGCGGCATCTGTGCTGACAGCAGGCGTGATCCGTCGCTGCTTTGCGTGGTCGAGGAGGTTGCCGATCTTTGGGCGCTCGATGGAAAGCGGCTGTTTGCCGGCCGCTTTCATGTGCTTGGCGGCAGGCTGTCGGCGCTGGACGGTGTGGGGCCTGAAGACCTGAGCGTGGATGCGCTGGTGGCGCGGGTGCGGCGAGACGGCTTTGCCGAGGTCGTGCTGGCGATGAATGCGACGCTCGAAGGACAGACGACGATGCATTATCTGGCCGAGCGTCTGGCTGATTCGGGCGCGCGCGTAACGATGCTGGCCCATGGCCTGCCTGTGGGCGGCGAGCTCGATTACATGGACGAGGGGACGCTGGCGCTGGCGCTCAGAGCGCGGCGGCCGGTTGCTTGATTTCGCGCTGGTTCGTGATTAGCTGATGGCCATGGCCATTCTTCCCATCATCGAGGCGCCTGATGCGCGGTTGCGGACGATCTCCAAGCCCGTGGAGACCTTGACGGACGATCACCGCACGCTGATCGCCGACATGTTCGAGACTATGTATGACGCGCCGGGGATCGGGCTAGCGGCGGTTCAGGTCGGTGTGGCCGAGCGCATTCTCGTCATTGATCTTCAGCGACCCAAGGAGCCGGTCACCGAGGACAGCGACCCGGAGACGATCGAATATGTGCGGGAGCCGCGCGTGTTCATCAACCCGGAGATCATATGGGCTTCGGACGAGCTTTCGGTTTATTCCGAAGGCTGTCTGTCCGTGCCCGAGCAATTCGCCGATGTCGACCGGCCGGCGCGGGTCAGGGCGCGCTGGATGGACGAGGCCGGCGTGGTGCAGGAGGCCGAGATGGACGGCCTTCTGGCGACCTGCCTGCAGCATGAGATGGACCATCTGAACGGCGTGCTGTTCATTGATCATCTGAGCAAATTGAAGCGCGACATGGTTTTGAAGAAGCTGGAAAAGGCTCGCCGCGCCAAGGCGGCTTGAGCCCGTGCGCTTTCGGTGGCTCTGGCGCATCCGGAACGGATTCTGGAAATGGTGGTATGACCGATCGGCACCTCGCTGGACGCGATGGGCAGGTCTCGGTCTCGGCACGACCGTCGTGGTGGCTCTGGGACTTGCCATGCTGGGCTAGCATGGAAGGCTGACGGAAGACTTTATTTTACATTAACATATCTGGACTGTCGGACTGCGCTCTCGTATCCGCACGTCGAATTGGTCTGGAGTGTTTGGTGATGAAGCGGTTCTGCTGTGTTCTTGGTTTGGCATTTCTCGCCGTCGCCCCGGCGCAGGCTGTTGTTGTGACAGGGAGTCTGACCGGCGGAACCGCACTGAGCAACGGTGGCGTGTTTCAGATCGTGACACCCGGCCCCGGTTTCACTGTTGGCGGAAATGACTTCGGCGATAACAACGTTCGGGCTTTCAACGAGCAGCAGGGCGTGACGCTTCTGACCGATCTAGCTGTTCGTGGCGGCGTGATCGCAGCCGGTACGCGGGTCAATAGTCATTTTCTCGTGTTCGATCCCTCGACAAGCCGGCGCGCGATCGGTTCGGTGACGCTGAGCGAGCGAATCCTTGGTGTTGCCACAACCCGCAATCTTTTGAACGGGAGCAACTTCCTCGGCTTGTCCCAGGTCACCTACAATTTTGGCAATTCAAGCGGCCTCGAGGGCAATGATATCGTCACTTTTGCCGGCGATATGCTTTCATTCGACCTGAGCGCTTCAAGCCCGAGTGACTCGATCCGCATCCTGACCGCTGTGCCGGAGCCGGCGAGTTGGACAATGCTGATCGCGGGTTTTGGTCTGGTTGGTGCAGCGGCACGGCGGCGCCGGACTGCAGAGCCGCACGTGATCGCTTAACGAGGGCTATCGATTGCGGTGAGGATCTTCGCCGCGACCTCTTCCGGCGGCTTGACGCCTGCGGGATCTTCGCCTGGGAAAGCGCGGGCGCGCATGGCGGTTCTGGTGGCGCCGGGATCTATGATGTGGGTGCGGATGGCGCTGACCGGCGCGGTTTCAAGCGCATAGGTGGCGATGAGGTTTTCAAGTCCGGCCTTGCTGGCGGCATAGGCGCCCCAATAGGCACGGGGCTGGCTGCCGACGGATGATGTGAGGGCCACCACTTCGGCAGCGCCGGCCCGGCGCAGCAGCGGGTCAAGCGCGCGGATCAGGTGCCAGTTCGCGGTGAGGTTGACGGCGAGCACACGGTCCCAGTCCTTGGTGTCGATGTGGGGAACCGGGGCGAGGCTGCCGAGCTGTGCTGCGTTCAGAACCAGAACGTCAAGGCGGCCCCAGCGGCCGGCAAGGGCAGCCGCAAGACGCTCGATGGCGGGATTGTCGGTGAGGTCGAACGGCGCGATGGTGGCGGTGCCGCCCGCTTCGGCGATGGCATCATCGACGGTTTCAAGATCCTTGTCCTTGCGGGCGGTGATGATGACATGGTGCCCGGCCCGGGCGAGGGCGACGGCGGTGGCGGCGCCAATGCCCCGGCTGGCGCCGGTCACAAGGGCGAGGGGCTTGTCGGTAATGGTCATGAAAATGGCCTAGATTACGCGCTCGGCGAGCAGGCTGAGCTGGTCGGGGATCTCGATGTCTTCCTGGTCGGTGAGACGGGTGGGGTAATCACCGGTGAAGCAGGCGTCGCAGAATTGCGGGGCCTGTTCAAGGCGCGATTCTTCGCCCAGTGCGCGGTAAAGGCCGTCGGTGGACAGGAAGGCGAGGCTGTCAGCCTTGATATAGGCGCACATGCGCTCGACATCCATCTGGGCGGCGAGCAGCTTCGAGCGCTCTGGCGTGTCGACGCCATAATAGCAGCTGTGGCGCGTTGGCGGGCTGGCGATGCGCATGTGGATCTCGGCCGCACCGGCTTCGCGGAGCATTTGCACGATCTTGTGGGAGGTGGTGCCGCGCACGATTGAATCGTCGATGAGAACGATGCGCTTGCCCTCGATCATCGCGCGGTTGGCATTGTGCTTGAGCTTGACGCCGAGGTTGCGAATCTGGTCGCCCGGCTGGATGAAGGTGCGGCCGACATAGTGCGAGCGGATGATGCCGAGCTCGAAGGGAATGCCGCTTTCCTGCGCATAGCCGATGGCGGCCGGGGTGCCTGAATCGGGGACGGGGACGACCATATCGGCTTCGACGGGCGTTTCGCGCGCCAGTTCGGCCCCGATCGCCTTGCGCACCTGATAGACCGACGAGCCGTCGACCATGGAGTTCGGGGCGGCTGAAGTAGACATGCTCGAAAATGCACGGCCGCGGGCGATGCTCGGCGAAGGGGCGGATGGAGCGAAGGCCGCCAGCCGAGATGATGATGAGCTCGCCCGGCTCGACGGCGCGCATGAAGGTGGCGCCGACGACATCAAGGGCGACCGTCTCGGAGGCGAGAATATAGCTTTCGCCAAGCCGGCCGAGCACCAGTGGGCGGATGCCGAGCGGATCGCGGCAGGCCAGCATGCCTTCGGGCGTCAGGCAGATCAGGCTATAGGCCCCTTCGACCCGCTTGAGCGCGTCGATGAAGCGATCAAGGAGCGTGCGATAGCTGGACGTGGCGACGAGGTGGATGATGACTTCGGTGTCGGATGTTGACTGGAAGATGGCGCCCTTGCGCACCAGCTCGCGCTTCAAGGTCATCGCATTGGAAATATTGCCGTTGTGCGCCACCGCAAAGCCACCTGAGGCGAGATCGGCATAAAGCGGCTGGACGTTGCGCAGCGCCGTTTCACCCGTGGTGGAATAGCGATTATGACCAATGGCGACATCGCCGCGCAACTTGCGGATGATCTCGTCCGAATCGAAATTGCCGGCGACATGGCCCATGGCCCGGTGGGTGTGAAATTCGGCGCCGTCGAAGGTCGTGATTCCGGCAGCTTCCTGGCCACGGTGTTGCAGGGCGTGAAGGCCAAGTGCAGTGACGGCAGCAGCACCCGATGCGCCCCAAACGCCGAACACGCCGCATTCTTCATGGAGATGATCATCTTCCCACGGATCGGTGGTGAGCATGGTGTCCATGGTGCGTGGTGCCTCGCCAGCGGCTGCGTTGCCGTGCATATAAGAGCCGTGCCGGGCTTTGTCGCCCCCCTTTGCGTTATGGAACTGTCATATGTCTGAAGATCGGGAAACGGGGACGGCCTTGCAGCCCCGATGGGACGCAGCCGGACTGGTGACCGCAGTCGTCACCGATGTCGCAACGGGCGAATTGCTGATGGTCGCGCACATGAATGCCGAGGCGCTGGCTGCGACGCTGGAACGCGGCGAGGCCGTGTTCTGGAGCCGCTCGCGCCAGGAAATCTGGCGCAAGGGCGCGACATCGGGCCATGTCCAGAAGCTGGTCGAGATGCGGATCGATTGCGATCAGGACGCCGTCTGGCTGAAGGTGCAGCCGGCTGGTCCAGCATGCCATACCGGCGCCCGAAGCTGCTTCTATCGGCTGGTCGAACGAGACGGCAGGTTGATCTCAGAACCCTGAAATGGCATATCTCGTGAACTGATCGAGCTTTCTTTTAATAATATGAAATTCGAACGGTCGGTATTTCGCGATTCATTCGGTGTAATATTTTACGCGTTATGTGCGCATTGAGATTTGTTCATTAATTTTTGAGTTAGATTTTTTTAGTATGTGTAGTAGTAAATGTGAGATCGAGCATATTAATGTTCAAAAATCGGAAGAAAACATTTCTGAATTATTGGCGACCATTGCGAGGCAAGGCCAGCAGCTGAGAATTCTTGCGAAAGCGGGTGCATGATATCCAGTCGCTGCTGGAAACGCCCGAGCCGGAGGAAAAGGCAGTTTCGGCCGCAAACCGTCCGGATGTTTCAATCGAACATCTGATTGATCGGATCGAGATCATGATCAAGACGCGCGCCATGCGAGCAGCGCATCTTCAGCATGTCGAATTCGGGGAAGCGCCGTGGGACATGTTGCTTGACCTGACGGTCGCTCGATACCGGTCGCGCCGGACATCGGTTTCCAGTCTTTGCATCGCGGCCGGGGTGCCGACAACAACTGCACTTCGCTGCTTGAAGTCGCTCATTGATGGCGGGATTGTTGAGCGCGTGCCTGATCCCGGCGACCGGCGACGCTCCTTTGTCTCGATCGGCGATGAAGCATATGCGGATATGATCGCACTTGCCCGGGCGGTCATTCAACACGAGCAGCGACGCAAAGGCGACAATCGGCGATGAGCGACGGCGCCTGCGATCGTCCTGCAGCTTGACGCTTACGTAAGCGTCAACTAAAGTTTCTTCATGAGTGATCAAGTCCATAGCTTTTCGATCGTGCCTGCGCTTGCCCTGCACGAAGGCGCCGAGAGTTTCACGATCACCGAGCTTGCGCTGGCCTTCAACGTGACGCCTCGGGCAATTCGGCTCTATGAGGATCAGGGGCTGATCTCGCCAGAGCGAGTGGGGCAAAACCGAGTCTATTCGCGGCGAGACCGCGCCCGGCTGGCCTGGATCCTGCGCGCCAAGAATGTCGGGTTTTCGCTGGCCGAGATCCGCGAGATGATCGACCTTTATGATCTTGGCGATGGGCGCGCCAAACAGCGCGAAGTCACGCTGGAGAAGTGCCGCGCTCGGATTGCCGCGCTTGAGGAGCAGCGCGCCGATATCGATGCGACCATCGAGGAATTGCAAAACTTCTGTGCTGTGGTGGAAGGCATGATCGCCTCGCCGCCGTCCGCTGCCAGAAAATAGGAGAGTTCGATGCCATTCTACCAGGCGCCGGTGCGAGACACGCAGTTTGTGCTCTCGAATGTGGTCGGGCTTGAGCGTTATGCCAATCTGCCGGGCTTTGCCGAGGCGACGCCGGACATGGTGGCGGCCGTGCTCGAAGCGGGCGGAAAATTCTGCTCGGAAGTGCTGGCGCCGCTCAATCTTCCCGGCGACATTGAGGGCTGCACCCGCCATGCCGATGGCTCGGTGACGACGCCCAAGGGCTTCAAATCAGCCTATGACCAGTTTTGTGAAGGCGGCTGGGGCACGCTGATGGCCGACACGGCCTGGGGCGGGCAGGGGCTGCCCTATGTGGTTGGCACGGCCTTTCAGGAGTATCTCCAGTCGGCCAACATGGCGTTTGCCATGTATCCCGGCCTGTCCGAGGGTGCGCAGGCGGCCATTGAGGCGGTTGGTGACGAAGCGCAGAAAGCCAAGTGGCTGCCGCCGATGGTTGCGGGGCGCTGGACCGGCACGATGAACCTGACCGAACCGCACTGCGGGACCGATCTGGGGCTGATCCGCACCCGGGCGGTGAGGAATGACGATGGATCCTATGCGATCACGGGGACGAAGATCTTCATTTCTGCCGGGGAACACGACCTGGCCGAGAATATCGTGCATCTGGTGCTGGCCAAGACCGAGGGCGCGCCCGATACGGTCAAGGGCATTTCGCTGTTCATTGTGCCCAAGTTTCTGGTCGGTGACGATGGTTCGCTGGGCGCGCGCAACGCCGTTTCCTGCGGGTCGATCGAGCACAAGATGGGCATTCATGCCAATGCCACCTGCGTCATGAACTATGACGGCGCGGTCGGCTACATGCTGGGCGAGGAGTTCAAGGGGCTGAAGGCGATGTTCATCATGATGAACGCTGCGCGGCTCGGGGTGGGGGTGCAGGGCCTGGCGCAGGGCGAGGTCGCCTATCAGAACGCGGTTGCCTATGCGCGCGACCGGCGGCAGGGTCGGGCGCTTTCGGGCGCCAAGGAGCCCGAAGCAAAGGCGGACCCCATTCTGGTGCATCCCGATGTGCGGCGCATGCTGATGGATGGGCGCGCCTTCAATGAGGGCGCGCGGGCGCTGATCCTCTGGGGTGCGCTTCAGGTCGATTTGGCGAAGAAGGCGGCGACGCCGGAGGAGCGCGAGATGGCGGATGATCTGATCTCGCTGCTCACCCCGGTGATCAAGGGCTATTGCACTGACAAGGGGCTGGATGTGGCGGTGGCCAGCCAGCAGGTGTTTGGCGGCCATGGCTATGTGCGGGAATGGGGGATGGAGCAGTTCGTTCGCGATGCCCGCATCGCCCAGATCTATGAGGGCACCAACGGCATTCAGGCGCTCGATCTTGTGGGTCGCAAGCTGGCGATGAACGGCGGGCGCGGCTTGCGCGCGTGGCTGGCGCTGGTGAAGGG
The DNA here is from genome assembly GCF_048007885.1 of Polymorphobacter sp. GTDB lineage: Bacteria > Pseudomonadota > Alphaproteobacteria > Sphingomonadales > Sphingomonadaceae > Sandarakinorhabdus. The sequence continues at coordinate 300,435 of NZ_CP180346.1, forward strand.
TGAGATTGCCGTTGCCGATGATGCGGCGCTGGCTTTTCTCAAGTCCCCGCTCGAAAAGGCGCTGGGTGACCTTGAAGCTTCGACGATGTGGCTGATGTCGAACGCCATGGGCAATCCTGATGAGGCCGGCGCGGGTTCGGTTGCTTATCTTCACATGATGGGCATCGTGGCGCTGGGTCATATGTGGCTGGTGATGGCGGGCGCGGCGCAGGCGGCGCTGGCGGCGGGCGAGGATGTGGCCTTTCATGAGGCCAAGCTGGTGACGGCGCGCTATTATGCGGAGCGATTTTTGCCGGATACGGCGGCGCTGAGGGCGCGGCTGGAAGCGGGAAGTGCTACAATGATGGCGATGCCCGCCGAGGCATTCTGATTTTGCGGCCATAACGGAAAACTTGGGAGAGCGACGATGGGTGAAGCCTATATCTATGACACGGTGCGCACGCCGCGCGGCAAGGGCAAGAAGGACGGCGCGCTGCACGAGATCACGCCGATCCAGCTGGCGACGCAGGTGCTGGCCGCTGTTCGTGACCGTAACGGCATCGACACGGCGGATGTGGACGATGTCGTTCTGGGCTGCGTCGCTCCGGTGGGTGAACAGGGCGCGGACATTGCCCGTGTGGCGGTGCTGAACGCCGACTACGCCGAAAGCACCGCTGGGGTGCAGATCAACCGCTTTTGCGCATCCGGGCTGGAAGCGACGAACATGGCGGCGGCCAAGGTGATGGCCGGCGAGGCGATGTTTGCCATTGGCGGCGGCGTGGAGAGCATGTCGCGCGTGCCGATGGGCGCCGATGGCGGCGCCTGGGCGATGGACCCGGCGGTGGCGTTCAAGACCTATTTTGCGCCCCAGGGCATTGGCGCCGACCTGATCGCGACCAAATATGGCTTCAGCCGCAACGACGTCGATGCCTATGCGATGGAGAGCCAGAAGCGGGCGGCGCAGGCGTGGAAGGAAGGGCGGTTCAAGCGCTCGATCGTTCCGGTGAAGGATGTGATCGGGGAAGTGGTGCTCGATCATGATGAGCATATGCGCCCCTCGACCGACATGCAGTCGCTAGGAGGTCTCAATCCGGCGTTTTCGGCGATCGGCGAGCAGATGCCGGGCTTCGATGCGATCGCGCTGATGCGTTATCCCGAGGTCGAGAAGATCAACCATGTGCACCACGGCGGCAATTCGAGCGGCATCGTCGACGGTGCCGCGGCTGTGCTGATCGGCAACAAGGCGATGGGCGAGAAATATGGCCTGAAGCCGCGGGCACGCATCCGCGCCATGGCCAGCATCGGCTCGGAGCCGATGATCATGCTGACCGGACCGGAATTCGTGGCCAACAAGGTGCTGCAGCGGGCCGGCATGACCAAGGACGACATCGACCTGTTCGAGCTGAACGAGGCCTTTGCCAGCGTGGTGCTGCGCTACATGCAGGCGCTCAATATCGACCATGCCAAGATCAATGTGAATGGCGGCGCGATCGCCATGGGGCATCCGCTGGGCGCCACCGGTGCGATGATTCTTGGCACGGTGCTCGACGAGCTGGAGCGGACCGGCAAGGGCACGGCGCTGGTCAATCTGTGCGTGGGCGCGGGCATGGGCACCGGCACCATCATCGAGCGGCTTTGATCAACAAGAACGATATCCTGGGAGAGATTTTATGAGCGATGTGGCGATCCGGTCCGAGCTTGATGATGACGGCATCCTGCTTTTGACCATCGACGTGCCAGGCCAGTCGATGAATGTGATTACGCCGGAAGTTTCGCGTGATCTGGCCGCCGCCATCGAGCGGTTGAGAAGCGATGAGACCGTGGTGGGCGCGGTGCTGACCAGCGGCAAGAAGAGCGGCTTCATGGCCGGCGCCGATCTGAAGGGCATGGGCGCGCTGTTTGGCGGCGCCGATGGTGGAGCCAATGAGGGGTCGAAGATGAAGCGGCTGTTCGATGCCGTTTTCAGCCTCAACAAGCTGCTTCGCGATCTCGAGACCTGCGGCAAGCCGGTGGCGGCAGCGGTCAATGGGTTGGCGCTGGGCGGCGGGCTGGAGTTCATCCTGGCCTGCCATCACCGGGTGATTGCCGACAATCCGAAGATCACGCTTGGCCTTCCCGAAGTGCTGGTGGGGCTGTTTCCGGGTGCAGGCGGGACCCAGCGGTTGCCGCGGCTGATGGGCGTGCAGCCGGCGCTGATGTATCTGCTTCAGGGCACGAACATGAGCCCGCAGGAAGCCAAGGGCTTTGGCGTTGTTCAGGAGGTTGTGCCTGCAGACGAGGTGGTGGCCAAGGCCAAGGCCTGGGTGAAGGCCAATCCCAAGGGCGGCGTGCAGCCATGGGACCAGAAGGGCTTCAAGTTTCCTGGCGGCGTCGGTGGCTTCAACCCGGCGTTTGCCCAGACCTTCGTGGCCGGCACGGCGGTGACCGCCAAGACCACCAACCGCAATATGAATGCGCCCATCGCCATCCTTTCCGCCGTCTATGAAGGCTCGCAGCTGCCGATGGACACGGCAATCCGGGTGGAGAGTAAATATTTCGCCAAGGTCGTCGCCGACCCGCAGGCAGGCAACATGATCCGCTCGCTGTTTGTCTCGAAGCAGGCGGCCGAGAAGGGCGCGCGTCGACCCAAGGGGGTGGCCCCGCAGCCCACGCAGAAGATCGGCATGCTTGGTGCGGGTCTGATGGGCGCAGGCATCGCCATGGTCAGCGCCCGGGCCGGCATGGAGGTCGTTTTGCTCGACCGTGAGCTGGCAGCGGCTGAAAAGGGCAAGCAATATACGGCTGACCGGCTGGCCAAGCGCAAGATGGACCCGGCCAAGGCCGAGGAAATTCTCGCGCGGATCCACCCCACGACCGATTATGCTGATCTGAAGGGCTGCGACCTCATCATCGAGGCGGTGTTCGAGAGCCGCGAGATCAAGGCTGACGTGACCAAGGCGACTGAAGCGGTGGTGGGGCCGGACACGATCTTTGGCTCCAATACCTCGACCTTGCCGATCACCGGGCTGGCCAAGGCCTGGAGCAAGCCGGAGAATTTCATCGGCGTCCATTTCTTCTCGCCGGTCGAGAAGATGCCGCTGGTCGAAATCATTGTCGGCAAGGAAACCGGGCCGGCAGCGATCGCCAAGGCGCTGGATTATGTGGCGGCGATCAAGAAGACGCCCATTGTGGTCAATGATTCGCGCGGATTTTACACCTCGCGCTGTTTCGGCACCTATGTGCAGGAAGGGCTTGCGTTGCTCGGCGAAGGGACCAATCCGGCGCTGATCGAGAATGTCGGGCGCCATATGGGCATGCCCGTCGGGCCGCTGGCGGTAAACGACGAAGTCGGGCTCGACCTGTCCTACAAGGTGGGCCAGCAGACCAAGGCTGACCTTGGTGACGCTTACAAGCCCGGACCGGCCGATGCGGTGATCACCACGATGCACGAACTGGGCCGGCAGGGACGCAAGAATGGCAAGGGCTTTTATGTCTATCCCGACGACGGCGGGAAGAAATATCTTTGGCCGGAGCTTGTCGCCACGGTTGCCGGCGGGCTGGCCGATGAGCAGCCAAGCGCCGAGGCTGTGAAGGAACGGCTGCTCTATCGCCAGCTGGTCGAATGCGCACGGTGTTTCGCCGAAGGGGTTCTCGAAACGCCGGAGGACGGCGATCTCGGCGCCATTTTCGGCTGGGGTTTCATGCCCTTTTCGGGCGGGCCGTTCAGTCATATGGACACGGTCGGGCTGGCCAATGTCGTGGCCATTCTCGACCGCTTGACCGAGACGCACGGCGAACGGTTCGCGCCGCCGCAGATGTTGAGGGACATGGCTGAGGCTGGCGTGCGCTTTTATGACAAGGCGCGGGCGAAGGCCGCGTGAGCAGTGATCCGGAGGCAGGGTTTGCCCTGCCCTCCGGCATCTCGTTCAAAAATCGTGTCGCCAAATCGGCGATGACCGAGGGCCTGGCCGGCCCCGACGGGCTCCCGAATGCCGACCATGTCCGCCTTTATGAGCGCTGGGCGGCAGGTGGGTCTGCTCTGCTCATCACTGGCAATGTGCAGATCGATCGCTATCATCTTGAGCGCCCCGGCAATGTTGTGGTCGAGGGACCCCTCGGTGACGAGGCACGGGCGCGCTGGGCTGAATGGGGGCGGGCCGCAACCCGCGACGGCACGGCGGCATGGGTCCAGCTGAGCCATGCCGGGCGCCAGACGCAGGTGAGTGTGAACAAGGCGCCCAAGGCGCCGTCAGCCGTCCAGCTGGCGCTGCCGGGCGGGCAGTTCGGCATGCCGGTGCCGCTCATGGCAGACGAGATTGTCGATCTGATCGGGCGTTTTGCGGGTGCGGCTGTCTCGGCGCGCGAGGCAGGTTTTGGCGGGGTGCAACTGCATGCGGCGCACGGCTATCTGCTGTCGCAGTTTCTCTCGCCACTGGCCAATCTGCGAACGGACGAATGGGGCGGCAGCCTTGAGAATCGGGCGCGTTTCCTGTGTGAGGCCGTCAAGGCGGTGCGCACAGCCGTTGGCCCTGATTTCGGGCTCGGGGTGAAGCTCAATTCGGCTGATTTTCAGAAAGGCGGCTTTGCCTTTGAGGAGTGTCTGACGGTTTCAGGCTGGCTTGCCGATCTCGGCGTCGACCTGCTGGAGATTTCGGGAGGCACCTATGAGCAGCCGGCCATGATCGGCGTCGAAGGGGTTGTCCCGCGCGAGGAGCCGGATCAGGGGCAGATGGCCGACAGCACGCGGGCGCGCGAAGCCTATTTCGTCGATCTGGCCAAGGCCTTGATGCAGGCGCACACTCCGCCGCTGCTGGTTACCGGTGGGTTTCGCTCACGCGGGGCCATGGTATCTGCGCTGGCAAGCGGAATTGCCATGGTGGGGGTTGCGCGCCCCCTTTGCGCGGCCCCTGATTGCGTGGCAGATCTTCTGGCCGGGCATATCGATACCCTGCCACGTTTCGAGGATCGGCTGTCGATTGGTCCGCGCTGGGCGCGTGCCCTGCTGGGGCCTCGCTCGCCGGTAAAGACCTTGCGGGCGCTCAACGGTTTTGCGGCGCAGGCTTGGTATTACACGCAAATCCGATGCCTGGCGGCAGGGACGCCATTGGAATTGGACCTTGGACCGCTGCGGGCCTTCATGATGGAGGAGCGGGAGAACAAGGCCCGGTTGCCAGCGTGAGGCAGCTCATTTTTGGAGCTGCTGTCGCACTCGGCGGGCTGTTCTGGCTGGCGTTGGCGACCGCTGTGCGCGACCCGCTGGTGGTCACTTACCGGGTCCCGATCGAGGGGCTCTCGGACCCGCTTCGATTGGTGCATCTGAGCGATGTTCATGCCTCTCCCTATGACATGCCGTTGGTGCGGGTGAGGCGCATCGTCGGGATGGTCAACGGCATGGCGCCTGATATCGTGGTGCTGACCGGCGACTATCATGGCGGCAAGCTTTGGGATGTGCCCGGTATTCGCCTGCATCAGGTGGTGCAGACGCTTGGTCTGCTCGATGCGCGGCTTGGCACCGTGGCGGTCGCGGGCAACCATGATCAGAGCTATTGGATCAGCAGGGTTTTCGCCGATACCGAGATCAGAATGTTGCGCGGAGATTTCGCTGACCTCGGGCCGCTGGTGGTGGCTGGAGCCGATTCGATTGCGCATCATTATTCGCCGGCCATCGGCTTGCGCCTGGCAATTGCCGCAGCACCTGCTGGAAAGCCGTTGATTTCGATCAGCCATGAACCGGAAACGGGACAATTTGCCGGGTCGCGGAGCCAGTTGCATCTGGCGGGACACGCGCATGGCGGGCAGATCATTGTTCCCGGCCTGGGCGGGTTCGGGCCGCTTGGCGACAATGACTTTCTGCATGCCCACCGGCGGGGGGCTCTATGCACTTGGCAGCGGCGGGGCCCAGAGGCTGCTCGTGTCATCAGGCCTGGGCACGACCTTTGCGCCGCTGCGCCTTGCCGTGCCGCCGGAGATTGTCGTTGTTGAGCTTGTGCCCAACCTCCGTCATTCGGTGGGGAGGAACTCGGGCACTGACAGGTAGCGTTCGCCCGTGTCGTAATTGAAGCCCAAGATCCGGCTGTTTGCCGGCAGGTCGGGCAGTTTCTGGGCGATGGCGGCAAGCGTGGCGCCCGAAGAAATGCCGACCAGCATGCCTTCCTGTGTCGCGGCCTTGAGCGCCATGGTCTTGGCGTCTGCGGCATCAACCTGAATAACTTCATCGAGGATGCTGCTATCCAGATTGCCGGGGATAAAGCCCGCGCCGATGCCCTGGATGGGGTGAGGTGCCGGCTCTCCCCCGAAATCACGGGTGAAGCCGAGGGCTCGACTGCGAGAACCTTGAGCTTTGGCCAGTGCTTCTTCAGGACTTGCGCCGTGCCGCTGATATGGCCGCCGGTGCCGACGCCGGTGATCATGGCGTCAATCGGTGTGTCCTTGAAATCCTCGAGGATCTCGAGCGCGGTCGTGCGCGTGTGGATTTCGATGTTGGCGGGATTTTCGAACTGCTGCGCCATCCATGCGCCGGGCGTTTCGGCGACGATTTCGGCGGCGCGGGCGATGGCGCCCTTCATTCCCTTTTCGCGTGGGGTGAGGTCGAAGCTGGCGCCATAGGCCAACATCAGGCGGCGACGCTCGATCGACATCGATTCGGGCATGACGAGGACCAGCTTGTAGCCCTTGACCGCAGCAACCATGGCGAGGCCGATGCCGGTGTTGCCTGATGTTGGTTCGACGATGATGCCACCGGGCTTGAGCGCGCCGCTGGCCTCGGCGGCCTCGATCATGGCGAGGCCGATCCGGTCCTTGATCGAACCGCCCGGATTGGCGCGCTCGGACTTGATCCAGACTTCAGCAGTGGGGAACAGCCGGTTCATGCGGATATGGGGCGTGTTGCCGATGGTCTCGAGAATGCTTTGTGCTTTCATGGGGGCAGCCTTTCTGTTGCGCAGACTCTAGGGCGTCGCCTCGGCTGTGTCGAACCTGTCAGCACGGCGCAGGGAAGGGAAGCGCCATGCCCAAAGCCCGGTAACGATGACCGCGCCGACACCGCCGACGACAACCGATTCGACCGGGCCGACCCAGGCGGCGGTCATGCCCGAACGAAACTCGCCAAGTTCGTTGGAGGCCGAGATGAACAGACCCGAGACCGAGGACACGCGGCCACGCATGTCATCGGGTGTGTGAAGCTGGATCAGCGAGGAGCGGACATAGACGGAGATCATGTCGGCGGCGCCCAATATGGTCAGCGCGGCGAGCGACACGGGCATGGAGCGGCTCATGCCGAAGACCACGGTGGCGACGCCGAACACGCCGACACAGACGAACATGACCGGGCCGACATGACGGCTGAGCGGGCGAAAGGCGAGTGCCAGCGCGGTGATTGCGGCCCCCAGCGCCGGGGCAGCGCGCAGGGGGCCTAGCCCTTCCACGCCGACCATCAGCACATCGCGGGCATAGACGGGCAGCATGGCGGTGGCGCCGCCGAGCAGCACGGCAAAGAGATCAAGGCTGATGGCGCCGAGCACGATGCGATTGTGGCGGACATAACCAAGCCCTTCGACAAGGCTTCGCCAGGGCGTGATTCTGGACGGGGCGGGTAGGGGCACGGCCCCGATGCGGAACAAGGCGATAAGCGCGACGGCGAACATGACGGTTGCCGACACATAGGCAGTGGTCGCACTGGCGGCATAGAGAAAGGCGCCGAGTGGGGGCCCCATCACGGCGCCAACCTGCCAGGCGATGCTGTTGAGCGCGATCGCCGAGGGCAGAAGGCTGCGTGGCACGAGATTGGGAGCCAGCGCGGCCAGCGAGGGGCCGGCGAGCGCACGGCCCACTCCAAGGAGGGCAGCGACGATGAACAGGGCCGGGATCGAGATGCTGTCCGTGATCGCCAGCCCTGCCAGCGCTGCTGCGCATCCCAGTTCCAGGGCAAGCGCGGTGCGGGCGATGTAACGTCGGTCGATCCTGTCAGCGATAACGCCGATGAACAGGCTGAGAACCAGCAGAGGCAGAAACTGAACCAGCCCGATATAGCCGAGCAACAGCGCCGCCTCGCGCGGGGGCATGCTCTCTCGCGCGATGTCATAGACTTGCCAGCCGATGACGATGACCATCATCATGCCGCCCACCGTCGCGAAGAGACGCGCCGCCCAGAAAGCGCGATAATCCGGGATGCGCAGCGGCTCGGGAAGACGGAACATGCGCGTTGCCTTAAGAGGTTGGCGTTAGGGCTGCAATGGCGCAGAAGGGACTGTCATAGACGTTAGGAATGAATTAACGACTGTAACATTGAAAGCGGGTAGGTGGCGCCGATGTGGGTGGCGGTGTTGAACTTCATTCGGGAGCTGTTGCGGCTGACGCTGCTGCTCGCCTTTGTCAGCGCAACGCTGGTGATGGGGGCGGTCTCCTGGGTTTGGTCTGGCGGAAGCGTTCCGGCCCGAGGTTCCGGCAGTCGTGCTGGCATTCAGCGTCTTTGTCCGGCTGAATGTCTATATGCTCGCCGGCAGCTACTGTTTTGCCTACTACTACTGGCACGTCCCGTTCCCCCAGGCCCTGCTTTACGTGCTGCCGGCGCTGGGCTTTATGTATCCGCCGGCGTTGGTTGATGTGGTCATTGGCCTGTGGCGACGCGAGATCGACTAGCTGTCAGCTTGGATCGGGATCGACCACTTCGACGAAGCTGGCGACGACCCGCCGCGTGCCCGCCTGTGCGAATTCGATCTCGAGCTTGTCATCCTCGACTGCGATGACGGTGCCACCGCCGAATTTTGGATGGGTGACATGGGCGCCGGGTTTGATGCTGGTGGTCGGACGAACGCTGATCGTGGTGCGCGGCGCGACGACTGGCTGGCTGCGCGTGGCCGGGATCGGCGAGGCTGCGGCGCGGGTAAAGCCGGGGCCGCGACCGGCACGGGGCTGCCGATCGGCAAAAGCGTCGGCAAACGGCGTGCTGCTGCCAATGGCGGCACGCCAAAGGCTGGCGCCGCCCGTCATGGTGCTGGTCTCCTCGATATGCGCCTTGGGCAATTCTACGAGAGAAGCGCGAGGGCATGGCTGGCTGGTCCACTGACCGTAGATGCGGCGGTTGGCGGCATGAAGGATTGTCGCCGGCTTCGCGCGCACGAGTGACGCCCACATAGGCGAGGCGGCGTTCCTCCTCGAGGCTGGCGTTGCCGCCTTCGTCCAGGGCGCGCTGGCTGGGAAACAGGCCCTCCTCCCAGCCGGGCAGGAAGACGTGATCGAATTCAAGTCCCTTGGCGGCATGCAGGGTCATGATGGCTGAGCCTTCGGAGGCATCCGACCGGCATTCATTGTCCATGACCAGGCTGACATGTTCGAGGAAGCTGACGAGCGAGGGATAATCTTCCATCGCGCGCGTGAGCTCCTGTGAGATTGTCGAGCCGGCCCGGGCTTTCCGCGAACTTGTCGGCCTGAAGCATGGCGACATAGCCCGAATTCCTCGAGAATGATCCGCGCAAGCTCCGGGTGCGGCGTGGTACCGGACTGGGCGCGCCAGCGGCTGAGGTCTGCCAGCAGGCCCTTGAGGCCCCGTCGGGCTGCGGGCGTGATCTCGTCGGTTTCGACCAGTTCGCGCGCTGCTTCGGGGAGCGGGCGATCGAGCAAACGGGCCATATGATGCAGGCTTGCCATGGCCTTGTTGCCCAGCCCGCGGCGCGGCGTGTTGATGATGCGCTCGAAGGCAAGTGCGTCGTTGGGGCTGGCGATCAGACGGAGATAGGCGAGTGCATCGCGGATCTCTGCCCGTTCATAAAAGCGGAAGCCGCCGACGATCTTGTAGGGCAGGCCGATGGCGATGAAGCGGTCTTCGAACTCGCGCGTCTGGTGCTCGGGCGCGCACCAGGATCGCCATGTCATTGAGCGAGACACCGTCGCGGGCCAGCCGCTCGGCGCGGTCGGCAACGTGGCGGGCCTCTTCGGGGGCATCCCAGACGCTGATGACATGCACTGGCTCGCCGTCCGCTGCGTCGGTGCGCAAGGTTTTGCCCAGCCGATTGCTGTTATGTGCGATGAGGCCGTTTGCAGCCGCCAGGATGTTGCCACGGGAGCGATAATTCTGCTCGAGCCGGATCATCACCGCGCCGGGAAAATCATGCTCGAAGCGCAGGATGTTGGCGACCTCGGCACCGCGCCAGCTGTAGATCGACTGGTCATCATCGCCCACGCAGGCGATGTTGTGGCGGCTGCCGGCCAGCGCTTTCAGCCAGAGATACTGGGCGATGTTGGTATCTTGATATTCGTCGACGAGGATGTAGCGGAATTGCTCCTGATAGCTCGCCAGCACATCGGGGTGCTGTGTGAAGATGGTCAGCATATGCAGCAGCAGGTCCCCGAAATCCGCAGCATTGAGGGCCGCGAGCCTTGCCTGATAGCGGGCATAAAGGGCCTGCGCCTTGCCATCTGCAAAGCTGTGGGCATCAGCCTGTTCGAGCTTGTCGGGGGTCAGGCCACGGTTCTTCCAGCGATCGATCGAGGCCGGCGAGTTGCTTGGCTGGCCAGCGCTTTTCCTCCAGCCCGGCTTCGATGATGACCTGCTTGAGCAGGCGGAGCTGATCATCGGTGTCGAGGATGGTGAAACTGGCTTCGAGACCGGCAAGGGCTGCATGGCGGCGCAGCATGCGGGCGGCTACGGCATGAAAGGTGCCGAGCCAGGGCAGGCCTTCGCTCATCGGCCCCAGAAGCTGCTCGGTACGGTGGCGCATCTCGCGCGCGGCCTTGTTGGTGAAGGTGACGGCGAGGATCTGCGACGGCCATGCGCGGCGGCTGTGAAGGATTTGTGCGAGGCGGGCGGTGAGCGCGCGGGTCTTTCCCGTGCCGGCGCCCGCCAGAATGAGGACCGGCCCTTCAATGGTGATGACAGCCTCGCGTTGGGGAGCATTGAGGCCTTGAAGCCAGGGCGGTTCGGGCGCGGACTGGGGAGCGCTGCTCATGGCGAACGATTAGAGAACATTTGCGGCCATGCCAAGCCGCTGCGGCGTGACGGTTAAAGCAGGGTTCCCGATGGCCGTTTTTTGCTGTGTCACCAGGTCGCGGATTGTGGTCCCGGTGGGGAGATTGGCATGTCAATGATGTTCCGCCCGCCGTTGGCGGCGAGCCAGACGGTCGATTGGACGCAGGTCTTTGGCTTTGGTCAGGGCACTGACCCCTTTTGCGCGCGTGCGGGCGGCCCAGCTTGCTGCCCTCAACCGCTATGTGCCCTTCAATGTGGCGCTGATGATGGTCAATGTGCTGATGCTCGCCAATGTGCTCGGCGATCATCCGCGGCGCGATTTTCTCAGTGTCTGGGCGACGGTTCTGGGTGGGCTTTCCGTGCTCTGGATCGTCCGGTTTCGGCGCACAAAGAAGCAGGGCGCGACGGAGCAGGCATCAGCGTTTCATTTCTGGCTGGTGACGGCTGAAGTTCTTACCTTTGGCGTGTTATGGGCGGCGATGAGCGTGGTCATGGCGGCCGAAGCCGGGGATGCCGGGCAGGGCCTGATCCTTTTGCTCTCGATTGTGGCGATGGGCGCTAGTGGCTTTGCCGCTGCGATCATGCCCGTGTGCGGGATCGCGACGATAAGCCTGATCGGGCTCGGCATCATGGTTGCACTGCCGGCGGATTCGCTTGTCTGGACAGCGCCCGTCGTCGTGGCACTGGCGACCTATTGGCTGGTGATCGTGCGCGGGGTGCTGGTAACGACATCGGCACTGATGGCGCGGATGCGCACGCAGGAGGCGTTGCGCGAACAAGGCGAGGTTGTGCGGCTTCTGCTCCATGAATTCGAGGCAAATGGCTCGGACTTTCTACTCGAAGTTGATGAACATGGCTGTCTGACCCATGTGTCGCGGCGCCTGTGCGAGGTGTCGCGCCGGGACCGTGCGTCGCTGCTGGGGCGAACGATCGGCCAGCTGGCCGGCGCCGAGGATGCCGGGCAGCGGAGCCATTTGCGGCGCATCTTCCGCGAGCAGGCCGCGTTTCGTGACGTGGTGATCTCGGTACGCGTGGGTGAGGAGCAGCGCTGGTGGGCGCTCTCGGGCACGCCAAAGTTCGATTTCGAGGGTCGTTTTGCTGGTTTTCGCGGGGTCGGGCGCGACGTGACCGAGGTGAAGCGCTCGCAGGAACGGATCGCGATGCTGGCCCGTTTCGATCCACTGACCGGCCTGGCCAACAGGACACTGTTTCAGGAGGCGCTTGATGAGATGCTGGGGAAACAGGACCGGCCGCTGCTGCTGCTGGTCGACCTCGACTATTTCAAGCGCATCAACGACCAGCTTGGCCATGCGGCGGGCGACCGGCTGCTGATCGCGGTGGCGGCGCGACTGCGCGAGGTGGCTGGTCCCGAGGCCATGGTGGCGCGGCTTGGCGGCGATGAGTTTGCGGTGCTGTCAGCCGGCGACGACAGCTTTGGCGCGAGCCTGGCTGACAGGCTGGTGCGGGCGATGGGCGAGCCGTTCATGGCAGGCCAGCAGCAGGTGCAGACGGGTGCCAGCCTGGGCTGGGTGCTGGCTGGCGAGGAAGACGGCGACGGGGAGATATTGCTCAAGAGCGCTGACCTTGCGCTTTATGAGGCAAAATCGGCCGGTCGGGGGCGGGCCTGCCGGTTTGCGCCGGCGATCCGGGCGCGCGCCGAGGAGCGGCGCGGGCTGGAAAAGGCGCTGGCGGGCGCGCTCGAGGCTGGCCAGTTTTCGCTGGCGTTTCAGCCCGTTGTGGCGGCCGTTGACGAGCGGGTGATCGGTTTTGAGGCGTTGTTGCGCTGGGATCACCCCGAACTGGGCCGGGTCGGGCCGGACAGGTTCATTCCGATTGCGGAGGAGAGCGGGCTGATCGTGCCGCTTGGTCATTGGGTGATCAGGGAGGCGCTGCGCTGGGCGGCGCGCTGGCCGGCCGATATCAGCGTGGCGGTGAACCTTTCGCCGGCGCAGCTGGAGGATGAGGCGTTGATCCCGGTCATCGAGGCAGCGCTGGCCGAGACGGGCGTTGCTGCGGCGCGCCTCGAACTTGAGATCACCGAGCGGCTGTTTCTGGTCGAGACGCCGGCGATGGCGGCGCGGATGAAGGCGCTGGGAATGCTCGGCGTGCATTTTGCCCTCGATGACTTTGGCACTGGCTATTCGGCGATGGGCTATCTGCAAAAGGCTGCGTTCAGCCGCATCAAGATCGATCGCAGCTTCGTGTCGCGTGCTGGCAAGGGCACCGAGGCGAGCGCGATCATCGAGGCGATCGTGCATCTGGCGCATTCGCTGGGCATGACCACGACTGCGGAAGGCACCGAGACGCGCGCCGAGGTCGATATCTGCCGCGAACTCGGCTGTGAACAGATGCAGGGTTATTTCTTCGGTAGGCCGATGCCGCCGGAGAAAGCGACGGCCCTGGTTTGCGAGGCCCGGCAGGCAGCGGAGTAGGGGCTGCTAGCTTGCTTCGGCCCAGGCCTTGAGCAGCGTATGGGCAATCGCCATGGGCGGTGGGGCGAGCCAGTCGCCACTGCCGCCCAGAGCTGCGAGGACCTCGGCCCTTGTGACCCAGCGGGCCTCTTCAAGCTCGTCGAAATCAAGGGTAAGTTCGGCCGCTTTCGCCTTGGCAAAGCAGGCGATCATCAGCGAGCTGGGGAAGGGCCATGGCTGGCTGGCGAGATAGCGCACATCGGTGGTGATGATGCCAGCTTCCTCATGCAGCTCGCGGGCGACGGCTTCCTCGATGTTTTCGCCGGGCTCGAGAAAGCCGGCCAGCGCCGAGAACAGGCGCGGCGGGAAGCCCGGCTGGCGGCCGACGAGCGCATGGTCCTTGTGGACGGCGAGCATGATGACGACCGGATCGGTGCGCGGGAAATGCTCGGCATGGCAGGCGTGGCAGGTGCGGGCATAGCCGGCCTTGGCGATCTGGGTGGGGGCGCCGCAATGGCTGCAATGTCCGTGGCGGGCGTGCCAGGCCAGCAGCGAACGTGCCTGGGCGAGGATGGCGGCGCGGCCATTTTCGAGCAACATGGCGGCGGCGCGTGCATCGAGCAGGCGGCCACCATAATCGGCGATGAGATCGGCTGCGGGGGCGGCGGCGGCGAAGCGGGGCGCGCCGTCTGGCGTAAGGCCGAGGAAGACGCTTGGCGCATTGTGGGGGATGTCCGAGCGGTGGGCCCAGAAGAGTTCGGGCTTGGGATCGGCGGTGAGCAGGGGCTTCAGGTCATCGAGCACGAGCCAGCGCGCATCGGGACGGCTGCGCACCGCGATGGCGGCGCTGGGGTCGCGCCGGATATGGTCGGCACGGTCAAGCGGGGAGCCGGTGAGGCCGGTGACGGGGGGGCTGGGGGTATCGAACAGGCTCATCATGGGTCCAGTGTGGCGAGCGCCAGGGTGGCGGCTTTGGCAAAGACGGTCGGCAGGCCCCGGCTGACAGTGTCTCGGGGTCGCCATGTGCCGACAATGGCAGGTTTTCGGGCGATCTGCAGGGCTTTTACCGTGAGCTGTAGCTCGAAATGGGTGAAGCCATGGGTGATCTGACCGAGCGCGCGCCAGTCTCCGGGATGTGGCGGAGGGCATTCGGGGGGTGTTCGGTCCAATCGGTGCTCGGCAGCGCGGTCATGCCGCCGAGCAGGCCCTTGGCGGGGCGGGTGATGGTGAGGATTTCGCCGTCGCATTCCAGCCACCAGGCGACGCCTTGGCGGGTCGGACGGATGCGTTTGGCGGCCTTTATGGGCAGGTTTTCGGGAGTTTCCGCGCGGCAATGAGGCTGTAGCGGACAGGCGGGGCAGTTCGGGCGCTTGGGCATGCAGTGGCGGCGGCCAAGATCCATCAGGCCTTGCGCGAAATCGGCAGCGGCGAGGCTGGTTGGGGTCAGGGTTTCGAGCGTTTCGGCGATTGCTTTGCGGGCGGCGGGCAGGGGGTCATGGATGTTGGCGACCCGCGCGATGACGCGCTCGATATTGCCGTCGATGATGATGGCGCGCACGCCAAAGGCGAAGGCGGCGATGGCGGCGGCCGAATAGGGGCCGAGGCCGGGAAGCTGGAGCAGTTCTGCTTCAGTTTTTGGGAAGTGGCCGCCGTGCTGCGAGGCGACGGTGCGGGCGCAGGCGAGAAGGTTGCGGGCACGTGCGTAATAGCCGAGCCCGGCCCAGGCGTGCATGACTTCATCATCGGCGGCGGCGGCGAGCGCGGTGACGCTTGGCCAGCGGCTGGTGAAGGCGGCGAAATAGGGCTTGACGGCCTCGACGGTGGTTTGCTGGAGCATGACTTCGGAGAGCCAGACGCGGTAGGGCCAGTCCGGGTCTTGCGGCAGCGGATCGCCGGGCGCGCGGCGCCACGGCAGGGTGCGCGCGTTTTCGGCATACCAGCTGAGCAATGACTCTGTCGCCGTGGGCATGGCCTTGTTGCTATGGCATGATGACTGTGATGGCCAGAGACTCGGATCATGAGGCGGACGCACCCCGCCGGCGGAACGGCGCGCGGCGCGTGGCTGATGTGTTGCCCGCTGTTGGCGGCCCCGGCTTTCGCCGGATGGGCTATGCACAGGGCGCGCTGATGGCGCGCTGGAGCGAGATTGTCGGGCCAAGCTATGCCCGGCATTCCCGCCCGGAGGCGCTGAAGTTTGCGCGGGGCGAGAAGGCGGGGGGCACGCTGGAGATTGCCATTACCGGGGCGCTGGCGCCGATGTTGCGCCATGTCGAGCCGCAGATCATCGAGCGGGTGAACCGTGTGTTGGGGCATGGTGCGGTGGCGAAGCTGCGGCTCCGCCACGGCGATATCGAGGCAGCGCCGGCGCCGCCGGCGCCGCGCGCACCGGCCCGGCTGAGCGATGAGACCACATCGACGCTGCGCGATATCGAGGATCCGGGCTTGCGTGCGACGCTGGAGGCGCTGGCGCGGGCCCTGGCGGAGAAGGATGGTCCGCCAGTGATCGAGTGACTGGCGGTGGGTTGAAAGGGGTTTTGATGCGGGTTTTGATGGGGACATTGCTGGCCGCTGCGCTCGCCGCGCCGGTGATGGCGCAGGAGGCCAATTGGGCCGAAACGCTGAGCGTGACACCGCGCGGCGGGCTGTTGATTGGCAATCCGGCAGCCGAATTGAAGCTGGTCGAGTTTGGCTCGCTGACCTGTTCGCACTGTGCCACGTTTCATGCAGCAGGCGTTCCGGGGCTGAAGGCGCGTTATCTTCGCAGCGGCAAGGTTTCCTACGAGTTCCGGAGCTTTGTGCGCAACGGCGCGGATTATGCGGCCTCCCTGATCGCGGCCTGCCTGCCGGCGGCGCGGCAGGCGAAGCTGCTCGATGCGTTTTTCGATCTGCAGGCGGTGTGGCTGGAGCCGTTCACCAAAGTGTCGCCCGACGCCATGGCCGGGCTGCGGGACCTTCAACCCGAGGCGCAGTTCGTGAAGCTGGCCGAGCTTGGCGGGCTTGATCGCTGGGTCGAGAGGCATGGGGTCGAGACGTCGGCCGCACGGACCTGTCTGGCGGACCGGGCGGCGATCGAGCGGCTGGCCCGGACGCGGGCCGAGGCGGTTGAGCGCTATCGCCTGGAAGGAACGCCGACCTTTGTGTTGAATGACAGCGTGGTTCCGGGTGTTTTTGACTGGCAGGCGCTCGAGCCAAAGCTGGTGGAAGCGATGAAGGGGCGCTAGCTTGTCGCTGGCGGGCGCTTTGGCCTAGAAGATTGGCGAGCGATTTTTTTGATGGGAGAGTTCATGCGCGTTGTTCTGATGGCCGGGGTTGCGCTGGCACTGGCGGCCTGCAGCGAGGAAAAGGCGGCCACGCCGGCAGGCGATGCGGCGGCCGGTGTGCCGGGCGAGGCTGTGCTGGCGGACGGGGCCGAGGTGACGTTGCCCGAGGGCAGCAAATGGACCGAGATGGTGACGCTGACGCCCGAGGGTGGCTTTTTGATGGGCAACCCCGATGCCAAGGTGAAGCTGGTCGAATTTGCCTCGCTCACCTGCCCGCATTGCAAGGATTTTCACGCCGAGGCGGCCGAGATCATCAAGAACCGCTATGTGGCAAGCGGCGACGTTTCCTATGAGTTTCGCAATTTCGTGCTGAACGGGCCGGACTATGCCGCCACCATGCTGGCGCGTTGCCAGGGGCCGGGGCCGTTCTTCGGGCTGCTCAACGCCTTCTTCAATGATCAGGCCACTTGGGTCGAGCCTTTCACCAAGCTGACGCCCGAGCAGAGCCAGGCGCTGACGGCGCTGCCGCAGGACCAGCAGATGGCGGCGATGGCGGAGGCCGGCGAACTTGATGACTATGTGCGCACGCGCGGCATTCCCAGAGCGAAGTTCGAGGCCTGTCTGAGCGATCCGGAGGCGCTCAAGGTGGTGGCCGACCTGCGCACCCAGGCAACCGAGAAGTACAAGCTGACGGGTACGCCGGGCTTTGTCATCAACGAGGAGACGCAGGACGGCGTCTATGACTGGAAGACGCTTGAGCCCAAGCTGATCGCGGCGCTCAAGTAAGGCGCGGAAAGGGGGGTCGGGCCTTGGAATTCAGGCGGCTCAGGCTGGCGGGCTTCAAGTCCTTTGTCGAGCCGACCGAGCTCAGGATCGAGCCGGGGCTGACTGGTGTGGTTGGCCCCAATGGCTGCGGAAAGTCCAATTTGCTGGAAGCGCTGCGCTGGGTGATGGGCGAGGCCTCGCCCAAGTCGATGCGATCGGGCGGCATGGACGATGTGATTTTTGCGGGCACCGGCAGCCGGCCGGCGCGCAGCTTTGCGCAGGTGACGCTTGGTCTGGCAGGGGCGGCGGGCGAGGAAATCGAGGTAGCGCGGCGGATCGAGCGCGGCGCTGGCTCGGACTATCGGATGAACGGGCGCGACAGCCGTGCGCAGGACATCAGGCTGCTCTTTGCCGACAGCGCGACCGGCGCGCACTCTCCGGCGATTGTCGGACAAGGGCGCATCAGCACGATCATTTCGGCCAAGCCTGTCGAGCGGCGGGCGCTGCTGGAGGAGGCCGCGGGCATCGCCGGCCTGCATGTGCGCCGCCGCGAAGCCGAGATCAGGCTGCGGGCGGCCGAGGCCAATCTGCTGCGGCTTGATGATGTGGTGAAGGCGCTGGAGGCGCAGATTGGCGCGCTGAAGCGGCAGGCGCGGGTGGCCGAGCGCTACCGGGCGATTTCCGAGGCGCTGAAGGGGGCCGAAGCCAAGCTGATGTATGCGCGCTGGCTGGCCGCGCGCGATGCGGCGACGGCGGCGGCCGCGGCGGCAAGGGCGGCTGATGAGACGGCCACGAACTCTTGCGCGTGCAGCTGCAGTGCTGGCGGGGCAGGTGGCGGATGCGCAGGCGGGGCTGCCTGCGCTGCGCCAGGCCGAGGCGGAGGCGGGCGCGGGCGTTCAGGCGCTGCGTCAGGCCCGGGCGCTGCTGGAAGCCGAAGCCGCCACCGGCAAGGCGCGCAGCGAGGCGCTGGCTGGCCAATTGGCGACGATTGCCCGCGACGCGGCGCGCGAAGCGGGGCTGGCGGATGATGCGGCTGCGGCCGAAGTGGCGCTGGTGGAGGAGGCAGACGCGCTGGGCCAGGTGCGTTCGGCAGCTGAGGCGGCACTGCCGGCGCTGCGCGCGCAGGCGGCTGAGGCAGGCACGGCGGCTGCGACGGCGGAGGCGGCGCTGAGCAGCGCGCTTGATGCCCATGCGGCGGCGGCGGCCGAGGCGCGGACGCTGGCGGAGGCAGCACGCACAGCGCAGGCGCGCTGTGACCGGCTGGCAAGCGAGGCGCAGACACTGGCGGCGCGGCGCGCGAAGCTGGCGCCGCTGCCGGAAACCGAGGCGTTGGCTGCAGCCGTGCAGGGCGCCGAGGATGAGGCTGTGGCGGCCGATGAGGCGCTGGCGGCGGCCGAGGCGGCGCGGCCGGCGGCGACTGCGGCGCGCGAGGCGGCGGCCGAAGCACTTTCGGCGGCGCGTGCGGCGCTGGCAGGCCTCAAGGCCGAGGGCGAGGCGCTGGCGCGGCGCTTGGCGGCGGATGCGTCGGCAGGTGGCCCAAGGGTGGCGGATCTGATCGAGACCGATGCCGGCTTTGAGGCGGCGCTGGCGGCAGCGCTTGGCGACGCCATTGATGCCGGGCTGGCGGGCGCTGAGGCCGGCGCGCGCTTTTGGGAGGAAACCACGGCGACCGACGATCCGGCATTGCCCGAGGGCGTGCGGCCGCTGGCGGCGCATGTGCGGGCTCCGGCGGCGCTGGCGCGGCGGCTTGCGCAGGTGGGCATGGTTGCACCCGGCGATGCGGCCGCGCTGTGGCCGAAGCTGCGGCCGGGCCAGCGGCTGGTCAGCGCCGATGGGCAGCTTTGGCGCTGGGACGGCTTTCGGGATGTGGGCGGCGCGGAGGGGGCAGGTGCTGCGGCGGCGGCAAGGTTGAGGGCGCGGCGGCGCGCCAGCGAAGTGGCAGCCGAGGTGGCGCGCGGGGAGGCAGCGCAGGCGGCTGCGACGGCGCGGCTTGAGACGGCGGTGGCGGCGGCAGGCGCTGCGGCCGAGATCGAGCGGGCTGCGCGAGCGGCGCGGGACGGCGCGGCGCGGGCGCTGGCCGAGGCGCGCGCCAGGCTGGCGGCAGCGGAGACGGCAGCGAGCCGGCTGGCGGGGGAGGCGGCAAGCCTTGAGGCCGCAGCGGCACGGCTTGAGGAGGAACGCAGCACAGCGGCTGCCGAGGCGGCAGCGGCTGCGGCTGCGGTTCCCGAGCCGACGGTGCTGGCGGCACGTTCGGAAGCGCTGGCTGGGGCGCGGGCGGATGCTGACAAGATGCGCAGTGCGCTGGCGGCGGCACAGGCGGCCGTGGACGGGCGCGCTCGGGAGGCTGCTGCCGTTACCGAACGGACCCATGCGATCGACACCGAGCGCAAGCGCTGGCAGGCCCGGCTGGCGGCGAGCAGCGGCCAGGCGGACGAGCTGGCGCGGCGACGCGAAACGGTGGAGGCCGAGCGGGCCGGGCTGGCCGGGCGGTTGGAAGCGATTGCCGGGGAATTGGCGGGGCTCGCGACGCGGATGCAGGCGGCGGAGGCGACGCGCGCGGCGGCTGCTGACACATTGGCAACTGCTGAGGAGGCGCTGGCGACGCTGGCGGGGCAGGCGCGGGCGGCGGACGAGGCGGTATCAGCGGCGCGCGAGGCGCGGGCGACAGCGCGGGCCGAGGCCGAGCATCTGGACGCGGCGCGGCGCGAGGTCGAGCGGCTGTGCGGCGAGCAATTCGAGACATCGCCGCCGCTTTTGGCCGGGCGATTCGATTTTGATGCGCTGGCCGTGTCTGCCGGGGATGTGGCTGTGCTTGACGAGGCACATGAAGCGCTGTTGGCCGAGCGGGAGCGGCTGGGGCCGGTCAATCTGCGGGCGGATATCGAGCTGAAGCAACTGAGCGAACAGGCCGAGACGAGCCTTGCTGAAAAGGCCGAACTGGAAACGGCGATCGCGCGGCTGCGGGGATCGATCGGCAGCCTGAACCGCGAGGGGCGGGCGCGACTGACGGCGGCATTCGAGGCGGTGAACGGGCATTTCCAGACGCTGTTCACCGAGCTTTTTGGCGGCGGCGAAGCGCGGCTGGCGCTTATCGATGCCGAAGATCCGCTGGAGGCCGGGCTGGAGATCATGGCACAGCCGCCGGGCAAGAAGCTGCAATCCCTGACGCTGCTGTCAGGCGGGGAGCAGGCCCTGACGGCAACAGCGCTGATCTTTGCGCTGTTTCTGGCAAATCCGGCGCCGATCTGTGTGCTTGATGAGGTTGATGCGCCGCTTGATGACGCGAATGTCGAGCGGTTCTGCGATCTTCTTGACCGGATGGCGGCAGAAACGGCGACGCGCTTTCTGATCGTCACGCACAATGCCGTGACGATGAGCCGGATGCACCGGCTCTATGGGGTGACGATGGCTGAGGCGGGTGTGTCGCAGCTTGTCAGTGTTGATCTGCAGGCAGCCGAGCAGCTTCTGGCCGAGGTCTGAGGGTTCAGACTTGGTTCAACAACAAATCGGTAATTTTCCAGATGAGATTGGAGAAGCCGATGTTCTACAAGCGCTTTTTGTCGATTGGCCTGGTGGCCGTTGCCGCCCTTGGCCTTGGGGCTTGTACCGATCCATATTCTTATGGCCGGGCGCCGGGATATTATGACAATGTCGGCTATTATTCCCAGTGGGACCGCTACTATGGCGACCCGTTCGGGTTCCGCTATGTGCCGGTTGGTTTTGTCGGTGCGGGTTTTGGCTGGTTCGGGAACTATTATTATCCCGGTGTCGGCAACTGGGTTTATGATCGGCGCGGTGTCAGGCGGGGCTGGAACCGGCATCAGCAGGCCTATTGGGGGCCGCGCGTCGCCCAGCGGCAGCGCTGGCAGCGGGACAATGGTTTCATTTCAAATCGCATTGCCGGCGGGATTGTGCGGGGCAACCAGCTTGAAGGGCAGCAGAACCAGATCTTGCGGCAAGGCAACAGGATCGAGCGGCGCGAGAACCAGATCGCGCGGGAACAGCTGGACGTGCAGCGGCAGGCCAACCGCATCGATCGGCGCCAGCTCCGGCAGGATCGGCGCGACACTCCTGTGACGGCCGATCGCCCGCAGCGTGTGGAGCGGCCCCAACAGCAGGCGAGGGTAGAGCGGCCGATGGCGCGCTCGCAGCAGCAGATGCGCCAGCAATACCAGCGGCAGCAGCAGGGCTACCGCGAGGGCCGGCGGCAGGGTTACCGGCAGCCGCGCAACTGACGCGCGTGGCGCTGAGGGCTGCCACGGAGCCGCTACCGGTTGACAGGGTGAGAGGCGCCGGATAGACGCGCGCCATCGCTTGGCAAGGTCATTTTTCGTGATGTTGCTGGCGGTCGATGTGGTGTTGGTCGTGAATTGCGGCGGCGCGGCATCCGATGGTCTTCGAAGGGTTCGCCCATTTTGGTTGATGACGGGTCGTCTGAAGATGCGCTGGCGAAGCGTATCGCGGCTGCCCGGGCGGCTGAGACGGGGCGTCGTGACGGCACGAAGCGGGCGGAAAGCGCTGGCTGGTCCGTGGCGACGGAATTTGTCGGGGCGATGCTGGCCGGTGGGTTCATCGGCTGGTTTATCGACCGGCAATTCGAGACGGGGCCCTGGGGGCTGATCGGATTGTTGCTGCTGGGATTTGCGACCGGGCTGCGGACGGTGTTGCGCAAGCAGGCGCAGGAACCGGTTGAAAAGGACGATAGGGACTAAGATGGCCAACCCGATGCAGCAGTTCGAGATCGAGCGGATTGGCGCGCCGATCATCGTTGCCGGGCAGGACCTGTCGTTCACCAACAGCGCGCTGTGGATGCTGCTGGCCATGCTGAGCGTGGCGGCCTTCCTGTTCATCGGGACGGCGAGGCCGCAACTCATTCCGGGTCGTGCGCAGGCGGCTGTTGAATATATCTATGAATTCATTCTCGACATGCTCCGGGAGAATGTCGGGCGTGAGGGTTTGCGCTATGCGCCGCTGATTTTTGCGCTGTTCGTGTTTGTGCTTGCCTGCAACCTGCTTGGCATGGTGCCATTTGTGCACAGTTTCACGCCAACGAGCCATATTGCGGTCACCTTCGGGCTGGCAACGATTGTGTTTGCGCTGGTGCTGATTGTCGGGTTTGCCAAGCATGGGCTGCATTTCTTCACCCTGTTCCTCCCCGAGGGCACGCCGCTGTTCGTGCTGCCCCTTGTGGCAGTGATCGAGTTTCTTTCCTTCCTCTCGCGGCCGTTCACGCTGGCGATCCGGCTGTTCGCCAATATGACGGCGGGCCACGTCCTGCTGAAGGTGTTTGGCGGTTTCGTGGTGGCGCTGGGCAGCTTTGAAGCGCTTCCCTATGTGTTTGGGTTGGTGCCACTGGGTGTCAACGTAGCGCTGACGGCGCTCGAACTGCTGATTGCCGTGGTTCAAGCTTATGTATTTGCGCTGCTGGCTTCGATTTACCTCAACGACGCTGTCAATCTTCACTGATAACTGGTTTTAACGGAAGGACTTATAATGGACGTCGCCTCTGCCAAGCTGATTGCAGCTGGTCTTGCTGCCATGGGTGCGGGCTTTGCCGCCATCGGCGTGGGCCTGATTTTCGGGATGTTTCTGTCGGGCGCGCTGCGCAATCCGGCGGCGGCTGACAAGCTCGGCGCGCGTTTGATCTTCGGCTTCGCCGTGACCGAAGCACTGGGTCTGATCGCGGCCGTCGTGGCGCTCGCGCTCGCATTTGGCTGAGGCACAATCGCGTGCCTCAGTTTGAACCTTCGGCGTTCTTGCCACAGCTGGTCTGGCTGGCGGCGATCTTCGCTGTGCTTTATTTCTTCGTTGTCCGGCCGACCTTGCCAAAGGTTGGTCGGGTAATCGAGGCGCGCGAGACACAGGTTTCGGGCGACCTTGCGGCGGCGGAGCAGGCGAAGGGCGCGGCGGACGAGATCCGTACGCGTTATGATGAAGGCATGACCGAGGCGCGCAAATCGGCGCAGGCGGCTGTGGCGGGTGCGCGGGAAAAGGCGGCGCGCGCATCTGAGGCGCGCATGGCCGAGCTTTCGGCCGCGCTCGATGCCAAGACTGGTGCGGCCATGGATGGTCTGATGCGGGCGCGCAGCGAGGCGGAGGCGGCGCTGGCAAGCAGCGCGGCTGCGTTGACGGCGGATGCCGTGAAGCGGCTGGCCGGGATCGAAATTGCGCCGGGCGATGCACAGGCCGCGCTGGCGGAAAGTGTGAAACATGGATGAGACGCTGACCTCTGAACCCGAGGCGACTGGCGTCGAGATGCCGGGCGCGTTCGGGGTTCCGCCTGCCGAGGGTGCTGAACTGATCGAGATGACCGGCACGGCGGACGAAGCCCATGACGAGGCGACGCTGCTTGGGCTGGAAGCCGAGACCTGGGTTTATGTTTCGGTCGCGATTTTCTTTGTTCTGGCGGTTGTGATCGGCAAGGTGCCCGGCCGAATTGCCGAGGCGCTGGATGCGCGGATCGCCGGGGTTCGGCGGCAACTGGACGAGGCGAAGGGCTTGCGGGCGGAGGCGGAAGCCTTGCTCGCCGATGCCAAGGCACGGGCTGATGCTGCGACGAAGGAAGCGGCTGCCATGGTCGCGCGTGCCGAGACGGAAGCGGCCGAGCTTCTGAAGAGCAGCGAGGCAGCTGCTGCCGAGACGATTGCCAGGCGGACCGCTGCGGCCGAGGCCAAGATTGCCGCTGCCGAGCGGAGCGCGGAAGCTGAGCTTCGGGCCCAGCTTGCACAGCAGGTGACGGCGGCAGCGGCGACGCTGATCGCTTCACGGGCCGACAAGGCGATGCATGACCGGCTGACCGAAGAGTCGATCGCCGGGCTGGACCGCCGCCTGCATTGAGCCATTGCGGAAGGGGCGCGCTGGTGATATTGCGCGCGCCATGAAGACAAGACACTTTCTGGTGAGCCGACGAGGCTGAACCCGGGCGGCCATGGGGGCTGACCCGGCGTTGTGATGCCTCCTGTGCTGAAAGTGACTTCATTGATCCAGATTGTCGAGGCCATTGCCTCAGACTCGGCTGCCATAGAGCAGCTGCTTGACGACCGTTTCGGACCTGCCCGGCATGCGCGCACCGCCTATCGCCTTCGCGAGGGTGTGACTCCCTTGGGGCCGCTGTGCGTGGTTGCGCGTGAGGGTGACCGGTTGGTCGGCTCGGCACAGTGTTGGCCGCTGCGCGTGCGGGCCGTGGACGGCGCCTGTGCAAAGCTGGTTTTGCTTGGGCCGGTGGCGGTCGCGGCGTCTCATGAGGGGGCCGGGATCGGTTCGGCCTTGACGCAGGCCGCGCTGGCGCGGGCCGATGCCGGCGGTTTTGCACCGCAGCTGCTGATTGGTGATGCCGGTTTTTATGGCCGGTTTGGCTTTGCCGCCGGGGCTGGCGAAGCTTGGCATTTGCCGGGGCCTGTGGACCGGGCGCGTCTGCTGCTGCGCGGTGATTTTGAAGGCTTGCCGCGTCATGGCTGGCTGGAGGCCGATGTGCCGGTGTCGGGGCGCGCCGCAGCCTGACTGGGTGGGGCGTCGGGCCTTTCGTCTCATTGCCTTGGCGCTGGTGACGACTATGTTGCGGTCATGATGAGTGGCAATGGCAATGGTGCACGCGATTCTTCCGGGCGGTCGCTCGGAGAACTGGCGGCGCTGTTGAAGGAGCGCCGCCTGCCGCCGGTGCATTTGTGGAATCCGGAGCGGTGCGGCGACAGCGAGATGCGGATTGCCGTGGACGGCACTTGGTTTCATCAAGGCTCGCCCATTGGCCGGCCGGCGCTCGTGCAGCTGTTCTCGACCATTCTGCGGCGTGAACCGGACGGCGGCTATGTGCTGGTCACGCCGCATGAGAAGCTCGATATTGCTGTTGAGGATGCGCCCTTTGTGGCGGTGGAAGTGGTGAGCGAGGGTCAGGGTTCGGACCGGCGGCTGGTGTTCCGGTTGAATACCGAGGATCATGTCGAGGCGGGGCCTGAGCATCCGCTGCGCGTGGATGTGGCCGAGGACGGCACGCCGCGGCCCTATCTGAAGGTTCGTGATGGATTGGAGGCGCTGGTTGCGCGGTCGGTGTTCTATGAGCTGGCCGATCTGGCGCTGGGCGAGGGCGGCGCCCCGCCGGGTCTGTGGTCGGGCGGGGCCTTTTTTCCGTTCGGGGATGGACATTGATGCCGATCTCAGAACTGCGGGCAGCGCTTCTGGCTGGGGGCAGGGCAGCCTTTGACAGCGACCATGCCGTCTCCGGTCATCTGCCGATGGGCGAGTTGCCGGCGGCGCTGATGCCGGCCGCTGTGCTGATGGCGGTGACGATCGAGGCTTCTCCGCAGCTGCTCTTGACCCGGCGGCAGGCGCATCTGAAGCGTCATGCTGGGCAGATCGCCTTTCCGGGCGGGCGCATGGACCCTGACGATGTGTCGCCGGAAGCGACCGCGCTGCGCGAGGCGGAGGAGGAGGTGGCGCTGGCCCGGCACCATGTCGAGATATTGGGGCGGTTGCCGGACTATACGACCGGGACCGGCTTTGCGGTGACGCCGGTCGTCGGGCTGGTGCCGCCGGGGCTACCACTGCGCCCGCATGAAGGCGAGGTGGCGGAGCTTTTTCATGTGCCATTGGCGCATGTGCTTGACCCGGCGAATCATGAGACCCGGACCGGCGAATGGCAGGGCCGGTCAAGGCGAACCTTTGTGATCCGGCACGGCGAGCGCGAGATCTGGGGCGCGACGGCGGCGATGATCGTCAATCTTTCGAGGCGGTTCCGGTTGTGAAGCTGCCCTTGCCCGATTGGGTGGAGACGGCCGACGGCGCGGCGCTTTTGGATGCGCTCGATGCGGCGCGGGGAGCGAGCCGGCTGGTCGGCGGGATTGTCCGCGATCCGCTGCTCGGCCTTGAGGCCGCCGATATCGATTTCGCGACCCTGATGGCACCGGACACAGTGATGGCGCGGCTTGAGGACGCCGGGCTGAAGGCGGTGCCGACGGGGCTGGCGCATGGCACGGTGACGGCCATCTCGGGCGCGCTCAGGGCCGAGGTGACGACGCTCCGCCGTGATGTGGCGACCGATGGGCGGCATGCGCGCGTGGCCTTTACCGATGACTGGCAGGCGGATGCAGCGCGGCGAGATTTCACCATCAACGCGCTTTATGCGCGGCTGCCGTCGGGCGAGATCGATGACTGGTTTGGCGGGCTGGATGACCTGGCGGCGCGGCGGGTGCGCTTCATTGGCGATCCTTTGGCGCGCATTGCCGAGGATCATCTGCGGATATTGCGCTTCTTTCGCTTTTCGGCGCGTTTTGCAGACGGGCTTGATGCCGACGGGCTGGCGGCCTGCACGGCGCGGGCCAACGACCTGATGGCGCTGTCACGCGAGCGGATTGCGCAGGAATTGCGCGGTCTGCTGCTGGTGGCAAACCCGCTGCCGGTGCTGCGGGTGATGCTGGATGCCGGGATTTTTCGGCCTGTGCTGCCGGAGTTGGGGCTGGGACGGCTGGAGACTCTGCTGGCGGCGGAAGCGGCAGCCGATGTGCCCGACGACTGGCGGCGGCGGCTGGCGGCGATGCTGCCCGAGGACCGGCCTTTGGCCGAAGCGGTGGCGGCGCGGCTGCGGCTTTCCAATGCGGACAGGGGGCGGCTGGGGCTGGCGGTGTTGCCAGCGGATTCGACGCCGGTTTATGCGGCCGCCTGGGCGATTGGCGCGGAGGCCCTGCTGGACAGGCTCCTGATCGCCGGACGCGTCGCCGATGCTCGGCAATTGATGGCCTGGGAGCGGCCACGCATGCCGGTTTCGGGCCGTGACTTTGTGGCGCGCGGCGTGGGGCCGGGGCCGGAGGTGGCGGCGCGGTTGCAGAGCTTCGAGCGGCTGTGGGTGGCCGAGGGGTTTCCGAGTGATGCGGCGGCCGTAACCGCGCTTCTGGACCGCGCCTTGGCGGGCTGAGCTCAGGGGGTCATGCTGCCGGTGTTGACGATCGGCTGGGTGTCTCGCTCGCCGCACAGCACGACCATGAGATTGCTGACCATGGCGGCGCGGCGGTCGTCATCGAGCTTGACGACATTTTTCTCGCCCAGCTGTTCGAGCGCCATTTCGACCATCGAGACCGCGCCCATGACGAGCGTTTCACGCGCGGCGACGACGGCGGCGGCTTGTTGACGGCGGAGCATCGCACCGGCGATCTCCGGGGCATAGGCGAGATGGGTGAAGCCGCATTCATCGACGGTGATGCCGGCTACCTTGAGCCTGTCCTGAAGCTCGGCGCGCAGCTCGCCGGCGATCTGTTCATGGTCGCCGCGCAGGGTGACCTCCTTGTGTTCGAAATCATCATAGGGGTAGCGGGCACCGATGGTGCGCACGGCGACCTCGACCTGAGCGGTGACGAATTCCATGTAATTGTCGACATCGAAGCTCGCCTGGGCGGTGTCGGTGACGCGCCAGACGAGCTGGGCTGCGATCTCGACGGGATTGCCGCGCTGGTCGTTGACCTTGACCTGTTCGCTGATGAGATTGTGGGCGCGGCAGGAGATTTTGGTAACGCCGATCCAGGGCCATGTCCAGCGCAGGCCGGTGCCACGGTCGGTGCCCTGATAATCGCCGAACAGGGTGAGCACGCCGGCTTCATTGGGCGAGAGTTTGTAGAAGCCGACGAGCAGGAAGATGATGGCAAAGACCAAGCCTACGGCTGACAGCGACAACAGGGCCGCATCAAGGCCGGATGTGACGATCGCGACGAGCAGTAGCACGCCGAACAGGACAAGGGCCAGTGCAGGGAAACCATTGGCCCCGGCGCCAGGGTTTTCACGGCTGGGATTGTTGAGGTCCATCGTCGTTCACCCTCCGGTCGCCCACGTGCCTTGATACGCCGGTTTTGCAGCGCGGCAAAGCCGGTCAGTCGTGTTGGTCCGGGTCGGATGTGCCGGGCCCGTAGACGGCGTTTGGTCCGGCGAAGTCGTCGGGCTCATTGGGGAGGCCGCTCGACCAGGGGTGGGCAATATCGGTGTTGTCCGGCGGAATGGCTTGTGGCGGCTTGGGCGCGCCGCGCATGATGAAGGCGACGACCACGAGGCTGAGCAGGAGCAGGCCGAGGATGAGCATCAGCTTTCAGGCGGCTCGCTCGTGTCCTTCTTTTCGTTGAACTTGCGAAGATTGGCAGGATCCTTGGCGATGAGGCGGGCGACCCAGACGCCGAAGGCCAGGTTGAGCAGGGCGACAATGATGATTCCAGTCATGACCCTTGTGTAGCGTGCAGGCGCCTGGGTGGCGATAGGCTGTGGTTGTCGCGGGGGGTCAGGCGAACCTGTTGTTGCGGGGGAAGCCATTGGGCGGCAGGCGCCCGGCCGAGGCGCGCGCGGCCTTCCAGAAGCCGAGATCGGCTTCGGTACGGGTGCGGGCCGAAGCGCCTCCCATCGGCCAGCTGAGTCCATCGGCCATGACGAAGCTGCGGGCATCCGAGAGGCCGCCATCCTTGTATTTCTGCAGGGTGACGCCGCGTCCGCGCGCCATGTGCGGCAGGTCTTCAAGCGGGAAGACGAGCAGCTTGCGGTTATCACCGATGGTGGCGACCATGTCGTCGGTCTCGGCGATGGGGTGGACGATCTTCAATGTTTCGCCTTCGCGCGGGGTCATGACCTGGCGGCCCTTGCGCGTTTCGGCCAGCACGTCATCGGCGGCGACCCGGAAGCCGCGGCCATCGGAGCTGGCGAGCAGCAGGCTGGCGCCGGGGCGGTGCGGTGTGAGCGCGACAATCTCGCTGGCTTCCGCCATGTCGATCATCAGGCGCAGCGGCTCGCCAAAGCCGCGACCGCCGGGCAGCTTTTCGGGCGAGAGCGTGTAGAAGCGACCATCGGAGGCGGCGACCATCAGCTTGTCGGTGGTATGGGCATGAAAGGCGAAGGCCGGGCCGTCGCCCTCCTTGTATTTGACTGCGTCTGTGCTGGTGAGGTCGATATGGCCCTTCATCGCGCGAACCCAGCCCTTCTGGCTGGCGATGATTGTCAGCGGCTCGCGCTCGATCATCGCTTCAAGCGGCACGTGGCGGACATCGGGCGCATCGGCCAGCGTGGTGCGGCGGCGGCCGAGCTCTGTGTCGGGGCCATAGGTTTCACGCAGGGCTTCGAGACTTGCGGCGAGCCGTTTCGTCTGCTCGGCGGGCGAGGCGAGGAGCTGGCGCAACTCCTTGGCTTCCTCCGTCAACGCTTTGTTTTCGCGCGTGATCTCGATTTCGTCGAGTTTGCGCAAGGAGCGCAGCCGCATGTTGAGAATGGCGTCGGCCTGAACGACGGTGAGATCGAAGGCGGTGATGAGTTCGGCCTTGGCATCATCGGCTTCGCGGATGATGCGGATGACTTCGTCGAGGTTGAGATAGGCCTTGATCAGGCCGCCGAGGATCTCCAGGCGCGCCTCGATCTTGCCGAGCCGGAAGCGGGCGCGGTTGATCAGCACTTCGCGCTGATGCGCCAGCCATTTGCCGAGCACTTCGGCGAGGCTTAGGACGCCGGGGCGGCCGGCATCGAGGACATTCATGTTGAGCGGTATGCGGACTTCGAGATCGGTGAGCTTGAACAGGCTCTCCATCAAGAGCTCGGGGTCGACGTTGCGCGAGCGTGGCTCGATGGTGATGCGCAGATTCTCGTCGGACTGGTCATCGAGATCGGCGACGAGCGGCAGCTTCTTGTCATTCAGCAGCGTGGCCAGCGTCTCGATCAACTTGCCCTTGACGACCTGATAGGGGATTTCGGTGATCTCGATGTGCCAGAGGCCATTCTTGGCTTCGACCTTGTGCCAGCGGGCGCGCAGGCGGAATGCGCCGCGCCCCGTGGCATAGGCCTCCGCGATGCTGGCGCGCGGCTCGATGAGGATGCCGCCGGTGGGGAAATCCGGGCCCTGGATATGATCGAGCAGCCGTTCGGACGGCAGGTCGGGCTGGGCAAGAAGGGCGAGGGCGGCGGAGAGGACTTCGGCGACATTGTGCGGCGGGATGGAGGTGGCCATGCCCACCGCGATGCCCGAGGCGCCATTGGCGAGCAGATTGGGGAAGGCGCCGGGAAAGACTTCGGGTTCTTCCTCTTCGCCATTGTAGGTGGTGCGGAAGGGCACGCAGTCTTCATCGAGGCCGTCCATCAGCGTGGTGGCGGCGGCCGTAAGGCGCGCTTCGGTGTAGCGCATGGCAGCGGCATTATCACCGTCGATATTGCCGAAGTTGCCTTGGCCTTCGATCAGCGGGTAGCGCAGCGCGAAATCCTGGCTGAGGCGGACGAGCGCGTCGTAAATCGATTGGTCCCCGTGCGGGTGATATTTGCCCATGACATCGCCGACGACGCGGGCGGACTTCTTGTAGGCCGCACCCGGATCGAGGCGGAGCAGACGCATGCCCCAGAGGATGCGGCGGTGGACGGGCTTGAGGCCGTCTCGCAGATCGGGGAGCGAGCGGGCGGTGATCGTGCTCAGCGCATAGACGAGATAGCGGCTTTCGAGCGCTTCGGTGAACTGGGTGTCAAGAATGGTGTCGGTCGGTTGGGTGGTGGCCATGGCTTGGATTAGCCGGGCGGGCCGGGTTCGTCCATCGCTGTAAGCCGGGTGACGAGACGGTCGCGGGCGGCGAACAGCCGGGCGGCGGCGCCGGTCAGGATATCGCGGGCGAGGAAGTGGCGGGTGAGGGTGAGGGCATCACGCGCGTCGGCGAGCTGGGCTGGGGCTTCGGCGATGAGGAAGGCGGGCAGCGGTAGCAGGCGGGCGGCATAGGGCAAGCCGGCGGCGCGGCTGACGGCCTGGCTCGATTTTGGCGAGACATAGGCGAGGTCTGTGGTGGCGCCGGTGGCAGCGCAGCTGGAAAGGTCGGGCGCGAAGCCAAGCTCGGCCAGCAGCAGCAGCTCGTAACGGGCGAGCGTGGCGGCGATGCGGGCGGCATCAGCGTCAGCGGCGAGGAGTGCGGTGAGCGCATCAAGGGCTGCGTAGAGCATCGGGTGTGGTGCAGCTTCGGGCAGGGCGGCGGCGGTCAGTGCGGTTGACCATTCGAGGACAGCAAACGCGAAGCCCGAGGTGATGAGGGCGGCGCGCGGTTCGATGAGTTCGGCGGTGGCGCGGGCCAGCTGGCTGTCGAGTCGGCCATGGAGATGCAGCTGCAGGATGTTTCCGGGCTGGAGCAGCGGCCGCAGCCGGCGTGAGCGGCCGCCGTTGATGTAGCCGGCGACGAGGCCATGTGCGGGGGTGAGGGCGCGCAGGATGGCGCCGGTTTCGCCGTGTGTGAGCACGGTGCAGGCAAGGGCCGGGGTGGTGAGATCCATGGGCTTTCATAGCGCACGCGCCGCCGCTGCGCGCGAAATTTGCATTGACTTACGATGAATGATTAATTACCAAATAATTTATCGTAATCAGGCCGTGAAGGAATTTGCAAATGTACACTGCCAAAATGTTTACGAGTGGTTTTGCGTTCCTCGTGGCAGGCTTGGTGGCTGCGGCTCCTGCATCGGCGGTGATCGTGCCCAGCACGCCGGCGGTGTTCGATTCGGTAGGGGACACCTTCTCGATCAATTTTTCGCAGGGGTATCTTGGCACCGAAGGGGCTGCGGTAGCACTGCCCGGCCTGACGTCGACCGCCGTGTTTCGCCTGAGCGCCTTGAGCGGTGGGGATGGTGTCTCGAACTTCACCGGCTGGACGTTCAACATTGACGACATGAAGAATACGTCGAGCGGCATTGTCACCGGCTCGCGGCTTTCGGTTTTCGGGTTCGACGTGGACCCGAACAGAAACGGTACCAGCGCGACGGGCGTCTTCAGCAATGTTGGGTCCGGCCAGATTTCGAACAGCACGAATGTCGAGGTCTGCTTCAAGTCTGGCGGCGGCGGTACCGGTTGCGCTGGCGGCGGCCATGGCGGCTTGTCGATCGGCGAGTCGATTGCTGTCGTCAATCTGGTTCCCAATACCTTCACCCTGACCTTCGGGTCCGCCCAGAGCCAGATCACGCTCGACAAGTTCGTCGTCCGCTATCAGGCGATTGCCACGTCGACAGGGATCACGGATGGGTCCGGGATTGGCACCGCAGCGGTGCCGGAGCCGGCGAGCTGGGCGATGCTGATTGCGGGCGTCGGGCTGGTCGGCGGCGTGATGCGGCGTCGGCGTCAGACGGTGGCGCTGGCCTAATCGACCCAGTCGAGACCGGTATCGCGGTAGGTTTCGCGGTCGTCCGCCCATCCTTCCTTCACCTTGACGTGGAGGAAGAGATGGACCGGGCGGCCGAGAAGCTCGGCGATGTTCGCGCGGGCGCGGGCGCCGATCTCCTTGATGCGGCTGCCGCCCTTGCCGAGGATGATGGCGCGCTGGCTCTCGCGCTCGATCAATATCTGCTGGTTGATGGCGACCGAGCCGTCGCGCCGCTCCTCCCATTTTTCGGTTTCGACCGCACTTGCATAGGGCAGCTCGGCGTGGAGCTGGTTGTAGATCTGCTCGCGGGTCAGCTCGGCGGCCATGATGCGGGTGGTGGTGTCGGACAGCTGATCCTCGGGGAAGTGCCAGGCGCTTTCGGGCATGCGGCTGGCGAGTGCTGCCTTGAACTCGGGGATGCCGTCTTCGGTCTGGGCTGAAATGAAGAAGGTGTCGGTGAAGGGGCAGAGCGTGTTGGCCTCTTGCGCCAGCTCGAGCAGCTTGGGCTTGGCGGTGATGTCGACCTTGTTGAGGATGAGGAGCTTGGGCTCGGGACGGTCCTTGAGGGCGTCAAGGATGGCGCGGGGCTCGTCCTTGAGGCCGGATTTCGCATCAATGACCATGGCGATGAGATCGGCATCGGGCACGCTGTCCCATGCGGCCTTGACCATGGCGCGGTCGAGCCGACGACGGGTGGTGGTGAAGATGCCGGGCGTGTCGATGAGCAGCAGCTGGGCGGTGCCTTCCGTGGCGATGCCGATGAGGCGGGTGCGGGTGGTTTGCACCTTGGCCGAGACGATGGCGACCTTCTGGCCAACGAGCGCATTGACGAGGGTGGATTTGCCGGCATTGGGCGCGCCGACGATGGCGATGGAGCCGCAGCGTGTCGTCATTGGGGCAGGCTTTCGAGAAGGAGGAGGGCAGCGGCCTTTTCGGCTTCCTGCTTGTTGGGACCGCTGGCCTGGACGGGCGGCTCGCCGCGGACACGCGCTTCGATGGTGAAGACGGGGGCGTGATCGGGGCCGTCGCGGTGAAGCACGATATAGCTGGGGGTGCCGCGCCGACGCTTCAGCGCCCATTCCTGCAGGCGGGACTTGGGATCGACCAGGGATTTTCGGCCGCTGGCTTCAAGCCGGCCCCACTCAGCGAGGACGAAGGCATTGGCTTTGTCCCAGCCGGCATCGAGGAAGAGGGCGGCGACCAGCGCTTCGGCGATATCGCCAAGGACATTGTCGGTCGCGGCCAGGCCCTTCATGCGGGCCGAGGGCTCGAGGATGACATAGGGCTCGACGCCGAGATGGCGGGCGACTTCGGCGTTGGCCGGGCCTTCGACGAGCGCGTGCAGCCGAGCCGTCAGCTTGCCCTCGGCTTCATCATGGGCGGCGAACAGCTTGGCGGCGATGGCGCAGCCCAGCACCCGGTCACCGAGAAACTCGAGACGCTGATAGCTGGCGTTGCCGCGCGCGGCGCTGCTGTGGGTGAGTGCGCGGCGCAGCAGGGCGGGATTTTCGAACCGGTGACCGAGCCGGGCTTCGGCCCAGGCGCGGCGGCCGTCCTCTGATTGCGGGTCGGGCACGGCGTTGGTCATGGGTGTGTGCCGGCGCGGGGGCTGGTGCGGCCGTAGAGGATATGATCGACCCGGCCGACCACGAGGTCGAGCGGGACAAAGCCGATGCCGCCTTCAGCGATGCTGTAGCGGCTGTCGGTAGAGGCATCGCGGTTGTCGCCGAGCAGGAAGACATGGCCAGGCGGCACGGTGAGTGGGCCGAAATCGGCGCGTGTGGGGACCGGCTTTTGGTCGGCTTTTGCCGTCTGGATGGGGAAGCTGCGGCCTGAGGGCAGAGTTTCGCGCAGGACAAGGTGATTATCGGTGGTATCGGTAACCGTGCGAGGGAGCGGCTGGCCGTTGAGGATGGGACGGCCGCCGCGCATGGCGATCTGGTCGCCGCCGCGTGCGATGACCCGCTTGACGAGGTCGGTCTGGCCGTCGCGCGGGGTCTTGAAGACGATGACGTCGCCGCGCTCGGGCATTTTGGGGGCGAGCCGCCCGGCGAGCAGGGTGGGGCTGAGCGGCAGATTGTGCCGGCTCAGGCCATAGGGCCATTTGGCCACGAAGATGGTGTCACCGGGTTGCAGGCCGGGCTGCATGGACTGGCTGGGCAGGCGATAAGGCTCAAAGACGAAGCCGCGCAGCGCCAGCGCGGCGATCATGGCGACCAGCAGCAGGCGCGCGGCGCGGCCCAGGCGGGCGCGCAGCCGTTCGGTCTTTTCCTCATGGGCCTGACGCGTGGCGGCGATGCTGTCCATGCGCTTGGCGGTGACGCAAGGCGGCGGTGCGGTCAAGTCTGGTCAAGTGACGACTTTGTTGCAACGGACCTTGGCGGCGGCGGGGCTTTGGGCCATGGAAGGCCTTGATGGCGGACGAGATTGAAGCGATCGAAGCGCGGCTTCTGGGCCATGCGCGGCGCGAGCGAGGGCTGATTGTTCAGCGCTTTGCCGATGATCCGACGCGGCTCGACCGGTTGCGGCTGAAGCTGTGCGGGATCAGGTTTGATTTTTCCCGGCTCGATCTGGATAACGAGGCGCTTGGTGGGCTGGCGGCTCTGGCTGACGCCGTGGATTTGCGCGGGGCTCAGGCGCGGCTGGCGGCGGGCGCGACCCTGAATGTCAGCGAGGGGCGGGCCGCGACGCACATGGCCGAGCGCGGTGTGGGCGACCCGGCGCTGGTGGCGGCGGCGACGGCGCGTGACGCTGGGATGCTGGCGCTGGCCGAGAAGGTGCGGGCGCGCGGCATCGGGCATGTGCTACAGATCGGCATCGGCGGCTCGGCGCTGGGGCCTTCCTTGCTGATCGATGCGCTGGGTCGGGACAGCGACGGGCCGTCGGTGGAAATTGTCTCAAATGTCGATGGCGAGGCGCTGCACCGGGCCTGCGCCCGCTGCGATCCGGCGCAGACGTTGCTGGTCATTGCCTCCAAGACCTTTACCACCGCCGAGACAATGACCAATGCCGCGAGCGCGCTGGACTGGTTTGCGGCGGCCGGCGTGACGCCCTGGAAGGTGGCGGTGACGGCCGCGCCCGAGGTCGCGCGGGCCTGGGGGGCGGACGATGTGCTCGCCTTTCCCGAAAGTGTTGGCGGGCGCTATTCGCTCTGGTCGGCGGTCGGGCTGGCCTTTGTCCTGCGCTGCGGGGCGGACGCCTGGGCCGCGCTCAAGGCCGGGGCGGCCGAGATGGACCGGCATTTCATGGCGGCGCCCTGGCTGGGCAACGCGCCCGTGCTGGCGGCGATGGCTGACCTTTGGGCGCATCGCTTTCTGGGCCAGACGGTGCGCGGGGTGTTTGCCTATGACGAGCGGCTGCGGCTTTTGCCGAGCTATCTTCAGCAGCTCGAAATGGAGAGCAATGGCAAGCGGGTGACGCATGACGGGCAGCTGGTGGAGGGCGCCACCGCGCCGGTGACATGGGGGGCGACGGGCACTGATGCGCAGCATGCGGTGTTTCAGCTGCTGCACCAGGGCACGGTGGTCGGCCCGGTCGAGCTGGTGGCGGCGCGCGAGGCGGCGCATGGGCTGGCACCGGGGCATCACCGGCAGCTGCTGGCCAATTGTCTGGCGCAAGGCGCTGCGCTGCTGAGCGGGCGCGGGCATGAGCTGCCGGCGCGGACCTTCCCGGGCAATCGGCCGTCTTCGACCATCCTGCTCGACCAGCTTGATGCGCGGACGCTGGGCGCGCTTCTCGCCTTTTACGAGCAGCGGACCTTTGCCGCGGCGATGATGATGCGGATCAACCCCTTTGACCAATGGGGCGTGGAATTGGGCAAGGCGCTGGCCCGCGATGTGCTGGCGGGCAGTTTGAGTGGGCTTGACCCCTCGACGGCGGCACTGTTTGCCGAAGCGCTGCCGGAGGCGGGCGCGCAGCCTATTTGAGCAAGCGGTGGGTGGCGCGCTTGGCGGCTGTGCTGGCCGAAAGCGACGACTTGACGGCGGGATTGACTGGTGACGACTTGCCGGCCTTGTGTTCGGCAAAGGGCTTCCACTGGCCGCCGATGAGGATCTCAGCCGGCTTGTAGCGGGTCTTGTACGACATGCGGTCGCAATCCTCGATCCAGTAGCCGAGATAGACATTGGGCAGGCCGGCGCCGCCTGCGCGCTGGATATGGTCGAGGATGATGTAGCTGCCCAAGCCGTCGCGCGCCGGTGTGCCGTCTTCGCGGATGCCGGTTTCGTAGAAGCTGTAGATCATCGACAGGCCGTCGGACTGCTTGTCGGTGAGGCAGGCGCCGACGAGGCGGCCCGGGCGGCCATCGACCGAGGGCTCGCGATATTCGACGATGACGGTATCGACCGGCGATTGTTCGACCATGTCGGCATAATCATGCCCGTCCATGCTGGCCATGCCGCCATCGGGGTGCCGGGCGGCGAGATAGCGGCGCAGCAGCGACCATTGCTCATCGGTGGCCCAAGGCTCACAGGCGTGAACCTCGAGATCAGCATGGCGGCGGATGAGCTTGCGCTGGCTCGGGCTGGGCTTGAACTGCAGCGCCTGCACGCGTAGCGAAATGCAGGCCTGGCAGAAATCGCAGCTCGGCCGGTAGACGACATTCTGGCTGCGGCGGAAGCCGATCCGGCCCAGCGCCTCGTTCATGTCGGTCGCGTCGGCGCCCTTCAACTCGGCAAAGACCTTGCGCTCGGTGCGGCCCGGCAGATAGGGGCACGGCGACGGCGCCGTGACGAAGAAGCGGGGAAACCGGAAGGCCTGATCAGTCACGCACCTGCCCTCCCTCTCCAGAGCGGTTGGAACTTTGCTACAGTAATGCGACTGGCGCGCATGTGGCCATAGCAAAAATTAGCGTTAATGATATTATAAGGGTCGTTTTGGTGCGATCAGTCGAGTTCGACCGGACGGACTTCATAGCCGGCGGCGCGAATGGCCTCGATCAGACGGTCGAGATGCTCGCGGTCGCGGGTTTCGCATTCGATATCGGTGATCAGGCCCTTGGCGGGCAGCGAGGTGAAGATTCGCTGGTGATAGACTTCGAGGATGTTGGCCTGCTGCTGATCGAAGATCCGGGCGATTTCGAACAGCTGGCCGGGGCGATCCTTGAGGCGGATGCGCAGACGGGCGAGGCGGCCGCCGCGGGCAAGCTCGCGCAGCAGCACATTGGCGAGGAGCCGCGTGTCGATGTTGCCGCCGCACAGCACAAGGCCGACGCGCTTGCCGCGGAACCGGCTGGGATGGGCCAGCAGGGCCGCAAGGCCAGCGGCGCCCGCGCCTTCGACGACGGTTTTCTCGATGGTGAGGAGCAGCGAGACAGCATGTTCGAGATCGCGTTCGGCAACCAGCACAATGTCATCAACCAGTGCCTGCACCACTTGCCGGGTGAGTTGGCCCGGCGTCTTGACGGCGATGCCCTCTGCCAGCGTGTCGCCGTCGCAGGGCGCGGGGCTGCCGGCGATGAAAGCGTGCATGGACGGGTAGAGCTGGGCCTGCACGCCGATGATCTCGATGTCGGGATTGCGGGCCTTGGCGATAGTGGCGATGCCCGAGATCAGCCCGCCGCCGCCGATGGGGACGACCAGGCAATCAAGGTCGGGCACGGCATCGAGCATTTCGAGGCCGACGGTGCCCTGGCCGGCCATGACCAGCGGATCATCAAAGGGGTGGACGAACACAAGGCCGCGCTTGGCGGCGAGCGCATGGGCGTGTTCGGTCGCTTCCTCGAACTTCTCGCCGTGGAGCACGATGGTGGCCCCGTGGCTCTCGGTCTGCTGGACCTTGATGATGGGGGTGAAGCGCGGCATCACGATCGTGGCGGGGATGCCGAGGCGGCGGGCATTATAGGCCAGCCCCTGGGCGTGGTTGCCGGCCGAGGCGGCGATGACGCCGCGCGCGCGCTCATCAGCGGTCAGGCTGAGCAGCTTGTTGAGGGCGCCGCGTTCCTTGTAGGCCGCAGTGAACTGGAGATTTTCGAACTTGAGCCAGACCTCGGCCCCGGTGATCTGGGACAGGGTGGTTGATTTGAGGCAGGGGGTCTTGACGATGTTTTCGCCAATGGCTGCCGCAGCCGCCTCGACATCGGCGGCGCTGATTGGCAGGGGTTGGGCGACAGGGTTGGTAAGCATCAGGGGCTGTTAGCGCAGGGGTGCGAGGCTGGAAAGGGTTGGATGATGGCGAAATGCGCGTTTCTGGGGCTTGGCGTGATGGGCGGACCGATGGCGCGGCACCTGCTGGCGGCTGGCCATGAGGTGACCGTGTGGAACCGCACCAGGGCCAGGGCCGAGGCGTTTGTGGCGGCACACGGCGGGCAGCTGGCGGCGGGTGCGGGCGAGGCGGCGGCGGGGGCCGATGTCGTGCTGGCCTGTGTGGGCGCAGATGCTGATGTGCTGGCTGTGACGTTGGGCGACGGCGGTGCCTTTGGTGCGATGCGGCCCGGCGCGCTGTTTGTGGACCATACCACAGCATCGGCCGAGGTGGCGCGGCGGCTGGACGGCGAGGCGGCGGCGCGTGGGCTGTTGTGGCTCGATGCGCCGGTTTCCGGTGGGCAGGCAGGGGCGGAGGCCGGCACGCTATCGGTGATGTGCGGGGGGAGTGCGGCAGCCTTTGCGGCGGCTGCGCCGGTGATGGCGGCTTATGGGCGCACCATCGGGCATATCGGCCCGGCCGGCAGCGGGCAGCTGGCCAAGATGGTGAACCAGATTGCCATTGCCGGCGTGGTGCAGGGGCTGGCCGAGGCGCTGGCCTTTGGCCGGGCGGCCGGGCTCGACATGGCGCGGGTGCTGTCGGTGGTGGGCGGCGGTGCGGCGGCGAGCTGGCAGATGGCCAACCGGGCCGAGACGATGCTGGCCGGACGGTTCGATTTCGGCTTTGCCGTGGACTGGATGCGCAAGGACCTTGGCATGGTGCTGGCCGAAGCGGCGCGGATGGGGCTTGAGCTGCCCGTAACAACGATGGTGGACGGCTTTTATGCCGAGGTGCAGGATATGAGCGGTGGCCGCGATGACACCTCGTCGCTGATCCGCCGATTTGGGGAGTGAGGCGTGTGCAGGTGATCGAGATGCAGCCGGACCCGCTGGGGGACTATGCGATTTCGCCCGGCTGGGTCGTGGGCGACCTGTTGTTCCTGTCCGGTCAGGCGGCGATCGACGAGACGGGCTCGATTGTGGGCGCAGACGACTTCGATGCGCAGCTGGCAGCGACCTTTGCCAATATCGACCGGGTGCTGGCGGCGGGCGGCAGTGACCGCAGCCGCATTGTGAAGGTGACGATCTATCTGACCGACATGGCCAATTTTTCGAAGATCGTGGAGGCGCGGCGGCGCTATTTCAGCAAGCCCTGGCCGGCGGACACGACGCTGGAGGTGAAGGCGCTGGCGCTTCCGGAGCTGATGGTGGAAATTGATGTGATTGCGGTGAAGGGATGACGGTGATGCGCGCGTTGGTGGCAGCAGCAGTGCTTTGGGCGGGGGCGGCCGGCGCGCAGACGGCCTATGTCAACGCTAATGGCTATACGCTGGATGATGATGGCGCGCTGCGGCGGTTTTCGACGCTGGTCGTGGGTGATGACGGGCGGGTGATGGCGACGCTGGCGGACGGCGTGGCGGTGTCTGCCCAGCGGACGGTGGACGTTGGCGGGCGCACCTTGCTGCCGGGGCTGATCGATGCCCATGGCCATGTGATGAGCCTGGGCGAGCTGGCGCTGCGGGTTGATCTCAATGGCACGGCTTCGCTGGAAGAGGCGCAGGCGCGGCTGCGCGGCTATGAAAGCAGCGGGGCCTGGGTGTTGGGCGGGGGCTGGAACCAGGAGCGCTGGGGGCTGGGGCGATTCCCCACGGCGACTGAGCTTGATGCGGCCATTCCCGACCGGCCGGCCTATCTGTCGCGTGTCGATGGCCATGCTGCATGGGTGAACAGCCGGGCGCTGGCGCTGGCTGGCATTACCCGCGACACGCCGGACCCGGACGGCGGGCGCATCGAGCGTGATGCGGCTGGCAATGCGACCGGTGTGCTGGTGGATGCCGCGATGCGGCTGGTGCGCGAGAAGATTCCGGCGCCGAGCGCGGCTGAGCAGGATGCGGCGCTTAGCAAGGCGCTGGCGATCATGGCATCGGTGGGCATGACCGGGGTGCATGATGCCGGAACGACGCCCGAGACCTGGGCGCGCTATCAGCGTTTTGCCCGGGAAGGGCGGCTGAGCGCGCGTATCTATGTGATGGCGCGCGGCACCGAGGCGCTGGCCGCGATGGCGCCGGACGGGCCGATTGACTGGGATGCGCGTGGCTTGCTGGCGATGCGGGCGATGAAGCTGCAGGCCGATGGCGCGCTGGGCAGCCGCGGCGCGTGGATGCGCGAGGATTATTCGGACAAGCCGGGCGAGCGGGGCCTGGTGTTTTATGAAGAGCCGCTGCTGCGCCGGATGATCGTCGAGTCATCGGCCAAGGGCTTTCAGGTGAATGTCCATGCCATTGGCGATGCGGCCAACCGGGCAGTTCTGGACGCCTATGCCGATGTGCCGGCAGCGGTGCGCGCGGCGCTGCGGCCGCGCAACGAGCATGCGCAGATCGTGAATGTGGCAGACCTGCCGCGCTTTGCCGAGCTGGGGGTGATTGCCTCGGTGCAGCCGACGCACGCGACCAGCGACAAAGGCATGGCGGAAGCGCGGGTGGGGGAACTGCGGCTGGAGGGCGGCTATGCCTGGGCAAAGCTGATCGGCTCGGGCGCGCGGCTGGCGGGCGGGTCGGACTTTCCGGTGGAGCCGCCCAATCCGTTTTTCGGGCTGCATGCGGCGGTGACGCGGATGGACCGCAACGGCGCGCCGCCTGAAGGCTGGCGGGCGCGGGAAAAGCTGACCATGCTGCAGGCCTTTGATGCCTTTACTCGGGGTGCTGCCTATGCCGGCCATGCGGAAGGTGTGGTGGGCTCGCTGACGCCGGGGAAATGGGCGGATTTCATCATCGTGGACCGCGACCCCTTTGCGACGCCGGCAGGTGGTCTGTGGCGCACGGGCGTGGAGGCGACCTATCTGGCCGGCAGCCGCGTTTTCGTGAAGGATCAGCGGCCGTAGATGGTCTTGCTGGCGCGGCGCGCCAGCACGATGCCGATGATGAAGGTGACGACGGCGCCGATACCGAGCGGGGCAAGCTTGTCCGGCTCTATGATGGCCCAGGCGGCGAGGCAGCCTGACAGGGTGAAGCCGGTCATCGAGCCGAGGCGGGCGATGAGCGTCTGCCGGTCGGCTTCGCGAGTGGTCTGGTTGCGCATGATTGGCGGTTAGACGATTTGCCGGGCCGGGGAAAGAGTGCGACGCGCGGTCGCGGACTAGGCAAATTTGCCGCATTGGCCTAAGGGCATGCTTCTCGTCGGACCCGGCTTGCCCGGGTGGCTCGGCCGGGCGCCTATCCCCCGGATCATGTTCACAGCCCTTTGCGGACCGTTTTCGAGCGGCCCAGAGCTGGTTTGCGTAGTTGAGGCGGATGATATGGAGCGTTTGCAGCGCATCCGGAACGAGTGGTTCGGCAATCTTCGCGGCGATGTGCTGGCTGGCCTTGTGGTGGCGCTCGCGCTGATCCCTGAGGCGATTGGCTTTTCGATCATCGCGGGCGTTGATCCGAAAGTGGGGCTTTATGCGTCATTTTCGATCGCGGTGATCATTGCGCTGGTGGGCGGGCGGCCGGG
The DNA here is from genome assembly GCF_048007885.1 of Polymorphobacter sp. Classification (GTDB taxonomy): domain Bacteria; phylum Pseudomonadota; class Alphaproteobacteria; order Sphingomonadales; family Sphingomonadaceae; genus Sandarakinorhabdus. Next base: position 342,564 of record NZ_CP180346.1, read on the forward strand.
GATGATTTCGGCGGCGACGGCGGCGGTGGCGGTGCTGGTGGTGCCGCTGGTGCGCGAGCATGGGCTGCCCTATCTGTTTGCGGCCACGGTGCTGATGGGGGTGATCCAGTTTCTGGCCGGCTTTGTGCGGGTTGATCTGCTGATGCGCTTTGTTTCGCGCTCGGTGGTTACCGGCTTTGTCAACGCGCTGGCGGTGCTGATCTTCATGGCGCAGCTGCCGCAGCTGACCGATGTGACGCCGGTCACCTATGCGATGGTGCTGGGCGGGCTGGCGATCATCTATCTGTTTCCGCGGCTGACGAAGGCTGTGCCGTCGCCGTTGGTGGCGATTGTCGTGTTGACGGCGCTGGCGATTTATTTCGGGGTGGATGTGAACCGGGTGGGCGACATGGGCGACCTTCCGGATGCGCTGCCATTCTTTGCGCTGCCCGATGTCCCGCTGACCTTGGAAACCTTGCAGATTATCTTGCCCTATTCGCTGACCATGGCGGCGGTAGGGCTGCTGGAGAGTTTGCTGACGGCTCAGATTGTCGATGATCTCACTGATACCGGATCGAACAAAGCGCGCGAGGTTAAGGGGCAGGGGATTGCCAACTTCTTCACCGGCTTTCTGGGCGGCATGGGCGGCTGCGCGATGATCGGCCAGTCGGTCATCAATGTGAAGTCGGGCGGCGAGGGGCGCTTGTCGGCGCTGGTGGCGGGCAGCGCGCTATTGTTCATGATCGTCGTGCTGGGGGATCTGGTCGGGCAGATTCCGATGCCCGCACTTGTGGCGGTGATGATCATGGTTTCGATCGGCACCTTTTCCTGGACATCGATCAGGAATCTGCGTGTGCATCCGTGGCAGAGCAGCCTTGTGATGCTGGCGACCGTGACCGTGGTGGTGGCGACGCACAATCTGGCCGAGGGGGTTCTGGTGGGGGTGCTTTTGTCGGGCATCTTCTTTGCCGCCAAGGTGAGCCGGTTGTTTTCGGTCAGCCCGAGCCTGTCAGCGGATGGCAATGTGCGCACCTATCTGGTGTCGGGCGAGGTTTTCTTTGCTTCAGCCGATCAATTTGCGGCGTCCTTCGACTTTCGCGAGGTGGTCGACCGGGTGGTGATCGATGTTTCGGGGGCGCATTTCTGGGACATTTCGGCGGTCGCGATGCTCGACAAGGTGGTGTTGAAGTTCCGCCGTGAAGGCACCGAGGTGCAACTCAGGGGCATGAATGAGGCGAGCGCCACGCTCGTTGACCGCTTTGGGCAGCATGACAAGGGCGCCGAACTTTCGGCCGCGCATTGAGGAGCGAGGGGATGCAGCGGATTTTGGCAGCGATCGACACGTCGCTCTATGCGGATTCGGTGGTCGACCATGCCGCCTGGGTGGCTGGGCGGACGGGCGGCGGGGTGGAACTCTTGCATGTGATCCAGCGCACCGATGCGGTGCCGGGGCGGGGCGACATGTCGGGCGCGCTCGGGCTGGGGGCCAAGAGCGGGCTGATGGAGGAGCTGGTCGCGCTGGCCGAGGCGCAGGGCCGGCTGGCGCGCGAGCAGGGCAAGGCGCTGCTGGCGGCGGCGGTGGCGCGGCTGGCGGCGGCCGGGGTGAGGGATGTGGCATCGGTGCACCGGCACGGTGGGGTGATCGAAACGCTGATCGAGCGTGAGGCGGAGAATGATCTGGTGATCATCGGGAAGCGCGGCGAGCAGGCGGATTTTGCGCGCGGGCATATCGGCAGCTTTGTCGAGCGCATGGTGCGCGAGAGCATCAGGCCGGTACTGGTTGCGGCACGCAGATTTGTGGTGCCGGCGACGGTGGTGATCGCGTTCGATGGCGGGCCGAGCGCGAGAAAGGCGGTGAGCTTTCTGGCCGGGAGCCAGTTGATCGATGGGCTGGCGGTGCATCTGGTGACGGTAGGCAAGGTGAGCGCCAGCTTGCGCGGCGAGATCGAATGGGCGCAGGGGCTGTTGCCGGCAGCACAGCTGCATGCGCTTTCCGGTGCGCCCGATGAGGCCATTGAGAATGTGGTCAAGTCGACCGGGGCCGAGTTGCTGGTGATGGGGGCTTATGGCCATTCGCCACTGCGCACCTTCATCGTTGGCTCGACGACGACGGCGCTGATGCGCGCCTGCCCGGTGTCGGTGCTGCTGTTCCGCTGAGCGCTGGCTATTCGCTGAGTTTCAGCGTCTCGCCCACCCGCGCGGCTTCGATTTCGGCTGGGGTGAAGGGCAGGCGGTTCCATTGCTTGGCGGCATATTGGCGGGTCTGGTCAGCATACCAGGGCGAGGTGGGGTCGGTGGACTGGCTGTAGCTGAGCACGGCATCGGCGATGGGGCCGGTGTCGGAGAAGGTGACGACCTGGACATAGCTGCTGCCATGGACGGGGGTGAGGCCGAAGGGGGCAGGCTGGCTGCGCTGGACGTTGAGCACGCCGTGGATGCCGTCAGCACCATGGACGGGGATGAGCTCATCGCCGCGTGGGGCCTTTTGCACATCGCCCCAGCGGGCATCGAGCGCGAGTTTGGCCTTGGCGGCTTCGGCCATGGCTTCTGCGATGATCGCCTTCAGCTTTGCACCGGTCTCGCCCTCGGTGTTGAGTGTGTTGGGGGTGTTGACGGGGTCACTGAGGCTGAACGGTGTTTTCCAGAGGCCGGGCAGGGTCTGGGCCTTCGACCAGATCAGGTGGAAGAGATAGGCGCCGCGGCTGTCATTGTCGAAGCGCTGGTCCCAGCCCCCCAGCGCCGTGGCGGCGGCTGTCGTGGCGGGGTCGCTCTCTGCCAGTGCGATGAGGGGGGCGAGGGCGAGTTCAGCGGCCAGTGACTTGTTGGCAAACGCCATGGTCTTGGCGGTTTCGGGGGTCATTTTGGCGGCGGCGAGGTTGCGTTCGATTTCGAGCAGGCCCGAGCGGGTGCGCAGCGAGCGGGCGGTTTCTGCGCTGCCGAGGATGGGGGAGAGCGGGGTGGCCGGGGCCTTGGGGGTGGTCAGCCAATAGCTGTCATTGCTGTTGGCGACCCAGTCACGCCGTTCGAACACGGCCTGGTCGGTGGCGGGCATCAGGCCGGGGGCGGGGGTTCCGGGGGCTTCCGTCCAGTCACAGGCGGATGTGCTGCCGTCGAGCAGGATGAAGCGGGCGGCGACGCGGTCGCTGAGCGGGGTCTTGCAGGCGGCGATTTTTTCGGCCGGGACATTGGGGACAGCGGTGACATCGGCGAGCAGGGCATTGCCGGCGCGGTCGGCGGCGATGGTGTTGACCCAGGGGATGCCAAGCGTGGTCTCGACGGCGCGGCGGATGTCGGCGGTGCTGCGCGCGGTGGCGATGCCGAGCCATGTGGTGAGGCCGCGCTGGTTTTGGCGGTTGGCCTCCTTGAGGGCGTAGGCGGTGGTGTTCGACCATGTCAGCCCGGCCGCAGGCGCGACGATGAGCGGGCCGAAGCGGCTGGTGTAGAGGGTGCGTGTGATGGGCGTGAAGCCGGCAGGGACGGGGACGGTGATGGTGCGCGTCTGCATGTCCTCGGGCTTGCCGTCGACCAGATAGGTGGTGGGGCCAGCGAGCTTGAGGGCATGGACGGTGAAGTGGCGGGCGGCGGTGACGGTGTGGGTCCAGGCGACATCCTTGTTGAAGCCCAAGGTGGGGAAGGGCGAGCCGGCGATGCCGACGCCCATGACGTCGAGCTGGCCGGGGATAGTGGTGTGCATCTGCCAGAAGCGGGCCGGGCCGAACCAGGGGAAATGCGGATTGCCGACGACAAGGCCGCGGCCATTGGCGGTGCTGTCAGCGCCGAAGGCCCAGCCGTTGGAGCCGATGCCGAGCTCGCGGGGCACATCGATGGCGGCGCGCTCCGCGCCCGGCGCGGCGTTGGCGATGGCGGGCGCGAAGGCGAGGCTGCCGGCCAGCAGCATCTGCTTTTCATTGAGGCGGAGCAGGTCATCGACGGTGATGGGGCGGACCCAGGGCTTGTCGCGGCAGGCTTGCGGAACGGCGTCGGGGCCGAGATCGCGCAGATAGCGGTTGTAGCCGGCGGCGAAGCCCTGAAACAGCGCCTGCTCGGCCGGCGGGGCGGATTGCCAGCCCTTTTTCAGGGCGGCGATGTCGATGGCGCTGCGGAAGAAGACATCGGAGGAGACATTGTCGACGCTCTGGAAGCCGAGGACGGCGCTGTTTGCGGGGCCGAAATGCAGGCTGCGCTCGCCGGCGACGGTGGTGAACTCTTCGGCCAGCAGGCAGAGATTGTCCTGGGCATAGGCATAGGCGACGCCGTAGCCGATGCCCGCATGGTCAGGTGCCGTTATGTGCGGGATGCCGTGAGCGGTGCGGGTGATCTCGGCGGTGAAGGTCTGTGCGCTCGCGGCCGTTGTGGCGAGCAACAGCGTGATGATCGCGGCGGTGCGCATGGTGAGACCCCAAGGTTGTTGTGGCCTTGGGGTAGTCGTGCGCCGCGCCAATGGCAATCTCTGGCGGTCTACACCGCGAGGTTGGTGAGATCGGATTCGGTGAGGATTTGCGGCAGCTCGGTCTCGGAGCCGTCGGGCGCATAATAGGCATAGACGGGGATGCCGGCGCGGCCATGTTCGGCCAGCCAGGCGGAGATGGCGGGATTGGGGCGGGTCCAGTCGCCTTCAAGGACGGTGATGCCCTTGGATTTGAAGCTTTCGGCGACGACGCTGCTGGAGAGCGCGCCCTTTTCATTGACCTTGCAGGTGATGCACCAGTCAGCGGTCATGTAGAGGAACACCGGCTGGCCGGCGCTGCGCAGCTCGGCGAGGCGCTCTGGCGTATAGGGCTGGGCGTCGAGCGTGCTGGCAACTTCGGTGGCGGCCGCAGTTGCGCTGGGCGCGCCGGCGGGGATGAAGGCGACGGCGGCAATGGTGGCGGCGATGGCGGCCGTGGTGGGCAGCCAGGTGGCGCTGGCGCTGTGCTGGCGGCTGCCCAGCCACCAGAGGAACAGGCCGAGCACCACGGCGCCGAGCAGGCCGATGGTCATGCCGTCGACGCCGGCCTGACGGCCGAGCACCCAGGCGAGCGCAAGGGCGGTGAGGAACATCGGCACCGACAGGATGGCGCGGAGCCGGCTCATCCAGGCGCCGGGCTTGGGCAGGCGGCGGCGCAGCGCGGGGACGAAGCCGATGAGAAGGAAGGGCAGCGCAAGGCCGAAGCCGAGACCGGCGAAGACGAGCAGACCGGCGAGCGGCGGCAGGACGAGGGCGGCGCCCAGCGCGCCTGCCATGAACGGGCCGGTGCAGGGCGTGGCGATGAAGGCGGCGAGCGCGCCGGTGGCAAAGCTGCCGAGCGCATCATTGCGCGCCGTGACCGACTGGCCGAGGCCGCCGGTGGTCAGGTTGATTTCGAACAGGCCGGCGAGATTGAGCGCGATGGCCGTGACCAGCAGCAGCAGGAAGGCGATGACGCGCGGATCCTGAAGCTGGAAGGCCCAGCCAACTTCGGAGCCGGCGGCGCGAAGTGCGAGGACGAGGCCGCCCAGTGCCGTAGTGATGAGGATGACGCCTGCGGTATAGGCCAGCGCATCGGCGCGGGCCTTGGGCGCTTCGACATTGCCCTTGGCGAGGCTGAGCGCCTTGAGGCTGAGGATGGGGAAGACGCAGGGCATGACATTGAGGATGAGACCGCCGAGGATGGACAGGCCGAGGATGGGCAGCAGCCCGCCCCAGCCGGCGCTTTCGCTGCCGCTGCCGCTGTCAGTGCCGGTGGCGGCGGCGAGCGGGGCGCCGGCGGCGGGGACGGCGCCCTTTGTGGCGGAAAAGCTGAAGCCGATCGGCTCGGGATCGGAGGCGCGGTCGATACGGAGCAGGCCGGAGAGGCCGGCGCTTGCGTCGGCGTCGGGCCAGGCGGTGGTTTCGATGCGCAGCTCGTCGCCGGCGATGGTGACGGTCTGGGGGGCGGCATAATCGATGATGCCATCCTGATCGACGAAGAAATGCGCGGCCTTGACGTCGGACGGGGTGGCGAAGGGGACGGCGAGGACGAGACGCTCGTTTTCAATTGTGTAGCGGACATTCCATTCAACCGCCTTGGGCAAGGCGGCGCGTGCGGCGTCCATGATCGGCGTGGCGGCGGGGTCGGGCGCGCCGTCGCCGATGGCGAGATCGAGGCCGAGCGTGGCGAATTCGGGGACGCACTGGGTGTCCGAGCAGACCAGCCAGTCGATCTTGAGGCTGAGCGGGAAGGGCGTGCCCGGCGCAAGACCCGCGGGCGGCGTGACCGTGACCAGCAGGCTGTTCGGGTGTGAATAGACATGGTTCATAAGGCCCGAGACGAGCAGCGTTTCGGGCACGGGATAGAGCGGCTCGGCCGAGGCCTCGCTGCCGTCTGGCAGGGACCATTCGAGCCGGGTGGGGGCGCCGGCATCGCCGGGGTTGGACCAGTAATTGTGCCAGCCATCCTTCGGCGAGAGCGTGATGGCCAGCGTGAAGGGCTGGCCCGGCGCAGGGGCCGTCGTTTCCGGCGTGATGCGGATGGCGGTGTGATCAAGGTCTGCCGACGACTGGGCGAAGGCAGGCTGTGCGATCAGCAGAAGAAGGGCGAGGAGGGCGCGAATCATCGGCGCCTTATGCCGAAGTGGTGCTGCGAACGGAAGGGCGGCGCATGTCGCGGATGGGATAGAAGTTCTTTCAGCGCGCGGCTGAAACGAAACGGGGCGCCGCTGCGAACTTGCAGGGCGCCCCGTGGCAGGCGTTGGTTGTGGGTTTAGCGCTTCGAGAACTGGAAGCTGCGGCGGGCCTTGGCCTTGCCGTACTTCTTGCGCTCGACGACGCGGCTGTCGCGCGTGAGGAAGCCGGCATTCTTGACGGTGGTGCGCAGAGCCGGCTCGTAGCGGGTGAGCGCCACCGAAATGCCGTGCTTGACCGCACCCGCCTGGCCCGAAAGGCCACCGCCGACGACGGTGGCCATGACGTCATATTGGTCACGACGCTCGGCGATGTCGAAGGGCTGGTTGATGATGAGGCGCAGCGTCGGACGGGCGAAATAGACCGTCTGGTCCTTGCCGTTGACGATGATCTTGCCGGTGCCGGGCTTGATCCAGACGCGGGCGACGGCATTCTTGCGCTTGCCGGTGGCATAGGCGCGGCCCTGAGCGTCAAGCTCCTGCTCGCGTAGCGGGGCGGCAGCGTTGTTGCCGGCGGGCGCGCCGCCTTCGGCCTGGATGCTGCCGAGATCGGCGAGCGACTGACGGGTGTCGGCGGTCGCTTCGGCGGCGTTGGTTTCGATGCTGTCGCTCATTATTCGGCGCCCTTGTCGGTGAGGGTGGTGTTCTTGCGGTTCATGGCGGCGATGTCGAGAAGCTCGGGGTTCTGCGCTTCGTGCGGATGATCGGTGCCGCCAAAGACACGCAGGTTGCGCATCTGCTGACGACCGAGCGGGCCGCGCGGGACCATGCGCTCGACAGCCTTGATCAGCACACGCTCGGGGAACTTGCCTTCAAGCACCTTGGCGGGCGAGATTTCCTTGATGCCGCCGGGGTGGCCGGTGTGGCGGTAATAGCGCTTGTCCTGCAGCTTGTTGCCGGTGAAGCGGACCTTGCCGGCGTTGATGACGATGACATTGTCACCGCAATCGACATGCGGGGTGAAGCTGGCCTTGTGCTTGCCGCGCAGGCGGTTGGCGATGATCGAGGCGAGGCGACCGACGACGAGGCCCTCGGCATCGATGAGCAGCCACTTCTTTTCGACTTCGGCGGGCTTGGCGGGCGCCGTTGTGCGCGTGAGCGCGCGGGTGGGGGAGGGTCTCGACATGATGATCTATCCGGCTGAAATGACACACGCCGGGCGGAAGGCCCAGCGCGGATGGCGGGCCTATGCGCTTTTGGCCGGATTGCGTCAAGGAAATCCGGGGTTTTCGGGTGTGGTAAAATATTACCCTATAATTTGTGGGTCGATGCCATGGGCTTGCAGATGGCCAAGCGCGGTGATTTCAAGGGTTTTTTCGTGGGTGGCTTCGAGGATGACATCGGGGGCAAAGCCGGCACGGCGGGCTTCCTCCCAGCGCGCGGCGCAGAGGCACCAGCGGTCGCCGGGCTTGAGGCCGGGGAAACCGAACTCGGGGCGCGGCGTGGAGAGGTCATTGCCCGACGCCTTGCTGAAGGTGAGAAACTCGGCGGTGAGCACGGCGCAGACGGTGTGCAGGCCGTGGTCCTCGGCGTTGGTGTTGCAACAGCCGTCGCGGTGCCAGCCGGTGAGCGGGTCTGTGCTGCAGAGCTGGAGCGTTGTTCCAAGCACATTCGAGGCGGTCACACGCGCCTCCGGCTGCTATGGGCGGCCCAGACGGTGGAGGCGACGAGCAGGGCTGCCATGCCCTGATGGGCGACGCCGAGCGGCAGGGCGACGCCGCTGAGCACTGTGGCAACGCCGAGCACGAACTGCGCGCTGACGGCAGCGGCCAGCGCGGCGGTCTGCGGGCGGGCGCCGCGCTGCCAGATGTGGGCCGCCACCAGCAGGGTGGCCAGCGCAACGGCGATGGCGAGGCTGCGGTGCAGGAAATGGACGGTGAAGGGGTCAGCGGTGAGGCCAGCAAGCGCGAGGCTGAGACCGTCGGGGACGAGTTGGCCGGCCATCAGCGGCCAGGTGTTGCTGGCATGACCGGCGCGCAGGCCGGCGGTGAAGGCGCCCCAGACGATCTGCACGGTGAGCAGGGCGGCCAGCGGCAGCACCCAGCGGGCTGGCGGCGCCTTGGACTTGCCGGCGGTGAGATCGAGCGCGGTCCAGAGCAGGCCGGCGATGATAGTGAGCGCTGTGGTGAGATGGACGGCGAGGCGGGTATGGGCAACCTCGGTGCGGCCGACGAGGCCGGAGGAGACCATCCACCAGCCGATGGTGCCTTGCAGCGCGCCGAGCGCCAGCAGGGCCAGCAGCCGGGGCTTGTAGCCGGCCGGGATGCGGCCCTTGAGCCAGAACCAGGCGAGCGGCAGGGCAAAGGCGAGACCGATGAGGCGGCCAAGCAGCCGGTGAACATATTCCCAGAAGAAGATGCCCTTGAACTCGTCAAGGCTCATGCCGCGGTTCATCAGCTGATATTGCGAGCTTTGCTGATAGGCGGCGAATTCGGCCTGCCATGCAGCGTCGGTCAGCGGCGGCAGCGTGCCGGACACGACATCCCAGCGCACGATGCTGAGGCCTGATTCGGTGAGCCTGGTGATGCCGCCGACCACGACCATGGCGAAGACCAGCGCCGCGACTCCGAACAGCCAGCCAGCAACAGCGCGCGGGGCGGCGCGCGGCGCGGCAATCGGGAGGGCGGGGGCGAGTGTGGCCATGGCGGGCCTATTGCCGCAAAGGCGGAGAGCAGGCAACTTTGCGCGCGGTCGCAGGGCCATGCGTAAACTGTTGCGCTGCCAGATGATACAATGTAACGCCTGCGGCAATGAAGACAATTCGGCCCCATCTGCTCGACCGCGCGGCTATTTTGCTGTCAGGGCTGTGCCTTGTTCACTGTCTCGCTGGCGCGCTTCTGGTGGCCAGTCTCACGTTGGTAGGCGGCTGGATGAGCCATGAGGTGCACAGCATCGGCCTCATGCTGGCGCTGCCGCTGGCGGTGGTGGCGCTGTGGCGCGGGGTGCAGGCGCACGGCCGCTGGGGCGTTGTTGCGGTTGGTGTGGTCGGAATTGCGTTGATGTCGGCCTCGTTGTTTCCGGACCATGGTGATGCGCTGGAGATCTGGTTGTCGGTGACGGGCGTTCTGGTGCTGGCGGCGGCGCATTTCTGGAACATGCGCGCAGCAAGGCGCTGACCGACTGCGGGGTTTTGCCCGGCTTGTTCTTGCGTTCGCCGGCGCAAGGTCCGATATAGATTTGATGGCGCTTGGCGTTTCAGAGGTGGGCGATCTGCCCGGCGGGGCTCACCCGCATCGTCACCGCAACCGTTCGGGCGCGGCGCTGGGCGAAGCGGCGCGTGCGGCGATGGAAGAGGCGGGCGAACAATGGACGCCGATGCGCGCCGCCGTGTTTCAGGCGTTGGCGGGGTTCGAGCGGCCGGCGAGCGCCTATGATGTAACCGACGCCGTGAGCACTGCGCAGAAGCGGCGGGTGGCGGCGAACAGCGTTTACCGGATCCTTGATCTGTTCGTGGCGCGCAATGTCGCCATGCGGGTGGAGAGCGCCAACGCGTACATCGTCAATGCGCATCCCGATTGCGTGCATGATTGTGTGTTCCTCGTTTGCGACGGCTGCGGGCGGGCGGTTCATATCGATGATGACAGCCTTGGCCTCAGGCTTCGTGCCCAGGCCGAGGAGCGGGGGTTTGTGCCGGCCAAGTCGGTGATCGAGATGCGGGGGCGTTGCCGGACCTGCGCGGTTGAAGGTGGCCATGCGGCGTGATGGCCTGCGCGTGAGACTTGCCGTGACAGCCTTGGCGGATGGCGCTAGCAGGGCGCGTTACGAATCGATGACGACCAATGGAAACTGGCAGGCCTGTGACGAAACGACCTGAAACCCCGCTGCTCGACACCGTCAATGTTCCGGCGGACCTGCGCCGCCTGTCGCATGGGCAGTTGCGGCAGCTGGCCGACGAACTGCGCGCCGAGATGATCGATGCCGTCTCGACGACGGGCGGGCATCTGGGCGCCGGACTTGGCGTGATCGAGCTGACCGTGGCGTTGCATTATGTGTTCGACACGCCTGAGGACAAGCTGGTCTGGGATGTTGGCCATCAGACCTATCCGCACAAGATTTTGACCGGGCGGCGCGACCGGATCCGCACACTGCGCCAGGGCGGCGGGCTGTCGGGTTTCACCAAGCGCTCCGAGAGCGAATATGATCCCTTTGGCGCAGCGCACAGCTCGACGTCGATTTCGGCCGCGCTCGGCTTTGCGGTGGCCAACAAGATGCAGGGCCGCAAGGCCAAGGGCATTGCGGTGATCGGCGACGGTGCGATGTCGGCGGGCATGGCCTATGAGGCGATGAACAATGCCGCGCAGGCCGGCAACCGGCTGGTCGTCATCCTGAACGACAATGACATGTCGATTGCGCCGCCGGTCGGGGCTCTTTCGGCCTATCTGGCGCGCCTGCTCTCGTCGCGGCAGTTCATGGGCCTGCGCGAGGCGGTGAAGCAGCTGGCGCGCAAGGCGCTGCCCAAGCCGCTGATGAATGCGGCGCGGCAGGCGGATGAATATGCGCGCGGCATGGCGCAGGGCGGGGGCACGCTGTTTGAGGAGCTGGGCTTTTATTATGTCGGGCCGATCGATGGGCATAACCTCGACCATCTGCTGCCGGTGCTGGAGAATGTGCGCGATGCCGATGATGGGCCGATTCTTGTTCATGTGGTGACGCAGAAGGGCAAGGGCTATGCGCCGGCCGAGGCGGCGGCCGACAAATATCATGGGGTGGCGAAGTTCGACGTGGTGTCAGGCGCGCAGCAGAAGCCGCAGCCCAAGGCGCCGGCCTATCAGAATGTGTTTGGCGATGCGCTGATTGCCGAGGCCAAGCGCGACGAGAAGATTTGCGCCATCACTGCGGCGATGCCGAGCGGCACCGGCGTGGACCGGTTCAACAAGGCCTTTCCCGAGCGGACCTTCGACGTGGGCATTGCCGAGCAGCATGCGGTGACTTTCGCGGCCGGGCTGGCGGCGGAAGGCATGCGGCCGTTCTGCGCGATCTATTCGACCTTCCTGCAGCGCGCCTATGACCAGGTGGTGCATGACGTGGCGATCCAGAACCTGCCGGTGCGTTTTGCCATCGACCGGGCCGGGCTGGTGGGCGCGGACGGGGCGACCCATGCGGGCTCTTTCGATGTCGCCTATCTGGCGACGCTGCCCAACTTTGTGGTGATGGCGGCGGCTGACGAGGCGGAGCTGGTGCATATGGTGCACACGGCGGCGCTGCATGACAGCGGGCCGATTGCGGTGCGCTATCCGCGCGGCGAGGGCACGGGCACGCCGCTGCCGGCGGTGCCGGAGCGGCTCGAGATCGGCAAGGGCCGGATGATGCGCGAGGGCAAGACGGTGGCCATTCTTTCATTGGGCACGCGGCTGGCCGATGCGATGGCGGCGGCGGATGAGCTGGAGCGCAAGGGCATCTCGACCAGCGTTGCCGACCTGCGATTTGCCAAGCCGCTCGACCATGCGCTCATCCGCAAGCTGGCAGTGACGCATGATGTGGTGGTGACCATCGAGGAGGGCGCGGTGGGCGGCTTTGGCGCGCATGTGCTGACCTGGCTTTCGGACGAGGGGCTGACGGACGCCGGGCTGAAGGTGCGCACCATGCGGTTGCCCGATGTGTTCCAGGACCAGGACAATCCGGCGAAGCAATATGCCGAGGCGGGGCTGGATGCGCCGGCGATCGTGGCGACCGTGCTTGAGGCGCTGCGTTTCAACTCGGTGGCGGTGAGCGAGGGCGCCCGGGCCTGAGGCGCGCTGTTGCCGCATCGCGGCCAATCTGTCGCTGATGCTCTCGACGTCGGGGGTGGCTTGCCCTAGGCGGGCGCGATGGCGACGGTGATGGATACGGGTTTGGCAGGCGCAAAGGTGCCGGCGCGGCGCGAGCCGACGCGCGGTGAGCTGCTGCTGCTGGGCGCGCTGACGGCGTTCGGCGCGATTTCGATCGATCTTTATCTGCCGACCCTGCCGGTGATCGGGCGTGATTTCGGGGCCACGCCGGCGGCGGTACAGCTCACCTTCACGGCGTTTTTCATCGGCATGGCGATGGGGCAGCTGGTCTATGGGCCGGTGAGCGACAGGATGGGCCGGCGGCCGGCGATATTGTTCGGCTGTACGCTGTTTACCGTCTCAAGCATCGCTTGCGCCTTTGCGCCGACCATCGACTGGCTGGTGGCGGGGCGTTTCGTGCAGGCGCTGGGCTGCTGCGCGGGCATGGTGGTGGCGCGCGCGGTGGTGCGTGACCGCTATGATCACCGCGACTCGGCGCGCATCTTCTCGCTGCTGGTACTGGTGCTGGCGGTGGCGCCGATGCTGGCGCCTTCGATCGGCGGCTGGCTGGCGGCGGTGGTGAGCTGGCGGGCGGTGTTCGTGGCGCTGGCGCTGTTCGGTGCGTCGCTGCTCGCGGCGGTGTTCTTCCGCCTTGACGAAAGCCGGTCGGCGGCGACGGCGGACAAGGCGCGCGGCGAGCGCTGGTGGGCCAGCTATGCCGATCTGCTCGGGCGGCGGCGGTTGATGGGCTATATCCTGCTGGGCGGCGCCAACGGCGCGACGCTGTTCAGCTATATCGCCACCGCACCTGACCTTGTGATCGAGGTCTGGGGTTTTACCAGCGGGCAGTTCAGCATGATCTTTGCAGGCGTAGCAGTGGGCGTGATTGGCGCGTCACAGGTCAACCGGGTGCTGCTGCGGCGCTTTTCGCCGGACGATATCCTGTCCGTCGCGGTGCTGGCGGCGGCAGTGAGCGGGGTTTTGGCGCTGGTGCTGGCGCTGGCGGGTGCGGGGCCATGGGGCATGATCGGGGTGTTTGCGCTGGTGCTCACCTCGAACGGGTTGATTGCGGCCAATGCGCTGGCGGGCGCGCTCAACGTCGATCCGCTGCGTGCGGGCGCGACATCGGGGCTCTATGGCTCGGGCAATTTTGCCATGGGCGCGTTGGCTTCGGGGCTGACCGCGGCGCTGCATGACGGCACGGCGCTGCCCGTCGCCATGGTGATGGCGGGCTCGCTGGTTTTGGGGGCGGTCTGCTATTATGCGATGGCGCGGCCGCCATCTGGCGGCGTTAGCCCAGATTGAAGTTATAGGGCTCGGTCTTGCTGGCGGCGGCCTGCCAGGCGGGGCGGGCCTGGATGCGCTTGGCATAGGCTTGGACATTGGGGAAATGCGCGCCCAGACCCTGAGCGGCGGCGATTTCGGCGATGAAGCTCATCATGATGTCAGCGCCCGAGAGCGTGTTTTCGACCAGCCAGTCATTTTCGCCGAGACGGGCGGAGAGATAGCCGACATGGGCGCCAATCTGCTCCTGGATGCGCGGCTGGAGGGGGGCGGCGGCGTCGCCGAGGCGGCTGGTGTAAAGGGCGAGCAGAAAGGGCAGCATCGCCGAGCCTTCGGCGAAGTGCAGCCATTCGAGATAGTCTTCATGAGCATCGGTGCCGGGCTTTGGCATCAGCCGGCCGCCAGCGTGGCGGCGCAGGATGTAATCGGTGATGGCGCCTGATTCGATGATGGTGCGCGCGCCGTCTTGCAAGACCGGCGACTTGCCGAGCGGATGGACGGCCTTGAGTTCGGGCGGGGCGAGGCTGGTCTCGCTATCGCGCGCATAGGCCTTGATCTGATAGGGGAGGCCGAGTTCTTCGAGCAGCCAGACGATGCGCTGCGAGCGGCTGTTGTTGAGATGATGGATGATGAGCATGGTCTGGTCTCCTGACTGCGCCCGAACCTAGGGACATGTGATGGCGATTGAAATCCCCGAGGAGGAGTTGAGCGAAAGCTTTGTCCGGGCGTCGGGTCCGGGCGGGCAGAATGTCAACAAGGTGAATACGGCGGTGCAGCTGCGCTTCGATGTGCGGCGCTCGCCCAGCCTGCCGGATGATGTGGCGGTGCGGCTGATGCGGCTGGCGGGCAGCCGGATGACGCGCGACGGCGTGCTGGTGATCGAGGCGGCGCGGTTTCGCACGCAGGAGCGCAACCGGGCGGATGCGCGGGAGCGGCTGGCGGCGCTGGTGGCAGCTGCCGAGGTGCGGCCCGTCAAGCGGCGGGCGACACGGCCGACGCGGGCCAGCGGGGAGCGGCGGCTGGCCGGCAAGGCGGTGCGCAGCGGGGTGAAATCAGGGCGCGGCAAGGTGCGGATCGACGACTGATTTTGGTGGCGGCCCTTCAAAATCGGGCGTTCAGCGCCTATATGGTGGCCATCAGCGGCTGAGATTCTTCAGCCAGAAGCGAAAGGGGATTTCATGGCGATCAACAAGGATACCGTTGCAGGCAAGGCGCGGGAAGCCGCCGGCAAGGCGCAGGCCGCCGTTGGCGACGCGTTTGACCATGAGCAGACGGAAATCGACGGCCGCATCCGCGAGCTGAAGGGCAAGGCGCAGGAGGCTTATGGCAAGGCGCGCGATGTCTATGGCAAGGCCAGCGAAAAGGCCAAGGACTGGGCCGAGCATGCGCCGGAGACGGCCAAGGAAGCGCGCGAGCGCGCCGCGAAACTGGCTGAGGAGACCAGCACCAAGGTTCGCCATCAGGTGCAGGAGCAGCCGCTGGCGACGCTGGCCGGCGGCATTGCGCTTGGCTTTGTGGTGGGCTGGCTGCTCAACCGGCGCTGAGCTTCGCGAACACGGATTTGAGAAGGCCGCTGGGTTCGCCCTGCGGCCTTTTCTGTGGCTCAATGGCCTTCGGGCGAGGCCATCAGCTCGACGAGGACGCCGCCGGTGTTCTTGGGGTGGAGGAAGATGACCGGCACGCCGTGGGCGCCGATGCGCGGCTCCCCGGTGCCGAGTACGGTGGCGCCGCGGGCGCGCATTAGGTCGCGCGCGGCGATGATGTCTTCGACTTCGAAGCAGACATGATGCTGGCCGCCGGCGGGGTGCTTCTTGAGGAAGCCATGGATCGGGCTATCATCGCCGAGCGGCTCGATGAGTTCGAGCTGGCTGTTGGCGACATCGATGAAGGCGACGCGCACGCCTTGGGTGGGCAGATCGAAGGCGGGTGTGCTGAGCGTGGCGCCGAACAGGCTCTGATAGGTTTCGACCATGGCGTCGATGCTGGGGCAGGCGATGCCGACATGATTGAGGCGGCCGAGCATCATGGGCGGGAGGGGGGACATGGGGGCTCCTTCATTCGGGAAGATGGACGGGAGTGGCAGCGGACGGCGCCGGGCGCAAGAGCAGCAGCAGGGGGATCATGGCGAGTGCGAGGAACACCATCAGCTGGAACACATCGATATAGGCGATGAGCAGTGCCTGGCCGCCCAATATGCCGTCTGCGGCGGCCATGGCGGCTTCGCCGCGCGGGCCGGCGGCGGCGGCAAGGCCCGGGTTGGTGAGTGGGTTTTTGTAGGGGGTGAGGGTGCTGGCGAGATCGGCGTGGGAGATCTGCTGCTGGCGGGCGAGCATGGTGATGGCGAGGCTGAGGCCGATGGAGCCGCCGATGTTGCGCATCAGCATGTAGAAGGCCGAGGCCTCGGTGCGCAGCTGCTGGGGCAGGGTGGAGAAGGCGATGGTATTGAGCGGCACGAAGACAAGGCCGAGGCCGAAGCCCTGAAGGGCGGCGGTAATGATGAAGGGCTGCGCCGGCATGACCGGGGCGAAGCCTGTCATCATGTAGAGACCGATGGCGGCGATGAGGATGCCGGCGAGGATGAGCGGGCGCGGCGACACCCTGCCGATCAGCCGGCCGGCGAGCAGCATGGCCAGCGCCATCCCGATCCCGCGCGGCATTTGCAGCAGTCCGGCTTCGACGACCGGGTAACCATAGAGCGTTTGCAGCATGGTGGGCATGAGTGCTGTGGTGCCGACCAGCAGCACACCGACGATGCCGATGAACAGGAAGCCCAGCATGACGTTGCGGTCGGTGAGCAGGCGGCGGCTGAGGATGGCGTTTTGCGCGGTGGTGAGGTGCACGGCAAAGGCCCAGAGCGCGGCGACCGCGAGGCTGAGTTCGAGCCGGATTTCCCAGGAGCCGAGCCAATCGAGCTGGTGGCCACGGTCGAGGGCGAGCTGGAGGGCACCCATGCCGATAGCGAGAAGCGTGAAGCCGAGCAGATCGAAGCGGCGGCGCAGCGAGGCGGGATCGGGCAGAACGGCGGCAGCGAGCACGATGGTGAGGATGCCGAAGGGCAGGTTGATGAAGAACACCCAGCGCCAGTCGAACCGGTCGGTGAGCCAGCCGCCGATGACCGGGCCGAGGATGGGGCCGACCATGATGCCGACGCCGAACAGCGCGAGCGCCTGGCCTTGGCGGGCGCGCGGCCAAGCATCGAGGATGAAGGATTGCGAGAGCGGCGCGATGACGGCGCCGGTGGCACCCTGCAGCAGCCGGTAGAGCACCATTTCGGGCAGCGAGGTGGCGAGGCCGCAGGCCATGGAGGCGATCGTGAAGGCAGCGACCGCGAACAGGAACAGGCGGCGGCGGCCGATGCGCTCGGCGAGCCAGCCGGTGAGCGGCGTGGTGATGGCGGCAGCGACGATATAGCTGGTCAGCACCCAGGAGATGCTGTCAGCGGCAGCACCCAGGCTGGGCTGCATGTGCGGCAGCGCGACATTGGCGATGGTCGAAATCGAGGATCGTCATGAACGTGCCGAGCATGACGGCGAGCGTGATCAGGTTGCGACGGCCGGTATCGGGCAGCGCGGTGTCAGGAAAGGCGGCGGTGGCCATGCCTCAGCGGCGCGTGTCGACGGTGACTTTGGCGGAGAGGCCGGCGATGAGGGCGAAGGGCGGTTCGCTGTCGATCGCGATGCGCACGGGCACGCGCTGTACGACCTTGACCCAGTTGCCGGTTGCATTTTGCGCGGGGAGTACGGCGAACTCGCTGCCGGTGCCGGCGCCGATGGAGGCGACATGGCCCTTCATCTCGGCGTCGGGATAGGCATCGAGCACGATGGTGGCGCTTTGGCCGGGGCGCATGTGCTGGAGGTCGGTCTCCTTGAAATTGGCTTCGACCCAGGGGTTTTCGGACAGCATGATGGCGAGCGTTGGGATGCCGGTGGCCATGACCTGACCGGGCAGGACCCGGTAAGTCTGGGTGGCGATGCCGTTGGCGGGCGATCTGATGATGGTGCGCGAGAGGTCGAAGGCGGCCTGGTCGCGCGCGGCTTCGGCGGCGAGGATGAGCGGATGCGTGCCGCGCTCAGCGGTATTGGCGCGGGCGCGCGACCCGGCTTCCTCGGCAAGGGCGCTGGCCAGTGCGGCTTCGGCCTGGGCGAGGCTGGAGCGGGCGGCCTGCAGGCGGGCGCTGGTGGTGAAGCCGCGGTCCATCAGCGCCTGCTGACGGGCGAGCTCGGTGCGGGCGAAGGTGACGGCGTCGCGCCGGGCCTCGACATCGGCGCGGCGGCTGCTGGTATCGGTGCCGAGTTCGGCAACTTCCAGGCGGGCACTGGCCAGCCGGGCTTCGGCTTCGGCCAGTGCGAGGCGGAAGGGCTCATCACCGAGGCGGATGAGCACATCGCCGCGGCGCACGGGCTGGGATTCGCGGACCAGCACCTCGGCGACGCGGCCGGTGACATCGGCGCTGATGGCGACGCGGCCCTGCTGGACATAGGCGTTGTCGGTGCTGATGGAGCCGCGCTCGGCGAACCAGAGCCAGACGCCGGCGGCGGCGAGGAGGAGCAGCGGCAAGGCCATGAGCAGCCAGTTGCGGCGCTTGGTGAAGCGGGCCTGTTCCATCTCGATGGTTTCGGGTTGGGCGGTCATTCGGCGGCGCTTTGCTGCGGGGGGGATTGGGTCAGGTTGCCGCGCACGCGCAGCAGCAGAGCGGCGAGCTGGGCCTGTTCGGCGTCGCTGAGGCCGGCGAGGGTCACGGACATCACGTCAGCGCCGACGACGCGCAGCGCATCGAGGATGGGATGGGCGCGCGGGCGCAGATGCAGGCGCCAGACTCGGCGGTCTTGGGGGTCGGGCCGGCGCTCGACGAGATCGGCTTCGGCCAGCCGGTCGACCATGCGGCCCACCGTGATGGTCTCGACGTCCAGCTCTTCGGCGAGGCCGGCCTGGTTGATGCCTTCGAGCCGGGAGAGCGCGAACATCACCTGCCACTGGGCGCGGCTGACGCCGAGGCTACGGGCGCGGGCATCGAAGCGGCGACGCAGCAGGCGGGCGGAATCGCTGATGAGCAGGGCCAGACTGTCGGACATGTGCGGGCTGATAATATACATGCTTGTGATTGCCAAGCTTGTGAATTGCCGGCGCTGTGCGCTGGCCGGGCGCGTCTTTTGGTTGCGCTTGTTCCGCAGGAGGGCTATGCGCGCGCTTCGGTCGGAGCGTGGCGCAGCCTGGTAGCGCACTAGACTGGGGGTCTAGGGGTCGCAGGTTCGAATCCTGTCGCTCCGACCAGCCTTCCCCCCAGATGACGGTTGCTCATGTGGCGAGATCGCCTATCATCTTGTCCGTTCAGACTTAATCGCGGGCTTGGAACGCCCCGTGGCGCCGCGCGCGCATCGGCGGCATGGATATGTTGCGGAATTGACATAAAAAATAGGCTTTGCGTCTATGTGACAGGCTCTTGACAGTCATTTTCGGGTCTGGCCTGATGCAAAAGTGCTGAGGGTTGGTAGTGCTCATGCTTCTCATGCACGGGTTGGGGGATGACCGGAGATAATCCGGCGCTTCCATCGCACTGGACGCTGGGACCGGGAGGTGCCGCTTAGGGTCTGGTCGGTTTCCTTGGGGAAAAGCTGGTTCCGGTTCGTGCTCGGGGAGTTTTCTTGCGGTTTTGATGTGTTGACGGTTCATCTGGCGCCCCGGGGAGGGTGCGTCGTAGGTGGGATGGTTTTTTCGTAGCTCTATGGACTGAGAAGGGGGATTGAATATGTCGATCAGGAAATTGCGGTGGATGCCGCTGGTTATCGGGATTGCAGCGGGTCTGGCTGCGTGCAGCGACCAGACGGGGACGACAGAGACAGCGGACGCGGGGGCAACGGCCGGGGCTGACAAGCCGCTCGGCATTCGCCCGAGCGGTGACGAGACGGTCAAGATCGATATGAGCAAGATCAAGAATGAGGATCTGCCCAAGATTTTTGCCAATATCGACGAGAACATCGACCAGCATGTGATCAACCTTCAGAAGTGGATCCAGCAGCCGACGATTTCGAACACCGGTGAGGGTATTCCGGAATTGGCCGAGATGGTGAAGGGCTTCTTCGATCGCCTTGGCTGCCAGGAAACGCGGATCGATGACCCGGGCATCAACCAGTGGGGCTCGCAGTCGAACCCGGTGGTGTTTGCGCGCTGCGACGAGGGTGCGGAGAAGACGCTGGCCGTCTATTGGCAGGGCGACACCATGCCGGTGTCGCAGCCTGACCTGTGGAAGGCGCCGCCGTTCGAAGGCCGGCTGGTCGAGCAGGCGCCGTTCAAGAAGGTGCTGATCGGGCGTGGGGCGACCAACTCCAAGGGCCCGGAAATGACCTTCTACAATGCGCTGCTCGCGATCAAGGAAGTGACGGGCAAGCTGCCGGTGAACCTGATCTTCGTCGTGGAAAGCGATGAAGAGCGCATGGACGTGGGCCTCAACAAGTGGTTCCAGGACCATGCCGATGAGCTGAAGGACGCGGACGCGCTCTGGGGCCCGGGCGGCTCCGAGGGCTGCGTGTTCGTCGAGCTGACCACGAGCGGCGCCAGCTGGGGTCGCGGTCCGGTCTATTCGGATATCCATGGTTCCAACAAGCGCTCGGTCGACAGCCCGGCGTGGCGGCATATCACCATGTTGTCGAAGCTGGTGTCCGACGATGGCAACACCGTTCTGATCCCCGGCTTCTACGACAATATCGTGCCGCCGACCGAGGAAGAGGTGAAGATGCTCAGCAAGGCGGCCGAGAATTATGATCTCGAGCGTGCGGCCGAGCGTCTTGGTGTGGCCCGGTTCATTTCCGAGGATCCGCTGACCTATCTGAAGATGCAGCGCATGGGCACCTCGATGAACCTTGACGGCATCTGGGGCGGCAACATGTTTGCCGGGGGCTCAGGCGCGATTCTGCCGCGCAAGATCACCTCCAAGCACAATTTCCGCTATGTGCCGAACATGAATGGGCCGGACATTGTCGACAAGCTGCGCAAGTATCTCGACAAGCTTGGCTACAAGGATGTCGAGATCAATCTGGTGGGCGATGTGCCCTGGGCGAAGAAGAACACCGACAATGATCTGAGCCGGTCGAATGCCTATACGGCGTCGATTTTCGGGCAGCGGTTTGACGATATCTCGCCCAATGACAGCATCCTGCTGGCTGGCGGCGGCGGCGGTTATTGGCCTGCCTATCTCTTCTCGGGCACCCAGTCGCCGATCGATATTCCGATCAGCTCGGTGCGCGCCGGGACCGGGGGCAATGCCCACGCAGCCAATGAATTCTATGTCATTGAGGGTGCCGGCAATGCGCTGGGCATGGCAACGGCGGAGAAGGTCGTGGCGACCGCGCTCTACAACTACGCCGGGCTGAACGGCCCGATCGAGATGGAGCCGTCGGGCGGCGAGTGAGGGCCGCGGGCCGCGCCTTGACGGGCGTGGCCCCGCCCATTTCTGTTTGAGAAACGAGCAATTTTATGCCGATCGTATCGCTTCAAGATCTGAAGAAGACGTATCAGCTGGGTGACAACACCGTGCATGCCCTGCGCGGTGTTTCCCTTGATATCGAAGAGGGTGAATTCGTTGCCATCATCGGGCCTTCGGGCTCGGGCAAGTCGACGATGATGCATATTCTCGGCTGCCTCGACCGGCCGACCGAGGGCAAATATCTGCTCAACGGGACCGATGTCTCGAAGCTGTCGCGCGATGAACTGGCGGACATTCGCAACCGGCAGATCGGCTTTGTGTTTCAGGGTTTCAACCTGCTGGCGCGGACGACGGCGCTTGAGAATGTCGAAGTGCCGCTGCTCTATTCGCGCCCGGTGATTCCGCCGGCCGAGCGGGCGGCGCGGGCGCGGGTGGCACTTGAGGCGATCGGCCTTGGCCAGCGCACGGACCACCACCCCAACCAGCTTTCAGGCGGGCAGCAGCAGCGCGTGGCCATCGCCCGGGCGCTGGTGAAGGAGCCGGCGCTGATTTTGGCGGACGAACCGACCGGCAATCTGGACAGCGCGACCAGCATCGAGGTGATGCGACTGTTGCAGGAGTTGCGCGAACGCCGGGGCATCACCATTGTGCTGATCACGCATGAGGCCGAGATTGCGGCTTATGCGACGCGTATCGTCTCCGTGCGCGATGGCCGGATCTTGAGCGATGTGCCGAATGTGCCGCGCACAATGACTACCGAACCGGAGGCGGAAGTTTTGGCTGGCGCTGCGGAGTAACCATGTCGAACGCCTTGCAGACCTTGCCGATGGCTCTGTCGGCGCTGATGCGAAACCGGACCCAGGCCGCGCTGGCGATCTTGGGTGTGATGATTGGTGTGGCGGCGCTGGTGACCAGCCTGGCGCTGGGGCGCGGTGCGCAGAATGCGCTGAGCGAACAGCTTCTCGCGGCCGGCGCCAATGTGATTGTTATCCGTTCGGGCAATTATCAGATGCGGCGCGATCCGGGACCGGACCCGGAAGCGAACATCGGCCATGCGGCCTATCAGGATGATGCGGAGCGGGCGCGGGTGCAGCTTGCAACCTTCAGGCCCGATGACTGGCGTGGCGAGCGCGGCCTTTTGTGGCGGACGCATGCCGAGGATGACCCGCTCGAATCGCATGATCACCCGCTGGCGCGCGAGCGGCTTGGCGATATGGCCGCCGGTCTGGGATCGGCGGCGACGCTGACGCGCGAGGATGCGCGGCTGATCGGCGCGACCATCGACGGGGTCCAGTATGTCGTGTCCGGGGTGCATGAGAATGCGCGCGTGTTTGTGGATGGCAGTGCTGACAAGAAGCAGTGGTTCACGCGGCTGCATGGAACCGAGCCCAACCTGCCCAATGTTCGCGCAGGCTGGGTGATGACCCATGGGCGGTTCATCAATGACAAGGATCTCGCCGACAGCGCCCAGGTGATGGTGCTTGGCCGTGTGGTTGCCGACCGTTTGTTTGGCGAAGGCGTGGACCCGGTGGGGCGCGGCCTGACGCTGTGGAACCAGCCGTTCAAGGTGGTGGGTGTGGTTGGCAGCCGGAGCTGGACCACGCAGCCGGCGCCCGGTGATGATCAGTTTGACGCGGTCTATGTGCCGGTTTCGACCGTGGACCGGTTGCTCAACCTGAGCAAGCTCAACACGGTGACGGTGACGACGCGTTCGGTGGGCGATACCAGCCGGGTTTCGGAGGAGATCACCAAGCTGCTGCGGGCGCGCCATGACATTGGCGAGAAGGATCCGGATGATTTCGTCGTGACGACGATGGCCAAGCAGGCGCTGGGCAAGGGGCTGCCACCCGATCTGGCACGTGCGGTGACGGGCAATGTCGAGCGGGTGGACGAGCTGACGGTGGAGCAGCTTTCCGGATCGCTGACGCGGGCAAACCGGACGATGCTGGTAATGCTCGCCAGCGTGGCGGCGGTGTCGCTCCTGGTCGGCGGCATCGGGGTGATGAACCTGTTGCTGCTCTCGGTCACGCAGCGAACGCGCGAAGTGGGCCTGCGCATTGCGCTGGGGGCGCGGCGCAGTGACATCGCCTCGCAGTTCGTGCTTGAGGCGGTGGTGCTGAGCCTGATCGGTGGTGTGCTGGGCATTTTGATCGGCGTGTTGGCGTCGGGCGGTCTCGAGCGCATCTTCCAATGGACGGCTGTGGTCTCGCCGCTGGCGGCGGCGGCGGCCGTTGTTGTTGCGGTTCTGCTGGGCATCGTGTCCGGCGTTTACCCTGCCCGGCGGGCAGCCGGGCTCGATCCGATAGAGGCCCTTCGGCATGAATAGACTGGCTTTGGCGACTTTGGCGCTTGCTCTGGCGGCAGGGCCGGCGGCGGCGCAGACGCACGGCGGCGCCATGCACGGCGACCATAATCCGCACCACGGTGGTGCTGTGAACATGTATGGGATGATCCATTACGAGATCGTCGTGCCACCGAGCGGCGGTGTTCAGGTGCACATTACCGACGAGATGCGCAATGACTTGCCGGCGACGGCGGTTTCCAACCTGAAGGCCGAGATTGTCCGGCCGAACGGAGCGATCGAGCCGGTGCGCATGACGATCAATCCGACCGGCGAATTTTGGCAGGGCCGCAGCAAGCCGGTGACCGACCCTAAGAGCATAGTGCGTGTGGCTTTCATGCTGCAGCGCGAGCAGGTTCTGGTCGAGATGGACGGCGAGACATTTCCCGATCTGCTGAAGGCCAAGGCAGCGGCCAAGCCGAAGGCGATGCCAGCCGGGATGCATAATGGGCATTAATCTTGCTCTGGCGCTGAAAGCGCTGCAGCAGAACAAGTTACAGACGATCCTAACCTTGCTTGGCGTCAGCGTCGGCGTGGCGATGGTGGTGATCGTGTCCGGGCTGGGGCTGGGCGCGCAGGAGCGCATCGAGAGCCAGATCGAGGGCGCTGGGCCGACCATGATCGAGATCAGGGCTGGCAATTATCAGCCGCCGGCGATTGCCGGGGATGTGACGCAGGACAGCAGCGGCGGTGAGCCCTCTCAGGGGATGGCCGTGATGGGCTTTGGCAATGACGGGCTTGGCGACCCGGCAGTGGCGGCGGCGATGCGCGCCGAGCGCCAGCGGATGCGCGATGCAGAGCGGCCGATGCACCATCGAACACCGGCCTCGCCGCTGAGCAAGGCGGACCTTGAGGCGCTGCGCACGCGGATTGCGGATACAAGGGCTGTGGCCGGGCGCGTGGAGGGCAATGTGCGGCTGGGTGAAACCGCAGCGACGCGGCTGCGTACCGTCAGGGCGAGCGGCATCGAGGCGCCCTGGCCTGACATGCGCGGCTGGAAGGTGACGGCGGGGCGGCTGATTTCTGAGCGTGAGCATGCCGACGGTGCGCCTGTGATGGTGGCAACGGCCGAGGTGGTCGCGCGACTGTTTCCGGGCGTGGCCACGCCGGTTGGCCAGTCGCTCGACGTGGCGGGACGGGATGTCTCGCTCGTCGGGATTGTCAGCGACACCAAGGATGAGGCGGGGGCGCTGATCCCGATGATCCATGTGCCGCTGGCGGCGGCGCAGGCGATGCTGGGGCAGGAAGCACTGGATTCGATTTCGGTGCGGACCGCGTCTGTGGCGGTGACCACGCAGGTGAGCGAGGCGGTTCGGCAGGAATTGCGCACGCTGCACGGGCTGGCCGAGGATGAGCTCGACGATTTCCGGGTGAAGACCCAGAGCGTGGCGGCTTTGCCGAGCCTGGGCGCCAATCCGATGCTGGCGCGATCGGTGCATGGCAATGTGGTCGGGCTGGAGGCGGAATCCTGGGCTGAAATGGCGAAGAGCCTGCGCGCGGCGGGGCGGACGTTCACGCTGCTGCTGGCGGGCGCTGCCGGGGTGTCGCTGCTGGTCGGCGGCATCGGCGTGATGAACATCATGTTGGTCTCGGTGTCGTCGCGCACGCGCGAGATTGGCCTTCGCATGGCGCTGGGTGCGCGCGCCGAGGATGTGATGGTGCAGTTTCTGGTCGAGGCGGTGGCGCTGGCGGCGCTGGGCGGGCTGATGGGGCTTGTGCTGGGCGGGATCGGGCTATTGGTCGCGGATTATGGCCTGCATTGGGCGACGGCGGTGTCGCCGTTCATGATCGTGCTCGCGGTGGTGGTCGCCGGGGTGACGGGGATTGCCTTTGGCATCGGTCCGGCGCGGCGCGCGGCGGCGCTCGACCCGGTGATCGCGCTCAAGGCGGAATAGGAGATAGGTCATGCTGGCATTGTTCCCGGTCAATATTCGGCTTGCGCTGCGCTCGCTCGGGCGCAATCGGCTGCGCACGCTGTTGACCATGCTCGGCATCATCATTGGTGTGGCGGCTGTGTTGACCATGGTGGCGCTGGGAACGGGTGCGCGCGCGGCGGTGGAGGGCGAAGTCAGCTCGGCCGGCACGCGGCTGATCTTTGTGCGCGCCGGCAATTACACGCGCGGCGGGGACAGCATCGGGATCACGGCCGGGCTCGGGGCAGCGAAGACGCTGACGCCGGAGGACGCCGAGGCGATCAAGGCCATCGAAGGGGTTGATACGGTGAGCCGGGGGATCGACCTGCGGGACAATCTGACCGCGGGGCGGGTGCGCAGCTTCGCCCGGGTGCAGGGCGTGGAGCCGGGCTATGATAAGGGCTATGGCTGGGTGATCGATCCAGGTCGGATGCTGGCCGATGGCAGCCGCGAAGCGGTGGTTGGCAAGACGCTGGCGGCGCAGTTGTTCGGAAGCACGGACGAGGCGCTCGGGAAGACGGTGACGCTGCGCGGGGTCGATTTCACCGTGGTGGGTGTGACCGACGGCGTTTCGGAAGATCACTCCGAGGTGTTGTTCGTGCCTTGGCAGAGCCTACAGGCGATGCGCGGGGGCACGCATCTCGACACGATTGTGGTGGCGGCGGAAAAGGCGGGCGAGGCCTCGAAGGTGGCGGACGAGGTGAAGAAGCTGCTGCGCGAGCGGCACGGCCGCGCGACCACGCCCGACGCCAGCCGGGGGTATATTGCGGCGCAGGCTGGCGGCGGCGGCACGCCCGATGACTTCACCGTGGAAACCCAGGCGGCGCGTGCGCTGACCAAGGGGCTTTACACGCCGGCGGCGGCCTTTGCGCTGGCCAATCTGCCCAAGCTCGATGAGGTTACGCTGGAGGAAATGGCGGACACGCTGGACCGGGCCAGCGACACCATGACGGCGCTTCTGGCGAGCATCGCCGGCGTCTCTCTGGTGGTGGGCGGCATCGGCATCATGAACATCATGCTGGTGTCGGTGACCGAGCGGACGCGCGAAGTGGGGCTGCGGGTGGCGACGGGCGCACGCTCTTCGGACATTGCCATGCAGTTTCTGATCGAGGCGATGACGCTGAGCATCATCGGCGGGCTGATCGGGCTGGGACTGGGGCTGGTGGCGTCATGGGCGATTGGCTGGTCGCTGGGCTGGCCGGCGCAGGTCTCACTGGCGGCCATGGCGGTCGCGATCGGTATTTCGGCGGCCGTGGGGCTGGTGTTTGGCAGCTATCCGGCGCGGCGTGCGGCCCAGCTTGACCCGATTGATGCGTTGCGCACCGAATAGTGGCTGAGCGATGACGCGCCGGGCGCGCTGGTGGTTGGTGCTGGCCGGTGTCGCTGTTCTTGTTGCGGGCATTGGGTTTGGGCTGTCTGGCCGGCCTGACCCGGCGGAACGACTGGAGGCGCAGGCGCGGCGCTATGTGACGCTGGCGCTGTCTTTGCGCACGATCAGCCCTGATGATGTCGACGATTATTTCGGCCCGGCGGAACTGATGCCGTCAGCGCCGCTGCCTCCGGATGTGTTGCAGGTAGAACTGGCGGCGCTGGCCGATGCGCTGCGTGCGGATGAGGCCCGGGCATCGATGGCGCGTCGCGCCCGGCTGCTGGCGCGGGTCGAGCATCTGCAGGCGTTGCTCGGGGTGATCGAGGTGCCGCGCAGCCTTGATCTGGATGCGCAGGGGCGCGCGATTTTCGGGGTGACGCCGCTGCCGGTCGACAGGGCGGCGATGGCAGCGGCGCGTGCGGAGCTGGAGGCGCTGTTGCCGGGGGACGGAGAGTTGATCGACCGGCTGACGGCGTTCCGGGCACGCTATGTGATACCGCGGGAGACAGGCAAGGCGGTGTTCATGCGGGCGCTGGCCGAATGCCGGGCGCGCACTTTGGCGGTGTGGAATTTGCCGGCTGATGAGGCGCTGGAGGTGGAATGGGATAACCGGATTCCGGCGGCGTGGCATCATTATCTGGGCGGCCATCGCAGCCGCTTGCAGGTTTATCCGGGCGCGACGATGGACCCGGCATCGGCGCTCGATATGGCCTGTCATGAGGCTTATCCGGGGCATCATGCGCAGTTTTTGCTGATGGACGCGCGGGCGGACGGGCTGCCGGTGGAGGAGACATTGGTGTTGCTGCGCTCGCCGCAGTCGGCGCTGCGCGAGGGGGCAGCGAATTTTGGCGTGTCGCTGGTGTTTCCAGCCGCCGAACGCGAGGCGTTCATGCGTGACGAACTGTTTCCCATGGTGGGGTTCGCGCCCGACGAGGCGGCGCGCTATGAGGCCGTGCATCGGCTGGCCGGGCAGTTTTCGAGTGCGGTGGTGCCGATCCTCAAGGACTATCGTGCCGGGCGGCTGACGCGCAATGCTGCGGCGCAGGCGCTGGGGCGCGAGGCGCTGGTTTCAAGCCCTGAGGCGCTGATTGCCTTCTTCGACCGCTACGGGGCGCTGGTGCTGGGATATACGGTGGCCGAAGCACGGGTGCGGGCGGCGGTTATGGCGGCTGATGACCGCTGGGCGCGGCTGGCGGATATCGTGTCTGGGCTGGAACTGGCGGTGCTCAGGGGTGAAGATGGCAGGCCACCAGACGCGCGGGCTGGCCGCTGAGCGGGCGCAGGGCGGGCGTTTCGCTGCGGCAGCGGGGCATGACATGCGGGCAGCGGCCGGCAAAGCGGCAGCCGGGGGGGATATCGATGGGCGAGGGGATTTCGCCGCTGATCGCGGTGGGGCCGCGCCGGCGCTCGCGTTCGGGGTCCGGCTCGGGGTTGGAGGCGATGAGCGCCTGTGTGTAGGGGTGTTGGGGGTGGAAGAAGACCTCGGTGGCGGGGCCGATTTCGACGAGGCCGCCGAGATACATGACGGCCATGCGATCGGAGACGTAGCGGACCATCGACAGGTCGTGCGCGATGAACAGCAGCGTCAGCCCCATGGCGTCTTGCAGCTCTTGCAGCAGATTGACGACCTGCGCCTGGACCGAGACATCGAGGGCGGAAATGGGCTCGTCGCAGACGACGAATTCCGGCCCCTGGATGAGGGCGCGGGCGATGCCGATGCGCTGGCGCTGGCCGCCGGAGAATTCGTGGGGATAGCGGGACATATGGCCGGGTTCGAGGCCGACGCGGCCGAGCCAGTCGGCAACGCGGGCCTCGATCTCGGTGCGGCTGAGGCTGGTGCCGACGGCCAGGCCTTCGCCGATGATCTCGCCGACGGTCATGCGCGGGTTGAGCGAGGAATAGGGATCCTGGAAGATCATCTGCATGGTCTTGGCGTGGCGGCGGAAATCGGCCGGGCGATAGGCCTTCGGCAGGCGCTCGCCGCGATAATCGACGCTGCCGCTGGTCTTGTCGTGGAGGCCGACGATGGTCTTGCCGAGCGTCGACTTGCCGGAGCCGGATTCGCCGACAAGGCCGACGATCTCGCGTTCATGGATGGTCAGGCTGACGTCATCGAGCGCGTGGATCCTGCGGCCGCGGGGGAGCGGGAAGAATTTGGTCAGCCGGTCGGCCTTGAGGAGGACGGGACGCGCGCTCATGACAGGCTTTCGGGCGTGAGTTTGCCTTTAGGGGCGCGCTCATGGTGGAGCCAGCAGCGGCCGAAGTGGCCGGGGCCGGCCTCAAAGGCGGGTGGCGGCTCGCTGGCGCAGACCTGCATGGCATGGGGGCAACGAGCGGCATAGGCGCAGCCGGGCGGCGGGGCGAAGAGATCGGGCGGGCTGCCCTCGATGGGGCGGAGCCGGTGTTCGGCGCCGCTGGCGGCGGTGGGCATGGCCGCGCGCAGGCCCAGCGTATAGGGATGGGCCGGCCGGGCGAAGATATCATCGACATGGCCCTGTTCGACGATCTGGCCGGCATACATGACCGCCACCCGGTCTGCCATGCGGGCGACGACGGCGAGATCATGGGTGATGAGGATGATGGCCATGCCATGCTCTTTTTGCAGGGCGGCGAGCAGATCGAGAATCTGGGCCTGGATGGTGACATCGAGCGCGGTGGTTGGTTCGTCGGCAATGAGGATGGCGGGCTCGCAGGCGAGCGCCATGGCGATCATGGCGCGCTGGAGCATGCCGCCGGAGAATTCGAAGGGATATTGGCGGGCGCGGCTGGCGGCTTCGGGGATGCGGACCATTTCGAGCAGTTCGATGGCGCGGGCAAAGGCGGCGGCACGGCTCCAGCCGCGATGGACTTCGAGCGTTTCGGCGATCTGGCGGCCGATGGTCATGGTCGGGTTGAGCGAGGTCATGGGGTCCTGAAAGATCATGCCGATCCGGCTGCCGCGAAAATCTGCCCCCTCGATGCGGGTGGTGCCGAGGATGTTGTGGCCATCGAGGCATGCGCTTCCGGCGGTGATGCGGCCGGGCGGCATCGGGACAAGGCCCATCAGCGCCTGCACGGTGACGGACTTTCCGCACCCCGATTCGCCGACGATGGCCAGCGTTTCGCCCGCTTCGACATGGAAGGAAACGCCGCGCACGGCCTTAACGGTGCCGCCGTAGCTGGCGAACTCGACGTGGAGATTTTCGACCTCAAGGAGCGGCGAGGTCATTCGCGGGACCTCATGCGGGCGTCGAGCGCGTCGCGCAGGCCGTCGCCGAGAAGGTTGAAGGCGAGCACGGTGACGCTGATGAACAGGGCCGGCAGGGCGAGCTCATGCGGCGTGCTGAGCATGGTTTTGATGCCGTCGTTGCTCATGCTGCCCCAGGATGCGGTGGGCGGGGCGACGCCCATGCCGATGAAGGAGAGGAACGCCTCGGTGAAGATGGCGCTGGGGAAGGCGAAGGTGAGGGTGACGAGGATGACGCCCATGGTGTTGGGGATCATGTGGCGGAGCACCAGATAGAAGGTCGGCGCGCCGAGCAGGCGGGCGGCGCTGACATAGGCCTCTTCGCGGACCTGCAGGACCTGGCCGCGCACGAGACGCGCGGTGCCGGGCCATGACAGGATGACGAGGGCGACGATCATCGGCAGGATGCCGCTTTCGCCGGGACCGATGCCAAAGGCGATCTTGAACAGGATCATGAACAGCAGGAACGGCAGCGCGATGACGAAATCGGCAAAGCGCATGAGCAGGGCGTCAGTGCGGCCGCCGAGAAAGCCGGCCACCGCGCCGACGAGGACGCCGATGAGGACATAGAGCAGGGGCGCGACGACGCCGATGAACAGCGAGACGCGGGCGCCCTGCATCAGCCGGGCGAGCATGTCGCGGCCGAGATAATCGGTCCCGAGCGGATGCAGGCTGTAGGCGATGCTGTCCCCGACGCCGAGCTTCGTGTCGGCATCGATCATGCCGCGCTGCAGGGCCTCGTCGCGGGTGATGGCGCTGGTGGGGGTGACTTCGATGGTCTGCTGGCCGGGCAGGTCGGCGCCGGTGCGGCCGAGCGGCACCACGGTGTAGAAGGTGGTGCGGGCCTTGAGGTCCATCCGGTCTTCATAATGGGTGACGCCGGTGCCCTCGGTGGTGCCGAGCGGGACGCCGCGCGGGCCGCCGGGGCGGACAGGGACGATGTTGCGATAGACCCGGTAAGCCGCAGCGCCCGGCACGGCCGGCCAGGCGAGGCGGACGCTCTGGGTGGTGGCAGGTTCGGCGAGGGCGAGGGCCGGGGGTGCGCGCTCAGGCCCGGCCCAGCGGACATAGGGGGAGACGATGGTGACGCTGCGGTCAGCACCGGGCGGGCGGCTGATCTGCTGGACATCCTGGGTGGCGGGATCGACGCGCCAGACGAGCGGGCCGACGAGGGTGAAGGCGGCAAGGGCGGCGATGATGAGGAGCGAGGCCATGGCGCGGCGGTTGGCCTTGAGCCGGCGCCAGGCATCCTGCCAATAGGATTGGGAGGGGCGCGTCTTGGCAGGCGGGCGCGCGTCCTTGTGGAGGGGGGCGAAGGCGGAAGGGGGCAGGGGGGCGCTGGCCATGGCTCAGCGCAACCTGACGCGCGGGTCGATGACGCCGTAGATGAGGTCGACGGCGATGACCATGAGGACGAGGAAGGCGCCGTAGAAGACGGTGGTGCCCATGATGACGGTATAATCAAGCTGTTGCACGGCCTGGACGAAATAGCGCCCGAGGCCGGGGATGGCGAAGACCAGCTCGACGACGAAGCCGCCGGTGGTGATGCCGGCGATGGCGGGGCCGAGCACGGTGACGACCGGAAGCACGGCGTTGCGCAGCGAATGGCCAAGGAAGATGCGCGAAGCGGGCAGACCCTTGGCACGCGCGGTGCGGATATAGTCGGTGGTGGCGATTTCGAGCATGGCGCTGCGCATCAGCCGGGTGAGATAGGCCATGGTGCCGAGCCCGAGCACAAGGGCGGGGAGCAGCATGTGTGCGGCACTGCCCCAGCCGGCAATGGGCAGCAGCGAGATGCCGAAGAGCGTGTTGGCGCGCACGAGGCTGAGCTGGCTGAAGGCGGCGACGACGAAGCTTGGCACCGAGATGCTGATGATGACGGCGAGCATGATCAGCGTGTCGGGCCAGCGGTTGCGGGTGAGCGCGGTGAGGGCCCCGAAGAGGATGCCGCCCAAGGCTGCGAAGAGGACGGCGAGGATGCCGAGGGCGGCCGAGACCGGGAAATGCTCGCGGATGATGTCGTTCACCTCGCGGTTGCGCTGGGTGTAGGAGATGCCGAGATCGCCCTGCACCAGATTGCGCATGTAGATGAGATATTGGGTGGAAAGCGGCTTGTCGAGGCCGTAGCGGGCTTCGAGATTGGCCTGGATTTCGGGGGTGAGCGCCTTGTCGCGGCTGAGGGGATTGCCGGGCACGGCGTGCATGGCGAGGAAGGTGGCCGTGGCGATGAACCAGACGGTGATGAGGCCCTGAAGGAGGCGGGAGACGGTGTAGCGCCACATGTCAGCGCGGGCCTTGCGGCTCGATGAGGCGGACGCCGAGAAAATTGGGATCGGCGCCGAAGAAGCCGCGCTCCATGCCCTGCATCGCGGGATCGACGACATAATTTTTGACGCGCTCATATTCGGGGATGATCACGGCGTCTTCGACAACGATCTGCTGGATACGAGCGAAGGCCTTGATGCGGGTGGGCGGGTCGATGGAGGTGCGGGCCAGCGTGATGAGGCGGTCGTACTCGGGGTTGCTATAGGCACCGCGGTTCTGGCCGGAACCGGTCTGGAACAATTCGGCGAAGGCGAGGCCATCGGCATAATCGGCGGACCAGCCGGCCATGACCATGTCGAAATCGCCGGCGAGCATCTTGGCGAGACGCTGCTTGAAGATCTGTGCGTCGATGCGGACATCGAGGCCAAGCGTCTGCTTGAGGGTGGCCTGATAATATTCGGCATTGCGCACGGCCCCCGGCGCATCGCCGGTGAGCAGCATCAGGGGCGGCAGCGTTTCGAGGCCCAGCTCCTTTTTGGCGAGCGCCAGATAGCGGCGGGCCTTTTCCGGATCGGGGACGACGGCATCGACCGGATACTCCTTGCGCAGCGTGGTCTCGACCCCGGGGATCCAACGGGGGAAGAGCGACTTTCCGGCGTGATAGCCGGGGATCTTGATGACCTGGTTGACCTCTTCCTCGGTGTCGATGGCGTATTGGATGGCCTTGCGCAGGTTAAGGTTGCGGGTCAGGCGCTTAGGCCGGTGGTTGAATTCGAGATAGAAGAGCACGCCTTCGTCATAGCTGTTGATGGTCCAGCCGTTGAGCATGGCCTGTTCGATATTCTGCTGGCCAATGTCGGCCATGGCGATCTTGCCGTCCTGGAACAGGTTGATGATGGTGCCGGCGTCGGTGGTGAAATAGGGAAAATCGATGACGTTGAGGGCGATCTTGTCCTTGTTCCAGTATTTCTGGTTCCTTTCGAGGCGGATATGGGCGCCGTGGACCCAGCGGGTCATGGTGAAGGGGCCATTGTAGAGCAGGGTTTCGGCGCTTGAGGCATAGCGGCCCTCAAGGCCCCTGTAGAAATCCTCGCGGATGGGGAAGAGGACGACAAAGGACGAGAGCTTGTCGAAATAGGGGATGGGGCGCTCGAACTCGACGGCCAGTTCATGATCGGAGATGGCACGGGCGCCAAAGCTGGAGACCGGCTTCTTGCCGGCGACGATGGCTTCGGCATTTTTGATGCCGAACATGATGCTCGCATATTCCGAGCCGCTGGCGGGATCGACGGTGTTGCGCCAGGCAAAGACGAAATCATGGGCGGTGACGGGCTTGCCGTCGCTCCACAGGGCATCCTTGCGCAGCCAGAAGCGGGCGCCGGTTTCGGTCACCTCCCAGCGCTCGGCGACACCCGGGTGGAGATTGCCCTTGCTGTCGAGGCGGGTCAGCCCCTCCATGACATGGCCGAGGATGCGGCCGCTGATCTCGTCGGCGGTGATGCTGGTGTCGAGATTGGGCGGCTCGGTTTCGAGGATGAGGGTGATGGTGCCGGTTTCGGGATCGACGCCCTTGCCGCCCGCACCTGCCGTGCCGACGCGGGCGAGCAGGACCATGACCAGGGCGATCAGACCGAGGCCGGCGAGCGCGAGCAGCAGCAGTTGCAGGCCCGGCGAGAGGCGGGCCATGGCGGGCGTCGCCTTGGGCGGGGGGCTGGAACTGTTGGATGCGGTGGTGATGGTGCGGCCCCTCCAAGGCCCGATGTCCTGTGTTTGCCGGGACGAGGTTAGGGGGGCTGATGCGGACGTGCAAGCGGCCATCCGACGCAGAGAATCGGTTTCTTCTATTGACATTTAGTTCCAAATAGGTTATTTAATGCTGTCTTGGGCTGGGAGATCGGATGTGGCGAACGGGGAGCGGCTGGCGGCGATGCTGGACGGGGTGCTGGCGCGCGAAGGGGGCTTTGTCGACCATCCCGATGACCGGGGCGGGGCGACGAACTGGGGGATCACCGAGGCCGTCGCCCGGGCGAATGGATGGGCGGGCGCCATGCGCGAGCTGCCGCGCGAGGTGGCGGTGGCCATCTACCGGCAACTTTACTGGACGCAGCCACGGCTGGACCAGCTGGCGCGCTTGTCCTGGCCGGTGGCCGAGGAGCTGTTTGATACGGGCGTCAACATGGGGCCGGGCGTGGCGGTGATGATGCTGCAGCGCAGCCTCAACGCGCTCAACCGGCAGCAGCGGGACTGGCCTGACCTTGTGACCGACCGGCGGGTGGGCGCAGCGACGCTGGCGGCGCTGGCGGCGCTGCTGCGGGTGAGGGGGGCTGAGGGCGAGACGGTGTTGCTCCGCGCGCTCAATGCGCTGCAAGGCGCGCGTTATATCGAGCTGGCCGAAGCGCGCGCGGCGAACGAGAGCTTTCTCCATGGCTGGCTGATGCACCGTGTCGCCTGAGGGGCCGATGGTGCCGCGAAGCCGGCTCAACCTGCATCCGAACTGGCGGCGCACGGTGCTGGCGCTGGTGTTTGCGGCCTCGGGCGCGGCGCTGACGCTGGTGGCGGTGTGGCTGGCGTGGAATGTGCTCAATGCGCCCTGGCCCGACGCGCTGGCGGCCGCGCGGCTGCGGATCATCGGGGTGTCTCTCTATGCGGTGCTGGCGCTGCTGGGGCTGGTGCTCACGGGTCTGGCGATGAATGTGGCGCTGCGGCAGGTGTCGGCGAAGTTCATGGGGGCGGATTTTTCGGCCTCGGGCGGGGAGGGCGGCAGCGACTGTGACCATGGGGGGCAGGGGTGATCGGCCTGTGGGCGGGGGTGCGGCGGCTGCCGGGCTGGCTGTGGGCGGGGCTGGCGCTGGTGGCGCTCGGCTGGGCTGTGCTGCGCTGGCACGAGGGGCGACTGCGCGCGGCGCGGGCCGAGGGGGCGGCGGCGCAGGCGGCGCTGGACCGGGCGGCGTTTGAGGAGGCGGCGCGGGCGGCGGCGGCGGCGCAGGGCGCGCTGGTGGAGGCGCTGGCGGCGCGGGCGGCCGCGATTTCGAAGGGGAGTGATGATGCGCTTGCGCGTGACCATGCTGAGCTGGCTCGGCGTTATGATGCTTTGCGGCTGCGCTGGGCCGAGGCTCGCGCCGGTGGAGGTGATGCCGGCGACGGTGCAGCAGCCGCGCTTTCCGGCGCCGCCAGCGCGGCTGACGACGCCGCTTGCGCGGCCCGAGGGTGGGTGGATTTCGCGACTGCCAGTGCCGCCGCGGAAGCCGCCGACCGCGCCATAGCCAAGGATGATGCATGGATTGCCTGGGCGGCGGCGCAGGCGGCGGCCTGGCCGGAGTGAGGCGTGCTCAGCCTGACAGGGCGGCGCGGTGGGCCTTGGCGAGCTCGACATAGCCGGCGGCACCGGCGCGGTTTCGGGCGATTTCTTCGGCGCTGAGCGGGCGGGTGAGGCGAGCGGGGCGGCCGGTCCAGAGTTCGCCCTGGCCGATGCGTTTGCCGGGCGGCAGCAGCGATCCTGCCGCGAGCATGCCGTCTGTCTCGATCACGCAGGCGTCCATGACGATGGCGCCGAGGCCGACGAAGCTGTGGCTTTCAAGCACGCAGCCATGGATGAGCGCCATATGGCCAACGAGGACATCGTCGTGGATTTCGGTGCCGTGGCGCTTGCGGGTGACATGGACGACCGAGCTATCCTGGATGTTTGACCGGGCGCCGACGATGATGCGCTCGACATCGCCGCGCAGCACGCAATTGTACCAGACCGAGCTGTCCGGCCCCAGCGTGACATCGCCGATGACCTGTGCGCCGGGCGCGATGAAGGCGCTTTCATGGACGCTGGGGCTGATGCCGTTGAAGAAATGGACGGGCATCAGGGGAACAGGGGGGCGGCTTCCAGGCCCATGGTTTCGGGCAGACCGAGCGCGATGTTCATGTTCTGGATGGCCTGTCCTGACGAGCCCTTGACCAGATTGTCGATGGCCGCAACGACGATGGCGCGGCCGGCAATCCGGTCGGGGAAGACATTGACGACGGCATGGTTGGAGCCGCGCACCATGCGGGTGGCCGGGGCCTTGCCTTCGGGCAGCAGGTGCACGAACGGCTCTTCGGCATAGCGGCTGGCAAGTGCTGCGCGCAGGCTGGCAGGCGTTTCGCCGGCTGCCATCTCGACGATGCAGGTGACCAGCTCGCCGCGGTTGATGGGGATGAGGTGGGGGGTGAAGCTGATGGTGACGGCTTCGCCGGCAGCGAGGCCGAGCTGCTGCTCGATTTCCGGCATGTGGCGGTGATGGCCAAGGCCATAGGGATGCACGGCTTCGGCCACTTCGGCGAAGAGATTGGCTTCCTTGGCGGCGCGGCCGGCGCCGGTGACGCCGGAGAGCGCGTTGATGGTGATGCGCGCGGGCGTGATCAGCCCGGCTTCGAGCAGCGGCACCAGCGCCAGCAGCACGGCGGTGGGATAGCAGCCGGGGCAGGCGATGAGCTGGGCCTCGACAAGATCGTCGCGGGCGAATTCGCTGAGGCCGTAGACGGCGGCGGGTAGCAGATGCGGGCTGGGATGGGCGTTGCCATACCACTGCGCATAGGTTTCAGCCGATTTGAGCCGGAAATCGGCGGAGAGATCGATCACCGTGCAATCGGGGATGGTGCTGAGCAGGCTGGCAGATGCAGCGTGCGGCAGGCAGCCGAAGACGACATCGATGGCGGCGAAGTCGACGGCTTCGGCCGCTGTGAGATCGGGCAGCTGATAGGGCGCGAAATGCGGCCAGATGGCGGCCATTGACTGGCCGGCCTTGCTATTGGCGGCGAGTGCGGTGATCTCGATCTGGGGATGGGTGAGGGCGAGGCGCACGAGATCGGCGCCGGTATAGCCGGAGGCGCCGAGGATGGCGGTGCGGATGCGTTTGCTCATGGGATTGATGCGTTAGGGGAAGGGGCCGACGGGTTCAACTGCTTCGCGCGGCGGCGGGGCGGTGAAATCGATGCGGATCTGCACCCATTCGCCGACCTTGTATTCGCCGCCCACGCGCGGCGGGCGGACGCGGAACTGCCAGGCGGCGTTGCGGATGGCGCGGGCGAGGCCGGAGCCGGGGCGGCTGTCGCCCATCTCCTGACAATCCTCGACGCGGAAGCCGATGACGGTGCGGCAGGCGATGAGCGCCCAGCTGCCGGCGGGCACGCCGGTCTTGGGCAGGTAGAAGGCCAGCTCGGCATCGGTTGGCTCGCGGTACCATTCGGCGGCATAGAGGGTCTTGCCGGCGAGGCTGGAGGGACGGTTTTGCGAGGGGCCATAGGTAGGGCCATAGACGGCGGGCGCCGAGACGATGCGGCTGTCAGGCAGCGCAGCCTCGGCGGCTTCGGCTTCCTCGCGGCGGTTGGGCAGCTTGCGGATGTCGAGATCGAGCTGCATGACGCCGAGATCGATGGGCGGGGCCGGGGCATCGAGCGTGGGCGGGCTGGCGGGCTGGCTGGCCTTGGGCTTGGGCGTGGGGCTGGGCTGGGCAGGCGCGGGCGGCGTTTCTGATTTTTCCGGCTGGGGGGCGAGGATGTTGAAGGTTTCCATAGCGTTGCGGCCCATTTGGGCGAGCTTGGCGCGCGGCGTGATGGTGAGAAGGACCAGGGCGATGAGACCATGGATGAGCAGCACCGCCAGCAGGGCGATGGCCCGGCTGGAGCGCGGATAGCGCAGTTGTGGCCAGCGTGCCGGCGGCCACCAGCGCGTTGGGGGGCGTATGGCTTCGGCGCGCATGTGCTTTGCCTAGACGCGCCAGCGCATGCCCGCAACGGGGCGCGGCGCCGCTAGCCGAGCAGCCGGGCGGCGTGTGGCGCGTGATAGGTGAGCACGCCCGCGCAGCCGGCGCGCTTGAAGGCGGTGAGGGCTTCAAGGATGGCGCGGTCCCGGTCGAGCACACCAGCGGCAATAGCGGCTTCGATCATCGCATATTCGCCGCTCACCTGATAGGCGAAGATCGGCACGTCGAAGCTGTCCCGCAGGCTGCGGATGATGTCGAGATAGGGCAGGCCGGGCTTGACCATGACACTGTCGGCGCCTTCGAGAATGTCGAGCTCGACTTCGCGCAGCGCTTCACGCGCATTGGCGGGGTCCATCTGATAGGTTTTCTTGTCGCCCTTGAGATGGCCGCTGGAGCCGACGGCATCGCGGAACGGGCCGTAGAAGGCCGAGGCATATTTGGCCGAATAGGCCATGATCTGCACCAGATCGAAGCCGTGCGATTCAAGGCCGTCGCGGATGGCGCCGACGCGGCCGTCCATCATGTCGGAGGGCGCGATGATGTCGGCCCCGGCGCGGGCCTGGTTGAGCGACTGGCCGATCAGCACCTCGATGGTGGCGTCGTTGAGGATGCGGCCATCTTGCGTGAGCAGGCCGTCATGGCCATGGGTGGTGTAGGGATCGAGCGCGACATCGGTGAGCACGCCGAGCTCGGGCGCGGCATCCTTGAGCGCCCGGATCGCCTGGCACATCAGATTGTCGGGGTTGAGCGCCTCGGCGCCGTCTTCCGAGCGACGCTCGGGCTGGGTGTTGGGGAAGAGCGCGATGCAGGGGATGCCGAGGGAGGCCGCCTCCTTTGCAGCCTTGGCCAGCATGTCGACCGAGAGGCGGTTGACGCCGGGCATGGTCTTGATCGGCTCGGTGACGCCGGTGCCGCTGGTGACGAACACCGGCCAGATGAGATCGGCCGGCGTGAGGATGGTCTCACGGTGGAGGGCGCGGCTCCAGGCGGCGGAGCGGGTGCGGCGGAGGCGGGTGGCGGGATAGGTCATGGGCTGGTTCCTAGCGTTGGCGGACGCGGCTGTCACGCGACCGGATGGCCATAATGTTGGTGGAGCGCATCGGCGATGCGGCGGCGGGCTTCATGGGCGATCTGCTTGCGATCGGGATGGTCACCGGGATCGAAAGGCGGGAGAAAGCGCAGGTGGCAACCGATGGGCTGGCGGCTGGTGAAGATGCGCCAGGCGTTTTGGGGCGCGGTCTCCTCGCCGATCCAGGCCAGATGACGGCCCTGTGCATCGAAGCAGATGGCGACCGGCTGGATGAGCAGGCGGCGCGGCGGCGGCATCAGCACGGCGAACAGCGAAGGCTTGAAGGGCAGCAGCGCGCGGCCGTCGGTCGTGGTGCCTTCGGGGAAGATGGCGACCGGCTGGTGCGCGGCGAGCGCC
Source organism: Polymorphobacter sp. (assembly GCF_048007885.1). Lineage (GTDB taxonomy): Bacteria > Pseudomonadota > Alphaproteobacteria > Sphingomonadales > Sphingomonadaceae > Sandarakinorhabdus. The sequence goes on from NZ_CP180346.1 coordinate 381,887, forward strand.
TCGCGCAGTTCGGCGACCTGGCGGCCGACCATGTGCCGCTCGGTGCGCGAGACGAAGACGGTGTTGTTGAGCCGGGCGAGCCAGCCGACCAGCGGCCAGCTCTTGATCTTGTCTTGCGAGACAAAGGCGGTGCCGGTGCGGCCGGCGAGGATGGGAATGTCGATCCAGCCGACATGATTGGCGACGAAGAAGACATCATGGAGCAGCATCTCGCCCTCGACCGTGATGCGGACGCCGAGGATATGGCTGACGGCGGCGAGAAAGCGGCGGGGCCAGGGGGAGGGCGCGCGGCTGAACCAGTGGCCGGGCAGGCAGGCGGCGAGGGTGACGAGGATGGCGGCGGCGCGCAGGGCGAAGCGGGCCGCGCCGAGCGGGTTTTTCAGGAGTGTTTGTGCGGCCCCCACGCTGCTGTCGCTAGCCGAGCAGGGGCGGACGGGCAAGATTTGGCTGCGCACTCTTTCTGGAGAGGGCCATGTCGGGCTAGGTGGGGGCATGGCGGCTCCGATTCTGATGTTCGATTCCGGTGTGGGCGGGCTTTCGGTGCTGGCGCCGGTGCGGGCGCTGATGCCGGGGCTGCCGGTTGTTTATGCAGCGGACAATGCGGGCTTTCCTTATGGCACCAAGGAGGAGCGCGATCTGCTGGCGCGGGTGCCGGCGCTGCTCGGGCGGCTGGTGGAGCGCTATCGGCCAAGGCTGGTGGTGATCGCCTGCAACACGGCGTCCACGATCGCGCTGGCTTCGGTGCGCGCTGCGCTCGATGTGCCGGTGGTGGGCACGGTGCCGGCGATCAAGCCGGCAGCGCTGGCCAGCCGCTCGCGCGTCATCGGCGTGCTCGGCACGCGCGCCACGGTGCGGCAGGCTTATGTCGACCGGCTGGCGGCGGAGTTTGCCAGCGATTGCCTTGTGTTGCGCCATGGCTCGGCGGCGCTGGTGGAGATGGCGGAGGCCAAGCTGCGCGGGCAGCCGCCGACTGTAGAGGCGGTGGCGGCCGAGCTGGCGGGGTTGACCGATCAGCCGGGCGGGGCGGCGATGGACCGGGTGGTGCTGGCCTGCACGCATTTTCCGCTGTTGCTTGAAGAATTGCGGGCGGCGCGGCCTGATCTGGGGTTTGATGATGGCGGGGCGGGCATTGCCCGGCGCGTGCAGGCGCTTTTGGGCGGCGATGCAAGCGGGCCGGGCGGCGGTTTTGCCGTGTTCACCCGCGCAGATGCTGAGGTTGACCGGCTGGCGGGCGCGCTTCAAGGCTTTGGGCTTACTCATGTCGAGGTGTTGTGATGGCGCTCAGTGATGCCGAACTCATGGCGCGGATGAACCGCTTCGTGCCGCCGACCGCGATGCTGCTTGGGCAGGAGATTGTCGAGATCGACAGTGCGGCGGGGCGGGTGCGGATGAAGTTCATGCCGGTGCCCGAATGTCGCAATCCGATGGGCCATGTGCAGGGCGGCTTTGTGGTGGCGATGCTCGATGATGCCGCCGCCTTTGCCGCCATCGTCAAGTCGGGCGAGCGCATCGGGATACCGACGATCGAGCTGAAGGCGAGCTTTTTTGCGCCAGCACCCGCAGGCGTGCCGCTGTTTGCCGAGGGGCGGTGCATCAAGCTGGGCCGGCGGGTGGCGTTCATGGAAGCCGACCTGTTTGATGAGGCGGGCAAGCTGCTGGCCCGGCTTTCGACGAGCGCCGTGCCGCTGCCGCCGCAGGGTGATGGCCCCAACCCCAATCTTGTGGAGCGCAAATGATGGATGACGAACTTCTGGTCGAGCGGCGCGGGCGGGCAATGTGGCTGACGCTCAACCGGCCCCAGGCGCTGAATGCGCTCAACCGGCCGATGGCGCTGGCCGTGCACCGGGCGCTGTTTCAGGCGGCGGCTGACCCGGATGTGGCGCTTGTGGTGATCGAGGGTGCGGGCGAGCGGGCGTTTTGCGCCGGCGGCGATGTGGCGCTGCTGGGCCGCGAGGGGCGCGAGAACCGGGCGCTGTGGGAAGGCTTTTTCCATGACGAATACCGGATGAACCAGGCCATCGCCCGGCTCGACATGCCCTATGTGGCGCTGATCGACGGGGTGACGATGGGCGGCGGCGTGGGGCTTTCCATCCATGGTCCCTACCGGGTGGCGACCGAGCGGACGCTGTTTGCCATGCCCGAGACCGGCATCGGGCTCATTCCCGATGTGGGGGGCACCCATGCGCTGCCGCGCCTGCCGGGCGAGATCGGGACTTGGTTGGCGCTGACCGGGGCGCGGCTGAAGGCGGCGGACTGCATTTATGCGGGCATCGCCACGCATTTCGTGCCGAGCGAGCGGTTGCCGGTGTTGTGTGACCTGCTCGCCAGCGCCGAGGAATTGGTGGAAGAGGTGCTGGCGACGCTTGATGCGCCGGCGGGCGAGGCGCCGCTGGAGGCGCTGCGCGATGCGATCGACTTTCATTTTTTGCATGACACAGTGGAAGACATATTGGCCTCGCTCGATAATGGGGACGAGTGGGCGCGTGAGCAGGCAGCGACCATCCGGCGGATGTCGCCGACCTCGTGCAAGCTGACGCTGGCGGCGCTGCGCATGGGCGCCGAAGCCGAGATCGAGGAGGCGCTGGTTACCGAATACCGGATGGTCTGCGCCATCCGCCATGGCCATGACTTTTTCGAGGGCATCAGGGCGCAGCTGATCGACAAGGATCGCAACCCGAAGTGGCAGCCGGCGACGCTCGAAGAGGTGAGCGAAGACGATGTGGCCCGCTATCTGGTGGTCCCCGACAGTGGCGATTTGACCTTCGAGTAGGCGGCGGCGCGCGGTTGAAGCGCGGCGCGGCAGCGGCTAGGGACGTGGGATGGGTGCTATTGCTCTTGCTTCCGACCATGCCGGCTATGCGCTGAAGGCGCTGCTGGTCGATGAGCTGCGCGCCGCTGGCCATGAGGTGCTCGATCTCGGCCCGGCGAATGAGGACCGGGTGGATTATCCCGATTATGGCGCGGCGCTTGCGGCCGCCATTGCCGAGGGGCGGGCGAGCCGGGGCATCGCCATCTGCGGATCGGGCATCGGCATTTCGATGGCAGCGAACCGTGAGCCCAAGGTGCGCTGCGCGCTGGTGACCAGCGGCCTGATGGCGCGGCTGGCGCGGCAACACAATGACGCCAACTGCATTGCGCTCGGCGCGCGGCTGACCGGCGTGGACGCGGCGCGCGACTGTGTGAAGGAATTTCTGGAAACCGAATTCGAAGGCGGGCGTCATGCCGGCCGGGTGGCGAAACTGGGCCTTGGCCGAGGCGATTGAGGAGCGAAGACATGAGCACCAACCCTGTGATGCTAGATAGCGCGGCCGGCTTTTTTGAAGACGGGCTGGCGGCCTCCGACCCGGCCGTGGCGGCGGCGGTGGCGGCCGAGCTTGATCGGCAGCAGAACCAGATCGAGCTGATCGCCTCTGAGAACATCGCCTCGCGGGCGGTGCTGGAGGCGCAGGGCTCGGTGTTCACCAACAAATATGCGGAAGGTTATCCGGGCAAGCGCTATTATCAGGGCTGTGCGCCGTCGGACACGGTGGAGCAGCTGGCCATCGACCGGGCGAAGGCGCTTTATGGCTGCACCTATGCCAATGTGCAGCCGCATTCGGGCGCGCAGGCGAACGGTGCCGTGATGCTGGCGGTGACCAAGCCCGGCGACACGATTTTGGGCATGAGTTCTGGACGCGGGCGGGCATCTGACGCACGGCGCCAAGCCGGCGATGAGCGGCAAATGGTTCAACGCCGTGCAATATGGCGTGCGGCGCGAAGATCATCTGATAGACTTCGATCAGGTCGAGGCACTGGCGCTGGAGCACAAGCCGACGTTGCTGATTGCGGGCGGTTCGGCCTATCCGCGCGTGATCGATTTTGCCCGCTTCCGGGCGATTGCCGACAAGGTGGGGGCGACCTTCCTTGTCGACATGGCGCATATCTCGGGGCTGGTGGCGGCCGGTGCCCACCCCTCGCCGCTGCCGCACGCGCATATCGTGACGACCACCACGCACAAGACGCTGCGCGGCCCGCGCGGCGGGCTGATCCTGTCGAACGACGAGGCGCTGGGCAAGAAGCTGAATTCGGCGGTGTTTCCGGGGCTGCAGGGCGGGCCGCTGATGCATGTGATCGCCGCCAAGGCGGTGGCGTTCGGCGAGGCGCTGGAGCCGGAATTCAAGGATTATATCGCCCGCGTGATCGTCAATGCGCAGACGTTGGCGGCAAAGCTGGTGGAGCGTGGCTGCGCCGTGGTGGCCGGCGGCACCGACACGCATCTGGCGCTCATCGACCTGACGCCCAAGGGGCTGACCGGCAAGGATGCCGATGAGGCGCTGGAGCGCGCCGGCATCACCTGCAACAAGAATGGCGTGCCCTTTGATCCGCTGCCGCCGACCAAGACCAGCGGCATCCGGGTCGGCTCGCCGGCCGGCACGACGCGCGGCTTTGGCCCGGCAGAATTCGCCGCGATCGGCGACATGATTGCCGATGTGCTTGACGGGCTGGCGGCGAATGGCGAGCATGGCAACACAGAGGTCGAGAAGGCGGTGAACGCGCGGGTGCGGGCGCTTTGTGCGCGCTTCCCGATCTATTCGAGCTGAGGAGGCCGGCATGAGCGAGGACGCGGACACACCGGAAGGGACGCCGGCCAAGGCACCGGCGCCGCGCAAGCGGGCGGCGCCCAAGGCAGCCGCTGCGGGCAAAAAGGCGGCGCCGAAGAAGCCTGCCGCCAAGACGGCGGCGGCAACCGCGTCCGCACCCAAGCCGCGCAGCCGCGCCAAGGCCAAGCCTGAGGCCGCGCCTGCGCCGAGTGACGTGCAGCGGCTGGCTGACGAGGCTGTGGCCAAGGGCCGGGCCTTTCTGGAGACCGACGCTGGCAAGAAAGTGGCCGCAGCGAGCGAGGCGGCGTTTGAAAAGGCCGAGGAACTGGCCAGCCGCGCCCGCGAAAGCGAGACCGGCCGCAAGGTTGCCGCGCGCGCCAGCGAACTGGCCGAAGAGGCGCGCGAGAGGCTGTCATCGAGCGAGATCGGCAAGCGGGTCAGCGAGAATGTCGAGGACCTCTCCCGCAAGGTGACCGAGACCGAAACCGGCAAGCGCGTTGTCGAGACCGGCAAGGATGTGGTGGGCACCAGCCTTGGTCGCAACATGGCGGTGGGTGCGGCCGCCGGTCTTGTGCTGGGCGCGCCGCTGCCGTTTGTTGGCCCTGTTCTGGGCGGCGTGATCGGCGCAGGCATCGGCTATCTTCGCACCATCACGAAGAAGAGCTGATGCGCTGTCCCTTTTGCGGCAATGAAGACAGCCAGGTGAAGGACAGCCGTCCGACCGAGGACGGGGCTGCGATCCGGCGTCGGCGGCAATGCCCGGCCTGTGGCGGCCGCTTCACCACCTTCGAGCGCATCCAGCTGCGCGAGATGCTGATCGTCAAGAAGAGCGGCAAGCGCGAGGTGTTTGACCGGGACAAGCTGGCGCGTTCGATCGAGATCGCCTGCCGCAAGCGCCCCGTTTCCGAAGAGCGGATCGAGCGGATGGTCAATGGCGTGGTGCGGCGGCTCGAATCGAGCGGCGAGGCCGAGATTGATGCGGGTGTGCTCGGCGAGATGGTGATGGAAGGGCTGCAGGCGCTCGATCCGGTGGCCTATATCCGCTTTGCCAGTGTTTACCGTGACTTTCGCGAGGCGCGTGATTTCGAGACGTTCGTTGGCTCGCTGTCCGTGGTGGCCCGCTCGGTGGAGCCTGACGCCCCCATGGAGCCTGACCAGCAGTGAACGGGCCGCCGCCGGCGGTCATTCTGGTCCGTCCCCAGCTTGGCGTGAACATCGGCGCCGTGGCGCGGGCGATGATGAACTTCGGACTGACCGATCTGCGGCTCGTGCGCCCGCGCGATGGCTGGCCCAACCCGGATGCCGGGCCTGCGGCGAGCGGGGCGGGGGCGATTCTCGATGCGGCAAGGGTTTACGACGATGTGGCGAGCGCGTGCGCTGGGCTGCATCTGGTCTTTGCCACCGCCATGCTGATGCGGCCGCTGACCCGGCGGGTGGTGACGCCCGAGCGCGCAGTGGCCGAATTAAGGGCGCTCGGGCTTTCGCAGGGGATGGGCGGCGGCATCCTTTTCGGGCCGGAGCGGACCGGGCTGGAGACCGCCGACCTTGCGGTGGCGCATGCGGTTTGCTCCATCCCGACCAACCCGGCGTTCGGCTCGCTCAACCTGGCGCAGGCGGTCGTTGTCTGTGCCTATGAATGGATGCGCCAGCAGGAGACCATGCCGGCTGATGAGCTCGTCAACTATTCCGGGCCGGCGCCGATGGAGAAGCTGGAAGCGCTGATTGTCGATCTCGATGAGCGGCTGGGCGCCAACCGCTATTACAGCAACGGACCCGGACGGCGCGAGGCGGCGATGCTGACGCTGCGCAATCTCCTGACCCGGCCGCAGTTCACGGAAGGAGAGGTGCGCACGCTGCGCGGGGTGGTGCGCATATTGAACGTGCCGCGCGGGGCGGCCGGCGACAACAATCAGGACTGAGCGAAGGACAGGCCGGCGGGATGCGGCGCGAGCGTCCAGCCGCTGGCTTTTGCCTGAGCGGCGGCGAGCGCGATCATGCTGCCGCGTGGCTCGTCGCTGACGCGCGAAAGTGCTGCTGCGAGCGCCTTGGCGGCGGGCGTTTCATCGGTCCAGTGCGCGCCCTTGGCGGTGACGCTGATGGGCGTGGTGCGGCTGAGCTCGGCAAGAATGAGGACCGAGGCGGCGATGACATTGGCCGACGGCGCGTTGGCGGGCAGGTCGAGCGTGACGCTGGTGTCAGGCAGCGCTTCGGCGAACAGCTTTTCGAGCGGGGGCGCCGACATGACGGCGGCGCTGCCCATGGCGAGGCGAACGAGCTTGAGCCGGGCCGCGAGCCGGCGGATGGCCTGGGTGATCAGGCTGTTGATCTCGGGATCCCCCTGATCGCCGAGCAGTTCGCTTGCGGTGAGAAGCGTGGCGATCGGGCTGGCAAGATCGTGGCACAGCCAGCGGGCGACGAGCGCGCTTTGGGTGGGGTCAGACTTGGTCATCTTGGGTTGCCTTTGTGCGCAGTCCGAGCGCCAGCAGGCGCCCGTCGCCCCCCTGCGTCAGCTCGAATTCGAGCCGTTGGCCGGGGGCAAGGGTTTCGAAGTCCCGCGCCTTGTATCGCGGAGACATGAACAAAAACATCACGCGGTCCATGGTCGGGCGTGATGAAGCCAAAGCCTTTCTTGGCGTCATACCATTTGACCGTGCCGGTCGCCATCAACAGGACTCCAGCGTGAGCGCGGCGAAGCGGCCGTACAGCGGGCCATCGGCGGCGGCGTGCCAGGCGCTGAGGCCGCCCGACGCGGCGATCAGCCAGATCTGGCCGTTCTCGAGCGCGCGCGCCGCATCGCGGCGGGAGGGTTCGGCATGGCCATTTGGGTGCGAATGATAATGGCCGAGCACGCGCAGGCCCGCACCCCGGGCGCCACGATGGGCGGCGAGCAATTGGGCCGGATCGATTTCGAAGCTGGTTTCAGGGTCGGCGGCGACGTTGCGGGTGGCGCGCGCCTCGGTGATGCGGGCTGCCTGGCCGAGCAGCAGGCCGCAGGCTTCACGTGGGTGTTCGGCATCGGCATGGGCGAGGATTTGCCGGCGCACATGACTTGCAATCTGGACGATCATCACGACATCGCTATCCGATGGGGCCTGACAAGTCGATTGATCTTGTGATTTCAGCCGATGCGGCGGGCTGGCGGCTGGACCGTGCGCTGGCCGCTGCGGTGCCGGCGCATAGCCGCGAGCGGCTGAAGGCGCTGATCTCGGCCGGCCAGCTGAGCGGGCCGGACGGGGAACTGTGGCGCGACCCGGCGCGCAAGATGAAGGGCGGCGAGGTGCTGTGCCTGCGGATTCCGCCGGCGCGGCCCTCGGATACGCAGGCGCAGGACATTCCGCTCAGGATCGTGCATGAGGATGAGGCGCTGCTGGTGGTCGACAAGCCGGCCGGGCTGGTGGTGCATCCGGCGGCTGGCAATCTCGATGGCACCATGGTCAATGCGCTGCTGCACCACTGCGCCGGGCGGCTGTCGGGCATTGGCGGGGTGGCCCGGCCCGGGATCGTGCACCGTATCGACAAGGATACCTCGGGGCTGCTGGTGGTGGCCAAGACCGACACTGCGCATGAAGCGCTGGCACGCCAGTTTGCTGCCCATACGGTGGAGCGGCGCTATCTGGCGGTGGTGGCGGGCGTGCCGGTGCCGCCGGCGGGGCGGATCGACGGCGCGCTGGCGCGTTCGACCGCCAACCGGCAGAAAATGGCCATTGTCGCTGACGGGCGCGGCAAGTGGGCGGTTACCCATTTCCGCACACTCAGGGCCTTTGAAGGGGCGGCACAGGTTGAGTGCCGGCTGGAGACGGGGCGCACCCACCAGATCCGGGTGCACATGGCTTCGATCGGCCATCCGCTGGCCGGCGACCCTGTTTATGGGCGGATGCCGGGGCGGCTGGCGACGGTGTTGCAGGCGCTGAACTTCCGTCGTCAGGCGCTGCACGCGGCCACGCTCGGCTTTGTTCATCCGCTGTTGGGGGAGACCATGGCATTTGAATCGCCACTCCCGGATGATATATCGGACTTGATTGGTCGTCTTTCAGGCGACGTGTAGGAGGACTTATGGCGAATGTGCCGGCAAAGATGAGCATTCCAGCGCTGGGCGGCGAGGCCGGGCTCAACCGCTATCTGGCGGAAATCCGCAAGTTTCCCATGCTCTCGCCCGAGCAGGAATATATGCTTGCCAAGCGCTGGGCCGAGCATGAGGACCCGGAGGCGGCCGCCCAGCTGGTGACCAGCCACCTGCGGCTCGTGGCGAAGATCGCCATGGGCTATCGCGGCTATGGCCTGCCGGTGGCGGAGCTGATTTCGGAAGGGAATATCGGGCTCATCCAGGGCGTGAAGAAGTTTGATGCCGAGAAGGGCTTTCGGCTGGCGACCTATGCGATGTGGTGGATCAGGGCGGCGATCCAGGAATATATCCTGCGCTCCTGGAGCCTGGTGAAGATCGGCACCACGGCAGCGCAGAAGAAGCTGTTTTTCAACCTGCGGCGGCTGAAGGGCAAGATCGGCGCCACCCAGGACGGGGATCTGCGCGGCGCGGACCTGGAAAAGATCGCGACCACGCTCGGGGTGAGCGAGGACGAGGTTAACGCCATGAACCGGCGGATGTCGATGGGCGGCGACGCCAGCCTCAACACGCCGCTGCGCGAGGAAGGCGAGGGCGAGTGGCAGGACTGGCTGGCCGACAGCGGCCCGCTGCAGGACGAGCTGGTGGCCGACGAACAGGAGCGCGACCAGCGCCATGCGCTGCTCACCGAGGCGATGGGCGCGCTCAACGAACGCGAGCGGCATATCCTGACCCAGCGCCGCCTGATCGACGAGCCCGAGACGCTGGAGGCGCTGAGCCAGCAATATGACATCAGTCGCGAGCGGGTGCGGCAGATCGAGGTGCGCGCCTTCGAGAAGCTGTCGAAAGCCATGCACGCGCTGGCCACCGAACAGCGGCTCCTGCCCGAGGCTGACTGACCGCAAAGCGGAGAGGCGATTTTTTCTCGCGCCTCGTCGTTGAACTTTAACCTTATTGCGCCATTGTGCAGTGCAGCGCGAGTGATGTCTCCGCGTCACATTGGGGTATCTATGGCTTTGGTTCGGTGGCTTTCCATTGTCTGTCTGGCAGGGCTCGCAGCCTCCCCGGCGCTGGCCCTCAAGGTCATTGACGATCAGCCGGGCCGGCGCGCTGCGGTTCAGCCGGTCTCGCAGCAGGCGCTGGTGGACCCGGCCCGGGCAGCACCGGGCGGGCTTAGCAGCCTGGAGACGGCGGTGATGCTGCTGGGCAGCCTCGTATTCAGTGCGGCTCTTCTGGGGCGCAAGCCGGATTGACGCCGCCGCCGCTGGCGCGCAAGCGGGATCCCTGAATTGGGGGACATGTGCGCCGAGCACTTTCGTCATCGATCGTTGGACTGGCGCGGCGGGTGCTGCTCTGGTCGTTCATCCTCAGCCTTGGCTGGGTGCTGACCTACCGTTTTGTGCCGGTGCCTTTCACCTGGCCGATGGCGCGGGATTTTCTGGCCGGTCAGGACGTGCAGCGGGACTGGACAGCGCTTTCCGACATTTCGCCGGCGCTGGCCCGGTCCGTGATCGGCGCGGAGGACAGCGGTTTTTGCAGCCATCATGGCTTTGACGTGGACGCAATCCGGGCGGCAGCGATGCGCAATGCGCAAGGCGACCGGCTGCGCGGCGGCTCGACGATTTCCCAGCAGACGGCGAAGAACGCCTTTCTCTGGCCTGGGCGCTCCTGGCTGCGAAAGGGGCTGGAGGCCTGGTTCACGCTGCTGATCGAGACGCTCTGGGGCAAGCAGCGGATCATGGAGGTCTATCTGAATGTCGCCGAGATGGGGCCGGGCATTTACGGCGCCGAGGCGGCAGCACGGCATCACTTCGGTGTATCTGCGGCGCAGCTGAGCCGGCGGCAGGCGGCGCAGCTGGCGGCCGTGCTGCCACAGCCGATCAAGCGCAACGCTGGGCGACCGGGGCCGTTCGTGCGCCGCTATGCCGGCAGCATTGAGAAGCGCGCCCGTGTGGTGGCCACAGACGGGCTGGACGCCTGCCTCTAGGCGCTACATGCCGGGCAGCTTGAAGCCCGGCGGAAGCGGCATCCCGGCCGTCAGCTTGGCCATTTCGGCGCTGCCGGCCTGATCGGCCTTGGCCTTGGTGTCATTGAAGGCGGCGGTGATCAGGTCTTCGAGCATTTCTTTCGAATCGGGCGTCAACAGCGACGGATCGAGCTGCACGCCGCGCACCTGCCCGCGCGCGGTGGCGCGGATGCGCACCATGCCGCCGCCGCTCATGCCCTCGACGATGATGTTGTCCAGCTCGGCCTGGGCCTTGGCCATCTGCTCCTGCACATTGCGGGCGGCAGCCATGAGTTCATCGAGATTGGGCATTGCTGGTCCTTTCCTGGGCATCGACGCTGATGATCTCGGCGTCCTTGAAATGATCGAGAAGTGCCGCAACCGTCGGGTCGCGCGCGGCCGCCTCGCGGATCGAGGCGCGGGCAGCGGTGTCGGCCTCATGCAGCGTGGCGCCGCCGCCGTTTTCTCGGAAGCTGATGTCCCATTCGGTGTCGGTCCAGGCCTGCAGGCAGCGGGCGATCTCGGTCAGCGGCTCGCGCCTGGGATTGGGACCGGTTGCGAGCACCAGGCGCGGCGGACTGGCAGACGGCGCATAGTCGATGAGCCGCAGCTCGTCGGAGAGCATATGGGCAAGCTGGGGCTCGGTATTGGCTTCGAAAAGCCGCACGATCGCGGCCAGATCCTGCGGCAGACGCATCGATGGCTGGGGCGCTGCGGGGCGCGCCACAGGCGCAGCAGCGCCGGCCGGCATCGCACCACCTTCGGCGAGCGCACGCAGCACCTCGCCCGGATCTGGCAGCTGGCTGGCGTGGATCAGGCGCAGCAGCGCCATCTCCGCCGCCTGCAGCGGGTCGGGCGCGGCCTGCACATCGGCAAGCCCCTTGAGCATCAGCTGCCAGAGCCGGTGCAGCGCTGGAAAATCGAGCCGTGCTGCCCAATCCTCGATGGAGCCGCGCTCCTCGGCGCTGAGCGCATTGTCTTCAGCGGGCGCGATGCGCGTGCGGGTGATCATATGGACCAGCCCCAGCAGCTCGCGCAGCAGCGCTTCGGGCTCACGGCCCAGCGCATGCTGTTCAGCGACTGCGGCGAGCATGGCCGGGGCATCGCCGGCGAGGCAATGGCCAAGCAGCGCACGCACGGCGCCGCGGTCGGCGAGGCCCAGCATGTCGCGCACCTGGGCGGCCGAAACCCTGTCACCGCCGTGCGCAATGGCCTGGTCGAGCAGCGACAGGCCGTCGCGCACCGAGCCTTCGGCGGCGCGCGCAATGAGTGCCAGCGCCTCCGGCTCGGCCTCGACCTTCTCCTTCGCCGCGATTCCGGCGAAATGCTCTGCGAGCACATCGGCGGGCACGCGGCGCAGGTCGAAGCGCTGGCAGCGGCTGAGCACGGTGACGGGCAGCTTCTGCACCTCGGTGGTGGCGAAGATGAACTTCACATGCGGCGGCGGCTCCTCGAGCGTCTTCAACAATGCGTTGAAGGCGTTTTTCGAGAGCATGTGAACTTCGTCGATGATGTAGATCTTGTAGCGCGCCGAGACGGCGGCGTAGCGCACCGCCTCGATGATCTCGCGCACGTCATCGACGCCGGTGTTGGAGGCGGCGTCCATCTCGATGACGTCCATGTGGCTGCCGCTGGCGATCTGCTGGCAGTGGCTGCATTGGCCACAGGGCTCGATGGTCGGCCCGCCCTGACCGTCCGGGCCGATGCAGTTGAGGGCGCGCGCGATGATGCGCGCGGTGCTGGTCTTGCCGACGCCGCGCACGCCGGTGAGCAGCCAGGCCTGTGCCAGCCGGTCGCGCGCAATGGCGTTGGCCAGCGTCTGCACCATGGCCTGCTGGCCGATCAGCCCGGCGAAATCTCCGGGGCGATATTTGCGGGCGAGCACGCGGTAGGCGGGCGGTGGCGCAAGAGGCACATCATCGCCGAACAGGCTGGAATCGGTTGAATCGGTCATTGGGGGAAGGTGTAGCGGGTTGGGCCGCTCGCGTCATTTCATTCTGCGCGGATGTGCCCTCGGCGCGGTGGGAGCCGGGAACGACCCAGCGCGAATTCGTTACGGCTGCTTCCTTCCGGACCTGACCGGGTTGGCGAGAGCGCTGCCCGCCCGACTCCCACGCGCCATATGGGGCAGATGGGGGCCGAGGGCAAGGTCAGTCGTTGGTGATGACGGTGAGCGCCGTGCCGGTGCGCCCTTCGAGCAAGCCGCCGTCGGTGGCAAGCAGCGTGGTGCCTTCGCCGACCAGCGGGCGCAGCGCCGCGACAAAGGCGGGCGGGATGGTGACGGCATCGAGCGCGTCCTTTTCCACGGCCTGGCCTTCGCGGGGCTGGTAGGTGGAGATGGCGGTGTAGATCCAGCGCGCGGTGCCGTCGGGCGCGCGGCCGGCGAATTGGGCGGCGCGGGTGCCGATGTGGAAATCCTTGGGCACGGACACACGCGCCCGGCCGATCTCGACACCGGCACGGAAGACAATCAGCCGCTTGTTGGCGCTGGTGAGGACGATGGTCAGCGGTCCCTCGGGCGCGCGCTCCGGGGTCCAGCGGAAGATGTCGCGGTCATCGAGCGGGTCGGCAAGGGCGGCGGCGAGATCGCCGTCTCTGGCGGGTGCGAAGCGCGCGAGAACGGCGTCGCTTTCCACGGTTTCGGGCAGCAGCGGCGCATCATGGACGATCACCGTCATGCCCATGGGGCTGGCGGCAAACAGCGCTTCGGCAAAGGCATAGGGCAGGCGGATGCAGCCATGGCTGGCTGGATAGCCGGGCAGATTGCCAGCATGAAGCGCAATCCCGTCCCAGGTCAGGCGCTGCATGAAGGGCATGGGCGCATCATTGTAGAGGTTTGAGCGGTGATCGCGGTTCTTTTGCAGGATCTGGAAAACGCCTGTTGGCGTGCGCTTGCCGGGCTTGCCCGAGGAGATGGTCGAGGCACCGATGCGGACGCCGTTGCGGTAGACATAGGCGCGCTGGACGGCAAGATTGACGGTCAGCAGCATCGGGCCGGCGGGCGCGATGGCCCCGTCCCAGATCCATTCGCCCGGCTTGAGAGCGAGAACAGCACTGTCGAAGGGGGCCGGCGTCTTGGCGCCTTGGGCGTGAAGAGGCGCAGCGAGACCTGCCAGCAGCAGGACGCGGCGCGAGAATGTCATTTTCGGCTCATGTCGATGACGCCCGGCGGCATGCGCACATCGAGGCTGGCGATATCGGCGGTGAGCATGATCTGGCAGGCCAGCCGCGAGGCACGGCTGGCGCCCACGGCGAAATCGAGCATGTCCTCTTCCTCGTCGCTCGGCTCGGGCAGCTTGTCGACGTCCCCGCCGATGATGAGGACATGGCAGGTGCTGCAGGCCATGGCGCCTTCGCAGCTGCCTTCGAGCGGCTGGCCATGAATTTGGGCGAGATCGAGCAGGCGGGTGCCACTTGGCGCCTCGACACTTTCGACGAGCGTTCCATCCTGTGCGAAGAACCGGATCTGGGGCATGGGCGTGGTCAAGCGGCCTCTGCGGTGATGCGCGTGATAAGCGCGTTGATTTGTTGCACTGCAATATCAATGTCTGAAGCAAGTGTGAAGCGTCCGAAACCAAGACGCAGGGCGGATTTTGCATCAGCCTCTTTGAGGCCCAGCGCGGTGAGCACATGGCTGGGCCGGCCGGTGACGGCGCTGCAGGCCGAGCCCGAGGAGGCTGCGATGCCCGGGAGCAGCGGCAGGATGGGGCGGCCCGACAGCGCGGGGAAGCCCAGATTGACGAGGCCGGGCCAGGCGGCCTCGCGCGTGCCATGGATGCGGTGGGCGACATTGAGGCCGGCGAGCAGCCGGTCATGCAGCGCTCTCGCATGGGCGGCGTCTTCGGCCATGAGCACGCCTGCGATGCGCGCGGCTTCGCCCAGCCCGACGATGAGCGGGGTGGCGAGCGTGCCCGAGCGGCCATCCTCTTGTCCGCCGCCGTGCAGCAGCGGCGCGATGCGGGTGAACGGGCGGCGATAGAGCGCGCCCACACCCTTGGGACCGTAGATCTTGTGGCCGCTGAGGCTGAGCAGATCGATCCCCATCGCCTCGACATCGAGCGGAATCTTGCCAAAGGCCTGGGCGGCATCGCTGTGCATGACCGCGCCGACGCTGTGCGCCAGCCGGGCGATGTCGGCGAGCGGCTGGATGACACCGGTCTCGTTGTTGACCGCCATCACCGAGACCAGCGCGACATCCTCGCCGAGCGCGCGTTCGAGGTCGCCGAGATCGACGAGCCCGCTTTCGCGGACGGGCACGACGGTGAGGGTGGCGCCGATGCTGGCCAGATATTCAGCCGTTTCGAGCACGCAGCTGTGTTCGGTGGCGAGCGTGACGATGCGGCGGCGGGTCTGGCCCGGCGCCATCAGCAGGCCCTTCAAGGCCCAGTTGACCGCTTCGGTGGCGCCGCTGGTAAAGGCGATGCTCTCCGCTGTCGCCCCGAGCAGCGCGGCGACCTGAGCGCGGGCCGTCTCGACCGCAGCCCGGGCCTCATAGCCCCAGCGGTGCGCGCTGTGCGGGTTGCCGAAATGGGCGACGCCCCAGGGTTCCATGGCAGCGGCAACGGCGGGGTCGAGCGGCGTGGTGGCGCCGTAATCAAGATAGATGGGCAGGGTCATGCGGCTCTCTTTCGCAGCCGCGCTGCCATCGCCTCCCAGGCGTCGGCAAAGGCTGCGAGCTCCTCATCGGTGGTGGCGGGCGACAGGCTGACGCGGATGGCCTCGCCGGCCGCAGCGCCCAGCCCCATGGCCGCAAGCACATGGCTGGCGCTGGCCTTGCCGGACGAACAGGCAGCCCCGGCGCTCACCGCGAAGCCGGCGAGATCGAGCGTCATCAGCTGGGTCGTGGCCGAGACGCCGGGCATGCCGATGCTGCTGACATGCGGGCCGCGCGGTGCGGCTTCGCCGTGAATGACGGCGCCGGCGGCCTTGAGCCGGGCTTCAAGCGCGGTGCGGCGACGCTGGACGGCGGCCCAATCGGGCGGCGGGGCGGCAAGGGCGGCGGCCCAGCCGGCATGGGCGGCGAGCGCCGGCGTGCCGGGGCGGTGGCCGTGCTCCTGCGCGCCGTCGCGTGCGGCAAGCGCCGCGGATGGGGCAGCAATGAGCGCGCCTGCGCCCATCGGGCCGCCCATCTTGTGGGCGGAGAGGGCGCGGTAATCGGCTTTAGGCAAGGCCAGCTTGCCGGCGGACTGGACGCAATCGACCAGCAACAGGCCGCCATGGCTGTGCACCAGCGCGGCGATGGCGTCGATCGGCTGGATGACGCCGGTCTCGTTGTTGACATGCTGGACCGCAACCAGCGCCGGGCCGTGGGACAGCGCTGAGGCCAGGGCCTCAATGTCGAGCAGGCCGTGGCGGTCGACGGGCAGGCGCGTGATGTCGGGGCGGGCGGCGAGCATGGCGCTATGCTCGGTGGCGCTGGCGAGGATGCGGCCATGGGGGGCGAGGGCAAGGCTGATGGCTTCGGTGCCGCCGCTGGTCAGGATGACATCATCGGGCGCGCAGGCGGCGAGACGGGCCAGCGCATCGCGCGCAGCTTCAAGGGCTGCGCGCGCCTCCCGGCCTTCGGCGTGGAGCGAGGCAGGGTTGCCGGGCAGCGCCAGCGCCTCTGCCATGGCGGCGCGCGCCTCTGGCCAAGCCGGGGTGGTGGCGGCATGGTCGAGATAGATGCGGCTTTTGATTGCGTGATCGCGCATCTGGGCACTATAGACGAGGCTGCGTTTTGCGCACACCCTTTGCGATGGGAGCCCTATGCCCGAAGTCATTTTTCCCGGCCCGGAAGGCCGGCTGGAAGGCCGTTATCAGCCCGGTCCCGTGCCGCGTGCGCCCGTGGCGATCCTGCTGCAGCCGCATCCTGCCCAGGGCACGATGAACCACCCGATCGTGATCGCCCTCTATAACAGCTTCGTGAAGCGCGGCTTTGCGGTCTTGCGCTTCAATTTCCGTGGGGTCGGGCGCAGCGAAGGCGTGTTCGACAATGGCATTGGCGAGCTTTCCGATGCGGCGAGCGCGCTTGACTGGGTGCAGCAGTTCAACCCCGAGGCGCGGACGACCTGGGTGGGCGGCTTTTCCTTCGGCGCCTGGATTGGCATGCAATTGCTGATGCGGCGGCCGGAGATCAAGGGGTTCATCTCCATCGCGCCGCCGGCGAACATGTATGATTTCAGCTTTCTGGCGCCCTGTCCTTCGAGCGGCATCATCGTTGACGGCGAGGTGGACGAGGTGGTGCCGACCTCTGCCGTGCTCAAGCTGGTCGAGAAGCTGAAGACGCAGCGGCACATCACCATCGAGCACCAGACCATCGCCGGGGCCAACCATTTCTTCCAGAACGAGATGGATCTGCTGATGGGCGCGGTGGACGGATATCTCGATATGCGGCTGGCGGACGGCGGCCGCTAGCCAGCGCGGCGGCCGCCGGTTTGGGGGGCGGGGACGCCGGTTGTTTCGGGCCAGCTGAGGGGCAGGCCACGGTGGCTTCGGACGGCGAGCCAGGCGAAGGCTTCGGCCTCGAGCGCGTCACCGTTCCAGCCGACGGCTTCGACCGGGGCGGTGGGGACGCCGGTGTGGCGCTCGATCATCGCCATCAGCACCGGGTTGTGGCGGCCGCCGCCGGTGACGAGCAGGCGGGCGAGCGGCGGGACATGGCCGAGCGCGAGGCGGACCGTTTCGGCGGTGAAGGCGGTGAGCGTGGCGGCGCCGTCTGAAGGGCTCAGCGTGCGGACGGGGGCGATGTCGAAATCATTGCGGTCGAGCGATTTGGGGGGCGGCGCGTCGAACCAGGGCAGGTCGAGCATGGCGGTGAGGATGGTCTCCTGTATGCTCCCGGTGGCGGCGAGTTGGCCATTTTTGTCATAGGCTTGGCCGGTGGCGGCGCGCACCCAGTCATCGATGAGCGCGTTGGCGGGGCCAGTGTCGAAGCTGCCCCATTCGCGCTCGCTGAACCAGGTGAGATTGCCGACGCCGCCGAGATTGAGGACGCCTAAAGGCCGGCCAAGGGCGACGGAGCGGGCGCGATGATAGCCCGGGGCGAGCGGGGCGCCCTGGCCGCCGGCGGCGACATCGGCACTTCGGAAATCATGGATGACGGGCAGGCGGGTGGCGGTAGCGAGCAGGTCGGCGTCGCCGGTCTGCCAGGTCCAGCCGGATTTGGGGCGGTGGGCGACGGTGTGGCCGTGGAAACCGATCAGGGCGACGTCTTCGCGCGGCGTGCCGGTGGCGGCGAGGAGGCGGTGGACGGCGATGGTGTGGAGGCCGGCGAGTTCGGCCGAGACGGCGTCGATCAGCGGGTCGGAGGCGGGGCGGGTGAGTTCGAGGGCGCGGGCGCAGGCTGCCCCAAGTCTTGCTTGGAAATCAAGCTCATAGGCTATGGTGAGGAAGCCCTTGGGCTCGGCGATCTCCTCGCCGTCGGTGAGGAGGAGGGCGGCATCGATGCCGTCGCGCGAGGTGCCGGACATGAGGCCGAGGGCAAGCAGGGGTCGCATGGATACACGCTAGCGGCTTGGCGCGGGCCTGTCATGCGGGGTATGGGCGCAGGCATGACATATGCATCCGATCTTCTGACCACGCTCGAGACGCGGGGGTTCATCCATCAAGTCACTGATCCGGCAGGCCTGGATGAGGCGTTGAAGGGGCGGATCACCGGCTATATCGGCTTTGATTGCACGGGGCCGAGTCTGCACATCGGGCATCTGGTCTCGATCATGATGCTGAGGCACCTGCAGCGGGCGGGGCACCGGCCGATCGTGGTGATGGGCGGGGGGACGACCAAGGTGGGCGACCCGAGCGGCAAGGATGATGCGCGCCAACTGCTTGATGATGAACGGATTGCGGCGAACATGGCAAGCATTCGCACGGCTTTTGAGCGGTTTCTGGTGTTTGGCGACGGGCCTTCGGATGCGCTGATGGTCAACAATGACGACTGGCTGTCGGGGCTGGCCTATGTGCCCTTCTTGCGGGACGTGGGCAGGCATTTCTCGGTCAACCGGATGCTTTCGTTCGACAGTGTGCGGCTGCGGCTGGAGCGGGAGCAGCCGTTGTCGTTTCTTGAATTCAACTACATGATCCTTCAAGCCTATGATTTTCTTGAGCTGAACCGGCGCTTTGGCTGTGTGTTGCAGATGGGCGGGTCGGACCAATGGGGGAATATCGTCAATGGCACCGACCTCATCCGGCGTATCGAGGGGCGGGAGGCCTTTGGGCTGACGACGCCGCTGATTACCCGTGCTGATGGATCGAAGATGGGCAAGACGGCGGCCGGGGCGGTTTGGCTGAACCGTGAGCTGCTTTCGGACTTCGATTATTGGCAGTTCTGGCGGAACACCGATGATAGAGACGTGGAGAGGTTCTTGAAATTGTTCACCGATCTGAACCTGGATGAGGTGGCGGAGGTGATGGCCGGCGACATCAATGCGGCCAAGGTGCGCCTCGCCACCGAGGCGACTTCGCTGTGCCGGGGGCGGGCCGAGGCGGAGGCCGCGGCGGCGACGGCGGCGGCGACCTTTGGCGGGGGGGCCGGGGAGGCGCTGCCGAAGTTTGAGGTGGCGGGGCCGGTGACGATATTGGAGGCGCTGGTCGGGCTTGGCTTTGCGGCTTCGAAGGGCGAGGCGCGGCGGCTGGTGGCGGGCGGGGGTGCGCGCATCGACGGCGAGGCGGTGTCGGATGAGGCGGCGATGGTGGCACCCGGCGCCAAGGTCTCGGCCGGCAAGAAGCGGCACGGGCTGGTGGTTTCGGGTGGGGTTTGAGGGGGTCTGGAAGGTCAGGAAGGTTAGGGGGTCGCGGGGGTTTTCGTGATTTTTGGGTCACAGGCAAGAGAAATATATCCTATTTGGTTATGAATTGCAACCTGAATCTGACTTGATCCGAATCGAACGGCGGGCCTGAAGAGGCGGGGCGGACGGGATGCCGGAGGCCGGGGGCGCAGCGATGCGGCGGCGGCGCTGGGCTGTGATCTGATTGCTATTAATAAACGCTTGCAAAAACATAGGGGTGTGACCATGTAACATGCCAGCGTGTTTTGCTGGTGTGGTGGGAGCGGGCGGTTATGCGGATCTTGGTGATGCTGGCGGCGATGGCTGGCCTGGGGTTGGCGGGGCCGGTGATGGCGCAGAAGACGGGGGCGGACGCGCAGGCGCTGAGCGCGAGCGAGGCGGCGGACAAGCGGGTTTGGCTGGACGAATTGGCGCGGTGGAATGCCGAGCATATGGCGGCGGTGCGGCGGCTGGAGGCGGTGGCGGCGGCGCTGAAGGGGCATCAGACGGGCTTTGACTTGCATGAACGCGAAGTGCGCGCGCATGGAACGGCGCAGGGCGACAGCGATGTGACCGAGATGCACCCGCGGATCAGAACGGCGCATGAGCAGGCGCGCAATGTGCATGACGATCTGATGGACGCGGTCGATGCGTTGGAGCGGGTGATGCGCAAGAACCTCGGCAAGACCCAGTCCTTTCCCGACGCGCGCTGAATATCTGGGGGCGCATTTGCTTCCGGGGCATGGGGCCCCAGTCGCCGGAGGATTTTGTTTGTTCGACGTGCGCGGCGAGGCGATGGTGCGGCGAATTTTTGGCCGCACTGCCGGAGCGCGGCGCGGCTTGCCGAGGAATGGGTGCAGGGACGAGTCCCTGCCCGCCGGAGGCTTTCTTGCGTTTTCGCTGGTGGGGTGGGTTGTGCTTAGGCCCCGGCTCAAGGCCGGGGCGATGGGGCGGGTTGGGTTGGCGGCGGGGCGGTCTGGACTTTGGTTTCTGGTGTCGGGGGCGGGAGATGGGCCCCCACCTTCGCGGGGGTGACGAAGAGGGAGCGGGGGTGACGGGGAAGAGGGGGCGACGGGGTGGTTTGGGTGGTTAGTTGAGGGTGATGGTGAGGCGGTGGAGTTGGCCCTGGAGGGGGGCGGGGGCTTTGACGGCGGTGGAGATGTGGGAGCCGCCGGTTTGGGCGATGTGGAGGGCGAAGCCTTCGCCGGCGTTGGTGAGGTTGACGCGGGGCAGCGGCTGGGTGGTGACGGGGGTGCCGTCTACGGCGAGGGTGAGGGTGCCGCTGATGGTCTGGAAGGCGCTGGCGGGCGTGGTGCAGCTGGTGCAGGTGAAGCGGGCTTCGAGGCGGTGGCGGCCGGGGGGGAGGGGGGCGGCGGTGGTGACGGTTTGGGCCCGGGTGCCGATGCTGTTTTCATATGTGAGGCGGCCCTGGTCGAGATACCAGATGAAGCCCTTGCCTTTGAAGCCGAAGCTGGCGAGCACGCCGCTGGCGGCTGGCTGGTCGATCTCGACATCGGCTTCGAGGGTGAAGCTGCGGTTGAGCTTGGGGAGTTGGGCATAGGGAATGTGGCTGGCGCCTGAGTAGAAATCGAAGCGATTGCGGCCGTTGAAGGGGAAGGGCTTGGTGGCGGAGCGGAAATTGGCGCCGCCCAGCGGTTCGACGAGGTTGGCCTTGGCTTCGCGGTCGAACAGGGCTTTGAGTTCGGCAAGTTTTTCAGGATATTGGCTGGCGAGATTGCGAGACTGGGTGAAGTCCTGTGTGATGTTGTAGAGCTCCCATTCGTCCTGCGTCTTGCCCGGCGCGTATCGGGCGCTGAGTGCCGAGGCCATCCAGCCCTCGTGATAAATGGCGCGGTTGGTGAGCAGCTCGAAATATTGGGTGGGGTGGGGGCTGGGGGCGGACGGGCTGGCGAAGGTGGGGCGCAGGCTGGCGCCCGGGAGCGGGCGCTGGGGGGTGCCGTTGACGGCCTTGGGCGGGGCGAGGCCGATGAGATCGTAGAGGGTGGGGACGATATCGGTGACATGGGTGAATTGCGGGCGGAGCGCGCGGTTTCTCGGCAGATGACCGGGCCAACTGATGACCATGGGCGCGCGCAGGCCGCCGAAATGGGAGGCGACGGTTTTCCAATATTGGAAGGGGGTGTTGCCCATCCAGCCCCAGCCGCCTTGCGACTGGTTGTAGGGCACATCCGGCCCGCCGAACTCACGCAAGCGGGTGAGATTTTCGCTGACGCTGGCTTCGCCGCCGTAGCCGGGGAGCGGTGTGCCGAGCGCGCCATTGTCGCCGGCGATGTAGAGGATGAGGGTGTTGGGATCGGCGGCCCGGGCGGCGTTGATGATGCGGCCGAGATGATGATCGGTATAGGCGAGATAGGCGGCGTAGACTTCCATCTGGCGGGCGTAGAGGCGGCGCTCATCGGCGCTGAGGCTGGCCCATGCGGGGATTTGGGCGGGGATCTGGGCGGGGCGCGGCGTGAGGACGGCAGACGGGGGGATGATGCCGAGCGCTTTCTGGCGGGCGAAGACCTGGGCGCGCAGTTCGTCCCAGCCGGCGTCGAACTTGCCGTGATAGCGGGCGATCCAGTCTGACGGGGCATGATGGGGGGTGTGGGTGCCGCCGGTGGCGACATAGAGGAAGAAGGGCTTTTGATCGGCCATGGAGCGGTGTTGGCCGAGCCAGCCGAGCGCCCTGTCGGCGAGGTCTTTGGTGAGGTGATAGCCTTGTTCGGGGGTGTAGGGGGCCTCGATATGGGTCGTGTTTTCGTAGAGGCGGTCGGGCTCCCACTGATTGTCTTCGGCGCCCATGAAGCCGTAGAAATATTCAAAGCCCAGCCCTGTGGGCCAGCGGTCGAACGGGCCGGCGGGCGAGATCTCCCATTCGGGCGTGTTGTGCCATTTGCCGATGGCGGCGGTGTTGTAGCCGCTTTGGCGCAGGACTTCGGCGACGGGCGCGGTGTTTTTCTTCCAGTAGCTGTCATAGCCGGGGTGGGCGGCGGCGTATTCGGTGATGGCGGCGAAGCCTGTTGCGTGGTGGTTGTGGCCGGACAGCAGCGCGGCGCGGGTGGGGGAGCACATCGCGGTGACGTTGAAATTATTGTAGATCAGGCCTTCATCGGCGAGCGCATCGAGGGCGGGGGTCTGGGCGAGGCCGCCGAAGCTGCTGGTGTCGGCAAAGCCGGTATCATCGAGGAGGATGAGGAGGACGCTGGGGGCGTCTTTGGGGGCTTTTGGGGCGAGCGGCCAGTGCTCTGTGGGGGCGGCGCCGAGCAGCGGCAGGGCGGCGAGCAGGGCGAGGGCGCGCGGGATGTTGATCATGATGCGTGGTCCCCCCTGATTGCTGCGCTTGAGGCTAGGGGATTTGGCGGCGGCAGCGCGGGGGACGCGGGGTTTGTTCGCTGGATGAGAAGGGGGTGGCGGTTGCGGTGGGGTGTGGGGTGGGTTAGGCTTGGTGAAACCAGAACGGGTCGCGCCTCGTAACATGTGACAGAAGGGTGGCGTGGGCCAGCTGAGGGGGACGCTGATATTGGCCCCTTGGATTTGGGTTCGGGCGATGGCTTCTGATTTTTTTCAAGGGAGCAGATCATGACCGACAAGACGCCGACGGAAGAACTGAACGACGCCGAACTGGATAATGTTCAAGGTGGGGTCTATCTGCCCGAGTTCAAGAAAGTGATCGACAGCCGGATCAAATCCACGTCCGTGGCCGAGGTGCGCGGCTCTGGCGACGCGTCGAAACTTGGTGAGGCCTGAGAGCCTGGAACTGGTTGCAGTGCGTGATTGCGGCGCTGATGATGGTCCTGGAGGGCTCGCTGGCGATCACGTCCTGTCTTTTCAAGCAGAGGAGCAGATCATGACTGACAAGAAGACGACAGAGGAACTGAACGACAAGGACCTTGATCAGGTGACGGGTGGCGGCTTCATGGACAACATAAAGCAGACGGTCCGGACGCCTTCGACGAGCCCGCGTTTGCGCAAGGACCCCTTGAACATGGAAGTCGTCAACGAGGACGAATGATTGGCGACACGGCTGCGTGGAGCGGGTGTTGACGCTTTTGATCAGAGGAGCATGTGATGACCGACAAGAAAGCGATGGAAGAGCTGAATGACAAGGACCTCGATCAGGTGACGGGTGGCGGTTTGTTGGACACGGTCAAGTCGAAGGTCGTGACGCCGTCGACGAGCCCGCGTTTGCGCAAGGACCCTTTGAACATGGAAGTCGTCAACGAGGACGAATGATCGGCGCGGGTGAACGTTGGAGCGGCGGCCGGGGGATCGGCCGCCGTTTTTCTTTGGTTTGGCTTGGCGGGGCCTTGATGCTGCTGGCGTGGGGCGACGGCTTGGCGGCGCAGGGGCGTGATGTGGACTGCGGGGCTGCGGCGACCCAGAGCGCGCTGAACATGTGCGCGGCGGCGGCGCAGGCGGCGGCTGAGGCGGAGATGGCGCGGGCTTATGAGGCGCTGGAGATGCGGCTGTCGGCAGAGGGGCGGGCGGCGCTGGGGGAAGCGCAGGGGGCTTGGGAGGTGTTTCGGCGCCAGCACTGTGCGTTTGTGGCGGGCGGTGTGGCTGGGGGGTCGGTGGCGCCGATGATCTACAGCCAGTGCGCGCGGGCGCAGAGTGCGGCGCGGACGCGCGAGCTTTCGGCACTCATGGTTTGCGCGGAGGGCGATCTGGCCTGCCCGCGCTGAGCGGGTGGCGGCGCTGGCCTAGTTGGCGTCGCCCATGCGCAGGGCGGCGATGAAGGCTTCTTGCGGGATGTCGACGTTGCCGTATTGGCGCATGCGCTTCTTGCCCTCTTTCTGCTTGTCGAGGAGTTTGCGCTTGCGGCTGGCGTCGCCGCCGTAGCATTTGGCGGTGACGTCTTTTCTGAGCGCGGAGATGGTTTCGCGTGCGATGACCTTGCCGCCGATGGCGGCTTGAATCGGGATTTTGAACAGGTGGCGGGGGATGAGATCCTTCATCCGCTCGCACATGTGGCGGCCGCGGGTTTCAGCCGCGGCGCGGTGAACGATCATGCTGAGCGCATCGACCGGCTCGGCGTTGACCATGATGCTCATCTTGACGAGATCGCCTTCGCGGTGGCCGATCTGGTGATAATCGAAGCTGGCATAGCCGCGGCTGATCGACTTCAGCCGGTCGTAGAAATCGAACACCACTTCATTCAAGGGCAGCTCATAGGTGATCTGGGCGCGGCCGCCGACATAGGTGAGGTTTTTTTGGATGCCGCGACGGTCCTGACAGAGCTTGAGGATGGGGCCGAGATGTTCATCGGGGACATAGATGGTGGCTTCGATCCAGGGTTCCTCGATCATCTCGATGGTGCTGGGATCGGGCATGTCGGCGGGGTTGTGGAGTTCGAGCTCGGTGCCGTCGCGCTGGAGGATCTTGTAGACCACGCTTGGGGCGGTGGTGATGAGATCGAGATCATATTCGCGGGTCAGCCGCTCCTGAATGATTTCGAGATGGAGGAGGCCGAGGAAGCCGCAGCGGAAGCCGAAGCCGAGTGCGGCGCTGCTTTCGGTCTCGAAGCTGAATGAGGCGTCGTTGAGGCGGAGCTTGCCGAGGCTTTCGCGCAGCTTTTCGAAATCGGCGGCGTCGGTGGGGAAGAGGCCGCAGAAGACCACCGGCTGGACGGTCTTGAAGCCGGGGAGCGCCTGATTGGTGCGGCGCTTGGCATCCGTGATGGTGTCACCGACGTTGGTTTGGGCGACTTCCTTGATTTGCGCGGTGATGAAGCCGATTTCGCCGGGGCCGAGCGCGTCGAGAAGTTCAAGCTTGGGGCGGAAGCAGCCGACACGGTCAACGAGGTGGGTGGTGCCGGCGGCCATCATGGCGATCTGCTGGCCCTTTTTGAGCACGCCTTCCATGACGCGCACGAGGATGACGACGCCGAGATAGGGATCATACCAGCTATCGACCAGCATCGCCTTCAAGGGCGCTTCGGCGTCTCCCTTGGGCGGCGGGATCTGGGTGACGATGGCTTCGAGCACATCCTCGATGCCCAGCCCCGACTTGGCCGAGGTGAGGACGGCGTGTTCGGTATCGAGGCCGATGACGTCTTCGATCTCCTTTTTCACCCGCTCGGGCTCGGCGGCGGGGAGATCGACCTTGTTGATGATGGGGATGATGACGTGATCATGCTCGATCGACTGGTAGACATTGGCGAGCGTCTGGGCCTCCACGCCCTGGGCGGCATCGACGACGAGGAGCGCGCCTTCGCACGCAGCGAGGCTGCGCGAGACTTCATAGGCGAAGTCGACGTGGCCGGGCGTGTCCATCAGGTTGAGGACGTAAGCCTTGCCGTCGCGCGCGGTATAGTTGAGGCGCACGGTCTGCGCCTTGATGGTGATGCCGCGTTCCTTCTCGATGTCCATATTGTCGAGCACCTGCTCGGACATTTCGCGCGAGCTGAGGCCGCCGGTGGTCTGGATCAGGCGGTCGGCAAGGGTGGACTTGCCGTGATCGATATGGGCGATGATCGAGAAGTTGCGGATGGCGTCGAGGGCGGCTGTCATGGCTTTGCTCTAGCAGGGTGGCGGGCGCGCGCAATGTGTCAGTTTGTGCTTGGGGGGCGTGTAGCTCTGCTTGCTTGACGGGCGCGAGAGCGGGGCCTTATCGGGCGGGGTGAATTTGCGCTGGAGATGATTGTGGGCCTGAAGATTGCGATTGTGGGGGCGGGACCGGCGGGCTTTTATGCGGCCGAAGCGGCGGTGAAGAGCTTTGGCGGGTCGGCCGAGGTTGATCTGATCGACCGGCTGCCGACGCCCTTCGGGCTGATCCGGGCCGGGGTGGCGCCGGACCATCAGTCGATCAAGGCGGTGACCAAGCGCTACGCTGCGACTGCGATCGCAAGCGGCGTGCGCTACCGCGGCCATGTCATGCTGGGGCGTGATGTGAGCGTGGACGAGCTTTGCGCGCTTTATGATGCGGTGGTGTTGAGCGTGGGGGCGCCTGAGGACCGGCGGCTGGGCATTGAGGGCGATGACCTGCCCGGCGTGCTGGGGTCGGCGGCTTTTGTCGGCTGGTATAATGGCCATCCGGACTTTGCCGATCTGCATGTGCCGCTGGACCATCACGGGGTGGCGGTGATCGGCAATGGCAATGTGGCGATTGATTGTGCGCGGGTTTTGGCCAAGACCACGGCCGAGCTGGCGGCGAGCGACATTGCCCAGCATGCGCTAATGGCGCTGGAGAGCTCGAGCGTGCGCGATGTGCATATCATCGGGCGGCGCGGGCCGCACCAGGCGAGCTTCACCACCAAAGAGGCGGGCGAGCTGGGGCATCTGGAGCGGGCGCGGGCGATTGTGAAGGCCGGGGACCTGCCGCCGGAAGCCGAGGATGCGGCGCTGGAGCCGGGGCACCGCAAGATGGTGTCGCATCTGCGCAGCTTTGTCGGCGGCGGCGACCCTTCCAAGCCGGTGACGATCAATTTCGAGTTTTTCCGCCGGCCGGTGGCGGTGGAAGGCAAGACGCGGGTGGAGCGGCTGATTGTCGAGACGACGCGGCTGGAGGATGGGCGCGCGGTGGGCACGGGCGAGCTGCACGCCATTCCCTGCGGGCTTGTGATTGCGGCGATTGGCTATACGACGCCGCCGATTGCCGGGGCGGCGTTTTCAGACGCGATGGGGCGGTTCGTTTGTGATGAGGCGGGGCGGATTTCAGCCGGGCTTTATGCCAGCGGCTGGGCGCGGCGCGGGCCTTCGGGGACGATCGGCACCAACCGGCCCGACGGCTTTTCGGTGATCGAGGCGATTGCGGCGGATTTTGCCGGCGGTGGCAGTGAGAAGGGGGGCAGCGACAAGGCCGGCGGCGCGGGGCTGGACCGGCTGCTGGCGGAACGCGGCGTGCGGGTGACGGATTTTGCCGATTGGGAGCGGCTGGACGCGGCCGAGACCGCGCGCGCCCGGCCCGGCGCGCCGCGCGAGAAGATTGTTTCGGTGGACGAGATGCTGGGCTTGCTCGGCTGAAATATTGGGGGCGCGGGTGGTTGCGCAGGGGCGGGCAGCCCGGTATAGCCGCGCATCCGCAAGGTGTCGGGGCGTAGCTCAGCCTGGTAGAGCGCTGTCTTCGGGAGGCAGAGGCCGGAGGTTCGAATCCTCTCGCCCCGACCATGCGGTTTTCAAAAAAGTTGGACCAAATTCGGCGGCTTTTGCGGCCTAGCTTTCCGTGACGCTGTCTGGCGCCACGGCCATCGACTTGAGGATGGCGTGGATGGGCTGGCCGGGGGTGAGCGCCATGTCGGTGGCGGCGCGGTTGGTGATGCGGGCGATGATTTCGCTCTGGCCGAGCGCGATATGGACGAGGACGCCGGGGCCTTCGCCGGGTGTGAGGCGGACGATGTGACCGGTGAGGATGTTTTGCGCGGACAGGCCTTGCGGTCTTGTCGTGGCGAGGATGATGTCGTGTGCCATCAGCCGGACCTCGACGCGGGTGCCGGGCGGCTGGGGGAGGCGGGGGAGGAGCAGCGGGCCGGCTTCGGTTGCGAGGCTGGTGAGGCCGTCCGGGTGATGGGCGGTGATTTTGGCGGGCAGCCGGCTGGCGATATCCCGCAGGCCGAGCGCGCGCAGCGCCGGGGGATGGGCGAGGATCTGGGCGAGCGGGCCGTGGTGGCGGATGTCACCGGCTTCGAGGATGAGGATGTGGGTGGCGAGCGCGCGGGCGTCTTCAAGATCATGGGTGACGAGGATGGTGGGGGTCTGGGCGGCGCGCACGGCGCTGTGGAGGCGGGCGCGGGTGGCCTTGTCGGTGGCGGAGAAGGGCTCGTCGAGGAGCAGGAGGGAGGCGCGGCGGGCCAGCGCGCGGGCGAGGCCGAGGCGCTGTTGCTGGCCGCCGGAGAGCTGGGCGGGCTTGCGCGCGGCGTGGGCTTCAAGGCCGAGGCTGGTGAGCAGGCGCTGGGCCTCTTCGCGGTCTGGCCGGGGCTGGGCGAGCAGGAGATGATCGAGCGCGGTCAGGTGCGGAAACAGGGCGTGGCTCTGGAAGGCCATGGCGATGGGGCGTTTGTGGGGGGGGAGGGCGAGGCCGCGATCGGTGTCGAGCCAGACTTGGCCGGCCATGGTGATCTGGCCCTGGGCGGGGCGGATGAGGCCGGCGAGCGTGCGCAGCAGGCTGGTTTTGCCCGCACCCGAGGGGCCGAGGACGGCGAGCGTGTCTTGCGCGCCGAGCGTGAAGCTGGCGCGCAGCGGCGCGGGGGTTTCGCTGGTGATGGTGACGGTCAGCATCAGGGCAGGCGGGGCTTGGCCGACAGGCGCAGCGTGAGGGCGATGGCGCCGAGCGAGACGGCGACGAGCAGCGCCGACATCAGGCCGGCGCTGCCCATGTCGAAGCGCTGGACGTCATCGTAGATGGCGATGGAGACGGTGCGGGTTTCGGATGGGATGGCGCCGCCGACCATGAGCACGATGCCGAATTCGCCGAGTGTGTGGGCGAAGGTCATGACCGCGGCGGTGAGCAGGCCGGGCCAGGCCAGCGGCAGCTCGATTCTGAGCAGGCTTTGCCAGGGCGAGAGGCCGGAGCAGGCGGCGGCGTCGCGGATTTCGGGCGCGATGCTCTCGAAGCCGCGCTGGCTGGGCTGGACGGCGAAGGGCAGGTTGAAGAGGAGCGAGGCCAGCACCAGGCCGGGGAAGCTGAAGGCGAGGCTGCTCCCGGTGAGGCTCGACCAGAGCGCGCCCAAGGGGGCGGTCTGGCCGAAGGCTTGGAGGAGATAATAGCCGAGCACCGTGGGGGGGAGGACGAGGGGGAGGAGGATGAGGGCTTCGAGGGTGCGCTTGAAGGCAAATGCGCGGGTGGCGAGCGCATGGCCGAGGAGGACGGCGACCGGCATGAGCAGCAGCACGGTGACGGCGGCGAGGCGGAAGGAGAGGGCGAGGGCGGGCCAGTCCATGGGCTCAGGCCGACTCTGGTGGCTCGAAGCCGTAGCGGGCGAGGGTGGCGCGGGCCTTGGGCTTGAGGAGGTGATCGTGGAAGGCGCGGGCGGCGGGCGCAGCGGATTTGAGCAGGACCATGCGCTGGTTGAGCGGGTCGTGGAGGGTGGCGGGGACGGGGGCGTGGCGGCTTTTGGCGGCGATGTCGGGGGCAAGCGCAAGGCTGAGCGCGACGAGGCCACCGTCGCAATCGGGGCTGAGGGCGAACTGGGCGGCTTGCGCCACATTTTCGCCGATGAGCAGGCGGGGCTGGAGGGTGGCCCAGAGGCCGGTTGATTCAAGGGCTTGCTGCGCGCGGGCGCCGTAGGGGGCGTGGGCGGGATTGGCGACGGCGAAGCGGCGGATCTGGCCATTGGCGAGCAGGGTGGCGAGCGTTTCGAGGCGGGGGCTTTGGGCGAGCGGGCTTTCGGGGCGGGCGATGAGGGCGAGGCGGCCGCGGGCGTAGAGCTGGCCCTGGCCCTGGGTGAGGCCTTCGCGGGCGAGCGCGAGGGCATAGCTTTCATCGGCGGCGAGGAAGAGATCGAAGGGGGCGGACTGGCGGATCTGGGCGGCGAACTGGCCGGTGGAGCCGTAGATGAGGCGGAGTTGCTGGCCGGTTTCGGCTTCGAAGCTGGCGGCGATTTCGGGGAGCGCGAAGCGGAGATCGGCGGCGGCGGCGACGCGCGGGGTGCTGGCTGCAGGGGCGCAGCCGGCGGCGAGCGCGCCGAGACCGGCGAGGAACGAGCGGCGATGCATGGGGGCAAGCAGTTGACCAGATCGGGCGCGATGGCAAGCGGCGGCGCATCTGGCCGCTGTGCGGACAGGCGGGGGCTTGAGAGCGGGCGGCGGCTGGCGCATTTTGGCGGCAGATATGGGAGAGTGGCGATGAGCGATGTGGCGAGCTTGAAGGCGGAACTGCGGGCGGCGATTGGCGATGCGCGCGCGGACGGGACCTATGATGAGGCGGTGACCGAGCGGATTCATGCGCTGATCGGGCAGCTGACGCCGCTGACGCCGACGCCGAGCCCCTATGCCAATCAGGACTTTGTGGCGGGGCCGTGGGTATCCGAGTTTGCGCAATTTGGCCCCAAGCATACGGCGGGCAAGCCGATCCAGCATGTGAGCTCGCTGAAGCTGCAGAGTTTTTCCAAGTTTCCCGATGTGCCGGTGAAGATTTTGGAGATTGAGCAGGAAATCCGGGTGGACGGCGCGCACTATAACAATGTGTCGGGCATGACGACGCCGGACGGGGCGCATGCCGGGCGGATCGTGGTGTGGGGGCGCTACACGCTCGATGAGGCGATGCCGCAGCGCTATGACGTGTCTTTTTATGCGATCGAGCTGGTGCCGCCGCCGGGGGTGAGCGAGGATGATTTTCGCGCGCAGTTCGGGCTGGCGGCGGACCAGCCGCTGCGGATCGAGATGAAGCCGCCGCGGCTGCATTCGGATGTGGTCTATTGTGACGAGGACATGCGCATCAACTTTGGCGCGATGGGCGGGGTTTATGTGCTGAAGCGGCTTGCGGGGCCGGGCAAGTCAGTCAGCTTCGACTGAGAGGTTTTTCAGGCGGCTGACCATCGGGCCGAGCGTGGCTTCGATGAGCTGGCGGCGGGCGGCGGCGCGGGCCTGTTCCTCTTGCGGGGTGAGCTGATGGCTGTCGAGGGCGTGGCTGTCGATGCCGGCGACGCTCTCCAGCGATTTGAGGCGCTCGCGGGTGACCGACAGCTCCATGGTGAGGGTGACGACGGCGCGCAGCAGATGGTCGATCATCGGATCGGGGAAGAAGCTGGTGTCACGCGCGCCCGGCTTGGGGCCTTTCGGAAGCTCGCTCATGCCGGCTTGCGGCCGCCGAAGACGAAATAGGTGGCGGGACCGGCCTGCTCATAATCGGCGAAGGCGGTCTCGGGGTCGAAGCCAGCTTCGATGAGTTCCTGCTTCATGTCGAGCGCGGTGAAGCCGCTCCAGAAGGGCTCGCCATTGTAGCGGACCTGCCAGTGGTTGGTGACCTGACGGGTGAGCGGCAGGCGGTGATAGTGATAGGGGACATCAAGATGGAGGACGAGGCCGCCGGGGCGAACCAGCCGCCAGCATTCCTTCAGGATATCCTTGACTTGCGCGCGCGAGGTCTCGTGGAACATGATGATCGAGACGATAAGATCGAAGCTCGCGTCTGGAAAATCGGTGTGGCCGGCGTCCATCTCGGCATAGTCGATGGGCAGGCCCTGGCTCTCGGCGGCGCCGTGGGCGAAGCGGATGAAGGGGCGGGCGACATCGATGCCGGCGACGCGGGCATGGGGCCATGTGCGCTTGTAGGCGAGCGTCTGCTCGCCGGTGCCGCAGCCCATGTCGAGGATGGCCTGGGGCTCAAGGTCGGGCGCGCGCTTGCTCGCGACGCCGGCGAGGAAGCGGCCGATGCTGTCGGAGCCGACCTTGCCGCCCGTCCCCATGCCCTTGGCGTTGCGGTAGAGATCGACGGTGCCGGAATAGTTGAGCGCGGTCTCGATGTCGTTTTCGCGGGTCTCGCGCCAATAGCCGCCAGGCTGGCGGTGGATTTCGGTCGTGCTGATCGGCGCCTTGACGAGCAGCGTGTCGGACAGGCGCATGCTGCCCTTGGGGGCGCTGGCGAGCGTGTTGAAGGCTTCGATCTGGCTGTCGATCGTGCGGTCGGTGGTGGTCTGGACGGCGTTCCACATCAGATTCTGGCTGTGGAAGGTGAGCGAGGACCAGAGGTGATAGAGGGGGTCATCGGCGAGCAGGGCTTCGGCTTCATCCCGGTTTTCCGCCTTTTTGGGCGCGCTCGTCTGGAGCGTCTCTTCGAAGCGGGCGTCGAGCGCGGGTTCGACGGCGAAGTTGATGAACTCCTTGAGGCTGCCGACGAAGCTTTGCCGGGCGAGTTCATCATGATTGGGTGCGAAGGCGACTTTCATGTGCGGAGCATAGCAGGTGCTGTGGCGCTGTGGGAAGCGTCTCTGCCAGCAACCGGCAGGCGGAGATCAGGCGAGCGGGGTGGTGGCGGGGTCGTAGGTGAAGATGCCGAGTGCGTCTTCATCCTTGGCGAGGCGCTTGCTGTCGGTGTTGGCCTGCTGGAGCCGGTCGGCGCCGGCGCTCGATTCGGTCTGGATGAAATGGGTGCGCGGCAGGCGGGTGGCCTGATAGGCGGCAAGAGCGGCGGCCGGGCTTTGATGGGCGGCAAAGGCGCGGCCCATGACGACGCCGTCTTCAATGGCCATGGCCGCACCCTGGCCCATGAAGGGGAGCATGGGGTGGGCGGCGTCGCCGAGCAGGGCGACGGGGCCTTTGACATATGCGGGCGTGGGCGGACGGTCGAACAGGCCCCAGCTGCCGACCTTGCCTTGCGGCGCGGCGGCGATGAGGGCGCGGACGGGGTCGGCGAAGCTCTGGAAGATCTCGGCCATTTCGGACGCGGCGACGCTTTGGGACCAGCCTTCGGCGCGCCACTGGCCGGTGCGGCTGAGGCCGACGCAGTTGATGAGCGTGCCTTGGCGGACGGGATAGCGGACGAAGGAGCGCTGGTCGCCGGTCCAGACGGTGGAGCCGGGGGTGGCCATGTCGGGCGGCGCATCGGCGGCGGGAACGAGCAGGCGCCAGGCGATGTGGCCGGTGAAGCGGGGCGGCAAATCTGAGAAGATCTGGGCGCGCAGCGGCGAGCGGGCGCCGTCTGCGGCGATGATGGTTTCGGCTTCCTGCGCGGGCTGGCCGTCGAAATTCAGGGTGGTGCCTTGGAGATGGGTGAAGCGGTGGCCGGTGCGGATGGCATCCGGCGCATGGGCGCGGACGGCGGCGGCGAGCATGGCGTGCAGCTCGGCGCGGTGGAGCATGTAATAGGGGGCGCCGTAACGATCGGTGCAGTCGGCGCGGTCGATGACCTTGAGGGCCTGGCCGCTGGCGCCTTCAAGGATGGTCTGCTGCGGCACGGCCATGGCTTCGGCGGCGAGCGCTTCGCCAAGGCCGAGCGCGATCAGGCCCTTGGCGGCATTGGGGGTGATGGAGATGCCGGCGCCGACATCACCGAGCACCGGCGCCTGCTCATAGACGGTGACCGGCTGGCCGGCGCGGAGCAGGGCGAGGGCTGCGGTGAGGCCGCCGAGGCCGGCGCCGATGATGGCGATGGTCATAAGCCGAGCACCTAGAGACCCAGAACACCGGGGTTGATGAGGTTGTGCGGATCGAGCTCAGCCTTGATGGCGCGGATGAGGGCCATGGCGGGCGGGTTTCGATCTTCTGCCCAAGGATACATGCGGCCGATCTGGAGGTGGGTGGCGCTGTGCTGGCGGTAGAGGGCGAGCATTTCGGCGGTGATTTGCTTGACCAGTGCGGTGGCCTCGGGGTTGGCGGGGTGGCGCGGCAGGTCGGTGGTGGTGCGGCGCTCATGGCTTTCGAGCCGGGCGTCGGGCCAGTAGAGCACCGGCTCATAGAGCAGGCCGGAGCGGGCGACGCCGAAGAAGCTGGTGCCGATGGTGAGGTTGCAGGCCTTGGACGCGGGCGCGTGTGCGGTGATGAGCGCCTGCATGGCGTCATCGAGCGGCTTGGCCTTGGACCATGGCACGATGCCGTGGAGCGGATAGACGCGGCCGCCCGTGGGCGAGAGGACGGGGAGCGGCGAGAACGGCGTGGCACGGACCATGGTGGGGACGGTGGAGGGAAGCTCGACGCTGCCGGTGGCGGCCAGCTTGCGGATGCGCGCCTGCTGGCGGCGCAGCGTGGGCGCGTCATCGGCTTCGGTGACGACATGGAGATGATAGCCTTCGCGACCCAGGAAGCGGCGGCCGGCGCGGGCGACTTCGGCCATGCGCAGCAGGCCCTTTGCCCAGGAGCCCTGCGCGCGGCCGATGGCGAGCAGCTGTTGCAGATCCTGCGTGAAGCCGCTGTTCTGGCCGGAGAACTGGCGGGTGACGGCGGGATCCATGGCGAAGGCTTCGCTGGCCAGCCCGGCACGGTCGATGGCCTGCATGGCGGCTGCAAGGGCGGCGAAATCCTCGAACAGGAAGGACAGGCCGGCGACTTCTTCGGGGCGGGGTTCGAGCGGCAGGGTAATGCGCGCCTTGATGCCGAGTGCGCCGCAATCATTGGTGAACAGGCCGGTGAGATCGGGGCCATATTGGCGCATGAACTGGCTGTGGGTGGCTTGGCCGGCGGGGCCGGTGGTGAGGATGTCTCCGCACGCGGTGACGATATCGAAGCCGATGACATTCTCGCCGGACAGGCCGTTTCTGGCGGTGCCGAAGGTGGCGGTGCCCTGGCTCATCGAGCCGCCGACGGTGGCGGTATAGCCCGAGAACGGCCCCCAGAAGGGGGTGCGCAGTCCGTGGGGGGCGAGTGCGGCATCAAGAGCGGCCCAGGTGCAGCCGGCCTCGACGGTGACGTGAAGGTCTTGCGGGTTGATCTCGGTGATGGCGGTGAGGCCTGCGAGATCGATGAGGACGGCGCTGGTGCGGTCGGGGAGGTAGCCGCTGGTGTAGGACATGCCGCCGCCGCGCGGGAAGACGGCGAGGCCGCTTGCTGTGGCGAGGCGGACCCCTTCGGCGAGTGCTGCGACGCTGTGCGGACGGAAGACGGCGAGGGGTAGTTCGCCAGCCTCGGCGGTGTCTTGCGAATGGTAGCGGCGCTCGGCCTCGTCGGTCAGCAGCGTGGCGTCGAGCGCGGCGAGCGCGGCTTCGATGTCGGGAGTCTTGAGTGCAGTGGCCATGGGCAGACTTTGGCCGAGGCCGCGATGCGGTGCAAATCGTGGTTTGAGCGGCTGCCATGCGCGTGGCGCATGGCAGCTCTCGAATCTCTGACTGGCGCTGTGGCGCTTGTTGCGCCACTTTGGCGGGTGATGGCGTCTGTTCCCGCTTCCGTGTCTGCCCCTGTCTCGCTCCGCTACGGCTGGGGGGTTGTGCTGTTGCTCTGTGTGGGCGGCATCATCTCGATGCTTGACCGGCAATTGCTGGTGTTGCTGGTCGAGCCGATCAAGGCGAGTTTGGGGATTTCGGACACCGAAGTCTCGATTTTGCAGGGCTTTGCCGTGGCCATTTTCTATGGCGTGCTGGCGGTGCCGCTGGGGCGGCTGGCCGATACGGGGCGGCGCACGACGATCATTGCGCTGGGCGCGCTGTTTTTCTCGCTGGCGACGATGGCGGGGGGCTTTGCCTTTTCCTTTGGTGCGATGTTTGTGACGCGGCTGTGCGTGGGCGTGGGCGAGGCGACGCTGACGCCCGCGGGATCATCGCTGATCAGCGACTATTTGCCGCCCGCACAGGTGGGCCGCGCCATGGGGCTGTTCGTGGGGTCGAGCTTTGCCGGCTCGGGGCTGGCGCTGGTGATCATCGGCGCGCTGATCTCTTGGCTGGCGGCGAACCCGGATGTGACCTTTCCGCTCGTCGGGCGGCCGATGGACTGGCAGATGGTGTTCATCATTGCGGCCCTTCCGGGGCTGGTGTTTGCGCTGGCGATGATGCTGGTACGCGAGCCGGTGCGCAGCCAGGGGCTGGCGCTGGCCGAGACGGCGGGGGCGACCTTGCGCGAGGTGTGGGACTTTGTGGTGAGCGAGGCGCGGCTGCTGGTGCCGGTGTTTCTGGGGCTGCCGATGCTGGCGGCGGCGCAATTTGGCATGAATGTCTGGGCGCCGACCTTTTTCATTCGCACCTATGGCTGGACGCCGGGCGAGATTGGCTCGGTGTTCGGGCTGATGGTGACGACGCTGAGCACGGCGGGCGTGGTGACCGGCGGCTGGCTGGCGGACCGGATGCTGGCGCGCGGGCGGCGGGATGCGAATTTGCAGGTGTCGATGTGGGCAGCGCTTGTGGCGCTGCCCTTTGTGGTGGCGTTTCCGCTTGCCGGTGATGCGACGCTGTCCTTGGTGCTGCTGGGGCCGGTCTTGTTTTTTGGGGTGATGCCCTTTGGCGCGGGGCCGGCGGCGATTCCGATCTTGGCGCCGAACCGGATGCGGGCGCAGCTGATGGCGGTCTATCTGCTGTTCGGCAATCTGCTGGGGGCGGGGCTGGGGCCGTGGATGATCGCGGCCTATACCGATTATGTGATTGGTGACCCGGCGGGCATTCGCTGGTCATTGGCCGTGGTGGCGCCGCTGGCGGTTTTGGCGGGGGCGGCCATTGTGGGCATGGGCGCGCGGGCGATGCGCGCGGAAGACAAGAGGAAGATGGCATGAGCTTGCGCGGGCTGCTGGCGGGCGACGGCGTGTTGATGGTGCCGGGCGCTTATGACGGGCTGTCGGCGCTGATGGTGGAGCGGGCGGGGTTTCCGGCGGTGTTTCTGTCGGGCGCGAGCCTGGCTTATGCGCGGCTGGGGCGGCCGGACCTGGGGCTGGTGACGGCGAGCGAGCTGACCGACGCATGCGCGCGCATGGCTGACCGGGTTTCTGTGCCGATTCTGGTGGACGCGGACCAGGGCTATGGCTCGCTGGCGGCGCTGCAGCGGCTGGTGCGTGGGCTGGAGCGCAGCGGGGCGGCGGCCGTGCAGATCGAGGACCAGGTGCTGCTGAAGCCGCTGGAGGCGCTGAACAGCCGGCCGCTGGTGAGCATCGGCGAGATGCTGGGGCGGATCAGGGCGGCGCAGGATGCGCGGGTGAGCGCGGATTTTCTGATTTCGGCGCGGACCGATGCGCAGGCCTCGGTGCCGTTTGGGGAATCGCTGGAGCGGGCGGTGGCTTATGTGGAGGCGGGGGCGGACCTGTGCCTTGTCGAGGGGCTTTCGCGGCCTGAGGATGCGGCGGCGCTGGCCGAAGCGCTGGGGGGCCGGGTGCCGCTGATTCACAATCTGCTGGAGGGCGGGCCGTCGCCGTTTCGGCATGTTGATGAGCTGAAGCCCTATGGCTTCAAACTGGCGCTGTTTGCCGGCGCCATGGCGCAGACGGCGGCCTTTGCGCTGGAGGGGATGCTGGGCAGCCTGAAGGACGGTGGCAGCACGGCCGATTGGCAGGACCGGATGAAGCGCGCGCCCGAGATGGCGGCGCTGGTGGGCGCGCCCGAGATGGTGGCGGCGGTGACGCGTTATGCCTGAGGGACTTACGCGGCTGCGCGGATGAGGTCGGCGGCCTTTTCGCCGATCATCATCGAGGCGGCGTTGGTGTTGCCCGAGATGGGGGCGGGCATGATCGACGCATCAGCGACGCGCAGGCCGGCGATGCCGTGAACGCGCAGCTCGTGATCGACGACGCCCTCTGGCCCCATGGTGCAGGTGCCGATGGGGTGATAGCCGAGGAAGGTGGTTTCGCGCAGGTGATGCGCCCAGTCTTCATCGGACTGGCAGACCGGGCCGGGCAGGCGCTCGCGGATGATGTGGCTGGCCAGCGGCTCCTGAGCGAAGATGGCGCGGACGAAGCGGCAGGCGCGGGTGAGGCGGGCGATGTCGTCCGGATGGGCGAGCAGCTGGTGATCGATGACCGGGGCGTCGGACGGGTTTGACGAACGCAGGCGGAGCTGGCCGCGGCCGCTGGGGTGGTTGAGGGCGGCGACGACGGTGACGGCGGGCTTTTTGTAGGGGACCACGCCTTCGGGCGAGAAGGAGAAGGCGAAGGGGCCGAACATCAGCTGGATGTCGGGGTGGGGGACATCTTCGTGGGAGCGGAAGAAGGCCACTGCATGGGGATAGGGGCTGGTGGCGGGGCCGCGGCGGGTGAGCGCCCAGCGGGCGAGTGCGAGCGCCATGCGCGGGCCGGAGGTTTCCATATTGTAGGTGCGGGTGTGGACATCCCAGCTCATGTTGGCGTTGGGGTGTTCGGCGAGATTGTGGCCGACGGGGAGATGATGGACGACCTCGATGCCGTGCGCCTTGAGCTCGTCGGCCGGGCCAATGCCGGAGAGCATGAGGAGCTTTGGCGAAGCGAGGGAGCCTGCGCAGAGCACGACTTCGCTGGCGTGCGCGCTGTGGGTCTTGCCGCGGTGGGTATATTCGAGGCCGGTGGCGCGCTTGCCATCAAGGAGGATGCGGCGGGCCTCGGCGCGGGTGAGGAGGGTGAGGTTGGGGCGCTTGAGGGCGGGCTTGAGATAGCCGTCGGCAGCGCTCCAGCGCATGCCGTCCTTTTGGGTGACTTGCGGCGGCGAGACGCCTTCCTGCGTGGCGCCGTTGTAGTCGGGGTTATAGGGCAGGCCGGCGGCCTCTGACGCCTTGATGAAGGGAGCGGCGAGGCTGTGGGTGGAGCGCAGCGGGCCGACCTGCTGGGGGCCGAGCTGGCCGCGCCATTGGCCACCGATATAGCTGGTTTCCATGCGGCGGAACAGGGGCAGGAGCGAGGCGGCATCCCAGCCGGGATTGCCAAGGGCGGCCCAGCCGTCGAAATCGGAGGCAGCACCACGCACCCAGAGCATGCCGTTGATGGAGGAGGAGCCGCCGATCATCTTGCCGGCGGGCCAGAGATCGACCTTGCCGCCGCGCGAGGGGTCAGGCTCGGCGAGGTGCGCCCAATCGGCCTTGGGGTTGCCGATCAGGCGGACGATGCCGGCCGGGATATGGACGGCGGGATCGAGATCACGCCCGCCCGCCTCGATGAGCAGGACCTTGTGGGCGGGGTCTTCGGTGAGCCTTGCGGCGAGCGCGCAGCCGGCCGAGCCGGCGCCCACGATGATGGTGTCGAACTGAGGGGTCACGATGCTGATCAGGCAGTCGTCGCCTTGAGACGCTGGAAGGTCTCATATTCATTGACATCATCACGGCGCTTGGTGCGCGCCCAAGTGGTGGCGAAGCCGCGCGGATAGCGGCTGTCGTCGTCCTTTTCGCCGTCTGCTGACCAGAGCAGCGGGAAGAGATCGCCGCCGGGCTCTTCGCCCTCGATCATCTCGTCGAAGGAGACGCCGGCGATGTTGAGGCAATCGGGGCGCGGGCACCAGCGGACATCATCGCCGAAGACGCGGACCGAGAGGGCGATGCGCCAGTCATCGGTGGGGTTGCCGTGCGAATAATGGAGCGCCCAGGGATGGACGACGAGCATGTCGCCGACGTTCATTTCCCAGGTGGTGAAACGGTCGGCATATTCGGGGTCCTTGCGCATCGCTTCGCCGTCGGGGTGCGGCGGGCGGCCTTCGGGGCGGATCATCTTGCGGGCGTTGGGGCTGAACAGCCAGTATTTGTCCTGCGTGTATTGGGTGCCCTTGATGACTTCGAGCGAATTGGCGTGGGTGATGGGGGTGAGTGGGATCCAGAGGCTGGGGACCATGGTGGTCTCGGGTGTGACCGGCCAGCCCATGCGGTCATTGTGCCAGATGGTGGCCTGCGTTGACTGGGGGCCCTTGGCGAAGATCTCGTCAAAGAAGAAGCGCGCGGTCTTGGACTGGAGGACGCGGCCGGCGGCTTCACCGACCGGGCTTTCGAAGACGAAACGGCGGAACTCGGGCATGGTGCGGGCCATGTAGCGGCCGGGGTTGTTGGGGAGCAGGCCGAAATCCTCCTTGTCGATGAGGAGGCGGCGGGCCGGGCCTTCCATGGCGTGGAGCCATTCGGGATCGAACACGTCGCGCAGGCAGACGACGCCGTCACGGGCGTAGGTTTCGATGTCTTCGTCGCTGATGGGACGGAGTGGCTTGGTGTTGAAGGGCATGGAAGGGCCTTTTCAGGAAGGTTGATGGCTCATGCTGCCATGGCTTGCCATAGATGCATAATCAAAGATCAGGCAATTCCCATGCGCTTGATGCATCGCTTTGGCAGGCGCTTCGCAGCGCGGCGGTGAAGGTATCGAGGACCGGGCGGCTGGGCATGGACTTGCGGGTGATGAGGCCGGCGCGGCGGATGACGGGGCAGCCCGGCGCATCAAGCGCGGCGACGTCTCCGGCCTCGGCGAGGCGGCCGACGACATGTTCGGGCAGGATGCCGATGAAGCCGGCGTTGGCGATGAGCGACTTGATGAGATTGAGCGAATTGGTGCGCACGACGAAGCTGGGGGTGGCGAGGCCATCGACCGAGAAATATTGATCGAGGAAATCGCGCATGTGCGGCTGATCGACGATGGCCCATTTCTGGGCGATGAGCTCGGGCTTGGTGAGGCCGGCGCGGCCTTGCAGCGGGTGATCGCGGCTGGCGAAGACATAGGCGTGGATGTCGAGCAGCGGCTCGACGGTGACGTCTTCGGGCAGCGCCATGTTGGAGAGGTTGGAGAAGATGGCATCGAGCTTGCCGTCGCGGAGCGCCTCGACCAGCTCTTCGACAAAGCCCTGGGTGATGGTGAGTGCGACATCGCCCGAGGCGGCACAGGCGGCGACCGCGCGGTCGACGATATGATCGGCGAACATGGCGGCGATGCCGATGGCGAGCTGGCCGCGCGCGCCCCCGGCGACGGCCTGGACTTCGGCGCGGGCGCGCTGGGCCTCGGTGAGCATCAGGCGGGCATAGCGGTAGAGCGCATCACCGGCGGGCGTGGGGACGACGCCGCGCGGCTGGCGCTCGAGCAGCGGCGCGCCGACCAGCTCTTCGAGATTCTTGATGCTGCGGGTGAGCGCGGGCTGGCTGATGAACACGGTTTCGGCGGCGCGGCTGAGATTGCCGCTTTCGACGACGGCGGCGAAATGGCGGAGGTGTCGGAGTTCCATCGCCTTACACTATGCGCGCCGCGTATGGCTTGCCACAAAAAATCGAATTGCCATGCATGGCGCGACAGGCCAGTATTTTGGCCATGAATGACAGCATCTCTAAACAGGCTTTGGGCATCGGCGAGGAGATCGATGGGCCGGGGCGGGTCTATTTCGAGCAGCCGGTGATCGACAATCTGCTCGAGACGATGATGGAGCTGGCCGCCGAGGTCTGGACCATCCGCGACCGCCAGGCGGTTTTGGAGAAGGTATTGGCAGACAAGGGCATTGATGCGGCGGCACTGATCGAGATGCATGTGCCGGGCGCGGACGAGCTGGCTGAACGCAAGGCGCTGCGCGAGGCATTTGTGGCGCGGCTGCTGGCTGGATTCTTGCGCCGGCCTGAGGGTGCGAAGGGAGAGTGAGTATGGTGGATCGGGGTCATCTGGGGGTGTTGCCGCGGCCGACGAAGCTGGCGGACGAATCCTATCTGGAGTTTCTCGAATCGTTCCGCGATGTGCTCTTGAGCAAGATGTTTCCGGCGATGGCCGAGGCCGGCCATGCGCGCATGGCCGAGGATGGGCTCGATGTGGCCGACCCGGACCTGCCGCTGCCGGTCATTCAGAAGAGCTTTGGCAAGTCACCGAT
This sequence comes from Polymorphobacter sp., assembly GCF_048007885.1. GTDB lineage: Bacteria > Pseudomonadota > Alphaproteobacteria > Sphingomonadales > Sphingomonadaceae > Sandarakinorhabdus. The sequence goes on from NZ_CP180346.1 coordinate 423,336, forward strand.
CGTGCCGACGTGGCAGCGCTTCATGCGCTCGCAGCAGGAGATGATGTGGCGGCGGACCCGCGACAGCTTTGCCGCGCGCGCCGATGAGGAGCTGGCGTGGCTGAAGGCGGGCGAGGCCAAGGGGCCGGGCCGGCTGGTGATTGACCCTGATTTCAAGGTGCCGGACTATGCGCGGCGCGAGATCCATCTGCAGCCGGGCGGCTATACCGATGATCCGCTGGGAGGGATCGTCTATCATTATGGGACCAAGGTGTTTTATTCGGGCACCAACGACCAGGACGAGCTGCACGAGGAGTTGGCGCAGCTGGCGACGCCGCCTGTGGACGGCAAGGCCGGGCGGATCATGGACCTTGGCTGCACTGTGGGGCAGGCGACGATCAAGCTGAAGGACCGGTTTCCGGACGCCGAGATCTGGGGGCTGGATGTGGGCGAACCGGTGGTGCGCTATGCCCATGCACGCGCGGCGCACCAGGGGGTCGATGTCAATTTCGTGCAGGCGCTGGCCGAGGCAATGCCGGTTGAGGACGGCGCGTTCGACATGGTCTTTGCCTATATCCTGTTCCATGAGCTGCCGCTGGAGGTGATCCCACGGGTGCTGGCCGATGTGCACCGGGTGCTGCGGCCGGGCGGTGTGTTCTCGATCTTCGAGTTTCCGAGCGCCAGCCAGCATCTGCCGCCGGCCTATCGCTTCATGATCGACTATGACAGCCGGGACAATTGCGAGCCTTATTCGCCGGGCTTTGTGCATGCTGACTTCCGCGGGATGCTGGCCGAGGCAGGCTTTGCGGTGGCTGATGGGCCGGCGTGCAGCAACGGCTTTCTGCAGTCGATCGTCGCGACCAAATTGTGAGCGGTCTTGTCGATGTGGCGGACACGCGGCTGCATGTGGTGCGCCGCGGCGAGGGGCCGCCTCTTCTTCTGCTGGTTGGCCTTGGCGGGCGCGCCGACTTCTGGTCGGGGACGATGGCGCATTTTGAAACCAGCTATGACTGTGTGAGCTTTGACCACCGGAAGACGGGTGACAGCCTGCCGTCGGACATTCGCACCACGGTGGCGGTGCTGGCGGCTGATGCGCTGGCGCTGATGGACCGGCTGGGCATCGGGACGGCGCGGGTGGTGGGCCATTCGCTGGGGGGCGCGATTGCGCAGCATATTGCCGTGCATGCGCCGGAGCGGGTGGAAAAGCTGGTGCTTTCGGCGAGCTGGGCGGGGCCGCATCCGGCGTTTTTGAAGCTGTTTGAGCTGCGCAAGGCGGTTTTGCAGGCGGCCGGGCCTGAGGCCTATATGTTGCAGGGCAATTTGCTGGGGAACCCCGGCTGGTGGGCGATGGCCAACCACGGCGCGATGATGGCCGGCATCAAGGCGCGGCTCGAGGCCTTTGCCGGGGTGGACATCGAAATGGAGCGGATGGACGCGGTGACGAGCCACGATTTGCGCGACCGTGTGGGCGGGATTGCGGCGGAGACGCTGGTGATCTGTGCGCGCGATGACGGGATTACGCCGCTGCCGCTTTCGGAAGAGCTGGCGCGGCTGATCCCGAACGCGCGGCTGGAGGTGTTGCCGAGCGGCAATCATTTTGCGCCGGTGACGACGCCTGAGGACTGGCGGGCGCCCGTCAGCGCGTTTCTGGCATGAGTGAGGAGCCGAACTTCGGGCGGTTTTCCGCCGTCATCGGGCCGGATGAGGCGGCGAGCTGGTGGCAGCCGATGCCGTCACGCGGGTTTGTGTCGGTGGCGCTGAGCCCGGAGAATACGCCTTATGACGGCTTTTCGAGCGGGGTGCAGGTGTTGCCGCCGGGGTGTGCGGTGAGGGAGCATGGGCATCAGCGCAACCATGAGCTGATCTTCATTCACAAGGGCACCGGCGAGGTGACGATCGAGGATGACACCTATGCCATTGAGCCGGGGTCGATCGTGCTCTTTGGCCGGCATGCGCGGCATTTTCTGGTGAATACCGGGGATGAGGACATGCACATGTTCTGGGTGTTCATGCCGCCGGGGCTGGAGGACTGGTTTGCCGCCATTGGCAAGCCGCGCACCAAGGGCGAGGCGATGCCCGAGGCCTTTGCGCGGCCGGACAATGTGGCCGATGTGCAGGCGCGGCTGAGGTTTGTGCCGCCGAAGGACCGCTGATGCTGATCTTGAGCGCGGCCGATGTCGAGGCGCTGCTGCCGATGGACGTGGCCATTGCGGCGGTGCGCACGGCGATGGTGCAGGTATCGGAGGGGCAGGCGGTGTTGCCGCTCAGGCATTTCCTTGATGTGCCGGGATCGGACGGGGGCAAGCTGGTGGTGATGCCGGGCGCCATGGCCTCGCCGCATGTCTTTGGGGTGAAGACGGTGGCCAAATATAATCATCCGCCGGGCAGCCCTTTTGGCAGCCATGTGGGGACGGTGCAGCTGTTTGATGCGGCCACGGGCCTGCTGCTGGCGATCATCGAGGGGAGCAGCCTGACCTCGATCAGGACGGCGGCGGCATCCGCGCTGGCGACCGATGTGCTGGCGCGCAGCGATGCGCGGGTTTTGGCCGTGCTTGGCACGGGCGAGCAGGCGCGGCGGCATGTGGCGGCGATGCGCGCGGTCAGGGATATTGACGAGGTGCGGATCTGGGGGCGGACGCCGGACTTTGCCGCGGCGCTGGCGGCCGACGTGGGCGGGCGGGCCTGTACGCGCGTGGCCGAGGCGGTGGCGGGTGCGGACATCATCTGCACCACGACGGCGGCGAAAACGCCCATTTTGTTTGGCAAGGATGTGCCGGCGGGCGCGCATGTGAACCTTGTTGGCGCGCCGGTGCGGACGTCGGCGGAGGCGGACGGGGCGCTGGTGGCGCGGGCGGAATTCTTTGTGGATTACAAGGTGGCGGCGGCTGCTGCGGCGGGCGAGCTGCTGGATGCGATCGAGACCGGGCTGGTGGGGGCGGACCATGCGCGGGGCGAGATTGGCGAGGTCATTCTGGGGCGGGTGGCCGGGCGGTTGGGGCCTGAGGCGGTGACGGTCTACAAGTCTTTGGGGGTGACGGCGCAGGATCTGACGGCGGCGGTGGCCGTGTTGGAAGCCGCGCGGGCGGCGGGGCGCGGCACGGCGCTGGAGCTGGTTTGATGGGGCCTCTGGTCGACCGGGGGTTCGTTCGGCTGGATGAGGGATTGATGCATTACCGGGTGGCGGGAGAGGGCCTGCCACTGGTGATGCTGCATGCTTCGCCGTCCTCATCGGCGACGCTGGAGGGGCTGGGGGCGGCGCTGGCGCAGGCGAGTGGGCGGCGGGTGATCATGCCCGATACGCCGGGCAATGGGCTGTCGGTGGCGCTGCCGGGTGAGGCGCCCGAGCTGGTGGATTATGCGGCAATGATCGAGCGGTTTTGCGATGGCCTCGGGCTGGGCGCGGTTGATGTTTATGGGACGCATACGGGGGCGCATATCGGCATTGAATGGGCGCTGGCGCCCGGGAGCCGGGTGCGGCGGCTGGTGCTTGACGGGGTGGCGGTGATGAGCGCGGTCGAGCGGGACGAGTATCTGGCGCATTATGCGCCGCCGCGTGAGCCCGATGCGCATGGCACGCAATTTCCCTGGGCGTTCAACATGATCAGGGACCAGATGATCTTCTGGCCGCATTACCGGCAGGACGGGGCACATTTTCGCAGCGGCGGACGGTTTGAGCCGGCGCTGCTGCATGCGCTGACCATGGACCTTTTGATGGCGCTGCCGAGCTATCATCAGGCTTATGGGGCGGTGTTTCGCCATGATGTGCTGGCGCGGCTGGAGATGGTGATGCAGCCGATGCTGTGGCTGCGCCATGCCGAGGCGCCGCTGGAGGCAGGCGCGGAAGCGGCGCTGGCGCGGTTGCCGCGCGCGCAGGTGGCGCAGACCGACGACATGGCCGCGCGGGTGGCGGCGATTTCCAGCTTTTTGGGAGAGGGTTGATGCGGCTTTCGGGCAAGGTGGTGCTGGTGGTGGGCGCGAGCTCGGGCATGGGACGGCAGACGGCGTTGCGGGCAGGCGCCGAAGGCGCCACCGTGATTGTGGCGGCGCGGCGGAAGGGCGACTGCGAGGATGTGGCCGCGCGGATTGTGGACGGCGGCGGCACGGCCTGGGCGCTGGAGATGGACGGGACCGATGCGGCGTCGGTGGCGGCGGGCTTTGCCGAGATCGGCGCGCGCGAGGGGCGGCTGGACGGGGCGTTCAACAATCTGGGCGCGACGCAGGGGACCGGGCGGGTGCATGAGATTTCTGATGCGCAATGGGCGGCGAGCCTGGCGGTCAATCTGACGGCGCCGTTTCTGCTGATGAAGGCGGAGATTGCGATGATGATCGCAGGGGGGAATGGCGGGGTCATTGTGAATAATTCGTCGACCGCCGGGGTGCGGGGGACGGCGTCGATGGCGGATTATTCGGCGGCGAAATGGGGGCTGATCGGGCTGGGGCAATCGGCGGCGCTGGAATATGGGGCGGAGGGGATCCGGGTGAACACCATTGCGCCGGGCATCATCCGCACCGAGAAGATGCAGGAGATTGAGGGAAATATGCCGGCGCTGTTTGACACGCTGAAGGGCAAGATTCCGGGCGGGCGCTTTGGCGAGATGGAAGAGATTGCCAGCACCGTGGTATGGCTGCTGAGCGACGAGGCGCGCTATGTGAACGGGGCGACGCTGCGCGTGGATGGCGGCTATTCAGCGGGGTAGGGCGATGGACATTCAGGCGGCGGTGGCGCGGGCCGGCGAGACGGGCTTTCGCATCGAAACGCTGCAGATGGGGCCGCTTGGCGCGGGTGAGGTGCGGGTGCGGATTGCCGGGGTGGGGCTGTGCCATACCGACTTGCAGATGCGGGCGACGGGCGAGGGCTGGTATCCCTTTCCCGCCGTGTTTGGCCATGAAGGTGCGGGCGTGGTCGAGGCGGTGGGTGACGGCGTGAGCCGGGTGGCGGTGGGCGACGCGGTGGTGGCGAGTTTTCGCGCGTGCGGGGTATGCCGGCCGTGTGGGCGGGCGGAGCCGGCGGGGTGCGAGGCGATGCTGGCGCTGAATTTCAGCGGGCGGCGGGCGGACGGGACGACGGCGCTTTCCGACGGCGAGGGGCCGGTCTCGAGCCATTTCTTTGGCCAGTCGTCATTTGCCAGCCATGCCACGGTGCATGAGAGCGCGCTGGTGAAGGTGGATGATTGCCCTGACCTTGCGCTGCTGGGGCCGCTCGGCTGCGGGGTGCAGACGGGTGCGGGGGCGATCATGCATTCGCACGGGGCGCGGGCGGGCGACGGGCTGTTGGTGATGGGTGGCGGCTCGGTGGGGCTGAGCGCGGTGATGGCGGGGGCGATCGTTGGCTGTGCGCCGATCATCGTGCTGGAGCCGCACGCGGCGCGGCGCGCGCTGGCGCTGGAGCTGGGGGCGAGCCATGTGCTGGACCCGGCAGCGACGCCGGACCTGGCGGCGGCGGTGCGGGCCATCGTGCCGCGCGGGGTCGATCATGTGTTTGACACGACTGGGCGCACGGCGCTGCTGGTGGCGGCCATGGGCTGTCTGGCGCGGCGCGGCACGCTGGGGCTGGTGGCGGGATCAGCAGCCGAAGGGGCGCTGCCGCTCGACTGCATGGGACTTGTGGGCCAGGGGCAGCGGGTGATCGGGATCATCGAGGGGGACAGCGACCCGCAGATTTTCATTCCCGAACTGCTGGCGCATTACCGGGCCGGGCGGCTGCCGTTTGACCGGATGATCCGGACCTATCCGCTTGTCGAGATCAACACCGCCATTGCCGACCATCACGCGGGCGTGGTCGTTAAGGCGGTGCTCATTCCGGGTCAGTAGTTGAACTTGAGGCTGGCCATCCAGGTGCGCGGGCGCAGCGGGGTGAGGGCGGGCTGGAACGGCGGGCCGACGATGCCGCTGACATAGGTGACTTCGTCGGTGAGGTTCTGGCCCGAGAGGTTGAGCTCCCATTTGTTGTCCGGCGTGGCCAAGGCGACGAAGGCGTCGATGCGGGTCCAGCCCGGAAGCTCGAGCGCGTTGGTGACGACCGGATTGTAGGGGCCGGTGTAATTCATGTTGCCGCCGATGCGCAGCAGCAGCGCGTCACCGAGCGGCTGTTCGAAGGAGCCGCCCAAGCGGGCCTGCCATTCGGAGACGAGGGGGATATCCTGTGCGCCCGAGGTGGCGGCGTCGGCTTCGGGGATGAGGTTGGTGTATTTGCCATTGTTGTAGGCGACCGAGCCGAACAGGTTGAGGCCCTGGACGGGGCGGGCGTTGACTTCGAGCTCGACGCCCCAGACGCGGGCATCACCGACGTTGATCTGCGGGAAATCGGTGCCGCGCTGGGCGGTCTGTTGCAGGTCGGAGATGTCGTTGATGAAGACGGCGAGGTTGGTGGTCAGCTTGCGGTCGAAGGTTTCCGCCTTGAGGCCGGCTTCATAGGCCCAGACGGTCTGCGGGCGGTAGGTGGCGGTGAGCACGGCGGGCGCGCGCGACAGGCCGTTGAAGCCGCCGGCCTTGAAGCCCTTGGAGACCGAGAGATAGCTCAGCACGTCTTCGCTGAACTTGTGTTCGAAGCCGATCTTGGGGGTGAAAGCGTTGAAGGTCGCGTCGATGTTGGCGGTGAGGTTGGTGGGCGGATCGATGCGTGCGTCGAAGCTCTTCTTGTCGGAGGTGTAGCGGCCGCCGAGCGTGATCGAGGTGGCGTCGGTGAAGGCGTAATTGGCCTGGACGAAGGCGGCGTAGCTTTCGGTCCTGGTGTCCTGCGTGAACAGCGGCAGGCGGAAGCCGAAGAAGGCGTCTTCGAAATTCTGCGTGCCTTCCTCGTTGAAATAATAGAGGCCGGCGACCCAGTTGAGCTTGCCGCCCAATGAGGCGCCGGTGGCCTGAAGCTCCTGGCTCCATTGGCGCGCGCTGGAGGCCGAGCCGCGATCGAAGGTGGAGATGAAGACGCCCGGCGCGACTTCCTGGCCTGCGGCGAGATCCCAGCGGAAGAAGTCGGTGGTGTCGACATAGCCGGTGATCGAGCGCAGCGTCACCTCGCCGACATCGACGGCGATGTCGAGGGTGGCGGTGAAGACTTCGGTTTCCCCGCGCGACGGCGTGGGCGAGGAGGTGACATAGGGGTTGCCGGGGACGACCGGCTGGGCGTTTTCGCCAAAGGCGCGGGTTTCGTAATTGATACGGGCGCTGTCGGGGACGAACTGGACGTTGACGGGGATATAGCCGTCATTTTCGTCGCGCGAGTAGGACAGCGCGCCAATGACGCGGACGGGGCCATTGTCATAGGCGAGCTTGCCGCGCGCGGCGATGTTCTTTTCTGCGCCCACATCCTGACCGGTGGCGCGGTTGAAGATCCAGCCTTCGGCCTGATCGCGGTAGAAGAGCGAAACCGAGGCGCCGAGATCGCCGGCGACGATGCCGCCCATGGAGATGTCGCCGCGAATTTCATCGAAGCTGCCATAGCCGACCGAGCCGGTGAGCCAGCTGTCATTGGCGCCCGGCGTGCGGGTGATGACCTTGAGCGCGCCGGAGAAGGTGTTGCGGCCGTAGAGCGTGCCCTGGGGGCCGCGCAGCACTTCGATGCGTTCGATGTCGGCGAGCTGGAAATTGCTGCCCTGCATGCGGCCGCGGTAGACATCATCGACATAGATGCCGACGACCGGCTCGGAGACGATCAGGCCCGAGGTTTGCTCGGCACCGCCGCGCAGGCCGATCTGGAAGGTGGAGGGGTTGGCGGTGACGGGGATGAGGGTGAGGCCGGGGACGGCCTTGGCGATGTCCTGGGTGGAGAGGATCTGCTGGTCGGCGATGGCGGCCTGGGTGATCGCGGTGATGGCGATCGGGGTTTCCTGCAGCTTGGTGGTGGTGCGAAGTGCCGTGACGAGGATTTCTTCATAGCCGTCGACCGGCTCTTGGGCGAGGGCGGGCGACAGGGCTGTGGTGGCGGCGAGCAGGACCGTGAGCGGACGCAACATGTTGGTCTCTCCTGAGGTTTGACGTGACGATTGTGTGACAGGGTGACGCAGGCTGGGGCGTACAATGCGGATTTTGCAGTTACTGTTCGCAGCGCGGATAGCGCCGGGCGTCAGAATTCGGCGAAGAGGCGGCCGAAGCCTTCGAACTGGTCGTTGATGCCAGCACCCCGCAGGGCGTTCCAGTAAGTGGCGGTATTGATGGCGATGACGGGCTTGTTCAGCCACAGCTCGGCGGCGGCGGCGAGGCGGACCATGGAGAGGTTGGTGCCGACCTGAATGAGGGCATCGACATCGGGGCCGTCGAGATCGTGGAGACGGTCGCGGATGTAATCCTCGCGCACGTGCGCGATGGCGGTCCAGCTCGGGCAGCGGAAGCAGATGTCGCGGACCACTTCGAGGCCGTGATCCTCGAAGAAGCGGCGGACCTGTGCGTTGGCGACCGGGAAATAGGGGGAGAGGAAGGCGACGCGCTTGATGCCGCCATAGGCCTTGAAGGCGGCGATGAGGCTGAGCGAGCCGGTGGAGAGCTGCAGGCCGGCGACATCCTCGACCGACTTGCGGAAGCGCTCGGCGCCTTGGGCGCCGCCCATGAAGGTGACGGCGGACATGCCCATGGAGAGATAGTCAGGGGCGCAGGACATGACCGAGCGCACCGCATCAAGGACATTGTCGGCGATTTTCTGCGTGCCTTCGGTGAAGCTGGCGTTGGAGACCGCGGTCGCGTTTTCGACGATGATGCGGCTGTAGTGATTGGTGACGCCGGCGGGGCGCATGGCGTCGAAATCGGGCTGGACGATGGTGTTGGTGCTCGGCCCGATGACGCCGATCTTGAGGCGGGCGGCCTGCGCATCACGGGGGCCCAGCATGCGGGCGAGGTCTTCCGGGGTGGCGGCGTCTAAGTCGGGCGTTGTCATGGCCGCAAGGGTAGCGCGGGGGCGGGGGCAGGGGGCGGCGATTGTGCGACCGTCCGGCTGGCGGACATTCAATCTGGCACGATGGGGAGCCAGATGGCGCTGGGCTTGTCGGGGCTGTGGGCGATGGACTGGGTGGCGGCTTTGTAGTCGGTGGGCTTGGCGTGGAAGATGTTGGGGACGAAGCTCTGGGGGTTGCGGTCGTAGAGCGGGAAGAGCGACGACTGGATCTGCACCATGATGCGGTGGCCGGGCTGGAAGACGTGGTTCACGTGTGGCAGGCCGAACTTGTAGTTTTCGTGCTTGCCGGGCGTGAGGGGGGCGGGGGTTTCGAAGCTGTGCACGAAGCGGCCGCGGAAGATCTCGATGCCGATGGGCAGGTGCATGCCGGCGTTGGCGGCATTCTCGCCGGCCTCGGCGGGGTAGACGTCGATGAGCTTGACCACCCAGTCGGAATTGGTGCCGCTGGTGGCAGCATAAAGATCGACCATCGGCTGGCCGGCGATGTGGACGGCCTGTTCAAGAGTGTCGGTGGTGAAGCTGATGACGTCGGGCCTTGTCGAGGCGAAGCGCTGGTCGGTGACGAGCCAGGTGGTCCAGGTGGTGCGGTCGCGGCCATTGTGGGGGACGGGGACGAAGGGGACGGGGCGGGCGGGGTCTGAGGTATAGCGGGTTTCGCTGGCGCTGGCGGGCTTGGTGAAGGCGAGGCTGCCGCCCCTTTGGAGGTAGAGCGGCTTTGCCGGTGCCATGGGCCAGACCTGGCTCGTCTGCCATTCGTCCGCACCGGTGGCGTAGGTGATGACCGGCGGGGTGTTGGCCTTGGGGGCGCTGGACTTGAGGTGCTCGTCGAGGAAGGGCTTCATGACTGACACGCGGAATTCGCGCGCGGTGTCGCCTTTGAAGGTGAGCGGGCCGAGGTGGCTGCCTTCGGCATTGACCTGGCTGTGCCGCCACGGGCCGATGGTGAAGTGGAGCATGTCGTTGTTCGTGTCCTGCGGTTCGAGCGCCTTGTAGACGGCGGGCGCGCCGTAGCTGTCTTCCTGATCCCATTGGCCGACGATGAGCATGGTGGGGACGGTGAGCTTGCGCTTGGCGAGCAGCTTGTCGAGGGCCTGCTCCTGCCAGAACTGGTCGTAATTGGGGTGGGCCATCATCTTCTGGACGGTGGGCGAGGCCTCGAGGCCCCATTTTTTCACGAAGTCGGCGGTGGAGCCGGCGTCGAGGTAGAGCTGATATTGGTCGGGGTTGGTGTAGGGGACGTTGCCGCTGCCCTTTTTGGTGGTCTGGCGGAGGATGTAATCGAAGGCGAAGGTGCGAAACGCACCGTTGTGGAACCAGTCATCGCCCATCCAGCCATCGACCATCGGGCTTTGCGGGACGGCGGCCTTCAATGCGGGGTGGGGATTGATGAGCGCCATCAGCGCGGTGAAGCCGGGGTAGCTGCTGCCGATGATGCCGACGCGGCCGTTCGTCTCGGGCGTGTTCTTGATGAGCCAGTCGATGGTGTCGTGCGCGTCGGTGGCGTGATCGATGCCGGTCGGGTTGATGGGGCCGGAGAGCGGGCGGTTCATGACGTAATCGCCCTCGGATTTGTAGAGGCCGCGGACGTCCTGATAGACGCGGATATAGCCGTCTTGCACGAACTCGGCGTCCATGACGGGGAGGATTTCCTCGATCTTTTGCGAGCGCGAGCGGCTGGTGTTGCGCTCGGCGTTGTAGGGGGTGCGGGTGAGCAGGATGGGGGCGTCTTTGGTGCCCTTGCGCATGACGGTGACGGTGAAGAGCCTGGTGCCGTCGCGCATTGGCACCATGGCTTCGCGGCGGATGTAATCGGCGCTTTCCCGGACGAAATCGTAGCTCTCGATCCGGTCGGGGGTCATGGCGGTGAGGGGGGCGTCTTGCGCCATGGCGGGTGCTGCGCTGAGCAGGCTGGCGATGAGGATGGTGCGGATCATGTTGGCCCCCTTTTGCTTAGGCGCAGATGAGCAGCGGCGGCGGGTGGATGCAAGACGTTTTGCGGCTCAGCTGGCGAGCAGGCGGCGGCGGTCGGCGTCGTGCGCCATGGCGGCTTCGGCGCGGCTGCGGGCTTCGAGCGCCAGGGCGGCGGCGGGTGCTGCGAAATCGGCCGGATTGGCGGCGGCGACGGCGGCGAGAGACTTTTGCAGGCGGATCTGGACTTCGACGAGGGCGGCGCCGTCGCGGGCGATGGGGTGGAAACTGTCTTGCAGCAGGTCGGCATGGGCGAGCCAGGGGATGTGGAGGCGGGGGAAATCGGGCTCGCTGGCCTGGGGCTGCCAATGGCCGAGGATGCGGACGAGGCGGCCGAGGACATCGATGGCGGTGCCGGGGTCGTTGACGGCGGGCGAGAGCGCGCGCGAGGCGATTTCGGAGAGCACGATGAGGCCGAAGCGGGGGTCCTGATCGAAGGTGCGGGCATCGCCGATGTTGAAGGCGCTGCGCAGCGTGTTTGTGTGGCTGCCGTCATCATCGCCCAGCACATGGAGCAGCGGGGCGCCGGGATGGGCGAAGCTGCCGGGGAGATCGGCAAGGTAGAGGTTGAGGTCGTTTTCCTCGGCGCAGGCGGCGAGCGCCTTGATGTCCACATATTGGACATAGCCGACCTTGTCGGCGTGGATGGGAAGCGCGGCGGGCGGGGGCGCGCCGGGGTGGGGCGTGCCGCCGAGCGTGGGGGCCTTGGAGCGGATGATGAGGGCCTTTGTGGAGGCGCGCTCGACGCGCTGCAGCGTGTCGGCCATCCGGCCGAAGCGGGTGATGTGATCGATCCAGCGCAGGAGCGCGACGATGACCAGCGCGACGACGGCGATGGTGACGATGAACAGCACGACGCGGCCGCGGCCGCCATAGGCGCCGGCGCTGAGCGCGATGATGCCGACGAGGCTGAAGAGAAAGGCGCCGACGAAGGTGGCGAGGACATTTTGCGTGGTGCTGTCTTGCTGGAGCAGGCTGGTGGCGCGCGGGGTGGCGCTGCTGGCCGCCGCGCTGAACGCCTGCACGGCGACCGAGAGCGAGAAGGTGACCACCGCGAGCATGGAGGAGGCGAGGATGGTGAGGATGGTATCGACGGCATCGGCGCCGATGAGGCGGCCGGCGGCTTCGGGGATCAGTGGCTCGAGGAAGATGCCGGTGAGCGCTGCGAGGATGCCGAGCGCGCCGATGAGCACCGCGCGCAGCCACATCTGGCGCAGGAGCTGGCGCAGCGCCCAGGTGAAACGGCTGATCATGGGACCGGGATAGGGGGCGCGGCGGGGCTTGCCAATGGGGCTGGAGAGGGTTGCGCAGATGTCGAGTGTCGTATGCTTGTCACATACCAGATGTAGAGGGCGGTCAGGCGAGGCTAGGGGAGCCAGATGATGGCAAGTCTTCCGGTGCAGGCAGGCAGTTTTGGTGATGTTCTGGCGCGGAGCGAAGCGCCGGTGGTGAATATTCCGCCAAGTCCGCTTCGGCCCGCAGCGTTCAAGCGGCACTGGAATGACGAGGATGAACTGACGCCGCGCGGCAAGCTGAAGCTGCGCACGGTGTGGATTTCGGACACGCATCTGGGGACGGCGGGCTGCAATGCCGAACTGCTGCATGACTTTCTCTGCTCGGTGAAGCCGGACACGCTGTATCTGGTGGGCGATATCATCGACGGCTGGCGGTTGAAGCGCGGCTGGTATTGGCCGCAAGCCCATAATGACGTGGTGCGCCGGGTGCTGAAGATGGCCAACAAGGGCACGCGGGTCGTTTATATTCCGGGCAACCATGACGAGGCGCTGCGCGATTTCACGCAATTGGCCTTTGGCGGTGTGGAGGTGATGCCCGAAGCCGTGCACGAGACGGTGGATGGGCGGAAATTCCTGGTGCTGCACGGCGACGAGTTTGACGGGGTGGTGCTTTATGCCCGCTGGCTCGCCTTTCTGGGGGACATTGGCTATTCTTGGCTGCTGCGCGCCAATGTCTGGGTGAACCGGGTGCGGCGGATGTTTGGCCTGCCCTATTGGTCGATGTCGGCGCATGTGAAGAAGCGGGTGAAGAATGCGGTGTCGTTCATTTCGCGCTTCGAGGAAGCGGTGGCGCGGGCGGCCAAGGCGCGCGGTGTGGACGGGGTGGTGTGCGGGCATATCCATTCGGCGGAAATCCGCGAGTTTGACGGCGTCACCTATATGAATGACGGCGACTGGGTGGAGAGCTGCACGGCGCTGGTCGAGCATCATGACGGGCGCATCGAGATTTTGGACTGGGCGGCGCGGGCCGCGGCGCTGCATAGGCAGGCGGGCCTGAAGGTGGCTGCCTGATGCGGATTTCGCTGGTGACCGATGCCTGGGCACCGCAGGTCAATGGTGTGGTTCGGACGCTCTCGACGGTGATGGATATTGCCACTGCGCGCGGGCATCATGTGCAGGTGATCAGCCCGGAGCGGTTTCGTTCGGTGCCGATGCCGAGCTATCCCGAGATCAGGCTGGCGCTGACGACGCGGCGGGCGCTGGCCCGGGTGATTGGCGGTTTTGCGCCCGATGCGGTGCATATCGCCACCGAGGGGCCGCTGGGCTGGCTGGCGCGGAGCTGGTGTCTGGCGCGCGGCGTTCGTTTCACGACGAGCTTTCACACGCGCTTTCCCGATTATGTGGCAGCGCGGACGGGCCTGCCGGTGGGGCCGGTGTGGGCGATGCTGCGGCGCTTTCATGGGCGCGCGGCGCATGTGCTGGTGGCCACACCCCGGCTGGCAGACGAGCTGGCCGGGCACGGCATCACCCACAGCATGCCCTGGACGCGCGGCGTCGATCTGGCGGTGTTTCGCCCCGATGTGGGGCGGCATGAGGCGTTTGACGGGCTGACGGGTCCGGTGGCGCTGCATGTTGGCCGGGTGGCGGTGGAGAAGAATATCGAGGCCTTTTTGCAGGCCGATTGGGCGGGCGCCAAGGTGGTGGTGGGCGATGGGCCGGCGCGGGCCGAGCTGCAGACGCGCTATCCGGACGCGGTCTTTTTGGGTGCGCTGCACGGCGAGGCGCTGGCGCGGGCCTATGCGAGCGCGGACGTGATGGTGTTTCCCAGCCGCACCGATACCTTCGGGCTGGTGATCATCGAGGCGCTGGCGTGCGGGACGCCGGTGGCGGGCTATCCGGTGCCGGGGCCGCTCGACATATTGGGCGAGGATGCGCTGGGGCGGGTGGGCTACGGCGTGCCGGGCGCGCTTGCTGGGCGGCGGCTGGGCGGCGTGGACGAGGATCTGGGCGCAGCGATGAGGGCCGCACTTGGCGCTGACCGGGGCGACTGTGCGGCCTTTGGCGCGCGGTTCAGCTGGGACCATGCCTGCGACCAGTTTTTGAGCGCGCTGGCGGCGAACGAGATGGCGCTGGCGGCTGAATGACTTGCGCCGAATGGCTTGCACTTGGGGGGGGCGGTGCCTAGCCTCCCGGCCGTGAGGTATCGGGGGCGTTCATGTTGAAATGGGGTGTGGCGGCGCTGGCGGTGCTGGCGAGCGTGTTCGTCGGCCTGGCGAGCTGGGACGGGCTGCTTGCGGAGGGGTCGGTGGCCGACCCTTATGTGGTGCATCAGGTGCGGATCGAGCGGGACGGGTTCGGCGTGCCGCATATCTTCGGCAAGAGCGACGCGGATGTCAGCTATGGGCTGGCGATGGCGCATGCCGAGGATGATTTCGCCAATATCGAGGAGGTGGTGGCAGCCGTGCGCGGGCGGGCCGGGGCGATCACTGGCGAGGCCGGCGCGCAGCTCGATTTCGCGCGCGGGCTGCTCCAGCCCGAGGTGGATGCGGCGCGGACCTATGGGACGCTGTCGGCGGACACGCGCGCTGTGGTGGAGGGCTATGCGCGCGGGCTGAATGACTGGGTGAAGGCGCATCCGTCTGCCCCCCGGGTGCGCGGGCTGTTTCCGGTCAATGGGCAGGACATATTGACCGGCTTTCTGCTGCGCTCGCCGTTTTTCATCGGGCTGGACAAGCCGCTCGCCGCGCTGGTGAAGGGCGAGCCGGTGCCGCGCGATTCTGGCCCGGCGGACGAGCGGGGATCGAACGCCTTTGCCGTGTCGGCGGCGCGGTCGGAAGACGGGGTGACGCGGCTGATCGTCAATTCGCACCAGCCCTGGGAGGGCGGGGTGAGCTGGTGGGAAGTGGTGGTGCATTCGGATGCGGGCTGGGATTTTGCCGGCGCGCTGTTTCCCGGCAGCCCCTATCCGCTGTTGGGGCACAACCAGAATCTGGGCTGGGCGAACACGGTCAATCGGCCCGATCTTGTTGACGTGTACAAGCTGGAGGTGGACGCGGGCGGCGAGAATTACCGCTTTGACGGCGAATGGCGGCCGCTGGAGGCGCGGCGGATCTGGCTGAGGGTGAAGATGGGGCCGATCGTTTTGCCGGTGCCGCGCACGGTCTATCGCTCGGTGCATGGGCCGGTGCTGAAGAACGACCGGGGGTATTTTGCCATCCGCTATGCGGGCTTTGGCGAGGCCGGGCAGATGGAGCAATATTACCGGCTGAACAAGGCGCGGGATTTTGAGGAATGGCAGGAGGCGATGGCGCTGCAGGGGGTGGCGGGGACGAACTTTGTCTATGCTGATGCCAAGGGCCATGTGGCGATGATCTACAATGCGAAATTCCCGAAGCGGGCCGAGGGGTTTGACTGGAAGGGGGTATTGCCGGGCGACACATCCAAGGCGCTTTGGACGGAGTATGAGCCCTATGCGGCCTATCCGAAGGTGATCGACCCGGCGAGCGGCTGGGTGGGGAATGCCAACAACACGCCGTTTCTTTCAACAGCGCCCGCGGATGAGCTGGACCCGGCGGCGTTTCCCGCAGAATGGGGGATCGAGACCTATGTGACCAACCGGGCCTGGCGCTATCAGACGCTGTTTGGCGAGCTGAACGGGCCGATCAGCCGGGCGGCGCTGCTGCGGATCAAGTTTGACAAGGGCTATGACCGGCGGGGCTGGGCCGGGCGCTGGATGGCGAAGGTGATGGCGGTGGAAGATCCGGCGCTGGCTGAGGCGCAGGCACTGCTGGCGACATGGGACTGGAGCCAAGACGGCGAAGGGGCGGCGGACGCGCTGGCGGCGAACATTTTGGGCAAGGGCGCGCGGGCGGGCTATGGTGGACTGCCGCTGCCCGATGCGGCGGTGGAATTGCGCGCCGCTGTGGCGGAGCTTGAGGCGACCTTTGGCACGCTCTCGCCGCCGCTGGGCGATTATCAGCGGTTGCGGCGGGGACGCGTGGACCTGCCGGTGTTTGGCGGGCCGGATGCGCTAAGGGCGATTTACGCGCCGGTGGCAGCGGACGGGCGGCGCGTGGGCAACAATGGCGATGGGTTCATGATGGTGATCGAATGGCCGACCGGGGCTGCGGTCAGGTCTCAGAGCATTCACCAGTTTGGCGCGGCGACGGTCCGCGCGCGGTCGGTGCATTACAATGATCAGGCGGCGCTGTTTGTGGCGGAGAAATGGAAGCCGGTGGTGTTGGCGGGGGCTTCGCCGGAATGAAATAATTGTTTCTTTTCACGCATTGGGTTCGGTGTTAGCTCTATCACATGGGTGAGACTGTGCTGGAAAGACTGCGTGGGGGCTTTGGCGATTATACCGTTTCGGAGCGGATGATTGCGGGGTGGCTGATCGACAATCTGGACCGGGTGCCGTTTGAGACGGCGGCGTCGATTGGCTCGCGGCTCGGGGTTTCGGCGATGACGGTGGGGCGGTTTTTGAAGGCGCGGGGCTGGAACGGGCTGGCGGCGCTGAAGGACGAGTTGCGCGAGGACCGTGAGGCGCCATGGCTGCTGGCGCGGCCGCGCAGTGCGGATGCGCGGTTGCAGGCCGAGCTGAAGGCGATATCGGACGTGTATGCGCTGGCGGAGACGCCGGGCTGGGCGGCGGTGGTGCGGCTGCTGGCGGGCGCGCGCAAGGTGCATGTGGTGGGCTTTCAGACCGAGCGCGGGCTGGCGGCGTCATTTGCCGACCATCTGAGCCATGTGCGCGGCGGGGTGTGCGGGCATGAGATGGGGCCGTCGCAATTTCCGTCACTGCTCAATGACATGGGGCCGGAGGATGTGTTGCTGCTGGTCGATATCCGGCGCTATTCGCGGCATTTCCGGATGCTGGGCGAGCGGGCGGCGGCGGCGGGCGTGCCGCTGGTGGTGGTGACCGACCCCTATTGCCCCTGGGCGCGCGATCTGACGCCGCATATCCTGTCAGCCGAGGTGAGCCTGGGCCATTTCTGGGACATGAACACCGCGCTGGCGAGCCTGCTCAACCTGCTGGTGGAGCATGTGGTGGAGACGATCGGGCCGGAGAAGGTGCATGAGCGGCTGGCGCGCAACTCGGCCTATTATGCCGATTTCATCGGTTTTCAGCCGGGCAGCAACGGCGGCAGCTGATCAGCCTTTCAGGAACAGCGAGTCTGGCTTGAGCAGGGCGCTGGTGCTGGTGGCGGGTGCGGGCGTGCTGCCATCGGCTTCGGCGCCGCGCCAGCGGTGGATGGTGCGCGACAAGGCCTCGCGGTCGGTGCGCTCGCGGGTCCAGACGTTGCTGAAGGACGGGTCGTTGGACGAGGGCCGCTCGGAGACGGGCTGAAGATCGAGGCGGACGCGCATCGGCATGGCGACGCCTTCGCCGCAGATGATGGCTTCGCCCATGCGCAGCGCCGGCAGCGACTGGAGGAAGCCGCGGCCGCCTTCGGGCAGCGCGTTGCGGACGCAATTCTGATCGGCCTCGTTGTTGAGGCGCATGGTGATGATGGTGCCGCACTGCGAGAGCGCGCCTTCGGCGAGATCGGAGGGGCGCTGGGTGACGAGACCCAGCGAGACGCCGTATTTGCGGCCTTCCTTGGCGATGCGCTCAAGGCTGCGGCGAGCGGCGGCGCCGGTGCTGAAGCGCTCGGCCGGGACATAGCGGTGCGCTTCCTCGCAGACGATGAGTGCGGGGCGGGGGTCTTCATCGCGCGACCAGACGGCATGGTCCATGATGATGCGCGAGACCAGCGCGACGACGGTGGCGACGATGTCGGAGGGGACGCCGGAGAGATCGAACACCGAGATCGGTCGGCCATCATCTTCCAGGCGCAGCAGGCGCGCGAGGAAGGGCTTCATGCTGTCGTTGGCGAGGCTGTTGTTGAACATGAAGCTGTAGCGCGGATCGCGCAGCATCTCCTCGACGCGGGTGCGCAGGCGGAGATAGCGGCCGGTGTCGCTGCTCTTGTCGAGGCGGCCCATTTCGGCATCGAGCGCGGCCAGCACATCGGCGAAATGATAGGGGATGGGGGCATCGACAGTGTGGTCGATATAGGTTTTGGCGAGGTGGCTCTTGGCGCGGGCGGCGGTGAGGCATTTGGCGAGGATGCTGCGGTCGAGCTCACGCTCGGGGCCGTCGCTGGTGATGAAGACTTCGCAATGTTCCTCGAAATTCATCAGCCAATAGGGCAGATCGAGATTGTCGACATTGAAGATGGTGGCGCGGCGGCGGAAGGCGGGGCCATATTCGCCGTGCGGATCGATGAGGACGATATGGCCATGGGGGGCGATGTCGAGGATGCGGTTGAGGATCATCGCGGTGGCGGTGGACTTGCCCGAGCCGGTGGAGCCGAGGATGGCGAAATGGCGGGCGAGCATGGGATCGACATCGAGCGAGGCGCGGACCGAGCTGGTGGGATAGACGGTGCCGATCTCGACCGCCGCGCTGCCGCGGCTGCGGAACAGGTTGAGCAGGTCGGCCTTGCGCATGGGGGCGACGGCATCGCCGGGATTGGGATAGCGGGTGACGCCGCGCTGGAAATCGGTGAGCGTGCCCTCATGGCCGATATCGCCTTCTCCGAGGAATTCGACCTCGACACGGAAACGGTCATTGTCGGTGGCGCGGCGATCAACGAGCATCTTGGTGACGCTGGCGACGAGCCAGCGGCCGCCGGTGCTGATCTTGATCTGGCCACCGATGGTGCCGGAGATGGCCAGCGACTGATCGGGGTGGTCACGCAGCGCGGTGAGGGCGGCACGCTCGAACATGACGACGGCGCTGTTGAAACTGACGTCTTCGACGACGCCGATGGCGATCATCGGGGCATTTGCGGCGACCGGTGTGGCGCCGGGAAAGGCGGCGGCAGCCATGCTGGCCGGCGACGCCTGCAGCGACGGATCGACGAAGGGAGGGAAGCTCGAGATGTTCACGTCAACACGCCCCTTTCGTGCGCAGGTTAATACCTGTGCCTTACATGAGACGCTCTTTATAAAGCATTACCTGAGCAAAGGCAGTTAACACCTTTCTAATTTTGGCTTTTTTTACATTGATGCCAATTCGGAGGTATCGGGGCGGTGGCATGGACCCTGGTGCCGTCGTCATGGGTGAAGGCAAGATGATGCGCATGTAGTCGCATCGGGCCGGGTGTGGCCCCATATATTGGGTCACCAACGATGGCGCCGCCGATGCAGCTGGCGTGGACGCGGATCTGGTGGGTGCGCCCTGTTTTGGGACAAAAGGAGACCAACGCTATGGCTGGATCGACGATCTTCCAGTCCGTTATGGCGGTTTTGCCATTTTTTACATCGATGACCATGCGCCAGCCATCGGCCTTGCTGCTGATCTTGGCGAGCGGCGCGGTGATGCTGCCCTCGCTGTCTTCGGGGCATGTTTCGAGCAGGGCGAGATAGGTTTTTTCCAAACGCCGGGCCTCGATGAGGCGGGCGAGCGCGCGGGTGGCGGCGCCGGTGCGGGCGAGCAGCAGGCAGCCCGAGGTGTCCCGGTCGAGCCGGTGCATGAGGGTGGGCAGGCGTCTTTGCCCGAGATGCCGGGCCAGCGCGGGCAGATGATCTTCGAGGCTGCGCGGGGTTTTGGGGCCGGGGTGAACGGCGAGACCGGCGGGCTTGTCGATGATGACGCAATGCCGGTCGAGGTGAAGGATGGGAAAGGGAGGGGCTTTGGTTTCAGGGGCTTGCATGAGGTTCTGGCAGTTCGCTGGAGGGTCTGGCGGGGGCGGGATTTAAGTGATGCGGGGTGTGGCCCGTTTCTTGGGACACGGCGCCCCGTGGCTTTTCCACGGAGCCCGGGGAACCGAAACGGGAGTATTTATCATGACAGTGATCAACACCAATGTCTCTGCACTGACGGCCCAGTCGGGCCAGAAGGTGGCCCAGAAGGGGCTGATGATGGCGATGGAGCGGCTTTCGTCGGGCCTTCGCATCAATTCGGCGAAGGACGATGCCGCTGGTCTCGCCATTTCGCAGCGCATGACCGCTGATCTGCGTGGTCTGAAGGTCGCCTCGCGCAATGCGCAGGACGGCATCAGCCTGGCCCAGACGGCGGAAAGCGCCATGTCGTCGGTGAGCAACTCGCTGCAGCGGATGCGCGAGCTTGCCGTGCAGTCGGCCAACGGCATCTATGGGGCCGATGACCGCGCTGCTCTTCAGGCCGAAGTGGCGCAGCTGATCAACGAGATCGACACCGTGGCCAGCCGCACCAACTTCAACGGCATCAAGCTGCTCGACGGATCGGCCAAGACGCTGCTGCTGCAGACCGGCAGCCGCGCCGGCGAGACGGTGACGCTCAACATCGGCTCGGCCCGTGCGGGCGAGCTGGGCACCGGCCGCACGCCGGCGCTGACCGGCACCGGCGCCTTTGAAGCCACCTCCACCAACCTGACCGCCAACCAGGCGCTGCTGGCCGGCGACCTGATCATCAACGGTGTGACCGTTGGCTCCAGCCTGGCGAGCAGCGACACGCTGTCTTCGGGCGAGAAGGCGGCTTCTGCGATTGCCAAGGCGGCTGCGATCAATGCGGTGGCTGACCAGACCGGCGTTCGCGCCGAGGTTGGCACCACGGTGATGACCGGTTCGGCGATGACGGCGGCGGCGCTCACCGGCACGGTGACGATCAACGGTGTCACCACCGCCTCGATCAGCACCACCACCAACGCTGCGGAAAGCCGCGAGCGCGTGGTCGCTGCGATCAACGCCATTGCCGGGCAGACCGGGGTGACGGCGATCGACACGTCGGATGACAATGGCGGCATCCGTCTGGAAGCGGCCGATGGGCGCAACGTGATCGTGTCGCTCGACACGCTGACCGCGGCGGCCTCGGGCCTCAAGGTTGGCGCCCAGTCGGGCACGGTGTCGCTGGTGGCCGAGAATGGCAACAGCATCACGCTGGGCACCGCCGACAGCGCGACGGCGCGGATCAGCCGCTCCGGCTTTGCCGAGGGCAGCTATGAGCGCGGTGTCTCCACGGTGAGCAGCGATGCGCGGGCGGTGGCCACGTCGGCGGCGACGGCGCTCAGCCTGACCAACGGCGACCTGTCGATCAACGGCGTGGCCATTCGGGCCGCCTCGAGCGCGGACGACACCTTCTCGTCGACGGCGTCGCTGTCTTCGGTGAAGTCTGCCAGCGCGATTGCGATGGCCGCGGCGATCAATGACGCTTCGGCTGAGACCGGGGTGACGGCGATGGCCAACTCGCTGACGCTGAGCTCGACGACGACGGCGACGACGCTGACCGGGGCGGCCAGCCTCAACATCAACGGTGTGACCATCACCGTTGAGGGCCTGGCCACCACTGACACGGCGCAGGCACGGCGTGACAAGGTGGCCGAGGCGATCAACGGCTTTGCCGGGATGACCGGGGTCGAGGCGCGCGACAATGGCCTGGGCGGGCTTGACCTGACCGCGGCTGACGGGCGCAACGTCACCATCGCCAGCCTGACCGGCGGTGCGACGGCGGCCGAGCTGGGCCTGGGCGGTACCACGGTGAAGGGCGCCGGCACGGCGTTCAGCATCGTCGCTGTGGCCGACCTTGCCGACTTGACGACGGCGGCGGTGAACACCGCTTATGCCACCGTCAGCCTGCAGTCGGCACGGGCGATCGAGGTTTCGGCCGGGAGCCTCGGCTTCGCTGCCACCTCGAACTTCACCGCGCTGGGCTTTGAGGAGAACAGCTATGGCACCGACAGCGGCGGGCTGAAGATCCAGGATCTGGATATTTCGACCCAGGCCGGGGCCAGCGCTGCGCTTGATGCCATCGACGAGGCGCTGAAGTCGGTCAACCTGGGCCGGGCCGACATCGGCGCCACCCAGAACCGGCTTGAGGCGACGCTGCTCAACATCGAGTCGAATGCCAACAATCTGGTGGCGTCGCGCTCGCGGATCACCGACGCCGACTTTGCCGCCGAGACCACCGAGCTTTCCCGCTCGCAGGTCTTGGGCCAGGCGGCGCAGGCGATGCTGGCGCAGGCCAACCAGGCCGGGCAGCAGGTTCTGCAGCTGCTGCGGTAAGTCCTTACGGAGGGCCGTAGGAGGCGGGGTCGGGAAACCGGCCCCGCCATTTTTTGGGACGCTTGTTCTTGCGCTCTGGTGGCGGGCTGGCTATCGCGGCACATCGCGGCGACGCGGACGGATCGGTGGCCGAGTGGTCGAAGGCGCACGCCTGGAAAGTGTGTAGGGGTCTAAAGCTCCTCGAGGGTTCGAATCCCTCCCGATCCGCCACAGGCGCTAGCTGTGCCAGTTGGGGTCGCGTTTTTCGAGGAAGGCGGCGATGCCTTCCTGGGCGTCGGGGTCGAGGATGTTGTCGAGGGCTTCGCTGCGGGCCATGTCATAGGCGGCCGCGAGCGGCTGTTCGATCTGGCGGTAAAAGGCGCGCTTGCCGCGGCGCAGGACCGAGCCGGCGCGCGAGGCGATGGCATTGGCCATGTCCTCGACGGCGCGGTCCAGGGTTTCGGGCGGATGGACGGCATTAACGAGGCCGATGGCGAGCGCATGGCTGCTGGGATAGAGCCGCGCGGTTGCCAGCATCTCGAACGCCTGTTTGCGCGCCACGGCGCGGCTGAGCATGACCTGCGGCGTGTGGCACCAGAAGCCGATGTTGACGCCGGGCACGGCGAAGCGGGCATTGCTGGAGGCGAGCGCGAGGTCGCAGGCCAGCATCAGTTCGAGACCCGCGGCGGTGGCCACGCCCTCGACCTTGGCGATGATGATCTGCGGCTGGGCGATGACGGCCTGCATCAGGGCTGTGATGCCGGCGAAATCGCGGGCGAGGAACTCCGTGTCGTCCTGGCCGGCGAATTCGTTGAGATCATGCCCGGCCGAGAAGATGCGCCCGCCCATGCCCGAGAGGATGATCACCTTGATGTCGTCGCGCCTTTCCAACCGGGCCAGCTCGGCGCGCAGCGCCTCGACGAGCGCCATCGACAGGCTGTTGCCGGCGCGCGGGCGGTTGAGGGCGAGCCGGGCGACGGCGCCCGCTTCGCTGGCGAGAACAAGTGGCTCAGTCTCGGACATTGGCGATCCCCAATTCGGTTTCCATGATCTTGCGCATCTCGAACTTCTGCGCCTTGCCGGTGACGGTCATGACGAAGGCGTCGACGATGCGGACGTGACGCGGCACCTTGTAGTGGGCGATGCGGCCCTGGCAATGGGCGCGCACATCGTCGGGCGTGAGGGCTGATCCGGGGCGGGGGATGACCCAGGCGCAGACGGCCTCGCCGTGGCGGGCGTCGGCGACGCCGAAGACCTGGGCGTCGCTGATCGCCGGGTGGGTGAGGAGAAATTCCTCGATCTCGCGGGGGTAGATGTTTTCGCCGCCGCGGATGATCATGTCCTTGATGCGGCCGGTGATGCGGACATAGCCGCGCGCGTCCATGGTGGCGAGGTCGCCCGAATGCATCCAGCCATCGGCGTCGATGGCTTCGGCGGTCTTGGCCGGATCGTCCCAATAGCCGCGCATGACGGCATAGCCGCGCGCGCAATATTCGCCCTGTTCGCCGATCGGCAGGGTGGCGCCGTCGGGGCCGATGATCTTCGCCTCGGCATGGGGATGGACGCGGCCGACGGTGGAGACGCGCTCCTCGAGCGGGTCGTCGGTGGCGCTCTGGGTGGTCAGCGGGCTGGTCTCGGTCATGCCGTAGCCGATGGTCACTTCATGCATGTTGAGCGTGTCGATGACGGCGCGCATGGTTGCGACCGGGCAGGGCGAGCCGGCCATCATGCCGGTGCGCAGGGTCGAGAGATTGAAGGCCGCAAGGTCGGGCTGGTTGAGGACGGCGATGAACATGGTCGGCACGCCGTAAAGCGCGGTGCAGCCTTCCGCCTGCACCGCCTCCAGCACCAGCCGCGGATCAAAGGCCTCGCCGGGATAGACCATGGCGGCGCCGCTGGTCAGCGCCGCGAGATTGCCGAGCACCATCCCGAAGCAGTGATAGAGCGGCACCGGGATGCAGATGCGGTCATCCGGCCCGAGCCTGATGGTGAGGGCGTTGAAATGGCCATTGTTGAGAATGTTGCGGTGGGTGAGCGTGGCGCCCTTGGGAAAGCCGGTGGTGCCGCTGGTGAACTGGATGTTGATCGGGTCGTGGCAGGACAGCGCCGCCGCAGCCTCGTGGAGGCGGGCGATATCGGCCTCGGCGCGGAGATCATGCCAGGCGAGGAAGCCCTCGTGACGCTCGTCACCGAGCGTCACGGTGAGGCGCAGCTGGGGCAGCTTTTCAGGCCCCAGCTCGCGCAGCATGGCGACATAGTCGCTGGTCTTGAAGCGCGGCGCGGTGACCAGCACCGAGCAGCCGACCTTGCCCAGCGCATAGGCGACCTCGCCGGCCCGATAGGCGGGGTTGATGGTGACGAGGATGGCGCCGATGCGCGCCGTGGCGAACTGGATGATGGCCCATTCGGCGCAATTGGGCGCCCAGATGCCGACCCTGTCTCCCTGTCTGACGCCGTGCTGGAGAAGGCCGGTGGCGATGCGGTCGACCTCGGCATCGAGCTCGGCCCATGTCTGGCGGATGCCCTGATGGCGCGATACCAGCGCCAGCTCCGTGCCCCAGCGCGCCGCGGCCGCGCGCAGCGCGTCGCCGATGGTCAGCTCGATGAGCGGGGCGTCGGTTGGCCCCTTGCGGTCGCTGCGCATCGTCATGCTGTTGCCGGTCTCCCTCGGCCTTCCTTATCGTCGCTGCCGGTCATTCGGGAAAGCGGGAAACAAGCTGGTTTCGACGTTCCACGCGGTCGAGCCGCAGGGGCGTGCGGCGCAGCCGGGCGACTTCGGCGGCGGTATAGGGGCGAAAGCCTTTTGGCAGATGGGCGCTGTCGAAGCGGTGGAGCGTCCAGTTGAGCACCTCGGCCAGTCGTTCGTCGCCGAGATCGACCGAGGCGACGCCGGGCACCTGCACGAGGAAGGCGCGCCCGCCCTCGACCGACAGGAAACGGGCGACTTCATTCTTGAGCGGTGGGGTGTTGACGGCGTTGCCGGTGCCGTCGGGCTGGTGGCAGCCCTGGCATTTGAGCATGTAATCAATGCGGGCGCGGGCCGGGTTTTCGACGCCGGGGATGGTGGGCTCGGTGCCGCTGGCGGGCGCTGCGGCGGCGAGCAGGCAGGCGAGCATGAGGGGTGCGCGCGCCATGGCTCACGGGCCTTTGGCGGGGCGCAGGCGGGCGACGGCGGCGCCGTTGAGATCTTTGGCCCCGGCGCGGGCGGCGCTGACTTCGGCGGCGGTGAAGGGCTGGACCGGCGGATCGCCGGCGGCGATTTCGGTTCCGATATGGTTGAGGACGGCGGCGACGGCGTCATCATCCAGCGCCTGGGGGGGCATCAGGCCACGGTAGCTGCGGCCATCGACAGTGATCGCGCCGTTCAGGCCCTTGATGATGGCCAGCTGGAGATAACGGCGGCCCTCGGGCTCAGCCGCGAGCCAGCGGACATTGGCCTTGAGCGGCGGGAAGGCGCCGGGGACGCCCCTGCCATCGGCTGTGTGGCAGGCCGCGCAGCGCGCATAGAGCGCCGGGCCGCCCGCCGGCTGGGCGGCGGCGGCGAGCGGCAGGCAGGCGGCGGCGATGCCTGCGAGCAGCCGGACCGTTGCCGCGGCGGGGACCATGGCGCCGCCCCTCAACGCTCGGTCGCAACGCCGACAATCACCGCCAGCGAGCAATTGTAGACGCTGCTCTGCGTGCCGAGGCACCAGTTATAGTCGTTGTTGGATTGCGGCCGGACTTGTGGCCGGTCGCCCTCGTTGCGGTTGCACAGGCACTGGCCGCACGAACTGACGCCGCAGCAATCATTGTAGCTGATCACATAGGCGCGGCCGTCGGCGGGGTTGGTGCAGGTGCCGATCCAGGTGATGGGGGACATTTCGGTGCCGGGCGGGCATGCATTCACGGTGCCGCCGCAGCAGGTGCAGAGAAAGCCGTCGATGGCGCAGTAGCGCCAATAGTCACAACTGGCCTGGTCACCGGGATCCTGCGCATTGCCGGAGGGCAGGGGCAGGCGCTTGCCGCCCTCGCCGTGCGGCGCGGCGACGGCCCGCGAGACCGGCAGGACGGGAATGACCGCAGCACCGGTCACCAGGCCGCCGAGCCAGGCGATGGTGCTGCGGCGCGAGGTGCCGCGGGCGAGGTTTCGGGACAGACGCTCGGTCAGCCGGTCGATGACGGACACGCTCAGGCCCCCCTGTTCTGATTGTTGCGCGCGAGAAATTCCTGGATCGAGGCGACGCCCCGCTCCTTGGCCTCGAACAGGCTTTCGAGATGTTCGCGGCTGTTGACGAGACCGAGCGAGGCGACACGCCCCTGCTCGTCGATGAGCACGCAGTAGGGCAGCTTGGAGACGCCGAAGGCGCGGCCCAGCGCCTCGGACAGGACGAGGGGGACGGCGTCGAGCCCATGGGCCTTGGCCATGGCGCGATAGGGCGCTTCCTGCCCGTCGCCGGCGAGGACGACATCGAGCCAGCTGGCCTCGGCGCTGGCCGTGGCGCGGAGCACGGGCAGCAGGCTCTTGCAGACCGGACAGTCGGGCGCGGCGAAGAACAGGAGCTGGCTGCGGCCATCACGCGGGCCGCCGATGGTGATGCTGCGTCCGCCGACGACCTTGAGCTCGAGCGGTGTCGGCGTTTCGCCGACCGTCACATTCTGGTGCAGCGTGAGCGCGCCGGCAGGCGCGATGCGCTCATGCAGCACGCCGACCTGACGGGCGAGCGCCGCAACGAGCACGGCCAGCACGATGACGGCGATCCAGAGCAGAAGCTGCGAGGTGAGCATCATCTTGCTGTCCTTGAAAGGGCCGGCAGCGCCGAGAGCTCGGCGGCGGCGAACCATAGCGCCAGCAGGGCGAGAGCGGCGAACGGCGTGTCGATGGTGACGGCGGCTGGCGGCGACAGGACGACGACTGCTGCGAGCAGGGCGAGCAGGAGCGGCCGGGCAATGGCGGTGGCACCCACCGGCGTCTCGCGCCGGGTCAGATCGCAGCCGCAATCGAGACGCTCGCCGTGCCGGCGCCACAGCGCTGCCGCATAGGCCAGCCAGAGCAGCGCGGCGAGCAAGGCGCCGAGCGTGCGCAGCGGCTGCGCGAGGAGGGCGACAGCGGCCAGCCCTTCGACAGTTGCGGCCGCCAGCAGGAGCGCGGCGCCGAGCCCGGCGGACGCGCCGGCGAGGCGGGCGGCGATGGGCGCCATGGCGGACCGTGCGATGACCTTGTGCGCGGCCGAGACGCCGAGCAGCAGCGCGAGGAACAGGGCGAGCGCGGCCGTCACTGCGCCGGCACCAGCAGGATGGGATTGTGCGCTGTGGTGGCGCCGAGCGCGTGGGCGAGGGTGCCGCTGGTGGCGTCGAACACGTCGATCTGGCCATCGGGGCGCGCGACGATCAGATGCGGGCGCTGTTCATGGGTGACCGTGATCGACCCGGCAACGCTGCCGAGATCGATGCGCCGCAGCCGCTTGTCGGCGACGGGATCGATGACCCAGACCTCCGTGCCGCCATCCTTGTGGCTGCCTTCGCGGCCGGCAGGGTTCATCAGCACATAGAGCAGGCCGGCTGTATCGCTGGCGATGACCTGCCAGCCGCCGGGGCGCCATTCGGGCGCGCCGCCCGGGGCGGTGCCCGTGCTGGCTTTGGCGGGCAGTCGGCGGGCGACTGGGCCGGCGAGATCAAGGGCCATGAGCTGGCCGTGGTAGGAGACGAACCAGGCCGTCGTGCCGACCATGGCCGGCATGGCGAACAGCGGCTGGCTGTCGGTGTCATGCGCATCCGGGATGATGGTCGAGGCGGCGACCGCGCCCTTGTCGTCCAGCTGGATGGAGATCAGCGAGCCGTCGGAGCAGAAGCTGGAGAAGCCGCGTGGCCCGGTGGGATAGATATGGGCGCAGCCCGGCAGGTCGATGTCACCCAGCACCGTGCGGGCATCGAGATCGACGACGGTGACCGACTGGGCGGGGGTGAAGTTTGCCACCAGCGCCCAGCGGTCATTGTTGGTGAACTGGAAGGTGCCGGTGTAGGTGACCGATTGCTGGCGCTTGCCGCCGGGCAGCACGATCTCGCCCTTTGGCTGGAGCGTGGCCGTATCCCAGATGGTGATCGCATCGGTGCGCTCGCCGCGCGTCAGGCGTGAATAGAAGGTTTCGGCGGTGTAGATTTCGCGCCGGGCCGGGGCGTGCAGCATATTGGCCATTTGCGCGGCGCGGACGAGACCCTTGAGCGGGCGGACGGGATCCTGCGTGTCGATGATTGCCACCCGGCCGTCGACCAGCGCGTTGAAATGGAAATCATGCACCAGCACCCAGCTGGCGGGATAGACCGGGGGGAGGGTGAGAACTGTGGACAGCGGCTCTTCGGGAAGGGGGGCGGGCGTTTGGGAGGGCGGAGTTTGGGCCATGGCCGGCGCGGCGGCGATTGCCAGTGCCAGCACCAGACATCCGATCCTCGGCACCATGATCGTCCTCCCTTGACCGCCGGGAATGTCGGTCATATGTCCAAACTTTGTCAAGCGCCTTGTTCCGGCCGATTGACACGTCGGGGCGCGCGGCTGCTATTTGACCGATGAAGCTTGATCCTTCGCCTGATGTTCCGGCCGTTCCCGACTTCACCGTGCCCGAGCGCGAGGGCGGCTATGCGCGCGGCAAGGCGGGCCATGAGCGGATTTTGCGGGCGGCGCTCGATATTCTGATCGAGGAGGGCTACCGGGCGCTGACCATGCGCCGGATCGCGGCGCGCTGCGGCCTTCGCCCCGGCAATCTCAGCTATTATTTTCCGACCAAGGACGCGCTGGTGCGCGACCTGCTGGAGGCCATCATTTCGAGCTATGAGGCGGAGTTTGGGCTGATCGTGGCCGATGTATCGCTGTCGCCGGAGGCGCGGCTGGAAAAGATCTGCGTGCTGATCATGGAGGACATCGGCACCAAGAAGACCACGCGCATCTTTCCCGAGCTCTGGGCGCTTTCGAACCATGATGGCTTTGTGAATGAGCGGCTGCAGGAGCTTTATGACCGCGCCCGGGTGTCGCTTGAACTGCTGATCGCGATGATCAACCCGGCCTTGCCGCTGCAGGCGCGCAAGGATCTTTCGCTGTTCATCTCGGCATCGATGGAGGGGCTGACGGTGTTCGCCGGGTATGAGAAGCCGTTCCGCGGCCGGATGCCGGCGCTGGAGCGGATCGCGACCAGGAGCTTCCTGCACATGGTGAAGACGCTCGGCCCCAAGGGCTGATGGCGCTGGGCTGTCAGCCGGATGGCGGGAGCTGGTCCTGTTCGACGAAGCCTTTGAGGACATTTTCGAGGATGCGGCCGACATTGTTGTCGCCCCCGTTGATCGGCAGGGCCTGGCTCCAGGCGATGGAGCCGGCGGCGAAGACGGCGCCGCCGCCGGCCGAGGTGTAATAGGCCATGTCGGCGCGTACCTGTGGGTCCTGTGTGCCGCCGCGCCCGGGGAAGGCGTAGCCGATCTCTTCGGAGACCAGCGGGTAATTGTCGGAATGGTTGAAGGAGGAGGCCAGCAACATGGTGTGCGGTGGCGTGCCGAGTGTGAGCTCGTACCGGTCGATCTCGATGCCGGCCGCGCCGCCCAGCCCGAGCCCGAAATCGCCGATCAGTTCATGGGTGCCGATGCCTTCGAAGATCCAGCGGGCGGCGGGCGCGAAGGAGTCGGAGAGCCGTTCGAACGGCTGGCTTTCATCCATGCCTTCGGCGGTGAAGCCGAGGGCGGCGAGCTTTTGCGGGGCGCGGCCGCGCGCCCGCCAGACCCCGGACTTGTCGCCGGTGGTGGCCAGATAGCCTTCGCCGGGTGCGGCCTGCCAGGCGCGTGACCCGGTATCGAGCTTGCGCACCTCGATGCACCATGGCTCGTCGTCGCGGGTTTCGGTGACCCAGTAGAAGCCGTTGCCGCCGAGATAGGCCAGCCGACCACCCTCGGCGACGAAATCCTCGACGGCGTCGAGCATGGCGAGCGAGTAATATTCGGGATGCGAGCCGGTGAGCAGCGCGCGGTAGGGCTTGAGCAGATCAAGGCCGCCGGCATCGAGGTCATGATCGGTGATGACATCGACCTCGAAACCCTTGGTCTCCAGCCACCAGATCAGCGACAGGTCGGCGGGAAAGGCCCAGGGCACGCCGACGGCTGGCAGCCGGTAGTTGGGGCGCATGTTCTGGATCGGCCGCCGCCATGAGGAATAGCAGACGCCGGCATAGTCGGAATGGACGTCATAGGTGGACAGGCCCCATGTTTCCTCTGCCTTCCATTCGAGATCGTCGTGGGTGACGACGGGCGTGTTGGCGCAGATCGCCTGGGCGATGGGCGCTTCGAAGGCCAGATGCTCATTTGCATAGGCGAGATAGGTGAAGGTGGGCATCAGCACCGCAATTCTGGCGCGCGGCGTGCGTGGCCGGACGAAGAAGGGCACCCGGTCTTCCCGGCCATCCTTGCGCACGCGCAGGGCATAGACGCCGCTGGGCAGGTCTTCGGGCAGGGTGAGCGTGAGGTTGGGCGTCCAACCGCAATCGATGAGCGCATCGTCGTGGAAGGCGATGCCGCCATATTGATCGGGGGCGAGGCGGAAGCTGTCGTTGCGGCCATCCCAGTTCCAGCCGGTCATCGCCCGGATCGGGCGATGGACGCCGCTGGCGTGAAGACCGTGGGGGCCGATGTCATGGATCTCGTCGCCGATGCCGCGATCGGTGTATCCGTGTGTGGTGTCCCACCAGGCCAGCAGCGAGTCTGCGGGCGGAACCGCGCCGGTGGCGATTTCGGCCAGCAGGGCCGGATCGGCAAAGCTGGTGAGAATGCCGTGGCGGTCGATCTTGCCGTTGTAAAGCCGGGCCACGCGGCCATCGGCATCTCGGCTGGCGGCGACGGCGAAGCAGGCGCCGCGGACCGGGGGCAGGCTGGCGACCGTGCGTTCGGTGCTGTCGTCAAGGTCGTAGCCGGGCGCGGTGCCGACGAGGCTGTTCCAGCGGTTGAGGAGGCCTTTCTGCGTCAGCCTCAGCTTGTTGGCCGACCGGTCCCAGCTGGCGGCGACGAGATACCAGCATTGCGGCGCCAGCCGTTTGCCAAGCGAAAGTTCGACCCGCTCGGCGCCATCGACGATGAGCAGGGTCAGCGTGCCGTCTGGCGAGACGGAGAGCGAGAAGCCGGCGCTTTGCTGCGGATCGAGATTGCCGAGGATGGTCTGTTCGATGCCGCCCACGATGCTGGGCCGGATGAAGGCCACCACGGTCGCGCGGTCGAGCCCGTCGGTGGTGAGCAGGCCGGCTGGCGCGGCTACATAGGCATGGCTGCCCTTTGCCGTCTGCTGTGGTCCGACGCGGGTTTTGGGGGGGAGGCCGGCAGCGACCGTCCGCTCGACAAGTCCCGGCCCCAGCGGATTTTCGTCGCCGTGGAGCAGGCGGACAAGATCGACGACCGCCTCGCCATGCTGATCGTCGTGGAGCATGAAGTCGATGCTGCCGCCGGTGACGGCGTTGAGGGGATGCGCATAGCCGGTGAGTGTCACTGATTGTCTCCTCTCAGGCTGGCGCGCAGGTCTTCGATGCGCTGCAGGAAGGCGGCATGATAGGCCTCGGCCAGCGACATGGCCTGTGGGCCGTCGATGATCTGGCTCATCTGGCCACGCGCGCCGGCGAAGCGGATGAGGCGATAGGGGCCGTCCTGACCGGACACGCGCAGGATGCCGATCTTGTTGGCCAGCCCGCCGCGACGGAAATAGTTGAGCAGCCGTTCGAGCGCATCGGAATGCTGGCCGAGCGGCTTGCGCCGGTGTTCGGCGATCAGATCATCGGTGATGCTGGCGACCAGTCGCCGCCGCATCCGCTGATCGAACAGGGTGTAATATTCGAGCTGCCTGTCTCGGACCGGGAAGGGGTGTTCCATGGGATCCTCTCGTTTGAAAACGCCGGCAATTCGCCTTATCTTGGCGTGATGGCTGGAGTCAGTTCATGGTCACCAGGCCCATGTGGATGGCCTTGGCGACCGCATGGGTCTTGTTGGACGCATTCATCTTGATGATGACCCTTTTGACATAGACGCGGGCCGTTTCGGGCGAGACGCCCATGATCGTTGCCACCTCGTCGACGGTCTTTCCCTGGGCCGTCCAGAGCAGGCATTCGCGCTCTCTCCGGCTGAGCGCGATGCCGATGCCCTTGATTTCGGCGCCCTTGGCGCTGGCGGTGAGGCCGATCATGTGATTGTCGAAGAAATGCGCGACCAGCTTCATCATCTCGACCTGACAGCCATCTGCCGATGATGCGGCCTGTCCCTTGAAACCGAGCGCGGTCACAAAGGCGAACCGGCGGCCCGGCACGGCGACGGGCACGGTGAGGCCGTCAACAAGGCCGAGGTCTTCGATGTAATGGAGACAGTCCCGCTGCTGGTCATCGAGATCGTGCTGATAGGCCTGGATGTCGGACCAGTAGACCGGCTCGCGCGACAGGAAGGCGGCTTCGAAATAGGGATCATGGGGGCTGTGCTTCGACCAGTTCCTGTCCCAGTTTTGCGGAAAGTCGCGGGTGAGCACCGGGACCGGCAGCGCATCGGCGCCCTGGCCGGGCGATTTCCAGCCATAGACGAGCCGGGTCCAGCCGAGGTGGTGGACGACCTCGTTCAGGACGTCGAGGCTGGTATCGATGTCCTGCGCCCGGTCCAGCCCCTCGCACAGCGCCTTGAGCACGACGGGCAATGCGGACATGGCGACCCTCCCCGATATTGATCGCGGAGGGTCGGACGCACGGGCGCGCGGTGTCAAGTTGCAATCGTCATAACGGGGATCGGCACATGCGGACATGCCAGCGCATCACTCCCTCACGGACTTGGCTTTTGCCGCCTTGAACGGGCGGATTTCGGCTGAGTTTCGGGGGGTCTTGCGGCGATGGCAATTCCCCCGAAAGGGGGACAGGCGGGGTTTGCGCCGGGCGGCTTTCGGCGGCGTGGAGTGGTCAGGGCGAAGGGTCCGGCGGCGCGGCCGGCGATCTCATTTGGCGTTGTTCGCTGGCGAGATGTTCGTGGGCTGTGATGGCACGCGCGCGCAGCCAGCCTGTTTCGAGGGCCTTCAATCGTTGTGCCTTGCCAGGATGAGACGTCGACCCGCGCTCGGCAACGAGTTGTTTCGTCGATCTTTGCGCCTCTTCAAGTGTGGCGCCCATGCGGTACATGACAAAGCCCGCGAAATCATCGGCTTCCAGTTCGAAATTGGCGAAGTC
Source organism: Polymorphobacter sp. (assembly GCF_048007885.1). Lineage (GTDB taxonomy): Bacteria > Pseudomonadota > Alphaproteobacteria > Sphingomonadales > Sphingomonadaceae > Sandarakinorhabdus. The sequence goes on from NZ_CP180346.1 coordinate 456,590, forward strand.
TGCGGCGTCGCGCTTGAGGATATGCCCCTGAAGGTGATGTCCGATCTCATGGGCGATGATGCCCATGATGCCCCAGTCCTTGCAGATCTGGCCATAAGCCCTGGCCATGTAGGATGGATTGTAGAGAAGGACCCTGTTTCCCTGCTTGTCGATGTTTGCCAGCGCGTTTGTGACATCTGATGGCGAAACCGAGAAATTGGCCTTGATCCCCGTGTGGCTGACGACTTCCTCGGTGGCTTCCTGAATGCGCAGGGCAACCTGCGCCTGTTCGCTGGCCGCCTGTATCTCAGGCTGATTGCCGACATCCGTTTGCATGAACGCAGCGCCGCTTGGCAGAACCATGCAGGCCGAGCCTGGACTGGCCAGGAGCATGGCGGAAAATATGGCCAGTCTGCGCATTGGCGCCTTCTTCGAGATGTCCGGAGGCATTCAGGATCAACGGCGATATGGTGGACCCGGACGGATACACTGTGGATGCCAGTGGTTGGCATGATAGTCGGTTTGCGCGTGGTGGCAGAAAGTTCGTACACCAAAACGGTCATAATTGCTCGCTTTTCCGGACGATTCCCAGCCTCTGCCTCGTCAGCATGTCGTCGCGGTCGGATTGTCTGGCCTGGGTGGCGGGCGGCGCTGGTCGATTTCGCCCGGCGGAGCGCGGCTGGGGATTGATGGTGCGCTGTAACCTTTGCCCCGGCAGGCGCGCATCCCGGACGATGTCAGCGATGTTCAGGACCGATGCCCATAAAGGCCGATGAAGCGACGCTGAGGCGGCTGATGGCGGCCGCGCAGGGCGGCGACAAGACCGCCTATCGGCAGGCGCTGGGGCTGTGCGTGCCGCTGCTCAGGCGCTTTTTGCACCACAAGATCGCCGACAGCGTGGTGGATGATCTGGTGCAGGAGACGCTGATGTCGGTGCACCGCAAGCTTTCGAGCTGGGACCCGGCGCGGCCGTTTCTGCCCTGGCTGCTGGCGATTGCGCGCTACCGCTGGGTGGATCATCTGCGGCGCGGCTATGTGCGGCCGGAGGCCGAATTACTGGACAGTTTTGGCGTGGAATCGGACGAGGCGGCGGTGATCGCGCGCTTTGGCTGTGACAAGCTTCTGGCGCGGCTGCCTGCGGCGCAGGCGGCGGCGGTGCGGGTGGTGCGGATCGAGGGGCTTTCGGTGGCCGAGGCAGCGGCCAGGCTGGGCCAGTCGGAAGCGCTGGTGAAGGTGAATGTGCATCGCGGCATCAAGCGGATGGCGGCGATGGTGGAAGAGCTGGATTAGGAACGGGCGATGGCGAAATTGCAGGATGATTTTCTGGACCAGCTCGCGGCCGAGCGGACGCCGGTGACGCCGCTGGGGCGCGGGCCGGCGCTGGCGATGCTGGGGCTTGGGCTGGTGGCGGGCATGGCGGCGGTGGCGCTGGGGCTGGGGCCGCGCGATGACCTGATGGCAGGCGCGCCGACAATGATCTTTCTGCTGCGCAGCCTGATGCTGGTGGTGCTGGCGGGTGTGACCGGGCTGGCGGCGCTGGAGACGGCGCGGCCCGGCGTGGGGTGGCAATCGCGGGCCTGGCAAGGCGCGCTGGCGATGGCGGCGCTGGTGCCGGCCACGGCCCTGCTGATGGCGGCGCTCGACCCGGCAGCGGCGCGGGCGGCAATGTTTCAGCCTTCGGCGGTGCTGTGCATGGGCGTCAGCCTTTGCGCAGCGATGGGCTTTGGCGCGGTGATGGTCGCGCATCTGCGGCGCGGCGCGCCGGTGACGCCGGGGCGGGCGGGGACGCTGGTGGGGCTGGCGGCGGGCAGCCTTGGCGTGCTGGTCTATTCGCTGCACTGCCCGGTGGATTCGGTGATGTATATCGGCACCTGGTATGGGCTGGCGGTCGGGATTTCGACGCTGGCCGGGCGGCTGCTGGTGCCGGGGCTGATCCGCTGGTGAGGGTTATTGGCGGCTGGCGGTGAGGAGGCCGCCGGTGCTGACGATGGCGCGGCCGTCTTCGCCGGTCAGGGTTTCGCTCATCTCGAACCGGTCCGGGTGGATGCGGTAGGTCATGCTGGGAGTGATGGTCTGGTTGAAGGCGCGGCTGGGGTAGGCGCAGTCAGGACCGCTTTTGCCTTCGAAGCCGGTCTCGGTGCGGGTCCAGGTGAAGTCGCAGGTGCTGGGGAAGGTCATGAGGCTGGCGGGATCGAGCGCCTTGATGCGGGCGGGGTCGTCGCTCAGGGGTTTTGTGAGGGTTGCGGTGTCGAGGATGAAGGCGCGCATGGTGTTGGCGGGGCGCGCGGGGCTGGTGTCGAAGACGAAGATCTTGGCTTGCTGGATGCGGCCTTCCTTGCTGATCTGGTAGTAGAAGACGGTCTGGCCGAACTGCGGCGCGGTGATGGGGGTGAAGCTGTGGACCAGCCGCTCCATCGTGCCGTCGGGCTTGAACGCCTTGGGGGCCATGCCGGCATAATGGCCGGGCAGCACCTTGAGCAGGTCGGCAAGCTCGGTTTCGGGCGCGGCGTGGGCGGCTGTGGCTGTGAGCAGCAGGGCGAAGGGCAGGGCGGAGCGGGGGCTTGGCATGGGCCTGTGTTAGCCCATGTTATCGGCGAGATATAGCGGGCCGAGTGCGGTCTTGAGATCGTCCAGCCAGGGCTCATAGGGGCGCCAGGCGTTCTGGCCGTCGCGGTTCAGCGGGCGGCGGACCTGTTCGGAGCTGGCGGTGCGCACGGCGCGCGCGGTCTTGTGGAAATCGAGGCAGGCCGGCTCGAAGGGGAGGCCGAGATAATCGAGCATGCGGCGCGTCTGGCCTTCAAGGTCTTCGAGCACGTCTTCATGGTTTACCTGCAGGACGCGGCCGGGCAGCACTGTCTGCCAATGGTCCATGAGCGCGACGTAATCGGCATAGTAGCGGCCGATTTCGGTGAGGCCGTAGGTGAACTCCTGGCCTTCGGCGAAGAGCTGCTTGAAGCCGGAGAAGCAGCAATCCATGGGCGCGCGTCGGGCATCGATGATCTTGGCATTGGGCAGGATCAGCTGGATGAGGCCGATGTGGCGGAAGTTGTTGGGCATCTTGTCGATGAAATAGGGGGCCTTGCCACGGTGGATGCGGGTTTCGGCGATGAAATCTTCGCCGAAGCGGGCGAGCTGGTCTGCGGTAAGTTCCTGGAGGCACTGCGGATATTGGCTGGCGCCGGGCGTGCGGCCGCGCAGGCGGTGGGCCAGCGCCAGGATGTTGGGCAGCTCGAGGGTGCCGTCGATCTGCGAGTGGCTGGCGAGGATCTGTTCGAGGAGTGTGGAGCCGGCGCGGGGCAGGCCGAGGATGAAGATGGGGTCTGGGGCGGGGTAGCCATGGCCGGCGTTGCGGGCGAAGAGATCGGCGGTGCAATGGGTGCGCTGGGCGGTCATTTCGGCGCTCATCGCCTCGGCGCGGTAGCGGGTCTGGGTGCGCTTGAGGCGGTTGCCTTCATCATAATGGTGGAAGCTGGCTTCGTAATCGCCTTCGTCTTCGAGCGCCTTGGCGAGCGCGAAGGCGAGGTGGACACGGTCCATGAAGGCAAGATCCGGCCGGGCGAGCTGGACCTGCATGGCGGCGATCTCTTGTGCCTCGAAGCGGTAGGTCTTGAGGTTGGCGAGGGCATACCAGGCGTCCCCGTGATCGGGGCGGGCCTTGGTGGCGGCTTGATAGGCAGTGACGGCGTCTGGCTGGTTGCCGATGGTCTTGAGGGCGTGGCCCTTGCTGGTCAGCGTGGCGCTGTCGGAAGGCAGTTTGGCGAGGACGGCGTCGAACAGGGCGAAGGCGCGGTCATAATCGCCGGTCTGCATACTCTCGATGGCGAGGCGGGACTGGAACAGCGGATTTTCGGGGTCGCGGGCGAGCAGCGCCTCGGCTTCCTTATGGGCGGCTTCGAACTTCTGGCGGCGGCGCAGCACGTCGATATAGTCGAGGCGGAGCTGGATATTGTCGGGGGCGAAGGCGACGGCGCTTTCGAGCAGGAAATCGGCATCGTCGAGGATGCCGAGGTCCTGGCCGATCTTGGCCAGCAGGCGCATGGCCTCGACGTCTTTGGGGTGGGCCTTGAGATAGCGGCGGCAGATGGCCTCGGCACGCGCGATGCGGCCTTCGTGGAGATGGTTGGTGACGGCGAGCAGCTCGGGCGGCAGCGACTGGAGGCGCTGGAGCTGGGATAAGGCGGCCTGCGCCTCGGGCAGGCGGCCAGCGGCTTGCTGGAGGCGGGCGAGTTCGCGCCAGCTGGCGCTGAGCGCGGGGTTGAAGCGCACGGCGCGGGCATAGGCGGCGATGGCCTTGTCGGGCTGGCCGAGGGCTGTTGCGAGATGGCCTTCCTCCTGCCAGGCGCGGCCATATTCGGGCTGGGCGGCGTGGAGCCGGGCGAGGAAGGCGGCTGCCTCTGCGTGGCGGGCGAGATAGCGGGCGGCGACGGCGGCGATGTAGAGCGATTCGCTGTCTTCGGGGGCTTCGGCGAGGCGGGCTTCGGCGAGCGCGAGGCCGCGGGTGAAGTCACTGGCCTTGAGGGCGGCGCGCGCGGCTTCGAGGGGATCAGGGGTCATGCGGGTTTGCGTCCTTGGCACAGACGGGCCTTGGTCGGGCCTGTCTGTGCCGGATGCAAGCGGGCTCAGAAATTGAAGCCGGCGCGCAGGCCGACCGTGAGCGGCCGGTTGGTGACGATACGGGCGCGGTCGAAGATGAAATTGCCCGAGATTTCGGCCCGGGTGTCGAAGACATTGTCGGCATAGGCCTCGAGCCGCCACGTGCTTGTCGAGATTCCGGCCGAGATGTTGGCGATCGTGTAGCTGTTCAGTTGCAGCTTGTTGATCTCGATGATGTCGGTGAACTTCGAGGATGAGTGCGACACCTGCGGCATGATGTGCGCATCCATGTCGCGGCTGAGCGACCATTCATAGCGGACGCGCAGATTGCCCTGGAAGGCGGGTGCGAAGGCGAGATCGGAGCCGACGATCACATCATCGGTGGGGGTGAGCACCTCGGTGATTTTCGTATCGAGGAAGGAGACGGCGCCGGCGATGGTGAGGCCGGGCACTGCATAGGGGGCGAAGATGAAATCACCCTCAATGCCGAGGATTTCGGCATTGGCCGCATTGTCCGAGAAGAACAGGTTGCTGATGCTGGGATCGAAGATGGTGGTCTGGAGGCGGCTGATGTCGACGTAGAAAGCGCTGCCGTTGAGGCGGAGCTGCCGGTCGAAGATGTCGGTCTTCCAGCCGAACTCGTAATTTTTCACCTCATCGGTGTCGAGTGCGAAGGGCACGGTAAAACCGCCGGGGCCTTGAGCGCCGCCGGGGCGATTGAGCAGGCCGGGGCGGAAGCCTTCGGAATAGGTGGCGTAAAGCAGGACATTGTCGCTTGGGGTGAGGGTGACTGTGCCCTTGAAGATGACACCGCTGGTTTTCGCCTTGTCGGGCGCGCCGACGGTGTTGTCTGGAGCGAACTGGGCGCTGATGTTGGTGCCGCCAAGCTGGGCATCGACGCCGGTGCCGGGTGCTGCACCTGCATTGGGGCCGAAGATCGCCGAATTGAGGTTGAAGAAGGTGGAATTGGCGCTGCCTTCGAGATCGACCTCGACGTCATAATAGCGCGCGCCCGCGGTGATGGTGAGCAGATCGGGCACGACATCGACGGAGGCCTCGCCGAACAGGCCGATTTGCCGGTCGGTGCGGCGGATGTCGTTGCGGAAGCTGCTGCCGGTGGGAAAGGGGCCTGCTTCCGAGAAATAGCCGTCGGTGGCGTTGCCGGTGGCGCCGGGGGGCGCGCTCAGGTTTGTCAGCGGATAATTGGGCAGGAAGCCGGTTGTCACGCCGTCGGCGCCGCGCACGAAGGGCGAGCCGGTGTAGTTGAAATCATTAAGCTCTTCGAGCACGAGCCGGCTGTAGAAGCCGCCCAGGTTGAGGCGGATGGGGGCTTCTTCGGGGGTGTTGACCCGGAATTCCTGGGTGAACACGCTCGTTTTGGTGCGCGAGCTGACGTTGAGATTGGGGGCCTGGCAGGTCGGGTCCGAGATGGGGGTGGCATAGCTCGGATAGGCGACCGCCGTGTCGCAGATATAATAGGGCAGATATTGGCCGACGAAGAGATAGTCGGAATAATCGACCTGCTGCTCGGTCTTGCGGTCGGTGTAGGCGCCGGAATAGACGATATCGAGCAGGCCGAGGCGGCCTTCGACGGTCCAGGCGGTGTTGGAGAAGCTGTCCTCGATCCGGTCATCCTGGAAGCGCTGGATCTGGAGGTCGTCGAGCCCGTCAAGCTCGGGATCGGCGAAGAAGACGCCGTCGCTCTCGATGTTCTGGCGGCTGTGGGAGACGTTGATGGTCCAGTCGGGCGAGACTTCCCACAGCGCGCTGGCGCGGAAGCCGGCATAGCGGGTGTCGTTGAAATCGTCCTGAACACGGCCCTGATTGTCGGCGGTGAGGAAGTTGACGCCCGACAGGTCGGCGCCGGCCTGAAAGCCCTGACGGTTGGCGCTGACCGGCACGCCGTTGGCGCGCACGGTGCCGGCGGGGCGGAAGCGGCCGCTCTCGCTGGCGTCTCGGGTGCCGCGCACATTGTCGATATAGCCGCCACGTTCATCGAGATAGACAACCCCGCGCAGGGCGAAATTGTTGGTCACCGGCACGTTGAGCATGGCTTCGACCGTGTAGCTCGGCTCGCCGCTCTTGGTGAAGGCGACGCCGGCGCTGCCGCTGGCGGCGATGCCATTGAGCTTCGGCTTGTTGGTGATGAGGCGGACGACGCCGGCTTGCGAGCTGGCGCCGAACAGGGTGCCCTGCGGGCCGGACAGGACCTCGATCCGCTCGAGATCGGCGGCATAGACATCAAGGTTGCGGCCCGGCTGGGCGAGCGGCTGTTCATCGAGATAGAGGGCGACATTGGGGGCGAGACCGGCGACGCCGGCGGTGGTGAGGTTGGGCGTGGTGGAGGCGAGGCCGCGGATGTAGATGGTGTTCTGCCCCGGGCCGCCGCCGCCGGCGGTGACGCTGGGGAGCTGTTCGAGATAATCCTCGAAGGTGTTGATGTTGAGCTGTTCGAGATCTTTCTCGCCCAGCGCCTGCACCGAGACGGGGACATCCTGAAGATCTTCGCTGCGGCGCTGGGCGGTGACGACGATGGTCTGTACGCCGCCTTCACGCGGGGCCGGCGGGGTGGCGGGTGTCTGCCCCTGCGCGGGGGCGGCAATGGCGACGGCGAGTGCACCCAGCGATGTGCCGGCGATGGAAAGCTTCATTGATCAAGAACCCCTGTGATTGTCGCGGTTTTCGAAGCGCGCGCGAATTGCGCGGGATGCAAATCAGCATCCGGGCGGATCGAACTCTGGATGCGCAGAACATCTGCGCGATTCGTCAATCGTATATCAACAAGGAATGAGCAAATCCACCGGCTATATGGAAAAATTCGTGAATGATGATTTGAGTGTTGCCATGATACAACGATAAAATATTTTTAAAGTTGAGCCGATAATGTTCAATGTCATTCTTATAGGAGTTTCAGGAATTTTATTTTGATTATTTGTGATTATTTTCGAGATCAGGAGTGTTTATTTGAGACCTTGCGCATCGAAATTCGGGCGGAAATGCTAAATCTCTGTTTGAAAGCAGAGAGTTGGTTATTCCGCGGCTTGCAGCTTTTCGCAGGCGGCGGCGGTGGTTGGCACGTCGTGGCGTTTGCGGCGAATGTCGAAGGCGATGGCCTTGGTGATGCTGACGAGCATCACGGCGACGACGAAGGAGAAGGGCAGGGCGCCGATGATCATGGTGATGCGGATCGCCTCGATGCCGCCCAGGGCCAGCATGCCGCCGACGATGAGGGCGAGTGCTGCCCCCAGAAGAGGATGTGCCGGTGGCGCTTTGCCGTGTCGTCGCCGGCGCCGTTGATGGTGTTGATGATGAGGATGGCGCTGTCGACCGAGGTGACGAGATAGGTGAGGAGCAACAGCACGACGAAGGCCGAGACGATCTGGGCGGTGGCGGGCGTGAGCAGGACAGCGAGGGTGGCGTAGAGCTGATCGGGGATGGCGGCGGCGATGATGCTGCCGCCGGCAGCGCCGCTCAGTTCGAGGTCGATGGCGGTGCCGCCGGCGAGTGTCATCCAGACGAAGCACATCAGCGCCGGCGCGAAGACGGCGCCGAGCACATATTCGCGGATGGTGCGGCCCTTTGAGACGCGGGCGATGAACATGCCGACGAAGGGGGCAAAGGCGATCCACCAGGCCCAGTAGAAGACCGACCAGTCGAGCTGCCATTGCTGGAGGGCGGCGCTCATCGGGGTGCCGCCATCACGGAACAGGGTGAGGGCGGTGGCGGGCAGGGCCAGCAGATAGTCGATGAGGCCGCGCCCCAGCAGCTCAAGGCCGAAAGCGCCGGCGCCGACAATGGCGAACAGGGCGAGGAGCGCGAAGGACAGGGCGAGATTGATGTTGGACAGCCATTTGATGCCGCGCCCCACACCCGACATGGCGCTGAGCGTGGAAGCGCCGACGAGCACGGCAAGCGAGACGATGATGCCGGCGGTGGACGCGCGGCCGCTTTCGGCCAGCAGCCAGTCGCCGGCGCCGACACGGTGGAGGCCGGCGACGAACTGTTCGACGCCGATGCCCATGGTGACGGCAACGCCGAGAATCGTGGCGACGACGGCGACGATATCGACGGCATGGCCGAGCGGGCCGGACATGCGCAGGCCGAACAGCGGCACTAGGCTGGAGCGCACGGTGAGCGGCAGGTTGCGCCGGTAGGCGACATAGCCGATGGCGAGGCCGACCATGGCATAGGTGGCCCAGGCGGCGAGGCCCCAGTGCATGAAGGTGTAGATATAGGCGGGCTTGACCGCCTCGGGGGAGCGGGCAGCGACGAGGCCGCGGATGATGTCGGGATTGTTGGAGAAATGCGCCATCGGCTCGCCGATCGAATAGGTGAGCATGCCGACGCCGATGCCGGCGCCGAACAGCATGGCGAACCAGGAGGCGGTGGAGAAATCGGGCTTGGTGCCGGGCTCGCCGATGCGCAGGCTGGCGGACTGGGGGATGAGGGCGAGCAGCAGGGCGGCGGCCATCAGGGCTGCGACAAGATAGACATACCAGCCGGCGAAGCTGCGGATGAGGGTGGTATTGGCGATAGCGAGCGTGTGGCCGGCCTGGACGGGGAAGAAGATCGCCCAGAGAATGAGCAGGGTGACGATGATCTTGGCGGGGATCGTCACTTCGCGGCTGAAACCATCATAGAAACCGCGATCATGGGTCTTGATTGGCAGCTCGACGATAGGCGGCGAAATGGGCGCGGTTTCAGCCGGGGTGCTGATGGGTTGGGGGATCGAGATGGCTCCGGGCCTCTGGCTGTTGTCGGGGGCGGCGGTGGCTATGGTTATAGGCGGGGAGGCTGCGATTGCAATGCGGGCGGCTTTGGCGGCTGATTTTTCAGGCGGAGGGCGTCTCCGCATAGCGGCCAAAGTGCGATGCGTGGCTACTGTGTGGGGGGGAGGGGTGCGAGCAAGGACGGGCATGAGGGCAGCCCTGTGGCGGTGCTGCCGGAAATCCTGGGTGAGATGGCACGATGAAGCGGACAAATGTTGTGGTGGTGGGCGCCGGGCCGGTGGGCGGGATTGCCGCCTATTACCTTGCGCAGCACGGGCTTGATGTCGTGCTGATCGAGGCCGGGCCGGACTGTGCGCAGGATCTGCGCGCCTCGACCTTTCACCCGCCGACGCTGGAGATGCTCGACACGCTGGGCATGGCGCAGCCGCTGATCGACATGGGGCTGAAGGCACCAGTCTATCATTGGCGCGAGCGCAAGACGGGCGAGTTCTTCTCGTTCGACCTCGGCGAGATTGCCGATGCGACGAAGTTTCCCTTCCGTATCCAGTGCGAGCAATATCATCTGGCGCGGCTGCTGGCGAGGAAGCTGCAGGAGGCGGAGAATGCGGAGGTGTTGTTCAGCCACCGGATGCTTGGCTATCGGCAGCAGGGCGACAAGGTGGTGTGCAGCATCGAGACGCCGGTCGACATATTGGAGATCGAGGCCGACTTCCTGATCGGCGCGGACGGGGCCAATTCGGTGGTGCGCAAGCTGATGGGCGTCGAGTTCGAAGGGTTCACATATCCCGAGAAGTTTTTGTGCCTGACCACCAGCGAGCCGCTGGAGGCGCATCTGCCGAATCTGGCGCCGGTCAATTACGTCTCTGACCCCGAGGAGTGGCTGGTGCTGCTGCGCGTGCCGTCGCTGTGGCGGGTGCTGGTGCCGACCGAGGAGGGCGATGATGATGAATATCTGCGCTCGGACGCGAAGAAGGAAGAGGTCTTTGGCCGGCTGATCGGCAAGCCCGAGGTTGAGACGCACCACCGGACGATCTACCGGGTGCACCAGCGGGTGGCGAAGAGCTTCCGCGAGGGGCGGGTGGCGATCATTGGGGATGCCGCGCATCTCAACAATCCGCTGGGCGGCTTTGGCATGAACAGCGGCATTCATGACGCCTTCAATCTTTGCCCCAAGCTGGTGGCGATCTTGAAGGACGGGGCGCCGATGGAGAAGCTGCTGGGCGACTTCAATGAGCAGCGCCACCGGCAGACGCGCGAATTTGTGCAGGCGCAGACCATCGCCAACATGGAATTCATCCGCGAGGGCGATGCCGAGGAGCATCGGCTGCGGCGCGCCAAGATGGCGGCGCTGACCAGCGATCCGGCGGCGCGGCGGGCCTATCTGCTGCGTCAGTCGATGATCGAATCGGTGCGGGCGGCGGCCGAGGAGGAGGCGCAGCCGGCGGCTGCGTGAGACGGCCGCTTGCGGGGGCGCTTGACAGATGGTCGCAGGCACCGGAGCATCCGGCCATGGTGCAGTCGGGTTTTTCTGTGGCGATGTCTGGCTCTGAGGGTGTGTTGGCGGCCGGGGCGTCGCCCGCCTGCGTCGTGGTGGTTGATGACGATGCCGAACTGCGGGCGCTGATCGCCGGCTTTCTGGCCGATAATGGGCTGACGGTGTTTTCGGCCTGCGACGAACTCGAGCTTGAGGCGGTGCTGGCCGGTCATGCGGTCGATCTGGCCATTCTCGATATCATGATGCCCGGCGAGGACGGGCTGTCGATCCTGCGCCGGCTGAGAAGCGCGGGTCTATGGGGCACCGGCGGGCCGAGCGTGATCATGCTGTCGGCGATGGGCGATGATTTCGACCGGATTGCCGGGCTGGAGATGGGCGCGGATGATTATCTGGCCAAGCCCTGCAACCCGCGCGAGCTGCTGGCGCGGGTGCGCGCGGTGTTGCGGCGGCGCGAGGCGGCGCGCGGGCTGAGTGCGCCGCTGCGCCGTTTTGGCGGCTGGACGCTCGACCTGATCACCCGGCAGCTGCAGCATGAGGACGGCCGCGAGGCGCAACTGACCGACGCCGAGTTTCGCGTGCTGGTGGCGCTGCTCGACCAGCCGCAGATGGCCGTCTCGCGCGACCAGCTGCTCGATGTGGCGCGCGGCGAGGGGGTGGAGATTTTCGACCGGGCGATTGACGTGACGATCAGCCGGCTGCGCCGCAAGCTGGCGCCTGACGACATCATCACCACGGTCAGGAACGAGGGCTATATGATGACGCTGGCGCCGGAGCCGGCATGAGGGACGCCGCATGATAAGGGCGCTGCGCCAGCTGCCGATCCTGCCGCAGACGCTGCTGCTGGTGGTGTTCACGCTGGTGGCGAGCCTGGTGGTGAATTTCCTGCTGATCTCGGCGCTGCCGATGCCGCGGCTGTCTTTCTATTCGATGAGCGATGTGGCCGAGGCGCTGGCGGACCGGCCGCTGGCGTTCCGGGCCAAGCGGATCGACCCGCTGCTGGAGATCAGCCTTGCCGAGGCACCGCCGGTGGCAGAGCGCGACATGGTGAGCAATGCGGGCCTGTCGTCAAGGCTGGCGGCGCTGCTGGGCGAGCCGGTGGACCGCGTGCGGCTGGTTTACAAGCAGGACCAGTCGAACTGGCCGTTCCGCTATCGGGAGAATGAAGCTGGCGTTCCGATCCGGCTGGGCGAGGCGCAATTCTACAATACGGTGGTGGCGGCGGTGCAGCTGGAGAATGGCCAGTGGCGGGTGCTGCGCTCGCCCAAGCGGCCGGTGATCACGCGCTTCCAGATGCGCACGCTGGCGGCCTTTCTGCTCTCGGTGCTGGCGGTGTTGCCCTTTGCCTTTCTGTTTGCGCGGCAGCTGACCAAGCCGATCAGGCGTTTTGCCGGGGCGGCGGAGGCGGTGGGCGCGGATTATGCGGCGCCGCCGGTGCCGATCGAGGGGTCGGTGGAGCTGCGCCAGGCGGCGGAGGCGCTGAACAAGATGCAGGCGCGGCTGGGCGAGACCATGGCCGAGCGCACGGCGATGATCGGCGCTATTGCCCATGATCTGCGCACGCCGCTGACGCGGATTGCCTTTCGTATCGAGGGCGCGCCCGAGCCGGTGCGCCGCGCCGTTTTGGCCGATATCGACCAGATGCGCGGCATGGTGGAGGCGAGCATCGGCTATATCCGCTCAGGCCATGACATTGGCGAGCGGCGGCCGGTGGACCTGCACGAGATCGCCGAGCGGCTGGTGGCCGATTATGCGGCGATGGGCCAGCCGGTGACGCTGAGCGGGGCGCCGGCCTGGGTGCTGGGCAACGGCGTGGCGATCGAGCGGGTGTTGCAGAATGTGATCGACAATGCGCTCGCCTATGCCGGTTCGGCGGAGGTGCGGGTGGTGCCCGGTGCCGAGGTCGGGCCGATGGCGGTGTTGCAGGTGCTTGACCGGGGGCCGGGGCTGCGCGAGGCGCAGCTGGACGAGGTGTTCAAGCCGTTCAATCGCGGCGAGCCGTCGCGCAACCGCAGTACGGGCGGGGTGGGGCTGGGGCTGGCGATTGCGCGGCTGATCGTGGCCGCGCACGGCGGCGCGCTGCTGGCGCGCAACCGCGAAGGCGGCGGGCTGATCATCGAGGCGCGGCTGCCGCGCGTGGCGCGGCCGCAGCCGCCGCGCGCCCAGCGCCGGGCGGCGGGCGCCAGCATGGCCGGCGAAGCGGCCACGGGCTTTGCCGAATAGGGGCGATTGGCCCTCCCCTATCTTGCAGGTGATGGGCATTTCTTTGCTGCTTTGCAGCTCTGTTGTTTTGGTGCAATCTCAATTCAGTTCAGCGGCAAGCTGACGGCTATTCTTGGGGAGTTTGATAATGGGCGTGACGCGTCGGGAAGCGTTGGAGTTGGCAGCGGGCGCAGCGGCGCTGGCCGCGGGCGGGACAATGGCCAGCAGCGCGCTGGCACAGGGTGTCGCGAATGGCGGGCCGGGGACGGTGAAGCTCGGCAGCCCGCGCAAGACCATGTATTGGGTGGCGACGGTGACGCCGTGCACCCGCAACGGGATGTTTGACCCCGGCGCGATGGCGGCGATCATGCAGTGGCACAGGAGCCAGGGTGCGGACGGCGTGGTGGTGCTGGGCACGTCGGGGGAATTTGCCTCCTTTTCGGTGGCCGAGCGCAAGTTCATTGCCGAGACGGCGCTGAAGAACCGCAACGGGCTGAACGTGATCGTTGGGCCGGGCACGGCGAACATCGTGGAGACGATCGAGCTGGCGCAGCATGCCGAGCAGAATGGCGCGGACGGGCTGCTGGTCATTCCGCCCTTTTATTTCAACCAGCCGCCGCTCGACGGGCTGACCGATTATTACAAGCGGCTGATGGATGCCTGCGGGCTGCCGACCAATCTTTATCATATCCCCGGCACCAGCGAGGTTTCGATCACCATCGACCTGATGAAGAATCTGGCCGGCTATTCGCATCTGGCGGGCATCAAGGATTCGAGCGGCTCGGTGGAGGGCTATCAGGCGTTTCTGGCGGCGATGCCGCAGCTCAACATGCGCTGCGGCACCAACAACAATCTGGAAGCCGCCCTTGACCATGGCATGGGCACGATTCTGGCTGATGGCAACCAGTTCAGCGGCAAGTGCGCGGCGGTGATGAAGGCCTTTCATGCCGGAGGGGACTGGAAGGGCGAGCTGGCCAAGCTGCGCGCGGCGCAGCGGGCGATCCGCGCGGCGAACATGGGTGCGAACACCTATGCGACGATGAAATATGTGCTGAGCCTCGAGATGGGCGGACCGCAGATGTTTGCGCGCACGCCCTATCCGCAGCTGACGGATGAGCAGATGGCCTCGATCAAGAAGGCGCTGGCAGATGTGAAGGCGATGGCGTGAGGCCGTTTGGGGAGCTGATGACGATGATTTCTTGTGTTTCGACACGCGCGCTGGCGCTGGGGCTTTTTCTGGGCGCGGCGGCGGGGGCGGGGGGGGCTTCAGCGCAGAGCTTTGCGCCGGCGCTGAGTGCACCGAACAGCTTTGTGCAGGGGGCAGCGGCGGCACGGGCCGAGGGGCCGAACGTCAACTGGACCAGCTATAACAGCGACTTGACGGGCAGCCGCTATGCGCCGCTCGATCAGATCAACGGCGAGAATTTCGAGGATCTGGAAGTGGCCTGGCGGCTGAAGACCGATGCCTTTGGCTCGCGGCCGGAATACAAGCTGGAAGGCACGCCGCTGGCCGTGGACGGGGTGGTCTATATGACGGCCGGCACTAGGCGTGCGGTGGTGGCGGTGAACGGACAGACCGGCGAGGTGCTGTGGACCTGGGCGCTGCACGAGGGCAAGCGCTCGGCGCTTTCCCCGCGCGCGCTGTCGGGGCGCGGCCTCTCTTACTGGACGGACGGGACCAAGCGGCGGATCTTCTATGTGACGATCGGCTATCGGCTGATCAGCCTGGATGCGGACACCGGGCGGCCGGACCTGGAGTTTGGCGAGAATGGGATGATCGACCTGAAGCTGGACTTTGACCAGCAGGTGGACGATCTCGACAGCTTTGAGGCGGGCTTGCATTCGGCGCCGGCGATTTCGGGGAACACCATCATCATCGGGGCGGCGTTTCGCGAAGGCTTTACGCCGCGCACGATGAACAACACCAAGGGCTATACAAGGGCCTTTGACGTGAGGACCGGCAAGCGGCTGTGGACCTTCCACAACATTCCGAAGAAGGGCGAGTTTGGCTATGAGACCTGGCTGAAGGGCTCGGCCGAGACGACTGGCAATGCGGGCGTGTGGACGCAGGTGTCGGTCGATCCGGAGCTGAATCTGGCTTATCTGGCGGTCGAGTCCGCGACATCTGATTTTTATGGCGGGCAGCGGCCGGGGCCGAACCTGTTTGCCAATTCGCTGGTGGCGGTCGATCTGACCACCGGGCAGCGCAAATGGCATTATCAGCTGATTCACCATGAGATATGGGATCTGGACAACAGCTCGGCACCGCTGCTGATGGACGTGACCATCGATGGCCAGGCCCGCAAGGTGGTGGGCCTGCCTTCGAAGCAGGGCTTTTTCTATGTGTTTGACCGGGTGACCGGCGAGCCAGTGTGGCCGATCAGGGAGCAGCGAGTGGAGAAGGGCAAGGTGCCGGGCGAATGGTACAGCCCGACCCAGCCGATCCCGACCAGGCCCCGCGCCTATAGCCGCAACGGCGTGACCGAGGCCGAACTGATTGATTTCACGCCGGAGCTGAAGGCCAAGGCGCTGGAGCTGGTGAAGCGCTTCAAGCTGGGGCCGGTCTATACGCCGCCGGTCATGTCGACGGAGAATGAGCTGGGCGTGATCAACAACTGGGCGCAGGGCGGGACCAACTGGCCGGGCGGCTCGTTCGACCCCGAAACCGGCGTGGCCTATGTCTATGCCTGCCAGGCCTGCATTTCGGCGACCGGTCTGCTGCCGGGGCCGAAAGAGATGACCGACGTTGAATATGTGGTGGGGGTGAACGGCAATCCGGTGCGGATGATCACCGGGCCGGGCGAGGGTGCGGGCGCCGACACGCCGGCCCCGGCAGCCGACCGGCAGCGCAGCGATGCGGCGCCCGCACCGCGGCTGAATGTGGACGGCCTGCCGCTGGTGAAGCCGCCCTATGGCACGATCTCGGCCATTGATGTGAACAAGGGCGACATCAGGTGGCAGATCGCGCACGGCGAGACGCCCGACTATGTGCGCAACCACCCGGCGATCAAGGCGATGGGCGGCATCCCGCGCACCGGGCAGATCACCTATCAGATCGGCACGCTGGTAACCAAGACGATGGTGGTGGCGGGCGAGAACCAGGTGACCAACCCCGGTGACCGGCCGCGCGGCGCGATGCTCAGGGCCTATGACAAGCAGACCGGCGAGGAACTGGGTGCGGTGTTGTTGCCCGGGCCGCAGTCTGGCTCTCCGATGAGCTATATGGCAAATGGGCGCCAGTACATCGTGGTGGCAACCAGCGGTGGCACGGCATCGGGCGAATATGTGGCCTATGCCTTGCCCCGGCAGAATTAGGAGCGTGTGTCTTGGCCTTGCGTAGCGTGATGCGGAACTTTGTGGCGGCGGGCCTTGGCGTGGCGGCGCTGACGGCGGCGGCGGTGCCGGCGCAGGAATATAGCCGCAACGTGTGGGACGGCGTTTATACCAAGGCGCAGGCGACGGCGGGGGCGGAAATCTATGCCCAGCGCTGCGGCCAGTGCCACGGGGTGCAGCTGGGCGGCACGGGCGAGGCACCTGGTCTGGTGGGCGGCGAGTTTCTGTCCAACTATGACACCCAGTCAGTGGGCGACCTTTATGACCGGATGCGGACCACCATGCCGATGGACAATCCGCAATCGCTATCCCGCGAGGACTATGCCAGCGTGCTGGCCTTCGTGCTGCAGTTCAACGGCTTTCCGGCGGGCGACAAGCCGCTCGACCGGCGGTCGGCATGGCTGGGGATGATTGCCTTTCAGGCGCAGAAGCCGGCGGACAAGACCGGCGACTGACCAGCCGGAACGGGGAGGGGACATGAAGACATTGATGGTGGCAGCGCTGGCTCTGGCGGCGCTGGGTGGCGGTCTGTGTGACGCGGCGATGGCGCAGCGCGTGACCTATACGCTGGAGATGCTGCCGCCGCCGGGGCCGCTGCGGAGTGCCCCGAACAGCCACCCCAATCCCTATGCGGCCGATGCGGGCTTTTTCAGGATGCCGGCCGGGCGGGTGATGGGCTCGACCTCGGCGGTGGCGGTGGACAGCAAGGGGCATGTCTGGGTGGCGGAGCGCTGCGGGGCCAACAGCTGTGCGGGCTCGAGCGTCAATCCGATCATGGAATTTGATGGGGAAGGCAATTTCATCAGAAACTTCGGCGGCGGGCTGACGGTGTTTCCGCATGGCTTCTTCATCGACCATGAGGACAATGTGTGGCTGACCGATGCGCGGGTGGCGGGCGGCATGGGCGGTCAGGTGTTCAAATTCTCGCCCGATGGCCAGTTGTTGCTGACGCTGGGGACCAAGGGGGTGGCCGGGACGACGCCCGCGACCTTCACCGAGCCCAATGCGGTTTATGTTTCGAAGGAAGGCACGATCTTTGTCGCCGATGGGCATACGCCCTACCGAAATATTGCGCGGATCGTGAAGTTTGCGCCCGATGGCCGCTATCTGGGCGAGTTTGGCAAGGCGGGGCGGGCGCGCGGCGAGCTTGAGGTGCCGCACGCGCTGGCGATGGACAGCAAGGGCCGGCTGTTTGTGGCCGATCGCTGGAACAACCGCATTTCGATCTTTACCCAGGACGGCGAATTCATCGACGCCTGGACGCAGTTTGGCCGGCCGAGCGGGATCTATATCGACGCGAATGACGTGCTCTATTCGGCTGACAGCGAGAGCCGGCGGCCCGTGGGCTATGGCTTCAACCCGGGCTGGAAACGCGGCATCCGCATCGGCTCTGCGATCACCGGCAAGGTGACGGCGTTCATTGCCGACCCCGAGCCGGAGCCGGACCGCTATGCGACCAGCAGCGCGGAAGGGATCTGGGTGGACCGCTCGGGCGTGATCTACGGCGCGCAGGTGAAGGAGCGGTCTGTCATCCGCTATTTCAGGGCGCGCTGAGCGAACAGGCAATTGCCTGCAGGCGCGCGGTTCACCTGCCAAGCCAACAACATATTACCTTTTGGGGACTCCGGTTTCGGGGCTTTGTCCAGTATAGGACAAGGGCATGAAACGCCTGTGCTGAAAATATTCAGTGACGCGCTGGGAGCGTTATAGTTAATAGATGATGAACTTTTCATCTTGTCTTGCAATTCAGCCGCCGTCCGGGCTGGCATTGCTGCCGCTGTTTACCATGATTGGTGTGGTGGTGGTTGGCATCGCCAATGCACGGCAGCGGCGGTTTTTCGGCAAGCCTTATTTTCTGCTGGCGCATGTCGCGATGTTCCTGTGGCTGGGCGCGGTGACGCTGGAGCTTTCGACGCCGATATTGGCGTGCCGGCCGGTGTTTGCCGGCCTGGCCTTTCTGGGCATTGCGCTGTTGCCGGTGGCCTGGGGGTTGTTCATCTATCACTATTCGTTCAGCCTCGACCGGCGCATTGGCTGGCGCGAGGTGGCGGCGCTGGTTGGCGCGCCGTTGGTGGTGACGGCGATCGCGCTGACCAATGAATGGCATGGGCTGTTCTATTCGAGCATTGTGCCCAAGGTGAGCGTTGACGGCGTGGCTTATGTGGAGTTTGGCCATGGTCCGCTGTTTCATGTGGTCACGGCGTTGCTTTACAGCCTGATCTTCGCGACCTTTGCGCTGCTGGTGCGCGGGGTGATGCGCGCTGCCCCGCAATATCGGCTGTATTTTGCCTATCCCGCGATGATGATGGCGGTGGTCTTTGTGCCCAACATCGCATTTCTGGGCTTTGGCGTGCGTTTTTACGGCTTTGACCCGACGCCGTTCAGCTTTGTCTTTGTGGTCATCCTGTTTTCGCTGCTGATCGTGTCGAACCGGGTGTTCGATATCGTCAACATCTCGTCCGAGCTGATCTTTGCGCAGCTGCGCAACCCGGCGATGATTGTCGATGGCACCGGGCGGATCGTGGCCGCCAATCCGGTGGCGCAGGGCGTGTTTCCACAGATTGCCGAGGGGCGCGACCATCGTGTCCAGGACCTAGGGCCGCTGGCGCCGGTACTGCGCGTGTTCGAGGGGCAGTTCCGGGTCGCGCCGGGGCGGCGGATCATGGTCGGCGACCGGTTTTTCGATGTCGATGCCATTGTCGTGCCCAAGCCGCTGGCGCAGACGCGCGAGCCGATCGGCACGGTGCTGCTGATGAACGATGTGACCGCCGAGGAGCAGCGCTACCGCGAGCTGGAGGCCGAGCTGGCGAGCAACATGCGCCAGCTGGAGACCTCGACGGCCATGCAGGCCAAGCTGCGCGAGGCGGCCGAGTTCGACCCGCTGACGCGGGTGCGCAACCGGCTGAGCCTGCCCTCGCTCTTTGCCCATTGCATCGAGCGGGCGGGCAATGAGCAGCAGCGGGTGGTGGTCGCGCTGTTTGATATCGACCATTTCAAGCGCTGGAATGATGTGCATGGCCATGCGGCCGGCGACCGGGTGCTGCGCGATTTCGCGCGCTTCCTGGAGGACATGACGGGGGCTGACGGCGCCTGTTCGCGCGGCACCGTGTTCCGCATCGGCGGCGAGGAATTTTTGCTGCTCTGCCCGGATTCGACGCTGGAGAAGGTGGCGGCGCGGGTGCAGGCGATGCAGCGGCTTTTGACCAAGGCCGACTTGCAGCGGAGCGGTGACGGCGAAGTGACCTTTTCGGCGGGCGTGGCCCAATGGCCCGATGACGGGGTGACGCTGGAGGCGCTGCTGGGGACCGCTGATCAGCGGCTTTATTCGGCGAAATCTGCGGGACGCAACTGCGTCATCGCGGCCTGACCAGCTGGCCGACGCGGCCGGCGCGGATTTCGTCGCGCAGATGATCGATGAAGGCGCGCAGCTTGGGCGCGACCTGCTTGCGGCTCGGATAGTGAAGGAACAGGCCGGGGCTGCTGTGCTGATAATCTTCGAGCACGGGCATGAGCGTGGCTGAGGCGAGATGATCGGCAACCAGTGGCTCGCTGACAAAGGCGATGCCGAGGCCCTGCACGGCCATGGCGTGGAGCGTCTTGAGGTCGTTGGTGATCAGGCGGTTCCTGACCACGGCTTCGACTTCACGGTTGCCGCTTTTGAAGATCCAGGGGGCGATGGTGCCGCTTTGATAGCGCATGCGGATGCAGTCATGCGCCTTGAGATCGGCGAGGCTGGCCGGGCGGCCCTTGCGGGCGAGATAATCGGGCGCGGCGACGAGCAGATAGCGGAATGGCTCTGAGAGGCGCAGGGCGACCATGTCGGCATCGAGCAGCTCGCCGATGCGGATACCGGCGTCGAACCCGGTTTCGGCGAGATCGATGAGACCGTCTTCGCCGGCGATTTCGAGGTCGATCTCGGGGTATCGGGCGCAGAAGCTGGCGATGATCGGCTCGATGACCAGCGCCATGGTGGCGCGCGGCATGTTGATGCGCAGCAGGCCGGCGGGGCGCTCGCCGTAGGTGCGCGCGGCATCATAGGCGGCGGTGAGGCGCTGGAAGGCGGGGGCCGCATCGTCGAGCAGGCGCTGCCCGGCTTCGGTGAGGCCGACCGAGCGGGTGGTGCGGGTGAGGAGCGCCACGCCCATGCGCTCTTCAAGCGCGCGCACCGACTGGCTGACGGCCGACGGCGAGACGCCGAGATCATCGGCGGCGGCGCGGAAGCTCTTGCGGGCAGCGACGCGCAGGAACGGCTCGATGCCATCGAGGAGGCCGCGCTGGATTGTGTAGCTGGTCTTCATGGCTCACACAGGATTATAGGGATTATGCTTATCCTGAGTGTGACTTAAAACAGCTTCACCGACAAGCTGAATTGAAAGGAACACATCATGACAAGCTCCATCGATCGCCTCACCATCTTCGCTCTGCTGGCCACCGCCACCCTGCCGTTTGCAGCTTTCAGCCCGGCCGAGGCGGCGACCGCCCAGAGCTGCGCCGTGCAGGCCGAGCAGATCCGCAGCCAGGCCGAAGGCGCTGACCCCAAGGCCGCTGGCAAGGCGCTGCGCAATGTGGCGCTGGCCGAGAAGCTCTGTGATGCTGGCAACCGCCACGAGGCGGGCAAGAAGTTCACGCTGGCATCGAGCCAGCTTGAGACTTCGGTCCAGCTCGCTGACCGGCGCTGAGGCTCCCGCCGGGCGCGCTCCCCTTCCCTCAGCGCCCGGTTGCCGGCGGCTGCGAGATGCAGCCGCCGGTTTTTTGTGCGTCTCTTTCCATGGCCGCACTTGCGGGTTAGACGGGGGCCATGGCGCGTGTTGAACATCCTGTGCATCCGGCTCTGGCAGGCGGCGCGCATCCGTTTCCGCACCGGCACCTGCTGGCGCTTTCGGCATTGAAGCCCTGGGAAGCGCTGTTTCTGCTGGGCGAGGCGGAAAAATGGGTGGACTATAACCGGGCGACGAGCCGCGCTGACCATCGGCTATCGGGCATGACGCAGATCAACGCCTTTTTCGAGCCGTCGACGCGCACGGCGCTGAGCTTCGAGATTGCCGGCAAGCGGCTGGGGGCGGATGTGACCAGCCTCGGCGTGCAGGGCTCGAGCGTGAAGAAGGGCGAGACGCTGCTCGATACCGCGCTGACGCTGGAAGCGATGCGGCCCGATGTGATCGTGATCCGGCATGGCAGCTCGGGCGCGGTGCAGTTGATTGCCGAGAAGCTGTCGTGCCCGGTGTTGAACGGGGGGGACGGGCGGCATGAGCATCCGACCCAGGCGCTGCTCGATGCGCTGACAATCCGGCGGCGCAAGGGGCGGATCGAGGGGCTGCGGGTGGCGATCTGCGGCGACATATTGCACAGCCGGGTGGCGCGCTCCAATTTTCAGCTGCTGGCATCATTGGGCGCCGAGGTGCGCGCGGTGGCGCCGCCGACGCTGATGCCGCCACATGTCGAGGCGCTGGGGGTGACGCCTTTTGATGACATGGACGCCGGGCTGGCGGGCGCGGATGTGGTGATGATGCTGCGCTTGCAGACCGAGCGGATGGCGGGCGCCTTCCTGCCCTCGACGCGCGAGTATTTCCGCTTTTACGGGCTGACCGAGGCGCGGCTGGCGCGGGCGAAGGACGATGTGCTGGTGATGCACCCCGGGCCGATGAACCGGGGGGTGGAGATTGAGAGCGCGATTGCCGATGACATTGCCCGCTCGGCGGTGACCGAGCAGGTCGAGATGGGGGTGGCGGTGCGCATGGCCTGTCTCGATGTGTTGACGCGCAGCCGGCGCGGCGTGGCGGACTGGCCGGAGGCGACAGCATGAAGGCGCCGCGGCCGCTGTGCCTGACCGGCGGGCGGGTGATCTGCCCGGCGAGCGGCCATGACGGCGTGGCCAATGTGATGCTGGCCGAACGGCTGGTGGTGGGGGTGGGTGATGCGCCGCCGCCCGCAGACGCCGATGTGATCGATTGCAGCGGGCTGGTGGTGGCGCCGGGGCTGGTGGATGCGGGCGTGTTCCGGGCCGATGCGCAGGCGTTTCAGATGGGCGGGATCACGCGCGCCGTGCTGATGCCCGACCAGAGCCCGCCGCTGGACGAGCCGGCGCTGGTAGCCTTTGCCAAGGGCGTGGGCAAGCCGCATGTCTGGGTGCATCCGCTGGTGGCCGCCACGCGCGGCCTGCGCGGCGAGGAGCTGGCCGAGCTGGGGCTGGCGCGCGAGGCCGGCGCTGTGGGTGTGGCGACGGGGCGGGGCGCGATTGCCAGCGCGCAGGTGATGCAACGGCTGATGGCCTATGCGGCGAGCTTTGACATGCTGGTGGTGAGCCATGCCGAGGAGCTGAGCCTGACGGCGGGCGCTGTGGCCAGCGAGGGCGAATATGCGACGCGGCTTGGGCTGGCCTCGGCGCCGGCCTATGCGGAGGCGATGGCGGTGACGCGCGACCTGCGGCTGGCCGAGGCGACGGGCGCGCGGCTGCACTTCCGGCAGCTGACCACGGCCGAGGCGCTGGCGCTTGTGCGCGCCGCACAGGCACGCGGGGTGCGGGTGAGCGCGGGGGTGACGCCGGCGCACTGGATGCTCAACGAGACGGCGCTGGCCGGGTTTCGGAGTTTTGCCCGGCTGTCGCCGCCGCTGCGCTGCGAGGAGGACCGGCTGGCGGTGGTCGACGCGCTGGCGGACGGCACGATTTCGGTGGTGGCATCGGGCCATGACCCGCAGAGCCAGGAGGCCAAGCGCCAGCCCTTTGCTGACGCGGCACCGGGCATGGCGGGGGCGGAGACGCTGCTGGCGCTGGGCCTGAGCCTTGTGCGCGACGGCGTGATGGCGCTGCCGGCGCTGCTGGCGGCGATGAGCACAAGGCCGGCGGCGCTGTTTGGCCTTGCCGGCGGCAGCTTGAGGGCGGGCGAGCCGGCCGATGTGCTGGCATTTGACGAATGCGCGCCATGGCGGATTGGGCCGGAGCGCTTTGCCGGGCTGGCCAACACGCCCTTTGACGGGCTGCCGGTGGCGGGGCTGGTCAAGCGCACGATCAAGGGCGGGGATGTGCTTTGGTCCGGCTGAGCCTGCTGCTGGCGCTGGCGCTGCTGAGCACGCCGGCGGCGGCGCAGCGCCGCAAGGCGCCGCCGCCGGTGCCGATGGCGGCGGCGCAGCCGGCCGAGGCGCCGAGCGTGCGCGGCGGGGTGGCGCTGTGGCAGCAGGGTGACTGGGCGGCGGCGGTGGAGATGTGGCGGCCCTTTGCCGATGGCGGCAATGCGGATGCGATGTTCAATCTGGGCCAGGCCTATCAGCTGGGCCGCGGGCTGCCGCAGGATGATGTGGCGGCGCTGGCCTGGTATGAGGCAGCGGCAGCGCGCGGGCATCGGCCGGGGCTGGCGAACCAGGGCATCATGCTGTTCAAGCAGGGGCAGAAGACGCAGGCGCTGGCGCTTTTGAAGCGGGCGGCGGACGCGGGCGAGCCGCGCGCGCAATATGTGTTTGGCACGGCCGCGTGGAACGGCGATGGCCGCGAGGTCGATCTGGCGCTGGCCTATGCCTATCTGGCGCGGGCGGCCGAGCAGGGGCTGGCCGAGGCGCGAGCTTCGCTCGACCTGCTGGTGCCGAGGCTGGGGGCGGACGCGCGGGCGGCGGGCTGGGCCAGGGCGGCGACGATCGCGCGCGCTGACGGCAGCTTTGGGGTGCCGCAGGGGATTGGCGCGCCCTATGCGCCGTCGCTGATGGCGCTGGCCGGCGACGGCGCCTGGCGGGTGCAGATTGGCGCGTTCAGCACCCAGGCCGGCGCGGAGGCCGACCTTGTCGCGCTCAAGAGCCGCAGCAGCGCGGTGTTTGAGGGGTTGACCCCGGTGTTTGTGCCCGGCGGGTCGCTGGTGCGGCTGCAGCTGGGGCCTTTTGCAAGCCGCGAGGCGGCGCGGGCGGGCTGCGCGCGCTTTGTCGCCCTTGGGCGCGGTTGCCTGGTGGTGGCGCCGGCGGGGAGCTAGGGCCGGTGTCCGCCTCGCTCATCGTTGCGAGCTACAATATCCATAAGGCTGTGGGCGCGGATGGCCGCTGTGTGCCCGAGCGGATTCTTGATGTGCTGGACGAGATCGGCGCCGATGTGGCGCTGCTGCAGGAGGCCGACACGCGCTTCGGCTTGCGCACCGCGGTGTTGCCGCGCGCGATGCTGGCCGCGCGGGGCTGGATTCCGGCGGCGCTGGGCGAGCAGCCGGCGGCGATGGGCTGGCACGGCAACGCGGTGCTGGTGCGCGGGGTGGCCCGGCTGGCGCGGGCCTCACGGATCGCCTTGCCGGCGCTGGAGCCGCGCGGTGCGGTGATGGCGGACGTGGAGGGGGATTTTGTGCCGGGCGGCGGGCTGGTGCGGCTGGTGGGGGCGCATCTTGACCTCTCGGGGCTGTGGCGGGCGCGGCAGGCGCGGCGGATCATCGAGCGGGTGGCGCGCGCGCCGGGCGCCCCGCCGGAGCTGGTGATGGGGGATTTCAACGAATGGCGGCCGGGCGGCGCGGCGGTGGCGGCGCTGGCCGGGCGCTGGCGCGAGCTGAGGCTGGCACCGAGCTTTCCGGCGCGCTTGCCCGTGGGGCGGCTTGACCGGGTGTTTGCGCATCACGCACTGCCGATTGCGGACGCCGGGGTGCATGTGAGCGCGCTGGCGCGGGGGGCGTCGGACCATCTGCCGGTGTGGGTGCGGCTGGGTGGCTGAGGGGCTGATGGCGCGGCTGGCGGCGCTGGCCGCCGATCATCCGGGCCTGAGCGGGGTGCGACTGGTGGATGATGGCGGCGAGGCGCTGGCGCTCAGGCTGCGGCTGGTGGCGGCAGCGCAGCGCTGCATCGATGTTCAATATTATATCTGGAAGGATGATGCGAGCGGGCGGGCGCTGCTGGCGGCGCTGGCGGCGGCGGCGGCGCGCGGGGTCGAGGTGCGGCTGCTGCTGGATGACCATGGCACGGCCGGGCTGGACGGGGCGCTGGCGGCGCTGGATGCGCTTCCGGGGGTCGAGGTGCGGCTGTTCAATGCCTTTCGCTGGCGTTCGCCCAAATGGCTCAACTTCCTGTGGGATTTCGGGCGGCTGAACCGGCGGATGCACAACAAGTGCCTGGTTGTGGACGGGGTGGCGGCGGTGATTGGCGGGCGCAACATCGGCGATGAATATTTCGTCGCGGACCATCCGGCGCTGACGGCCGATCTCGATGTGCTGGGGGTGGGCGCGGTGGCGGCCGAGGTGGACGATGATTTCGAGCTGTATTGGGCAAGCCCGGCCTCGGTGCCGGTGTCGGTGCTTGTGGGGCGAGCAGGCCGTGTGCCGGAGGTGTCGCTGCCGGACCTGGACGACTGGTGGCCTGAGGCGGATGACTTTGACTGGGTGCCGGTGCGGATGATCAGCGATGACCCGGCCAAGATCAGCGGTGAGGCGGCCCCGGCGGCGCTGTGGCTGCCGCAGTTGCAAGACGCGATGGGGCCGATCAGGTCGAGGCTCATGCTGGTGAGCGCCTATTTCGTGCCGACCGATGCCGGGGTGGCGCTGTTCGAGCGGCTGGTGGCGGACGGGGTGGCGGTGCAGATTTTGACCAATTCGCTGCGCTCCAACGATGTGGCGGTGTCGCATGCGGGTTATGCGCCGGTGCGGCGGCGGCTGCTGGCGGCGGGCGTGCGGCTGTGGGAGATGAAGGGACGGGCGGCGGACCGGGCCGAGCTGGGTCTGGTGCCGCGCCGGCTGAGGCGCGGCGAGACGCGGACCAAGGGCGAGTCGACGGCGTTTTTCCGCTCGGGCGCCTCGGCGCTCCATGCCAAGACCTTTGTGGCGGACGGCGAGCGGCTGTTTGTCGGCTCGATGAACTTCGACCCGCGCTCTTA
Source organism: Polymorphobacter sp. (assembly GCF_048007885.1). Classification (GTDB taxonomy): domain Bacteria; phylum Pseudomonadota; class Alphaproteobacteria; order Sphingomonadales; family Sphingomonadaceae; genus Sandarakinorhabdus. The sequence goes on from NZ_CP180346.1 coordinate 482,739, forward strand.
CCTGCTCAACACCGAGATCGGCTTTCTGATCGAATCGCCAGCGATGGCGCGGCTGCTGGAGGACCGGTTGACGGCCATGCTGCCGGCCTTTGCGTGGGAGGTGAAGCAGGCGCCGTCAGGGCGGCTGCAATGGCATGGGCGCACGGCGGTGCATGACCGCGAGCCGTTTACGCGCTGGTGGCAGCGCTGGGTGCTGACGCTGATCGGCTGGCTGCCGGTGGCCTGGCTGCTCTAGCTCAGGCCCGAGATTTCGCCGCGCGCATCGAGATGGATGCCGAGCGCGGAGGGCGCGCGGGGCAGGCCGGGCATGGTGGCGATATCGCCGGCGAGCGCCACGATGAAGCCGGCGCCGGCGGACAGGCGAAGCTCGCGGATGGGCAGGCTGTGACCGCTGACGGCGCCGCGCTGCGTTTCATCGGCGGTGAAGCTGTAGGGGGTCTTGGCGAGGCAGACCGGCAGATGCGCCAGCCCTTCGGCGCGGAGTGCGGCGAGCTGCTTGCGGGCGGCGGGCGCGAGGATGACGCTGCCGGCGCGGTGGATGCGCCGGGCGATGGTGGTGAGCGCCTCTTCGGCGTCGGTGCCGGGGCCGTAGAGCGGGGTGAAGCGGCTGTGCGGGTCAGCGTTGGCATCGGCGAGCGCGGCGACGCTCTGGGCCAGCGCTTCGGCGCCGCCGGGGCCATCGGCCCAATGGGTGCAGAGATGGGCGGGGACGGCGAACTTGCGCTGGCAATGGGCGAGCACGGCCTGTTGTTCATTCGCGTGGTCGCCGGCGAAGGCGTTGAGGGCGACCGCGACCGGCAGGCCGAGCGACTGGAGATTTTCGATGTGGCGATCGAGCACGTCGAGGCCGCGGGCCAGCGCGGCTTCATCGGGGGTGCCGAGATCGGCGAGCGGCTGGCCGCCATGATATTTGAGCGCGCGCACCGTGGCGACGAGGACGGCGGCGGCGGGGGCGAGGCCGGCTGAACGGCACTTGATATGAGCGAATTTTTCGGCCCCCAGATCGGCGCCGAAGCCGGCTTCGGTGACGGCAAATTCACCGAGCGCAAGGGCTGCGCGGGTGGCGATGACCGAATTGCAGCCGTGCGCGATATTGGCGAAGGGGCCGCCATGGACGAAAGCGGGCGTGCCGTGCAGGCTCTGGACGAGATTGGGCTGCATGGCCTCGACGAGCAGCGCGGCCATGGCGCCGGCGGCGCCGAGATCGCCAGCGGTGACCGGGGCGCCTTGCGTGTCGCGCGCGATGCGGATGCGCGCGAGCCGGGCTTGCAGGTCTTCGAGGTCGTTGGCGAGGCAGAGGATGGCCATGACTTCGGAGGCGACGGTGATGTCGAAGCCGGTCTCGCGCAGCGGGTGGTTTGTGCTGCCCATCCCGGTGACGATCTGGCGCAGCGCGCGGTCGTTCATGTCCAGCACGCGGCGCCAGCTGATGGTGCGCGGGGCGATGGGGTGGCCGGAGGGCATGGGCGTGTTGAAATGGACGGCATTGTCCAGCATCGCGGCGAGCAGATTGTGGGCGGATGTAACGGCGTGGAAATCGCCGGTGAAATGCAGGTTGATCTTCGCCATGGGGCCGACCTGGGCATGGCCGCCGCCGGTGGCGCCGCCCTTGCGGCCGAAGACCGGGCCGAGGCTGGGCTCGCGCAGCGCGATGACGGCGCGGCGGCCGATGGCGCGCAGGGCATCCGAAAGCCCGATGGTGGTGGTGGTCTTGCCTTCGCCCGCCGGCGTGGGGTTGATGGCGGTGACGAGGATGAGCTTGCCTTGGGCTGCTGGCAGCGGGGCTGTGGGCGCGAGCTTGGCGATGTGATGGCCGTGGGGGGCAATGTCTGCGGGCGTCAGGCCGATCTTGTCGGCAATGGTCTGGATCGGGGCAAGCGTGTAGCGGGCGGCAATTTCGATGTCGGAGGGCATGTTGGGCGGGCCTTTTTGTGGGTCTGCTTTCGCCCTTGCCATGGCGGCTGCTTGTCGTCACGCTTGCGCCTGCACTTGCGCTTGCTATAGACGCGCCCTTTCACGCTGATGCGGGCGTGGCGGAATTGGTAGACGCGCTGGATTTAGGTTCCAGTGTCGAGAGACGTGGGGGTTCGAGTCCCTTCGCCCGCACCACCGCCGGGGCCGCAGACGCCAGGGCTTTGTCGATTTTTGGAAAAGACGGGACACAGGATGCAGATTGCCGAAACGCTGAACGAGGGTCTTCGCCGCGAATTTTCGCTGGTCATCCCGGCTGCTGATGTGGCCGCGCGTGTCGAGGTGCGGCTGAAGGAAGTGACCAAGCAGATCCGCATGCCGGGCTTTCGGCCGGGCAAGGTGCCGGCCAATCTGGTGAAGAAGATGCATGGGCCGGCCCTGCACGGCGAGGCGGTGCAGGCGGCGGTGAACGAGGGCGTGCAGAAGCTTTTGAGTGAGAAGCAGCTGCGCCCGGCGGTGCAACCGCAGGTCGATCTCGAGGGCGAGATGGCCGAGGGGCAGGACCTGTCGCTGAAGGTGGCGCTGGAGATTCTGCCGACCATCGAGAAGGTGGATATCGAGGGCATCACGCTGGAGCGGCTGGTGGTGCCGGCAGATGAGACGGCGATTGGCGACATGCTGGAGCGGCTGGCGAGCCAGCAGCAGAAGACGGAACCCGCCAAGGCGAGCTACAAGGCCAAGGACGGCGACACGGTAGTGATCGACTTTGAGGGCAAGGTTGATGGCACGCCGTTTGAAGGCGGCAAGGGCGAGGGCATGCGCGTGCGGCTGGGCTCGGGGATGCTGATTCCGGGCTTTGAGGACCAGCTGGTAGGTGTGAAGGCCAACCAGTCGCTGACCATCAATGTCGATTTTCCGGCCGATTATGGCTCGGAGGCGCTGGCCGGCAAGCCGGCGACGTTCGACATCGTGGTGCAGGGTGTCGAGACGCCGGTGGAGACGCCGATCGACGATGACTTCGCGAAGTCGCTCGGAATCGATTCGCTCGACGCGCTGAAGGAGATTTTGACGGACCAGATCGAGGCGGAGACGGCGCAGCTGACGCGCACGCATCTGAAGCGCAAGCTGCTCGACACGCTGGCGGCGCGGCATGATTTTGCCGTGCCCGAGACGATGGTGAACGGCGAGTTTGAGCAGATCTGGGCGCAGCTGGAGCAGGAAGCCGCGCGCGCGGCCGATCCCGAGGCGGCCAAGGCCGAGATCGAGGGCGAGCGCGACGAATATCGGCGCATTGCCGAGCGGCGGGTGCGGTTGGGGCTGCTGCTCTCCGAGATCGGTGCGCAGGCGGGCATCACGGTGAGCGCCAGCGAGATGAACCGGCTGATCGGGCAGGAAGCGGCGCGCTATGCGCCTTCGGAGCAGCAGAAGGTGGTGAAGTTCTTCCAGGAAAACAGCATGGCTGCCGCCCAGCTGCGCGCGCCGCTTTATGAGGACAAGGTGGTGGACCATCTTGTGTCGAAGGCGGAGGTGACCGAGCGGCATGTGAGCAAGGCCGATCTGGAAGCCGCGATCGAGGACGAGGATGAGACGCCGGCTCATGTGCATGGGCCGGACTGCGAACATGATCATGATCACGACCATGGTGAGGCCAAGCCGGCCGCGAAGAAGCCGGCGGCGAAGAAGGCCGCTGCGAAGAAGGCGGATGCGGCGCCTGCCGACGAGGCTGAAAAGCCGGCCAAGGCGGCGGCCAAGAAGCCGGCGGCCAAGGCTGCGGCCAAGAGCGAGGATGTGGCCGAGACGCCTGCTGCCAAGAAGCCGGCGGCGAAGAAGGCGCCGGCCAAGAAGGCCTGAGCAGGGGATGTGGATGCCGCAGCCGGGGGCTGCGGCATCACCTGCTGCAAAGGGCCTCTTGAAAAGGCCGGGCAAAGGTCCAAGGTTGGCGTGGACAATGGAGACCGACATGCACGATTTGCTTCCCCCCACCCACGCTGGCCTGATTCCGATGGTGATCGAGTCCTCGAATCGCGGCGAGCGGTCGTTTGACATCTATTCGCGGCTGCTGCGCGAGCGGATCGTGTTCGTGACCGGGCAGGTCGAGGATCACATGGCCTCGGTCATTGTGGCGCAGCTGCTGTTCCTCGAGTCGGAGAATCCGAAGAAGGACATCTTCATGTACATCAACTCGCCGGGCGGGGTGGTGACGGCGGGCATGGCGATTTACGACACCATGCAATATATCCGGCCCAAGGTGGCGACGGTGTGTGTGGGGCAGGCGGCGTCGATGGGCAGCTTCCTGCTGGCCGCGGGCGAGCCGGGGATGCGCGTGGCGCTGAAGCACGCGCGGATCATGGTGCACCAGCCTTCGGGCGGGGCGCAGGGTCAGGCCAGCGACATCGAGATTCAGGCGCGCGAGATCCTGCGGATCCGCCAGACGCTGAACGAGCTTTATGTGAAGCACACGGGCCAGGACATCGACACGATCGAGCGGGCGATGGAGCGGGACAAGTTCCTGTCTGCCGATGAAGCCAAGGTGTTCGGCCTGGTGGACGAGGTGGTGGAGAAGCGGCCGCTGCCGACCGAGGATGAGGCGAGGGCGGCGGCCTGAGGCCGGCTTTTCGCCTTTCTTTTCATTCCGGTGACAATCGACCGCGCCGCTGCCCTTGCGAGGGCGGTGCAAGCGGCGCTACACTTGCGGTGAGCGAGAGAGGTAAGTCATGACCAAATTGAGCGGCGGTGATTCGAAGAGCACGCTCTACTGCAGCTTCTGCGGGAAGAGCCAGCATGAGGTGCGCAAGCTCATCGCCGGGCCGACGGTGTTCATCTGCGATGAGTGCGTCGAGCTTTGCAACGACATCATCCGCGAGGAAACCAAGACGGCGCTGGTGAAGAAATCGGGCGATGTGCCGACGCCGCGCGAGATCTGCAATGTGCTGGATGACTATGTGATCGGACAGATGCACGCCAAGCGGGTGCTGTCGGTGGCGGTGCACAACCATTACAAGCGGTTGAACCATGGCGGCAAGGGCGCCGAGGTGGAACTGGCGAAGTCGAACATCCTGCTGGTGGGGCCGACGGGTTGCGGCAAGACGCTGCTGGCGCAGACGCTGGCGCGCATCCTTGATGTGCCCTTCACCATGGCGGATGCGACGACGCTGACCGAGGCGGGTTATGTGGGCGAGGATGTGGAGAACATCATCCTGAAGCTGTTGCAGGCGAGCGATTACAATGTCGAGCGGGCGCAGCGCGGGATCGTCTATATCGATGAAATCGACAAGATTTCCCGCAAGTCCGACAATCCTTCGATCACCCGTGACGTGTCCGGGGAGGGGGTGCAGCAGGCGCTGCTGAAGATCATGGAAGGGACGACGGCGAGTGTGCCGCCGCAGGGCGGGCGCAAGCATCCGCAGCAGGAGTTTCTGCAGGTCGATACCTCCAACATCCTGTTCATTTGCGGCGGGGCCTTTGCCGGGCTGGACCGGATCATTGGCGACCGTTTGCAGGGCAAGTCGATCGGTTTTGGCGCGCATGTGGCCGCGCCCGACGAGCGGCGGGTGGGCAAGCTGTTGCGGCAGTGCGAGCCGGAGGATCTGCTGCGTTTTGGCCTGATTCCGGAGTTCATCGGGCGCTTGCCGGTGATCGCGACGCTTGAGGATCTGGATGAGGATGCGCTGATCAAGATCTTGACGGAGCCCAAGAATGCGCTGACGCGGCAATATGCGCGGCTGTTCGAGATGGAGGATGTCAAGCTGACCTTCACCGAGGATGCGCTGTCGGCCATCGCCAAGCGGGCGATCGAGCGGAAGACCGGGGCGCGCGGGCTGCGCTCGATCCTCGAGTCGATCTTGCTCGATTCGATGTTCGAGCTGCCGGGCACCGAGGGGCTGGTCGAGGTCCAGGTCGACAAGGATGTTGTGGATGGGCTGAAGCAGCCGATCCGGCTGATGGCGCAGGACAAGGCCGCCTGAGCACATTGGAAGGTTAGGAAGGTTAGGGGGCCGCGAGGCCCCCTGACTGTTTTTGCTGCGCTTTTTTGAGGGCGCTGTGAAGGCGGGTGGGTTTTCGGGGGTTTCGATTGTCTTTTACGCGGTTTTGGGCGTGTAGGACAGCGAAACCCCCGAACCTTTGGGCTCAGCCTTTGGCGACTTCGGCGCTCAATTCGGCGACGCGGAGTTCGCCTTTGCGGGTCTGGCCGCCGAGTTCCATGAAGCGGGTCATCTTCTTCATGGCGTCATCGGTGAACATGAGGGTCTGGAAGTGTTCGGCTTCGACCTTGAGGCCTTCTTCCAATGGCAGGGCCGAGGCATGGACGACCTGCTTGCCGAGCCGCACGGCATCTGGGGGGAAGCTGGCGATGCGGCGGGCGAGCGCATCGACATGGGCGCCGATCTGGTCGGCGGGGAGCGCGCGGTTGAGATAGCCCCAGCGCTCGGCGGTTTCGGCATCCATGTCGACGCCGCCGACGATGATCTCCATGGCGCGGGCGCGGCCGATGAGGCGGGGCATGCGCTGGGTGCCGGTGCCGCCGGGGATGATGCCGATGGGGACTTCCATCTGGTTGACGACCGTCTTGCCAATGACGCCGAAGCGCATGTCGAAGGACATGGACAGCTCGCTGCCGCCGCCGCCGACGCGGCCCTCGATCTGGGCGATGGAGATGCAGTCCATCGACTGGTAGCGGTTGCACATGTCCTGATAGGCGGTGGCGTCTCCGACCGGGCCTTTGGGGCCTTTGGCGATGTCGATGAGGGCTTCGACGTCGAAATGGGCGAAGAAGAAATCAGGATCCGCGCTCTTGAAGACGCAGACGCGGGCATCGGGATCGGCCTCAAGCTCGATGGCCAGGCGGGCGAGCTCGCCGAACAGATCGAGGGTGATGATGTTGATCGGCGGCGCGTTGATGACGGCGGTGATGATCACCCCGTCGCGGCTGATGTTGAGCAGCTTGTAATCGTCATAGGCCATGGCTGGTCCTCCCCCGGGTTGTTTTGCGAGAGCATAGCAGAAGGGGGGGCGGGGAAGCCTGTGGGTTTAGGGAGGGGGAGGGGCAGATGCCTCCGGGGGCTGGGGCCTTGGCCCCAGACCCGATTTGGAGGACCTGCGCTATGGGCGAGCAGCAGATCGCTATTGTCAAAACAGCGCTTGTAACGCGCTGCTAAATGACATTAGGGCTTTGAAGTTGCAATATTTTATACAATTCAGTCTATTTTCGGATGTAGGGTCCGATCTGTTGGGTTTGTCTATTCGGACGATTTAGCTTGCTAATCTTGAAAGCCGGTGGCAATTAAAAGGGGCTCGCCGTGATGGTGGGCAGAACATGAACTTGGATTGGTTCTGGATGGGGTTGTCACCGGATGGTGGCGGTTGAGTGGTCATCCCGCCCGCTCACACCGTTGGTAAGGATTGCCAACGCCGTTCAGCGCCAGTCCTCCTGGATAGGAAGACAACATGAACCCGAACGAACTCATTATCCGCTTTGACAGTGTAGACGCTCAGACCAACGGTCCGGTAAAGCGACTTGTTGGATTTGTGCGTGCGCGCAACCTGTTGCCGCTGCTAGATGCCGCTGATTTGGAAGCCAATCCGCGCACCGCCAAGACCGGGCCTATAACAGCCGATATCATCGATTCAATCGAGACGACACCCGAACTCTTCCCCTTTAAGACCAAGGGAATCCTCGTTGCCTCGGCCAACTGCCGAGAGATGGAGCGCAAGCGCTTCTATATGACGTTCGATGATCCAACGATTGAAGGCATCCTTGACGGCGGCCACAACACGCTGGCGATCGGCACGCACATTCTGGCGCTGGCGCACGGCGACCTCAGGGCAGTCAAGAAGATCAAGACTTGGCCGGACTTCAAGGAGGAGTGGTTGGCAGCGAGGGATAAGGTTAACGCACTGAAGGCGGCGACTAACTCCGGCGATGGAGGGCCGCTTGATTTTCTTGTGCCGGTCGAGGTGCTAGTCCCAAGCGATACCGAGGACGCCTTGGCGCTCGAAGCTTTCACGAGGTCGCTGCTGGAGATCTGCGCCGCCCGCAACAACAACCGCCAACTTGCCGACGAAGCCAAGGATAACAAGAAGGGGCTATATGACGATTTGCGCAAGGCCTTGCCGGATGCCCTAGCCCAGCGCGTCGAATGGAAGTCTGGAGACGGAGGCGATGTGAAGGTGCGCGATCTAGTGGCACTAGCGTGGATCCCGCTTTCCGTGACAGCACTGCCCGATGGTGCCTCCGCTCCTCGTCCAGCCGACATCTACAGCGGCAAGGGCAAGTGCTCCACCTTGTTTAGCGGCCTGATGCAACACCCTGACGTATCTACGGCTCTAGCCGATGGTACTCATGAGCTTCACAACCCGGTTGTCGCTAGCGCACTACAAGTAACGGGCTTGCTGCCAGACCTTTTTGACCGGCTCTACGCCGAGTTCCCGCGCTCCTACAACGCCAACGATGGAAAGTTCGGCAGCCTACGCGCGGTGGCTGTGGCCAAGGACCTGAAGACGAAGCCCACTAGCCCCTTTGGTAAGACAGCCGTCGACTACCGCTACCCCGATGGCTTCATTGTGCCGCTCGCCTATGGTTTGAAGGCGCTGATGGAGAGGACTCCGAACGGCCAAGTGCAGTGGAGGACAGATCCGATGGCTTTTGTCGAACAGCACCTCGATGAGATTGTACGAAAGTACAAAGTGCTCATCCAAGCCTTTGGTGGCGACGCGCAGAAGATCGGCAAGAACGAGGGCAGCTATACCCTTGCCTACGACGCCTTCGAAACCGAGTTGCTGAAGCAAACAAAGATCTGATTTTTTAGAATGTGGCGGCGTCGCTCGGTTTCCTGCCGGCGATGCCGCCCCACCCACCGCCAGAAAGTTGTTCCTAACCGCCGCAGGCGAGTGGGATTGTGGACTGTATTCTTGATCTTGGGTGATTGTGGGGAGAGCGGGAGATGGGCCCCCGCCTGCGCGGGGGTGACGGGATGGGGACGGCTTGGGATGGTTCTGGGGGTTGGGTGATGTTTGGCAGGGCGGGAGATGGGCCCCCGCCTGCGCGGGGGTGACGGGGGAAAGCGGGCGTGATGAGTATAGGGCGGGGGTGGCGGGGGAGGGACGGGGCAGAGTTGGGGTGACGGGGAAGAGCGGGGGTGACGTCTGGTTGTGGGGCGGTGCTTCGGAGAGGGTGTTGGCTTTTGCTTTGGTCTGGGGTGCAGGGGGCGTCGCTCCCTGCCTGCCGGAGGCGTTTGGCGAGGACGTAGACTTGGCCGCCTTCTTGCATGGTTTTGGCCTTGCGCGCGGGTGGGGCGGGGTCGCGATGGGCCCCCGCCTGCGCGGGGGTGACGGGATGGGGCGGGGGGTGCTTAATATAAGGCGGGGGTGACGGGGAAGAGCGGGGGTGACGTCTGGGTTTTGGGGCGGTGTTTCGGAGGGGTTTTGGCTTTTGCTTTGGTCTGGGGTGCAGGGGGCGTCGCTCCTTGCCCGCCGGAGGCTTTTGGTGAGGACTTAGACTTGGCTGCTTTCTCGCATGGTTTTGGCCTTGCGCGCGGGTGGGGTGGGGCCGCGATGGGCCCCCGCCTTCGCGGGGGTGACGAAGGGGGGCGGGTGTGACGGGTAAGGGGCGGGTGTGACGGGTAAGGGGCGGGTGTGACGGGTAAGGGGCGGGGGTGACGGGGAAGGGACGGGGCGTTCAGGGGAGGGGAGGGAAGCCGAGGTCTTTGATGGCGAGGTCTAGCCAGTGGGGGTTGGTGGCTTCGATGAGGTTGATTTTCCAGGCGCGGTTCCAGGATTTGAGGCGTTTTTCGCGGGCGATGGCGGACTGGATTTCGCTGTGGGGTTCGTACCAGACGAGTGTCTTGAGGTTGTGGGTGGTGGTGAAGCCGGGGATGAGGGACTGGCGGTGTTCGGAGATGCGGCGGGGGAGGTCGGCGGTGACGCCGATGTAGAGGGTGCCTTGGCGGCGGTTGGTGAGGATGTAGACGTGGCCGCCTTTTTGCATTGCTTTGGCCTTGCGCGCGCGCGTGGGCGGGGCCGCGATGGGCCCCCGCCTGCGCGGGGGTGACGCGAGGGGGGGCTGGAGGCTCTTAGTCTGCTAGCGGCAGGTAGATTTCGCCGCCTTTTTCGCGGAACTCGGCTGATTTTTCGGCCATGCCGGCTTCGATCATGTCCGGCGTATTCTGCTTGGCGGCGTAGTCGCGGACGTCTTGGGTGATTTTCATGCTGCAGAATTTGGGGCCGCACATGGAGCAGAAGTGGGCGACTTTGGCGCCTTCGGCGGGCAGCGTCTGGTCGTGGTATTGCAGCGCCGTTTCGGGATCGAGGCTGAGGTTGAACTGGTCGCGCCAGCGGAAGTCGAACCTTGCGCGGGAGAGCGCGTCGTCGCGGTGTTGGGCGGCGGGGTGGCCTTTGGCGAGGTCGGCGGCGTGGGCGGCGAGTTTGTAGGTGATGACGCCCGTTTTGACGTCGTTTCGGTCGGGCAGGCCGAGGTGTTCCTTCGGCGTCACGTAGCAGAGCATGGCGGTGCCGAACCAGCCGATCATGGCGGCACCGATGCCGCTGGTGATGTGATCATAGCCGGGCGCGATGTCGGTGGTGAGGGGCCCGAGCGTGTAGAAGGGGGCTTCGCCGCATTCTTTCAGCTGTTTTTCCATGTTGATCTTGATCTTGTGCATGGGGACGTGGCCGGGGCCTTCGATCATCACCTGGCAATCATGCTTCCAGGCGATCTGGGTGAGCTCGCCCAGCGTTTCGAGCTCGGCGAACTGGGCGCGGTCGTTGGCGTCGGCGATGGAGCCGGGGCGGAGGCCGTCGCCGAGGGAGAAGCTGACGTCATAGGCGCGCATGATTTCGCAGATTTCTTCGAAGTGGGTGTAGAGGAAGTTCTCCTTGTGGTGGGCGAGGCACCATTTGGCGAGGATGGAGCCGCCGCGGCTGACGATGCCGGTGACGCGGTTGGCGGTGAGGGGCACGTAAGCCAGGCGGACGCCGGCGTGGATGGTGAAATAATCGACGCCTTGTTCGGCCTGTTCGATGAGGGTGTCGCGGTAGACCTCCCATGTCAGGTCTTCGGCGACGCCGCCGACCTTTTCGAGCGCCTGGTAGATGGGGACGGTGCCGATGGGGACGGGCGAGTTGCGCAGGATCCATTCGCGGGTGTTGTGGATGTTGCGGCCTGTGCTGAGGTCCATGACATTGTCGGCGCCCCAGCGGGTGGCCCAGACCATCTTTTCGACTTCCTCGGCGACCGAGGAGGCGACCGCGCTGTTGCCGATGTTGGCGTTGATCTTGACGAGGAAATTGCGGCCGATGATCATCGGCTCGGCCTCGGGGTGGTTGATGTTGGAGGGGATGATGGCGCGCCCGCGCGCGATTTCGTCACGGACGAATTCGGGGGTGACGTAATCGGGGATTTCGGCGCCGAAGCTTTCACCGTCGCGGATCAGGCCGGCGCGTGCGGCGCGGCCGATGTTTTCACGGATGGCGACATATTCCATCTCGGCGGTGATGATGCCGCGCCGCGCATAGGCGATCTGGGTGACGGCGGCGCTGCCCTTGGCGCGCAAGGGGGTGGGGTTGACGTTTGGGAAGGGGCCGATGTCTTCGCGGCCGCCCGGCACGTTTGAGACGCCGTTATCCTCGGGTTTGACGGTGCGGCCGGTGTAGCGCTCGACGTCGCCGCGGGCTTCGATCCAGGGGGTGCGCAGCGGCGGGAGGCCGGCGGAGATGTCGATATGGGCGGTCTCGTCGGTGTAGGGGCCGGAGCAGTCGTAGATGCGGACGGGTTCTTCCTTGGCGGACGGATCGAGGGCGACTTCGCGCATGGCGACGCGGATGTTGGGGAAGAGGGTGCCGGCGACGTGGATCTTGCGGGAGCCGGGGAGCGGGCCGGTGGTGACGGGGATTTCGAGGGGGGAGTTGATGTCTGCCATGGCGCGGGCCTTGCTTGCTTGGCGAAGGGGCGCTGAGGGGTTTTGGTCCTCGCCCTCCCTCCGCCGGGGTTAACCGGATCAGGTTCTGCGGGTCTTGGCGAGGACGCCAACTCTCAGCCGCTCGATTACGGCTCCCCGGGGTTTAATCATGGTGCGCTTATGGCGCGGCTGCGTCAACTAGCGGAAGTTTTCGACGATGCCGGTGTCGGTTTTGCACAGGCGGTCCCAGAAGCGGAAATAGAGGCCGTAGTTGCAATTATAGTGGCGGTGATGGGCTTCGTGGTGGCTGGCGGTGATGATGTGGCGGCCGAAGCGGCCTTCGACCCAGGATTTGGGGAACATGTCCCAGCCCATGTGGTTGGTGACGCCCATGATGGTGGCGATGGTGAGGACGATGGCGAGTGCGGCGACATGGATGGGGATGAGGAAGGCCAGCGCGGGGATGAGGACGGCGCCGGACAGCGCCTCCCAGGGGTGGAAGCTCATGGCGGCCCAGGCGGTGGGGGGCTTGGAGGCGTGGTGGACGGCGTGGGCGGCCTTGAACAGGCGCGGGCCGTGCATCCAGCGGTGGGTCCAGTAGAACCAGCTGTCGTGGAGGAAGAGATAGAGGAGGATGGAGAGGGGGAACCAGAGCCATTCCAGCGGGGTGCTGAGGCTGGTTTGCAGCTTCGTGAGGCCGTGGGCCTTCCAGAGCTCGAGGGCGAGGCCGGCGGGGACGGCGTAGATGACGGCCGACAGCAGCGACCAGCGGATTTCGGAGGCGATCTGGCGGCGGCGCTTCTCGGGGTTGGCGGGGCCGGCGGTGATGCCGCGGCGCGCGGTGGCCCAGGCGAAACCGCCGGAGACGGCGAGATAGCGCACCACGACGATGGCGACCATGCCGAGGATGCCGAGCAGGAGAGTGGGGGCGCCGATCACGGGCTTGCTTTAGCGGCGCGCGCGCACGGGGGGAAGCGGGCAGGAATGTCGCGGGGGCGGGGTGGTGGAGCAGAGGGGGATCGAACCCCTGACCTCAGCAGTGCGATTGCTGCGCTCTCCCATCTGAGCTACTGCCCCCCACATGCGGTTCCGCTTGCGGAAGGTGGCTCCCTTAGCGGGGATGATGGGGCCGTGCAATGGGCGAATTGTGGCGGCTGGGCTTTGAAGGCGCTGGATGCCCCGCGAGGATTCGAACCTCGATAAACGGAATCAGAATCCGGTGTCTTACCATTAGACGACGGGGCAGCGCGCCGGCGGACCGTGTGCGCGGCGAATAAGGGCGCGGGGGCGCGCTGTCAATTGCGGGTGATTGCAATCTGTGACGGTCGGGTTACGGTGGCGGCAGGTTCTGTCTGGTTTGGGCACCTATGCTCTGGCCTTGCAGTGGAAACGGGATTGACGATCGATGGCGGCTGAAGCCGACCCCATATTGCGGCCTGCGGCGCCGAGCGCGCGGCGGGGCGCGGCACGGCCACCGCTGCGGCGCGGGCGCACCTATGGCGCGCTGGACCTGGGCACCAACAATTGCCGGCTTTTGATTGCGCGGCCCGCGGGCGAGGGCGACGGCGAGAGCTTTGTCGTGGTGGATGCCTTTTCGCGCGTGGTGAAGCTGGGCGAGGGGCTGCTGAACTCGGGGCGGCTTTCGGATGCGGCGATGGACCGGACGCTGGCGGCGCTGGCGGCGTGCGCCGACAAGCTGGCGCGGCGCGATGTGCGGCTGACGCGCAATGTGGCGACCGAGGCCTGCCGGCGGGCGGCGAACGGCGCGCGCTTTGTCGAGCGGGTTTATGCCGAGACGGGGATTGCGCTCGATGTGATTTCGGCGGCCGAGGAGGCGCGGCTGGCGGTTTTGGGCTGCCATACGCTGATTGCGCCGGGCGGCGCGCCGGCGCTGGTGTTTGATATTGGTGGGGGCTCGAGCGAGCTGATGCTGGTGGAGCCGGTGACGCTGGCGGGCGCGGAGCCGCGGATATTGGAGTGGGTGAGCCTGCCCTGGGGGGTGGTGAGCCTGGCTGAGACCGAGCCGGCGGCGCTGGCCGAGGCCGAGCGGGGGCCGGCCTATGCGCGGATGCTGGCGCGCGTCGCGCCCGAGCTGGACGCCTTTGCCGCCCGGTTGGCGGCGCGCGGGGTGGGGGCGGTGCAGCTTTTGGGCACGTCTGGCACGATCACCACGCTGGCGAGCGTGGAGATGGGGCTGCGCGGCTATGACCGGCGGCAGGTGGACGGCTGCGCGGTGGAGGTGGCGCCGCTCTTGACGCTGTGCCGCGAGATTGCCGGGCAGAGCGTGGATGAACGGGCGCGGATTGCGTGCATCGGGCCGGACCGGGCGGAGCTGATCGTGGCGGGCTGTGCGATCTTGGATTCGATTCTGGCGCGCTGGTCTGACGGTGCCCCGGGCGAGATGGTGCGGGTGGCGGACCGGGGGATCAGGGAAGGCATTTTGCGGATGCTGATGGGGCGTGACGGCGTCTGGACCGCGCCATGAGCGGGGGCACGGTTGGGGGCCGCTCGCGCGGGGGCAAGGTCAGGGTGAAGACGGCGAAGCGGCGGTCGGTCTCTTCGAACCGCTGGCTGGAGCGGCAGTTGAACGACCCTTATGTGGCCGCGGCCAAGGCGGCAGGATACAGGAGCCGGGCAGCCTTCAAACTGAAGGAGTTGGACGAGCAATTCAATCTCTTGTCTCAGGTTGAGCGGGTGCTGGACCTGGGCGCGGCGCCGGGGGGCTGGTGCCAGATCGTCAAGGCGCGGCGGCCCAAGGCTATGGTGGTGGGGATTGACCTGTTGCCGATCGAGCCGATGGCGGGCGTGGTGTTTTTTGAGAAGGACATTTTGGACGACGATGCCGAGGAGGTGCTCCGCGCCGCCCTTGGCGGGCCGGCCGATCTGGTGATGAGCGACATGGCGGCGAATACGGTGGGGCACAAGGCAACCGACCATTTGCGCACCATGGGGCTGATCGAGGCGGGGCTGGACATGGCCGGGCGGATGCTGCGGCCGGGCGGGACCTTTGTGGCGAAGGTGCTGGCGGGCGGCGGCGACGGCACGCTGACGGCGGCCTTGAAGGGACGGTTTGAGACGGTGAAGCATGTGAAGCCGCCGGCCAGCCGCAAGGGATCGAGCGAATGGTATGTCGTGGCCCAAGGTTTCAAGGGCTGATTCAAGGGATAGCGCGCGCTTAAGGGCTTGAGTGGCGCAGGCGCGGCTGGCAAGCAGAAGCCTGTGACTTGACGGGGGAAACGGGCATGACGGCGCGGCAGCCGGCGGAATGGGAGCGGCACAGGGCGACCTGGACGGCCTTTCCGAGCGCAGCAGAGCTTTGGGAGGATGACCTGGCCCCGGCGCAGGCCGAGGTGGCAGCGATGGTGCGCGCGCTGAGCCGGCATGAGCGGGTGGAGCTGATGGTGGCCAATGCGGCGGCCATGGCTGTAGCGCGCGAGATGCTGGCGGGCTGTGATGTCGGCTTTCATGACTATGGCTTTGGCGATATCTGGCTGCGCGATACCGGCGCGCTGTTTCTGACCTCGAGCGTGGGGCAGGCGGCGGCGGGGTTTCGCTTCAATGGCTGGGGCGGGAAATATGAGCTGGCCGGCGATGACGGGGTGGCGGCCTATATGGCGGATGCGGCCGGGGTGCCGCTGGCGCGGCATGGCTGGGTGTTGGAAGGCGGCGCCATCGATGTGGACGGCAGCGGGCTGGCGGTGACCACCGAGCAATGCCTTTTGAACCCCAACCGCAACCCGCGCATGGACGCGGCCGAGATCGAGATCGCACCTGCGCCGTGACCTTGGCATTGAAGAGGTGTTGTGGCTGGGCGAGGGGCTTTTGGGCGACCATACCGACGGCCATGTCGACAATCTGGCGCGCTTTGTCGGGCCGCGGCGGCTGGCGGTGCCCGCACCCGCACCCGATGACCCGAACCGGGCGGTGATGGTGGATGCGCATGACCGGGCGCGGGACTATGGGCTGGAGGTGGTGCTGATCCCGAGTGTGGGCCGCTATGAGCGGGACGGCGAGATTGTGCCGGCGAGCCATATGAACTTCTATGTGGCCAATGGGATTGTGGTGGTGCCGACCTATGGCGGGCCGTCGGACGCGGCGGCGGTGGCGGCGATTGGCGCCTGTTTTCCGGGCCGCGAGACGGTGGGGCTGCGGGCGGACCATATCTTGACCGGGGGCGGCAGCTTTCATTGCATCACCCAGCAGCAGCCGGAGGTTTGAGGATGCGTGAGATTGTGGCGGCGGGCTTGCAGCTGGCCTTTTCAGGCGAGCGCGACGCCGACATTGCGAAGACGGCCGACTGGGTGCGCAAGGCGGCCGCGGCGGGGGCGCAGCTGGTGTTGCCGCCCGAGCTTTTTGAGGGGCATTATTTTTGCCGGCATGAGGATGAGGGGCTGTTTGCCAACGCCCTGCCGCTCGACCGGCACCCGGCGGTGGCGGCGATGCGCGAGGTGGCGCGGGCGGAGCGGATTTTCATTCCCTGCTCGTTTTTCGAGAAGGACGGGCCGCATCATTACAACAGCCTGGCGATGATCGATGACGGCGGCAATGTGATGGGCGTCTATCGAAAGAGCCATATTCCGGATGGGCCGGGCTATGAGGAGAAATTCTATTTCCGCCCCGGCAACACCGGCTTCAAGGTGTGGGAGACGCGGCTGGGGGTGATCGGCGCAGGGATTTGCTGGGACCAATGGTATCCGGAAACGGCGCGGGCGATGATGCTGATGGGGGCGGAGATCTTGCTCTATCCCACCGCCATTGGCAGCGAGCCGCATGACCCGTCGCTCGATACACGGCGGATGTGGCGGCGCGCGATGCAGGGCCATGCGGTGAGCAATGTGGTGCCGGTTGTGGCGTGCAACCGGGTGGGGACGGAAGAAGCGGGCACGCCGCACGCCCAGAGCTTTTACGGGACCAGCTTTGTGTGTGACGAGCGCGGCGATGTGGTGAGCGAGCTGGATGACGCCGCCGAGGGCGTGGTGATGGGGCGCTTTGACCTTGACGTGGTGGCGCGGCACCGGGCGGCGTTCGGCTTTTTCCGCGACCGGCGGCCGGAGCTTTACGGGCGGCTGGCGGTGGACATTTAGGGGCGGGCGGCAAGGGCGGCTTCGAACACGGTGTCGAACATTTCCGCGGTGAGGCGGCCGGTTTGCGTGTTGAGGCGGCTGGGGTGGTAGCTGTCGATGACCGTGGTGCCGGTGTGGAGGCGGTGGACGGCGGCGTGGGCGAAGGGGTGTTTGGGGAGCTTGGCGCCGCAGGCCTTGAGCGCTGACTGGTGGGCAATCTGGCCAAGTGCGATGATGGTGGTGAGATTGGGCAGGCTCTGGATGCGGGCCTTGAGGAAGGGGCGGCAGGCGTGGATCTCGGCCGGGAGCGGCTTGTTTTGCGGGGGCGCGCAGCGCACGGCGTTGGTGATGTGGACGCCGTCTGAGAGGCTGAATTTGTCGAGTGTGTTGAAGAGCAGCGTGCCCGAGGCGTCGCCGGTGAAGGGGCGGCCGGTCTTGTTGG
This sequence comes from Polymorphobacter sp., assembly GCF_048007885.1. Classification (GTDB taxonomy): domain Bacteria; phylum Pseudomonadota; class Alphaproteobacteria; order Sphingomonadales; family Sphingomonadaceae; genus Sandarakinorhabdus. The sequence goes on from NZ_CP180346.1 coordinate 500,048, forward strand.
CGCCGCTGAGGCCCGGGGCGAGGCCGAGGATGAGCAGCCAGGCAGTGTCGGGGCCGGTGCCAGATACGGGGGCATTGTGCCAGTCGGGGTTGCGCGCCTGATTTTCCTGCCGATAGGTGACGAGGCGGGGGCAGAGGGCGCAGTCTTGAGGAGGTTCGGCGGGGTGCATGGGGACTGATGTGGCCTTGATCGGGCTGGGGAGCAACCGGCGGCATGGGCGCTTTGGGCGGCCTGAGGGCGTGGTGATGGCTGCTGTGGACGCGCTGGCGCGGGCCGGGCTGGTGGTGGAGCGGGTCTCGAAGGTGTGGCCGACCCCGCCCATGGGGCCGGGCGGGCGGCGCTTTGCCAATGCGGTGGTGGCCGGGCGCTGGGACGGGGATGCGCGGGGGCTGCTGGCGGTGTTGAAGGCGGTGGAGCGGGAGTTTGGCCGGCGCGGGGGGCGGCGCTGGGGGGACCGGGTGCTGGATCTGGACCTGCTGGGGCTGGGCGATCTGGTGGTGCGCGAGGCGGGGCTTTCGGTGCCGCATGGGGGGTTGGCGGGGCGGCGCTTTGTGCTGGATCCGCTGGTGGAGGTGGCGGCGGACTGGCGGCATCCGGTGCTGAATGCGACGGCCAGGCAGTTGCGTGCGCGGGCGATGCGTCCTAAAGCGCGCCCATTCGCGTGTGGGCCCTTAGCTCAATCGGTAGAGCGGACGCCTTTTAAGCGTTAGGTCGCGGGTTCAAATCCCGCAGGGCCCACCACGCGAAGCGCGGCGAGATTTAGCGCACGCTAAATCGAGACTCGCGCAAGCGCGGCCGGCGGGGCGGCGCGCCCCAAGCGCGCCGAACCCGTCCGACGTCAGGACGCGGCTTTGCCGCGGCCCCCAGCCAAAGGACAGCAGATGCCCCTTTCCGACTGGACGCTGAGCGACTTCACCGGCGGCGGCTATACGCGGCCTGTCTACAGGCGGGGCACAGGGCCGGCGGTGATCGTGATCCATGAAATTCCAGGCCTGCACCCGCAGGTGGTGGATTTTGGCGAGCGGCTGGTGGATGCGGGCATGACGGTGTTCATGCCGAGCCTGTTTGGCACGCCGGGCAAGACCGCGACCAAGCCTTATGCGCTGCGCTCGATGATTTCGAACATCTGTGTGCGGCGTGAGTTCAATGTGTGGAAGGATGGGCGGTCGAGCCCGATTGTGGACTGGCTGCGGGCGCTGGCGCGCTTTGCGCATGGCGAGTGTGGCGGGCCGGGCGTGGGGGCGGTGGGGATGTGTTTTACCGGGGGCTTTGCGCTGGCGATGATGACCGAGCCGAGCGTGGTGGCGCCGGTGCTGTCCCAGCCTTCGATGCCGATCCGGGGCGGGGCGCGCGGTTCGATCGATGTGTCCCCGGCCGAAATGGCCTGTGCGAAGCGGCGGATGGTGGAGGAGGATCTGACGCTGCTGGGGCTGCGCTACAAGAGCGATGCTTTTGTGCCGGATGCCCGGTTTGAGCGGCTGAAGGCGGAATTTGGCGACCGGTTTGAGGCGATCGAGCTTGAGGACGCGGATGCGAAGCCCGATACGGGGATGGCGCCGCATTCGGTGTTGACTATCCACCTGCCCGAGAGCGGGCCGGGGAAGGCGGCAGAGACGCGGACGATTGGCTTTTTCAGGGAACGGTTGGGATTATGAAGCGTGTGGTTGCGGGGCTGGCGGCGGCGCTGATGCTGATGGGCGCAGTGGGCGTGCCGGTGGTGATGCCGGGGGGCACGCGAGTGACCGACCGGGCCGAGGGCAAGGGCGCGATGGCCGAGCCGGGGCGGATGGTGGCGGTGCATTATACCGGCTGGGTGTGGAGCCAGGGGCTGAAGGGCAAGCAGTTTGACAGCTCGGTGGGGGGTGCGCCCTTTGTCTTCATGCTGGGGGCGGGCGAAGTGATTTTCGGTTGGGACGAGGGCGTGGCGGGGATGCGCGTGGGCGGCAAGCGGACGCTGCTGGTGCCGGCTTCCGCGGGCTACGGCGCGATGGGCGCGGGGCCGGACATTCCGCCCAATGCGACGCTGCTGTTCGAGGTTGAACTGGTGGATGTTCGATAGCGTGCTTGCCTGATGGGCGGGCGCGGCTATGTTGCGGCTGCGAAAAAGGCAGGTGTGACATGAGTGCGGGCGAGACGAAGCGGGTGCTGGTGTTGCAGGGCGGCGGCGCACTGGGCAGCTATCAGGCGGGCGTCTATGAGGCGCTGGAGGGGCGGTTTTTGCCGCACTGGGTGGCGGGCACGTCGATTGGCGCGATCAATGGCGCGCTGATTGCCGGCAACCGGCCGGGCGAGCGGGTGGTGCGGCTGCGCGAATTCTGGGAACTGGTGACGGGCGGGCTTTCGGTTGAAGGGGACGAACTGGGGCGGGGTCTGACGGCGCTTTGGCACCAATGGGCGGCGGGCTGGGCGGTGGTGCACGGGGCGCCGGGGTTTTTCAGGCCGCACTGGCCGCCGGTGCTGCCCTGGCTGGCGGGGCCGCTGGGCTATTATGACACAAGGCCGCTCAGGGACACGCTGGAGCGGCTGGTGGACTGGGATCTGCTCAATTCGGGCAGCGTGCGGCTGAGCGTGGGCGCGGTGAATGTGGAAACGGGGAACTTCCGCTATTTCGACACCGAGACCGAGCGGCTGGGGCCGGAGCATATCATGGCGAGCGGGGCGCTGCCGCCGGGCTTTGCGCCGGTCGAGATCGATGGCTGTTATTGGTGGGACGGGGGGCTGGTTTCGAACACGCCGCTGGAGCATGTGCTGGAGACGGGCGGCAGCGGCGACATGCTGGTGTTGCAGGTTGATCTGTTTCCGGCGCGCGGGCCGCTGCCCGAGAGCGTGGCGGAAGCCGAGGAGCGGGTGGCGGACATTCGCTTTTCGAGCCGGACGCGGCTGGTGACCAATGCCGGGGTGAAGCTGGACCGGCTGCGCTGGCAGGCGCGCAAGCTGCTGGCGCTGCTGCCCGAGGAGCTGCGCGACACGCGCGAGGCGCGGGCGCTGGCGCGCTCGGCCGAGGCGAGCGGGCGGGTGGCGATTGGCCAGCTGATCTACAAGGAGCAGCCGGTGCGCGGCGCGGCGCGGGGGCGCGAATTCAGCCGGGTGACGATGCGGGCACACTGGCAGCAGGGTCTGGCCGACATGACCGCGGGCGGGGCGCGGGCGGTGGCGCTGGCGCGCAACATGCCCGAAGGCGTGACCAGCTTTGACCTGACGGCGGACGACGATCTGGACGGGGCGCGGGAGGCGGCAGAATGAGCGGATTTCTGAGCGGCAAGGTGGCGCTGGTGACGGGGGCGACCAGCGGCATCGGGCTGGCGGTGGCCGATGCGCTGGCGGGGCAGGGCGCGGATGTGATGATCGGCGGCTTTGGCGAGGCGGATGCGATTGCAGCGACGCTCGCTGACCTTTCATCGCGGCACGGGGTACGGGCGCTGCATGACGGATCGGACCTGACCGACGGGGCGGCGGTGCGGGCGATGGTGGCGAGGTGCGAGGCCGAGCTGGGGCGGCTGGATGTGCTGGTGAACAATGCCGGGATGCAGCATGTGGCGCCCGTGGAGGACTTCCCGACCGAGCGCTGGGACCTGGTGATGGCGCTCAACCTGTCGGCGGCCTTTCATGCGATGGCGGCGGCCGTGCCGGGGATGAAGGCGCGGGGCTTTGGGCGGATCATTTCGACGGCGAGCGCGCATTCGCTGGTCGCCAGCCCCTACAAGAGCGCCTATGTGGCGGCCAAGCATGGGTTGCTGGGGCTGAGCAAGACGGTGGCGCTGGAAGTGGCCGAGCACGGGGTGACGGTGAACACCGTGTCGCCGGGCTATGTGTGGACGCCGCTGGTGGAGAAGCAAATTCCCGACACGATGAAGGCGCGCGGCATGAGCCGCGAGCAGGTGATCGAGGAGGTGCTGCTGAAGGCGCAGCCGACGCGAGCCTTTGTGACCGTGGAACAGGTGGCGGCGATGGTGGTGCACCTGTGTTCGGATGCGTGCGCGCAGGTGACGGGGGCCAATATGGTGATGGACGGCGGCTGGACGGCGGCCTGAGGGCGCGCAGCCGAATTATTGTGCGATTCAGGGAGATTGGCGCTTGCCGCGACGCGGCTGCGGGGTGACACTTGGGCAAGTGGTGGCGATTCGTCGCAGATGGTCCTCGGGAGAAGGGCTGCGCGGCGCGGTTTTTTATTGAGGGGGACTTATGGCTGTTTCTGAACATGTTGATCTGCCGCGCTTCATCGAGGGTGTGAAGAAGCGCAACCCCGGCCAGCCGGAATTCGTGCAGGCAGTGACCGAGGTGGCCGAGGACATCTTCGGCTTCATGAGCGACAAGGTGCGCTATCATGAGGCGCAGATCTTGCGGCGCATCGCTGAGCCGGACCGGGTGATCTCCTTCCGCGTGTGCTGGGAGGATGACAAGGGCAATATCCGGGTGCAGCGCGGCTGGCGGGTGCAGAACAACAATGCCATCGGGCCCTACAAGGGCGGTATCCGCTTTCACCCGAGCGTGACCGAGAGCGTGCTGAAGTTTCTGGCCTTTGAGCAGACCTTCAAGAATGCGCTGACCGGGCTGCCGATGGGCGGCGGCAAGGGCGGCTCGAACTTCAACCCCAAGGGCAAGAGCGTCAATGAGATCATGCGCTTCTGCCAGAGCTTCATGACCGAGCTTTACCGACATATCGGCGCGGATGTGGACGTGCCGGCGGGCGATATTGGCGTGGGCGGCCGCGAGATCGGCTTCATGTTTGGCCAGTACAAGCGGATCACCAACAATTTTACCGGCGTCTTGACCGGCAAGGGGCTGGAATGGGGCGGCTCGCTGATCCGCACCGAGGCGACCGGCTATGGCGCGGTCTATTTCCTGCAGAACATGCTGAAGACCAAGGGCAATTCGATCGAGGGCAAGACGGCGGTGATCTCGGGATCGGGCAATGTGGCGACGCATGCGGCCGAGAAGATCGTGCAATTGGGCGGCAAGGTGCTGACGCTTTCGGATTCGGAAGGCTTTGTGCACGACCCCGATGGCTTCACCCAGGAGAAGATCGACTGGGTGAAGGAGCACAAGACGCACCGGCGCGGGCGGATTTCGGAATATGCAAAGGAATTCAAGGGTGCGACCTTCCATGGCGGCGGGGCCCGGCCCTGGAGTGTGCCGTGTGACCTGGCGCTGCCGTGTGCGACGCAGAATGAGCTCAATGGCGAGGAGGCCAAGACGCTGCTGAAGAACGGCTGCATGGCTGTTTCGGAAGGGGCGAACATGCCGACCGACCTTGACGGGGTGCATGTCTTCAAGGCGGCGAAGATCCTTTATGCGCCGGGCAAGGCGTCGAACGCCGGCGGCGTGGCGGTGTCGGGACTGGAGATGAGCCAGAATTCGGCGCGGATCAGCTGGAAGGAAGCCGAGCTGCAGCAGCATCTGCTCGACATCATGGCCGGCATTCATGAGCGCTGCCTGGAATATGGCTCGGACGGGAAGGGCTATACCGACTATGTGAAGGGGGCGAACATCGCCGGCTTCAAGAAGGTGGCGGATTCGATGCTGGCTTACGGCGTGGTCTGAAGAACGCTTCACAGCTTGTTGATTTTGGGGGAAGTTGAATGACCAAGGCATCTGATCTGCTGGTGCAGTGCCTCGAGGGCGAGGGCGTTGAATATGTGTTTGGGGTGCCGGGCGAGGAGAATCTCGACTTTCTCGACAGCCTGTCACGCTCGACCAAGATCAAGCTCATTCTGACGCGGCACGAACAGGGGGCGGGGTTCATGGCCTCCACCTATGGGCGGCATACCGGCAAGGCCGGCGTTTGTGTGGCCACGCTCGGGCCCGGCGCGACGAACTTCGTGACCGCGGCCGCCTATGCCTTTCTGGGCGGGATGCCGATGCTGATGATTACGGGTCAGAAGCCGATCAAGAAATCGAAGCAGGGCCGGTTTCAGATCCTCGACGTGGTCGACATGATGCGGCCGATCACCAAATATACGCACCAGCTGGCGAGCGCCGACAATATTCCGGCGCGCACCCGCGAGGCCTTCCGGCTGGCGCAGGAGGAGAAGCCGGGCGCGACGCACCTTGAGCTGCCCGAGGACATTGCGCACGACCCGACCGACGCGACGCCGATTGCGCCGAGCTATGCTCGGCGGCCGCTGGCGGATTTCGAAGTCGATTTTGGCGGCGGTGCGGGCGATTGAAGGGGCGAAGGCGCCGATCCTGGTGATCGGTGCGGGCGCGAACCGTACAATGACGTCGAAGATGTTGCTGGAATTCGTTGAAAAGACGGGGATTCCGTTCTTGACGACGCAGCTGGGCAAGGGCGTGATTGATGAGCGGCACCCGAAGTTTGTTGGCTGCGCGGCGCTGTCTTCGGGCGATTTCGTGCATGCCGCGATCAGGAAGGCCGATGTGATCGTCAATATCGGCCATGACGTGATCGAGAAGCCGCCGTTCTTCATGGGCAATGACGGGACGACCGTGGTGCACATGAGCTTCCGCTCGGCTGAGGTGGACCCGGTGTATTTTCCGCAGATCGAGGTGGTGGGCGATATTGCCAATGCGGTGTGGCAGCTGAAGGAAGCGATCCGCGTGCAGCCGCACTGGGATTTTGCCGGCATGCTGGCGGCGCGCGCCGCCGAAGTGGCGCACCGCGATGCGGCCATTGATGACATGCGCTGCCCGATTTATCCGCAGTATTTGGTGGATCAGGTGCGCAAGGCGATGCCGGAGGACGGGATCATTGCGCTGGACAATGGCGTTTACAAGATCTGGTTTGCGCGGAACTACACTGCTTATCAGCCGAACACGGTGCTGCTGGACAATGCGCTGGCGACGATGGGGGCGGGGCTGCCGAGCGCCATGGCATCGAACATGGTTTATCCTGACCGCAAGGTGATGGCGATCTGCGGCGATGGCGGGTTCATGATGAACAGCCAGGAGATGGAGACGGCGGTGCGGCTGGGGCTGAACATCACCGTGCTCATCTTGAACGACAACAGCTATGGGATGATCCGCTGGAAGCAGGCGAACATGGGCTTCAAGGACTGGGGGCTGACCTATGGCAACCCGGACTTTGTCGCCTATGCCGAGAGCTACGGCGCGAAGGGGCATAGGGTGACGAGCGCCGAGATGCTTCCCGGTTTGTTTGAGCATTGTTTGAATACGCCTGGCGTGCATCTGATTGATTGCCCGGTGGATTATTCGGACAATGACCGGATCTTGAACAAGGACATCAAGGAGCTGAGCGCGACCCTCTGATGCGGGGCGCGCTGGCCCTGGCGCTTCTGGCCGGGCTTTCGGCGTGTGTGTCGACCGCCGGGCGGACGCCGGGCGCGGGGGCTGCGGCTGATTTTGATGTGGCGCGGTTTTTTGAGGGGGCGACGCAGGGGCGCGGCACGCTGAAGATCGTGTTTCAGGGGCGCGAGGAGGTGCGCGTGGCGGGGCGCGGGCGAGTGGAGGATGGGGTGATCATCCTCGACCAGACGGTCTGGCGGGGCGAACGGGCGGCGGAGACGCGGCAATGGCGGCTGCGGGCCGACGGGGCGGGGCGGCTTTCGGGGACGCTGTCGGACGCGGCGGGGCCGGTTTCGGGCGCGGTTGAGGGCAATGTGCTGCATTTGCGCTTTTCCATGAATGGCGGCGTGAAGGCGGACCAGTGGCTGACGCTTCAGCCGGGCGGCGCGCGGGTGGAGAATGTGATGGTGATGCGCAAGTTCGGGCTGCCGGTGGCGCGGCTGGATGAGGTGATTTTGCGGGTGGGGGAATAGGGGCGCAATTGGCGCAGATTTTCCTGCAACCGTTCGGGGCGGATTGGCGTATCATCGGGTGTTGAGGCGGGGTGCTTTGACGGCGGGGTTTCGGCTCCTGCGTCGGGCGGGTCGCTTCATCGGGGCGCTGGTTTTGCCTCTGCCGGGAGCGCGGCGTAGCTGTTTTGGCGGTCTTGGCTTTTGTTCAACACTTAGTGGAAGGACACCGAGATGACTGACAAGAAGAAGGCCGAGGAGATCAACGATCAGGACCTGGACCAGGTGGCTGGTGGTCTGCTGCAGTTCGAGATTCAGAATGTGGTGAAGAAGCCGACGGCGCCGACCGGCATCGCCAAGCCGTCGTTGAACATGGAAACCAAGTTCGAAGACGAGTGAGCGCGGCGGCGCTTGCGGATGGACGGCGGCTGGCTTGGCTGGCCGCCGTCGTTCGTTTGGGGCTTTGGTCGCTTCAGAGCTGAGGCTCAGCTTGCCAGTTTGCGGGCCGTTTCGAGATATTGCTGGATTTGGGTGGGGGTGGCGGCGCGGATGGGGCCGAGGACTTTGAGGTGGGTGACCTTGAGGCCGATGAAGTCGAGGATCTGGCGGCGGATGATGTTGGGCCAGCCGTTGCGGTAGCCGAGCCAGAGATACCAGGGGGGTGTGTCGGCGGTGATGAGGACGCGGGCGGTGCGGCCTTCGAGGAGTTTTTTGGGGAAGTGGCCGTCGCCTTCATAGGCGAAGGCGATGCCGGGGAGGAAGACGCGGTCGAACAGGCCCTTGAGCTTGGCCGGCGCGGCGCCCCACCAGAGCGGGTGGACGAGGATGAAGGTATCACACCAGCGCAGGGCTTCGAGGAAGGCGAGGAGATCGGGCTCGTGCTCCTGCCGCGTCTTGTAGCCGCCGGCGAGATTGAGATCGAACGTCATGGCGGACAACTGCATGTGGCGGACCTCGGCGCCGCGGGCCTGGGCGGCTTCGGCGGCGGCGGTGGCGAGCGCGCTGCAGAGCGAGGTTTCGTCTGGATGGCCGCAGAGGACCAGAACACGGGCGGAGACGGTCATGGGATGGCCTTTCTCTATGGGGTCCAGCGGTCAGCGGCGGCGTCGTCGGCCTGTTTGGCTTCGACCCATTTGCTTGTGCCGTCGGCATGGTCTTCGCGTTTCCAAAAAGGGGCTTTGGTCTTGAGCCAGTCCATGAGGAAGGTGGCGGCCTCGAAGGCGGACTGGCGGTGGGGGCTGGCGGTGGTGACGAGGACGATGGCCTCGCCGGGCAGCAGGCGGCCGTGGCGGTGGATGATGGTGCCGGTGACATCGCGCCAGCGGGCAGCGGCCTGATCGGCGATGGCCTGCATGGCGGCGAGCGTCATGGCGGGATAATGTTCGAGGGTGAGGGCGATGAGGCCATCATCGGCGCGGACGAGGCCGGTGAAGGTGAGCGCTGCGCCGAGATCTGTGCGGCCTTTTGTGAGCGCGTCGGCTTCGGCTTGGGCGTTGAAGGGGTCACGCTGGAGGCGGGCGGTGATGGCCATGGGGCTCAGCCGCCGGTGACGGGGGGGAAGATGGCGATTTCGCGGGCGCCTTCAAGCGGGGTTTCGGGCGGGGCGAAGCGCATGTCGCGCGCGGTGCGGATGTTGGCGCGGTCGGACAGGGCCTGGGCATGGGCGGGGGAGCGGGCCTGTAGCCAGTCGAGCAGGTCGGCGATGGTGGCGAGGCTTTCGGGCGGTTGCACGGTTTCGCTCTCAAGGCCGATGATTTCGCGGACCCAGGCGAAGTAGAGAATCTGCATGGCTAGCTGTCCATATGCTTGAGGCCGGTGCGCAGATAATCATAGCCGGTGATGAGGGTGAGGGCGGCGGCGATCCAGAGGCAGGTGAGGCCGATTTCGAGCGCGGGGAGCGCCGGCCAGAGGCGGGTGGTGGCGCCGTCGAGCACCAGCGCGCCGAGCGCCAGCATCTGGGCGGCGGTTTTCCATTTGGCGAGCTGGCTGACGGGCATGGAGACGCGCAGGGACGCGAGAAATTCGCGCAGGCCCGAGACGATGATCTCGCGCAGGAGGATGATGAGGGCGGCGATGGTGGCCAGCCCATGGATGGTGCCTGAATGGATGAGCATGATGATGACGGCGGCGACCATGATCTTGTCAGCGATGGGATCGAGGAACTGGCCGAGCTTGGAGACGGTGCCCTGCGCGCGGGCGAGATAGCCATCGAGATAATCGGTGAGGCCGGCGACGGCATAGAGGATGAAGGCGGCGAGCCATTCCCATGGGGACCGGCCCCACATGAGCAGGACGAGCAGCGGCACGGCGAGGATGCGGCTGAGGGTGAGCAGATTTGGCAGGCTGGACACGGGCGCGACCCTAGGCAATCCGGGGGCGACTGGAAAGCGGGAGATGAGGGATGGATGTTCGCGAGGCGGTGACGGGGCGGCGGAGCGTGCGCGGCTTTTTGCCCGATGCGGTGGACCCGGCGGTGATCAGGGATGTGGTGGAGACCGCCGCGCGGGCGGCGTCGGGGGGGAATTTGCAGCCCTGGCATGTGGATGTGGTGGGGGGTGAGCGGCTCGACGCGCTGAAGGCGATCATGCGCGAGCGGATGATGGCGGCGCCCAAGGGGGAGCCGACGGAGTATGACATTTACCCCAAGGACTTGCCCGAGCCGCACAAGGGCTATCGGTTTGAGGTGGGGGAGGGGCTTTATGGCAAGCTGGGGATTCCGCGCGAGGACAAGATGGGGCGGATGATGTGGTTTGCGCGCAATTTCCAGTTTTTTGGCGCGCCGCTGGCGCTGTTCTGCTCGGTGGACAAGAGGATGGGGCCGCCGCAGTGGAGCGACCTTGGCATGTATCTGGCGACCGTGATGCTGCTGTTGCGCGAGGCGGGGCTGGACAGCTGCGCGCAGGAGTGTTGGGCGATTTATCCTGAGACGGTCCGTGGCTTTATCGGGATACCGCCCGAGCGGATGCTTTTTTGCGGCATGGCGATTGGCTATGTTGATGAGACGGACCCGGCCAACGCGCTGCGCACGTCGCGGGCGCCATTGGCGGACTGGGCGACGTTTCACGGGATTTGATGAACAGACGTATTTTTCTGGGAAGTTTGATGGCAGCCGCCGCGGTGCCGGCGCGGGCTGTGGTGAGCGATGGGATCAACCCGGCGCTTCGGGAGCGGGCGCTGGCGGCGTTTGCGGCGCACCGGGACAAGCTGGCGCATGCTGATGTGATGGGCATTGTCGATTATGCGCGGGCTTCGAAGCTGCCGCGCTTTCATTTGCTCGACCTGGTTTCAGGCGCCAGCGAGACGATTCTGGTGGCGCATGGCAAGGGCTCGGACCCGGCGCATAGCGGCTGGTTGGAGCGGTTTTCCAACCGGCATGGGTCGAACGCTTCGTCTTCGGGCGCGTTTCTGACGGCTGAGGCCTATGTGGGGGCGCATGGGCGCTCGATGCGGCTCGATGGGCTGGAGCCGAGCAATGATGCGGCGCGGGACCGCGCGATCGTGGTGCATTCGGCCAGCTATGTGACCAAGGCGCACCCCAAGCAGCATGGCAAGCTGGGGCGCAGCTTTGGCTGCTTCACGGTGACGGCGGAGGATTTGCCGATGGTGATGACGCGGCTGGGGGCGGGGCAGCTGCTGTATTCGGACAAGGTTTGAGGGCTGGTCTGGCGGATGGGGAATGTCCCCGCAATCCACCAGCACGTCCACCCGCCGCTGTGTGCGGTCTCACTCATGAATGCATCGGTTCAGCCTGCGACCCCATCCACGACTGTCAAATTCTAGGTGTAGGGAAGGTGTTCTGGCGGTGAACGCCGATGGCAGAATTTCTCCGACGACGAGAGGAGTGAAGTGCTTTGGATCACGCCACGCCGAATCTTCCCTCACGGGACTTCACCGCAACGGCAGACTTCTATGCTCGCTTCGGGTTTACAGAGAGCTGGCGCGACAGCAATTGGATGATCCTCAGACGTGGCGGGGTCACCCTCGAGTTTTTTCGCTGTCCAGAGCTTGATCCGGCGAAGAGCTGGTTCAGCTGCTGCTTGCGCATGGATGATGTCGAGGCGCTTTTCGAGGACATCCTTCGCTCTGGCGTGCCGGAAATGACGACGGGCTGGCCGCGCCTGCACCGTCCAAAAGCCGCGGAATGGGGCGGCAAGATAGGCGCTCTGATCGACCCGGACGGGACGCTCCTGCGCCTGATTCAGGACGCAGATTGATCGACTGGCGGCTTGATGTGCCAGATTGCCTCCATCATGATGACCGCACCAGCTGGGCGAGGCGGCGATCCCCGTCATCAAGGAAAAGCAATGGTTACTGGCAGGATCGACGTGGTGATGCCCTCCGAGATCGACTGGTCCGAGGTGATGATGGACCAGATCGGGCGGCCATTTTTCATCAAGCCGCTGCTCGATGAACCGGACACCGGGATGAGCGTCGTGATGCTGCGCTATCCCGCCGGCTTGACCAACCCGCACCATAGCCATGGGTGCGGGCACGGCATGTATGTGCTTGAGGGCACGCTCGTCACGCACAATGGCGAGTTCGGGCCGGGGTCGTTCGTGTGGTTTCCCGAAGGCGAAGCCATGCAGCACGGGGCGTCGCCGGAGGGCGACATGGTCGCGCTGTTCATTACGAACAAGCCGTTCACGATCGATTATGCGGGCGACGGTGCCGAGACCTGAGCGCAAGTCGAAGGGGTTGCTGCGCGTTGGAATGTCCGGGCATGGCGTGGGAACCCGACCTTCTGTTCTGGGAACGCGATTCTAACGGTCGCCGGTTAGGCCCTGACCTCCAGCACCATGTTGGTTGGCGTTTCGGCGGCGCGGCGGACATTGTTCCACCCCGCCTCGTTGAGGACCTCGGTCAACCGCTTTTGCCCTGCCTGTGCTCCAAGACCAAGGGCGACGTCTTGGTTCAGCGAGTTGGGCGTGCACATTACAGTCGAAAAGCCGTAATATATCTGGCCGAAGGGATGCAGGTTCTCGGAGAGACTGTCGCCTGCCATAGGCTCGACCAGCATGAATGTGCCGTCCTCGGCGATCGCCTTGCGGATTTGGCGCGCCGCCCCGACCGGATCGCCCATGTCGTGAAGCGCATCAAAGATGCATGCCAAGTCAAAGCCCTCGCCGTCGAAATCCTGTGCGGTGCCTGCGTGAAAAGTGACGTTTGTGAGGCCCTCCTTGGCAGCCCGCTGGCGCGCCTTCTCGACCGATGGCTCATGGATGTCGATACCGATAAACTCGCTGTTCGGGAACGCCTTGGCCATCAACAGGGTGGATGAGCCATATCCGCAGCCGATATCGGCAACCTTGCCGCCTGCTTCGAGTTTGGCCGTGACGCCTTCGAGCGCGGGGATCCATTCGGCGACTAGCATAGCCTCGTAGCCAGGGCGGAAGAAACGATCCACCGCGCAGATCGAGCAGGTCGAGAGATTACCCCATGGGCGCCCCTTGCCGCTGCGGAAGGTCTCGAGTGCTGGTTCGTGATCGCCGATCGCACCGATGACGGCCTGGAAGAAGCCCTGCATGCAAACGGGCTGACCCTCGCGGGTGAAGATGAGCGCCTGTTCCTCGCTGAGCCAGAACTGCTCCGTCTCAGCATCGTAGGAGATATAACCCGCGGCGGTGTTGGCGCCCAACCATTCGCGCAGGTAGACCGTATGCATACCGGACGCCTCCGCCAGTTCCTCGACTGTCATTCTCCCGTGCGCGTCGATAAGCGTGTAAAGACCCGCTTGGTCACCGAGATAGGCCATGTAGATGCCCATCGCCCCGGCCACGTCGCCCACGACCTTGCCAACCAGCTCCTGCAGTTTTGCTTCGTCCAATTGAGCCATATCTCATTCTCCCTCTTCACGAGAATGCGCGACCCAAGGCGAACTGTGCCTTGCCCGCACGCCGCGCCAGACACTTGGAGAGATACCATATGATCCATGTCGCAGCAATGACAGCAGGAGACGGCTTGATTGCGCTTCGGAGAGCAACCCCGCTTGAATATCGATGTCCGCAATGGGGCCGAAAGCGGAACCAATGCATATATGGGTGGGGCGGCTAGAGCGGGGGGTGGAAGTGTTGGTGCAGGGCGCGGGCCATGGCCTTGTTGATGCCGGGCGTGCGTTCGAGGTCTTCGAGGCTGGCGCCGCGCACGGCGCGGGCGGTGCCGAAGTGGAGGAGGAGGGCTTTCTTGCGGGCTGGGCCGATGCCGGGGACGTCGTCGAGGGGGCTGGCGGTGAGGGCCTTCGCGCGTTTTTCGCGGTGGGCGCCGATGGCGAAGCGATGGGCTTCGTCGCGCAGGCGCTGGAGGTAGAAGAGGACGGGGCTGTTTGGCGGGAGCGTGAGCTCGCGGCCCGAGGGCAGGTGGAAGATTTCGCGGCCTGCGTTGCGGTCTGGCCCCTTGGCGACGCCGACGATGGCGACATCTTCGACGCCCAATTCTTCCAGTGCTGCGCGGACGGCGGAGAGCTGGCCCTTGCCGCCGTCGATGAGGAGGAGATCGGGCCAGTTCTCGCGGCTATCGGGGTTTTCGGACTGGAGGCGGGCGAAGCGGCGGCGGAGCATGGCGGCCATCATGGCGAAATCATCGCCGGGCGTGATCTCGGGGCCTTTCATGTTGAACTTGCGATATTGGGACTTGAGGAAACCTTGCGGGCCGGCGACGACCATGGCGCCCAAGGCATTGGTGCCCATGATGTGGCTGTTGTCGTAGATTTCGATGCGGGCGGGCGGGGCATCGAGCTCGAACAGGTCGGCGAGTTCGGCGAGCAGGCGGCCCTGGGTGGTGGCTTCGGCGGCGCGGCGCTGGAGGGCTTCGCGGGCGTTGCGGCTGGCCTGTTCGACGAGCTTGCGGTTGGCGCCGCGCTGGGGGACCTTGAGGGCGATGCGGTGGCCGGCGCGCTCCGAAAGGGCATCGGCGAGGAGGGCGGCTTCGGGCAGCTCACGATCGAGCAGGATTTCGCGCGCGGGGGGGATTTCGGCGTAGAGCTGGGGGAGGAAGCTTTGCAGGACTTCGGCCTCGTCACGCTCCTGCACATGAGCGGGGAACCAAGCGCGGTGGCCCCAGTTCTGGCCGCCGCGGATGAAGAAGATCTGGATGCACATGACGCCGTTTTCAGCCGCGATGGCGACGATGTCGGCGTCCTTCAGGTCGGTGTCGGCGTTGATCGACTGGCTGCCCTGGATGAAGGTGAGCGCCTTGAGCCGGTCACGCAGGACGGCGGCGATTTCGAAATCCTGTGCGGCGGCGGCCGCTTGCATGGCTTCGGCGAGCTTGGCCTGCGCTTCGATGGTCTTGCCGGAGAGGAAGGCCTTGGCGTCGGCGACGAGATCGGCATAGTCCGCCTCGCTGATGCGGCCGACGCAGGGGGCGGAGCAGCGGCGGATCTGGTGGAGCAGGCAGGGGCGCGAGCGATTGGCGTAGAAGCTGTCGGTGCAGGAGCGGAGCAGGAAGACCTTTTGCAGCGCGTTGAGGGTGGCGTTGACGGCGCCGGCGGACGCAAAGGGGCCGTAGAAGACGCCCTTGCCGGACCGGGCGCCGCGATGCTTGGAGATGCGCGGGAACGCATGGTCTTCGCGCAGGAAGATGAAGGGGAAGCTTTTGTCATCGCGCAACAGGACATTGTAGGGCGGGCGCCAGCGCTTGATGAGCTGGGCTTCGAGGAGCAGGGCCTCGGCCTCGGTGTTGGTGGTGACGATGACCATGTCGCGGGTCTGGGCGACCATGCGCTGCAGGCGGCGGGGCAGGCGGGCGACTTGCGTGTAGTTGGTGACGCGGTTTTTCAGCGCCTTGGCCTTGCCGACATAGAGGACGCTGCCGGCGGCATCGACCATGCGGTAGACGCCGGGGCGGGCCGGGAGCGTGCGCAGGACATTGCGGATGGCGGCGACGCCGGCTTCGAGGTCGGGCGTGCCGATGCCCTTGACCGTGTAGGTCGCGGTTTCTTCGGAGAAGCGGTCGGTGGCCATGATGGCGATTAGGTAGGGCGCGACGGTTTGACTGGCAATCGGGGCGGGTGCTTTGGGTTGTGGCGGGGGGCTGTGCAGCGTATGGCCGCGCGATGAGCGGAAAACGGAATGAGACGGCGATCGTGACCGGCGGCGCCAAGCGGATTGGCGAGGCGCTGGTGCGGGCGCTGGCGGAGGATGGCTGGGATCTGGTCATTCATTACAACAGCTCGCGGGATGATGCCGACAAGCTGGCGGCCGAGCTGCGCGCCGGCGGCACGCGGGTCGAGACGGTGGCGGCGAACCTGGCCGAGCCGGACGTGGGGCAGCGCGTGGTGGCGGCGGCCGAGGGGCTGGCGCCGCTGGGGCTGCTGGTGAATTGCGCGTCGCGCTTCGTGCATGACCGGGTGGAGGATTTCACCAGCGCCGAGTTTGACCGGCATATGGCGGTGAATCTGCGCGCGCCGGCGCTGCTGACCCAGGCTTTTGCGCGGGCGCTGGCGCCGGGAAGAGGCGAGGATGGCCAGGAGGCGGCGCTGGTGGTCAATCTGCTGGATGCCAAGCTGGAGAGCCTGAACCCGGATCATTTCACCTATACGCTGTCGAAGATCGCGCTCGACGGGATGACCGAGATGGTGGCGCGCAGCTATGCGCCGGCGATTCGGGCGGTGGGCATTGCGCCGGCGGTGACGCTGGTCTGGGGGCCGCACAGCCGCGAGGATTTCGAGGCGGTGCACGGGCTGAATCCGCTGCGACGCGGTGTCGCGGTGGAGGAGATTGTGGCGGCGCTGCGCTTCATCATCGCCACGCCGACCTACAATGCGCAGACGATCGTGCTCGATGGCGGGCAGCGGCTGATGGGCTTGCAACGGGATGTATCCTTCATGGTGAAAGCATGACCAACGCGGCTTCGAATGTGACCGCACCGGACCCGCTGGTGACATCGCCGCGGCTGGTGGGGCTGGTGCCTGATGCGCTGCGGCCGGTGGTGCGCAAGGTGATGATCGAGGGGCTGGAGCTGATGGTCGACATCGGCTTTCACGAGGCCGAGATCGGGGTGCCGCAGCGGGTGATCATCGATATCGAGGTGTGGCTGGATGGGGCGCATTTCCCCGGCGATGACGTGGTGGCGCATGCCTGGGACTATCATTGGCTGCACGAGGCGCTGACGGCGCTGACGACGGGCCGGCGCTTCCGGCTGCAGGAGACGCTGGCGCATGAGATTTATGCGCTGACCGCGGCGCGGGCCGGGGTGACGGGGCTGCGGGTGACGACGCGCAAGCCCGATGTCTATGCCGACTGCGTGTCAGCGGGCGTGGTGCTGTCCAGCTTCTAGGGGCGGATGCAGGGCCC
Organism: Polymorphobacter sp.; assembly: GCF_048007885.1. Taxonomy (GTDB): domain Bacteria; phylum Pseudomonadota; class Alphaproteobacteria; order Sphingomonadales; family Sphingomonadaceae; genus Sandarakinorhabdus. The sequence goes on from NZ_CP180346.1 coordinate 517,050, forward strand.
GAGGCTGGCGATGATGCTGGTCCAGGTGTTGGCCAGCGCGGTGTCGCGGCCGCCGGCATCATCGGGCAGGCGGGCCGGCAGGGCGCAGGCGAGGCGATACCAGAGCAGGGTTTCGGGCTTCACCGAAGTGGCTGATTCGTCGATGATATCGCTGCTGGCGACGCTGATGCTGCGGGACTGGCCGGGGCGATCGAGGACGATGAGGGTGAGCGGCCGGTCGTCGGCGGTTTCGAGGAAGAACTGGCTTTCGGCCTCGCCGGCGACGGTGCCGGGGACGCGGAAGCCGTTGCTGACCCCGGTGACGATGGGGACATTGCCGGTCTGGATCTCGGTGGCGACGGCGCGGACCCGGGCTTCGAGCGGGGCGGACCAGGGCTGGGCGGCATTGCCGGCGATGAGCGCGGCCTGACCACGGGCATTGGGGGTGCTGAGCCAGGCGAGCAGGCGCTGGCCCTTGAGGCTGTCGCGCGCTTCATTGGGGACATCCTGAAGCCAGCTGAGCTTTTGCGGGATGGTGTCAGGCGCGATCAGGGCGGCTTCGACCTGGGCTTCGACGAGCAGGCGGGTCTGGCCCGGGGCAAGGCCGGCGGCGGCCTCGCCCCCGATTCGACGGGTGCGGGTGATGGTGGCGCGGACGATGACGGGGGCGGCGAGCGAGAGATCGACCAGCGGGACATAGGCGAGGGCAGCGGACGGCGCACTGGCAGTTTGGAGAGGCAGGGCGGCGCTGGCGGGCTGGGCGGCGGCGGGGCGGCCCGGGAGCGCCAGACCGCCGAGCAGCAGCGTTATAAGGACAGAGCGAGCGGGGGTGGAGGTCATGGCACTGGTTTAAGGGCTAGGGCGGGGAGGGGCAAGCGAAGCCGATTGGCGGTTTTGTATCGGCGTTGTAACAATTTTGGCTCGATAAAGCGGTTGCGGCGCCGGCGGGGATGCGGTTAAGACGGGGTCAGGGAATGCCGGGGGGGGGCGTAGGGAAGCGCTGCTTTCCGGCATTCGAGGTTTTTTCACGGTCAGGGAGTTCAGCACCGATTATGGCTTATGCTGACGAGGGGATGAGCAAGAACCGGATGATCGCCTTCGGGTTGGTCGCGCTTCTGCACGTCGGATTGGGATATGCGTTCGTGACGGGCTTGGCGCTCAAAGCGGTCAAGTCGATCATCGAGCCATTGGAATCAGTGAACGTCGAGGACGAGGCGCCGCCGCCGGAGGAGCCGCCGCCCCCGCCGCCGCAGGAGGTGGAGATTCCGCCGTTCGTGCCGCCGCCGGAGGTGACGATCCAGTCGGACGCGCCGCCGCCGCCGACGATCTCGACGCAGCAGAGGGTGCAGCAGATTGCACCGCCAGTTGTGGCGCCGCCCGCGCCGCCGGCGCCCCCGGCGATCGCGCCGACGCCGGCGACCCCGCGCGGTCGTGGCAACGCCTTTTCGGAGGATGATTATCCGTCGGCTTCGCGTCGTGCGGAAGAAGAAGGTGTGGCGCGCGTTCGTTACACCATCGGCACGGACGGGCGTGTGTCAGCCTGTGAAGTCATCCAGTCGAGCGGCTTTCCGCGTCTCGACGAGGCCACCTGCAAGGTCATCGAGCGCCGCTTCCGGTTCAACCCGGCGACGCGGAATGGCGAACCTGTCACGGAAACGAAAACACAGCCGGTCAGGTGGCAGTTGCGCAACTAGGGGTGAACATGGCTTCGCCTTCGGGGGTGGCCGAAACGATTTCGACGCTGAGCTAACAACAATTTTTTGAGGGAATTTGAAATGGAAACAGTCGCTGTTGAAAACCCGTATGGCCTTCAGGCCGCGCTGGAGCAGGGGGGCATCATCGCCCAGTCCGTGTTCGGCATCCTCGTCTTCATGTCGCTGGCGAGCTGGTTCATCATCATCACCAAGTACATCGACCAGCGGAAGGTGCTGAGCGAGGCTGGCGAGCTGGAGAAGAAGTTCTGGACCGCGCCCGACCTCAAGACCGGCGCTTCGAAGCTCGACAAGAATTCGCCGTTCCGCCAGATCGTTGACGATGGTCTGCGCGCTGCCGATCACCATGAAGGTCGCCTGACCGACAAGATCGACCAGCATGAGTGGGTGACGATGGCGCTCAACCGCTCGAACGCGGGCATCTCGGGCAAGCTGCAGAACGGCCTGTCGTTCCTCGCTTCGGTCGGTTCGACCTCGCCGTTCATCGGCCTGTTCGGCACCGTGGTCGGCATCTACCGCGCGCTCATCAACATCGGCCTTGCTGGCCAGGCCTCGATCGACAAGGTCGCCGGCCCGGTGGGTGAAGCGCTGATCATGACCGCCCTTGGTCTGGCTGTGGCCGTGCCGGCGGTGCTTGGTTACAACTGGCTGATCAAGCGCAACAAGACCGTTGCCGAAAAGCTCAACAACTTCATGTCGGACGTGCATGGTGCGCTGGTCTCCGGTGCGCGCGTGGCGCCTTCGGCTCCGGCTGCTCCGAAGCCCGCCGCCAAGTAACCAAGAGCTGAGGGGACAAGCTTATGTCCATGAGTGTCGGTGATCCTTCGTCTGATGCCGAAGACTTCCCGATGACGGAAATCAACACGACGCCGCTCGTCGACGTCATGTTGGTTCTCCTCATCATCTTCCTCATCACCGTGCCGGTTGCGATCCAGGTTGTTCCCCTGACGCTGCCCAAGGTGATGAACATTCCGACGACGACCAAGCCGGAGAATGTCAACCTTTCGGTGGACGCGAACTGCGACACCTATTGGGGGCAGACGCTGGTGCCGACGCGGCAGGAACTTCTGGACCGCGGTGTGGCAGCGCTTCGGGAGGAAATCGCCCGGCAGGAAGCCCTTGGTGGCCAGATCACCCTGCCGGAGGTTCATATTCGGGGCGACCGTGACATGGAGTATCGGTGTGTGGGCGGGGTGATCTTCACCATGCAGCGCGCCGGCTTCCTGAAGATCGCGTTCGTGTCGGAGCCGCCAGCTGGCTATGTGCCGACGCGCTGAGGCTGGCGGCGCAGGGCCATTGGGCCCTGCGCCGGCCGCCCAGGCACGGTTGAGACGTTTCAAGGAGATTTAGTCATGTCAATGTCAGTGGGTGAGGGCAGCGGCGACGGCGCGATGGTGGATATGAACACCACGCCGCTGATTGACGTGATGCTGGTGCTGCTCATCATGTTCATCATCACCATCCCGGTGCAGACCCATGCTGTGAAGCTCGATCTGCCGCCGCCGAACAATGAGCCCTCGAACGTCGATCCGGTGTTCAACCAGGTTGATATCGACTTTCTGTCGAACATCTACTGGAACAAGCAGGCGGTCGATATGGTTCAGCTCCGCAGCTACATGCGCCAGGCGGCCGCGCTGCCGACCGAGCCGGAACTGCGGCTGCGGCCCGAGGCGCTGGCCAAATATGAGATCGTTGACCAGGTGATGGCGGAAGCTCAGCAGGCCGGCATCACCAAGATGGGCTTTGTCGGCAACGAAGCTTACGCTCAGTAACGCCAGACATGCTGAATTGATGAGGGGCGGCCGTTTGGTCGCCCCTTTTTCGTGCCTGCTCTTTCCATCAGGCGCGGCGCGGGGGCGCTCGCGGTATCCTTCCTGTGTGCAAGGGGAGGGCTGGCTATGGGCGGACGATTGGCGGGCAAGGTGGCGCTGGTGACGGGCGCGGCCTCGGGACTGGGCGCAGCGACGGCGCGGGCGATGGCGCGCGAGGGAGCGGCGGTGATGCTGAGCGACCGCGACCCGGCCGGGGCGGCGCTGGCGCAGGCGATTGTCGATGATGGCGGGCAGGCGGCGTTCCGGCTGCATGATGTGACCAGCGAGGAGGGCTGGGCCGAGACGGTGGCAGCAACACAGGCGGAATTTGGCGCGCTCCATTGTTTGGTCAACAATGCCGGGGTGGCCAGCGCCTTTCTGGACCTGATGACCCATAGCCTTGCCGACTGGCGGGCGGTGCTTTCGGTCAATCTTGACGGCGTCTTTCTGGGCATGCGCCATGCCGGGCCGGCGATTGCCGAGGCGGGCGGCGGCTCGGTGATCAACCTGTCCTCGATCCTCGGCAAGGTCGGGATGGCAGGGACGGCGGCCTATTGCGCGTCAAAGGGCGGGGTGGCGCTGCTGACCAAGTCAGCCGCGCTCGAATGGGCGCCACTGGGGATCCGGGTGAACTCTGTGCACCCGGGCTTCATCGAGACGCCAATGGTGGCCAATGCGCTGCACGCCGCCGAAAACGGCAATGAAATGCGCGACCAGCTGATCGCTGCGCACCCGCTGGGGCGCTTCGGGGTGCCGCGCGAGATTGCTGACGCGGTGGTGTTCCTCGCCTCGGACGAATCGAGCTTCATGACCGGCTCGGAGCTGGTGGTGGATGGGGGCTTTACGGCGCAATAGGGGCCTGGGATTGCCTCCGGCGGGCAGGGGGCGGCGCCCCCCTGCACCCCATATGTTATGTGGCGCCAGGATTTCACACCCGAGGCGCCGCGCTTGCAAAGGTTGGCACGGACTACACGGTCGGGGTGCAGGGGGCGCCGCCCCCTGCCCGCCGGAGGCCCTCGCCTTACGCCGCCGCTGCGGTGTCGTCGAACTGGAGGCGGGCGAGTTTGGCGTAGAGGCCGCCGGCGGCGATGAGCTGGTCGTGGGTGCCTTCGGCTTTGATCTGGCCCTTGTCCATGACGATGATGCGGCCGGCGCTGCGCACGGTGGCGAGACGGTGAGCGATGACGAGGGTGGTGCGGTTCTTCATCAGCCCTTCGAGCGCATGCTGGACGAGGCGCTCGGATTCGCTGTCGAGCGCGCTGGTGGCTTCATCGAGGAGCAGGATGGGGGCATCGCGCAGGATGGCGCGGGCGATGGCGATGCGCTGGCGCTGGCCGCCGGAGAGGCGGACGCCGGCTTCGCCGAGATAGGTGTCGAGGCCCTGTGGCATGTCCTTGAGGAAGATGTCGGCATGGGCGGCTTCGGCGGCGGCCCAGACGTCGGCTTCGCTGGCGTCGGGCCGGCCGTAGCGGATGTTTTCGAGCGCGCTGGCGGCGAAGATGACGGTGTCTTGCGGCACGACGGCGATGCGGCTGCGGATGTCTTCGGGGTCGGCGGCGGTGAGCGGCACGCCGTCCATGCGGATTTCGCCCTGGGCGGGATCGTAGAAGCGCTGGACGAGCTGAAACAGGGTGGATTTGCCGGCACCCGAGGGGCCGACGACGGCGACGGTCTCGCCGCTGGCGATATCGAGGCTGAAGTCCTTGAGCGCGGGGGTGTCGGGGCGCGACGCATAGTGGAAGGTGACGCGGTCGAAGGTGAGCGCGCCATTGGCCGGGCGGGGCAGGGGCGTGGGGTTGGCGGGCGCGGCGATGCTGGGGCGCGCGGCGAGCAGCTCTTCCATCCGCGCCGAGGCGCCGGCGGCGCGCATGAAATCACCATAGACTTCGGTGAGGGTGCCGAAGGCGGCGGCGACGATGATGGCGGCGAAGATGAAGGCGGTGATGGTGCCGCTGGAGAGCCTGCCTTCGATAACATCGAGCGCGCCTTGCCAGAGCACCAGCGTGATGGCGCCGAAGATGAGGAAGATGACCAGCGCGGTGAGGCCCGAGCGCAGCAGGATGCGGCGGCGCGCGGTCTGGAAGGCGCTTTCGACCGCGGCGCCGAAGCGGCTGCTTTCGCGGCCTTCCTGCGTGAAGGCTTGGACGATGCGGATGGCGCCGAGCACTTCGGAGACCATGGTGCCGAGATCGGCGATCCGGTCCTGGCTGGCCTTGGACATGTTTCGCACGCGCCGGCCGACCGAGACGATGGGCAGGATGGTGAGCGGAATGACGAGCAGCATCAGACCGGTGAGCTTGGGGCTTTGGACGGCCATGTAGACGAGGCCGCCCAGCCCGGTGACGGCGTTGCGCAGCGCGAGGCTGGCGGAGGTGGCGACGACCTGCTCGATGACGGCGGTGTCTGCGGTGAGGCGCGAGGAGATTTCGGCGGGGCGGTTTTCTTCGAAAAAGGCGGGATCGAGGCTGAGCAGATGACTGTGGACGGCGCGGCGCATGTCGGCGACGACACGCTCCCCGATCCAGCTGACGAAATAGAAGCGGAAGGCGGTGGCGATGCCGAGCACGCTGACGATGGCGAGCATGCCATAGAAGAAGGGCGCGATGGTGGCGGGATCGGAGCCTTGGGCGAAGCCCTTGTCGACGATGGCCTTGAGGCCCTGGGGGATGGACAGGGTGGCGGCGGCGGCGACGGCGAGCGCGATGAGCGCGCCGGCGAGATGGCCGGGATAGGCCCGCACGAAGCGCCAGATGAGGCGGAGGCGGGAGAGTTTGCGCGGCGCCGGCGGGGCCAAGTCTGATTTGGTCATGCGCGCTGATAGCAGGCGCGGGGCCTTGCCTCAATGTGGCGGTTTGCGTGTCATGCTGCGAGTGCGAAAACCGCTTTCGAGGGGGGGCGGTTTGTGGCAGAAGACGGGCGAGCCGGATGCTGCTCCGGCGCTGTTGGACGTGACGAATGCTCTACACTGCCTATGAATGGCAACGCGCCTGGCTGGCCGGAATCGGGTCGATGGCGCAGACGGGTTCCCAATGGTTGTTGAGCCCGGCAAATCCCATGTCTTATGGATTGGCGAGCCCGGTGCTGGCGCGGGGGCTTGAGGTTTTTGCCCATGCGGCCGCCCCGCGCGGCAAGCCGGACTTCGGGCTGGACCTGACGCTGGTGGAGGGCCACGGCGTCGCGGTGCGCGAGGAGATTGTGCTCCGGAAGCCCTTTGGGCAATTGAAGCATTTCGTGCGCGACCGGTCGACGCCGGTGATGGCCGGGCGCAACGACCCGAAGCTGTTGATCGTGGCGCCGATGAGCGGCCATTATGCGACGCTGCTGCGCGGCACGGTGGAGCGGATGCTGCCCGACCATGAGGTCTTTGTCACCGACTGGCGCGATGCGCGCTCGGTGCCGGTGTCGGACGGGCGGTTCGACCTCAATGACTATGTCGATTATGTGATCGAGTTTCTCGACCATATCGGGCCGGGGGCGCATATGCTGGCGGTGTGCCAGCCGGCGGTGCCGTGTTTTGCCGCTGTGGCGCACATGAGCCGGCATGACCATGCCGCCGTGCCATGCACGTTGACGATGATGGGCGGGCCGATTGATACGCGCGAGGCGCCGACCTCGGTGGACGATCTGGCGACCGAGCGGCCCTTTGCCTGGTTTGAGCAGAATGTGATTGCGACCGTGCCGCCGGGCTATGCGGGGGCGGGGCGACGGGTTTATCCGGGGTTTTTGCAGCTGGCGGGTTTCATGAGCATGAACCTTGCCAACCACATGAAATCGCACTGGGAAATGTTCAAGCACCTGATCGAGGGTGACGACGAGAGCGCCGACGGGACCAAGGCCTTTTATGATGAGTATCGCTCGGTCTGCGACATGACGGCGGAATTTTATCTGCAGACGATCGACTATGTGTTTCAGCGGCAGGCGCTGGCGACGGGGCAGTTCTGGCATCGCGGCGAGCTGGTGGACCCGGCCGATATCGACCGCACCGCGCTGCTGGCGATCGAGGGCGAGCGGGACGATATTTCAGGGATTGGCCAGACGCGGGCGGCGCTGACGCTGGCGAGCCGGCTGCCGGACGAGATGAAGCATTATCATCTGGCCGAGGGGGCTGGCCATTACGGCATCTTCAACGGCCGGCGCTGGCGTGACAGCATCGCGCCGGTGGTGGAGCGGTTCATCCGCACGCATGACCCGCATCAGCTGACGCCGCTGCCCGCACATATCGACCTGCCCGAGCATCTGGAGCCGGTCGTGGTGCCGGGGGTCGAGCTGGCCTGAGGTCGGGCAGCTTTCAGACGCGTTTCCAAGACTCTGATGGGGTCTGGGGCCTTAGGCCCCAGCCGCCGGAGGCCCTTTTGCCTTGCGGTTTGGGTGCTGGTTGGCAGGGCGGGAGATGGGCCCCCGCCTGCGCGGGGGTGACGGGGAAAGGCGGGGGAGGCGGGGGAGGCGTTTAGCCCAGCGCGGCTTCCTTTTCGGCGAGTTCGAGCCAGCGGGTTTCGGCGTTGTCGAGATCGTGGCGGACTTTTTCGAGTTCGGCGGTGACGGCGGCGAAGCGTTTGGGGTCCTTTGTGTAGAGGCTGGGGTCTGACAGCGTGGCTTCGTGGCGGGCGATGGCGGCGGTGAGGGTTTCGATGGTCTTTGGCAGTTCGGCGAGCTGGCGGGCTTCGTTGTAGCTGAGCTTGGCGGCCGGGCGCTTGGGGGTGGCGGGCGTGTTGGGGTTTTTGGCTGTGGGCTTGCGGGCTTCGCGGGCTTGGGCGGCGCGGGCCTTGCGCGCTTCGGCCCAGTCTGACCAGCCGCCGACGATGGTTTCGGCGTGTCCCTCGCCGTCGAGCGCGACAGTCATGGTGACGACACGGTCGAGGAAGGCGCGGTCGTGGCTGACGAGGAGCACGGTGCCGGCGTAATCGGCGAGCACTTCTTCAAGCAGGTCGAGGGTCTCCATGTCGAGATCGTTGGTGGGTTCGTCGAGGACGAGGAGATTGGAGGGGGTGGCGAATTCGCGCGCGAGGAGCAGGCGCGAGCGTTCGCCCCCCGAAAAGCTGTCAACGGGGGCATCGAGGACGGCGGGATCGAACAGGAAGTCCTTGAGATAGCCGGCGACATGCTTGCGCACGCCGTTCACTTCGAGCCATTCGCCGCCATCGGCGAGCACGTCGCGGACGGTGCGCGGGGTGCCGTTTTCAGAATCAAGGCGCTGGCGGCGCTGGTCGATGATGGTGGGGTTGAGCACCTTGGCGCGCTTGATCTGGCCGGAATCGGGCTCGATCTGGCCGAGCAGCAGCTTGATGAGGGTGGATTTGCCCGCGCCATTGGGGCCGATGATGCCGATCCGGTCGCGGTGGCGGACGCGCAGCGAGAAATCGGCGAGGAGGGGGCGGCCGGCGAAGCTCTTGGCGATGTTCTGGGCGTCGATGAGCACCTTGGTCTTGGTGTCATCTGCGGTGGTGGCGAGGCGGGCGACGCTTTCGCCGCTGGTCATGGCCTGACGCTCGGCGCGCAGCTCGATGAGCTTGGCGAGGCGGCCTTCGTTGCGGCTGCGGCGCGCGGTGACGCCGCGCAGCAGCCAGTGCTCTTCCTGTTTGAGGCGGGCATCGAGGCGGGCGGCGGTGCGGGCGTCTTCGGCGGCGACCTGCTGCGACCAGGCTTCGAAGCCGCCGAAGCCGACCTCGGCGCGGCGCAGCTGGCCGCGATCGAGCCAGAGGCAGTTTCTGGTCAGGCGGGTGAGGAAGGCGCGGTCATGGCTGATGGCCATGAAGGCGCCGCGGTAGCGCTCGATCCAGCTTTCCAGCCATTCGATGGCGGCGATGTCGAGATGGTTGGTCGGCTCGTCGAGGAGGAGCAGGCCGGGCTCGGCGGCGAGCGCGCGCACAAGGCCGGCGCGGCGACGCTCCCCGCCCGATGCGGTGGTGGCCTCAGTGTCGAGATTGACGCCGAGGCGCGAGGCGATGGCCTCAAGCTTGTGATCGGCAGGTGCGGCGTCGCCTGCACGGGCGAAATCGCCGAGCGTGGTGAAGCCGGTCATCGCCGGCTCCTGTTCGAGGCGGATGATGGTGAGGCTGGGCGACAGCGCGCGGCGGCCTTCGTCGAGATCGATTTCGCCGGCGATGAGCTTCATCAGCGTGGTCTTGCCAGCGCCGTTGCGGCCGATGAGGGCGAGCGCGTCGCGCGCATCGAGGGTGAGATCAAGGCCGCGGAACAGCCAGTCCCCGCCTTGACGGAGGCCGGCGTTTTCAAGGGTGAGGACGGGTGTGGGCATGGGCGCTCAAGTGGCGGTTTGCGGGCCCGCTCGCAAGTGCTTGTCGCTTGCGCGTTCAGTGATTATTCAGTGCCTCGGGCGCAATGGCGAGCGTGTGAGGTTCTGGTTATCGATGCGCACGGTTGTTTTCATGGTGATGGCTTTGGCGCTCGCGCTGCCGGTGCTGCCGGTTTCGGCGGGCGGCGTGGAGCGGCGGGTGCGCGACCTTGTGGAGGCGGGCGAGATCGTGCCGTTCGAGACGATCAGGCAGCGGGTATCGCGCGAGGTGCGGGGCAGCTATATGGGGGTCGAGTTTGATGAACCGACGCTGACCTACCGGTTTCGCTTCATGGCGGACGGCGAAGTGATCAATGTCGATGTCGATGCGCGGACCGGGCAGCGGCGGCGGCAGAGCCAGCGTTTTTGAGGAGACGGCATGCGGGTTCTGATTGTCGAGGATGAGCCGAATCTGCTGCGCCAGCTGAAGGCGGCGCTGGAAGGCGCGGGCTATGCCGTGGACACGGCGAGCGACGGTGAGGACGGGCATTATCTCGGCTCGACCGAGAGCTATGACGCCGTCGTCCTCGACCTGGGCCTGCCGGAGATGGACGGGCTGACGGTGCTGGAGCGCTGGCGCAAGGAAGGCCATGCGATGCCGGTGCTGGTGTTGACGGCGCGCGACCGCTGGAGCGACAAGGTGGCGGGGCTGGATGCGGGCGCCGATGATTATCTGGCCAAGCCGTTTCAGACCGAGGAGCTGGTGGCGCGGCTGCGGGCGCTGATCCGGCGCGCGGCGGGGCAGGCCTCTTCGGAGCTGAGCGCGGGCGATGTGCGGCTGGATGCGCGCTCGGGGCGGGTGACGCTGGAGGGCGAGCCGGTGAAGCTGACGGCGCAGGAATTCAAGCTGCTGTCTTACCTGATGCACCACAAGGGCAAGGTGGTGAGCCGAACCGAGCTGATCGAGCATATCTATGATCAGGATTTTGACCGGGATTCGAACACCATCGAGGTGTTCATCACGCGCATCCGCAAGAAGCTGGGTGCGGATCTGATCAGCACGACACGCGGTCTTGGCTACAGTCTCAACGACAGCTGAAGCGGGCGTGCCTGCCAGAAAGCGGCGGCCCGGAGAGCGGAGACTTTCGCTGTCGAAATCGCTGCGGGTCCGGATGATTGCGCTGGCGGCGGCGTGGATTGTGCCGCTGCTGGGGCTGGGCGGCGTGGTGCTTGACCGGGTGCTGGTCAATGCGATTACCGAGAATTTCGACCGGCAGCTGGAATTTGCGCTGACCGCCATGGTGTCTTCGGCCGATCTGGATGAGCAGGGCGAGGTGCGGTTTTTGCGGCCCCTTGGCGACCAGCGGTTTTTCGAGCCTTATTCGGGGCTTTACTGGCAGGTGACGGCCGAGGGGCAGGAGAGCTTTCGCTCACGCTCGCTGTGGGACCGGCTGCTGGGGCCCGCGCCCGCGCCGGATTGCCGCGAGCCGTGCCGCTATGCCAGCCGGCGTTTCGAGGGCGAGCCGCTGCGCGTGGTGGGGCGGCATGCGCGGCTGCCGGGCGCCCAGACGGTGTTTTATTTTCAGGTCGCCGAATCGACGCGCGACCTTGACCAGCAGGTGAGCCAGATCAGGGCCTTTCTGTTCTGGTTTCTGGGGCTGCTGGCGCTGGGGCTGCTATCCTTGTCGGCGCTGCAATCGACTTATGGGCTGTCGCCGCTGGGGCGGGTGAGCCGGGCGATCGTGGCCATTCGCTCGGGCGAGGCACGGCGGGTGGACGAGGATTTTCCCGACGAGATTGCGCCGCTGGTGGGCGAGATCAACGAGCTTCTGGAGCATGGCGAGGAGCAAGCGGCGGCCGCCCAGCGCCACGCCGGCAACCTGGCACATGCGCTGAAGACGCCGATGAGCGTGCTGATGGGCGAGGCGCAGGCGCGGGCCGACCCACTGGCCGAGACGGTGGAGGCGCAGGTGAACATCATGCGGCGCCATGTCGACCATCAGCTGGCCCGCGCCCGGGCCATGGGGCGGCGGGGCGATTCGGCGGCGCGCACGGCGGTATGGCCGAGCCTGCAGGCGATTGCGCGCACCGTGGGGCGGATTCATGCGGCACGCGGGGTGACCATCGACATTGCCGGCGACAAGGCGGCGGTGTTTCGCGGCGAGCAGCAGGACCTTGAGGAGATGCTCGGCAATCTGATCGACAATGCCGCGTTGCATGGCGGCGGGCGGGTGTTTGTGACGGTGGCGCGCAGCGGCGAGACGGTGGAGATTTTGATTGAGGATGACGGGCGCGGGATTGCCGAGGCCGACCGTGACAAGCTGTTTGCCCGCGGCGAGCGGCTTGACACCGACAAGCCGGGGACCGGGCTGGGGCTGGCGATCGTGCGCGATGTGGCGGAGATTTACGGCGGCGCGGTGATGCTGGAGGAGAGCGAGGATCTGGGCGGGCTTCTGGTGCGGCTGCGCTTGCCTGCGGCGGGTTAGCCTTTGGCGCCGCTGGCCTGATGGTGGCGGATGACTTCATCGATGATGAAGCGGAGGAATTTCTCGCTGAACTCGGGATCGAGGTTGGCCGAGACGGCGAGCGCGCGCAGGCGGGCGACCTGGGCGGCCTCGCGCTTGGGGTCTGCGGCGGGCAGGCCGGTGCTGGCCTTGTGGCGGCCCACGGCCTGGGTGATCTTGAAGCGCTCGGCGAGCATGAAAATGAGCGCGGCATCGATGTTGTCGATGCTCTGGCGATATTGCTGAAGAAGGTCGTCGGCCATGCTGCGCTCCGGTGTTGATCTGCCCTCTACCTTTGCGGCGGATGGGCGCGGACGCAAGCGCCGGACTTGCGCCAAGGCGCATCAGCGCTATTGAAGGCACTGTGACGGCTGACGTTCTTCCCTTGCGCCCGCGCGGCACCCCCTCGATGGCCAGCCTGATGGCGCTGACCGGGCCGGGGCTGACGGCGGTGAATCATGTGATCATCGACCGGATGCAGTCTCCGGTGGCGCTGATTCCGGAGCTGGCGGGGCATCTGATTGCCGGCGGCGGCAAGCGGCTGCGGCCGATGCTGACGCTGGGCTGCGCGGCGATGCTCGAATATGCGGGCACGCGCCACCACAAGCTGGCAGCCGCCGTGGAGTTCATTCACACCGCCACGCTGCTGCATGATGATGTGGTGGATGCCTCGGGGCTGCGGCGCGGCAAGGCGACGGCCAACCGGCTGTGGGGCAACCCCGCGAGCGTGCTGGTGGGGGATTTCCTGTTCAGCCGCTCATTTGAGCTGATGGTTGAGGATGGCTCGCTCAAGGTGTTGAAGATCTTGAGCTCGGCATCGGCGGTGATTGCCGAGGGCGAGGTGGCGCAGCTGACGGCGCAGCGCGATGTCGAGACCAGCGAGGACCGGTATCTGGAGATCATCTCGGCCAAGACGGCGGCGCTGTTTGCCGCTGCCTGTCAGATTGCCGGTGTGGTGGCCGAGCGTGGGGCGGCGGTGGAAGAGGCGCTGGAGGCCTATGGCCGCAATCTGGGCATCGCCTTTCAGCTGGTGGATGATGCGATCGACTATGTGTCGGACGCGGACACCATGGGCAAGGATGTGGGCGACGACTTCCGCGACGGGAAGGTGACGCTGCCGGTGATTTTGGCCTATGCGCGGGGCGACGCGAAGGAGCGCGACTTCTGGCGCGAGGCGATGCGCGGCAAGCGGGTGGGTGACGAGGATCTGGCGCAGGCGCAGCTGCTGCTGCGGAAGAGCAATGCGGTGGCCGACACCATGGCGCGGGCGCGCCACTATGGAGCGCGGGCGATTGATGCGCTGGCGGGTTTTCCCGGCGGGCAGGCGCGCGATGCGCTGACGGAAACAGTGGAATTCGCCATCGCGCGCGCCTATTGAGCGGGGCATGACCCCGGCTCGCCTTTATCAACGCCCCAAGAGCGCCATGCAGAGCGGCAAGGCGCGGATGGGGGAATGGCTGCTCGAATGGGAGCGCGACGAGCCGCAGCGGCCCGACCCGCTGACCGGCTGGGCGGGATCAGGGGCGACCGAGACGCAGGTGCAGCTGCGGTTTCCCTCGAAGGAATCGGCGCTGGCCTATGCGAGCCGGCTCGGGCTTTCGGTCGAGATCATTCCGCTGGGGCCGCGCCGGCTGAAATTGCAGGCCTATTCGGACAATTTCAGATAGGCTCAGGTTTTGGCGCCCGTAGCTCAGCTGGATAGAGCACGTGCCTTCTAAGCTCGGGGTCGCAGGTTCGAGTCCTGCCGGGCGCGCCACCTATCAGAGGCTTTCGAGCGAACCTGCGGGTTTTTTGCTGGCCTGCTGGCGCAGGCGGGGGGTTCGAGTCCTGCCGGGCGCGCCACCTATCAGAGGCTTTCGAGCGAACCTGTCGGGTTGCGGTCAGTTGCCGGAGGTTTCGGGGGGGGCGAGGTTGTTGGAGAGGTAGGTGACGACCTCGTCATATTCCTGATCGGTGAGCTTGACGCCGTTGCCGACCATGATGCTGACGACTTCCATCCATTCATCGGGCGAACGGGGCTGGGCGGTGATGACCTCGACGCCGTGGCACCGGGTGCAATGGGCTTCGACCTGCTGCTTGCCGGGGGCTTCGGGGAGCGACAGGGTCTGGGCTGCAGCGGCGGCGGCGAGAGTTGCGGCGGCGATCAGGAGGAGTTGAACGCGGGGCATCTGCTGGCTCAGGGTGTTGGCGGTTCGAGGCGCAGCAGCATGCCGTCGCTGTCGTTGGGGCCGCGCAGCCGGCCTTCGGTCAGCACGTAGAGATGGCCGTCCGGGCCCTGGCGGATGTCGCGGAAGCGGACGCCGAGTTCGCTGAGCATGGTGTCACCCTGGCGGAGAAAATCGCCCTGGATGACCATCTGGGCGATCATCTTGGAGCTGGCGCCGGCGACGAGCAGGCTGTTCTTCAGGCGCGGGAAGTGACTGCCGGTGTAGAAGAGCATGTTTTCCGGGTTGAACGGCGGGTTCCAGAAATAGAGCGGGTCGTCCATGCCGTCGCGGTGGAAGGGCTGGTCGGAGACCGGGCTGCCGGAATAGTGGCGGCCGAGCGAGACCAAGGGCCAGCCATAATTGTGGCCCGGCAGGATGCGGTTGATCTCGTCGCCGCCGGCGGGGCCGAATTCGGACGCCCACATCTCGCCCGTTTTGGGGTGCCAGGCGATGCCATAGACGTTGCGGTGGCCGCTGCTGTAGATTTCCGGCAGCGCGCCCGGCGTGTTGATGAAGGGATTGTCGGGCGGGGCCGAGCCATCATCCCGCACGCGCAGGATCTTGCCGATGTGGCTCCCGAGCTTTTGCGCTTGCGGGCGGGCGCTGGACTGGTCGTTGCGGGTGGTGCCGTCCCGGTCTCCGACGCTGATGTAGAGCATTCCGTCCGGGCCGAAGATCAGCCGGCCGCCATAGGTGCCGAGCGGGCTTTCCCAGGCTTCGGTGACGATGATGTCCTTGACTTCGGTCAGCACCGTGCCGTCGAAGCGGGCGCGAAGGACGGCGAGCGTGGTGCCTTTCTCTGGCTCGCGGTCTTTGGTGTAGGCGATGTAGAGCAGGCGGTTGCGGGCGAAATCGGGGTGGAGGACGATGTCGTGGAGGCCGCCCAGCCCGACATTGTTGAGGGCGGGCAGGCCGGCGACGGGCGCGGGATCGAGCACGCCGTCCCGGAGGAGGCGCAGGCGGCCGGGCCGCTCGGTGATGAGCATCGTGCGGCCGTCTGGCAGGAATACCAGGCCATCGGGGTGGGACAGGCCTTCGGCGAGCTTGACGACGCGGACCGCCATGCCGCCCTTGCTCTGGAGCGTGACGGGGCCATCGACGGCGGCGCCGGTGAGCGCGTCGGGCGGATAATTGCGGGCGATTTCGGCAGGGGTGAGCGGGGCGGTGACGCCCGGGGTGACGATCTCAGACTGGGTGGTCTGAGCGGCGAGGGGCTGCACCGTCAGGGCGGCAGCGGCGAGGGTGATAAGCGGGTATCGGGGCATGGGGGATCCTGCTGGTTTCAATCGAGGGCGAGGGCGACAAGCTCGGCCGGGTGATCGACGCCGGCGACGCCGACGACGATATATTGCTTGCCGCCGTGCATGTAGGTGATGGGCGGCGAGGTGGTGCCGGCGCCGAGATCGGCTTCCCAGACGACCGCGCCGGTCTGCTTGTCATAGGCGCGGAACATCGGCCCGCCGCTCAGCTTTGGGATGCTGAGGCCGACCATGTCGCCTTCGCCGATGAACAGGAAGGACTTGGTGAGCAGCGGGGCGGCGCGGCCGGCCTGACCGAGCGGCGGCAGGTCGAGGCCCTTGAGGGCGGGATGATCCCGCGGGCCGCCGCCATTGGGGACCATCCAGAGATGATCGCCGCTGTTCATGTCGATGGCGGTGATCCGGCCATAGGGGGGCTTGACCATGGGCAGGCCCTGCGGCCCTTCCATATAGAGGCTGTCTTCGGGCGGGCGGACGTAATTGTCCCGGCCGATCCAGGGGACGCTGACCGACGGGATATAGGCGATGCCGGTTTCGGGATCGAGCGCGGCGCCGGTCCAGTTGGCACCGCCGACCCAGCCGGGCAGATAGAGGGTGCCGAGCTTGCCGTCCGGGCCGCCGGCGACCGAGGGCGGCGTGTACATGGGGCCATGGACATAGCGGCTGAGGATCTGCACGGCTTCGGCGCGCAGCGCGGGGGTGAAGTCGATCAGCTGGTCCTCGGTCATGCCCTGACGGTCGAAGGGGGCGGGCTTGGCGGGGATGGGCTGGGTGGGCGAGGCCTTTTCGCCGGGCATGGTGGAGGCCGGGACTGGCGTTTCGACGACCGGGAACAGCGGTTCGCCGGTGGCGCGGTCGAAGGCGAAGACATAGGCCATTTTGGTGACCTGGATGGCGGCCTTGCGCAGCTGGCCATTGACCTTGATGTCGGCCAGCATCGGCGGGGAGGGCAGGTCATAATCCCACAGGTCGTGGTGGACGGTCTGGAAATGCCAGACTTTCCTGCCGGTCTTGACGTCGAGGGCGACGAGTGAATTGGCGTAGAGATTGTCGCCGGGGCGGGCGACGCCGTAATAATCGTTGGAGGGGGCGCTGAGTGGCAGATAGACGAGGCCGAGCGCTTCATCGGCGCTGAAGGCCGACCAGACCTTGGTCTTGCCGCCTTGCCGCCAGGAGTCGTTTTCCCATGTCTCGACGCCGGGCTCGCCTTCGCGCGGGATGGTGTGGAAGGTCCAGAGCAGCTTGCCGCTGCGCACATCATAGCCGCGGACATCGCCCGGCAGCGAGGCCTTGTTGATGTCGCCCGTGCCCAGCGCGATGGGCTGGCCGCCGACGATGATGACATCGTTGACGACGATGGGCGCGGGCGCGTTCCAGGAAAAGACGGTGCGGGAGACGCCGCGCAGATCGACGCGGCCCTTGTCGCCGAAGGTCTCGATGAGCGCGCCGGTGCGGGCATCGAGCAGCATCAGCGAGGAGCCGCGCACGGTGACGATGCGGCGCGCGTCGCCCTCGCCCCAGAGCGCCAGCGCGCGGCTGGCCCCGGCCCGGCGCGCCGATGTTTCGCCCGGGATATCGGCCTGCCGCCAGATCACCTTGCCGCTGGCGGGATCGCGCGCTTCGACCTGTCCGAGCTGGTTGCTGATATACATGACGCCGCCAGCGACCAGCGGCGCGTTGCGGAAATTGTTGGAGGCGACGAGGCCGGGGTTTTCGGCGCGCACGGCGGGATCGAGCGCGGGGGCGCGCCAGACGACCTTGAGCCGGGCGATGGTCTCCGGGTTGATCTGGTCGAGGGCGGAATATTTGGTGTCGCCGATGTCGCCGCCGAAATGCGCCCAGTCCGGCGCGGCCTGCGCATGCGCCGTGGACGCGCAGAGCGCGAAGGCGAGCGCGATGGCTTTGCGTTTCAGCGCCTGCATGAGGTCTGTCTCCTGTCTTGCTGCACCCTCAATAGCCGATCGCATAGCCCATGCGGCGGGGGTCGGAGCCGGCGGTTTTCGTGCCATGCTCGGATTGCAGCACGGCCTGGATGCTGCCGATCGCATAGGGGCCGACGCGCTTGACCCTGTGCCCCATGGCCTGGAGGGCGGCGAGGCTTTCGGCAGGAAAACGGGATTCGAGCTGCACCGTGACCGCAGCGCCCGGCGTGTAGAAACCCGGCTCGGCATCGAGCGCGAGCCGCGGCGCCTCGATCGCCGCCTGCACCGGCAGGCCCCTGTCGATGACGTTGATCAGATACTGGAACTGCGTCTGGCCGATGGTTTCGCCGCCGGGTGTGCCGAAGACCATCTTGAACCGGCCCTCGTGGCGCACGATGATCGGGCAATTGCCGAGCAGGGGAATCTGGCCGCCGCGAACGAAATTGGGATGGTCGGGGTAGGGCGCGGTCGAGCCGATGCGCAGGCCGTTGTTACAGAACATGCCGGTTTCGCCCATGATCACACAGGCGCCGAAGCCGCCGCCCAGCGTGGTGGTGACCCCCACGGCATTGCCTTCGCTGTCGGTGATCGAGAGGTTGGTGGTGTCGCCCGGCACGCGCGGCGTGGCATCGAGCGGGCGCGGGCCGGCGCGCGCCGTGCCGATAGCGGCGCCGGTGGGAAAGACGCCGGCCCGGGCGGGATTGATGAGACGGCGGCGCTGATCGGCGAACGCCTTGGAAATGAGGGTTGAAACCGGCGTGGGGAAGGCGGCCGGATCAGCGGCATAGCGATAGACATCGGCCTTGGTGACCTTGATGCATTCAGCGATCAGGTGCAGCGCCTGGGGGCTGTCGGGCGCGAGGGCGGCGATGTCGAACCCTTCGAGCAGGTTGAGCTGTTCACAGGTCTCGAGCCCGGTGCGCGAGGTGAGCGGGGAGCAGATGACCTCATGGCCGCGGTAGCTGGTGGACAGCGGGTCGCGCCATTGGGGCTTGTAGTCGCGCATGTCGGCCAGGCGCAGCCAGCCGCCATTGGCGCGGGAGAAGCGGTCCATCTCCTGCGCGATGGGGCCGGTGTAGAAATGGTCATAGGCGGCCATCAGCGCGCGGTCGCGGCTGGCGCCGCCTTTGAGCGCAGCAGTTTCGGCATCGGCCAGCGCCTGAAAGCTGCGGGCCAATGGCAGATTCTTGAACATCGCGCGCGGCGCGGGGGGGCGCCCGCCGGGAAAGTAGATCGCTGCTGTGGTCGGATATCTTGTCAGCCGGGCTTGCTGGCGGATGATGGCGGCGGCGATCGAGGGATCGAGCGGATGACCATCGCGGGCATAGCCGATGGCGGGCTCGAGAAGGGTGGCCAGTGGCAGCCGGCCATAGCGGCGCGCCAGCTCGATCCAGCCGCCGAATGCGCCGGGGGTGACGACGGCCTTCGGGCCGGCGGTGAGATCGGCGGGAGTGGCGCTTGGCTCGACAAGGCGCGGTGCGGCGCCGGTGAAGGCGAGGGCGGTGATCTTGCCGGTCTTGCCTTCGAGCACGGTGGCAAGCCCGTTGCCGGCGGCCCCCGAGGCCCATGGCTCGACGACATTGAGGACCGCCATGGCTGCCACCGCGGCATCGGCGGCGGTGCCGCCCTGCATCAGCATGCGCACGCCGGCCATGGAGGCGAGCGGATGGCCGGCGGCGACGACGCCGTTGGGGCCTGCGACTTCGACCCGGTGCTGGGCGACGGCATCGGGGGCGGATTGCGGGGCGTCGGGGGCCTGCCGGCCGACGCCGGCTTCGGTGACCCCGGCCAGTTGAGCACTTGCCGACTGGGCGGCGGCGAGCGAGACGGCGGCGCCCGAAAGCCCGCCGAGCAGGATTTGCCGTCGATCAAGGCCCCGGCTGCTGGTCGCGTCGTCCGGTGTGGAGTCGCTGGTCATGTTGGTGATCCCCGAAAAAGAATGGCTCTGGATGCGGCGCTGGAGGGGTCCTGATGCTCAGGCGTCAGCAGATGGGCCTTATTGCGGCATCGCAATCAGGGGTTTGCCGTCCTGCTTGTAGATGACGCCGTTCTTGATGACGGTGTTGACGAACATCAGGTTGCTCAGCCGGTGATAGACCGGGTCGCCGGGGACGACGATGATGTCGGCGAGCTTGCCGGGCTCGATGGCGCCGGTCTGGGGGTTGTCCATGATGCGGGCGTTGACGCGGGTCGTGTCGGCGATGACTTCGAGCACCGGCAGGCCTTCGTCGACCAGCGCCTTCATTTCGCGGATCAGGCCGTCGGTGTTGAAGTTCATCGGCGTGCCGCTGTCGGTGCCGACGCCCATCATGGCATTCAATTCGATCCACTGCTTGACCAGCGGGCTGCGGAAGCGGGCCTGACGGGTGATGCTGGCGAAATAGCTGTCGGAGGGCCAATGTTCGAAGGACTTTTGCATGGCGTCCCAGATGTCGGCGGGAAACAGGCTCTTGAGGACGGGGTCTTCGAGGCGGCCGGGGAACGCGACGGTCTCGGGATAGACATAGCTGCGGTGGGCGGCGGTGAGGACGACGGGGCGGTTGGTGCCGGCGATGGCGCGGACCAGTTCGGGATCATAGGTGGGGCCGCCGCCGGAGCCCATGTGCTGGAAGACATCGACGCCGGCATCAAAGGCGTTGCGCACGTCCTGCTCGGCATAGAGATGGGCGTGGACCTTGATCTTGTTGGCGTGCGCGGCCTTGACGATGGCGAAATAGTCTTCGCGCGTCAGCCCGGCATGGGCCTTGATGACATCGACGCCCATTTTGAACAGGCGGTCCACGGTCTCCGCGCCCTCTTTCGGGCTGGTGATGACGGCCGAAGCTTCGGCCGGGAAGCCGGCGAAGGCGCGGCGGGTGACGAGCGGGCCGGAGACCTGCAGGCGCGGGCCGGGGACCTCGCCGGCGTTGATGCGCTTGCGCAGGCTGACACTCTCGATCGGCGTGCCGCCGAGATCGATGGCCGAGGTGATGCCGGACATCAGCATCTGATAGGCGGACAGCTCCATGATCTTTTCGATCGAGTATTTCTTGCCGTCGGTCCGCAGCCATTCGAACCAGGCGGCTTCATCGCCGTAGCCGACCATGAACAGATGGGCATGGGCATCGATGAGGCCGGGCATCATGGTCTGGCCGCTGGTGTCGATGATGGTGGCGCCGGCGGGGATGGGGATTTCGCTGGCCGGGCCGGCGGCGATGATGCGCTCGCCCTGGATGAGGACGGTGGCATGGTGGAGGGGCGGCACGCTGAGGCCGCTGATGAGCATGCCGCCGGTGAGCGCGGTGACTTTGGCGGGCTGGGCCTGAGCGGCAGGCGCGAACAGGGCGAGGGCAAGCAGCAGCAGCGCTGTCAGCCGTGCGGCCATGGTGGTTGTCTCGCGCATCGCCTGTCCCCTTTTTCATTCCCCTGTCATGATCTTATAGCCCGGCGGACGGCGCTGTCACCTGTCAGCCTGAGCGGGCGCTGAGGGCGGCCGGGCGGCCGGGCGGCAGAGCGAGGCTTTGGGCGGGGAGCTTGTCGGGTGGCGGCTCGGCCGGGGCGGGGACGGGCGGGCGCACGGGGGTGTGCATGTCGGCCTTCCAGATGCGCGAGAGCAGCGACCATGTGACCTGCCAGACCGAGGGCTGGAGGCGCGCGACATTGGCGCCGCTGGTGAACAGGCGGACGATCAGCCGATCACGCACGGCGCTGTCTGTTGTGGAAAAGGCGATGCCGACGAGACCGCGGGCGCGGCGGGCGACCTGGCCTTCGAGCGTGCCGACGCCGGCGATGCGGACGCGGACGGCCTCGCCCGCGCGCAGGCTTTCGGCATCGCCGACGGCAGCGACGCCGATGCCCGAGAGCGACAGGTCGAGCCCCCGCGCCCAATAGAGCAGCGCGCCGCTTTGCGGGCTGGCGTCGCGGCGCCAGACGGCGACGGGTTCATCGATGGCGAAACGCTCTTCGGCGCGCGGGCTGGGGCGGCCGATGCAGAGCATGGCGGCGAGGAACAGCACCAGCACATTGAGTGCGCCCCAGAAGGCGACCATCGGCACCAGCGCGCCCTGGGCAACGATGCGCCAGTCGGGCAGGGCGTTGATGGTGAGGCCGGCCATGGTGGCGAGCATGAGCGCTGTGCAGGCGAGGAAGATGCCGCGCTCCATGCCGCCGCCGCCGGCGTCGCTGCCCTTGGGGGTGACCTTGAAGGCATGGCCATGCGGTTGCCACAGCGTCTTGAGGATGACGGGGAGCAGCTTGAAGCTCTGGAAGGTGCCGAGCACGAGCGAGGCGATGGGGTAGTAGCGGCCCTGCCCGAGCAGGACGATGCCGCCGACCTGCGCCACCACCATGGGCAGGAGGAAGAAGATGGCGCTTTCGGCCGTGACGCCGACCAGCGGCGGCACGTCGAGGAACAGGAACACCAGCGGCGAGACGAGCGCGAGGAGCAGCATCAGCGCCTGGCTGGCCCAGGCGGTGGGCATGAAGAACAGCCGCTCGCGCAGGCGCAGGCCCGGGCCCAGCGGGCCTTCCTTGAGAAATAGCAGCTGGATGCCGCCCTGCGCCCAGCGGGCGCGCTGGACGAAGAAGGCGGTCATGCTTTCGGGCGCCAGGCCATAGGCCAGCGGCTCGCTCAGATAGCGGGTGACATAGCATTTTCTGAGCATGACGAGGGTGAGCAGCATGTCTTCGGTGATCGAGCCGCCGGGCAGCTTGCCGCCCACCGCGGTCATGGCTTCGCGGCGGATGATGCCGTTTGAGCCGCAGCAGAAGGCGGCGTCCCAGCCATCACGGCCGGGCATGATCGCTTCGAAGAAGAAGCGCTGGTCATCGGGCACGGCGTCGCGCAGCGCCAAATTCTGTTGCAGCGGGTCGTGGTTGTAGAAGCTGTGCGGCACTTGCACGATGCCGACGTTCGGCGCCTCGAAAAAGCCCATGGTGCGGATCAGCCAGTTTCGCTGCGGCACGAAATCGGCATCGAGCACGGCCATGAAGGGGGCCTCGGTCTTTTCCAGCGCATGGTTGATGTTACCCGCTTTGGCATGGGCATTGTCGGGGCGAATGATGTAGCCCGCACCCTTGGCGCGGCACCAGTCATGCAGCCAGGCGCGGCGGCCATCATCGGCAACCCAGACGCGGACATCGGGCCAATCAAGGGCCAGCGCGCCGATGATGGTCTTTTCGAGCACGGCGAGCGGCTCATTGTAGGTGGCGATAACGACATCGACGGCGGGCAGGGCGGACGGGGGCAGGGCGCGCAGCCGGGCTTCATGGGCATCGGCCTCGGGGGTGCGATCGGTGCGGCGGACGAGGGCGGCATAGAGGATGGCGGAATCGAAATGGCCGAGAAGCTCGACGGCGAGGACCAGCAGGGCGAAGGCGAGGGCCGGCCATGGGGCGGACCAGGGGACGGTGATGGTGAGCCGCCACCAGCCATAGACCAGCGCGACGGCGCCGACGCCGGCGGCGATGAGCAGGCGGTTTCGCGGGCGCGTGCGGTCGAGAAGGGGCAGGCCGATGAGCGCGGCCGTGACCAGCAGCAGCGGTGCGAACACCAGCCAGGGCGAGGCCAGCTGGATGGCCGGCATCAGCCCTGCCAGCGGGAAAAGCGGACCTCGGCCAGCCGGCCGATGTCGCAGCGGCGCGCGGCGCTGCCCTGCGCGGTGGCGGGGATGGCGATGGCGACGGTGAGCGCCAGGGCATCGCGGTTGGCATCATCGGCGGCGACGAGTGCGGCGTCGCGGCGCGCGGCGGCGCCGGTGACGCCCATGATCCGGCCCTCGAGCCATTCATCGCTGCCGATCAGCCGGACGCGCGCCGGGCTGCCGGGCTGCATCGCCTCCATGCGCCGCTCGGGCAGGGTGACTTCGACGAAGCGGTGGGCGCAGTCGGCGAGCTCAAGCAGGGTGTCGCCGCTGCTGACGCTCTGGCCGGGCGAGACGAGGGTGCGCCAGACGATGCGGTCGGCCGGCAGCAGCGCTTCATAGGCGGCCGCTGCCTTCAATCGCGCCTGCTCGGCGGCGACCCGGCGGGTGAGTTCGGCCAGATGGGCGCGCGCCGTGGTGGCGCTGGTCTCCACCTCCTGCCGGCGCAGCATCAACCGGTCGCGCTGCTGCTCGGCATAGGGGAAGTCCTGCCCGGCATTGCCCAGATAAAGCCCGGCGCGGGCGGCCTGCATTTCCTGCGTGTTCGCTGCGAGCCGGGCTTCGAGCGCGGTGCAGCGCGCCGCGGTTGCGGCGGCGGCGCCGCGGGCGCGGTCCCGCACCGTGTTGGTGGCGAAGCGCTGGGCGGCGAGCGTCTCGATGCGGTCGAGTTGCTGCCGGGCTTCGCGGGCTTCGGCGCGGCAGGCCTCGAGATCGGCCTGGGCGGCGTCGGCGGTGGCTTGCAGCCGGGCGACCGAGGCGGTTTCAAAGCGGCCGGCGCGGCTTTGCAGCCGCTGGTCGGCGGCCGCGATTTCGGCGAGCTGCTGTTCGGCCAATGCCAGGCCGGCTTCGAGCGCGGCCTTTTGATCGAGGAGCGCGCCGAGCCCGTCGGTGGCGAGCGCGCGGGCCTTGACCAGCACGGCGCGGCGCGGCCGGGCGAGATGCGCGCCGGGGGCGGGCAGGGCGGTGGTCACTTCGCCGCTGATGGGCGAGCTGATCCGGGTGAGCGGGGCATTGACCCAGGCCTCCCCGCCGACTTCATTGGCCATATAGGGCATGAACGCCCAGAGGCCCGTGGCCGCAAGGCTGACGGCCAGCGCGAGGCGCAGCCGCTTTGAGCGCGCGATGGTCTCGAGTCTGCCTGCCACTGTGTCCCTCCGGCCTGTTGGAGGGGATAACGGCCTTTTGGGGCGGGATTTGCGTGGCCTTGTGGCTCAAGGGGCGCCGGGTGCGAGGCGGAGCCTGAGCTGCGTGTCGGGTGCGGCGCGTGACAGGGTGACCGGGGGCGCCGCGCGGCTGCCGGCGCTCACTGTGTAGGGGCCGAAGGCAAGGCCCTCGAACAGCACATAGCCTTCGAAATCGCTGACGCTGCGGGCGACTTCGCGGCCCTCGGCATCGAGGAGCAGCGCGGGGACCCCGGACAGTGGCGTGTCATTCTGCGCGGCAGCCAGCAGGATGCGTGCCTCGATGCTCCCGGTTGGGCCAACCGGGATGGGCAGCCGGCGGATTTCGCCCGGGCGCAGGGCGACACGGTCGCCGGCGTGCGCCGGGCGCAGGGCGAAGTCGGGCAGTGAGGCGAGCTGGGTTTCGATGTCGACGGCCCGGCCGGCGGGCAGCGCGCGCAGGAGCATCTGGCCCGAGGCGTCGCTGGCTTCGCTGCGCAGGGCACTGCCGACAATGACCCGGCCCCCGCCGAGGCCGGCTTCGTCCGGACCGCGCGCGCCGTCGCCATCTTCATCGATGAACATGTCGGCAAGAACCGCACCGCTTTGCGTGAGGCCGGCAGGCGCAGCGTGCCAGCGCCCCTGATTTTGCCACAGCCCGACGACCAGGCCGAGGCCGAACCGCCAGCCGTCCTGGCCGTTGGCGATGCCGGCCGACAGGCCCAGCGGCCCGAGCCGATGATTGACCGAGATGCCGCCGCTCAGCCGGCGGGCATTGGCCTGCCATCCGAGATCGAGATTGATGGCACCCTGGGCGCTGGTGCGCGCCGCGCTGAGCGTGGTGCCGCCGAGGCGCCAGCCGCGGTCGTTGATGGCATCAAGGCCGCCACGCAGCCGCCACCGGCCCCAGCCGCCGCTCACCCCGAGAATGGCGTTGCCTTGCCAGACGGCTTGTGCAGGATCGGCCGCCGTGCGGGGGGTGTTGGCCGATTGGCGGGTGACGCCAAGCGCGGCGCTGGCCTGCCAGCTGGCAAGCGGCAGCGCCAGGCGGGCGGCGAGTGTCTGCTGCTGGCCACCGCTGCGCCGGGTGGCGGATTGCAGGCGCATTTGCCACGGCAGGCTGTGACGGCCGAGCGCCAGCCGGCCCTGGCCACCAAGGGCCATGAGATCGGCGAATTCGCGGACCAGCGGCGGTTGCGCCGGGCCATTGTCCCGCCCATGGCGGGCAAGGTCGAGCTGCAGGTCGTTTGCGCCGATGCGCCGGGCCATTCGCAGTGCCGCGCCGATGCCGCCCTGGCTGTCGCGCGCCAGCGTTGCTGCCCAGAGCGTCTCGGCATGGGCGCCGCGCAGGCCCATCGACAGCGCAGGTGTGCCGGCCAGCGGCGCGCGCAGATCCAGTCGCGCGGTCAGGCTGGGGGCGACGCCCCAGCCCAGCGTGGCGAAGCCGGCGGCGCCGCTGGGCGTCTGGTTGGGCGCGGCGCCGAAAAGCGGCGTGCCGCCGTCGATCATGCCGAAGCTGTAATCGACTTCGTTCTCGGCGTTCATCTCGGTGCCGACAAGGCGCGAGAAGACCTGCTCGCGGGTCTCGCCATAAGGGCCGTAGAGGCGCACGATCCAGCGGTTTTCACCGATCCGAACAGGCAGGCTGGCGAAGCGCCAGTTGCCGGCGGCATCGGCTGCGCGGGTGACATCAACCAGACGGTCTTCGTGCCAGAGCTCGGCCTCCCAACCGGGCGGCAAGGGGCCGAAGAGGTCGATCTCGTCGACCAGATCGGCGCGCCAGGCTGGCCTTGAGGCGATAACCAGCCCGCGCCCGGACAGGACATCGGCGATCAGCGGCTGGGCCGGGACGCCGATATCACCAAAGGCGATGGTGCGCGCGCCCAGCGGGCCGAGGAGATCGGGTGTATCACGGGCCTGGGTCAGGGTGAGGCCCGCGGCGACGGCGCCGCGACCGGCGAGGCGCAGGCTGGCGCGGCCGGCGAGGCCAAGCAGCTCGCCGCTGGCCACGGCGGCAGCAGCGACATCACGGCTGTCGCCGCTGGCCACCATGTCAAGCGCGAGATCAGCGCTCCATAGCCGGGCCAGTGCCGAGGGGGCTGGCTGAAGGGCGAAGACCGGGCGCGCGGCCTCCGGATGCAGCCGGGCTTGCCGTTCGGCGCGCTCGAGACGCATCAGCACCGGCAACGGGGCCTGGGCTGCGAGGATCAGCTGCTGGCTGACCCGGTCGTGGGTGAGGCTGAGCGGCAGGTAGCGGGGCAGGTCTTCAAGCGGCAGGCAGGCGCCGCCGGGGGCTGGCTGGAGCGCTGCGTCTGGAATGATGACGGTGCGCTGCGGGGCGGGAAGCATGATGGACAGGCCTGCACCTTCGGCATCATTCGAGGGTGAATGGGCAAGTTCGAGGGCATCGAGCAGGGGCGCGAGCGCCACGCAACCGCCGGTCCTGTTGGCGACCGCCTCATGGAAGGGCAGGGCATCGGCGATCTGCTGTCGGCCGGCGAACAGGCTGGGCAAGGCGAGGCCGTCGGTGGCGCCCGGACGGCTGCCACGCTCGGCGGCGGGATCGACGCCGAACAGCGTGTCGAACAGCGTCTCTGGCGAGGCCGGGTCGGTGGCGGGCGGTGGGGCCGGTGGCTCGGGCGCCGATGGGGGGATCGCGCGGGCGGGGCAGGCGGCGGCCAGCACGGTGAGCGCGAGCAGGGCCATCCACCGCCCGCCGGCAGGCAGGCGGCGGCGCATGATCGCTTCTGACAGCTCAGAGTGTGGCGCTGAGGCTGGCGAGCAAGGTGCCCAGCAGGGCCGGCTCGGCGCTGTCGGTGGAGATATAGGTGACGCGTACGGTCCTGCCGGTGAGGCGTGCCTTGATCTCGGCGGGCAGGGGCAGGATCACGTCGCGCTCGGTATTGGGTGTGTAGACGGCGACGCCGCGGACCAGCCAGGCCGGGTCCGTCTCGCCTTCGACGGTAAGAGCGATGTCGCCATAGGTCGAGCGGCTGCCCTGGCGGCTGAGCCTGACCACCAGCTGGTCACCGCCGGGTCCGGAAAGGGCGGCTGTGTCGACGGTGACCTGGGAGTCGAGCTTGCCGACGCGCAGGATGACCGGAATGGTGATCGAGCGGATGGCGATCAGTTCGATCGAGAGGCTGTTGTCAGCGGGCCGGGCGGCATCATCGAGGCTGCGGCCAGCGCTGATGGGCGCGGACATGAGCCGCAGATGGCTGCGATATTCGCCGGGTGCGAGGCTGGCGGCGCCAAGGCCGTCGGCGCCGGTTGCCATGATCCGCACGACCTGTCGGGCGCCCGGTTCAAGCACCAGCTGTCGCGGGGAGAAGCGCAGCTTGTCGGCTGCAAATTGTTCGCCGGGCCGCGGGTCGGGCGCGGCTTCGAGGCCGCCATCGATGCGCATGCGGCGATTTTCGATGGCCAGGCGGAAGGCAGCGGCTTCGCTGCCCTTGTTGACCAGAACCAGTTCGGCCGAGCGGGCATCGGGGGTGAGCACGACCCGGGTCGGGGCGACGAGCAGTTCGGCGGCGGCTGGCATGGCGGCGAGGGCCACCGCCAGCAGGGCGGCGGTGCAACGAAAGGCGTTCATGATGTCAGACCTCAGGGGCAGGGGGTGGTCTGCGAAGCAGGAAAGGGGGCTGGTTGCAGGTGCGGGTGACCGGCGGCGGTGCGCAATGACCGCCGCCGGGCACCCCCCCTGCCGGGAGCGGGATTACTGATATTCGACCGCGACGGTGAAGCTGCCCTTGTACTGGCCGGCTTCCTGGCGTGCCGCCACTTCGAGCGTGCCGCCGACGGTGAAGCTGTCTTCGCCCTTGCGCAGCTGGCCATCGGCCTGGGAGCCCGCGAAGTCATCGACGTTCATCGTCGTGCCATTGGCGTTGACGAGGCTGATGCTCTTGGGCAGCGAGATGGTGTAGAAAGCGTCCGCTTCACCGGTCACGGCAAAGGCGGCGGCGGTGTGGTCGCTGGTCAGGCAGGTCAGCGCCGGGCCGCAGTTGCGGCTGCCATCGGCATCGACAGAGACCTTGTCGGCGACCGTGGTCGACGGCGCGATGGTGCCGAAATAGAGATCGGCGGTGCGGGTGATTTCCAGCGGAGCGACGATCTTGGCGCCGGCGCCGGCTTCGGCGATGGCGGCCTGGGCGGCCCCGGCGGCGGCGAGAGCGACAAGGGCCGCGGCCCCGGCGAGCAGTTTGTTGGTCATGATCTGGTTTCCTTTTCGTGTTGGGTTGAACACCATCGGAAGAGGCCCGGTGGCTGACCGCGTTAATGTTTCGTTTATGCGCTGCTGTCTTGCGCGCGATGGGATGATCGCGGGCACCGAGGGATGGCAGGGGCTATCCCGGCGGGGTGGTGCTGGCGCAAAGGGGGGGCGACGACTATACGAAAGTATAGATGCCCTTGTGCGGATGGCTGGCTTGTGCGCGCGATTGGACGCGGCGCATGAAGATCCACCTTTCGCGACCGTGAGACCTTGTCGATGTCGATGTCCGATGCAGACCTGCCCGGTGAACAGCCAGCTGAATTGCCTGCGCCTGAGGCTGGCGCGGAGCGCGCCCGTCTGGCGGCGCTGCGCGCCTTGCGCGTGCTCGACACGGCGCCCGAGCCGGCGCTGGATGTGATCACCCGGCTCGCAGCCGACCGGTTCGATGTCGAGATTGCGCTGGTCAGCCTGGTGGATGCGGATCGACAATGGTTCAAGTCGCGACATGGCCTCGACACATGCGAGACGCCGCGCGTTGACAGCTTTTGCGCCCATGCGATTGCAGGCGCAGCAAAGGCAGGGGACGGGCGGAAGGGCGACGGGGTGATGGTCGTCGGTGATGCGGCGGCGGATGCGCGCTTTTCCGACAACCCGCTGGTGAGGGGGGCGCCGTTCATCCGCTTTTATGCCGGCGCGCCGCTGGTCACGGCGGACGGCCATGCGATCGGGACGCTGTGCGTGATCGGCACCCGGCCGCGGGCTGGCGTTTCCGAGCGGGAGCGCGCGGCGCTGACGCTGATGGCGCGGCAGGTGATGGATTTCATCGAGACGGCGGCGCAGCGGCAAGAGCAGCGGATCTCCCAGCTGATCGCCGAGACGACCACCGATGCGTTCGTCTGCTCCGACCCGCACAGCCGCATTATCCACTGGAACCGGGCGGCGGAGACCATGTTTGGCTGGCGTGCCGATGAAGTGCTTGGCAAGCCGATGCACATGATCATTCCCGACCGGCACCGCCATGGCCATGACACCGGCATGGCGCGGCTGCGGGACCGCGGGCCGACGAAGCTGGTTGGCAAGACGGTGGAAGTGCCGGCCATGTGCCGGGCGGGGCATGAAATACCGGTTGAACTGTCGCTGGGCATGTGGCCGGCTCCGGAGGAGGGTGAACCACAGGGCTTTGCCGCCATCATTCGTGATGTCTCTGCGCGCAAGGCACTGGAGGCGGAGCGGGCCGGGACCGAGGCGCGGCTGGCCCAGCAGATTGCCGCCATCGAGGCCTCGCAGGACGGCATTGCCATTACCGATGCCGAGGGACGGTTCATCTTCATGAACCAGGCCCATTCGGCGATGTTCGGCCATGCCAGCCCCGAGACGCTGATCGGGCGGCACTGGACGCTGCTTTATGACGAGCGCAACGCCCGGCTGATCACGGAGGTGGCGATGCCGTTGCTGGCCAGCAGCCGGCGCTGGCGCGGCGAGGTGCAGGGGCGGCGTGCCGATGGCAGCATCGTGGAGCAGGAGGTGAGCCTGTCGCTGTCTGCCGATGGCGGCATTGTCTGCGTGACCCGCGACATCGGCGAGCGGCTGGCGATGGAACGTGACAAGGTGCGATTGCATGAGCAGCTGATGCAGGCGCAGCGGCAGGAGGCGGTGGGCCAGCTGGCACATGGTATCGCCCATGATTTCAACAATCTGCTGGCAGCGATTGCGGGCACGGCGGATCTTCTTGAACGCATCGATGCGCCGCAGGTCGGCACCCATGCCCGGCGGATTCAGTCGGCAACGGCGACGGCCACCGGGCTTCTCGACAAGCTCATGCTGCTCGGGCGGCGGCAGCGCGACCCCAAGCCGGTCGATCTCGGCACCATCCTGTCGAGCGTGCGCGACCTTGTGGCGACGAGCATGCTCGATACCCGGCATCGCATCTATCTGAACCTGCCGGCGGCGCCGTTGTTGACCAATGCTGATCAGACCGAGCTGATGCAGGTGGTGCTCAACCTTGCGCTGAATGCGCGCGATGCCCTGCCGATGGGGGACGTGGCGGAGCTGAGCCTGTCGCTGCTCGATGGCGACGGCCATGAGCCTGTCGGTCCGGTGATGGTCGGGAGCCTGCCGATGGGGCCGGCGGCGCTGATCAGGGTGAGCGACACGGGTTGCGGCATTGCGCCGGACGATCTGGCCCGGGTTTTCGAGCCCTATTATACGCGCAAGGGTGAGGCTGGCACCGGGCTCGGCCTCGCTGTTGTGGCCGGGATCGTTGCCGAATCGGGCGGGGCCATCGCGCTCCGCAGCCGGCCGGGTGGCGGCACCTTCTTCGAGCTTTGGTGGCCGCTGCAGCCGGCCGCGCGGCGCATGGTGTCGCTGGCGGGGGGCGCGGGCGGCGACGAAGACGGGCTGGCCGGCAAGACTGTGCTGGTGGTCGATGACAATCCGGATGTGGTCGATACGCTGGTGGCGATGCTGGAGGCTGCCGGCGCCGAGCCCGGCCCCTGCCTTGACCCGGCGGATGCGCTGGCTGCGGTTCGCGAGGACCCGCAGGCATGGAGCCTTGTCATCACCGACTATGACATGCCGGGCATGACCGGCGAGACGCTGGCGCGGGCGCTGCGCGACATTCGTGCCGATCTGCCACTGCTGCTGCTCTCGGCGCTGCCAAGGCCGCGTGATGGGCGTGATAACGATGTATTTGATGCCAAGCTCGCGAAGCCGGTGACGCTCGACACGCTGGTTGCGGCGGCGACGGCGGCGATGGCTGCGGCCCGCACGAGGAGCGGATGATGCATATCTTGATTGCTGACGACCATGAGCTGCTTCGCGATGTGCTGCGCTCCTATCTCGAGGCTGAGGGTGGCTTCACGGTCGAAACAGTGGCCGACCTGCCTGGGGCGCTGTCATCGATGGCAGCGGCAACAGCGGCAGGCGCGGCCTTTGATCTGGTGCTGCTTGATTATGGGATGCCAGGCATGAACGGCTTTGACGGGTTGCAGCGCGCCATTGCTGAGAGCGGCGGCGGCCCGGTTGCGCTGATGTCCGGGCTGGCGCCGGCCGGGGTGCCGGAGAAGGTGCTCGGCTGCGGCGCGGCGGGCTATCTCCCCAAGTCGCTGCCCGCCCGCTCGGTGGTCAATGCGATCCGCTTTATGGCGGCGGGCGAGCGCTATGTGCCGCTGGAGCTGAGCCGGCCCGGCCCGGCGGCCGGCAGCACCGAGGCCACGCTGTCGGCGCGCGAGCGCGAAGTGCTGGCCGGGCTGTGCAACGGCGAGGCGAACAAGGAGATCGCACGCAACCTCGGGCTGCGCGAGCCCACCATCAAGCTGCATGTCAAGACGATCTGCCGGAAGCTGGGCGCGCGGAACCGCACCCATGCCGCCATGATCGCGCGCGAGCAGTCACTCTGCTGATCGGCGCGGCGCGGGCTAGTGGCTTGGGCAGTTGCCAAGGGCGCGTGGGGGTGGGAGAGGGTTGGTCCTTGGCTTTTGAGGGAGACGCTATGTTCAGTCATGTGATGGTGGGGGCCGATGATGTAGCGGCCGCCAAGGTGTTTTACGATGCCACGCTGGGTGCGCTTGGCTATGATGCGGGCGGGATGGATGACAAGGGGCGGCTGTTCTATGTGACGCCGACCGGGATCTTCGCCGTGACCAAGCCGATCGACGGGGAGGCTGCGAGCTGCGCCAATGGCGGCACCATCGGCTTTGCGGTGAGCTCGCCCGAGGCCTGTGATGCCTGGCATGCGGCCGGGCTGGCGAATGGCGGCACGGCTTGCGAAGACCCGCCGGGTGTGCGCGAGGGGCCGTTTGGTAATCTCTATCTCGCCTATCTGCGCGACCCGGCCGGCAACAAGCTGTGCGCGCTTTTCCGGATGTAATGTCGGGCTGGAATTTCGATAACAGCTACAGACGCTTGCCGTCCGTTCTTTTCGAGGAGCGGGCGGCAACGCCTGTCAAGGCGCCGGAGCTTTTGCTGTGGAACGAGGCTGTGGCGGCGCGGCTCGGGCTGGGGCGGGTGCCGGCTGAGGAATTGACGGGCAATGCGCTGCCGGAGGGGGCGGAGCCGATTGCGCAGGGCTATGCGGGGCATCAATTTGGCCACCCCAACATGCTGGGCGATGGCCGGGCGGTGCTTTTGGGCGAGCAGATTGCGCCGGACGGGGCGCGCTTCGATGTGGCGCTGAAGGGCTCGGGGCGGACGCGCTATTCGAGGTCGGGCGATGGCCGGGCGGCACTTGCGCCGATGCTGCGCGAATATGTGGTGAGCGAGGCGATGCGGGGGCTGGGCGTGCCGACGACGCTGAGCCTGGCTGTGCTGGGCACCGGCGAGGCGGTGTTGCGTGAAGAGATCGGGCCGGGGGGGATCTTGGTGCGGGTGGCGGCGAGCCATATTCGGGTGGGGACGTTTCAGCTGGCGGCCGCGCTTGATGATGTGAGTGTTTTGAGGGCGCTGGCTGACCATGCGATGGCGCGGCATGACCCTGAGCTGGCGGCGGGCGATTATGCGGGCTTTCTGGCGGCGGTGTGTGGGCGGCAGGCGCGGCTGATCGCCGAGTGGATGCGCGTGGGCTTTGTGCACGGCGTGATGAACACCGACAATATGGCGATTTCGGGCGAGACGATTGATTATGGGCCGTGCGCCTTTCTGGAGAGCTATGGCCGCGATGTGGTGTTCAGCTCGATTGACCATGGCGGGCGCTATGCCTTTGGCGAGCAGCCGCGCATTGCGCTGTGGAACCTGACGCGGCTGGCCGAGAGCCTGTTGCCGCTGGGCGGTGATGTGGACGCGTATCAGGCGATCTTGCGGGGCTTTCCCGTCGCCTTTGAGGAGCATTGGAACCGCGTGATGCGGGACAAGCTGGGCGTGAGCGATGATGCGCTGACCGGCGAGGTCTTGAACTGGCTGGAGGCGAGCGGGGTGGATCACACCAATTTCTTCCGCGGGCTGGCCGATGCGCTGGAGCGGGGCGAGGCGGTGGATGCGCCCTGGGGCGAGCGTTGGCGGGGGATGACGGATGCTGGCTCTGTAGCGCGGATCAGGGCGACGGCGCCGGCGGTGATCGCGCGCAACCATATGGTCGATGCGGCGCTGAAGGCCGGGGCGGCGGGGGATCTGGCGCCGCTGAAGGCGCTGGTGGCGGCGCTGGCCGATCCTTATGTGGAGAGCGAGGCCAATGCGGCCTTCCGGGTGCCGGCGCGGCCCGAAGAGGCGATCAGGCAGACCTTCTGCGGCACGTGAAAATTTGGTGACAGCCCTTGACGCCGGGCTGGGTGCGGCACATATCCGCCGCGTCGTTAGCACTCGCTGCCGGTGAGTGCTAACGCGACGAAATCATGCAAATCAGGGGTATTATCCATGACCTTCCGTCCACTCCATGACCGGGTGCTTGTGCGCCGTGTCGAAGCTGAAGAGAAGACCGCTGGCGGGATCATCATTCCCGACACCGCCAAGGAAAAGCCGCAGGAAGGCGAAGTCGTCGCCGTGGGCACGGGCCTGCGCGATGACGACGGCGACCGCATTCCGCTCGATGTGAAGGCGGGTGACAAGATCCTGTTCGGCAAATGGTCGGGGACCGAGATCAAGGTTGGTGGTGAGGATCTCATCATCATGAAGGAAAGCGACATTCTGGGGATCCTGGGCTGATCGGCCCGATCCTGAAGGCTCGCAAACACTAATCGAAGGAAATAGACATGGCTGCCAAAGATGTGAAATTCGGCCGCGACGCGCGTGAGCGCATTCTGCGCGGTGTGGACATTCTTGCTGATGCGGTGAAGGTGACGCTCGGTCCCAAGGGCCGCAACGTCGTCATCGAAAAGTCGTTCGGCGCGCCGCGCATCACCAAGGACGGTGTGACCGTGGCCAAGGAAATCGAGCTGAAGGACAAGTTCGAGAACCTCGGCGCGCAGATGGTGCGCGAAGTCGCTTCAAAGACCAATGACGTGGCCGGCGACGGCACGACGACGGCGACCGTGCTGGCGCAGGCGATCGTTCGGGAAGGCATGAAGTCGGTTGCCGCCGGCATGAACCCGATGGACCTGAAGCGCGGCATCGACCTTGCTGTCGGCAAGGTTGTGGCTGATCTCAAGGCGCGTTCCAAGCCGGTGTCCGGCTCGAGCGAAATTGCCCAGGTCGGCACCATTTCGGCCAATGGCGAGAGCGAGATTGGCGAGATGATTGCCAAGGCCATGGACAAGGTCGGCAAGGAAGGCGTGATCACCGTCGAGGAAGCCAAGGGCATGGACTCCGAGCTCGACGTGGTCGAGGGCATGCAGTTCGACCGGGGCTATCTGTCGCCCTATTTCATCACCAACCCGGAGAAGATGACGGTCGAGCTCGACAACCCGTACATCCTCATCCACGAGAAGAAGCTCTCGAACCTGCAGGCGCTGCTGCCGGTGCTCGAAGCGGTGGTGCAGGCGGGTCGTCCGCTGCTGATCATCGCCGAGGACGTGGAAGGCGAGGCGCTGGCGACGCTGGTGGTCAACAAGCTGCGTGGCGGCCTGAAGATTGCCGCTGTGAAGGCGCCGGGCTTTGGCGATCGCCGCAAGGCGATGCTGGAGGACATCGCTGTCCTGTCGAAGGGCGAGATGATCTCGGAAGACCTGGGCATCAAGCTTGAGAATGTGACCCTGCCGATGCTGGGCCAGGCCAAGCGCGTGACCATCGACAAGGACAACACCACCATCGTGGACGGGGCTGGCGACGCCGAGGCGATCAAGGCGCGGGTCGAGCAGATCCGGGCGCAGATCGAAGTCACCACCTCGGACTATGACCGCGAGAAGCTGCAGGAGCGTCTGGCCAAGCTGGCCGGCGGTGTTGCGGTGATCAAGGTTGGTGGGTCGACCGAGGTTGAAGTGAAGGAGCGCAAGGACCGTGTGGACGATGCGCTGCACGCCACCCGCGCGGCCGTGGAAGAGGGTATTGTCCCCGGCGGCGGCACGGCGCTGCTTTATGCCACCAAGGCGCTTGAGGGCCTGAAGGGCGCCAACGACGACCAGACCCGCGGCGTGGACATCATCCGCAAGGCGCTGTTCGCCCCGGTGCGGCAGATCGCGTCGAACGCCGGCCATGACGGTGCGGTTGTCTCGGGCAAGCTGCTCGATGGCAACGACCCGACGATCGGCTTCAACGCGCAGACCGATGTCTATGAAAACCTGGTGGAAGCCGGCGTGATCGACCCGACCAAGGTCGTTCGCACCGCGCTTCAGGATGCGGCCTCGGTCGCTTCGCTGCTGATCACCACGGAAGCGGCGATCACCGAAGCGCCCGCCGATGACAAGGGCGCCGGCGGCATGCCCGGCGGCGGCATGGGCGGCATGGGTGGCATGGGCGGGATGGACTTCTAAGAGGTCCGTTCCTTACCAGCAGAACACGCCTGAAAATGGGGGCCGCAGCGACATGCTGCGGCCCCTTTTTTTGTCCTTGCTGGGCGGGGCGGGGAATTATGCCTGTAAATCATGGTCGTGATGGGTGATGATGATGGCTCGGCGCATATTTATTTTGCGTCCCATACTGGCCCGGCGTCGTATAAAATAGCGTGAGATCGTTATCGGGTCTTGATGCAATGTACCCAGCAAGGAGGCAGGCATGACTGAGAAGAAAATCGAAAAGACCGAGGAACTGAGCGAGAAGGACCTCGATGCTGTGCAGGGCGGTCTTTATTCCACGGCTGGCGCGGGAAACGAGCTGAAGAAGACGGCGCGCACAAAGGTTGCACCCAAGCCGGATGGGTTCATCGCTTTTGGTACCGAAACCGGCCTTTGAGGGGCTGATCAGCTGCCGGGCAGCTTGGTCCGGCATGCTCCTTAGCGGGTTGCGGCGGTTCAAGGTGCGGATGGCGACCTGAGGCTTATCTGGGGACTGTCTTGCGCACGTGGCTGCCGAGCGCTTCGGGGAGGGCGACGGTGATCAGGCGCCCAGTTTGAAGTGGAACAGCCGGCCTGGCCCGTTTTTGGGGCCGTCTTCGGGGAGGAGGTAGAGGTCCTGGCCTTCGAGCGCCAGGCCTTCGCCGGTGTAGGCGCCGCCGCGGCCGAAGGGGCGCACAAGGCCGACCGCGCCGCTGCGCAGCGTGCGGGTGATTTTCATGGAGGGCCAGTCGATCCAGTCCAGCGTGCCGCTCCAAGGCGTGCGGGCGCCGCCGGCGACGAGCTGGTCGCCGACGAACTTCATGTCCTGATAGGCGGTTGGGGACGGGTTTTTCACAACTTGCGGCGGGGCAGTCGAGCCGAGATCGAAGACGTAGAACAGGCGGCTGTCCCAATTGCCGGCGACGAGCCTTTGCTCCGTGGCGGCGACGCAGCCGAGATGATCGCCGACTTCGATTTTGCGGCGGACGGTGAGGGTTTCGGTGTCGATTTCGAGGAGCACGGCGGAACTTCCGGGTCGATATTCCGCGACCGGCACCCAGATTGATCCGTTGGCGATGGCGATTCCGCCGGGGTGGTAACGGGCGCCGTCGCTGACATCGAGCCGGCGCAGAAACTGGCCGGTCTTGCGGTCGAACTGGTGGAGATAGCCCTTGTGGTTGGCCTTGTCGACCGAGGTCACCCAGATATGCTGGGCATCGATGTCGAGGCCCTGGACGTGGAACAGCTCGCCCTTGAGGCTGAGTGTGCCCA
The DNA here is from genome assembly GCF_048007885.1 of Polymorphobacter sp. Classification (GTDB taxonomy): domain Bacteria; phylum Pseudomonadota; class Alphaproteobacteria; order Sphingomonadales; family Sphingomonadaceae; genus Sandarakinorhabdus. The sequence goes on from NZ_CP180346.1 coordinate 554,273, forward strand.
GCGCCCGGGCCTGTTCGATGCCGCTGTCATATTGGGCGGGGGCGGCGGCGACCGACAGGCTGGTGAGCAGCAGCAGCGCCATGGTCATGACAGGTCGCGCCGTCTTGCGGATCATCGGACTTGCCCTCCGGCTGGCCTTGATGTGGCCGCCCTATGACAAGCTCCCGTGACAGGGGCGTGGCTTCGCGTTTAAACTTTGATGGCAGTGCCGGCTGTGGTTATTCGGGCATGGTCCAGAGTGCGCTGCGGTCATGGGGCCCGGACCAGCGGCGGTGGCGGGTGAGCGTCTGGGTGGCGGCGAGCGTGACGGCCTGGAGCTTTTCGGGGAGCGTGGTGTGCATGCGGCTGTCGAGCGCTTCGGGGCCGGCGGCAGCGAGCTTGCGGCCGATGTTGCCGTAGATGCGGGCGGCGGCCAGCACGGCCCAGGCGGCGCGGTTGCGCAATTTGGGCGTGCCGAAGCGGGCGGAGTCTTCGTAGAGTTCGGCTTGATCGACGAGGCGGACGAGCAGGCGGAAGAGCTGGCGGCGCTGGGGCGGGAAGGCGAAGTTGCCGGGCGTGATGCCGACGCTCTCCAGCCAGTCATCGGGGATGTAGCGGCGCGAGTTCATCGCATCCTCGATGATGTCGCGGGCGATGTTGTTGAGTTGGAAGGCGATGCCGAGATCAGACGCGCGGTCGAGGGTGGCGCGGTCAGACGGGCTGACGCCCATGACGATGGCCATCATCACGCCGACGCAGCCGGCGACATGATAGCAATAGGCCAGTGTGTCATCGAAGGTGCGGAAGGGGCGTTCTTCCATGTCGATGCGGAAGCCGTGGATGAGATCGAGCGGGTAGCGGTGGGGCATGCCGGTTTCGCGCACGACCTGGGCAAGCGCGTGATAGGCGGGGTCACCCTCGGGCGTGCCTTCAAGCGCGAGGGCGGTGAGGCGTTCGACTTCGGCGAGGCGCTCGAGCGGGGGGCGGGTGTCATCGTTGCGGCCTTGCCCGAGGATCTGGCCGTCGATCACGTCATCGGTGTGGCGGCACCAGCTGTAGAGCAGCATGGCGTGGTCGCGGGTGGGGGCGTCGAACAGGCGGGCGGCGAGCGCGAAGCTTTTGGAGCCGCGCTCGATGGCCGAGCGGGCGTGGGAGAGGACGTCGCTCATCGGCTCGCGCGCTCATAGGCGAGCAGGGCCTTCAATGCGCGGCCGGCGGGGATGGGCGGCTTGCCGGAGAGGATCTGCATCCAGTCGGAGAAGAGCGGGCGGGCGGCGTAGAAGCGGCTGACCAGATCATCGGGGTGGCGGTAAAAGCGGCTGAGCACGGTGCGGCGCTCGTCATTGTGCGCGGCGAGAAAGAGCATGCGGTTGAGGATGCGGTACATGCCGCGCGACTGCCAGGTGCGGATGCTGTGGGCGCGCAGGGCGCTGAACACGCGCGGGGCGGAGAGATCGGGCAGGCTGGCGACGAGATCGGCGACCTGCACGGCATCGGGGAAGCTGTAGCCGGTGACGGGGTGGAAGAGGCCGGCGCGCAGGCCCGCCTTGGGGACGCTGTCATCATGCCAGAAGGCCTTGATGTCGCCGCCGATGCCGAGCGGCAGAATGCCGACTTCCTCGCGGATGGTGCGGGTGATGGTCCAGCCTTGCGAGGCGGCATAGTCGGCGAGGTGATCGCGCAGGGTCTGGGGGGCAAGGTCCTTGCCGTCGGAGAAATAAGTGTCTTCGATGAGCACGTGTTTGGGGCCGTAGGGCAGGGTGTAGACGAAGCGGTAGCCGTCATGTTGGGGGACGGTGGCGTCCATGATGACCGGGCCGGTGAGGCCGTGCGGCTCGGCGAGTTCGACTTCGAGGCCGAGGAACTTCTGCCAGCGCAAGTCGAGCGATTTGGCCGGGCGCTGGCCACGGGCATCGATGACGCAGCCAGCGCGCAGCACCGACTGGTCGGCGAGCGTGACGCTGGTGCTGGTCAGGTCGACGACCGGCATGTTCGTCAGGATGCGCGCGGGCGGGAGGGTCTTTTCGAGTTCTTCGGCAAAGGCTTCGGACGGGATGCTGCCATAGCCGGCTTCGATGGTGCGGCCGTGATCGGGGAAGCGGATGGAATAACGGTCCCAATAGTGGCGGAAGAAGGGGCGGGTCCATTCGCGCTGCTCGGGCGTGAGATCATGGGCGAAGCTGGACCAGGTGTGGTTGCCGCCCAGCGTCGAGCCGGCCTCGATGATGGTGACCTTCACCTCCGGGCGGAGCTGAGCGAGCCTGTAGGCGATGAGGCCATTGGCAAGGCCGCCGCCGGCGAGGATGAGGTCATGGTCCATGGCCATTCGTGACTAGCAGAAAGCGGCGGCGGGGGAAGGGTGTGAGGGCAGGGCGGCGTGTTGCCGCTGGGAATTTGGCGTTGCGGGCGTGGCGGAAACTGCGTATCCCCTGTCCGCAACTGAGTATGACTTGAATTGGGAGTTGCGTATGAACGCGCCGACTGCGGCTTCGGCCTTTGTGCCCGAGAATGTGCCCGAGCCGCGTTTCGAGGATCTGGCGCATCTGCCCGGCATGGCGCCGGCGCGGATCAAGATGCTGCGCACGATCGACTTTCTGAAGGACCCGCTGGGCAAGTCGATGGCGCTGGTGGCGCAATATGGCCGGGTGTTTCGTCGGCAGGATTTCGGCGGCTGGGGGGTGAGCCTGATCGGGCCGGAAGCCAATGAGCTGGTTTTGTTCAACAAGGACAAGATCTTTTCGTCTTCGCTGGGCTGGAACCCGATTCTGGAGCGGCTGTTCCCGCGCGGGCTGATGCTGATGGATTTCGAGGAGCATCGGGTGCACAGGAAGACGCTGTCGGTGGCGTTCAAGACCGAGCCCATGCAGCATTATCTGGGCGAGCTTTTGAAGGGGATCGAGAAGGGCACTGCCGACTGGGGCGCGAGGGGCACGTTTCAATTTTATCCGGCGATCAAGGCGCTGACGCTTGATCTGGCGGCGGCGAGCTTTCTGGGTGTGCCCTGGGGCAAGGATGCCGACAAGATCAACAAGGCCTTCATGGACATGGTGCTGGCCTCGGTTGCGGTGATCCGGAAACCGCTGCCGTTTACGCAGATGAAGCGCGGCGTGGAGGGGCGGGCCTTTATGAGCGCGTTTTTTGCGGCCGAAATTCCCAAGCGGCGCGGGGCGAAGAGCGACGACATCTTCACCCATATCTGCAATGCGCGCGACGAGAATGACCAGCTTCTGGGTGATCAGGACATCATCGACCATATGAACTTCCTGATGATGGCGGCGCATGACACCATCACTTCCTCCATGACCTCGATGGTGCATTTTCTGGCGCGCCACCCGGAATGGCAGGAGGCGATGCGCGACGAGGTGATGGCGGTGAAGGCGCGGCATGGCGGGCTGCCCTATGCGGCGCTCGCCGAGATGGAGGTGACAGAGCGGGTGTTCAAGGAATCGCTGCGGCTGATCCCGCCGGTGCCTTCCATGCCGCGCCGGGCGATCAAGGATTTTGTGTTCATGAACCATCACATTCCAGCCGGAAGCCATATCGGGATCAACCCGATGGTGACGCACCGGCTGCCCGATGTCTGGCCGGAGCCGGAGACATTTGATCCGGACCGGTTCACGCCCGAGAACAGCAAGGGGCGGCACAAATATGCCTGGGTGCCCTTTGGCGGCGGCGCGCACATGTGTCTGGGGCTCCATTTTGCCTATATGCAGGTGAAATCCTTCTTCTTCACCACGCTGCCCGGGCACCGGATCGAGCTGGGCGAGGGGGCCAGCGGCGAGTTTCAGATGTTCCCGATCCCGCGGCCCAAGGACGGTCTTCCGGTTCGCTTCGTGACGCGCTGAGCCATGGGCCGGGTGTCGCGTTATCTGGGCGGCGCGCTTGCTGCGCTGATCGTTCTCGTTGGCGTGTTGCTGGTGATTGGCCGGGTGCCGGACCGGGACGGGGCGGCGATGCGCGGCAAATATGCCAGTGCGGCGTCGCAGTTTGTCGAGATTTCGCCGGGCACGGTGGTGCATCTGCGCGACGAGGGGCCTGCTGACGCGCCCGTTCTCATGCTGCTGCACGGCTCCAACGCCTCGCTGCACACCTGGGAGCCCTGGGTGGCGCGGCTGAAGGACCGCTACCGGGTGGTGAGCCTTGATTTTCCGGCGCATGGGCTGAGCGGGCCTTCGGCGGACGGCGTCTATACCTATGACGCTTATGCCGATCTGGTGGAGGCGGTGCGGGCGAAGCTGGGCATCAGAACGATGGTGCTCGCTGGCAATTCCATGGGCGGCGGGGTGGCGTGGCGCTATGCGCTGGCGCACCGCGAGCATCTGGCCGGGCTGGTGCTGGTGGATGCCAGCGGCAAGCCGCAGCCCAAGGGATCACGGCCGCCGCTGGGCTTTTATCTGGCGCGGGTGCCGGGCGTGCGCGAGATTTTGGCGAGCGTGACGCCGCGCTGGATCATCGAGCGGTCGCTCATCCAGTCGGTGTCGGTGACCGATATCGTCGATGATGCGATGGTGGACCGCTATTGGGAGCTGCTGCTCTATCCGGGCAACCGCGAGGCGACGCTGGACCGGTTCAGCCAGTATAGCGAGCCGGCCGACGGCGAGGCGCTGCGCGGGCTGGAGGTACCGACGGTGATTCTCTGGGGGCGCGAGGACCGGCTGATCCCGGTGAGCGTGGCGGAGTGGTTTGCCGAGCGGCTGCCCGAGGCGCGGGTGACCGTGCTGGGCGGTGTCGGGCATATTCCGATGGAGGAAGCGCCTGACCGGGCGCTGGTGCCGGTGCTCAGCCTGCTGGCGCGAGTGTATCCAGCCCCGCGCGCGCCAGCGCCTGCAGCCGCCGCTGCCGGTGAATGAACAGCAGCTGGGCTGACAGCCAGACGAAGGGTGTGAGCAGGCCGGCGCCGATGTCGAGATCATCGCTGTAGCTGGTGGTGCCGTCGCCATTGTCTGTGACGGTGATGCTGTGATCCCAGCGCTTGATGAGCGGGCCATGGCCATTGTCACGCAGCAGGGCCTGACCTGAGGGGGCGGGCGGGAAGCTGACGTCGATGGTCTGCGGCCCGAGGGGGATGAGGCCGAACAGGCGGAGCTGGACGCGGTGGGGACCTTCCTGCCACAGCGCGGGGTAGCCGCCGGCTTCGGTCGAGCGGAGCTGGACAAGGGGTGCGGCAACGGCGACCATGAGCGCCGGCCTGCGGATGGCGGCAGCGACGCTGGCGAAGGGCGCGGCCAGCCGGACCGACCGGCGCAGGCGCATCAGACCTCGACTTCCTTCACCGCCATGTCGCGCGCCAGCTTGTTGGAGCGCAGCTTGCCCGCACCCGAGGCTTCGAGCTGGGCCAGCAGGTCGCGCACCGGCGGGGCATAGAGGAAGCCGAAGCTGACCGTGCCCTGCTTCAATTCGACGACATGGTGGAGACGGTGCGCCTGGATGATGCGCTTCAGATAGCGGCCTTGCGGATTCATGCTGTGGCGGATCCGGCGGTGGACGAGAATATCGTGGAAACCGAAGTAGATGGCGCCGTAGGCAGTGATGCCCATGCCGAGCCACCAGAAGCTCCATTGCTCGGTGATGCTGCCGTATAGGATGAGCGCGATGGAGGGGACGGCGCCCATGACGGCGAACCAGTCGTTCTTCTCGAACATGCCTTCGCGCGGCTCATGGTGGGACTTGTGCAGGCTCCAGAGGAAGCCGTGCATGACCCAGCGATGCGCGACATAGGCGACGATCTCCATGACGGCGACGGCGCCGAAGAAAATGCCTACTCCCGTCCAGCTCAACATTGCCTGAACTCTCCTTGCTGGCTGCCCCTATATTATGGTCGCAGGGGGTTTGCAGCCCCCCCATTTTGCCGCAAGGGCACGGGCATGCTGAATCCCACCTTTGACGCGGCAGCTGCGCCGCCGCGCCCGGCCTCGCGCGCCGATGTGCGGGTGAACTTTGCCGCTGCGGCTGCGATCATGCTGAGCTGGGTGGCCATTCATCTCGGCGCGATCTTCACCATTGATCTGGCCGAGGCGACGCCGCTGATGGTGGCGGGGCTGGTGCTGATGCAGACTTGGCTTTCGACGGGGCTGTTCATCATCGCCCATGACTGCATGCACGGCAGCTTTGCCGGGCCGGGCAATGGCTGGAACCGGCGGGTGGGGCGGCTGGCGCTGATGATTTATGCCGGCCTGGACTATGATGCGATGCGGCCGGCGCATGTTGCGCATCATCGCCATGTCGGCACGGCGGACGACCCGGATTTCTCGGTGGCCAGCCCGCGCCGGCCGCTGCGCTGGCTCGTTGATTTCTTCATGGGCTATTATTCGCACATGCAGCTGGTGCGGATCACGGTGATGGCGCTGCTGTGGATGGCGCTGGGCGCGTCGCTTTTCAATATCGTGCTGTTCTGGGCGGTGCCGGCGCTGCTGGCGCTGTTGCAGCTGTTTTTCTTCGGCACCTTTTTGCCGCACCGGCATGAGGCGCGCGGCTTTGCTGATGCGCACCGGGCGCGCTCGGTGGGGCCAGGGGGCCTCTGGTCGGTGATCTCCTGCTTTCACTTTGGCGGCTATCATCTTGAGCATCATCGCTTTCCCCAGCTGCCGTGGTGGCGGCTGCCGGAAGCGGACACGGCCGTTCAGCCGGCGGACAGACGGGGGCGGGCAGAACACAGGCTCTAGCGTGTGGGAGCTTGCAGATGCGGATTGGATGGCTGGGACTTTCGGTGGCGGCGCTGGCGCTGGCGGCCTGTGCGGGGCCGGCGCAGCGGATCGAGCGCTCGCTGGTGCGCGCCGGGGTGCCCTTTGATGTGGCGCAGTGCATGGGGGTGCGGCTGGAGCAGCGGCTGACCCGCGACCAGTTGCGCCGGCTTGATGATCTGGCCCGGCTGGAGCAGCGGCGCGGCGGGCTGGACCGGGCAAGGCTTGGCGAGATTGGCCGGGCGCTGGGCGGGGCCGATGACCCGGCGCTGGTCGCCGAGGTGGTGCGGACCGGGATTGGCTGTCTGATCTGAGCGGAATTGTCGGTGTTGGCCAGATGAGCTAATCTGCTTCCAGCTAAAGCAGAGACGCGCGTCTCTGGGTTGGCTGTCTATTTGCCCTAGGGTAAATATTGGGAGCAGGCGTTTGCAGCGTAGATCGCCATGGAGCAACTCTCGACGTTTGAAAGCGTTGTCGGAGTTTGATGAACGGCAGCGCTTTCAGACGAAGTTTGGCAAAGAAAGAAAACCCAATTTGGTTTCTCGCCTTGTCGTGGTGATTGGAGGCTTGTCATTGGGTGTCGGTGCAGGCGTCTTGTTGACCGAGCCAGAGCTCAGACAGACATTGGCGAGCGCTGCTGACGGGCTTCTGCCGGCTATGCGAAATACGGCGCCGGCGGGAACTTTTTTTCGTTCATGTGACGAGGCCAGAGCGATGGGGGTGGCCCCTGTCTTTCGGGGCGACCCGGGTTACCGTGAAAGACTTGACGCTGATTTGGATGGTGTAGCCTGTGAGCCTTACATTGGGTTAAGGTGACGGCATCAGTTTCGCTGATAGCTGGCCTTTTTCTTCATCTTTTCAAAGCGCGTCGTGCGGGTGCCGGGTTTGCCGCCCATGCTGCGGCCGGGCGTGCTGGCCACGCGCTGATCGGCGGGCAGGCCGAGTTCATCGGCTTCGAGGCGGCGGATCTGGTCGCGGATGGCGGCGGCGGTTTCGAACTCGAGGTCGGCGGCGGCCTTGGCCATCTGCTGTTCGAGGTCGGCGATATAGGCCTTGAGATTGTGGCCGACGAGGTGGGGGGTTTCGCTGTCGCCGGTGTCGACGATGAGGCCGTCCTTCTGGCTGGTGTCGGCGAGCAGATCGGCGATGTCGCGTTTGATGGTGGCGGGCGTGATGCCATGTTCCAGATTATAGGCTTCCTGTCGTGTGCGCCGGCGGTCGGTTTCGGCGATGGCGCGCTCCATGCTGCCGGTCATGTGATCGGCATAGAGGATGACCCGGCCTTCGAGGTTGCGCGCGGCGCGGCCGATGGTCTGGATGAGCGAGGTTTCGGAGCGCAGGAACCCCTCCTTGTCGGCATCGAGGATGGCGACGAGGCCGCACTCAGGAATATCAAGGCCTTCGCGCAGCAAGTTGATGCCGACCAGCACATCATAGACGCCGAGGCGCAGGTCACGGATCAGCTCGATGCGTTCGAGCGTTTCAACGTCGGAGTGCATGTAGCGGACGCGCAGGCCGGATTCGTGGAGATATTCGGTGAGATCCTCGGCCATGCGCTTGGTGAGTGTGGTGACCAGCGTGCGGTAGCCCTGTTCGGCGGTGGCCTTGGCCTCGGCGATGAGATCCTGCACTTGATCCTCGACGGGGCGGATGGTGACGGGGGGATCGACCAGGCCGGTGGGGCGGATGACCTGTTCGACGAAGACGCCCTGTGTCTCGTTCATCTCCCAAGGGCCGGGGGTGGCGGAGACGAACACGGTCTGCGGGCGCATCAGCTCCCACTCCTCGAACTTGAGCGGGCGGTTGTCGATGCAACTGGGCAGGCGGAAGCCATATTCGGCGAGTGTAAGCTTGCGGCGATGGTCCCCGCGCGACATGCCGCCGATCTGGGGCACGGTGACATGGCTTTCATCGATGAACAGCAGCGCGTTTTCGGGGAGATATTCGAACAGCGTGGGGGGCGGCTCGCCGGGCAGGCGGCCGGTGAGGAAGCGGCTGTAATTCTCGATGCCGGCGCATGAGCCGGTGGCGGCGATCATTTCGAGATCGAAATTGGTGCGCTGTTCGAGCCGCTGGGCTTCGAGCAGCTTGCCTTCGGCATTCAGCTCCTTGAGGCGCTCGGTGAGCTCGTGGCGGATGGCTTCGCTGGCCTGTTTGAGCGTGGGGCCGGGGGTGACATAGTGGGAATTGGCGTAGATCTTGATGTAATCGAGCCTGGCGATGGTCTGGCCGGTGAGGGGGTCGAACTCGGTGATCGCCTCGATCTCGTCGCCGAAGAAGCTGATGCGCCAGGCGCTGTCTTCATAGTGGGAGGGGAAAAGCTCGAGACTGTCCCCGCGCAGGCGGAAATTGCCGCGCGCAAAGCTCATTTCGTTGCGCTTGTATTGGAGCGCGACCAGCTTGCGGACGACTTCGGCGAGATCGGCGGTCCCGCCTTTCTTGAGGCTGAAGGTCATCGCCGAATAGGTCTCGACGGAGCCGATGCCGTAGAGGCAGGAGACCGAGGCGACGATGATGACATCGTCACGCTCAAGCAGCGCGCGGGTGGCGGAGTGGCGCATCCGGTCGATGGCCTCGTTCACGCTCAATTCTTTCTCGATATAGGTGTCGGAGCGCGGGACATAGGCTTCGGGCTGGTAATAATCGTAATAGCTGACGAAATATTCAACCGCGTTGTCGGGGAAGAATCTCTTGAATTCGCCGTATAATTGCGCGGCGAGGATCTTGTTGGGCGCAAGGATGAGGGCCGGGCGCTGCACCGCCTCGATGACCTTGGCCATGGTGAAGGTCTTGCCCGAGCCGGTGACGCCGAGCAGCACCTGGCTGCGCTCGCCGGCATTAGCTTCTTCAACCAGTGTGGCGATGGCGGCGGGCTGGTCGCCTGCGGGGCTGTAATCAGAGGCGATGACGAAACGCTTGCCGCCTTCGGACTTTTCCGGCCGCGCCGGGCGGTGGGGGATGAAGGGCGCGGTGGTCTCCGGCTCTTCGAGGCTGGTGCGAATCTGGATGGGCATGGAGCGAGTCTAGCGCGCCATGCGGCGGATGGCACGGACTGCGGCGGTGAGATGGGCGGCGAACAGCAGGACGAGCAGGAGCGGCAACCATATGCGGTGCAGCGCTTCGGCCGAGGCGCTGGGGGGCAGGCGGGGCAGGGTGAGGCCGTAGAGATTGACCGGCTCGGGGGCCAGCGCGAAGCCGGTGAGGCTGATGGCGATGAGCAGCGAATAGAGCGCGGCGTGCGCGGCCATGGACTTTGGCGGCGTGGGCGGCGCCTTGCTGAGCAGGCGGACGACGAGGCGCGCGGCGACGAGCAGGAAGACGGCGCCGCCGATGGCGAGGTGGGTTTCGAGAAACTGGCGATATTCGGCGCTGTCTGGCGCGAGCACGGTGAGGAACTGGCCCATGGGGAAGGCGGCGATGATGAGGGCGGCGGTGGTCCAGTGGAGGAGGCGGGTGGGGCTATTGTATTCGGCTTCGGGAAGCTCGGTGCGCTTCAGGGTCATGCGTGCCGACCAGATCAGGCTGCCGGCGGCGAGCACGAACAGCAGCGCCTGAAGGTTGAGCAGCCACGGCGTGACGCCGCCGGCTGTGGCGAAGGTGCCATCGGTGTTGGCGAGCACGATCGAGGTGACGATCATCAGCAGGCAGCCAGCGGCCAGCAGCCGGCCAAGGGCGCGCAGGGGCGCGCGGCCATGGCCGAGCATGACGGCGATGAGCAGTGCTGTCGCGAGATAGAAGCTTGTCATGCGCCGCTATCGAGCCGACATGAGCGCGGTTGGCAAGAGGTGCGGCACCATGGGCGAGCGATTTGAGCGGCACAAACAGGCCTGGACCAGCGAGGAAGTGCAGAAGCTGCACACGCTGGCGAAGAAGGGCATGGCGCTCAGGGCCATTGCCCGGGCGCTGACGCGCAGCGAGGAATCGGTGAAGGCGCGGGCGCGGGCCGATGGGCTGAGCATCGCGGCGCTGCGCTGAGGCGGGGATGATGCGCGCGGCTCTTCTGCTTCTGCTGCTGCTGGCTGGCCCGGCGCGGGCGGCGGGGCTGGCCGAGATTGTGGCGGGGCGCACGGATGTGACGGCCGGGCTTTCGGGGCTGGCGGTGGTGGTGGCCGGGCCGGACGGCGTGGTGCGCGCCGAGGCTTATGGGGATGCGGTGATCGGCCAGAGGGCGCTGACGGTGGAGACGCCGATGCGGGTGGCGTCGATCTCGAAGCTGGTGGTGGCGATTGGCGTGTGGCGGCTGGCCGAGCAGGGGGTGGTCGACCTGGACCGCGATGTATCGGATTATCTGGGCTGGCGGCTGCGGCATCCGGGGTTTCCGGACCGGGCGGTGACGCTGCGGATGCTGATGTCGCATACCTCCGGGCTGGCCGACGGGCCGGGCTACAGCTTTCCCCTTGAGGTTCGCCTTGGGGATGCGCTGACCCCTGACCATTGGGGGCCGGGCGGGCCGGGGCAGCGGTTTGAATATGCCAATCTGGGCTACGGCGTGATTGCCAGCGCGCTGGAGCGGGCGACGGGCGAGCGCTTTGACCGGCTGATGCGGCGGCTGGTGCTGGCGCCGCTGGGGCTGGATGCGGGCTATAATTGGCAGGGGGCGAGCGATCTGGCGGTGGCGCGCGCGGCGGCGCTCTATCGCAAGGGGCGCGAGGCCGGGGGCTGGGACGCGGGCGCGGACTGGCTGGCGCAGGTGGACGCGCTGGCGGGCCAGCGGCCGGCCTGTCCGGTGGTGAGCCGGGCGGGGTGCGATCTGGATGGTTATCGCCCCGGGGACAATGGCACGCTGTTCAGCCCACAGGGCGGTTTGCGAATTTCGGTGATGGGGCTGGCGAAGATCGGGCGGCTGCTCTTGGGCGGCGGCGAGGTGGACGGCGTGCGGTTGCTGCGCGCCCAGACGGTCAGCGCGATGGCGGCGCCGGTCTGGGCTGCGGGCGGCGATGTGCCGGGCGATGATTATGGCGGGCAGATGCTCTGTTATGCAGCCGGGCCGCAGTGTCTGAGCGGGCGGGCGGGCGCCAGCGATCAGCCGGTGCCGAGGGCGGCCTGGTGGGGGCATCTGGGCGAGGCATATGGGCTTCTGGCCGGGCTGTGGGTGGACCAGGCCAACAAGCGCGTGCTGGTCTATGCGCTGACCGGAAGCGCGGAGGACCCGTTTTCGGTGCCAAAGCTCAAATCGGCATTCAGCGCGGTCGAGGAGATGATCTTGCGCGATCTGGCGGCGGCGCCGCCGGCGCGCTAGACTGTGACGGCGGCTTGGACGGAGGACGCGATATGATCGGCTATGTGACCTTGGGGACCAATGATCTGGCACGGGCGGAGGCCTTTGTCCTCGCAGTTCTGGGGCTGATGGGCGCGCAGAAGCTGTTTCCCATGCCGCAGGGCGGTTCGATCTGGGGGCGCAGCATGGATGAGCCGCTGCTGGCGATGTGTCCGCCCTTTGACGGAAAGCCGGCGACGGCTGGCAATGGTACGATGGTCGCCTTGATGGCGGCGAACCGGGCGGAGGTGGACGCCGTTCATGCAAGGGCGATGGCGGCCGGCGGCAGCGACGAGGGCGCGCCCGGGTTGCGCGACGCCGAAGCCGTCCCTGATGATGACCCGATGGCGTTTTATGGTGCCTATTTTCGCGATCCGGATGGCAACAAATTCTGTGCCTTTCATCTGGGGCCGGGCTGATTTCGGATTCGAGCGCGTTGACCGGCCTGGCAAACGAGTTGCGGGCGCGCGAGCGCGAGCTGTGGCTGGCGACGCTTTATGCGCCTGAGGCCGTGCGGCCGGCGCTGGTGGCGCTGTTTGCGCTCGACCGGGTGCTGGCCGAGGTGGCCGAGACGGTGAGCGACCCGATGGTGGGGGCGATCAGGCTGGCCTGGTGGCGCGATGCGTTGCTGGCGCTGGACGGGGCGGCCAAGGCACCCGATGAGCCGCATTTGCAGGCGGCGGCCGCCTTTCTTTTGCCGCAGGGCCTAGGCGGGGCGGAGCTGGCGGCGCTGGAGGAGCGCTGGGGCTGCCGGCTGGCGGGCGATCTGGATGCGGATGCCGAGCGGGCGGCGGAGGCCGAGGGCGGGGCGCGGCTGTTTGCGCTGGCGGGGCGGCTCTTGGGTGGGGATGAGACGCTGGCGGCGGCGCTGGGGCGAGGCTGGGCGGTGGGCGAGCTGTGGCAGGGTCGGGTGTCGGCGGCGCTGCGGCCGCTGCTGGGGCTGGCGGTGCTGGGGGTGCGCGATGCGCGTGATGCAGCGGCCGGGCGGGCGCGGGCGGCGCGCGGCGGGGCGGGGCGGCAGCTGCGCATGCTCTGGGCAGTTGCCAGCGGGCGCTGAGCCTGTCTAAGGCTGGGCTGAGGGTATGAACGGAGGCGTTGTGCGTCGTCTGCTGGCCCTTGCTGTCATTTTGGGAGCGCTGGTGGGCGCGTGGTGGCTATGGCGCGCCGCCGCGCCTGATGCAGCTGCGCCGCAGCTTGTGGCGGGCGAGGTGGTGCAGCCGCCTGCGGCACCGGTCGCGCCGCCGCCGCCGCCGCCGGTTGCGCCGGGCGAGACGATCGTCTTGCCACCGGCGCCCAAGGCGCCGATCAGCGAAGAGGAGCGCGAGGCGCGGCGGTTCAACCGCTATGACCGTGACAAGGATGAACGGATCGACCGCGAGGAATATCTGCGCAGCCGGCGTCGGGCTTTCGCCAAGCTCGATCTCGATGGCAATGGCGTGCTTGATTTCGAGGAATATGCGGCAAGCACCATCGGCAAGTTCGAGACGGCCGACGGCGACCGCGACAATCTGCTGTCGCGCGAGGAGTTTGCGACAACCGCGCGGCGGCGCTAGAGGACGGGGACAGAGCCGTTCTTGTGGCGCTGTGAGGTGGTTGGTGCCACCACGGATGCTGTTAGTCGAGTCTGACTCAGCTTGGTCGTTGCGATTGGTGGCAAGACGTGGCAGGGCGGTGCGGCAAGGTGGCGGGCGGCGATGGCTGACAGAGTGAAGGTTTTGGCGTGAGCAGAAGAGCGACATCGGAAACGGCATTTGCTGGCGAACGGCGCGGGCTGCTGCGTTGCCTTGTTGCCGCGCAATTGGCGGCCGCGCTGGCGGCACCGGCAGGGGCCGAGACGCTGAAGCAGGCGCTGGCACGGGCCTATGTCAGCAATCCCGTGCTGGCATCTGCGCGGGCCAACCAGCGCGCCACCGACGAGAATGTGACGATCCAGCGGGCGGCAGGTCTGCCAACGGCGAACCTCAATTCGACCTTCAGTGAAAATGTCTTGGTGCCGGCCGGTCAGTTCGTCGTGATTCCGCGCTCCTTGTCGACGCAGGCGCAGATGAGCGTGCCCATCTATCAGGGCGGGGCGGTGAAGAATGCCATCAAGGCCGCGAACAGCCGGGTGGCGGCGGGCGCAGAGACGCTGCGCGCGACCGAATCCAGCGTGTTTTCGCAGGTGGTGGCGGCTTATATCGATGTGCTGCGCGACACCGCGATCGTGGAGTTCAACAAGGCCAATCTGAACAACCTCGAGGTCAATCTTCAGGCGACGCGGGACCGGTTTGAGGTGGGCGACCTGACGCGCACCGATGTGGCGCAATCGGAAGCGCGGCTGAGCCAGGCGCAGGCGGACCTGCGCAATGCCGAGGCCATTCTCATCGGCTCGAAGGAGCGTTATGTGCAGCAGGTGGGGGCGGCCCCTGACGCGCTGCAGCTGCCGCCGCCACTGGCCGGCCTGCCCGACGATGTGGATGCGGCGCTGAACGTGGCGCTGGAGGGCAATCCCGATATTTTGGCGGCGAAGAAGGTGGCCGAGGCGACGGGTTTTGATGTCAAGGCGGCGCGGGCCGGGCGGCTGCCGACGATTTCCGGCTTCGGCAACTTTAACCGCAACGACAATTTTGGCGGGGCCGTCGCCTCGGTGCCGGTCGACATTCCCTCGACGCAGGAAATCGGCGTCGATCGGCGCGCAGCTGACCATCCCGCTCTTTCAGGGCGGGCGACCGGCGGCGCAGATCCGTCAGGCGCAGGCGCGCCAGCAGGCGGCACTGGAAGATTATATCGCCGCCGAGCGCAGCGTCGTGCAGCAGGTGCGCGCGGCCTATGCGGCGTGGAAGGCGTCACTCGATGTCATTCTTTCAGCCGAAGCGGCGATCGAGGCCAATGCGCTTAGCCTTGAGGGCGTGCGCGTGGAAGCGAGCGTGGGCAACCGCACGGTGATCGAAGTGCTGAATGCCGAGCAGGAGCTGATCAACTCGCGCGTGCAGCTGGTGACCGCGCAGCGCAACGCCTATGTCGCTGCCTTCACGCTGCTGGCGGCGATGGGCGATGCAGAAGCGCGTGATCTCGCGCTCGAAGACGTTGAATATTATGACAGCAGCGAGAATTTTCAGCGGGTTCGGGGGGACTTCTTCGACTGGAGTGGAAGGTCTGCGCCGGCTGTTGAATCGACCTCGACCAAGGGCATTCCCGCGCAGGATGCCGCGGTGCAGGGACCAGCCTTGCCGGCCAATCGCTGAGCGGCGGCTAGCGCTTTCGCTCGATCAGCTCGGCCGCCAGCCATGACAAGCTGTGCAAGGCCAACGTCAGCACGCCTTGTGCCGCCATCAAGGCAGCGACTGCCGGGGCGGATTCGCTGGCAAGGCTGACGGCAAGGGCGGCGAACAGCAGCTGCTTGTTGGGCAGCGGCAGCCGCGCGATGACCAGCCGCATCGCGCCGAGCAGCAGCCAGGCGGAGAGGCCGACCATGGGCAGGGCGGCGACCCAGCTGACCAGCAGCAGCGCGTGGGAGGTGGCGACGCGGCCCATATGGAGCGCGAAGCTGCGGGTGTTGGCCGGGCGCTCAAGGCTGAACAGCCGGCCGCGATTGAACAGGATGACGATGTTGAGGGCGATGAGCGCGGCAAAGCCGAGCGCGCCGCGCTGGAGCAGCGCCGGGTCGAGCGCGGTGCCGAGCGCATCGGCGGCGCCCATGGCCAGTGCTGCGAGCAGCATGGCGAACGTGAACAGATTGCCGGCCAGCCCCGAGGTGATGGCGACATCCTTGACATCAGCAAAGATGCTGACGCCGGGCGCGATGCCGGGGCCTTGGCCGCGGCCGGCGATGCGCGGCGGATTCTCGGGATTGAAGGGGATGCCGCTGCGCTGCGCGCCCCAGGCCAGAAGCCAGCCTTCGCCGGCATAGGCGAACAGGGTTTCGTTGAGTGCATGCTTGCGCAGGAAGACGCTGATTTCGCTCAGGCGCAGTTGCCACCAGCGGTGGAAGATCAGCCAGTCAAAGACCGGCTGGGCGAGATATTGGCCGATGAAGGCGAGCCAGAAGACCGTGGCGGCGAGCGGCGCACTGGGCAGCACGGCGATGAGGCTGGGCCAGCCGACCTGGGCGATGGCGCGCAGCAGCAGGCTGAGGATGAACAGCGAAAGGATGACGCTGATGACTTGCCCGGTGCGGCGTCCGGCCGGGGTGGTGGTCCAGCTGCGCGCGGCTTCCAGCCGCTGCCATAGCGTCATGCGAGATGCGCGATGGGACCGCGGGCAAAGGCCTCGCGGTCGATGGCATAGGTGACGTGCGGCGCGGGCAGCAGGTCGGTGCGCGGCGTGAGCACGGCGCCGATCTTCTCGACGGCGCGGCGCGAGCGGTGGTTGTTTTCGCCGATGATGAAGATGACGCGCGCAAAATGGGGCAGGGCATGGGCCAGCATCAGCGCTTTCATCGCGGGGTTGGTGAGCGTGCCCCAATGGCTGCGGGCGAGGAAGGTCCAGCCGATCTCGATTTCGTCCGGGCCCGCGCGGCTGCTGTCGTAGCGCGACGAGCCGATTATCTGGCCGCTGGCCGGGTCTTCGGCGACGAGCGCGCCGCCGCTGGCGAGGCCGTCATCGAAGAAACGGTCGAACACCGGGCGCTGCCAGCGGTCAGAATAGGGGTGTTGTTCCCAGATCAGCGGGTCGGCGGCGACCTTGTGGAGCGCGTCACGGTCGGCGGCCACCATGGGGCGCAGGCGGACATGGGCGTTGGCAAGCGTTGGCTGACGGTTCATGCCGCCATCCAGCGGGCGAGGTCGGCGCGGGCACGAGCGACGAGCATCGGCTTGCGCTGGTCTTTCGTGGCGGGGGCGGGCGACAGCGGCGGGAACAGGCCGAAATTGACGTTCATCGGCTGGAAGCCGCGCGCGTCGGCACCGCCGGTGATATGCGCGAGCAGCGCGCCCATCGCCGTGGTGTCGGGCGGCGGCACCGGCTGGCTGCCCAATCGCTCGGCGGCGGCGAAGCGGGCGGCGACGAGCCCGATGGCGGCCGATTCGACATAGCCTTCGCACCCGGTGATCTGGCCGGCGAAGCGCAGCCGGGGGTCGGCCTTCAGGCGCAGCGTGGCATCGAGCAGGACCGGCGACTTGATGAAGGTGTTGCGGTGCAGCCCGCCCAGCCGCGCGAACTGGGCGTTTTCGAGGCCCGGAATCATGCGAAAGACGCGCACCTGCTCGGCGTGCTTCATCTTGGTCTGGAAGCCGACCATGTTCCAGAGCGTGCCCAGCGCATTGTCCTGCCGAAGCTGGACGACGGCGAAGGCGCGCCGCCCGGTGGCCGGGTTGGTGAGGCCGACGGGCTTCATCGGGCCGAAGCGCGGGGTGTTGCGGCCGCGCTCGGCCATCACCTCGATGGGCATGCAGCCGTCGAAATAGGGGGTATCGGCTTCCCAATCCTTGAAGCTGGTTTTTTCAGCCGCGAGCATGGCGTCGATGAAGGCGTTGTATTGGTCGCGGTCCATCGGGCAGTTGAGATAGTCTTTGGTGTCGCCATGCTCGTTGGGCCGGTCCCAGCGGGACTGCGCCCAGACGATGTCGAGATTGATCGACTCGTGGTGGATGACCGGCGCGATGGCATCGAAGAAGGCGAGGCTGTCCTGGCCGGTGAGGCGCTGGATGGCTTCGGCCAGCGGTGTGGCGGTAAGCGGGCCGGTGGCGATGATGACATTGTCCCAGTCAGCCGGGGGCAGGCCGTCGATGAGCTCGCGCACGATGGTGACATGGGGGTGGGCTTCGAGGGCTGAGGTGACATGGCCGGCGAAAATGTCCCGGTCGACGGCCAGCGCCGAGCCGGCGGGCACGCGCGCCTTGTCGGCCGCGGCCATGATGAGACTGCCGAGCGCGCGCATTTCGGCGTGGAGCAGGCCGACGGCATTGTTGTCAGGGTCATCCGAGCGGAAGCTGTTGGAGCAGACCAGTTCGGCGAGTCTGTCCGTGGCATGGGCGGCGGTGGGATGGACCCCGCGCATTTCGTGCAGAATGACGGGGACATGGGCGTTGGCGAGTTGCCAGGCGGCTTCGGAGCCGGCAAGGCCCCCGCCGATGATGTGAACGGGCTTGGTCATGCGCTGTGCATGGCGCGACCTGCCAATGTTCGCAAGTGCGGCGAAAGCTGGCTTCCCACGCGTGGGATGGCTCGTTATAGCGTGGCCCCACGATAGGTCGGCCGGTGTTTCGGGGTCGGCAGTGTGTGGGAACAGCAATGCCAAAGCTCACCGTGGACGGAATCGAGGTGGAGGTGCCAGCCGGTGCCACGGTTCTGCAGGCGTGTGAGGCGGCAGGCGCGGAGATTCCCCGCTTTTGCTATCATGAGCGCCTCAGCATCGCCGGCAACTGCCGCATGTGTCTGGTCGAGATGGAAAAGGCGCCCAAGCCGGTGGCCAGCTGCGCCATGCCGGCGGCCGACGGGCAGGTGGTGTTGACCCGCAGCGCCAAGGTGAAGCGGGCGCGCGAAGGGGTGATGGAGTTTTTGCTCATCAATCATCCGCTCGATTGCCCGATCTGCGACCAGGGCGGTGAATGCGACCTGCAGGACCAGGCGCTGGCCTATGGCCGGGGCGGCTCGCGCTACGAGGAAAACAAGCGCGCGGTGACCGAGAAATATATGGGGCCGCTGGTCAAGACGATCATGACGCGCTGCATCCATTGCACGCGCTGCGTGCGCTTTGCCGAGGAAGTGTCGGGCGTCGAGGAGATTGGCGCGGTTGGGCGCGGCGAGAATATGGAGATCACTTCCTATCTCGAGCGCGCGGTGACGAGCGAGGTGTCGGGCAACATTATCGATCTCTGCCCGGTGGGGGCGCTGACATCGAAGCCCTATGCCTTTCAGGCGCGGCCCTGGGAGCTGAAGAAGACCGACGGCATCGATGTGATGGATGCGGTGGGCGCGAACATCGTTATTGGTTCGCGCGGCCCGGCGGTGCTGCGGGTGACGCCGCGCATCAATGATGATGTGAATGAAGAGTGGCTGGCCGACAAGAGCCGCTTTGCCCATGACGGGCTGCGCGAGCAGCGGCTGGACAGCCCCTGGGTGCGCAAGGGCGGCAAGCTGGTGCGCGCGAGCTGGGCGGAGGCATTTGCCGCGGTGAAGGCCGGGCTTGAAGGTGTTTCGGGCGGCCAGATTGCCGGCATTGTCGGTGATCTGTGCGCGGTTGAGGATATGGTGGCGCTGAAGGACCTTTTGGGCACGCTCGGCAGCGACCGGATCGAATGCCGGCAGGACGGGGCGCTGATCGAGGCGGGCACGCGCGGGGACTATCTGCTGGGCAGCGGGCTGGCCGGGCTGGAGACGGCCGATGTCGTGCTGCTGGTGGGCGCCGATCCCAAGCGCGAGGCGCCGCTGGCCAATGTGCGGCTGCGCAAGGCGGTGACGCGGGGCGGGGCCAAGGTGTTTGCCATCGGGCCGCAGGTGCCGCTGAGCTATGGGGCCGAATGGCTGGGCGACGAGGCCGGGCTGCTGACCAAGCTGCCCAAGGCGGTGATGGACGCGCTGAAGGGCGCCGAGCGGCCGGCGATCGTGCTGGGCATGGGCGGGTTGCGGGTGCCCGGTGTGTGGGCGGCGGCACGGGTGCTGGCGCACAAGGTGAAGCTGGTCCGCGAGGGCTGGAACGGCTGGAACCTGCTGCACACGGCGGCGGCGCGCGTGGGCGGGCTTGATCTGGGGCTGGTGAGCGAAGGCGGCGTCGAGGCGATTCTGGCGGACCGGGCGCTGAAGGCGGTGTTTCTGCTGGGTGTGGACGAGATGGATACGGCGCGGCTCGCTGATGTGTTCACCGTCTATGTCGGCACGCACGGCGATGCCGGCGTGCGCCATGCCGATGTGATCTTGCCCGGCGCGGCCTATACCGAGAAGCCCGGCACCTGGGTGAACATGGAAGGCCGGGTGCAGCGCGGGCTTCGTGCGGTGTTCCCGCCCGGTGATGCGCGCGAGGACTGGACGATCTTCCGGGCGCTGAGCGCGGTGTTGGGGGCAGCGCTGCCCTATGATGATCTGGGGTCGCTCAGGGCGCGGACCGCGATCGAGTGGCCGCATCTGGGCGCGGTGGGTGAACGGCCGGCCGATGTGCCGGCCTTTGCGCCGCAGAAGGTGGGGGCGCCGGTGGTGCCGCCGTCTGGCCCGCTGCCGCTGGCGATGAGCGATTATTATCTGAGCAACCCGGTGGCGCGCGCCAGCGAGACGATGGCCGAATGTGTGGCGCAGATCGTCAATGCCGCAGCGCCTGTGCGGGAGGCGGCGGAATGACCTTCACCGGCTGGTTTCAGGGGCAATTGGGGGAGGGGCCGGGCTGGTTTCTCGCCAATCTCGTCCTGATATTGGCGATTGTGCTGCCGGTCATGCTGGGCGTGGCGATGGCGGTCTACGCCGACCGCAAGATCTGGGCGGCGATGCAGATGCGGCGCGGGCCGAATGTGGTCGGTCCCTTCGGTCTGTTCCAGACCTTTGCCGATGCGGCCAAGCTGTTTTTGAAGGAGACGATCATTCCCGCAGGCGCGAGCCGGGCGGTGTTTCTGCTGGCGCCGATGATCTCCTTTGTGCTGGCGCTGGCGATCTGGGCGGTGATGCCGTTTGATGCCGGGCTGGTGCTGGCCGATCTCAATGTCGGCATTCTCTATGTCTTCGCCGTCTCTTCGATGGGTGTTTACGGCATCATCATGTCGGGCTGGGCGTCCAACTCCAAATATCCGTTTCTGGGCGGGCTGCGCTCGGCGGCGCAGATGGTGTCTTATGAAGTGTCGATGGGGTTCATCCTGGTGGCGGTGATGATGTATGCCCAGTCGCTCAACCTGTCGGACATCGTGATGAGCCAGAAGGGCAACATCTTCGGTGTCTTGAACGGCAACATCTTCAATCCGCTGCTGTTTCCGCTGGCCATCATGTTCTTCATCGTGGCGCTGGCCGAGACCAACCGGCCGCCGTTCGACCTGCCCGAGGCCGAGGCCGAGCTGGTGGCCGGCTATCAGGTCGAATATTCCTCGATGAGCTTCGCGCTCTTCTTCCTCGGCGAATATGCCAACATTCTGTTCATGTGCGCGCTGATCCCGGTGTTGTTCCTCGGCGGATGGTTGCCGCCGCTTGACTGGGGCCCGCTCTATCTGGTGCCGGGCTTTGTCTGGATGCTGGCCAAGATGGCGGTGATGTTCTTCTGCTTTGCCTGGGTGAAGGCGAGCGTGCCGCGCTACCGCTATGACCAGCTGATGCGGCTGGGCTGGAAGGTGTTTCTGCCGCTGTCGCTGGCCTTTGTGGTGGTGGTGTCGGGCTGGCTGGTGTTCAGCGGGCATTTTGACGTGTTGCCGGAGCGGATGCTGTGAGTGCTGTTTTCAACGCTGCCAAATCGCTGCTGCTGCTTGAGTTCATTTCAGGCATGGGGCTGACGCTCAAATATTTCTTCCGGCCCAAGGCGACGCTCAATTATCCGTTCGAGAAGGGTCCGATTTCTCCGCGCTTCCGCGGCGAACATGCACTGCGGCGCTATCCCAATGGCGAGGAGCGGTGCATTGCCTGCAAGCTGTGCGAGGCAGTGTGTCCGGCGCAGGCGATCACCATCGAGGCCGAGCCGCGCGAGGACGGGAGCCGGCGCACGACGCGTTACGACATCGACATGACCAAGTGCATCTATTGCGGGCTGTGTCAGGAAGCCTGCCCGGTGGACGCGATTGTCGAGGGGCCGAACTTCGAGTTCTCGACCGAGACGCGCGAGGAGCTGATCTACGACAAGGACAAGCTGCTTGCGAACGGCGAGAAATGGGAGCGGGCGATTGCCGCCAACCTTGCGGCGGATGCCCGGTGGCGGTAACAGCCGCCCCAACTCCTGCGGCGACTGGCGCGCGGGGCAAGGCGCGCCGCGCGGTCGGCGCGGGTGAGTTGTGACGGGCGCTGTGACCACTGCGGTTTTCTCCTTCTATCTGTTCGCCGTGGTGCTGATCACCTCGGCGGTGCTGGTCATATTGTCGAAGAACCCGGTGCATTCGGTGCTCTGGCTGATCGTCTCCTTTTTCAATGCGGGCGGGCTGTTCATTCTGCTCGGCGCCGAGTTTCTGGCGATGCTGCTGATCATTGTTTATGTCGGCGCGGTTGCTGTGCTGTTCCTTTTCGTGGTGATGATGCTCGACATCGATTTCGCCACGCTGAGGAAAGGTTTCCTGAAGAATCTGCCGCTGGGGCTGGCGGTGTCAGTGGTGATTCTGGCCGAGATGTTGCTGGCGCTGGGCAGCTGGCAGCCGGCCAGCAATGTGGCGATGCGGGCGACGCCGGGCGGCCCGCCCGAGGGCATGAGCAACACCCAGTGGATCGGCTCGGCGCTTTATACCGATTACATCTTCGCCTTTCAGGCGGCCGGGCTGGTGCTGCTGGTGGCGATGATCGGCGCGATCGTGCTGACGCATCGCACCCGCGAGGGCGTGCGGCGGCAGAATATCGGCGCGCAGGTGGCGCGGACGCCGGCGATGGCGACGCGCAAGACGCAGCCGGCGCTGGGTGCGGGCGTGGACCTGAAGGGGATCGACAAGTGATCGGCCTTTCGCACTATCTGACCGTGTCGGCCGCCGTCTTCGTGCTCGGGGTGCTGGGGATTTTCCTCAACCGCAAGAATGTCATCATCATCCTGATGTCGATCGAGCTGATCCTCTTGTCGGTGAACATCAATTTCGTCGCCTTTGCAGCGCATCTGGGGCAGGTGCATGGGCAGATTTTCGCGATGTTCGTGCTCACCGTGGCGGCGGGCGAGGCGGCCATCGGGCTGGCCATTCTGGTCATTTATTTCCGCAATCGTGGCAGCATCGCGGTTGATGATGCAACGGTTTTGAAGGGCTGAGCGCGGCGTGATCCAGCTTCTGGTGTTCCTGCCGCTGCTGTCGGCGCTTGTCGCCGGGCTCGGCGGCCGCGTGATCGGCGCGCGCGCGGCCAAGCTGGTGACGACCGGCGGGCTGTTTGTCTCGGCGCTGCTGTCGTGGGTTATCTTCATCGGCTTCTGGCAGGGCGATGCGGTGCCTTCGACGGTGGTGGTGCTGGAGTGGATGCAGTCTGGCGCGCTTGAGGTCGATTGGGCGCTGAAGCTCGACATGCTGACGGCGGTGATGCTGGTGGTGGTGACCAGCGTGTCGGCGCTCGTGCACCTCTACAGCTGGGGCTATATGGAGGAGGACCCGTCGCAGAGCCGCTTCTTCGCCTATCTGTCGCTGTTCACCTTCGCCATGCTGATGCTGGTGACCGCCGATAATCTGGTGCAGATGTTCTTTGGCTGGGAGGGCGTGGGGCTGGCGTCTTATCTGTTGATCGGCTTCTGGTATCACAAGCCGAGCGCCAATGCGGCGGCGATCAAGGCGTTCGTGGTCAACCGGGTGGGGGATTTCGGCTTTTCGCTCGGCATTTTCGCGACCTTCCTGGTGTTCGGCACTGTCTCCATCGATGCCATCAACATCGCCGTGCCGATGGTGGCGGGCTCGACCTTCTCCTTCCTCGGCGCACAGGTGGATGTGATGACCTGCCTGTGCCTGCTGCTCTTCGTGGGCGCGATGGGCAAGTCGGCGCAGCTGGGCCTTCATACCTGGCTGCCGGATGCGATGGAGGGGCCGACGCCGGTGTCTGCGCTCATCCATGCCGCAACCATGGTGACGGCGGGCGTGTTCATGGTCTGCCGCCTGTCACCGATGTTCGAAGCGAGTGCGACCGCACTTGCGGTGGTGACCTATGTGGGGGCGGCGACTGCGCTGTTCGCGGCCTCGGTGGCGCTGGTGCAGACCGATATCAAACGGGTGATTGCCTATTCCACCTGCTCGCAGCTTGGCTATATGTTTTTTGCTGCCGGCTCAGGGGCTTATGGGGCAGCGATGTTCCATCTCTTCACCCATGCCTTTTTCAAGGCGCTGCTGTTTCTGGGGGCTGGCTCGGTTATTCATGCCATGCACCATGAGCAGGACATGCGCTATTATGGCGGCCTGCGCAAAGCGATCCCGCTGACCTTTGCGATGATGACCATCGGCACGCTGGCGCTGACCGGCTTCTTCTTCACCGCCGGCTATTATTCCAAGGATGCGATTCTGGAGGCCGCCTATGCCAGCGGCACGGAGGCCGGGCAGACGGCGTTCTTCGTGGGCGCGCTGGTGGCGCTGATGACCAGCTTCTATTCATGGCGGCTGGTGTTCCTGACCTTTTTCGGCACGCCGCGCTGGGGGATGAGCGAGCATATCACCCATGGCCACCCGAAGCCGGGCGACCCAACGGGCGGCTATCACCCGCATGAAAGCCCCTGGACGATGACGGCGCCGCTGGTGGTGCTGGCGGTGGGAGCGCTGCTGGCTGGTCTTGTGTTTCATGACGGCTTTGTCGGCGAGGAGGGCGGCGTGGCCTTCTGGAGCCAGTCGATCGCCTTTGACGTGGGGCTGATGGAGGCGCTGCATCATGTGCCGGCCTGCGTTGTTCTGGCGCCGAGCATCGCCTTTTTCCTGGGCCTAGGCGGGGCTTGGCTGGCTTATGTGAAGCAGCCCGGCCTGCCGGCGGCGGTGGCGGGCGCGGTGCCGGTGCTTTACCGCTTCCTTTGCGAGAAATGGTATTTCGACAAGATCTACAACGTGTTGTTCGTGCAGCCAGCGCAGGCGCTGGGCCGGTTCTTCTGGGTGCGCGGGGACCAGAAGACGATTGACGCGCTCGGCCCGGACGGGGCGGCGGCGGTGGTGGCCGGCAGCGCGCTGGCGGCGCGGCGGTTCCAGTCGGGCCAGCTCTATGCCTATGCGCTGGTGATGCTGATCGGGCTGGGGCTGGTGGCGGCATGGTTCGTGCCCGAAGCGCTTGTGGGCGGAATCCGGTGATGGCGGGCTCGTTTCTCACCCTGATGATCGTGCTGCCGGTCCTAGCGGCGGCGGCACTGCTGGTGATGCCGGGGGATGAGGCGACGCGGGCATTTCGGGCGCGCTGGACCGCGCTTGGCACGACGCTGCTGCTGCTGGTGATGGGGGCCGCACTCTGGGCGGGCTATGAGACCAGCGCTGCGGGCTTCCAGTTTGTCGAGCGGTTGCAGCCGTTCGGGCCGTGGCTGGAATGGCATCTGGGCATTGACGGGATTTCGCTGATGCTGATCCTGCTCTCGGTGTTCCTGATGCCGCTGTGCATCCTGGCGGGCTGGGAGAGCGTGCAGACGCGCGTGCCTGAATATCTGGCGGCGTTTCTGGTGATGGAATCGCTGATGATCGGCACCTTTGCGGCGCGCGACATGCTGCTCTTCTACCTGTTTTTCGAAGCCGGGCTGATCCCGATGTTCCTGATCATCGGCATCTGGGGCGGGGCGCAGCGGATTTATGCCTCTTACAAATTCTTCCTCTACACGCTGCTCGGCTCGGTGCTGATGCTGGTGGGCATGCTCTGGATGGTGAATGAGGTGGGCTCTACCGATATCGGCGTGCTCTCAGCCTATGACTTTGATCCGCGCGCGCAATTCTGGTTGTTCCTCGCCTTTTTCGCCAGCTTTGCGGTGAAGATGCCGATGTGGCCGGTGCACACTTGGCTGCCTGATGCGCATGTGCAGGCGCCGACCGCTGGTTCGGTGATCCTCGCTGGCGTGCTGTTGAAGCTGGGCGGCTATGGCTTTGTGCGCTTTTCGCTGCCGATGTTCCCTGATGCGAGTGGCCAGCTGATCTGGCTAGTGTTTGCGCTGTCGATGGTGGCGGTGGTCTATACCTCGCTGGTGGCGCTGGTGCAGGCCGACATGAAGAAGCTGATCGCCTATTCGAGCGTTGCGCACATGGCCTTTGTCACCGCCGGGCTGTTTGCCCTCAATGAACAGGGCATCGAGGGCTCGCTGGTGATGATGCTGAGCCATGGGCTGGTTTCGGGCGCGCTGTTCCTGTGTGTGGGCGTGGTCTATGACCGGCTGCACACCCGCGAGATCGACCGCTATGGCGGGCTGGCCGACACCATGCCGCGCTATGCGGTGTTGCTGCTGTTCTTCACCATGGCGAGCGTCGGACTGCCGGCGACAAGCGGCTTTGTCGCGGAATTTCTGGTGTTGATCGGGCTTTACCAGACCAGCACCTGGGCGACGCTGGTGATGACCACGGGCATCATCCTGGGCGCGGCCTATATGCTGTGGCTCTACCGGCGGCTGGCCTATGGCCAGGCGGCGGGCGATGACACGCGAGCGATGCCCGATGTGAGCGCGCGGGAAGTGGCGATATTGGCGCCGCTGGTGGTCGCGGTGCTGTGGATGGGTATTTATCCGGGCAGTTTTCAGGCGCCGATGCGTCCCGCGGTGGCCGGCATCGTCGCCCGCCTGGACGGCGTGCAGCTGGCCACGCTTCCGACCGACATGACGATCATGCAGGGGAGCGCGCCGCAGACGGTGCCGGCCGGGCAGGCGGCGCGGCGGCTGGCGACGGTGGAGGCCGCACACTGATGCATCCCATTCTCGCCTCGACGCTGGTGGCGGCACCCGAGCTGGTGCTGATGGTCGGCAGCCTGTTTCTGCTGATGCTCGGCACCTTTGGCGGCGGCGCCAAGTCGCCCGACAACAGCCTGACATCGCGCGGGGTGACGCTGGCGGCGGTGATCATCATGGGCGTGGCGGGCTGGACGGTGTTGCAGGCCGAGCCGGGGCGGGTGGTAGCGTTCAGCGGGCTCTATGTGGCGGACGGCTTTTCGGCCTTTCTGAAGCTGCTCATCCTGGGCGCGGCGGCGGCGTCGATGGTGCTGGCGTTGCCATGGCTCGAACAGGCGAAGACGCTGCGCTTTGAATATCCGGTGCTGCTCAGCTTTGCTGCACTCGGCATGTGCGTGATGGTGAGCGCCGATGACATGCTGTCGCTCTATGTCGGCCTGGAGCTGCAATCGCTCGCGGCTTATGTGCTGGCGGCGTTCCACCGCGGCGAGGGGCGCTCGGCGGAGGCGGGGCTCAAATATTTCGTGCTCGGCGCGCTGGCCAGCGGCATCCTGCTTTATGGCATCACGCTCATCTATGGCTTTGCCGGCACGACCAATTTCGGCGGCATCGCGCTGGCGCTGGCCGATGGGTCGCGCTCGCTCGGGCTGGTATTCGGGCTGGTGTTCATCATCGCCGGGCTGGCCTTCAAGATTTCGGCGGTGCCGTTCCACATGTGGACGCCTGATGTTTATGAAGGCGCGCCCACGCCTGTGGCGGCGTTTTTCTCGGCCGCGCCCAAGGTGGCGGCCATCGGGCTGATGGTGCGGGTGCTGGTGACGGCCTTTGCGCCGGCGGTGTTTGATTGGCAGCAGATCGTCGCCTTCCTGAGCGTGGCTTCGATGGTGCTGGGCGCGGTGGCGGCGATTGCACAATCGAACGTCAAGCGGCTGCTGGCCTATTCCTCCATCGCCAATATCGGCTTTGCGCTCGTTGGGCTGACGGCAGCGACGCCGGCGGGGATCGAGGCGCTGCTTTTCTACATTGCGGTCTATGTGGCGATGACGCTGGGCACCTTCCTTGTGTTGATGCAGCTGCGCACCCGCGAGGGGCTTCCCATCGAGGCGATGGACGATCTCGCCGGCCTGTCGCGCTCGCAGCCGCGGCTCGCGCTGGCGATGGCGGTGTTCATGTTCAGCCTGGCGGGCATTCCGCCGCTGCTCGGCTTCTGGCCCAAGTTGGCGGTGTTTCAGGCGGTGATCGGCGCAGGCCTTGTCGAGCTGGCGGTGATCGGCTTTGTCGCCTCGGTGGTCGCGGCCTTTTATTATCTGCGGCTGGTCAAGGTGATGTATTTCGATGCCGACAAGGCGTCGCTGGTCAGCGACGGCAGCATCGCCAATGGCGCGCTGATCCTTGGGGCGGCGCTGTTCTGCTCGCCGCTCGGCATGCTGGCGATGGCGCCCATTGCTGCGGCCACGGGGCGCGCGGCTGCGAGCCTGTTCGGGCTTGGCTGAGCCGGGCCTTACCCATCTCGCCGAGGTGGGCTCGACCAACGACTGGTTGCTGGCGCGCGCTGATGCGCTCGAGGATGGCCATTGGGTGCGCGCTGACCGGCAGACGGCGGGGCGCGGGCGACGCGGCCGGGCCTGGCATGACGGGGCCGGCAATCTGATGACCAGTGTGCTGGTGCGCGCGCATGGCGCGGTGCAGCAGTTTTCCTTCATTGCGGCAGTGGCGCTGCGCGAGGCTGTTATGGAAGCCTGCGGCGCGGCGACGGTGCTGAAATGGCCCAATGACCTGCTGCTGGACGGCGCCAAGGTGAGCGGCATTTTGCTTGAGCGCACGGGCATGGCGCTGGTGGTGGGCATCGGCGTCAATGTCGTCTCGGCGCCCGGCGCGGTGGACCGGCCGGCGGTGGCGGTTGGCGGCGATGTCGGGGTGCTTTTCGAGGCGCTGAGGGCGCGCTTTTCCTTTTGGCGGGCGCGCTGGGAGGCGGAAGGTTTCGCGCCGGTGCGCGCGGCCTGGCTGGCGGGGGCGACCGGGCTGGGCTGGCAGATCGAGGCGCGGCTGGGGCATGAGACGCTGAGCGGGCGCTTCGAGGGGCTGGACGATGATGGCGCGCTGCTGCTGGGCTTGGCGGACGGGACGGTTCGCGCCATTCATGCGGGCGAGGTGTTTGCGCTGGGCGAGTGGAGGGGCTGATGCTGCTGGCAATCGATGTGGGCAACACCAATATCGTCTTTGCGATCTGCGAGGGCGAGGCCATTCGCTGGCGCTGGCGGATTTCGACCGATGGCCAGCGCACGGCGGATGAATATGCCGTCTGGCTGCACCAGCTGATGGCGCTGGAAGGGGTGCCGCACGGCGTGATCGATGCCGCGATCATCGCCACTGTGGTGCCGCCGACGCTGTTCAACCTGCAGCGGCTGTGCCGGAAATATTTCGAGGTCGAGCCGCTGGTGGTCGCCATTGGCGCCGCCCGGCTCGGCTTGCGCATCGCCATCGACAATCCGGCCGAAGTCGGCGCCGACCGTCTGGTGAATGCGATTGCGGCGCATCATGCCCATGCCGGCAATCTGGTGGTCGTCGATTTCGGCACGGCGACGACCTTTGACGTGGTCGCCGGCGACGGGGCCTATCTGGGCGGGGTGATTGCGCCGGGGATCAATCTCTCAATGGACGCGCTCTATCAGGCGGCGGCCAAGCTGCCGCGCATCGCGGTGGAACCGCCGGCCGGCAATGCCGGGGTGATCGGCAAGAGCACGGTGCATGCCATGCAGTCCGGGGTGTTCTGGGGCTATGTGGGGTTGATCGACGGGCTGGTTCAGCGCATCAGGGACGAGATTGCTGGTCCGGTGACGGTGATTGCGACCGGCGGACTTGCCACATTGTTCAACCGGCATAGCGCGTCCATCGACTTGGTGGACGGTGACCTGACGATTCGCGGGCTGATCCGCATCCATGGCCTCAATGAAAAGAAGACGGAATGAAACCTGGCAATGAACTGATCTTCCTGCCGCTTGGTGGCAGCGGCGAAATCGGCATGAACGTCAATCTCTATGGCTGCAACGGCAAATGGGTGATGGTCGATCTTGGCATGACCTTCGCCGACCCGAGCTATCCGGGTGTCGAGCTGGTGCTGCCTGATCTGGCCTTCATCGAGGAGCGGCGCCGCGATCTGCTCGGCATCGTGCTGACGCACGGTCATGAGGACCATATCGGCGCCATTCCCTATCTGGCGGCCGATCTTGGCGTGCCGCTTTATGCGACGCCCTTTACCGCCGGGCTGATTGCCAAGAAGCTGAAGGAAGAGGGCATCGAGCGCGAGGTCGAGCTCAATATCGTGCCGATGGGCGGCAGCCTGCAGCTGGGGCCGTTCGGCTTCCGCTATGTGGCGGTGGCGCATTCGATCCTCGAGGGCAATGCGCTCATCATCGACACGCCTTATGGCCGGGTGTTTCATACCGGTGACTGGAAGCTGGACGATGGCCCGCTGCTCGGTACGCCGGCCAGCGCCGAGGAGCTGACCGCGATTGGCGATTCCGGCGTGCTGGCGATGGTCGGGGATTCGACCAATGTGTTCAACACCGAAGCCTCGGGCAGCGAGAGCGATGTGCGCGCCGGGCTGCTGCAGCTGATCAAGCCGCGGCGCAAGGGCCGGGTGGTGGTGACGACCTTTGCCTCCAACGCGGCGCGCATCGCCACGCTGGGCCATGTGGCGAAGGAGACTGGGCGGCATCTGGTGCTGGCCGGGCGCTCGATGGACCGGATTACCGAGGTTGCCAAGGCCACCGGCTATCTGAAGGACCTGCCGCCGGTGATCAGCTGGGACCAGGCCAGCGGCATGGCGCCCGAAAAGCTGCTGATCCTGTGCACCGGGGCGCAGGGCGAGCCAGCGGCGGCGCTGTCGCGCATTGCCGACGGCAGCCACCCCGCGCTGCGGCTCGAGCCGGGCGACATGGTTGTCTATTCCTCCAAGCAGATTCCCGGCAACGAGCTTTCGATTGGCCGGGTGCAGAACATGCTGGCGACGCGCGGTATCGAGGTGGTGACCGAGCGGCAGGCGCATGTTCATGTCTCGGGCCATCCGGGCCGGCCCGAGCTGGAAGCCATGTATGAGTGGATCCGGCCGGAAATCGCCATTCCCGTGCACGGCGAGCGCCGCCACATGGAGGAGCATGCCCGCTTCGCCCGCGAATGCGGGGTGAAGAAGACGATGGTGCCGATCAATGGCAGCGCCATTCGCCTGGCGCCGAACGGGCCGCACCTGCTGGGCCATGAAAAGGCCGGGCGGCTGGTGCTCGACGGCGATGTGATCCTGCCCGCCGATGGCGGCACCATGGCGGAGCGGCGGCGGCTGCTGGCCAATGGCCTGATGGCGGTGGCGGTGGCGGTGGACCGCGAGGGCCGGCTTGTCGGCCAGCCGGTGGTCAATGCGCAGGGCGTGCCGGTGGAAGCTGACAAGGAGGCCTTTCTGCAGGAATGTGCCGAGGCGGCGGCCAAGGCTGTCAGCGGCAGCGGCAGGGCCGCCCCCAGGGGCCGCAAGCCGAAGCCGGCGGAAGGCGGGGGTGGGGGCGGCGACCGGCTGGTGGATGACATTCGCGTCGCCGTGCGCCGGGTGGCGCGCGAATGGACGGGCAAGAAGCCGGTCACCGAAGTGCAGATCGTGCGGCTGGGCTAGGCCGTGCAGCCGGTTTCCGTTGCGGCAATCTACCTGCTGTTCTGGGTGCTGACGCTGTTTGCCGTGCTGCCCTTTGGCGTCAGGACCAGCGAGGAGGCGGGCGAGGACAAGGTCGAGGGGCAGGCGAACTCGGCGCCGGTCAACCCCCGCCTCGGGCGCAAGCTTATATGGACGACGGTCATATCAGCCGCGTTGTTCGGCCTGTTCTGGCTGAACTATGTTTATGAGTGGGTGCGCGTCGAGGATGTGCCCGGCTGGCGCTGAGCACTAGTCGTCATTGGCCTGGGTGAGGGCGAGATAGAGCTTTCCGGGGTCTGAGGCGAGCAGGGTGGCGGCGAGCGCGCGGCCCTGCCGGTCGGCGCTGACATGGGCGATCAGCGCCTCGAAATCCTGGGTGAAGCGCGAGGCGTCGACGCGGAAGGCGGCGTCATGGGCCATATGGCGGGTGATGGCGCGGCCGACATCGCCGTCGAGCGCCAGCGCCAGCCCGCGCAGGAAGCGGCTGCGGTCGCCGGCCAGCCATTCCTCATAGGCCTGATCCTCGATATTGAGGGCGAGCAGGCGGGTAAGGTCGATCGCCTGATCCTTGAGATTGGCGAGCAGCTCGGTGGCGCGGCGGGTCAGGCTGGAGCGTTCGCGGATCTCGACTTCGGTCTGGCGCTTGTCGAAATGCGTCTCGACGCTGGCCACGGTCTGGGTGAGGGCCATGAGCCGGGCGGTGACGCGTTCGGCGGCGGCCTGGGCGGCGGCGGCGGCGGCCTTTTGCTGGCCTTCAAGCGCGGCGAGCGCGGTGCGGACCGGCGCGCCAAAGGCGGCTTCGGCCTTGGCGGTGGCGGCAGAATCGAGCGCGGCTTCGGCTTCGGCGACGACGCCCGACAGGGTCTCGCGCATCGTGCCGGCAGACTGGGCGGCGATCTCCTTGATGCGGCTGAAGCTTTCGAGCAGGCTGGTGGTTGCGGCCAGGGCTTCGTTCTCGGTGCTGGCGGTGAGGCTGGCGAGCATGGTCTCGGCGCTGGCAAGGCGCGATTGCAGCGCCTCGGTGGCGTCGTCCAGCGCTTGGCCGGCGGCTTCGAGACGGGACTGGGCGCTGGCCAATGTGTCGGCACCGGCCTCGATCGGGCCGGCAAGGGCGTTGGTCTCGTCATGCAGCCGCGCCAGCCGCGCCGACAGATCGTCCAGCCCCGGCACGGCATCCGGCACGGCCTCGGCAAGCTGGCTGAAGAAGGCGGCGGCAGCCGCATCAAGCGTGGTCATATGGCCAACAAGCGCGCCGAGCCCGGCATCCGCGCCGTTGACGGGCTCGGCGAGCGCATCAAGGCCGGAGCGGAGCTGGGTGACGCGCGTATCGACGCTGGCGAGCGTGGCCTCGCCCTGTTCGGCGCTGGCGGCGAGCGCGGCGTCGAAGCGGGCGATGGCGTCTTGCAAACGGCTCATCAGGCTGTCGGCGCGGCCGGCCTGATCGTCGAGGATATTGCCGAGGCCGGTAAGACCCCCGGTGAGCGCGGCGAGGCGCGCGGCGATGGCGCTGGCCGCTTCGCCGCCGATATGCTCGATGCTGGTGCGCGCCTGGTCGACGCTGGCGAGCAGCGCATTGGTCTGCGCCTGCACCGTGTCACGCGTGCTGTCGACGGCGCTGCTGGCGCGGGCCAGCGCCTCGTCGATGCGGGCCGACATGGCATCGGCGCGGGCTTCAAGGCTCTGTTCGGTGGTGGCGAGCGCCGCCGCCAGCGCGTCATTGACCGCGCTGGTCTGGGCATCGAGCGCGGCGCGTGCCGTCTCGACGGCGGCGTTGGTCTGGCCGAGCGCGGCGTCGACCCCGTCCGCCAGCGCGCCGAGCGGCGTTTGCAGCGCTTCGCTGGCCGCGGTTGTGGCGGCGGTGATCGCAGCGATACGCGCTTCGGCGTCGGTGGCGGTGGCATTGGCCTCTGTGCGCGCGGCGGCCAGATGCTCGCCGAGACGGACCAGCAGCGCTTCGGCTTCGGTCAGCTGCGCGGTCAATGCCGCGCGGGTGTTTTCGAGCAGTGCACTGAGCGCTTCGGCGCGCTCGGTGGCGACGGGGGTCTCGCTGCCCAGCCGCGAGGTTGCGGCTTCGGCGGTCTCCACCGCCTCCTTGAGGCCGTTGGTGGCGGTCTGCAGGCCGGTGATGGTGGCGGCCAGCGCCATATGCTGGCGTTCGACCGGTTTGGCCATGGCGGTCAGCTGGCCGGTCAGCTCTGAGAGCCGGTATTCGAGCTGGCCGATGGCATCGGCGCTTTGGGTGAGGCGGGTTTCGGTGATGCGGGTCTGTTCGGCCATGAGCGCGGCGCGCTCGGCGCGAGCGCGGCTGCCGTCCTGCAGGCGCAGCGCGATGAACCAGATGAGCGCGAGCGGCGCGGCGAGACCGAGCAAGGCGGCGGCGGCCGAGGCGATGGCGGCAAAGCCTTCGGGCAGGGCGAGGCCGGGCAGCAGCGGCACAGCGGCGGCGACGGCGGACAGCAGCCAGAGCAGGGTTGCGGCACCCGCGAGCCAGAGCGGCCAGCGGGGCGGCGGCGTGAAGGACGATTCGTCTGACATCTTGGCTCCGGGCGCTCCCTTCAGACCGCGACTTGCGAGATGATCGCCGCTTCCCGGCCGCGGAGGCGGTGGCTCATGGCGATGGCAATCAAGGTCAGCACGGCGATCTCCCAATACCAATAGAGCCTTGGATTGCCGGCGAGGCAAGCCAATGCAATGGCCAGCGTGCGATTGTTGGCAGAAAGGATTGAAAGGCCGCGCACAATCGGAGCCGTGGCGGCAAGATAGCTGTCCAGCAGGCGGGGATTGGCAGCAAGCGCTGCGTCCATGTTCCGATGGCTGCGATTGAAGCGCGCCTCGGCCCAATGATAGGGGGCCGCGATTGCCGGGCCGGACGGGCGGGGTGTCACGTCGAAACAGCCCGCCTGGCGCCGCTTCCAGGCTTCGCGCTCGCCTTCATACCAGGCCGACTGAACCGCGTGGAAGGCCCCCGAGACCAGCGCCAGCGACAGAGTGGCCTGCCAGTCAGGGAAGCTGAGCGCGATCGGCACGAGCACGAAGATGAAGGCCAGATAATCGCAGACGCCGTCGATGATGCGCCCCAGCGGGCTGGCCTTGCCCGAGGCCCGGGCCAGCTTGCCATCGAGGCCGTCAAGGACATGCCAGGCCAGCATCAGCAGGAAGCCGGCGACGACATAGGCCGGCTCCCGCCACTGCCAGTAGCAGACGCCGGCCAGCAGGCCGCAGCCCATGCCGGCGAAGGACACAGTGTTGGGATGAAGATCGAGCCTGAGCGCCAGCGGCAGCAGCCGCCACGAAATGGGATGCACGAGCCAGAGATTGCTCGGATCCTCGATCGCTTCGGGGCGCGATGCGTCTGTTGCAGTTTTGTGCACGCGCTTTTGCTAGGCGCATGGCTTGGGGCTTGGCAAGCGGCCTTGGCAAGCCGGGCTCTAACCCCCTATGAGGCGGGCCTGTCATGCTCCGTATCGGCGTTCTTCTGGCCCCCGAGGCGCCGCGTCCCCAGCTGGTCGTCGGCGGCTTGTCACTTGTCGAGCGCCAGGCCCGGATGCTCCGCCGCATGGGCTGTGAGCGGCTCTTTCTTGTTGGCGCGTCTCTGTCTGACGCCGCTGTTCAAGGGATTGAAACTGTTTCGTTTCCCTCGCTTGCCGAGGCATTGGCGGCGGGCGGGCTGGTGATCATTCCGGCGCCCGGCCTGATCATCGACGAGCGCGCCGTGGCGACGCTGCTCGCGGGTTCGGGCGCGGGCGGCGGCATTCTGGTCAGTGATGAGAGCGCGGTGAGCGTCGAGCGGCTTGATTCCGCCACGCTGGCGGCCGGTGTGATGGCGCTGCCCGCTGCGATGGTTGCCAGCGTGGCGCGCGACATTGGCGACTGGGATTTTCATTCGACGCTGATTCGTCTGGCGGCTGCGGACCCGACGGTGGCGCGCATCCCGGTCGCGGCAACACCGCTCTATGCGCCCGAGCGGCGGCGGTCGGTGCCGCTGCTCTGGTGCAACCCGCAGGACGCGGCGCAGGCGGCGGACGCCAGCGCGCAGGTGATCGCCGCCGCACAAAAGGGTACGCTCGACTGGCCGGCGCGGTTCATTCACCCGCTGATCGAGGACGCGCTGGTGCGGCTGCTTGCGCCGACCCGCATCACGCCCAATCAGGTGACGCTGTTCACCGCGTTCATTGCGGTCGCGGCCGGCTATGCGCTGGCCACGGGCGCGCTGTGGTGGGGGCTGGGGCTGGCGCTGCTGTGCGGGCCGCTGGACGGGGTCGATGGCAAGCTGGCGCGGGTGCGCATCGAATATTCGCGCTGGGGCGACCTTGAGCATGTGCTCGACAAGATATTGGAGTATGGCTGGTATCTCTGTGCGGCCTGGTGGTTTTCGCGCACACTGGGCTCGGCGCTGCCCTGGGCGCTGGCGGCGCTCATCATCCTGCCGGCGCTGGCCGAGGCGGCACAGGGCGAATTCTACCGGCGCTTGACCGGGGTTCAGCTCGATGACGCCGGGCCCTTCGAGCGGGGCTTCCGGC
Organism: Polymorphobacter sp.; assembly: GCF_048007885.1. Classification (GTDB taxonomy): domain Bacteria; phylum Pseudomonadota; class Alphaproteobacteria; order Sphingomonadales; family Sphingomonadaceae; genus Sandarakinorhabdus. The sequence continues at coordinate 589,761 of NZ_CP180346.1, forward strand.
TCGTGGCCGGGCGGCGCAACACCTTTCTCTGGACCTGGCTGGCGATGGCGCTCGTCGGGCTCTGGTTCGAGGGCTTTGCGCTGCTTGCGGCCTATAGCGTGCTGACCACGGCGGTGGCGCAGTGGCGCTTCTATGTGCGGCTGAGTGCCTTTGCCCGGGCCGGCGATGCGCGCGTTGCGGCCAACTATGCAGCGACCAGCTATGACTTCCTCGCGAAACCGTCCTTGCCCACCGACAAGCCGTAGTATAACTGCAACAAATTCGCGCGCCGTCGCTGATCGGCGAGGCTTTGTCGGTTTGAAAGGAACTATCTGAAATGTCGGTGATTCCCGTCGCCCTTGTTGGGGTTGGCAATTGCGTCTCGTCGCTCGTGCAGGGGCTTTTCCATTATGCCAATGGCGGGTCCAACGACGAACTGGGGCTGATGCACTGGGACATGGGCGGCTATCGGCCCAAGGATATTTCCGTTGTCGCCGCCTGGGACATTGATGCGCGCAAGGTCGGCCGGGATGTGTCGGAGGCGATTTTCGCCAAGCCCAATTGCACCGCCGTCTTCTGTGACCATGTCGGCCCCACCGGCGCGATTGTGGAAATGGGCCGTGTGCTTGACGGGGTGTCGCCGCACATGGCCGCTCACCCTGAGCATCGCCGCTTCGTCGTGGCCGATGCGCCGCAGCCGAGCAAAGCCGATGTCGTCGAGAGCCTGAAGCGCTCGGGCGCGCAGGTGATGTGCAACTATCTGCCCGTCGGCAGCCAGGAAGCGACCGAATTCTATGCCGATGCCGCGATCACCGCTGGCGTGGCGTTCGTCAACAATATCCCGGTGTTCATCGCCTCCAATGCGGACTGGGCGGAGAAGTTCCGCGCCGCCGGCGTGCCGATCATCGGCGATGACATCAAGGCGCAGATCGGCGCCACCATTGTCCACCGCACGCTGACCGACCTGTTCGCCAAGCGCGGTGTGGCGCTGGACCGGACCTATCAGCTCAATACCGGCGGCAACACCGACTTCCTCAACATGCTGAACAAGGAGCGGCTGGCGTCGAAGAAGGAATCGAAGACCGAGGCGGTGCAGTTGGTCGCCCATGTGCGGCTCGATGACGAGAACATCCATGTCGGGCCGAGCGATTATGTGGCGTGGCAGAACGACAACAAGGTGTGCTTCCTGCGCATGGAAGGCCGGATGTTCGGCGGCGTGCCGATGAACCTCGAACTGCGCCTGTCGGTTGAGGACAGCCCCAATTCCGCCGGTGTCGCCATCGACATGATCCGCTGCGCGCGGATCGCGCTTGATCGTGGGCTTGGCGGTCCGGTGCTCGCGCCGTCCTCCTATTTCTGCAAGCACCCGCCCGAGCAGATCACCGATGACGAGGCCTATGACGCGGTCGAAGCCTTTGTGAAGGGCCCTGCGCTCAACTGAGCCGGGGCAGGCCCGTGCAAGCGATCATTCTCGCCGCTGGCATGGGCACGCGGCTTCGGTCCGTGTCGCCGTCAAAGCCGCTGACGCCGGTTGGCGGCACGCCGCTGCTGGTGCGCATATTGGCCAATCTGGCTGCTGCCGGCATCACCCGCCCGCTGGTCATCACCGGCTATGAGAGCGCCGGGGTGGAAGCCGCCGCACGCGCGGCCGGGGCCGAGACCGTGCACAATCCCGATTGGGAGGCGCCCAACGGCGTCTCGGTGCTGGCCGCCGCCCCGCTGCTGGAGGCGCGCGCGCTGCTGGTGATGGGGGATCATCTGGCCAGCGCTTCGCTGTATGCCGCCGTGGCGGCCGCGCCGTTGGACGGTGACGGGCTGGTGCTGGGCATCGACCGGCGGCTCGGTCATCCCTGGGTCGATGAGGCCGATGTCACCCGCGTCTCGACCCGGCCCAAGGCGCAGGCGCTGGACCGGATCGTAGCCATTGGCAAGACGATCGCCAGCTATGACGCCTATGACAGCGGGGTCTTCCTGATCACGCCGGCGCTCATGGCGGCGCTGGCGGGGCTGCCGCAGCCGGGCCTCTCCGACGGCGTCCGGCGGCTTGCCGGGCAGGGCAGGGCTGCAGCGCTCGATGTCTCGGCGCATGACTGGATCGATATCGACGACCCGCGCGCGCTGGCGCTGGCCGAGGACTGGACCGCCTAGAAGCGCTGACGAAATTGGACTTCGATGGCCGCGCGCGGGTCGCGCTGGCCCGGTGTGCTCGGGTTGTCGGACTGCCAGCGCGTCTCGATCCGCACATCCCCGATCTTGAGCGGCAGTTCGGCGCCGGCGGTCAGGATGGCGAATTTCTCGGATGAGGTGGACACCGGATTGCTGATCAGCGGACCCGGGCTGCCATCGGGCCGGGGGAAGATGGCGCGCGGCGGGTTGCCGAGATCGATGACGTTGAGATGGACACTGCGCACCGAGCCGTACCAGCGGCGATTGCGCGTATCGGTGAGGGCCGCATGAACGGCGAGATTACGGCTGTCGCCTGCCGTCCAATGGCCGATGGGGCGGCCGCGATAGGTATAGCCCGAGGTGTAAAGGCTGTTGTTGTAGAAGGAGCCGGGATAGGTGGTTTGGCCGCCGGTCGGGCCTTCAAGCGGCGTGTCGTTGAACAGCGAGACCGCCAGCGTGTCGGAATATTCGATCGTCGTGGTATAGCTTGCCCCGTTGCTGCCGGCCGCACCAGTGAGCGTCAGCCCGATCAGCCGGCCCCATTGTTCGAGCAGCACATTGTCGAAATCCTCAGCTTCACCTTCGAAGTAAAGTTTCGCCATCACCCCTCTGAAATTATGGGTATAGCTGATATCGAAACCAGCCAGCTGATTGCCAGCCTGGTCATCGAAGGCGCCTTGGTTGCTGGGATCGGGATTGTCGCTGTTGCCGACGCCCACGAAGGAGCGGAAGATCTGCGAAAAGCCGCAGGGTCGGCCCTGGCCGCAGACCATCTGGGCGCGGTTGAGGCCGATCTCCAGACCCTGTGAGGGCATGAAGCTCAGCCGCGTTCCGAAGGTGAGCGTGTTGCGGAAATCGCGGTCTTCATTGAGCACGCCGCCGAAGAAATCGAGCCGGAGCGGGCCCAGCCAGCGCAGCACCGGAAAATCGATCTGGTCGGGGTTCAGCATCTTGATGCCGATCTTTGGCATCGGCCGTGCGCTGTTTGAAAACAGCAGCGCACCGTCGACGCCGGGGCCGAACCATTGCTCATTGTTGCCGGCATAAAGCGCGACATTGCCGAGGCGCAGCGTGATCTGGCTCGGCTCGACATGCCAGCCGGTGCCGGGCTGGTCGGTGCGGTAGCCGCCGCCGAGGCTGACCGACACGGCATCGGTATTGACCTCGATGCGGGTCGAGACATCGCCGCGGCCGCGCGCCAGCGTGCCGAAGTCGCGCGCGGTGGTTTCGCGGTTGGTCGCCATCAGCCGGGTTTCGCTGGCAAAGCCTTGCGCGGCATAATCGGCCAGCCGGTCGAGCCGGCGCACGGCGGCGGCGAGATGGGGCGGCAGGGTGCGGCCATCCCTGGCGCGGTTCAGCCCGGCGTCGATCTGCGCCCAGGGTAGGGGCCAGCTATCGACCGGCCCGCGGATGAGGCCGGCCCCGGCAAGCAGCGCGACATCTTGCCGAAGCTGGCGGTCACCAACCTCGGCGAACGGCCCGGCCAGCGCCGGCGCGGCGGCGCCGATGAACAGCGCCGCCGCCACACGCAGGAGGGCAGGGCGCACGGCCAAGCAGCCCGGCGTCAGCGACGCTGGCTGATCGGCACATAATCGCGCCGGGTCGGGCCGGTGTAGAGCTGGCGCGGCCGGCCGATCTTCTGCTCGGGGTCTTCCATCATCTCCGTCCACTGGGCGATCCAGCCGACCGAGCGGGAGATGGCGAAGAGCACGGTGAACATCGAGGTCGGGAAGCCGATCGCCGACATCACCACGCCCGAATAGAAATCGACGTTGGGATAGAGCTTCTTGTCGACGAAATAGGGATCGTTGAGTGCGATATGCTCAAGCTCGCGGGCGACGTCGAAGATGGGATCGGCCTTGCCCAGCTTGTCGAGGATGTTCTTGGCGACCTTGGCCATGACCTTGGCGCGCGGATCGTAGTTCTTGTAGACGCGGTGGCCGAAGCCCATCAGGCGGAAGGGGTCGTCTTTGTTCTTGGCGCGGGCGATGAATTCGGGAATCCGGTCGGGCGTGCCGATTTCGCGGAGCATGTTGAGCGCGGCTTCGTTGGCCCCGCCATGCGCCGGGCCCCAGAGACAGGCGATACCGGCCGAGATGCAGGCAAAGGGGTTGGCGCCCGAAGAGCCGGCGAGGCGCACGGTCGAGGTGCTGGCGTTCTGCTCATGGTCGGCCTGGAGGATCAGCAGCTTCTCCATGGCATCTTCCACCACCGGATCGATGACATAGGGCTCGGCCGGGACGCCGAAGGTCATGCGCAGGAAATTGCCGGCGAAGCTCAACGAGTTGTCGGGATAAAGGAAGGGCTGGCCGATCGAATATTTATAGGCCATGGCCGCCAGCGTCGGCATCTTGGCGATGATGCGGTGCGAGGCGATGACGCGCTGCTGCGGATCGTGAATGTCGGTCGAGTCGTGATAGAAGGCGGCCATGGCGCCGACGATGCCGCACATGATCGCCATCGGGTGCGCATCACGGCGGAAGCCGCGATAGAATTGCGCCAGCTGCTCATGGATCATCGTGTGGCGGGTGATGAGGTAGCTGAACTCTTCATGCTCGGCCGCATCGGGCAGCTCGCCGTTGAGTAGCAGATAGGCGACTTCGAGGAAGCTCGACTTTTCGGCGAGCTGGTCGATGGGATAGCCGCGATAGAGCAGCGTGCCCTCGTCGCCGTCGATATAGGTGATCTTCGATTCGCAGCTTGCCGTGCTGGTGAAGCCGGGGTCATAGGTGAAGCGGCCGGTCTGCGCATAAAGCTTTCTGATATCGATGACTTCCGGGCCGACACTGCCGCCGAGAACGGGATAGTCGGCGCTTCTGTCGTCAACCGTGATATTGGCTTTGTTCGTCATCGTTCGACCCCTTCAGTCTGTCATGCTCGCGTTATTGTGTCGGTGGTTACCGCAATTGCGTCATCGATGCGAGCCAGTGTTTGCGCATGCCCCAGAAGGGCCATGACATCAAACAGCCCGGGTGACTGGGCGGCGCCGGTCAGCGCCGCGCGCAGCGGCTGCGCGACCGCGCCCAGCTTGCAGCCTTCGGCCTCGGCCAGCGCGCGCACGGCGGCTTCCAGCGCGTCGGGCGCCCAGGCGGCGGCGGCCAGCGCGCCCCGCGCCCGCGCCAGCAGGCCAGGGGGCGCCTTGTCCAGCAGGGCCTGGGCGGCCGCATCGATGGGAATGGGCCGGGCGCGGAACAGGAACAGGGCGGACTTCAGCGAGGCTGACAAGATCGGGCGCGCGCTTCTTCAGTTCGCTCATGGCGCGGACCAGAAGGTCGATATCGGCTGTGTTCAAGGCACGGCCAAGCCCGGCCTCGATGCGCGCGCGCACCAAAGCGGCGAGCCGCGTATCATCGGCGGCGCGCAGATAATGGCCATTGACGGATTCGAGCTTCTTCGCGTCAAAACGCGAGGGCGAGCGGCCGACACCGTCCAGATCGAACCACTCGATCGCCTGGTCGCGGCTGATGAACTCGTCATCGCCGTGGCCCCAGCCGAGCCGCAGCAGATAATTTTCCAACGCTTCAGGCAGGATGCCGAGCTCGTCGCGGTAGGCTTCCACCCCCAGCGCGCCGTGCCGCTTGGAGAGCTTGGCACCGTCTGCACCGTGGATCAGCGGGATATGGGCATAGACCGGCTCCGGCCAGCCCAGCGCGCGAATGAGCGCCAGCTGGCGAAAGGCATTGTTGAGATGGTCATCGCCGCGAATGACATGGGTGACGCCCATGTCCTGATCATCGACGACGACCGCCAGCATATAAGTCGGCGTGCCATCGGAGCGCAGCAGCACCATGTCGTCGAGCTCGGCGTTGCTCACCGTGACCGGCCCCTGCACCCGGTCCTCGATGGTGACTTCGCCTTCGGTGGGGGCCTTGAAGCGGATGACATGGGGCTGGCCCTCGGGCCAGTCGGTGCGATCCCGCCAGCGGCCATCATAGCGCATTGGCTGCTTGGCGGCGCGGGCGGCCTCGCGCATCGCCTCCAGCTCTTCGGCGGTGGCGTAGCAGCGATAGGCCAGACCCTGGGCCAGCAGCTGATGCGCCACCTCGGCATGGCGCGCGGCGCGGGCGGCCTGATAGACGATCTCGCCGTCAGCCTCGAGCCGCAGCCAGGCCATGCCCTCGAGGATGGCCGCGACCGCCGCATCGGTCGAGCGGGCGCGGTCGGTATCTTCGATGCGCAGCCGGAACTGGCCGCCATGATGCTTTGCGAACAGATAGTTGAACAGCGCCGTGCGGGCGCCGCCGATGTGCAGAAAGCCGGTGGGCGAGGGCGCGAAGCGCGTCACAACCGGGGGTCTGTCCGCTGAGGTTGCGCTTGCGCTCATGCTGCGAATATCCAATGCTGGCTCATGAGGGTCTTGGTGCAATTCTGGCACCTTGGCGGAGCCGTGGCAGGTGACTAGCAGAACCCTTGGAGCGGTTCAAACGGCTTGGCAGGGCTGGCCCGAAGCGGCTATCGCGGCGCGGCTGGCGGCGCTGGGGGATACCGAGCGCGAGGCGCTGCCGCTCTGGCTGCCGGTGGCGCTGGGGGCGGGCATCGCGGCCTGGTTTGCGCTGCCATGGTCGGGCCAGCGATTGGCGCTGGCGCTGGCCTGTGTGGGGCTGGGCGCGGCGCTGCTTCTGCTCGGGCGGCGCTGGCCGGGCGCGCTCATGCTGATGGTGGTGGTCGGGCTGGGCGCGACCGAGTTCAGGGTCTGGCAGGTCGCCCATGAGGTGCTTCCGGCGCGGCGACTGGCGCGTTTTGAAGCGGTGGTCCAGACGGTGGAGCCGCGGGTGGCGAGCGGTCAGTTGCGGCTTGGCCTGAGCGTGGGGTCTGGCGAGGCGGGCCTGCCCGATCGGGTGCGCGTGAATGTGCGCGGTGCGGCTGCCACCCGCGCTGAGGCCATGGTCGAACCCGGCGCACGGGTGGCGGTGCGCGCCATGCTGTTGCCGCCGCCTTCTCCAGCCGTGCCAGGCGGCTTTGACAGTGCGCGTGCGCTGTATTTTGACGGCGTGGGCGCAACCGGCGCGGTGCTGGGCGATGTGACGCTTTTGGCGGCGGCTCCAGAGGGACGGGGGTGGCGGGCATGGCTGGCCGGGACGCGCCGCGAGATCAGCGCGCGCATCCGCGCCGCCGTGCCGGGGGCCGCAGGCGCGGTAGCGGCGGTGTTCGTGACCGGGGACCGCAGCGCTGTTCCGCAGGAAACATCTGACGCAGTGCGCGACGCGGGGCTGGCGCATCTGCTGTCGATTTCGGGGTTGCACATGGCGGTGGTGGTGGGCGGGGTGATCCTGATTGCCCGCCGCTTGCTGACGCTCTGGCCGTGGCTGGCGCTGCGGCTGCCGGTGCGCGGAGTGGCGCTGGCGCTGGGGGCGCTGGCCGGGCTTGGCTATACCTTGCTGGCCGGCGGCGCTGTGCCCACCATTCGCAGCCTGCTCGCGACCTTGATCGTGCTTGCCGGGCTGATGGCCGGGCGGGAGGCGATCTCGCTGCGGCTGCTGGCAACGGCAGCGTTCCTCATCCTACTGGTGCGGCCTGAATATCTGCTGGGGCCGAGCTTCCAGATGAGCTTTGCCGCCGTGGCGGCGATTGTCGCGCTTTATGAAACGCCGATTGGCCGACGCTGGCTGGGCCCGCGCGAGCGGGAAGGGCGGGCGCGCCAGCTCGGGCGGGGCGGAATCGCGCTTCTCATGACGGGCCTTGTCGCCGAGTTGGTGCTGACCCCCATCGGTCTTTATCACTTTCAGCAATCGGGCGTTTATGGCGTGGTTTCCAACCTGCTGGCGATCCCGTTGGCGAGTTTCGGTATCATCCCCGCGCTGCTGCTGGGGCTGGCGGCTGATGCGCTCGGCGTTGGTGCAGCCGCCTATGCGCCGGCGGGATGGTTTGTGGCCCGGCTCCTCGATATCGCGGACGCGACCGCCGCCATGCCTGGCGCTGTGGCCCGGCTGCCGACCCTGCCGGATCTCGCCTTTGGCCTGATCATCATGGGCGGCCTCTGGCTGCTGTTGTGGCGGAGCGTGCTTCGGCTCGTCGGGCTGCCGGTGATTTTGGCCGGAGCGGTGTTTGCGCTGGCGGCCGCGCCGGCTGATTTGCTGGTCAGCCGGGATGGCCGCCATGTGGCGCTGCGCACCGATGGCGGTGATATTGCCCTGTCACGCGCCCGCATGGGCGGCTTTCTGCGCGATGTCTGGGGCAGCGCCATGGCGGCTTCGGGTGGCTTTCGCCGCTTTGATGAGCTGCCGGAGATGCGCTGCACGCGCGATTCCTGCCTTGGTTTGGTGCGCGGGCGGACCCTGTTTGTCACCCGCTCGCCCGACGGGCTGGCGCGGGGCACGATGGAGCCGGCCTGTCTTGCGGCCGATCTCGTCATCAGCGATCGGCGATTGCCGGATTGGTGCCGGGCGCGCTGGATGACGATCGATGCGGCCATGGTCGCCAATCGCGGCGCGCTTGCGCTCTGGCTTGAGAGCGGCCGCATGGTCGGCAGCCTTGATGGTCTGGGGGATCATCCATGGTATGGACAATCGCGGCCGTTCGGCTGACCATCGGCTGGCTCTTGCGCAACAATGGCGAGGCAAAAGGGGAGGTGTCATGACCAAGGCTGCAGCTGACTTGCTGATTATTCTGTCCGGGATCGATCCGACCCGTCCGCTGGCCGATGACGTGAAGGCGCGGATCGAGGCCGCGATCGCGGCGACGGAGGCCAGCGCGCCGGCGCCCGATTTCGGCGCGACGCCGGCAGCGGCCGATGGCGTGTGGACAACGCTCTATTCCAGCCAGGGAATCTTTGGCGATGTGCCGGTGAGCTTCATGACGCGCGCCATGCCTGGCGGCGGTGCAGATGGCGGCACTGCGCGGGTGCGGCAGGTCTGGCAGGAGATCGACATGGGCCGCGGCTTTTATCGAAATTCCATGCTGCTTGAGGCTGGCCCCGCGGCCACGCCCATCCATTATTTGGCCACCGCCGATGTTGCGCCAGCACCCGAGCGCCCGAACGGCTTTGGGGTGGCCTTTCGCCAGATGGTGTTCGCGCCAGGTGCGCCGGGTGTGGACAATGCGCAGGTGCGCGCAGCCCTTGCGCTATCCGCAGAGACGCCGCTCAGCATCACCGTGCCGTCCCCACAGCCCGCGCCGGCCACGGTGACCTATCTGGACGATGATCTGCGCATCAATCGCGGCAAGGATTATGTCGCCGCCATGCAGCGGGTGCGTTGAAGCTGCGCTGACCTGCCGCCGGCCGGTTCAGTTGTAGCGGCGCAGCAGGCCGGCCAGCCGACCCTGCACACGCACCTGCTCGGGCCGGTAGCGCTGGGGCTGGTAGCTGCTGTTGGCCGGATCGAGGCGGATCATGCCCTTTTCGCGGCGCAGATATTTCAGTGTCGCTTCGCTGTCATCGATCAGGGCCACGACAATGTCCCCGTCGCGCGCGTCTTCGCAGCGGCGCACGAGCGCATAATCACCGTCGAAAATCCCGGCCTCGACCATCGAATCGCCGGAGACTTCAAGCGCATAATGGTCCCCCGGGCCGAGCAGCGCTGAGGGCACCGACAGTGACCGGTCGGACTCGAGCGCCTCGATCGGCAGACCGGCGGCAATGCGGCCATGGAGAGGCACCATCACCGTGTCATTGGCAGGCTCGGGCAAGATCGGCGGGCGGGCGGGCAGCACTGCGGCCTGCGCCCGGGCGCTGCCGAAGGCCGGGTTCATCGCGTCAGGCAGGCGCAACACCTCAAGGGCGCGGGCGCGGTTGGGCAGGCGGCGAATGAAATTCCGTTCCTCAAGGGCATTGATCAAACGGTGCACGCCCGATTTGGAGCGCAGGCTGAGCGCTTCCTTCATCTCCTCGAAGCTGGGGGAAATGCCCGTCTCCTTGAGGCGGCCATCGATGAAGCCGAGGAGTTCCTGCTGCTTGCGCGTCAACATCTGCCATGCCCTTTTCTGGAACACACGCAGAACGATTAGGCAACATCCGAGAACATGTCAAGGCGGATGATGTCGACTTCGCTGCCAGTTTCGGCTGCTGGCGCATGGGCTTCGCGCACGATCAGCACATCGGCTTCGGCCAGCCGCGCGATCTGGGCGCTGTCTTGCGTGGACAGGGCCGTGACCCGGCCATCGGGCAGGCAGACGCCGCGCAGATGATCCCGCCGGTTGCCGGTCGCGGCGATGGGCGCGGCCAGCCTTGCGCGGACCATGGGGATATCGCCCGGCCGCCCGGCCAGCGCGCACACCAGAGGCCAGCCGAACAGCAGCGCGCAGACATAGGCCGATACCGGATTGCCCGGCAGGCCGAGCACGCGCATCGCGCCGAGCTGGCCGGCGACCAGCGGCTTGCCGGGCCGCATCGCGATCTTCCAGAAATCGAGATGGGCGCCGAGCGCGTTGAGCACCGGCACGACGAGATCGTGATCGCCGACCGACGCGCCGCCTACCGTGACCAGAAGATCGGCCTGCACATCGGCGATGGCGGTGCGGATGGCGGGCGCGCGGTCGGGCAGGATGCCGAGATCCCTGACCTCGGCCCCGGCGGCGCGCAGCAGGGCTGCCAGCATCACCGAGCCGGCATTGACGATCTGCCCTGGCCCCGGCGCCTCGCCCGGCATCACCAGCTCATCGCCTGTTGCGAGCAGCGCCACGCGCGGCCGCGCCAGCACATCGACTGCGCCGTGTCCGCTCGCGGCCAGCAGGCCGAGACGACGGGCGCCGAGCAGCGCGCCGGCCGGAATGAGCCGTTCACCGGCGGCGAAATCCTGCCCCGCCTTGCGCACATGGGCGCCGCGCCCCGGGGGGCCATCGCCAGAGAGCCGTGCCGTTTCGCCGTCTGCGGTCATGTCTTCCTGCACCACCACCGTATCGGCGCCCGCTGGCAGCGGCGCGCCGGTGAAGATGCGCACCGTTTCGCCTGTGCCCAGCTGGCCTGCGAAGGCGTGTCCGGCGGCGGCCTCGCCGATGATGCGCCAGGGGCCGGGCAGATCGGCATGGCGCACGGCCCAGCCGTCCATCGCGCTGGCATCGAAGGGCGGTTGCGTGAGAAGGGCGGCGAGATCGGTGGCGGCGTGGCGCCCGGCGGCGTCTGCCAGCGGCACACGCACGGCGGCGAGCGGCGTGACACCGGCCAGCAAGAGGCGCCGCGCGTCATCGGGGTGGAGCAGGCTCATGCGCGGAAATCGCCCGAGCGGCCCCCGGACTTTTCAAGCAGGCGAACGCCGTGGATGGTCATGCGCCGGTCGAGCGCCTTGGCCATGTCGTAGATTGTGAGGAGTGCCACGGAAACCGCTGTAAGGGCTTCCATTTCTACGCCGGTGCCGTGCGTGGTGACGACCCTTGCCGTGACCCGCACGCCCTCGTCTTCAATCTCGATCTCGACATTGACCGCATCAATCGGCAGCGGGTGGCAAAGCGGGATCAGCTGGGCGGTCTGCTTGGCGGCCATGATGCCGGCGATGCGCGCCGTGGCGACGGCGTCGCCCTTCTTCAGCGTGGCGCTGCGGATGGCGTCCAGCGCCTCGGCAGACACGCTGATCCGCCCTTCCGCCACCGCCTCGCGCCGGGTCGCAGCCTTGGCCGAGATATCGACCATGCGCGCTGCGCCGCCCTCGTCGAGATGGGTCAGGCCGCTCATGCGAGCAGCGTCCGGGTTGCGGCTTCCACATCGGGCTGGCGCATCAGCGATTCCCCGATCAGAAAGGCATTGATGCCGCGCGCCGAAAGCTGCGCCAGCTCGCGCGGGCCGGAGAGGCCGGATTCGGCGACGAGCGTGCGGCCCGGCGTATCTGCAAGCTCGAAACTGGTCTGAAGATCAACCTGCAATGTCTTGAGATTTCTATTGTTTATGCCAAGCAGAGGTGTCTTCAGCGCCAGCGCCCGGTCACGCTCCTCGGCATTGTGCACCTCGACCAGCACGTCAAGGCCGAGCTCATGGGCATAGGCTTCGAACTCAAGCGCTTCGGCGTCGCTCAATGCCGCCATGATGAGCAGGATACAGTCGGCTCCGATGGCGCGGGCGTTGGCGATCTGCCAGCGATCGACGAAGAAATCCTTGGCCAGCACCGGCAGGTCACAGGCGGCGCGGGCGGCGCGCAGATAATCGTCGGCGCCGAGAAACCACTCTTCCTCGGTCAGCACCGAAAGGCAGGTCGCGCCGCCGGCGGCATAGGCGCGGGCGATCTCGGCAGGCACGAAATCCGCGCGGATCAGCCCTTTTGACGGGGAGGCCTTCTTGACCTCGGCGATCAGCGCATAGCGCGGCGCCTGCTGGATGGCCTTGATAAACCCGCGCGGCGGCGATGCCTTTGCGGCTGCAGCCTCGCGGGCGGCGAGGCTGTGGTCCGCCTTGAGCGCGGCGACCCGGTCCCGCTTGGCGTTGCAGATGGTGGTGAGCGTGTCGGTCATCGAAAGGCCTTCCATCGGGCGAGCGTGGCGGCGGCAGCGCCCGATGACAAGGCGGCGCGCGCGCGCGCCGCCGCTTCGATGAGCGACAGGCGCTCGTCGGCCACGCCCAGCGCGGCGGCGGCATTGAGCACCACCACATCATGATAGGCGCCCGTCTCCCCGCCCAGCAACCGCTCGAGCGCGGCGGCATTTTCAGCCGGGCTGCCGCCGGCGAGCGCGGCCTTGGGGTGCGTGCCCACCCCGGCATCCTGCGGCCGGATAGTGAGGCTGATCAGTGTGCTGTCGTGCAGGCGCATGGCGTTGCTGGGGCCGGAGACGGCCAGTTCATCAAAGCCATCACCGTGCACCACCAGTGCCGCCTCGCTGCCCAGCTCTGCCAGGGCGCCGGCCATGAGCCGCAGGGCGGAGGGCGCGAACACGCCGACCAACTGGCGGCGCACGCCGGCGGGGTTGGCCAGCGGGCCAAGCAGGTTGAAGATCGTGCGGCGGCCGAGCGCGCGGCGCACTGGCGCCACCCGCGCCATGGCGGGATGGTGGCGGGCGGCATGGAGAAAGGTGATGCCGACGGTGCGCAGGCAGGGCTCGAGCCGGTCGAGCGGCAGTTCGGGCACGCCGAGTGCGGCCAGCACATCGGCCGCGCCCGAGCTTGACGAGGCCGCCCGGTTGCCATGCTTGGCCACGGGCACGCCGCAGGCTGCAACGACCAGACTGACGGCGGTCGAGATGTTAAGGCTGTGCTGACCGTCGCCGCCGGTGCCACAGACATCAATGGCATCAGAGGCTTCAAGCCGGTTACTCATGCGCGCTCTGAGTGCACGTGCGGCGGCCGTCACTTCCTCCACCGTCTCGCCGCGATCGGCGAGCGTGCTCAGAAAGGCGGCCAGCACCGCGTCATCCACATCGCCGTCAAGGATCCGGGCAAAGGCGTCATCGGCGGCGTCGCGGGGCAGCGGCGCGCGCGGGTCGGGCAGGGGCCTGATCATTTCGGACGGTGCGGAATGTCGGCGATCCGCAGGAAATTGGCGAGCAGTGCATGGCCATGCGCGGTGGCGATGCTTTCGGGGTGAAATTGCACGCCGTGCAGCGGCAGCGTCTTGTGGTGCATGCCCATGATCAGCCCCTCGGGGCTGGTGGCATTGACGGTGAAGCACTCCGGCAGCGTGGCCGCGTCGACGATCAGGCTGTGATAGCGGGTCGCTTCGAACGGGCTGGGCAGGCCTTCGAACACGCCGGTGCCGCTGTGGCTGATGGCGCTGGTCTTGCCGTGCATCACCTGCGGGGCGCGAATGACATCGCCGCCAAAGGCCTGGCCCAGCGCCTGATGGCCAAGGCAGACGCCGAGCAGCGGCAGCCGGGCCTCGGCGGCAGCCGTGATGAGATCAAGGCAGATGCCGGCTTCATTGGGCGTGCAGGGCCCCGGCGAGAGCAGAACCGCCTGAGGGGCCATCGCCATCGCCTCGGTTACGCTCAACGCATCGTTGCGCATCACCCGGGTCGGCGCGCCCAGCTCTTCCAGATAATGGACGAGGTTGAAGGTGAAGCTGTCGTAATTGTCGATGACGAGGATCATGGCGCCCTCACTGGCCGTAACCGGCGTCATTGGCCGCCGCCAGCGCCCGCCTTGCAGCGGCAATCAGCGCGCCCGCCTTGGCTTCGCATTCGCGCTGCTCATATTCGGCCTGGCTGTCAGCAACGATGCCGGCGCCAGCCTGGATGTGCATGGTGCCATCCTTGACGATGGCGGTGCGCAGCACGATGCAGCTGTCCATGCTGCCATCAGGGCTGAAATAGCCGACCCCGCCGGCATAGGCGCCGCGCTGCTCGCTCTCCAGCTCGGCGATCACCTGCATGGCGCGCACCTTGGGCGCGCCGCTGACCGTGCCGGCAGGAAAACCGGCAAGCAGCGCATCGACCGCATCGATGCCGGGCGCCAGCCGGCCCTGCACATTGGAGACGATGTGCATGACATGGCTGTAGAATTCGACGCCCGCCCGGTCAGTCACACGCACCGTGCCGGGCACCGAGACCCGGCCCGTGTCGTGGCGGCCAAGATCAAGCAGCATCAGATGCTCGGCCTGTTCCTTGGCGTCGGCGAGCAGGCTGGCCTTGTTCTCGGCATCCTCCGCAGCATCCTTGCCGCGCGGCCTGGTGCCGGCGATGGGCCGGATGGTCACATCGCCGTCGCGCACGCGCACCAGAATTTCGGGGCTGGAACCGACCAGCGCAAAGCCCGGCAGATCAAGCAGATAGAGAAAGGGCGAGGGGTTGATGCGCCGCAGCGCCCGATAAAGATCGAAGGCCGGCAGCGGGAAGGGCAGGCTGAAGCGCTGCGCCAGCACCACCTGAAAAATGTCGCCGGCAAGGATATAGTCCTTGGCGCGCGCTACCATGGCAGCATAGCGCGCCGGGTCGGTATGCGCCGTGAGCGCGGCTTCGGCCGGCACTTGGGCGGGGCTCGCCGCCGGCAGTGCTCCGGCCAGCTTGCGCGCTGCGGCCTCGATCCGCTCGACCGCTGCCTCATAGCGCGCCCGTGCCCCGCCAGGCTGGTCTGGAAACAGCGGCGCCACAATGTGCAGTTCGTCACTCAGCCGGTCGAACACCAGAAGCAGCGTGGGGCGCACGAACAGCATGTCGGGCAGGTCCAGCGGCAAGGGCGGCGCCAGCGGCACGCTCGGCTCCACCAGCCGCACCGCCTCATAGCCGATATAGCCCACCAGACAGGCCAGCGCGCGCGGCAGGCCTGCGGGGACATCGGCGCGCGCGCCCGCCACCAGCGCGCGCAGATTGTCGAGCGGATTGCCGTCTTGCGGCTCGAAGGCCTCCGGGTCGGCCTGCCAGTTGCGGTTGATGCGCGAGGTCGCGCCGCGCGCATCCCAGACCAGATCGGGCGCGAGGCCGATCAGCGAATAGCGGCCGCGCACCTGCCCGCCCTCGACCGATTCGAGCAGAAACGCGCCCGAGCCGGCCGCACCCAGCTTGAGCATCGCTGAAACCGGTGTCTCGGTGTCGGCAACGATCCGGCGATGAACGAGGCAGGCGCGTCCCGCCTCGAGGCTCGCGACCGCCTCGGCAAGGCCGGGCTGCTGCGCGTGCGGCCCCATGGCTATTGCAACAGGCTGGTCTGGCCAGCGAGGCGGCGGCGCAGCGCGTCGATGGCGGCATCGTTGCGCTTGACCACGACTTCGCGGGCCGCGGCGGCTGCAAAGGCCTCGGCAAACTCATTGGGCAGGCTTTGGGCCACTTCGCGGCGCATGGCATCGACAATGCCCGGCACAGCCGCCAGATCGCCGGGCTCGATGCTGTCGACATGGACCAGCGCCCAGCCCTCGGCCCCACCCAGCACCCGGGTCTTGCCCGCACCGGTTGCCAGAAAGGCCTCGATGATCGGCGGCATGGCCTGTCCCGCCTGCATCGCATCGACCCGTCGCCCGGTCAGCGGCTGCGGCGCCTGCAGGCCGGCGTCAGCCACGGCCTCGGCAAAGCTCTTGCCGCCCTTGACCGCCGCCACCACGGCATCCGCCGTGGCGCGCGCGGCCTTCAGCGCCTTGTCCTGCGTCGCCAGTCCGCTCACCAGCGGCTCGATCTCTTCCAGCGGCCGCGTGGTGGCAGCCACGACATTGGTTGTCTCCAGCGCCACCACCTCATCGCCGTCGAGCGTCTGCACGATCACCCCGTCTTCGGGCTGCTGCAAAAAGGCCAGCTCGGCCAGTTCGGCGGT
The DNA here is from genome assembly GCF_048007885.1 of Polymorphobacter sp. Lineage (GTDB taxonomy): Bacteria > Pseudomonadota > Alphaproteobacteria > Sphingomonadales > Sphingomonadaceae > Sandarakinorhabdus. The sequence goes on from NZ_CP180346.1 coordinate 605,998, forward strand.
GAGGCCTTCGAGCGGCGGCATGTCGATGCCGCGGCCCGCCCGCGTCACCGGCGGCTGGCTGAAGATGCTCAGCCCTTCCGCCTCGGCGATATCGGCAAAGCTCTTGCCATCCTCGGCGCCGTCCTCAACACGCGCGATGACTTCCGACAGCTTGTCGCTCAAAGCCCGCGCGCGCAGCTCCTCGCGGATGGCCGGGCTGACATCGGCCAGCGACCGCGCCGGCGCACCGAGCGCTGCCACCGACAGCACGTGCCAGCCAAAAGGCGAGCGTACCGGCGCCGACACCTGGCCAACCTCAAGCGCAAAGGCCGCAGCTGCCACATCGGCACTGGTCTCGCCGGCAAACTGGCTCTGCGATCTCTCGCCAATCTCGATATCGGCCGCGCCAAAGCCGGCGATCTCTTGCGCGGCGGCGGCGAATCCCGTCGCGGCAGCGGCCTCGACCAGCTTCTGCGCGGTCGCTTCATCGGGCACAACCACCTGCAGCAGGCGGCGGGTTGGTGCGGCGCCATATTTGGCCGGGTCAGCATCGAAGGCGGCCTTCACAGCCTCGTCGCTGATTTCGATATCGGCCGCAATCGCCGCCCGGTCGAACATCGCATAGCGAAAGCCGCGCCGCTCCGGCACGGCGAAACGGCTGACATTGTCATCGTAAAAGGCGCGGATCTCGGCCTCGGTGGCTGGTTCCACTTCGCCGGTGGGCACCAGCGTCACGCTGCCCCGGTGAACGGCGACCAGCGTTTCAGCCAGCGGCTGCGCCTGACCGGCTGACACACCGAGCGAGGACGTGAGCGGGGTGAGGAGCTGCTGGCGGATGATGTCGCCAGCGATGTCATCGCGCAGCTGCTTGTCGGAAATCCGCTGCTCGGCGATGATCCGGTTGTAGGTGTCCTGGTCGAATTTGCCGGCGATCTGAAAGGCGGGAATCGCCGCGATCACCGCGCCGATCGCGGGTTCCGAGGCGACCATGCCGATCTTGCGGGCAAATTCCTCGATCGCCGTGCGTCCGATCAGCTGGGTGGCCATCACCTCCACCGCGCCGTCATTGGCAAGGTCGGCGATGGTCACGTCGGGCTGGTCGGCGCGCGCGCTCTGCAACACATTGTCGAGGCTGCGCTGAAGGTCGGCCTCGACGATGGCGCGCTCGCCGACCTCGGCGATGGTGCCCACCCGCGTCACCCCGCCGCCAAAGGGATCGCCCACACCGGTGATGATGAAGGCGATGACGACTAGCCCAAGCACGCCGAGCGAAATCGGGCTGGACAGGCCTTTGCGGATAAACTGGAGCATGCGCGCCCTTGACTGAAAATGGTGCAAAAAACGTGACTGAGGCGGCTTGTAACCATGGCGGTCGCTTGCCACAAGCGCCAGTCAACGCGGCAGAAGGGCTGGGCATGAAGCTGATCGTCGGCAACTGGAAGATGAACGGGCTGCGCGAGGACCTGCGCGAGATCCGCGCGCTGGCGGCGCAGGCCAGCGGCTTTGGCACCGCCGCCTGCTGGATTGCGCCCTCCTTTCCGCTGATCATGGCCGCCGCAGAAGCCACGCAGGGGCGTCTTGCCATCGGCGGACAGGATTGCCACAGCGCGACGGCAGGCGCGCACACCGGCTGTGTCTCGCCCGTCCAGCTCGTCGATGCCGGAGCGAGCTTCGTCATCCTCGGCCATAGCGAGCGCCGCGCCGACCAGCATGAGGAGGATGCGCTCATCCGAGCCAAGGCGGTTGCCGCTCGCGCTGCCGGTCTTGAGGTCATCATCTGCGTGGGCGAAACCGAAGCCGCGCGCGACGCTGGCCGCGCCGAGGCCGTGGTCGGCGCGCAGTTGCAGGGCTCGCTGCCGGACAGCCTTGACGGGCTGATCATCGCCTATGAGCCGGTCTGGGCGATCGGCACGGGCCGCACGCCCAGCGTCGATGAGGTTGCGGCCATCCACGGCTTCATCCGCGCCGCGCTCATCAGCCGGTTCGGGCCAGCGGGGCAGGGGGTGCGGCTGCTTTATGGGGGCTCGGTCAAGCCTGACAATGCCGCCGCGTTGATGGCGGCGGGCGATGTCGACGGCGCGCTCGTCGGCGGGGCCAGCCTGCGCGCTGACAGCCTTGCCGCCATCATCGCCGCCGCCGCCTTGCCGAGCGCGGCCTGAACCGCTAGGAACGCGGCTCGCTCCCTCTTGGTCTGGACAGGTTTGTGACGACATTTCTGCTTGTGGTGCATGCGCTGATCGCGCTGGCGCTGGTCACGGTCATTCTGCTGCAACGCTCCGAAGGCGGTGGCCTTGGCATTGGCGGCGGCACCGGCGGCGGCATGGTCTCCGTGCGCGGCGCCGCCAATCTGCTGACCCGGGCAACCACCGTGCTCGCCGTCATGTTCATCGGCACCTCGATCCTGCTCGCCGTGCTCGCCGCCGGCACCAGCAAGCCGCGCGCCGTTGACACCAGCCTGGCTGCCGAGGGCGCGCCCATCGCCGCTCCGCTCGATGAGGCGCCGCCCGCGGCCCCCGTGCTGCCGGGTGCGGCACCTGGCCTGCTGCCGGCAACACCCCCGGCCGACTCCGTGCCGCTGGCGCAGTAGCGTCGCTGGTGGGGGCCAGCATCGCAGACAGCGCAGCCCCGTCGCGGGCCAAGCAGATTTTCGGCGGTGCGGCCGGCAATCTGGTCGAATGGTATGATTGGTATACCTATTCGGCCTTCGCGCTCTATTTCGCGCCGCGCTTCTTCCCGCAGGATGATGCCGTCGCCCAGCAGCTGAACGGTGCGGTCATCTTCGCCATCGGCTTTCTCATGCGCCCGCTGGGCGGCTGGCTGCTCGGCGTCTATGCCGACCGGCATGGCCGCAAGGCTGCGCTCACGCTGTCGGTCGGGCTGATGTGCTTTGGCTCCCTGATGATCGCGCTGGCGCCCACCTATGATCAGGTCGGTCTGGCCGCCCCGGCCTGGCTGCTCGCCGCGCGGCTGGTGCAGGGGCTGAGCGTGGGCGGCGAATATGGCACGTCCGCCACCTTCATGGCCGAGGCCGCCGACGAGCGCCGCCGCGGCTTCTGGGCCAGCTTCCAATATGTGACGCTGATCGGCGGCCAGCTGACCGCGCTCGCCGTGCTGGTTACCATGCAGGCGCTGTTCAGCGAGGCGGAACTCACGGACTGGGGCTGGCGCGTGCCCTTCGTCATCGGCGCGCTGTGCGCGGTGCTGGTGTTCTGGCTGCGGCGTGGTCTGGTCGAAACCGCGGCCTTTCAGAAGGTCGACCGCGCCGGGCAGAAGAGCCTGATCCGCCGCCTGCTCGCCCATCCCCGCGCGCTGGTCACCGTGCTGGCGATCACCGGCGGCGGCAGCCTCGCCTTCTATACCTTCACCACCTACATGCAGAAGTATTTCGTGCTCTCGGCCGGCTGGACCAAGGTCGAGGCGACCTCGGTCAGCACCGCTGCGCTCTTCGGTTTCATGCTGCTCCAGCCCGCCTTTGGCGCCCTGTCCGACAGGGTCGGCCGCCGCCCGCTGCTCATCGGTTTCAGCCTGGGCGGCATGCTGCTCGCCGTGCCCGCGCTCGCGGCCATCGGCACCGCGCGCTACCCTTATGAAGGGCTGGCGCTGATGTTCGCCGCCCTGTGCGTGCTCAGCGGCTACACCTCGATCTCCGGGCTGGTGAAGGCCGAGATGTTCCCCGCCGAAGTCCGCGCGCTCGGTGTCGGCCTGCCCTATGCCTTTGGCGTCGCCCTGTTCGGCGGCACGGCGGAGAGCATCGCGCTCGCCTTCAAGGCTGCCGGGCTTGAAAGCGGCTTTTTCTGGTATGTCGCGGCGATGTGCGGCGTTTCGCTGGTCGCTGTGCTCAGCCTGCCCGACACAAAGCATAATTCAGAGAATTGAAACCGACTAATAATACTTATTTTTCATATGGTTGATTGATTTTAACTCTATGGAAAACCGCGCCCCCGCCGTTCACCATCCTGCATCTGGATGGAGAGGCAGGCATGATGACGGCGCAGTTGCTGGCAGGAACGACATTGCTCGGCCTGGTGCTGTCCGGCTGCGGTGGCAGCAGCCCGGGCGGTGCGGGTGGCGCCGGCTCGGTCGTGCTGCCGCCGCCACCTGCCGCCCCCGCGCCGCCGCCCGCCCAGCCGGCGTCCGCGCTGGATTTCGACACCGCAGAGGTCGGCCGCTCCAATGGCGCCACGCAGGCCCGAGCCGTGGCCGCCTGGCAGGAGGGTGCGAGCGGCGCCGGGGTGGTCGTCGCGGTCATCGATTTGGGCGTCACCCCCTCGCTGCCGGCCTTTTCGGGACGCATCTCGAGCCAGTCGCGCGACATTGCCGGCAATCGCGGGCTGGCCGATGACGATGGTCATGGCACCTCGGTCAGCGGCGTGCTGGTGGCTGGGCGCGATGGGGACGGCATTGTCGGCGTCGCCTGGGGCGCGACACTGCTGGCGCTGCGCGTCGACAATCCTGGCAGCTGCGCCACCAGTGACGGCTGCCGCTATTCCAGCAACGCCATAGCGCAAGGCTATGATATCGCGACACAAGCCGGGGCGCGCGTGGTCAATCTCTCGCTTGGTGGCAGCGCGCTCGCGCCCACCGTCGCCGCCGCCGCCCAGCGCGCCGGCGCGGCCGGCGTCGTCACGGTCGTCGCCGCCGGCAATGACGCGAGCAGCGAAATCACCCCCTTTGCCGCCGGGCTGGTCGAGGCCGCACCGGCCACCACGCTGGTTGTCGGCGCGCTGGATGGCGGTGGGGCGATGGCGAGCTTCAGCAACCGCGCCGGGGCGGCGGCCAACAATTATCTGACCGCGCTCGGCGTCCGCGTCCGCAGCTTTGATGAGACCGGGGCGGCCAAGCTCTATTCGGGCACCAGCGAAGCTGCGCCCATCGTCAGCGGGGCGGTCGCGCTGCTCGCCGACGCCTTTCCCGCACTGTCAGGCAGCGAGATCGCGCGTATCCTGCTGCAGACCGCCGATGATCTTGGCGCCCCGGGCACTGACCCCGTCTTCGGCCGTGGCCAGCTCAATATCGAGCGCGCCTTCCAGCCCATTGGCGGGCTTTCGGTGGAGGGCGTGGCCGCGCCCGTCGCGGTCGCTGGCGGCAGCCTTGGTCCGGCGATGGGCGATATCGGGCTGGTTGGCGCGGCGCTGCGCCGGGTCGAGGGGCAGGATGATTTTGGCCGCCGCTTCACCACCGATCTTGCTGCCCAGCTTCGCCCCGCTGCCGCCGGCCGGCTCGCCGGCGCGCTGTTCACTGCGAGCGGCGAGATCGCCGAAGCCAGCGCCGGCCCGGTGTCGCTGCGCTTTGTCGCCGCCGACAATGGCCGACGAGACTGGCACGGCGACCGGCTGACCGGTGCTGCGCCCGCCAATCTGACGCCAGCACCAGCGCAGGGGCATTTGCGCATGGACCTGGGGCAAGGGCGCCGCGCCGTGCTCGGCTTCGGCCAGAGCGCCGATGCGCTGGTCACGCTGGCGCAGGACCGTGCGCTGCGCCCGGACATGCTGCTGGCGGGGCAGGGGGGGCTGATGATGCAGCCCGGTCAGGGCGCGGCCTTCGGCCAGCGGATCGGCACGCTGTCGGCCACGCTGGCGCTCGGCGAGGCCCGGCTTGCTGCCAACCGCCTTGATGGGGAAGCCCGGATGCACAGCGCGCTGTTCCGTCTGGCCCATGACGGCGGCCCCGTCACGCTGGCCGCCACGCTGCGTCTTGAGGTCGAGCGTGGCAGCCTGCTCGGCGCGCGACTGTCTCCGGTTTACGGCGTCAGCGGCGCCAGCCATATCGGCCTCGGCTTCGAGGCGAGCTGGCAGCGCGGCGCGCTGGCGCTGGCGGGCGGCGCCGAGCTGCGCCGCGTCAGCGCCGATGTGCGCGGCGGCGCGCTGCTTGCCGGCCTTGCCGACATGGGCGCCAGCAGCGCCTGGGCATCGGCCAGCTGGCGCGGCGCGCAGGATATGCTGTCTTTGAGCCTCGCCCAGCCGCTGCGCGCCTTTGGGCAGGCCGATGTTCGTCTCGGCGGCGCCGCCCAGCGCCTCGCTCTCACCCCGACCGGGCGCGAGCTCGTCGCCGAGCTCGGCTGGTCACGGGCGCTGGCCGGTGGACAGCTTGGGCTGCACGGCTTCGCCCGCCGCCAGCCCGGCCATATCGCCGGCGCGCCTGCAGATGTCGGCGCCGCCGTCACCTTCCGGCTGCGCCACTAGTTTTCCACAGCTAAAATCCGCCGCCCCACTGGCCATATGGGGGGCAGCCGCGCTATGGCTCTTCTCCCATGACGCGGTTCATCTTCATCACCGGCGGCGTGGTCTCGTCACTCGGCAAGGGTCTCATGGCAGCCAGCCTCGCCGCGCTGCTGCAGGCGCGCGGCTACACGGTGCGCATCCGCAAGTTCGACCCCTATCTCAATGTCGATCCCGGCACGATGAGCCCCTATCAGCACGGCGAGGTGTTCGTCACCGATGACGGCGCTGAGACCGACCTCGACCTTGGCCATTATGAGCGCTTCACCGGCGTGCCGAGCCGCAAGACCGACAACATCACCTCGGGCCGCGTCTATCAGGACATCATCGCCAAGGAACGGCGCGGCGATTTCCTCGGCGCCACGGTGCAGGTCATTCCCCATGTCACCGATGCCATCAAGGTCTTCGCGCTGGCCGACACCGACGGCCTGGATTTCGTGCTGTGCGAAATCGGCGGCACCGTTGGCGATATCGAGGGCCTGCCCTTCCTTGAGGCGATTCGCCAGCTGGCCATCGATGTCGGCCGCGCCAATGCCGTCTATATCCACTGCACGCTGGTGCCCTATCTGGCGGCCGCCGGCGAGCTGAAGACCAAGCCGACCCAGCACAGCGTCGCCGAGCTGCGCGGCATCGGCATCCAGCCCAGCGTGCTCGTCTGCCGCTCGGAACATCCCATTCCCGAGAGCGACCGCGCCAAGATCGCGCTGTTCTGCAATGTCGCGCCCAGCGCCGTCATCGCCGCGCTCGATGCGCCCACCATCTATGACGTGCCGCTGCAATATCACGGCGAGGGGCTGGATGAGGAAGTGCTCAAGGCCTTTGGCATCACCGATGCGCCGCCGCCCGACCTGACCCGCTGGCAGCAAATTTCGGAAACGCTTGAAACCCCCGAAGGCGAGGTCACTATCGGCGTGGTCGGCAAATATACCGGCATGAAGGATGCCTATAAGTCGCTCACCGAGGCGCTGGTGCACGGCGGGATCGCCAACCGGGTCAAGGTCAATGTGTTGTGGCTCGATGCCGAGGATTTCGAGGGCGATGACGTCGCCGAAAAGCTCGAGCCGATGCACGGCATCCTTGTGCCAGGCGGCTTCGGCGAGCGCGGCAGCGAGGGCAAGATCGCCAGCGTGCGCTTTGCCCGTGAGCGCGGCGTGCCGTTTATGGGCATCTGCCTTGGCATGCAGCTCGCCTGCATCGAGGCCGCGCGCAACCAGGCCGGCGTTGCGGCCGCCTCCACCACCGAATTCGGCCCCACCGACGCGCCCATTGTCGGCCTGATCACCGAATGGATGAGCGCCGAGGGCCTGCAGGTGCGCCGCGCCGGTGGCGATCTCGGCGGCACCATGCGGCTCGGCAGCTATCCCGCCCGGCTTCAGCCCGGCAGCCTTGCCGCCAGCGTCTATGGCAGCAGCGAGATCAGCGAACGGCACCGCCACCGCTATGAAGTCAATGTCCATTTCAAGGCCGGGCTGGAAGCCGCCGGGCTGGTCTTCTCGGGCATGTCGCCCGACGGCCTGCTGCCGGAGATCGTCGAGCGGCCGGATCATCCCTGGTTCATTGGCGTGCAGTTTCACCCCGAACTGAAGTCGAAGCCCTTCGAACCTCACCCGCTGTTTGCCGGGTTCATCGCCGCCGCGCTGCGCCAGAGCCGCCTGGTCTGAGCGCAAAGCCCTTGTCTTTCAGACGCTTTGCCTGCGACAAAAACTGCATGTGGTGAATTGACACACCCCCGCGACCGGTTATTATCAGGGTTGCACGGAATCGCGTGGGGGCAGTTGCCCCGGTCGGCAGCGATGCAACGAGGTTCCTGCGATGGCTGAGTGGCCGCTAGCGTGGCGGTTGCAAGGCCGGTGGTCCGGGTTTCCCGGGGCATTGCCGCAGTAAACATCCGAAGGGGATCATCATGGCTGATGACAAAGTCTACCCGACAGGCCTTACCGAAAAGGAAGCTGTCGAAATCAACGAAGGCCTGAAGTGGGGCACGCGCATCTATGGTGCCATCGCCGTCTTCGCGCACATCCTGGCGTACATGCTTACGCCTTGGCTCCAGTAAGGGAGGAATGAATTCATGAATGAAGGTCGCCTTTTCCTTTACGTCAGCCCGACCGTGGCCATCCCGCTGTTCTTCGCCGCTCTTGTGCTGGTGTCGCTGCTGGTCCACGCCTCGATCCTGACCAACACCACCTGGTTTGCCGATTTCTGGCAGGGCAGCGCGCCGCGCGTCGAAGCCGCTGCGGCCGAGTAAGCCAGAAGATCCATACCGGCCACAAGGCCGGGACCAACTGCCGGGGCCGAAAGGCCCCGGTTTTTTATACCAAATGCGTCAAATATCAACGCGCTGCGGGATTTTCCTCAAGCGATACATCGCGCCGTGCCGGCATGCCCCTCAAGAGCGGCACCATCGCCAGCAGCGTCACCACCAGCAGCGCGACTTCCAGCGTATAAACGCTGATATAGCCGCTCGCCGCCACCGGCCAGTCTGGCCCCAGCTCGACACCGCGAAAGACATCGCGAAGCCCGCCGCCCAGAGCGGCCCCCACACCGGCCGCCGTTGCCTGCACAGCGCCCCAGGCGCCCAGCGCCATGCCGACCTGATCGGCCGGCGCATAATTCATCGTCGCGGTCAGCGTTCCGTGCCCGAACAGCCCGGCCCCCAGCCCCATCACCAGAACGCCCAAGGTGAACAGCTGCGGCGCCTGCATGGTTGCGGACGCAATGACCATGGCAAAGGCTGGCAGGCCGACCAGCGCACCGGCAAAGGCCATGCGAAAGGCATCGCCGCCCCGGCTCAATATCTGCGAGGCGAGCGTGAAGCCGACAAGGCTGCCGCCGGCAAAGGTCGCGGTCAGCTTGGTTGTCGCGCCCACGCCCAGCCCCAGCACCTCGCCGCCATAGGGCTCAAGCAGCACATCGGCCATGGTGAAGGCCAGCGTGCCAAGCCCGACGGCCACCAGCCGCCGAAGCGCCTGATTCTGGCTGATGAAACCGTCCCAGCTTTCCTTGAACGTCGGCGGCGGTGGCGGCGGGGCCGCCATCAGCCGTTCCGGGCGGCGCACTTCCTGTTTCCAGGTCGCGATGAAGTTGAGAACCACGGTGATCACGGCCGAGGCCTGGATGACCTGAATCAGCCGGCCCGGCGTGAAATCGACCAGAAAGGCCCCGAACGCGATCGCCGAGGCAATCGAGCCAACGAGCAAGCTGACATACATCAGCCCGACCACATTCGCCTGCTGATGCTCGGGCGCGAGGTCGGTCGCCAGCGCCAGCCCGACCGTCTGGGTGATATGCACGCCAGCGCCAACCAGCAGGATCGCTATGGCCGCACTGACTTGCCCCACCCAGGCCGGCGCCAGCGCCGCGTTCATCGCGCCCGACAGCACCAGCAGCGCAAAGGGCATCACCGCCAGCCCGCCAAACTGGATCATCGAGCCCCGGTAGATGAACGGCACCCGCCGCCAGCCCAGCGCCGAGCGGTGCGTGTCGGAGCGGAAGCCGATCAGCGCGCGGAACGGCGCGAACAGCAGCGGCAACGACAGCATCACGCCGACAATCGTGGAGGGCACGTCAAGCTCGACGATCATCACCCGGTTGAGCGTGCCGACCAGTAGGGTCAGCGAAATCCCGACCGAGACCTGGATGAGCGAGAGCCGCAGCAGCTTGGAGAGCGGCAGCTCCTCACTGGCGACATCGGCAAAGGGCAGCACCCGCGTGCCCCAGCGCGACCAGATTCGGTTGAGTGTTCGATCGACCCGGCTCATCGGCGCATTGTCCCCCAGCGCTTGTTCATCACGGCTTGTCACATCGCCTATCGGATGCAGCGCGCCTTGGGCAACAAAAACCCGCTTGCGCGATGCCTGCGCCGCACGGCACAAGTTACGGAGAGGGGATACGCACCATGAAATCACATCTGTTCCTGCTGGCCGCAATCAGCCTCGCCGCGCCGCTGACCGCTTCGGAAAAGCGCCCCGAGCGCGAGGTCTCGGCGGCGCAACTCCGCGGCTCGGTGGAAAAGCTGGTCAGTTTCGGCACCCGCCACACCATGTCCGACACCACATCGGAGACGCGCGGCATTGGTGCGGCGCGCCGCTGGGCGCAGGGGCAGTTCGACCAGTTCAGCCAGAGCTGCGGTGGCTGTCTCGCCGTCGAGACGGTCGGCAAGACGTTCGAGGGCCGGCGCCTGCCCACCCCCACCGAAGTCGTCAATGTCATGGCCGTCCAGCGCGGCACGCAGGACCCCGAGCGCGTCATCATCATCTCCGCCCATATCGACAGCCGCAATTCCGACCCGCTCGATGCCGTTGGCGAGGCGCCCGGCGCCAATGACGATGGCTCGGGCACGGCCGCCGTCATCGAGGCCGCGCGCGTGCTCTCGGCCTATCGCTTCCCCGCCACCATCGTCTATGCGCTGCTCTCCGGCGAAGAGCAGGGGCTTTATGGCGGAAAGCTGCTCGCCGAAACCGCTATCGCCCGGGCCTGGAAGGTCGAGGCCGTGCTCAACAACGACATCGTCGGCAACAGCACTGGCTCGAGCGGCGCCAAGGATGACCGCACCGTGCGCGTCTTTTCCGAAGGCACCCGCGCCACCGAAACGCCCGAACAGGCCAATAGCCGTCGCTACAATGGCGGCGAAGTCGACAGCCCGGCGCGCAACCTCGCCCGCTTCGTGGCCGCGCGCGGCAAGTCGGCGGGCCTCAATGTCGAGATGATCTACCGCACCGACCGCTATGGGCGCGGCGGCGATCAGGTGCGCATGCTCGAAGCCGGCTTCCCGGCCGTGCGCATCACCGAGCGCCAGGAAAATTACGACCGCCAGCACCAGAATCTGCGCACCGAAGATGGCCGGGTCTACGGCGACACCATCGACGGCGTTGATTTCAACTATCTGGGCAAGGTCACACGGCTGAATGTCGCCACGCTTGCCGCGCTCGCCCGCGCACCCGGCGTGCCCGCTGGCCTGACCATCGCCGGCGCTGTCTCGCCCGACACCACGCTCAAATGGCAGCCCGTCCCTGGTGCTGCCGGCTACCGTGTCTGGTGGCGCAAGACCATATCGCCCGTCTGGGAATATCGCCGAGATGTGCCGCAAAGCGCGACCGAGATCACGCTGGAAGGCATTGATATCGACAGCTGGTTCTTCGGCGTCGCCGCCGTCGGCACGGACGGCGCGGAAAGCCCGGTCGTCTTCCCCGGCCCCGCCGGGGACTTCACCCGACCCCAGCCGCCCCAGCCCTGACGAACCGCGCCGTCGCCCGCGCCAGATAGGCCCGCAGCGCCGTCATATCCTCGGGCACGGGAAGGCCGATCCATTCGGCAAATTCAAGGCTGGTCAAAAGCACGATATCGGCCATGCCGGGTGCATCTGTCAGCCAGTCCCGCCCCTGAAGCTGCGTGTCGAACCAGATCATGGCCTCAAGCGCCCGCACGCGCGAAGCCTCGGCCATAGCCGGAATTTGTGCCACCAGCTTGGCCGTCATCGGATGGCCATGCTGCCAGACCAGCCCGACCGGCTGCCCCAGCGCCGTCTCCACCCGCCTGATCCACATATCGACCTGCGCCCGGCCCAGCGGGCTATCGCCAAACATCGGCGGCGCGGGGTGAAGCTCGTCGAGATAGCGGCAGATGCTGATCGTCTCGGCGATCACCGTGCCATCGTCCAGCTCCAGAAACGGCACCTGCCCGCGCGGATTGCGCGCCAGCATCTCGGGTGCCTTATGCTCACGAGCAAAGAGCGAGAGGGTGACGCGCGGCACCTCAAGCCCCTTCGCGTCCAGAAACAGATGCACCCGCCGCGGATTGGGTGCCGGATCATCGGCTGTATAAAGCAACATCCGTCAAGCCTATCGCCGCCATCCCCGGTTGACCAGCCGCGCCGCAAGGCATAGGCGAAACGCGTCGGGGAGTGGCGCAGCCTGGTAGCGCATCTGCTTTGGGAGCAGAGGGTCGCAGGTTCGAATCCTGTCTCCCCGACCAACTTGTCAGGCGCTGCGGCCCTCGAGCATGGTGATGATGGCCGAGAAATCCCGCCCGGCGCCGCCAAGGCCGACGAACATCTGGTAGAGCGCTTCGGCCTGGGTCGCCATCGGCACCGGCGCGCCGGCAGCCTGCGCTGCTTCCACGGCGAGCTTCAGGTCCTTCAGCATCAGCGCGCTGGCGAAGCCGCCTTCATAATCCCGGTTCGCCGGCGACGCCGGCACCGGCCCCGGCACCGGGCAATAGCTGGTCATCGACCAGCACTGGCCGCTGGCCTTGGAGCTGATATCGAAAAAGGTCTGCGCCTCCAGCCCCAGCTTGCGCGCCAGCACAAAGGCTTCCGCCGTGGCGATCATCGAGGCGCCGAGCAGCATGTTGTTGCAGATCTTGGCCGCCTGTCCCGCCCCGGCACCGCCGGCATGCACCACCACCTTGCCCATCGCCTGAAGGATCGGCGCGGCCCGGGCAAAGCCCTCTGCGCTGCCGCCCACCATGAAGGTCAGCGTGCCCCCGTTGGCCGCCGCGATCCCGCCTGAAACCGGCGCATCGACCATCTCGAAACCCGCTTCGACAGCCTGCGCGCTCACCGTGCGCGCCGTCTCGACATCGATGGTCGAGCAATCGAGAAACAGCGTGCCAGCGCCTGCCGCCGGCATCACCTGCTCGCCGTACACCGCCGCCACATGCTGCCCCGCCGGCAGCATCGTCACCACGGCGTCCGCGCCCTTGGCCGCCTCAGCCGCCGAGCCCGCCGCCACGCAGCCCGCCTCGACCGCGCGTGCCAGCGCCGCGTCCGAAAGATCAAAGGCGAACACCTCATGCCCGGCCTTGACCAGATTGGCAGCCATGCCACCGCCCATGTTGCCAAGGCCGATAAACGCGATCCGGCTCATCATCTGTCCCTTTTCAGTTGGTTTCGCGCAGCAGCTCGCGCGCCGTGATCATCCGCATGATCTGGTTGGTGCCCTCGAGGATCTGGTGCACGCGCAGGTCACGGTAGATGCGCTCGACCGGATAATCCATCAGATAGCCATAGCCGCCGTGCAGCTGGATGGCGCGGTCGGCAATCGCCGTGCCCGTGTCGGTCGCCAGCCGCTTGGCCATCGCGGCAAAGCGGGTCTTGTCGGCCGCCCCCGTGCCCACCTTCTCGGCCGCCAGATAGAGCAGCGCGCGTGCCGCCTCCAGCTCGGTCGCCATATCGGCCAGCATGAACTGGGTCGCCTGGAAATTCGTTGATCGCCTTGCCGAACTGCCGCCGCTCGCGGGTATAGGCAATGGCCTCATCGAGCGCGCGCTGGCCGCCGCCCAGCGAGCAGGCGCCGATATTGAGCCGCCCGCCGTCCAGCCCGGCCATGGCGATGGCAAAGCCCTGGCCCTCCACGCCGATCCGGTTTGACACGGGCACGCGCACCGCATCGAAATTGACCTGCGCGGTGGGCTGCGAATGCCAGCCCAGCTTGCGCTCGGGCGCCCCGAACGAAACACCCTTCATGTCCTTCTCGATGACCAGCGCCGAAATGCCCTTTGGCCCGTCCTCGCCGGTGCGCACCATGGTCAGGTAAAGGTCGTTGACGCCGGCGCCCGAGATGAACGCCTTGGAGCCGGTGACGACATACTCATCGCCGTCGCGCACCGCGCGGGTCCGCAGTGCAGCCGCATCCGAGCCCGAGCCCGGCTCGGTCAGGCAATAGCTGCTGATCAGGTCCATGCTGACGAGGCCGGGCAGATATTTGGCCTTTAGCGCCTCATCGCCGAAGCAATCGATCATCCACGCCGCCATATTGTGGATCGAGATGAAAGCCGAGGTGCTGGGGCAGCCATAGGCCATCGCCTCCATCACCAGCGCGGCCTCAAGACGGCCCAGCCCGGCGCCGCCGCCAGCTTCCGACACATAGATCCCGCCAAAGCCGAGTGCTGCGGCCGCGCGGATGGTGTCGATGGGATAGATGTGCTTCTCGTCCCATTCGGCCGCATGGGGCGTGATCGCATCGGCGGTGAAGCGCCGCGCCACCTCCTGAATGGCCAGTTGATCCTCGGTCAGGGCAAATTGCATCGGCTTACTTCATCGTCGGGATGACAAAGCTGCTGTCGATCACGCCGTCGCCCGCATTGAGGCTCGGCCAGCGCTGCGTCACCGTCTTGATCTTGGTATAGAAGCGCACACCCTCCGGCCCATGGATGTTGGAATTGCCAAAGGCCGAGCGCTTCCAGCCGCCAAAGGTGTGATAGGCCACCGGCACCGGGATCGGCACGTTGATGCCGACCATGCCGACCTCGACATTGGCAGCAAAGGCGCGCGCCGCCGGGCCGTTGCGGGTGAAGATGGCGACGCCGTTGCCATATTGATGCCGCGAGGGCAGGGCGAGCGCCGCTTCGAAGCTGTCGGCGCGCACCATCTGCAACACGGGCCCGAAAATCTCTTCCTGATAGCTGCGTGCCGTGGGCTGCACATGGTCGAAGAAGGTCGGCCCGACGAAGAACCCGCCTTCATGGCCCTGCAGCGTGAAGCCGCGCCCGTCGACCACCAGCTCGGCACCTTCGTCAACGCCCATCTGGATGTAATTCTCGATGCGCGCCTTGTGCGCGGCGCTCACCACCGGGCCATAATGCGCCTGGGCATCGGTCGAAACGCCGATCCTCAGCTTGGCGATCTCGGGCAGCAGGCGGCTGCGCAGCGTCTCCGCCGTGCCTTCGCCCACCGGCACCACCACCGGCAGCGCCATGCAGCGCTCGCCCGCCGAGCCAAAGGCCGCGCCGACCAGATCGGCCACCGTCTGGTCCATGTCGGCATCCGGCAGCACGATGGCGTGGTTCTTGGCGCCGCCCATCGCCTGCACGCGCTTGGCGTTGGCGGTGCCGCGCGAATAGACATAGTGCGCGATGTCAGACGAGCCGACAAAGCTGACTGCCTTGATCTCGGGATGATCGAGGATCGCGTCGACCGCGTCCTTGTCGCCGTGCGCCACCTGAAGCACGCCCGCTGGCAGCCCGGCCTCCATCATCAGCTCGGCGAATTTCACCGGCACGGACGGGTCACGCTCCGAGGGCTTGAGGATGAAGGCATTGCCGCACGCAATCGCCGGGCCAAACATCCACATCGGGATCATCGCCGGGAAGTTGAACGGCGTGATGCCCGCCACCACGCCTAGCGGCACGCGCATCGAAAACACATCGATGCCCGGCCCGGCGCCCAGCGTATGGTCGCCCTTCAGCAGATGCGGGATGCCGCAGGCAAATTCGATCACCTCCAGCCCGCGCTGCACATCGCCCCGGCTGTCGGCCAGCACCTTGCCATGCTCGGCCGAAAGCAGCGCCGCCAGCACGTCCATGTCGCGCTCGACCAGCCGCTTGAACTCGAAGAGCACCCGCGCCCGGCGCTGCGGATTGACCGCCGCCCAGTCCTTCTGCGCGATGGCCGCACTGGCGATGGCGGCGTTCATCTCGTCCACGCTGGCCAGGTTCACCCGCGCCTGAACCGCGCCGGTGTTGGGGTCGAACACATCGCCAAAGCGCCCTGATGTTCCCGCCACGGCCTTGCCGTCGATGAAATGATGGACCGTGCGCATCGTCGAGTCTCCTTGGCTACAACATAAGCCCTTGCCATGGTTTCTAGCCACTGTGCTAAATTGCAGGCAAGCGATAGAAAATGCAGCCCTGCATTGCGTTTTTGCAGCATCGGAATTGGCGATGAACTGGGATGACCTCAAGATCTTTCTCGCCGTCGCCCGCGCGCGGAAGCTCTCGTCGGCGGCGCGCACGCTGGGCATCGATGCCACCACCGTCTCGCGCCGGATCGAGCGTCTGGCCGCCGATCTCCAGACCACCCTGTTCGAGCCGTCCGCTGGTGGCCAGACCCTCACCGAAGCCGGCGGCCGCCTCCTCGCCCATGCCGAGGCGATCGAGCGCGCCGCCCTTGCCGCCCGCGCCGATGTCGGCGGCGAGCGCGGCCTGCTTTCGGGCGTGGTCCGCGTCAGCGTCGCGGAAGGCTTTGGCACCTGGATCATCGCCCGCCACCTCGGCGCCTTCCGCAAGGCCAATCCCGAGATCATCGTCGAGCTGATCGCCTCGAGCGGATTCCTCAATCCCTCCAAGCGCGAGGCCGATCTCGCCGTCATGCTGGCCCGCCCCACCAGCGGCCCGCTGCTGGCCCGCCGGCTGACCGATTATCAGCTGCACCTCTATGCCAGCCCGGCCTATCTCCAGGGCGCGCCGCCGCTCACCAGCCTCGCTGATCTCAGACACCATGTCGTCATCGGCTATGTGCCCGACATCATCTATTCGCCCGCCCTTGATTATATTGCTGAAATCCGTCCCGGCTCATCCCCCGACATCGCCAGCTCCAGCATCAACGCCCAGCATGCGCTGGCCGTTTCGGGCGCCGGCCTGTGCCTGTTGCCCCGCTTCATCGGCGCGCAGGATGCCCGGTTGCAGCCGGTTCTGCCCGAGCAGGTCTCGCTCACCCGCAGCTTCTGGCTAGTCGTGCACCGCGACACGCGCCAGCTCGCGCGCGTGGCAGCCTTTGTTGATTGGCTGGTCAAGCTGATCGCCAGCGAAAAGGCGTTGTTCCTCGATTGAGCGCGCTCAGCGCTGCAGGATGATCACCGAGCAGGCGGCTTCATCAAAGCCCATCACGCCGCCGCCATTTTCCGCCAGCGCCGTGCGCGCGCCGCTCACCTGCCGCGCGCCCGCTTCGCCCCGCAGCTGCAACACCAGCTCGTCGATCATCGAAAGCCCGGTCGCGCCCACCGGATGCCCCTTGCTCACCAGCCCGCCCGACAGATTGATGGGAATGTCGCCGCCCAGCGCCGTCGCCTCGCTTTCGGCCAGCCGCCCGCCTTCGCCAATGCCGCAAAAGCCCAGCATCTCGCTCTGATAAATCTCGCAGAATGACGTCGCATCATGCACTTCGGCCAGATCGATGTCGGCGGGCGTCACGCCGGCGGCGCGGTAGGCGCGCTCGGCCGCCAGCTTCGACAGCCCCGGCTCGTCGAGGCGCCGATATTTGCCCGAGGTCAGCGTGCTGGCGGCAATGCGCACGGCGCGCGCCTGCACGTCTCCGCTCTGCCGCTTCAGCCAGGCCTCGGAGCAGACCAGCGCCGCCGCCGCCCCGTCGCCAATGGGCGCGCACATCGCCCGGGTCAGCGGCCAGCTCACCGGCCGGTCCGCCAAAACCTCGTCCGGCGTCAGGGCAAAGCGATATTGCGCCTTGGGGTTGTGCACCGCCGCGCTGTGGTTCTTGGCGCAGGCGATGGCGATCTGCCGCTCGGTGGTGCCATGGGTGCGCATGTGCCACGCCGCCTGCATGGCATAGGTGTCCATGAAGATGGTGCGCCCCGGCCCCGGCTCGAACGGTTTGCCCGAGGCCTCGCCAGCGGCGGCATAATAGGCCAGCCACTCCTCGCGGTCATATTGATCGATGCCGCCATCAAAGAGCCGCATCGTCTTCTCCGGCGCCCCCGGCGAAAAGGTCTTCTCCACCCCGATGGCAAGGCTGAGGTCGCTCTCGCCGCTCAAAATGTCCTTCCACGCCCCGTGCAGCGCCATCGATGCGGTTGCGCAGCCGCCCTCGACATTGATCACCGGCACCCGCTCGGGAAACAGCCCCTCGCGCACCAGCGGCGTCAGGCAGACCTGCCCGCGGATGCTGCCCTGGCCATCGGTCCACATCCCGCAATTGCCAAACCAGGTCATGCCGATGTCATCGCCGTCCGCCAGCCCGGCATCGGCCAACACGCCCAGATAGACCTCGCGGGTCAGATCCTTGTGTGTGGTGTCAGGAAATTTGCTGAAGGCACTGGAATAGCTGCCAACAATATAGACATCGCTCATGGCCTGTCCGTCCATTCGGCGCGCAGCTCGCGCTTCAGCACCTTGCCGAGCGCGTTGCGGGGAAAGCTCTCGCGAAACACCACATCGGCCAGCCGCTGCGTCTTGGCCAGTCGTTCATTGGCCCAGGCGAGGATCGCCGCCGCCTCCGCACCCGCGCGGGGAATGACCAGCGCCAGCGGCGTCTCGCCCCATTTCGCATGGGGAATGCCGATCACGGTCACATCCTGCACATCGGGATGCCCGCCGACCACGCTTTCGATATCGGCGGGAAAGATGTTGAACCCGCCCGAGATGATCATGTCCTTCTTGCGGTCGACAATGTGCAGAAAGCCCTCATCATCGACAAAGCCAAGGTCACCGCTGCGCAGATAGGCGCGGCCCTGTTCGTCCCGCCAGACGATTGCTTCATCCAGATCGGGCCGGTTGTGATAGCCGGCCATGGCGCCGGTGCCGCTGCCGACAATCTCGCCGATCACCCCGCGCGCGCATTCGCGGTCGTCATCGCCGACGATCTTCATGTCAAAGCCGATCACCGGGCGACCGACCGCGCCGGGCAGGGCAGGGGCGTCATCCGGCCCCAGCATGGTCGCAAAGCCCTCGCTGAAGCCGTAAAGTTCATAAAGCCGCGGCGTCATCCGGTCCTGCACCGCCGCGCGCGTGTCAGCCCGCAGCGGCGAACCCGCCGACAGCAACGCCTCCAGGCTGGACAGGTCATGCTGGCCGCAGGCCGGGTCATCGAGCGTGACGATGCACTGGGTCGGCACCATGAAGGCATGGGTGACCCGGTGCTTCTCTATGAGCGCGAGCGCGCTCGCCGGGCTGAACTGCTCCATGATGACCATGGTCGCGCCGAGCAGCAGCGGCGGCAGCACCATGAACATCGTGCCATTGGAATAGAGCGCCGTGGTCGCCAGCGTGACGCTGCTGCGCGTCATGCCCAGCTCCAGCGCGTTCGACCAGGCGAAGTGCGTGCGCGCGCCGTGGCTTTGCACGATGCCCTTGGGCAGGCCCGTCGTGCCCGAGCTGTAGATGATGTTGAACCGGTCCTCCGGCCGGCAACGCACGCCGGGGTCACGGTCGTCAGCCTCAGCCAGCATTGCCGCTCCGTCGATCCAGCCCTCAGCCGAAAAGCCGATGGCCATCCGCCTGATCCCGTCCGGCAATTCCGCCGCCTCGACCAGCGCCCGGTTGCCGTCCGACACGAACAGTATCCTCGCCCCACTGTCGGCCAGCATACCGGCCAGCTGCGCCGGGGCCAGAAGCCCGCTCACCGGCACCATGCAGGCGCCCGCCTTGACGATGCCGAACATGATCTGCAGCATCTCGAGCGAATTGCCCATCACCAGCGCCACCGGCACATTATGGCCCGCGCCCATGGCCAGAAGCGCATTGGCCACCCGGCTGGTGCCGCGCTCAAATGCGCCCCAGCTCAGCGTGCGCTCGCCGCAAATGGCCATGGTCCGCTCCGGCGCGAAGCGGGCATGGGTTGATGCGATCATCGTCAGGCTGGAGAAGGGGGCCTCGCTCACCTTGCGCTCAACCCGTCACCATCCACATGGCGCGCACGCCCCGCATGGTCAGCGTATCCATATAGGTTACGTCTTCATCCGCCACTTTCACATTCGGAAAGCGCGCCAAGAGCCGGCTGATGGCAATGCGCGCTTCAGACCGCGCCAGCGGCGCCCCCAGGCAGAAGTGAATGCCATGGTTGAAGGTGAGATGCCGGTTGGGGCTCCGGCCAATATCAAACCGCGCCGGTGTCTCGAAGATCTCCGGGTCATGATTGGCCGCGTTCACCATGGCAAACACCCGGTCGCCCTTGGCCAGCGTCTTGCCGCGCAGCTCGAACGGCGCCTTGACCACGCGCACAACCGCCCCGGTCGGCCCCTCATAGCGCAGCATCTCCTCCACCGCGCTGCCGATCAGCGTCGAGTCGGCGGCAAGCCGCGCCTTTTCGCCCGGATTGGCCAGCAGCGCCCGCAGGCCATTGCCAATCAGGTTCGTCGTCGTCTCATGCCCGGCAAACAGAAACAGGATGCATGAGCCCAGCATCTCGTCCTCGCTGATCTGCCCATCCTGCTCCAGCGAGACGAAATGCGAGATCACATCGGCGCGCGGCCGCTTGCGCCGCTCGGCGGCGGCGGCGCGAAAATAGTCGGCCATCGCCACGATCCCGGCGCGCCCGGTCTCATATTTGTCATCGGATGCGGTCGCATTGCCGAGAAACGGCTGCAGCAGCATCGACCAGTCGCGCAGCAGGTCCATATCCTCGCGCGGCACGCCGAGCAGGTCCATGATCACGCTGGCGGGCAGGGGATTGGCAAATTCGCTGATGCACTCGAAGCGGCCGTCCCCGCGCGCCGCGATCCGGTCAATCAGCCCATCCGCCAGCTCCTCGATGCCCGCCTCCAGCCCGCGCATCACGCCGGGCGTCACCACCTTGTTCAAAAGGCTACGCAGCCGCGTATGATCGGGCGGGTCCTTGAAGGCGACCCAGGTGTTCAGAAAGCGGATCAGATCGCGCAGCCGGGACTGTTCGCCCTCGGGCTGGCTCTCGAAAAACGGGGTCAGCCGGTCTGCCGAAATGCCGGCGTTCATCTGCACCGCCTTCACATCCTCATGGCGGGTCAACACCCAGCCCTTGAGCACCGGCGACCAGTGCACCGGGTCGTCCGTCTGAAGCCGCAACAGCGTCTCGAGCGGGCGCTGGATCACGTCCGGATCACGGGGGTCGAAAATCAGGGGTGCGCTCGCCACTCGGCAGGTCCAATCGCTCAGCCTGAGGCTGGCTAGCACCCCCGGCTCTCCCGGACAACTAATTGTTTTGGAAGCTGGATATCGGCCCAGCGCTAGGTTATGACGATGCTAGGGCAGCACCACAATGCTGGAATCGCTGCGTCTTTTGGGGGAGATGAAAATGTTCAAGCTGATGGCACTCTGGTCCGCACCCAAGGCTGAAGATCTGGACGCCTTTGAAGAGGCCTACACCAAGGTTCATGCCGTGCTCGCGCGCGCCCTGCCAAACCTCGCCGGCCTTGAAACGATCCGCTTCAGCGAGGCCCTTGGCGGCGGCGCACCGGACTATCACCGCGTCGCCATCATGAGCTGGGCCGACCATGCCGCCTTCTTGGCGGACGGCGAGACGCCGGAATGGACCGCGCTGCGTGCCGATGCCGGGCAGATGATCGAGCGCTTCGGCGTCTCGCTCCAATCGTCCACAGGCGAAGACGCCTGAGGCCGCCCGCATGGCCATTCTCGTCACCGGCGGCACCAAGGGCATCGGCCTCGCCATCGCCCGCCGCTTTGCCAAGCCCGGCACTCAGGTCTTCCTGAATTACCGTGCCGACAAGGCCGCGGCCGAAGCGGCGGCCGCCGAGATCGAGGCGCTGGGCGCGCACTGCCATCTCATCCAGGGCGATGTCGGCACGCCCGCCGGCGCCAGCGCCGTGCTCGCCACTGTTGCGACCAAAACCGACCGGCTCGACCAGCTGGTCCACTGCGCCGTCAAGGTCATCCCGGCGCCGCTGCTGACCATCGATCCCGCCGCGCTCACCGACGCCATCAACCTCAATGGCACCGCGCTTGTCTATCTCGTCCAGGCCGCCAAGCCGTTGTTTCAGCCGGGCAGCACGGTCTTCTTCCTCTCCAGCCGCGGCAGCCGCACGGCGCTGCCCAACTATGCCGCGGTGGGTGCGGCCAAGTCGCTGGCGGAAAGTCTCATCCGCTATCTCGCGCTTGAGCTGGCCCCGCTCGGCGTGCGCGCCAATTGCGTCGCCCCGAGCGCCGTCGACACCGAGGCGCTGCGCCAGGTCTATGGCGAGCGCACGGATGAAATCATGCGCCAGTCCGCGGCCGCCAATCCCTCGGGCCGCAATGTTGTTGACGATGATTATTGCAGCCTGATCGAATATCTGGCCAGCCCGTCTGCCGCGATGATCCAGGGCCAGGTGATCTTCGTCACCGGCGGCTCCTACCTCGCCGCCTAGCGCCCGCTTTCCAGCAGGGACGTTCGCAGGTCGCGCTTCAAGATCTTGCCGCTGGCATTGCGGGGCAGGGTATCCACGAACACGATCCGCTTGGGCGTCTTGAACCCGGCCAGATGCTGGGCGCAGTGCGCCAACACCTCGTCGCTGGTCAGGCCGTGGCCGGCCCGCAGCACGATGATCGCCGTCACCGCCTCGATCCACTTCGGGTCGGGCAGTCCGATCACCGCCACTTCGCTGATCGCGGGATGGCGATAAAGCGCCTCCTCCACTTCGCGCGAGGCAACATTCTCGCCGCCGGTCTTGATCATGTCCTTCTTGCGGTCAACCACGGTGATATAGCCATCGGCGTCGCTGATGCCGAGGTCGCCGCTGTGAAACCAGCCGCCGGCAAAAGCCTCGGTGGTGCGCTCCTCATTGTTCCAATAGCCTGACAGCAATTGCGGCGAGCGGTGGACGATCTCGCCAATCTCGCCGGGCGCTACCGGGTTCATCGCATCATCGACAATCCGCGTCTCGACATGCAGCGTCGGCCGCCCGGCCGAGCCAAGCCGCTCGGCATGTTCCTCGGGAAACAGGATCGTCGCCACCGGCGCAATCTCGGTCTGGCCATAGAGATTCCATAGCCGCAGCTGCGGCAGCAGCGTGCGCAGCTCGCGCAGCACCTCCACCGGCATGATCGAGGCGCCGTAATAGCCCTTTACCAGCGCGGACAGATCACTGCCGGCCAGCGCGGGCGAGCGCAGCAGCGAGATCCACACGGTGGGCGGCGCAAAGAAGGAGGCGATCTTGTAGCGCGTCAGCAGCGCCAGCACATTTTCGGGTGCGGGCGAGCCGGTGATGATGTTGGTCGCGCCGATGTGCAGCGCCGGCCCGATCATCGCATCAAGCTGCGCGCAGTGAAACAGCGGCATGGCATGAAGCGCCACCGTGTCCGGCGTCCATTCACAGTCGATGATGCAGCTCTGATACTGCCAGAGCACGCTGTTGTGCGACAGCATCGCGCCCTTGGGCCGCGATTCCGTGCCGCTCGTATAGACAATCTGCAACAGCTCCTCGCCGCCGCGCGTCTCGGGCGGGATCGGATGGTCATGCCTGAGCTCGGTCCAGCCTGGAACGCCGGCCGGCGGCGGCGCATCCTCGCCGTCGATGCCGAACATCTGCAGGTCCAGCCCCTCGGCGGCCGCGCGCGCCGTGTCGAAGGTCGTCGCATCGGCAAACATCACCGACACACCGGCGTGATCGAGAATGTAGCGCACATCCTCGGCCGTCAGCATGAAGTTGATCGGCACCAGCACCGCATCCGCCCGCGCGATGGCAAAGCGCAGCGCGATGAAGGCATGGCTGTTGCGCGCCAATATCGCCACCCGGTCGCCCGGCTGCACGCCGATCCGCCGCAGGCCCGAAGCAAGCGTCTCGATTTCCTCGTGAAAAGCGCGGTAGCTCCAGGTCACCTTGCCACAGATGATCGCGGTCTTGCTGCCGTGCCGCTCGGCCGTGCGGCGCATCATGGCCGAGAGGGACTGGGCTCTGGCCTGCGCAATCGCAGCCTCAGGCGCCATATCGGGGGCAGTGCCATGGTGATCAGCGGACATTGTCGGCCTTCATGATTGAACACGCAAAACGGATGAAGGGAGGCGCGCACGCAGCACGCCTCCCTTCAGACGGCGGCGAAGTTAGTTCCAGCGGACCCGGACCGAAAGCCCATAGGTCACCGGCATGCCAACTGCCTGGGTGATGATGTTGTTGTAGGAAATGACGTTCTGGACATTGAAGGTGTTGAAGATGTTCTTGCCCCATGCCGACAGCGTCAGCCGCTCACCCGGGAAGGTATAGCCGATCCGGGCATCGACCAGCGTGTAGCCGTCGATGTTGAACGGCACCCGGTTCGTCCAGCGATTGACACCATTGTCGGGGATCTCCAGCTCGTCACCGGCGATATAGGCCGCCTGATCGGTGCGGAAGTTGACCGAGGTGCCGACGAAGAACTCGCCGTCATTGGCCGTCGGAATGCGGTAGTCGATGTCGCCGATCAGCGTCCATTCGGGCGCGAACGGCAGCTTGCTGCCGGCAAAGTCCTTCTGCTCGCCGAACACGGTGATGCCCGAATACTCCTGCACCTTCGTCTTCAGGTAGCTCGCCGAACCGGTCAGCGTGAGACCATCAACCGGGCGCACCACGACGTCGGTTTCGAAGCCGAGGATGTACGACCGCGGCACGTTGTCGAGCCGCTGCAGCAGCCCGAACAGGCCGGTGTTGACCGTCCCCTGGATCTGCTTGTTGCGGTAATCCTGATAGAAGGCCGCGCCGCTCCAGGTGATGGCATTGTCGGCCAGCCGGGTCTTGAAGCCCGCCTCATAGGACGTCACCGATTCCTGCGTGGCCGGGAAGAACACAGCCTGCGTCGACCCGGTGATCACCGGGAAGGCGCCGGCCTTGTAACCGCGCGAGATGTTCGCATAGAGCAGCGTGTCATCGGTCACCTGGTAATCGATGCCGCCCATGAACGAGACGTTGTCCTGCTGCAGATCGATCAGCAGCGGCCCGCCGGGAACGCCGCCGGTGCCGATCGGGACATTGTCCTCGTTGAGCGAATAGCAGTCGCCCGGCGCGAGCGGAACGGTCTGATTGGCGAGAAGCTGGCCCAACAGGGTGAACAGCTCCTGCACATTCTGGCTGGGCACCAGGTCGGTGTTGCACATCGAATTGTCGTTGCTGGTGTTCGTGTAGCGGATGCCGCCCTTCAGCGTGATCTGGTCGGTCACATCATATTCGCCGCTCGCGAACACGGCATAGTTGTTCATCACGCCCGAATTCTCGATCGTGCTGATGAAGATGTTGTTGTTGGCAGCACTCGCCAGCGAGTTGGCACCATAGGTGATGTCCTGCTCCTGATCGACTTCACTGTAATTGTAGGTCGCACCCACGGTCCAGCGGAACTGCGCCCCAGACGCTGCGTTCGAAAGCCGGACTTCCTGGCTGAAGTCGAAAATCCGGCCGTTGTCGCGCGGGTTATCGACCAGCTCGAACCGCGAGCCATCAAGGTCGAACGACATCTGCTGGCTGAGCGTGTTGAAGGTGGTGATCGAGGTCAGGTCAATGCTGTCCGAAATCTCATAATCGGCGCGCAGAAAGGCCTGAAACAGCCGGCGATTGCCGCGCGGGTCGGGGTTTGCCGTCGGGTCCTGAAACTCATTGCCCACGCGCCCTGTGGTCGACCAGTCGGCGGCGCGCAGGTCGCGCGGCGTCAATGGCGTTGTCAACTCTTCCACAAAGGGTGCGGCCGGGTTCGAGGGAAGCGAGGCGATGATCTGCAGCGCCTGCGGCTGCGAACGGTCCACCGAGCCGTTGATGTTCAGCTCGAACTTCAGCTTGTCGGTCGGCTCCCACACGGTGATGAGGCGCGCGGCGATATAGTCCTGCTGGCCATTGGTGTCGGGCCGGGTGAAGCTATACTGCCAGTCGTCGCGGTGGCCGGCATCAATAGCGAGGCGCATGCCAATCGTGTCGCTGATCGGCCCGCTGATAAAGGCCGTACCATTGATCTCGTTGAAGCGGCCATAGTTGAGGTTGAAGCCGGCCTCCAGCTCGTCGGTCGGCTTGTTGGCGATGAAGTTGATCGCGCCACCCGTCGAGTTCTGGCCGAACAGCGTGCCCTGCGGGCCCTTCAGCACCTCGACACGCTCAAGGTCATACATGGAGCGGCCCGACAGAACCGGGAAAGACATCGGGGCCTGGTCCATCGACAGGCTGACCGCCGGATAAACACCGAGCGAGTCGGCGTTGAAGCCGACGCCGCGCAGCGTCCACACCGGCGTGCCGTGCGTCGAAGGCGCCAGCGCCAGGCTCGGCACTGTGGCGGCCAGTTCTTCAACCCGCACGATATTGCGGTCCTGCAGCATCGAGGCGTCAAACGCCGCGACGCTGGCGCCGACCTTGCTCAGGTTCTGCGCGCGCTTGTTGGCGGTGACCACGATCTCGGCGGCAGCCATCTGCTCCTGGTCGTCAGCCGCCAGCACCGGTTGCGCAAACCCGACAGCGCCCAGCGCGGTCGAGGCAGTCAGAAAAGTCCTCAGCATTGTCTTCATGTTGCTCTCCCCAAAAACTCTCGTGATGGCGCTTCGAAAGCCGAACGCCTTGTGTTGATTGGTCTTGCCGATCATCCCTTGATCGCGCCTGCAAACAGCGCGACCGCCTTGCGGATGATCGTGTCAGCGGTCGGAAACGACGCCCGCATCGTTGCCATGCCATGGATCAGCCCGGCCGCCTCGATGAAATGCGTCTCCACGCCCAGCGCCGCCACAGCACCTGCCAGCGCCCGGCCCTGATCGCGCAGCGGGTCGAGCCCGGCGGTCACGATCACCGCTGGCGGCAGGCTCGCCGGCAGCGGATGCAGCAGCGGCGATGCCGCCTTGCCGCCCGCATCGGCGGCGTTGGGCAGATAATCGTCGATGAACCGGTCCATCAGCTTGCGGTCGAGCACAAAGCCCTCGGCAAAGTCCTTGTAGGAGCCGCCCTCCGGGCTGGTGCAATCCACCAGCGGATAGATCAGCAGCTGCGCCGACACCGCGCCCGCCGGCATCTCGCTGGCGACATAAAGCGCCAGATTGCCGCCGGCGCTGTCCCCGGCCACAGCCAGGCCCGTCACCGGCGCTTCCAGCTCGTCCGGGCCGCCCGCCACGAAATGCGCCGCTGCCATGCAGTCGTCATGCGCGGCCGGATAAGGATGCTCCGGCGCCAGCCGATAGTCGACCGCCACCACGCGCAAGCCCGTCTGGGCGGCAATCAGCGAACAGACCGGCGAATGGGTATCAAGGTCGCCGATCACCCAGCCGCCGCCGTGCATGTAGAGAATGACCGGACCAGCCGCAGCCGCGCCCGGAAAATAGGCCCGCAGCCGAACGCCGCCATGGCTGAAGTCGCGCGTCCGCACCCCGGCCTCGACCGGCACATCGAACAGCGCGCCCAGCTGCAGATAGGTGGCGCGCATCTCTTCGGCCGTCATGTCAGCCAGATGCGGCCCCTCCTGCGCGGCAAGGCCAGCCAACACAGCTGCGGTTTCAGGCAGCACAAAGGGTTCACCCATGTCTCGCATTCCTTGTTCCGATAACCATGGCAGCGCGCCCCACGCCACGAACGCACGTCGACAAAGACTGTGTCATACGTGCAACACTGCCTTGTGAAGCAGCCGGCGCTGCTGCGGTAAGTTTATGGAAATCATCGATTTCCCCCCTGTTATATTATTTATTTATTCACCCATCGTGCTGGCTTTCCAATGATTGCGCCATGACGCAATCTGCCAACTTATTGACACAAGCGGCCAACCCTCGTTAGCGCTAGGGCAAATATAACACACTTATCGGGGAGGGTAGCATCATGGACACCAATGCACTTTATGCGTCGCTGCCTGACCTCAGCGCGCGCATCATGCGAAGCGCGCTGGTCAGTGAGTTCAAGGTCGATTGGGAAAGCTTCTGCCGCAGCAATTCCATCCGGCCCGTGCTGCTCGACGATCGGTCCACGGAGCTGCTCGCCAAGGAAGAGATCATGCTCCAGCAGGGCTTCGCCGACTGCACGGCGAACACGCCCAGCTCTGGTTCAATGTCGGCCTGCGCTACCGGGCGATCAAATATGGCGCCATGGGCCTCGCCATGATGACCGCGCAGACGCTCGGCGAGGCGCTGCGCATCGCCTGCCGCTACCAGTCGCTCACCTATTCGCTGATCGACTACCGTCTCGAAATCGCCCCCAATGGTGCCTGCGCCCTCATCGGCACATTGGGTGACCAGCTGCCGCATCTTCATGCCTTCACCCAGCACCGCGACCTGGGCGCCGTCAGAACCCTGATTGCCGATCTGATGGGCGGCGACCTGCCGCTGGCCCGCGTCACCGTCAGCGCGCCGCCGCCGCCCAACTGGGCCGAGCTGCGCCACTATTTTCCCTGTCCGGTAGAGTTCAACGCCGACCAGACGCAGTGGATCTTCCTGCCCGGCGCCGCCCGGCTGCCGCTGCCGCTGGCCGACAATGATCTGCAGATGCTCTACTGCGCGCGCTGCGACCATGTGCTCGGCCGCGCCAATGCGCCCGATACCCTCAAGGAGCGGCTGGCCGACCTGCTCCGCAAGAGCGACGGTGCCATGCTCAGCGCCAGCGAGGCGGCGCGCGCCTTCGCCATGTCGGAACGCACGCTCCACCGCCGCCTCGCTGATGAAGGCACGCGCTTTTCCGCCATGGTCGACGAGGCGCGCTACGACCGCGCCCGCCGCCTGCTGCAGGACCGCCGCATGACCGTCGAGGGCATCGCCTTTGCCGTCGGCTTCGCCGAGCCCTCCAGCTTCTCCCGCGCCTTCAAGCGCTGGGCCGGCATGGGCGCCCTCGAATATCGCCGGCGCAACCAGACGCGCGACTACGCGATCCTCAGCGATAGGAAAATTCCGGCCCGTCCAGATCAATGGCCGGAAGCTCTTCCTCCCGCCAATAATCCTGCGTGTGCCGCCATTCCGGCAGGTCGCCGAGCCGCTTGGGCATCTTGTCCATGTCGCGCACCAGATAGCCGGGGTTGAAATTGTCATCCTCGATCCACGGCGTCAGCGGCTGGTCGGCCAGGGCCTCGGGCACCACGATCTCGACCTCGCCGGCCTGCTTCGCCTCCATCTGCTTCAGCAGCCGGCAGACGAAATCGCCCACCAGATCGACCCGCAAGGTCCAGGCGGCGCGAAAATAGCCGAACACCCAGATCATGTTGGGCACGCCCGCAAACATCATCCCGCGATAGGTCGGCGTCTGCGACCAGTCGACCGCCTTGCCATCGACCTCGAACGTGATCCCGCCCATCACCAGCAGCTTGAAGCCGGTGGCCGCCACCACAATGTCGGCCTTCAGTTCTTCGCCCGAAGCCAGCTTGATCCCGTCGGCCGTGAAGTGATCGATCGTGTCGGTCACCGCCGAAACCTTGCCGGCGCGGATATGCTTGAACATGTCGCCGTCAGGAACGAATGCCAGCCGCTGTTGCCACGGGCGGTATCGCGGCGTGAAATGCGGCTCAAACTCAAAGTCAGGGCCAGCATATTCCCGGATCATCGCCTTCAGCTCTTCAAACACCATGTCAGGCTCTTCGCGAGACCTGCGATCGAGCGCCTTGCCCAACGCCAGATAATCAAGCCGGACGCAGCGATGCACCGTCTCCTCATCAACGCCGATCTCACGCAGCTTGTCAGCGAGGTCGCTACGGTTGGGATAGCAGAAGAAATAGGTCGGCGACCGCTGGAGCATGGTCACATGTGCAGCCTTGTCCGCCATCGCCGGAATCACCGTCGCCGCCGTCGCGCCCGATCCGATCACCACCACCTTCTTGCCGGCATAATCGATCGTCTCGTCCCATTTCTGGGCATGGACGAGCAGGCCCTTGTAAGTCTCCATCCCCGGCCACTTGGGCAGATAGGGGTTCTCATGGTCGTAATAGCCCTGGCACATCCACAGAAAATTGGCGCTGTAGGTCTGCCCCGGCTTGCCGTCACGGGTCCGGGTCTCCACGGTCCAGCGCTTGTCCGTGCTCGACCATGAGCAGCGGGTGATCACGGTGCCGAAGCGGATCGCCTTGTCCAGACCATTGTCCGCCACCACGGCGCGCAGATATTTGTTGATCTCCTCGGCCGTGGCAATCGGCGGCCCAACCCAGGGCTTGAACCGGTAGCCAAAGGTGTAAAGGTCGCTGTCCGAACGGGCGCCGGGATAACGGTGAGTATGCCAGGTGCCGCCGATATCGTCCTTCGCCTCCAGCATCAGGAAGCTCTTGTCCGGGCACTGGGTCTTCAGGTGATAGGCGCTGCCGATCCCCGAAATGCCCGCGCCCACGATCAGCACATCAACGGCCTCCACATCCTGAGCCTGCTGCTGCGCCTGTCTTTCCATCACCTCGGCCATGGACATCTCCCCTTTCATCTTCTGGGCTGAAAACGGCCGCGCCCGGCAACTGCCAAGACACAACCCACACTTCCGCGCGCGCATGGTCGCCTGTGCCTGCGCGCCGGGCAACGTCGCCATCTGCCAACAATCTGGCATCTTCTGCCAAAGCACCGCCAATCGCGCCCGATTGTCGCTGCCACCGGGCATCCAGAGCCCGGATGGAACATCGACGGGACGAACAAATCTCATAATATAACAGCAGGTTGATGCCCGTTCTGAAGATCGGAAGACGACCCTTTCGACCCGTTTCGGGGCCATCGAAACGGGTCTCCTCACACAATTAGCTGCTTGCCGACGCCGCGTGGTTCGCGCATTCTCCGGTCAAAATAACAACAGCTCATTCTTCAACATTTGCGGAGGATCAACATGCGGATTGTCAAGGGTTCCAGTGTGCTTGCGATGGCGGTGGCGCTTTGGGCGCTGCCCGTCGGTCAGGGCGATGCAGCCACCACCATGCCGATGGCCAAGGTCGATGCCGCGCGGCTCATGGGTGCCGCCGCCGAGCCGGCCAACTGGATGACGCACGGCGGCACCTATGCCGAGCAGCGCTTCGCCAATCTCGACCAGATCAACACCGCCAATGTCAGCAAGCTCGGCCTCGCCTGGAGCTATGAATATGACACCAACCGCGGTCAGGAAGCCACGCCGCTGGTCATCGACGGCGTCATGTACACCACCACCGCCTGGTCCAAGGTCATCGCCCTCGATGCCGTCACCGGCAAGGAACTCTGGTCCTATGATCCCGAAGTCCCCAAGGATCGCGGCCATGCCGCCTGCTGCGATGTCGTCAACCGCGGCGTTGCCGCCTGGAACGGCACGCTGTTCCTCGGCGCCCTCGATGGCCGGCTGATCGCGCTCGATGCCGCCACCGGCAAGGTCAAATGGTCGACCGTCACCCTCGACCAGTCCAAGCCCTACACGATCACCGGCGCCCCGCGCGTGGTCAAGGGCAAGGTCATCATCGGCAATGGCGGCGCCGAGCTTGGCGTGCGCGGCTATGTGTCTGCCTATGACGTTGAAACCGGCAAGAAGCTCTGGCGTTTCTACACCGTCCCCGGTGACCCGGCGAAGGGCCCGGACGGCGAAGTCTCCGATGCCATCCTCAAGGCCATGGCCGACCCGACCTGGGACGGCAAGTTCTGGGAAGCCGGCGGCGGCGGCACCGTCTGGGATGCCATCGTCTATGATCAGGAGCTCGACCAGCTCTACATCGGCGTCGGCAACGGCAGCCCCTGGAACCACCAGATCCGCTCCAACGGCAAGGGCGACAATCTCTTCCTCTCGTCGGTCGTGGCGCTCAACCCCAACACCGGCGAATATCTCTGGCACTATCAGGGCACACCCGGGGACACTTGGGACTTCACCCAGACCCAGCCGATCATGCTCGCCACGCTGCCCATCGACGGCAAGCCGCGCAAGGTGCTGATGCAGGCACCCAAGAACGGCTTCTTCTACGTCGTCGACCGGGAAACCGGCAAGCTGATCTCGGCCGAAGGCTTTGTCCCGCAAACCTGGACCAGCGGCGTCGACATGAAGACCGGCCGGCCCATCGAAGTCGCCGGGCAGCGCTATCCGGACAAGACCACCGCGCTGGTCTCGCCCTCGGCGCTGGGCGCGCACAACTGGCATCCGATGGCCTTCAGCCCCAAGACCGGGCTGGTCTATCTGCCCGCACAGGAAATCCCCGGCGCCTATCAGACCGACACCGGCTACAACCATAAGCCCGGCGCCTGGAACCTCGCGGTCGCCTGGGCACTCAATGCCCCCACCAACAGCCTCGAAGCCACCCGCGCGACGCGGGCCCTGCTCAAGGGCCAGCTGGTCGCCTGGGATCCGGTCAAGCAGAAGGAAGCCTGGCGCGTCCAGTATGACGGCCCGTGGAACGGCGGCGCGCTGGCCACCGCCGGCAACCTCGTGTTCCAGGGCAATGCCCGGGGCAAGTTCCAGGCCTTTGATGCCACCAACGGCAAGCGGCTCTGGTCGTTCGACGCCCCGAGCGGCATCGGCGCCGGCCCGGTCAGCTACATGGTCGGTGACACGCAATATGTCGCCGTCTCGGTCGGCTATGGCGGCGCCTGGGGCATGGCCGGCGGGCTTCCCGATGGTCCGCAGCGCATCCAGCCCAATGGCCGCATGCTGGTCTTCAAGCTGGGCGGCACCGAAACGCTGCCCAAATACGTTTCGCCCGAGCTGGCGCCGCCGAACCCGCCAAGCGAGACCTTCACCGCCCAGCAGATCGCCATGGGCAAGGACATCTACGAAGGCAATTGCGGCATCTGCCACGGCGGCGGCGCGCGGTCGTCCGGCCTCGTCCCCGATCTGCGCCGCGCCTCGGCGCTCGCCGACAAGACCCTCTGGTCCGAAGTCGTGCACGGCGGCATCCTGCGCGACCAAGGCATGGTCAGCTTCGCCAAATGGTTCTCGCAGGACGAGATCGAAGCCGTGCGCGCCTATGTCGGCGAACAGGCCCGCTTCCTCGCCAGCGACGAAGGCCAGAAGCTCGCGGCCGAAGGCGCACTGGGCTACTGAGCCTCACCTGCCAGGCCGGCAAATGAATGCGGCTGCGAGGGATCGTCTCCCCCGCAGCCGCTTTCTGATGATATGCTCATCGCCATGAGCACGCCGCCCCGCCGCATCGCCGACATCATCGCCCGCGCGGCCGCTCCGGACCCGGTCCCGACCGCCATCGTCCACCCCTGTGACGCCCATGCACTCGGCGGCGCCCTTGAGGCCGCCCGCGCCGGCCTGATCCTGCCGGTGCTCGTCGGCCCCGAAATCAAGATCCGCGCCGCCGCTGAAGAAGCCGGCCTCGACATCACGCCCTTCGAGCTGGTCGCCGTCGAACACAGCCACGCCGCCGCCGACGAAGCCTGCCGCCTTGTCCGTGCCGGGCGCGTGGCGGCCGTCATGAAGGGCAGCCTGCACACCGACGAGCTGCTTGCCGCGGTCGTCAACGCAGACAGCGGGCTGCGCACCGACCGGCGCATGAGCCATGTCTTCATCTTCGAAGTGCCCGATTATCCACGCCTGCTGCTGGTCTCCGATGCCGCGATCAACATCGCGCCTGATCTCGCCACCAAGAAGGACATCGTCCAGAATGCCATCGACTGCGCGCTGGCACTCGGCATCGAGGCCCCGGGCGTCGCCGTGCTTGCCGCAGTCGAGACGGTGCATCCCGCCATGCCGGCCACCATCGATGCCGCAGCGCTGTCCAAGATGGCGCAGCGCGGCCAGATCGTCGGCGCCACCGTCGATGGTCCGCTGGCCTTCGACAATGCCATTTCGCCCGACGCCAAGGCCGCCAAGCACATCGTCTCCGAGGTCGCCGGCCGCGCCGATGTGCTGATCGCGCCCGATATCGAGGCCGGCAACATGCTCGCCAAGCAGCTCACCTATTTCTCCGGCGCGCTCTCGGCCGGCATCGTCGTCGGCGCGCGCGTGCCGATCGTGCTCACCAGCCGCGCCGACGATGAGGCAACCAGACTCGCGTCATGCGCCGCCGCGCTGCTGCTGGCGCGCCACAAGAGGCTGAAGCCGCCGCAATGAGCCCGCGCCTGCTGGTCCTCAACGCCGGCTCGTCGAGCCTCAAGTTCGCCGTCTTCGAGGGCGATGCCCGCCTCGCCAGCGGCAATCTCTCGCGCATCGGAACCGAGCCCCGGCTCGCGCTCCGCCTCGGCAGCGCGCCGCCCGAAACCCGGTCCGTTGCCGCCGCTGATCTGCCGGCCGCAGCCGCCCATGTCCTCGATACGCTCGCCGCCGAAAGGCTGCTCGAAGGCGTGGTCGCCGTCGGCCACCGCATTGTCCATGGCGGCGCGCAATTCTCCGCGCCCGCCCGGCTCGATGACAGCGTGCTTGCCCAGCTCGAAACCCTGGTGCCGCTTGCCCCCCTGCATCAGCCGCACAATCTCGCCATCGTCCGCTTCACCATGGCCCGGCTCCTCGGAGCGGCGCAGGTGGGCTGCTTCGACACCGCCTTCCACGCCGCCCGCCCCCGCCTCGACAAGCTTTACGCCCTGCCGCGCGCGCTCAGCGACGCCGGCATCATCGCCTATGGCTTTCACGGCCTGTCCTATGCCCATATCGCCGGGCGCCTGCGCGCGCTCCATGGCCCCGAGGCCGGCGGCCGCGCCATCGTCGCCCATCTCGGCAGCGGCGCCAGCCTCTGCGCCATGAAGAACGGCGCGAGCGTCGCCACCACCATGGGCTTTTCCGCCCTCGACGGTCTGGTCATGGGCAGCCGCTGCGGCGCCATCGATCCCGGCGTCCTGCTCCACCTGCTCGACAGCGGCGGCATGGACAGCGCCGCGCTCAGCGATCTGCTCTACAATCGTTCCGGCCTGCTCGGCGTCTCCGGCCTGTCGGCCGACATGCAGACGCTGCTCACCAGTGACAGTCCCGCCGCAGCCGAGGCCATCGACCTGTTCATCGCCAGCATCACCCGCCACATCGGCGCGCTCGCCGCCGC
This sequence comes from Polymorphobacter sp., assembly GCF_048007885.1. Taxonomy (GTDB): domain Bacteria; phylum Pseudomonadota; class Alphaproteobacteria; order Sphingomonadales; family Sphingomonadaceae; genus Sandarakinorhabdus. The sequence goes on from NZ_CP180346.1 coordinate 640,407, forward strand.
GCTCGGCGGCCTCGACACGTTGGTCTTCACCGCAGGCGTGGGCGAAAACGCCCCCGAAATCCGCCAGCGAGTGGGGCAGGGGGCCGCCTGGCTCGGCGCCGTCATCGACGAGGCCGCCAACGCCGCCGGCGCCCTCGACATCGCCGCCCCGGCCTCGCGCCTCGCCGTCCTCGTCATCCCCACCGACGAAGAGCTGGCCATCGCCGACGGGGTCAACGCCGTCCTCGGCGCCTCTCCCGCATCATGAGCCGGATGTGCTTCTCGGCCTCCAGCAGCGCGAAGAACAGCGCACCAACGGCCACGATCAGCAGCCCGTCCTGAAGCGATACCGCCTCGGTCCCCAAAATCCCCTGCAGCGGCGGCAGATAGGTCACGGCAAATTGCGCCGCCGTCACCACCATCACCACCACCCAGATCACCTTCGTGCCGCGCACCGCCGCCCAGGTCAGCGAGGTGCCATGAATGTTGCGGATGAAGAACAGGTGAAAAATCTCCAGCACCACCAGCATGTTCATCGCCATCGTCTGCGCCACCTCAAGGTCATGGCCCAGGCTGATGGCAAAGCGGAAGACCCCGAACACCGCCCCCAGAAACAGCAGCGACACAAATACCACATGCCAGACCAGCGTCGCTGACAGGATCGGCGCATCGCGCGCCCGCGGCGGCCGCTTCATGGTCGCCGCCTCGGTCGGCTCAAAGGCCAGCGCCAGGCCCAGCGTCACCTCGGTGATCAGATTGACCCACAGAATCTGCACCGCCGTCACCGGCAGCGCCAACCCTGACAGCAGCGCCAGCACCAGCACCAGCGCTTCCCCCGCGCTCGTCGGCAGGGTGAAGCTGATCACCTTCTGCAGATTGTCATAGACCCTCCGCCCCTCGCGCACGGCGGCCGCAATAGTGGCAAAATTATCGTCCGCCAGCACCAGATCAGCCGCCTCCCTGGTCGCCGCCGACCCCTTCAGTCCCATCGCCACGCCGACGTCCGCCCGCTTCAGCGCCGGCGCATCATTCACCCCGTCCCCCGTCATCGCCACGGACAGGCCATGCGCCTGCAAGGCCGTGACCAGCCGCAGCTTGTCCTCCGGGCTGGTCCGGGCAAACACGTCAACCCTCATCACCTCGCGCGCCAGCGCCGCATCGTCCAGCGCATCGAGATCGCGGCCGGTCAACACCCGGTCGGGCGTCGCCAGCCCGATCTCGGCGGCAATGGCAGCCGCCGTTCCGGCATGGTCGCCGGTGATCATCTTCACCCTGATGCCCGCCGCCCGGCAGGCCGCCACCGCCGCCACCGCTTCCGGGCGCGGCGGGTCGATCAGCCCGACCAGCCCGAGCAGGCGAAGCCCGCCCTCCAGCGCCTCTTGTTTGATCTTCGGGCCGTCGCCGTCCCGCGCCGCCAGCGCCAGCACCCGCAGCCCGCGGCTGGCCATCGCATCCGCCCGCGCCGTCCAGTCGGCCACATCCACGTCGCCGCACATCGCCAGCACGCGCTCGGGCGCGCCTTTCACAAACAGGGTCCGCCCGCCGCCACGCGCGCAGAGCACGGCCATGAACCGCGTCCGGCTGTCGAAGGGCACGGCGTCGCAGCGTTCGCCCGCAAAATCGCCGCCCACCTTGCCGGCAAAGGCCAGCAGCGCACCCTCCATCGGGTCGCCCGTCACCGCCCATACGCCGGCCTCGCAGGCCAGCGTCGCATCATTGCAAAGCGCCGCCGCCTCGGCGAGCCGGCCGAGGTCGCCCGCCGGCGTGATCACCCCCTCGGGCGCATAGCCGTCGCCGCCGACCCGAAACCGCCCCTCGGGCGTCTCGACGGCGGCCACCATCATCTCGCTTCTGGTCAGCGTGCCAGTCTTGTCGGTGCAGATCACCGACACCGAGCCGATCGCTTCAATCGCCGGCAGCCGCCGCACAATGGCGTTGCGGCCCGCCATGGCCTGCGCCCCGATCGCCAGCGTGATGCTCATCACCGCCGGCAGCCCCTCGGGGATAGCCGCCACCGCCAGCCCGACAACGACCATGAACAGATCGCCAAACGCCATCCGGCTGACGAAATGCCCATAGGCCAGCAGCAGCGCCGAGACGGCGAGAATCAACACCGAAAGCCTGCGCGCAAACACGTCCATCTGCTGCACCAGCGGCGTCTTCAACGTCTCGACGCCCGCCAGCAGCCCGCCGATCCGTCCGATCTGCGTCGCAGCCCCGGTCGCCACCACCAGCCCGGTCACTGTGCCCTGCGTCACCAGCGTGCCCGACCAGAGCATCGAGGCCCGGTCGCCAATCAAAGCCTCGCGCGCCACCGCCGCGCTGCCTTTCTCCACCGGCACCGACTCGCCGGTCAGGATCGCCTCCTGCGCGGCCAGCGCATTCGCCTCGATGATCCGCAGGTCGGCCGGCACCTTGTCACCGGCCTCCAGCACAACCACATCGCCCCGCACCAGCCCGGCCCCGTCAACACGCAGCCGCAAGCCAGCGCGGATCACCGTGGCCTGCGGCGCCAGCAGGGCGCGAATGGCGCGCATCGCCGCCTCCGCCTTGCCCTCTTGCACAACGCCGATCGCCGCATTGACCAGCACCACGGCCAAAATCACCCCGGTATCGATCCAATGGCCCAGCAGCGCCGTCACCGCCGCCGCCGCCAGCAGCACAAAGATCAGCACATTCCCGAACTGCGCCAGAAACCGCCGGAATGGCCCGTGCACCGCCGTCTCGGGCAGCCGGTTCGGCCCCTCTGCCGCAAGCCGCCGCGCCGCTTCGTCCGCGCCCAGCCCGTCAGGCCCACTGTCCAGCGCCGCCAGACAATCCTCAGCGCTCAGCGCGTGCGGATCCTTCAGGGCCATCACCTCAACATCCCGGTCCTCAGTGTCTGGCCCGCTTGTAGCTTTCCAATATGGCGCTCATCCGCGCCAGCGCCTCGCGCCGCGCTGCTGCATCGTCAATCGCCCGCAGCCGCGCCTTCAGGGCGGTGGCAAAATCGGCATAGTCATTCTGCCAATCCCCCTCAAGCGCCGCCAGAATGTCCTCGCGCCCGGTCTGCAGCCGCCTGGCCGGCGCGCCCGCCGGCAGGGCATAAGCCTCGCCGATCAGCGGCAGCAGCACATGGCTTGCCAGATGCCGCTCTTCGGCCGCCGCCTTCAGCGCCGCGCGCCCCGCCGCCTCGCCGTGGCTCAGGAACAGGCTGCCCGCAATCGGCGCGCGCCCCTTGATCCAGTCGAGCAGCGACGCCTTGTCGGCATGCGCCGAATAACAGTCGAGTCGGCGGATCTCGGCCCTGACCACCACGTCCCGCCCCGAAATCCGCACCCGCTTCGCGCCTTCCAGAATCGTCCGCCCCAGCGTGCCACCGGCCTGATAGCCCACAAACAGCACCGTCGACTGGCGGCTGCCCAGATGATGGCGCAGATGATGCCTGATCCGCCCGCCTTCGCACATGCCCGAGGCGGCCATGATGATCGCCCCCTTCACCTTGTTGAGCCGCATCGATTCGGCCACGCTCGCGACATAATGAAAGGCCGGATTGTCGAAGATCTCGCCGCCGCTCACATCTTCGAGCTCGTCCGCGTGCTGTGCAAAAATCTCGGTCGCCCGGCTCGCCAGCGGCGAATCGATGAACACATAGGGCTTGTCGATCCGCCGCTCGGCAATCAGCGTGGCGATATCGAGCAACAGCTCCTGCGTGCGCTCCAGCGCAAACACCGGGATCAGCAGATTGCCGCCGCGCCCCAGCGCCGCCTTGATCTCTGCCTCCAGCAACCGCCGCCGCCCCGCCTTGTCGATATCGGCCCGGTCCCGGTCGCCGTAGGTGCTCTCGCAAATCACATGGTCAAGCCTGTGCGGCGCCTGCGGGTCGGGGTGAAAGCTCTTGTGCTCCGGCCCCAGATCGCCCGACGCCAGCAGCCGCACCCCACCCACCTCCAACTCCACCGAGGCCGAGCCCAGGATATGCCCGGCGTTCCACAGCCGCACCCGAAAACCGGGCGCGGGCTCGAACCACTCGCCTAGCGCGCGCGGGTGCAGCGCATCCAGCGCCGCCACTGCATCCGCCTCGGTATAAATGGGCTCGACCGGCGGCTCGTCGGCGCGGTCGGGCCGCCGGTTGCGCCGCTCGGCCTCATGCTCATGGATCCGCCCCGAATCCGGCCACATGTGACGCAGCAGGTCGCGCGTCGCATGGGTGGCATGCACCCGCCCGGCAAAGCCCTCCGCCACAAGCCGCGGCACCAGCCCGCTATGGTCGATATGCGCATGGGTCAGAATGATCGCGTCAATCTCGGCCGGCTTGAAGGGCAGGGGGCCAAAGTTCAGCGCCTCGATCGTGCGCGGCCCCTGAAACAGCCCGCAATCCACCAGAATCCGCCGCCCACCAAAGCGGATCTCCATGCACGAGCCGGTCACCGTGCCCGCCGCCCCATGAAATCCGATCGTCGGTGCGTTCATGGCGCCAGTCTTTCCTGAGTCAAGGCAGCCGCCAGCGCCGGCGCCAGTGAAATCCGCGCGCCCGGCCCGGCCACGCTGTCGGTCGCCAGCAGCGGCGCAATCCCCGCCGCCGCCAGCCGCGCCAGGTCCGCCGGCCCTGACAGGCAATGCGTCACCGCCGCCATCACCGGCCCCGCCCCCGCCCGGCGCAACACATCAGCGCAGGCAATCAGCGTGCCCCCGCTCGAAATCATGTCATCCACCAGCACCACCGGCCGCCCGGCCGCGCGCGCGGCGCCTTCAATCTCCAGCGTCACCTCGCGGTCGCCGTGCCGCACCTTCTCGCCCACCAGCATCTCCAGCCCCAGCGGCCCGGCAATCGCCGCCGCCCAGGGCCGCGATTCGGCGTCCGGCCCCACCAGCAGCATATCGGGCGTCACCAGCGATGCCAGCGCTCCGGCCAACACCCCCGCGCCCGACACATTCACCGCCCGGCACCCCGGCACCACCAGATCAAGCCGCGGCGTGCGATGCAGATGCGGGTCCACCGTCACCAGCGCATCGAACGCGTCGGCCAGCAGCGCGCCCACCACCTTCTGCGACACCGCCTCGCCGGGCGCAAAGGCCTTGTCCTGCCGCATATAACCCAGATAGGGCGCGACCAGAATCACCTCCGCCGCGCCGCCATCGCGCAGCGCCGAAGCCGCCAGAAACAGCTCCACCAGCTTCACATTCGGGTCATCCAGGGTGCGAAAGACCAGCGCCTGCCGGCCCGGCTCCATCACCCGCACCAGGCTCTCGCCCTCGGGAAAATGCCGCAGCGCAATGGGCCGCGCCGCAATCCCCAGCGCGTCCGCCAGCGCGCGGCCCGGCCCTTCGCCATCCGGAAAATAGTGCAACACCGCGCTCATGCCATCACCCGGTAGCCGCTGGCATCATCAGCCATCGCCCGGGCATAGCTGAGGCCCGTGTCATGCACGGCATGAATCCGGTAAAGCGGCGCCCCGGCCGTCACCACATCGCCCACCTTGCAAAACAGGTCGATGCCCGCCCCCTTGTCCATCGGCGCGCCGGCCAGCCGGGCAATGCGCGCAATCCGGTGGCAATCAATGGCGCTCACCCGCCCGGCGCGCGGCGCGCACACTTCATGATGCAGCGCCCCCAGCGTCGCCACCGCGGGCGGCGGTCCCTGCGCCGCCATCAGCCGCTCCATCGCCGCCAGCGCCGCGCCTGAAGCGAGCAGCTCGGCCGCCCGCGCCCGGCCCTGGCCGCCGCGCAGCTCCGGATCAAAATCGAGCACATGGCCAGCCAGCAGCAGCGCATGGTCGCGCAGATCTGCCGGCGCATCCGCCTCGCCGCGCAGCACCGCCATCACGTCGCGCGCCTCCAGCACCGGGCCAATCCCGCGCCCCACAGGCTGACTGCCATCGCTCATCACCACATCGATCACCAGCCCAAGGCTGCCCGCCACATGCTCAAACAGCTTGCGCAGCCGCACTGCCTCGCTGCTGCTGCGCACCTTGGCCGTCGGCCCCATCGGGAAATCGAGCACCAGATGCGTCACGCCTGCGGCCAGCTTCTTCGACAGGATCGAGGCCACCATCTGGTCGGGCGTGTCGATGCGCAGCGGCCGCTCGACCGAAATCAATATGTCATCCGCCGGTGACAGGTTGACCCGCCCGCCCCAGGCCAGCACCGCCTTCTCGCGCGCCACAATCTCGTTCATCCGCGCCAGCGAGAGGTCGACATTGGCCAGAACCTCCATCGTGTCCGCCGTCCCCGAAGGCGAGGTGATCGCCCGCGACGAGGTCTTGGGAATGAACAGGCCGTGCGCCGCCACGATCGGCACCACGATCATCGAGGTACGGTTGCCCGGAATGCCGCCGATGCAATGCTTGTCCACCACCAGCGGCTGCTCCCAGCACAGCCGCGCGCCCACCTCGGCCATGGCGCGGGTCAGCGCAAGCGTCTCGGCCGTGCTCATGAAGCCGGCACAGGCCACCAGAAAGGCCGCAATCTCCATCGGCGAATAGAGATGGCGCGAAATATCATTGATGATCGACGCGATCTCGCCCGCCGCCAGCGTCTCCCCGCCAATCTTGCGGCGCACCATGTCAAGGCTGGCCGGCGGCTGCGCCTGCGCCACCGCCACCTCGCTGCCTTCGGCCAGCCCGAGCCGGCGAAAGGCCTGCGCCCCCAGCCCGATCTCCCCCGGCTCCAGCAGGGACGGGTCATCCAGCACAGCCAGCGTCGCCTGAATGCTGGCGTCGCCCCGGCTGATCTCAATCTTGCGCAGCGCCAGAAACCGCTCGGCCCCATAATCGCCGCCGCCACGCGGCAAAAACGCCATATTCTCGGGCGCGGTATCAATGGCGATGGCGCGGATTCGAAACATGAGCTCGGGCGGCAGCATAGCACCATAACCGCGCGCCGCCCCAAGCCTTTGTCCCTAGCCCGCTTGCCAAGCCGAAGGGCGGATGAAACACTCGGGCGTCCCATCAGGAACCCCCCGTGCCGCGCATCGCCACGCTCACCCTCAATCCGGCCATCGACGCCTCGGGCGAGACCGAAGCCGTCATCCACACCGCCAAGCTGCGCACCACCAGCCTGCGCCACGCGCCGGGCGGCGGCGGCCTCAACGTCGCCCAAGTGCTGACCCGCCTCGGTGCGGGCTGCGAGGCGCTTTATCTGGCCGGCGGCATCACCGGCCCGGTACTCCAAGGCCTGCTCGACCGCGCCGGGCACCAGCACCGCGCCCTCGACATCGCCGGTGACACACGCATCAGCCTCAACATCACCGAGCACAGCACCGGCCATGAATATCGCTTTGTCCCCGAAGGCCCGCTGGTCAGCGCCGCCGAAGCGGAGGACGTTCTGGCCGAGGTCGCCGCCCTTGAAGCCGACTGGCTGGTCCTCAGCGGCTCGCTGCCGCGCGGTCTCCCCGATGATTTCTACGCCGCCATCATCAAGGCCGCCCGCGCCCGTCAGATCGCCGTGGTGCTTGACACATCAGGTCCCCCGCTCATGGCCGCACTCGCCGCCGGCGGCATTCGTCTGGTCAAGCCCAATCTCGCCGAGCTGGCGCAGGTCGCCGGCCACCCGCTCGAAACCGACGCCGACATCCTCGCAGCCGCCCGCGCCATCGTCGATAAGGGCTGCGCCCAGTCGGTCGCCGTCAGCATGGGCGACGCAGGCGCGCTGCTCGTCGAAGCCGGGCACAGCCTCCGCCTGCCGGCCATCCCGGTGAGCCCAAAAAGCGCGGTCGGCGCCGGGGACAGTTTCGTCGCCGCCATGACTTCTCGGCCTCGCCCATGGCTGGCCCAGCGACCAGGCCCTGCGCCTCGGCCTCGCCGCCGGCACCGCCGCCATCCTCACCCCGGGCACAGACCTCTGCCACCGCGCCGATGTCGCGCGTCTGGCCGCCACCCTCGGCCTCTCCGCGCTGCCCTGAGGCTCGCAAAAATGCCGCTTCCCATGTTCGCGGCCATCACCTAACCCTTGAAAAACAAAAATGCAGCGCGGGGAGGCCATGGCTCAGGATTTTGCCCAGGTCGCGACATTCGCGCGGTTGAGCGCAGCGGCACGCACCGCGCTGCGCCAGGCCGCCACGCTGCAAGGCGTCAAGGGCGGCGATTATCTCGTCCATGAAGGCGAGCCGGCGGACACCCTCTATCTCGTCGCCACCGGCCGCTTCTATGTCCAGCGCACCGGCGGCCCGGTCATCGCCGAGATCGAGGCCGGCGAGCCCATTGGCGAGCTCGCCTTCTTCTCCGGCGGCACCCGCACCGCGGATGTCCGCGCCATGCGCGACAGCACCGTCTTCGCGCTCAGCCGCAGCGCCTATGAACAGGTCTCGGCCGCCCACCGCGATATCGCCGACGGCATTCTCGCCGATGTCGCCCGCCGGCTCGCCCGCACCACCCGCGCGCTCGGGGAGGGGGGCGCGATGGCGGCAAAGCCCGGCCGCGTCATCGCCATGCTGCCCGCCGCCGGCACCGCGCTCCCGCCGGGCCTCGTCGAGCGGCTGGCCTCGGCGCTTGCTCGCCACGACCGCACCCGCCTTGTCAGAGAGCATGAGATACCGCACGGTATGGATCTGGAAAATCAGGCGTTCGGCAACTGGATCGCCGACCTCGAAGCCAGCGCCGATCGGATCATCATGTGCGCTGGCCATCATGATGGCTGGAACCGCGCCATCGCCCGCAATGCCGATGACCTGCTGCTCACCGCGCCCCTTCACCCAAAGGGCGGCGCCCCCGCCGACGACATCATCGCCTGCTCTGCCCTCGAAGACCATGCCATCGGGCTCTTCCTGCCCGAAAACCGCGCGCTCATCCTCTGGCGCGCCGACAGCCGCCAGCCCATCGCCGGCGCGGCCCGCTGGCTCGCCCGCCGCCCGGTCAAGCTGCATCATCACCTCGCCCTTGATGACGAAGCCGGCGTCCAGCGCATCGCCCGCTTCATGGCCGGCCGCGCCAATGGCGTCGTGCTGGCGGGCGGCGGCGCGCAGGGCTGTGCCCATCTCGGCGTCATGCAGGCCCTTGTTGAAAACGACATCCCCATCGATTTCTACGGCGGCGCCAGCGCCGGCGCTGCCATGGGCGCCGCACTTGCCAGCGGGCTCTCGGCTGAAGACACGCTCGGCCAGATGCACGAGATGTTCGTCACCAACCGGGCGATGAAGCGGATGACCGTGCCCGTCCATTCCTTCCTCGATCCGCGCGTGTTCGACGCCCAGCTGCGCGCGCGCTACGGCGAGAAGGACCTCGCCGACCTGCCGTTCAACTTCCTTGCCGTCTCCACCAACCTCTCCACCAATCAGGTCCATGTCCATCGCCGCGGCCCCGTCTGGGAGGCGGTGCGCGCGTCCGGCGCCTTGCCCGCCATCCTGCCGCCCTTCATCACCGCTGAAGGCGATGTCCTTGTCGACGGCGGCCTGCTCGACAATCTCCCCGTCGAGGTGATGCGCGCCGCCAAGGCCGGCCCCAATGTCGTCGTCGCGCTGGCGCCCGATCCCGGCGCGCCCTGGCGCATCGCGGCGCGCAACAGCGACGTCCGCACCCCCGGCCAGCTCGCCCGCGACCTGCTGCTCCGCCGCAAGCCCGACATCCCGTTCCCCAGTCTCATCGAGATCATGTCCCGCTCGATGATCGTCGCCAGCGAAGCCGCGGTCGAACATGCGCTGGCACAGGCCGATGCCCTGCTCATCCCGCCCCTCCCTCAGGGCATGCAGCTCCTCGACTGGCACCTCGGCCGCGAAGCCGCCGAAGCCGCTCACCGCTTCACCACTCACGCCGTCGCCACCCGCGCCGACCTCGCTGCCATGAAGGCACCGGCAAGCTAGAACCGGCCAGACAGACAGGCCCCGGCTTGTCTCCAGGCGCAGCTTGCCCTATCCGCCGCGCTCTTGCTTTCTCGGGGCCTGTTTCATGGACCAATCGCTCGCGGCGCTGGGCAACCCGGCCGTATTGTTCTTCCTGCTGGGCGCGCTCGCCGCCTTTGCCCGCTCCGATCTGGCGGTCCCCGATGCCGTGGCCAAGGGCCTGTCCATCTTCCTGATGATGTCCATCGGCCTGCGCGGCGGGGTCGAGGTGGCTCATGTCGGGCTCGGCTCGGCCGTGGCCACAGCCGCGGCTCTGGGGCTGGGCCTGTCGGCGCTGCTGCCCTTTCCCGCTTTTCTGGCGCTGCGCCGCATCGGCCGGCAGGATATCGTCAACGCCGCCGCCATCGCCGGCCATTATGGCTCGGTCAGCGTCGTCACCTTCGTCACCGGCCATGATATCCTGATCGGCCGCGGCCTCGCGCCGGCCGGCTATATGGTCGCGGTCGTCGCGCTCATGGAAACGCCTGCCATCGTCTCGGCGCTGCTGCTCGCCAACCGCGCGCGCGGCCCTGAAAGCCCCGGCTCGCCGCTCTCTGATCTGCTGCGCGAAGTGCTGGTCAATGGCTCGGTGGTTCTGCTGGCCGGCAGCTTCGTCATCGGCATGATCATCGGCGATGCCGGCTTCAAGCCCATCGCGCCGCTGTTCGACGGGCTGTTCAAGGGCGCGCTCTGCCTGTTCCTTCTCGACATGGGGCTGGTCGCCGCCCGCCGCCTCATCGACGCCCGTCTGCTCACCCCCGCGCTGGCGGCGCTTGGCGTGGCGCTGCCACTCGTCCAGGGGGCCATCGGCGTGAGCATCGCCACAGCTCTCGGCTTCGCGCCGGGCACAGCAGCGGAGTTCGGCATCCTTGCCGCCTCGGCCTCCTACATCGCCGTGCCCGCCGCCATGCGCCTCGCGCTTCCGGCCGCCGATCCCGGCCGCTATCTCACAATGAGCCTTGGCATCACCTTTCCGTTCAATATCATCATCGGCATCGCGCTCTACACCAGCCTCGCGCTGGCCCTGGCCTGAGGAGCTTTCATGCTCACCTTCTCCCAAATCCGCATCGAAATCCTGCTCGACGGGCCGCTGGTGCCGCGCATCACCGCGCTTGCCGAAGCCGCCGGCATCGAGCGCTACATGCTGATCAGCACGCTGGGCGGGCTTGCCGCCGAAGGCCGCTGGCGCCGTGATGAAGTCACCGGCACCACCGCCAAGCAGCTGTTTGTCGCCACCATCGCCGAGCCCGACGCCGAGCGGCTGCTGACGGCGCTGTCGCCCTTCATCGCCAGCCACGGGCTCCAGCTCGTCGCCACGCCGGCAGCGCGCCTCTCCGGCTGAAGCTCAGCCCAGCGCCGCGATCGCGCTCAACACCCCGCTGCTCGCCGCCGCCTCCATGCCGCGCTGATCGGGCGAGCAATGCTCGCCGGCAAAGAACAGCCGGCCAAAGGGCGTCGCCAGCTCCGGGCCGAGCGTGCGCGGCTGCCCCGGTGCATGAATGGCCCAGGCCCCGCCCGCATAGGGGTCTTCCATCCAGGCCTGATAGTGATGCGCTGTCAGCAGCCCGCGCGCCGCCGGCCGCAGCGCCTCGATCGCCGCCACCGTGCTCGCCATCGCGCCGTCCGCCCCCATCGCCCGCCAGCGCCGCGCCAGCGCGCCGCGCCCATGCACGGCAAAGCCATTGATCGGCTGCTTCGGGTCCTCGCCAAAGGGCGCCGCCAACACCCAGCCCGCGTCTCCATTGGTCCACATGCCGGGGCTCTCGCCGTCCTCCAGCCAGAAGGGTCTCCGCGCGGTCACGAACACGATCGAGATCGCCTGATAGCCAAGCGTTGCCACAGCCGCCGCCTTGGCCGGCGGCAGCGGCGGATCAAAGGCAATCCCCCTCAGCGCCGGCAGCGGCGCCGATACGATCACCCGCTCAGCGCTCAGTGTCCGCCCGCGCGCCGTGCGCACCGTCACCCCGCCCGCCGTCTGGTTCACTGCCAAAACCGGCTCACCCAGCTGCACCGGCTCTGAAAGCCTCGCCGACAGCCCTTCCGGCAGCCGCTGGTTGCCGCCCTTCACCGCATATTGGCTGCTGCCCATGGTCCGCTGCCGCGCCAGCCAGCCCTGAATGAAGCCGATGTGCAGGATCGACGCTTCGGCGGCCGAATTGCCATAGGCCGGCGAGGTATCCCAAGCGAGCCGGATCGCGGCGTCTGAAAAGCCCTTGCCCGCCAGCCACTGCGCCACCGAGCCATCGGGCGTCGGGTCGGCCGGGTCGATCCAGGCTTCCAGGTTCGCCACCATCGGATGATCGGCCACCGCCCGCAGCCCCGCCTCATAGGGAAAATATTGCCGAAACGCCGGCGGCAACGGATTGTCCGGATGCGTCGGCCAGGCCTCCCGGCTGATCGTCTGGCCGTTCACCACCAGCAGCTGCGGCGGGCTGCGCCGCAACATCGGCGTGATATCCTCCATCTCCACCCCCGCCGCGGCGGCCGCGCTCAGCGCCGCACCATAGCCATCGGCGAAGGTATTGGCCCCTGCCTCGGGCCGCCCCGGCACATTGTCGAGCGTGAACATGCGCCCGCCAATCCGCTCGCGCGCCTCCAGCACCAGCACCCGCGCACCCTGCGCCTCGGCCGTCAGCGCCGCATTCAGCCCCGAAAGGCCAGCCCCGATCACGATCAGGTCAAAGTCCGTCCGGCGCGCCTGCGCCCTGAGCGGCGTGGCAAAAGCCGCCGCAGCCCCCAGAAAAAACCGACGGGAAAGCATCACAAAACCCCTTTCATCGCGGGAAAACCAATGTCCCCGACGCTGCCCCAGCCCATCGATTTTGGCAAATCAGAGCCCGGTTCTGGCCTTCAGCGCCTGCCGGTAGGAGCGGCTGACCGGAACCGATAGCCCGCCCGGCGTTTCCAGCGTCAGCCGGCTGCCCTCGCGCCGGTGCCCGGCAATCGCCGCAGTCGCAATCCAGTAGCTGCGATGCACCTGCACCCCGTCGATGCCGGCGGCCGCCATGTCGCGAATGGCATCGCCCAGCCGATAAAGCACCATCGCCTCACCCGCCGCCGTCACCACCCTGAGATAATGTTCGGCCGCCACCAGCACCTGCACATCGCGCCCGATCCGCGCCGGCAACCGCCCGAAAACCCCCGTGTCCGCCATCGCAGGCAGCCGCGCTGCGCCCATGTCCGAAGCCGGTGCCGCGACCCGCGCCGACCCCGGCCAGCACAAGACATCGAAACGAAACATCAGGAAAAAGAACAGGCCCATCACAGGAAAGTTGATGATTCCCAAAAGGTTGCCCTGAAGAAACGGCAATATCGTCGCCAACGGCTCGCCAAATTGCTCATAGCGCATGTTGCCATGCGGCAAGCCGAACAGCATCTTGCGCCCGATATAGAGCGGCTCCAGCAGGAAGGAGGACATCGTCGGCGCCAGCAGCAGCAGGGCAGGGCGGGCCAGCGCCGGCCAGAGCCGTTTCAGCGCGCCGCCGATCAGCCCATAAAGCCACCAGCTCGGCAGCACCCCCGACAGCACGAACAGCAGTGCATCAAAACGGCCGAGCTGCTTGGCGCTGCCCGCCTGCGACCAGCCCAGCAGCAGCCCAATGAACAGCGGCAGCGCCAGCCAGAAGATCAGCCACAGCAACCGCCCATTGCGCCGCGCCAGCGCCTCCGCCTCCTCATGCGGCGCCGCCGCAGCCAAAGCTGCATTTCGCGCTTCGTCAGCGGCACTGGCGAAAAAAGGACCGGGCGTGGATGCCATTCATGAATGAAAACAGGTCAACCCGTGAAAGTCCAGTGGAGGGTGCTGTCACAATGCTGAAAACAATGCGGCGAGGCGGCGCTGCCACAGCACCGGCCGCCGAATCGACAAGCAGCGCCGCCCCACCCAAAAGGCGGCCATACCGGGGGATAAGATCATGACGCGCCGCAATATCCATCGCCTCGGCTGGCTCGCCAGCGCCGCCACACTCGCCGCCGCCACCCAGACATCGGCCCAGACCGTCGCCAGCGCCGAAGGGGCCACGTCGGCGGCCGAGATCATCGTCACCGCCCGCAAGCGCGACGAGCGCCTCATCGACATCCCCGTCTCCATCCAGGCCTTCACCAAGGAGACCATTGCCCAGGCCGGCATCGACAATCTCCAGCAGATTTCCGAGCGCACACCGGGCCTCAATTTCCAGAATCTCGGCAATTCCCAGCCCGGCCGCTACAACAGCGCGGTCCGCTTCCGCGGCATGGACGTCAACATCTCCACCCCCTCCAACCAGACCGGCGCCTTCCTCGTCGACGGTGTGCTCGTGCTCGGCGGCGCCCAGTCGGTCGGCTTTGGTGACATCGAGCGCATCGAGATCATCAAGGGCCCGCAGGCCGCCTATTTCGGCCGCGGCACCTTCGGCGGCGCCGTCAATCTCATCACCCGTGATCCGTCCGAAGATCTGGGCGGCCAGTTCGCCGGCGAATACAGCCCCAATTTCGACAGCTACAATCTCTCCGCCGCCATCGAAGGCGGCATCGCGCCCGGCATCACCGCCCGCATCAGCGGCTCGCGCGTCAACAAGGGGGCCATGTTCACCGCCACGGACGGCGGCGAACTCGGCGCCGAGCGCACTGACATGCTCAACGCCACGGTCATGTTCAAACCCACCGAAACCATCCGCATCAAGGCCCGCGCCACCTTCGGCTGGGATGATGACGGCGCGGCGTCAGCCACCTATGTCCCCTATGGTCAGGTCGGCAACCTCCCCATCGGCACCCCCATCACGGTCAAGACCCAGCGCAACCCGGCCTTCGCCACCACGCTGCGCCAGCCCTATCAGCGCGGTCCCGTGCCGATCGTGCCGGTCACCAGCAACACCGAATTCTACACCGTGCCCGCCACACCCACGCTGCCCGCGCTCGATCTCGCCGATGTCATCCTCGGCAACAGCCTCGGCGTGCCCGACACCGGCACGCCGGATCTCGACCGCTTCGGCCTCCGCTCCGACTGGCGCATCTACTCGCTCACCGCTGATTTCGAGCTTTCCGACACCATCAACCTCGCGCTGCTCGGCGGCTACAACAGCCGCAAGACCACCCAGATCCGCGACGGAGACTATACCGACGCCTTTGGCTGGGCGCTCAAGAGCTTCCTCCGCCTGCGCAGCTACACGCTCGAAGGCCGGCTCTCGGGCGATTTCGGCAAGCTGCGCCTGCTCGGCGGCGTCAGCTATTATGACCAGACGCAGGATGGCACCATCGACGGCGGCATCGGCGTCTTCACCAGCCTGTTCGGCAACCGCGATGTCGGTCGCGGCAATATCGCCGGCAATTCCATCAACACGCTCGGCTTCTTCGGTTCGGCCGAATATGACATCACCGACTGGCTGATGCTGTCCGCCGAGGGCCGCTACCAGATCGACAAGGTCACACCGCGCGGGGGCGTCTTCGGCCTCACCACAACGCAGCTCCCCACCCAGACTTACAACAACTTTCTGCCGCGCATCATCCTCACCGCGCGCCCCGACAACAACACCACTCTCTACGCCAGCTATTCGGTCGGCGCCCTGCCCGGTGACAGCAACGCCATCCTCGCCACACTCTCCGAGACTGAGCGCGAGCAGGTCACCGCCCTCGCGCCCGATGTGCAGGATCAGGTCGATGCCCAGCTGCTCAAGAGCTGGGAAGTCGGCCTGAAGCGCAGCTTTGATGGGGGCCGCGCCACCATCGCGCTCGCCGCCTACTCGATGAACTGGTCGAACATGCTCTCCCAGGCCAATGTCAACATCACCACCGACGCCGGCGGCACCCGCTTCCTCTTCCCCGTCGTCGCCGGCTCCTCGCGCATCCGCGGCATCGAGCTTGAGGCCACCGCCCAGCCCTCCGACGCCGTGCAGGTGCGCGGCACGCTCGGCTATATCGACGCCCGCTACCGCGATTTCAGCAACTCGGGCCTCAATTCGCTGTTCGGCATCGTCGGCGATCTCTACAAGGCCGATGGCAACCGCCTGCCGCGCTCACCCGAGTTCATGGCCACCGCCGGCACCACCATCACCCAGCCCCTCAGCGCCGATTGGGATGTCCGCCTGCTCGCCGACCTGCTCTATCAGGGCAAGACCTACACCGACGAGACCAACCTCGCCTATATCGCCGATTATGTGCTCTTGAACGGCCGCCTCAGCTTCGTGAAGCAGGATAGCCTCACGCTCGAAGTCTATTGCGACAATTGCCTCGATCAGGGCGGCTGGCGCACCGGCCGCCGCCTGCTCGATTTCTCGCTCATTCCCAATTTCTTCAATCGCCAGGGTGCCGTCGTCCAGCCGCAGGACCGGCGCGAAGTCGGGGTCGCCGCCCGCGTCAACTTCTGATGTCCCGCCTCTTCCCCCTGCTGGCGCTGCTGCTCATAGCAGCAGCGCCAGCCCTTTCGCAAAGCCTCTCGCTCGACGCCCTGCGCACCGCCTATGCCGAGCCCGGCTCGCGCGACATGATGGTGAACGGGGTGCGCCTCCATTATGTCGATGAAGGCCCCAAAGACAGCACAGCCCCGCCCATTGTCCTGCTCAACGCCTCCTATATGGGCCTCTCCTCATGGCAGGCCGTCGCCCGCCGCCTCGCGGCCACCCACCGCGTCATCCGGCTCGATTTCCCTACCCTCGGCCTCTCCGGCCCGGCCCCCGACACGGCCTTCGACATCCGCGCCTTCGAGCCTCTGACGCTCGGCCTGCTCGATGCCCTCGAAATCCCCCGCGTCCATCTCGTCGGCACCTCATCAGGCGGCATCGTCGCCTTCCGCCTCGCCGCCACCCACCCAGACCGCATCGCCCGCCTCATCCTCGTCAACGCCGCCGGCCTGCCGCGCACCGCCGCCACCGACCCGCTGCGCCAGCGCCCCCGCAGCCCCGATGATCCCGCGCCCGGCAGCCGCGCCTTCTGGGCGAAAAGCCTCACCGAAAACTTCGCCGACCCGGCCCGGCTCACCCCCGAATTCATCACCCAGGTCCATGATCTCAACCGCCGCGAGGGCCAGCGCCGCGAAGCCCGGCTGTTCATGCAGACCTTCAGCACTGGCGACCCCCAGTCCGTCCTCGCCCAGGTCCGCGCCCCCACCCTCATTCTCTGGGGCAAGAAGAGCATCACGCTTTCACATCTCGAAGCCGAAGCCTTCGCTCACTGGCTCAAGAATGCACCTCACCGCATTGAAAAATATGAAGACGCCGGTCATTATCCCCAAGTCGAGACCCCCGACCGTCTCGCCGCCGACATCGCCGCCTTCGTCTCCGGCGCGCAGGATCACCAGCTCGTCCCGCCGCCACTCGCCACCGCCGCCAGCCTTGAGGCGCTGCCCTTCTGGCAGGCCAGCGCTGGCCTGTGGGAAGGCGAAAACATCTATATCGCGCCTGATGGCACGGCCAAATCCCCGCCCTATGCGAGCCTCACCGAGGTCCGCCTGAACGGCACCCGCTTTGAGGAGACCGAACACCGCTTCTACCCCGCCTCGCCGACGGCCGAGGCGCTCGCCGGCCGCCCGCTTGGCAAAGGCGAAAGCATCGAGGTCCAGCGCCGCGCCACCGGCCAGATGCTCGACGCCAGCGGGGCGGTCAGCCTCACCCCGCTTGCGCCGGGCCAGTCGCTCATCCTCCGCCCCGTCAGCCCCAGCGCCGCCATCCTCACCGCCCGCACCAGCGCGGACGGCCCGCCCTCCTACCGCATCCACCATGACCTGACCGGTCCTGACACACGGCTGCGCACCACCTTCGGCCTTGATGACGGCGGCCGGCTGCGCGCCGTCGCCCTGTTCACCGAAACCCGCCATCCGCCCGCAAGCCTGCCGACGCGGCTCGGCGAATTGCGCAAGCGTTTCAATGTCGTCACGATACTCGAAAGTCGCCCCGACGGCAGCCTCGCCCCGAAAGACTCCACAGCCCAGTAGCGCGGTCGCTGCTTTGGCGATACTCAGGGGCAGGCAGGGCAGGGGGCAGGTCGCCGCCACCCTGCTGGAGAGGCATGATCGAAACCGTCACCAGCTTCATCGCCGAATATAGCGCCGCCACCGGGCTGGTGCTGCTCGTCGGCCTGTTCGCCGCCTTCATCTCCGAGCGTTTCCCCCCCGTCGTCGTCGGCGTCGCCGGCCTCGCCCTCGTCCTGCTGGCTGGCTTCGTCACCGTAGATGATGTGCGCAGCGTCTTGTCCAACGCCGCCCCCGTCGCCATCGCCGCGCTGTTCATCCTTTCGGGCGCGCTGGTCCGCACCGGGGTCATCGAGGCGGTCATGGCCGTGCTGCTGCGCCGCGCCGACAAGCAGCCCAAGCGCGTGCTCACCGAAGTCTTTGGCGGCGCCCTCTTCACCGCCGCGGTGGTCAACAACACCCCTGTGGTCATGGTGCTGATCCCGGTCGTCCAGCGCCTGTCGCGCGTCGTCGGCATCGCCGCCACCCGCCTGCTCATCCCGCTCTCCTATCTCGCCATCATGGGCGGCACCCTCACGCTCGTTGGCACCTCGACCAACCTGCTCGTCGACGGCGTCGCCCGCAGCCTTGGCCAGCGCGCCTTCGGCATCTTCGAGATCACCGGCGTCGGCGTTGTCGCCGCGCTCGCCGGCACCGCCCTTCTGCTCCTCCTCGGCCCGCGCCTGCTCCCCGACAGACCCGACACCTCTCCGGAAGAAGACAAGGCCCGCGTCTGCCTCTCCGAGCTGCTGGTCCTGCCGCGCTCGGAGATGATCGGCCGCCGCATCGGTGATATCGGCGCCCTCAAGCCCGACCGCGCCAAGGTGCTCGGCCTCAAGCGCGACGGCCAGATCTTCCGCAAGGATCTCGCCGACATGCGGCTTCTGGCTCAGGACCGTCTGGTCATCTCCGCCTCCCCCCATGAGCTCGCCGCCTATGCCGCCGGCACCAGCTTCGAGGTCGGCATGCAGGGGCTGGCTGGCGGCGTCGATCTCTCCACCAAGCGCCGCCCGGCCGACATCACCATCTATGAAGCCGTCGTCGGCCCCACCCATCCCAATCTCGGCCGCGCTCTGTATGAAATCCCCATGCTCTCGCGGCTCAACATCCGCGTGCTCGGCATCGGCCGTGGCTGGCATGTGCCCGGTCCGGATCTTCGCTCGGCCCGGCTGCGCGCCTCCGATACGCTGCTCATCGCCGCCGCCCCGCCCGAAGCCGAGATATTGCGCGAGAACGTCCACCTCACCGGCATGACCCAGGCCGACGCCACCCCCTTCCGCCGTTCGCGCGCGCCCATCGCCATCATCGCGCTCCTTGGCACCGTCATCGGCGCCGCCATGGGCCTGATGCCCATCGAGGGGCTGGCCATCCTCGCGGTTGCCTTGCTGCTCATCACCCGCACCGTCGATCCGGGTGAGGCCTGGGACTCGATCGACGGCAGCCTGCTCGTCCTCATCTACGCCATGCTCGGCATCGGCATGGGCCTGCAACAGGCCGGCAGCATCGATCTCATCGTGGGTCTGGTGGCGCCCCTTCTGGTCAAGGCACCGCTGCTGCTGCTCATCTTCGCCGTCTATCTGCTCACCTCGGTGCTCACCGAAATCGTCACCAACAATGCGGTGGCCGTCCTCCTCACCCCCATCGCCATCGGCCTCGCCCAGCAACTCGGCATCGATCCCCGCCCGCTCATCGTCGCCGTCATGTTCGCTGCGTCTGCCAGCTTCGCCACCCCCATCGGCTATCAGACCAACACGCTCGTCTATGCCGCCGCCGATTACCGCTTCGCCGATTTCCTGCGCATCGGCGTGCCCATGAACCTCGTCGTCGGCACCACCGCCAGCATCGCCATCTGGCTGCTTTTCTGATCCGCACTTGATCCCGGTCAAGCCGGGCTGCCGCCTTTCATGCCATCCCCGGCCCAACGAAAGGATCAGGCATGAGCGAATTTCTCGACGCCAACCAACTCAGCATCCTGCGCTGGCTGCACATCATCGCCATGGTCTATTGGCTGGGCGGCGAATGGGGCGTCTTCCAGACCAGCTACAAGGTCATCGACCCGCGCCTGCCCATGGCCGAGCGCCGCCGCCACATGGACACCGCCTACCACATCGACATCATGGCCCGCACCGGCATCATCTCGCTGCTGCCGCTCGGCCTCCACATGGGCTATCTCTGGGGCGTGCAGCCGCTGGGCGGCGGCTGGCTCTGGGCGATGTGGGGCGTCTGGGCGGGCTGGATGTGGCTCACCTGGGCGGCCTTTGCCGCGCGCGGCACCCCGCGCTTCAAGCCGCTCTCCGATCTTGAAGACTGGACGCGCTATCTGCTCATCCCCACGCTCATCATCGTCGCCGGCGCCAGCCTGATGGGGCAGGGGCCGCTGGCCGGCGGCGGGGGCGAGAAATGGTATGCCGCCAAGATGCTCACCTACGGCCTCGCCCTCATCATCGGCGTCGTGCTGCGTCTCGTCATGCACGAATGGCAGCGCCTCTTCCCGCTGCTCGAAGCCGGCCCCAATGCAGAGGCTGAAGGCAAGCTCGCCCGCTCCATGACCACGGCGCGAAGCCTCGCCTATCTCTATTGGGTGCTCATCCTCACCACCGCCTTCTTCGGCGCGGTCAAGCCCTTCTGAGCCGCAATACCTTCAGAAACTGCGGTTTGCCGCCAGCGCCCCCATCTGCGCCGAAATCGCATGAAATTCCGCCACCGTCTCCTCGATGATCGCGCGCACCGGCTTCACCTCGTCAATCAGCCCCGCTGTCTGCCCCGCCAGCCCGACGGCCGCTTCCATGTCACCGCCAAAATACAATTCCAATATCCGCGAAAACGTATCCGGCGGCATCAGCCCGGCCTCATGGATGGCCTTGGTCCGCTCGGTCTTCAGCGCCCGGATGCACGGCGAGGCCCGCTTGTTCAGCACATAGGTGCCGGTCTCGCGCGCCGCCACGATCGCTGCCTTGTAATTGTCATGCACCGGGCTTTCGGCAGCCGAGACAAAGCGCGTGCCCATCTGCACGCCTTCGGCACCCAGCGCAAAGGCCGCCGCCATGCCCTTGCCATCGGCAATCCCGCCAGCCGCCACCAGCGGCACATCGGTGATGCGCCGGATTGCCTGCAGCAGCACCAGCGTTGACACCTCCTCGGGGTTCTTGAAGCCGCCGCCCTCCGCCCCTTCGACCACCAGCCCGTCGACGCCCGCCTCCACCGCCTTGCGCGCCGCCTCCACGGTCGGTACGGCATGATAAACCACAATCCCCGCTGCCTTCAGCGGCGCCAGAAACTTCGCCGGGCTGCCCGCCGAGGTCGTCACAAACGTCACCCCGCTCTCCGTGATGAAGCGCAGCATCGCGTCATCCTTCAAAAACATGATCGGCAAATTCACCCCGAACGGTGCCGTCGTCAGCTCGCGCATCCGCAAGATCTCGGCCTGGCAATTCGCCGTCTCGCCCGAGCTGGTCTCGATGATCCCCAGCCCGCCCGCCGCGCATACCGCAGACGCCAGTTGGCTGCGCGCGATCCACCCCATCGGTGCCTGCACGATCGGCAGCCGCGCCCCGCAGTGCGCCAGAAATCGGTTGCTCACAAAAGATCCTTCCTGATCATGTCGCTGCCACCCGCCGGCAGACTGACCATCATCCCATCACGCCCGACCTTAATCACCCCCTCAAATCGCCGGGCTGAATCCCGCACAAACGCCGCCTCCAGCGGCAGCCGTCCCGGAACTCGTCCGCATGGGCCATGTTTTGGCATTATCAATGCAAAAACTTGCCAAGGTCCAGGAAAGCTGCCAGCCTCAAACCCTCAAAAGAGGAGTCGCCATGCGCCAGATCATGCGAATAACGGTCGGCCTGCTCGGCCTGTTCAACCTCGCCATCGGCCTCGCCTTCCTCATCGCGCCGGCGGCCCCCGCCGAAGCCTTTTTCCTCGCGCCCCAGGGCACCCAGGGCCTGGCCACGCTGCGCGCCGACATGCCCGGCTTCTTCATCACCGCCGCCAGCTTCGCCCTGCTCGGGGCCTGGCGCGCCGATCCGCGCCCGCTCGCCGTGCCGCTCGCCATGCTGGCGATCGCGCTCACCGGCCGCAGCCTCAGCCTCGCCCTAGATGGCGCGCCCGACACCGCCTTCCCGCCGATGATCGCCGAAGCGGTGATGATCGCCATTCTCCTCACCGCCCGCCGGGCCTTTCGCGCATGAAGCGCGCCGCCCGCCCCGGATAACGCCCATGTTTGCTGGTTCCGTTGCTCCGCCCGGCGCCGATAGCCCCCAGCTTGATGGCCGCACGCGCCGCGCCGCCACAAGCCGCGGCCGCATCGTCAAGGCCATGCTGGCGCTGGTGGGGGAGGGGGTCATCAGCCCCACCGCCGAGCAGATCGCCGCGCGCGCCGGCGTCGGCCTGCGCACCGTCTTCCACCATTTCCGGGACATGGACGCGCTCTACATCGAATTGACCGCCGAAGTCGCCCGTCGCTTCGAAGCCATGGCCGCCCCCTTCAAAAGTCCGGACTGGCAGGGCCAACTCGCCGAACTCATCGACCGCCGCCTCACGGCCTATGAAAAACTCCTGCCCTTGAAACGCGCCGGCGATGTCCACCGTCATCGCTCAAAGGTGCTGCAAGCCAGCCACGCCGCGAGCCAGGCCGCGCTGCGCGCCCGCCTCCAGTCGCTGCTGCCGGCCGCCCGCGCTGCCGACGCGGCCGCCTTTGAAGCGCTCGATCTCACCCTCAGCCTCGACAGCTGGCAGCGCCTGCGCGATCATCAAAGGCTCTCGCCCGACGCCGCACGCGCCACCATCACCCACCTCGTCGCCCTCATCCTCGCTGCCCCAAAGGAGCCTGACGCATGAAGATCCTGCGCACCCCCGACACCGCCTTCAGCAATCTCGAAGGCTATGAGTTCGCCCCCCACTATACCGAAATCACCGACGCTGCGTCCGCCACACCGCTTCGCATCCACCATATCGAGCAAGGGCCCGCAGACGCCGCCCCCGTCCTCCTCATGCACGGCGAGCCGAGCTGGAGCTATCTCTACCGCAAGTTCATGGCGCCCCTTGCGGCCGCCGGCCACCGCGCCATAGCCCCCGATCTCATCGGCTTCGGCAAGTCCGACAAGCCGGCCGCGCGCGCCGATTACACCTATGAGCGCCACGTCGCCTGGATGTCCGACTGGCTCCTCGCCAATGATCTCAGCGGCATCACCCTCTTCTGTCAGGATTGGGGCGGCCTCATCGGCCTGCGCCTCGCAGCCACCTTCCCTGAGCGTTTCGCCCGCCTCGTTATCGCCAACACCGGCCTGCCCATCGGCACCGGCTTCTCCGAGGGCTTCAACGCCTGGTTGAAGTTCAGCCAGGAAGTCCCTCAATTTCCTGTCGGCGTTATCGTCAACGGTGGCACGGTGCGCGATCTCTCTCCCTCTGAAATCGCCGCCTATGATGCGCCATTCCCCGATGAAAGCTCCAAGGAAGGCGCCCGCCAATTCCCCACGCTCGTCCCCATCACCCCTGAGCACGCCAGCGTCGCCGAAAACAAGGCCGCCTGGGAGGTGCTGTCCCGCTTTGAAAAGCCCGTCCTCACCTGCTTCTCAGACAAGGACCCCGTCACCTCGGGCGGTGAAAAGCCCATCATCGAGCGCATCCCCGGCGCGAAAGGCCAGCCCCATACCATCATCCAGAACGGCGGCCATTTCCTGCAGGAAGACGCGCCCGAAACCCTGACCCAGCTTCTCATCGACTTCATCGCCGCCACGAAAGGCTAAAGCCATGAGCCTCGCCTTCGATCTCTTCTGGTCGTTCCGCTCGCCCTATTCCTATCTCGTCACCCCGCGCATCGCCGCGCTCGTCGAAGCCCATGATGTCCAGTGCAACGTCCGCATCGTCTACCCCATCGCTGTCCGACAGGCCGATTTCTTCGCCAACGCCGACCCGCTCTGGGTCCATTATCTGCTCAAGGACTGTTACCGCACCGCCGACTATCTCGGCCTGCCGTTCCGCTGGCCAAACCCCGATCCCGTCTATCGCGACCCCAACACCGGCCAATACCCCCGCGAACAGCCCCATATCCACCGCCTCAGCCATCTGGGCGTCGCCGCCGCCGAGCGTGGCCACGGCCTCGCCTTCATCCGCGAAGTCAGCAGCCTCATCTGGAACGGCCAGACCGACAATTGGCACGAAGGCGACCATCTCGCCAAGGCAGCCGCCCGCGCCGGCCTCGACCTCGCCGATCTCGATGCCGCTGTCGCCGCCAACGAAGCCCATTACATCGCGAGCGTAGAAACCAACCAGTCAGACCAGCGCAAGGGCGGCCATTACGGCGTCCCCCTCATGGTCCATGACGGCGAACCCTTCTTCGGTCAGGACCGTTTCGACCAGCTCGTCTGGCGCCTCCAGCAAAAAGGCCTGCGCCCGCGCTGAATGCAGCTCCCCGGACGCGCCTTCCCATGTCGGGCAATCGGGAATAGCCTTGCGACCGGAAGGAACGACAGGCGATGATCACGCGGGCGGCCCCCTGGTTTCTGACACCGGCGCTGGCAGCACTGTGCCTCACGGCCGCCGCCAGCGCCGCGCCCGGCAATGATCAGACCGCCCCCAGAATTGTCGTCCAGGTCGGCCATCAGGCCAAGGTCGAAGCCGCCGTCTGGGCCAATCAGGGCCGCAATCTCGTCACCCTCGCGCAGGACGGCTCCCTCGTCGTCTGGGATACCGCGTCCGCCAATATCCTCAACACCGCCCGGCTGCCGGTGGACTGGGCCGATCTCGGCCTCGCCGCCTGCATCAAGCTCCGCACCATGGAGATCGACGCGCGCACCGGCCAGCTGAGCATCGCCTACGCACTCGATCTCGAAGACCAGCATGTCGCCGCCCGCACCTCCCAAGACCTCGGCCGGCCATTCTCCCTGTCCTCGATGCAGACCCGCGGCTGCGAGGGCATCGCCAAGGCCGCCAGCTGGTATGCCTACACCTATGATCTCGCCTCGCTCGCCCTGATCTCGGCCGGCCCCACAGACATCCCACCAGATATCGCCCGCCGCAGCTTTGCCGTGACAGCACGCGTCGACCCGAATGGCAGAGACATAAGCCAGAGCTTCACCTACGCTGCTCCGCCCGAAACGCCGCTGCAGAAGCTACCCCCAGCACCGCAAGGCACGATCCGCCTCGAACATAATCACGACGACGGCAAGCGCGGCGATTTCAACCGCCGCGACGACAATCTGCAATTCGAAGGGTCGACCTGCACCTCGCTCGAAAAATGCCGCTACGGCGTCAATCTCATCGCCGGCCCCGGCGGCGGCGAGGTCATCACCGCGCTCACCGGCAGCCCCAAAAGCTATTTCCTCGATGCCGACCTCAGTCCGGATGGCCGCCAGCTGGTCCGGGTCGAAGGGCTGCGCAACGACACCGAAGCCCGGGTCGAAGTCCTTGAGCTCGCCGCAGGCCGCTCATGGCCCAGCTTCAGTGCATTTCGCGCCTATCATCAGGTCAAGTGGCTCGGCGCCGCGCGCTATGCGCTGATCAGCGAGGGCTACAGGGCCACCGATGACACCGACGACGCCATGCAGGGCTTCCCGCCAACCCTCATCATCGACCGGGACTGTGCCCGCGCCGGAACCTGCCCCGGCATTTCGCCCTATGCCGGCCTCACGCCAACCGACGAAGACGGCGGCTTCCTCGGCATCTTCAGCCTCGCAGACTGTTACCGAGGCAGCCGCATGTCCCTGTTCCGCCAGCCCTTCTGCCCCGGCGGCAGCGAAATCCCGCTGGAGATGGACAGCGACGTGACGCTGGTCCTGCCGCAAGCCTTCGCCGCCCGCCTGTCCGCCGTCGCCGCGCCGACCGCGACCGCCGAAGCCCGCTGGCAACCTCTGGCCCAGCCCGCCTTCCCGGCAGGCCAGGAAATCACCGCCATCCGCCTCTCGCCCGACCGCACCCGCCTTGCGGTGGCCGTGCGAGACAAGCCGCCCAGCGACATCGGCCTCGAAGAGATGCTCGGCACCCCCGCGCCAACCCGCACCGACGCGGTCTGGCTCTACACGCTCGACAGCGCCGGACAGCCCGCGCAAGGGCGAAAGCTCATCAGCTTCGCCGAAACGCTCGATGAAGGCTATCCGGGCATCGAGGGCGTCACCATCGCCGATGAAGCCGGCGCGACCATCGTGCATCTGAGCGGACCGGGCGAGGCCGGCGGCATCTTCGACCTGCAGTTCACGCCGGAAGGCGACAGGATCATCTTCACCAAGTCCCCCTATCAGGCCCCGCAAGACGGCCGCCTCTACACCCTCCCCCTTACCAGCCAGCTCACGGTCCAATATACCATCGAGCGCGAATTTCTCGCCCATCACCAGAGCCAGATCGTCAAGACCGGCCACAGCGTCTCCGGCGGCCGCCTCGGCCCGACACCCGAATTTGCGTCCCGCCGCCTCCTCGCCCTCGGCCAGAACCGCGCCTTCGGCCTCGACACCCGCGAGCTGATCAACACGCAAACCGGCGAGATCCTCGCCAGGAACATGAGCGCGCTCCCGATCATCCGCGCCGGCCTCGTCGAGCAGGGCCAGCTGCTCTGGGGCGCCTCGGAAGACGGCGCCGTCCATGTCTGGGACGCCGAAACCGGAGAGCGCCTGCTCACCCTCTACACCTTCCCCGACAACCGCTTCTTCGCTGTCACCCCCGACGGCCGCTACGACACCAACCTCGGGCCGGACACCAACCTCATCCGCTGGGTCGTGCCCGATGCGCCCTGGCAAAGCCTCGCCGCACAAACCTTCATGCGTGATTACTACGAGCCCGGCCTCTACCGGAAGCTGCTCGAATGCCGGGCCGCACAAAGCTGCGCCAATGCCTTCGCCCCGCTCGGGCCCATCGCCAGCCTCAACCGGGTGCTGCCCGAAGTCGAAATCACCAGCATCACCCCCGGCCGCGATGCCGGCGAAGCCTTGGTCAGCGTCCGCGTCACCGAAGGGGTCGATCTCAAGGCCGCCAACGGCAAGACCCGCTCGGGCATCCGCAGCCCGCGCCTGTTCCTCAACAACAAGCTCGTCGCCGCCGCGCCCGAACAGTCGCAGCGCCTCGTCGCCAGCGCACAGGAGTTCGCCTTCCGCGTGCCGCTCCCGACAGGGCAGGGGACCGAGCGCCTCACCTTCTCCGCCTATGCCTTTAACGAGGACCGCATCAAGAGCGAGACCGCCAGCCTCACCTATGCGCGCCCGCCGGCAACGCCGCGCAATCGCCGCGCCTTCGTCATCAACATCGGCATCGATCATTACACCAGCCCGCAATTCAGCCCGCTCAGCTTCGCCGGCAATGATGCGACCCTGCTCGCCAGCCGACTGGGCGAGATCGCCGGCCATGACACGCATCAAATCACGATCGGCGCGCGCGCGCCGGACGGCAGACCGCCCGCCATCACCCGCCAATTGATCCTCGACACCCTCGCCCTGCTGGTCACCGAAAAGGGCCGCACCAAGACCCTGCGCCAACTGCAGCGCCTCGGCATCGACGCCGCAGCGCTCAACGTCGCCACCCCCGATGACATCGTCATCATCTCCTACGCCGGACACGGCTGGGCAGAGCCGCGCGGCGCCTTCTTCCTCATCCCCAGCGATGCCCGGTGGGAGCCGGCGAGGGCCGCGCCGGAGCCGGACAGCGTGATCTCCACGCAAGACCTCACCGCTCTCCTCGAACGGGTCCAGGCGGGCGAAATCAGCCTCATCATCGATGCCTGTCATTCGGCCGCCAGCGTCGACAGCGGCGACTTCAAGCCCGGCCCGATGGGCGACAGCAGCCTCGGCCAGCTGGCCTTTGACAAGGGCATCCGCATCCTCGCCGCCGCCCAGGCCGATGACGTGGCGCTCGAAGATTCCCGCCTGCGCCAAGGCCTGCTCACCTATGCGCTGGCCGCCGAAGGCCTGACCGACGAAGGCGGCGCCTCCGACCAGAACCGCGACGGTGAAATCCGCCTCGATGAATGGCTCAGCTATGCCGTCGACCGCCTGCCCGAGCTCAGCGAAGACGTCCGGCGCGGCACGTTCCGCGGCGTCACCTTCCTCAGCGCCGCCCAGCCCAGCCGCCCGGTCCGCATCCAGCGCCCCTCACTGTTCGATTTCAACACCGCCCCCAGCCAGATCATCCTCAGATCAGACCTCGCCCCGGCCAATTGAACAAGCGCTCCATCTTCCGGTTGATTCTGCCGCCATGCTCATCAACGATGACCCACCACCCCCGCGACAAGGGAGAAAAACGCATGTTCCGGACCTGTCTTGCCGCTCTGGCGCTGCTGAACACAGCCATCCCCGCGCTGGCCGCCGCCCCCCTGCCGCCCGCCGATCAGGGCGAAGCCTCGATGAGCCCGGCCATGCCCGCCATCCTGCCGCTGCGCGCCCGCGCCGAGCTCGAAGACAAATGGCTGAAGGAGCGCCTCGACACGCTGGTGCCGGCGCTGATGCGCGAACACGACATCGACATGTGGGTGCTGATCGCGCGCGAATATCTCGAAGACCCGGTGATGTGGACGATGCTCAACGCCACGAGCCTGCACGCCAGGCGACGCACCGTTCTCATCTTCTTCGACCCCGGTGACGGGAAGCCGGTCGAACGGCAGGACGAGGCCCGGGTCGGCCAGAAGAATGGCATCACCCGCCGCTGGGCCAGGCGCGGGACACGGCCGTCGGCGCCCGAGGACCAACGTACCACGTCGGCCTGTATCTAGGGCGCCATCTGTCCGGCTGAGGGCAAAGGCGCAGCGCTGGTGCTGCCGCGCTGCAACACCGAAGGCATGACGCTGCACCTTGCCGAGATAGAAGACATCCTCGACCATTGCTGCTTCGCATGGAACTGCCTCACGGATCAGCCTTGGCGCGTCATGTCCATCGGACTGCGCCAATGGGCTCATGGATGAATGTCAGTGAGAGTTGCTATCAGTTGGGGGCGGTCACTGACGGGAAGCAAAGGCATCGCTCTTGAAAAGTCCAAAGCTCATGCTAAATGTAAAATATTGTAAATTTCGATTGGCCGGATAGGATTGAAGCTGAGATTTTTCTACAATCTTTTGATTGGGTTATGCATTGCCACGTCATTTAGTGGCGGTGCGCTAGCTTTGGATTCTTGGCAGATTCTATCGGCCTCTGAAGGCGAGCTAGGGGCTCTTCAGGGTTTGATCGATCGCGCTGTCGAGACCCACCCTTCCATTGCTGCCGCGGCTGCATCTGCCCGCGCGGCGGGTGCCGACGTGCGTGCAGCCAAGTGGCAGCGCTTCCCTAGCTTTTCTGTCGAAGGGCTGCTGCTGGACCAGCCTGGGAATATTATGCAGGCGCAGGCCGTTGTTGATCAGCCACTGTGGACAGGCGGGCGCATCTCCGGGGCAATCAATCGTGCCCTCATTTTGGAAGGCTTGTAGCGATATCAAAATGCCACCGTTCGTTTTTTGCTCTAGCCTATTATGGTTGCTGCGCCTTGTGAAGGTTGGCTCGGCTGCATTGGGGCTGTGTCTTTTCCTTGTGGCAGCCGCTCCGGCATCGGGAAGCACCCTAGGGGCTGAAAGCAGTGCGGGCGCTATTTCGCTAGCTTCGGCTACTATTGGTGGAGCGAGCTGTAGTAAGTCCTTCAATGTTAATGGCAAAGATGTTCCCCCGCGCGTGACCGAGATATTGCACTGTGGCGCTGTTGTCTCTGGTTACGTCTACGATCTTTTGGCTTCTGACGTTAGCGTGAGCGTCGACGCCAAGCCCGACGTTCTCGGTAAGCTTGCAACTGGTCTCCCTTTGTTGCTCGAGGGCAGCGAGTTGAAGTGCGAGGCTGCTGCGGCTTGGCAATCCTTCAGGCAGGTCCCGAATGTGTTTGCCTTGGCGTGCAGGGAGCCGGCAAATGGCAGCGCGGTCCTATTCCTGGCAACGGAAACAGCTGGACGGTTAAGAGTGGCGCGCGGGCCAGCGGGCGCTTATCCCGCGCTTTTTGAAATGATTGGCAATCCATTGTCTCGCGGCCCATCGCCAGATCTGACGGTTGCGGTTGAGGCGCTTTGGTCGTCGGCGGTGTCGATGGGGGACGCTAATACGATGTCTGAAATCGCCAATGGCTGGGCTCGTGCGCGATCCGAAATTTCCCGTTTTGATTACGCTCTGGCCGAGACTCATTTACGTGAAGCGCTCGACTTGCAGGCAAGGCTGTTTGCCGATGACGAAGGTGCAATCGCCGATTTACTTATGGATTTGGCCGTTGTTGTTGCCAAGCAAGGCAGGTTCGATGAAGCCGAGGCCCTGCTACTCCGAGCTGGCCAAATCGTCGACAAGTCACTTAGGGGCGATCTAAGGGCAAGGCTGGCTGGATATCGAGCGCGCGTATTGGCGCTAAGCGGCAAATTTGACCAAGGGCTTGCGGAGGCCTCCTTGGCGGTTAGTGAATGGCGGCGTCTTTCCCGGCCTGACGAGGTCGTCGCAACGGCTTTTTCGTCGGGAACGGCATCGACCGGCGAGGACGCGACAGACCTGACGGTCTCAGAGCTTGCCATGGCGCTCAATATTGAAGCGGCGCTGATGCTGCGGAATGGCGACCCGGCCAGTGCAATGGTTCGCGCAAGTGAGGCGCTTATCGCGCTTGGGCGGTCCGCGTTGGCGCCTCCTGGCTGGCGCTCAGACATTCTGGCCATCCTGGGTGAGGCTTCTGGAAAGCTGGGCAGACTTTCGGCTGCTGAAAAATACTTTCAGGCAGCCATCGCGGAGCGGACATCGGTCTTTGGTGAGGGCAGCGGATTGTTGCGTTTATGGCTTGGTTTGGGACGGGCCTATCAGGCGGAAGGTACTCTAAGCAACAGTATCATTGCGTTCCGCAAAGCTTTGAATATTGCATCAGGCCTGCCCAGAAATGCAAGCCCGTTCTCGGATCAGGATTTGGTGCCATTCGCTGATTCTGTGTTCGATTATGCTAAGACCGTGTCGGATGAGGGCGAACGGCAAGGTCTTTATTCCGAGCTTTTCACAGCCTTTCAATTGGCGCGTTCTCCAGATAGAGAGCGCACGTCTGGACTTGCTGCCTCGGCTTTGTTTGCGCAGTCGCCAGATTTGGCTGCCTTACAAAAGAAGATTGATGACGCGCTCCTTCTTCTTAGCAGTACGCGCGCGAAGCTGGCTAAACAGCAGGCACTGCTCCCGCAGCAACAAGATTCTTCAGCACAGGCGGCATTGATCTCTGCGGTCAAAGGACAATCTGCTCAGATTGACGATTTGAAGTCGGTGCTTAGCAAAAAATACCCGGATTATCAGTCATTGGTGCAACCTCAGATCAACAACCTCGATGATGTGCGGGCCCGGCTACAGCCAGATGAGGCGGTGGCGATGTTCCTTATGGGTAGTGATCGCTCGTATCTCCTCCTAGTCAGGCGAGATGGGTTGCGTTTGTCCCCGATTTCGGCGGGGACATCTGAACTATCTGCTGCAGTCCGACGTATTCGGCGCGGTCTTGAGATCGAGGGGCGCGCGGTTGGCGAGTTCGATCTTGATGCATCTTATCAGCTCTATTCACTTTTGTTTGCTGGTCTGCCGGATGGCTTGTCTGGCATTAGTCGCCTGACTGTCATTGCCGGGGGGCCACTTGCCGCTTTGCCATTTGGTGTCCTTGTTGCAAAGCCGGTTGATGGCTTCCGTGCCGCCAAGTCGAGATATGCTCAAGCGCATTGGCTGGTTCGCGATATTTCAACTTCCTATTCGCCCACGCTGAACAGTTTCTTGGCGTTGCGGTCCACGCGCCGTGTCCAGTCCGCTCCCAAGTCTTTTCTGGGGATAGCAAACCCGACGTTGACCGGGACAACTGGCTCGGTCTCGGCGATGGCCAATGCATTTGCTGGCTGTCGTAAGGCGGGTCCGGTGTCCTCTGAGCTATTGCGAAGCATGGCACCACTGCCGGAAACCGCGCGCGAGGTGCAATCTGTGGCGAATGCTATCAGGGCTCGTGACAGCGTGTTGCTATTAGGCAACGAGGCGACTGAGAAAGCGCTGCGGTCGCAAGACCTTGCGGAGTACCGTATTCTGTACTTTGCAACGCACGGCGTGGTTCCCGGTGAACTGCAATGCCAGAACGAACCCGGCCTTGTGCTGACGCCCCCGACAGACGGGCTTAGCCAGTTGCGCGCAGAAGACGGCATGCTCGATGCCAGCGAAATCGCTACCCTTACCTTGCGTGCAGATCTGGTGGTGCTTTCGGCTTGCAATACCGCGACATCGCAAACTGCAAGTTTGGGCGGCGAATCGCTTTCCGGATTGGCAGAGGCCTTTTTCCATGCCGGCGCCCGCAGTCTGCTGGCGACTCATTGGCAAGTGCCTTCCGCGTCAACTGAGCAACTCATGCGAGAAACCTTTACAATAATTGGTACCAACCCGAACATTGCCGTGGATGAGGCCCTCCGCGCCTCCCAGCTTGACGCAATCGGTCGTGCCAACACTTCGCACCCCTTTTTCTGGGCCGCATTTGTTATCATTGGTGATGGTGCAGTATCAGTTGGAAGCGCACCATGATGGCGGCTGCTCGCCTTGCAGCGTTTTTTTTCTGGCGCTTGCCGTTCAGTATGACTGCGCTTGTGCTTATCCGCTGGTTATTGTCGAAGCCCGTGGTGGCGGCGTAAAGCCAGGTGACCGGATCGACAGTAAGACCGTTGTTGTTCTTGGTCCCGGTGAAAAGCTGGTGGTTATTTCGCCAGACGGGCGGGTCGTTTCGTTGCGCGGGACCTACAGAGGGCCTCCGATCGATAATGCCGCCGCACAGCGTGATCCACGCGTTGCGCTGGCCGCGCTCATTACAACCCGCAATGATCGAGCTGCCACTGTCGGAGCGGTGCGGTCAGGCAGTTCCGCATCGCCATTGCCAGAGCCATGGCTTCTAGACATTTCCAGGCCAGGTGACCGTTGCCTTCGTGAGGGCACGGAACCGGTATGGTGGCGTCCGCAGGTTAATGGCTCTGCCTCCTTCTCCTTAGAGCCTATCGACCATTCTTGGCGGGCAGATTTCGTTTGGCCCAATGGGGCTGATCGAATTCGGTCTCCCGGACTGTTGGGCCTTACGCGAAATGCAATGCTTAACGTCCTGACTGGAGATCAGGAACGACCTTTGCGCATTCAGATTATACCCTCTTCCATCGATGACCCCCTCGTCATGACTACCTGGCTTTTGGAAAAGGGTTGTTTTCAACAGGCCGATGCCATGTTGGCAAGCGTTGCCGCAACTTTGAGTATGGACGCGCCGTCTGTTGAAGACCAAACGCTCGAAGAGCCTCTGGTGCGATGATGAGCGCTCGATGGAAAACCAGATTTGCCCCATGGGTAATTGCGATCATGTCTGGGCTCATCGCGTTGGCTTTGGTGATTTATATCGTGCCTATTGCGGCGTTGGACACCAAGCTGCGCGACATTCGCATTGCGGCTATGCAGCCTCCCGTCGACCCTTCCGCCGATATTGTTGTCATCGCATTGGATGAGGCGACACTTGCCGGACTGGCTTATAGATCCCCAATAGATCGGGGCCTTCTTGCGAATATTATCGAAGCACTTGAGGCCAAAGGGGCGCGGGCCATCGCAGTTGATGTGATCATTGATCAGCCGACTGAACAAGACAAAGATGATCGGTTGCGTGCCGTAATAGCGAACGCGAAAGTGCCACTTCGGTTCAGCTTTTCATCCTCCACACGGATCGTGACTGAGGAGCAATTGGCCTATTTATCGGATTTTGTACCGCCGGCCGCCCGAATGGAAGCCGGCCTACTTACCGATCCTTACGACGGTATGGTGCGTCGGATCAATCCTGGGGGCCAGTTGCGCAATGGCAAACGGGTGTTCACAGACCTCGAACCTGAGGGCTTTGTGCCGACCATGGCGAGGCTTTCTGGTGCAAAGTCGTCGCCGCGTATACCGTTGGAGATTGCTTGGCGCGCTCGACCTGATGTCGAGAGCCAGCCTTTTCCTACATATTCCGCAACGTATTTGCCGTTTCTCCCCGACACGCTGATTGCAGGCAAGACCGTGCTTGTCGGCGCTGTGCTATCAATGACCGACCGGCACCTTACGCCCTTGTCGATCATCGATGACGGCGATCAGGGTCTCATGCCCGGCGTTATGCTGCAAGCCCATGGGATATCCCAGGTCCTAGAGGGACGTAAGCCGCCGGTTGTGCCGCTAACATGGCAATTGGCGTTCACCTTGCTATTCGCCCTATTGGGGGCTGGGATCAGCCTGTGGCGCAAGGGCATTGTCTTCAACGTCGCCGTCGCTGCAGTTGCTGTCGCTGCCTACTGGGTAGGGGCTATCGTTGGCTATGGCCAAGGTCTGCCAATGTTGCCGTTGGTTGCCCCAACGCTCGCCCTGGCGCTGGCTATGTGGATGATGGACTTGCTGATCGGTCGTGGTGAGCGACAGCAGCGTGAGTTTATTCAGCGCACCTTCTCGCGCTACGTTTCCCCTGCAGTGGTGGATGAACTGGTTCGCGATCCGTCGACTGCAAGCGTATCGGGCAAGCGGCGTGAAGCCAGCTTCATCTTCACCGATGTTGCAGGTTTTACGACCTTGTCCGAAAAGCTTGATCCAGAAGCCCTGTCCGATGTGCTGAACGCTTATCTTGATGGCGCGTGTAAGATTATTTTGGATTATCAAGGCACTATTGATAAGTTCATTGGTGATGCCATCATGGCGGTGTTCAATGCGCCAATCACTCAGGCTGACCATGCCGAACGCGCCGTTAAATGTGCGCTTGATCTCGATACTTATGCCGAATTGTTCCGCACCGATTGCGTGGCACGCGGGATTCCTTTTGGAATCACCCGTATCGGCGTTCATCGCGGCGAAGCGATTATAGGCAATTTCGGGTCTCAATCGCGCATGGACTTTACGGCGCTAGGCGACACGGTAAACACTGCGGCGCGCACCGAAGGGGTCAACAAATACTTCGGCACCCGTGTCTGCTGCACACAACCGATTGTCGAGGCCTGCCCCAATCAGTCATTCCGCCCGATCGGTCAGATCGTGTTGAAGGGCAAACTGACGGCCACCTGCCTATATGTGCCCATCGCTGCTGATGAAGATCAGGTGCTTTTGGACGCATACGGCGAGGCCTATCGGATGCTCGACACTGAGAGCGCAGGCGCGACAGAGCGTTTCGAGCAACTCGCTATCCAATTTAAAGATGACCCTCTTGTGCGTTTCCACTGTGAGCGCATTGCCGCCGGTCATGCTTCGACCACCGTGGTGATGGATGACAAATAGGTTATTCCCCATGATGAACGCCGGTCGTGGCGCTTCCGAGATCAAGCGAAAGGCGGCAACCATCTTGGCTGCCTTGGCTGCCCATACAATTGTCACGACCTTGTGCGCGCCTGCCGCCGCCTGCGCGCAGACTGTGCTCCCGTCAGAGATAGACATCTCCCGGCAGCGTGTGTCCCCTTTGCCTCTGCCAGAGCCAGACTTTAATCTTAATATCATCAGCCCTGAAAAGACAGGAACGCCAAGGGCGGTTGACGAGGTTTCCTTTAAGGTCGTACGCATCCAGATAACAGGCAATACGGTGTTCGAGGCATACGATCTTGCCGAAATTTTCGCATCTTTGGAGGGACGCAAAATCCAACTCGATGAGTTGCGGCAGGCGGCAGACCGACTGGAGACGGCTTATCGTAAGCGTGGCTATATCCTCACCCGTGTTTTCATTCCTCCTCAAGAATTAAAAGATGACGTCATTGAGGTCCGCATAGTCGAAGGATACATCGCCGAAGTTTTTGTTGATGGGCGCAAAGAGGGCGCGCGCAAGCTGGCTCAGTCGCTTGTTGGCCCGGTGGTGGATGCGCGGCCTGTGCGCCTAAGCGATATAGAAGGCCCCATGCTCATACTCAATGATTTGCCCGGTATGCGGGCAACCAGTGTGTTGAAGCCAGGGGCAGCTTTTGGCAGCTCAAACATGTTCGTCAATGTTGACCGGCGGCCAACGCAATCCTTCCTTTCGGTCGGCAATGGCTCGTCTGATGCTGTCGGACCGATGACTTATGCGCTTGGCACAGCGATCGCCCGCCCTTTTGGCGCGGCTGGTTCGCTTGACCTGTCACTGAGTTCAGCCGGTGAGGCGTTTCGGGAGCTGAAGGCGATAAGTGTGCGCTATTCGGCCCCGCTTGGGACTAATGGCGCGATTGTCAGCGTTGGGTTGGTAGCGGCTCGCGCTGCTCCGGGCGGCCAAATTAGCGCCCTTGAAGTCAGGAGCAAATCCTATTCGGGCAATGTTCGGGTACGCTTACCAATCGTCCGAACCAGAGCAAACTCTGTCGCTCTTGATATTGGCCTCAACTTGAACCGCAGCTTTGTTTCGGCCCTTGATACGCCGATCAACGACGATCGCAGCACAGTTTTCGATATTGCAATAAATTGGCGTCAGGTTGGGTGGCTTGGCGGAGACTTCAGTCTCCGCGCGGGCCTTGCGCGGGGCGTAGCGCTGCTTGGCGCCAATGATGCGAACACGCTTCTGCCTTCAGTTAGCGGATTTGAACCCCAGTTTACCAAGGTCAATTTTCTACTTCAGCGCAGTCAGCCGCTGTTTGGAAATTTATCGGCATCTGCCTTGGTTCAGGGACAATATAGCCCGCACCGCCTTTTGTCTGGTGAACAGCAGGCATTTGGCGGCGGCTCGATCGGGCGTGGTTACAATCCTGCGCAATTGGCAGGTGACAAAGGCATCGGGGCGCTTGGCGAACTCCGGCTTGATTTGCCCAAAGTGTCGGTTGGCCCCTTGTTGCAAAGGCCGCAGGCTTTTGTGTTTGGTGATTGGTCAGTGGCCACAACCCGCGCCACCACGAATGTTGAGGCAACCACAGCACGGCTGGCATCGCTGGGCTTTGGGATGCGCGCAACGGCGTTCGGGCGGCTCGCGCTTGATGCGCAAGTGGCGCGCGCCCGAAGAGCTTTATCCACCGGCGAACTGCCGGGCGACCGGGTCAATTTTACCGCGACGCTTGTTTTCTGAACGGTATGAACATGAAATCCCATCTGAACCACTGGCAGGAAGGCGGCGGCGTTCGGGGGCGACGCAATGCTTGCACGCGTCTTTCGCGTCTCGTCCTACTGGCGACGGTGGCGGCATTGCCTATTGCCCGCGCCAATGCGCAGGTTGCTTCTGTTCCGACTATTGTGTCAGGTGCAACACTCACTGGCACCAACGGCACCATCACTACGATCACGCAGAATGCCAACCGTGCGGTGGTTGAATGGACAAATGGCCTTACCGTGCCTGCCGGGTCAACGCTTAACTTTGCTCAGCCCGATGCGGCATCAGTAATACTAAATCAGGTCTCGGGTGGGGCGCCAACCTCTATAGATGGTTCTATTGTCGCAAATGGCCAAGTATGGATCCTGAATAGTTCAGGAATGATCATTGGCTCGGAAGGCTCAATAAATACAAAAGGTTTCCTTTTTTCGTCCGGATCCCCAATTGGGACTGCACTCGATCCAAATTCAACAGATAGCTATGCGTCCGATAATTATCAATTATTTCTGAATGGGTCAACTAAAATAAGGGTAAACATTGCAAAAGTTGCAACGTCTGCGCCGCCGATTGATAATAACGGAAATATAACCGCAGATAGTGAAGGGTATGTTGTTTTTCTTGGCAGGCAGATGTCCAATGCTGGTACTATAACTGCGCCGTCAGGCAGTGTTATCTTAACTGCAGGAACATCAGATTCTTTCGTCGATTTTGTTGGTGACGGTCTAATTACATTTGGTCTGGGCGCTAATACGGGGCAATTGGGGGGGGGTAGCGTTATAACCAATTCCGGTGCCATCATAGCCGATGGCGGAAAAGTGCAGATAAAGGTCAATTACCCATTTGCTGCGGAGGTAATTGGGGGTGTTATCAATACTACAGGTTTGGTTCAGGCCAGATCGGTAAATTCCCGAAATGGCCAGATTGTCCTCGATGCTGGCACCGGAGGTCCGACAACGCCTACGAGGATGGTTGTTGGTGGTACGCTTGACACCTCGGGCTTGCAGGTAGCAGCATCTGCAAATAACCCCAATAACGGTTCGATAACGGTCAATGCAAAGAAAATTTTATTAGATGGAAATACAGTTTGGAATGCTGGTGGTTCAATAGTTGCTGTAGGCGGCACAATAGGCTTATTTGACACATCATCAACACCAAATTTTCGGATGTCGGCATCGGCGCCTACAGCTCCGTTAATGCTTGGTGAGATAGACCTTATTGGCGGGTCTTTGATACTTGATCTTCCAAACGGAAATTCGGACGTTTCACTCGCTCAAAAAATTGTTGCGGACGAATTTTTGAAATCTGGGTCCGGAACGCTCCGGCTTCTTGGTCAAACAGCTGGGGAAAGCCTGAATAGTCTGACCAATATAGATATCTCGGGCGGTCGTTTAGTCCTTGAAGCGGCGGCGGGTCTTAACAGTAGTGAAATCACTTTTTGCCCTGGCAGTTGCCTTGGTGCGTCTCCGGTGCTCGAAATTTTCACAAATGATGCCAGTTCTGTATTTAACGGAACGCTCGATGTTCTTGGCGATGGTGTGCTGGAGATTGCTGGCGCAACCGATTGGACGCTTGGCACGAATTTTGACGGGTTCGGTAGTAGTAAATTGCAAATTATCCAGCCGGACGCCAACGGTTCACTGACTATAACTGGGCGCGTTGGGGACTCGACGCGGCTCGGCGACGTGAACGTTTTTACAGCCGGTCAGCTTACATTAGGCGTCGCGTCGGCAATTAGGACGACGGGCGACATCAAATTGGCCGCAACTGGGGGCTTCCAAAATCTTTCCATATCCTCACTTGTTCTTGATTCAAGTTTGGGCCGTTGGATCGTTTGGAGCGGCAATTCAGATCCCGAAAATGCGACAACGGGCGATAACTTTGGCAGTCTGATGGCGGATGACGTGTTCATTGCGTCGCCTTTGATCCAAGTCGAAGATCAGGCTCAGAATGCCATGGGCAATCTTGCGTTTTTTGAGGCAGGTGCTCCTTTCACGGTTGCCGATGGCACTGCCACTTACGCGGCAACCGGCACTCTTGCTACCATCACCCAAACGACCAATCGTGCGGTGCTGGATTGGGCGAATGGATTGAATGTGAGCGAAGGTTCGACGCTGACGTTCGCCCAGCCAGACAGCACTTCAATCACGCTCAACCGTGTGACAAGTAACACGCCCAGCTTGATCGACGGGACGGTCACGGCAAATGGCCAAGTGTGGATCCTGAACGGTGCCGGCCTGATCGTTGGCCCAACCGGACAGATCAACACGAAGGGGTTCTTGTTCTCTACAGCAGGGCTGCTTGACTTCTCGTCTTTCATGGATGGTTCTGACCCGTTCTACGATTTTGTCGGGGCCACCGACAACTCAATCGTCAATCGTGGCGAGATTACTGCCGGTGATGGCGGCTATGTTGTTCTGGCTGGTGGGCAGGTGATTAATTCACCCACACTAGCAGGTGTTGGTTCAGCTTCGATCGTTGCGGATGGTGGGACCGTGGCTGTGGGCGGCGGCGGCGCGTTCTCGCTTGATCTTGCGGATGGGCCCGGCCTGCCGCTTTTCTCAGTCACCGCGTCCTCGAACTTATCTGGTTCCCTGACCCAACCTGCTTTTGTCAGTTCGATTTTCAATACCGGCGCTATCCGCGCTGACGGCGGGCGGGTAATTCTGCAGGTAAGGAATGATCAAGATTCCGTACTTGGCGTGATTAACACCTCAGGCTTGATTCAGGCGCAAACAGCCAATGGCCGCAATGGTGAGATCCTTATTGACGCCGGGAGCGCTGATCGCGCCATCGTGGCAGGCGGGACGTGGGACACATCGGGACAGCTACTGGACGTTTCCAGCAGCAATCCCTTTGACGGCTCCCTTACCGTCAACGGCTCCGTGGCCCTGCAAGGGGATACCACAATTCGCGCCAGTGGCGCCTTGAATGTGCGCGACACGATCACCAGCGTCAGCGACGCCCCCGGTGGTAGTACATTTACTGCAACTGATGTCGGGCTCACCCTCACAGGCCCGAGCATAACTGTTCCCGAAGGCAATTTCTACGCTGCCGTAGCGTTAGGTTACGTCAGTGAGGCGCAGAGTTTGAGCGTTACCGCGAATTTCACGCCCGGCCTTGAAGCGACTGATGATGCG
Source organism: Polymorphobacter sp. (assembly GCF_048007885.1). Taxonomy (GTDB): domain Bacteria; phylum Pseudomonadota; class Alphaproteobacteria; order Sphingomonadales; family Sphingomonadaceae; genus Sandarakinorhabdus. The sequence goes on from NZ_CP180346.1 coordinate 680,212, forward strand.
CTTATTGGAACACTTAGTACTATTCCGATCTTCCTTGATCCTGGGGTCACCCCACTTGACGGTTTTTCCTTGGCGGCAGGTGAACTCTTTGCTGTCCAAGTCGGTAGGGAGGGCGCCAGAAGCGGCCCAGCGTCGTCGGTAACCATCTCCGAGCCGTCGATACCGTTAAGCCGACTGGGCATTCAGGCATTTGAAGTTCAAGTCGATGGCACATCAGAGACCTTCACCAGATTGCTGTCTCCGCATGATCTTGTGCTCGCCGCGGGAACATTAAATGTTGATCTGGACAACATAACTCTGGGCACCGGCAGCCTTACGGTCGAGGGTCCGGTGGACCCATTCACGGTTGCCGATGGCACTGCCACTTACGCGGCAACCGGCACTCTTGCTACCATCACCCAAACGACCAATCGTGCGGTGCTGGATTGGGCGAATGGATTGAATGTGAGCGAAGGTTCGACGCTGACGTTCGCCCAGCCAGACAGCACTTCAATCACGCTCAACCGTGTGACAAGTAACACGCCCAGCTTGATCGACGGGACGGTCACGGCAAATGGCCAAGTGTGGATCCTGAACGGTGCCGGCCTGATCGTTGGCCCAACCGGACAGATCAACACGAAGGGGTTCTTGTTCTCCACCGCAGGGCTGCTCAATGACGACTTTGCGTCTTTCATGGGCGCTTCCAGCACGTCCTTCGGCTTCGCTGGCGATATCCCAAATCAGATCGTCAATCATGGGCAGGTCACTTCTGCTGATGGTGGTTATGTCGTTATCGCGGGGCAAAGAATTTCCAATGCTTTCGGGGCGACTATCACTGCCAACAAAGGCACTGTGGCATTGGGCGTGGGTAGCGCCTTTTCCGTCGATTTTGTTGGTGATGGATTGGTTGGGTTTACACCCACTACAGCGGCGAGCATCTCAGACAGCGCTATTACCAACGCTGGAACGATAACGGCCCATGGCGGCCGGGTGATTATGAATGCATTGACGGTCAACGACATCATCGAAGGGGTCATCAACTCCTCTGGTGTGGTTGAGGCCCAATCTGCGTTTGATCGTAACGGCCAGATTTTGCTCAACGCAGGCCTCGACCGGACCATCTTGGTTAGCGGTACGTTGGACACATCAGGTCTATTGACGGCGACGTCTGCCAGTAATCCGAACGATGGTTCGATCACGTTGAACAGTAACATTTTGCTTAGCGGCAATGCCTTCTGGAAATCCAGCGGAGCCACGTCGGTCAGCGGGAATATCAACACTGCCGGTGGAGGTGCAGTGGGCGGTAGCGTCGTATTTAATACTGAAAGCTTCACTATTACAGGTGGTGATGCAGATGAATTAGATGCAATAAGTGGATCAACATTTATAGAGGGAACCTCACCTTTAGATATAGCGTTGACTGGAAATTGGTCTTATTCTACTTCAGATGATGGGCCAAATTATGATCCTGCATTTTATTTTATTAATGGAGACAGTTTTGATCTCACCGATCCTAATGCCTCAAATATGCAAAGTGGATTATTGAGTCTTGATCTCATATCAGGGGATATATTCGGTTTTTATATAAATAATACAGATGGATGCTGCGGGGCCGGTAATTTAACTATATCGAATTTATCGGAACCGTTCGGGGCGTTTAATTTTGTTGCGGGCGAGCAACTTGGGCAGGTAGCAAACAGCGCTTTGTTCAACGAGACCGCCTTCGGCCTCGAAATTTCAGCAATCGGCCTCGAAATTTCAGCAAAAAGTCTGAATACCAGTTCCATTAACTTGGATACCGGAACTTTGACAGTAAACGTTTCAGATCAAATTGAAACAAGTGTCATATCAGGTACTGTTACCGCAGGGGTAATCCAGAAAGACGGAGCGGGAATTCTGCGGTTGCAGGGCCAAGGCAATCAAATCGAAGAGATTCGTGCCAATCAGGGTCTTTTATCGATCAGCGTTGCAACGGATATCGCTGGCAGCGCATTCAGATTAAATGGCGGGATACTGCAACTCGCAGCAGAGCAGAACGTCGATTTAACCGGTCCTATCGCGGTTGATGATGACAGTGTGCTGCAATTTTCTGGCACAAACAATTGGACTTTGGCCAATGTCGTGACGTCTGCAAATGAGAGTAACCTGGTTATTGACCAGCCTGATGGCGGCAGTCTGGGTATATTCGGCCAGATTGGTACAGCTGGTACCGAACTTGGCGCGCTGACGGTCTTTACTAATGGACAACTTACGCTTGATGGCGAAGTTTCGATCAAGACGACCGGTATCATCAGTTTAGCGACCTCAAGTGGTTTTGCGAATTTTTCCGCTGCGCAAACGGTTCTCGATCCGGGGTTAAGCCGCTGGTTCATCTGGAGCGGGAATACCCTTCCGTTTGATGGAAAATCCCCAGATCTCGTCGGCAATCTGGCTCATGATTTTCGGCTATACGATGTTTCCCTTCCACAATTACAAACCGCTTTTGGAACTTCAGATCTCAATTCGATCCTGCCTGATGGCGCAACAGGCAATGGGCTGATCTACAGCTTGAACCCTTCGCTTACGGGAATCATTTCAGGCGATGCGGTAAAGATCTACGACGGTACTGATACAGCACCGATTGCGAATTTGCAGGCCAACCTGACAGGCGCGGTCAACAACGACTTGGTTAGTCTGGCGTCCGCACGGTTTAATCACGCCGATGTCTTAGGCGCCCAACTGTCTCAAGATGGCCTTGTCTTTTCGGCAACGGATTTATCGGGCAAGCCAGTATTTGGCTATGGTGTGAATGGGGTGGAATTTACTGCAACAGGAACGATCACACCGGCATCGTTGACGGTGACAGGTCTATCGGCGGTGGGCCGTGCCTATAACGCCAGCACCGAGATTGCGCTGGTGGGGGCGGGCAGCCTCGTCGGTCTGATTGGAGACGAGACTCTTGATCTGGGCGGGACTACGACCGCCGCGCTGTCGAGCCCGGATGCTGGTGAGCGCTCTGTTACGACCGATCTGACGCTGGCCAATGGTCTCAATGGCGGCTTGGCGACCAATTACGCGCTGGTGCAGCCAACCCTGGATCTGGTGACGATCACGCCCGCCGCCCTGACGGTGACCGGCCTGTCTGCGCTTGGCCGTTCGTATAACGCCACCTCCGAGATCGAGCTGACCGGCGGGGGCGTCTTGGAGGGTCTGTTCGGGGAGCAGACGCTGGTTCTGGGCGGCGCCACGACCGGGCTGCTGTCGAGCCCGGATGCTGGTGAGCGCTCTGTTACGACCGATCTGACGCTGGCCAATGGTCTCAATGGCGGCTTGGCGACCAATTACGCGCTGGTGCAGCCAACCCTGGATCTGGTGACGATCACGCCCGCCGCCCTGACGGTGACCGGCCTGTCTGCGCTTGGCCGTTCGTATAACGCCACCTCCGAGATCGAGCTGACCGGCGGGGGCGTCTTGGAGGGTCTGTTCGGGGAGCAGACGCTGGTTCTGGGCGGCGCCACGACCGGGCTGCTGTCGAGCCCGGATGCTGGTGAGCGCTCTGTTACGACCGATCTGACGCTGGCCAATGGTCTCAATGGCGGCTTGGCGACCAATTACGCGCTGGTGCAGCCAACCCTGGATCTGGTGACGATCACGCCCGCCGCCCTGACGGTGACCGGCCTGTCTGCGCTTGGCCGTTCGTATAACGCCACCTCCGAGATCGAGCTGACCGGCGGGGGCGTCTTGGAGGGTCTGTTCGGGGAGCAGACGCTGGTTCTGGGCGGCGCCACGACCGGGCTGCTGTCGAGCCCGGATGCTGGTGAGCGCTCTGTTACGACCGATCTGACGCTGGCCAATGGTCTCAATGGCGGCTTGGCGACCAATTACGCGCTGGTGCAGCCAACCCTGGATCTGGTGACGATCACGCCCGCCGCCCTGACGGTGACCGGCCTGTCTGCGCTTGGCCGTTCGTATAACGCCACCTCCGAGATCGAGCTGACCGGCGGGGGCGTCTTGGAGGGTCTGTTCGGGGAGCAGACGCTGGTTCTGGGCGGCGCCACGACCGGGCTGCTGTCGAGCCCGGATGCTGGTGAGCGCTCTGTTACGACCGATCTGACGCTGGCCAATGGTCTCAATGGCGGCTTGGCGACCAATTACGCGCTGGTGCAGCCAACCCTGGATCTGGTGACGATCACGCCCGCCGCCCTGACGGTGACCGGCCTGTCTGCGCTTGGCCGTTCGTATAACGCCACCTCCGAGATCGAGCTGACCGGCGGGGGCGTCTTGGAGGGTCTGTTCGGGGAGCAGACGCTGGTTCTGGGCGGCGCCACGACCGGGCTGCTGTCGAGCCCGGATGCTGGTGAGCGCTCTGTTACGACCGATCTGACGCTGGCCAATGGTCTCAATGGCGGCTTGGCGACCAATTACGCGCTGGTGCAGCCAACCCTGGATCTGGTGACGATCACGCCCGCCGCCCTGACGGTGACCGGCCTGTCTGCGCTTGGCCGTTCGTATAACGCCACCTCCGAGATCGAGCTGACCGGCGGGGGCGTCTTGGAGGGTCTGTTCGGGGAGCAGACGCTGGTTCTGGGCGGCGCCACGACCGGGCTGCTGTCGAGCCCGGATGCTGGTGAGCGCTCTGTTACGACCGATCTGACGCTGGCCAATGGTCTCAATGGCGGCTTGGCGACCAATTACGCGCTGGTGCAGCCAACCCTGGATCTGGTGACGATCACGCCCGCCGCCCTGACGGTGACCGGCCTGTCTGCGCTTGGCCGTTCGTATAACGCCACCTCCGAGATCGAGCTGACCGGCGGGGGCGTCTTGGAGGGTCTGTTCGGGGAGCAGACGCTGGTTCTGGGCGGCGCCACGACCGGGCTGCTGTCGAGCCCGGATGCTGGTGAGCGCTCTGTTACGACCGATCTGACGCTGGCCAATGGTCTCAATGGCGGCTTGGCGACCAATTACGCGCTGGTGCAGCCAACCCTGGATCTGGTGACGATCACGCCCGCCGCCCTGACGGTGACCGGCCTGTCTGCGCTTGGCCGTTCGTATAACGCCACCTCCGAGATCGAGCTGACCGGCGGGGGCGTCTTGGAGGGTCTGTTCGGGGAGCAGACGCTGGTTCTGGGCGGCGCCACGACCGGGCTGCTGTCGAGCCCGGATGCTGGTGAGCGCTCTGTTACGACCGATCTGACGCTGGCCAATGGTCTCAATGGCGGCTTGGCGACCAATTACGCGCTGGTGCAGCCAACCCTGGATCTGGTGACGATCACGCAGTTGACACTGACTTATGTTGCCACCCCTGCCAAGCGCGGAACCGGCGAAGCGAACCCCCCCTTTACCGGCAGTCTTACCGGTTTCATTTCCGGCGATAGTCTGGCTACCCAGACTGTAGGCACTATTCGTTTTGAAAGCCCAGCGACAACTGGCAGCCCTGCCGGGCTCTATCCCATTCTTGGGACCGGTCTGACCGCCAAAAACTATGTGTTCGAGCAGGCTTCAGCCAACTCTGAAGCGCTAACCCTCACCAGTAATGCCAGAATAAACAGCACGACCAATGCCGTTCTCAATACAGTGAGCAGCACTGGAGCGCCCCCTGTCGTTACACCGGTAATAGCCGCTCCAGCTCCGCCCAGCGCCGCAAATCCAGCTCCCGCTCCAGTTCCAAATGCACCTGCTACAAAGGCCCCTGCACCTGAACCCGCCGGGCAGGAACCTCCCGCTAAGGAGCCAGCTGGCAAAGAACCAGCAGGCAAAGAGCCTGAGTCAAAAGGTCCTGAATCCGATGGTCCTGGTGGTGAAGAGCCGGCGCAGGGCGGCAAAGAGGAAGGTAATGGGCCAGCGAAAGATGGACCTGCGTCTCCCGGACCTGAGGGGAGATCCGCTCCGCCTCCTGAAGCGCCAGCGCAGGGCGCCTCGACTGGGGAGAGCGGGGGAGAATCGGCACCTGCAGATAGCGTGAAAATCGGCGCCCCGACTGTAGTGGTTACGGCCGAGCCTGTTAGCCCAACACCACCCTCTCCGGTGGGGTCAGAGCCTGAGAAGGTACCTGAAGATTTTGAAGATGGTCAGGATCCGATTTTACAATTGGCAAGTGGCGGCGCTAAATCGGTCCTTATTGCACTGAGTGCCAATGCGAATGTTGAAAGAGTCAGTCCAGATATCAGCATTGATCGCACGCCGCCAATCCTACCCCTCGCTAATATCGAACAGCCTTCAAAATTCTCGATCGGCATTGATTTATTCTGACGACGTTCGTTGCCGGCCTACGCTACACCCGCATGGTGGCTGACATGACCCCCTGATTTTCCTCCACGAGCGATTAGGCTTCGTGGACAAAGCTTGACCTGAGACTCGTGAGTTGATTCAAGGCTGTCTTTTGTAGGCAGCTTTGGGCGAACGGATTGGGGTGTCGGACGATGAGTGGGCGCTGATTGGCCCGTTGCTGCCGCCCGAGCATGGGCGGGGTTGCCGACCCGCTGGCGACAACCGACGCTACTTTGAGGGCATGATGTGGATGGCGCGTTCGGGGGCGCAATGGCGGCTGCTCGCCCGCCATCCACGCTGGACGTTTCACTTCGTCCCGACGTCCTGCTCATGGCGCAATGCGGTCGATGGCTTCTTCGCCAAGCTGACCCGGAGGCGACTGAAACACGGCGTGTTCCACTCCGTCGTCGACCTTCAGGCCTCCATCAACCGGTTCATCAAAGAGCACAACCAGGACCCGCGCCCGTTCATCTGGCGAGCAGATCCAGATGAGATCATCGCCGCCGTCAGGCGCGGGCACCAAACGTTGGAATCAATCCACTAGCTAATAGCGAGCACGCTCGTCAGGATGATCCGGACCAGTTCAGCGTGCCCGCGCGCTCCAGTCTTCACGTAGATTTTTTTAGAATAATTGCGGGCGGTCTCTACCGTCAAACCCAGCGCATCCGCAGCCTCGGATATAGTTGTTGCCTGCGCCAGCATCCATGCCAGCCGCGCTTCGCTTGGCAGCAGCCCAAACAGGTCAACCAATTGTTCGCAGCGATCAGCCTGTGACCGACGATCGCCGCTTATATAGACGATCGCAACGGGAGTTTGGCTGCCAGCAAAAGCGGGAGCCTGCACAGGCGTTACCAGCATTTCGACCCAGGGATCTTTGCTAAGGTTAAACGCCTTCGGCCGCGCATCGCGATTGACAGCGAAGTCCTTCAGCAAAGCGGTCAGCTTCCGGTCAATATTCGGTGATGCAGGCACCAGCCGGTCGTACCGCCCGCGCCGGAGCAATGTACCCCATTGGAATAGCTGTTCGACATTGTCCGTCGCATCCATGATCCGGCAGCCGGCGCCGAGCGACAGCCAGCCCATTTTGAGCCGGTCGAAGGCCTGCGCCGTCACCGAAGACCTGAACCGTTCGCGTTCCAATGTGGCAAAACCGCGCAACGCAATCCGCAAATGCGGCGCAAGCGCGGTCAGCAGTGCGCCGGTCGCAGATCCAATCTCGCGTCCGCCCGAACAGCCAAGCCACAGGTCAATCCCGCCCGGCTCAGTGACGCGGATCGATCGCATTTTAGTCAACCCCTGCGGCAGCATCGCCTTTTCGTAGTATGCCTGCTGCCGCGCGTCGGTCGGGTCGATCAACTCTTCGAGCGAATAGGCTCGGTCGGGCCGCATTGTGCGGTAGGGAAAGGGATCGCGCATTTCTCCATCGGCAAAAAGCTTGCGGACCTCCGTCGACGGCGGGTCACCCGCATACAACTCGACCACCGCTTCCTCCTCAACCGGCCTGAAGATCAGGGAGGTAAAGCGCGCACCAGTTTTGGCGCGTAACCAATTCAGGAAGCCGTTCCAAAGAGGCGTTTCAAACATGCCTTCGTGCAAGGCTTGCAACAGTCCATCATCGTCAACGCGCATAATGCTCTCTATATCCTCCCAAATGGGAGGTTCAAGCAAATAGAGCATATGTCAGTTGTTTCGGGGTAATGACCACAAGGAACCTGCCCGTTATGACGCGCACATTGAACCATCTGGAACGGCTTGAGGCCGAAGCGATCCACATCATGCGTGAAGTCGTGTCGGAATTGGAAAAGCCCGTGATGCTGTATAGCATCGGCAAGGACAGCGCTGTGATGTTGCATCTCGCGCGCAAGGCGTTTTATCCCTCACCGCCGCCCTTCCCGTTGCTGCATATCGATACAACCTGGAAGTTTCAGGAAATGTACAGGCTGCGTGACCGCATGGCACGGGAAAGTGGCATGGAGCTGCTAACCTATCACAATCAAGAGGCGATAGACCGTGGTATCAACCCGTTCGACCATGGACCGCTGCACACCGACATGTGGAAGACCGAAGGGTTGAAACATGCGCTCGACAAATATGGCTTCGACGTCGCCTTTGGCGGTGCCCGGCGCGACGAAGAAAAATCGCGTGCAAAAGAACGCATCTTCTCTTTCCGCACTGCAACACATGGTTGGGACCCAAAGAACCAGCGGCCCGAATTGTGGAACATTTACAATACCCGCAAAGCCAAGAGCGAAAGCATCCGCGTCTTTCCGATCTCGAACTGGACCGAACTCGACATCTGGCAATACATCCATCTAAACGATATCCCCATCGTCCCGCTGTATTTCAGCGCCAAGCGACCCACTTATGTGCAGGATGGGCAATTGTTCATGGCGGACGATATTGAACGGCTTGAAAAGGTTATGGGCAAGCGTCCAGAGATTACCGAACGCTCGATCCGTTTCCGAACCTTGGGCTGTTTCCCGTTGACGGGCGCCGTCGAAAGTAACGCGAAAACCTTGCCAGAAGTCATTCAGGAAATGCTGCTTACCACCACCAGCGAACGACAGGGCCGCGTTATCGATAAGGATGGCGGTGACGCGAGTATGGAGAAGAAAAAACAGGAGGGCTATTTCTGATGTCGGACACGGACACCATCTATAAGACTGACGCCCTCATCGCACAGGATATCGACGCCTATCTCGATATGCATCAGCATAAAAGCCTGCTGCGCTTCATCACGTGCGGCTCGGTCGATGACGGTAAATCGACGTTGATCGGGCGGCTGCTTTACGACGGCAAAATGATCTTTGAGGACCAGCTGGAAGCTTTACAGGCAGACAGCAAGCGCGTCGGCACGCAAGGTCAGGAAATCGACTTCGCACTGCTGGTTGATGGCCTTGCCGCAGAGCGCGAACAGGGCATCACCATCGATGTCGCCTACCGCTTTTTTGCTACTGAGAAGCGCAAGTTCATCGTCGCCGATTGCCCGGGGCATGAGCAATATACGCGTAACATGTTTACCGGTGCCTCAACCGCGGATCTTGCCGTCATGATGGTCGATGCGCGCAAAGGTGTATTGGTACAAACGCGGCGGCACAGCTATTTGTGCAACCTCATCGGTATCAAAAACATCGTTCTCGCCGTAAACAAGATGGATCTTGTCGATTACAGCCAGCAGGTTTTTGACGAGATTATTGCCGATTACACTGCCTTTGCCCATGAAATCGGCATCAAAAGCTTCACCGCCATGCCTATTTCCGCTTTCAAGGGCGACAATATCACGTCTTTGAGCGAAAATACCCCGTGGTTTACTGGCAAGCCATTGATCGACTATCTGGAAAGCATCGAGCTGGATTTGACGTTGGACCAGACAAAGCCGCTCCGAATGCCCGTACAATGGGTCAATCGGCCCAATCTCGACTTCCGTGGGTTTTCGGGCCTGATCTCAACTGGCAGCGTCAAGCCGGGTGATGCCATTCGCGTTTTGCCATCGGGCAAAACCTCGACCGTCACAAAGATCGTAACGCTCAATGGCGAACTCGACGAAGCCGTTGCTGGACAGTCGGTGACCATCTGTTTTGAAGACGAGGTCGATTGTTCACGCGGCAATGTTGTTGCGGTTGCGGATGCCCCGCCCGAAGTATCCGATCAGTTCGAGGCGACTATCGTCTGGATGGACGACGATCCGCTTCACGTTGGCCGCGCGTATTGGCTGAAACTAGGTACGCAGACCGTATCAGTCACGGTCCAACAGCCCAAATATGCGGTCAACGTCAACACAATGGAGCATCTAGCGGCCAAGACTCTAGAGCTAAACGCCATCGGTGTAGCCGAACTGGCGACCGATAAACCGATTGTATTCGAACCCTATGCCCTCAGCAGAACATTGGGCGGTTTCATCCTGATCGACAAGATCACCAATCGCACAGTTGGGGCAGGGATGCTGCATTTCAGCCTCCGCCGTGCGCAGAATGTGCATTGGCAGGCAACAGACATTGGTCGCGAGGAGCATGCAGGTCTTAAGAACCAGAAAGCGCGTGTTTTGTGGTTCACGGGGCTGTCGGGTTCGGGCAAATCGACCATCGCCAATGAGGTCGAGAAATCATTGAACCTGATGAACCGCCACACCTTCCTTCTCGATGGCGACAATATTCGACATGGGCTCAACAAGGATTTGGGCTTTACCGAGGCCGACCGGATCGAAAATATCCGGCGTGTCGGTGAAGTCGCCAAGCTTATGGCGGATGCCGGGCTGATCGTCCTTGCCGCCTTCATTTCGCCGTTCCGAGTAGAGCGCGACATGGTGCGCGCCATGCTGCCCGATGCCGAGTTTATAGAGATCTTCGTCGATACACCACTCGAGGTCGCCGAAGCGCGTGATGTAAAGGGGCTCTATAGAAAGGCCCGCTCGGGCGCGCTTAAAAACTTCACAGGGATCGACAGTCCCTATGAACCACCGCTCAACCCCGAAATCCGCGTCAATACCGTGGAGATGACGGCAACCGAGGCAGCCGAGTATATCGTCCGCCAGATCATGCCGCTTAAATGAGCGCCGCAATGAACGATGCAGAGCTCGCCGCGCATCTCGCGCAGGTTGCAGGCAAGCTGCTACTCGATGTGCGCGCGTCTGGCGTGCTTTCGGGACAAGCACTCGGCAAGGCTGGGGATGAGACCGCCAACGAGTTCCTTTGCCATGCTCTCCGCACGCAACGCCCCGATGACGGATTATTGTCCGAAGAGGAAAAGGACAATCTCGAGCGCCTCTCAAAGTCGCGCGTCTGGATCATCGATCCAGTCGACAGCACCCGAGAATATGGCGAAGAACGCATGGACTGGGCGGTGCATGTGGCGCTAGCCATCGACGGCAGTCCTGAAATTGGCGCAGTCGCCCTGCTCGGTCTTGATCTGGTATTGCGCACCGATCGGCCATTACCGCTAGCACCTTACCCGAAAACGCCGCGCATGGTTGTCAGCCGCACTCGGCCAGCCAAGGAAGCGCTAGACGTCGCCGAAAAAATTAGCGCCGAACTAATCCCGATGGGCAGCGCAGGCGCAAAGGCCATGGCGATCGTGCGCGGTGATGCCGAAATCTACCTGTATACGGGCGGTCAATAGGAACCGCCCGATTGTGATCGCCTGCCGGGGGTGACTGCGCTGTTGTAAGCCACGTCGTTATTGACGTCGTTTTTGTCGTCATATGCGGCGGAGGTCGGTTTGGGCGTGATCGAGGTTCTGGGGTTGGAGCGCCGTCGGCGCTGGCTGGATGCGGTGAAGCTGTCGATCCTTGCCGAGGCCAACACCGGTGGCCAGTCACTGGCCGATGTTGCCCGATAGCGATGCTCCGACATTCCTGCTGGTCGAGTTGACCCCATCAACCGACATTGCGTCGCCAGGTGCCGCCAGTGCTCACGGTTCCGATTTCGCCATTGTCCTGCGCGGTGGCCGACAACTGCGCTGCCGGGAGGCTATCGCCGAGACGATCCTTGTTCGCCTGATACAGGCCATCGAGGCAGCATGATCGGAACCGCGCGAATGGCATCAGGGACAGCGGCCATGCAAAGCCGCGCAAATAGGCCGGACACATGGGCGCCACGACCAGCCAGTGCAGTGCAGAAATACCCTTGCCAACGGAGGGCCGTCCACACAAGGATCGACATTGCCCGTTGCATCAGGTGCGGCGGGAACTGATCCGCAATCATCGACAGGGCTGCCGGTATCAGGCTGGACTAAGCCCCGCTGACGTGACCCCTAGCTTTCCCCCAAATGGGATTAGAGATGGGGGTTTGTAGGCGCGCCGCGTAGCCAAACCTAGCCACCTCAGACAGCCCGCGCCGTCAAGGTTGACATTTGACACATACGTCAGTTCAAGGTCGGTAAAGACATGACGGATCCAAAAAACAGCCCGCTCGAAGTCGGCAAGCAAGCCTTGCAAATCGGTGACTTGGCTGCGGCCGAGAAAGCACTGGCGCAGGCCGTGCAGCAAGCACCCGATTTGGCCGAAGCGGCCTTGCTGTGGGCGCAGTGCGCCGTGCGACGCAATGATGTAAATGCTGCACGTGAGCGCTTTGCGGCGCTGCTGCGTCAGCACCCTCGGCACTTCAGGGGCTGGTTGGAGGCGGGGCATTTGTCGCGCCAACTGGGTCGCCAGGCCAACGTGATGAATTTTTACCGCATGGCGACGCAGGTGGCACCCAATCATTGGGAAGGCTGGTTGGCTTTGGCCGAAGCGCTCGAGGCTGAGGGGCAATGGGACGAAGCCGCCGCTTCCTATCACCGTGCTTTGCCACTGGCCACAAAGGCGCCCAAGGGTGAGGCTGTGCCGGTCAGCTGGGTGCATGCTTTGATGGCCAAGAGCCGCCTCGAGCGGGGCGATGCGGCGCGGGCACTGGAGTCGCTGCGCCAGGCGCTGGGCTTGATGCGGGTAGAAAAGCCCGAAGCCGATGTGAACGTCACCGCTGCGCTTCAGATTGACTTGGGCGATGTGCTGATGCGTTTGGGCTTGCCCGACGCTGCGCACCGCGCGTTTGAGCAGGCATCGATGGCCACCAGCGAGGAGGTGCTGACGCGCTTGGCTGTTCAGTCTTTTCACCACAACCTGCAGCAAGAGGCGCAGGCGGTCTTGAAGCGCAATGTCGATCTGCACCCCCAAAGCGCGTCGGCGCTTTGGAATCTGGCGCATTTGTATGTGGAAGCCTGGAAGATAGACGATGCTTTGCAAACGCTGGCGCAAGCCGAGGCGATGGCGCCGCAGCCGGGGGCCAAGTCAATGCGCGCTTCGGTGGCGGGGCGCTTGGGCGACGTCGATCAGGCATTGGCGCTTTACCGCGAGTTGGCCGAAGAAGGCGGCCCCGAGTTGCGGATGCGTTCGAGCGCGGCCATGAGTTCGCTCTACAGTGACAGCCTGACGGCAGCGCAGGTGGCCGAGTTGCACCGCGGTTTGTTTGCTGGATTGGGGCAGGGCGCAAGCTCGGTGCAGAGTTTCGCCCATGCCCGTGAGCCGGGCAAGCGCATCAAATTGGGTTTGTTGAGCGCAGATTTTCACCACCAGCATCCGGTCAACATCTTCATGCAGCCGGTGCTGGCGCGCTTGGACAAGTCGCAGTTTGAGGTGACGATTTACAACGTGGGCGTGTTCCAGGACGACCAGACCCAGTTGGCCCGCAGCAGAGTGGACCATTGGGTGCAGGCCACCAGCTGGACCCAGGCTCAGTTGACGCAGCGCATGCGCGCCGATGGCGTGGATGTGCTGATCGACTTGGCTGGTCACACCGCGCACAACCGATTGGTGATGCTGTCTCAGCGTGTGGCCCCGGTACAGGTGTCATTTTTGGGTTATCCGGGCTCTACTGGGGTGCCGAACATCGACTGGTTGTTGGCCGATCCGGTGGTGGTGCCGCCCGAACACGATGTGCTGTGCACCGAACGCGTACACCGCTTGCCGCACACGGTGTTTTGCTTCGCTCCCGAGGTGGACTATCCCTACCCAAGTTACGGCGCGGCTCAGGCCGAGCGCCCGCTGACATTTGGTTCTTTCAACAATGTGCCCAAGCTGACACCGCGTACGATCGCGCTGTGGGCCAAGGTATTGGCGCGGGTGCCGGGCTCGCGCTTGCTGCTCAAGGCGCCGAGCTTTCGCGATGGGTCGGCGGTGCGCATTTTCCGCGAGCGCTTTGAGCGCGAGGGCGTGGATGCGAACCGCATCGAGTTCCGTGGCCCGGTGGCCCTGACCGACATGATGGCCGAATACGCCGATGTAGACATTGCGCTCGATCCCATGCCCTACAACGGCGGCACAACCACGCTGCAGGCCATGTGGATGGGTGTGCCAGTGGTGGTGAAAGAAGGCCAAAACTTTGTCTCGCGCATGGGCGCAAGCTTCATGCGCGCCGCCGGCTTGCCCGAGTGGGTGGCGGTCAGCGATGAAGAGTATGTGGCGATCGCCGAACGCATGGCGGCCGATCGGCAGGCGCTGCTGCAACTCAAAGCGGGTTTGCGCTCGCGCTTGCAGGCGGCTCCTGGCTGGAACATTGACCAATACACCCGCGACGTGGAGCGCGCTTTGCGCAGCATGTGGACCGATTTTTGTGAACAACCTCGCGGCCCGGAGCACGCATGACCACCCCCGAAACAGACCGCTCCCTAGCTCAGGCAACGCCCCAATCTGAGCTGAAGACTGATCCAAACGATCCTTTGTTGTCGTGCCTCGCGATGGCGGCAGAGGTGGCTCGGTTTATCTGAACAGCCCCGCGCGATTGCTAAGTGTGGACTTGTAACGGTTTTGCGCCGGTCACCTGAGCGTTTAGAGCTTAGGGCAAGAGACCGACGAGATGATGAAGCATTCAGATGAGTTCAAGCAGGAGGCGGTGTTAATCGGGCTTGATCGCAAAGCGGATTTCCTCACCGCGGAATCCAAGCGCCATGGGGCGAGAAACGCCCGGCAGGAGCGTGACATCGTAGATTTCCTCGACAATGCCACCAATTTCGAGCCGGTGCTCGACATCCCCGCTAATCAGATTGACGATGCAGATCGCGCATTGCGCCCCGATACCTTCGGCATCCAGCCGCTCGTTGAGGGGCAGGCCTTCGAACGTTCGGCTATTGCGTGGGCGAGAGAGGCCAATCACAGCGTAATCGCCCGTGAAAGCAAGCCCGCGGGCAAAGCCAGGCAGGAAGCACAGAGGCTCAAACGAACCAGTGTTCACATCAATCTTGCCAAATTCGCCGGTTCCCGCCTGCAGCATCCAAAGCTGCTCGCGGTAGAGCCGTGGTGAATGTGGCATTGACAGGCCTTCTGCCACGATCTCCCCACTAGCCACGTCAAGGACCACGCCACCGTCCCGTCGTTTCTCGCGCCAACCCTCGAAGACATTGGTGCGCGACAGGCAGGTCACATAGGCGGGCTTGCCGTCCTGCATGGCCAGTCCATTCAGGTGACAGCGATCTTCTGCAGCGAGCCGGTCGATAAATGACGGGCGCCAAATTTCCCGAAAGCTGCCCCGATCCGACAAAGTTGCAAGGCAGTTGAAACGGGTGGCGACGAATATCGGATCGCCCGATGCATCCTCATGGATGTCGTGAATGTCGAGATCGCCGGTCGTGTGCCCGCATACAGGGACATAAAGCGCATCATAACCATTTTGCATCTGGCCGGGATCGAGGAAGTTTTCAAAACGCCAGAGCTGGTAGACCGAACTCATCCAGAAGCGGCCCGGACCGGTTCCAAGCCCCATGGGACGCTCAAAAGTGCGCTCAAAGACCGAGAGACGGCCATCGGGCTGCATCCCGATGAAGAAGACCTTGCCCGCCTGATAGGTGGTAAAGGCCAGACTTACTCCGGCATTGTTGAGCCAGGCTGCAAACAACCGCGAGCCATGGAATTCGAACCCGGGGGTGGGCTTATCAGTCATCAAATCGCCTTTCCAATCGCAACACTTGCGACAGAATAAATAATAGCCCCGCAGCCGAACTGCGCGCCCCGGCATGGTGGCAGAGACAGGCCACCATCAGACGGAAGATCAAACCAAGGGTGCAGCCCGGAACATACCGGGCCGCACCTGCTTGGTAGCTCAGATCACTATTGATGCACCGTTCATGCCGGCCAAGTATGCCGTGAGTTCCGAAGGATTATAGCCTTCGATGATCACGAACGTATCGGCATCGAGCGCAATTCGCGTGTCTCCGCTACCACTCTGACCAAATATCGGCGTGCCCG
Source organism: Polymorphobacter sp. (assembly GCF_048007885.1). Classification (GTDB taxonomy): domain Bacteria; phylum Pseudomonadota; class Alphaproteobacteria; order Sphingomonadales; family Sphingomonadaceae; genus Sandarakinorhabdus. Next base: position 696,149 of record NZ_CP180346.1, read on the forward strand.
GGAGGTTGAAGGCGCCGAAATCAAGGGTATCACCTTCACCAAAGTCCAATATCATGACGGTTCCAGGGCCATCGCTTATCACGAACGTATCAGCGCCGGGGCCACCGGCAAGCCGGTCATTGCCGCCATTGCTGGTGATCACATCATCACCAATCCCGCCAAAGATCACGTCATCGCCGGCAGTTCCGGCAAGGCTATCATTGCCAGAGGTGCCAACCTGCGTGACAGATCCAGTGAAATCACCACCAAACGCCACGAAGCTCGCACCGCTATTTTCTCCATTCGGACTGTCGTAGGGCACCCCGACGATCAAATCGTCAAACCCATCGCCGTTAACATCGCCCGCCGAGCTGACTGATAGGTCCGAGTAGTCATCAGTCGACACCCCGTTGATCACGAAGCCGCCGCCTATCCCGGCCTCAATCGCAGACAGGTCAACCGCTGTCCCGTCGCTCTTGCCAAACACCACATAGCTGGCGCCGCTATCGTTTCCATTCGGGTCGGCGTAAGGTGCCCCAACGATCAGATCGTCAAACCCATCGCCGTTCACATCGCCCGCCGAGCTGACTGATCGGCCCGAGATGTCACCAGCCGACACCCCGTTGATCACGAAGCCGCCGCCTATCCCGGCCTCAATCGCAGACAGGTCAACCGCTGTCCCGTCGCTCTTGCCAAACACCACATAGCTGGCGCCGCTATTGTTTTCGTTCGGGTCGGCGCTGGGTGCGCCCACGATCAGATCGTCAAGCCCATCGCCGTTCACATCGCCCGCCGAGCTGACTGATCGGCCCGAGTTGTCAAAAGCCGACGCCCCGTTGATCACGAAGCCGCCGCCTATCCCGGCCTCAATCGCAGACAGGTCAACCGCTGTCCCGTCGCTCTTGCCAAACACCACATAGCTGGCGCCGCTATTGTTTCCGTTCGGGTCGGCGTAAGGTGCCCCAACGATCAGATCGTCAAGCCCATCGCCGTTCACATCGCCCGCCGAGCTGACTGATCGGCCCGAGACGTCCTCAGCCGACACCCCGCTGATCACAAAGCCGCCCGTGCCGCCCGCAACCGCAGACAGCTCAACCACCGTCCCGTCGCTCTTGCCAAACACCACATAGCTGGCGCCGCTCCTGTTGTTTCCGTTCGGGTCGGCGCCGGGTGCGCCCACGATCAAATCGGCAAGCCCATCGCCGTTCACATCACCCGCCGAACTGACTGATCGGCCCGAGTAGTCAAGAGCCAACGCCCCGTTGATCACAAAGCCGCCCGTACCGCCCGCAACCGCAGACAGCTCAACCGCCGTCCCGTCGCTCTTGCCAAACACCACATAGCTCGCGCCGTTATAGTTCGGGTCGGCGCTGGGTGCGCCCACGATCAGATCGTCAAGCCCATCGCCGTTCACATCGCCCGCCGAGCTGACTGAGAAGCCCGAGTTGTCAAAAGCCGACACCCCGTTGATCACGAAGCCGCCGCCTATCCCGGCCTCAATCGCAGACAGGTCAACCGCTGTCCCGTCGCTCTTGCCAAACACCACATAGCTGGCGCCGCTATTGTTTCCGTTCGGGTCGGCGCCGTTCGCACCCACGATCAGATCGTCAAGGCCATCGCCGTTCACATCGCCCGCCGAGCTGACTGAGTAGCCCGAGTAGTCAAAAGCCAACGCCCCGTTGATCACAAAGCCGCCAGCGTTTGCATCCAATCGGATCGCAGACAGTTCAATGGCCGCAATCGGAGCCAAGTTCACCGTGATAACCAGCACCGCTGAAGCCGCACTCACATTGAATGCTGCGTCAGTGGCTTTAGCTGTGATGGAGTGCGCGCCCACAGCAAGCGTCACATCCAGACTGAAGGCACCCGAAGCATCGGCCGTGGTTGTCCCTAGCGAGGTTGACCCGTCAAACAGTTCAACCTGCGCATTGCCCTCTGAGAATTCCCGTAATCGTCAGACCTGACCTCTGCGTGGTTATATTGTCGTTGTCCGTCCCCGTGTCATCAGCCGCCGCAAGATCAAGGCTGCCAGGCGCCGGAGGCGGCGTTACATCTGTGAAATCACGGCCAAACACCACATAGCTCGCACCGCTATTTCCTCCATTCGGGTCGGCGTAGCGTGCCCCGACGATGACATCGTCAAACCCATCGCCGTTCACATCGCCCGCCGAGCTGACTGAGAAGCCTGCGCTGTCATACGCCGACACCCCGTTCATCACAAAGCCGCCGCCTATCCCGGCCTCAATCGCAGACAGGTCAACCGCTGTCCCGTCGCTCTTGCCAAACACCACATAGCTCGCGCCGCTATAGTTCCCATTCGGATCTGCGGCGCGCGCGCCCACAATGAGGTCGTCAAGGCCATCGCCGTCCATGTCGCCCGCCGAGCTGACTGAGTAGCCCGAGAGGTCTCGGAACGATGCCCCGTTGATCACGAAGCCGCCTGTGCCGCCCGCAACCGCAGACAGCTCAACCGCCGTCCCGTCGCTCTTGCCAAACACCACATAGCTTGCGCCACTATCGATTGCATTCGGGTCGGCATATTTTGCCCCGACGATCAGATCGTCAACCCCATCGCCGTTCACATCGCCCGCCGAGCTGACTGAGAAGCCCGAGTAGTCAAAAGCCAACGCCCCGTTGATCACAAAGCCGCCCGTACCGCCCGCAACCGCAGACAGCTCAACCGCCGTCCCGTCGCTCTTGCCGAACACCACATAGCTTGCGCCACTATCAATTCCATTCGGATCGACCCTGGGTGCCCCGACGATCAGATCGTCAAACCCATCGCCGTTCACATCGCCCGCCGAGCTGACTGATCGGCCCGAGAAGTCAAAAGCCGACACCCCGTTGATCACGAAGCCGCCGCCTATCCCGGCCTCAATCGCAGACAGGTCAACCGCTGTCCCGTCGCTCTTGCCAAACACCACATAGCTGGCGCCGCTATTGTTTCCGTTCGGGTCGGCGTTGATTGCGCCCACGATCAGATCGTCAAGCCCATCGCCGTTCACATCGCCCGCCGAGCTGACTGATCGGCCCGAGAAGTCACCAGCCGACACCCCGTTGATCACGAAGCCGCCTGTGTTTCCGTTTAATTGGATCGCAGACAGGTCAACTAGCGCCCCGTCGGCCTTGCCAAACACCACGAAGCTGGCGCCGGCTTCTGCGCCGTTCGGATCGTCATAAGGTGCGCCCACGATCAGATCGTCAAGGCCATCGCCGTTCACATCGCCCGCCGAGCTGACTGATAAGCCCGATCTGTCTCCCGACGACGCCCCGTTGATCACAAAACCGCCCGTGCCGCTTGCAACATCCGAGAGGTTAATTGACGTCCCACCAGTCTTGCCAAACACCACATAGCTCGCGCCTGCACTGATCCCGACACCCGCCGGGTCGGCATCATGAGCCCCGACGATCAGATCGTCAAACCCGTCGCCGTTCACATCGCCCGCCGAGCTGACTGAGAAGCCCGATTTGTCATCAGCCGCCGCCCCGTTGATCACAAAGCCGCCTACGTTTGCATCCAATTGGATCGCTGACAGTTCAATGGCCGCAATCGGAGCCAAGTTCACCGTAATAACCAGCGCCGCTGAAGCCGCACTTACATTGCGTCCCCCGTCAGTGGCTGTGGCTGTGATGGAGTGCGCGCCCAAAGCAAGCGTCACATCCAGACTAAAGGCACCAGAACCATCGGCCGTGGTTGTCCCGAGCGAGGTTGACCCATCAAAGAGTTCAACCTGCGCATTGGCCTCTGCCGTACCCGTAATCGTCAGACCTGACCTCTGCGTGGTTATATTGTCGTTGTCCGTCCCCGTGTCATCAGCCGCCGCAAGATCAAGGCTGGTAGGCGCCGAAGGCGGCGTTACATCGAAATCATTCGCATTGATCGTGGCTGCTGAGTTGACACCAATCAGCTGAACAAGGCTATCGCCAGCCCCAAACACTCCGTCTTGATTGTGGTCTACTGCAATCAAGCCATTCCCGATGTCACCCACATTGTAGGCAATGTAGGCGTTCGCCTGACCCACTGCAAAAAATGCACTAGCGTTCGCCAAGAAATCAGACAGAGCCATAGCCACGCCATCTGCGATGACAAAATTATCTAGGACTTGGCCGAAATCAAACTTGTCTTCGCCGGAGATGAAGTCAGTAATTACATCGTTAGCGAATGATGTTGACGTATCTCCTGAGGCGAAGACGAAGATATCATCACCGTCGCCACCAGTCAGAATGTCGCCCCCTTGCCCGCCACTTATTCTGTCATTCCCAAGGCCGCCGCTTAAATTATCACTCCCAGCGCCGGCGAAGATGACATCGTTTCCTAGGCCGCCAGTAATATTATCAGAGCCCGTGTTGCCAGTAACTTGTTGGCCCACGTTTGCCATGGTGAAGTTATTGTTGCCCGCTGCCAGGATGTAATTTTCGACCAAGGCATTACCCGTGATCGTGCCGTTGGCCGACAGCGTCACCGTGTTATCCCCTGCCGCAGCAGAGATCTTAGCGTGCTGGGCAATTGTTATCGTCACGTCAGCATCATTCTCGATGCTGAAGTTGTCAGCATTGCCAAGGTTGGCGTTGCCCGAGATGTTGATGCCCGTCTCAAGTGTCGCAATAACACCACCACCCGGGTTCACATTCGTGAGATCCGTATTCGCATCCACGCCTTGGACGATGATTGCGCCAGCGCCCGTAACAACCTTCCCGGAAACCTTCGAGGCGGCGATTGTGAGTGTGACGCCGGCAGCAACACTTGTGCTTACAGTGTCATCCAGTGTTCCCGTGAACGTCGTGTTTTCGAACACTGTCACGCTGGACAGCGCCGTGCCTCCAATCGTGGTCAGATCAACCGCTGCATCTGCGGTTCCTACGCGTACCGCAAGCGCACCCGTGCTGAACTCTGTCAATTCGCTCACCATCAACAACGTTCGCTGCCGCCGTCATCGTGAAACCATCACCAACAGTAACAACCGCGCCATTGAGGATACCCGTAAAGGTTCCATCACCATCAAACGCGGCAGTCCTTGTGGTCGTGCCTATACCACTCAGGTCAGCAGCCGGGGTCAAATGCAGCGCCGTGACCGCCGTGGTGCCAGAGCCAGCCGCCGTCACACCGGACAGCTGCGCAGCACTACCCTGCAGGATCGCATTCGCGCCAACTGAGAACGTCGCTGTGCCCATGGTGGCACCATCGACGTTGAAGATGTCGTCAACACCTGCGCTGGTCCCTGTGATCGTCACAGCAGCCTTACCAAGGTTACCAGTGAACGTAACAGTCTCGTCAGAAAGACCAACTGCCGCCGTCACCGTCGCCGTCGTGATGTTACCCAAGTTCGCATCATCAGTGTCGTCAAGCGCCGTCACATTGACAGTGCCAGCGCCTGTAATTGCAGCGCCACTGACCTGAGCAGCTTTTGCGATGAAGCTTGAGCCAGACCCTACATCAACATTTTGAAGACCGCCGAGGTTTGCGCCCGCGCTTACCCCTTCGACGTTCACAGTCGCAGAGGTCACAATGTTGAGAACGTCACCTGCGGCGAAGGATGTCCAGGTGCCGCTGAAGTTTGCTGTTTCGCCTGCAGACAAGGTTACCGTCGCAGCGGTGCTGCCCGTTCGCGTGAGATTGGCCGAAGCCCCTGCCGCGACAAGGTTAAACGTGATGTCATCATCGGCACCGGCCGGATTGATCTCGTACGCCTCAATACCTGCAACCTGAGTAACCAAGGCATCTGTGCCTGCATTGTTCGTTGCATCGACGATCTCGATCGTCTGGCTACCAGCCAAATTCGAAATCGATGACAGCGCAGCATATTGCGTGGCGCTGATGATGGCCTTAGCCGCGTTGTTGCCGAAATCGAGACTTCCGATATCGCCTGCACTGGTGACATCGAGTACGGGCGCTCCGCTGACACTGGCAATAACCAGGTTGGCATCGTTCAGGTCACCCGTCAGGGTAACGGTATTTGCCACAACGACCGAGGCCGTTAGCGACGAGGCCGTGATGTTTGTCAGATCGGCATCCGCCTGCCCTTCGAGCGCCTCAACAACAACGGAGCTGTCAAAACCAGTGTCAGTGATGCCGACAGTGGTCACGTCTGCAGCGTTGATCCGTAGGTTCGTGCCAGAACCCAAGACGTAGCTAGCGCTGGTGCTGAGCGTTGCATTTGTCAGATCAAGCTCACCAGTGCCAATGACATTATAGGTACGGCCCGCCAGATCAAATCCAACACCGACCGCAGCATTTGCACTTTCGATGTCCAGCGTCACCGTGGTGGTGATCAGCTCGGACAGGTCGGCAGTTGATCCGATGAGACTCCGAACAGTGGTTGAGCCACCACTGGATGTGGCGACCTGATCCAGATCGGCAGCATCAGCGATCAATCCAGTGCTTGCCGCAACAACAAACGATGAGGCCGCGTCCAGACCAAGGCTTGTGGCAGCCGTCAGGTTGAACGTGTTGCCGCCGATTACGCTATAAGCCCGCCCTGCTCCAAGCTGGAAGCCAGCAGCAACGGACGCGTCGCCTGCCGTAACGTCTAGCGAGACAGCCGTGCTGTTAACCGAGGAAAGGTCCGCGCCAGAAGTCTCCAAGGACCTGACGACTGTCGTACCGGCTCCCGTAACGCCTGCACCGTTCAGCTGCGCTGCGGCGGCCTGCAGAGTATCATCGGTATCAACTGTGATCGTGTCGATGCCACCGAGGCTGACGGCCGAGCCGTCGTTGGTGACGCTTTCTACATTCACTACGATCGCGCCAGTCCCTGCAATCGCCAGCGTGTCGCCAGCGACGAAGCCGCTCCAGATGCCGTCGAAAGTTGCAGCACCATCAACCGCAATCGTCACAGTCGCACCAGCATCGCCCAAGCGCGTGAGGTTTACAGAGTCGTCCGCCTCAAGCGTATTGAACGTTATGTGGTCCGCATTTGTGCTTGCATTCAGCTTGTAGGTCTCGATCCCAGACAACTGCGTAACCGTAGCGAGGGATCCAGTTCCGTTCACCAATTGGACCGTTTGTGTGTTCGCTACATCTGCAACGAATAGACCGTTGTTTTCGGTGTACTGCGTCGTAGTCAGCACAACCTCAAGGGTCAGATCGTTGAAATCGATGCTGTCAACGGAACCCGCGGCCGTGAGGTCAAGGGCCGGCGTCGAAGCCACCGATGTGATCGCCAGTGCCGCATTATTGAGGTCACCTGTCAGTGTCGTTGTGCTTGATACCGCTACCTCGGCCCTCAGCGTGTCGACAGTGATCCGGGTCAGATCTGCAGAGGTCAAACCTTCCAGTTCTTCCACGGTAACAACTGCGGCACCCTCTCCGTCGTTAATTGTCAGCTCGCCTCCAGCCGTCGCGGCTTGCGCCGCAGTAAGGTTCAGCGAGGAGCCTGCACCAAGGACCAAAGTCGTCACGGCTGATGGGGCATTACCATCAAGGAAGGCAATCGCCACATCGGAGGCAGTAATGTCGAGGGTCGCACTTCCTGCCAAGTCGAATTGATCCGCATTTGCCCCGTCGGAGGCAATACGAACAGTGGCCGAAGTACCTGTCGTTTGGGTAATTGCGATCGCGTCCAGCTGCGCACGCGTCACATCCAGTGTGAAGTCTCCGCCGATCTCAATGCTCTGAATGTTCGAGAACGAGGAAGCTCCCGAGATGTCCAGGTTGGCGCCGGTCACCAGCTTGTTGGCACCGGTGCCGCCGTTGATAATGCCCGTCAGGGTCGCAAGCGAGGCGGTGTTGATCGTGTCCGCACCGATACCGCCGGTCACGTTCTGGCCGGCGTCTGCCAGCGTGATCGTGCGGCCTTCATCACCGAGGATATAGGTTTCAACTGCGGCAAGTGCCGTAACGTTTCCGCCGCCCGAAAGTGTGATCGTTTCGCCATCACCCCCGCCAGTCGTACCAGCCGCGGTAACAGTTCCACTGAACCCGGCGTGCTGGCTCGCACTCATCGTCACAGACGAACCAGTCGCAAGCGTCAGATTGGTCGCGTCCAGTGCAGCTCCAGCACCGTTGCCTTCGCCATCTGCACCAGAAAGGTCAGCACCGTTGGCAAGGGACACCGTGTCAGCCGCAACCGTGTTGAAGATGCCCGTCGCCGTGAAGCCACCAACATCAATCGTGTCGCCATTGCCGCCCGTCGTCACATTCTGAGCCGCATCGCCAAGCGTGAAGGTCGTGCCACCCGCCGCTGCAAGAACATAGCTCTCAACCGCAGCATTACCGGTAGCCGCACCCGCATCGGCAAGCGTCACCGTATTCGTGCCCGATGCTGCATTGATCAAACTGTTTTGATCACGCGTCATCGTCGCACCGACATTGTTCGCCAGCGCAATCGCAGTAACGTCTGTCGTATCCGCCTGGCTGATATCGACGGTATCCGTGGTCAGCGACAGCGCGATGCTGTCATCGCCAGTGCTAGTATCAAATGTCCCCGTCACCGACGTCAACGCGCCGGTATCGATCGTGATTGCGCCTGTCGCACCTGTGGCGTCAGCGGTGACATTCTGACCAGTCAGACCCAGCGTGAACGTCTGCGTGCCAGCGGCAAGAACATAGCTCTCAACCGCAGCATTACCGGTAGCCGCACCCGCATCGGCAAGCGTCACCGTATTCGTGCCCGATGCTGCATTGATCAAACTGTTTTGATCACGCGTCATCGTCGCACCGACATTGTTCGCCAGCGCAATCGCAGTAACGTCTGTCGTATCCGCCTGGCTGATATCGACGGTATCCGTGGTCAGCGACAGCGCGATGCTGTCATCGCCAGTGCTAGTATCAAATGTCCCCGTCACCGACGTCAACGCGCCGGTATCGATCGTGATTGCGCCTGTCGCACCTGCAGCGTCAGCGGTGACATTCTGACCAGTCAGACCCAGCGTGAACGTCTGCGTGCCAGCGGCAAGAACATAGCTCTCAACCGCAGCATTACCGGTAGCCGCACCCGCATCGGCAAGCGTCACCGTATTCGTGCCCGATGCTGCATTGATCAAACTGTTTTGATCACGCGTCATCGTCGCACCGACATTGTTCGCCAGCGCAATCGCAGTAACGTCTGTCGTATCCGCCTGGCTGATATCGACGGTATCCGTGGTCAGCGACAGCGCGATGCTGTCATCGCCAGTGCTAGTATCAAATGTCCCCGTCACCGACGTCAACGCGCCGGTATCGATCGTGATTGCGCCTGTCGCACCTGCAGCGTCAGCGGTGACATTCTGACCAGTCAGACCCAGCGTGAACGTCTGCGTGCCAGCGGCAAGAACATAGCTCTCAACCGCAGCATTACCGGTAGCCGCACCCGCATCGGCAAGCGTCACCGTATTCGTGCCCGATGCTGCATTGATCAAACTGTTTTGATCACGCGTCATCGTCGCACCGACATTGTTCGCCAGCGCAATCGCAGTAACGTCTGTCGTATCCGCCTGGCTGATATCGACGGTATCCGTGGTCAGCGACAGCGCGATGCTGTCGGTGCCAGTGCTGGTATCAAACGCCCCCGTCACCGACGTCAACGCGCCGGTATCGATCGTGATTGCGCCTGTCGCACCTGCAGCGTCAGCGGTGACATTCTGACCAGTCAGACCCAGCGTGAACGTCTGCGTGCCAGCGGCAAGAACATAGCTCTCAACCGCAGCATTACCGGTAGCCGCACCCGCATCGGCAAGCGTCACCGTATTCGTGCCCGATGCTGCATTGATCAAACTGTTTTGATCACGCGTCATCGTCGCACCGACATTGTTCGCCAGCGCAATCGCAGTAACGTCTGTCGTATCCGCCTGGCTGATATCGACGGTATCCGTGGTCAGCGACAGCGCGATGCTGTCATCGCCAGTGCTGGTATCAAATGTCCCCGTCACCGACGTCAACGCGCCGGTATCGATCGTGATTGCGCCGGTCACACCTGTGGCGTCAGCGGTGACATTCTGGCCAGACAGACCCAGCGTGAACGTCTGCGTGCCAGCGGCAAGAACATAGCTCTCAACCGCAGCAGAACCCGTCAGCGTACCAGCAGTAGAAAGCGTGATCTGGTCACCAGTCCCAGCCGCCGCGATCGTCACGCTGTTATGCTGCGCAACCGTCATCGTCACACGGGAACCGTCAGTGTTGCCACCGGCACCACCAGTCCGCTCAGTCGTCAGCGTCATGGCATTCGCGGTGAACGCAGTGCCAGCTCCGTTACCCTCAGCGTTAACACCCTTGATGTCGGCGCCGTCATCCAGAACAAGCGTGTCAGCCGCAACGGTGTTCACTTCACCCGTCGCCGTCAGACCAGCAAAATCAATCGTGTCAGCGCCGTTGCCGCTCGTCACGTTCTGACCAGCAGCGCCAAGCGTGAACGTCGAACCACCACCATCGGCAAGCACGTAGGTCTCCACAGAACCAGCACCCGTCAGTGTCCCAGCATTAGACAACGTTATCGTCTGTCCGGCACCATTCGCGATTATGGACGTGAATGCATTGTGCTGGGCTGCTTGCATCGTGATGTTCTTGTTGGCAGCAATCTCCAACGCAGGAGCGTTATTGATTGGCACATTCGAGATATCAACGCTCTCTGACAAGATTATCTTATGCGTTGAGACCGCATCAACCGACTTGGGCAACTCAGCCGTGGTGTCAGGCAATGTAGTCGAAGCGTTGAGCGTGAGCGTAACGTTCGCCAGGTTCTGAGCCGACAGATCGCCGCCAGAAGTTACAGCTGCGACCGAGGAGGTCGCGTCAACAAGCGTAATACCACCCCCGTTGTTGAACAGCGTCGCCTGAGCAGGCGACATCGTCAGCACGACACCGGCGTTGATATTCAAAGAATCGACATTGAAGATATTTACGCCGCTTAGGTCAACACCAGTATCCGCAGCAGTAATATCAAACCCATTCGCATTGATCGCCTTTGGCAGTTTGGCCGTTGCATCAGGCAGGGCTGTTAGATCGCCGTTAAGGATTAGTATCGTGACGGCCGACATGTCCACTGCACTCTGGTCGCCATTGGCGATAAGAGTAGCGACAACATTGATCAATTTAGTGACTGCCGAACTGCTATTTCCTGCGCTATCAGTCTGAACTACAGTAATAACTTCTTCGCCTTCGTCGAAATTATTACCAGCCTCCTTAGGGGCAACAGTGAACGACCAAGTGCCGTTTTGGGATACAGTTACGGTATTGCTGTTTGCGTCCCCGTCTGCATCACTGTCTGTCTGTAATGTGTGACCGCTACCACTGAACGAAATTGTAACCGTAGCGCCCGCTTCACCCGTACCAGTTATTGTAAAGCCGGTTCGGTTATCCACAGCATCCACGATGTCATCTCGCAGCAAACCGTCAATAGCCAAGCCAGTTGGGATCACGCTGTCAATTATCACGCCAATACGGGCGACTGGCGCACTAGCATTCCCGGCAGCATCTGTAGCAGTTACGCTAACAGTATATGTATCGTCGTCAGGCAGATTTTGCGACGCATAGGCAAGCGACCAGTTGCCAAACTCATCAGCGCGCACGGAGCGAGTTGAGTCAACGTTCCCCGAGCTATCAGTAAACGTAATCGTAATCTTCGCGTTGGCTTCTGCCTCACCTGTAAGCAAGGTTACGCCATCATGCTCGACCTTATTGATACGGTCGTCACTGGCGATTGTGTTTAGAATTAAGCCCGTGGGGGCCGCGACGTCTATTGGGGAGAGTTCAAAAAAGAGTTCCAGCACTCGAATTTGACGCCACATCACTCGAAGTAATGTTTGCGGTCAAGGCCTTTGCGCCCGCTGAACCAAGGTCGGATTGTGTAACTACAAAGTCTACAAATGAGTTGGTGAGATCGGATGCATCAAGAGTATCGGTCTTAGGCGTACCGAAGGCCAATCCACCCAAATACAGCTCGACAACATCGCCCAATCTCGCTGCCGACGGAAGGCTAACACGAACCGTAATTGCGCCTTCCGAAGTGTCGAGAACACTGTCAATCAAGTCAGAGCCTACAATGGAAATGGTCGGTGCCAATTCAATTTGTCTAACTTCAGCCGTGAAGAACGTCACCACCGTGCCAAGCGCTGTCGAAATGTCATCCGCAACAGAACCCGCGCCAGAGCCGTTCAGCACTTCCAACGCATCGCTCAGCGCCAGGATCGTCTTGTAGGTCTCGCTGCTGATGTCGCCGCCAGCAATGTCCGCGTTCAGCTTCGCAATCGAGGTGTCAATCGCATCGGCAACCGCCTGGTAAACGCCAGACCCATCCGTGCCAAACGTGTTGGTCGACGCGTCGTACGCCGGCAAAGTGCCAAGCGCTGTCGAAATGTCATCCGCAACAGAACCCGCGCCAGAGCCGTTCAGCACTTCCAACGCATCGCTCAGCGCCAGGATCGTCTTGTAGGTCTCGCTGCTGATGTCGCCGCCAGCAATGTCCGCGTTCAGCTTCGCAATCGAGGTGTCAATCGCATCGGCAACCGCCTGGTAAACGCCAGACCCATCCGTGCCAAACGTGTTGGTCGACGCGTCGTACGCCGGCAAAGTGCCAAGCGCTGTCGAAATGTCATCCGCAACAGAACCCGCGCCAGAGCCGTTCAGCACTTCCAACGCATCGCTCAGCGCCAGGATCGTCTTGTAGGTCTCGCTGCTGATGTCGCCGCCAGCAATGTCCGCGTTCAGCTTCGCAATCGAGGTGTCAATCGCATCGGCAACCGCCTGGTAAACGCCAGACCCATCCGTGCCAAACGTGTTGGTCGACGCGTCGTACGCCGGCAAAGTGCCAAGCGCTGTCGAAATGTCATCCGCAACAGAACCCGCGCCAGAGCCGTTCAGCACTTCCAACGCATCGCTCAGCGCCAGGATCGTCTTGTAGGTCTCGCTGCTGATGTCGCCGCCAGCAATGTCCGCGTTCAGCTTCGCAATCGAGGTGTCAATCGCATCGGCAACCGCCTGGTAAACGCCAGACCCATCCGTGCCAAACGTGTTGGTCGACGCGTCGTACGCCGGCAAAGTGCCAAGCGCTGTCGAAATGTCATCCGCAACAGAACCCGCGCCAGAGCCGTTCAGCACTTCCAACGCATCGCTCAGCGCCAGGATCGTCTTGTAGGTCTCGCTGCTGATGTCGCCGCCAGCAATGTCCGCGTTCAGCTTCGCAATCGAGGTGTCAATCGCATCGGCAACCGCCTGGTAAACGCCAGACCCATCCGTGCCAAACGTGTTGGTCGACGCGTCGTACGCCGGCAAAGTGCCAAGCGCTGTCGAAATGTCATCCGCAACAGAACCCGCGCCAGAGCCGTTCAGCACTTCCAACGCATCGCTCAGCGCCAGGATCGTCTTGTAGGTCTCGCTGCTGATGTCGCCGCCAGCAATGTCCGCGTTCAGCTTCGCAATCGAGGTGTCAATCGCATCGGCAACCGCCTGGTAAACGCCAGACCCATCCGTGCCAAACGTGTTGGTCGACGCGTCGTACGCCGGCAAAGTGCCAAGCGCTGTCGAAATGTCATCCGCAACAGAACCCGCGCCAGAGCCGTTCAGCACTTCCAACGCATCGCTCAGCGCCAGGATCGTCTTGTAGGTCTCGCTGCTGATGTCGCCGCCAGCAATGTCCGCGTTCAGCTTCGCAATCGAGGTGTCAATCGCATCGGCAACCGCCTGGTAAACGCCAGACCCATCCGTGCCAAACGTGTTGGTCGACGCGTCGTACGCCGGCAAAGTGCCAAGCGCTGTCGAAATGTCATCCGCAACAGAACCCGCGCCAGAGCCGTTCAGCACTTCCAACGCATCGCTCAGCGCCAGGATCGTCTTGTAGGTCTCGCTGCTGATGTCGCCGCCAGCAATGTCCGCGTTCAGCTTCGCAATCGAGGTGTCAATCGCATCGGCAACCGCCTGGTAAACGCCAGACCCATCCGTGCCAAACGTGTTGGTCGACGCGTCGTACGCCGGCAAAGTGCCAAGCGCTGTCGAAATGTCATCCGCAACAGAACCCGCGCCAGAGCCGTTCAGCACTTCCAACGCATCGCTCAGCGCCAGGATCGTCTTGTAGGTCTCGCTGCTGATGTCGCCGCCAGCAATGTCCGCGTTCAGCTTCGCAATCGAGGTGTCAATCGCATCGGCAACCGCCTGGTAAACGCCAGACCCATCCGTGCCAAACGTGTTGGTCGACGCGTCGTACGCCGGCAAAGTGCCAAGCGCTGTCGAAATGTCATCCGCAACAGAACCCGCGCCAGAGCCGTTCAGCACTTCCAACGCATCGCTCAGCGCCAGGATCGTCTTGTAGGTCTCGCTGCTGATGTCGCCGCCAGCAATGTCCGCGTTCAGCTTCGCAATCGAGGTGTCAATCGCATCGGCAACCGCCTGGTAAACGCCAGACCCATCCGTGCCAAACGTGTTGGTCGACGCGTCGTACGTCGGCAAAGTGCCAAGCGCTGTCGAAATGTCATCCGCAGAACCCGCGCCAGAGCCGTTCAGCACTTCCAACGCATCGCTCAGCGCCAGGATCGTCTTGTAGGTCTCGCTGCTGATGTCGCCGCCAGCAATGTCCGCGTTCAGCTTCGCAATCGAGGTGTCAATCGCATCGGCAACCGCCTGGTAAACGCCGCAGACCCATCCGTGCCAAACGTGTTGGTCGACGCGTCGTACGCCGGCAAAGTGCCAAGCGCTGCCTTGATGTCAGACAGCACCGAGCCGGTAACCGAATCTGCGCCTTCAAGCAGCACCAGTGCCGCCTGGATCTCGACAATCGTGTCAAAGCTGCCAGCGCTCAGGCCATTGCCCTCAATCGCCAGCTTCAGCGCGGCGATGTTCTGGTCAATCGCATCCGCAACCGCCTGGTAAACACCAGACCCATCCGTGCCAAACGTGTTCGTCGACGTGTCGTAGGTCGGCAAAGTGCCAAGCGCTGCCTTGATGTCAGACAGCACCGAGCCGGTAACCGAATCTGCGCCTTCAAGCAGCACCAGTGCCGCCTGGATCTCGACAATCGTGTCAAAGCTGCCAGCGCTCAGGCCATTGCCCTCAATCGCCAGCTTCAGCGCGGCGATGTTCTGGTCAATCGCATCCGCAACCGCCTGGTAAACACCAGACCCATCCGTGCCAAACGTGTTCGTCAACGTGTCGTAGGTCGGCAAAGTGCCAAGCGCTGCCTTGATGTCAGACAGCACCGAGCCGGTAACCGAATCTGCGCCTTCAAGCAGCACCAGTGCCGCCTGGATCTCGACAATCGTGTCAAAGCTGCCAGCGCTCAGGCCATTGCCCTCAATCGCCAGCTTCAGCGCCGCGATGTTCTGGTCAATCGCATCCGCAACCGCCTGGTAAACACCAGATCCATCCGTGCCAAACGTGTTCGTCAACGTGTCGTAGGTCGGCAAAGTGCCAAGCGCTGCCTTGATGTCAGACAGCACCGAGCCGGTAACCGTAGCGTCGCCTTCAAGCAGCGTAATCGCCGCCTCAAGATCGGTCGCACGCAACACAAGTGCTGCAATGTCGATATCGTTCGCGTCAATCTGATCCTGAAGGTCATTCACAGCGCTCGTCAAGCCAACGATGCCGGGAAATGATATCGCATCAAGTGCAGCGCGAATGCCCGCATAGGCTTGATCGGCTGTCGTCGACAGATCGATGATTGAGCCGCCGTCGACCTTGAGGCCAACGGTAAAGCCTATAAGCTTGAGCGCACCCGGCGACGACAGGAACGCCTCCAGATCGTTTAACTCTGCCTCTGTCAGTGCAATCACTACAGACCCACTGTCTGTCAGACTGGTGAAAGATTTAGCAGACTGAAACTGACCCAACGTAGAAATACCACCCGAACGGAAGTCGAAGCGAACGTTCTCCGGCAAAAAGGCTGCTGAAAAGTCTACAACACCCGTGCGAACCTCAATCGTCGTAAAACCACTGGAAATCACACTTCCGACAGCAAGCGTCAGCGTGTCGTTATCGGCATTTAAGGCGTCCGCCAGATTTGCGGCTGTAGCGTCGAATACAAACCGAATGTTTTCCGCATTCGAGACACCACTGGTATTTAACAACAGCACCCGATCATCCTGAATACCAGGATTCTTGTCGGCCACCTTAACAATCAGTTGATCAAGCCCTGAGCCCGCGTCTCCGATAAAGCGGATCACGGTGGCCTCAGCGGCTGATATGGTGATGATATCGTCACCGGCGGTGGCGATGCCGGTGATATCTATGCTAAGTTCAATAGCACCTGCGATTGATTTGGTACCGAGGTTTGCAACCGTCGCGGCTGCGGAAACGCCTGATCGCGAGAATACCGCCTCGCCATCCGTATTGTACGTAATAGAAACAATACCTGTAGCAGTACCAGCAAACGACACTACGCCGTCGCTCTCGGAAATAGAGAATGTCGGCGTTATCGTGAGTTCCTGCGTGCTAGAATCAGTGCTCGCATTTCCTGCGCGATCAACAATAGTTGCGACAACTTCGTATGTCCCGCTGACGAGCTCTCCTAGCGTAGTACCAGTCTTTGGCGTCGCGGCGGCTGTGTCGACTGACCAAGCGCCATTGATAACGGCGACATTCTCATAAATTGCACCGTTGATCGAAACGGAGAGTGTCTCACCCTCACCTATTACAGCTGCCCCAGACACTACGGGTGTGGTGCTTGTTGAAGATTCAGCGATTACTGTTGGTACAGACGGATTGGCGGTATCAACTGTCATGCTAACAATATTAGAGAAAACGCTGTTTCCAGCTACATCAGTCACATTCGCACGGAATTGATAGGAGCCGTCAGCGAGGTTGGACTGATTAACAGATGTCTCCGTCCAATTTTCACCGCCGTCGGTAGACAATTCATAAACGACAATAGCACCAATTTCTGCGCCGCTCAGTTCGATATCGAAAGACTTATCAGTTGTTACCGGCGCATTTTCGTTGCTTCCAGTGTCAATGAGATTGGCGAATGAAAGTGTCGGCGTTGCGGGCTTCGTACTATCTACGGTAATATCCAGCGTGGCAGATATTTCACTGATATTCCCTGCCCTGTCCACGATACGCGCAGAGGCGGAATAGGCCCCATCCTGAACGTTTTCGAAAGCGACTGTGACCAGTCCTTCTGCAAGGTCTGCGTCCGTTACGACACGCGATCCAATGACCTGCCCATCGACCACGACCTCAACTGTATCTCCGACAACTACAGCTGTGCCGTCCGTCGATGTGCTGTCAAAGGTAATAGTGACGGAAAAATTCTGTTTGGAAGTGATGTTATCGCTGTTCGACGCACCGGTGTCGTCTGCTGAGCGCAGGTCGATCTGGCCCGGCTTGGCAGCCGCAACCTTATCTAGTGTTGCACTCTGCGCTTGGGAAATCTCTGCAATACTCACAGCATTCTGAATTGCAGTAACGCTCGACTGGATCTCGCTAACAGCGCCAGCGTCGTCCACTGCGTTAGTTCCGGCAAGAGCGTCTGTAAGAAACTGTGAGGACGTTAGATCAACCGTACTATTTGCCCCTGCAGCTGTCACGAGTTGTGCCGCAACGTTTGCAAACACCTTTCCTTCATCGCCTGCCAGACCACCATCAGCAACGGTCACGATTGCGGCGACCTGTGCTGCAACACGCTGCACGTCGGCATTGCCAAATGAAATGGGATCGTAATTACTTAGAAGCTTGCCGTCAGGCAAAACAATGCCAAGTGCAGTTGCAACGGATTGCGACGCGGCAGCCGATGTAATCGGCGTCGGGCTCGCGTCTACAACAGCTTGAATAAGTGTCGTAAGCGGATTGATAACGGTTGATCCCGCGGGTGCTCGATAATCGACCGTGTTGGCAATGCCGGTGTCAATGTTTAGACCCCCCACCGCCACAATTGTGCGACCAGAAAAATCGGGGGGCAGGAAGAAATTGCCCTGCGCGTCTGTTACGACACCTGTATCAGCGCGAACGACCTGCCCATCAACAATATTCTCAACAAATATACGCGCCCCGCGGACAAAGCCGTCAGCAACTACACCCAGCGACAGTGTGAATGAGGCCGTATCGTTGCCAGCGGCATCCTGAATTGCCACTGCATCATTGCCACTCGACGGGTCGGTGTAGGTAAGGACAGTGTTGCCGCTCACAAGTGCGTCGGCAAGCGTCAACACAACGTTGCTTTCATTGACTGCCACATTGGTAACGGAATTCGCGACACCGCTGCCCATTGTCACCAAAAAGGCACTGGCCGGCAGAGGTCCTGCAAGATCGATGCCCTCGTCGAAACGGATTGTCAGTGTCTGGGCCGTGCGGTTCACTTCCAACAGTATCGCAGCAGGCGGCGTTACATCTACGGTTACTACCAGCGCCGCAGAGGCGTCTCCAACATTACCTGCAGCGTCAGTTGCTATAGCAGTAACAGAGCGATCCCCGGCGTCGAGCGTGACATCGAGACTGAAATTCCCCGAACTATCCGCCGTGACTGTCCCCAGCGAAGTCGTCCCGTTGAACAGCTCAACCCGCGCATTGGCTTCAGCCGTGCCCGTAATCGTAAGCCCGGAAGTCTGGCTCGTCACATTGTCACTGTTGCTCGAACCCGTGTCATCCGCCGAAGCCAGATCAAGACCAGTAGGAGCCGCAGGAGCGGCCGTATCCACCGTGATCGATAGCTGGGAGGACGCCCCCCCGACATTGCCGGCCGCATCCGTCGCCTTCGCCGTGATCGCATTGATGCCCGCCGCAAGCACCACATCGAGACTGAAATTCCCCGAACTATCCGCCGTGACTGTCCCCAGCGAAGTCGTCCCGTTGAACAGCTCAACCCGCGCATTGGCTTCAGCCGTGCCCGTAATCGTAAGCCCGGAAGTCTGGCTCGTCACATTGTCACTGTTACTCGAACCCGTGTCATCCGCCGAAGCCAGATCAAGGCCAGTCGGAGCCGCAGGCGCTGTCGTGTCGCGGCCGCCAGAACCGCCACCATTACCGGCCTCGCCAGATCCACCGCCAGCGGCAGCTGCAACGCCACCCAGAGCACCAAGGCCCAGAACACCGAGAGCGATGGTCCCTGCAGACAGTCCACCGGAGGGCGCCTCTCCGCTAGGATTTGAGGCCGTTACATCAGAAGTCGGCGCCTTCTCACTGGCGGCTTTCTCCTCATTCTCCGGGATCGGTGCCGATAGACCTTCTGAGACCGTATTCTCTGCGGCCTCAATCTCCGCAGCCCCTTCGAGCCGGGTTTCGATCTCTTGGCCATCCTACACGAAAGAAAGAACTACATCCTTACCTTCAACACGCGTTTTGGCTCCAGCCACAACAGCACGCGATCCGACATCGACGACTTCAATCTTCGCGCCAGAAAATTGCGCATCAAGCCTGATCCTTGTGCCCAGCGGCAATTCCCGAACCATTCCGTTTTTTGCGGTCAGTCTAATGATCTTAGCCATCGTCTCTGGGTCCTATTATATATTATATTTAATCAGCGCTCGCCTAAGGACTGGTCGATTGTCCTTATGATGGGCTTGAGCAGGTATTTTAAGATGGTGTTATGCCCGGTCAGGATTTCGGTGGTTGCCGTCATACCTGGCTGGATTGAGATTGTTTCGCCTGCACGCGGTCGCATAGTCTTTGTTTCAACGCGTATGTGCACGCGGTAATAAACGCGTTCACCATTAGGGCTCTGCTCGGAAAGTGTGTCAGGTCCCACATATATGACGGTTCCGTCGGCAGAACCGAAAATGGAAGAGTCATAGGCATCGAACTTCACTGAAGCGCTCTGACCTACGCCGATGTAAGCGATGTCGGAGGGAGACGCCTTGGCCTCGAAGATGAGCTCTTCCCCCGTGGGCACAATCTGCAAGACCTCATCTGAAGGTCTCAAAACGCCACCTACCGTTGTGAGGCGGACATTTTTGACGATGCCGTCTGTCGGCGCCTCCAGCTCTGTATCCTCCAACGCCGACATACGCTGGGTCAGCGTCTGCTCGGCTGTGACCAGCTCCTCTTCAACCTTGGCGTACTCGGCTTGCAGCTCCTGCAAATAACGATTCTGGCGGTTGGCGATCTGTCCTTCAATATCCGCAACCGAGCGCTCGAGGCGCAAGACTTCCGAAAGGCTCACATCGCCATTCTCTAGCAAAGGCTGGTTCATTAGCAATTCCTGGCGAACCAGACGCAACATAGTGTTCAGCGCTGCGATATCCTGATTTTGAGCCGTGCGGCGCCTTGTGAACAGCTGTCGCTGGTTCGAGATGAAATCCGGAAAATCCTGGACGTCGACGGGAAAGACCAAAGGACGCTGGAAAAGCTCGGCCTCGATGCGCGCTTTCACCGTCTTGAGAGATGCCACCTTGGCGCTTCCCTCATCAACCGCAGCGGCCAACCGCACACGATCAAGCGTTACCAGAACCTGACCCGCCCTAACCTGGTCACCTTCTCTGACATTAATCGTTTCGATCACACCGCCATCGGTACTCTGCAAGATCTGCACACGGCCTGAAGGTATAAACTGCCCCGTGGCGCGGCTGACCTGGTCAATCTCGGCAAAGCTGGCCCAGCTGATAAAACCCGCAAACGCCGCTGCCGTCAAAAAGATGACCTTGCGCGACGAAGTGATACGCAAACCATCAAGCATGGCTCGCCTCCTGGACGACGATGCGACCTGAAGTTGCAGCTTTCTTCACTGGTGCCGGCCGCAATTTTTCGAGCACTGCATTCGTTGGACCGTCGATAGCGATCTGCCCGTTTGCGACAACCATGAGCCGCTGAACAAGGCCCACCAACTGCAGTTTATGGGTCACGAATATCAGCGTGCACTGAGGCCCGATCGCCTGAATAATGGCCTGCAAGACCCTCGCCTCGCTTTCCTGGTCGAGATTGGCCGTCGGCTCATCCAGCAGCAACAGCCTAGGCTTGGTCATAAGCAAACGGGTTAACCCAACCTGAATCCTCTGCCCGCCAGAAAGGCCATTGCCCCCCTCGGATATTGGAAGGTCGAGACCCATAGGATGGCTTTTAATGAGCTCGGAAAGACCCGTCTTCGCTGCTGCTTCGAGCAGCACCGCATCATCGGCTGTGGGTAGACCAAGCGTCAGATTATCGCGCAAGGGACCTGTAATAAGGCGGTAGTCCTGCGGGAAATAACACACCTGTCTACGAAGGTCCTCCTCGGCAATCTGGCGGATATCGACCCCATCAAGCAGAACATGACCTTCCTGCGGCGCGTACAGACCAGCCAGGAGCTTCAGCAGGGTCGATTTGCCGGAACCTACGGGCCCGACAATCCCGATCCGCTCGCCGGGCGCAATCTTGAGGCTCGGCAAATTCATGCCCTGCCGGCTGCCTTGATGAGCAAACTTGACATTCTCCATACGCAGATGCCCGGCAAGATCAGACTGTCGGACCATTTGGCGATCATCCGGCTGATCACTCGGCATGGTCAGGATACCATCAAGTGCCGCCAGCGATGAGCGGGCATAGCCCCATTGAACGATCAGGTTCGGCAGAGCCGCAATAAGGGGACCATTCACGCGTCCGCTGAGGATGGAGCAGGCGATGACGCCGCCCATGGTCATGTTACCTTGGACAACTTGGAAGGCGCCGACGCAGACTACTCCAACATAAGAAAGCTGCTGGATCGTCGAAAAGCCGGATCCGGAAAGTGTTGACCAACGCTTGACTTTGAGCTCATGGCCATGAACTTCATCGATCAGACGGTTCCAACTGGCCAACATATGCCATCCGCCAAGATTGGCCTTGATTGTCTCAGCCGCATCGAGTGCCTCGACGAGTTGTCCGTTCTTACGATTTCCCGTGACCTGGGCTGCGGCGGTGTCGGCCTTTATGAACCGCGCCATCAACCCAGCGAGGAGCAGAGCCAGAGGGAAAGCAATGAGCGGAACCACCGCAATGATCCCACCAATCCATGCCATAACTCCCATAAACAGCAGAGCAAACGGCAGGTCAGCGAGGACGAACAGACTGGCCGAGGATAGCAGCGATCGCACTTGATCGCTGCCGCGCAACTGAGCCGCCATAGTCCCGATTGAACGCGGACGCGCATCAAGTCGCACAGCTTGCATACGCGCGTAGAAATATTCCGACACTTCACTGTCAATTACGCCAGCCTCGCGGTCTATCATAATCGCACGAGTATTACGGATCAGCATGTCGATAAGAAGCGCAAAGACCATGCCGGCAGTAAGGACGATTAAGGTATCAAAGCCTGCGCGCGGGATCACCCTGTCATAAACCTGCATCGAGTAGATCGAGGTGGCCAGGGCGATAAGGTTAATCACGATAGTTGCGATCGTTGCATCGACAAACATCGACTTGCGGCGCATGATCGCAAGCCAAAAGACGTCGATAGCACGCTTTGCGCCAGCCATGCGGGTGACGCCCTTAAAACCGACGTCCCATAACGTGAGATTATTCGTCCACTCGGCCTCAACAAATCCATTGGGGGTCACGAGCCGCAGATGAGATTGATTTATCCAACTCTCGGCAATTCCCCAGCCGAGCACGTCATGCCAAACCAGAAGAGGAAATTGATGTGCCCTAGGCTTGCCCTTGCGGCGATACAAACTCCAACCGGTGGCATCGCATAGCTGTTGCAGCGCATTAGGGTCTTCAACGCGCAACTCAGTCGCAAGGTTGGTGGCCCAATCCGGTCCCAGAGAAGCATTCTTGCGCCGCGCAAAGGCTGCAATCAGATCAATCAACGGCGCAGTCATCGCTCATCCCCCGGTAATTCAAGGGGTGCCCATTGGCCCGAGAGAAGCATGATACGGGACAATGAGGACTGGGCGGACATGCGGGCTTCAATCACATCGATTTCGGCAGTGTTCGCTTCACGCACGGCGTTCATCACATCGAGCCAGGTTCTGCGACCACTGGTAAACTGGCGCATGTAGGATTCCATGACTAGCCTCGCCGAGGCTGAGGCAGACTCGCTGCCTGCAAGGCGTCCAGTCGCAGCTTCATATTCGCGCAAAAGGGCAAAAGTCTGGTCGAGCAATTGCCTCTCTCCTGCAGCAATCTGCAGCTCAATTGCTTGGACGCGCTGCCTAGCCGCTTCCGCAGCAGCGAAACGCGATAAGCCACCATCAGATTGAGCCCTAAGCACCAGGCCGACACGATGACCGAATATTTCACTGTAGCTATATTGCCCGCTCAGCTGCGGGAGAATGGAGGCGCGCGCAATCCGCGCCTCAGCATCGACTGCCTGCGCATCCAAGCGAAGCCGTTTTAGCGCCGGACTGTATCCAAGAGCTTGTGTTGTAATGCCTTCATCCGTGAAATTTAGCCACGCTTGAGGCATGGAAGGCACTCTACCAACGGAAAGAAACGGGTCTCCCAGTAGCTGACGTAAACGGCTGGAAGCGGCGCCCTCCTGAGCGCGGGATTGATAACGCTGCTGCTCAATCTGCAAAGCTCGCGAACGGGCCAGCTCTAGATCGGACAACGGACTGACTTTCTGTGCATAGCGTCGCTCCATTGTGGCGACCATGCTGTTGTGCCGCTCCAGACTTTCGGAAAGAATTTTGGATCGCTCCCGCCATCGGTGAACTTCGAAGAAAGCTTGCGCCGTTGATATCGCGATAGCTTGAACCGCTTCATCATATGCTGCCAGAGCGGCACCCGCGCGCGCACTGGCACGATTGATTGCCCCGGAGATGCGCCCGCCTGTCCACAGTGGCTGATCAACAACGGCCTGCGCCTGCATAATATTCCCAGGCTGGTCCAGCAGCAGCCCTTCGACAGAAAAGCTAGGGAAGCGCTGCCACTTGGCTGCACGCACGTCGGCACCCGCCGCGCGGGCAGATGCAGCCGCGGCAGCAATGGAAGGGTGGGTCTCGACAGCGCGATCGATCAAACCCTGAAGAGCCCCTAGCTCGCCTTCAGAGGCCGATAGAATCCGCCACGAATCCAAAGCTAGCGCACCGCCACTAAATGACGTGGCAATGCATAACCCAATCAAAAGATTGTAGAAAAATCTCAGCTTCAATCCTATCCGGCCAATCGAAATTTACAATATTTTACATTTAGCATGAGCTTTGGACTTTTCAAGAGCCATGCATTTGCTTCCCGTCAGTGACCGCCCCCAACTGATAGCAACTCTCACTGACTGTCCGTCATCCGCGACATGCTTGCACCCCGCCAACAGGACATGGCAGCATGAGCCAATACGCCTACAATCACATTCTGTGCGAGCCGCCCAACTGGGAAAAGGAAGTTCCACTTGTGGATGAAACTGAACACGAGGCGCTCGGGCTTCTCGCGGTCGGCCACCCGGTCAACCAGCACGCCTGCGCCGGTATCGACGAACAGGCTCGCTTTGACCGGATCGGCATAGTCCACCCGCCAAACCGGCAGGCGCTTGTTGCGGAAGTCGTATTCGTGGCTGAAGCGGGTGACCAGTTCGACCCCTGTCACCGCACTGTCGGGCGCGCCGGTGAAGCGGCGGGCGATTGCACGGGCGAGGTCCCTGTCCCCCGAGGTAACCACCTCGCCGGTAGCAGCATCGAGGTAAATCGCCGGGCCATCGGGCTTGATCCCGGCAAAACGCGCCTCGCGGATTTCTGCGTCGGTGGTGGGGGTGTTCGCCGCTGCCGCCATCATCGCGGCGTGATCGTGGCCGGCCATTTCGTGTTCTGGGGCGGCCTTGGCAGGGCCGTGATCATGCTCGCCCCCGCCCATCGCGCCTTTCGGCAGGGCGAGGCCGATGCGGTAGAGTGGCCGCCCGTCGTCCCCCTCGACCAGCGCAACCGAAGAGATGTCGCGCCCCTTGGCGATCAGAGCCCAGTCGACCTCGACCGGCCACTTGCCGCTCGCGACATTGACGGGCCGGCCCATTGTGAGCTGGCTCACCGGTGGCACCCGCGCCGACTGGATCAGGTGATAGATACCCGAGGCCGAGAACATGATCAGCGGCAAGGCCAGCACATAGCCCGCGGTCCGGTGCCATCCATACGCACCCGGCAAGCGCTTCTTGCGCCGCACGGTCACCAGCATAGCGATGCCGGTCAGGCCCAGCGCCAATAGGCTCCCGACCATCAGGGCGATCACCGCCACCCTTATCCATTGTGGCCGCCACCTGAGTCAACGGGATAAGCCTCGGCGCTCAGCCATACTACCGGTTCTCCGAACGCATTGCCTACCGGGATCGCGCCGGAAACTCGACCGTGAGGTAGTTTCAGCAAATTACTGGAAATGCTTGGTATTTTTAATCCGAACCTTTTCCGACGAGGTTCGGGTGAAAAGAGACAAAAGCCGATCAGAGACTGATTTAGGCCTCCAGCGCAGTCTCCGAGGTTCGGTCGGCATCGGCAAAACGGCGCGGAAGCTGGGGATTTTTGCCCCTCAGAGGGCCGTCTTATTGTTTCGCAATAAGACATTGGCGGAAGGGGTGGGATTCGAACCCACGGTGAGGTTTCCCCCACGACGGTTTTCAAGACCGTTGCCTTAAACCACTCGGCCACCCTTCCGTGCGCGCTCCCCATGCCGTCCCGTTCAGCCCAGCGCAAGCCCGCCCGCTTCATCCACATCAAATGCGCGCCCCAGGCGGCGCAGCCCGGCGGGTGCGAAAACGAGACCCAACATTCTGAGGCAGGGCAGGGGGCTCAAACCCCCTCTCCGCACCCATCTTTCGGCAATTGACCCACTCCCTCCCACCCGCCACTCTGGTGCCACTCACGGGTAAAGATGGAAGCCAGCGCGCCCACATAGTCCTCATGAATGACACGGCCCTCAAAGACGCTGTGATAGGGCAGGAGATGCCCGCATCTGGGGCGTCGAGCTTGAAGTCAATGCGCGGCCCGTCAAGGGTCTCGATCTGTTCGGCTCGGTCGCCTACAACAATGACAGCTACAGATCGCTGATCCCGGGCTCGGAAGCGGCCGTCGCAAATGCCCGCAACCTGCCGCTGGTCTCGGAATGGCAGGCCCGGCTCGGTGCCACGTTCGAGCAGGCAGTTGGAGACACCCTGCTGGTCCGGCTCGGCGGCAACATGAATTACACCGGGCCCTACAGTTCGGCCGTGAACAATGTGCTCGATCTGCCGGGCTGGACGCGCATCGACGCCTTCATCGCGCTCGCGACCCAGAACCGGAAGTGGGAGCTCAACCTCTCCGGACAGAACCTGACCGACGAAGTCACCTATGTCGGCGGCATCGTCGCCGGGCTGCCCCCGGCCCTCACCCCGCTGCGCCCGCGCACCTGGATGATGATGCTGAAGTTCAACTATTGATCTCCTGATCCCGGCGGGGCTCCCCAGGCCCCGCCGGCCAGCATGATCTCACGGCCCGCCATCAAGGCCGCTCCCGTCCCGCAACGCCACAGCACCGCCCCTGTCCGATCGGCAGGCTGGCCGTTCAGCCCAGCGCAAGCCCGCCTGCTTCATCCACAACAAATGCGCGCCCCAAGCCTTCCGAGCCACCGCCGCTTGTGGCAAACAGGCGCCGTGATCCGCTCCGCTCTCACCGTCCTGGCCTTCGCCTGTGCCGCTGCCGCCAGCGCCCAGGCACCCGAGCGCCCCGATTTCCCAAGCTGGCTCTCCGCCTACCGCGCCGCAGCGCTCGCCCGCGGCATCAGCCCGGCCACCCTCGATGCCATGCTCGGCGGCCTCACCGCCAATGAGCGCGTCATCAGCCTCGACCGCAACCAGCCCGACGAAAGCAGCACGGCCGCAGCCCCGCCGCGCTTCGATGCCTATCTCGAGCGTCGCCTCACGCCCGCGCGCATCAGCGCCGGCCGCACGGCCTCTGCCAGCATCGCCCCCGCGCTCGCCGGCATCGAGGCGCGCTACGGCGTCCCCGGCCCCATCCTGCTCGGCATCTGGGGCATGGAAACCAGCTATGGCCGCATCACCGGCAACATGAACGTCACCCGCAGCCTCGCCACGCTCGCCTGGGACGGCCGCCGCGAATCGCTCTTCACCCGCGAGCTCGATGCCGCCCTCGAAATCGTCGACCGCGGCCTCGCGCCCCCTGAAAAGCTGCGCGGCAGCTGGGCCGGCGCCATGGGCCAGCCCCAGTTCCTGCCCAGCTCCTATCTCGCCTATGCCCGCGACGGCGACGGCGACGGCAAGGCCGACATCTGGGACAGCGCGCCTGATGCCCTCGCGTCCATCGCCAATTACCTCGTCGAAAATGGCTGGCAGCCCGGCCTCGCCTGGGGCGTCGCCGTCACCGTGCCCGAAAGCTTCGACCGCGCATTGGTCAAAAACCCCGTCGCCCCCACCAGCTGCATCCGCCCGCTCGAGCGCCATTCGCTGCCGCTGCCCGCCGCCCAGTGGCAGGCGTACGGCCTGACGTCCGAAAAACCGCTCCCAGACGCCCCGCTCACCCTCATCGAGCCTGACGGCCCGGGGCAGGGGGCCTGGCTGGTCACCGCCAACTACCGCACGCTGATGACCTATAATTGCTCCAATTTCTACGCCCTGTCGGTGGCCATGCTCGGCGATGAACTCAGCCGCTAAGCCCCTCCTTGCAGCCTGCGCCCTCGCGCTCGCCGCCTGCGCCGGCAAGCCGCCGCCGCTCGGCGCGCCCCCGCCGCCGGCAAAAGCCACCGCCGGCCCGGTCAAGATCGGCAAGCCCTACACCGTCTTCGGCAGGACCTATCTGCCGAAAGATGACCGCGACTATGACGAGCGTGGCATCGCCAGCTGGTATGGCCCCGGCTTCCATGCGCTGGCCACCGCAAACGGCGAAACCTACGACCAGAACGACCTCACCGCCGCCCACAAGACACTGCCCATGCCCAGCTTCGTCGAAGTCGAAAATCTCGACAATGGCCGCAAGCTCACCGTGCGCATCAACGACCGTGGCCCCTTTGTCGAAGGCCGCATCATCGATCTCAGCCGCCGCTCGGCGCAGTTGCTCGGCGTCGACAAGGTCGGCCTCGCCCGCGTCCGCGTCCGCCGCGTCTTCCCCGATGGCCAGCCCGCGCCCCCCGAAGCCGCCCCCATCGACACCCCGACCGTCCGGACGGTCGATCTCCCCGCCAGCCCGCCACAGCCCGCCAGTCCCCCCGCCAATCCCTATTTCGTCCAGGTCGCCGCCCTGTCCGATCCCGGCCGCGTCGCCTGGCTCGGCGGCTTCCTTGGCGCCTTCGGTCCGGTCGCCACCCAGCCCGCGCCCGGCGGCCTCACCCGCGTCCGCCTCGGCCCCTATGCCCGAGAGGCCGAAGCGCTTAAGGTGCTCTCGCAAATCCGCACCGCCGGCTATCCCAACGCCCGGCTCATCAAACCCTGACCCTTTTGGAGGCCCCCTTGTTCCTGCGTTCTCAAGTCATTGCCAGCCTTTCCTTCGCGCTTGTCTCAACAAGTGCGCTCGCGCAGGACATCACCGCCGGCTTCACCACGCCGGCCCCTTATGCCTTCATGAAAGACGTCGGCACCAACACCATCCTCTACAGCAAGGATGCCGACCGCGAGATCCCGCCCGCCTCTATGGCCAAGATGATGACCGTGCTGGTCGCCTTCGACATGATCAAGCGCGGCGACACCAGCCTCGACAAGCCGATCACCGTCCGCCCCGAGACCTGGGCCAAATGGCACAGCCAGGGCAGCACCATGTTCCTCGCCGCGGGCGAAATCGCCACGGTCGATGATCTGCTCAATGGCATCGTCACCGCATCGGGCAATGATGCCTGCGTCGTGCTCGCCGAAGGCCTGCTGGGTTCCGAATCCGCCTTCATTGACCTGATGAACAAAACCGCAAAAGACATTGGTCTAAAAGGATCAAAATTCGCCAACACCAATGGCTGGCCGGATCCCGAACAACATGTCACCGCCCGCGATCTCGCCCGCATCGCCGAGATCACCATCACCCGCCACCCCGATCTCTACAAGCGCTTCTACGGCCGCGCCGATTTCACCTGGGGCAAGACCATGGAAGGCCGCCCCATCACCCAGCCCAACCGCAATCCGCTGCTCGGCCGCGTCACCGGCGCCGATGGCCTCAAGACCGGCCACACCGAAGAGGCCGGCTATGGCTTCACCGGCTCGGCCACGCAAAATGGCCGCCGCGTCGTCATGGTGCTGGGCGGCCTCGCCTCGCAGGGCGAGCGCACCGCCGCCTCGGTCGACATGCTGAGCTGGGGCTTTGCCGGCTGGGTCAAGCGGCCGGTGCTGGCCGCCGGCACCAGCGCCGGCATCGCCGATGTGCAGGGCGGCGAAGTCCCCGGCGTCAGCCTCGTCGCTCCGCGTGATCTCACCGTCCTCGTGCCGCGTGGCAGCTCCACCGAGCTTGATACGCGCATGGTCGTCGAAAAGCCCATCACTGCCCCGGTCGCCAAGGGCCAGCGGCTCGGCAGCCTGCTCGTCAGCGTGCCGGGCCGTGATGATGTCCGCCTGCCACTCATCGCTGCCACCGATGTTGCCGAAGCCGGCCCGCTGCTGCGCTTCTGGAACTGGCTGAAGGGCCTCGCCGGGCTGTGAGCGGCCGCTTCATCAGCTTCGAAGGCGGGGAGGGGAGCGGCAAGTCCACCCAGGCGCACCGCCTCGCCGAAGCCATGGCGCTCGAAGGTCATGATATCGTGCTCACCCGCGAGCCCGGCGGCACCGAAGGCGCCGAGGCGATCCGCAGCCTGCTCGTCTCGGGCGACCCCGGCCGCTGGACCGCCTGGTCCGAGGCTTGCCTCGTCAACGCCGCCCGCGCCGATCATGTCGAGCGCGTCATCCGCCCGGCGCTCGCCCGCGGCGCCACCGTGATCTGCGACCGCTATATCGACAGCACCCGCGCCTATCAGGGCGCCGGCAAGGGCCTTTCCGATGACGCCCTGCGCGCGCTCCACGCCCAGACCACCGGCGATCTCTGGCCTGACATCACGCTGGTCCTCACGCTGCCGCAAGGCAAGGGCCTCGCCCGCGCCCGTGTCCGCCCCGAAAGCGCGTCCGAAGCCCGTTTCGAAGCGCATGAAGCCGCCTTCCACGCCCGCGTCCATGCCTTCTTCGAAGCGCTGCCCAAGGCCGAGCCCGCCCGCTGCCGCGCCGTCAACGCCCAGGGCAGCATCAGCAGCGTCGCCGCCCGCGTCCGCGCCGCGCTCGCTCCATGCTGATCGGCCATACCGACGCCGTCGCCGCCGTCACCGCCGCGGTCGCCAGCGGCCGGCCCCATCACGGCTGGCTGCTCGCCGGCCCGCCCGGCATCGGCAAGGCCAGCTTCGCCGAAGCCGCCGCCATCTGGCTGCTCGCCGGCGCGCCGCCCCCCGGCTTCGAAGCCGCGCATGAAAGCCAGGCCGCCCATCTCGTCGCCGCCGCCAGCCACCCCGATTTCCGCCGCCTCACCCGCACCGAAGATGACAAGGGCAAGCTGCGCAGCGTCATCCGCGTCGATGAGGTCCGCGCCCTGCAAGGCGTCCTCCAGCAAACCCCCGCCATCGCCCCCTGGCGCGTCATCATCGTCGACAGCGCCGACGAGCTCAACCCCAACGCCGCCAACGCCCTTCTCAAAAACCTCGAAGAACCCCCTCAGAAAACGATTTTCTTCCTCATCAGCCATGCGCCCGGCCGGCTCCTGCCCACCATCCGCTCGCGCTGCCGCCTGCTCCGCTTCCAGCCCCTGTCCGATGCCGATGTCGCGCGCGTCCTTGCCCGCGAGGCCCCCGATCTCCCCGCATCAGACCGCGACGCCCTCATCCGCCTGTCCGCCGGCGCGCCCGGCACAGCGCTGGCCATGGCCGAACCCGGCATCGCCGATCTCGAAACAGCCCTTGCCGCACTCCCCGGCCTGCCACCCGCCGAGGCCGAAGCCGCCGCCCTTGGTCTCGCCCGCAGCCTCGCCGCCAAGACCGCCGGCGGCCGCTATCAGGCGCTGCTGGCGCGCACGCCCGCCATCCTCGCCGCCGCCGCCCGTCACCACTCCGGCCCCCGCCTCGCCCAGACCCTTGATGATTGGCAGGATGCCACCAGCCTCGCCGCCAGCGCCGGACCGCTCTCGCTCGATCCGCAAACCGTCGCCTTCGCGCTCACCCGAAAAATCGCCCGCCTCGCGCGCGCCTGAGGCACCTCAGCCAATTGCCAATCGCTGCCAAATCGCCCAAAGCCAGCGCCATGTCCAAACGCTTCTACATCACCACCGCCATCGCCTATCCGAATGGCAAACCGCACATGGGCCATGCCTATGAGGCGATCGCCACCGATGTCATCGCCCGCTTCAAACGCCTCGACGGCCATCACGTCCGCTTCCTCACCGGCACCGACGAGCATGGCCTCAAGATCGACAGGGCCGCCCGCGCCGCCGGCCTGCCGCCCAAGGATTATGTCGACACGATGGTGGCGCCGTTCCAGACGCTCGATGACATGCTTGGCGTCAGCTACGATCGCTTTATCCGTACCACCGATCAGGATCACAAGGCGCTGGTGCAGGCGCTATGGCAACGCATGGCGGCCAATGGCGATCTCTATCTCGATCGCTACGAAGGCTGGTATTCGGTGCGCGACGAAGCCTATTATGATTCCAGCGAACTGGTCGAGGCCACGGACGCGTCGGGCGCCACCGTGCAATTGTCGCCGCAGGGCACGCCGGTGGAATGGACCGTGGAGGAAAGCTGGTTCTTCCGGCTTTCGGCCTATCAGGATCGCCTGCTGGCCCATTATGACAGCCACAGCGAGTTCATCCAGCCTTCCACTCGTTTCAACGAGATGCGCGCCTTTGTTGCCGGTGGGCTTTCAGATCTCTCGGTCAGCCGCACCAGCTTCACCTGGGGCATTGCGGTGCCTGGTGACAGTCACCCATCAAACAACGCACACGTCATGTATGTCTGGCTCGATGCGCTGGCCAATTATCTCACCGGCGCCGATACCAGCGGGCAGGGCAGCCTTGATGGAGACTGGTGGCCCGCCGGTCTGCACGTGGTCGGCAAGGATGTGATGCGCTTCCACA
Source organism: Polymorphobacter sp. (assembly GCF_048007885.1). Classification (GTDB taxonomy): domain Bacteria; phylum Pseudomonadota; class Alphaproteobacteria; order Sphingomonadales; family Sphingomonadaceae; genus Sandarakinorhabdus. Next base: position 727,883 of record NZ_CP180346.1, read on the forward strand.
CCGTCTATTGGCCCGCCTTCCTCATGTCCGCCGGTCTGGCGCTGCCCAAGACCGTCTTCGGCCATGGCTTCCTGCTCAACCGCGGCGAGAAAATGTCCAAATCCCTGGGCAATGTCGTCGATCCCGCCGCCATGGCCGAAAAATTCGGCGTCGACCGGCTGCGCTGGTTCCTCTGCCGCGATGTCGCCTTCGGCGATGACGGCAGCTATTCCGATGAAGCCATCATCGAGCGCACCAACGCCGATCTCGCCAACGGCATCGGCAATCTCGCCCAGCGCGCGCTGGCCATGGTCGCCAAAAATCTCGGCGGCCAGATGCCCGCCCCCGCCCCCGACGCCGATCTCGACACAGCCCTTGCCACGGCCGAGGCCGCCTACATGTCCGCCATGAACGCGTTGCAGCTCCACAAGGCGCTCGAAGCGGTGATGGCGATGGTCACGGCTGCCAATGGCTATTTTGCCGAAAACGCCCCCTGGAGCCTCGCCAAGACCGACCCGGCCGCCATGGCGCGCGTGCTCGGCACCACGCTCGATGCCACGCGCCGCATCGTGCTCCTCGTCCAGCCCTTCATCCCGGCCTCGGCCGACAAGCTGCTCACCCTGCTCGGCGTCGCCACCGATCTGCGTGATTTCAACGCATTGCACATGGAAGTTCCCACAGGCACACAGCTGCCCGCGCCCGAAGGCGTCTTCCCCCGCATCGCAGCGGACAAGCCCTGATGCTGATCGACAGCCATTGCCATCTCAACTACCCCGGCCTGCGGGAAGACGTGCCCGGCGTCCTCGCCCGGGCGCGCGAAGCCGGCGTCACCGGTTTTCTCGGCATCTCCACCAAACAGCATGAATGGGACGAGGTGATCGGCCTCGCCGATGCCCATCCCGATATCTGGGCCACCATCGGCATCCACCCCCATGAAGCCGACCATCACCCCGATACCGACACGCGCACCTTGATCGACGCCGCCCGCCATCCCCGCGTCATCGGCATCGGCGAAACCGGCCTCGACTATTATTACGACAAGTCCGACCGCGAGCGGCAAAAAGCCAGCTTCCGCAGCCACATCGCCGCCGCCCGCGCGACCGGCCTGCCGCTCATCGTCCACACCCGCGACGCCGAGGCCGACACGCTCGAACTGCTGCAGGAAGCAGGGCAGGGGCCCCTCCACGGCGTCATCCACTGCTTCACCGCCAGCCAGGCCTTCGCCGACGCCGCTCTGGCGCTTGGCTTTTACATCTCGCTGTCCGGCATCGTCACCTTCAAGAACGCGCGCGACCTGCAAGCCACCGCCACCACCATCCCCACAGACCGGCTGCTGGTCGAGACCGACGCTCCCTTCCTCGCCCCCGTCCCCATGCGCGGCAAGACCTGCGAGCCCGCCTTCGTCGCCCACACCGCCGCCTTCGTCGCCCAGCTTCGCGGTGAAGATGAAAACGACTTGAAAACAACCACAACCGAAAACTTCTTCAAGCTCTTTTCCAAGGCGAGCCCGAAGGCGTGAAGGTCACTATCCTCGGCTGCGGCACATCCTCGGGCGTGCCCCGCCTCGGCGGCAAGGATGGTCGCGGCAATTGGGGGAACTGTGACCCGACCAACCCCAAAAACCGCCGCCGCCGCGTCTCCATCCTCGTCGAACATCAGGGCACAAAGCTGCTCGTCGACACCGGGCCAGACCTGCGCGAACAATTGCTCGGGGCAGGGGTCGCCCATCTCGACGCCGTCTTCATCACTCATGATCACGCCGACCATGCCCATGGCATCGATGATCTGCGCCAGGTCTTCCACGCCATGCGCCGTCCCGTCGATGTCCACGCCACCCCAGAAACCCTCGCCGTCATCACCCGCCGCTTCGATTATGTCTTCGAAGGCGCCCGCGGCTACCCCGCCAGCTGCACCGCCCATGTCCTCACCGGCCCGCTCACCATCGGCGGCATCACCGTCACGCCCTTTCCCCAACTTCACGGCGACATTGAATCAACCGGCCTGCGCTTCAGCGCGGATGGCAAGAGTCTAGCCTACAGTACTGATGTCAAAGCCTTTGACGAGCGCGCCCGGCCCGCGCTCACCGGCCTGGATCTCTGGATCGTCGATTGCCTGCGCCACACCCCGCATCCCACCCACAGCCATCTAGAAGCCACGCTTGAGTGGATCGAGACCTACCAGCCCGCCCATGCGCTGCTCACCCATATGGACCAGTCGATGGACTATGACAGCCTGTGCGCGGTGCTGCCGCCGCACATCCGCCCGGCCCATGACGGCCGCACCATCGCCTTCCATCAAGATTGATTAAACATAATATATATTATCAGGATCAAACCCCATGGACTCCCCCTCAGCCCTCGCGCGCCTCACCGCCATCATGGCCCGGCTCCGCGACCCCGTCAGCGGCTGCCCCTGGGATCTCGCCCAAAGCTTCGCCAGCATCGCCCCCTATACCATCGAAGAAGCCTATGAAGTCGCCGACGCCATCGAAGCGAACGACATGGCCGAACTCAAGAAAGAACTCGGCGACCTGCTCTTCCAGGTCATCTTCCACGCCCGCATCGCCGAGGAAGCCGGCCATTTCAATCTCGAAGCCGTGATCACCAGCCTCTGCGAAAAAATGGAGCGCCGCCACCCGCACATCTTCGGCACAGCCCAGCCCGCCCCCACAGCCGAAGCCCAAAAAGCCAGCTGGGAAGCCATCAAGGCCGCCGAACGCGCCGCCGCCGGCCAGCCCGACACGCCCGTTTCCGCCCTTGATGGCGTCGCCCGCGCCCTGCCCGCGCTGGCGCGGGCCGACAAGCTCCAGTCCCGCGCCGCCCGCACCGGCTTTGACTGGCCCGGCCCCGCCCCCGTCCGCGCCAAGCTGCTGGAAGAGCTGGACGAATTCGACGCCGCCACAACCGACGAGCACCGTTTCGAAGAAGCCGGCGACCTGCTCTTCGCGCTCGCCAACTATCTCCGCCACCATGATATCGACCCCGAAGCCGCACTGCGCGCCGGCAACACCAAGTTCGAACACCGCTTCCGCGCCATGGAAGCCGCCCACCCCGGCTTCGCCAGCCTCAGCCTCGATGAGCAGGAAGCCCTCTGGCAGCAGGTCAAGGCCGCGGAGGCCTGAGCCTTACCCGCGCGTCATCACAAAGCGCGCATGATCGGCGTCCGACAGCCGCACCCACAGCACCATGCCGTCCGCGTCATCCTCGCGCCCCATCACCTCGCCGTGCGCGTGCAGCCAGGCCATCAGCCGCCCATCCCCCTGCCCCAGCCTGATCGCATGCACCCGCGTGCCCGCGCGCAGCATCACCGCCATCTGCTCCTGCAGCGCCTCCACGCCCTCGCCGGTCAGCGCCGACACCGCCACCGCATCATCGCCCGTCCGCGCCAGCAGCGCGGCGCGCGCCTCGGGCTCCAGCGCGTCAATCTTGTTCATCACCGTCAGCATCGGCCGCTCGGCTCCCATGCCCAGCGCGTTCAGCACCTCGGCCACATCGGCCGCCTGCGCCGCGCTGTCGGGATGCGAGACATCGCGCACATGCACGATCAGATCAGCCTCGGTCACTTCCTCGAGCGTGGCCCGAAACGCCGCCACCAGCTGGGTGGGCAGGTTCGAGACAAACCCCACCGTGTCCGACAGCACCACCTTGTCGTGCCCCGGCAGCCTGATCGCCCGCATCGTCGGGTCGAGCGTCGCAAACAGCAGATCCTCGGCGCGCACCTCGGCCCCCGTCAAGCGATTGAAAAGCGTCGATTTCCCGGCGTTGGTATAGCCCACCAGCGCAATCACCGGCCAGGGCGCCTTCTGCCGCTGCCGCCGGTGCAGCCCGCGCGTGCGCCGCACATCCTCCAGCTCGGCCTTCAGCCGTACGATGCGGTCCTTGATCAGCCGCCGGTCCATCTCGATCTGGCTTTCGCCCGGCCCGCCCATGAAGCCAAAGCCGCCGCGCTGCCGCTCCAGGTGGGTCCAGCTCCTGACCAGCCGGCTCGCCTGATATTGCAGATGCGCCAGCTCGACCTGCAACGTCCCTTCCCGCGTCGATGCCCGCTCGCCAAAAATCTCCAGAATAAGCCCCGTCCGGTCAATCACCTTGGCCTTCAGGTCGCGCTCCAGATTGCGCTGCTGAATGGGCGACACTGCCGCATCGATCACCACCAGCTCCGCCTCATGCGCCGCCACCATCGCCGCCACCCGCTCGATCTGCCCCTTGCCAAAGAGATGGCTGGCGCTGGCCTTGCGCACCCGCACAATCTCCTCGCCCACCACATCAAGCGCAATCGCCTGCGCCAGCCCCACGGCTTCCGCCAGCCGCGCTTCGGGCGCGCGAATTTCAGCGCCGCCGCGCCCCTCCACCACAGGCAGGATCACCAGCCCCGGTGCGCCAGTCCTGAGTCCCCGCTGCTGGTCAAAGCCGGTGCCGCTGGTATTGCCAGCCTCAGCCGTCGGCGTTTCGCTCAATCGTCGTCGCCGTCATCATCAGGCGTCTCGCCCTCGAACAGCTGCAGCGGCTGTGCCGGCATCACCGTCGAAATCGCGTGCTTGTAGACCAGCTGCGAATGGCCATCCCGGCGCAGCAGCACCGAGAAATTGTCAAACCAGGTGATCACCCCCTGCAATTTCACGCCATTGACCAGAAACATCGTCACCGGCGTCCGCGTCTTGCGCACCGCGTTCAGAAACACGTCCTGCAAGCTGTTGGCTCGTTCGCCCATCCTGTCTTCTCTTTCTCATGGCCTCACGCGGACCGGCACCGCAGCGCGGCACGATAGTGGGCCTGCCAAAAATCTCAAGTTTCTTCGCGCGCTAGCGCCCGTCCTCATTCGCCATTCTCGTCGCCCCCATCGCCCTCATTCTCCTCGCCCAGCCCCAGCGCCTTCAGTTTGCGGTGCAGGGCTGATCGTTCCATCCCGATAAACGCCGCCGTGCGCGAAATATTGCCCGAAAACCGCTTGATCTGGGCGCGCAGATATTCCCGCTCAAAGGCCTCGCGCGCCTCGCGCAGCGGCGTCCCCATGATCGAGCGCACCGCCTGCCCCGGCACCAGCTTCGAAGGCTCGGCGGTAATCTCGCCCGGCAGCATCTCCACCCCGATCGTGCCGATCTGATCGGACGGTGCCAGAATCAGCGTCCGCTCGATCACATTCCTGAGCTGGCGCACATTGCCCGGCCATTCATAGGTCTGCAGCGCCGCCAGCGCGTCATCGGTCAGCACAGGCGTCGTCATCCGCCGCTCGGCCGCATAGCGCGCGAGGAAATAATTGGCCAGTTCCACCACATCCTCGCGCCGCTCCGAAAGCGCCGGCAGCTTCACCGGCACCACGTTCAACCGGTAATAAAGGTCCTCGCGAAACCGCCCGCCCTCGATCTCCGCATTGAGGTCGCGCGACGTCGCGCTGATCACCCGCACATCCACCTTCACCCAGCGCGAGCCGCCCACCCGCTGAAACACCTGCTCGGTCAGCACCCGCAACACCTTGGCCTGGGTATTGATCGGCATGTCCGCCACATCATCCAGAAACAGCGTGCCCCCATGCGCCTGCTCGAACAGCCCGGAGCGGACCAGATGCCCCCCTCCTCCACGCCGAACAGCGCTTCCTCCACCCGCTCCGGCGTCATCCGCGCCGCGCTCACCACCATGAACGGCGCCCGCTCGCGCGCCGACCATTGGTGCAGCAGCCGGGCCGCCACCTCCTTGCCCGATCCCGCCGGCCCCGAGATCAACACCCTTGATCCCGTCGCCGCCACCCGCTTCAGCGTGGCGCGCACGGCATTGATCTGCGGGCTGCTCCCGGTCAGCTCATTGTCCAGCCCCACCTTCTCGCGCAGCGCCTCATTCTCGCGCTTCAGCCGCTCGGTCTCGGTGGCGCGCCCCACCACAAGCAGCAGCTGCTCGGCCTGAAACGGCTTCTCGATGAAGTCATAGGCGCCCTGCTTGATCGCCGTCACCGCCGTCTCGATATTGCCATGCCCCGAAATCACCACCACCGGCAGCGACGGGTCGCGGCTCTTGATCTCGTCCAGCAGCTCCAGCCCATCCAGCTGCGAGCCCTGCAGCCAGACATCGAGGATAATCAGCGAGGGCCGCCGCTCGGCCAGCGCCGCCAGCGCGCTGTCGCTGTCGCCCGCGCCGCGCGTCGCATAGCCCTCGTCGTCCAGCACGCCTGCGATCATTTCGCGGATATCCGCCTCGTCATCGATGATCAGAATCTCAAGCGCCATGACCGTCCTTCTTCAAAAAGCTCATTCCGCCGCCTGCCGCAGGCTGGCCGCGCGCACAAAAACCATGCGCACCAGCGCGCCGCCGTCCGGCCCATCGGCCAGCGTCAGCGTGCCGCCATGGTCCTCGACAATCTTCTTCACGATCGCCAGCCCCAGCCCGGTGCCGCGTGCCCGCGTCGTCACATAAGGCTCGGTCAGCTGGTCGCGCCGCTCGGCCGGCAGCCCCACGCCATTGTCCACCACTTCGATGCTCAGCGCCGCCCCGTCATCGGCCAGCCGCACCTCCACCGCGCCGCCGCCCTCAGGCTCGCCGTCGCGCTCGATCCGCGCCGTCACCGCCTCGCCCGCATTCTTCAGCACATTGGTCATCAGCCGCATCATCTGCTGCCGGTCACACATCAGCGGCGCCGCCCCCTCCCCGCCCGTCACCGAAAAGCGAAGCGCGGGAAAGGCCACATCCTGCAAGACCAGCGCCTCGCGCACCAGCAGCCCCACATCCTCGGGCGCAAACACCGGCGCCGGCAGCCGCGCAAAGTCCGAAAACTCGTTCACCATCCGGTGCAGGTCCCCCACCTGCCGCACGATCATGCTGGTCAGCGCGCTAAAGGTCTCGCGGTCCTCCACCACCTGGCGGCCAAATTTGCGCTGCAACCGCTCGGCCGCCAGCTGAATGGGCGTCAGCGGGTTCTTGATCTCATGCGCAATCCGCCGCGCCACATCGGCCCAGGCCGCGCGCCGCTGGTCGGCCAGCTGCGCCGAAATATCATCAAAGGTCAGCACCTGCCCACCCTCGCCGTCCGGGCCCCCGCTGCCGCCCGCATCGGCCGCAATCCTGACCGAAAGCGTCTGCGTCTCGGCCCCGCGCACGATCTTCACCTGTCCCGAAAACCGCCCCGTCTCGCGCGCCGCCTGCAGCCACGCCGCCAGCTCGGGCACCGTCTCCTCCAGCCGCTGCCCGGCCAGCGCCGCCTCATCGCTCTCCAGCAGCGCCGCCGCCGACCGGTTGGCGCTGCGCACCACGCCGCCCCCGTCAATCGACAGCACCCCGGCCGAAACACCCGACAGCACCGCCTCGGTAAAGCGCCGCCGCCGGTCCAGCTGCCGGTTCGCCTCCAGAAGCGCACTCTGCTGCGTCTTCAGCTGCCCGGTCATGCGGTTGAAGGCGCGCGCCAGCGTGCTGATCTCGTCGCGCGCACCGCCAGCCGGCACCCGCGCGTCAAGGTCCCCGGCTCCCACCCGCTCGGCCGCCAGCGCCAGCCGCGCAATCGGCGTCACCATCCGGTTCGCCAGCCACAGCGCAAACCACATCGCCACCGCCAGCGTCAGCAGGCTCACCGCAATCAGCACAAGGTTGAAGCGCAACTGCATCACCCGTGACCGCTCGATCAGCTCCCGATATTCAAACAGCGCGCCCGCCGCCCGGTCGGCCCGCGCCAGCACCGCCGGGTCCACCTTGCGCGACACATAAATGAACCGGTCCGCCAGCCCCGGCACCGCCACCACCGCCTCGATCCGGTCGCCACCCCGCGCCACCAGCGTCACCGCCTGCGCCGCCCCCTCTTCAGGCCTGCCCGGTGCCGGCATCCGCTCCAGCCGCGCCGCCAGCGCTGTCACTTCCAATCCGTTCAGTGCCAGCGGCACCAGCTTGTCACCGTTACGCGCAAAAACAGCAGCTTCCGAAAGATTCCTCGCGGCCACCTGAAATTGCAGCGCCTGACCGAACAGCTCGGTGCCCTCGCCAAAATCCCGCGCATAATTGGCCACATCGCTGCTCATCGGCACAATGTCATCGGCCACCCGCTGCCGGTTCTCCTCAATATAGGCCTGGGCCACCTGGTTCGATCCCTCAAGGATCGTCTTCACACGGTCCGAAAACCAGAATTGCACGCCATATTGAAACAGGAGCGAGGCAAAGATCACCACCAGCACCGTCGGCACCGCGGCAATGCCGGCAAACAGCCCGACCAGCCGCACATGCAGCTGCGCGCCCGCCACCCCCTGCCGCCGATTGGCCAGCAGCAGCGCGATGCGCCGGGCCATCAACACCATCAGCAGCATCACCGGCAGGATATTGGCCACCACCAGCGCCGTCACCAGCGTCGGCGATGCGCCCGTCGCCGGCACGCTGCGCCCCGTCACCAGCGCATAGCTCGCCCAGCCAATGATCAGCGTCGCCGCCGCCGCCGCCAGTTCGAGCCGCGGATAAATCTCCTGCCGCCCGCCCAGCGCGCGCACCAGCCGCCGCCCCCAAAGCCTGAGCCGCCAGCCCAGGGCCTTGCGGTTCACCGCCCTGCGCTCCTGCGCACGAAGCGCCGGCGCCATATCCATGGCCTTGTTCATCGCCGCCAATCTAGGCGATTATCGTGGCAAAAGGAACACAGGCGTTGCGGCCTTGCGACATCCAATCAATCGCGCCGCCGCCCCGCGTCCAGCCCCAGGTCCGCCAGCTTCTTGCGCAGCGTATTGCGATTGATTCCAAGCAGTTTGGCTGCCTTCAGCTGGTTGCCGTCAGTCGCCTGCAATGATGCCGCCAAAAGCGGCCGCTCCACCTCCGCCATCAGCCGGTCATACACGCCTTCGGGCGGCAGCCCCGCCGCATAGCGCTCAAAATAGGCCGCAATATGCTGCGCCGCTGCCGCCGAAAGCCCCCTCGCCGCGTCCGGGCCAACCTCGCCGGCCCTCTCCAATAGCACCACCGGCTCCGCCTCGCCCTCGCCCGCCGGCACCAGTGCGGCCGCCACCCGCGCCGCCGTGATCGTGTCGCCGCGCTCCAGCACGGCAAAGCGGCGCATCAGATTCTCCAACTCGCGCACATTGCCCGGCCAGTCGTGCCGCGCCAGCGCCGCCAGCGCGCCTTCGTCCAGCGCCTTGCGCGGCAGCCCTTCGGCGGCGGCGCGGGCCAGAAAATGCCGCGCCAGCGCCGGCACATCCTCGGCCCGCGCCCGCAGCGGCGGCAGCGCCAGCGGCACCACGTTCAACCGATAATAAAGGTCCTCGCGAAACTTCCCCGTCCGCGTCAGCGCCAGCAGATCCTGGTTGGTCGCCGTTACCACCCGCACATCGGCCATCTGCGTGCGCGAGCCGCCCACGGTGGTGAATTCGCCCGTCTGCAACACCCTGAGCAGCCGCGTCTGCGCATCGATCGGCATGTCGCCAATCTCGTCCAGAAACAGCGTGCCGCCCTGCGCCTGCTCGAATTTCCCCGCCGCCCGTGCGGTTGCCCCGGTAAAGGCGCCGCGCTCATGGCCAAAAAGCTCGCTCTCGATCAGCTCGCGCGGGATCGCCGCCATGTTCAGCGCCACAAAGGGTGCGCTGCGCCGCGGCCCCATGTCATGTATCGCCCGCGCCACCAGCTCCTTGCCCGTGCCGCTCTCGCCCAAAATCATCACCGTCAGCTCATTGGGCACCACCCGGGCAATCAGCCGATAGACCTCCTGCATCGCCGGCGAACGCCCCACCAACGGGCTGTCCTGACCAAAAAACTCGCTCCCATCCGCCAGCGCCGCCCCGTCAGAAGCCTCAAGCGCTGCCGCAACAGTCCCAACCAATACATTGAGATCAAAGGGCTTCGGCAAATAGTCAAACGCCCCCTGCTCGGTCGCCCTGACCGCCGTTGAAAGCGTGTTCTGCGCCGAAATCACGATGATCCGCAGACCGGGGCGCATCGCCAGCAGCGCCGGAATCAGCTCCAGCCCATTGCCATCGGGCAGAAGCACATCCGAAATCACCACATCACCCTTGCCGCCGCGCACCAGCGCGCTGAGCTCGGCCGCCGTCTCCGCCAGCAAAACCTTGTGCCCGGCCCGCACCAGCGCCTGGCGCACCACAGTGCGAATGGCCGCATCGTCATCAGCCACAATCACCGTGTGCCCGCTCATGCCGCCTCGCCCTCCGCCACCGGCAACAGCACCCGGAACACCGTCCAGGCCGGCTCGCCGCTGCGCTCATATTCAATCACCCCGCCATGATCGGCGATGATCTTCGCCACCAGCGCCAGCCCCAGCCCCGATCCGCCCGGCTTTGACGTGACAAAAGGCTCAAACACATAATCCGCCAGTGCCAACGGCACGCCGGGGCCATTGTCACACACCCGCACCTCAAACGGCAGGCTCACCGGCGCCCCCCCATCCGCCGGCCGCACCTTCAGCCCCGGCCGATAGGCCGTCGAAATCCTCAGCTCGCCCCCCTCGCCTGCCGCCTCGGCGGCATTCTTGAGCAGGTTCAAAAACACCTGCACCAGCGCATCGCGGTTCGCCGGCACCATCGGCAGCGACGGGTCATAGCTCTCCCGGATCGCAAGCGCCTGCGCAAAGCCCGTCTCCGCCACGCGGCGCACATGGCCCAGAAGCTCGTGCATGTTGATCGGCCGCAGGCGAATCGGCCGTGTGTCGGTAAAGCTCTCCAGCCGGTCCACCAGCTTGGCGATCCGGTCCACCTCGGCCACGATCAGCCCGGTCAGCTCGGCGCGGTCAGCCGCGTCGCTCTCGCCGCTCGCCAGAAGCTGCGCCGCCCCCTTGATGCCCGAAAGCGGGTTCTTGATTTCATGCGCCAGCATCTGCGCCACGCCCTCCGCCGAGCGTGCCGCGCCCAGCTGCTGCACCTGCCGGTCCACCATCGTCGTCACCGCCCGCATCTGCAGCGCCACCGTCAGCCAGCCCTCCATCTCGGCCACGGGGTTGACCAGCACGTCAGCGCGGATCGGCCGCCCATTGAGCGGCTTCAGCATCACGTCATAGGCCGCGCAGCCGCTGCCATCGCGCCGCGCCCGCGCCACCAGTGTCGCCACCGTCTCGTCCCCGCCAAAGGCCGCCTGCCAGCCCCGCTCGGCGAGTGCGGCCTGACCCATGTTCAGCGCCGCTTCCGCCGCCATGTTGACCATGGCGATCCCCCCATCGGGCCGCACCAGCATCACCGGCACGGCAAGCCCTGCAAGCAACTCGGAGGCGCCGGCCATCACGCCGCCATCAGTTCAAGCCGCATGCGATCCTCATAAAAGCGGTCCACCATGTCCATCACAGCGTCAGCATCGTTCAACTGGTTGACCTCGTTGCGAAAAACCGCGCTGTCAAACAGCCCCTTGGTATACCAGCCGAGATGCTTGCGGGCCACGCCCACCCCCACCTGCCGTCCATAAAGGTCCATCATCATCGTATAATGCTCGCGCACCACAGCATGCTGCACCGCCAGCCCCGGGTCGGCCGGCACCTCGCGGCCCGACAGCGCCGCCATCACCTGCCCGATCAGCCAGGGCTTGCCGTAAGCGCCCCTCCCGATCATCACCCCGTCCGCGCCCGACTGCGCCAGCGCTTCCCGCGCATCCGCCACCGAGCAGATGTCGCCATTGACGATCACCGGCACCGTCACCGCCGCCTTCACCCGGCTCACAAACTTCCAGTCCGCCGTGCCTGAATAGAGCTGGCAGCGCGTCCGCCCATGCACGGTGATCAGCCTCACCCCCAGGTCCTCGGCAATCCGCGCCAGCTCGGGCGCGTTCAGGCTGTCATGGTCCCAGCCCATGCGCATCTTCAGCGTCACCGGCACGCGCACGGCCTTCACCGTCGCCTCGATCAGCCGGGCCGCCAGCGGCAGATCGCGCATCAGGCTCGATCCGGCATGGCCATTGACCACCTTCTTCACCGGGCAGCCCATGTTGATGTCGATAATCGCCGCCCCCCGGCCCTCATTCAGCTTCGCAGCTTCCGCCATCCGTCCCGGCTCGCAGCCCGCCAGCTGCATGCTCACCGGCTCCTCGGCCGCGTCCCAGGCCGATTTCTGCAGGCTCTGCCGCGTCTCCCGGATCATAGCCTCGCTGGCGATCATCTCGGTCACCGTCAGCCCCGCCCCGAAGCGCTTCACCAGCACCCGGAACGGCATGTCCGTCACGCCGGTCATCGGCGCCAGAATCACCGGCTCGGCAATGCGCACCGGCCCAATTTCGATCGGCTTCAACATGCCCAAGGCCCTGCCTGATTTTTAGGCAGATGACAAGTTGCCCTTTCCCGCGCGCCCGCGCCGCCCTAAAAGCCGCCCATGCGCACCGTCGCCCTTATCGTCGCCGCCGGCAAAGGCCTTCGCGCCGGCGGCGGCGTGCCCAAGCAATATCGTCCGGTCGCCGGCCAGCCGCTGCTCCGCCACGCCGTCCAGCGCCTCGCCGCCCACCCCGCCATCAGCGAAGTCCATGTCATCATCAACCCCGATGACCGCGCGCTCTACGACGCCGCCACCGCCGGCCTCGCCCTGCCCGAGCCGATTCCCGGCGGCGCCACCCGCCAGGCCAGCGCCCGCGCCGGCCTTGAAGCCTTGGCCGCCGATCCGCCCGATCTCGTCCTCGTCCATGATGCCGCCCGCGCCTTTGTGCCGCTCGCCATGCTCGATGCCCTGTTCGAAGCTCTCGCCCAGCCCAAAAATCACGGCGCCGTCCCCGCCCTTCCCGTCCATGACAGCCTGCGCCGCGGCACCAGCCATTTCACCGGCACCGTCGAACGTGACGGCCTGTGGCGCGTCCAGACCCCGCAGGCCTTCCTCTATGCCCCCCTGCTTGCCGCCCACCGCGCCGCCCCCGAAGGCGCCACCGACGAGCTCGCCATCGCACTCGCGCACGGCCTCAGCGTCGCCATCACGCCGGGTGACGAGCGCGCCCACAAGATCACCGCCCCAGAGGATTTCACCCGCGTCATGAGCGATTATGTCCCCCGCGCCGCCAGCGGCTATGATGTCCATGCCTTTGGCCCCGGCGACCATGTCTGGCTCGGCGGCGTCCGCATCCCCCACACACAAGGCCTCATCGGCCATTCCGATGCCGATGCCGGCCTCCACGCGCTCACCGACGCGCTGCTCGGCACCATCGCGGCAGGCGACATCGGCGATCATTTCCCGCCCTCCGATCCCCGGTGGAAGGGCGCGCCCTCGCATCTCTTCCTCGCCCATGCCGCAGAGCCTCGTGCGCGCCCGCGGCGGTGCAATCGATTTCGTCGATCTCACCCTCATCTGCGAGGCCCCCAAGATCGGCCCCCACCGCGCCGCCATCCAGGCCCGCATCGCCGAGATCCTCGGCCTCTCGCCCGCTCAGGTCAGCGTCAAGGCCACCACCACCGAAAAGCTCGGCTTCACCGGCCGACGCGAAGGGCTCGCCGCACAGGCCATGGCCAGCGTCCGCCTGCCCGCCTAAAAGGACGCCCATGGATTCGGAAATCATTGCCCTCGCCGCGCGCGTCCTCGAAGCCAACCGCAAGGCCGGCCGCACCATCGCCATGGCCGAAAGCTGCACCGGCGGCCTCGTCGCCGCCGCGCTCACCGAAACCGCCGGCGCGTCCGATGTCTTCGACCGCGGCTTCGTCACCTATTCCAACGACGCCAAGCAGGAGCTGCTCGGCGTCGGCGAAGACATTCTCAGCACCTTCGGCGCCGTCTCCATCGCCACCGCCTGGGCCATGGCCCGCGGCGCGCTCGAGCGCAGTCACGCTGATGTCGCGGTCGCCATCACCGGCATCGCCGGCCCCGGCGGCGGCACCGAGAGCAAGCCCGTCGGCACCGTCGTCTTTGCGCGTGCCGTGCGTGACGGCGATCCTGAAAAGGTCACCGCCGATGTGCGTGAATTCGGCGACCTCGGCCGCCATGAAATCCGCCGTCAGGCGGTTCTCGTCGCGCTCGGCCTGCTGCTGCCCGAAACCCCGGCCCCGTAAAGCGCGTCCGCCCGCGCCTCGAACGCGCCCACCATCCGCCGCAGCGCCTCGCCAAAAAACATTCCGGCCAGCCGCTCGAACATCCGGTTCTGAAACTCGAAATCGACCAGAAAATCGATCTCGCAGCCGCCCTCCACATCGCGGAACGTCCAGTCATTCTTCAGATACTTCAGCGGCCCCGACAGATAATCGACCACAATCCGCCCCGGCCGCGCCATCGTCACCCGGCTGGTGAAGCGCTCGCGCACCATCTTGAAGCCCACCACCATGTCCGCCGTCACCACATCGCCCGCCCGGCTCTTCACCCTCAGCGCCAGCACCCATGGCAAAAACTCCGGATAGCGCTCGATATCGGCCACCAGCGCAAACATCTGCGCCGCCGAATAGGGCAAAAACCGCGTCTCCTGATGCCGCGGCACCTAGCCCCGCACCCCCGCCAAAGCACCCGCCGCCGCCGCATTGCGCTTGGCCTGCATCTCGGCAAAATCCTTGCCCGCATGATAGCTCGACCGCGTCAGCGGTGACGCCGCCACCTGCAAAAACCCCTTGGACCGCGCCACCGCCGCATAAGCCTCAAAGGTCTGCGGCGTCACAAACTCCGCCACCCGCGCATGGCGCGGGGTGGGCTGCAGATATTGCCCCACGGTCAGAAAATCGACGCCCGCCGAGCGCATGTCATCCCACACCTGGTGCAGTTCCTGCCCCGTCTCGCCCAGCCCCACCATCACGCCCGACTTGGTGAAGATGCGTGGGCTCAGCGACTTCACCCGGTCAAGCAGCCGCAGCGAATGATAATAGCGCGCCCCCGGCCGGATCGTCGGATAGAGGCGCGGCACCGTCTCGAGATTGTGATTATACACATCCGGCCCGGCCTCGACGATCATCGCCACCGCCCGGTCCGCCTTGTTGCGAAAGTCCGGCGTCAGAATCTCGATCGTCGTCGCCGGAGCGGCTGCACGAATGGCTTCGATCACCTTCACAAACTGCCCCGCCCCGCCGTCCGGCAGGTCATCGCGGTCCACCGAGGTAATGACGATATGCTCCAGCCCCAGCGCCACCGCCGCTTCCGCCAGATGCCCCGGCTCGCTCGCATCCACCGGCCCCGGCATCCCCGTCTTCACATTGCAAAAGGCGCAGGCCCGCGTGCAGGTATCGCCCAAGATCATCACGGTCGCGTGCTTCTGGCTCCAGCATTCGCCGATATTGGGGCAAGCCGCCTCCTCGCACACGGTGTTCAGCTTCAGCTTGCGCATCAGCGCCCGCGTCTCTGAAAAGGCGAGGCTGGTCGGCGCCTTCACCCGCAGCCAGTCCGGCTTGCGCGTGCGAATGGCGGGGGGGCCGTCAACAGGCCGGGGGTCGACAATGATCGTCATGGCGTCCGGATAATCCTTTCCTCGCCCGCTGCCAATCCGCGCGCAGCCAGCAGCATTGCCGCATCCTCAATAATGGATCGCCCGCCCATAAGCATCGAGCACACTCTCGTGCATCATCTCCGAAAGCGTCGGGTGCGGAAACACCGTGTGCATCAATTCCGCCTCGGTCGTCTCCAGCGTCCGCGCAATCACATAACCCTGGATCAGCTCGGTCACCTCGGCGCCCACCATATGCGCGCCCAGAAGCGCGCCAGTCTCTGCGTCAAACACCGTCTTCACAAAGCCCTCGGCCTCGCCCAGCGCAATCGCCTTGCCATTGCCGATAAAGGGAAATTTGCCCACTTTCACAGCGCGCCCAGCGTCCTTCGCCTGCGCCTCGGTCATCCCCACGCTCGCCACCTGCGGGCGCGAATAGTTGCAGCCCGGGATAGCCCCCTTGTCCAGCCCATGCACGTGCATCCCGGCCATCGTCTCGACCGCAATGATCCCCTCATGGCTCGCCTTGTGCGCCAGCCAGGGCGCGCCGGCCACATCGCCAATCGCCCAAAGCCCCGTCACATTGGTCCGCCCATGCGCATCGTTCACGATATGCCCGCGGTCCATCTCGACCCCCAGCGCCTCAAGCCCCAGCCCCTCGGTATTGGGCACAATGCCAATCGCCACAATCACATGGCTGAACCGCTCCGTCTCGCCGTTGATGCTCGCCGAAACCCCGTCCCCGTCCGCCAACACATCGGCCACGCGCGCCCCGGTCAGAATGCGCATCCCCTGCTTCACCAGCGCCTTTTCCATGAACGCGGACACATCCGCATCCTCCACCGGCAAGATGCGGTCCTGCATCTCCACCACCGTCACCTCGGCGCCCATGTCCGAATAGAAGCTGGCAAATTCGATCCCGATCGCCCCCGAGCCAATCACCAGCAGCTTCGTCGGCATCGCCGGCGGCACCATCGCATGGCGATAGGTCCAGATCCGCTCGCCGTCCGCCGCCACGCCGGGCAAATCCCGCGCCCGCGCGCCGGTCGCCACAATCACATTGTCCGCGTCCAATACCCGCTCACCAACGGTCACCTGGGTCGCTCCGCTCAAGGTGCCAGTCCCCTCGACCACGGTCACCTTGTTCTTCTTCATCAGCCCCTTCACCCCCGAATTCAGCTGCCCCGCCACCTTGCGGCTGCGCTCGGTCACCTTGGCGAGGTCAAATGAAGGCTTCTCCACAGAAAGCCCATAAGCCGAAGCATGGCTGATATAATGATAAATCTCCGATGACCGCAGCAACGCCTTGGTCGGAATACACCCCCAATTCAGGCAAATCCCCCCCAACTTCTCCCGCTCGACAATCGCCACCTTCATCCCCAGCTGCGACGCCCGAATAGCCGCCACATAGCCGCCGGGCCCGGAGCCCAGGATCACAAGGTCAAAGCGCTCGCTCACGCCACCAGCCCCAGCGGCGCCTCGATCAGCCCCTTCAGCGCCGCCAACAGCTCGGCCCCGTCCGCCCCGTCGATGGCCCGGTGGTCAAAGCTGCCCGTCAGGCTCATCACGGTCGCCACAGAAATCGCCTCGCCGTCCACAACCGCGCGCTTCTCGCCCGCGCCCACCGCCAAAATCATCCCCTGCGGCGGATTGATCACCGCATCAAACGCCTTGATGCCATACATGCCCAGATTGGACAGCGACGCCGTCCCCCCCTGATATTCGTGCGGCTGCAACTTGCCCGCCCGCGCCTTCTCGGCCAGCGCCTTCATCTCGCCCGCAATCACCGAAAGCGGCTTGGCGTCGGCGCCAAAAATGATCGGCGTGATCAGCCCCGTCGGCGCCGCCACCGCCACCGAAATGTCTGCCCGCTCATAGGAAATCAGGCTGTCGCCCGCAAAGCTCACATTGCACGCCGGCACCTGCCGCAGCGCCAGCGCCAGCGCCTTGATCACCATGTCATTCACAGAGATCTTCACCCCGCGCGCGTCCAGCGCCTTGTTCAGCTCGCCGCGCAGCGCCAGCAGCGCATCAATCCGCACATCCAGCGTCAAATAGATATGCGGCACCTGCTGCTTCGCCTCGGTCAGCCGGCGCGCAATCACCTTGCGCACATTGCCCAGCTTGGCCACCGAATGCGGCACATCCGCCAGCGGCTCCACTTTCGCCGCCGCCGGCGCCGGTGCAACCTCGGCCGCCTTCGCCGCAGGCGCCGGCGCAGTCCCCGTCATCGCCTCCACATCCGCCAAGACCACCCGCCCGCGCGGTCCCGAGCCCGTCACGCGCGCCAGATCAATCCCCTGCGCCGCCGCCACCCGCCGCGCCAGAGGTGACGCCACCACCCGCTCGCCCGACGCCGCAGCAGGTGCCGGAGCCGGTGCAGGTGCAGGTGCCGGTGCTGGCACAACCTCAGCCGCCTTCTCCACCTTCGCCTTCGGCGCCGGCGCTGGCGCCGCCTCAGCCGCCTCATCCTCGCCCCGGATCCGCAAGATCACCGTCCCCACGGCCACCTCCTCGGTCCCTTCCGCCACCAGCAGCTCGTCAACAACGCCCTCGTCAATGGCCTCAAATTCCATCGTCGCCTTGTCGGTCTCGATCTCCGCCAGAAGATCGCCCGACGCCACCTTGTCGCCCGGCTTCACCAGCCATTTGGCCAGCG
Source organism: Polymorphobacter sp. (assembly GCF_048007885.1). GTDB lineage: Bacteria > Pseudomonadota > Alphaproteobacteria > Sphingomonadales > Sphingomonadaceae > Sandarakinorhabdus. The sequence goes on from NZ_CP180346.1 coordinate 745,769, forward strand.
TCCCCGTCTCCATCGTCGGCGACAGCGCCGGCATCGTCACATCAATCATCGGTAGCAAACCTTCTTCGCAGCAATAACCACATCCGCCGCCTTCACCAGCGCCGCCTTCTCCAGATTGGCTGCATAAGGCAGCGGCACATCGGCATTGGTCACCCTCAGCACCGGCGCATCCAGGTCGTCAAAGCCCTCGTCCATCGCCACCGCGATGATCTCGGCGGCAATCGAACAGGCCGGCCAACCTTCCTCCACCACCACCATGCGGTTGGTCTTCTTCAGGCTCGCCAGCACCGTGTCGCGGTCCATCGGGCGAAGTGTCCGCAGGTCGATCACCTCCGCCTCAATGCCCTCTTCCGCCAGCGCCCGCGCCGCCTCCAGCGCCACGCCCACGCCAATCGAATAGCTCACCAGCGTCACATCGCGGCCTTCGCGCACCACTGCCGCCTTGCCAATCGGCACGACATGCTCGCCCTCAGGCACCTCGAAGCTCTGCCCATAAAGCAGCTCATTTTCCAGAAACACCACCGGGTCGGGCGAGCGGATCGCGCTCTTCAAAAGCCCCTTGGCGTCCGCCGCCGAATAAGGCGCAATCACCACCAGCCCCGGCACGCTCGCATACCAGGGCGCATAATTCTGGCTGTGCTGCGCGCCCACCCGGCTCGCCGCCCCGTTCGGCCCGCGAAACACCACCGGGCAGCGCATCTGCCCGCCGCTCATATAGAGCGTCTTGGCGGCCGAATTGATGATATGATCAATCGCCTGCATGGCGAAATTGAAGGTCATGAACTCGACAATCGGCTTCAGCCCGCCCATCGCCGCGCCCGCCCCCAGCCCGGCAAAGCCATATTCGGTGATCGGCGTATCGACCACCCGCTTGCCGCCAAATTCCGCCAAAAGCCCCTGCGTCACCTTATAGGCGCCCTCATATTCGGCCACCTCCTCGCCCATCACGAACACCAGCTCGTCGGCGCGCATCTCCTCGGCCATCGCATCGCGCAAGGCCTCGCGCACCGTCTGCTTCTTCATGCCCGCCGCCGGGGCCGTTGCAGCCGGTGCCGGCGCAGATGCCGGCTTCTCGACAGCCTTCTCCGCCGCCTTCGGCGCAGGCGCTGGCGCTGCTTGGGCCGCCTCATCCTCGCCCGCAATCACGGCAATCACCGTGCCCACCGCCACGCCCTCGGTCCCGGCCTCGACATTCAGCGCCGTCACCACGCCGCCATCATCAACCTCCAGCTCCATCGTCGCCTTGTCGGTCTCGATCTCGGCCACAACATCGCCGGGCTTCACATGATCGCCCACCTTCACCAGCCATTTGGCCAGCGTGCCCTCTTCCATCGTCGGCGACATCGCCGGCAGCTTGATCTCGGCCATCTCAGTAACGCCCCAGCAGAATATCGGTATGAAGCGCCTCCAAGGGCGGCTCCGGCGTCTCTTCGGCAAAATCCGCCGCCCCGGTCACCACGGCGCGAATGGTCTTGTCCATCTCCTTCAGCCCGGCCTCGTCGATATGGCCCGCCTCCAGCAATTCCTTCTTCAAGGCCTCAATCGGGTCGCTCTTCTCGCGCATCGCCGCCACTTCCTCGCGGGAGCGATATTTGGCCGGGTCGCTCATCGAATGGCCGCGGTAGCGGTAGGTCTTCATCTCCAGCAAGATCGGCCCATTTCCGCCGCGCACCCATTCCACCGCGCGCGCGGCCGCCCCGCGCACCGCCAGCACATCCATGCCGTCCACCTGCAGCCCCGGCACCCGGAAGCTCTCGCCCCGCCGGAACAGCTGGTCCTCCGAGCTCGACCGGTTGACGCTGGTGCCCATCGCATATTGGTTGTTCTCAATGACGAAGATCACTGGCAGCTTCCAAAGCTCGGCCATGTTGAAGCTCTCATAGACCTGCCCCTGGTTCGCCGCGCCGTCGCCAAAATAGGTCACCGCCAGCCCGCCATCCTCCTTGTATTTGTGCGCAAATCCCAGCCCCGTGCCCAGCGGCACTTGGGCCGCCACAATGCCGTGCCCGCCATAAAAGCCATGCTCGACCGAAAACATGTGCATCGAGCCGCCCTTGCCGCCCGAAATCCCCGCTGCGCGCCCGGTCAGCTCCGCCATTACCGCATCCGGCGAAATCCCCGCCACCAGCATATGGCCATGGTCGCGGTAGCCGGTGATAACCGAATCGGTTTTCGAAAGTGCGGCCTGCACACCCACGACAACGGCTTCCTGGCCGATGTAAAGATGGCAGAAACCGCCAATCAATCCCATGCCATAAAGCTGCCCGGCCTTCTCCTCGAAGCGCCGCACCAAGAGCATCTGCCGATAATATTCGAGCAGCTCTTCTTTCGACGCCTTGTACCGTTCCGGTTCCTCAGGCCGAGGCCAATTGCCCCTGATCTCCGCTGCCGGCGCCTTTTTCGTCGCTGTCCTGCGTGCTGCCGCTCGCGCCATGCCGTCCGACTCCCCGAATTTTGGCAAAGGCTACATCCCCATCGCCAAACGGGCAAGCAAGACCGCGCTATTCTGCCGCACTTTCTTCAATATTATCCGGAAGGGTTATAATAACCTCATCGGGCTTAACCACATTCAGATTTTTGCGCACCAGCTCATCCGCCAGGTCCGGGTCCACCCCCTTGGGGTCGAGCAGTTGCACCTGCTTTTCCAGCGCCGCCTTCTCCGCCTGCCGCACCGCCAGCTCGGTCTTCAGCTCCGCCTGCTCGCTCTCAAAGCCGCGCCATGCCAACACGCCCGTCGGCCCGCCAATGGCAAAACTCAAAAGATAGACGATCAGCACAAGGCACACCGCAGGCACGATCGCCCGCTTCAACAGATCAACAAGCCCCGCTTCCTCACGCATTCTCGTCAGATACGCCTCTCCTCAAACCCCGTAAAGTCAAACGCTGTAAACGCTCCGCCCGCCCGTCACCGTCTCGACGATGTTGATATCTTTGATCGTCTCGGGGTCCACCATGTGCGGGTCCTCGGCCAGCACCACATAATCAGCGAGCTTGCCCGGCACCAGCGAGCCCTTGATCGCCTCCTCCTTCGAGGCATAGGCGCCGTTCAAGCTGTTGATCACCAGCGCCTCGGTCACGCTCACCTTCTGGTTCGCTCCCCAGGTCTCGCCGTTCCAGCCCTTGCGCGTCACCATCCCCTGCATGCCCATCAGCGGCGCAAACGGTCCCGGCGAAAAGTCCGAGCCCGCGCACGCCCTTATGCCATGGTCAAGAAACGACCGGAACGCCATGCAGTTGCGCATCATCGCCTCGCCGTAAAAGCCAAATTTGTCAGAGTTGTAATAGGCATAGGACGTAAAAGGCGCCGGCACCGCGCCCAGCGTCGCCATCCGCTTCAACAGCCCCTCATTCACCAGCGTGCAATGGGTGATCTTCGGCCGCGCATCCGCCACGGGGTGCAGCTTTTGCGCCCGCTCAAAGGCATTCAGCACCATGTTGATCGGCACATCGCCATTGGCATGGCAGTTCACCTGAATGCCCGCCCGGTGCACCTTCTCCACCCAGGCGTCCAGATCCTCCTGGCTCTCGGTGATATTGCCATAATAGGGCGGGTTGGTCCCCGCATAAGGCGTCGAGATCGCCATCGTCCGCTCCGAAAACGAGCCATCGACCGTATGCTCGCTGGTTGCGCCGAGCCGCACCCATTCATCGCCAAAGCCAGTCATCATCCCGTTCTCGATCATCGCATCGAGCATCGGCCCGGCCATCTCATAGCTCACCCGGTGCAGCAGGTCGCCGTCGGCGCGAATGGCCTGAATTGCCGCCAGATCGCCGCGCTGGTGATGCACGCCGGTCAGCCCATAGCGCACGAACTGCTTGGAGATATGCGCCATCCCGGCCTTGCTCCGCGCCGCCGTCTCGGCCTCCGAAAACACCGGCCGCACCCCCACCTTGTCAAAGGCCGCCCGCGCCCGGTCGGTCACCCGCCCGGTCAGCCCGCGCTCGTCGCGCTCAAAGGTGCCGCCAAAGGGGTTCGGCGTCTCCGCCGTCACCCCCGCCATCTCCAGCGCCTTGGAGTTATAAAAATAGGTGTGCCCACCCCGGTGCCGCACGATCACCGGATGCTCCGTCGATACCTCGTCCAGGTCAAAGCGCGTCAGCAGCCGCCCGTCCTTCACCTTGGTGTCGTCGTGAAAAAACCCCTCCACCCAATGCCCCGGCGGGAGCGTCGCCGCCTTGGCCTTCAGCTTGTCGATGATCGAGCGGATGGTGACAAACTCCACTTCAAAGGGATTGCCCACCAGCGTCTCATACAAAAGCACCTCGCCGCGCGCATGATTGTGGCAATCGATAAACCCCGGGACCACCGTCTTGCCCTTCAGATCGACCACCCGCGTCGCCGCCCCCGCCAGCCCGCGCAGCTCATCATAGCTGCCCACCGCCTGGATCTGGCTGCCCCGGATCGCCATCGCCTCCGCCGTCGCCATCCGCCCATCCAGCGTATAGATCCGCCCGCCGCGCAAAATCACATCCGCATCACCCGCCGCCGCCAGCGCCGCGCTGGCCCAGCTCCCGCCAATCAGGCTCGCCCCCATGCCAGCGCCCGCCCGCATCAGAAATTCGCGCCGTCCGATCATGCCCCTGTCCCTTTCGACAATCCCCACCAGCCCCCATCATGCTATGGTCGCCTGCGAATTCAAGCCTTGGGAGCCTCACATGACCGCCATCAACGCCGTCGTCAGCCTCGATCATCACGGCGATGTCGCCGTCATCACCGTCAACAGCCCGCCGGTCAACGCGCTCTCCGCCGATGTCCGCGACGGTCTCGCCGGCGCGCTCAAGGCCATCGCCGAGAGCCCCGCCAAGGCCGTGGTCCTCGCCTGCGCAGGCCGCACCTTCATCGCCGGCGCCGACATTTCCGAATTCGGCAAGCCCCCGCGCGGCGTCCCGCTCCATGACGTGCTCGACATGATCGAGAGCGCCCCCGTCCCCGTCGTCGCCGCCATCCACGGCACCGCACTCGGCGGCGGGCTCGAAACCGCGCTTTGCTGCCACTACCGCGTCTCGGACGCCAAGGCCAAGTTCGGCCTCCCCGAAGTCAAGCTCGGCCTGCTGCCCGGTGCCGGCGGCACCCAGCGCCTGCCCCGCGTCGTCGGCGCTGAAAAAGCACTCCATATGGTCACCACCGGCACCCCCATCGGCGCCAAGGCCGCGCACGAAACCGGCCTTGTCTCCCGCATCATCGAAGGCGATCTCACCGAAGGCGCCATCGCCTTTGCCCGCGAAGTGGCCAGCCAGCCCCTCGTCCGCGTGCGCGACGACAATAGCAAGCTCGGCGGCACCGCAGCGAGCCTCGCCCCCATGTTCGCCGACTATCGCGCCAAAAATGCCAAGGCCTTCCGAGGCTTCGAAGCCCCCGAGGCCAACATCAAGTGCATCGAGGCCGCCGTCGCCCTCCCCTTCGATGAAGGCATGAAGGTCGAGCGCACCGAATTCATGAAGCTGATGCAGGGCCTGCAAGCCACCGCCCAGCGCTACGTCTTCTTCGCCGAGCGTCAGGCCGCCAAGATCGACGGCCTCGCCCCCGACATCAAGCCGCTTCCCATCGCGTCGGTCGGCATCATCGGCGCTGGCACCATGGGCGGCGGCATCGCCATGAATTTCCTCTCCGCCGGCATCCCCGTCACCATCGTCGAAACGAAGCAGGAGGCGCTCGACCGCGGCGTCGCCGTCATCCGCCGCAACTATGAAAACAGCGCCAAAAAGGGCCGCTTCCCCATGTCGGAAGTCGAAGCCCGCATGGCCCGGCTCACCCCCAGCCTCAGCCTTGAAGACCTCGCGCACGCCGATCTCATCATCGAAGCCGTCTTCGAAAACATGGACATCAAGAAAGACATATTCGGCAAACTCGACAGGATCGCCAAGCCCGGCGCCGTCCTCGCCACCAACACCAGCTATCTCAATGTCGACGAGATCGCCGCCAGCACCTCGCGCCCGCAGGCTGTGCTCGGCATGCACTTCTTCTCGCCCGCAAACGTCATGCGCCTGCTCGAAGTGGTGCGCGGGGCCAAGACCGACCCGCAAATCCTCGCCACCGCCATGGCGGTCGGCAAGGCCATCGGCAAGGTCAGCGTCGTCGCCGGCGTCTGCCACGGCTTCATCGGCAATCGCATGCTCGCCGCGCGTCAGGAACAGGCCAACAAGCTCATCCTCGAAGGCGCCAAACCCTCCGACGTCGACCGTGTCCTCACCGATTTCGGTTTCCCCATGGGCCCCTTCCAGATGGCCGACCTCGCCGGCCTCGACATCGGCTGGTCCGCCGAAACCAGCAAAGGCGAAACCGTCCGCGACCGCCTCTGCGAAGCCGGCCTGCGCGGCCAGAAAAACGGCAAGGGCTTCTATGATTATGACGAAGCCCGCAACCGCACCCCCTCCCCCGTAGCCGAGCAGATCATCCTCGATTACGCGGCTGAAAAAGGCATCAACCGCCGCGACATCACCGATGAGGAGATCCTCGAACGCTGCCTCTACCCGATGGTCAATGAAGGCGCCAAAATCCTCGACGAAGGCATGGCCCAGCGCGCCTCCGACATCGATATCGTCTGGATCAATGGCTATGGCTGGCCCGTCTATCGCGGCGGCCCGATGTTCTGGGCCGAACATGACGCCGGGCGTGACACCATCGCCGCCGCCCTCGAAAAAATGGGCCATGAGGTCAGCCCGAAGCTCAAATCCGGCTGGTAAGCGTCCTGCGACACCAATTTCAGTCACCATTCAGCCCCGCCATGCGTATATGAGCGCATGACCAGTCGCCGCACCCTCATCACCGCCGCCCTCGCCGGCGCCGCCGCCCTGCCCTTCATCCGCAGCTTCACCGCCACACCGGCGCTCGCTGCGGATGAAAAGGCCAGCTTCGCCTACACGCTCAGCGAGGCCGAATGGCAGAAGAAGCTCTCCCCCGCCGCCTATCAGGTGCTCCGCCACGAAGCCACCGAGCGCCCCTACACCTCCCCCCTCAACGATGAAAAGCGCGCCGGCACCTACACCTGCGCCGGCTGCGGCCAAAATCTGTTCGCGAGCGCCACCAAGTTCGAAAGCGGCACCGGCTGGCCCAGCTTCTACGCGCCCCTCAAAGGCGCCATCGGCACCAGCACCGATTACAAGCTCGGCTTCCCGCGCACCGAGGTGCACTGCGCCCGCTGCGGCGGCCATTTGGGTCATGTCTTCAACGATGGCCCCCGCCCCACCGGCCTGCGCTACTGCATGAACGGCGCCGCACTCGCCTTCACCCCCGCCAAGGCCTGATCCCCATGCGCGCCCTTCTCTCAGCCCTCCTCATTTCCGCCGCCGCCTGCGCATCCGCGCCCGCGGCCGAGCGCATGGTCCTCGCCCCCGCCCCCACCCTGGATGAAGCCCCCAAAAAGGGCCTGCAAAAGGCGGTCTTCGCCGGCGGCTGCTTCTGGGGCGTCGAAGGCGTGTTCGAGCGGGTGAAGGGCGTGCAGTCCGTCCGCTCCGGCTATGCCGGCGGCAAGTCAAGCACGGCGCGCTACAGCCTCATCGGCACCGGCCTCACCGGCCATGCCGAAGCGGTCGAAATCACCTATGATCCCGCCCGCGTCAGCTACGGCACGCTGCTGCGCATCTTCTTCTCGGTCGCCCATGATCCCACCCAGCTCAACCGCCAGGGCCCGGATGTCGGCTCCCAATATCGCAGCGCCGTCTTCGCCCAGACACCCGAGCAGGACAAGCTCGCCAAGGCCTATGCCGCCCAGCTCGAAAAGGCCGGCACCTGGAAAGGCATCGTCACGGCGCACGAAGGCAACAAGCCCTTCTACCCGGCCGAAGACTATCATCAGGATTATCTCCGCGCCCACCCCACCCAGCCCTATATCGTCTACAACGACATCCCCAAGGTCGAGGCGCTGAAGGCGATGTTCCCCGCGCTCTGGTCGGAAAAACCGGCGGCATGAACATCAGCGAGATCGCCCGCACCTCAGGCCTCACCCCGCGCATGATCCGCCATTATGAAGCGCAGGGCCTCATCCCCGCGCCGCCGCGCCGCGCCAGCGGCTATCGCAGCTATAGCGAAGCCGATCTCGCCCGCCTCAATTTCATCCGCCGCGCCCGCGCGCTCGGCTTTCCGCTGCCTGAAATCGCCAGCCTGCTCACGCTCTGGCAAAACCCCGCCCGCGCCAGCGCCGAGGTCAAGGCGCTGGCGCTGGCCCGCGCCGCCACCCTCAAGCAGCAGGCCGAAGAGCTGGAAGCGATGCGCGCCAGCCTCGAACGCCTCGCCGCCGAATGTCAGGGCAATCAAAGCCCCGCCTGCCCCATCCTCGAACAGCTCGCCTCTTAAAACCAGAGCCTCAGGCCCGCCCGCAGGCTCCAGCCCCCCACATCCTCGCCGTTCGCCTGCGCAATCCGCGCCGTCTCCCCCAGCTTCCGGTCATACACCGCTGCCAGATAGGGCGCGAACTTGCGCCTGATCTCATAGCGCGTCTGCACGCCGGTCTCGATCCGCGAAAACCCCGCCCCCACCCCGCGCTCCGGCGCATCGGTCAGGTAAAAATCCGTCTCCACCAGCGGCGAGACGATCAGCCGGTTGGTGATCAGCAGGTTGAACAGCTGGCGAAAGCGCAGATGCACATCGCCCTTCTCGCCCAGAAAGACATGCGCCTGCGTATCGAGCAGATAGGGCGCCAGCCCCTGCACCCCCAGCGCCAGATAGCCCCGCCGGTCCGGCTCGGCGTCCACCCGCACACCCGCCTGCAAGTCAAAAAACTGCCAGAGCGTATGCCCATAAAGAAACTGCACCTCGGCCCGCTCAAGCGCGCCGTCCGAGAGCTCGCCCTCGGTCTTCACCCAGAATTTGTCCATGTCGGTGCCGATCCACCCCTGCCCCTCCCAGTTCAGCAGGTCGGTGCCACCCACGCGCGCATAATCCCCCTCCACTTCCGCATAGTGAAAGGTCTGCCCGCCATGCATGGGGTCAGCCGCCAGCGCCGGCGCGCCCAACAGCAGCGCCGCGCCCATCGCCAGCATGCGCATCAAAGGTGCCGGTGCGCGCCCGCCGCCGGCAGGCGCCCGTCCGCCTCGGCCACGATCAGCTTGTTCATCATCCCGCTGGCCATATGGAAGAGCAGATGGCAGTGCAGCGGCCATTCGCCGGGCTCATCTGCCGTCAGCACGATCGATTGCGTCCGCCCCGGCGCCACCACGATCACATTCTTCAGCGGCGTCAGCCCCGCCGGCTGGCCATTCTCCACCTCGAAAAACAGCCCGTGTAAATGCATCGGATGCGCCATCATCGTCTCGTTCGTAAACGTAATCCGCACCCGCTCGCCATAGCGCAGCACAATCGGCTCATCCTCGCCGTAGCGCTTGCCATTCAGGCTCCAGATATAGCGCACCATATTGCCCGTCAGCCGCACCTCGATCTCGCGCTCGGGCGGCCGCACATCGCCCGCCGGCTCGGCCCGCACCAGGTCACGCATCGACAGCACCCGGCTGCCCCGCGGCGCACCCGTCGCCCAGCCCATCACCCGGCCCGAGGCGTCGAGAGCCCCCTCCATCGCCAGTTCGCCATGGTCCATCCCCGCCATGGCGTTGTCGCCATAGCCATAATCCACCCGCGGATAGGCCGTGTCCCCGCCCGCCACCACCGCCGAGCCCTCGCGCACCTCTGCCGTCTCCATCTTGCAATGCCCCATCGCCGCATGCTCAGCGGTGCAGGTCGCAGCCGGCTTGGCCGGCGCCATCGTGCAATGCCCCATGGCTGCATGCTCGGCGGTGCAGGTCGCAGCCGGCTTGGCCGGCGCCATCGTGCAATGCCCCATGGCTGCATGCTCGGCCGTGCAGGTCGCCGCCGGCGCGGCGGCTGGAGCCGGCATCGTGCAATGGCCCATCGCCGCATGCTCGGCGGTGCAGGTCGAAGCCGGCGCGGCCGGCGCGGCAGCGGCCGTGTCCAGCGTGCAATGCCCCATCGCGGCATGCTCGGCCGTGCATTCGCCCGCCATGGCGCCCCCCATCGCGCTCATGTCATGCCCCATCTCGGCCGCCAGCAGGATCTGCCGGGGCCGCGCCTCAGGCTGTGCCACCGCCATCCCCGCCTGCGGCCCGAGTGCCGCCAACACCCCCGCCTTGCGGTCCATCGTCTCGATCCACAGCGGCACCGCGCCGTCGTCTCTCAAGGTCACGATCACATCATAGGTCTCGGCCACGCCCATGCGAAACTCGTCCACCCGCACCGGCTCCACCCGCCGCCCGTCGCTGGCCACAATCTCCATGTCGGCGCCCGGCGCGCGCACATCGATGAAGCTCATCGCCGAGCCATTGATCAGCCGCAGCCGCACCCGCTCGCCCTTGTGCGCCTCCAGCCAGGGCTGATGCGCGCTGGTCTTGCCGTTCAACAGCAGCGCATAGCCCGACACATCCGAAATGTCGGTCGGGTCCATCCGCATCGTCGCCCAGCTCGCCCGGTCGGCCAACACCTTGCCCAGCCCGAACTTGCCCGCATCGCGGATCATCTCCGGCAGCGTCCGCTTGTTCCAGTTATAATAATCCGCCTCAACCTTGAGATTGTTCAAGATCCGCTCCGGCGCCGTCTCATGATGGTCCGAAATCAAAATCACATGCTCGCGGTCAGACACGATCGGGTCCTCCCCCGCCGGGTCAATGATCAGCGCCCCATATTGCCCCGCCTGCTCATCGAGCGAATGGGCATGATACCAATAAGTTCCGCTCTGCCGCACCGGAAAGCGGTAGGTAAAGCGGCTCTCCCCCTCAATCCCGTCAAACCCGTTGAACCCCGGCGAGCCATCCTGCGTGCCATCAAGCAGCAGCCCGTGCCAATGGATCGACGTCTTGCCACGCAGCCGGTTGTCGACCTCGATCACGGCCTCCTCGCCCTCGCGCAGCCGCAACACCGGCCCCGGCACCGTGCCGTTCATCGTCACCACCCGGTCCTGCCGCCCCGGCACCACCTCGAGCCTGTGCGCATCCACCACCAAAGACAGCGGCGCCGCCTGCACCGCTGCCGCCATCATCACGAAAAAGGGAAAAAGCCTCAACATAGGCCGGGCTTAATCCCTGACACTATGTCAGGGTCAAGCACCAAGGCCCCAAATGCAAAAAGGCCGCAGCACCCGCCGCGGCCCCTTCACAATCAGGCGAAGCCCGCAGTCGCCCCGATCAGTCGCCCAAATTCTTGACGATCGTCTCGACCATCTTCTTGGCGTCCGCCAGCAGCATCATCGTGTTCTCCATATAGAACACCGGATTGTCGACGCCCGCATAGCCGACACCGCCCATCGAGCGCTTCATAAAGAGCACCGTCTTGGCCTTCTCCACATCCAGCACCGGCATGCCATAAATGGGCGAGGTCTTGTCGGTCTTGGCCAGCGGATTGGTCACGTCATTGGCGCCAATCACCAGCGCCACATCGGCCTGGGCAAATTCCGAGTTGATGTCCTCAAGCTCGAACACCTCGTCATAAGGCACATTGGCTTCGGCCAGCAGCACGTTCATATGCCCCGGCATGCGCCCGGCCACCGGATGGATCGCATATTTCACACTCACACCGGCTTCCTTCAAAAGGTCGCCCATCTCGCGCAGCGCATGCTGCGCCTGGCTCACCGCCATGCCATAGCCCGGCACGATGATCACCGTCTCGGCATTCTTCATGATGAACGCCGCATCCTCGGCCGACCCCGCCTTATAGGGCTTGGCCTCCGCCGACCCCGCCGGCCCGCCGCCGCCCGCGTCCGCACCAAAGCCGCCGGCAATCACCGAGATGAAGCTGCGGTTCATCGCCTTGCACATGATGTAGCTCAGGATCGCGCCCGACGAGCCGACCAGCGCACCGGTGATGATCATCGCGGTATTCCCGAGCGTAAAGCCCATCGCCGCCGCCGCCCAGCCCGAATAGCTGTTCAGCATCGAGATCACCACCGGCATGTCCGCCCCGCCAATCGGAATGATCAGCGTCACCCCGATCAGGAAGGAAAGCCCGAGGATGATCCACAAGAGCGTGCCGTCGCCCTGCGCCGCGCCCGCATCAAAGGCAAACACCACCGTCAGCACCAATATGCCGCCAATCACGCCCAGATTGATCAGATGCCGCGCCGGCAGCAAGATCGGCGCGCCCGACATCCGCCCCGAAAGCTTGAGGAACGCAATCACCGAGCCCGAGAAGGTCAGCGCGCCAATCGCCACGCCCAGCCCCATCTCGACCCGCGACACCGCCAAAATGCCGTTCGCATCGGTAATGCCAAATTCGCCCGGATTGAGAAACGCCGCACAGCCCACCAGCACGGCCGCCATGCCAACCAGCGAGTGAAAGCCCGCCACCAGCTCCGGCATCGCCGTCATCTGGATCTTCTGCGCAATGAACCAGCCAATCGTCCCGCCAATCGCGATCGCCGCCACAATCAGCGGCAGCCCGACCCCGTGCAGCACCAGCGTGGTGGCCACGGCAATGGTCATGCCGATCATGCCATAGCGGTTGCCCTGCTGGCTGGTCTCGGGGCTGGAAAGCCCGCGCAGCGACAGAATGAAGAGAACGCCCGCCACCAGATAGGCAAGAACGGCCCATGCGGGCGTCGCGGCTGCAACATGTTCCATAAATAAAGTCCCTATCCCAGCCGCTTACTTGGAGTGCCCGACGCCGGGCTTCTTCTCTTTCTTCTTGTACATCGCCAGCATCCGCCGGGTCACCGCAAAGCCCCCGAAGATGTTGATGCTGGCCAGCACAACGGCAATCAGCCCCAGCCACTTCGAGATTTCGGCCCCGCTGGCATTGGTGGCCGACGCAATCAGCGCGCCCACCACGATCACGCTCGAAATGGCGTTGGTCACCGCCATCAGCGGCGTATGCAGCGCCGGCGTCACCGACCAAACAACATAATAGCCCACAAAACAGGCCATCACGAAAATCGAAAGGGTCGAGAGAAAATCCATCCGTCCGCTCCTCAGGCCGCCTTCAGCCGCTCATGCACCACAGCCCCGCCCTCGGTCAGCTTGACCCCGACAACGATCTCGTCATCGGCCGGCAGGCTCAGCGTCTTGCCCTCCTTGTCCCAGAAGGCATTGATGAAATTGAAAAGATTGCGCGAATAAAGCGACGACGCATCAGCCGCCATCCGCCCGGCCAAATTCTTGTGGCCGATGATCTTCACCCCGTGCACCTCGACAACCTCGCCCGGGCGCGAATGCTCGACATTGCCGCCGCTCTCCACCGCCAAATCGACCAGCACCGAGCCCGGCCGCATGGTGCGCAGCTGCGCGTCCGACACCAGCCGCGGCGCCGGCCGCCCGGGAATCAGCGCGGTCGTGATCACAATGTCCTGCTTGGCGATATGCGAAGAGACCAGCGCCGCCTGCGCCGCCTTGTATTCATCGCTCATCTCGGTCGCATAGCCGCCCGCGCCCTCGCCCTCGATGCCCTTCACCTCGGTCACGAAAATCGCCTTGGCGCCGAGCGATTCGATCTGCTCCTTGGTCGCCGAGCGCACATCGGTCGCGCTCACCAGCGCGCCGAGCCGCCGCGCGGTGGCAATCGCCTGCAGCCCGGCCACGCCCACACCCATGATGAACACCCGCGCCGCCGAAATCGTGCCCGCCGCCGTCATCATCATCGGAAACGCCCGGCCATAAGCCTCGGCCGCATCGATCACCGCCTTGTAGCCGGCCAGATTCGATTGCGACGACAGCACGTCCATCGACTGGGCGCGCGTGATGCGCGGCATGAATTCCATCGACAGCGCCACCAGCCCGGCGTCGGCATAGCCCTTGATCCGCTCTGCGTTCGCAAAAGGCATCATCATGCCCGCCACCATCGTGCCCTTGGCAATCCCCGGCAGCCCGTCCACACCCGGCACCTGCACCCCCATCACCAGCGAGGCGCCCGAAATCACCCCGGCCCGGTCGGCCACGGTGGCGCCCGCCGCTTCATAATCCCCGTCCGCAATGTTCGCGCCCGCGCCCGCGCCGCTCTCCACAGCCAGCTCAGCGCCCAGCGCGATCAGCTTCTTCACCGTCTCCGGCGTCGCCGCCACCCGATGTTCCGCTTCCGCCGTTTCGCGCAATACCGCGATCTTCATGCAAATTCCCCAAATCTTCCGAAAGGTTCAGGCCAGAAACAGCGCCAGCGCGACCAGCGCGGCCGCAATTCCCACGACCGCCCATTTGGTGATCGCCATGAAGCGCAAATAGGTCGCCTGATGGTCCACGCCATCCTGCCCATCCCGCTTGTCGCTATCCTGTGCCATCTCACCACTCAAACTGCCACCGGTCATCGCTCTCGCCCCGTCAAAACACCCAGCGGGGCGCACGCCCAACCCATATGAACAGCGCCTGATAGCAGAAACCCGCGCCCTGTGAAGCCCGTTATGCGCCGCCCCTCATGCCGCACCCTCGCCCCCAAATCGCGCCGCCGCCCACACCTCAAGCGCCTGCACCGTCTCCGCTACATCATGCACCCTGACCATCTGCACGCCCTGCGCGGCCCCGTGCAGCGCCAGCGCCAGGCTGCCCGGCAGTCGCGCCCCCACCTCAATCTCGGCACCGGCCAGCCCCGAAATCACCCGCTTGCGGCTCGCCCCCAGCAAAAGAGGCACCCCCAGCCCATGAAACAGCGAAAGCCCCGCCAGCAGCGCCCGGTTGTGCGCCAGCGTCTTGCCAAAGCCGATGCCCACATCAACGATGATCCGCCCACGCGAAATCCCCGCCGCCTCCGCATGCGCAATCCGGCCCTCAAGCCAGTCATAAACATCCAGCAGCACATCGCCGTAGGCGGGCGCCACCTGCATCGTCTCCGGCGTCCCCTGATGATGCATCAACACCACCCCGCACCCCCGCACCGCCACCAGAGCGGCCGCATCAGCATCAAAGCTCAGCGCCGACACATCATTCACGATGTCCGCCCCGGCATCGAGCGCGGCGGCCATCACCGCAGCCTTCCTCGTATCCACCGACCAGCGCAGCCCGTGAAGCTTCGGCAACACCGGCGCGAGGCGCGCCATCTCCTCGTCCAGACTCACCGCTGCCGCCCCCGGCCGCGTCGATTCCGCCCCCACATCAACAATGTCAGCGCCTGCCGCCACCAGCGCCGCCGGCTCGCCCCCCCGCCCGCCATCCGAAAAACTGTCGGGCGTCACATTCAAGATGCCCATCACCAACGGCCGCCGCACCGCAAAGCCCGGCCGCGCCCCGCTCAGCCGCGCCATCACCCCCGCCGGCACCGCCTCCAGCGCACACATCACACCCGGCTCGCCGCGCCGCAACCGTTCCACAGCCGCAAAGCGCAGCCGCCCGCCCGCCAGCGGCGCGCCAGTCTCGCCAATCGAGACCGGCCGCCAATAGTCTACCAAAGCTTCACCCGCGCGCCCGGCGCCAGATACAGCCGGTCCCCCGGCTTCACACCAAAGGCCTCATACCAGCCATCCAGATTGCGCACCGTCTGCGCCCGATATTCGCCCGGCGAATGCGGGTCGCTGGTCAGCCGCTGCAACAGCGCCTGCTCGCGCACCTTGCCCCGCCACGCCTGCGCATAGCCCAGAAAGAAGCGCTGCTCGCCGGTAAAGCCGTCAATCACCGGCGCCGGCTTGCCCCCCAGGCTGCGCTGCCACGCATCAAAGGCCACCTGCAGGCCGGCCACATCGGCAATATTCTCGCCCAGGGTCAGCTCGCCATTGATGGCCTTGCCCGGCAGCGGCTCATAGCCCTGATATTGCTCCACCAGCGCCTTGGCGCGCGCCGTGAAGCGCTCGACATCCCCCTCGCTCCACCAGTCCGCCAGCTTGCCGTCCTTGTCGAACTTGCGCCCCTGGTCATCGAAATGGTGCAAAATCTCATGCCCGATCACCGCACCAATCGCGCCGTAATTCACCGCATCATCGGCCTCAGGGTCAAAAAACGGCGCCTGCAAAATCGCCGCGGGAAACACGATCTCGTTCCAGCTCGGATAGGCATAGGCATTGACCGTCATCGGCGTCATGAACCACTCGGTCCGGTCCACCGGCTTGCCCAGCTTCGCCACTTCATGGGCATGTTCGAATTCCCGCACCCGGCGCAAATTGGCCAGCGCCTGCCCCTTCTCCACCCGCAAGCCCGCATAATCGCGCCACTTGTCCGGATAGCCGATCTTGGGCGTGAAATTCGCCAACTTCTCGCGCGCCACCGCCCGCGTCTCGGGGTCCATCCAGTCCAGCGCCGCCAGCCGCACATCCAGTGCAGCAATCACATTCTTCACCAGCGCATCGATCTTCGCCTTCGCCTCGGGGGGAAAATGCCGCGCCACATAAAGCGCCCCCACCGCCTCGCCGAGCGCATCGGTGGTCGCATCCACGCCCCGCTTCCAGCGCTCGCGCTGCTCGGTCACCCCCGAAATCGCGCTTGAAAGCCGAAAGCTCGTATCGACGAAATCCTTGGGCAACACCCGCGCAAAGCCTTCCAGCAGCCGCACCCGCAGATAATCCTGCCACACCGCCAGCGGCTCGCTCGCCAGAAGCGCCGCCGCCCCCTCGATCGCGCCCGGCTGCACCACAACCAGCGGGTCAATCCCGCCCAGATCCGCCCCGGCCAGCATCGCGTTCCAGTCCAGCCCCGGATAGCGCGCCGCAAGCTCAGCGCGCGTCGCCGGATTATAGGTCTTCTCCGCCTGCCGGCTCTCGGTCCGCGTCCAATGCGCCTCAGCCAGCTTCGTCTCCAGCGCCAGCACCGCATCCGCCCGCGCCTCGCCGTCGGCAAAGCCCGCCAGCCGCAACATGTCGGCCACAAAAGCGCGGTACGCCGCCCGCGCCTTCACAAAATCTTCGCCCTCATCCAGATAATAGTCCCGGTCCGGCAGCCCCAGCCCGCCCTGATAGGCAAACACCGTCACCACATCCGGGTCCTTGTCATCGGAGCCAATGCCCAGCGCCACCGGCGCATCAAGGCTCAACACCTGCCCGCGCCCCAGCCACGCCGCCAGCGCCCGCCGGTCGCCAATCGCCGCAATCGCCGCCAGCTCGCCCGCCAGCGGGTCCAGCCCCGCCGCCTCAATCGCCACCTCGTCCATGAAGCTGGCAAAATAATCGCCCACCTTCTGCGCATTGCTGCCGGGCGCCGCCCCGCTCGCCGCCGCCTCCTCGATGATCGCCCGCGTCCGCTCGCGGCTCAGATCATCGAGCGCATAAGCCGGCCCATAGCCCGCCCGGTCCGCCGGAATCGCCATCTTCGCCAGATAGTCACCATTGGCAAAGGCGTTGAAGTCATCCCCCGGCTTCACCGACCGGTCCATGCCAGCCACATCAAAGCCAAAGCTGCCAATCGCCGGCGCCGCCCATCCCGGCACCGCCAGCAGCGCAGACACCGCAACAAAAAGCCCAAGCCGCATCACGCACCTCCAAAACAGATGCCGCGCGATATGCGCCACCACCCGGCCCGCTTCAAGGTGACGAAACGACCCTCAGGCGTTCCCCAGCGCCGCGCGGTAGTCCGCCCGCTTGGCATCAATCGGCACCAGCCGCCCATCATCGCCCTCGATATGCCAATAGGTCCAGCCGTTGCAGCTCGGCAGCCCCTGCACCCGCGCCCCCATCTGGTGAATGCTCCCCGCCGTCTCGCCCAGGCTCACCGAGCCATCGGCCCGCACCCGCGCCTCGGCCTTGCGCCCCGGCGCAAACAGCCGCGTGCCGGGCCGCACCAGCCCGGCCTCCACCAGCGCGCCAAAGGCCACGCGCGGCTCGGCCCGCTTGCCCTGGCTCACATTCATGTCGCCGCCCTCCAGCGGCAGCAGCCCGTCGATCCGCGCCTGCGCCACCGCCACATATTTCGGCTCACGCTCAATCCCGATCCAGCGCCGCCCCAGAAGCTTGGCCACAGCGCCCGTCGTGCCGGTGCCAAAAAACGGGTCCAGCACCACATCGCCCGGCTTCGAACAGGCCAGCAGCACCCGGTAGAGCAGCGCCTCGGGCTTCTGCGTCGGATGCGCCTTCACCCCGTCCACCTTCAGCCGCTCCGCCCCGGTGCAGATCGGAAACAGCCAGTCCGAGCGCATCTGCACCTCGTCATTCATCGCCTTCATCGCCTGATAGTTGAAATGATAGCGGCTCTTCTCGCTCTTCGCCGCCCAGATCAGCGTCTCATGCGCATTGGTGAAGCGCGTCCCCTTGAAGTTCGGCATCGGATTGGCCTTGCGCCAGACGATATCGTTCAAAATCCAGAAGCCCGCATCCTGCATCGCCGCGCCCATCCGGAACACATTGTGATAGCTGCCAATCGCCCAGATCGCCCCGTCCGGCTTCAGGATGCGCCGCGCCTCCGCCAGCCAATCGCGGCTGAACCGGTCATAGGCAGCAAAGCTCGAAAACTTGTCCCATTCATCATCGACCGCCGCCACCTTGCCGCCCTCGGGCCGGTGCAGCTCGTGCGCCAGCTGCAGATTATAGGGCGGGTCGGCGAAAATCAGATCGACACAGCCATCCGGCATCCCCCGCATCACCTCGATACAGTCACCCAGGATGATCCGGTCGGTCAGCAGTCGGTCATTCACGAGCGTGGCCATGATGGTCCCCAAATCAGTTCGGGCCCATAGAATCACCTGATTCGCTCAGGTCAACCCCTCTTGAATCAAGTGCTTGTCATGATTCTCTCACATTCAAGTCGAAACAAGCCCAGGCCGCTACATCTCGAGTTCGCGTGCGCGTGCCGCCCCCAATATCTGGGGGTGTGACCAAAACGACTCAGCCCCGCGCCAATCGCGCCTTCACCGGTGCAAAGCTCCGCCGGTGGTGCACACTCACCCCGAGCCGCGCGAGTGCTGCCGCATGTTCCGCCGTCCCATAGCCCTGGTTGCGCGCCCAGCCATAGCCGGGGCACTCCCCGTCCAGCCCCGCCATCACCGCATCCCGCACCGTCTTGGCAATGATCGACGCCGCCCCGATCACCGGCACCAAAGCATCCCCCTTCACAATCGCCCGAGAGCGCCAGCCCCATCGCGGCAGCCGGTTGCCGTCCACCAATATCTCGCCCGGCCGCCCGCCCCCGATCTCCCGAACAAGCGCCGCCACCGCCCGCTCCATCGCCAGCATCGTCGCCCAGTGGATGTTGAGCGCGTCAATCTCCTCAGCGCTCGCCTGCCCCACCCCCACCGCCGCACAGCCCCTTATGGCCGCGGCCAGCGCCGCCCGCCGCGCCGGGCGCAGCGCCTTGCTGTCGGTCACGCCGTCGGGCAGGCCGCCATCCGGCAGCGCCACGGCCGCCGCCACCACCGGCCCCGCCCAGGGCCCCCGCCCCGCCTCGTCAACGCCAA
This sequence comes from Polymorphobacter sp., assembly GCF_048007885.1. Classification (GTDB taxonomy): domain Bacteria; phylum Pseudomonadota; class Alphaproteobacteria; order Sphingomonadales; family Sphingomonadaceae; genus Sandarakinorhabdus. The sequence continues at coordinate 764,997 of NZ_CP180346.1, forward strand.
CGATCATGCGTCGAACGGATAAAACCCCATCGGCCCGCCAAAGCCCATGTCGCGCCCGCCGCCAAAGCCCGGCGCGCGCATCAGCCCCTGGCGCACAAAGGCCCGGGCGCGGGCCACGCTGTCGGCCAGCGTCAGCCCCTGCGCCAGCCCCGTCGCCACGCCGCTGGCCAACGTGCAGCCCGTCCCATGCGTGTCGCGGCTGTCGATCCGGTCCTCGACAAAGGCCCGCTGCCCGCCGCGCCACACCAGCCAGTCGGTCAACCGCTCGCCCGCCAGATGCCCGCCCTTGGCCAAAACCGCGCGCGGCCCCCGCTCCAGCAGTTCCTGCGCGGCCAACAGCATGTCCGCCGCATCCTCGATCTCGGTCTCCGAAAGCTCCATCAGCTCCGGCACATTGGGTGTCACCACGTCCGCCAGCGGCAGCAGATGCTCGACCAGCGCCCAAAGCCCCTCGCCTTCCAGCAGCCGCGCCCCGCTCGTCGCCACCATCACCGGATCAAGCACCACCGGACAGTCCAGCCCCCGCACCACCTCGGCCACCGCCTCGATCAGCGCCGCCTCGCCCAGCATCCCGATCTTCACCACGTCCACGCCAATGTCATCGATGCAGGCGCGCATCTGCCCCACCACCACCTCCACCGGCACGGCATGAACCGCGCTGACCCCGCGCGTGTTCTGCACCGTCACCGCCGTCACCGCGGTCATGGCAAAGCCGCCCAGGCACGTCACCGTCTTGATATCCGCCTGAATCCCGGCCCCCCCGCCCGAATCCGACCCCGCCACCACCAGCACCCGCGCCTGTGTCATGCCTTCACCGCCGCGCAAATTCCGTCCACCACGGCCGCCACCAGCGCCTTGTCCTCGCCCTCGGCCATCACCCGGATCACCGGCTCGGTCCCCGATTTGCGGATCAGCAGCCGCCCCGTCCCCGCCAGCCGCGCCTCGCCGTCGGCAATCGCCGCCTTCACCTCGTCGCGGCCCAGCGGATCGCCCGAAAAACGCACCGATTTCAAAAGCTGCGGCAGCGGGTCGAACAGATGCAACACCTCGCTCGCCGGCCGCCCGCTCGCCACCAGCGCTGCCAACACCTGAAGCGCCGCCACCAGCCCGTCGCCGGTCGTCGAATGGTCGGCCAAAATCAGATGCCCCGATTGCTCGCCGCCAATGTTACAGCCATGCGCGCGCATCATCTCCAGCACATAACGGTCGCCCACGCTCGCCCGGTGCATCCCGATCCCCCGCCCCGCCAGCCAGCGCTCCAGCCCCAGGTTGCTCATCACGGTGGCCACAAGTGCTGCGCCCTTCAACTGCCCGGCCTCGGCCGCCCGCGCCGCCACCAGCGCCATCAGCTGGTCGCCGTCCACCAGCTGCCCCTTCTCATCGACCACGATCAGCCGGTCGGCATCGCCGTCAAGCGCAATGCCGATGTCCGCGCCCGTCTCCAAAACCTTCATCTGCAGCGCGCGCGGATGCGTCGAGCCGCAGTCAGCATTCACGTTGAAGCCATCAGGCGACACCCCGATCGCCACCACCTCAGCGCCCAGCTCCCAAAGCGCCGCCGGCGCCACCCGATAGGCCGCCCCATGCGCGCAATCGATCACCACCTTCAGCCCATCGAGCCGCAGATCATCGGGAAAGGTCGCCTTGGCAAATTCCACATAGCGCCCCTGCGCATCGTCCACCCGCCGCGCCCGGCCAATCGCCTCGGGCGCCGCCAGCCCCACCTCGCTGTCAATCAGCGCCTCGATCGCGCGCTCATCATCATCCGAAAGCTTGTAGCCGTCCGGCCCGAACAGCTTGATCCCATTGTCATGAAACGGGTTATGGCTGGCCGAGATCATCACCCCCAGATCAGCCCTGAGCGACCGCGTCAGCATCGCCACCGCCGGTGTCGGCAGCGGCCCCAGCAGCGTCACATCCATCCCCACCGAGGTAAAGCCCGCCGTCAGCGCGCTCTCCATCATATAGCCCGAAAGCCGCGTGTCCTTGCCAATCACCACCCGGTGCTTGTGCCCGCCATTCAGAAAATGCGTGCCCGCCGCCTGCCCCACGCGCATCGCCATCGCCGCCGTCATCGGCGGGGTATTGGTCAGGCCGCGAATGCCATCGGTGCCAAAATATTTGCGCGTCATGCTCAAGTCTTACGCCCCGTCCCCGCGCAAGACCAGAGCCCGGTCGCGCCCCGCCAGATCGCGCCGCACCTCACCCACAAGCCCCGCCGCGCGCGCCAGCCCCAACACCGCGTCTGCCTGCCGCCAGCCAATCTCCAAAATCGCCCGCCCGCCCGGCGCCATCAGCCCCGGCAGCTGCGGCACCAGCACCCGGTAGGCATCCAGCCCGTCCGCGCCCGCAAACAGCGCGCCCGCCGGCTCGAAATCGCGCACCTCCACACTCAAGATCGCCCCCGTCTCCACATAAGGCGGGTTGCACAGCACAAGGTCAAACCGCTCGCCTATCCCCGCCCCCCAATCCCCCAGCGCAAAGTCCGCGCGGCGCCCCAGCCCAAGCGCCGCCGCATTCCCCCGCGCCACCGCCAGCGCCGCCGCACTCGAATCCACCCCCAGCCCCCGCGCCCCCGCCCGCTCATGCAGACAGGCCAAAAGCAGCGCCCCCGATCCCGTCCCCAGGTCGAGCACGCGGGCAAAGTCCCCCTCCAGCGCGGCTGCCACCAGCGTCTCCGAATCCGGCCGCGGAATCAGAACATCGCGCGTCACAGCAAAGTCGAGGCTCCAGAACTCGCGCACCCCCATGATATAGGCCAGCGGCTCGCCCGCCTCGCGCCGCGCCAGCATCGCCTCAAACGCCCCCGCATCCACCGCCATGCCGGGCCGCAAGATCAGATCGCCCCTTGAACAGCCCAGCAGATGCGCCAGCAGCACCTCCGCCTCCAGCCGCCCGATCCGCGCCGCCCCCATCCGCAGCGCGCCATCAGCGGTCATTCCAGCGCCGCCAGCCGCGCCGCCTCATCCTCGGAGATCAGCGCCGACACCAGCTCCTCCAGTCCCTCGCCGGCGATGATCTCCGGCAGCCGGTGCAGCGTCAGCCCGATCCGGTGGTCCGTCACGCGCCCTTGCGGAAAATTATAGGTCCTGATCCGCTCCGACCGGTCGCCCGATCCCACCATCGCCTTGCGATCGGCCGAGCGTGCCGCGTCCACCCGGCTCCGCTCCAGGTCATAAAGCCGGCTCCGCAGCACCTTCAGCGCCTTGGCCTTGTTCTTGTGCTGCGATTTCTCGTCCTGCTGCTGCACCACCAACCCGCTCGGCAAATGGGTGATCCGCACCGCACTGTCGGTGGTATTCACCGATTGCCCCCCCGGCCCCGAGCTCCGAAACACATCAATGCGCAGTTCCTTCTCATCAATCTGCACATCCACCTCCTCCGGCTCGGCCAACACCGCCACCGTCGCCGCTGACGTGTGAATCCGCCCCTGCGTCTCGGTCGCCGGAACCCGCTGCACCCGGTGCACGCCGCTTTCAAACTTCAGCCGCGCAAACACCCCCTCGCCGGTCACATTGGCGACAATCTCCTTGTAGCCGCCCATTTCCGATGGCGAGGCCGAAATCACCTCCACCCGCCAGCCGCGTGTGGCGGCATAGCGCTCATACATGCGGAACAGATCGCCCGCAAAAAGCGCCGCCTCATCGCCCCCCGTCCCGGCCCTGATCTCCAGCATCGCCGGCCGCGCATCGGCTGCATCCTTGGGCAGCAGCTTCAGCGCCAGCGCCCGCTCGGCCTCGGGCAGCCGGCTCTCCAGCGCCCGCATTTCCTCGCGCGCCATCTCATACATCTCATCGCCCGCCGGAATATCCGCCAGCGCCGCAATCTCGTCGCGAAGCCCGCGCAGCGCCGCACAGGCCTCCACCACCGGCGTCAGCTCGGCATAATCCTTCGAAATCTGCACAAAGCGCTCCGCCGGCAGGTCGCCGCGCTCCATCTGCGCCGCCAGCTCGCCGTGCCGCCGCTCGATCTGGGCAATGCGCGCGTCAGTGATCAACATTCTTCGAAAACCTGAAGCCTAGAGCTTTTCTAGCGCCTCTCTCGAGTTCACCGTCCAGAAGAACTTGCGCAAGATAATTTTTTACTATTTTATCTTCAACGATAAGTATTTCTTCTACAAAAAAATCTTTATCTAGCAAATTTTTAAGCCTCAAAAATTCAAGGATGTCATTTCTTCTGACACCCGAAAATTTCAAAATAAAATCATACCCGTCACGACCTTCATCAAAATATATAATTCCTGAAACATCTCTCTTCCTTGCCTTGCTTGACAATTTTCGTAGATTCGATCCGTATATGGTATCAATGTTTATTTTGAAATGCCTGAGATATCGAGCGATTGCATAAGTAGCTTCCAAAGCGGCTTCGTTCTCAGCAATCAAAGTCCAGATACGAGGCGGATGATACCCACGGTCTAATAAGTCTGACAGCCGCTCGATGCCGCCCGCCCAGCCCACAGCCGGCGTCTCCGGTCCGCCCATCATCCCCACCAGCCCGTCATAGCGCCCGCCGCCAATCACCGTCCCCTGCGCCCCCAGCGCATCGGTCACAAATTCAAACGCCGTATGCCGGTAATAATCAAAGCCCCTGACCAGCGCCGCGTTGCGCACATAAGCCACGCCCGACGCCTCCAGCCCCTTCAACACACTCTCAAAAAACGCGCCGGCCTCCGCACTCATATAGGCATCAATACCCGGCGCCGCCGCCACCAGCGCCCGGTCACTCTCAGCCTTGGAGTCGAGAATCCGCAGCGGGTTCTTCTCCAGCCGCACCCGGCTCTCGTCTGAAAGCACATCCAGATGCTTCGAAAAATGGTCCACCAGCGCCGCCCGCCAAGCAACCCGCGTCTCCGCATCTCCCAGCGTGTTAAGCTGCAACACCACACGGTCCGCAACTCGCAGCTCTTCCAGTAGCTGCTGCGCCATCGCCAGAAGCTCCACATCCGCCGCCGGCTCGCCTGCCCCCAAAATCTCCGCATCCAGCTGGTGAAACTGCCGGAACCGCCCCTTCTGCGGCCGCTCATAGCGAAACAGCGGCCCCCATGTCGCCAGCTTCACCGGCGCGAACTGCTGCCAGCCATTCTCGACAAAGGCCCGCGCGATCCCGGCGGTAAACTCGGGCCGCAGCGTCAGGCTGTCCCCGCCCCGGTCCTCAAATTCATACATCTCCTTCGACACCACATCGGTGGTCTCGCCCAGCCCCCGCGCAAACACCGCGGTCGCCTCAAACACCGGCACCTCGACCCGCCCAAAGCCATAAAGCTTCCGCACCCGGTCAAAGGTCCTGACCACATGGTCAAAGCGCTCCACGCTCTCGCCAAAAAGGTCCTGCGTGCCGCGCGGTTTCTGCAATCTGCTCATCGCGCCCGCCATATCGCCACGCCCCCCACTTGTCACGCGCCGCCCCAGCCGCTTAACTCACGCCCATGCTCAAGCCGCTCCTCACAGCCCTGCTCATCTCCACCGCCGCTGCCGCACAGGCCCCGCGCAGCCTGCCCACCCCCACCCCCTATCAAGACCCCATCCCGCAAGCCCGCGATATCCCCTACCCCGGCATCATGCAGATCGCCGTCGACGCCACCAACAGCACACAGGGCATCTACAGCGTCACCCAAACAATTCCCGTCCCCGAAACACTGCCCGTCCCCGGCAAGCTCACCCTGCTCTTCCCCAAATGGCTGCCCGGCAAACACGCCGCGCGCGGCGAAGTCGAAAAGCTCGCCCGCCTCGAAATCACCGCGGGCGGCCAGAAACTCCCCTGGACCCGCGACCCGCAGGATGTCTTCGCCTTCACCGTCAGCGTGCCAGCGGGCGCCACCAGCCTCACCGCCCGCTTCAATTTCCTCTCCGCCACCCAGCCCGATCAGGGCCGCATCACCGCCACCTCCGACATCATCAACCTCCAGCCAAATCAGGTCAGCCTCTATCCCGCCGGCTGGTTCACCCGCCAGATCCCCGCCAGCCTCACCGTCACCTGGCCCCAAGGCTGGCAAGCCGCCGGCGCGCTGCGCCCCGCCGCCACGCAAGCGGGCAGCGTCACCTACGAAACCGTCGATTACGAAACACTGGTCGACAGCCCCTTCTTCGCCGGCCGCCATTTCCAGTCATGGGACCTCGGCGAAAACGTCACCCTCAACGTCGTCGCCGATGAGCCCACCGCGCTCGCCGCCACGCCCGAGGCCATCAACGCCCACAAGCGCCTCGTCACCCAATCTCTCAAGACCTTCGGCGCAAAGCACTTCGATCATTATGATTTCCTCCTCGCGCTGACCACCAAACTCGGCGGCATCGGCCTCGAACATCACCGCGCTTCCGAAAACAGCCAGGCCCTTGATTATTTCACCGGCTGGTCAAACACCCTGCGCCAGCGCGGCCTCCTCCCCCATGAATTCACCCATAGCTGGAACGGCAAATTCCGCCGCGGGCAAGACAGCATCACCCCCGATTTCCGCACGCCCCTCATCAACTCCATGCTCTGGGTCTATGAAGGCCAGACCCAGTTCTGGGGCTATATCCTCGCCGCCCGGTCCGGCATGACCACCCCCGAGGCCACCATGGAGGCGCTCGCCAGCCTCGCCTCCACCTATGACACCCGCCCCGGCCGCCAATGGCGCCCGCTCATCGACACCACCAATGACCCCGTCATCACGCCGCGCGCCCCCAAGGGCTGGCGCTCCGAGCAGCGCTCCGAAGATTATTACAGCGAAGGCCTGCTCATCTGGCTCGAAATCGACGCCATGATCCGCGAGCAAACCCGCGGCCGCCGCGGCATGGACGATTTCGCCAAAGCCTTCTTCGGCCAGCGTGACGGCGACTGGGGCGAGCAGCCCTATACCATGGCCGACATCGTCACCACGCTGAACGACCTCGCCCCCCATGACTGGCAGGCCCATCTCACCGCCCGCCTCACCGAAACCACCCCCCGCGCGCCCTTGGGCGGCTTCACCCGCTCCGGCTACACCCTCGAATACACCGACGAGCAGCCCAAGCTCCTCGCCGCCCAAGACCGCGCCAGCGGCGGCGTCAACCTCATCTACTCAGGCGGCCTCGCCACCGGCAAAGACGGCGCCGTCACGGCGGTGGATTTCATGAGCCCCGCCTTCGCCGCCGGCCTCAATCTCGGAGACACCATCCTCGCCGTCAACGACAAGCCCTATACCCCCGCCCTGCTCAAGGCCGCCATCACCGCCGCCAAGGGCTCAGACCAGCCCATCCGCCTCCTCGTCAAGACGCGCGACCGCACCCGCGAAGCCGAGCTCCTCTGGAACCAAGGCCTGCGCTACCCCATCCTCAAGCGCACCGGTTCCGGCAAAGACTGGCTCGCCGACCTCCTCAAACCCCGCTAAAGCGCCCGCAAACCAACGATACACCCCAAAAGCCCGGTCAGCAGCAACACCCGCATCAAACTCACCGGCTCACCAAACGCCAGCATCCCCAGCACCACGCCGCCCGCCGCCCCCACACCGGCCCACACCGCATAGGCCGTCCCCATCGGGATCGTCCGCCCCGCCCATTCCAGGCACACCATGCTGCCCGTCACGCTCAGCAAAAACAGCGCCACCCAAGGCCCATTCCTAAATCCATCAACAAAGCGCAGCGACGTCGCAAACACCACCTCCAAAACTCCCCCCAGCACCAGCACCGCCCAGGCCATCCCCCATCCCTTTCACATTGAAATCACGCCCCCGATACACTACCGCGCTCCCAGCATCATCAGGAGGCTCCATTGCGCATCGACCAGATCCCCATCGGCGTGAACCCCCCGCACGACGTCAACGTCGTCGTCGAATGCCCGCTGGGCGGCGAGCCGATCAAATATGAAATCGACAAGGACTCCGGCGCCCTCTTCGTCGACCGCATCCTCCACACCCCGATGCGCTATCCGGTCAACTACGGCTTCATCCCCCACACGCTCGCCGAAGACGGCGATCCCATCGACGCCCTCATCGTCGCCCGCTCCCCCTTCATCCCCGGCTCCATCGCCCGCGTCCGCCCCGTCGGCGTCCTGATGATGACCGACGACGGCGGCGGCGACGCCAAGCTCCTTTGCGTCAACGTCAACAAAGTCTATCCCTACTATTCCAACATCAATGAATACAGCGATCTGCCCAAGATCCTTCTCGATCAGATCGAACATTTCTTCACCCACTACAAAGACCTCGAACCCGGCAAATGGACCCGCTGCGAAGGCTGGCAAGGCCGCGAAACCGCCGAGCGCCTGATCCTCGAATCCATCGAACGCGCCAAAGCCGCCGAAAAAGGCGCCGAAGCCCCCGACCCCCGCCCCCGCCCCGGCGCGCCCCGCGCCTGAGCCGCAATTAGCCTCCGGCGGGCAGTGAAGGGGCCTCCGGCGGCTGGGGCCTCAGGCCCCAGACCCCATGAGTGGTTTTGGGTTGCACAGGGAAAAGGCAGCGCCTGCCGCAGGCAATTGAATGCGCGTGCCGCGCAGGCGCTGCTCCCCGGCGTCTTGTCCCACTCCAACAAATGGGGTCTGGGGCCTGAGGCCCCAGCCGCCGGAGGCCCCTGCCCTCACCCCCTCTTCAAAACCCCGCGCTCGCCCGCACTCAGGCCCCGCGCCCGGCCTCCGACCCGGTCATCTCGAAGCACTGCACCACCGCCGGCACGCACATCAAGCCTCGTCACCGCCCATCGAGATGGCTGATCAGCCAGTCGGATCCATCGGTATAAATCTGCACCAGCTGCTCAAAGGTCAGATAAAGGTCGTGCGTCTGCCCCGGCATCAGCTGCTGCCTGTATTCCACCTCCGGCTTCAGCCGCTGCAGCGCGTGCGACAGGGCAATGCCGTCGTTGATGTTCACATTCCGGTCGTCATCGCCCTGCGCCACGAAGATCGGCGACCTCCAGCCATCGATCTGCCCGATCGGCGTAAAGGCCATCCCCTTCTCATCACCAGTGAAATGCACCCCCGCCATGTCAAAACCCACCGAGAAGATATCGGAGTGCTTAGCCAGCGCCATGGCGGTCATATAGCCGCCCCATGAAAGACCATAGATGCCGATGCCGCGCGCGCCGTCCACATCGTCGCGCTGTTTCAGCCAGTTGGCCGCACCCACAAAATCCATGATCTCCGAATTGCCCGCAAAGCCCCAGCCCGGTGCATTGCGGAAGTCGAAGCCCTGCATGATCGAGCTGCGATACTCCACCGACAGCACGACACAGCCGCGCCCCGCCAGATACTGGTTCATACCATAGAGATAATGGTAAGCGTCCATATAATGATAGCTGGTCAGCATCTGCCGCCGGATGCCGCCATGCGAGAATATGATCGCGCAGCCGGTCGGGTGCGCCGGCACGAACAGCTGGCCATAAGCCGTCTGCCCATCCGACGCCGGAAACGAAACAAGGCTCGGCTTCACCAGCAGCGCACCCGGAAAATCAGCCGGAACCGCCGGCAGGCCCGCCTCCACCCGCCGCCCGTCCGGCGCGCGCACCACCACATGCTGAGGATGCGCCCAATCGGTATCGACAAAGGCAATCTTGCCGCCCGCCATCGGCACCGGGTCCCATTGGTTACCCTCGCCTCTGGAAATGGCCACAGGCGCCGAGCTGCCATCGGCGGCCACCTCGGCGATATGGCGCCGGCCCAGGTCGCCAATGTTGGTCGCATAAACCAGCGTCCGGCCATCGATAGACGTCGAGAAATATTCCACCTCGCCCTCGCCCGGCGTCAGCAGCCTGGCCGCGCCGCCGCCTGCCTTCACCGCATAGAGATGCCGCCAGCCATCGCCCTCCCAGGCAAAGACAATGTCGCCGCCCGGCGTCCACGCCATCTGCGCGCCCTTCATGATCGGCGCATATTTCTGGTCCATGGCATAAAAGGCCGATCCCCGGCCCGCATCCGCCTGCCAGATCTTCCTCGGGTAGCTGACATCGGCCACATCCACCGTCCAGATCGCCCATGGCTGCGCGCTCTCCTCCGGCCCGCAATAGCGTGTCTGGCCGCAGCTGTTGCGCCGCAAATTGGGCGCATCCGCCGCTTCCCGGCGAAAGGCGATCGACCGCCCGTCACTTGACCAGACCGGTCCCGCATCCACATCATCGCCGTGTGGCACCACCACCGTCCTGCGGGTAGCGAAATCATGGATTTCCACCCCGTCGCCGCGCTCATAGGCAATCTTGCTGCCATCGGGCGAAAAGCGCATGTCGCGCCGCTCGCCCTCAAGAAACGTCTCCGGCGCACCCACGCTAATCAGCCGCCCGCCGTCCCAGCTCAGCGCTGCCGCCATGATCCGCCTGTCCGCGCGCCACAGCAGATGGCGCTCGTCGGGCGTGAACATCGGGTCCGAGCCAGACCCCAGCAGCTGTGGTGCGCTGCCGCCATCGCTGCCGATAATCCAGACTTGCTGAAGGGGCGGCTCGGCGCGCGGAATGGGGTCGGCATTGTCGCCCTGCCGGTTGGGGCCGCTGCCGCGCACATAGGCCACCGCCCCGCCGTGCGCAGACAGGGCGGGCGCGGTCGAAAGCTCCTGCCCATCATCGCCGCCATAGGTCACCAGCCGCCGCACCGCTTCGCCGTCGCGCAGAAAATAGACGCTGCGGTCCTTGCCCTCGCGCGACACATAGGCAATCGCCGTGCCGTCGTCCGAGCCGTTCAGCGGATAGAGATAGGGTGCGGCCAGCACCGAGGCCATGGTGAAGCGTTCGTCTGCCCGCTTCGGCGGCGGCGTCCAGTCGCCCAGCCGCAGCCGCGTCACCGGCCGGGTCAGACGCTTCGCCGGCAAGCCCGGCACCGCCCGCGTGAAGCTGATGCTGACCCCGTCCGCCGACCATGCGGGGTCGCTATCCCTATCGAAGGACGGGTCAACGAAAGAAATCTGCCGCGTCTTGATGTCATACACGGCAATCAGCGACCAGCTGTCGTCCGCGGCACCATTGTCCCGCCATGTCCGCGGGTTCTCAAAAGCGATCGAGCCGCCATCAGGCGAAAACACGATGGCGCCGATCTTGCCCCGTGTCGTCAGCAGCCGGTCGGGCGCCGCCCAGTCTGCGCCCAAGCCCGCGCGCGTGGCGCTCATCAGGCTCCGGCCATCCGCGCTCGCCCATGCCGTCCGCAGCCCATCGGCAGACAGCGCCGCCCCCTCGGGCGGCCGCACCACCGGCGCCGCCACATCAGCATAGGGCGGCACATAAACAGGCTTTCCAGCTCCGGGCTCGGCCGGCTGCGCCTGTGCGGCTCCCACGAAAAGCCCCGCCAGCGCCGCCCCGCCCCAAACGCCCAGCCGCTTGATCAAAATAGCCATGCCCAAAGCCCCCTTGCACGAGAGGCTAGCAAAGCCCGCCCAGCCACGCCAGCACCAGCCGACAGCCCACCTCAGCCCCCCGCCAGCCGGCGTAGCGCCTCCCCCTCCAGCCGCATCACCGTCCACTCATCCATCGGCCGCGCCCCCAGCGCGCGATAAAAGCCAATCGCCGGCGCGTTCCAGTCCAGCACGCTCCATTCAAACCGCGCCCACCCCCGGCTCACCGCAATCCCCGCCAGATGCACCAGCAGCGCGCGCCCCACCCCCAGCCCGCGCGCGTGGGGCGCCACAAACAGATCCTCCAGATAAAGCCCTGATCGCCCCGTCCAGGTCGAAAAATTGCGAAACCACAGCGCCAGCCCCACCGCCGCGCCGTCCACTTCTGCGAGCACACACCCCGCCACAGCGTCCGCCCCAAACAGCGCAGCCGTAAAATCCGCCTCGCTCGCCTTCACCGCATCCGGCGCGCGCTCATACTCCGCCAGCGCCCGCACCAGCCGCAAGATCGCCGCCTCATCCCCCGGCACGGCCTCGCGCAGGGTGATTACCATGCTCTGGTCAGCCCGCTCCTCGGCCCCCGCCGCGCCGCCGGCTTCCGCGCCCGCCGTGCCGCCGCCAGCGCCAGCACCGCCCATTCGCGCAAAACCTCTCCGTCATCCATCGCCGCGTCCGGCGCCCGGCGGTAGCTCATCGCCACAGGCGTCCCCCCCTTGTCATAAACAAAAGCCGCCAGCCCTTCCGCCACAAACCGCCCCTCGCTCTCGGCGTCACACTTCAGATACAGCACATCGTCCGCAATCAGCCCAAAAGGCAGCCCATCCAGGCTCACCCCATGCCCGCCAAACATCGCCCGCACCCGCACAGCGCCGAGCGGCGAAAGCGCCTCGTTCAGCCAGTCCGTCAATCCGCTCATCGGCCAAACTCGGTCGAAATCACATCGAGCGGCAACCACAGCATCACCGCCGCCATCGGCAGCCCCAACCGCGGCCATTCCCGCGCCTCGCGCATCCACGCCCGCCACTGCATCGCCGCCCACACCGCCGCCAGCGCCATCAGCAGCGCAAACACCGCCACTGGCCATTCCTTGTCGAAATCGCCCAAAAGCTCCAAAATCAACAGCAGCTTCCACGCCCCCACAGTCGCCCAAAGCATCGCATAGGTCGCCCGCGAGAGCAGCGCCGGGCTCATTCCGCCGCCTGCTGCTCCGCCGCTGCCTTCTCCGCTTCCAGCGCCGCCGCCTTGGCCTCCACCAGCTCGACGATATGATCGATCATCTTCGCATCCTCGATCACATGGTCGGTAATGCCCGACAGAAACACCATGTGCCGCCCGTTGCCGCCGCCGGTCAGCCCGATGTCCGTCTCCCGCGCCTCGCCCGGCCCGTTCACCACACAGCCCAGCACCGAAAGCGACAGCGGCGTCGTGATATGCGCCAGCCGCTCCTCCAGCGTCGCCACCGTCTTCACCACGTCAAACCCCTGCCGCGCACACGATGGGCAGCTCACCACCCGCACCCCCCGCGCCCGGATGCCGAGCGACTTCAGGATATGATAGCCAACCTTCACTTCCTCCACCGGATCCGCCGACAGCGACACCCGGATGGTATCCCCCACCCCTGCCCACAGCAGCATCCCCAGCCCGATCGAGCTCTTAACCGTCCCGCCCTGCAAACCGCCGGCCTCGGTAATCCCCAGGTGCAGCGGATAATCACAAACCTCCGCCAGCCCATTATAAGCCGCCACCGCCAGAAACACGTCGCTGGCCTTCACCGAGATCTTGAACTCGTGAAAATCCTCGTCCTGCAGCATCTTCATATGCTCGAGCGCGCTCTCCACCAGCGCCTCCGGGCAAGGCTCGCCATATTTCTCCAGCAAATGCTTCTCGAGGCTCCCCGCATTCACCCCGATCCGGATCGCACAGCCATTGGCCTTGGCCGCGTTCACAATCTCCTTCACCCGCGCCTGTGAGCCAATATTGCCCGGGTTGATGCGCAAGCACGCCGCCCCCGCGTCCGCCGCCTCCAGCCCGCGCTTGTAGTGAAAATGAATGTCCGCCACGATCGGCACCCGCGCCGCCCGCACGATCTGCTTCAGCGCCGCCGTACTCTCCACATCCGGGCAAGACACCCGCACGATATCGGCCCCCACCTCCTCGCACGCCCGGATCTGGTTGATCGTCGCCGCCGCATCGCTGGTCAGCGTATTGGTCATCGTCTGCACCGCAATCGGCGCATCCCCGCCCACCGGCACCTTGCCCACCATGATCTGCCGGCTCTTGCGCCGCACAATGTCCCGCCAGGGCCGCACACTCATCGCAAAACTCCCAATTCACCTGCGCGCGCTATACCGCCCGCCGCCACCGCCTCCAAGGGGTCATATCACCGCCGCCGCCAGATCATCACCGCAGCCCCGGCCGAATAGCTCACCACCCCCGCCTGCATCAGCCCCAGCCCAAAAGCGCCCAAAAGCCCGCCAAACAGCCAGAAGCCCAGCCCCCCCAGCCAGAGCCCCAGTCCCGTCCCCTTCAAGATCCAGCCGATCGCCACAAACCCACCAATCAACAAGGCTGCAAACCAAACCCACAACAGCTACACTCAAAGCATGACCAGCATCCCCGCCGCAACCGTCATCCTCCTCAAGGCGCAAGATGCCGGCCCCCCGCTCATCCTCATGGCCGAGCGCGCCCGCCATCTCGCCTTCGCCGGCGGCGCCCTCGTCTTCCCCGGCGGCCGCGTCGATGCTGCCGACATCACCACCGCGCGCACCCCCAGCCTCGCCCAGGGCTTCGAAACGCTCGCGCATGAAGACGCCGCCGCCCGCATCACGGCGGCGCGCGAAACGCTGGAAGAAACCGGCCTCCTCCTCTCCTCAGGCCCCCTGCCCGACCCTCAGATGCTCGCCCACGCCCGCGCCATGCTCGCCAGCGGACCCGACAGCGCCGAGGCCTGCACCTATGCCGCCACGCTGGCCGCACTCGCCCATCACGTCGATGCCAGCCGCCTCCACCCCTACGGCATCTGGGAACCCCCCGCCGCCGCCCCCATCAAGCGCCGCTTCCACACCCGCTTCTATGTCGTCGATGTCACCGGCAACGCCCAAACCACCAGCGCCGACGGCTATGAAGCCGTCTCCATCCACTGGCTCACCGCCGCGCAAGTCCTCGAAAATCAGGCCAGCGAGCTCGTCTTCCCCACCCGCTGCGTCCTCGCCCGCCTCGCCGCCCACGCCAGCGTCGAAGCCATCCTCGCAGACAGCAACAGCCATTACATCCAGCCCGAAATCAGGGAGCGCGACGGCCAGCCCTGGCTCACCATCCCCACCGGCCTCGGCTATCCCCACACCGAAGAACCCCTCGCCAGCGTGCGAAGAGAATAGCTCAGCCCCTCAGCTTCCGCCGATAACTCGCCACCGCGTTCCAAGCCCCATAGCCAATCACCAGCGCCAAAACCCCCCACACCCAAAGCGGGATCCCCCGCCCGGCAATCGCCAGATAAAGATAGGCCGAAATGAAACACAGCCCCGCCCCCATCACCGGCAACACCACCGGCCGCCCGGCCCGCCCCCGCTTCACCGCAATGCCGGTAAACAGCAGAAAAAACGGAATCGCCCCCACATAAATCGCCGCAAAAATCAGCGGATTCACCCCATAATCCGCGCCCAGCGCCATCACCGAGTTCGAGCCAGCCGCTCATTTGCCCGCCCAAAGCCCGGCCTGCGCCACGCCCCCCGCCTGCGCCACCAAAATCCCGGCCTCGCCAGCCATCACCGGCACCGCGTCACTCACCAGCGCCACCGCGCCCGCCTCCAGCGCCAGCCCGCCCAGCCGCACGCCCGCACCCAGCGCCGCCACCCAGGCCGGGCGTCCAACCGCAGGCCGCAACACGCCGTCACCCCGCACCCGCTCCATCACAAAGGCTCCGCAAGCGCCCAGCGCCGTCCGCCCCGGTCCCGGCGAAGCCAGCGGCTCAGGCCGCACCCAGGCCTCGCGCCGCGCCACCGAAAGTCCCTTCTCCACATCCAGCCTGCGCCCTCGGCCATGGTCGAAAAGCCGCCATGTCAGGTCATTATTCTCCTGCACCTCCAAAACGGTTACACCCGCCCCCAGCGCATGCACCGTGCCCGCCGGCACCATCAACACATCGCCCGGCACAACCTCATGCCAGACCATCGCCGCCACCACCGATCCATCGGCCACCGCCGCCGCCAGCGCCGCCCGGCTCATCGGCCGCGCCAGCCCCAGCCCCACCTGCGCGCCCGGCTCCGCGTCCAGCACCAGCCACGCCTCGTCCTTGCCGCGCGCCATCCCCATCGCCCGCGCCGCCGCCGCATCCGGATGCACCTGCACACTCAACATCTCGCGCGTGAACAGCGTCTTCAGCAAAAGCGCATCCGCCCCCATCACCTCGCGCACATCCCGCGAATTCGCCACGCCGGGCAGAAGATGATGGATCTCCCCCACCGGCTCGGCAAACACGGCGCCACAGGCCCACTCCCCGCCCGCCGGCCGCCCCCAGGGCTTGGCCACCAGCCGCCGCTCCAGCAACACCACCGCCGGCACCGCCGCCGCCTCCAGAACCGGCATCACACGCATCAGATTGTCATTTCCCGCATAATCCCCCGACCTAACCACATTTTCACGTCTCCACCACTCACTCTTGCACCAAAGCGGGGGATTTCATCCGCCACCGCCGTAATCCCATCACCAACATCACAGAAAGCCCATACCCATGATGAACACCCCGATCGCCCGCTCCCCCCTGCGCGCCGCCACCCTCGCCCTCACCCTCATCGCCAGCGCCAGCGCCGCCCAAACCACCCCTACGCCCACAACCCCCCAAACCCCCCAAACCGAAAGTCCCAAAGCCAAAGCTGAGCGCCACGGCAACCCCGACCGTGAAGCCCAGCGCGCCGAAATGCGCGAACGGATGCAAGCCGCAGACACCAACAACGACGGCCAGTTCAGCCGCGAAGAATGGCTCGCCGCCGGCCGCCGCGACCGCGGCTTCGACATGATGGACAGCGACAAGAACGGCCAACTCACCCGCGACGAACTCCGCACCGGCATGGAACAAATGCGCGCCATGCGCGGCCAAGGCGGCCGCGGCCCCGGCCCCGGCAATCAGCCAGACTGAACCTGCCGCAAAGAAGGCCTCCGGCGGCTGGGGCCTCAGGCCCCAGACCCCATCAGTGGAACCGCCCAAAAATCTCCGTCGCCCCGGGCCAGACCCGGGGCCTGAGCGACGCCCGTCCCCCCAAGCCCAGCGCCGCAGGCTGTCAAAGCGCTACGCGCCAGCGCTGCCCATGCAATTCTTGTCCCAAAACAACGAATGGGGTCTGGGGCCTGAGGCCCCAGCCGCCGGAGGCCCAAACTATCCCGCCGGAGGGCCTGCCGCTCCCAATCCCAGCCCCCTCAGGGCCGTGGCCCCCGCCGTTTCGCCCCTGGCCGCAGGGCGCGGCGGGCGAGGTCGATCCAGTCGACCAGTCGCGCCCGGGTTTCGGAGGGTGCGATGATGTCTTCGACGCCGTAGCGTTCGGCGGTGCGGAAGGGCGAGCGCACGCGGTCGAGGCGGTCCTTGATGGTTTTCAGCGTGGCGGCGGGGTCGTCGCTGGCTTCCAGTTCGGCGCGGTAGGCGGCTTCAAGCCCGCCGGAGATCGGCAGGCTGCCCCAGTCGCCGCTCGGCCAGGCGAGGCGCAGGCGCAGGCGGTCGGCGGGCGCGTGGCCGCTGCCGGCCATGCCGTAGCATTTGCGCATGATGATCGTCGCCCAAGGTACGGATGATTGATATATGGCTGCCAAGGCTCTGGAACCCCAGCGAATTGTGCCCTCTTCCTCGGCGCGTCGGCCGATCATGAAGCCGGGATTATCAACCATCTGGACGAGCGGCAGATGGAAGCTATCGGCGAGATCGACCATGCGTTCGACCTTACGCGCGGTGGCAGCGGTCCACAGGCCGCCCAGTGCTTCGGGGTTTGAGGCGATGACCGCGACCGGCCAGCCGTCGAGGCGGGCGAGCCCGGTGACGACGCCCGCGCCCCATTCGGCGCCGATCTCGAACCAGCTGTCCCGGTCGAACACGGCCGCGATGATCGGGCGGACGGGATAGAGCTTGCGGCCGTCGCGCGGCACGGCGGCATCGAGCCAGGCGGCGCCCTTGCGGCTGCGGTCGCGCGGCCCGCGTGGTGGCAGTTCATCGACATGGGCGGGCAGGTAGGAGAGGAAGCGGCGCACACGGGCAAAGGCTTCGGTCTCGCTGGCCACCCGGTCATCGACCGCGCCATTGGCGGCGTGGATGGCGGCGCCGCCCAGCTCTTCCTTGGTGCGGTGTTCGCCGGCGGCGGCGACGACCGGGGGGCCGGCGACAAACATCTGCGCCAGCCCGTCGACCAGCAGGCTGTAATGCGCCATCACCAGCCGGCCGGCGCCCAGGCCTGCGACGGGTCCCAGCCCCAGCGCCACCACCGGCACCTGGCCAAGGTTGGCCACGATTGTCTCCAGCCCCGGCACTTCGGGCACATAGCTGTGGCCCATGGTTTCGAGCGTGCGCACCGAGCCGCCGCCGCCGGTGCCTTCGATCATGCGGATGATCGGCAACTTCCATTCGGCGGCCATGCGCTCGGCGTCGACCATCTTGCGGTGCAGGCTGGCATCTGCCGCGCCGCCGCGCACGGTGAAGTCATCGGCGGAGAGCACCACCGGCCGGCCATCGATGCGCGCCGTGCCGAACAGGAAGTTGGCCGGCTGCACCCCTTCAAGCTGGCCGTCCTCGGCGTAGCGGCCAAAGCCGGCGAGCGCGCCCCATTCGGCAAAGCTGCCTTCGTCGGCCATCAGCGCCAGCCGGGCGCGGGCGTCGAGCCGCCCGGTTGCGGCCTGACGCGCCAGCTTGTCCGGCCCGCCCATGGCCAGCGCCAGCGCGCGGCGTCGTTCAAGCTCGTCCAGTTCGGTGGCCCATGGCCCTGCCAGACCGTCCGATGTGGCACTTTTGCCACCATTGTTGCTGTTCATATTAATTTCGCAATCATTTATTTCATCCATTATGGCGCGTTTCAGCCACAGTTTCGCGACGCGCAGAGTGTCACACTGTAAAATGATTCGCGCGGACTGCTTGCATTGTCGGCCCTTTTCGGCAATGTTTCCTACGGGTGTGTTATGCGGTCAGGGTCAACCACAAGGCGTACCAGTAGATGAGTGCTACGATTTGCCAGGATGGAAATGACGGGTTTGGTGCCTTCGGGCGCCTTGCGTCCCGTGGTGCGCCGGCAATGAATTCCCCTTCAGACAATGCGCGCCAGCCCTCTGCGGGCAAGTCCCAGCCCTCTGCGGGCAAGTCCATGTCTCCGCTTCAGCAATTGACCGATGGCCAGAAGGAATGTCTGCGCCTCGTCTACAACCACATGACATCAAAGGATATTGCACGCGATCTCGGGGTCTCGCCGCACACCGTGGACATGCGGCTGCGCACCGCCATGAAGGTGCTCGGCGTGGCCAACCGCATCGAGGCGGCGCGCCTGCTGATCCTCGAAGAGCAGGGGCCGGACGCCCAGCCCGTCATGCCCGCCCCTGAGGATGATGGCACGTATCAGCCGTTGATATACGGCTCATCGGATATGGCTTCCGGGCCGAATCTCGCCAAATTCGGTGCATCGGCTTCAGCAGCTGGTGTAACGGGTGAACGGCAAGACCCAGCCAATTTCTCGCTCCACCAGTCGCTCAATCCGACCTTCGATCCCTCGCTTGGCGGCCCTCCCCGCAACGCGAATGCATCGATAACCAGCGAAGCAGCAATGCTCGGCAGTCGGTCGGGCGCTGGAGCCACTGACCCTGGCTCAGGTGTCCGACCACTCGCCGCAGCAGCGCTGCCCTGGGGAGAGCGCAACACCCTGTCGGTGCCAATGCGCCTCGCCTGGATCGCCGGAATTTCCATCGGCTCGGCCTTGGGCTTTGGCGCCATCCTTTCGGCGCTGCAATCGCTCAAGTCCCTGCTCTGACCACAGTCGGACGACGGTCGTCCGACCGTTATCCCCGCCCCGCCCGTCGGGACTTGTGTAAGGACTGTGTTATGCTCAAGGAACGTCGCCTCGCCGCTGAAACCGTCGCCGAACAGCTGTTCGCCGCGGAAGCCGCCATCGATGCCGCCATCCAGGCCGTCGCCCTGTTGACCGCGACGATGCCCAAGGCCCGCCTCGACGCCAATCTCGCCCCCATGGTCGGCCATGAAGCGCTGCTCCAAGCCAGCCGCACCTGCGCCAGCCTGATGGACGCCCGCTCGGGCATTTGCGCCACCCATGAAGCCCTTGCCGTCGCCCAGCGCCAGATCGGCCTCGGTGCCATCGGCTTCGGCAGCCTCGGCAAGGGCCGCGATGTGCACCAGCCTGCCATCCACGCGGTCAAGACCGACGAGGACACGGTGGTCCAGGCCGCTTGACTGCACCAGGCGCCGGGCGACACCATCGCCCGGCGCCCGCGCCTCGCCCTCGTCGAATAGACGCAAATTGGTGATCGCCTGATGCTTCAAACGGCCTTTCTCATCCTCCTCATCGGCACCTGCCTCTTCGCCTTCCTGCGCGGCCGCACCGATGAACGCCTCGCTGCCGGCGGCATGATGCTCGCCGCCCTCATCACGCCGCTGGCCGTCAGCTCCGGCTTCGCCAGCCCGGAGACCGGCGTGCTCGGCATCGATGTGGCGCTGCTCACCTTCCTGTTCATCATCGCCCTCAAGTCTGACCGCTTCTGGCCGCTCTGGGCCGCCGGCTTCCACGTCGTCGGCACCACCATCCACCTCGCCACCTTCGTCGAGGTTGACATCTGGCCGCCCGCCTATGCCAATGCGCAGGGCTTCTGGGCCTGGCCCGTCCTCGCCGCCCTGTTCGTCGGCACCCTCCTCGAGGCGCGCTACCGGAACAATTGACGCACTTGCCGTTCCCGAACAAATCTGGAACGACAGCGTCCATGCAGACTCCCCAGATCCGAGTGCGCGGCGCCCGCGAGCACAACCTCAAGGGCATCGACGTCGACCTCCCCAAAAACAGCCTCACCGTCATCACCGGCCTCTCCGGCTCCGGCAAATCCAGCCTCGCCTTCGACACCATCTACGCCGAAGGCCAGCGCCGCTATGTCGAGAGCCTCTCGGCCTATGCCCGCCAGTTCCTCGAAATGATGCAAAAGCCCGATGTCGAACACATCGAAGGCCTCAGCCCCGCCATCAGCATCGAGCAGAAGACCACCAGCAAGAACCCCCGCTCCACGGTCGCCACCGTCACCGAAATCTATGATTACATGCGCCTGCTGTGGGCGCGCGTCGGCATCCCCTACAGCCCCGCCACCGGCCTCCCCATCACCGCCCAGACCGTCTCCCAGATGGTCGACCGCGTCATGGAACGCCCCGAAGGCTCCCGCCTCTACCTGCTCGCCCCCCTGATCCAGGACCGCAAGGGCGAATACCGGAAGGAACTCGCCCAGCTCCAGAAAGACGGCTTCACCCGCGTCAAGATCGACGGCCAGTTCCACGACATCGAAGACGCCCCCGCCCTCGACAAGAAGCTGAAACACTCGATCGACGTCGTCATCGACCGTCTGGTCCTCAAGCCCGGCCTCGAATCCCGCCTCGCCGAAAGCTTCGAGACCGCCCTCAAGCTCGCCGGCGGCCTCGCCATCATTGAGACCGCAGATGACGCCGCCACCCGCACCCTCTTCTCCGAAAAATTCGCCTGCCCCGTCTCCGGCTTCACCATCCCCGAAATCGAGCCCCGCCTCTTCTCCTTCAACGCCCCGCAAGGCGCCTGCCCGGCGTGCGACGGTCTCGGCGAAAAGGCCATCTTCGATCCCGAGCTCATCGTCCCCAATCACGCCCTCACCATCGAGAAGGGCGCCGTCATGCCCTGGGCCAAGTCCCAGCCCCCCTCCCCCTATTACATGCAGGTCCTCGCCTCGGTCGGCCGCGCCATGGGCTTCACCCTCAAGTCCAAATGGCAGGATCTCACCCCCCAGGCCCAGCACGCCGTCCTCCACGGCACCGGCGGCCACCCCATCACGCTCCGCTTCGAAGACGGCCGCAAGGCCTATGAGGTCAACAAGCCCTTCGAAGGCGTCATCGCCAATCTCGAAAAACGCCTCGCCGCGACCGAATCCGCCTGGATGCGCGAAGAGCTCAGCCGCTACCAGTCCGCTGCGCCGTGCGAAACCTGCCACGGAGACCGGCTCAAGCCCGAAGCCCTCTCGGTCAAAATCGCCAATGAGACCATCGCCCAGGCCGTCCGCCGCCCGGTCGGTGACGCGCTCAAATGGGCCGAGACCCTCGCCGAAAAGCTCACCCCCAAGCAACAGACCATCGGCACCCCCATCCTCAAGGAGATCGTCGAGCGTCTCGGCTTCCTCAACAATGTCGGCCTCGATTATCTCCACCTCGACCGCAAGTCCGGCACGCTCTCGGGCGGCGAAGCCCAGCGCATCCGCCTCGCCAGCCAAATCGGCTCCGGCCTCTCCGGCGTCCTCTATGTCCTCGATGAGCCCTCAATCGGCCTCCACCAGCGCGACAATGACCGCCTGCTCGAAACGCTGCGCCGCCTGCGCGATCTCGGCAACACCGTCATCGTCGTCGAACATGACGAAGACGCCATCAGGCTCGCCGATCACATCATCGACATGGGGCCGGGCGCCGGCGTCCACGGCGGCCAGGTCGTCGCCCAGGGCACGCTCGAACAGATCCTCAAAACCAAAGGCAGCATCACCGCCGACTATCTCTCCGGCCGCCGCAAGATCGAAGTGCCAAAAAAGCGCCGCAAAGGCAGCGGCAAAAAGCTCACCGTGCACGGCGCGCGCGGCAACAACCTGCAGAACATCACAGCCAGCCTGCCGCTCGGCACCTTCACCTGCATCACCGGCGTCTCCGGCTCCGGCAAGAGCAGCTTCACCATCGACACGCTCTACGCGGCCTCCGCCCGCGAATTGAACGGCGCCCGCCTCCTCGCCAGCCCGCATGACAAGATCACCGGCCTCGAACACTGCGACAAGGTCATCGACATCGACCAGTCCCCCATCGGCCGCACCCCGCGCTCAAACCCCGCGACCTATACAGGCGCCTTCACCAACATCCGGGATTGGTTCGCCGGCCTCCCCGAAAGCCAGGCCCGCGGCTACAAGCCCGGCCGCTTCAGCTTCAACGTCAAGGGCGGCCGCTGCGAAGCCTGCACAGGCGACGGCCTCATCAAGATCGAGATGCACTTCCTCCCCGATGTCTACGTCCAGTGCGACGTCTGCCACGGCCACCGCTACAACCGCGAAACCCTCGAAGTGAAGTTCAAGGGCAAATCCATCGCCGATGTGCTGGACATGACCATCGAAGACAGCCTCGATTTCTTCAAGGCCGTCCCCCCCATCCGCGATAAAATGGCCATGCTCGCCGAAGTGGGCTTGGGCTACATCAAGGTCGGCCAGCAAGCCACCACGCTCTCAGGCGGCGAAGCCCAGCGCGTCAAACTCGCCAAGGAGCTCGCCCGCCGCAGCACCGGGCAGACTTTGTATATTCTGGACGAGCCGACCACGGGGCTGCACTTCGAGGATGTGAAGAAGCTGCTGGAGGTGCTGCACCGGCTGGTGGATCAGGGGAACACGGTCGTGGTCATCGAGCATAATCTCGATGTCATCAAGACCGCCGACTGGGTACTCGATCTGGGCCCTGGCGGCGGGGTCAATGGCGGGGAGATTGTGGCGCAGGGGACGCCGGAGGTTGTGGCGGGGACTGAGGGGAGCTGGACGGGGCGGTATTTGGCGCCGCTGCTGAAAAAGTAGCGCGACCACGTCCGACCACTAATTCGCCCCAAACACGGCCCTCCCCCGTCGCCCCGGCCCTGAGCCGGGGCCTAAGCAACCAGCGCGCCCCCAGCCCCAACCCACCCCCTCACCAAGGCAAAATCTCCCCCCACTCCGGATTCCCCGCCTCCACCAGCGCAATCTTCCAATCCCGCCGCCACCGCTTCACCTGCTTCTCCCGCCGGGTGGCCGCCTCAATCGAGCCAAACCGCTCCGCCCAAACCAGCCGCCGCAACCCCCAGCGCGCACAAAACACCGAGCCAACCCCCGCCTGATGCTCCCCCACCCGCCGCGCCAAATCCGCCGTCACCCCCACATAAAGCACCCCGCGCGGCTTGTCGGTCATCAGATAAACCCAACCCCCCTTCTCCACACGCGCCTCCTTGCCCAATGCCCTCGATCCTAGCCGCCCGGACAGACCACACAACACCCCCCAAACCCGCCGCCAGCGCTCCCGGTCCCCGTCGCCCCGGACTTGATCCGGGGCCTAAGCGCCGCCCACGCCGCTAGCCCCCTACAAGCTCTCCCCCATCGCGAAAAGCGCGCCGCAAATCACCGGATAATGTCCAAGAAAGCCCCGCCAGCTAGCCAACCGATTTTGCCCGTTGCGAAACTCCCGCGTGGCCGGGTGCAACTGCCAACATCCACCTTCATAGCGTTGACGAAAAACAAGCAGCGGCCCCTGGCGATGGTAAATCTCGAAAGCAGTCAGGTCACAAGCCGTGCACCAATCCGTCCCTCTGCCCCAACACATGGACGCCCAGAACGTCAACGGCGCACCAATCAGCCATTCATCCGAGTCCAGCAGGACCAACGACTCCCGCCGCACGGTCTCCGGAATATCGAAAGGGAAAATGGAACTCATCGAAAACAATTGATCGTTTGTCGATCATTTTCAATGGGATAAGTTCCCGTCGCCCCGGACTTGATCCGGGGCCTAAGCGAAGGCCAAGCCGCTAGCCCAACACCAGCGCCCGGTGCCACCGCAACCGCTCGACATTCCCCGCCGTCAGCCCCGCGATGCGCTCGCCCCCCGCCGCGCGCAGCACATCCCGCCCACGCGCCGACAGCCTCGGAGACGCCACCGCAACCCCGTCATCCCCAAAACTCACCAGCAGCTTGTCAAACGCCGCATCCCAAAGCGCCGAAAGCAAAAGCCCATTGTCCGGCTCAAGCCGCTCCGCCTCATCCTCGCAACGGTTCCACGGTACGATATGCGATGCCCTCAGCAACGCCCGGTCAGCCACACCCGTCAGCGGACAGGCCCCACCCCAGCGCGCATCAAGCGCCGCCCGAAAACGGCTCTGGCCGAGGCGCACCCATTGCAACTGCCTGACCTGCGTCGCAATCGCCTCCTCGAGGCTGGCCACGCGCGCCTCCGACGCAAGGCGATATTGGCCCTTGGCATCGAAAATCAGCACGCCATCGTCGCGCAGCTCCTGCAAAATCCGGCTCAGCGTTTGCGCCGGGGTCGCCCCTGTCGAGCCAACATCCGCCACGATCTGCGCGAGTTCGGCGTCAATCAGTCCCTGCCGGGTGATCGTGTCGCCGCGCGCTGCCTGCCGCTGCACGGCGGACCAGACGGCTTGTTTCCATGTCAGCGGCATCGGCGGTCCTCCTGTGACGGGGGACTGTGCCAGTTCCCGCGGCCGGCGGCAAAGCCGCCGAGTCCGCTCCCCTCGTGAAGACAGTAAGAAAGAAAGTGCGCGGCAAAGCCGCGCCGTCGGACGGGTTCTGGCGGCTGCGACCCGCCAGCCCCGCCGTCCGGAAATGCAATGAGTCGGAAATCTGCTTCGCTGATTTCTCGCCATTGCATTTCTGAACCAAATAGGTTACACCTTCCCCCATGAACCAACACATCCCCTTCTCCCCCGTCCCCGTCCGTGCGCGGCATGATGGGTGGACGCCTGCGCGGCAGCATGAGTTCATAATGCGCCTCGCCGATACCGGCTCCGTCACCGCCGCCGCCCAGGGCGTGGGGATGACCGTGCAGACCGCTTATCGGCTGCGCCGCCATCCTGATGCCACCGCGTTCCGCGAAGCGTGGGACCGGGCCGTAGAACAGGCGAGCGGGTTGATCGAGCAGATCGCGCTCAGCCGCGTCCTGAATGGCGAGCGGGAGAGCCGCTATCTTCACGGCACCGAGATCGAGGCCCGCGTCCGCCCTTGTTCCGATCGCCTGCTCATCTACATGCTGGAACGGCAGGAGCGGCAGCGCCGCCAGCGCCAATGGTCCGCCCGTCGCAGCTTCCCAACCCCGGAAGCGTTCGAAACCGCCGAGCTCACCAGCCTCGCCATGCAGGCCGAATCCCTGCCCGATGCCCCCGGCCTTGAAGGGGAGGAACTCACCCCCTTCGATTTCGCCGCCCGCCACCACGCGCCAAAGCTCGTAACCCCCTCGGATTCCAGCACGCCCAACTAACCTTCCTCACCTTCCAGACCCACCAAAACCCCCCAAAAACTCACCTGTTTGATTCAGATCATGGCCTCCCCTGCTTGCCCGTGACATGATGGCGCATCCAAGGAGAGCAACCATGACCACAGCCGAAACCCTGAAAGCCCGCCTCGTCGAGCTCGAAGCCGAAATCGCCCGCCTCGACGGCGAGACCACCCAGCAACTCTCGCCCAAATTCGCCGATCAGGCCAACGACCTCGAAGAACTCGGCACCAACGAAGCCTTGGAGGCCCATTACAAGCAGGAAATCGAGCAGATCACCCGGGCGCTCCACCGCATCGAAGCCGGCACCTACGGCACCTGCGAAAATTGCGGCGCCGATATCAACCCCCAGCGCCTCAAGGCCCAGCCCGACGCCACCCGCTGCATCAATTGCGCTGCCTGAGCGATGCGGCTAACGGGAAGGGATGACCAGTCCCTTCCCCGCTTCGCCGAATGGCTCGCCGCCGCCGAAGCCACAGAACCCAATGATCCCAATGCGGTAGCGCTCGCGACCGCAACAAAAGACGGCCGCCCCAGCGTCCGCATCGTCCTCCTCAAGGGCTGGGATGAGCGCGGATTCGTCATCTACACCAACCTGACGGGTCGCAAGAGCCTCGAACTCAAGGAAAATCCGCGCGCCCAGCTCGATTTTCACTGGAAGACCCAGCGCCGCCAGATCCGCATCGAAGGCAGGGTCGAACAGGTATCCGACGAAGAGGCCGACGCCTATTTCGCCACCCGCCCCCGCCTCTCCCAAGCCGGCGCCTGGGCCAGCCTCCAGTCGCAACCCCTGCCCGACCGCGCCACGTTCGAAGCCCGCCTGCAAGAGGTTCTTGACCGCTATCCCACTGAAATTCCCCGCCCCCCCCATTGGTCCGGCTGGCGCACCGTGCCTGAGCAAATCGAATTCTGGCAAGACCGCGACGGCCGCCTCCACGAACGCGAGGTCTTCACCCGCACCCCCCAAGGCGGCTGGACCACGCACCTGCTCTACCCATGACCAGCTTCCTCAAGATGCACGGCCTCGGCAATGATTTCCTGTTGCTCGATGCCCGCCAAACCCCTGTCAACCTGACCGAAAATCAGGTCCGCAACCTCGCCGACCGCCGCACCGGCGTCGGTTTCGACCAGCTCATCCTCATCGAACCCAGCGACACCGCCACCGTCCGCGCCCGCTTCTGGAATTCGGATGGCAGCGAAGTCCCCTCCTGCGGCAACGGCAGCCGCGCGCTCGCCGTCCATCTCGGCGGCGATGCCACGATCGAAACCGCCGGCGGCCCACTCACCAGCTATGCCAGCGGCACCCAGGCCGAAGTCGATATGGGCCAGCCCCGCTTCGAATGGGACCGGATTCCATTGGCTTACCCCCTCGACACGCTGCACCTCCCGATCAGCTACGATGATCTCACCGACCCCGCAGCATTGAGCGTCGGCAACCCCCATATCGTCTTCGAAGTCGAAAGCGCCGCCGCCGTCCCCCTCGATATCCTCGGCCCCCGCATCGAGCACGACCCCCTCTTCCCCGAGCGCATCAACGTCGGCGTCGCCGAAATCCGCGCGCCGGATCACATCATCCTGCGCGTCTGGGAGCGCGGCGCCGGCCTCACCCGCGCCTGCGGCACCGGCGCCGTCGCTGCGGTGGCTGCGCTGCAAAAGCGCGGCAAGGTCGGCGCCCAAGTCCTTGTTTCCATGCCCGGCGGTGATCTCACCGTCCGCACCGACGCGGCCGGCCACCTCCATCTCGCCGGCCCCGCCATCATCGCCTACCGCGGCGAGATCGATCTTGAGGCCTTCGCATGAGCTGGCTCGATCGCCTCAAGTCCGGCCTAACCCGCAGCAGCACCAAGCTCGCCGACAGCCTGTCCGGCCTCGCCACAGGCACCATGCCGCTCGATGAAGCCCGGCTCGACGAGATCGAAGACGCGCTCATCACCGCCGATCTCGGCCCTGCGGTGGCCGCCCGCATCCGGCAAAAGCTCGAAGGCCCCCGCTTCGAGCGCGGCATCGACGAGCCCGGCCTCAAGGCCGCCATCGCCGAGGAAATCGCCAATATTCTCAGCCCCTACGCCAAGCCGCTGGCCATCACCGCCTTTCCCCGCCCGCATGTCATCCTCGTCGTCGGCGTCAACGGGGTGGGCAAGACCACCACCATCGCCAAGCTCGCCCGCCGCTTCACCGAACAGGATTATTCGGTTATGCTGGCCGCCGGTGATACGTTCCGCGCCGCGGCCATCACCCAGCTCGGCATCTGGGCCGAGCGGGTCGGCGTGCCCCTCATCAGCGGCGAACAAGGCGCCGACGCCGCCGGCCTCGCCTACACCGCGCTCGAAAAGGCCCAAGCCAGCGGCACCGATGTGCTCATCATCGACACCGCCGGCCGCCTGCAGAACAAGGCCGGCCTGATGGACGAGCTGGCCAAGATCCGCCGTGTCCTGCAAAAGCGCAGCCCTGCCGCCCCCCATGATACGCTGCTCGTTCTCGACGCCACAACCGGCCAGAATGCGCTCTCGCAGATCGAGGTCTTCCAGCAGGTCAGCAAGGTCAGCGGCCTGGTCATCACAAAGCTCGACGGCTCGGCCCGGGGCGGCGTCATCGTGGCGGCTGCCGAGCGCTTTCACCTGCCCATCCATGCCATCGGCGTTGGTGAAGGCATGGACGACCTGCGCCCCTTCGAAGCGCAAGACTTCGCCGCCGCCATCACCGGCCGCTAGCGGCTCCCGGGTTGCAAATCTTCCGTTTTTCCTGTCAATAGAGGCCATAGCCCCCATCTGGAGACCTACCCATGATCCGTGCTCGCATCATCGCAGCTTCGCTTGCCGCCGCCACGCTAATCGCCGCGCCGGTTCTCGCGCAGGGCGGCCCCATCGAACAGCGCAAGGCCATGATGAAGAGCAATGGCGGCGACACCAAGGCTGGTGCCGACATGCTCAAGGGTGTGACGCCCTATGACGCCGCCAAGGCCAAGGCGATCTTCACCAACATGCATGACGTCGCCTCCAAGTTCGGCGGCCTCTTCCCGGCCAACAGCAAGACCGGCGGCAAGACCGAAGCAGCCCCTGCCATCTGGGAAAAGCCGGCCGAATTCAAGGCCGCCGTTGCCAAGTTCGAAGCTGATACCGGCGCCGCCATGGCCGCCGACCTCTCGACCAAGGAGGCCTTTGGCGCGCAGTTCGGCAAGGTGACCGCAAACTGCCGCAGCTGCCACGAGAGCTTCCGCGTCAAGCTCGACTGAGCCGCCCCGGGTGAAGCTCCTCGCTCGCCTGTTGGCGCTCGCCGGCCTCGGCGCACTGGCCTTCTATCTGCTCACGGCTCCCTCCAGGCTGGATGAGACGGAGATCGCAGCCGAAGGCAGCGGCAGCGCAGAGCGCGGCGCCCGCCTGTTCTGGGCGGGCGGCTGCGCCTCCTGCCATGCCGCCGACGATGCCAAGGGCGAAGACCGGCTGAAGCTTGGCGGCGGCGCGCCGCTCGAAACCCCGTTTGGTACCTTCTACGGCCCCAACATCTCTCCTCACACCGATGGTCTGGGCAGCTGGACCCTGGCTGATTTCGCCAATGCCATGCAGCGCGGCGTCGGCAAGTCGGGTCGCCATCTCTATCCCGCCTTCCCCTACACCAGCTATGTGAAGATGACCCCGGCCGACATCGCCGACCTCTACGCCTATCTCCGCACACTCCCGCCTGTGGCCGGCAGGGCCCCCGACAACAAGCTCGCCTTCCCTTATAATGTCCGCCGCGGCCTCGGCCTTTGGAAGATCGCCTTTGGCGAAGACGCTGCTCCCATCGTCGCTCTTTCTGCCAGCGCGGGCGACGTCGAACGGCGCGGCCAATACCTGGTCGAAGGCCCCGGCCACTGCGGCCAGTGCCACACGCCCCGCTCCCAGAACGGCCTTGGCGCGCTCGATCATGCCAAATGGCTCGCCGGCGCGCCCAATCCCGATGGCCGCGGCCGCATCCCCAACATCACACCCGGCGCGCTCGAATGGTCAGCCGGCGAAATCGCCGATTATCTCGCCACCGGTTTTACACCAGAATATGACAGCGTCGGCGGCTCGATGGTCGAGGTTCAGACCAATATGGCCGAACTGCCCGGTGAAGACCGCGCCGCCATTGCCGCCTATCTCAAGGCTATCCCCACCCACCAGAGCGAATGAGCGCGCAGCGGCGGTTGTTGACCGCACCCATGAAAAGGCATAAGGCGACCGCAACCCCAGCAATGGGAAAAGCTGCGTCCACGGATGCACGCTGGCCGACGAGTGTTCGTCCGCCGGCGTGGTATTCGTTTTGAGGAAGTGATTTTGTTCGACAGTCTTTCAGACCGTCTTGGCAATGTGTTCGAGAAGCTCCGCGGCCGCGGAGCGCTGACCGAGCTCGACGTGCGCGCGGCGATGCGCGAGGTGCGGATCGCCCTGCTCGAGGCTGATGTCGCGCTGCCGGTGGTCAAGGACTTCATCGACAAGGCCACCGAGCGGGCGATCGGCGCTGAGGTGATCCGCTCGGTCACGCCCGGGCAGCAGGTCGTCAAGATCGTCAATGATGCGCTGGTCGAGCTGCTTGGCGCTGAAGCGCAGGGCCTGAACATTCCCGCAACACCGCCGGCGGTGCTGATGATGGTCGGCCTGCAAGGCTCGGGCAAGACGACGAGCACCGCCAAGCTCGCCAAATTCCTGACCGAGCGCCAGGGCAAGAAGGTGCTGATGGCCTCGCTCGACGTCGCCCGCCCGGCCGCGCAGGAGCAGCTGCGCGTGCTCGGCGAGCAGACCGGCGTGGCGACGCTGCCGATCGTGGCCGGCCAACCGCCGGTGGCCATTGCCGAGCGCGCGCGCCAGGCGGCAAAGCTGCAGGGCTATGATGTCGTGATGCTCGACACGGCGGGCCGGCTTTCGGTCGATGCCGCGCTGATGGCGGAAATGGCGCAGATCGCCAAGGCGACCGGCCCGCACGAGATCTTGCTCGTCGTCGATGCCTTGACCGGGCAGGACGCGGTGAGCACGGCCACGCTGTTCAAGGCCGAAGTGCCGCTGACCGGCGTGATCCTCACCCGCATGGACGGCGATGCCCGCGGCGGGGCGGCGCTGTCGATGCGCGCCATCACCGGCCAGCCGATCAAATTTGCCGGCACCGGCGAAAAGCTCGATGCGCTGGAAGCGTTCGATCCGCAGCGTGTTGCCAACCGCATCCTCGGCATGGGCGATATCGTCGGCCTGGTCGAGCGCGCGGCCGCCAATGTGGAGCAGGAAGACGCCGAGCGCATGGCCGAGAAGCTGGCCAAGGGCCAGTTCGACCTTGACGATCTCGCCGCCCAGCTGCGCCAGATGAAGGCGATGGGCGGGCTCGGCGCGCTCGCCTCGATGATGCCGGGCATGGCGCAGGCCAAGAAGGCCATGGCCAGCGGCGGCATGGACGAGAAGCTGCTTGGCCGCATGGAGGCGATCATCTCGTCCATGACCAAGACGGAGCGGGCCAAGCCCGCGATCATCACTGCCAAACGCAAGATCCGGATCGCCAACGGGTCGGGCACCACGGTGATGGAGGTCAACCGCGTTCTCAAGATGCAGCTCGAAATGGCCAATGCCATGAAGAAGCTGCGCAAGATGGGCGGCATGAAGGGCATGGCCGCCATGCTCGGACGGATGGGCAATTCGCCCGGCGGCATGATGGCGGGTCTTGGCGGGCTGCTTGGCGGACCCGGTGGACCGGGCGGCGCAAACAAATTCAACAAACGATAGAATTAACCGAAGGAAGATACTGAAATGGCTCTTGCAATCCGACTCGCCCGTGGTGGCATGAAGAAGCGCCCCTATTACCGGATCGTCGTCACCGACGGCCGCAACCGCCGCGACGGCAAGTTCATCGAAAAGATCGGCGTCTATGACCCGCTGCTGCCCAAGGACAGCGCCGAGCGCGTCAAGCTTGACGGCGAGCGCGCCGCGCACTGGCTGAGCGTTGGTGCCCAGCCGTCGGACCGGGTCGCCCGCTTCCTCGACGCCGCTGGCATCCGCACCCGCGCGCCGCGCAACAACCCGCAGAAGGGCGAGCCGGGCGCCAAGGCCAAGGAACGGCTTGAACTGGCCGCGCAGAAAGCTGCTGAAGCCGCCGAGGCCGCGGCTGCTGCCGAAGCGGAAGCCGCTGAAGCTGCTGCGGCCGAGGCTGCCGCCGCTGCCGAAGCCGCTGCGGCGCCGGCCGAGGAAGCGCCTCTTGAGGAAGCCCCTGCCGAGGAAGCTGTTGCCGAGGAAGCTGTTGCTGAGGCAGCCCCTGCAGAAGAGGCTGCCGCTGACGAAGAGCCCAAGGCCTGAAGCCTGATGCGCGCGGTCGGCAGATTTTCATGTCCGGTCGCGTGACCCTTGCTGCCGTCGCCGGTGCCCATGGCATCGGCGGCGCGGTGCGGCTCAAGCTGTTCACCGCCTCGCTTGAGAGCCTGCACCTGCAGAAGGTCTTTCACGCCGGCGACCGGACGCTGACCCTGCAGGACCTGCGGCCCGACAAGGCCGGCGCCATTGCGCGCTTTGCAGAGATTGCCGACCGGACCCAGGCGGAAGCCTTGCGCGGCACGACGCTTGAGGTGCCGCGCGAGCATTTGCCCCCGCTGGAAGAGGGCGAATATTATCATGTCGACTATATCGGCCGCACCGTGGTTGCGCCCGATGGCGCGCTGATCGGCACGGTCAAGTCGGTCGAGAATTTCGGCGCCTCCGACATTCTCGACATTGAGCTGACGGGCGGCAAGACGGCCATGGTGCCCTTCACCCGCGATGTCGTCGGCGAAGACGGGGACCGGCTGGTGATCGACCCCATATGGTTGGGGTGATGAGCGGCAACGCCGGCTGGTCGGCCACGGTGCTGACCCTCTACCCAGAGATGTTCCCCGGCCCGCTCGGCCATGCGCTTGCCGGGCGCGCGCTGGCGGATGGCCTGTGGACGTGCACCGCGCGCAATATCCGCGATGCCGCCACCGACAAGCATCGCACCGTCGACGACACGCCGGCCGGTGGTGGCCCCGGCATGGTGCTGCGCGCCGATGTCGTCGCCCGCGCGCTTGATGCCGTGAGCGATGGCGCGCCACGGATTGCGCTCACGCCGCGCGGCGCGCCGCTCACCCAGGACCGTATCCGAAGCCTTGCCCAGGGCCCCGGCGTGACCCTGATCTGCGGGCGTTTCGAAGGTTTTGACGAGCGTCTGTTCGAAGCGCGCGACATCGAGCAGATCTCGATTGGCGATTTTATCCTGTCGGGCGGTGAAACGGCGGCGCTGGTGCTTCTCGATGCTTGCGTCCGCCTGCTGCCCGGTGTAATGGGCGCGGCTTCCAGCGGTGTGGATGAGAGCTTCGAAAGCGGCCTTCTCGAACATCCGCATTATACAAGGCCCGCTCTTTGGGAGGGCCTTGAGATCCCCGAAGTGTTGCGATCGGGGGATCACGCGAAAATCGCCGCCTGGCGATTGGCGCGGTCCGAGGAGGACACACGGTCAAGGCGGCCGGATCTTTGGCAGCGTCATTCCGACGCCGCGGATCAGTCGCCCTCTGGCGCGCGACAACAGAAAAAGGACGTATGAGATGAATCTCATCCAGAACTCTTGAAGCCGAACAGGTCGCCAAGCTCATCGAGGGCCGCGAGATTCCCCAGTTCAAGGCCGGTGACACGCTGCGCGTCGGCGTGCGCGTTGTCGAAGGCCAGCGCACCCGCGTGCAGAATTTCGAGGGCGTGTGCATCGCGCGCTCGAACCGCAGCATCAACAGCAATTTCACTGTGCGCAAGATCAGCTACGGCGAAGGTGTCGAGCGCGTCTTCCCGCTCTATTCGCCCTCGATCGAGAGCATCACCGTGGTGCGCCGCGGTGTCGTGCGCCGCGCCAAGCTTTATTATCTGCGCGGCCGCTCGGGCAAGTCGGCCCGTATCGCCGAAGAAAAGTAAGCGGCAAATGGGCCTGCCCGCGCGGCAGGCCCCTTTGTCAATCCGGCCTCGGCCCCCTACAAGGGGGGTGTGAATCGGCTCCCCTCCTCCGGCGACCTGCAAGGCGGCGTCCATCGTCTTCCTGTGCGTGTCTATTATGAGGACACGGACAATAGCGGCATCGTCTATCATGCCGGCTATTTGCGCTGGTTTGAGCGCGGCCGCACCGAAATGCTGCGCCATGTCGGCATCACCCATATGGCGCCTGACATTGCCGCTGCCGGCTATTTCGCCGTTGCCGACATGAATATCCGCTGGCTGCGCCCGGCGCGGCTCGATGATGCGCTGATCATCGAAAGCCGGGTCTCGCGCCTGCGCGCCGCCGCCGTGGTGCTGACCCAGACGATTGTTCATGATGAGGCAACGCTGTGCACGGCAACGGTGACAGCTGCCCTGCTCTGCCCGGACGGTCGCCCCCGCCGCCTGCCGAAAGACTGGGAGAACCAGTTCCTCGCCCTCCAGCAAGAAGCCGAAGCCGCCTGATGGACCCTGTTGCCGCCACCACGATCAGTCCTCTCGCGCTGTTTCTCGAGGCCGATCTCGTCGTCAAGCTGGTGATGCTGGGCCTGCTTGCCGCCTCAATCTGGTCCTGGGCGATCATCTTCGAGCGCAGCCGGGCACTGCGGCGCATCAACAACGAAGCCGCCCAGTTCGAGGACTGGTTCTGGAAAGCCGAAAACCTCGACACGCTGATGGCGCCAGCGACCAAGGCCAACCACCCGTCCGCCCGGCTGTTCGTGGCCGGCATGACCGAATGGCGGCGCAGCCTCGGCGGCGGGCGCTTCGACAAGTCAGGGGTGCGCAGCCGGCTGGCCGCGATCGTGCAAGTCAGCATCACGCGGGACATCGATGCGCTGTCGGACCGGCTCAACATTCTCGCCACCATCGGCGCAGTGGCGCCCTTCGTCGGCCTGTTCGGCACGGTCTGGGGGATCATGCGCAGCTTTACCGCGATTGCGGCCTCGCAGAACACCACGCTGGCCGTGGTTGCACCGGGCATCGCCGAGGCGCTGTTCGCCACGGCGATCGGCCTGTTTGCCGCCATCCCGGCCGTTATCGGCTACAACCGGCTGCTGCATGGCGTGGGGCGCCTCGAAGGGCGGCTGGCCGCCTTTGCCGAGGAGTTTCAGGGCTTGCTCAGCCGCCAGCTCGACTCGCTGGAGACCAAATAGCCGTGGCGATGACCGGCCCCCGATCCAGCGGCAAGCGGCGCGCGCCGATGGCCGAGATAAACATCACGCCGATGGTCGATGTGATGCTGGTGCTGCTCATCATTTTCATGGTGGCAGCGCCGCTGCTGGTTGCCGGCGTGCCCGTTGACCTGCCCGAGAGCAAGGCCGGGGCGCTGGCCGAGGATGACACGCCCATCCAGCTCAGCCTCGACGCCGAGGGGCGCATCTTCATCGACCAGCAGGAGATCAGCATCGAGGGGCTGGGCGAGAAGCTGGCGGCGCTGCGCGAAGCGCGCACCGATGAGGCCCGGGTCTATGTGCGCGCCGATCGCGGCCTTGATTATGGCCGCGTCATGCGCGTGGTTGGTGACGTGTCCGCCGCTGGCTTTCGCCGCGTTGCGCTGGTCTCGGACGGTGAAAGCCCCAACGCCGACGCGCGATGACGGCAAGCCGCGCCACCCTGCCCCCTCTCGCGGCGCCCAGCGGGGCCGAGCCGCGCGCCATCGCACTGGCCACGCTGGCCCATGTGCTGCTGTTCGCCGCCTTCAGCCTGAGCTGGCAATGGTTCAACAGCCCGCTGCCGCCGGCGCAGGAGATCATGCCGGTCGAATTCGTCGACATCGCCGATGTGCCGCGCGTGACCGAAGCGCCCAAGCCCTCGATCGAGGCCGCACCTCAGGAGAGTGCCCCGCCCGAACCCGCGCCCGAGCCAGACCCCGCGCCAGCACCTGAGCCGGAACCGGAACCAGTCCCCACCGTGAAGGCAGAGCCGGCGCCGCCCAAACCGGCCACCGTGGCGCCCAAGCCGCCAAAGCCACCGGCACCCAAGCCGCTCGACACATCGCAACTCTCCAATCTCATCGACAAGGCGCTGCCCAAGGCCGACCGCAAGCCGCTCGATACCTCTGCGCTCGCCAAGACGATCGAGACGGCGCAAAGCCGGACAGCGACCATCGACCCGCGCGCCGCCGCCACGCTTGCACAGGCCATCCGCGCCCAAGTCGCCCCGTGCTGGAACCCGCCGCTCGGCGGCGCTGATGTCAGTGACATGACCGTTGTGATCGCCGCTGAATATGCCCCCGATGGTCGGGTGATGGGCACGCCGCGCGTGATCGACCAGACCGGGGTGACGACGCGCAACGGCGATTATGCCCGCGCCTTTGCCGAAACGGCGCGCCGCGCCGTGCTGCGCTGTTCTCCGCTCAAATTGCCGGCAGAGCTTTACCCGCAGTGGAAATCGGTCGAAATCAACTTCGACCCCGAACAGATGACCTGATTTGAAGGAGGCCCCATGAAAGCCCCACGCCCCGCGCTTATTCTGGCCCTGCTCGCGGCTGCTCTGGCCGCCCCGGCATCGGCGCAGCTCCGTGTCGATATCAACAGCGGCATCAGCCAGCCGATGCCCATTGCCGTGCCCGCCTTTCCGGCCACCGCCGAGATCGAGACAGCGGCTGGCACCACCACATCGCTCGGCATCCGCATCGCTGATGTCATTGCCAATGATCTGCGCGGCTCCGGCCTGTTTCGTCCCATCGCACCAGCGGCCTTTACCACCAGCGTCACCACGGCGACCGTGCTGCGCCCGGAGTTCGCCGCCTGGCGCACCGTGGCGGCGCAGGCGCTGGTCACAGGCAGCGTTACCCCTAATGCCGATGGCAGCATCCTGCTCGCCTGCTATGCCTATGATGTCTTTGCCGGCGAGGAGCTGACGCGCCAGGGCTTCATCACCTCGGCCGCCGGCTGGCGCCGCGCGGCGCACAAATGCGCCGATCTCGTCTACAGCCGCCTGACCGGCGAGGGCGGATATTTTGACAGCCGCATCATCTATATTTCCGAAACCGGGCCACGGTCGCGGCGGATCAAGCGCCTTGCGGTGATGGATCAGGACGGCGCCGGGCACCGCTTCCTGACCTCGGGGCAAAACCTCGTGCTGACCCCGCGCTTCAGCCCGACCCAGCAAACCATCACCTACATGAGCTATGAGAATAACAGGCCCCGCGTCTGGCTCTACCGTCTGGGCACCGCCAGGCAGGAATCGCTCGGCACGTTTCAGGGCATGAGCTTCGCACCGCGCTTCTCGCCCGATGGCAAAAGCCTCATCTTCTCGATGGCGGTGGGCGGCAACACCGATATCTACACGCTCGACATCGAGACCAAGCGGATGGCCCGGCTGACCACCCAGCCCGGCATCGAGACCTCGCCGAGTTATTCGCCCGATGGCACGCGGATCGTCTTCGAGTCCGACCGCGGCGGCAGCCAGCAGCTCTATGTGATGAACGCGGATGGATCCGACCAGCAGCGCATCAGCTTCGGCGAGGGCCGCGCCGCCTCGCCGGTCTGGAGCCCGCGCGGCGATCTGATTGCCTTCACCCGCTTCGGTGCCGGGCGTTTCGGCATCAATGTCATCCGCCCCGATGGCAGCGGCGAGCGCCAGCTCAGCAACGGCTATCAGGACGAGGCGCCAACTTGGTCTCCAAACGGTCGGGTCATCATGTTCCAGCGGCAGGCGCGGGGCGGTCCGCCATCGCTCTGGTCGGTCGATCTGTCCGGCCAGAATGAGCGCAGGCGCCCGACGCCGCTCGATGGGTCGGACCCCGCATGGTCCCCGCTGCTCGACTGACTTGCCGCGCGCTCACATAAAAGCTAAACAAATGACTGTTATCAGGGTTGCTCAGCAGGGGATTGCACATGACATCGCGGACCAGGAGCCTCACTTCCGTTGCACTTTTGGCCGTTGCGCTCGTCGCTTGTGCCCCCAAGGCCGCTGATTTGCCGCCGCCGCCGCCGGCCCAGCCCACTGCCCCGCCGCCCGCGCCGACCGCGCCGCCGCCCGCTGATGTCAGCACCGGCATTGTGCCTGGCAGCCTTGCCGATTTCATCGCCCAGGCCGGCACCGACCGGGTCCGTTTCGCCTATGACAGCTATGAGATCGACGACACGGCGCGTGGCATCCTGACCCGTCAGGCGCAGTGGCTCAGCCAGTATCCAGATGTGCGCATCACCGTGGAAGGCCATGCCGACGAGCGCGGCACCCGCGAATACAACCTCGCTCTCGGCGACCGCCGCGCCGAGGCGGCCAAGAACTTCCTGGCCGCGCAAGGGGTGTCGACCTCGCGCATGACCACCATCTCCTATGGCAAGGAGCGCCCGGAGGCTGACGGCGCCGATGAAGCGGCCTATGCCATCAACCGGCGCGCGGTGACTGCGCTCAACTAAGAGCCTATGGGCGCGCGGCCTTCCCTCGCGCGCCCAAATCGCCTAGCCCAACGCCCATGCGCATCATCTTCATGGGCACGCCCGCCTTCGCCGTTCCCGCGCTCGACGCGCTTCACGCGAGCGGTCACAGCATAGCCGCGGTCTATACGCGCCCACCCCAGCCTGCCGGGCGTGGCAAGGCCCTGCGCAAAAGCGATGTCCATGCCCGCGCCGAAGTGCTCGGCCTGCCCGTGGAAACGCCGCAGTCCCTGCGCGCGACGGATGCACAAGCGACATTCTCGGCTTATGCGCCCGATGTTGCTGTTGTCGCGGCCTATGGACTGATCCTGCCGCAGGCGGTCCTCGACATACCCGCCCTTGGCTGCCTCAATATCCATGCTTCGCTGCTTCCGCGCTGGCGAGGCGCGGCGCCCATCCAGCGCGCCATTCTTGCTGGAGACGAGACCACAGGCGTCACCATCATGCAGATGGAGGCGGGGCTGGACACCGGCCCGCTGCTCGCCGCCGAGGCGACGCCGGTCGACCGCAAGACCGCGGGCGCGCTGACGGAGGAGCTCGCCCTGCTCGGCGCCCGGCTGATGTGCGACGTGCTGCGGGAGCGCCCCGCTGCCACGCCGCAACCGCAAGACGGCGTGACCCACGCCGCGAAGCTGCAAAAGGCGGAAGCCGAGCTTGACTTCAACCAGCCCGCGGCTGCCCTTGAGCGGGCCATTCGCGCCTTCAATCCCGCGCCCGGGGCATTCACCAGCCTGGCCGGGGAGCGGCTGAAGATCCTCGCCGCCGATATTCTGCCGGGACAGGGGGAGCCGGGCATCACGCTTGATGATGCTTTGACCATCGGCACGGCGGACGGTCTGCTCCGCCCCACGCTGTTGCAACGCGCTGGCAAGCCGGCGATGGACCGGGACGCGCTGCTGCGTGGCTGGCCGATCCCGGCGGGTACAAGGCTCGGATGACACGCTACCGCCTTACGCTCGAGTATGACGGCCGGCCCTTTGTCGGCTGGCAACGGCAGGCAAGCGGCGCTTCGGTCCAGCAGGCGCTGGAAGAGGCGATTGGCGCCGTGACCGGCGAAACCACAGTGGTGCAGGGCGCGGGGCGCACCGATGCCGGGGTCCATGCCACCGCCATGGTCGCCCATGTCGATATCGACAAGCCGCTCGGCGCCTTTCGCCTGATGCAGGCGCTGAACGCCCGGCTGCGCCCCTGGCCCATTGCCGTGCTTGCCTGCGACGTGG
Source organism: Polymorphobacter sp. (assembly GCF_048007885.1). Taxonomy (GTDB): domain Bacteria; phylum Pseudomonadota; class Alphaproteobacteria; order Sphingomonadales; family Sphingomonadaceae; genus Sandarakinorhabdus. Next base: position 804,071 of record NZ_CP180346.1, read on the forward strand.
CAGCGCCCGATTTTCATGCCCGCTTTGATTGCTCGGCACGCCACTACCGCTACGACATCATCAACCGGCGCGCCGACCTCACCTTCGCGCGCGGCCTCGCCTGGCGCGTCGCCACTCCGCTCGATGCCGACGCCATGCACGCAGCCGCCCAGCGTCTGGTCGGCCGCCACGATTTCAGCACCTTCCGGTCAGCCGCCTGCCAGTCCGCAAGCCCGGTCAAGACGCTCTCCCGGCTCGATGTCAGCCGCCACGGCGATTGCATCCGGATCCACGCCAGCGCCCGCAGCTTCCTGCATCATCAGGTCCGCTCGATGGTCGGCTGCCTCAAGTTCGTCGGGACCGGCGCCTGGAGCGCGGATGACCTTCAGGCCGCGCTAGAAGCGCGAGACCGGACGGCGCTGGCGCTGAATGCGCCGCCCGACGGGCTTTACTTCATCGGGGCGGACTATCTCAGCGCCAGCCCAGCGCCGCCGCCATCAGGTGAAACACCACATTCTGTTCGATGACGCCGCCGACCAGATGCGCCCGGGCCCCGGTGGCATAGAGCGGCACATCCTCGCCCGCATGGGTTTCGCTGCCGGTGCCGAAGGTCTTGGGTGACAGATAATTGGGGTCGTTCGGCTCGACGCGGCGTGACAGTGGCGGCGCAACATAGGACCCGTTGGCATAGCTGAGCGTGGTCATCGGCTGGCCGCGGTCATCCATGGCAAAGGCCTCGCCGCCGTTGCCGCCAGCATAGTTGGGCCCTTTGACAAAGCCGAGAATGTCGTTGCCGCGCGCTGGATAGCCAGCAATCGACAGGGTGTGGCTATGGTCAGCGGTGACCAGGACCAGTGTCTCGTCGAGATTGACCGTCTTGAGCACCGTCTCGACCGCGCGGGCGAACTGCTGGGTTTCGGACAGCGCGCGATAGGGATTGGTGGCGTGATGGGCGTGATCGATGCGACCGCCTTCAATCATCAGATAGAAGCCCTTGGGCGATGTGCGCGCCAGCTTGGCGAGGGCGAAAGCGGTCATTTCCGAAAGGCTGGGCTCGGCCGCCTTGTCACGGTCAACCTCAAAGCTGAGATGGTCCTTGTTGAACAGACCCAGCACCGGACCAGCTGCGCCCTCATCTAGCGACCGCAAGGCGGCTGCGCTGTCAACATATTGGCCACGCGCCACCCGCGCCTTCCAGTCGGCGATCAGGTTCTTGCCGTCATCGCGCTTGCCGCCTGCCTCTACGGGCAGGAACTGGTTGGTGCCACCCGCGAGCACGATATCCAGACCACCGTTCGCCGTCACATCGACGAGCTGGCTGGCGATATCCTTGCAGCCCTTGCCGCGCTCGGCCTTGGGAAACGCCTTGTCTGCGCCCTCCCAGTCCCGGTCGGGACCATGGGCGAAAACTGCCGCCGGCGTCGCATGGGTGACGCGCGTGGTGCTGACGACGCCGACGGCCATGCCTTGGGCCTTGGCCATGTCGGCAAAGGTGCGCGGCCATTTTTCCGGGCTGGCACAGTCTGCCGCGGTCTGGTCGGCGGCGAAGTTGATATAGCCGATACGCGTCTTGACACCTGTGTTGAGCGCACTCGCTGTTCCAGCAGAATCAGAGACTTGTGCGTCTGTGTTGTACGTCTTGACGAGGGCGACATGCTCCATCGTCTCGAAACTCAGGACATTCTCCTCGCCGGTGCGCTTTGGCGAGCCGTCATCGGGATACTGGCCATCGAAGATGCGCGCTGCCGTCACGGTCGAGACCCCCATCCCGTCACCAACCATGAGCACGACATTCTTCGCCTGGCGCGGGCGGTGCACGACGCGCGCCCGGCTGGCCGCGACGGCGCGCCCCATGGCCCAATAGTCATCGCCGCTCACCGGGGTCTGAAGCTGCTGCGCCTGTGCGCTGCCGGCCAGCAACAGAGCGGCGAAAACCAGAGCCTTCATGTCATACTCCTTCTTGTCCACCGACCCCTGACGCAGCTTTGTGACAGGCTGGTTACAGCAAGCCGATTTCCCGCAAACGCTCATCGAGATAGGCCTGCGCGGTGATCGGTGGCCAGTGGCGCGGCCCGCCCGGCACGGTCTCGATCAGATAGTCTGGGCGAAAATGCAGGAAGAATGGCATGGAATAGCGCGCCTTGCCGGCCCGTTCGGGGGCTGGATTGACCACGCGGTGCGTGGTCGAAGGCAACCGGCCACCGCTCAGGCGCTGAAGCATGTCGCCGATATTGCAGACGAGCGACCCTTCGGGCGCAGCGATGTCGCGCCAGACGCCGTCGCGCCCGAGCAGCTGCAGCCCGGCTTCCTCGGCGCCGAGCAGCAGGGTGATGACGTTGATATCCTCATGCGCGCCGGCGCGGATCGAATTCCCCTCCCCGCCCTTCATCGGCGGATAGTGCAAGAGCCGCAGCACCGAATTGCCGTCGGCAATCGCCTCATCAAAGAAATCTGGCGCCAGCCGCAAATGCACAGCTATTGCTTTCAATATCTTCTGTCCAGTGATCTCAAGTGCGCTGTAAAGTGCAATCATGGTCGGCTTGAAATCAGGCCACTCCCTTGGCCAGACATTGGGCGGCATTTGGGGGGCAAGCTCATGCCCGGCCGACAACTCGCGGCCGACATGCCAGAACTCCTTCAGGTCATGCGCGGCGGCATCCTTCGCCGTCTCGATACCGAAGGGCGTCATGCCCCTCTGCCCACCACCCCCAGCCACCACATAGGCCGCCTTGGCCGGCTCAGGCAGGGCGAACAGCGCCTTGCTCGCGCCCAGCGCCCGCCTGATCAGGGCGGGCGGAATGCCATGATCGGATATCACTGCAAAACCAGTGCGCGCGAATGCGTCGCCAATCCCGGCGGCGGCCGCAGCAAGGTCCTCGTCCATCAAGGACAGCCGCACAGGCTCGATTTCGACCGCGCTCATGCTCGTCGTCTAGCCAGCTTGACTTGACGCGTGCAAGCCTATTGAAAACCGTCGGTCTCAAACTTGGAGGTTCTCATGCGTGCTCTGATCACTTTGGCCCTGCTTGCGGCCGGCGCCCCTGCCCTTGCGGACCCCATCCCGCCCGCCGTGGCCGCCATGATCGAGGCCGCCAAGGGCGACCCGGACAAGCTCAAGGTGATCGCCGAGGTCGCCAAATCGACCAACCCTGCATCAGCCGCCGAGATCGATGCCCGCGTGGCGCAGATCAATGCCGAAGCTGATCGCGCGCGCGAGGAAGCCCTTGCGTCGCAGGGCTTTCTCGACGGCTGGAGCGGCTCGGGCGAGGCCGGCGCCTTCGTATCCTCGGGCAATACCAATACCCAGGGCGTTGCCATCGGGGTGAATCTCGCCAAGGAATCCCGGCGTTGGAAGCACACGCTGCGGGGCTTCGTCGACTATCAGCGGCAAGAAGGCGTCACCACCCGCGAGCGCTACTTCGCTGGCTATGAGGGCAATTACAACATCAGTCCCCGCCTCTATGCCCTGCTCGCCCTGTCGTTTGAAAAGGACGAGTTTTCCGGGTTCGAGAGCCGCTTCTCGGAATCGCTCGGCCTTGGCTACAAGTTGCTCGACGGGCCAACCTTCTTTGCCAGCCTCGAAGGCGGCCCATCGCTGCGCCAGACGAAGTTCACCAACGGCATCACCGACAATGCCTTTGCCGGCCGCGTTGCGGGCGATTTCAAATGGCAGATCAACTCGCGCATGGCGCTGACCGAAGCCGCCAGCTACTTCTATGACGGCAGCAACAACAGCTTCCAGTCGCTCACAGCGCTCGATGCCAAGATCAATGGCGCCCTGACCGCGCGTCTGTCATACCAGCTCAACACGGAATCAAATCCCCCGGCTGGTCGTCGCAAGTCGGATCAGGTCAGCCGGGTTACCCTCGTCTATTCCTTCTAGAGGTGCCCATGCTCGCACTCCTCATCGCCGCCCAGCTCGCTGCCTTCAACGCTGCGCCGCCCAACGATCCGGCGCAGAAACCAGCCTTCGCCGGCCAGACGCGCGCGCCCGAACGCCGGGCGGGGGTTTCGTTTGAGGTCACCACCCTGGCCAAGGGGCTCGATCACCCCTGGGGCCTCGCCTTTCTGCCGGATGGGCGGATGCTGGTGACGGAGCGGCCGGGCCGGATGCGGCTTGTGGAGACCAATGGTCGCCTGTCGGCGCCGCTCGCGGGCCTGCTGCCGCTGGTTGCGGTCGGCCAGGGCGGCTTGCTCGATGTCGCGCTCGACCCTGATTTCGCCGAGAACAGCCTGATCTACTGGACCTATTCCGAGCCACAGCCGGGCGGCGCCAACAATACTGCCGCCGCCCGCGGCAAGCTGGTCCTCAACGGTACGCCACGCATCGAAGGCGCGACTCGCATCTTCAGCCAGTCGCCGTCACTCAATTCGATCCGGCATTTTGGCGGCCGGCTCGTCTTTGCACGCGACAAGACGCTGTTCATCACCACCGGAGACCGCTCGATCATCGAAGGGCGGATGCAGGCGCGCAATCCTGATGGCCTGATCGGCAAGGTTGTCCGGATCAACCGCGACGGCAGCATTCCGGCGGACAACCCCCATGTCGGCAAGCCCGGCGTCCGCCCCGAAATCTGGTCATGGGGTCACCGCAATATCCAGGGCGCTGCCCTGCACCCGCAGACCGGCGAGCTTTGGGAAGTCGAGCATGGCACACGGGGCGGCGACGAGCTCAATATCGTGCGCGCCGGCAAGGACTATGGTTGGCCCGACATTGCATATGGCATTGAATATAATGGCAACAAGATCCTGGACGGCGCGCGCGCCAAGCCAGGCCTCGAACAGCCCGCCTATTATTGGGACCCGATCATCGCGCCGTCCGGCCTGACCTTCTACACAGGCGCGATGTTCCCGGCCTGGCAGGGAAGTCTGTTCGTGGGCGGGCTGAAATCGACCGCGCTCATCCGCCTGACTATGGACGGCGAGCGGGTTGCGGGTGAGGAACGGCTGCTCGCCGACCTTGGCGAACGCATCCGTGACGTTCGCCAAGGGCCTGACGGCGCACTTTACGTCCTCACAGACAGCGACGAGGGCCGCATCCTGCGCCTCGCCCGCTAGACCGTGATCGCCTGCCCGCGATAGACCTTCGACCGGTAGCGCGAGTCCTCGGCGTCGGGCAGCGGCGCGCCGGCGAGCAGCACGGCCCGGGCGAAGCGCGCCACCTCCTCGTCATGCTCGGCCGCCGAGCGCGGCTCTTCGGAGCGAACCCGCCGCGTCAGGTTGATCTGGTTGACGGGCACTTCGTGCACCAGACGCTCATTCTCGACGGCGACCGTCGCGGTGAACGCATGCAGCGTCGTCTTGACGAAGTTGGCGAGCGCAAAGGCCGGCCCCTTCTCGCCCATCGGCACATCGGGCGACACCAGCACAAGCTGGCAGCCATCGAAGAGGGAGACCTTGCGCGTGACGCGGAAATGCTGGGTGAGATTGGCCTCGACCAGATCGGCGAAGCCAGCGCCAGAAAGCGGCGCCGGCCCTTCGAACAGCGCCTGCGGCAAGGGCGACATCGGTGTCGAGACCACCGTTGTCGGCCAGCCATGCGCCGCCAGCGCCCGGTCCATGCCGGCCTCGAGCGCATCGCCGACCGCCATCACCTCGACCTGCTTGCTGCCAATCGCCTCGGCGATCGCCTTGCCGCCGGCCTCGGTGGCGCTGAGCAGCACGATTCTGGCCACGCCGCAATCGAGGAACGCCCGGCCGCTGGCCGCCAGATGATCGACCAGATGCTCGCCGATCAGCCAGACCGTCTTGCCCTTCATCTGCGCCAGCCGCTCGCTCTTGGGGCTGCCAAACAGCTCGCGCTCGGTCGTTGACCGCTCGACGTTGAGGCCGCCCGACGGCATGAACGTCTCGCCCGAGACCGCCCGGTCGGCGAGGAAGAAGACGGTGGCCAGCGCCACTTCGCTTTCGGTGGGCATCTTGCCGAGATGCAACTGGCTGAGCACGCCGCCGCGCACCTTGCCGGCCTCGCGGGCGATCTGTGCGGCAGGCAGCCATGGCTTGTCATCCGGCGGCACCCTGAGCAGCCAGTCCCCGCTGGCCGCACGCGCCGACCAGTCATCGGCACCGAGCAGATAGCCGCCGAGCGCGAGCCGCTTCAGCAGTTTCTCGGCCAGTGCCGGCGTCAGCAGATAACGGTCCCAGCAGCAGGTCTCGTCGCCCTCGCGCGCGCAGGCCAGCGCCAGCTCGCGCAATTCCGCCGGCACCGCCTTGTCATGGCTCAGCTGCACTGTGTCATTGCGGGCAAGCCGAGCGAGCAGCGCAGGCAGCGGCTCGCCGCGGCGCACGGCCTTGATCAGCGCACTGTGCACCGCATTCAGCCGCTTGTTCTCAAGGATCAGCCGGCCGCGCCGTTCGAACAGACCCGGCTTGCCGCCAAGGCCCGCCAGCCGGTCCCCATCCACCGGGCCCGGTGCAATGGCGTTGATCTGCACTTCAGGCCCGAGATGCCGCGCCAGGCTTTCCACCATCGCCCGCTGGCCGGCTTTCGACACGGCATAGTCCGAGCGATTGGGATAGCTGACCGCGAGAAACTTCTCGCCGCCGAAATAGCTCGAAACATTGAGGATATAGCCCGAACCCTGGGCCTTCATCAGCGGCACGGCCATCTGCATCAGGGCATAGTTGGAGACCAGATTGGCCGCCTGCGTGCGCCGGAACGCCTCGACGTCCATATCGACCGCCATTTCCTCCGCGCCCGAAACGCCGGCATTGTTGATCAGATAATCAACCCGGCCAAAGGCCTCGATGGTTGCCTCAAAGGCGCGCTTCAGGCTGTCCATGTCGGCGACATCGACATCGGCAAGCGTGCGCACCCGCCGCTCGACGCCGGAGAAGCCGATATCCTCCATTTCGCCGACGATCCGGTCGCGCGCCGCGTCAAGCTCGCTCGCCCGGCGTGCCACCATCATCACCTTGGCGCCCGCCAGCGCCAGCAGCCGCGCCACCTGACCGCCGATGCCGGCCGAGCCGCCGGTGATCAGCGCGACCTTGCCGCGGTGCAGGCCGGTGATGTTTTCGGCCTCGCCCGCCATCGCCCGCCGCGCGCCGGTGGCCTCGGCGATGGAGGCCGGCAGCAGCAGGTTGATCGGCTCGATCCGCCGTTCCTTCAGAACGATGCGCGCGGCCTGTCCCGCGGCAAAGGCCAGCGCCTCGCCTTCGGCATTGGTGGTGCGCACGATCTGGTTGCCCCATTCGCGCTGAACCCGGCGGCCATGGGCGACATCGACCTGGCTTTCATCGCGCCAGACACGGATCAGCTCTTCCTGCGCCGCACGCAGGAGATCGGCATAATGATTGCCCTGCCCGTCATCACCGTTGGAGATGAACACGAAGCGCGGGTCGTGAAGCAACCGCGGCTGGCCCTTCCAATAGCGGCTGAGCGTGCGGGCCACCGCGATATTGCCTTCCAGCTCGTCATCGACGAACCGCTCGACCATCGCATCGCTGGCTTCCGAAAGCGCGCCCGTGAAATAACCCGCCGGGCGGGTCGGCAGGACCAGCGCCCCGGTGATGGGAACATGGGCCTCGGCAAAGGCCGCAAGTGCGGCGTCCATCACCTCATGATCGTGGCGCGGGAACCAGGCGACCATGATCCGGTCATCATCGCCAATCGCTTCGCGCGCTTCGTCCACCGCCGCTTCGCTGTGCATCGCCAGCAGGACATCGGCGCCGTAGCCCGCCTGCACCTGCGCCAGCGCCACCGCGTCCGCGGTCTGCGTGCCGGCCGACACCAGGACGCCGAGGCCGCCGCCATCGATGGTGCGCATCGTGGGCCGCGAGACATAGGCGGCGCTGCTCTCGCGCGGCACCTGCATGCCATGCGTCACCTCGAAATCATGGCCGGCAAAGGCCGCGCTCTCGTCCGAGCCGAGGAACACGCAGGTGTTGGCAATATCGGCGGGCAACGGGAAGGTCTTGACCGGGGCCGCGCCGTCAAGCGGGCGGGCCAGCGCCATCTGCCCGAAGAAATGGGCCGCCGTGCCGCCCTCCGCGTCGCCGCGCAGCTTGTCCATGGCAGCGAACACGGTGCGGATCCGGTCTGACGCGATGGGGCCGGGGAAGAGCAGATTGACGCGGATGCCCTGCGGCCCCAACTCGACAGCGAGGCGCCGCGAGAGCGCATTGAGCGCCGCCTTGGGCACCGTGTAGGCGGCCCTTGCATAATAGTCGGTGCGACTGAAGATGGTCGAAACGTTGATGATCGAGCTGCCCGGCCCCATGGCGCCGGCGGCCGCGCGAACCAGATTCCACGCCACCACCATGATGTTGCGCGCGGCATCGCCCACCGTCTCGGTGTCGCTGCTGCCTGCTGCGCGCAGCGCCTCGAGGTCCGCCTGCGAAAGCGGCAGATTGTCGACCGGCTGCTTTGGCCCGGCCGAGCCGGCATTGTTGACCAGAACATCGATGCGCCCATGCCGGTCAACCACCTCGGCGATGCCCGCCCTAACACTCTCGGCATTGGCGCCGTCAAGCACCACGACCATCGCGCGATCTGCCGGCGCGCCGGTCTCGGCAAGGGCTGCTGCCATAGCCGCCTCGGTCCGCGCGCGGTCGCGGCCGGTCAGGACGACATGCGCGCCTTCTTCAAGGTAGCGGCGCACGATCTGCTGGCCGAGATTGCCGGCCGCCCCGGTCACCACCGCCACCTTGCCGGACAGCCGGCCCGCGCGCGCTGCCAAAGTGCCGCTGTCCGGCTCGATCGTCACAGTCTTTGCCATGTCACTTCTCCCCCAAGGCCGCCCAGGCCTCGAACAGTTCATCCTTGCTGCGCAGACCGGCGACCGGGAGCGCATGGTTGACGATATAGGTCGCGCCCGCATGGCGGTTGTCCCACATGCTCTGGTGCGCTTCGGGAAGCCCTTCCCAGGGCACCACCGTCGGCTCGGTCACATCGAGCTGACCAGCGGCGACCAGATCGTTCATCCGCGTCACTTCATAGGCGTTGCAGAGGTGGGTGCCGCGGATCTCGGCCGTTGGCATGACGATCCGCCGCTGCCGGGTCCAGACCTGGGGCGCGTAGAAATTGTAGCGCTGGCCGGCCATGTCCTCTGCATAGACCACACGCCCGGTGAAGGGCTTGACCAGCGCCGTGGTCACGCCGAGCGTGTCCTGCCCGGCCCGCTCCATGATGATGTCCGGGTTGCCGCGTGGATTGTCGGCCGACCTGAGCAGCTTGCCGACAGCGCCGCCAAAGGGCTTCAGCGTCTTGTCCTGAAACTCGCGCACGGCCTCGCGGAAGGTCTCGATATCCTCACGCGCCACTGGCAGGCGGGGCATGGTGTCGGGCCAGTCGAAGTTCGCGCCCTCGCGCCGCTTGATCGCCTCAAGGCTGACGACGCCCGCCACTGCATCCTCGAAGCCGAGCGAGAGGATGAATTCGCGCTGGCCATCGGTGGTGGTCACCACCACGGTGCGCGCGCCAATGCCGCGCGCCGCTTCGATCATCTCAAGGCCCATCGGATCAGCAAGCGCGCGCGAATTGGGCCCGTAGAAAATCAGCACAGCCTCGCCGCCGCGTGCGCCGGCGCGCGCCAGCATGGCTTCGGGCGAGGCGCTGCCGGCCTTGCCCATGAAGCTCAGGTGATAGCCGGACGAGGCCCCGTAGAAGGCCAGCACGCCGCCTTCGTCCAGCATCTGGAAGGTGCGCGGAAAGGCCGTTTCGCCGGCATGGCTGACCGCATAGTCCGCCAGCTTGCCCCCGTTCAGCCGGCGATATTCCTCGATCATCGGCTGGCCCGCCTGTTCCCAGGCTGCCCAGTCGGCGCGGCTGCCATCGGGGACAGGCGTGAACAGCGCCTTGAAGCGCGGCTCTGTGCGGTCGATGGCGCCAACCGCGCCGCGTTCCTTGACAAAGTCCGCCCGCGCCGGGCTGGAGACCAGGCCGGTGACATTGAGGCCGCTGGCCTTGGCGGTCTTCAGCGCATCAAGCCCGGTGCCGGTCGCCGAACCCTCGATGAAGATGGTCTTGCCGCCGACGATCTCGAGCGTGGTGAACAGGCAGCGCACGATGGTGCCGAGATTGAGGATGTAGCTGCCCGCCTGCTCCAGCGTGAGATCGCCCGGAATCGGGTGAAGCTGCGGCGCCTGCACGGCGAGGAACTGGGCATGGCTGCCGGTCTTGGTCTCATACCCCTGAATGGAAAAATCGGCATACATGGGGTCGCGGCCCGCCACGGGTGACAGCAGGTCCGAGGTGCCCGAATAGACGGCAACCAGATCGCCGACCTTGAGCCGCCCCTGGGCGCGCGTTTCGCTGCCGAGTGCGGCCACCAGCGCCAGTCCGCCCGAGCCGGTGATCTGGACATCCTCTTCATGGCCATCAAACGGGCTGACAGGAATTCCCGTCAACGCCCAGATATCATTGAAGTTCACTTCCGAGGTCAGGAGATAAACCAGCGCCTCATTGGCTTCCGGCGTCGGCACCGGCACAATCAGCTCGCGCTCATGCGTGGCCGGCTCGCCGAAGCGCGGCGCCCCGGTATCGGCGTCGCGCGCGATGCCAAAGGCGTATTGATGCGCAGGGATCGCCGACACGCCGGGGAAGAAAGGCGCGCCGACGGGCAGCAGCTCGCCTGCCGCTTCAAGCCGGCGCCCCTTCTCCTCATGCTCGCTGTCGATATAGACGCCGTTGCGGCGCACGGGCAGCGGCGGCGACTTCTTGTCCATGAACTCGCGGATGCCGGTCTTGCCGCCCTCGGGATCGACCACGGCTTCGGCGAAGAGCTGCCCCTCGCGCGCGAGGCCGGCCGTCAGGCCCTTGGTCCAGCCGGTCCGGATCGCCTCGATGGCGCGGGCACCGGCCTTGCCCCGGCCAGCCCAGTCGAGCTGGCGAATGATCCGCTGCACGAAGTCATCGGCGAGCGCTTCATCGAGGTCGGAGCTGCCAGGCTCCTGCCAGCTGCCCTTCACCGCCTTGCGGCGCTCGGCCCAGCGCCGGCCAAGCTGGCTCTGGTCACCGTGGCGCACATATTCGCGCACTTCGGCATGCGCCATCGCCAGCGCATCCTCGCTGCCGGTCGCCAGCGCATCGATCAGCCCGATGCCGAGTGCGGCGTCGCCGTAGATGCTGCGGCCGCCGAGGATGAGATCGAGCGAGTCGCGCAGACCTTCGGGTCCGCGCCGGTCAGCCAGCAGGCGGGGCAGGCGCTGGGTGCCGCCATAGCCGGGCAGCAGGCGCAGCCGGATTTCGGGCTGGCCAAAGCGCGCATGGCGCTCGGCAACGCGCAAATGACAGGCAAGCGCGAACTCCATGCCGCCGCCCAGCGCCACGCCCTGAATGGCAGCCACGCAGGGCATGTTCATCTGCTCGATCTTGGCGAAGGCCAGCTGCGCATTGTTGGGCAACACGCGCGCTTCCTCCACCGTGTGGATCTCGTCGAGGAACTGGCGAATATCGGCGCCGGCCACGAAAGAGGCCGTGCCGTCACCCGTGAACACCACGGCGGCAACATCATCACGGCGCGCCAGATGCTCGACGACGATCACCAGCTCGTCGATCGCGCGCTCGTTGAGCGCGTTGACCGGCGGATTGGTGACATAGACGGTGGCGACCTTCCGACCCGGCGCGACATTGTTATATTGCACCCGGAAATAGCGGTAGCGATCGAAGATCTGCTGATCGTCCGAAAGCTTCTGCTTGGTCTGCCAGGCATCGATGACCCGCTTCAACTCATCGATGCTCTCCGGATTGCGCAGCGTCGAGACGTCGCCCAGCGGCGCGCCCTCGACCACTGCGCGGACCATGCGCCGCACATATTTGCCCGAACGCGTTTCGGGAAACTGCGTCACCTCGATGAAATCGCCGGGCACTGCCACGGCGCCCTTTTCGGCCCGCACGAGATCGGACAGACGACGGAAATCGTCACGGGTCAGCGTGCGGCCGGGAGCGGCGGTGACGAATGCCAGCGGCGTCAGGCCCTTTTCCCGGTGCGGCGCGCCCACCACCAGCACATTGCCCAGCGGCGAGCCAGGATCGAGCGCCTTGTCCCGCAGGATCGCGCCTTCAATCTCCTCGGTCCCCATGCGGTGCCCGGACACGTTGATGACATCGTCGGAGCGGCCATGAAGCGAAAAGCCCTCATCATCGTGGCGCACGGCGAAATCGCCCTGTGTATAGGCCCAGACGCCCTTCCAGCGACCCCAATAGCCGTCCGACCAGCGCGAGAAATCGCCCTTCCAGCCGCCCACGACCTTGCCGTCCTCGACCCGGAAGTTGCCGGCATCGCCCCAGACGGTGCGCGCCAGATAGGGATAGGGGGCGGCGATGACGATCTCGCCCTTCTCGCCCGCCTCGGCCCGCCGCCAGTTCACCCCGCCATCTGCGCGGGCGAACGGGGCCACAGCACCGCCCTGCCCTTCCACGTCCTCGACCCAGACATCTCCGACGATCCAGGGCAGCGGGAAGGTGCGCGCGTCAGCGGCAAGCGGAAAATCGGTGTTTCCGTAGAAATGTGTCCAGGCGATGCCGCCATGCTCGGTCGCCCAATAGCTGTTGATATAGGTGGGCGTGACATGGTCCATGCCAAAAGCCTGCACCGCCGGCGACGTCGGCTCGGCGCAGAAGGTCGCGACCCTGAGGCCCGACAGGTCATAGACCTCAAAATCCTTGAGGTTCTGCGGGTCGGTCATGATCGACTTGAGGAAGGTGACGCCGGCCTTGAAGATCGTCACCTTGTGCCGCTCGATCATCGCCGCAAAACGCCCGGCGTGCGGGAACACCGGCGAGCCTTCGCCGATCAACGTCGTCACCCGGGTCAGGAGCGGCGCGGACATCATGTAGCTCTGCCCGGTGATCCAGCCCGGATCAGCGACCACATAGATGGTGTCACCCGGCCGCGCATCAAACGCCACCTTCATCGTCTCGGCGATGCCGGCGGCATAGCCACCATGCACATGGACAACGCCCTTGGGCTTGCCCGTCGAACCAGAGGTATAGATGAAGAACATCGGATAATCGGCATCGACGGCAAGCGGCGGCGCGCTCTTCCAGATGGCGCGGACAAAATCCACATCGTCCATCGCCTCAAGTGCTGCGAGATCGGCAAGGCCGGCGGCCGCGAGAATCGCCGCCAGCGCCTTGTCGGTAAGTTCGTGGCTCCAGACATCGCGGTCGCGCCAGACGATATCGGGCTGGCCCGTATGCCGCGCCACGACCACCGCCTCGACCCGCTCGGGTGTCGCCACCAGCGCCTCGGCCACCGCGATGCGCACCCGCGCTGCAGCGGCCGCATCAACCCGGCCTTCATTGCCAAGCTCGGCCAGCGCGCGGCCAACACCGCGCATCACGTCGCCGCGCTCAACCGTCACTTCGCCCTTGAGCGTGGTGCGCACGGCCGCCTCGATCACCGAGGCGTCGTCAGCGCTCAGCTCAAGATCATCGCCCTTGAGCCGCGCCGACAGCAGGTCCATGGCCACGCCGACCGGCACGTAATTGTCGAGCGCGGGGTCGGTATAGGCCGTCTTGAAGGCAAAAATCTGCGCATTGCGGTAGCCACCATCGGCGGTGATGACCACGCGTGCGCCCGCATCGTCGATGCGGTCCGAAAGCGTCTTGTCCGAAAAGCCGCCGAACACCGAGGTGTAGAGGATGCCTGCCCGCTTGGCGCCTTCGCTCCAGAACAGCTGGGCGGGAATGTTGGGCATGTTCAGCGCCAGCCGGTCGCCGGCTTTCAGCCCCAGCGCCTTCAGCGCCAGCTGGCATTTCGTCGCCTCCAGCAGCAACCGCCGCCGCGAGATACGATAGCAATCGACCGGCGCACCGCGGCCGCCGTCCTCCGCCATGTCCCAGCGGTCACCCTCGAAAATGACTGCCGTTTCTGTGCCGAAGCCGTTCAGCACATGGCGATCAAGTTCATTGAACGCCGCGTTGGTGCGCCCGCCTGAAAACCAGCGGAAATTGGGCGCGTCGCTGTCATCAAAGGCCTTGTCCCAGGGCGCGAAATCGGCGCCCAGCGGCGCCGAGACCGGCGCCATCGTGTCCGCGTCCCAACCGGTCCAGCGCTCGCCCTCGCGCGTCAGCCACGCTTTGCATCCGTCGGCGAGCGTGACCAGCCAATGCAGATTGCGCGAGGCAATCTCACCGTGAAATGCACCCGGATCAGCGAGCACGGCGGCGCGCATCGCCGCCCAGTCAGCCTTGGTACGCACCGGGTTGCTTTTCGCCATCAGCGTCTGTTCGCTCATATCCCTCGCCTCAGTCACACGCACCACTCACCAAAACCATGAACCAAGACCGCACGACGGCGCGATTCGATCCTTGTCCGGGGGGCATTAGACAAGATACTGTCCATTGAAAAGCCCGAACGCTAATTTAATTACCGTAACCACGCCGATCCAAGCCCGCTTGTTGCCAATCGGCCACGCCCGTCAGAACACGTCGCGGTTCAGCACCACCGCACCCAGCGTGCGGACCAGAATGTAGATATCGAACCCAAGCGACCAGTTCTCGATATAGTGGAGGTCGTGTTCCAGCCGCTTGACCAGCTTGGCTTCGGTATCGGTCTCTCCGCGCCAGCCGCACACCTGCGCCCAGCCAGTGATCCCCGGCTTGACCTTGTGACGCGCCGCATAGGAGGCGACAACCTCCGAAAACAGCCGGTCCCCGGCTCGTGTCGACGGCGCATGCGGGCGCGGCCCAACAAGGCTCATGTCGCCCTTGAGCACGTTCAGCAGCTGTGGAAGCTCGTCGATGCTGGTCCGCCGGATAAAGCGCCCGACGCGTGTGACGCGCGGATCATGCCGGCTGGCCTGCTCTATATTCTCGCGCTGGCCATGATCGACATACATGGACCGGAACTTCAGCACCTCGAAAGGCTTGTTGTTGAACCCCTCGCGTGGCTGGCGAAACAGCACGGGCCCTGGCGAATCGAGTTTCACGGCCAGAGCGGTCAGCGCCATCACCGGCGCCGCCACCAGCATGATCAGCATCGTCAGCATCAGATCTTCCGCCCGCTTGAGCACCGCATCCATGCCCGAGATCGGACGCTCGAACACCGTCATCACCGGCAAATCGCCAAGCAGCACCATCGGCCGCTTGGCAAAGGCGAAACTAGCCATGTCCGGCGCCAGTCTGATCCGGACCGGCGTCAGGGCCAGCCGACTGACGACCTGCTGCAGCCGTGCGTCGGCCGACCATGGCAGCGCCACCACCACCTGATCGATTTTGCCTTCCCTGATCATGGTGATGAGCTGGGTCAGATTGCCAAGCAGCGGCAGCCCGGCCGGCGCGCTCATCACCCGGTCGCGCGCCCGGTCATCGAAGAAACCAACCAGCGAAATCGTCAGCCGCGGGTTGCCGAGGACATATTGGGCGAACCGTTCCCCCTGGACGGAAGCACCAAAGATCGCCACGCGCTGGTTGAACGTGCCCCGGTTCTTGAGGCGGCGCACCCAGACTGTCGACACCGCGCGGCCCAGCAGCAAGGTACCTCCGCCGCCACCAAACCAGACAAGCGCCCAGCCACGCGACACTTCGCCCGACACCTTGAGCAAGAAGCCCAGCGTGATCAGGAACAGCGCCGTCAGCGCCCAACTGGCCGCGAGGCGTCGCCACAATGTGCGCAGCGAGAATTGCGCGTCGAGATCATAGCAGCCCATGGTCTCGGCAAGCGTAGCGAAGCACAGCGCCCCGAGCAGAACGGCACGCCCATAGAGCGCCAACTGTTCGCCCTCCAGAACACCGGCAAACGATGCCGCGAGAAAGCCGGACGCCAGCGCGGCAGCGAATTCAAGCACCCGGACCAGCAACACCGCAAGCTCCAGCGGCACCCCTGGCCGACCCGACGGAACGCTGCCGGCCCTGCTGACCTGAACCACCGGCTTGTCGGGCCGGATCGACCCCATTTCCATCACAAGCGGCCTCGCAATGGCGCAAAAGCGATGGCCACAACTGCCGGCTTCGGTGTAAACAATGCCTTCACCAAAAGGTCGTCTCGATGGAAACACCCTATGATTGGCTGACAATCCTTGTTTTTGCCGGTCTCATCGTCCTCTTCCTGCAGCGCTCCCAGGGGGAACCGCGTGACTTTCTGTGGCAATATCTGCTCGCCTCGGTCGGCTGCGCGGTGACCAATTATCTTGGCAATGAGGCGATCAAGCTTGAAGACAGCCTCTATCATCTGGCCGCGGTCGCCACTGGCGGGGCCACGCTGGCCTTCATCTGGTTTGCGCTCAAACCCTTTGACCAGCAGGATTGACGCGCCGCTCACGCCAGCTCCCCCGCCAACTGCCGCCCGATCAGCACATCCCGGTCCTCGCGCGCAATCGCGCCTACCATCGCCTCGGCGAAGCGCGCCAGTTCGTCGAACACCGCATCCGACGCCGGCACCGCGCTCGACATCCTGACCAGCACGCCGTCGGCCAGGTAGCCGGCCATCTGCTGACGCAGTTTGACCATACGCTGCGAGCCGCCATCGGTAGGCAGGTCATCGCCGATCCGCGTCCAGTAGAGAATGCTCTCGACCCTTGTGGTTGAAACCGCTTCCAGCGCTCGCATCGGCAGGTCTGCGCGCCCCAGCGGCAGCGCCTTTGGCACGGACGACCGGATATTGAAGCCCACGGCCTGATAGCAGACCTCGGGCCGGTGAAGCTGCAACTGGTCATTCTGCACGGCGCCATAGGCAATCACCAGCATCACGGGCAGCCCGCGCTCGGACACGTAGAGCCGTGTCAGTGTCTGATTATAGAGGCGGTCGGCAAGGCTGCCCGGCGTCTTGGGCAGGATGAACGCGTCCGATGGCCGATCCTGCCAGTCGGCAATCTGACTGGGCACAATCGCTTCGAGCGTCTGGTCCTCGGCCAACAACACCAGCCGCTCACGTGGCGCCAGTGCGAAGGCCGTGCCGGCGGCCGCCAGCATGCCGCCACCCATCAGCAGGTCGCGCCGGTTCATGCTGGCACGCCTTCGCGCGCTGCGAGTGCGTTGCGCAGCGGAGTCAATATCTTATCGACGAGAAAGATCAGCAGGAGCGCCGAGACAAAGGTCACCATGCCCGCGAAATTGTGCAAATATCCCTGCGCCGCCGCATTGCCGAGATACCAGGTGATCAGCACCAGAGCCGCGACCCGGACCATATTGGCCGCCACTGCGACAGGAACGACCAGCGCCAGCAACAGCAGCGAATAGCGCCAGTTTGAGCCGCGCAGCATGTAGACATAGAACAGCCCGATCGCGGACAGGCTGACCAGCGAATTGAGCCCGGCACAGGCATCTTCCACCAGAAGCTGATAGGTGCCGACAAAGATCGTCACCCCCTGCCGACCCATCGGATAGCCGAGGTTGGCCAGCGCGCCTGTCACCACTTCGGACACGAACAGCTTGAGCGGCTGGGTCACGACATCAAGGACAAAGCCCGGAATCGGGATCAGAAACCCCATGTAAAAGATCGGGAACCAGAGGCGCTTGAGCATGTCGAGGCCAATATAGGCATGCGCAACCGCCAGCAGCGCCAGCAGCATCGCAGCAACTTCGATGACCATGAAGTCGAAGGCCCGGCCAAACCCATAGAGAGCGATTGCAACGACCATGGCAACCGCCGTCAACCATGGCGCGCCGGGCTGCATCCGCGCCCTGATCTCGTCAAGACGCCCGTAGATCAGCCAAAGTCCCGTGGCGAGCACGATCGGCCCATGAACCCCGCTTTCAAGCGACCAGGGGCCGCGCGCCATCCCATAAAGGGTGGGAAAAATCATCGCCGCGGCACCAAGAAACACGAACCAATGCCCAGAGAGCAGCGCCCGCCAGTCCAGCCGACCAGGCGACGGGGAAGCGACCATGGGCTGAGGCGCCTCACTGGCCATGCTCAGAACTCGTTCAGTACCGATCCGATCACCTTGCAGCGTGATGCCTGCAACTGTTCGACCAGAACCGAGATATCCTTGAAGAAGCCATGGTCGCGGCGCGCCACGACCATCACATAACCGGCCGCAGCGCCGATGGTCAGGGCGTCGGCGCTGCTGTTCGCCGGCGGCGTGTCGAACAATACCAGATCATATTCGCGCAGCAGCATGTTGACGCCTTCGCGAAAACGACGTGACGAGAGCAGTTCCTGCGGCCGCGACACCGCCGGGCCTGCGGTAATGACCGCAAGGCTGGGAAGGACATTGGCCTGGACCACGCGCTCCGGCCGCGTCACCTTCATTGAGAGGTAGGTCGAAAGGCCCGGCGAATCCCGGTCCAGCCCGAAAATCTCATGCTGGCGCGGATCGCGCAGATTGGCATCGACCAGAAGGGTCTTGATGCCGACCTGGGACAGCGCCACGGCCAGATTGGCCACAAGGTTGCTGCATCCAGCCGCCGGCACGGCAGAAACCGTCGCCAGCCCGCGCCGCCCGGCCTTCACATGCTGGGCGATCACCTGCGTGCGCAGCAGCCGCACCAATTCCGCACGAAGCCCAAGCGGCTCGGAAACGACGACAAGCTCATCAGAAACCGGCCGGCGCGCGCCGCCGCGCTGGGCCATCGAGGTGATCAGAAGCTCGCGTGCGCGGTCCAGATCATCGGGCGTGATATAGCCAAGCTCAAGCGCTGCCCTGTCAAACTCCAGCTCGCGCTGCGCGGCATGGGTCCGAACCCGCTCCGCCTGCTCGATGGTCAGATATCCCAGCTGCAACAACACCTCGCGCAGCGGCTCATCGGCATCCAGCGACCCATCGTCGATCTCGACCGCAGCCACACCTGACAGTTCGCGGCCAGCCAAATCTTCGACCCGAGCCGCATCATCCAACGTGTCTGACGCCCCGCCAGCCGATGGCTCATCGTCAACATTCGCACCCTCGACCGAAGAGCGCGGCGCACCGCCAATCGTCTCGGCGATCGCTTCACGCTGCGCATCCGAAAGCCACAAAGGCCCGTCCTCGACGGTTTTCTTCACATCCCCGGGCGAGGTCTCGGCCTCATCGGAAGGCATCTTGCCGTCGTCCATAGTCACTCCGCAGGCCTCAGATTGCCCATTGCCAGCCCGCGCTTTGCAAGCCAGCGCCGGCCACGGTCACGCCATGGGGATGCCTTGACGTCCGAAATCACCGCCAGAACCGGCGCGCCGCTGACAAAGCGAAGGTCCTCCGGCGAGCGAACGCGGCGCGCCAGAAGCTCTACGGCAAGGGCCAGAGCCAGCCCGAGACCCAGCCCGAACACGGCTGAAAGGCCGATGATCTGCGGCCATTTTGGAAAGGACGGCGTATTGGCCCCGATGGCATCGCCAAGCACGACAAGCTGTCCTTCCGAGACGTTCGCTTCCAGGCGCAACTCTGCCTCTCGCGCGGCCGCCCCCTGATACTGATTGCGACGCAGTTCGACCTCACGGTCGAGCTGGGCAAGCTCGCCCAAAACGCCGCGCATGCTCTGGACCTTGGCCTTCTGCGCCTCATATTCGGCCTCGATCTGCGCGACAGACTGCCTCGATGCGCCGGTCTGGGCCGCACCCGCGGCGCGTGCCACAGCGATCTCGCGGTTGAGTTGCTCCTCAAGCAGCACCTTGCGCGACGCCATGGATTTGTATTGGGGATGCGCCGTGCCAAGCGTACTCTCGGCCTGCTCCATCTGGTCGCTCAGCGTCGTCAGCTGCATCTTGAGCTGATTGACCACCGGCGACGTCGAGACCGACTGGGCCGCGACAAAGGCCTGCGAGCTCCGCTGGGTCTGGGCCTCCATGAGTACCGATTGCAAATAGGCGAGCTTCGCCGACTCCGCCTCGCCGTCAGCTGTCATGACGAGATCATTTTCGCGCTCGAAGCGTGCCTTGGCCGCTTCCGCCGCCTTGAGCGCCGACAAGGCCCGCTCGGCCTGATTGCGATACCATTCGGCATTTCGTCCGGCACTGTCGGTGGTAAACCTCAAGCTCCCTTCAATGTACGCGGTCCGCAGCAGCGACGCGATCGTGCGCGCGGCCTCAGGCGTTGGCGCATCATAGGAAATCTCGAGGATATTGGAGCCAGCCACCAGGCTGGCTGACGTATCGTCAATGATCCGCTGCGCGCCCCAGCGGCGGATGTCACCCACGCCGCCGGTCTCTTCCTGCCAGGCAGCGATGACCGCAGGGTTGGACGGCCAGCCAAGCCGGTCGACAACGTCGGCGGCAACACGGAAGTCTTGAATGAGCTCGATCTGGGTGCGGATGAACATGCGCGGGTCACGGCCACCCACCATCTGACCCGTCACCGGGTCGGGCCTGATGATGTCCATCAGCACTCGCGCGCTGGCCGTGTAACGCTCCGGCAAGGAAAATCCGACAGCAATCGCAACCACCATGGTCGTGACGAAGGAGGTCACGATGATCCAACGCCGGGCCAGAAGGATATTGAGAAATTGGATCAGACTCATGACATCAACCTGTTAAGAGCAGCGCACATCAGAAGAAGCGTTCCTTGACCACGATAAGGTCATCACGTTGCAGTTTCTCGGTGGTTTCGACGGATGTCTCCTGGCCGCCACGGATCAGCCCGACTTTGCCCTTCGAACCATTTGCGCCGACGCCGCCTGCCGTCACGATCGCCTGTTCGATGGTCATGCCCGGCACGATCGGATAGACGCCAGGACTGGCGATTGCACCAGAAATGTAGAATTTGTCCGAGGTCGGCACAAACAACGTATCCTCCGGCATCACCAACGGATTTTCCGAAGTGTCGCCTCGTACCAACCCCTCCACCGACAGACGCCGCTCTGTCTGGCTAGGCCGCCTGAGATAGATATAGTCAGCGCTGTCGGCGCGCGTCCAACCCGACTGCAGCAGAACCTCAAGGACATGGTAGGGCCGATCAAGCGGCAGAATCTGCGGCTTGGTGACGGCTCCCGCCACATTGACCGTCTTGCTCACATATTGCGTGATCTCGACATTGACGAGCGGTTGCCGAAGGAAATCACCGGCAACCATTTGCCGCTCAATCAGGTCGGCAAGCTGGATATTGTCGAGACCGTCAACCTTCAACTTGCCAAGAAACGGCATCACGATAGTGCCGTCCGCCTTGACCCGCGTCGTGACCCCCGCCTCTGGCTGGCCATAGATGATGATCTGCACACCATCATTTGGCCCGATGACATAGCCCCGAGACCCGCTGGCCGGCGCATTTGTCTGCGCCATGGCCGGCAGGGACAGGACCAAAAGCGCGATTGTCAGAAAAAACGAAGAAAAGACGCTGAAACCAGTCCGCAGCTGTCTCATCACTGTTTCTCCTTCAAATCCGCAAACACGAAGATTCTCCGATCACACGTCATCCAGATCGGCCAAATTGAACCCGCATGCTCAGCAGTACACTCGTATTTTCGAACGCAAAGATCTCGGGGTCGGATTCCCGTCGAAGATGCGCCACTTCCAACCCGACACTATATCGAGGCGTTGGTGAATAGTTGATCTGGCCATAATAGCGCTGGATCTTGCTTGATCGCCGCGCCTGCGGCTCGTCAGGCGAGGCAAAGCTGTCGATGAAATCGAGGTCCGAGAACCGTGCGCCCGCGCCGACCGCGATCGAGCGGGTCAGCCTGTAGTCGCCATCGACGCCCCAGTTCACGGCACGCGTCTGCAGCGCGCCGACGTTGCCACCTCCGCGAAAGGATCGATCAGCAGAAATCGAGATCGATGCGCGAGAACCCAATTGCGCCGTCAGCGTACCGTCATATCCAAGACCTCCCGCACTTGTCCTCGGCTCCGAGATCAAGCTGCCGGGTGGTCCAACAGGATCCGGCAACAGCTGCGTATCGGGCCGGGGGGTCGTGCTGAAATCACTCAGCCCCACCGACAGTTGCAGGCGCGACCCCAGCGGCCGCGAATAGCCAATCCGCAAGCTGCGAACATCAAGCTCATCCTCGAAAAAACCATCGGGCGTCAAAATCGGGCGATTGGGGTATTTGAAATTGCTGAAATTGGCGCCGAGCGAAAAGACACCCAGCCGAGAGGCATAGCTCAGCTGCGGTGAAATGGTGAGACTGTCAAAGTCAAACAATGCGCGCTGAGAACGACCATTCCGAACCGTCCGATAGACCACGTCGGTCCCGAACCCGATACCAACCGGACCGCGGCACAGGAAGCCACCACCAGCCACGAAATCCTTGATCAGGTTATCAGCAAGCTCAACAGCATCATTCTGCAACAATTGACGCTGGCCATATTGGGTTCCGACATTAAATGAGCAACGCGAGCCCAGATAAAGCCCAGCACCGCCGCCCACCTGAAACTGGGTCCGGTTGAACTGGGAATTGTCAATAAACACATCTTGTCCAAGCGAACCGCCAACATAAACCTGTTGCCTTCCGAGCAGCGTGCCAATTCCGGCCTGAACCAGCGGTGTTATACGGACTGCAGACGTGCCTGTTCCGCCGGTGCGCTGGAAATTGCTGTCAACCCGGGACACAACCGACGCGTTGAGCGTGTAACCGCGACCAATCACTTGCGGGACGGTAATGAAGCCGGACCGCGCAATCGGAGGGTCGTCGCTGGAAAAGCTGCTTTGGGCAAAGCCCGGGGTCGCAATGAACCCAAGCGCAAGCGCGAGCATGGCCGCCATGGGTGGTGTCCGGCCTTGCCCGGATGCATGCTCAGGAGTTAACCGTCTCATTACCGTCACTTTACCGGAATCCCCTGACAAAATACCGCTCAACCGTGCTGGCCTTGCCATATATAACAATCTTGAGCATAAACAGGTCCGCGCTGCTACACCCTTGCCTTCGATACCGCAACGCACGCACGCTGCAGAGGTCAGGCCGACCACCCTGTTTTTCCATGCATCCGCCGCACATGTCGATCAAATGGGGGCCGGTTCGTGCCTTCACCGGTTGCTGAACGGGCTGAGATAGGCGAAAGACGGACAGCAACAGGGCGTTCCTGACCGCCGAAAGCATGAAGGAAATGACGAACAATGAGCTGGAAACGCTGGCTCCGCTCCGAGGCTGACACCTCTGCTGACAACGAGGTCAAGACGGAGGACGCCGTCGCGGTTGATGGCGACGGCAGACGCACCGGCGACGCGCCGCTTGCCGACATCGAAACCATGGTGCCACCGCAGCTCGATCGCCCGGCCTTTCTCGATGAGCTCTGGAACCAGCCGCTCGACGCGCCCTCTCGCACCACCCTGCCCCGTTTCACCGCCAGCGCGTCTGATGATATCGAAACCAGCGGCACCAGCGAAATCGTCCGTCGCAAACTGGCGCTACGCGACACGCTCGGTGCCTCGCAGCCGGTCATCAACCGTGAAGTTTTCGCCGGCCGCCACGACGCCATGGCGCAGCTGATCACCTCCATCGAACAGAACCGCGTCCATGTCGTCATCTACGGCGAGCGCGGAATCGGCAAGACGAGCCTCGCCCATGTGTTCGCCGAGACCGCACGCGAGGCCCGCTACCTGGTGCTTTATGGCAGCTGCGGCTCGGATGCGCAGTTCAGCAGCATGTTCCGCGCCTTTCTGGCGCGCATTCCTCGGCTCTATCACGCCAGCGTCCTTCCCAATTCTCCCGAGGCTGAACAAGGCGACAATTTCGATTCGATGCTGCCCGAGGACTTTGGCCCGCGCGAACTTGCCGATGTTCTGGCCGGGGTGACAGGCACGCGCGTCCTGATCATCCTCGACGAATATGACCGGGTGGTCGATGTCGAGTTCCGCCGCGATGTCGCCGAACTGATCAAGAATCTCTCTGACCGTGCAGCGCGCGTACAGCTCGTGCTCACCGGCGTTGCCCAGAATCTCGATGAGCTGATCGGCTATGCCCCTTCGATCCGGCGCAACATCGTCGGCCTGCCGATGCGGCCGCTCACCCCCGCCGAAGTCAAGGCCTTGATCGCGCTGGGCGAAAAAGCTGCGGAACTGCGCTATTCCGACGACGCGACGAAGATGATCACCACCATGGCAGGTGGCTCGCCCTATCTTGCCCGGCTCCTTGCCCATGCTGCCGGCCTCTCCGCGCTGGATGAGGAAGCGCGTCTGGTTACGGCGGCGCATGGCCGGGCCGCGGTCGAACGCGTGCTGACTGACTGGAACGCATCGCTGCCACGACGTGTGCAGGTCAATCTGGCCCGCGAGGAAGCGCGTGCCAACTGGCCGCTGCTGATCGCCGCCGCCCGCGCCGGCAGCTCGGCCGATGGCTTCTTCAGCGCCGACGACGTGATCACCGAGCTTGGCAAGAATGCCGTCGGCGGACTGGCCAATCCGGCCTATGTCGAGCGCGAACTCAAGCAATTCTCCGGCCCGCAAGATCTGCTGGAGCGCAGCGACGTGGGTGGTGCGGTGCGCTTCCGCTTTGCCTATCCGGGCGTTTCCTCGCTGCTGCTCATCTCGGCCGCTCTCGCCCGCCTCACAAATGACTGACAGAGACGACCCGGCCCAAGGACCCCCGTCAACAGGTCCGCGTGCGCCAACAACTGAAGAAGCAACGCGAATTTCTGTCGTCATTCCCCATTTTCAGATGCCTGCGGCGCTCGACCGTTGCCTTCAGTCCGTCAAGAGCCAGGAAATCGACCACGGCTCCTTCGAGATCATCGTGGTGGACAATAACTCCGCCCGGTTTCCAGCCGACATCGCCGCGCGGCATTCAGATGTGCGCTTTCTTTCTGAGCCGAGGCCAGGGCCGGGCCTCGCACGCAACACCGGCGCAGCCGCCGCCCGCGCCTCGCGCCTCGCGTTCATCGACGCCGACTGCACGGCCGCGCCCGGATGGTTGCAAGCTGCACTGAACGCCCTCGACCATGGGCCAGCCAACACCATTGTCGGCGGCGATGTTCGCATCGGGTTTGTTGACCCCCATCACCTAACTGGCATCGAGGCCTATGAAGCCGTTTTCGCTTATCGGCAGCGCATGTATATTGAGAAAATGGGCTTTTCTGGGACCGGCAATCTCGCGATGACGACCGACATCCTGGCAAGCGTCGGGCCTTTCGGTGGCATCGAAATCGCCGAAGACAAGGATTGGGGGAACCGGGCCACCGCAAAGGGCTATCGCATTCGCTATGTCGAAGCGATGCGGATCTACCATCCCGGTCGGCACGACCTTCGCTGAACTCCAGCGAAAATGGCAGCGCCATATCGCCCATGATCTTGCGGACCGGAAGCGCGACGGCGGCTCGCTCATCCGTTGGCGCCTGTACTGCCTCGCCCTGGTTGCCTCGATACCGATCGACGCGTTGCGGCTTCTCACCAGCCCTCGCCTCGATGGCCCTTCCAGTCGATTGGCCAATAGAGCGCGCGGGATCGCGGTCCTGGCCAGATTGCGACTGTGGCGCTCGCGTGTCGGGCTGTCGGCAGCGAGCGCGCCCAGCTACGATGCGCAGGATTATTGGACCAAAGCGTGAGCGCGCGCCTTGCAGTGGTGCTGGTCAACTGGAACCGTTGGCGGGATACGATCGAGTGCCTCGAATCTCTTCTCGCGAGCTCGATTGGCCTGAAGATCATCGTCGTCGACAATGCGTCAGCAGACCAGTCGACCGAACATATCCTCGCATGGTCCCGAGGCGAAGACATCGCCAACCCGGCCAGCGAAGCCATGTCGCGCTTCAGCACGCCGCCATCGCCCAAGCCCGTTTCGGTCCAGCGGCTGGCTTCGGCCGACATTCCGTCCAATGCCAACGCGGCCGCGCAAGTCCCGAAAGATGAGAAATCGTCCGGCGACCGAGGCCAGCACGAGATCATTCTCGTCGAGAGTGATCAGAATCTGGGTTTTGCGGGCGGTAACAACCTCGGAATCCGGCTCGCCATGGCGGACCGTTCCGTGAGCTATGTCTGGCTGTTGAACAATGACACCGTGGTCGCGACTGAAACCCCCGCAAACCTGCTGGCCACGCTCGAAACGACTGAGAATGTCGGCCAATGCGGCACCGTTGTACGCTATTACCACGCACCCGACACAGTTCAGGCCCTGTGTGGCAGCCGCTTTCAACCGATCACTGGTCGCAGTTGGAGCCTCGGAGCGGGAACATCAGTTCATGACGGCTTTGACCCTGCGGACATTGCAAGCAAGTGTGATTTTGTTCTGGGTGCCAGCCTCGCAGTCAGCCGGGCGTTCATAGACCGGGTAGGCTTGATGGAGGAAAGCTATTTCCTTTATTTCGAAGAAATCGACTGGGCTATTCGTAATCAACGCCATTCTGGCGGACCTCTCACAACAGCGTTCGCTGCGAATGCAGTAGTGTGGCATAAGGAAGGAGGCACCATAGGCTCTTCAAGCAAAAAAAATGCTCGCAGCTTGCTTTCAGAATACTGGCTAACACGTTCGAGAATTTCATTCACAGTCCGATATTATAAATTTTATATTTTATTTCATATAATTATAACAATATTCTACATATCTCGTCACTTACTCCAAGGCCGTGCACCCGCAGCTGCCAACCTCACACGCGCCCTTTTCCGCCGACCATTTTCCCACTAATTCGATGGATCAAGTTTCTGAAAGGAAGCAACATGACTGCCACCAAGCTTCACCTCGTCCCTATTGCTGCGCTCGCGCTCGCCCTCGCGGCGTGCGGGGAGAAGGACGCGGCCATTCCCGATGGACAGGTTGTCGCCACGGTCGATGGCAAGGATGTCACCATCCATGAGGTCAACGCCGAAATCGGCCTGATCCGAGCCCCTGCCGACACGCCGCGCAAATTTCTTGAACAGGTCGCGCTGGCGCGGGTCATCGAGCGCAAGATGCTGGCCGCAGAGGCGCGCGGGAAGGAACTCGACAATCGCCCGCAGTTCCTTCTCTCCAAGGTCCGCGCTGAAGAAGGCCTGCTCGTTCAGGCGCTGCAAGCCGACATCCAGGGTCAGGTTCCACAAACCACCCGGGAAGCCGCGCAAAAATACATCGAGGAGAACCCGCAGGTTTTTGCCGAGCGACGAATTTTCGCGATTGACCAGATCCAGTTCCTCCGGCCGGACAATCTCGAACGCCTGCCATTGGCTGACGCCAAGACGATGGGTGAGGTCGAGCGGATCCTGGTCGACAATGAGATCGAATATCGCCGCGCCCCGCAGCAGGTCGATACGCTGACCATCAACCCCAAGCTGACCACCGAGATCCTCAAGATCACCAATTCCCCTAATCCCGAGCCGTTCATGTTCATTGACCAGCCCCAGGGAGCAATCGGCCCGGTGGTGTTCATCAACAATGTCATCGACAGCAAGCTCCAGCCGTTCATCGGCGAGCGCGCCATCACCTATGCACAGAATGTTCTGCAGCAGCAGAATGTGCAGAAGCGCCTGTCGAGCGAGCTCGAGAAGTGGAAGGAGAGCTACAAGCCGAAGATCGTCTACGCCGAAGGCTATGGCGAGCCCGACCAGTCACTGCTTGAGGCTCCGGCAACCGAGAAGGCGCCCGCCGCGGTCACGCCGTCGCCGGCTCCCGAAGCGCAGAAGATCAATCCTGATGACGCCCTCGGCGCCATTGTGAACTGAACCGGGGCTGCCGAAATTGTGTCAGGGTCATGAGGGACTTAGCAATCGGCCTGGTCTGGCACAGTGCGGCGGCAACCAATCTAGGTGTCGGTGCGCTGACGGTCGGGAATCTCACGCTCGCGCGCCGGGCCGCTGATCGCTGCGGCGTTCGTCCCCGCTTCACATTGATCGGCACGCGCGAGCCCGGCCCCAGATATGTCAGCGACCCGGATATCGAACACAGGACCATAACCGGCCGTTACATGATCCGTGGCTATCTGGCAGATATCGCGAGGCAGGACATCATCCTCGACATCAGCGCCGGAGACAGTTTTACCGACATATATCCTGACAAGCGCTTCGCTTATATGGTTGCTACCAAATTGGCAGTGCTGGCCGCTGGCAAGCCGTTGATCCTCTCGCCGCAGACCATCGGGCCATTTTCCCGCCAGCCGCACACCGCCATCGCCGCCAGCATCTGCCGCCGTGCGACCCATGTCTACGCCCGTGACGCGCTCTCCATGGACGCCCTTGCCAAGCTGGCGCCCAACGCCCGGGCCACACAGGTCATTGATGTCGCTTTCGCCATGCCCTTTACACAGGCCCCGCGGAGCGAAAGTGGCATTCATGTCGGCCTCAACATCTCCGGCCTGCTGATGAGCGGCGGCTATGCCGGCAACAATCAATACGGGCTGGGCTACGACTATCCCGAACTCACGGAACGTCTCATCATCGCGCTCAAAGCCCGGCCAGACACGCGGATCACACTCATCCCCCACGTTATCGCGCCCGATCTGCCTGTCGATGATGATCTCGCTGCTGCAAGGAAGCTGATCGCCCGCCACCCCGGCCTCGGCCTCCATGTGCCCAATAGCCCGCAGGACGCCAAGTCGTTCATCTCAGGGCTGGACTTTCTCGTGGGTGCGCGCATGCACGCCACCATCGCCGCCTTCTCAGCCGGCGTCCCCGTGCTGCCCGTCAGCTACAGCCGCAAGTTCGAGGGGCTTTACGACGCGCTCGGCTACACAGCGCTGGTCAACGCCAAGGGCCAATCGACAGACGCTGCGCTCGACACGATCATGACCGGCCTGGACAACCGACATGAGCTCAAGGCCCAGATCGATGGCGCCAAGCCAATCATCGATGCCGGCCTCGAACGATATACCGCCGGCCTCGCCGCCGCCTTTGCCGAGGCGCAGACGTGAGCCAGCTTCAGCGCTCCGCCAGCCTGACCGCTGTCGAGCGTGGGCAGCTTTGCTCAGGCTGCGGCCTTTGTGCCGCGCTGGCGCCGGGGGCAATCTCGATGACCATGGCGCCGCCGGGTTATCTCCGCCCGGTCCAGCACGCGCCGCTGTCCGGCGCGCAGGAGGCGGCCATCGCCAGCGGTTGCCCTGCCCTGCTCGTTGATCAGTGCAGCAACGCCCCGCTTGACGATCCGCTCTGGGGGCCGGCCCACAGCATTCACACCGGCCATGCCACCGACGCTCGGCTGCGCCACCATGCGTCATCGGGCGGGGCCTTGTCGGCACTGCTTGTCCATGCGCTCGAAACGGGCCTTGTCGATTTCATCGTCCAGACCGCAGCCAATCCTGAAAACCCGCTCGGCAACCAGGTCCGCCCCTCGACAAGCGCCGAAGACATCTACAATGCCGCCGGCTCTCGCTACGCGCCATCGGCACCGCTCGAGCGTCTGGAAGAATGGCTGGCCATGCCCGGCCGCTTCGCCTTTGTCGGCAAGCCTTGCGATGTGACCGCGCTGCGCACCCGCGCCCGGTTTGAATTCCCGCATCTCCGAAAAAGTGCCGCTGATGCTCGCCTTCTTCTGCGCTGGGGTGCCCGCCGAGACCGGGGCGCGCCGCATCCTCGATCATCTCGGCGTCTCGGAGGGCGAGGTCGCCGCCTTTCGCTACCGCGGCGACGGCTGGCCAGGCCGCGCCACCGCCACGCTGCGCGACGGCTCCAGCCGCGACATGAGCTATGCCGACAGCTGGGGCAGCATCCTCTCCAAACACGTCCAGTTCCGCTGCAAGATCTGCGCCGATGCCGTGGGTGCTGCTGCCGATATCGTCTGCGCCGACGCCTGGGACAGCGATGCGCGCGGCTATCCAAGCTTCGAGGAGCAGCAAGGCCGCAGCCTCATCATGGCCCGCACACCAGCCGGCCAGGCGCTTCTCGATCAAGCGCGCGCTGCCGGGCGCATTGCGACCAGCCCGTTGGCGCTGGAAGCCATCCAGCGGATGCAACCGCACCAGGCGCGCCGCAAGCAGCAGGTCTCGGCCCGCCTCGCCGCGCTGGCGCTTGCCCGCCGCCCACGCCCGGTCTACCTCGGTCTCGGCGTCAAAGCGGCGGCCCGCCGCGAACCGCTCATCGGCCGGCTGCGCAGCTTCGCCGGCCTGCTCCGCCGTCTGCTGCAAGGCCGAACCTGAAAGGCAAGCCCATGTCCAAACGCAAAGGCATCATCCTCGCCGGCGGCTCGGGCACGCGGCTCTATCCGCTAAGCCGATCGGTCTCCAAACAGCTGATGCCCGTCTACGACAAGCCGATGATCTATTATCCCCTGTCGGTGCTGATGCTTGCCGGCATCCGCGACATATTGATCATCACCACGCCGGCCGATGCAGCGGCCTTTCACGCCCTGCTGGGCGACGGCAGCGACTGGGGCCTCAATTTCCAATATTCAGTCCAGCCCGAGCCGGGCGGGCTGGCGCAAGCCTATCATATCGGCGCGGATTTTGTCGGCAATCAGCCGAGCACGCTCGATTCTGGGCGACAATATCTTCTACGGCCACGGCCTGCCCGAGCTGCTCGCGGCCGCCAATGCACGCGACAAGGGCGCCACCGTCTTCGGCTATTCGGTCGCCAACCCGCGCGCTTACGGCGTCGTCGCCTTCGACCCTGAGGGCCGCGCCACCAGCATCGAGGAAAAGCCCGAGCATCCCAAGTCCAGCTATGCCGTGACCGGCCTCTATTTCTACGACGGCGACGCCCCAAAGCTCGCTCGCGACATCAAGCCCTCGGCACGCGGCGAGCTCGAAATCACCGATCTCAACCGCCTCTATCTCGAGGCCGGGCTGCTCACGGTCGAGCTGATGGGCCGAGGTTTCGCCTGGCTTGATACCGGCACCCATGGCTCGCTGCTCGATGCCGGCCTTTATGTCCGCATCGTCGAGGAGCGGCAGGGGCTGAAAATCTGCTGCCCCGAGGAAATCGCCTGGCGACAGGGCTTCATCAGCGATGAAGACCTCGCCCGCATCGCCGAGCCGCTGAAGAAGTCCGGCTACGGCCTTTATCTGCTCGGTCAGCTTGGCGGGGGCCGCTGATGGAGGTGATCCAGACCCCTCTGCCGGGCGTCCTTCACCTCAAGCCCAAGGTGTTCGGCGATGCACGCGGCTTCTTCACCGAAAGCTGGAACGCGCAGACCTTCGCCAATGCCGGCCTCGATCTCGCCTTTGTGCAGGACAATCACAGCCGCTCCACAAAGGGCGTCCTTCGAGGCCTGCATTATCAACTGGCCAATCCGCAGGGCAAGCTGGTGCGCGTGGCGCGCGGCGCGGTGTTCGATGTCGCCGTCGACCTGCGCCGTAGCTCGCCGCATTTCGGCCGCTGGTTCGGCACTGTTCTCAGCGATGAAACGCTCGACATGCTCTATATCCCGCCCGGCTTCGGCCATGGCTTCCTGACGCTGAGCGATACGGCCGACTTTCTCTACAAGGTCACCACGCCCTATGACGCAGCCTCCGACCGCAGCCTCGCCTGGAACGACCCCGAGCTTGCCATCGACTGGCCGCTGGAGGGCGCCCCCACGCTGTCAGCCAAGGACCAGGCTGCGCCCCTGCTCACCGCAGCCGAGGTCTTTGCATGAAGATCCTCATCACCGGCAGCGGCGGCCAGCTCGGGCGCGCACTTCAGGCCAGCGCGCCCGCCCATCACCGTGTCAGCGCGCCCGATGAAGCCGATCTCGATATCACCAGCGCCACCAGCCTCGACACAGCCATGACCACGCTGCGCCCCGATGTCATCATCAACGCCGCCGCCTATACGGCCGTGGACAAGGCCGAAAGCGAGCCCGAGCGCGCACATGAGATCAACGCCGCCGCCGTCGCCCGGCTTGCAGCCCTGCCGGCGCGGCTCGTCCATGTCAGCACTGATTTCGTCTTCGATGGCACCGCCCACAGCCCCATCCCGCCCGATGCGCGTCCCAATCCGCAGAGCGTCTACGGCGCCAGCAAATATGCGGGTGAGCGCGCGGCAGCATCAAACCCGCAGGCGCTGATCGTCCGCACCGCCTGGGTCTATGCCAGCCGGGGCGCCAATTTCGTCCACACCATGCTGCGCCTGATGCGCGAACGCCCCGAGGTCCGTGTGGTAGCTGACCAGCTGGGCACCCCCACCCATGCCGACAGCCTGGCCCGGGCGCTCTGGTCGCTGATCGACGCCAACGCGCGCGGCCTTCACCATTTCACCGACGCTGGCAGTGCCAGCTGGTATGACTTCGCCGTAGCCATTCAGCAAGAAGCGCTGGCCCTTGGCCTGCTCGAAACCGCCGTTCCCGTCGTGCCCATCGGAACCGCCGATTACCCCACGCCAGCCCGGCGCCCTGCCTATGGCCTGCTCGACAAATCAGCGACATGGGCAGTCGCCGGCATCCCGCGACACTGGCGTGAGGAACTGCGCGCCTGCCTGAAAGCGATGACATGACACCCGCAAACATCCTCGTGACCGGCGGCGCCGGCTTCATCGGCGTCAATTTCGTCCGCTACCTCGAAGCGAACCGGCCGGATTGCCGGATCACCGTCCTCGACAGCCTGACCTATGCCGGCAATCCACAAAGCCTCGCCGGCACCCGCGCCGAGCTTGTCGTCGCCGATATTCGCGACCAGCAGAAGGTCGAGGCGCTGCTGCAAGACCGCGAGATCGACACGCTGGTCCATTTTGCCGCCGAAAGCCATGTCGACCGCTCGATCCATGGGCCGGCCGCCTTCATCGAAACCAACATCATCGGCACCATGAGCCTGCTGGCGGCCGCCCGCGCGGTCTGGCTTGCGGGCTCCGGCCGGCCGCACCGCTTTCACCATGTCAGCACCGATGAGGTATTCGGCACGCTGGCGCCGGGCGACCCCCCGTTCTGCGAAACCACCCCCTATGCGCCCAATAGCCCCTACGCGGCGAGCAAGGCCGGGTCCGACCATCTGGTGCGCGCCTGGCACCATACCTACGGCCTTGAAGTGACCACCTCCAACTGCTCCAACAACTATGGCCCCTACCAGTTTCCCGAAAAGCTGATCCCGCTCTTCCTGCTCAATGCCCTGCACGGCAAGCCTCTGCCCATCTATGGCGACGGCCAGCAGGTCCGCGACTGGCTTCATGTCGAGGATCATTGCCGCGGCATCGAAGCGGTCCTCTCGCAAGGCACGGTCGGCGAGATCTATTGCATCGGCGGCGGTGCCGAACTCGCTAATCTGACTGTCATCGACACGCTCTGCGCTGCCATCGACGCCGCCTTTGCCTCAGACCCCGGACTTGCCACCCGCTTTCCTGATGCCCCGGCCGCGCACGGCCGTCCAAGCGCCACGCTCAAGACCCATGTGCAGGACCGCCCCGGCCATGATCGGCGCTATGCCATTGATTGCACTCGCGCCCGCTCCGAGCTGGGCTATGCAGCGCAACGCGACTTCGCACAGGGCTTCGCCGAAACACTCGCCTGGTATCTCGAAAACGAACCATGGTGGCGCGCCGTCATGGACGGCAGCTACCGCGACTGGGGGGAAAGAAACTATCGGGACCGCAGCTGAACGGCGGTCCCGATCGCCGAGTGGCGTGTCAGGCCGGCAAGTTCGCCCGCAGCATCCACGCCGTCTTTTCGTGCAGCTGCATCCGCTGCGTCAGCAGGTCCGCCGTCGGCTCGTCACCAGCGTCTGCGGCCAGCGGGAAGATCTTCCGCGCCGTGCGCACCACGGCCAACTGGTCCTCGGCCAGGATCCGCACCATCTCCTCGGCCGGCGGCAGGCCCTCGGCCTCCTTGATCGTCGAGAGCCTGGCAAAGGCGGAATAGCTGCCCGGCGCCGGCTCGGCGAGCGCACGAATGCGCTCCGCCAGCGTGTCCACCGCCAGAGCCAGCTCAGTATATTGCGCTTCGAACATGGCGTGCAGCGAGTTGAACTGTGGACCAGTTACGTTCCAGTGAAAATTGTGCGTCTTGAGATAAAGCGTATAAGTATCAGCAAGCAGGACAGCCAACCCGTCGGCAATTTCCTTGCGCTGCTTATCGCCCATCCCCAAATCTACGCCCATATCAGCGCTGGTCTTTGTCTTTGTCTTGGCCATATCAAGCCTCCTTTTGTTACGAAACTCAATATAGGCTATCCACAGCCATCGTCCAACCGGAAAGCGTTCTCGCGCTAATCAACAATTTCAATAAGGTTGTGGTGGGCGCGACAGGGTTTGAACCTGTGACCCCTGCCGTGTGAAGGCAGTGCTCTACCGCTGAGCTACGCGCCCCCGCCAGCCACGCATCGCGCTGCGCCGGGAGCGCGCTGATTAGGCGAGCCCCGGCCCCAAGTAAAGCCCTTCAAGCAATGCCCCGCAGCGAGCCCCCTATCGGTTGCAGGCCAGCTTCAGCGTTCGTCCAACCCGGAACTTTGGCGTGCGGCAGGCAGGCAAATCAATCGGCGCGCCGGTGCGCGGGTTGCGCCCGGTCGAAGGCTTGCGCTCGGCCACCACGAAATTGCCGAAACCCATCAGCCGAACCTCCTCGCCACGTGCCAGCGCCTCGGTGACATGGCCCAGAAAGGCATCGATCAACTCAGCCGCCGTCTCCCGCGACACCCCCACCTCCAGGGCAACGACCCCGGCAAGATCCTGCTTGTTCATGCATCCCCCGATCACGAAAGAATCAGGTTTGCACAAACAAGCGGCCCTGCCTAGGGGGCCCGCGCCGCTAGTGGCGCACCGCCGGCCCCGGCCCGCCTACGGCCGGCTGCGCTGCCAGTTCATCAGCTTCGGTCCATTCGATCGGGGCCAGCGGCGCCGCCAGCGCGACAGCAAGCACCTCATCGACATGCCCCACGGCAATGATGGTTAGGCCTTCGGTGACATTGGCGGGGATCTCGGCCAGATCCTTCTCATTCTCGGCCGGGATCAACACGGTGGTAATGCCTCCGCGAAGTGCGGCCAGCAGCTTTTCCTTCAGCCCGCCAATTGGCAGCACGCGGCCGCGCAGCGTCACTTCGCCGGTCATGGCCACATCGCGCCGCACCGGCACACCGACCAGCGTCGAGACGATCGCCGTCACCATGGCAATGCCGGCCGAAGGCCCATCCTTCGGCGTCGCGCCTTCGGGCACATGGACGTGGATGTCCTTCTTCTCGAACACGCTCGGCTTGATGCCATAATGGGTCGCGCGAGCGCGCACATAGCTGAGCGCCGCCGAAATCGATTCGGTCATCACATCGCCCAGCTTGCCGGTCGTCTTGACAACGCCCTTGCCCGGCACGGTCACCGCCTCGATGGTCAGCAGCTCGCCGCCCACCTCGGTCCACGCCAGCCCGGTCACGGCGCCGATCTGGTCCTCGCTCTCGCTCACGCCGAAGCGATACTTCCTGACGCCGGCAAACTCGCCCAGATTGTCGCTGTCCACGACAACGCTGGTCGCCTTGCCTTCCAGGATCCGCCGCAGGCTCTTGCGCGCCAGCTTGGCCAACTCACGCTCCAGCGTGCGCACGCCCGCTTCCCGCGTGTAATAGCGGATAAGGTCGCGAAGGGCAGCATCTGTGACGCTGAACTCTTCGGGCTTCAGCCCATGCGCCTCATATTGCTTGGACAGAAGGTGCCGCTTGGCAATCTCGACCTTCTCATCCTCCGTATAGCCCGAGAGCTGGATGATCTCCATCCGGTCAAGCAGCGCTTGCGGCATGTTGAGGCTGTTGGCCGTCGTCACGAACATCACGTCCGAAAGGTCATAATCGACCTCCAGATAATGGTCATTGAACGCCTTGTTCTGTTCCGGATCGAGCACCTCAAGCAAGGCGGACGCCGGATCACCCCGGAAATCCTGCCCCAGCTTGTCGATTTCATCGAGCAGGAACAGCGGGTTGGACGAACCAGCCTTTTTCAGATTCTGGATGATCTTGCCCGGCATCGAGCCGATATAGGTGCGCCGGTGGCCCCTGATCTCGGCCTCGTCGCGCACCCCGCCCAGCGACTGGCGAATGAATTTCCGCCCCGTCGCCTTGGCGATCGAGCGCCCGAGCGAGGTCTTGCCCACGCCCGGCGGCCCGGCAAGGCACAGGATCGGCCCTTTCAGCTTGGCCGTGC
The DNA here is from genome assembly GCF_048007885.1 of Polymorphobacter sp. Classification (GTDB taxonomy): domain Bacteria; phylum Pseudomonadota; class Alphaproteobacteria; order Sphingomonadales; family Sphingomonadaceae; genus Sandarakinorhabdus. The sequence continues at coordinate 839,696 of NZ_CP180346.1, forward strand.
GCGCCTGCACGGCCAGATATTCGATGATCCGGTCCTTGACCTTCTCCAGCCCATAGTGATCGGCATCGAGCACGGCCTGTGCCGCCACGATATCGCGTTTCACCTTGCTCTTCTTGCCCCAGGGCAGGCCCAGCATGACATCCAGATAATTGCGCACGACGGTCGCCTCGGCAGACTGCGGCGCCATCGCCTTGAACTTCTTCAGCTCGGCCTGCGCCTTCTCGCGCGCCTCCTTCGACAGCCGGGTGGAAGCAATCTTCTCCTCCAGCTCGGCCGCCTCGTCCTTGTCCTCATCGCCGTCGCCCAGCTCGCGCTGGATCGCCTTCATCTGCTCGTTGAGATAATATTCGCGCTGGGTCTTCTCCATCTGCCGCTTCACCCGGCTGCGGATCTTCTTCTCGACCTGAAGCACGCCCATCTCGCCTTCCATATGGGCATAGACGGCCTCAAGCCGCTTCATCACATGCGTCTCGGCCAGCAGCGCCTGCTTATCGGCAATCTTGAGGCCCAGATTGGCGGCCACCGTGTCGGCAAAGCGGCCGGCATCGTCGATCTGGCCGATCTGCGAGGCGATCTCGGGTGCCGTCTTGCGGTTCAGCTTGACGAAGCTCTCGAACTGCTTCGCCGCTGAGCGCAGCAGCGCCTCGACCTCGGTCGGCGCGCCTGGCACATCGGGCCGCGCCTCAACCTCGGCCAGCAGATAGCCGTCGCCGGTCTCCGTCTCACCGCCGTCGGCATCGGGAGCTGCCGTCTCAAGCGCCTTCAAGGAGGCCCGCGCCTGGCCCTCGACAAGCACCTTGACCGTCCCGTCGGGCAGCTTCAGCAGCTGCAAGACGGTCGCCACCGTGCCAACATCGTAAAGGTCATCAATCGCGGGATCTTCCACCGCCGGATCGCGCTGGCTGAGCAGGAAGACCTGCTTGTCAGCCGCCATCGCCGCCTCCAGCGCCGCCACAGACTTTTCCCGGCCAACGAACAGCGGCACGATCATCTGGGGAAACACCACGATGTCGCGCAGCGGCAGCACCGGCAGCTTCGCCGGTCCGCTCGGGCTGGTCTCGTTGGTCACTGGTTCATCGCTCATCTCAAAACTCCTATCCGGCGCATGCAGCGCCACTTGCCCCGAGATATGGGCACATCATCCCCCCACATCAACGGCACCGCGACAAAAGCAGCGAATCCCTAGCTATCATGCCCGCGCCAGCGAAAAGCGCCAGCCCGCACGCAACCCCTCTCAGCGACGGACCATCGCGACAAAGTCGCTCACTGCTGCTGACCCCTGCGCGCTCTCGCTGGCCGTCGCATGGCCACCCGCCACCGTCACCATCGACACCGGCACCCGCGCCCGCACCAACACGCGGGCGAAATCCTGCACCAGCGCTGTTGTGGCGATGCGGTCACCCTCGGCGCCGAGAAGCAACACGGGAACGGACGCGCGCTTGAGATTGCGCCGCCAGTCCGCCGGCTTCAGCTCGTCCTCCAGGCGCAGCTTGACAAAGGGCTTGAGCAAACCGGGCAACATCTCCTCGCCCAGCCGGCCCATCGCGGGGGCTGCGGTCTCGATGATCACCGCGTCGACCTGCTCCTCCGGCCGTTCGCCGCCCGCCAGCGCCACCGCGCGCGCCGCGCCCAGCGAAAAGCCATGGGCAATCAGCGGCCCCTCCACCAGCCCGGCCGCGCGCAGCGCCGCCACAAGCCGCGGCCCATCGCGCTCCAGTGTTTTCACACTCGGCCAGACCGCAGCACCGTCCTCATCCGGCCGCTCGAAAATCAGCAGGTCCGCCCCGCTCGCCGCTGCCAGCGCCGACACGCGCGCCACCGGCGCCTGCCCGGCAAACCAGCCCAGCCCGCCGCTCAAGAGGATCGTCGCCGCCGCATCGGTGCGGTCGATCTGCACGATGCGCATGGTCCCCAGCCGCGCCTTGCCGGCCTTGCCCACGCGCAGCTGCCAGACCTTCAGCACAGCCCCATTTTCCAGCACCGTCCCCTCGGGCGGCACATCGGCGAGCATCGCCGGCAGCGCCGCCATCGATGGCATGCCGTCCTTGCCCATCGTCGGCGGCGCCGGCATCAACAGCGCCTCATCGACCTTCACCGTGCAGCCCGCCAGCCAGACCGCCGCCACAACCAACAATGCCCGCATCGGCTGCTCCCTTTTCGCCTGCAGCCAGCAGGCCATGGCCTGCCTTAACCTTCGCCGAACATCGCCCGCACGGCCACGTCATGCTCGCCCAGGCGCGGCGCAGGGCGCAGCTCGGCCACCGCGCCGCCAAAGCGCGCGGCCCCGCGCGCGCCGCGCATGAGCCCCGCCTCGCCCTGTTCAAACACCCCGACAGCGCCGGAATGGGCCACTTGCGGGTCATCGCAGACGTCCTCCAGGCGATTGACGCGCCCGCCAACCGCGCCCTCGCGCACAAAGCCATCCATCAGTGCTTCCAGATCGCGCGCCGCCAGCGCCTCCCCCACCAGCCCCGTCCAGTCCTTTGCATGGCGCATCCGCCCAGCCGAGGTAGCGAAGCGCGGGTCTTCGGCAAGAGCATCAAGCCCCAGCCCGCGCACCAGCGCACCGAATTCATGATCCTGCATGGCGCCAATCGCCACCTGTCCGTCAGCCGCGCGCCAAAGCCGCGTCAGCGCGCCATAGGCCGGCATCTGAGGCGGCGCATCATCAAGAAAGCTCAGGTTCCACATCGCCTCCGGCCAATTGAACGCCAGCGCCGCGGCCAGCATCGACACTTCAACCCGCTCGCCAAGTCCTGTCCGCTCGCGCCGAAACAGCGCGGCGGTCGCCGCCTGCGCTGCGGTCAGCGCCGTCACCTTGTCGGCGATCAGCGTCTTGACCAGCGAAGGCCGGCCCTCCTTGTCGGTCTGCGCCGCCGCGATCCCGCTCACGGCCTGCACGACGGGATCATAAACGCGGATGTTCGCATAGGGGCCATCGGCACCAAAGCCGGTGATCGAGACCATCACCAGCCGGGGATTGATGGCCTTGCAAACCGGCCAACCAAAGCCCAGCCGCTCCATCGTGCCGGGGCGGAAATTCTCGACCAGCACATCCGCCCAGCCGATCAGCCGCCTCAGCAGCGCCGCACCGTCAGCTGTCTTCACATCGGCAACCACCGACCTTTTGCCACGATTGACCGCGACGAACATCGCTGAAAGGTCGCCCTTTCGCGGCCCCATCGCGCGCACCGGGTCACCGCTGGGGCTTTCGAGCTTGATGACATCGGCCCCCTGCTCGCCCAGCATCGCCGCTGCCATCGGCCCCGAGACGATCTGCGTCAGATCGAGCACACGAACGCCATCGAGCGGCCCGGCCATCAGCCTGAGATATCCCGTCCGCGTGTCTCGGGCAGCCAGATTGCGGAGACGATGAGCGCCATCAGCACCACGCCAAAGGTATACCAGAGACCTGCATAGGCATCACCAGTGCGCACGACGATATATTGCGAGATGACCGGCAGGAAGCCGCCGAAATAGCCGGTGCCAATATGATAAGGAATGCTCATCGATGTGTAGCGTACCTTGGCGGGAAACAGTTCGACCAAAATCGCCGCCACCTGCCCATAGGTCATCGCCGAGAGCGCCACCATCGCCGCCACGGCCAGCACGATCATCAGCCCATCGACCCGCTCGGGGTCAGCCTTGTCCGGATAGCCCGCCGCCACCAGTGCCGCCTGCCAGGCATCCGCGTCAAAGCCCTCGACGCGCTGCGTCCCGACCTGAAGCGCCACCGTGTCGGCACTCGCTTTCCGATGGTCAATGCCATTCTTCGAAAGGAACGCCAGACCGCGCTCACAGTCCGTATCGGGCTTGCCGAACACGCTGTAATCACAAGCCGGCAGCTCGATCGTCACCGGATTTGCGCGGGTCGCTTCGCCGAGCGCCGGATTGGCGGCATCGCCCATCAGCCGGAACAGCGGAAAGATCAGCACCAGCGTCAACGCGTAGCCGAGCAGCAACAGCCGCTTGCGCCCCACCTTGTCCGACACCCAGCCAAACGCCACATAAAGCGGCGCCGCCAGCAGCGCGCCGAATGCCATGAAGATCAGCGCCTGTGTTTCCGGAATCCGCGACGTGCTTTGCAAAAAATAGAGCGTGCCGAACTGCGAGGTGTAATAAATCACCGTCAGGCCGGCAGCGACCCCGAACAGCGCCACCATGATATTGCCGATATTGCCCCGGTCGGAGAAACTCTCGACAATCGGATTCTTCGATGTCGTCCCGGCTTCCTTCATCGCCTTGAACACCGGGCTCTCGTTCAGCTTCATTCGAATGTAGATCGACGTCGCCAACAGCAGCAGCGAGACCAGGAACGGCACCCGCCAGCCCCAGATGGCGAAATCCGCCTCGCTGATGACAGCCCGGCTGCCAAGCACCACGGCAATGGCCAGCAGAAACCCTCCCGCCACTGACGCCTGAATCCAGCTCGTATACTGGCCGCGCTTGTCCGGCGGCGCATGCTCCGCCACATAGATCGCCGCGCCGCCATATTCGCCGCCCAATGCCAGCCCCTGCAAGGTGCGCAAAAACAGCAGCAGCAGCGGCGCTGCGATCCCGATCTGCGCCTGTGTCGGCAACAGGCCGATGGCCGCTGTCGCGCCGCCCATCAGCGAGATGGTCACCAGAAACGTGTATTTCCGGCCGATCCGGTCGCCGAAATAGCCAAAGAGAACAGCGCCGAGCGGGCGGAAGAAGAAACCAACCGCAAAGGCACCCAGCGAGAACAAAAGTTCCGTCGTCGGATTGCCGGTGGTGAAAAACAGCTTGCCTAGCAGCGCGGCCAAGATGCCGTAGATGAAAAAATCATACCATTCGAACACTGTTCCCAGCGCCGAGGCAACAATCACCAGCCGGTCCCGCTTCGGATCCAGCCCTGCGTCCACAGCTGCAGCCCTGCTCGCCAATCGCCCTCTCCCCAAACACCGAGACTTCTAGCAAGCGCTCAGGCCGCCGCAAGCCCCGCTACCAGACCGTGGCGCGGGTCTATCCGCCCTTCAACCAGCGCTGTCCAGCCCTCGATCACCGCCTGGGTGCCGTCAACACGCCGCACTTCAAGCCAGCCAAGCGAGCCGGCAAAGGCCGCCCATGCCGCCCCCAGCCGCGCCTCAAAGCCCGCCGAACCCCATTCCGCCACCCGCTCGGCAATCACCGTCGGCGCAAAGAAATATTGCGGCTCCGGTCCCTGCGTCAGGTCGGCTGCCAAAACATCCCAATGGGTATCGCCCACCACATGCACCGCGCTCAGCCGCTCGCCCATCGCAGCGTGCACATCGGCCCTCACCCGGCCATTGCCAGCCATGTCAACAAGAGCAGCCGGCCCGCGTTCCTCACCAAGCGCCTCGACCTCCTCATAGCCGAGCACGAGATCATAATAGGCTGTGTCGCGGCAGAACCCCTTGTTCGCAGCCCCTGTCAGCCCGATCACCCGCTTGCCCCTTGCGCGCGCCAGCATCGCAAGGCCCAGCGCCGTCTTGCTTGAAGCCGACGCCAGCACCAGCACCGCCTCGCGCTCGGCCAGCATTGCATCCAGCGCAAAGGCCGTGGTGAACAACGGCCGGAACAGCGCCTGCACCGCCTCATCCCCCATCGCGTCATCGGCCGGCACATAGCGGTTATAGACGGCCGCAAGCTCGGCCCGGTGCGGGCTCACATCATCGAACCCGCGCGCCGAGAGCTTCCCCACCTGCAGCACCGCATGGCTCGCCATGGGCCAGTAGCCATAATATCGCGCGCCCTCCACCAGCCCGTCCACCCGGCTCTCGACCACCCGGCCGAAGCCCCAGACCGGCACAATCCCCTTGCCCTCGGGCGCCGGCCAGAAGTTCCAATAGCCAAAGTCCACGCCGTGTACGGCATAGGTCACATTGTTCGCCGTCATGGCAAAATGCTCGACCGCAAACAGAGCCTGGCCAGGCTCAAGCACAGCCGTCCGCGTTACCGCCTCGGCCTCGCCAATGGCGTTTCGTGCCACCTGAATCTCGATCATCACCCTCTCCCCAGATTTTGCCTGTTTCATCGCACGCTCTTGTCAGAGCCGCCACCCCCCGCCAAAGCCCAGAGCATGCCGATCGTCCTCGCCGTCGTCGCCCTCGCTCTCGCCAGCCAGATCGCCATCGACCTGCCCTTCTCCGACGTGCCCCTCACCGCCCAGTCGTTCGCCGTGCTGCTGGTCGGCGCCGCCCTGCCCCCGGCGCGCGCGGCGCTTGCGGTCATGCTCTGGCTCGGCCTCGCTGCCCTGGGCGCGCCGCTGCTCGCCAATGGGGCCTCGGGCCTTGGGGGGCCGACAACCGGCTATCTGCTGGCGATGCCCTTCGCAGCCGGAATGGTCAGTTTTCGTCCCAGTTTTTTCGCCATGCTCGCCGCCCATGCCGTCATTCTCGCCGCCGGCACGCTCTGGCTTGCCGCCCGCATCGACCCAGATGCGGCGCTCGCTGGCGGTTTCTGGCCCTTTGTCCCCGGGGCGCTGATCAAGTCCCTGCTCGCCGCAGCCCTCGCCCCGCACTTGCGCCGCCGCTGCGATTCCGCCACCAAAACGCCATGATCCGCTTGCTGCTGCTCGCCCTGTTCCTGGCCATGCCCGCCCATGCCGGCGAGCCCATCCCCCTCGAGCGCGTCTTCGCCAACCCGCCGCTCGCAGGAACAACGCCGCGCGCACTCACCATCGCGCCCGATGGCGCCCATCTGGCCTGGCTCAAGCCACGCGAGAGCGACGCACTCCGCTACGACCTCTGGCTGCGCGATACCGTCTCCGGGCAAGAGCGCATGCTGGCCAACAGCGAAGCGTTATCGCCGGCCCCCGCCCAGCTTTCCGAAGCCGAGTTGATGCGCCGCGAGCGGCTGCGCATCGGTGGCCAGCGCGGCATCGTCGGTTATCAATGGGCGCCAGACAGCCGGGCCGTGCTGGTGCCGCTTGATGGCGACATCTGGCTCGTCCCCCTCGAAGGCGCACCCCGCCGCCTCACAAATACCCCGGAAACCGAATTTGATCCCAAGCTCAGCCCCAAAGGCCGCTTCCTGTCCTTCATCAAGGGGCAAAACCTCCATATTCTCGATCTCGAAACCGGCACAGCCCGCGCCATCACCCGCGACGGCGGCGGCACCGTCAGCCACGGCATGGCCGAATTCGTGGCGGACGAAGAAATGGGCCGCCGCACCGGCAGCTGGTGGTCGCCCGATGACAAGCTCATCGCCAGCACCCGCATCGAGGAACGTTTCGTCAAGGTCGCCGTGCGCGCCGCCATTGGTGCCGACAGCACCCGCGTCACCGAGCAACGCTACCCCTTCGCCGGCACGCGCAACGCCATGATCTCCCTCGCCCTTCACGATCCCACCGCCCAGACCCCGCCGATCAGCGTCGAACTCGGCCCCGAACAGGACATCTACCTCGCCCGCGTCAAATGGCTGGCTCCTGATCGCCTCGTCATCGTCCGCCAGCCGCGCGACCAGTCCCGGCTCGAGCTGCTCGATGTCGATGTGACCACCGGCCGCACCAAGCCGATTGCCACCGAAACCTCTGCCACATGGATCGATCTTCACGACACGCTGCACGCCGTCCCCGGCACGCGCGACCTGCTCTGGGCCTCGGAGCGCTCCGACTACCGCCACATCTGGCGCCTCCATGCGGATGGCCGCCAGACCCAGATCACCAGCGGAGACTGGCCGGTCGATGACCTGCTGGCCGTCGATCCCGGCGCCGGCCGCATCATCTTCACCGGCTTCCGCGAAACCCCGCTGGAAAAGGCCGTTTATGCCGCCCCGCTCGATGGCAGCAGCCCGCCCATGCGCCTGTCACCCGATGGCCATTGGGCCGAAGCGGTCGCCGACAGTCAGGGGCGCCGGCTGCTCATCACCAGCCAGTCCCCGGCCCAGCCACCGCGCATCGACCTGCTCGATGTCACCACCGGCTCCCGGACCGCCATTGCGGCCAATCCCCTCAGCGAAACTCCTTATGCCGAATTCGCCGCCGACCATGTATTGCCCGAATATGGCACCCTGCCCGGCGCCGACGGCACACCGCTTCACTATCAGCTGTTAAAGCCCCCTGGCCTCAGGCGCGGACAGAAGACGCCGGTCTTCTTCGAAGTCTATGCCGGGCCGGGCAGCCAGCGCGTCACCCGCCGCTGGGGGACGATGCTGCATCAGTATCTCGTGCGGCAGGGCTGGACGGTCTTCAGCGTCGATGGTCGCGGCACGCCACATCGCAGCACCAGCTTCCGGGACGCGCTGCACAAGAAGGTCGGGGTCACCGAGGTCGAAGACCAGATGGCTGGCCTTGCCTGGCTCAAGTCGCAAACCTTTGTCGATTCCGCCCGCGTCGCCGTCTATGGCTGGTCCTATGGCGGCTATATGGCGCTGCGCCTGATGACAAAGCACCCGGATGCGTTTGCCCGCGGCATCGCCGGCGCCCCGGTCACCGACTGGACTCTCTATGACACCCATTACACCGAGCGCTACCTCGGCAATCCCGCCACCGACATGGCCCCCTACACCGCGTCCGATGTCACCAAAGACGCAGCTGCCCTCGCCCGGCCGCTCCTCATCATGCACGGACTTGCCGATGACAATGTTGTCTTCGACCATAGCGCCCGGATGATCGCGGCGCTGCAAAAGGCCGGCAAGCCGTTCCAGTTCATGCCCTATCCCGGCCAGACGCATAGCATCCCTGACCCGGCACTACGCCTTCACCAATGGCGCACCATCCTCGATTTCCTCGCCCCCATCGCGCCGGACGCAGCCCGCTAGAACAGCCCCGGCACCTCGCGCGACACGACATCGGGTGTCTCGGGCAACACAAACGCGCGCCGGCGCTCGCTCACCCCGCTCAGAGACGCCGTGCGTGCGCCGATAATCGGCGCACATGGCCGCCCGGCCAGAAAATCGAGCGCCCGCGCGGTTGACGCCTCACGCGGGTCCCCCATGGCAAAGCGCAAATCATCCTCGGCCGCGCACGTCGCCGCCACTTCGCTGGCTAGCCCGTTGAAATAATCGCCCTGGCCAGCGGCATTGCGCCCGGCAAAGGCCACCACCCGCAGCCGGTCCCCACAGATCGGCCGGTCGCGGGCGATCTGGCCCACCGGCTTGCCAAAGGTATTCTCGCCCACCAGCACGCTGGCATCGGGAAAATAGGGTGTGAAGGCATTGATCACCAGCTCGCTGGCCGAAGCCGTCGCGTCCGTCCCGATGAATGCCAGCCTGAGCGGGGACACGCTTTCATCTGTCGGATCGAAAAGCTTGGTGAAATCAAACTCCGACTTGGAGGGCCGGAAGCGCTCTTCATTGAACACCTCGCTGGTCTGCCGGTTGCCGCCCAGCAAGTCGCCCATCAACTCGGCAATACGCACCAGCCCGCCACCATTGTAGCGAAAATCGATGATGAACTGGCGAACGCCCTCGCGCCGCAGATCGGCAAAGGCCTGGCGCAGCGCCGGATCGGCGGTGCCCACGAAGGTGCGCAGATTGACATAGCCGGTGCGCGTCCCGTCCGCGTCGATCACCCTGACACCAAAGCGCGAAGATACGGGCGGGATGTCGAACACCGTCTTGGTCAGCGTGACCAGCCGCACCGAGCCATCAAGGGCGCGCACGCGCAACACCCTCTGCAAGCCGGGCGTTCCTGGTCCCAGCGCCGCGCTGATCCCGTCTGTGCCTTCAGAAGCGATGATCGCCGAGACGTCGCGCAGGGTCGCCTCATTGATGCCGATCGCCAGGATCTCCGTGCCGCGGTCAATGCCGGCGGCCAGCGCCGGCGCGCCTTCAAAGGCATCGGCCACCACCACCCGCGCCGGGCTGCTCTCGCTCTGGATGCGAATGCCGAAGGCCGCCGTCTCGCCGCTGTCGATAAAGGCATCTTCCTCGGCAATCGACGTGATGAAGGTGAAGAAGCGGTCCTTGCCTTGCGCCCGCGCCTCCGCCGTCAGTTCATCGATCAGCCCCTGCACGCTCGAAAAGCGCGAAGCATCGACGCTCGCTGGCAACAACTCGGGAAACAGATAGAACTCCCTGATCTCCGCCTCCGCCCAGCTTTGCCGCGCTGACAGGCTGCACGATCCCGAAGACGCGGGGGGCGGCAGGGGACTGGGCACCGAACCGGGCGGCGGCGCGGGCGAAAGCGAGGGAACGGGCGCGGGCGACAGGGCGGGGACAGGCGTGGGCGAGAGGCCAGATGACGGCCGCGGCGATTCCACGCTACAGCCCGTCGCCATCAAGGCCGCACACGCAACACCAAGAACCCGCACCATCTAAGACCTCACGCCCCGAACAGCTGCTGACAGCCTATCAGGCTATCGCCACAGTCATAGCCCCAATCTGGTGCCGGCCCTGCTGCGAACAGCCATCAAAAGGCTGATTTCCATTGTTCCGTGTCAATGAACCAGCGCTCTTCACAGATCTTGTCGCCGGCAAAACGGAACAGCACGGCCAGCTGGCTGCCCGGGCATCTGGCGCTTTTCCAGTGCATGATGGAAACAACCTCATCACCGTCAGAAATCTGGCGAAGCCCGGCGATCTCGAAACCCGGCGGCAATGCCGAGCCGAGGTTCTCGAGCGCGCCGCGAAAGGCGGCCGTGCCGTGCAAAACGTCGTTCTGCCCGGGCATGACAAAGACCATGTCGGGCACATAATCGGCAATCAGCGTGTCCCAGTCCCCGCGACCAACGGCGTCCCAGCCGCGCTGAACGATATCGGCATGATCTACGGTGCTCATGGCGTCCCCCTTTGCAGCTCAGCCATTCTGAACAACACGCGGCGCAATAGCCAACCTAATCTCGTCAGCAGCCCATGGGTGGAGCCAGAAGCCCAGCAATGATATACGGATATCATGGCAATGATCGCCCCCATCGCCGCGCTGGGCGTGGCTGGCCTGGCCCTGCTCCGCCGTTCCGACAAGCGCGATGACCAGGCCGAATGGGCGCGCCTTGCCGCCCTGCAACCGCGCACGCCAAAGCGCTTCAAGGCCTCGATGCTGCGTGGCCTGCCCGAGCCTGCGCGCCGCTTCTTCGCCTTCGCCATCACCGAAGGCACGCTTCTGTTTCCCGTCGTCACGCTGGAAATGACGGGAAGCTTCGCCATGGGCCGCAAGGACGCACCGCACGAAAAGCCAATGCGCGCCCGCCAGATCCTCGCGGCCCCGCATGGATTTGTCTGGCAGATGGAAACCAGCGGCGCGCTTGGCCTGTCAGGCTCCGATTCCGGCCGCTGGACACGCTTCTGGATGGCCGGTCTCGTGCCGGTCGGGCGTTTCGGCGACAATGAAGATCATCGCCATCCCGCCTTTGGCCGCTATGTTGCCGAAAGCCTGTTCTGGGCGCCCGCCGCCCTGCTCCCCGCCGTTGCCGGCGAGGCCGTGCGCTGGGCAAAGGTCGATGACGCCACCGCTGAAGTCTGCATCACACATGACGGACTTGAGCAGCGTGTCGAGATCGAGGTGGACGCGGACGGCCAGCCGCGCCTTGTCCGCTTCCAGCGCTGGACCGACGCAAACCCGGCCAAACACTATCGATACCAGCCCTTCGGCGGCTATCTTTCAGACTTTCAGAGCCATCAGGGCTACCAGCTTCCCATGCATGTCGAGGCGGGTAATCACTTCGAAACCCCGGATTATTTCCCCTTTTTCCGCGCCGATATCAGTCGCATCAGCTTCCCGATCCCGGGCTGAGCCCGCGCAGCCTCCCGAATCCGTTCGCCAAATCGCGCGCCGGTGCTAAGCCGCGCATTGTCTTTAACTCAGGCGTACCCCATCTCCGTCCCATGCAATTGCCAGTCCCATGCTGAAACACTTCTCCGGATCGATCGCGTTCACCGTCGCCAGCCTCGCCGCGGCGGCGGCCTATGGCTGGTTCGTGCAGGGCGGCATGGCGCCGATGCTGCAGATTCTCTGGATCTGCATCGTGCTTTCCGTGCTCGAAGTCTCGCTTTCCTTCGACAATGCGGTGGTCAACGCCACTGTGCTCAAGGACATGGACCCGGTCTGGCAGCGCCGATTCCTGACCTGGGGCATCATTATTGCCGTGTTCGGCATGCGCATCGTCTTCCCCGTGCTCATCGTTGCCATCGCCGGCCAGCTCGGTCCCGTAGAAGCCGTGCAGCTCAGCCTCAACGATCCTGAACGCTATGCCGCCATCGTCACGGACGCACATGAAAGCATCATGGGCTTCGGCGGCGCATTTCTCATGCTCGTGGGCATGAAATTCTTCTTCAATGCCGACAAGAAACATGATTGGATCGGCGTCATCGAGCGCCCCCTGCGTCGCCTGGCAGACCTTGAAGCCGCCGAGATCATGATCGTCCTTGCCGCGCTCTATGCCGTGGCACAGCAACTGCCGCCCGAAAAATCGGGTGAATTCTTCTTCAGCGGCATGTTCGGCATCTTCACCTTCTTCGCGGTCGCATGGATCAGCAGCTCCCTCAAGGCGCCGGCCGGAACCGTGGATTCCGCCGCCCGCGCCGGGCTCGGCGCCTTCCTCTATCTCGAAGTGCTCGATGCCTCCTTCTCCTTCGACGGCGTTATCGGTGCCTTTGCGCTGACTAACAACCTCATCGTCATCGCGCTGGGGCTTGGCATCGGCGCCATGTTCGTGCGCTCGATGACCATCGCCCTGGTGCGCGAGGGTACTTTGGGCCGCTTCCGCTTCCTCGAACACGGGGCCTTCTGGGCAATTCTGGCGCTGGCCGTCGTCATGTTCGCCAATGTCATCGTCCATATCCCCGAAACCGTCACCGGCCTCATTGGCGCGGGGCTGATCGGCCTGTCACTGGTCAGCTCCGTGCGCTTCAACCGCGCCAACGGAACCTAGCCAGCGCCTGTCTCCGCCGCTATTCTCAAGCCGCCAAGGGGACGACTGATGCAACTCACCATCAACGACAGGATTGTGACACTCGACGCGGACCCGGAGATGCCGCTGCTCTGGGCATTGCGGGACATGGCGGGGCTGCCCGGCACCAAATTCGGCTGCGGCGCCGGGCTGTGCGGCGCCTGCACCGTCCATCTCGACGGCCAGCCGGTGCGCGCCTGCCAGACCCCCATCGGCAGCATCGGCACCGCCAGGGTCACGACCATCGAAGCGCTCGCGCAAAGCCCTGTGGGCCGGGCCCTGCAGGCCGCATGGATTGCTGCTGATGTGCCGCAATGCGGCTATTGTCAGGCCGGCCAGCTCATGTCGGCCGCAACCCTGCTCGCCGAAACACCCAGACCGAGTGACGAGGATATCGACGCGGCCATGGCCGGCAACCTCTGCCGCTGCGGCACCTATCTCCGCATTCGCGCCGCCATCAAGCAAGCCGCGGGAGACCTGGCATGAACGTCTTGCTCGACCGTCGTCAGCTTCTTCTGGGCGGCGCGCTCGCGTCTGGCGGCCTCTGGCTCGGCGTTGGCCCGGCCAGCGCTGCAGATACGCCGGCCATGCTGACCGCCTTTGTCAAGATCGCGCCTGACGGCATCACCATCGTCTCGCAAAATCCCGAGATTGGCCAGGGCATCAAGACCTCGATTCCCATGCTGATCGCCGAGGAGCTGGATGTCGACTGGGTCGATATCCGAATCGAACAGGCGCTCGCCAACAGCAAGATCTATGGCCGTCAGGTTGCCGGTGGCTCAATGGCGACGGCCCTGCTCTATACAAGCATGCGCCAGACCGGCGCCGCCGCCCGCCAGATGCTGCTCGACGCCGCCAGTGAGCGGCTGGGCGTGCCGGTCCCGGCGCTCACCACCAGCGGCGGCATGGTGCATGGCAAGGGCCAGAGCCTCAGCTATACCAGCCTCGCCGCAGATGCTGCCCGTCGTCCGCTGCCCGCGCTCGAGACCGTCCCGCTCAAGGACCCGAAGGACTTCAAGATCATCGGCCAGCCCCACACCGGGGTGGACAATGGCAAGGTCGTCGCCGGCGCGCCGCTCTTCGGCCTCGACACCGTGGTGCCGGGGATGAAGATCGCCATGTATGTCAAATGCCCAACCTTTGGCGGCAAACCGCGCAGCGCCAATCTCGACGCCGTAAAGGCGCTCAAAGGGGTCCAAGGCGCCTTCCAGCTCGACGGCAATGATAATGATTATGAGCTTGCTGGCGGTGTTGCCATCATTGCTGACAACACATGGGCTGCGATCAAGGCGCGCGAAGTGCTTGACGTGACATGGGATGCCGGCGCCTCGCAGAGCACCGCCGGCCTCGCCGAACAGGCGATGGCGCTGGCGAGCGCGCGCGGCAGCAAGCCCATCTACAGCGAGGGCGACCCTGACGCTGCGCTGGCCAAAGCGGCAAAGCGGCTAAAGGCCAGCTATCATTATCCCTTTCTTGCACATGCCCCGCTCGAGCCGATGAACTGCACCGCCCGTTATGAAGGCGGCAAGGTCGAGCTCTGGGCGCCCACCCAGAATCCCGAGCCTGCCCGCGCCAGCATCGCCAAGCTGCTGGAGATCGCGCCCGAGAATGTGATCATTCATTTCACCCGCAGCGGCGGCGGCTTCGGCCGTCGCCTGACCTCAGAGCCGCTGGTCGAGGCCGCCATGATCGCCAAGACCGCCGGCGTGCCGATCAAGCTCATATGGACCCGTGAAGACGACATCACCCGCGGCAATCTGCGCCCCGCAGGCTGGCACCATCTTGAAGCCGGGCTCGATGCCCAAGGACGGGTCATAGGCTGGACCAACCACTTCGTCAGTGTCGGCAGAAAGGGCGAATTCGGCCGGGCCGCCGGCATCGATGCCAATCAGTTCCCTGCCCGCTTTGTGCCTGATTTCCGCTGCGAAGCGACCGTGCTCGATCTCGATGCGCCGACCAATTTTCTGCGCGCGCCCGCCAACAACGGCTTCGGCTTTGTCATGCAGAGCTTCATCGACGAGCTGGCCCATCTGGCGGGGCAGGATCCCCTCGCCTTCCGCAAGACCCTGCTCGGCGCGCCGCGAATCGTCGCGGCCGAAGGCCAATCGCGGGGCTATAACGCTGGTCGCGCCCTCGGGGTTCTCGACAAGGTGGCCGCCATGTCCGGCTGGGGTCGCCGGCTTCCGGCCCGAGAGGGGCTTGGCATCGCCTTTCACTACAGTCACCTCGGCTATTTCGCGACCGCCATGCATGTCGCGGTCGCCGAGGCCGGCGACGTGACGGTCAAGGAGGCCTGGGTCGCGGGCGACATCGGCCGCCAGATTGTCAATCCCTCGGGCGCGCGCAATCAGGTTCAAGGGTCGGTGATCGACGCCATCGGCTCTTCGCTCGGCCAGGCGATCACGCTAGAGGGCGGCGCCATCCAGCAGAGCAACTACGACAGCTATCCGCTGCTGCGCATGCCCGATGCCCCGCCGGTCTCGGTTGAATTTGTCTTGTCGGACAATCCGCCGACCGGGCTTGGCGAACCCGCCTATCCTGCAACTCCGCCCGCACTGGCCAATGCCATCTTCGCTGCAACAGGGGTGCGGCTGCGCAGCCTGCCGATCGATACCGCGCTGCTCAAGGCCTGATCACGGCCTTTCCGATCAGCCGCGCCTCCGCCATGGCGGCATAGGCCTCTGCGGCCTCCGCGAGCGGCACGGACAGGCCGATCACCGGCCTGGTTTCAGCCGCCAGCGCATCGATCATGCGGATTGCGTTGGCACCTGCGGCAGGGTCTTGCCGCCCCTGTTCGCCCGCCCGCACACCGATGACTTCGATCTCCCCCAGCAGCGGCAAATTGAGCGGCAGCGACGGTGCATGGCCGCCGGCAAAGCCGATGATGGCATAGCGCCCGCCGCGGCGCAGCGACTTCAGCGCTGGAAGAGTGAGCGAACCGCCGACCGGATCGAAGACCAGATCGACATCGTGGGCCGCAATCACGGGCGCCTCCCGCGTGATCAGAATGGCCCTGTGCGCCCCCGCTGCAACAGCGGCTTCAAGACGGTCAGGCTGCGATGCAACCGCCGTGACCTCGGCACCCCGCTGCACCGCGAGCTTGACCGCCGCCAGCCCCATGCCGCCGCCGGCCCCGGTCACCAGCACATGCTCCCCCGCGCCCAGCCGGCCGCGATCGACCAGCCCGACCCAAGCGGTCAGCGCCCCGACCGTGAAGCTGGCGGCCTCGGGATCATCAAGCCCGGCGGGAACGGCCCGCACACTCGTCGCCGGCACGGTCGCGCGCTCGGCAAAGAGGCCGCCGCGCGCCGAAACGATCACCCGCGCACCGACCGATAGCCCCACGCCGTCCCCCGCGGCAACAACACGGCCGCACCCTTCGGTTCCCGCGACAAAGGGCAGGTCAGGGCGGAATTGATAGCCGCCTGACAGCATCAGCAGATCAGGAAAATTGAGCGCAGCCGCGCTGATCTCGACCATCACCTCGCCGGCGCCGGGCGGCGGCGGCTCCGGCCAGTCCTCATGGATGCGAAGCCCGCTCCGGTCGGCCGTCAGGTCGTGGCAAACGGCGGCGCGCATCGCCGCGGGTCAGAGATCGATCTTGGGGCCGCGACCCCAGCGGCGCGCCAGAACAAGACCGGTCAGAAAACCGCCGATGTGAGTCCAGATGGCAATACCACCACCGAGCAGCCCACCGCCCGGCTCGGCAAATGCAATGCCGACCAGCAGCTGCAAGCCAATCCAGCTCGCCGCATACCAGAGCGCAGTCAGTGTCTCGCCCGAGACGCTGACCCCGAGAATCCGTCGCGGCTGGACCCGGCTCTTGGCGAACATGACCGCATAGGCACCGAAAACGCAGGCAATCGCACCCGACGCACCAATCACCGGCGTCGGGCTTTGCGGTGCCGCCAGAAATCTGGGCGATGCCGCCGACAAAGCCACCGGTCAAAAACAGGCTGACAAGACCGACGCGCCCCGCAACCCATTCGACATAGCGGCCGACCCAGGCCAGAAAAACCATGTTGAGCGCGAGGTGGATCAGCCCGCCGTGCAGGAAAATGTGGGTGAGCACCGTCGGCAGCGCGCTCGATGGCGGCGCGATGCCGGCGATGGCCGCACTCATGCGCGCAGGCACAAGCCCATAGGCATAGATCACCGACGCTCCGAAGCTGCTGCCACCAATGAGCAGCGCCCCCTGCACCGCCACACACAGGCCAATCAGGCTGTTGGTGGCGAGCGGACTGGGCGGCTTGAACGGTTTCATGCCACCCCGGAGGCGTCACGCAGGTTCAAATGAACTCGACGCTTTCGATCTCATAAAAACGATCCCCCGAAGGGGTATTGACCTCGACTTCGTCGCCAACACGGCGGCCAATCAGGGCGCGACCAAGCGGCGAATTGAAGCTGATCCGCGCGGCCCGGGCATCTGCCTCCATCTGGCCAACGATCTGATAGGTGATCTTCTTGTCATTGTCGTCGATGAGATGCACGGTCGCGCCGAACACGACCTTGTCGCCCGACAGCGACTTCGGATCGATGACAACAGCACGCGCCAGCTTGTCTTCAAGGTCGATGACCTGCGCCTCGATCTGTCCCTGACGCTCCTTGGCAGCATGATATTCGGCATTTTCCGAAAGATCGCCATGCGCGCGTGCAACCTCGATGGCCTCGACCACTTCAGGGCGTTCTTGCTCTTTCAGGCGACGCAGCGTCTCCACGAGGATCGCATGTCCGCTGGCCAGCATCGGCACCTTGTCTAGCGTTGCCATGAATATTCACTCAACCTTCCTGAAAATAGTGCCCCGGCTTCGCAAGCCTCACAAAAGTGAATTTCCAGCCGGTAATCACCCCGGCACATCGGATGCCGGGCTAATGATGATAAGACTGCAACGGGTGTACTTCAAGCGGCTGGCGGCGCAGCGCCGCGATTGCCGCCACCGATGCAATGCTTGCAGCTGCGGTCGTGAAATAGGGCACACGCCCATAAAGCGCTGATGCGCGAATGGATTGGCTATCCTTCAACGATTGCAGGCCCTCGGTGGTGTTGAAGATGACCGCAATGTCACCGTCCTTGATCCGGTCGACGATATGCGGGCGCCCCTCGGCAACCTTGTTGACCCGTTTGACGGGAAGCCCGGCCTCGGCCAGCACCCTGGCCGTGCCGTCGCTGGCGATCAGCTTGAACCCGAGCGCCACAAGGTCCCTTGCCGCCGGGATGATCAGCGCCTTGTCACTGTCCTTCAGGCTGATGAAAACGGTCCCCGACTGTGGCAGCACGGTGCCCGCGCCCAGCTGCGCCTTGGCGAAGGCCGTGGCGAAATCGGCATCGATCCCCATCACTTCGCCAGTCGATTTCATTTCCGGCCCGAGCACCGGGTCGGTTCCCGGGAAGCGGGCGAAGGGGAAGACCGCTTCCTTGACGGCGATATGCTGGCCGCTGTTCCGTGGCCTGAGATCAAAACTCGAAAGCGGCTCGCCCGCCATAACGCGCGCTGCGACCTTGGCCAACTGGATGCCCGTTGCCTTGGCAGTGAACGGCACGGTGCGGCTGGCACGCGGATTGACCTCGATGAGGAACACCTCGCCGTCTTTGACCGCAAACTGGATGTTCATAAGCCCACGCACATCGAGCGCGCGTGCCAACATCGCGGTCTGGCGCTCGATCTCGGCAATGATGTCGCTGCCAAGGCTGTAAGGCGGCAGCGAACAGGCGCTATCTCCCGAATGGACACCCGCCTCTTCGATATGCTGAAGAACGCCGCCGACATGCACAGTCTCGCCATCGGCGATGGCATCGACATCGACCTCGACCGCATCGCGCAGATAACGGTCGATCAGCACCGGGCTGTCACCGGAGACAACGACAGCCTCGCGGATATAGGTTTCGAGCTGCGCCTCGGTATCGACGATTTCCATGGCACGGCCGCCCAGCACATAGCTTGGCCGCATCAGAACCGGATAGCCGATGCGGGTCGCCACCTTGACCGCCTCGGCGGCCGAGCGGGCAATGCCGTTTTCAGGCTGCTTGAGGCCAAGCCGGTTGATCAGATCCGCGAAACGCTCCCGGTCTTCGGCAAGGTCGATGTTGTCGGGCGCAGTGCCGAGGATCGGGATTCCGGCCGCCTCGAGCGCGGCAGCAAGCTTGAGCGGCGTCTGCCCGCCAAGCTGCACGATCACGCCCTTCAGCGTGCCATTGCTCCGCTCGACATGGAGGATTTCCAGCACATCCTCAGCCGTAAGAGGCTCGAAATAGAGCCTGTCGGACGTGTCATAATCAGTGCTCACCGTCTCGGGGTTGCAGTTGATCATGATCGTCTCATAGCCGACCCCATTCTGCTTCGAGCCGAGCGCGAAACAGGCATGAACACAGCAATAATCAAATTCAATGCCCTGGCCGATCCGGTTCGGGCCGCCACCGAGAATGACGATCTTGGTCTTGTCAGTGGGCTCGGACTCGCACTCCGGCACCCCGAAGCTCGGCGCCTCATAGCTTGAATACATATAGGGCGTGCGCGCCGTGAACTCGCCGGCACAGGTGTCGATGCGCTTGAACACGGGCCGCACATCGAGCGCGCGGCGCGCGGCCGCAACCTCGGCCTCGCTCTGGCCGGCAAGCTTCGCCAGCCGCGCATCGGAAAAGCCCATCGCCTTCAGGCGCCGCATGGCATTGGGATATTGCGGCAGGCCCTCGGCGCGGACCTGCGCTTCGGCCTCAATCAGGGCCTCGATCTGGCGCAGGAACCAGGGCTCGAACCGGGCAATCTCATGGATCCGCTCGACGCTCATCCCTGCCCGGAGCGCCTGCGCCGCAATCAGCAGCCGATCTGGCGTAGGCCGGGAAAGTGCGGCTTCAATCTCCTCGATGGACGCGCCTTCGAGGTTCTCCACTTCATCAAAACCGGTCAGCCCGGTCTCAAGCCCGCGCAGCGCCTTCTGCACGCTCTCCTGAAAGTTGCGGCCAATCGCCATGACTTCGCCCACCGACTTCATCGCGGTGCCGAGCAAGGGCTCCGCGCCCTTGAACTTCTCGAACGCAAAGCGCGGAATCTTGGTGACGACATAGTCGATGGTCGGCTCGAAGCTGGCGGGCGTCACGCCGGTGATGTCATTCTGGATCTCATCGAGCGTGTAACCGACAGCGAGAAGTGCGGCGACCTTGGCGATGGGAAAGCCGGTGGCCTTTGACGCCAGCGCCGACGAGCGGCTGACGCGAGGGTTCATCTCGATGACGACAAGCCGGCCATCGACGGGGTTGACGGCGAACTGCACATTGGACCCGCCGGTTTCGACGCCGATCTCGCGCAGCACCGCAATGCTGGCGTTGCGCATGATCTGATATTCCTTGTCGGTCAGCGTCAGCGCCGGGGCAACGGTGATGCTGTCCCCGGTATGGACGCCCATCGGGTCGACATTCTCGATCGAGCAGATGATGATGGCATTGTCGGCGCGGTCACGCACGACCTCCATCTCATATTCCTTCCACCCCAGCACCAATTCCTCGACCAGCACCTCGGTGGTCGGCGAGGCATCAAGGCCGCCGGTCACAATGGCGACGAACTCCTCGCGGTTGTAGGCAATGCCGCCGCCGGTGCCGCCCATGGTGAAGCTGGGCCGGATGATCGACGGAAGACCGGTGAATTCAAGGGCTTCAAGCGCCTCTTCAACAGTATGCGCAATCCGGCTACGCGGGCTTTCTAGGCCGATCTTGTCCATCGCGTCACGAAATTTCAACCGGTCCTCGGCCTTGTCGATGGCCACCGCATCGGCCCCGATCAGCTCGACGCCATATTTGTCGAGTGTGCCGTCGCGGTGCAGCGCCAGCGCCGTGTTGAGCGCCGTCTGCCCGCCCATCGTCGGCAGAACAGCGTCAGGGCGCTCCTTCGCGATGATCTTGGCGACGATCTCCGGGGTGATCGGCTCGACATAGGTGGCATCGGCCAGTTCCGGGTCGGTCATGATCGTCGCCGGGTTGGAATTGACCAGGATGATCCGATAGCCCTCGGCCTTCAGCGCCTTCAGCGCCTGCGTGCCAGAATAGTCGAACTCGCACGCCTGGCCGATGATGATGGGGCCGGCGCCGATGATGAGAATGGAGTGGATGTCGGTGCGTTTGGGCATCAGGCGGCCTTGAATGGGGAGAGCTGGGCCACGAACTTCTCGAACAGATAATGACTGTCCTGCGGGCCGGGGCTGGCCTCGGGGTGATATTGCACGCTGAAGGCGGGCTTGTCGGTGAGCTCAAGGCCGGCAAGGCTGCCGTCGAACAGCGAGACATGGGTGGCGCGCGCGGTCGGCGGCAGCGTCTCGGTATCAACCGTGAAGCCATGGTTCATGCTGGTGATCTCCACCCGGCCATCGACAAGCCGCTTGACCGGGTGATTGGCGCCGCGGTGCCCCTGCTGCATCTTGACCGTGCGCGCGCCCACCGCAAGGCCGAGCAACTGATGACCGAGGCAGATGCCGAAGATGGGCATATCCGCCTCGAGCAGGGCATTGATCACCGGCACGGCATATTGGCCGGTCGCGGCAGGATCCCCGGGGCCGTTGGAGAGGAACACGCCGTCAGGGGCGAGCGCCATGATCTCATCAAAGCTGGTGCGCGCCGGCACCACCGTCACCCGCGCGCCCGCGGCCACAAGGTTGCGCAGGATATTGCGCTTCATGCCATAATCGATGGCCACCACATGCGGGCCGCCGCTGTTCTCATGGTTGGCCGTGTAGCCCTTGTGCATCGACCAAAGCCCCTCGTCCCAGCCATAATTCTGGGTGGCGCTGATGACGCTGGCGAGATCCATGCCTTCAAGGCCCGGCCAACCGGCGGCCTGCAGGCGCAGGCGGCGCAGATCGAACTTGCCGACCTTGTTGTGCGCGATCACGCCGTTTGGCGCGCCGCCAAGCCGGATGCGCTTGGTCAGCGCCCGTGTGTCGACGCCCGAGATGCCGATCCGCCCCCAGGCCTTCATCCACTCATCGAAGTTGCGCGTGCTGCGAAACGAGGCGGCCGGCGTGATCGCCTCGCGCACGACACAGCCGAGCGCATGCGGATTGGGCGATTCGATATCGTCGATGTTTGAGCCGACATTGCCAATGTGTGGAAAAGTGAAGGTGATGATCTGCCCGGCGTAACTGGGATCAGAGATCACCTCCTGATAGCCGGTCATGGCCGTGTTGAAACAGACCTCCCCGACCGCGACGCCCTCGGCGCCAAACCCCTGTCCCCAGATCACGGCGCCATCGGCGAGGACAAGAACAGCGGTCGCGCCTTTGGGTTGAGCGGGCGCGGGCGCTGCTGCCATGATATTTCCTTGCTTCGAGTGGACAAACGGACGGCGAATTAGGGGCGATGCCCTGCTGGGTCAATCTATTCTTTGCGCGGCCAAAGGGCTAGGGTGTTCTCGAACTTTAGTTGAGAATGGCATCATGTTGAGAGATGAAATCAAGGCGGCCACCATCGCGTCGATGAAGGCCGGAGACAGCGCGCGCACCGGGGGGCTGCGGCTGATTCAGGCCGCAATCAAGAACCGCGACATCGAGCTGCGCACTGGCACGGCACCGGCTGATGACGACGTGCTGGTCATCGAAGTGCTGACCAAAATGGCCAAGCAGCGCCGCGAATCGATCGAGATGTATGAAAAGGGCGGCCGCGCCGAACTGGCAGCGAGCGAAGCGGCTGAACTGGCCGTTATCGAAAGCTTCCTGCCAAGGATGATGGACGATGACGAGGCGCGCGCTACAATCGCATCTCTGGTCGCCGAGTTGGGCGCAACCTCGGTCAAGGACATGGGCCGGGTGATGGCGGCTGTGAAGGAACGACTGGCCGGCAAGATCGACATGAGCAAGGCCAGCGGCATGGTGAAGGCGGCCTTGTCCTGATGCCAGGACCGGGCTGCGAAAGCGACGCACCGTGAGCCTCAGCCCTGCTTTTCTCGACGAACTTCGTGCGCGTGTGCCACTGTCGCCGGTGGTCGGTCGCCGGGTCAAGCTGATCCGCGCCGGGCGCGAGTGGAAGGGCTGCTGTCCCTTTCACAATGAGAAGACGCCGAGCTTTTATGTCAATGATGACAAGGGCTTTTATCATTGCTTCGGCTGCGGCGCGCACGGCGATGTAATCCGCTTCCTGACCGAGCAGGAGGGGCTCCCTTTCATGGAGGCGGTGAAGAGCCTCGCCGCCCAGGCCGGCATGACCGTGCCTGCCGCCAGCCCCGAAGCCGCCGCCCGCGCCAGCGAGCAGGAGGCCCTGCAACCACTCGCGACGCGCGCGGCAAACTGGTTTCAGGCGCAGCTGGCGAGCCCGGCTGGAAGCGAGGCCCGCGCCTATCTGGCGCGCCGCGGCGTGACTGAGGCGCTGGCGCGGCGCTTCGGCCTGGGCTTTGCACCCGCCGCCGGGCTGCGGGCCGCCATGGCCGAGGTGAGCGAGGCGCAGATGCTGGCGGCCGGCCTGCTCGGGCGCGGTGATGACGAGCGTGTCTATGAGCGCTTTCGCGGCCGCCTGATGTTTCCCATCCGGGACCGTCGCGGACGTGTCGTCGGCTTTGGCGGGCGGGCGCTGGGCGACGTGCAGCCCAAATATCTCAACTCGTCCGATGGGCCGCTCTTCGACAAGGGGCGGCTGCTCTACAATCTCGATCTCGCCGGCCCGGCGGCGCGCAAGAGCGGCCGGCTGATCGTGGTGGAAGGCTATATGGACGTGATCGGGGCCGCACGCGCCGGGATCGATGATCTGGTCGCGCCGCTCGGCACGGCGATGACCGAGGCCCAGCTCGAACTGGCGTGGCGGCTCGTCGATGAGCCGATCCTCTGTTTCGATGGAGACAGCGCGGGCAGCCGCGCAGCGCTCAGGGCCTGCCTGCGTGCCCTGCCCTTGCTCAAGCCCGGCAAGTCGCTGCGCATCGCCGCCCTTCCCCCCGGCGAAGACCCGGATGACGTGGTAAGGCGGGGCGGCGCGGCAGCGTTCGAAGCGGTCCTCGCGCAGGCGCGTCCGCTCGCCGAGCAGCTCTGGCTGGCGGAAACCGCCAGCGCAGAGAGCGCGACGCCGGAAGCCCGGGCGGCCGTCAGGGCAAGGCTGCGGGCGCATGTCGCGACCATCGCAGACCCCGATGTGCGCGCGCTTTACCGCGCCGATTTCGATGATCGCTTCAATGCGGCCTATCTGGCGCGCCGTACGCTCCAGCAACCGCAAACCCAAGGCTGGGCCCGCACCGCGCCCGGGGGGCGGCGCGACCGTGGCTGGATACCGCCCATCCAGCCCGCATCGCCGGCGCTGAAGGCGCGCGCCCTCGCCACCGAGCGCGCCGAGGTTCTGGCCATCCTGACCGGACTCATCCGCAATCCCTGGCTTTGCGACCGCTTCGGCGAAGCCATTGCCGCCCTGCCCCTTGGCGAAGGCAGGCCCGCCCAGCTGCGCGATACGATTCTTGCCGCCTCTGCGCGGGACCCAGGCCTTGAAGCAGAAGCCCTGCAACCCCATCTGCAAGCCGAAGGTTTGGAACAGGCCGCCAACCAGATATGCCGAGCCAATGGACTGAAACTCAGCTTCTGTCAGACTGGTGCAGGCGACCGGGAGAGGCAGGCGCGCGATTTCTCCCTGATGGTGGAGCGCATGTCGGCGCAAGCGGGACTGGAAGCCGAATTGTCGGACGCCACGGCCGCTTTGGCCTCCGGCTGGACCGAAGACGGCTTTGCAAGGCAACAGGCCCTGCTTGCCGAATGGATGGAGCTGAACGCGGCGATGATGCGACTGGCGGAATTGATTCGTGAAGATTAAGGGTACCGGTCGACCTTTGGCAGCGGTCTGCGTCGACTGAGTTTTCGTCTTGTTTGTGAGGACGTTGGGAATGGCAAAAACGGTAGCAGCACAGAGTGATTTGGGCGCCAAGAGCGATGGTGCCGATGCGCCCGTGCTCGATCTGAACGGTGCGGCGATCAAGAAGCTGCTGAACCGCGCCAAGAAGCGTGGCTACATCACCTATGACGAACTCAACAGCGCGCTGCCGCAGGACCAGATGACCAGCGAGCAGATCGAAGATGTCATGGCGCAGATCTCCGAAATGGGGATCAACATCATCGAGAATGACGAACAGGCCGAAGATGCCGCCGCCGTGGATGACGATGAACCTGAAGCTGCCGATGGCGAGCTCGGCCCGGTGCTGGCCAGTGCGCCGACGAAAGCGCCACTCGACCGGACCGACGATCCGGTCCGCATGTATCTTCGTGAAATGGGCGCGGTCGAACTGCTCAGCCGCGAGGGCGAAATCGCTATCGCCAAGCGGATCGAGGCCGGCCGCAACACGATGATCGCCGGGCTCTGCGAGAGCCCGATGACCTTCACCTCGCTCCTTGAATGGTCGAACCAGCTCAACGAAGGCACGATGCAGCTTCGCGAGATCCTCGATCTCGAAGCCATGCTCGCCAAGGATCAGGCCGACCGGCAGGGCGAGGGCGACGAGAATGGCGAAGGCAAAGACGGCGATGCCGGTTCAGACCTGCCGACCGTGAATTTCAAGGAAGATGAAGAGCCCGAATCCGAGACCTCGGCACCGGATGAGGAAGACGGCATGACCGAGCGTCGTACCCAGCGCCCCGTGGACGATGATGACGAGGACCAGACCCTCTCCCTCGCCGCGATGGAGGAGGTTCTCAAGCCACAAGCTCTCGAAACTTTTGCGGAAATAACAAAAACCTATCGCAAGTTCTTCAAGCTTCAAGAGAGCCGCTTGCTGGCTTTGAAAGACAATGAGGCCCTGCCGGCTGCCGAGGAGCGCAAGTATCAGAAGCTGCGTGAGGAACTGACGCGCGGCGTGCAGGCGATCCATTTCCACAATGCCAAGATCGAATTTCTGGTCGATCAGCTCTACACCGAGAACCGCAAGCTGCTGGCGCTCGGCTCGCAGATGATGAAGATTGCCGACAAGCACAAGATCAACCGCAAGTCCTTCCTCGACGAATATACGGGCAATGAGCTCAACGAATCCTGGCTCGAGAGTGTCACGAGCCTCGACAAGAAGTGGGCGGCCTTCGCCAAGGCAGAGGCCGGGACCGTGGCCGAGATCCAACGCGAAATTGCCGTCATTGCTGATTCGACCGGGGTCGATCTGGGCGAATTCCGGCGCATCACCAACATGGTGCAGAAAGGCGAACGCGAGGCGCGCATCGCCAAGGAGGAAATGGTCGAAGCCAATCTCCGCCTCGTCATCTCCATCGCCAAGAAATATACCAACCGCGGCCTGCAATTCCTTGATCTTATTCAGGAAGGCAATATCGGCCTGATGAAGGCGGTGGACAAGTTCGAGTACCGCCGGGGCTACAAATTCTCAACCTATGCGACCTGGTGGATCCGCCAGGCCATCACCCGCTCGATCGCCGATCAAGCACGGACGATCCGTATCCCGGTGCACATGATCGAGACAATCAACAAGCTGGTCCGCACCAGCCGCCAGATCCTGCATGAGATCGGTCGCGAACCAACGCCCGAAGAGCTGGCCGAACGGCTTTCGATGCCGCTCGAAAAGGTGCGCAAGGTGATGAAGATCGCCAAGGAGCCGATCAGCCTCGAAACGCCGATCGGTGACGAGGAAGACAGCCACCTCGGCGATTTCATCGAGGACAAGAACGCCGTCATCCCGGTTGATGCCGCCATCCATGCGAACCTCAAGGAGACCGTCACCCGCGTGCTGGCCAGCCTGACACCGCGCGAGGAGCGTGTGCTGCGCATGCGGTTCGGCATCGGGATGAACACTGACCACACGCTGGAGGAAGTCGGCCAGCAGTTCAGCGTGACGCGTGAACGCATTCGGCAGATCGAGGCGAAGGCGCTGCGGAAGCTCAAGCACCCCAGCCGCAGCCGCAAGATGCGGAGCTTCCTCGACACCTGATCCCGCTCGCCATGGCAGGATTGGCACGGTCTGACGCAGTTTCGCTGCATCGGGCGCTGGGCCACTTGCCCGTCGCCCGCCGCTTGTTATGCATTGCGGCATGTTCCGCTGGTGGCTGCCTCTTCTTGCTGTTGCGCTGACGGGCGCGGCGCTGCCGCCGGTTCAGGCCTTGCCCGAAGATGTGCTTCGCGACCGCATCATCGAAAAGGCCGCTGCGATCAACCCCTCCGAACTCGCGTTCGAACGGGTGACGATGGTGCTGCGCAAGGGCGGTGGCTCAAAAACGGAGAAGCGTCTTGTCGAGCGCTGGGACGGAGAGCGCTGGTCGCTCCTCAGTGTCAATGGCCATGCTCCAAGCCGGGCTGAGAAGGCCGCCGCTGCAAGTGACAACAGTGTCCCCGGCTATCACCAGTTGGCGCGGATCATCGCGGCTTCGACGGAACGGCAGGTGACACCGGACGGACGCACCCTGCTGGTGGTGCCGATGCTGCCTGAAAAATCGGTGGTGGCAGATGGCAAGGACATATCCCGGCACCTGCGTGCCGAAGCACTGCTCGGCTTGCGCGATGGCCAGCCCTGGGTGGAGCGACTGACAGTGAAGGAGCGCGAGCCATTCAAGCTCAATCTGCTCATCAAGGTGACCAGCTTCGAGCAGGTCAATGATTATCGCCTTGGCACCGACGGCCAGCCGCGCCTCGTCGCGCAGGTCAATGGCTCGGTGGGCACGATGTTCGGCATTACCGGGGGCGAGACCAGCGAAGTGATTTACGCCTATCGCTAGGTTGCGGGGCCTGATGGCCCCGGTTAGCGTGTGCTTTTCGACAAGAAGAGGCACAAGACGATGCGTTTCACGGGCACAACCGGCTATGTCGCCACCGATGATCTCAAGGTGGCGGTGAATGCCGCAGTGACGCTGCGGCGGCCGCTGCTGGTGAAGGGCGAGCCGGGCACCGGCAAGACCGTTCTGGCGCAGCAGATCGCCGATGCTTTTGACGCCCCGCTGATCGAGTGGAATGTGAAATCCACCACCCGCGCTCAGCAGGGGCTCTATGAGTATGACGCAGTGAGCCGGCTGCGCGACAGCCAGCTTGGCGACCCGCGCGTGAATGATATCAACAACTACATCCGCCGCGGCAAGATGTGGGAGGCGTTTACCGCGCCGAAGCTGCCGGTGCTGCTGATCGACGAGATCGACAAGGCGGATATCGAATTCCCCAACGACCTGCTGACCGAGCTCGACCGGATGGAATTCGATGTCTACGAGACCGGCGAGCGCGTGAAGGCGAAGATCCGCCCGATCGTTATCATCACCTCAAACAATGAGAAGGAGCTGCCCGACGCCTTTCTGCGCCGCTGCTTCTTTCACTACATCAAATTTCCCGATCGCGAGACGATGGAGGCGATCGTGCGGGTGCATTTTCCCGACATCCAGCGCGCGCTGGTCAGCGAGGCACTCAACATCTTCTTCGATATCCGCGACGTGCCAGGCATGAAGAAAAAGCCCTCGACCTCGGAGCTGCTCGACTGGCTGAAGCTCTTGATGCACGAGGATCTGCCGGTCGATGTGCTGCGCAACCGCGATACCAAGTCGCTGATCCCGCCGCTGCATGGCGCGCTGCTCAAGAACGAGGCCGACGTGATGCTGTTCGAGCGGCTGGCCTTCATGAGCCGCCGCGAAAGCTAACGCAGCATCAGGCCGCCATCGATGGCGAGGCTCTGGCCAGTGATATAGGCTGCCGCCGGGCCGGCGAGAAACAGGATCGGTCCGGCGACCTCCTCGGGCGTCCCCCAGCGGCGCATCGGTACCGCCTTCAGCAGGCGCGCCTCATAGGCCTCGTCCTGACGCGCACGGTCGGTCATCCGCGTGGCGATGAAGCCGGGCGCGACGAGATTGACCCGGACATGATCGGGCGCCCATTTGTCGGCCAATGCGCGGGTGAGACCCAGCAGCCCGGCCTTGCTGGCGGTATAGGCCGGGGTTTCCTTGAGCGCGAGAAAACTGGCAAGGCTCCCGACATTGACGATGCTGCCTTGGCCGGCCTTCAGGAGCGGGTGCAGCCGGGTGCTGAGGTCCATCACGCTGTTGAGATTGAGGTCAATGATCCGCTCGAACTCATCCTGCTCATATTCGCGGCCGCTGCCGCCGCCGGCATTGTTGACCAGCACGTCCAGCCGCGACATTTGTTCCGCAAGTGCGGCGCGGGCCGCCGGTTGCGTGAGATCCGACTGGATGTAGCGCACACTTTCGAGCGGCGCCTCATAATCGGCAAAGCGCGGGCGTGTGCCGGTGACGGTCACCTCCGCGCCCTCGGCCAGAAAGGCCCTTGCCGTCGCATGGCCGATCCCCTGGCTGCCGCCCGTCACCAGAACATGCTTTCCTGTCGCCCAGCCCATCTTCGCCCTCCCCGCTCATCGTTCGCCGCCCATCCGCTGCGGGCCCTGTCACTTTTCAGGATGGGGGAGCGCATCCTGTGTGCAAACCCGCGCTTGTGAGAGGGGCTGAGCGGGCCTAGTCTGAGACGATGTTCATCACCTTTCTCGAAGAGCTGCGCGCGGCGAAGATCCCGGCATCGATGAAGGAGCATCTGATGCTTCTCGAAGCGCTCAAGGCCGATGTCATCGACTGGTCGATCACCGATTTCTATTATCTGGCGCGCGCCGTCTATGTGAAGGACGAGGCGCTTCTCGACCGCTTCGATCTGGTGTTTGGCAAGGTCTTCAAGGGGCTGGAAACAAGCATCGAGACCGGCGAAGCGGAAATCCCGGCCGAGTGGTTGCGCGCGGTGGCCGAGCTCAATCTGAGCGACGAGGAGATGGCGGCGCTGGAGAAGCTGGGCTGGGACAAGCTCATGGAGACGCTGCAAAAGCGTCTCGAAGAGCAGAAGAAGCGCCACGAGGGCGGTAACAAATGGATCGGCACCAAGGGCCGCAGCCCGTTCGGCGCCTATGGATCGCATCCCGAAGGTGTCCGGATCGGACAGGACAAGAACCGCAAGAATTCCGCCGTCAAGGTTTGGGACAAGCGGGAATTTCGGAACCTCGACGATTCAGTCGAGCTTGGTACCCGCAACATCAAGGTGGCGCTGCGCCGGCTGCGCCGCTTCGCGCGCGAAGGCGCCGCCGACGAGCTCGATCTCGACAAGACGATATCCGGAACCGCAAAGCAGGGCTGGCTCGATATCGTCATGCGGCCCGAGCGGCACAATGCCGTCAAGCTGTTGCTGATGCTCGATGTCGGTGGCTCGATGGACCCTCATATCAAGGTTTGCGAGGAGCTGTTCTCAGCCGCGCGCTCTGAGTTCAAGCATCTCGAATTCTTCTACTTCCA
Organism: Polymorphobacter sp.; assembly: GCF_048007885.1. Classification (GTDB taxonomy): domain Bacteria; phylum Pseudomonadota; class Alphaproteobacteria; order Sphingomonadales; family Sphingomonadaceae; genus Sandarakinorhabdus. The sequence goes on from NZ_CP180346.1 coordinate 869,707, forward strand.
CAATTGTCCCTATGAGGCGCTCTGGAAGGACAACAAGCGGCGCTGGAGCGAGCGCACGCCGGTCATGGACCTGCTTCACAAATTCCCGCATGATTACAAGCTGGTCTTCGTCGGTGATGCATCGATGAGCCCCTATGAGATCAACTATGCCGGCGGCTCGGTGGAGCATTGGAACGAGGAGGCCGGCGAAGCCTGGCTGCGGCGGATGCTCGATGTCTATCGCTCGGCCGCCTGGCTCAACCCGATTCCGGAAAAAAACTGGACCCACAGCCAGTCTATCCAGATGATCCGGTCGATCATGGAGGACCGGATGTACCCGCTCAGCCTCGAAGGGCTGGACCGGGCCATGCGCGAGCTGACCCGCTCCCACTAGACCGGATCAGGGCGAAGGCGGCAGCGGCAGGGTATTGATCCACACGTTAAAGATGGTGACCAGACCGGCGCCCACCATCAGCCCCGCCTTGACGCGGTTGCCGCCCGGCGCCCGGAACAGCCAGAGCCCGCCGATGATCAGCGCAAACGCCGCCAGCATGGCGAGCGTCAGCATGGCATTGGATGTGTCGAGCATCAGGCCCCCAGCGTTCGCGCAATCGCGCCCTGCCATGCCGTGCGGCGCGCCAAGCGGTCTGCATCGCTCAGTTTCGGCGAAAAGCCCCCGCCAGCATGCAGCATGGCCTCGCCGGCAGCTTGGAGACTGGGGTAGAGCCCGGCCCCAACGGCGGCCAGCGCCGCCGCACCAAGCGCTGTCGTCTCGATGACCGCAGGCCGCTGCACCGGAACCCCGAGACTGTCGGCCAGATCCTGACACAGCCAGTCATTGGCGACCATCCCGCCATCGACATTGAGCGCCCGCACCGCCACCCCGTCGGCGCCAAGTGCATCGACGAGGTCGGCCGTTTGCTGCCCCATGGCCTCAAGGGTCGCGCGCACAAGATGGGCGCGGGTGGTGCCGCTGGTCAGCCCGGTGATGAGGCCCCGCGCGCCCGGCGCCCAGTGCGGTGCGCCAAGGCCGGCAAGCGCGGGCACGAAGACAACGCCCCCGCAGTCGGCCACGCTGCGGGCGAGCGCCTCGCTGTCCTCGGCGGTGGCAATGAGGCCAAGGCCATCCCGCAACCACTGCACCGCGGCACCAGCCACGAAGATCGCACCCTCCAGCGCATAGGCCGGCTGGCCTGCGAGGCGATAAGCGAGCGTCGCCAGCAGCCGATGCTGAGACTGCGGCACCTCCGCGCCCGCATGCGCGAGCAGAAAGCATCCGGTCCCATAGGTCGCCTTGAGCGCGCCCGGGCTGAAACAGCCCTGGCCGACCGCCGCCGCCTGCTGGTCCCCGATACTGGCCGTGATGGCAATCTCCTGCCCGAGCAGCTGCGTGGTGGCGAGCACGCCGGCGCAATCGGTGATCTCCGGAAGGCATTCGGCAGGAACGCCAAAAAGCGCGCACATCAGCTCGTCCCAGCGGCAGGTCTTGAGGTTCATCAGCGCCGTGCGGCTCGCGTTGGTCGCGTCGGTGATGTGCCGCCGACCGGCCGAGAGGTTCCAGATCAACCAGCTGTCGACCGTGCCGACACAGAGCCGCCCGGCCGCATGTGCCTGCCGGACATCGAGCGAATGTTCGAGCGCCCAGGCGATCTTGCTGGCGGAAAAATAGGGATCAAGAAGCAGGCCCGTGGTCGCCTGCACCTGCGCCTCATGACCGGCCGCCTTCAACCGCGCGCAGGCATCCGCAGTCCGCCGGTCCTGCCAGACAATGGCTCGCCCCAGCGGGGCGCCGCTCGTCCTGTCCCAGAACACGATCGTTTCGCGCTGGTTGGTGATGCCGATCGCAGCAATATTGGCAACACCAACGCTGTCCGCCACTTCGAGCAGGCAATCGCGCGACAGTCGCCAGATCTCGGCCGCGTCGTGCTCGACCTCGGCTGGTGCCGGATAATGTTGGCTGATTGGCCGCGCCGCGCTGGCGACAATTTCTCCGGCGCGTGAAAAGGCGATAGCGCGGGTGCTGGTGGTGCCTGCGTCCAGCGCGAGAAGGATGTCGGCGGTCATGTCGCCTTTCCAACGGCCTGTGAACCGACTAGTCAAGGCCGGCGATGGCATTAACCGACCCTTATGACATCTTGATCATCGGCGCCGGCATCAACGGCGCCGGGATCGCGCGGGATGCGGCCGGGCGCGGCTTGTCGGTCGCACTGGTCGAGTCCGGCGATATCGGCGGGGCGACTTCAAGCGCGTCGACCAAGCTGATCCATGGCGGGCTGCGCTATCTCGAATATCACGCCTATGGGCTGGTGAGAAAGGCGCTGGCCGAGCGCGAAGTGCTGCTCGATGCGGCACCGCATATCAGCTGGCCGCAAAGCTTCGTCTTGCCAAAGGCCGCAGGATCAAGGCCGGCATGGATGCTGCGTGCCGGCCTGTTTCTCTATGACCATCTGGCGCGGCGGCATGACGTGCCGGGCTCGTCGCGCGTCGACCTTCACAATGACCGCGCTGGCAGGGCACTGGCCAACCGCGATGCGCTGGCCTTCCGCTACTGGGACGGCTGGGTCGATGACGCGCGCCTTGTCATCGCCAATTGCCAGGATGCCGCCGCGCGCGGCGCGACCGTTCTGCCGCGAACGGCGGCCGTCTCCGCCCATCATGACGGCAGCGATTGGGCCGTCACCCTGTCGAGCGGCACGACGCTGCGGGCGCGACGCATCATCAACGCCGCGGGCCCCTGGGCTGAAGATGTGGCGCGCCGCGTTCTGGGGTTCAATGATGCACCGGCGCTCAAGCTGGTGCAGGGTACGCATATCGTCACCAAGCGGATCCATCTCGGCCGCGACGCCTTCATGCTGCAACAGCCGGACGGGCGGATCGTGTTCGTCATCCCCTATGAGCATGATTTCTCGCTGATCGGCACCACCGAGCGGACCATCGCCACGCCTGAGGACGTGCGCCCGACCGAGGGCGAGATCGACTATCTGCTGGCGGCAGCCAACCGCTGGCTCACCCGGCCACTGACGCGGGAGTCGGTCTTGCATAGCTTCGCGGGTGTCCGGCCGCTGGTGCTGGAGCCCGGCAAGGGCGAGAGCGAGACCACGCGCGACTGGCAGCTGGTCCACCATCAGGGCAGCCATGCGATCAGCGTGATCGGCGGCAAGCTGACGACCTACCGTCTGCTCGCCGAAGATGTGCTCGGACATGTGCCGTCACGCCGCGGAAAATGGACGGCGGGCGTGCCGCTACCCGGCGGAGATGTGCCGCGCCAGCCCGGCGAACGCGGCCAGGCGGCCTTTCGGCACTGGCTCGAGGCGCTGATCATCAGGCACGAACATTATGATCCGCATCTCATCAAGCGGCTGGCCTATACGCTGGGCACGGCATGCGTGCCGCTGCTCGATCAGGGGCTGGGCGCGCGCATCGGCGGGATGTGGGAAGCCGAGCTGCGCCATTATGCCGAGCGTGAATGGGCCAGCTGCGCCGATGATGTGATCTGGCGCCGCACGAAGATGGGGTTGCGGCTGAGCGCCGAAGATGTGGCCGAGATTGCCGACTGGTTTGCGGCAAGGCGCACGGGCTAGCCCGCTTCGGCAAGACAGGCGGCAAGCACCGCCGGCTCGACATTGCCGCCAGACAGCATGACGACGGCTGTCCGGCCGGCAAGATCAACCCGGCCCGTGAGCGCTGCCGCGAGCGCGACCGCGCCGCCCGGCTCGACGACAAGCTTCAACTCGACGAAGGCGAACGCCATGGCGCGCGCCACCTCGGCCTCCGAAACCGACACACCCTGCACGCCCAGCGCGTGCAGGGTGGCGAAGGTAAGATCGCCCATCCGGAGCGTCTGCAGCGCATCGCAGCGCGTCGGCCCGGGGTTTTTCACCGGCACGATCTCGCCGCGGGCAAGGCTGATGGCGACATCGTCATAGCCGTCCGGCTCTACCGTGATTGTCCGGATCCCCGATCCGACAGCAAAGCCCGACGCAAGACCGCCGCCACCGCAGCAGATGAGTGCGACATCGGCGACAAGGCCAAGCCGGGCCAGATCAGCCGCCGCCTCCAGCCCTGCGGTGCCCTGCCCTGCCGCCACATGTCGGTCATCGAAACTGGGAACCACGGTCGCTCCCCGCGCAGCGGCGATCCCGGCAGCAATCTTCGCCCGGTCCTCGCGGAGACGGTCATAAAGAATGATCTCGGCACCGTCGGCCCGGGTCCGCTCGATCTTGAGCGGCGGCGCGTCGCTGGGCATGACGATGGCGCAGGGCATGCCGAGCAGCCTTGCTGCCCGGGCCACCCCTTGTGCATGATTTCCCGAAGAAAAAGCGACGACGCCGGCCTCGCGCGCACCCGGCGCCATGGCGGCAAGGCGATTATAGGCCCCGCGAAACTTGAACGAGCCGGTCACCTGCAAACACTCGGGCTTGAGGAAAATCCGTCCGCCAGTCGCCGTGTCGAGGGCATCGCAGCGGAGCAGCGGTGTGTGTACGGCAACCCCTGCAATCCGTGCTGCGGCGGCCTGAATTTCATGCGTGGAAAGCGGCTCGGAAACAGGCATTGAAACGCACCTCGCTTTTGTGTGACAAGCCTTTGGACGCCATAGCGAAAACCGCAAGTCGGTTGGCTCGAAAAAAATCGCTTTACATGCGGGTCCATGGACCCCATATGCGCCGCTCGCTGCCCCAAGGGACTTCCACCGCAAGGCAGCTATGGTGCCGGCCTGACCCGGCAACACAGTCAAACCCCGGAGGTCCCTTGAATTGCACAGGCATCATAACTCGCTGGGGGTAGCGACGGCCCTGCGTCCCACGCAGCCCGTTACCCTTGTTCGTCCTCACGCAGCGCGTCGCGCCGCCCGGTTTTTCCTCGAGAATTTCCCGGGTACCTCGATGTATGCGGTGAAGGCAAACCCGTCGCCCGATCTGATTCGCATCCTTTGGGACAGCGGCATCACGCATTTCGATGTGGCATCGATTGCGGAAGTGCGGCTGGTGCGCGGGCTCCTGCCGCACGCCACCCTGTGCTTCATGCACCCGATCAAGGGCGAAGAGGCGATTGCGGAGGCCTATTTCAAGCATGGCGTACGCACCTTCAGCCTCGATTCGATGGCGGAGCTGGACAAGATCGTCCGCGCGACCGAGGGGGCGATCGATCTGACGCTGTGCGTCCGGCTGCGTGTCTCCTCGGGCCATTCCAAGCTGAGCCTTGCGTCGAAGTTCGGTATTGCAGCCGATGAGGCAGCCCCACTGCTGATGGCCGCCCGTCAGGCCGCCGATGCGCTGGGCATCTGCTTCCATGTCGGCAGCCAGGCAATGAGCCCCCAGGCCTATGCCGATGCGATGGCGCAAGTCCGCGCCGCGATCGTTGAGGCCAGCGTCACGGTCGACATCGTCGATGTCGGTGGCGGCTTTCCGTCCGTCTATCCGGGCATGGAGCCAGCTGCGCTCGAAGGTTATTTCGAGGTCATCAGCCGCGCCTATGAAGCGCTGCCGATCAGCTATTCGGCCGAACTCTGGTGCGAGCCTGGCCGCGCCTTCAGCGCGGAATATGCGAGCCTGCTGGTGCGTGTCGAGGCGCGCAAGGACGATGTGCTCTATATCAACGACGGCGCTTATGGCGCCCTGTTCGATGCCGCACATGTCGGCTGGCGCTTCCCCGTGGAGCTGGTGCGCAGCGAAGCAAGCACGGCCGGCCTGATGGAGTTCAGTTTCTGGGGGCCGACCTGCGACGACATGGATTTCATGCGCGGGCCGTTCCTGCTGCCCGCCGATATCGCGGCTGGCGATGTCATCGAGATCGGCATGCTCGGCGCTTATGGCTGCGCGATGCGCACCGGCTTCAACGGCTTCACCGCCGGTGAGACGGTGATCGTCACCGACGAGCCGATGGCGACCGCCTATGCTGTCACCGAAGAAGTCCTCGGAAAATGTGATAAGGCTGGGTCGCAAGGGCTGAACCACCAGCCCTTCAACCTATTCACCCGCTCGGCGCCGGAACAGGCCGGCCGCGGGGGACGGGCTTGCCCGTCTGGCCATCCATCATCAAGGGAGGCTCCTATGGCCAACACCGTCGTTACCGACCCGTCGCTCATCAACGACAAGCGCAAGGCAGAGCTGCTGGCCAACGTCGTGCAGCATATCGATATCACCAGCTTCGACGCCCGGCCGATCATCGACCAGATGTCGCGCATGAGCTTCACCTCGCGCGATCTCGCCCGCGCCACCGGCATCTACAATGCCATGCTCTCAGACCCCGAATGCTCGATCTTCCTGGTCATCGCCGGCTCGACCAGCGCCGGCGGCTGCATGGATCTTTACGCGGAGCTGGTGCGCAACAACATGGTCGATGGCATCGTCGCCACCGGCGCCTCGATCGTCGACATGGATTTCTTCGAAGGCCTTGGCCACAAGCATTATCAGGCGCTTGAGATCCCCGACGACAATGAGCTGCGCTCGCTCTACATCGACCGGATCTACGACACCTATATCGACGAGACGCAGCTTCAGGACTGCGACCACACCATCTATGAAATCGCCAACAGCCTTGAGGCCAAGCCCTATTCGAGCCGCGCCTTCATCCGCGAAATGGGCCGTTATCTGACCAAGCACGGCAAGAAGGACAACAGCCTCGTCAAGCTCGCCTATGAGCATGACGTGCCAATCTTCTGCCCGGCCTTTGTCGACAGCTCGGCGGGCTTCGGGCTGGTCAAGCACCAGGTCGATCGCGCCAAGGCGGGCCAGCCCTATATGGTGCTCGACGCCATTGCCGACTTCCGCGAACTGACCGACATCAAGATCAAGGCCGGCACCACCGGGCTGCTGATGATCGGCGGCGGTGTGCCCAAGAACTTCATTCAGGACACGGTCGTCTGCGCCGAAATCCTCGGCCATGACGATGTCGCCATGCACAAATATGCCGTCCAGATCACGGTCGCCGATGTGCGCGACGGCGCCTGCTCCTCCTCCACACTTCAGGAGGCGGCAAGCTGGGGCAAGGTGCAGACCACGCAGGAGCAGATGGTCTTCGCCGAGGCCGGCTCGGTGATGCCGCTGCTGGCCTCCGACGCCTATCATCGCGGCCATTGGAAGGCCCGCGCCAAGCGCGCCTATGCGCGCATGTTCGCCGACTGAACAGCACAAACAGGGGGCGCTTCGCATGAACAGTCCGATTTTGGCACCGATATTGGCGCTTGCCGCCTGGTCGATGGTCATGTGGCTGTGGATGTATGCCAAGCGCCTGCCTGCCCTGCTTGCCATTCCTGCGGAAAAGCGTGCGAAGCTGGGCCAGCGCACCTCGGAGCTGGCACGCGAAATGCCGGCCGCCAGCCAGTGGCCGGCAGACAATTACAACCATCTGATGGAACAGCCGACGCTTTTCTATGCCGTCGCCATCTGCCTTGCGCTGCTGGGTGCGGGAACAGGCATGGCGGTGACCTTTGCATGGGCCTATGTCGGCCTGCGCATCATCCACAGCATCGTTCAGGCGACGAGCAACGTTGTTATCCTGCGTTTTGCCCTGTTCAGCCTCTCGAGCTTCGCCCTGATCGGCCTGATCGCCCTGGCGGCGCGCGCCGCCTTCTGATCAACCTTGCGGAGGCGCTGCCGGAGCCGGCGGCGGTGTGGTCGAGACGCTGGGCAGCGCGGCATTAAGGCGGGTGAGCAGTTCCTGCGTCGCATCAAGGCCGGCGGCATGCTGAAGTACGGCGCTTGACGGCACGATCATGCTCGCGCCCCGTTCCTGCATATAGGCGGTGATGACCGGACGAAGTGCCGTGCCAATCTGCTGGCTGACATAATTCTGCGCCCGCTGAAGATCAGCCTGTCCGCGCTGGATCTCTTGTGAGGCCGCCTGCTGGCGGGCTTCAAAGGCCTGGATCCGGCCTTCGAGCGCCTTGCCCGTCAGCGAATTGTTCTGCTGCCCGGTGCGGATGGCTCCGGCCTCGGTCTCCAGCTGCTGGCGCAACGTCGCGGCACGCTGCTCGAGCGCCTGAACCTTGGTCTGCAAGTCAGTTGCCGCCGCCCGGCCGGCGTTGCTCTCCGCAACGATCTGGTCAACATCGGCAATCAGCATCGAGGCCGCCGGCAGGCGCTGGGCGGCGACGGGCACAGAGGTCGAGACAGCGGCCAGCGCGAGTGCCGACACAAAACCGATGGTGGATAGCTGCTTGCCCATGAAGACCCTCTTGAATGTGGTGGAATGATTTGGCGAAGCCTCTGCCACAGGCGCACGCACTTGTCTGCCCCTTCGATTGGCCCGCGCGCGATGAAGAAGCTATGAACGCTCGAACTGGGCGACCAGCTCGACATGACTCGACCAGCGGAACTGGGCAACCGGCCAGAGCCGCCTGATCCGCCAGCCACCTTCGGCAAGCAGGCGCGCGTCGCGCCCGAACGTGCTCGGGTTGCACGACACGGCGATGATACGTGTCACATCGCTATGGGCGAGCAGCCGTGCCTGCGCCTCCGCACCGGCCCGCGGTGGATCAAACACCACCGCATCGAACAGCTTCAGCTCATCATGCGTCAACGGGCGGCGGAACAGATCGCGGTGCGAGGTTGTCAGCGGCCTGCCAGCGGCGCGTGCGGCCGCGGTCAGCATTTGCACCGCCGGTCCGGCCGCATCCGCGGCTGTCACGCGCGCGGTGCGGCTGAGCGGCAGCGCGAAGGTTCCCAACCCGCAAAACAGATCGGCAACGCTTTCTGCATTGCCCACCGCTTCGCGCACAGCGGCCACAAGTGCGGCTTCGCCCTCGCGCGTCGGCTGCAGAAAGGGCGCTGGCGGCAGCGCGACCCGCACCCCGCCCATGGTCAACTCCGGCGTTTCGGCCTCGTAGATGGTCTCGACACCCCCTGACCCTTCCACTGAAAGCCGGGCCAGCCCGGCCTCGCCGGCAAAACGCGTCAGCCGCTGGATATCCTCCAGCCGCTCGGCCTCGACATTGGCGATGAGCATGTCGATGCCGGTGTCGCTGTCGGTCAGGGTCAGCCCGGCGCCCTGCCCGCTCGGCACCATCTTGCCCAGCAAGTCGCGCAGCGGCGCGAACAGCGCGAACAGGCTGGGCAACAGAATCTCGCACTGATGAATATCGACCGTCCGGTGGCTCCCCTCCGCATTGAAACCAAGCGCCAGCGCGCCGCCGCGCCTTGTGGCGCGCAGCGAAGCACGGCGGCGGCTGCGCGGCGGCGACAGTGCAACGGGGAGAATATCATCGCCGGCAGGCATCAGGGGCCCCAGCACCCGGGCAATACGGTCAACGACAAAGGCGGAGTAATCCTCTTCGGTGACATGCTGCATCTGGCAGCCACCGCAATCGGAGAAGTGCGGACAGGGCGGCGTGACATGGCGGGAGCCAGGCTCGATGGTGACACGGTCGCCATCGAAGCTGACCCGGTCTCCAATGGTGGCGCCGGGGACGAAGCGCCCGTCCTCCGTCACCCCATCCCCGCGCGCCGCAAGGCGAATGATGGTCTGGGTTTCGCTCACAGGCTCTTGAGGATGGCGGGCATAAGCGCTGGCAGGTCGTCGGCAATCAGCCCCGGGCCACCGCGCTGGCCGGCCTCGCCGTGCAGCCAGGCCGCAATGACCGCGGCATCAAACCCGTTCAGCCCCTGCGCAATCAGCCCGGCGACAAGGCCTGCGAGCACATCACCGCTGCCCGCGCTGGCAAGATAGGGGCTGGCATGGGTATTCACCCGAACCTCACCCCATGGCGCGGCCACGATGGTCTGCGGCCCCTTGAGAAGAACAATCGCGCCGGCCGCCTTTGATGCAGCAAGAACGGCATCAATCCGGTCCCCCTCGATCGGGCCGAACAGGCGGACGAACTCCCCTTCATGCGGGGTCAGAACCAGCGGGGCGGCCGCCTCGGACAGGGTTTGCGGCGTCACCTGCGACAGGGCCCCGGCATCAAGAACAAGCGGAATCTCGTCGGGAAGCAGGCGGAACAGCCAGGCCTGTGTGCGCGGCGTGTCGGGCAGGCCCGGCCCCAGCACAATCACGCTGGTGCGCGGGTCGAGAAGCAAGCGCTCGGCCTCGTCGTCGTCGCGCTGCATCAGGGCAAGGGCTGCGGGCGGATTGGCGGGACCAACCAGCGTCACCAGCCCGGCGCCGCTCTTCAGCGCGGCCAGCGCGCTGAGCCGCGCGGCCCCGCCATGCGGATCGTCATTCTCGATGACCAGCACATGGCCGCGCGCATATTTGTGAACGTCACCCGGCAGCGGCCTCAGCAAAGGACGACAGCCCAGCGAGACCTCGCTGGATATGGGCGGCAGGCCGATATCAGCAACGACCAGCCGGCCCACCGCCTGCGCGCCGTCGCTCTGGACATGGCCGCGCTTGGCGGCGCCGAAGGTGACGGTCAGGTTCGGCACCAGCGGTGGGCTGAGTGCCGTGCCATGATCGGCATCAATGCCGCTGGCGATATCGATGGCAACGACCTGGCCGTGTCCGGCAAGGCGCGCGAGAACGGTCTCGATTTCGGTCGGCAGCGAGCGCGCAAGGCCGGTGCCGAACAAGGCATCAACGATCAGCGGGGCGGGCCGCGCGTCGGCAAGGTCCAGCGCCGGCCTTCCCCAGCGCTCGGCCATGATCGCGGCCGCGCCCTTGCCGGGCTTGCCATAGGCCGCGACCTCAACATCCACGCCCCTCGCGCGCAGTCCGGCCGCAATGCCATAGCCATCGCCGCCATTGTTGCCGGGGCCGCAAAGCACCAGCGCGCGCGGCGCCGGGCAATGCACCAAGATGGCCGCAACCGCAGCCGCTGCCGCGCGCTCCATCAGCGCAAGCGCCGAAACGCCCCCAGCCATGGCCTCAGCCTCGGCATCGCGCATGGCAGCGGCCGTCAGGACCTTGATGCCTGGCGGCAAGCTCAGCATTGCGCGATCCGTCCCGGAATGGCACATTGCCAGACATGAAGACGACGATCCTTCTCGCCCTGCCGCTGCTCCTTGCCGGTTGCGCCAGTTCCCCGCTCTATGTCGATCGCGGCGAGGCACGCGGCACGATGGCCGAAATTCCGCGAGATGCGAACGGCGAGCCGCTCTGGGCCGCGATCAGGCCAGCACCTTCTCTGCAGCCCGGCGAAGCGCCGGTCATGTCCGCCCAGCGGCGCGCAACACCCCGATATTGAGAAATCAGATATCGGCAAAGACATGCGTTTCTGCTGCTGCGCCCGGATGGGTGACCGCCCCCTTGCGCGCCGGGCCAACCGTCCGGGAAAAACGCCAGATTGCCCCTGAGTTATAGTCATGCCCACGCGGTGTCCAGGCTGCGCGCCGGGCCGCAAGTACATCGTCCGCCACATCGAGATCGATCGTGCCGGCTTCTGCGTCGATATGGATCATGTCACCGTTTTCGACGAGCGCGATCGGGCCACCTTCAGCGGCTTCGGGGCCGACATGGCCAATGCAGAAGCCACGCGTCGCGCCCGAAAAGCGCCCATCAGTGATCAGCGCCACATGCTCGCCGAGCCCCTGCCCGTAAAGCGCCGCAGTGGTGGACAGCATCTCGCGCATGCCCGGCCCGCCCTTGGGCCCCTCGTAGCGGATGATGATGACCGCCCCCTTCTCGATCTTCCGGGCCTCGACAGCGGCAAAACAGTCTTCTTCGCAATCGAAAACCTGGGCCGGACCACTGAACTGGAGACGGGCCATGCCCGCCACCTTCACAATGGCACCATCGGGCGCAAGACTACCCTTGAGGCCAACCACCCCGCCCGTGGGCGAAAGCGGCTTCGAGACGGGGTAGATCACCTTCTGATCGTCACGCCAGACGATCTCCTCAAGATTTTCGGCCAGCGTCTTGCCCGTGACGGTGATGCAGTCGCCGTGCAGCAGCCCGGCATCGAACAATGTGCGCATGACCATATAGACCCCGCCCGCATCATGCAGGTCCTTGGCAACATATTTGCCGCCGGGCTTCAAGTCCGCGATATAGGGCGTGGTCTTGAAAATCTCGGCGACATCGAACAGGTCAAAGGCGATGCCAGCTTCATTGGCCATCGCGGGCAGATGCAGCGCCGCGTTGGTCGAACCGCCAGTTGCAGCCACGATCCGGGTCGCATTCTCAAAGGCTTGCCGGGTGCAGATATCACGCGGCCTGAGGTTCTTCTCGATCAGGTTCATCACCTGTCGACCAGCCGCCAGCGCGATGTCGGCCCGGCTGCCATAGGGGGCGGGCGCCATGTTGCTGTTGGGCAGCGAAAGGCCAATCGCTTCGCCGACACAGGCCATGGTGTTGGCGGTGAACTGGCCACCGCAGGCGCCATGGCCCGGGCAAGCCACCTTCTCGAGCGCCGACAGGCGCGCGATCGGGCAGGTGCCGCTGGCATAGCCACCAACAGCCTCGAACACGTCGACAACGGTCACGTCCTTGTCTTCGAAGCGGCCCGGCAGGATCGAACCGCCGTAGACAAAGATCGACGGCACATTGAGGCGGAGCATCGCCATCATCATGCCGGGCAGCGACTTGTCGCAACCGGCGAAGGTGACCAGCCCATCATAGCAGTGGCCACGCACCGAAAGCTCGACCGAGTCGGCGATCACTTCGCGGCTGACAAGGCTGGATTTCATGCCCTGATGGCCCATCGCGATGCCATCGGTAACGGTGATGGTGTTGAACCGGCGCGGCAGGCCACCGGCTTCATGAACGCCCTGGCGCGCGACATCAGCTTGGGCATCAAGCGTGGTGTTGCACGGTGCCGAATCATTGCCGGCCGACACGACGCCCACAAACGGACGCGCGATCTCCTCCTCGCTCAGGCCCATGGCATAATAATAGCTGCGGTGCGGCGCCCGCTCGGGGCCGACCGAGACGTGACGGCTGGGCAGACGCGATTTGTCAAAACGGGTCATTCACTTGTCCTTTCTGCGCCGCTGTCGATGCGCGCTTGTGCGGTTCGGGTCAAGATTGGGCCTCAGCGAAGCGCGCGAAGCAGCTGATGCGTGGTGTCGGCGAGGATTGCTGTCCAGTGGCGGATATCGGCCGGTGTGCGCAAGCCATCATTGCGAATCTCGACGCCCAGATAGGGCAAGCCACGCGCTTCCGCGTGCCGGTTCATCGTATAGTTGAGATCACGCCCGGAATAGGGCTGGTTGTCGCCCACATGCAGCCCGCGCGCTGCGAGCAGCGGATGGGCAAGCCGGGCTGCACGGTCATCCCCATTGTGCAGCAAGCCAACCGGCCAGGGGCGCTCTTCCCCCGGATTGGCCGCGAGCTGCGGCGTGAAACTGTGAATGCTGAGCAGCAGGCGGGGCGACTGTGCGTCGATCTCGTCCGAGATCCGCTGATGATAGGGCGCATGGATGGCGCTGATGCGCAGCTCCCGTTCGGCCGGGCTCAGTGCGAGATTGCCCAGAATGATATGACCATCAGACGCGCTGGGCACGGCACCCGTCTCCAGTGGATCGCGGTTCATGTCGATGACGAGCCTTGAAACGGTGGCGACGACGGCGGGCGCATCGAGCTCTATCGCGAGCGCCTCGGCAAGTGCGGCCGTGCCGATATCAAGGGCGATATGATCATCCATCAGGGCCGGATCAATGCCGAGATCGACACCTTCGGGCACGACGTTGCTGGCATGATCGGCAATGATCAGCACCGGCGCGGCGCCGGGCAGGACCCGCGGCGCGGTCATGCGCCGAACTTCGGCGGTCGCTTGGCGAGAAACGCAGCAACACCTTCGGTGAAATCGGCGCCGGTAAATGCCGCATCAAAATCGCCCATGCTGCCTTCGTCATCATCATGCGCACCCTCGATGATGCGCTGGATGATCGCCTTGCTGGCACGCTGGCTGGCCGGCGACGCATTGATCACATCAACTGCAAAGGCCGCGGCTTCAGCAGCCGCATCTTCGGCCACGATCTGAACAAGGCCGATGCGCAGCGCCTCTTCGGCCCCGATGATACGGCCCGAATAGAGCAGCCGCCGGGCCTGCGCAGGGCCGACCAGCTCAACAAGCAGCCGGGTGTCGTGGAGCGGATAGACCAGGCCGAGTTTGGCAGGCGTGATGCCGAAACGGGCGCGCGGCGAGGCGATGCGAAGGTCACACGCCATGGCCAGCCCACAGCCACCGCCGATCGCATCACCGTCAACCAGCGCCAGCGTCGGCTTGGGCGCGCGCGCCAGCGCCAGCTGGGTGGCGCGGATGGCGGCCGAATTGCGGGCGCGCCAGGCTGGCTCCGCAGAGGCGCGGGCAAATTCGGCAATATCGGCCCCGGCGCAAAACTGCCCCGGCGCGGCCCCACTCAGGATGAGCAGACGCGTGGCGGGATCGTCCATCGCAGCCGACACAAGGGCGGGCAGCGCCTTCCACATCGACTGGTCCATCGCCCCGCGCCGTGCCGGGCGATCGATGAGCAGGCGCGCAACCGCGCCGTCCTGCTCGAGCCGAAGATGGGGGTGATGCGCGCTGGTCATGGATGCTGCTCACCTAGCGTCACTGAGACGCGCGATGCAACCGGACAAAAGCGGCCGAAAACAGAACAGCCGGCGCTCGGGGGGCGTGAGCGCCGGCTGCCTTGGGCTGCGACCGGGGGGGAGATGGTCGCAGCGGGAGAACGTCTTGCCTGGCTGTTACTGAGCCGAAGCAGTCTTGGTGGTCAGCGCCGCGAGGTCCGTGTCGAGCGCCTTGGCAGCGGCAGCGAACTTCTTGGCGGCTTCGCGGCGGCCACCGGCGTCGCACAGCTGCTCGCCAACGGCGGCATAGCGCAGCGCCTTTTTGGCCTTGGCCGGCTCGGCCGTGGCAGCAGCGGCGCGGATGGCGGCCGGGCTTTCCATGCACACCGAGGCGTCTTCAGCAAAGGCAGGCGAAGAGATGGCGGCAAGGCCAGCAGCGGCAAGCGCGATAAGCGAACGATTGATCATGGTCGTCTCCTTCGAAACAGCTGCCGGGGAGACTGGCAGCGAGAAACTGGGCTTCACTCAAATCAACTGAGTCCTGCTTTAAGTGATACTCAAAAGCCGGTCAAGCGAAAACTGAGCCGCAATCAGAAATATTTTGTGCGCTGCGGCATAGCCGGGCTTTTGCGCGCGACTCAGCTTTCAGTCAAGCAAAAATGCTGCACTGCGGCATAAGCGCGGTGGTCAGAGCAGTTGACTGTCCATCGCCCACCAGCCACGCCTGCGCGCCGCTTCTGCCGCCGCCAGGGCGTCGGCGGCGTCACGGAACAGGCCGAAGCAGGTCGCGCCAGATCCGCTCATTCGCGCCAGCGTGACGCCTTCAGCATCGGCCAGCATGGCCAGCACCGCCTCGATCACCGGTGCAATGCGAAGGGCCGCAGGCGTCATGTCATTGCGCAGTGCTGCCAATGGGGTCGCTGGATCAATGCCGCCAAGGTCCCGCTGGTCCCAGCCCTGAAAAACCGGCCCGGTCGGAACCGAAACCCGGGGATTGACCAGCACAATCGGTGTGCCGGAAACGCTGCCGGGCCAGGGAGCCAGTTGCTCGCCAGTGCCCAAGCCAAGACACGGCTCACTGCGAACACAGGCGGGCACATCGGCGCCGAGGGTGGCAGCCAGCCCTTCAAGTCGGCCGGATGGCCAGTCGAGACGCCAGAAGCGATTGAGCAGCCGCAGCGCTGCCGCGGCATCGGCCGAGCCACCACCGAGCCCGGCCGCGACCGGGATCCGCTTTTCCAGACGAAGCCGTGCCCCGTCCCGGACCTTGGCCGCAGTCCGCAGCGCGGTCGCCGCGCGCAGCACCAGATTGTCACCCCCCTGCCCCGCCGCGGCGGCAAAATCGCCCTCTGTCTCCAGACAAAGATCATCCGCGAGCGTCACATGCAGCGTGTCGCCAAACGCCGTAAAGGCGAAGATCGTCTCAAGGTCGTGATAGCCATCCGCGCGTATACGGCGAAGATGCAGCGCAAGATTGACCTTGGCGGGCGCGTGTTCGCTCAGCACGGTTCAGTCGGCTAGCGCCAGGGCTGCGTCCAGGCCATAATCAAGACGCGCCGAAAGGTCCGTCCGCTCCTGCGGGCTCGGATCAAGCGCAAGCGCCGCCCGCCAGCGGAACCGCGCCTCGATGCGGCGACCGGTTCGCCAATAGGCATCCCCAAGATGCGAATTGACCGTCGGGTCAGTGGGGACAAGCTCGGCCGCGCGCTCGAGCGTGACAACGGACTTTTCGTACTCGCCCTGCCGAAACTGGCTCCAGCCGAGCGAATCGATGATGCTGCCGTCAGCCGGTTGCAGGCTTGCCGCTTTCTCGATCAGCGCACTCGCTTCCTCAAGCCTGAGGCCGCGATCGAGCAAGGAATAGCCGAGATAGTTGAGCACGACGGCCTCGTCGGGCCGACGACGCAGCGCCTGCCGCAGATCGGCTTCGGCGGCCAGCCAGTCCCCAGCGCGTTCCCGGGCGCTGCCCCGCAAAAACCAGAGCGACCAGTTCGTGTCATCCAGCGCCAGGGCCCGGGAATAGGCCTCCGCGGCCGCAAGGTGGCGCTCGGCGCGGCGGTGCCAGTCGCCCAGCCTTACCCAGTCGCCCATATCGGCATCCTCGGCTTCCACCGCCGCGCGGAGCAGCGCACCAGCCTCATCGCCGCGCTCGAGTGTTTCGAGCACATCGGCACGGCGGCTGCCGGCAAGGGCTGCCAGCGCATCATCGGCAGGCACTTCGGCATAGGCGGCAAGCGCCGCTTCGCGCTGGCCGTTCCGGGCCAGCACATCGCCAGCGATCAGCCAGGTCGATGCCGTATCGGGACCAAGAAATGTGGCCGTACGCGCGAACAGCAGTGCCAGCGGCACCGGGCGATCGCGGGAAAGATCGGAGGCAAGACGGGCGGCGAGCAGCGCCAGACCGTGCGCGGCATCGGGCGCCAGCGCACCAATTCGGCGGCCCGCATCAAGCCGGCTGCGCGCCGCCACGGTCAGCGCATTGCTCCCGTCCAATATCGCACGGGCGCGAACGAGGTCGCCGGACTGTGCCACCGCATCAGCCTCGCCAACGCGCACAAAGGTGATGCCCGAAGGCGTGCGCGCCCGCAGGCCGGCATAGGCCTCGGCGGCCTCGTCATAACGGCCCGCCGCGGCCAGCATATGCGCCCGTTGTTCGGCAACATAGCCGCGCGTGAAGCCCTGAAAGGCCTGAGGATCGAGCGCGGCCAGGGCGGAATCGGCACGGCCACGCTCGAAATCGAGCCAGGCGGTTATGATCGGCTGGACGACGCCGGCATAGCCTGCGGGCGCAAGGTCGGCGACCAGCGCCTCACCGCGCGCCCATTTGCGCTCGAGAATGGCTTCGGTGAGCAGCACGACCGCAATCTCGGGCGCGCGGGCCCCGCCGTCATACAGCTGGGCGGCCAGCGCAAAGGCCTGTTTGCGATCCCCGGCTGCAACGGCGAGGTCAAAGGCCCGGCGGGTCAGGGCCTCGGCAGCGGGATCCTGCGCATGGGCAGCCGCGAAGAAGCGCGCCGCATCATCAAGCTCGGAGCTGGAAAGGGCTGCCCGGCCCAGCACATAGCCATGCAGGGCCGAAGCCGCGACGCCCTGCGCATCGGTGCGCGCACTGGCAGAACCAGCAACAAGAAGCGAGGCCAGGGCAACGCGGAACAAGGCGGGGATTGCGGCCATCATCTCCCTACATATTGGGATAGTTCGGCCCGCCGCCACCCTCGGGCACGACCCAGACGATATTTTGCGACGGGTCCTTGATATCGCAGGTCTTGCAATGGACGCAGTTCTGCGCGTTGATCTGGAAACGCGGCTCGCCAGTTTCCTGCCCCACCACTTCATAGACTCCGGCCGGGCAATAGCGCTGCGCCGGCTCATCATAGAGCGGCAGGTTGACCTTGATCGGCACCTCCGGATCCTTGAGCGTCAGATGGATCGGCTGGTCTTCCTCATGGTTGGTATTGGAGAGAAAGACGCTCGACAATTTGTCGAAGCTGTAGACCCCGTCCGGCTTGGGATAGGCGATCGGGCTGCATTCGCTCTTCGGCTTCAGCGCCTTGTGATCGGGGTGGTTCTTGAAGGTGAACGGCAGGCTGAGGCCGAGATACTCCATCCACATAGTCACCCCGGCGATGCCGGTGCCGATGAGATTGCCATATTTCTCCACCGCCGGCAGCGTGTTGCGCACCATCTTGAGCTCGGAAGCGACCCAGCTTGCCTTGTAGGCGGCATCATAATCGGCAAGCTCGTCGCTGCTGCGCTGGCTGGCGATGGCCGAAACCGCCGCTTCGGCCGCCATCATGCCCGTCTTCATCGCGGTATGGCTGCCCTTGATGCGCGGCACGTTGACGAAGCCCGCCGCACAGCCGATCAGCGCGCCGCCGGGAAAGGCGAGCTTGGGCACCGATTGCCAGCCACCATCGTTGATCGCACGCGCACCGTAAGAAACGCGCCGGCCGCCTTCGAGGATCGCCTTAATCGCCGGATGGGTTTTCCAGCGCTGAAACTCGTCGAAGGGCGAGAGATACGGGTTGGCATAGTTGAGCCAGACCGAGAACCCCAGCGCCACCTGGCCATTGGCCTGGTGATAGAGAAAGCCGCCGCCATTGGCCTCATCGAGCGGCCAGCCCTGGGTGTGGATGACCTTGCCCGGCACATGCTTGGCGGGGTCGATGTCCCACAGCTCCTTGAGGCCGATGCCATAGATTTGCGGGTCACTGTCCTTGTCGAGCGCGAAATGGCGGATCAGCTGCTTGGAGAGATGGCCGCGCACGCCTTCGGCAAAGAAGGTGTACTTGGCATGAAGCTCAAGGCCGGGCTGCCAGCTCGGCTTCTTGCTGCCGTCCCGGGCGATGCCCATGTCGCCGGTGGCAACGCCCTTCACCGACCCATCGTCGTTGAACAGCACCTCGGCTGCGGCAAAACCGGGGAAGATCTCGACGCCCAGCGCCTCGGCCTGGGTGGCAAGCCAGCGGCAGAGATTGCCGAGGCTGACGGTATAGCAGCCCTTGTTGTTCATGAACGGCGGCATCAGGCCGTGCGGAAACTCATATTGCTTGGTTTCGGTCAGGATCCAGTGATGGTTTTCTGTGACCGGCACGGTCATCGGGCTGTCGAGATCGCGCCAGTTGGGCAGCAGCTCGTCAAGCGCACGGGGGTCAACGACCGCGCCCGACAGGATGTGCGCGCCAATCTCGGAGCCCTTTTCGAGAATGCACACCGAGATATCTAGACCCTTGGCAGCGGCCTCCTGCTTGGCGCGGATGGCCGCAGACAGGCCAGCAGGGCCCCCGCCGACAATCACGATATCATAGGGCATCGACTCGCGGGCGGGGGCTTCCATGGTTTCGGCTTCACTCATCACGCGCCTTTCTGTCGTTTCCTCAGCCCCTGATCAGCAGCTTCAGCGGGCCGTCGCAACTTTTCCGTCATTCGCCAGATACGGAAGCCGATGCCGCTTGACCAGAGGGCGCGCAGCCGCAGATGGTGCGCGCGTGAGCGAGGGAACCTCTCCAGCAGCGCCGATCAGCGCTGCGGTCGCCGCCAGCGCCCTGGCCTGGCTGGCCGACGCCGGGCTGGATGTCGCCGTGTCGGCCACGCCGCGCATCTGGCTGGCTGAGGCCAAGCCGGTCGAAATGCCGATTGTCGAGACCCATGCGCCTCGCCCCACCCAGACCGTGCACGCGCCCGTGGCAGCGCCGGTCCTTGACCAGATCACCAGCCTGGACGCACTCGACACGGCCCTGAAGGCGCTCGATCACCCTCTGAAGACAGCGTCTTTGACCTCACCGCAGCGCCTGTTCGAAGGCCCGGTCGAAATCTCCGCTGCTGGTGCTGGCCGAGATGCCGCTAATCGACGGCAGCGACGAAGCCCGCCTGCTCGCGGCAATGCTGGCGGCGGTCGGGATGGCCGAGGCGGACGTTGCGCATGTCAACATTCTGCCATGGCCCATGCAGGGCCGGCGGCCAGCGCGGCCCGCGGATCTGGCGTACTTCACGCCCTATGCGCTGCGTGGACTGGCGCTGATGGCGCCGCGGCTGGTTCTGGCGCTGGGCAGCCGGGCGGCCTCGCTCGCCGACCCGGACGCCCCGCCGGCCACGCTGCGCGGCCGCTGGCTGGCCCTGGCTGGCGCGCCCATGGTGGCGAGCTTCGCGCCTTCGATGTTGCTCGGTCAGCCGCGACTGAAGGCCGAGGCCTGGGCCGATCTGCAGCAGCTTGCCCAGCGGATCAGCCGATGACCGCAAAGCCTTTTTTTGCCCTGATGCTGGCGATCGGCGCTGTCCTGCCGGCCGCCGCGCAGACCGGCGACACCACCTTGACCGTGACCGCCGAGCGTGACGGCATCACGGCGCGCCAGCGGGCCGTGCCAGCGCAGCTCTCGGCCTCGGAACAGAGAGCGTGGCGGGCGCTGTTCCTGGACATCGAGGCGGGCCGGTTGAGCAAGGCAGAGGCCGCCCTGCCGGGCCTGCCAAACCCGCTGCTACGTGAAACAGCGCGCGCCGAAATCATCGCGGCGCGCGGCACCGGGCGCGGGCAGCTGAGCCGGGCGAAGCTGGTCGATTGGCTCAGCGCCAACACCGACCTTCCCGAGGCCACGCAAATCGCAAGAATCGCACGTCGGCTGCGCGGAACCTCGGGGCCGATGCCGACCCTGCCCGAGCCGCGTGCGCTACGCTATGTCAGCTTCACCCCGCCGCTCAGCTATGCGTCGGAAACGTCAAGCGAAGACCGCGCGGCCGACGCGCTGAAACCGCTTCTTTCTGCCGAACGCAACGCC
Organism: Polymorphobacter sp.; assembly: GCF_048007885.1. Classification (GTDB taxonomy): domain Bacteria; phylum Pseudomonadota; class Alphaproteobacteria; order Sphingomonadales; family Sphingomonadaceae; genus Sandarakinorhabdus. The sequence goes on from NZ_CP180346.1 coordinate 890,346, forward strand.
GAAGCGGAAGCCGCCTGGACAGCAGCCGCCGACAGCCTGAGCAGCGGCGCGCGGACCGAATGGGCGCAGCGGATCGCCTGGAGCTACTATGGCCAGAATGACAACCGCGCCGCCGTGCGCATGGGCCTTGAAGCGGCGCGTGGCATGGGCCCTTGGGCCGGCCTCGGTGCCTGGACCGCCGGTCTCGCGGCCTGGCGGCTCGGGGACCATGACAGCGCGGCAACCGCCTTCGACCTGATCCATAGCCGGCTGGCCGGAAGCCCCCGCACCGAGGATCTGGCCGCTGCAGCCGCCTATTGGGCCAGCCGGGCGCATATGGCCGCCGGACGACCCGAACTGGTCACCCCAAGGCTGGAACGCGCGGCGCAAGTGGCGCCCCACAGCCTTTACGGACTGCTGGCGCGCCGCGCGCTGGGGCTGGCGCCGGTTCAGGACTGGGCCGAGCCAGACTTCATTACCGCTGACTGGAACCATCTGCGCAACTTCGCCGGCGCCCGCCGCGCCGCAGCGCTCGTCGAGATCGGCCAGATCGGGCTGGCCGACCGGGAACTCAAGCATCTGGCTGCCACGGTGTCGGAAGCCAATTATCCGGCCCTGCTGCGGCTTGCGGCCCGGCTGAGCCTGCCAGCCACACAATACAGCCTCGCCGTGCGGCCGCCGGTGGGCATCGAGCCGCCTCTGTCGGCGCGCTTTCCAGCCCCGGACTGGGAGCCGGCGCGGGGCTGGCGGATCGACCGGTCGCTGGTGTTCGCCCATGCCCTGCAGGAATTGAACTTCGTCACCACGGCCACCTCACGGGTCGGCGCAAAGGGTTTGATGCAGCTGATGCCGGCAACCGCCCGGGAGCTGCAACGGCAGATGAGCTCCGAGGGCACTCCGATCGGCGACCGCGACGACCCGGCCTTCAATATCGAGTTGGGGCAGACCTATCTGGAAAGCCTGCGCGATTCGGTCTGGACAGAGGGCCGGCTGCCCAAGGTCATCGCCGCCTATAATGCGGGGCCGGGCAGCGTGCAGACATGGAATGAAACGCTCGATGACCGGAACGATCCGCTGCTGTTCATGGCCTCGATCCCGTTTCTGGAAACCCGCCATTATGTTTCGGTAGTGATGCGCAACTACTGGTTGTATGCCCTGCGCGAAGGCGGCGACGTATCGAGTATGAATGACATGATTTCAGGGCGCTGGCCCCTTTTTCCGAGAAACAGCTTCAATGCCGATTGACGAAAGCCAGCGCTTCATTCAGGTCGGTATCGCTGTGCTGACGGTTTCGGACACACGCACTCTGGCCGATGATCGCTCCGGCGATGCGCTGGTCGCCCGGCTTGAAGCGGCCGGCCATAAACTGGCAGCGCGTGCGATCGTGAAGGACGATGTACCGTCGATCGTCACGCAGCTTCGCAGCTGGATCGCCGCGCCCGATGTCGATGCCGTCATCACCACCGGCGGCACCGGCGTGACCGGGCGGGATGTCACACCCGAAGCGCTGGCGGCCGTGGCCGAGAAGGACATTCCCGGCTTTGGCGAGCTGTTTCGCTGGCTCAGCTTCCAGACCATCGGCACGTCGACCATCCAGTCCCGCGCCTGCGCAGGCGTGGCCGGGGGCACCTATATCTTCTGTCTGCCGGGATCGACCGGCGCCGTGAAGGATGGCTGGGACGGCATCTTGCGCGACCAGCTCGACAGCCGCCACCGGCCCTGCAACTTCGTCGAGCTGATGCCCCGGCTGAACGAGCGCTAACGCGTCATCCGCTCATAGCGTTCGAGGCGCGGCGGCTCCGATTGCCAATTTCCGGCCTTGCCGATCCGGCGCCCTTCCTCGAACAGCGCACGCATGGCGTCGGGCTCGAATTCGATCGGGCTGGGCTCGGGAACCTCATCGGGCAGATAGGCGAGCGCAAAGCGCGCACGCGCATTGGCAGCCATTGTATAGATGCGCTCGATGGTCCGATAGGTGATGGTACGTAGCATCTCCGAAATCGACCGGCCCAGAATGCTGCCGGTGTTGGTGCCGCTCGGATCGACGCCGCGGGCATAGCTGACATGACCGTTGACGATGGCCCAGATATTCTCGTTTGTGCCGCGCGGATCGATCATGAAGCTGCGAAACAGCATCGCTTGCTTCAGGCCACCATCGACATGCATGGTCGGCGGCCCCGACGTCTGGCTGATATAGACGGGCGAGAAGAAGCCGGGGACGGCGGCTGAGGCGGCCAGCAACTGACGGTAGAGCTGCACCCGGTTCGGCGCGCGCGAAGCGGCGATCAGGCCCATATCCCAGGTGGCGGCGACTCCATTGTCGAGGTTGGTGGTGCCGATATAGAGCCGCCGGCCCTTCAGATGTTCAGCAGCAACCTCGTCAAGCAGTTGCTCGGTGACGATCTCCTCGATCATCTGCTCCAGCGGGGCCCGGTCATAGAGCGACGCGCGCTTGGCAAAGCCGATGATGCCCCTGCGCTTCATCACGTCCTTGTCGGTGATTTCCGTATACGCCCGCCGCAAGTCTGCATCACGCGCCGGGCCGAGAAACGCCAGCGTCGCCATCAGCGCGCCCGTGGAAATGCCGGTCACGACATCGAAATCCGGGCGCTTGCCGGAGTCTGTCCAGCCCACAAGCACCCCCGCCCCAAAGGCACCCACCGATCCGCCACCCGACAGCAGCAGGACATCGTGCCGCTTGCCAACCTGGCGAACCGGCGGTGGATCGCGCAGCGGCGCGCCATTTTCATCAACGCTGGTCACCAGCGCAAGACGCGCGAGCGCAGGGTCGGCCGTCGGCAACGCATCAGGCCGCGTCGCGCACGCCGCCAGCGTCAGGGAGGCCGTCAGGGCAAGGAGCGCGCGCCTCACCACCGGGTCAGCTCGTCGGCAACTTATAGTCCTTGTAACGGTCGCGGAGCTCGGTCTTGAGCAGCTTGCCCGTCGCGGTATGGGGCAGGTCCTCGACGATCAACACGTCATCCGGCATCCACCATTTCGCAATTTTGCCATCAAGATAGGCAAGCACGCTCTCCCTGCTGGGCGCCTCGCCCGCCTTGGCCCGGATCAGCAACAACGGCCGTTCATCCCATTTCGGATGATGCACCCCGATGACCGCAGCCTCGGCAACCCCCGGCGCCCCGACCGCCGTGTTCTCCAGATCGATCGAGGAAATCCACTCGCCGCCGGACTTGATCACATCCTTGGAGCGGTCAACGATCTGCATATAGCCCAGCGCATCAAGCGTGGCGACATCGCCGGTATCGAACCAGCCCTCGCCGTCAAAGGCCGACGCCCCGTCTCCCTTGAAATAACTGGCGACCACCCAGGGCCCGCGCACAAGCAGACGACCAAACGTCTTGCCATCGCGCGGCAGCTCCTCCCCGGCATCGTCAACGATCTTCATCTCGACCCCGAAAAGCCCCCGGCCCTGCTTCACACGCCAGTTGAGCTGTTCCTCATAAGTCTTTGCTGCTATTTCAGGCGTTGGCGTGCCAATAGTCCCCAACGGAGACATTTCGGTCATTCCCCAAAGCTGGAGCACCCGCACGCCGAGCTTGTCATAAGCCTCGATCATGCTGCGCGGCACCGCCGAGCCACCGATGCCAGTGCGGTTGAGCTTGCCGAGCCTGGTGCCGGTCTTTTCCAGATGCTGAAGCATGGTCAGCCAGACGGTCGGCACCGCCAGCGCCAGATCGACCTCTTCCTTGATAATCAGCGCCTGCAGGGTGGGCGCATCGAAATTTGGTCCGTTCAGCACCAGCTTGGCGCCGCTCGCGGCCGCCGTATAGGGCACCGACCAGGCATTGGCATGAAACATCGGCGCAATCGGCAGCACCACGGTCTGCGCCGTCATGGCGAACACGTCGGTCATGTTGGCAGCCATGGCATGAAGCACATTGGAGCGGTGGCTATATTGCACGCCCTTGGGGTTGCCGGTGGTGCCGCTGGTGTAGCACAGCCCCGCCGGGGCCGTTTCCGGAATCTCGGTCCACGGCGCCTCGTCACTTTCGGCGGCCAGCAGCTCTTCATAGCAGAGTAGATTGAGCGTGGTTTCGGCGGGCATGTGCGCCCGGTCGGTCAACAGCACGAAATGCTCGATGGTCTCGAAGCGCGGGCGGAGCTTCTCGATCAGCGGCACGAAGGTGATGTCGAAAAACAGGACCCGGTCTTCGGCATGGTTGGCGATATAGACAATCTGGTCCTCGAACAGCCGCGGATTGATGGTGTGCGCCACACCGCCCATGCCCGAGATGCCATACCAGCTCTCGACGTGGCGATAGGTGTTCCAGGCCAGCGTCGCGATACGGTCACCCGGCGACATGCCCAGCCGGCGCAGGCTGGCCGCCACTTTCTTGGCGCGGCTGCGCACGTCGGCCCAGTTGCTGCGATGCTCCGGGCCCTCGCACGTCAGGCTGACCACCTCGCGGGTCCCATGAAAGCTCGCGGCATGGTCTATCAGCTTCCAGACCAGCAGTGGCCAGTCCTGCATGGTCCCACCTGAAATGCTGCTCATCTCGTCTCCCCTTCGTCCACGGACATACCCTAGAGCCGAACAGACGCTTGACAACCGGAACATAGATAGAACATATGATGAGAACAGATTAAGAACGGAGTGTTGAAATGACCATGGCGATTCTGATGATGATGGCGCTTCTTGCCGGGCTTGCCCTTGTGCTCTCCCTGCTAGGGGCGCACTGGCCCGATGTAACGGCGGCGCTGGCCGGTGAACGCCGGGGACAGCGGCAACGGCGCCTTCAAGCCAGGGGAGATGGCTCGGCCATTCGGGCCTTGGCGCGCGCATAGCTGCGCAGCGCCAGCGGCAAGCTCAGGATATAGGCAAGGCTGAGCAGGGTCAGCGTCATCCACGGGGTCGAGAACAGGCTGCCGGCAAACAGGCCAACGCCGGCCAGCGCCGGCAGCCGCCAGGCCGGCCTCACGCGCACCGCACCCCAGGCGAAGGTCGGCAGGCTCGATGCCATCATCAGCGACACCGCAATGACGATCGGCATCACAACCGCCGCGCGGATCTGAAGATCGGCAAGTGCCGCCGGCTCAAGCCAGAAGGCGACGAACATCGGCGACAGGCTGAGTGCGGCACCAACAGGAGCGGGAATACCGGTGAGAAAGCCGGCGCGCTTGTGGGGCTGTTCGTCCCCGTCAATCTGCGCATTGAAGCGAGCGAGACGCAGTGCACAGGTGACAGCATGGGCCAGCGCAATCACCCAGCCCACGCCCGGCACATGCTGCAGCGCCCAGAGATAGATGATCAGCGCCGGCGCCACGCCGAACGCGGTCAGATCAGACAGGGAATCAAGTTCGGCGCCGAAGCGGCTGGCGCCTTTCAGCAGGCGCGCGATCCGGCCATCAATACCGTCCAGCACCCCCGCCACGATGATCGCCAGAACCGCCTTCTCCCACTCCGCCGCAATGGCGAAGCGCACGGCGGTCAGGCCGAAACACAGCGCCAGCACGGTCACCGCATTGGGAATGAGCGCGCGCATCGGGATGCCGGCCTTGCGGACGCGCGGAGAAGGAGGCGGCGCGCTCATCTGCGCCCTCGCCTCATTGGCCAAGGCCGGCGGGGATTTCGCCCTTGCGGCGGCTGGCAAGCACGGTCTCGCCGGCAACCGCCTTCTGGCCGATCATCACATCGGGCACGAACCCGGCCGGCAGATAGACATCGACCCGGCTGCCAAAGCGGATCAGACCAATCCGCTCGCCGACCTTCAGCACGGCACCTTCATCAACAAAGCGCATGATGCGGCGCGCAACAAGTCCGGCGATCTGCGTGAAGGCGACCCGCTCGCCTCTGTCGGATTCAACGATGAAATACTGTCGCTCATTCTCGTCGCTCGCCTTGTCGAGATCGGCATTGAGAAACTTGCCCGGCACATAGACAACGCGCGTCAGGCGGCCCGCGATCGGCGTGCGGTTCACATGCACATCGAACACGCTCATGAATACCGAGATGCGTGTCACCGGCCCATCGCCAAGGCCGCCCTCGCCGGCAAGCTGGCGCGGCGGCTGGCAGTTGACGATCAGGCTGACCAGCCCATCGGCGGGCGAGACGATGACATCGGGCGAGACCGGCGTGATGCGCACCGGATCACGGAAGAACGCTGCGACCCAGACGGTCACGCCACCAAGCAGCCAAGCCAGGGTGGTGAACCCGAGAATCGGCCCGGCCAGCAGCACGGCGCCCGCAGCGAGCGCCACGAACTTGCGCCCTTCGGGATGCATCGGCGGAAACTTGTAGCGCGCGGACTCGCCCGGCACGAGCGGCAAGGCGGGCTGGGGCGCAGCTTCGCTGGCCGCAACGGGAGCCGGCGAGGCCGGGCGCGAGGTCTGATCATCTTCCATAAAGCGGATGTAGTCATATCGGGGCATATCCGCAATCTTGCGGGGGAGACGATCGGGCGTGACGTCGCCAGGACGATAGGCCATGAAGAGGCATGATATCCTCCCTGCTTCTGTTCTGCGGTTCACGGCCGGGCCATGATCCGGCCCATGCCGCGCTCGCGGCCACGGTCGGTGAGATGTTGGCACGGCGCGGCGTGACCCTCGTTTTCGGTGGCGGTGCCGTGGGGCTGATGGGCGTTGCGGCGCGCGCCTGCCTTGCCAGCGGCGGCCGCGTTGTCGGCGTCATTCCCCGTTTGCTCATGAAGGAAGAAATCGCGCTGGCCGGCGTCAACGAGATGATCGTTGTCGAGACCCTGCACGAGCGGAAGGCTGTGATGCACGCCCGCGCCGACGCCATCCTCGCGCTGCCAGGCAGCATCGGCACACTCGACGAGCTTTTCGAAAGCCTGACGTGGCGTGAACTCGGCATCCACGACAAGCCGATCTGGTTGATGGGCGCGCGAGACTATTGGGCGCCTCTGGTGGCTCTGCTCGCTGCGGTCGCGGAGGCCGGCTTTGCCCCTCCCGATCTCGAGCGGCTGGCAGAAGTGCTGCCAGGCGCAGCCGATCTGGAGGCGAGACTGGGCGTGTGACGGCTGCTGGCTTGACCCTGATGGGGCGCGCCCCCTAGACGGTGACAAACGAAAGCGAGGAACGAGATGGCGACGGTTTCCAAGGGCAGAATCAAGGTTGAGAATCCGGTCGTTGAGCTCGACGGCGATGAGATGACGCGGATCATCTGGCAATGGATTCGCGAGCAGCTCATCCTGCCATATCTTGATATCGACCTGCGCTATTTCGACCTGAGCGTGGAGAACCGCGACGACACCAACGACAAGGTCACCGTCGACTCCGCCAATGCCATTCGCGAGTTCGGCGTCGGCGTGAAATGCGCCACCATCACGCCCGACGAAGCCCGGGTGAAGGAGTTCGGGCTGAAGCGCATGTGGAAGTCGCCCAACGGCACCATCCGCAACATCCTAGGCGGCGTGGTCTTCCGCGAGCCGATCGTCATCAAGTCCGTGCCCCGCCTCGTGCCGGGCTGGACCGACCCGATCGTCATCGGCCGCCATGCCTTTGGCGACCAGTATCGCGCCACCGATTTCCTGGTGCCCGGCCCCGGCAAGCTGACGATGCGCTGGGAAGCGCAGGACGGCTCGGAGACGATCGAGCATGAGGTCTTCGAATACCCGTCCGCGGGCGTGGCCATGGGGATGTACAACCTCGACGATTCAATTCGCGATTTCGCGCGTGCCTGCATGAACTATGGTCTGGTGCGCGAATGGCCGGTCTATCTCTCCACCAAGAACACCATCCTCAAAGCCTATGACGGGCGCTTCAAGGACCTGTTCGAGGAAGTCTATGTCGAGGAGTTCAAGGCCCAGTTCCGCAAGGCCGGCATCGTCTATGAGCATCGCCTGATCGACGATCTGGTCGCCTCGGCGCTCAAATGGTCGGGCAAGTTCATCTGGGCCTGCAAGAATTACGACGGCGACGTCCAGTCCGACATGGTCGCGCAGGGCTTTGGCTCGCTCGGCCTGATGACCTCCATCCTGATGACGCCCGACGGCAAGACCGTGGAAGCCGAGGCCGCCCACGGCACGGTCACCCGCCACTACCGGATGCACCAGGAAGGCAAGCCGACGAGCACCAACCCGATCGCCTCCATCTTCGCCTGGACCGGCGGGCTCAAGCATCGCGGCAAGCTGGACAATACGCCGGACGTCACCCGCTTCGCCGAAACCCTTGAGCGGGTGTGCATCGAGACGGTGGAAGCCGGCGCGATGACCAAGGATCTGGCGCTGCTGATCGGGCCGGATCAGGCATGGATGACGACGGAGCAGTTCTTCGAAGCGGTCCGCGCCAATCTCGACGCGGCGATGTCGGCGGGCGGATGACGCTTCGACCCGTCGAGGGCAGCCGCTGACATGGCGGCCGATCTTCCCCTCGATTCGGTTGATTTCCGCGATATCGCCGTCGTCATCGGTGCTGCCGGGCTGGTCATCCCGGCCTTTTCGGCGCTCCGCATCTCGCCCGTCATCGGCTTCATTCTGGTCGGCATCCTGGTCGGCCCCTACGGGCTGGGCGCGCTCACCGAAGCGCTCCCCGTGCTCATGCCGCTCACCATCTCCAATGCCGAGGCGCTGTTTCCCCTTGCCGAAATGGGGGTCGCGCTGCTGCTGTTCGCGCTCGGGCTCGAACTCTCGAGCGAACGCATCCGCACGATGCGAAAGATCGTCTTCGGTCTCGGCAGCGCGCAGCTCTTCCTCTGCGCGGCCCTGATCGCAGCATTGCTCGCCCCGTTCATGCTCGGGCTGGGCACAACCGTGGCGCTGGCGCTCTGCCTGTCGCTGTCGTCAACGGCCGTCGGGCTGCAATTGCTCAGCAGCACCGGCAAGCTCGGCACGCAAGCCGGCCGCACGGCCTTCGGCATCCTGCTGTTTCAGGATATCGCCATCGCGCCCATCCTGCTCGGCTTTTCCGCTGGCACGGCGGTCGGCGGCTTCTTTGGCAGTCTCGCCGTCTCGCTGCTGGCGCTTGGGCTCATCATTCTCGGCTCGAAGCTGCTGCTTCCCCCGCTGCTGCTGCAGGCAGCGCGCACACGGCGGCCCGAGCTATTCCTGGCGGCAGCTCTGGTCATCCTCATCGCGTCGGGCGCCATCGCCCATGCCGCAGACCTTTCACCCGCCATCGGCACGCTGACGGCCGGCATCATGCTCGCCGAGACAGAATATCGCCGCCAGATCGAAGCGGCGATCACGCCCTTTCAGGGTCTGCTGCTCGGTGTGTTCCTGATCTGGGTGGGCATGCGGCTCGATCTGCCGGCGGTGGCGGCGGCGCCGCTGCTGGTCATCGGCGGCGTGATCACCGTCTGCCTCGTCAAGGGCGGGATGATCTACGCGATCATGCGGCGGGCCCGGCGCAGTCGCGGCGTGGCGAGCCATGTCGCCCTGCTGCTGGCCGGCCCCTCCGAAACCTCGCTCATCCTGTTCGGCGCGGCAACAACGCTCGGCATCATCACCGGCAAGACGGCGGACATCGCCCTGCTGGTGATCGGCTTTTCGCTCAGCATCGTGCCCGTGCTCGGGTTGATCGGGCAGCGTGTGGAGAGCCATTTCGGCACCGACGCGCCCGATGCCGATGCCCATGGAGATGCCAGCAAACAGAAAGCCGAGGCCATCGGCGAAGACGGCCGCACGATCATCATCGGCTTTGGCCGTGTCGGCCGGCTCGTGGCCTCAATGCTCGATGCGCACAGCCAACCCTATCTCGCTGTCGATTCAGACCCGGATACGGTCATCCGCTTCGGCCGGGCGGGGCGCAATGTGGTTTACGGCGATGCAAGACGGCCCGAACTGCTCGAAGGGCTTCATCTGGAACATGCCCGCGCCGTGGTGCTGACCATCGATGCCGTGCAGACCCTCGACACACTGGTCCGCCTCATTCGCGAGCGCTACCCGGATCTCTGCGTCGTGGTGCGCGCGCGCAACTCCGATCATGCCTCGGCGCTCTACCGGTCCGGCGCCACCGATGCTGTCCCGGAAACCGTCGAAATCCTCGCTGCAACTGGCCGAAGCGGTGCTCGTCGATCTCGGCGTGCCCATGGGTCCGGTGATCGCGTCCATTCACGAAAAGCGAGCGGAATTGCGCATCGGCATCCAGCGCGCCGCCGATGGCAAAGGCAGCCGCGCGTTCAGAAGCCCCAACAGCAGCGGAAAAGCCGAAGCCTGAGACGCAGGCTTAGCCGGCCAGAGCGGCACGAATGGCGGCCAGCGCCTCGCTGGCCTTGCTGCCGTCAGGCCCGCCCGCCTGGGCAAAGTCAGGCCGGCCGCCTCCGCCCTGCCCGCCCAGCGCCGCCGAGGCAATCCGCACAAGATCAACCGCCGAGCGGCTGCCAGCAAGATCGTCCGTCACCCCAACCGCAACCGAAGCCCGGCCCTCGTTGAGCGCGATCATCACCGCCACGCCCGAACCAAGCCGGCCCTTGGCCTCGTCAATCATGCCGCGCAGGCTCTTGGCTTCCAGCCCTTCCACGATCTGGCCAAGAAAATTGACCCCGCCAATGCTCTCCGGCGCTGACCCTGCCGCATCGCCGCCAGATGCCGGTCCGGCCATCGCCAGCGCTTTCTTCGCATCGGCAAGTTCACGCTCAAGCCGCTTGCGTTCGCTGACCAGCGCCTCGACCCGCGCCGGCACCTCGTCCGGCCGCACCTTGAGCGCGGCAGCAGCGGTCTTCAGCCGCGCCTCCTGTTCGGCCAGGGCAAGCCGCGCCGCCTCGCCCGTCAGCGCCTCGATCCGTCGCACACCGGCCGAAACCCCGCTTTCGGCAATGATCGTGAACACCCCGATATCGCCGAGCGCATTGACATGGGTGCCGCCGCACAATTCGACCGAATAGGATCTGGGCTGATGCACATCATCCGTGCGGCCCATCGAAAGCACACGGACTTCATCGCCATATTTTTCCCCGAACAGCGCCAGCGCACCGGCCTCGATGGCGGCGTCGGGTGTCATCAGCCGTGTCGATACAGCTGCATTATCGCGGATCTGCGCATTCACATCTGCTTCGATCGCGGCAACGTCCTCTGCCGTCAGCGGACGCGGCTGCGAAAAATCGAAGCGCAGCCGCTCGGGCGCCACCAGTGAACCCTTTTGCGTGACATGGCCGCCAAGCCGGTTGCGCAGGGCGGCATGGAGAAGATGGGTTGCGGAATGATTGGCACGCAACTGCCGACGACGCGCCACATCCACATCAAGCTGCACCGTATCCCCGACCCGCACCGAACCGGCAGCGATTTCGCCGGTATGGACATGCAGCTTGCCGAGCGGCTTGGCTGTGTCGGAGATGGTGATGGACAGACCATTGTCGCCACTGACAGTGCCGGCGTCGCCCATCTGGCCCCCGGATTCGCCATAAAAGGGTGTCTGGTTGGTCAGCAGGCTGATCGTCTCCCCAGCAGATGCCTGGTCCACCAGCGCCCCGTCCTTGATGATCGCCAGCACTTCGCCCTGCGCGCTATGGCTCGAATAGCCGATGAACTCGGTCGCGCCGTGCGCTTCGGCAAGATCGAACCACAGGCTGTCCGACGCCTTTTCGCCGCTGCCCGACCAGGCGGCGCGCGCGGCGCGCTTCTGCTCGGCCATGGCGGCCTCGAAACCGGCTCGGTCGACGCTGAGCCCCTGCGCCCGCAGCGCGTCCTCGGTCAGGTCATAGGGGAAGCCATAGGTATCATAGAGCTTGAAGGCGACATCGCCCGGCAATTCACCGCCGGGCGCAACCGACTTGACGGCGGTGTCCAGCAGCCCCAGCCCGCGCTCAAGCGTCTGGCGGAAGCGCGTCTCCTCCAGCAGCAGCGTCTCCTCGATCAGTGGCTGGGCGCGGACCAGTTCGGGAAAGGCAGCGCCCATCTGGCCGACGAGCGCCGGCACCAGACGGTGCATCAGCGGCTCCGGCGCGCCCAGCAGATGGGCATGGCGCATCGCACGCCGCATGATCCGGCGCAGCACATAGCCGCGTCCCTCATTGGCAGGCAGCACCCCATCGGCGACAAGAAACCCGGCCGATCGCAGATGATCGGCAATCACCCGGTGCGAGGCGCGCGTCTGCGGCGTGGACGGCGCGGTGCGGTCCTCGCTGGCCGCGATCAACGCCTTGAAAGTGTCGGTATCATAATTGTCATGGACCCCCTGCAAAACAGCGGCGATCCGCTCCAGCCCCATGCCGGTATCGATCGAGGGGTGCGGCAGCTCATTTCGCGTGTCGGCGTCCACCTGCTCATATTGCATGAACACGAGGTTCCAGATCTCGATGAACCGGTCACCGTCCTCGTCCGGGCTGCCGGGCGGGCCGCCGGGGATGGCTGGGCCATGGTCATAGAAGATTTCCGAACAAGGCCCGCAAGGCCCGGTCTCACCCATCGACCAGAAATTGTCGGAGGTGGCGATGCGGATGATGCGATCATCGCTGATACCGGCGATCTTCTTCCACAGCGCCGCTGCCTCATCGTCCGTGTAATAGACGGTGACCAGCAGCTTGTCCTTGGGCAGGCCCCATTCGCGGGTCAAAAGGCTCCAGCTATGCTCGATCGCCTGCGCCTTGAAATAGTCGCCGAAGGAGAAATTGCCGAGCATTTCGAAGAAGGTGTGATGACGCGCGGTATAGCCGACATTGTCGAGGTCATTGTGCTTGCCGCCCGCACGAACGCACTTCTGCGAGCTGGTGGCCGTTCGATAGGGGCGCGTCTCCAGGCCGGTGAACACATTTTTGAACGGCACCATCCCGGCATTGACGAACATCAGCGTCGGGTCGTTCTGCGGCACCAGCGGCGCCGAGGGCACCACGGCATGGCCTGCCTTTTCAAAGTGCGAAAGAAAGCTGCGACGGATGTCGTTCGAGGAGATCATCGGCGAGACTTAAGGCTTTGCTGCGTCGCACTCAAGCAGGCGTTGCGGCCCGGCTCAGGCTGACGCCGAGACCAGCCACACAGAGCCGGGAAGCGCGACGCGGCCATCGGCGACAAAGGGCGCATATGCCGCGCGCAGCGCGTTCGCTGCGACTTCGCTCACAGCTTCGCCCTGCTCACGGACAAGGCGCGCGGCAGGGCCGACCCGGAGGCTGAAATCGACTGCATTATCAAGCGCACTGCCCTGCTCGTCATCCTCGCCCAGCAGCATCTCGAAATCGAACCGCGCAAGATCAACGTCCTTCCATCCCGCTTCATCAAGGATGGCGGCGAGACGGTCGGGATCAGCCAGGGCGAACGGGCCCGGCGCATGCGGGTCCTGCGGTTCGGACGGCGGCATCAACGGCGCCAGGGCCTGCATGGGCGCCATGGTCCAGCCATTCTCCTTCGGGCTGCGCCAGCAGACAAAGCGAAGGCGGCCCCCATCGGCGGCGTGGCCGCGAATATTGGCGAAGGCGGCCACCGGATCATCGAAAAACATGACGCCGAAGCGCGACGTGATGAGGTCATAATCCCCGTCGCCCGGCAGCGTCGCGGCATCGGCCTCCTCGAAGGTGGCCAGACTTTCCAGCGCATCGGCGCGCGCCTCGGCGACGGCGAGCAGGGGGCGCGAAATATCAACACCGTGCGCATCCCCAGTCGCCACGGCAAGCGCCAGAGTCGTCTCGCCGCTGCCACATCCGATGTCGAGGACAGCCTCCCCGGGCTGCGGTGCCGCATGGCTGAGCAGCGCCGCGGTGACAGGCGAAAGCGAACGGTCCAGACGCGCCTGCAGGGCCGCCCATGTGCGGCCGGCATCAGCGTTCCAATATTCATGCATGGCTTCGTTCATGGCCATGCCTTAGCGCTTCATGGCAGGTGCTGGAAGAGCCGAGTGAGACGCCGCATCATTGGCGAGAACAGCGCTGCCTGGCCCGGCTGTTCGGCAGCATGGCGAAGCGCTTCGACAAAGGTCGGATAGGCGAATGTCTGATTGGCGAGATCCGCGAGGCTGAGCCTGCCACTAACCAGAAAACTGGCCAGCGCCAGAATCTCGCCGGCGCGCGGGCCGACGATCGTGACGCCCAGCACCTGGCTGCCGCGCGCGACGATCTTGACGAAGCCGCAGGTGTCGGCCTCGGTCACGGCGCGGTCGTTGTGATCGAAATCATGGCGGAAAATGTTGATGTCAGCGTGACGCTGCCGCGCTTCTGCCTCGGTCAGCCCGACCTGCGCCAGCTCGGGATCGGTGAAGATGGCCGCTGGCAGGGCGGTGTAGCTCTTGCGCTTGCGGAATGGAAACAGCGCGTTCTGGATGACGGTGCGGGCATCCTGATCGGCCGCATGGGTCAGGCGCGGGCCTTCACGGCAGTCACCAACGGCATAAATGCGCCTGTTGCTGGTGCGCAGAAAGGCATCGGTGACAATGCCGCCCGGGCCTGTCATCACCCCGGCTGCCTCCAGCCCATAGCCCGTGGTGCGGGCGCGGCGGCCGGTCGCGACGAGCACATGGCTGGCCGAAATCGCCTCTCCACTGGCAAGCGTCAGCGTCAGATTCGTCCCCGTTCCCGACGCCTTTTCGACGGTCGCATGCGTGTGAATGGTTACACCCTCCGTAACCATCCGCGGCTCGAGAATTGCGACGGCGTCGGGGTCGGCGCGGCTGAGCAGGGTGGAATTGGCGATGAGGGTGACGGGGACGTTCAGCCTGGCGAAGGCCTGGGCAAGCTCGCATCCGATGACGCCGCCGCCGATGATGGCGAGATGGCTGGGGGTCTCGTCAAGGCTGAAGATGCTGTCATTGGTCAGATAAGGCACGGCATCCAGACCCGGGATCGGGGGAATCGCGGGGTCGGAGCCTGTGGCAATGGCGATGCGGCGGGCGGTGACGCTTCGGCCACCGATCTCCAGCGTTGCGGGGCCGGTGAAGACCGCACGGGCGAGAACGACTTCGACCCCGAAGCCTTCGAAGCGTTCGGGCGAATCGTGCGGCTCGATGGTCTTGATGGCGGCATCGAGGTGCGCCCGCGCCTCGACCCAGCGCTGGGGACCGCCGCCGCGCGCCAGAGCCGCCTGATGGATGATCGCCTTTGAGGGCACGCAGCCGGTGTAGAGACATTCGCCCCCCAGCCGGTGCTGCTCCACCAAAAGCACATCGGCGCCGAGCTGGGCCGCGCCGCCAGCGGTGACCAGCCCCCCTGCGCCGGCCCCGATGACGATGAGATCATAATGGCTCTTGCCGGGCTGGCTGCGATTGCGGGTCACAAAGTCTCCATTGCGTGACCCTGTTCGCAGCCGGGCCCGGCGGCGTTACATGTCGTCGGTGTCGTCCTCGGCGTCAGGGCCGGACATCATCGCCTCGGCAATCCCGGCCGCGTTGCTGCGCACGACCTTCTCGATCTTGTCAGCCATATCGGGGTTGTCGCGCAAATACTTCTTCGCATTCTCACGGCCCTGGCCGATCCGGATCGAATCATAGCTGAACCAGGCGCCGGACTTCTCGATGACGCCGCCCTTGACGCCCAGATCGAGAATCTCGCCAAGCTTGGAAATGCCTTCGCCGTACATGATATCGAACTCGACCTGCTTGAACGGCGGAGCGACCTTGTTCTTGACCACCTTGACCTTGGTGGTGTTGCCCACGACCTCGTCACGGTCCTTGATCTGGCCCGTGCGCCGGATGTCGAGGCGGACGGACGCGTAGAATTTGAGCGCATTGCCGCCCGTCGTCGTCTCCGGATTGCCGTACATGACGCCAATCTTCATGCGCAGCTGGTTGATGAAGATGACCATGCAGCGCGAACGGCTGATCGAGCCGGTGAGCTTGCGCAGCGACTGGCTCATCAGCCGCGCCTGCAAGCCGACATGGCTGTCGCCCATTTCGCCCTCGATTTCCGCGCGCGGCACCAGCGCCGCCACCGAATCGACGACCAGCACATCAATGGCATTGGACCGCACCAGCGTATCAACGATTTCCAGCGCCTGCTCGCCGGTGTCGGGCTGCGAGACGATCAGCTCGTCGATGTTGACGCCCAGCTTCTTGGCATAGCCGGGATCGAGCGCATGTTCGGCGTCGACAAAGGCCGCAATGCCGCCGCCCTTCTGCGCCTCGGCGATGGCATGGAGCGCCAGTGTGGTCTTGCCCGAACTCTCGGGACCATAAATCTCGATCACCCGGCCGCGCGGCAGGCCGCCAATGCCAAGAGCGATATCAAGGCCGAGCGAGCCGGTGGAAATGGCCTCGACTTCCATCGCCTCGCGCTGGCCGAGCTTCATCACCGAGCCCTTGCCAAACGCCCGGTCGATCTGTGCCAGCGCTGCATCCAGCGCCTTGGCCTTGTCTGATCCGCTCATGCCCCCGTCCAATACCTTGAGTGTTGCTGCCATGACCCTGTCCCCTTCGTAAACGACTGCCAAGATGCGTCAATGGCACGATTCGTACCGTAAATGTTCCAGAAGAACAAGGGGAGAACGTATCAGCCCGAAGCCGGCGCTGCTATGCGGGCGGTGTCGAGCGCTGCAATCAGCTCCGAAAGCGCGAAAGGCTTGGCGATAAAGCCGATTCCGGCCGCATTGGCGGCCTGATGGAGCGGCGGCTCGGCAAATCCCGACATCAGAAGCACCGCGAGATCGGGCCGCATGACCCGGGCGCGGGTCGCCAGTTCGACCCCGTCGATGCCGGGCATCATCACATCGGAGAGCAAGGCCTTGATGCCCGGATTGCGCGACAGTTCGGCCAGCGCGGCCTCGGCGTCGGCGACCGCATGAACGGCAATTCCACTTCGCGCGAGGCCGCGGGCAAGCACATCGCGAACCGCCATCTCATCTTCGACAAGGAGGAGTTGATGGCCTGCCAGCGGCGGCGAAAGGCCGGGACGCTGCAGCGGCTGATCGACAGCGACTTTTCTCTTCAATGGCCCATATGCGGGAAGATAGATGCTGAAGATCGTACCCCTGGGCCGGGCAGGCCGGGCGAAGATGAAGCCGCCACTCTGCTTGACGATGCCATAGACGGTGGAAAGACCGAGGCCGGTCCCTTCCCCCATTCTCTTCGTGGTAAAAAATGGTTCGAAGATCTTGCCGGCAATGGCCGGCGGAATCCCGCTGCCGTCATCCTCGACCTCAATCGCGACATGATCGACATGGGGCATGATCGCATGGCCGAGCGCCGGGACCTTGGCAGCCGGAACCTCGGTCAGGCGGATCTGAAGTCGCCCTTCGAACCGGTTGGTGCGCCCGTCCTGAGCCTCGATCGCCATGGCGTCGCGGGAATTGACGACGAGATTGACGATGATCTGTTCGATCTGGCCCGGGTCGGCGCGCACCGCGCTCTTGAGACCGCCGTCATCAAAGTCGAGCGCGATCCCGCGCCCGGTCAGCTGGGCGAGGAGCGGCCGCAGGCCGTGCAGCAGTTCGGCCAGGTCGAGCAGTTCGGCGCGCTGCGGCTGGCGGCGGGCAAAGGCGAGCAGCTGGGCCACAAGGGCTGCGGCACGCTTGCCATTGCGGCGGATTTCATCGGCGGCCTGATGGTCTTCGTCATCGGCCGGGTGACGTTCGATAATCTGGTCGGACAGCGCCAGAACAGCGGTCAGGATATTGTTGAAATCATGCGCAATCCCCCCGGCAAGCTGGCCAACGGCCTGCATCCTTGTGGCGGCCTGGACCTGGGCTTCGAGCCGCCGCTGCTCGCGCACATCGCGCAGCCCGATCATGCAGGCGACACCAAGGCCAGGCGGCACCGGCGCAATGGTCAACAGCTGTTTTTCATTGGGCCGGGCCGCGAGCGCGGCGCTGATCTCGGTGCTGCCGGCGGCGCCGGTGATCACGGCGCGAATGGTGGCGGAGACAAGCCGGCGATCTTCAGGCGCGATCAGGGACAGTGGATCCATGCCGATCAGCGATTCCGAGCCGAGGGTGGCGCTGAGCGCCGCATTGCCGCCGATGATGCGCCCTTCAACATCGAGCACCGCGACGGCCAGCGGCAGGTCTTTCATCAGTTCGCCAACCCAGGGGTTGAGCTGGCCTTCGGCATAGGGGGCGGGCCAACCGCCGGGAAGCTGGCCCGGAAGATGGGAGGAGGTGGTCACCGGCTCAGCTATAACGCTGTTCGCGCCATGGGTCGCCCTCATTGTGATAGCCGCGCACTTCCCAGAAGCCGGGCGCATCATCGCGGCGGACCTCGATGCGGGTCAGCCATTTGGCGGATTTCCAGAAATACCAGCGCGGAATGACCAGCCGCACCGGGCCGCCATGCTCGCGCGAGAGCGGCCGGCCGTCATGGCTATGGGCAAGCAGACAATCCTCGCCCGCGAAATTCTCCAGCGTCACATTGGTGGTATAGCCATCGGCGCCGTGCAGCACGAGGTGGCTCGCGCCGGGCAAGGGCTGAACCAGCGCCAGCAGATGCTGGGTGGAGACCCCTTGCCAGCGATTGTCGAATCGCGACCATTGGGTGACGCAGTGGATATCGGAGACATCCTCGATCTGCGGCTGCGCCATCAGCGTCTCGAAATCCCAGTCGAGCGGGGTCTGCACCGCGCCGTCCACGCGCAGCCGCCATTCGGCCTTGGAGATGCTCGGCTGCACGCCGAGATCGAGCACCGGCCAGTTGGTGACCAGTCGCTGGCCGGGCGGCAGCCGGTGCTCATGCGCCTCGTCGGGGCTTCCTGTGAGCAGCCGGCCGGCCCTGGCCCAGGCCTGCTTCACCGCGACCAGTTTCTCCTTGAAGCCGCTGCTTTCTGTATCATCGGACATGATGTTCAGCCCTTTTCGCGCATCAGCCGGGCGGCGTCCCGCTTCCAGTCTCTTTCCTTGATGGTTTCGCGCTTGTCGTGAAGCTTTTTGCCGCGCCCCAGCGCCAGCTCGACCTTGGCGCGGCCCCGGTCGTTGAAATAGACCGACAGCGGGATGATGGTCATGCCCTGCCGCGCCACGGCGCTGCCCATGCGCTCGATCTCGCGGGCATGGAGCAGCAGCTTGCGCGGCCGCTTGGGCTCATGGTTGAAGCGGTTGCCATGGCTGAACTCGGGGATATTGGCGTTGACCAGCCACATCTGGCCGTCCTTCACCTCGGCATAGGCCTCGGCGATCGAGCCTTCGCCGCCGCGCAGCGCCTTGACCTCGGTGCCGGCGAGCGCGATTCCGGCCTCGGTCGTGTCCTCGATGAAATATTCAAAGCGGGCGCGGCGGTTTTCGGCGACCGTCTTGACCTTGATGCCGGTGTTGCCCTTGGGGCGGGCCATCAGAGCAGGCCGGCATGAACGAGCGCCGCATCGACCGCGGCGCGCGCCGCCTCTGACGGCTCGATGATCGGCAGCCGCACCTCGCCCTGCATCATGCCGAGGCGCGCCAGCGCATATTTGGCCGGGCCGGGGCTGGTGTCGGCAAACATGGCGTCGTGCAGCGGCCAGAGCCGGTCGTTGATGGCGAGGGCTGTGGCATAATCGCCGTCGCGCATCGCCGCCTGCATCTGGGCGCACAGGCGCGGCGCGACATTGGCGGTGACCGAAATCGCGCCGCGCCCGCCCAGCGCATTGAAGCCGAGTGCCATGTCGTCATTGCCCGAGAGCTGGATGAAATCCGGCCCGCACGCCGCCCGCTGCGCCGAAACGCGGCCAACATTGCCGGTCGCATCCTTGATGCCGATGATGTTGGGCAGCTTGGCGAGATGCGCGATGGTGGCGGTGGCCAGGTCAGCGACCGAGCGGCCGGGGATATTGTAGAGAATGATCGGCAGGCGCGTGGCCTCGGCAAGGGCGGTGAAATGGGCGATCAGACCGGCCTGGCTCGGCTTGTTGTAATAGGGCACGACCAGCAGCGCGGCATCGGCCCCGGCGGCTTCGGCGCGGGCGAGGTGCATCCGCGCGGTGGCGGTGTCGTTGGAGCCGCAGCCGGCGATGACCGGCACACGGCCCGCTGCAACCGCAACCGTGCGGGCGATCACGGCGTGATGTTCGTCATGAGTCAGCGTCGGGGATTCGCCGGTGGTGCCAACAGGGACAAGGCCATGGCTGCCTTCCGCAATCTGCCACTCAACGAAGCGGTCGAGTGCGGCCACATCGACCTCGCCGCCCCGCATCGGCGTGACAAGGGCGGGCATCGAGCCCCAGATACGGGAGAGATCGAGGGTCATGGTTCAGCCTATACCCGCAGACCGGCCGGGCCTATGCTGGCCGCCTGCGCTTGTGTTTCGGCTGCGTGATATGGAGTGAGAGGGCGTGATGTCCAGTGTCCAGTGTGTTTTTGGCGGTCTGGCCCTGACAGCCCTGGTGGCGTTTTCCCCGGCTGAGGCCCAGATTTCGGAGGCCTCGAAGGCGGTTTACCGGGCCAGGCTGGCCGATAATGCCGCTGGTCGGTTCGACCGTGTCTCGGCGAGCCCGGTTGCGGCTTCTGCTGCGGTGCCCATTCTCGATGCGGTGGTGACATGGGACCGGCTGCGCCGCGAGAATGCGCGCGCCAGCTTCGCCGAGATTTCGCGCTTCATGCTGGACAATCCGACATTCCCGCAATCGGTCGTGCTGCGCCGGCTGGCGGAAAAGGCGCTGGATGAGACCGCGCCGGCGCAGGATGTCATCGCTTTTTTCGAGCGCTTTGCGCCGTTGTCGGCTGCCGCCAAGCTGAAGCTGGCGCAGGCACAACTGGCGCGTGGCCAGCGCGCCGCCGCCATCGCCACGGCGCGCGACGCCTGGGATTCGGCCGGGCTTGATGAGGCGGAGGAGGGCACGCTGCTGTCTGCTTTCGGCACCGAGCTGCGGCCGCAGGACCATCTCGGCCGCGCCGAGCGGCTGCTGTGGAGCGGCCAGATCACCGCTGCCGGGCGGCTGCTGCCGCGGCTCGACATGGACCGGCGGCTCTGGCTGCTGGCGCGCATCGCGCTGCATGGGGGCCCCGCTGGTGCGGAAGCGCGGCTGGCGGCGGTGCCCGACGCGCTGCGCATGGACCCGGGGCTGGTCCGTGACGAGGCGATCTGGCTGCGCCGGCAGGGGCGCCTGAGCGAGGCCAAGGCCCTGCTGATCCGCAGCCGCCCCAAGGGCGATGACGTTTTTGACAAGCAGGCCTGGCTTGCGACCCGGCTTGAATTTGGCCGCGCCGCCTGGCGCGCGGGGGACCCTGCCAGCGCCTATGCGATCCTCGCCGGGCATGGCAGCTACAGCGCCGGAACCGACCTCGCAGCGCAGCCGCTTTCAGAGCGGGTGCCCTTTGTCGAGGTCGAATGGCTGGCGGGCTGGCTGGCGCTGCGCAAGCTGGGCCGCGCGCGCGATGCAGTGGCGCATTTTCAGGCGATGACGGCGGCTTCGCAGACCCCGCTCAGCCAGTCCAAGGGCGATTACTGGACGGCGCGCGCGCTGGAGGCGGCGGGCGATGCCGCGGCCGCCAATGCTGCCTATGCCCGCGCGGCGCTGCATCCGGACTATTTCTATGGGCAGCTGTCGCTCGAAAAGCTGGGGCAGCCGATCACCATCAAGGCCGCGCCCGAGCCGGCGCTGGCGGCGGACCGGCTGAACACGTTCCGCGCCGAGCCGCTGGTGCGCGCACTCGAAGCCGTGACCGCGCTGGAAAACCGGGACCTGCAGAACCTGTTCATGCGGCAGCTCGTCAGCCGCGCCGAAACGCCTGAAGATCATGCGCTGGTGGCGGCCATGGCCGAGCGGATCGGGCGGCGCGATCTTGGTGTGATGGCCGGCAAGTCGCTGCGCGGCATGGGGAGTGCGGCCGGGCCTTATGAAGCGGGCATCCCGCTCTATGATGCCGCCTGGCCGGTGCTCGATCTGCCGGGCAGCCTGGCTGGTTCGCGGGTGATGATCCATGCGATCTCGAGGCAGGAGAGCCTGTTTGACCGGACTGCACGCTCAAGGGCCAATGCGCTGGGGCTGATGCAGCTGCTTCCGGCCACCGCCGCCGAACAGGCGAAGAAGCTGGGGCTTGCACCCTCGACCGCCCGGCTGACCAGCGATCCGGTGTTCAATGTGCAGCTGGGCAGCGCCTATTTCAGCCGGCTGCGCGAGAGCTTTGGCAGCACGGTGCTGGCCGTGGCCGGCTATAATGCGGGGCCGGGCAATGCGCGCAAGTTCATCGCGCGAAACGGCAACCCGCGTGAGGCCGGCACCGATGTGATCGACTGGATCGAGTCGATCCCCTTTGCTGAAACCCGCAGCTATGTGCAGCGGGTGCTTGAAAATGCAGTGGTTTATGAGGCGCAGTTCGGCGGAACGCCGGTGCCGAGCCGGGTGCTGGGCGGCTCAGTCGCCGGTTGAGGCGGCCGCCGCACGCGCCTTCTTGCCCAGCGCGGCCTCGGCAACCTTGAGCACGGCTTCGGGCACGTCCGGATAACTCAGGTCAACGCCTGTTTCGAGCTGCGCGATCATCGCCTCAAGGCCATGGATTCGCGCGGTCTTCTTGTCGTTCGCCTCGATCACCGTCCATGGTGCGATGCTGGTCGAGCAGAAATCGAACATGTCGTGATAGGCTTCGAGATAGGCCGCGCGCTGGCTGCGGTTGTGATAATCATCAAGGCCGGTTTTCCAGCGTTTCCAAGGCTTTGCCAACCGGTCGAGCAAGCGCCGGTCCTGCTCCTCCTGCGTGGTGTGGAGAAAGATCTTGATGATGCGCAGGCCGTCAGCGGCGTGCAGCGCCTCGAACTCGTTGATCTCGTCATAGCCGCGCTTCCACACCGGCCCCGGCGTCAGCCCGTCCACCCGCTCGACCAGCACCCGGCCATACCAGCTGCGGTCAAACACGGCGATTTCGCGCGCCGCCGGCAGGCGCTGCCAGAAGCGCCAGAGATAATGATGCGCCAGCTCCTGCTTGCTCGGCGCGGCGATCGACCAGACCTTGGCGAAGCGCGGATCGAGCGGCGCCACGAAGCGCTTGATCAGCCCGCCCTTGCCGGCCGCATCCCAGCCCTCAATGGCGATCGCGGCCTTTCGGCCCTGCTGGATATAGGCGGCCTGCACCTTTTGCAGCTGCCGCTGCAGCGCCGCCAGCCGGGGCTCGTAATCGTCGCCGTCGATCTCGTCGCCGGTCTCGAACTGGTCGAGCCGGAGGCTCATTCCACCGTCCGGATGTGCAGTTCACGAAGCTGCCTAGCGGTCACCGGGCCGGGCGCGTTCATCATCAGATCCTCGGCCCGCTGGTTCATCGGGAAGACGACGACTTCGCGGATGTTGGGTTCATCGGCAATCAGCATCACGATCCGGTCAATGCCCGGTGCCGAGCCGCCATGCGGCGGTGCGCCAAACTTGAAGGCGTTGATCATGCCCGAGAAATCCTCGTCCACTTGGGCGCGTGTATAGCCTGCAATCTCGAACGCCTTGTACATGATCTCGGGCTTGTGATTGCGGATCGCGCCCGAGCTCAGCTCGACGCCGTTGCACACCACATCATATTGAAAGGCGAGGATATCGAGCGGATCCCTGGTTTCCAGCGCCTCCAGCTCGCCCTGCGGCATGCTGAACGGGTTGTGGCTGAAGTCGATCTTGCCGGTCTCCTCGTCCGCCTCGAACATCGGAAAGTCGACGATCCAGCACAGCTTGAAGGCATTCTGCTCGATCAGGCCCAGCTGCTCGGCAATGCGCGTGCGCGCCTGGCCTGCGAGCTTCGCCGCAGCAGACGGCTTGCCGGCGGCGAAGAAGCATCCATCATCGGGGCCAAGGCCCAGCGCCTCATAGAGCGCCGCCATGCCCGCCTCGCCGTGATTCTTGGCAATGGGGCCACCAAACTCCCCGCCCTTGCGGGTGACATAACCAAGCCCGGCATGGCCTTCGGCGCGCGCCCATTCGTTCATGTCATCGAAGAACTTGCGGCTCTTGTCGGCGGTGTTCGGCGCGGGCACGGCGCGCACCACAAGCCCCTGTTCGACCAGCTTGGCAAACAGCCCGAAGCCCGAGCCGCGGAAATGTTCGGTCACATCCTGAATGATCAGCGGGTTGCGCAGGTCCGGCTTGTCGGAGCCATATTTCAGCATCGACTCTGCATAGGGAATGCGCGGAAACGGCCCCTTGGTCACCGACCAGGGCGTGCGCCCGCCAAAGCCGGCAAACTCCTCGAACACGCCGCCGAGAACAGGCTCAAGGGCTGCAAAAACATCGTCTTGCGTCACAAAGCTCATTTCAAGGTCGAGCTGGTAGAACTCGCCGGGCGAGCGGTCGGCGCGCGCATCCTCGTCCCGGAAGCAGGGTGCGATCTGGAAATAGCGGTCAAAGCCGGCGACCATCAGCAGCTGCTTGAACATCTGCGGCGCCTGCGGCAGCGCATAGAATTTGCCCGGATGCAGCCGCGCCGGCACGAGGAAATCGCGCGCGCCCTCGGGGCTGCTGGCCGTCAGGATGGGGGTCTGGAATTCGGTGAAGCCCTGCTCGGTCATCCGGCGCCGGATCGAGGCGATGACGCCCGAGCGCAGCATGATATTGGCGTGAAGCCGCTCGCGGCGCAGGTCGAGGTAACGGTAACGCAGCCTGATCTCTTCGGGATAATCGGCATCGACAGCAACCGGCATCGGCAGCTCGGCCGCAGCCGACTGGACGATGACCTCGCGCGCCCGGATCTCGATCTCGCCAGTCGCCAGCGCCGCATTGATGGTGCCCGCCTCGCGCGCCACGACTTCGCCGGTCACGGTGATCACCGATTCGAGGCTGAGCCGGTCAAGGATGGGAAAGGCCGGCGATGAGGGATTGGCGACGATCTGGGTCAGGCCGAAATGATCGCGCAGGTCGAGAAACAGCACGCCACCATGATCGCGCTTCTTGTGGACCCAGCCCGACAGGCGGACCGTCTGGCCGACATCGCCGGCGCGCAGCGCGGCGCAATTGTGCGTTCGATAGGCGTGCATGAAAAGTCCGTTCCGGCTTGAGCTGTGCGCAGGGGAACACACGCCCTGCCCTGCTTTGTCAAGACGGCGCGGGCGCCGGCAATTGTGTGATTTTCGCCGCAGACGGCTGGCATGTGACGATTTTTCGACGATACGACACATCATGGCTTTGTCTTGCGCGCAGGCTCAGGCTATGCGGATTTATGCGCATACACCCATTGGTGACAGATACGGAGACGCTGGCGGCGATTTGCCAGCGCATGGCGACGGCGGACTTTGTCTGTGTCGACACCGAATTCATGCGCGAAACCACCTATTATCCCGACCTCTGCCTTGTCCAGCTGGGCACGCCCGAGGAAGCCTGCGCCATCGATCCCAAGGCCAGCGGCATCGATCTGGAGCCACTGCTCAAGCTGCTCATCCGTGATCCGGTGCTCAAGGTGTTTCATGCCGGCGGGCAGGATCTGGAGATCATCTACAATCTGACCGGCAGCACGCCGGCACCGCTGTTCGACACGCAGGTCGCCGCCATGGCGCTGGGGCTGGGCGAGCAGGTGGGCTACACCAATCTCGTTGCCGCCTATCTCGGCATCCAGGTCGACAAGGGCGCGCGTTTCACCGACTGGGCGCGGCGACCGCTCAATGAGCGTCAGCTGGATTATGCGATCGGCGATGTCACCCATCTGGCGACGCTGTTTCCCAGAATGCTCGGCAAGCTGCGCGAAACCGGGCGCGGCGGCTGGCTGGACGACGAGATGGCGCGCATTTCCGATCCCGCCACCTATGCCAATGATCCTGACAAGGCCTGGACCCGGCTGCGCCTGCCCAGCCGCAAACCCGATATTCTGGGCCGGCTGAAGGCACTGGCGCGCTGGCGCGAGCTTGAAGCGCGGGACAAGGATGTGCCGCGCGGCCGCATCATCAAGGACGAGACGCTGGCCGATCTGGCCGGCAGCCCGCCGCGCGCCCAGGCCGATCTGGCGCGGGTGCGCGGCCTTTCAGCCGCCTGGGCCAACAACGGCATCGGCGACCGGCTGATGCGCGCGCTCGCTGACGCACCCCCGCTTCCCGCCGAGGAGATGCCCGCCCGCGCGCCGCAGCGCCCCGGCCTCAGCAGCGAAGGCGCGCTGGTGGCAGATCTGCTCAAGCTGCTGCTCAAGATCAGGGCCAAGGAAGCCGGCGTCGCCCCGCGCCTGATCGTGCGCGGCGATGAGCTTGATGCGCTGGCGGCTGGTGTGCGCGACGGGCTGCCGATGCTGCATGGCTGGCGGTGCGAAATCTTCGGCAGCGATGCGCTGGCGCTGGTCGAGGGGCGCACCGGCTTCAGCGTGCAGGACGGCCGGCTGGTCATGACGCGGCTGGACCACGCCGACGCTTAACCGCCGAAGCGCGGTTCCAGCTCCATCGCGGCCGCAAGGGTCTTTAGCCGGCGCATCACGGTTTCGCCCGCCAGCCCGGCATGGGCGGCATCGAGGCGGAGCACAAGCGATCCATACTGCCGTTCCAGACGCGACCCGGACAGCGCGCGGGCGGTGCCACCGGTCAGGCGTTGGCCCAGCCGCAGCGCCAGACCCCAGGCACGCGCGCGGGCGAGAAGCTCTGCCGGCGCAAGCCGGGCCAGCCGATCAATGATGGGCGCGCTGCCCGGGCCGCCGAAACAGAAGTGCAGCGCCTGCGCGAGCGCGGCGCGTTCGGCGGCGGTAATCGCCACCCAGCTGCCATGGAGGGCCGCATCAACGGCGCGCTCGGCGCGGAAATCGGGGTGTGCGCGCCAGGCGATGTCCGAAAGCAGGCAGGCCGCGTGGCGCAGCCGGCGCTCGGCCGGGCCTTCCTGATGCGCAAAGACCGGACTGGTCCAGTCGAACAGCATGTCGCCGTGTTCGGGAAACCGGCCCTGGCGCACACTTTCGGCATGGGCGGCGACCAGCAGCGGGTCCTGCATGCGGACATCAGGCGCCAGCTGGTCGAACAGCAGCCCTTCGCGCAGGCCAAAGCCCGAGGCGATGACGCTGCTGCTGCCCAGCCGCTTGACCGTGGCGGCCAGCAGCGCCGCCGCGCCCGGCAGCGCCGGCAGGCGGGAGCCGGCGATGCGCGGCACGGCGCGCAGGACGTCAGGGGCCAGCGTTTCGAGGCTGCGGACCAGCACCGCCGGCGCGCCCGCCGACATTTCATATTGATGCACGATCGGCAGCGGATGGTCTTCAAGGTGCATGTGCAGATGTGCCAGCGCCCGCCAGGAGCCGCCGACCATGTAGAAGGGCCGACCTTGCCCGGCCTGTGCCCAGCCGACCTGCGCCAGCGCCTCGCTGATGAACGGGCCGAGCGCCTGCGCCCCGGCCTTGCGCACCGATTCGAGGCGCAGCGCGCCGATGGGCAGCGAGATCTGCTCATGCGTCTCCCCGCCGGCCACGCGCACCAGCTCGAGCGATCCGCCCCCCAGATCGCCGACCACGCCGTCGGCATCGGGAATGCCCGAAATCACCCCGAGCGCGGCGCCGCGCGCTTCGGCCGCGCCGCTGATCGTCTCGATTGACAGGCCCGTCTGCGCGCGCACACGGGCGATGAATACGGCGGCATTGGCCGCCTCGCGCACCGCTGCGGTGGCGACCACCCGCACCTGTACCAGCCCCATGGCCTCGACCAGGCTGGCGAAGCGGGCCAGCGCCTCGGCCGCGCTGTCCATCGCTGGCGCTGAAAGTTCGCCGTTCTTGGCAAGGCCGCGGCCAAGGCCTGCCATCACTTTTTCGTTGAACATGGTGACGGGCACGCGGCCCAGATCCTGATAGACGACGAGGCGCACGGAATTGGACCCGATGTCGATGATGCCGACCGGCCGGCGTACGGGCTCAGGCACATCCTCGGCCGCCGCCGCAGCCATGGGCAGGTTCCGAAACAGACCGCGCATCTCAGTCCGACGTCGCATCATCATCAAGCACGAGACGCGGCACACCGCCTTCAGACCGCAGCGCTGCACCCCGGCCCGAAAGCGAAGGGTTGGTCATGAAATAGCGGTGCAGGTTGAAGGGCGGCTCGCTCGAATTGCTGCGCGCCCCCTTCAGCCGGCGATAGCTGCCATCAGGCAGCAACTGCCATGTCTGCTCGGTGTCCTTGAGGTTGGCCACCATCACCTGGTCGAGAACCTGCGCATGAACGGTCGGATTCTCGATCGGCACCATCACCTCGACCCGGCGGTCGAGGTTGCGCGGCATCCAGTCAGCAGACGAGATGTACACCTTGGCCTGGCGCGACGGCAGCTCGGCGCCATTGGCAGTGACGATGATGCGGCTGTGCTCAAGGAACCGACCGATGACGGAACGGACATGGATGTTTTCGGAAAGCCCCGGCACGCCCGGACGCAGGCAGCAGATGCCCCGGATGATCAGCTCGACCTCGACCCCGGCTGCGCTGGCCTCATAAAGCTTGTCGATGATGCCGGTATCGACAAGGCTGTTGAGCTTGACCCAGACCGCCGCCGGCATGCCGGCCCGCGCATTGGCGATCTCGGTGTCGATCAGATCATAAAGCATGGTCCGCATTGTCAGCGGCGCCATGCCGAGCTTGGCAAGCCGGGTGGGCTGCACATAGCCGGTGATGTAATTCAGCACCTGCGCGGCGTCACGCGCCAGCACAGGGTCGGCGGTGAAGAAGCTGAGGTCGGTGTAGATGCGCGCCGTCACCGGGTGATAATTGCCGGTGCCGAAATGCACATAGGTGCGAATGTCAGACCCCTCGCGGCGCACGACCATGCTCAGCTTGGCATGGGTCTTCCACTCGACAAAGCCATAGACCACCTGCACCCCGGCGCGCTCAAGCTCGGCCGCCCAGACCAGATTCTGCTCCTCATCGAAACGCGCCTTCAATTCGACCACGGCAGTGACCGACTTTCCGGCCTCGGCCGCATCGATGAGCGCGCGGACGATCGGCGATTTCTTGCCGGCCCGGTAGAGCGTCTGCTTGATGGCGATGACATCAGGGTCGGCCACCGCCTGGCGCAGGAAGGCGAGAACGACCTCGAAGCTCTCATAAGGGTGGTGAACCAGAATGTCCTTGGCGCGGATGGCGGCGAAGCAATCCCCGCCATGCTCCCGGATGCGCTCGGGAAAGCGCGGCGAATAAGGCTCGAACTTCAGATCAGGCCGGTCCTCATCCACCAGTTGCGCAAGATCGGCGATGCCGAGAATGCCCTCCACCGTGGTGGTATCCCGCTCATCAACACCGAGCGCTTGCTGAACCAGCTTGTAGAGCGCCTGCGGCGTCCGCCCTTCGATCTTGAGACGGATCACCTCGCCCCGCCGCCGCCGCTTCAACGCGGTCTGAAAATAACGGACCAGATCCTCGGCCTCTTCCTCGACTTCGATATCGCTGTCCCGAATGACCCGGAACGCGCCGTGCCCAACCATCGCATAGCCGGGAAACAGCTGGTCGAAAAAGGTGCGGATGGTGTTCTCAAGACTGATATAGCGCGCGCTGGCGCCGGGCAGGCGGATGAAGCGCGGCAGCATGGCCGGCATCATCAGGAGCGCGCGCAACTCCTCCCCGTCCGACAGACGCCGCATCTCGAGGATCAGCGAAAAGCCCTTGTTGGGAATGAAGGGAAAAGGATGCGCCGGATCGATCGCCTGCGGGGTCAGGACGGGGAAGATCTGCTCGAGAAAATGCCGCTCCAGCCAGTCGCGCTCGTCAGCGCTCAGCGCATCGGCATCGATGACCGCGAAATCATGCTGCGCCAGCTTTTCAATCAGCCCGGCCCAGACCGCCTGCTGCTGGCGCATCAGCTGGTCGGCCTTTTCGGCGATGGCGGCGAGCTGCTGGGCCGGCGTCAGCCCCTCGGGCGTCATCGTCTCGATGCCCGCGCCCACCTGCCCGCGCAGCCCGGCCACGCGCACCATGTAGAATTCATCAAGATTATTGCCCGAAATCGACAGGAAGCGAAGCTGTTCGAGAATCGGGTGCGCCGGGTTGGTCGCCTCCTCAAGCACACGGTCGTTGAAAGCCAGCCACGACAGCTCGCGGTTGAAATAGCGTTCCGACCCGCCAAGTGCGGTGGTGGTCGCGGCCATCTGGCGGAGTGTGCGGTCTCGCATCGGCATGGCGCCTGTTTAGTCCAGAGTTGATGACAGGTCGATGATGATGCTCACAGCCCGAGATCGAGCTGTGTGTCGAACAGCGCGCGGGCCAGCGGCACGCTCAGTTCGCGGCGCTGGGCGAGTGCGGCCTCGTCGAGCAGGGCCACTGCCCGGGCGGCGGCGGCAAAGCTGCGCTCGATGCGCAGGCTCAGCCATTGCACCAGCTCGGGCGGGGCCTTCAGCCCGCGATCGGCAAAGCGCTTGGTCAGCACCGCTGCCAGCAGCGCATCATCGGGTTCGGACAGGGTGATCAGCGGGGTTGCGGCAAGGCGCGAGGCCAGATCGGGCAGGCGGTGCGCCCAGCCACGCGGCAGGCGGCGGGCCGCCAGCAGCAGCGGCCGCACGGCGCTCGCTGCATTCCAGGCGTGAAACATCGGCTCGCCGTCCGGGCGTGTGTCAGCCTCATCGATGATGCGCGCCCCGGTGCGCGCGGCGAACAGGCTGGCCAGATGCGTCTTGCCCGAGGCCTCCGGCCCGATCAGCAGCACGCGCGGCATAGGCCAGGCGGCGGGGCGGGCCAGCCAGTCGACAGCGGCGCGATTGGCGTCCGAAATGAAGAAATCAGCCTCGCCCAGCCGCGGCTGCCAGTCCAGCGGCAGCGGCGGCTGCGGGGTGAGCGGCAAAAGCGGCAGCACCGTCATCGCCCGGCCCCGTAAAAGCGGCTCTGCTTGTAATCAACCACCATGGCGCGCACCACGACCCCCAGCACGGCCGCCACCGGCACCGCCACGAACACACCGACAATGCCTGCCACGGCACCGCCGGCAAACACCGAAAACAGCACCCAGACCGGATGCAGGCCGATGCGGTCTCCGATCAGATTGGGGGTGAGCACCGCACTTTCCAGAATCTGGCCCACCTGAAAGACGGCATAGACAAGAAACAGCTGCCACCAATCCAGCCCATATTGCCCAAGGGCCACCATCAGGCTGAGCGCAACAGCCACGATCACGCCCAGAAACGGCACAAAGCCGAAAATTCCCGCAAGCAGCCCCAGCACCACCGCATAGTTGAGGCCGATCAGGCTCCATCCGGCGGCATAGAAGACCGCGAGCACAAGACACACCAGCGACTGGCCGCGGATGAACCCTCCCAGGGCCGCATCGCTGTCAGCCGCGACCTGTTGCAAGGCGGCCAGCGCCGGACGCGGCCACCAGCTCTGCACGGTGGCGATGATGCCCGGCCAGTCCCGCAGCAGGTAAAAGGCAACAATCGGCGTGACGAGCAGATAGTTGACAACATTGAACACGCTGAGGCTGCCGGCGATCAGCGGGCCGACATTCTCCGAAGCCCAGCTGATGGCACGCTGGCCCAGCGTATCGACGACGCTGCTGACATCAAACCGGCCGGTGAGGCGGTCAGCAATGGTCTCGATCAGCGGCAGCGTTCGCCGCGCAAGGCCGGGAAGTTGGTCGACAAGCTGGGTGATCTGGCTCTCGATGATCGGCGCGGTGATCAGAATCAAGCCAGAGAGCAGGGCGAAGAACACCAGCAGCATCAGCGCGGCTGCAATGGCGCGGGGCAGACGCACAGGGCCGAAGCTGGTCGCCGCCAGCCGGGTCGTCATCGGATCAAGCAGATAGGCGAGCACAAAGGCCGCAACAAATGGCCCGATCACCGGCCGCGACGCCCAGGCCAGCGCGCCGAGCGCGATCAGCAGCAGCAGCCATGCCCAGTGAATGCGCGGCAGGCTCAGCCGGTCGGCAAGGCTCAGACCACGGGTGGACTCGGGCTCGGGCGTGGTCATCCCTGCGTCTCGTCAACGGTCGCAGCGGACCGCAGCACCAGAAGTTCGCCATTGTCGGTCACCGAAAAGCCCTTTGCGACGAGCCCTTCGGCAAGGTTCTGGCGGTTGCCGAAATGGCTGAGCAGCAGCCGCGAAGAGCCGCCAAGCGACAGGCTGGTGGCGGTGACCGCCGTCACCCCGGGCAAGGACCGCAGCCGTACACTGAGCGCGTCAAACGCCGCCGCGCTCGGGGTCGCCACCAACACCTCGGTCCCGACCACAACGGCATCATCGACCGTCTGGCCAGCGGTGGCGGGGGCCTCGCTGAACAACGCCGGCTCCTCGATTGGCGCGAGATCAAGCGCCAGGCTCGGCTCGGCGCTCAGCCGGCCCTGCTGCAGCGCTGCGACATAGAGCGAATCGATGCGCATGACCGCCTGATCAAGCATCGTGGCCAGCTCATCCTCCCGGGTCGTGGTCAATGCAAAGCGGCCAAGCGCGGTGCCGTCCGGCCCATGCCGGGCGACAAAATCCACGCGCAGCGGCCCGCCCGGCCAGCTGCGCACCAGCCGCGCCTCGGCCATCAGCACATCGCGGGCGCCGTAGCGGGCCATGATCGTCCGCCATGTCGAGCGCACCGGCCGCCGCACCTGCCAGCCCGTCAGCAGGATATTGTCAACGGGCTTGCCCGGCGCCAGCACATAGTCGATCGGCGTCACATTGAGGCGGAAGCGCGCCCAGGCATCTGCCCAGGGGGTCTTCTGATGGTGAATGGTCGTGGCTCCGGCATCGGTCCAGACCGGCAGCAGAAGCATCGGCGCCGATTGCAGGCTGCCGGCCAGCCCGCCGACATAATCGGCGATACGCAGCCGGTCGAACACCACCCCCAGCGTCGCCATGTAGCGCGTCATCGAGAAGCGCTCGCCCTGGCTCTCGATCCCCGCCACCACCTTGTCGAGCTGGGCATCCGACAGAGGCGGCGCGCTGCTAGCCGGCTTTCCCGTCAATCGCGCGAAAAGCAGCGGCCAGGCCTTGCGCTGGGCGATGCGATAGGCCGCAAAGCGCGCGGCCTGCGGGGTCTTGGCGCTGACATCCACCTTGATGCCGCCAACCGCATAGGCGCTGCCCGCCTCTGCGCCGGCCTCGGGCACGGTCGGCTCAGGCGCATCTTGTGGCTGCGCGCGCACCGGTCCCGCCGCAAGCAGGCCGGCGGCGACAAGGAAAAGGAGCTGGAAGGCGGACACAGCCGCGTTGTGGCAAGCGCACGCACATCTGCCAAGGCACTTCTGCGCCATCTCATGATTGCGTTGATGGCCCGAGGCGCTAAGGCTGCGGCCATGAGCAAGGACGACACCCCACTGACCTATTCGGACGCAGGCGTTTCGATCGCGGCGGGCAATGCGCTGGTCCGCGCCATAGCACCACTGGCGCGCAGCACGGCGCGGCCCGGCGCAGACGCCGAACTCGGCGGGTTCGGCGGCTTTTTCGATCCGCGGGCCGCTGGCTACACCGACCCGCTGCTGGTCGCCGCCAATGACGGGGTGGGCACCAAGCTCAAGCTCGCCATAGACAGTGGCCGGCATGACACGGTCGGCATCGATCTCGTCGCCATGTGCGTCAATGATCTCATCGTTCAGGGCGCCGAGCCGCTGTTCTTCCTCGACTATTTCGCCACCGGCAAGCTCGAGAACGGCGTCGCCGAAGCGGTGGTCGCCGGCATCGCCCGGGGCTGCCGGGACGCGAACTGCGCGCTGATCGGCGGCGAGACGGCGGAAATGCCCGGCATGTATGCCGCTGGCGATTATGATCTCGCGGGCTTCGCCGTCGGCGCGGTCGAGCGCGGCCAGCAGCTCACCGGCGCCGATGTTTCCCCCGGCGATGCGCTGATCGGCCTCGCAAGCAGCGGCGCGCATTCAAACGGCTATTCGCTGATCCGCCGCATTCTCGCGCGCACCGGCCTGCCGCTGGGTGCCCCCGCCCCCTTCCAGCCGGACATGACGCTGGCGGACGCGCTGCTCACCCCGACCGCCATCTATGTACGCACCCTGCTGCCGCTCATCCGCGCCGGCCGCATCAAGGCGCTGGCGCACATCACCGGCGGCGGCTTTCTCGAAAACATCCCCCGCGTGCTGCCGCAGGGCTGCCGGGCGATCGTGCGCGCACCCGCCCTGCCCCCGCTGTTCGACTGGCTTCGCGCCCAAGGTGCGGTGGCGGCCGAAGAAATGGCGCGCACCTTCAATTGCGGCACCGGCATGGTGCTGGCCGTCCCCGCCTCCGAGGCAGACGCGCTTCTTGCTGATCTGGCCAGCGCCGGCCAGCCCGCACAACTGATCGGCGAGATCGTCGCCGGCGCGCGCGGCTGTGAAGTGCACGGCGCTGCCGGCCAATGGGGCCAGCAGGCCGCCTGGACTGCGCAGCACGATGGCTGAAAAAGCCCGAGTCGGCGTTCTCATCTCGGGGCGCGGCAGCAACATGGCCGCCCTTCTCTATGCCAGCCGCCTCGATCCGGCCTGCCCCTATGAGATCGTCGTGGTGGGCAGCAACGATCCTGAGGCGGCCGGACTGAAACTGGCCGCCGGCGAAGGCATCGCCACCTTCGCGCACTGCCATAAGGGCATGAAGCGCGCCGAATTTGACGCCATTATCACCCGCGAGCTGGAGGCCGCCGGCGTCACCCATATCGCGCTTGCCGGCTATATGCGGCTGCTTTCGTCGGAGTTTGTGCAACGATGGCAGGGCCGCTGCCTCAACATCCACCCTTCCCTGCTGCCCAAGCACAAGGGCCTGCACACGCACGAGGCCGTGCTGGCGGCGGGCGAGGCCGAGACCGGCTGCACGATCCACATTGTCACCCCCGAACTGGACGATGGCCCGATTCTGGGTCAGGCGCGCATTGCCGTGCTGCCCGGGGACACGCCGGAGAGCTTGGCCGTGCGCGTGCAATATGCCGAGCACCAGCTATATCCACGCCTGCTGGCCGATTTCGTTTCGGCCGATGCGCGTCCCGATGCGCTGCTGGACCGGGTGCGCGCGCTGGCGCTGAACCTGCCGGCAGCGGCCGAGAAACTCTCCCACGGCGCTCCCGGATTTTATGTGGAGGGCGGCAAGTTCTTCGCCTATTTCAGCCATGACCATCATGGCGATGGCATCACCGCCCTGCTGCTGAAAGTCTCCGGCCTTGATGAGCAGGCGATGCTGATCGAGCATGATCCGGACCGTTTCTTCCGCCCGAAATATTACGGCCCCTATGGCTGGGTGGGCATCGTCCTCACCGATGCGCCAGACTGGACGATGATCGAGACGATGATGACCGCCGCATGGAGGCAATGCGCGCCCAAGCGGCTGGCGATGCTGCCTATTTGACACGAAAAGGGCCGCGGTTAACGCCGCGGCCCCGTTCATTCGGTCTGATACGATCGTTCAGCCAACAATCTCGGTCTGGGCGAAGAAATAGGCGATCTCGGTCGCGGCGTTCTCGTCGCTGTCCGAGCCATGCACGGTGTTGGCCTCGATCGACTCAGCCAGTTCCTTGCGGATGGTGCCGGGTTCGGCATTGGCCGGGTTGGTGGCGCCCATGATGGCGCGGTAGGCCGGCACGGCGTCTTCGCCTTCGAGCACCTGCACGATGACGGGGCCGGAGATCATGAAAGCCACCAGCTCGCCGAAGAAGCCGCGCTCGCGGTGGACGGCGTAAAAGCCTTCGGCCTGGGCCTGGGTCAGCTGCAGGCGCTTTTGTGCGACGATGCGCAGGCCGGCGGCTTCGATCATGGCGTTCACCTTGCCGGTGATGTTGCGGCGGGTGGCGTCGGGCTTGATGATCGAGAAGGTGCGGGTGATGGCCATGGCTGAAATCCTGTCGCTGGGGTGGGGAATGGAATTGGCGCGGCGTCTAGTCCGAAGCCCGGCGCAATGCAACCTCAGGCCGCCTTTTCGAAGCACCCCTCGTCATTTTCCCGCCAATAAGTCGCCTTCAGCTCCGCCTGCGCCCGGATCCGCCGCCAGCGGGCGCGCGCGGTCTCAATCTCCGCTTCGGAGAAGAGATAGAGCACCCGGGCAAGGCCATCCAGCGCGTCGGGCATATCGCCGCCAAGCTGCATCAGGCAGTCCGCCGCGTTGGCCGGCGGCCAGGCAGCATCGAGCAGCACCGGCTGGCTGGCGATGCGCGTCGGCGGCAGCTCGGCCGCCTGGCCATGCGGCACGAAGCTGGTCGGCTGAAAGGCCCAGAGCTGGGCATCGAGCCGGGCCAGAAGGGCGGCATCATCAGCGCGGATGAGCAGCCGATGCCCGGCCGCGCACGCCTTGACGACCAGCGGCGGCACCACCGCCTCGATCGGCCGCCGGGCCAGCTGGTAAAAGCCGATCTCGGTCAACCGCGCGCCTCGAAATTGTCGGCGATGAAGCGGTCGAGCAGGCGCACGCCAAAGCCGGTGGCCCCCTTGTCGGCCAGTGTCACCGGCTTTGACGACCAGACCACGCCCGCCACATCGAGATGCGCCCATTTCACACCGGGCTTGACGAAGCGCTGGATGAACTGGGCCGCCGTGATCGAGCCGCCCTCGCGCGGGCCGACATTCTTGATATCGGCAATCTGGCTGTCGATCAGCTTGTCATAGGCGCTCCCAAGCGGCATCCGCCACAGCGGCTCGCCCACCGCCTTGCCGGCCTCGGTCAGCTGCGCGGAAAGCTTGTCATCATTGCTGAACAGCCCGGCATGCTCATGGCCAAGGCTGACGATGATCGCGCCCGTCAGCGTGGCCAGATCGACAATCACTTCGGGGCTGTAGATCTTCTGCGCCCAGGCAATCACGTCACACAGCACCAGCCGGCCTTCGGCATCGGTGTTGATCACCTCGACCGTCTGCCCGTCCATGGTGGTGACCACATCGCCGGGGCGCTGCGCATTGCCGTCGGGCATGTTCTCAACGAGCCCGACAATGCCCACGACATGCGCCCGGGCCTTGCGCGCCGCCAGCGCGTGCATCGCGCCCACCACCGTGCCGGCGCCGCCCATGTCCCATTTCATGTCTTCCATGCCGCCCGGTGGCTTCAGCGAAATGCCGCCGGTATCGAAGGTCACCCCCTTGCCGACCAGCACCACCGGCGTACCGGCGCTCTTCTTGCCGAGCCCGTTCCAGCGCATCGCCATCAGCCGCGGCTTCCTGACCGAGCCTTGCGCCACGCCGAGCAGCGCGCCCATGCCCAGCTTGGCCATCTCGTCCTCGTCAAGCACGGTCAGCTCGATGCCCAGCGACTTCAGGTCCTTGGCCCGCGCCACAAAGCTTTCGGGATAAAGGATGTTAGCCGGCTCACTGACCAGCTCGCGGGTCCGTTCATTGCCTTCGGCCACGGCCGCCATCGGCGCGAAAAACGCCTCCGCGCCCTCGGCGCCCAGCACATCGAGCGCCGCCAGCGTCGGCTTGGCCTTCTCCTTCATGGTGGTGCGATATTTGTCGAAGCGCCAGCCGCGCAGCCGCGCGCCGAGCGCCAGATGCGCCGCTGCCCGGGCCGTCGGCAGCGCCGCGTTCACGCCGTCCATGTCGATGCTCACCCGCTTCTCGCCGCTGCACTGCAGCCGGGCGATGATCGCCGCCCCGATCTTTTCAAACACATGCGCGTCAGCCTTGGCCGCAGGACCCGTGCCGAGCACTAGCAGCCGAGTGGCGTCGAGGCCGGCGGGTGCCATCAGCTCGACGAGGCTGGCCGCCTCGCCTTCGAAGCGCGCCGCCTTCAGCGCCCGGCCCAGCGCGCCACCCCCCGCCTTGTCGATGGCGGCAGCAGGGCCGGCAAGCTTGGCCGAAGCAAGCAGGATGACGCGGGCGTGCGCGGCGCGGGCAGGCTTGCCGGGGAAGCTGATGTCGAGGGTCACCGATATTGTCCTTGGCTGGTTCCGATGCGCCCTGATCTAGGACGATGCGCCCGCGCCGTCCAACCCAAATGCTGCGGTTTACGGGCGCGGACGGCGCGGCTAAGGCATCGGGGGTGGACACCCCCTGCCCGCCCTTTTCCAGAGCCTTGCCGCTGCTGCTGGCCGCACTCGGCTGCTCACCGCTGATGGCGCAAGACATGGCTCCCCCCCAACTTCCCCGCGATGGGGGCGACGTCATCGCACCCGGAGACCGGATCGAATTCGGCGCCGACCAGCTGGAGATCGACGCCAGCGGCGACATCATCACCGCCTCGGGCCAGGTCGAGCTGCGCCGCGACGCCTGGCGCCTGACCGCCGACAGCATCCGCTACAACCGCGCCACCGGCGAAGTGGCGGCACGCGGCAATGTCGTCAGCATCGATCCCGAAGGCAATCAGGTGTTCGCCGATGCCGTCGATCTGACCGACAGCCTGCGCGACGGGGCGGTCGAAAACCTGCTGCTCATCCTCAATGATGGCGGCCGGCTGGCGGCAAAGGATGCATCGCGCGCCGGCCGCATCGTCACGCTGCGCCGCGCCGTCTACAGCCCCTGCGCCGTCACCGACAGCGAAGGCTGCCCGCAAGAGCCGGTCTGGCGCGTGCTGGCCACGCGGATCGACTATGATCCCGACCGCCACCGGCTCAGCTACAAGAATGCGAGGCTCGAACTCTGGGGCCTGCCGATCCTCTATCTGCCCAATTTCTCGCATCCCGATGGCAGCGCCGAGCGCGTCTCGGGGCTGCTCCTTCCCGACATCAAGTTCCAGCGCCAGCTCGGTTTCGGGATCGGCCTGCCGCTGCACCTCGCACTCGCGCCCGACCGCGACATCACCCTCAAGCCCTGGCTCTACAGCGATGCGCCGCCTGCCCTGCAGGTGCAGGCGCGGAAGCTGTTTGGCGGCGGCCCGGTGCAGATCGACGGCTTTTTCACCTATGCAAAGCTGACCGAATTCGCCGAGGACAATGAAACCGAGATCGACCGCGGCCAACAATTCAGAGGCTATTTTGCCGCCAAGGGCCGGTTTCAGCATTCCAGCGACTGGCGCTCGACCTTCTCCGTCCGCCTGACCAGCGATGATACCTTCAACCGCCGCTATGACCTTGATTTCGATGATACACTCCGCTCCATCTACGCCCTTGAGCGGTTCGGGACCGACAGTTATTTCTCGGTGTCCGCGCTCGCCTTTCAGGGGCTGCGCGTCACCGACAGGCCGGGCGAGATTCCCTTTGTCCTGCCGGTCATCGATTATGAATGGCGACCGTCCGAGGCCGTTCTCGGCGGCCGGCTGCAGATCGCGGCCAATACCCAGGCGGTAACCCGCACCGACGGCCAGTCGGTGCAGCGCGCGCTCGCCTATACCCGCTGGGACCGTAGCCTGTTCACGCCGCTCGGCCAGCGCGTCACATTCACCGGGCTGGCGCGCGGCACCATTTTCAACGTCATCCGCCCCGAAGACGCGACCCTGCCCGAATATGCGGGCGACCCTGGGCTGAATGCCCGCGCGCTGGGCGTTGCAGCACTCGACGTGGAATGGCCATTTGCCGGCGCAGCGCTCGGCGGCACGCAGACCATCACGCCGCGCGTTCAGCTGGTGCTCAGCCCGAGCGGCGCCAATCAGGGCCTGCCAAATGAAGACAGCCGCGCCATCGAGCTTGAAGACATCAGCCTGTTCGAACTGAACCGCTTCCCGGGCGAAGACCAGTTTGAAGGCGGCTCGCGCATCACCTACGGCGTCGCCTACACCCTCGACCGGCCGGGCTTCGCCCTGCGTTCCGAGATCGGCCAGTCCTGGACCTTCGCGGCAAATGACGATGGGCCTGGATCGGACTTCCCGCCCGGCACCGGTCTTGGCCAGCGCCTGTCGGACTTTGTCGGCCGCACCAATCTCAAGATCGGGCGGCTCGTCGAAGTCACTCACCGCTTCCGGGTTGATCGCAACAGCTTCGCGGTTCGGCGCAACGATATCGACCTCTCGATCGGCGGACAGCGCAGCTATGCCACCATCGGATACCTCAAGCTCAGCCGCAATATCGCCCTTGAAGACCTTGAAGACAGAACAGAAGTTCGGGCCGGCGGTCGGCTGGCCTTTGCGCGCTTCTGGTCGGTCTTCGGCTCGGCGATCATCGACCTCACCACCACGCGTGACAATCCGGTGACCGGCGGCGATGGCTTCCGCTTCGTGCGTCACCGCTTCGGCGCAGAATATGAAGACGAATGTTTCCGCTTCGGCCTGTCATGGCGGCGCGACCTGATTTCCGACCGCGATTTCCGTGCCGGCGACACGTTCCAGCTGACCCTGTCGCTGAAGACGCTGGGCCGCTAGCACATAATTGCTCATGCACAATTCATCCCGCGCGCATTCGGCAGCGTCCGGACTTTGCGTGCCTGTCTGGCATGCGCTAAGGGACACCGTGATGGTCAGGACTGACAAGAAATGATGAAAACAGGATGGAAACGCGCCGCGCTCGGCGCGGTGTCGGTGGCGCTGCTCGCCAGCCCGGCGCTGCCGCAGATGATCGAACCGCCCGGCGATATCATCAACTTCGATGATCTGGCCGAAAGCGCCATTCTGGGGCCCAGCGACCCGACGCTCCGCAAGGCGCAGGCCATCGTCAACGGCGATGTCATCACCGATACCGATATCGACCAGCGCCTCGCCCTGGTGCTGGCGGCCAATGGCGGCAACATCGATGAGGCCGAGCGTCCGCGCCTGCGCCTGCAGGTGCTGCGCAATCTCATCGACGAGAAGCTCCAGATCCAGGAAGCGGAGGCCAACGACATCCGTATTGCGGAAGCCGAAGTCGAGGCTGCCTATCAGCGCGTTGCCCAGAATTTCCGCCGCTCGCCCGAGGAATTCGAAGCCTATCTCAAGGCCGCCGGCTCTTCGCCCATGTCGATCAAGGGGCAGATCCGGGGCGAACTCGCCTGGTCGCGCCTGCTCAGGCGCATGGTCGAGCCGATGGTCAACGTCGGCGATGATGAAGTGCAGCTGCTGATCGACAAGCTCAACGCCGCCAAGGGCAAGGACGAATATCACGTCGGCGAGATCTTCCTCTCGGCCACCCCCGAGAACGAGGCCGAGGTGATGGCCGGGGCCGCGCGCATCGTCGAGCAGGTTCGCAGCGGCGCCTCCTTCGTCGCTTATGCCCGCCAGTTTTCCGAAGCCGCCACAGCGGCCGTCGGCGGCGACATGGGCTGGGTCCGCGCCGAGCAACTCAACGACAATGTTGCCACCGTCGTCGAGACCCTGCAGCCGGGCAACCCGGTCACGGCGGTCTCCGATCCGATCCGCGTGCGCGGCGGCGTCGCCATCATGTCGCTCCTCGAAAAGCGGCAGGTGCTGGCGGCCGACCCCAATGAGGCGCTGCTTTCCCTCAAGCAGATCACCCTGCCGCTGCCCGCCGACATCACCCAGGATCAGGCCCGCGCCATGGTCGAGCAGATGCAGCAGGTCACCCAGTCGATGGGCGGCTGCGGCCGCGCCGACGCCGTTGCCCGCGAGATCGGCGCCGAAGTGGCAACCAATGACGCGATCAAGCTGCGCGACCTGCCCGAAGCCCTGCGCGACCTGATGGCCAACCTCTCCATCGGCCAGGCCACCCCGCCGTTCGGCAGCCTGCAGGAAGGGCTGCGCGTGCTCGTTCTGTGCGGCCGCGATGACAGCGCCGTGCAGCCGCGCGCGCCCAACTTCGACCAGATCTACGCCCAGCTCAACGAAGAACGG
Organism: Polymorphobacter sp.; assembly: GCF_048007885.1. Classification (GTDB taxonomy): domain Bacteria; phylum Pseudomonadota; class Alphaproteobacteria; order Sphingomonadales; family Sphingomonadaceae; genus Sandarakinorhabdus. Next base: position 931,458 of record NZ_CP180346.1, read on the forward strand.
GTCAACATGCGCGCAAGGCGCTACCTACGAGACCTGCGCCGCGACGCTGTCGTCGATTATCGCTGATGCCGGATGCGCCCGTCCTTGCGTCCCCGCTGGCCGTGCCGATGGGCGACCCGGCCGGGATCGGGCCGGAAATCCTCACCCGGGCCTGGGACATGCGCGACGCTGAGGGCCTGCCCGCCTTTTTCGCCATCGGCGACCGCCGGGCGCTGGCCGCCGTCTGGAACGGCCCCATCGAAACCCTCGATGATCCACGCGAGGCGCTCGATGTGTTCCCGCGCGCCCTGCCGCTGGTCCAGGTCGATGATCCCGGCGTCATCGAGCCGGGCCAGCCCAATCTCGCCGGCGCGCGCTGCGCCCTCGACAGCCTCGAGCTTGGCGTCGGGCTGGCGCGCAGCCTGATCGCCTCGGGGCTGGTTACCGGCCCGGTCAGCAAGTCGCAGCTCTACCAGATCGGCTTCACCTACCCCGGCCAGACCGAGTTCGTGGCCGAGCGTTGCGGTGTGGCTGAAAGCCGGGCGGTGATGATGCTCGCCGGCCCGCATCTGAAGGCCGTGCCGCTCACCATCCATGTGCCGCTGGCCGACGTGCCCCGGCTCGTCACCCGCGAGCTGTTCCTCACCCGCGCCCGGGTGCTGGCACGCGCGCTCACCCGCGATTTCGGCATCGCCCGGCCGCGCATCGCGGTCGCCGGGCTCAATCCCCATGCCGGCGAGAAGGCGACGCTGGGCCGTGAGGAAGTCGAGGTCATTATTCCCGCCATCGCCGAACTTCAGGCCGAAGGCATCGACATCAACGGCCCGCACGCCGCCGACACCATGTTCCACGCCGCCGCGCGCAGCCGATATGATGCAGCCCTGTGCATGTATCACGATCAGGCCCTGATCCCGCTCAAGACCCTCGATTTCGAAGACGGCGTCAACATCACGCTGGGCCTGCCCATCATCCGCACCTCACCCGATCACGGCACCGCCTTCGGCATTGCCGGGCGCGGGGAAGCCTCGCCCCGGGCGATGATCGCCGCCATCCGCATGGCCGGCGCCTGTGCAGCGCAGCGGCAGGCGAGCAACCTGACCACCGCGGATGCCGCTTGAGCCTCGACACGCTGCCGCCGCTGCGCGAGGTGATTGCGCGCCATGGGCTGGCGGCAAAGAAATCGCTCGGCCAGAATTTTCTGTTCGACGGCAATCTGCTTGACCGCATCGCCCGGGTGCCCGGCCCGCTCGAAGGCGAAACCGTCTATGAAGTCGGGCCCGGCCCGGGCGGCCTGACCCGCGCCCTGCTACGCGCCGGCGCCAAGGTTGTTGCTGTCGAGCGCGACGACCGGGCGCTGCCGGCGCTCGCCGAACTGGCCGCCGCTGCGCCTGCCCGGCTCCGCGTGATCGCCGGCGATGCCATGGCGCAGGATGAAGCGGCGCTGTGCGGCCAGCGCGTCCATATCGTCGCCAATCTTCCCTATAACATCGGCACCGCCCTGCTCGTTCGCTGGCTTGGCCCCGAGGCCTGGCCACCCTTCTGGGCCAGCCTCACGCTGATGTTCCAGCGCGAGGTGGCCGAGCGGATCGTGGCGGCGCCGGGCAGCGGCGCCTATGGCCGGCTGGCGGTGCTGGCCCAGTGGCGGAGCGTGCCGCGCATCGCCCTCCACGTGCCGGCCCGTGCCTTTGTGCCGCCGCCAAAAGTGGCCTCGGCCGTGGTCCATGTCGTCCCATCCGCACCATTGTCTGCCGCCACACCGGCGGCGCTTACAGCGCTCACCGCTGCTGGCTTCGGCCAGCGCCGCAAGATGCTGCGCGCCAGCCTGCGCGCCCTGCCCGGCGCGCTCGAAGCGCTGGAGGCGCAGGGCATCAAGCCCGAAGCCCGGGCCGAAACCGTGCCGGTCGAGGCCTGGGCCCGCGCGGCCGCGCTGCTGGCTTAATTCTTCGCCTTTTCGGGCGTGTCCGGTGTCGCCTCGGCAAGCTGGCTGGCTTCGGCGAGCGCGGTCTCAAGCCGGGTAGCGGCCGTGCAATCGTCCTTGCACAGCGCCTTGATGCGCACGAGATTGACCTGCGCCCGGGCGGTCGCGCCGCGCGCAATCAGCGCCTTGCCCTGCCCTTCCAGCGCCGGGAGATCGGATGGATTGAGCGCCAGCGCCTCGCGGTAGAAGCGCACGGCCTTGCCGGGCAGGCCGAGCACCTCATAGCTGCGCGCCACGCCCGTATAGGCCGCCACATTCTTCGGGTCAGCCGCAATCGCCGCCTCATAGGCATCGATGGCGGCGCTGGCTTCGCCCTTGGCAAGGGCGGCATCACCAATGCGCGCCATGCGCACCGACTGCGGCTTCAGCACATCATCGCCCTTGGCTGCAGCACCGCTGGCCAGCATCGCCGAAAGCATCAACACACGCAGGATCAAGACCGTCTCCTCTGCACAGGCCATCAGCCTAACCGATTCGGCGCATCCTTGCGATGCTGAAACCGTCACAATCATCATCGTGCGGCGTCAGCAGCATCTCCGGGCTATCGGCGGCAAAATCAGCCCGCGCCGCAAGCAGGCGCGCGGCCTGTTCAGGGCCTTCCTCGGGCAGCAGCGAACAGACCACATGCACCAGCCGCCCGCCCGGCCGCACACAGCTGGCCGCCAGCGCCAGCAGCCGCGCCTGCTCGGCGCAGAGTCGTTCGAGCCGGGCCGGCGTCAGCCGCCAGCGCGCCTCCGGGTTGCGCCGCCAGGTGCCGCTGCCCGAGCATGGCGCATCCACAAGCACCGCGTCACAAGCGCCTTCAAGATCGGCCAGCGCCGCCGCCTCGCGCCCGCCGTCCAGCAGGCGCGGCATGGCAATGGTCACCCCGGCCCGCGTCAGCCGCGCCGGCATCGCCGACAGCCGGCCCCGGTCGGTGTCGGTGGCGATGAGCCGCCCCTGGTTGCGCATGTCGGCCGCCAGCGCCAGCGTCTTGCCGCCAGCGCCTGCACACAGGTCGAGGATCGTCTCGCCCGGCCGCGCGGCCACCGCGCGGGCCGCAATCTGCGAACCGGCATCCTGCACCTCGACGAGCCCGTCCTGCCACGCCGGCAGCGTCTCGACATTGACGCCCGACGCCAGCCGCACCGCATCCCCGGTGTGCGGCAGCGCCTCTGCACCCTCGATCTCGCCGAGCAGCTGGTCGCGGTCCGCCTTCAGCCGGTTGACGCGCAGATCAAGCGGCGCCCGGCCAAGCAATGCCTCGGCTTGCGCCGCCGCCGCCGCGCCAAAGCGCGCACGAAGCCGCGCCATCAGCCAGTCGGGCGCAAGGCCGGGCTGCGCTTCGGGCTCGCCCGCGCTCAGCGCCGCTGGCGCATGGCCGCCGCTGCCAAACAGCGTCAGCCCCTCAGGGGCATGCGCGCGCAAATAGCCGATCAGCGCCGCCCGGCCGCTCTCCGGCACCTCGCCAAGCGCCCTGATGACGGCGAACACCAGTTCGCGCACGGCCCGGCGGTCCTTGCTCCCGGCATAGCGGCGCACGCTGAAATAGCGCTGCACCAGCGTGTCGGCCGCCGCCCCGCCGCTGCGCGCCGCCTCGATCACGGCGTCGAGGATCTCGATGGCAGCGGCGGCGCGCGCAGCCGGGGTCATGCGCGCATCAACCCGTGGTCGGATAGTTGGGCGCTTCGCGGGTGATGGTCACATCATGGACATGGCTCTCGCGCAGGCCCGCATTGGTGATCCGCACGAACTCGGCGCGTGTCCGCAATTCCTCCAGCGTCGCCGAGCCGGTATAGCCCATCGCCGCCTTCACCCCGCCCACCAGCTGGTGCAACACATCGGTGGCCGGGCCCTTGAAGGGCACCTGCCCCTCGATGCCCTCGGGCACGAGCTTGAGCTGGTCCTTGATATCCTGCTGGAAATATCGGTCGGCCGAACCCCGCGCCATCGCCGAAACCGACCCCATGCCGCGGTAGCTCTTGTAGGTCCGCCCCTGCCACAGGAAGGTCTCGCCGGGCGCTTCGGCGGTGCCCGCGAGCAGGCTGCCGATCATTACCGAACCCGCGCCTGCCGCCAGCGCCTTGGCGACATCGCCCGAGGTCCGCAAGCCGCCATCGGCGATCACCGGCACCCCCAGCTTGGCTGCCGCCTCGGCGGTTTCCATCACCGCGGTCAGCTGCGGCACCCCGACCCCCGCCACCACGCGCGTCGTGCAGATCGACCCCGGCCCGATGCCGACCTTGACCGCATCCGCGCCCGCGCCGATCAGCGCGCGCGCCGCCTCGGCCGTGGCAACATTGCCAGCCACGACCTGCGCCGCGTTCGACTGTTTCTTGATCCGCGTCACCGCTTCGGCCACGCGTTCGGAATGGCCGTGCGCCGTGTCCACCACAATCAGGTCGCACTCGGCATCGAGCAGCGCCATGGTGCGCTCGAAGCCCAGATCGCCCACCGTGCTTGCCGCGGCCACGCGCAGCCGCCCGGCCGCATCCTTGGTCGCATGCGGATAGGTGACCGCGCGCTCGATATCCTTGACCGTGATCAGCCCGATGCAGCGCCCGTCATCATCAACCACGAGCAGCTTCTCGATCCGGTGCGAATGCAGCAGCCGGCGCGCATCATGCTCCGAAATGCCGGGTTTCACCGTCACCAGCCCCTCATGCGTCATCAATTCGGCCACGGGCTGGTCGGGATTTTCCGCAAAGCGCATGTCGCGGTTGGTCATGATGCCCACCAGCCGGCCGTCATCATCCACCACCGGAAAGCCCGAAATCCGGTGCTTGGCCATCAACGCCCGCGCATCGCCAAGCGTTTCGCCGGGCCGCATGGTCACCGGGTTCACCACCATCCCGCTCTCGAAGCGCTTGACCTGGCGCACCGCCTCGGCCTGCTCCTCGATCGTCAGATTGCGGTGCAGCGTGCCAATGCCGCCGGCCTGCGCCATCACAATGGCCATCTCGGCCTCGGTCACCGTGTCCATCGCCGAGCTCATGATCGGGATGTTGAGCCGGATGCTGCGGGTCAGCATCGTCGAGGTATCCGCCTGGCTGGGCAGCACGCTCGAGGCGGCAGGCACCAGCAAAACATCGTCGAACGTCAGGCCGAGGCGGATTTCCATGGGGGTCATGACTCGCTTGAGCAGGGTGGCGGGTCGCCGTCTCTTAGGCCGCACGCGCGCAAAAAGAAAGGGCCGCAGCATCGCTGCGACCCTTGCCTTTCTTGGGCGAAAATCAGGCGCCGATAAAGGCCAGCCAATATTTTGCCAGCGCCGCGCGCGCGCCGCCGTCCACGGCCTTCAGGGCCTCGGCCGCCGCCGTCTTGTCGCCCGCCATGGCCAGCGCAGCGCCCAGCCGCAGATTGACCGTGGCCGCATCGACATTGGTCGCGCCCTGCGCCTTGCGATAAAGCTCAGCCGCCTTGGCATATTGCGCAAAGCCATAAAAGGCGTCGCCGGTCGCCAGCGCGAGGCGGGCATTGGTGCCAACCTCCTTCTCAAGCTGGCCAAGCCCGGCCTTGTCGGCCTGGGCCTTGCTGTCGGCCACGTTCTTCAGCTCCTTGATCAGCGGCTTCGCCGGGTCCAGCTCATTGGCGGCAATGCCCGCGTCGATCGCGGCCTTGGCTTCGCCGGGATAGCCGCGGCCCAGCGCCGTGTCGGCATATTCGACGAAGTCACGCTCGCCCGCCATCGACTTGCTGGCCGCCTGGAACCGGCTGAAATCAAGCAGCGTCTGGTCATCCATGCCGGGGAAGCTGTCCCGCGTCAGCAGCACGGCGTCGCGCCAGCTGGTCGGCGACGGATAGGCCTTCACCCAGTCGATGAAGGCGTCGGTCTGGATCGACTTGTCGCCGCTGTCCACCGCCATCGAAACCCGGCGCTTGTACCAGCTCTCCTCCGCCTTCTCACCGGTCGCGTTCTTGGCGTCGATTGCGGCCTTGAGCGTGGTCATCGCCTTGCCGGTGTCACCAAGCCGGTTGAAGGTCTCTGCTGCATTGACCAGAATCGCCGGGTTGTTTGGCTGCAGGGCATTGTGCTTGTCGAAAAAGGCGGCCGCCTTGGCATAATCCTCGCGCTGCAGCGCCAGATTGGCGACAAAGGCGAGATACTGGATCTGGTCGGGCTGCGGCAGCGTGCCCAGGTCGGTCAGTTCGGTCAGCGCCGCCTCGATCACCCTGTTGTCCTTCATCGCCACGCCCGATTGCAGGCGCAGCTTGCCGAGCACTTCGGCATCGTCGTCTTCCTTGGGCAGGGCGTCCGCCTCGGCCAGCTTGGCCAGCGCCCCGGCATGATCGCCGGCTGCCTGCAGCTTCTGTGCATCGCCGGCAATCTTCTGCACCGGTTTTGAGAGCTTGAGCTTGCGCTGGGCGGGCGCCTCTTCCTTCTTGTCACGTCCCCGCTGGGCCTCGGCCGGTGTCACGGCGACAAGCCCAAGGGTCAGCGCCGCAGCGAGCGCGGCGCGCGAAGCAGAAGCGAAATGCTTGCCAAAGGTCATTGATGGTCCTCCCGATAGAGCCGCTTTGGGCAATGATGCCTGCGTCATACCGCCATCGCACGGCCTGTCCAATAGGGAGTTAGCTTGGCATGCGTGAACCCGGTTTGAACGCACGGCCTTTGCCACGAAGCCCCGCCACGCTAACAATCGGCCAGACAATCACCGAAAAGGCCCGTTGATGCTGATCCTGCTTTCGCCCGCCAAGACGCTCGACCTCGAAACGCCGCTTCCCGCGGTCGAACCGAGCCAGCCACGCTTTCTCAAAACAGCCGAGGCGCTGGCGCATGAAGCCGCCACCCTTTCGCCGGCCGCACTTCAGAAGCTGATGCACATCTCCGAGCCGCTGGCCGATCTCAACGCCGCCCGCTTCCGCGCCTTCGAGACGCCGTTCACCCCCGAAAACGCCCGCCCCGCGATCTTCACCTTCGCCGGCGATGTCTATGCCGGCCTCGATGCCGCCTCGCTCAGCCCGGCCGCGCTCGCCCATGCCCAGCGCCACCTGCGCATCCTCTCCGGCCTCTACGGCGTGCTGCGGCCGCTCGACCTGATGCAGCCCTACCGGCTTGAAATGGGCACGCGCTTCGGCCTTGGCCAGACCGACAGCCTCTATGAGACCTGGGGCGACCAACTGGCCCGCGCCCTGAACGACGATCTGGCCGGGCAGGCCACGCCACTGATCGTCAATCTGGCCAGCAATGAATATTGGAAGGCCGTCGATCAGGCCGCACTCGCCGCGCCCGTGCTCACCATCGATTTCCGCGACGAGGTGGACGGCAAGCTGCGGTTCAACAGCTTCATCGCCAAACGCGCCCGCGGCGCGGCCGCCCGCCTGCTCCTCGAAGCCGCCGCCGAATCGCCGGACATGCTGAAGACCGCCGATGTGCTCGGCCACCGCTTCTCCCAGACCGGCTCAACCGACAGCAGCTGGATGTTCGTGCGGCCGCGCAGCTGAACAAAAAAGAGCCGGCCTTTTCAGGCCGGCTCTCTAATTTTCGTTTCCCGAAAGGGAAAAACGAATAGGCTTACTGCATCGCCTCGGCGGCTTCTTCCATGGCAGCGGCGCCTTCTTCCATCGCGGCAGCGCCTTCTTCCATGGCGCCCATCGCGCCTTCCATGGCGCCTTCGGCACCTTCCATCATTTCTTCGCCAGCGGCTTCCATTTCGCCGCCCATGGCTTCCATTTCTTCGCCCGCGGCTTCCATCGAAGCTTCGGCTTCAGCGGCGGGGGCTTCGGCAGCCTTTTCGCCGCAAGCTGCGAGCAGACCGAGGCTGGCCACAGCCGCCAGCGAAACAAACATGCGCATAAAAATTTCTCCCAAAGTGATCCAAGAGTGATCGTTGGCGCAGGACCCCCGCGCTAAGATGACCCTATACAGAATTTTTGACGTTGCGAACACAGAAGATTCAGCGTCCGTTCAGCACATCGTGGAAATGGAACCGTCAGCCTTGCAGCCCCGGAATGGGCTGCCTCAGCCCTGCCGGCCGGACTCTCCGCCCCCATCAACAGCCTCGTCCGCCGCACCTTCCTCCGCCGGAATCAGCGCCACCGAAACCACCTGCTCATCATCGGCCACATCAAACAGCGTGACCCCAAGCGTCGAGCGGCCGCGGATGCCGACCTCGCCAACCCGCGTGCGGATCAGCTTGGCCTGGTTGGTCACCAGCATCAGCTGGTCATCGTCATGCGCGGTGAAACTGGCCACCACATCACCGTTGCGCGGCGATTCCCCGATCGTGCGGATCCCCTGCCCGCCGCGCCCCGAACGCCTGTATTCATAAGCCGAGGAGCGCTTGCCAAAGCCCCGCGCCGTGACGGTCAGAATGAACTCCTCGGCTGCGGCAAAGCTCGCCATGCGCGTTTCGGAGAGCACCCGCTCGCCAGGCTCCGCCTTCCAGGCCGCCGCCTTCAGATAATCCTCGCGCTCCTGCGGCGTCGCCGCAAAGGCTTTCAGCACTGACATCGAGATCACCCGGTCGCCCGCTGCCAGCGTCATGCCGCGCACGCCCGTCGAGGTGCGCGACACGAATTCGCGCACGTCCGACACGGCAAAGCGGATCGCCTTGCCGCTGGCCGCCGTCAGCAGCACATCGTCTTCCTCATCACACAGCGCCACGCCGACCAGCGTGTCATCATCGCCATCCTCGAAGCGGATCGCCAGCTTGCCGGCGGTCGGCACATTGGTGAAGGCATCCATCGCGTTGCGCCGCACATTGCCGCGCGTGGTGGCAAACATCACATGCAGCCGGCCCCATTCCGCCTCATCCTCGGGCAGCGCCAGAACGGTGGTGATCTTCTCGCCCTCGCCCAGCGGCAGCATGTTGGCCAGCGGCCGGCCCCGCGCCTGCGGGCTGCCCAGCGGCAGCCGCCAGACCTTCTGGCGATAGACCTTGCCCGCACTCGAGAAGAACAGCACCGGATTGTGCGTCGAGGTGACGAACAGCGTGGTGACGACATCCTCATCCTTGGTCGCCATGCCCGAGCGGCCCTTGCCGCCGCGCCGCTGCGCCCGATAGTCCGACAGCGGCACCCGCTTGATCCAGCCGTCCATCGTCACCGTCACGACCATGTCTTCACGGTCGATCAGGTCCTCGTCATCAATGTCATCGCCGCCCGCCGTGATCTCGGAGCGCCGCTTCATCTGGAACTGGTCGGTCACCTCGCGCAGTTCCTCGCGCATCACCGCATAAAGCTTCTGCCGGTCGCCCAATATCTCCAGCAGCTCGGCAATGGTCGCCGCCAGCGCCTTCAGCTCGTCGCCAATCTCCTCCCGGCCAAGTGCGGTCAGCTTGGCCAGCCGCAGCTCGAGGATCGCGCGCACCTGCGCCTCGGAAAGCGTGATCGTCGTCGCGTCCCCGGCGGCCGCATCGGCCTCCACCAGTTCGAGATAGGGCCGGATCTCGCCCGCATCCCAAACCCGCGCCATCAGCGCCTCGCGCGCCGCCGCCGGCGTGGGCGCGCCGCGGATGATCGCCACCACCTCGTCGAGGTTCGACACCGCAATCACCAGCCCGATCAGCAGATGGGCGCGCTCGCGGGCCTTGGCCAGCTCATGCTTGGCGCGCCTGGTGATCACCTCCTCGCGGAAGGTGACAAAGGCCTTGATGATGTCGAGCAGCCCCATCAGCTCGGGCCGCCCGCCGCGAATGGCCAGCATGTTGAGGCTGAAGCTCTGTTGCGCCGGCGTGTGCCGCCAGAGCTGGTTCAGCACCACCTCGGGGTTGGCGTCGCGCTTCAGCTCCATGGCGATGCGCACGCCCTCGCGGTTGCTCTCGTCGCGCAAGTCGGAAATGCCCTCGATGCGCTTGTCCTTGATCGCCTCGGCGATCTTCTCCACCAGCGCATTCTTGCCCTGCTGAAAGGGAATTTCGGTCAGCACCAGCGTCCGCCGGTCGCCGCGCCCCTCCTCCACCACATGGCGCGAGCGCATCATCAGGCTGCCACGCCCGGTCAGATAGGCCTGGCGCACGCCGGACGTGCCAAGAATATAGCCGCCGGTCGGAAAGTCCGGCGCCGGCAGATGCGCCATCAGCCCGTCAACATCGATCGCCGGATTGTCGAGATAGGCCACCACGGCATCGACAACCTCGTTGAGATTGTGCGGCGGAATATTGGTCGCCATGCCGACCGCGATGCCCCCTGCCCCATTGACGAGCAGATTGGGAAAACGCGCTGGCAACACCGCCGGCTCGCGCTCCGAGCCATCGTAATTGTCGATGAAATCGACCGTATCCTTGTCGATATCGGCCAGCAGCGCTTCCGCCGGCTTGGCCAGCCGCGCCTCGGTATAGCGCATGGCAGCCGGCGCATCGGGGTCCATCGATCCGAAATTGCCCTGACCGTCGATCAGCGGCAGCCGCATCGACCAGTCCTGCGTCATCCGCGCCAAGGCATCATAAATCGCGCTGTCACCGTGCGGGTGATATTTACCCATCACGTCACCGACGATACGCGCCGATTTCCGGTAGGGCTTGCCCTGCACAAAGCCGTTTTCGAAGCTGCCCCACAGGATGCGCCGATGCACCGGCTTCAGCCCGTCACGCACATCGGGCAGCGCGCGCGCCACGATCACCGACATCGCATAATCGAGGAACGAGGTACGCATTTCAGTCACGATCGAGATCGGCTGAACGTCAGGCCCTTCCTCGGGCGGCAAAACCTCTGATTCCATGGGGGTTATTCAGCCTGTTCGCGCGAGTGAAACATCACTGTCACACCTAGCCCGTCAGTCTCGAAAAGGCCAGTGAAAAGGCCCCTATTCAGCCGCCACCGGAAGTGCGGGAACCGCCACAAACCCCTTGCGCCGGGCGATGCGCGCCTCGATCTCGGGCCGGAAGTGGCGGATCAGCCCCTGCACCGGCCAGGCGGCTGCGTCACCAAGCGCGCAGATGGTGTGCCCCTCGATCTCGGTCGTCACATCAAGCAGCATGTCGATCTCATGCGGCTCAGCATCGCCCGTCACCAGCCGCTCCATCACCCGCCACATCCAGCCCGTGCCCTCGCGGCACGGCGTGCATTGGCCGCAGCTCTCATGCTTGTAGAAATAGCTCAGCCGGGCAATCGCCCGCACGATGTCGGTCGATTTGTCCATCACGATCACCGCCGCCGTGCCCAGCCCCGATTTCAGCTCGCGCAGTCCGTCAAAATCCATCGGCGCATCGGCAATCTCATGGGCCGGCACCAGCGGCACCGAAGACCCGCCCGGTATCACCGCCAGCAGATTGTCCCAGCCGCCGCGAATGCCGCCGCAATGCGTCTCGACCAGCTCGCGAAACGGCAGGCCCATCGCCTCTTCCACCACGCAGGGCCGGTTCACATGGCCCGAGACCTGAAACAGCTTGGTGCCTACATTCTTCGGCCGCCCGATTCCGGCAAACCACTCAGCACCGCGCCGCAAAATCGTCGGCACCACTGCAATCGATTCGACATTGTTGACCGTGGTCGGGTTGCCATAAAGCCCGGCACCTGCCGGAAACGGCGGCTTCAGCCGCGGCTGGCCCTTCTTGCCCTCCAGGCTTTCGAGCATCGCGGTTTCCTCGCCGCAGATATAGGCGCCCGCGCCCCGGTGCACGATCACGTCGAAATCATAGCCCGAGCCGCAGGCATTGCGCCCGATCAGCCCCGCCTTATAGGCCTCGGCAACAGCTGCAAACAGCGTCTCGGCCTCGCGGATATATTCGCCGCGAATATAGATGAACGCCGCCCGCGCCCGCATCGCATAGCCCGCCACCAGCGCGCCCTCGATCAGCTTGTGCGGGTCATGGCGGATGATCTCGCGGTCCTTGCAGCTCCCCGGCTCGCTCTCATCGGCATTGATCACCAGATAGCTCGGCCGCTCCGGGCTGGGCGATTTCGGCATGAAGCTCCACTTCATCCCCGTGGGAAAGCCCGCCCCGCCGCGCCCGCGCAGACCACTCGCCTTGATCTGGTCGATGATCGCATCCGGGCCCGGCGACAGCAACGCCTTGGTCTCCTCCCAGTCCCCGCGCCGGCGCGCCGCGTCTAGCGTCCAGGGCTGGAAGCCATAGAGGTTGGTGAAAATCCGGTCCTTGTCGGCAAGCACGCGCCTACTCTCCTTGGCTCTGACTGGGCATCTGGCTCGCTTCGCGCCGGGCCGCGACACGGTCGATTGTCAGCCCGAGCACCAGAAACACCGTGCTGACCAGCGCCGCCAGCGGCGTCGAAAACCAGCCCAGCATCAAGGCCACCAACGACCCCACGCCGGTAACAATGGCCACGACCAGCATCGCCAGCGCCAGCCGGCGCAGTGTCGCGGCCGATGTCACGCAACCATGTCCCTGAGCGTCGTCGGCCCGCCCTCGGGGCAGCTCGCCTGCCGGCCAATCTGCGAGCCCGGCTTCGGAGTCTCGCCGCGCATCAGCGCCTCAAGAATGGCCTGCGTGCTCGCATAGGTCAGGTCTTCATAATTGTCGTCGTTGATCTGCACCATCGGCGCATTGGCGCAGGTGCCCAGACACTCGACCTCGGAGAGGGTGAACAGCCCGTCATGGGTCACCGCGCCCTTCTTCAGCCCCTTGTCGGTGCACGCCTTCATCACATCATCCGAGCCGCGCAACATGCACGGCGTCGTGCCGCACACCTGCACATGATACCGCCCCACGGGCTTCAGATTATACTGGGTATAGAAGCTCGCCACCTCATAGACCCGGATATAGGGCATGGCGAGCACGCGGGCGACAAACTCGATCACCGGCACCGGCAGCCAGGCGCTCCCGGTGGCATCCGCCATCTGCCCCTGCGCCAGCCATAGCAGCGGCATCACCGCGCTCGCCTGCCGCCCGGCCGGATAGCGCGCAATGATCTCGGCCGCCTTCACGGCATTCTCGGGCGTCCAGTCAAAATTCTTAAAGTCGCTCACCGAATGAACTCCACACGGCTGCACAGCGGCCCCTCGAAGCTGTAGACCGCCATCACGTCAAACGGCTCGCCATCGGCCGTCCGCCACACCCGCTCATGCATCACCACAAAATCACCCAGCGCATACCCGCTCAAAATCTCGGCCCGGTTTTCGGGATATTGGGCAAACATCGCCTTCAGCCCGGCCCGCACCCCTTCGCGGCCATCACGCAGCACCGCACCGCGGTAGCCGGCCTCGGCCGCATCCTCGGTCATCAGCGCCACATAGGCGTCGGCATCCTGCCGGTTGTAATGGCCGATCATCGCCACCGCCGTGTCCAGATTGCTCACCGGTCCACCTCGCCAAAGACGATATCGAGGCTGCCCAGAATGGCCGGCGCATCGGCCAGCATATGGCCCTTGCACAGGAAATCCATCGCCTGCAGATGCGCCATGCCGGTGGCGCGCACATGACAGCGCCACGGCTTGTTGGTCCCGTCCGCCACCAGATAGATGCCGAACTCGCCCTTGGGGCTTTCGGTCGCCACATAGGCATCGCCCGCCGGCACGTGCAGCCCTTCGGTGTAGAGCTTGAAATGATGGATCAGCGCCTCCATCGAGCGCTTCATCTCGGCGCGTGACGGCGGCGCCACCTTGCGGTCGGTGGTGGTGTGCGGCCCCTCGGGCATGTCGGCGACGCACTGGCGGATGATCCGCAAGGATTGCCGCATCTCCTCCATGCGCACCATGAAGCGCGAATAACAGTCCCCCTCGGTGCCGACGATCACATCAAAATCAACGAGGTGATAGGCATCATAAGGCTGGCTCTTGCGCAAATCCCACGGCACCCCGCTGGCGCGGATGCACGGCCCGGTGAAGCCCCAGGCGACCGCATCCTCGGCCGAAATCCGCCCGATATCGACGTTGCGCTGCTTGAAGATGCGGTTGTCGGCCACCAGCCCCTGCATCTCATCGAGCACCCGCGGAAAGCCGTCGCACCACGCCAAAATGTCCGCAAGCAAGCCGTCCGGCAGGTCCTGATGCACCCCGCCGGGGCGGAAATAGGCGGCATGGAAGCGCGCGCCCGACACCCGCTCGTAAAATTCCAGCAGCTTCTCGCGCTCCTCGAACAGCCACAGGATCGGCGTCATCGCGCCGACATCCATCGCATGCGTGGTCACATTGAGGATATGATTGAGAATCCGCGTGATTTCGGCAAACATCGTGCGGATATATCTGGCCCGGAGCGGCACATCGATGCCGGCCAGCTTCTCGATCGCCAGCACATAGCTGTGCTCCATGCACATCGGGCTGACATAATCGAGGCGGTCCATATAGGGCAGCGCCTGCAGATAGGTCTTGTATTCGATCAGCTTCTCGGTGCCCCGGTGCAGCAGCCCGATATGCGGGTCGCAGCGCTCGATCACCTCGCCGTCAAGCTCCATCACCAGCCTGAGCACGCCGTGCGCCGCCGGGTGCTGCGGCCCGAAGTTGATCATGTAATTCTCGATCGCGTTGCCGTCCTTGGCCGGCAGCAGATCGGTCGTGTCGTCGCGCGTCCAGGCGACGCCAGCCCGCTCAAGCACGCTTGTGCTCCTTCATCTCTTCCGCCTTCTCGTCGCCCGGCAGCACATAATCCGTGCCCTCCCACGGCGAGAGGAAATCGAACGAGCGGAAATCCTGCGCCAGCTTCACAGGCTCATAGACCACCCGCTTGTGCTCCTCCGAATAGCGCAGCTCGACATGGCCCGTCAGCGGGAAGTCCTTGCGGAACGGGTGCCCCTCAAAGCCATAATCGGTCAGAATGCGGCGCATGTCGGCATTGCCCTCGAACATCACGCCGTAACAGTCCCAGGTCTCGCGCTCATACCAGCCCGCCACCGGCCACAGCCCCGTCAGGCTCGGCACCGGCGTGCGCGCATCGGTCGTCACCTTCACCCGCAGCCGCAGATTCTGCCGCATCGATAAGAGGTTATAGACAATCTCGAAGCGCTCGGGCCGGTCCGGCCAGTCCACGCCGCAAATGTCGACCAGCTGCTGCATCTTCAACACCGGGTCATCGCGCAGCCTGATCATCACCTCGACCAGCCGCTCGCGCGCCACCAGCGCCGCCACTTCGCGCACATGCACCTCGGTCGCCAGCAGCGCATCGCCCAGAATATTGGCGAGATAGCTCTCGATACCCTCGACGCTCGCCACCGCCGCCCAGCTCCGCCGCCCCGGCTGCGCCGCCTTGATGACAGGCCCGCTCATCGCTCGAAGCTCCCGACCCGCCGGATCTTGCGCTGCAGCGCCAGCACCCCGTAGAGCAGCGCTTCGGCCGTTGGCGGGCAGCCCGGCACATAGATATCCACCGGCACAATCCGGTCGCAGCCGCGCACCACTGAATAGCTATAGTGATAATAGCCGCCGCCGTTCGCACAGCTGCCCATCGAGATCACATAGCGCGGCTCGCTCATCTGGTCATAAACCCGCCGCAGCGCTGGCGCCATCTTGTTGCACAGCGTGCCGGCCACGATCATCACGTCCGACTGGCGCGGGGAGGCACGCGGCGCCACGCCGAAGCGCTCAAGGTCATAGCGCGGCATGTTGGTGTGCATCATCTCGACCGCACAGCAGGCCAGGCCAAAGGTCATCCACCACATCGAGCCGGTGCGCGCCCAGTGAAACAGGTCTTCGGTCGAGGTCACCAGAAAGCCCTTGTCGGCCACTTCGCCCGACACATCGCTCAAAAACTGGTCCCTGTTCGCCTCGCCCAGCGCAATCGCGCCGCCGGGCTTCACCACGGCGCCGTCACTCACTCCCATTCCAGCGCTCCCGACATCCATTCATACACAAGGCCGAGCGTCAGAACCCCCAGAAACACCATCATCGACACCCAGGCCTCGACGCCGCCCCAATGCAGGCTCACCGCCCAGGGAAACATGAACGCCGCCTCCAGATCGAAGACGATGAACAGAATGGCGACCAGATAGAAACGCACGTCGAAACGCTGCCGGCTGTCCGAAAAGGCGGGAAAGCCGCTCTCATATTCGCTGAGCTTCACCGAATCCGGCTTGGCCGTGCCCGTCAGCCCCGAAACCAGAATCGGCGCGCCTACAAAGATGAAGGCAAAGACAATGCCGACCACCAGAAACAGCAGGATCGGCAGATAACCAGAGGCGATTTCAGACATGGCCAGACGGCCTTTCAAAAACACATTCCAACGTGACGCCAGCCTCTACCGCGCTGCAGCGACGGCGGCAAGGTGCGCCAAAGCCTCACCGCACGCCGATGCCAATCAGGTCTTGGCCGCCTCTGCGAGAAGCTTGTGCAGCCTTGATTGCACCTGCCCATTGCCGGCCACAATCTCGCGGCGCGCCACCATCGCCTCGCCGCCGCGAAAATCAGACACAAAGCCACCCGCTTCGCGCACCAGCAGGATCCCGGCCGCCACATCCCATTCCGAAAGCCCGCTCTCCCAAAAGCCGTCAAACCGCCCCGCCGCCACCCAGGCCAGATCGAGCGAAGCCGCGCCGAATCGGCGCACACCCGCCACTTCAGGCATCACCGCATCCAGTTGCCGGCTGAACGCCGCCGTGTCGCCATGCCCACGAAACGGAATGCCCGTCGCCAATACGCAATCGGCCAGCTCGCGCCGCGCTGAAACCCTCAGCCGCCGGTCCGAAAGCCAGGCCCCCCGCCCCTTCTCCGCCCAATAGCTCTCGCCGGTCAGCGGCTGATGGATGAGCCCTGACACCACCTCGCCATTGACTTCAGCCGCAATCGAAATGGCAAAATGCGGCATGCCATGAAGAAAATTGGTCGTCCCATCGAGCGGATCAACGATCCAGCGCGACTTGGCGTCCGCGCCGGTCCGGCTCTGGCCCTCCTCCAGCGTCAGCCCCCAGTCTGGCCGCGCATGGCTCAATACCTCGACAATCGTCTCCTCCGCTGCCCGGTCGGCGTTGGACACAAAGTCGGCGGGCCCCTTGCGCGAGACCTGAAGCGCATCGACCTCGCCAAAATCCCGCCGCAGCCGGGGGGACGCCTTGCGCACCGCCTTTTCCATGACGGTGATGAGGGAGGAATGAGAAACCACTAAACCGAACCTTTGCGTTCAATGACAAGAATGCGCGCCTCGCCCATCGGATGCGCGACATGCTCGTCACCAATCTCGGCCACGAACATGTCACCCGCCTCAAGTCGCACGCGCTTTTCCAAACTGCCCTCGCGGTAGCGCATCTCGACCACGCCGGCGATCACGCAAAACACCTCGGCGCCGTCGTTGCGGTGCCAGACATAGGGGGCATCCGTCCAATGCAGGCGCACGGTCGCGCCCTCGATCTCGGCCAGCGTCCGCGCGCCCCAGGCCCGGTCGGCCCGGAAATCGCGCGCATCGCTGACCACCTGCGCCATCGGCTCAGTCCGCGCGCCGCAGATACTCGCGTGCGTAGGTGTCCACCACGATCCTTGTGCCCGCCGTCACATGCGGCGGCACCATCACGCGCACCCCATTCTCCAGAATTGCCGGCTTGTAGCTGCTGCTCGCTGTCTGGCCCTTCACCACGGCCTCGGTCTCGGCAATCACAGCCTCGATCTGGTCGGGCAGCTGCACCGAAATCGGCTTCTCGTCATAAAGCTCCATCACCACGTCCATGCCGTCCTGCAAAAAGTCGGCGGCATCGCCCAGCATGTCCTTCTGCAGACTGGTCTGGTCATAGCTTTCCTTGTCCATGAAGGTCAGCATCTCGCCTTCGGCAAACAGAAACTGAAAGTCGCGCGTGTCCAGCCGCACCTTCTCCACCGTCTCGGCCGAGCGGAACCGCTCATTGGTCTTCCGCCCATCGATCAGGTTCTTCATCTCGACCTGCATGTAAGCGCCGCCCTTGCCGGGCTGGGTGTGCTGGATCTTTGCGACCTTCCACAGGCCGCGCTCCCATTCAAGAATATTGCCGGGGCGAATATCGGTGGCGTTGATCTTCACTGCATCGTCTCACTTGTCGGATGGCGTCGGAGAGCGCCGCCCTTAGCCGCTTCAGCGGTCGCTGCCAACTATGTCGGCATCAAGCTCAGTGTCCTCTCCTGTTCCGGGCGGATCAATCGCCGGGCCATGCAGCACGGCGCGCGCCGCCACCACCAGCGCCACCAGCATCAGCGCAGCACCCGCCAGAAACGGCGCCGCAATACCCGCCATCACATAAACCGTCCCCGAAATCGCCGGGCCAATGATCCGCCCGCCCGCGCTCGCCCCCTGCGTCAGCCCGTTCACCAGCCCGCGGTCGCGGTCGTCGGTGGCCGCCGCCACCATCGTCTGAAACGCCGGGTTGAAGATGCCCACCCCCAGCGCCGTCACCGCCAGCGCCAGCAGCACCATGATATTGCCCGCCCAGTCGCCCAGCCCGGTCAGCCCCAGCAGCCCCAGCCCCAGCGCATAGCCGAAAATGCCCACCAGCGCGACGCGACGCGCCCCCAGCGCGCGCGACAGCGGTGCTGCTGCCACCGCCTGGATCACCGCCGAAATCGTGCCGATCAGCCCGAAGCTCAGCCCGACATCGCGCGGGCTCCAGCCGAGATGATCATCGGCAAACAGCGCAAAGGTCGTCTCCATCATCGCCGCCGAGCCGATCACGAGTGCTGCCACCAGCATCAGACCGATCACCGCCGGCTTCTCCGCCATCACCGCGCGCGCCGTCGGTCCGCTCCCTGCATCCTTCACCGCCTGCCGCCGCGCCTTGTCGAGGCTCTCGGGCAGGCCGAACACCACCAGCAGGATGCCGACCACGCAAACACCCGCCGCCACATGGGCGACCCGCGCGAAATCGGCGGTCACCGGCGCATCGCCCGCCACCACGCCGCCGATGGCGGGGCCGAAAATAAAGCCCATGCCGAAGGCCGCACCCAATAGCCCCAAAGCCTTGGGCCGCTGCGCGCCGGGCACGACATCGCCGACATAGGCAAAGGCCACCGCGATATTCCCCGCCATCAGCCCGCCCAGCAGCCGCGCCGCCCCCAGCGTCCAGATATTCTCCGCCTCCGCCATCAGCATATAGCTGAGCATGATCCCGATCAGTGAGCCGATCAGCGCCGGCCGCCGGCCGAAACTGTCTGAAAACTTGCCCCAGAGCGGCGCGCCGATGAACTGGCCGAGCGAATAGGCGCCCAGCGCCACGGTAATGATCTCCGGCCCGGCGCCCAGCGAACGGCCCCAAAAGGGAAAAACCGGCAGCACCACACCAAAGCCCATCAGCCCGATGAACACCGAGAGCAGCAGCGGCAACAATTGCCGCATCGGCAGGCCGCTGCCGCCAGAAGACCCATTTTTCGTCATCGCCTGCCCTTAGCAGCCTTGCCCCCGCCCGTCAGCGCCCCCCGCCGTCCATCCGCCAGCCGGTCATTCGATCCACATCGCCTCATCGGCAAAGGGCCGCACCATCGCGCGGGCCGCCGCCCAGTCCTCGCGCAGCCAGCGCGCCGCCGCGTCCTGCGCCAAAATCACCGGCATCGCCTTGGGGTGCACCGCCCCCACCAGCGCATTGGGCGCGCAGGTGAGCATGGCATAAACAGCACCATCGCCGTGCGGCCGCCAGACGCCGGCAAAGACGAACACCGCCGCCTCTCTCACCCCGAACCAGCGCGCCCGCTTGGCGCCCACGGCACCCTCCCATTCGCAAAAGCGGCTGGCCGGAATCAGGCAGCGCCGCGCCGGGTCCGCCACCGCCGCCCGCCAGAAGGGACTGTCGAGGTTGCGCGCATTGGTCACGGGCCGACCCTTGCCATCGCCGGGCGGCGGCCAGCCCCAGTCCATCAGCCGCGCGCCACTGACGGTACCAACAAGGCCCGGCCGCGCGGGAAACATCTCTTCGGGCCAGTTCACGCCCCCGACCGGCATGCCGAGGGCGGCTGCCACCTCGGCCGCGCTGCCCTTCAGCTGGTAGCGATTGCACATCAAGACGCCCCTTCGGTCATGGTTGAAGCCCGCCTGCGACGCGTCTATAACGCGCTCCCGAGGGCGGTCGGAAGGGCCGCCTTTTTGCATTGCGGGTGCATCACCAGTCCCGTCGTGGAGCCAGTTCAGATGACCATCACGCCCCTCATGCCCGTTTATGGCCGCTGCGATGTCGAGCCCGTGCGCGGCGAAGGCTGCTATCTCTATGACGCGCAGGGCCGCGAATGGCTCGATTTCGCCTCCGGAATCGCCGTCAACCTGCTTGGTCACAGCCATCCCCATCTCGTCGGCGCCATTCAGAAGCAGGCCGCCACGCTGATGCACACCTCCAATCTCTACAAGGTCCCCGCCCAGGCCGCACTCGCCGAGCGGCTGGTCGGCCTCACCTTCGCCGACACGGTGTTCTTCACCAATTCGGGCGCCGAAGCCGTGGAATGCGCCATCAAGACCTGCCGCGCCTATCAATATGCGCATGGCCGCCCAGAGCGGTACCGCATCCTCACCTTCTCTAACGCCTTTCATGGCCGCACGCTGGCCACCATCTCGGCGACCAATCAGGAGAAGATGCGCAAGGGCTTCGAGCCGCTGCCCGACTGGTTCCATGTGCTGCCCTTCAACGATCTCGACGCCGCCGCCGCCGCCATCGACCCGTCCATTGCCGGCATCATGGTCGAGACCGTGCAAGGCGAAGGCGGCATCCGCCCGGCTGCCCAAGAGTTCCTCCAGGGCCTGCGCAAGCTCTGCGATGCGCATGACATCCTGCTCATCCTCGACGAGGTCCAATGCGGCGTCGCCCGCACCGGCACGCTCTTCGCCCATGAGCAATATGGCATCGACCCCGATATCATGGCCATCGCCAAGGGCATCGGCGGCGGCTTCCCCGTCGGCGCCTGCCTCGCCACCGAGCGCGCCGCCGCCGGCATGGTCATCGGCACCCATGGCAGCACCTATGGCGGCAATCCGCTGGCCATGGCCGCCTGCATGGCCGTGCTCGATGTCGTCACCGAAGAGAGCTTCCTCGCCCAGGTTCGCGAATCCGGCGAGCGCCTGCGCGCCGCGCTCGAACAGATGATCCCCAACCATGACGATCTGTTCGACAGCGTGCGCGGGCTCGGCCTGATGCTCGGCCTCAAGCTCAAGACCGACAGCCGCGCCTTTGTCGCCCATGCCCGCAACCATGGCATCCTGACCGTCGCGGCCGGTGACAATGTGGTGCGCCTGCTGCCGCCGCTGATCATCGAAGAGCATCACATCCGCGAGGCCGTCGACAAGCTGTCGGCCGCCGCTGCCGCCTTCGTGCCGGCGGAAGCCGCCTGAGGAGCCGTTCATGCGCCATTTTCTCGATCTCGCTGCCCCCACGGCAGCGGGGCTTCGCGCCATTCTCGATGAAGCCCATGCCCGCAAGGCGGCGCGCAAGGGCCTGCCCAAGGGCCTGCCCGATGCCGATGCGCCGCTTGACGGCCATACGCTGGCGCTGATCTTCGAAAAGCCCAGCACCCGCACCCGCTTCAGCTTCGCCCAGGCCATCCGCCAGCTGGGCGGCAGCGCCATCACCGTCTCGGCGGGCGAGATGCAGCTCGGGCGCGGCGAGCCGGTCGACGACACCGCCCGTGTGCTCAGCCGCATGGTCGATGCCATCATGCTGCGCGCCAATTCGCACGCCACCCTCGAAACCCTGGCCAATGCCGCCAGCGTGCCGGTCATCAACGGCCTCACCGACATCAGCCACCCCTGCCAGATCCTCGCCGATATCCTGACCTTCGAAGAACACAGCGGCCGCCAGGTCGCCGGCTCGACATGGGCCTATCTGGGGGACGGCAACAACATCGCCAATTCGCTCGTCGAGGCCGCCTCGGTGCTCGGCTTCGATCTCCGCCTCGGCGTGCCCCATGGCCATGATCCCGACAGCGCGGTGATGGCCACGGCCTGTGCGCGCGGCGGCAGCGTCGATCTTGTCCGCTCGGCCGAAGCCGCCGTCGAGGGCGCCGATGTCGTCGTCACCGACACCTGGATCAGCATGGGCCAGGAAGACAGCAAGGCCAAGCTCGCCGCCATGCAGCCCTTTCAGGTCGATGCCGCGCTGATGGCGCGCGCCAATCCCAGCGCCGTCTTCCTCCATTGCCTGCCTGCCCACCGCGGCGAGGAAGTCACCGAAGAGGTCATCGACGGCCCCGCCAGCCTGGTCTGGGACGAAGCGGAAAACCGCCTGCACGCGCAAAAGGCGGTGCTGCTCTGGTGTCTGGAACGGCTGTGAGCATGACTGTGACCGCAGAAGGTCTCGCCCCCAGCCATGATGTCAGCCTCGGCTTTACCGTGCCCGGCCGCGATGTGCGCGGCCGCATTGTCCGGCTCGACACCAGCCTCGCCGCCATCCTCGCCGCCCATGATTATCCCGCCCCGCTCGCCGCCACGCTGGCCGAAGCACTGGTCACCACAGCGCTTGTCGGCGCCACCCTGCGGGACACCATCGGCGGGCTCACCCTGCAAGCCCAGTCCAGCGGCCCGCTCAACCTGCTGGTCTGCGACTGGAACGCGGGCGCGCTGCGCGGCTATCTGCAAGGCGCGCCCGAAACGCCCATGGGCGACCTTGAGGCCATGTTCGGCCAGGGCCATCTCGCCGTCACCCTCGACCAGACCGACACCAACGAGCGCTATCAGGGCATCGTGCCCCTCGAAGGCGCCGGCATCGCGGCCGCCATCGAGCAATATTTCCGCGCCTCGGAGCAGATCCCCACGCTGATCCGTGTCCATCTCGGCGGCGACCCTGCGCAGGGCTGGTTCGCCGGCGGCATCCTCCTCCAATATCTGCCGCGCGGCGAAGACGGCAGCACACGCCGCTTCGCCGAGGATGACGGCGAGCCCGAACCCGCCGACTGGCAGCATATTCGCTCGCTCGCCGGCACCATCACCCGCGACGAGCTCGCCAGTCCCGATCTCAGCCCCGAAGCGCTGCTCTGGCGGCTGTTCCATGAAGAGGAAGTCCGCCTCTTCCCCGGCGCCGCCCCGGTGCGCGGCTGCCGCTGCACGGCTGAACACATCACCGATGTCCTCACCCGCTTCCCCGAAAGCGAGCGCGCCGACATGCGCGGCGAGGATGGCACCATCGGCGTCGATTGCCAGTTCTGCTCCAGGGTCTGGCGCATCCATGCCTGAGGCGCCGCTGGCCGTCGTCCTGCTCTCAGGCGGCCTCGATTCGACCACGGCGGCGGCGATGATGAAGGCGCAGGGCTACCGGCTGCTGGCGCTCACCATCGACTATAATCAGCGCCACCGCATCGAGCTGGCGCACGCCGCGCGCGTGGCCGAGGCACTGGGCGTCGAACGCCACATCACCCTGCCGCTCGACCTGCGCAGCTTCGGCGGCAGCGCGCTCACCGCCGACATCGACGTGCCCAAGACCGGCGTCGAGGCCGGCATCCCGGTCACCTATGTGCCGGCGCGCAACACCATCTTCCTCGCCGTCTGCCTCGGCTGGGCCGAGGCGGCCGGTGCGCGCGATCTCGTCATCGGCGTCAACGCGCTTGATTACAGCGGCTATCCCGATTGCCGGCCCGAGTTCATCGCCGCCTTCGAAGCCATGGCCAACATCGCCACCCGCGACGGCGGCTTCAAGGTGCACACCCCGCTGACGGCCATGACCAAGGCCGACATTGTCCGCGCCGCACGCGCCGCCGAAGCCCCACTGGCGCTGACATGGTCCTGCTATGACCCCACGCCCGAGGGCCGCCCCTGCGGCCTGTGCGACAGCTGCCGCCTGCGCGCCAAGGGCTTCGCCGAGGCCGGCCTCCAAGATCCTGCCCCATGACCTACACCGTCAAGGAAACCTTCCTCACCCTGCAGGGCGAAGGCGCACAGACCGGCCGCCGCGCCGTCTTCCTGCGCTTTTCCGGCTGCAACCTCTGGTCGGGCCGCGAGGCTGACCGCGCCGCTGCTGTGTGCGCCTTCTGCGACACCGATTTCGTCGGCACGAACGGCGAAGGCGGCGGCAAGTTCACCAGCCCCGAGGCGCTCGCCGTCCATGCCGCCGCCATCTGGGGCGCGCCCACCGACCACCGCCTCATCGTCTGCACCGGCGGCGAACCGCTGCTCCAGCTCGACCCGCCGCTCATCGCCGCATTGAAGGCCCAGGGCTTTAAGATCGCCGTCGAGACCAACGGCACACAGGCCGCCCCTGCCGGGCTCGACTGGATCTGCGTCAGCCCCAAGGCCGATGCGCCGCTCGTGCAGACCTCGGGTCAGGAGTTGAAGCTCGTCTATCCCCAGCCCAAGGCCATGCCCGACCGCTTCGCGGGCCTCGATTTCGAACATTTCTTCCTGCAACCGATGGACGGCCCGGCGGCACGCGAAAACACCGAGGCCGCGATTCGCTACTGCCTCGAACACCCGCGCTGGCGGCTGTCACTGCAAACCCACAAGGTCACCGGGCTGCCTTAACCGCCAAAGCTAACCGCGCCCGCGATAGCCCGGCACGCCCTGATCGGGCAGCCACAGCCCGGCAGGCGCCGGCCCCGATTGCCAGAAGACATCGATCGGGATGCCGCCGCGTGGATACCAATAGCCGCCGATGCGCAGCCATTTGGGCGCCATTTCCGCCACCAGCCGGGCGCCGATGCCCACCGTCACATCCTCGTGAAAACCGGCATGATTCCGAAACGAGCCCAGCCACAGCTTCAACGACTTGGATTCGACGATTCGCGCATCCGGCACATAATCAATCACCAGATGGGCAAAATCCGGCGCCCCGGTCACCGGGCAGAGCGAGGTAAACTCCGGCACGGCAAAGCGCACCAGATAGTCCAGCCCCGGCCGCGGGTTGGCCGGGAAGTCCAGCACGGCCGCTTCAGGGCTTTCGGGCAGGCTCGATGCCTTGCCCAGATGCAGAGTGTCGCTCATCGCAAATTCATCCACAAAAACGTCACAACAGCGGGTGACATGACGGCTTCACGCTCCTATGTCACGCCCATAAGCCACGCCAGAAAAACCGCGACGACAAGGCGCGATAGGGAGTAACAGCGATGAACCTTCTGGTCAGCACCGATTGGCTGGCGGCCGAACTCGGCAAGTCCGATCTCCGCGTGATCGACGCCACCATGTTCCTGCCCCAGCATGGCCGTCAGGCCCGCACCGAATTCGAAACCGCCCATATCCCCGGCGCCGTCTTCTTCGATATCGACGAAGTCTCCGACACCAGCTCGCCCCTGCCCCATATGCTGCCATCGGCTGAAAAATTCGCCAGCCGCATGCAGGCGCTCGGCCTTGGCGATGGCAGCCGCATCGTCGTCTACGACAATTCGCCGCTGCGCTCCGCCGCCCGGGTCTGGTGGATGCTCACCCTGTTCGGTGCCCATCAGGTCGCCATCCTCGATGGCGGCTTCGAAAAGTGGCAGGCCGAAGGCCGCGCCGTCGAAAGCGGCAAGCCCGTCGTCCGCCACCGCCACTTCACCGTCTGGGCCGACAAGACCATGGTCCGCGACATGAAGCAGATGACCGACAATCTCCGCACCAAGGCCGAGCAGGTCGTCGATGCCCGCTCCGAAGGCCGCTTCCTTGGCACCGAGCCCGAGCCGCGCCCAGAGCTGCGCCGTGGCCATATCCCCGGCTCCAAATCGCTCCCCTATAATCGCCTGTTCAACGAAGACGGCACCTACAAGTCGAAGGACGAGCTGGCCGACCTGTTCGAAGCCGCCGGCATCGATCTTTCCCAGCCCACCGTCGGCACCTGCGGCTCGGGCGTCACCTCGGCCTGCCTCGCCTTCGCCGCCGCCCTGCTCGGCCAGCCGAACATGGCGATCTATGACGGCAGCTGGTCGGAATGGGGCGCCTCCCCCAACACGCCGATCGTCACCGGCGCCTGAGCACGTGAGGGCCTGAGCGCATGGCCGGCCGCGCGCCGCCGCCCGATCTCTCGCATCTCGGCGAGGGCACCCGCCTGAGCGTCGCCGGCCGCGAGCCGCGCGCCACCGCGCGCTTCGTCAATCCGCCCGTCGCCCGCGCCTCGACCATCCTCTTCCCCACGCTGGCCGCGCTCGACGCCGCCATCGCCAATCCCGACAAGGGCCTCTATTATGGCCGGCGCGGCACGCCCGGCATCTGGGCGCTTGAAGACGCGCTCACCAGCCTTGAGCCCGGTGCTGCCGGCACCAAGCTCTACCCCTCCGGCGTCGCCGCCATCAGCACCGCACTTCTCGCTGTGCTCCAGAGCGGCGACGAGCTGCTCGTCACAGACAGCGCCTATGAGCCGACCCGCCTGTTCGCCGACCAGACGCTGAAGCCGCTGGGCATCACCACCCGCTATTTCGACCCGCGCATCAGAGACATTTCCTCACTCTTCACCTCAAATACCCGCGCCATCCTTCTCGAAAGCCCCGGCTCGCTCACCTTCGAGATCCATGATCTGCCCGCCATCACGGCGGCCGCCCGCGCCCATGACATCGTCACCATCATCGACAACACCTGGGCCACACCGCTGCGCCTCCAGCCGATCGCGCTTGGCGTGGACATCAGCATTCAGGCGCTCACCAAATATGTCGGCGGCCATAGCGACGTGATGATGGGCGCCGCCACCGCCACCGCCGCCCTCTGGCCCCGCCTCGCCCGCATGCACTACCGCCTCGGCATGAACGTCTCGGCCGATGACGCCGCGCTGGCGCTGCGTGGTCTGCGCACGCTCGGCCTGCGCCTCGGCCGTCATGAAACCAGCGCGCTCGAAGTCGCCCGCTGGCTTGAAGCCCATGCGGCCGTCGACAGCGTCCTCCACCCCGGCCTCGAAAGCCACCCCGATCACGCCCTGTTCAAGCGCGATTTCACCGGCAGCACCGGCCTGTTCAGCTTCGTCCTCAAGTCCGGCACCCGCGCCAGCCTCGCGCCGCTGCTCGACCACCTCCACCATTTCGGCATGGGCTTTTCCTGGGGCGGCTACGAATCCTTGGCGCTCCCGGTCGATCTCAAGGGCTGCCGCAGCCTGCCCCAGCCCGAGCGCCCGGGGCCCATCGTCCGCCTCTCCATCGGCCTCGAAGACCCGGCTGATCTCATCGCCGACCTTGAAGCCGGGCTGGCCCGCTGGCAGAAGCACCAGTCTTGACGCCCGGAGACTGACAGCGGACGCTCCCGCCAAAGGAGCCCGCCATGACTGACCTGCTGCAGCAAGACGCCACCGCCCAGGCCGAAGCCATCGCGACGGGCAAGGTAAGCCCATCGGAGCTGCTCGAAGCCGCCGTCGCCCGCGCCGATGCCCTCAATCCCAGCCTCAACTTCATCGCGCAAGACCTGCGCGACATGGCCCGCGCCCGCGCGCATCTGCCCTTCTCCGGCCCGTTCGCTGGTGTCCCCTTCCTCGTCAAGGATCTGCACATGCCCATCGCCGGCCAGCGGTCGGGCGAAGGCAGCAGGCTGTTCGATGGCCATGTCGCCACCGAAAACGCCGTGCTCTATGACCGCTACTGCGCCGCCGGCCTCAACACCTTCGGCAAAACCACCACGCCCGAGTTCGGCCTCACCGTCACCACCGAGAGCAAAGCCTATGGCCTGACCCGCAACCCCTGGAACCCCGCCCATAGCAGCGGCGGCTCGTCGGGCGGCGCCGCCGTCGCCGTGTCCGCCGGCGTCGTCGCCATGGCGCACGCGTCCGATGGCGGCGGCTCGATCCGCTGCCCGGCCAGCGCCTGCGGCCTGTTCGGCCTCAAGCCTTCGCGCGGCCGCATGCCGGCAGGCCCGCACGCCACCGAAGGCTGGATGGGCTTTTCCCTCAATCACGCCGTCACCCGCTCGGTCCGCGATTCCGCCGCCCTCCTCGATGCCACCCATGGCATGGAGCCTGGCAGCCGCTACACCGCGCCGCCCCCCGGCGCAGGCTTTCTCGCCGCCACCAGATCAGCCCCCGGCCGCCTGCGCATCGCGCTGCAGCGCGAGGCCATCACCGGCGTTCCCGTCCACCCAGATGTGCTCGCCGCCCTCGATGCCGCCGCCCGCCTGCTCGAAAGCCTCGGCCATACGGTCGAAGAGGCCGCACCCGCGCTCCCGGCAGAGGCCATGGGCGAAGCCTTTGTCGCCATCATCGCCGCCCATGTCGCCCATGATGTCCGCACTCGCCTCGCCGAGCTCGGCCGTGACAGCGCCGGCGAGGATATCGAGCTCGTCACCCAGATGTTCGCCCATATCGGCAACACCACGCCCGCCAGCGCCATCGCCGGCGCCAACCAGCTGTTCCAGCAGGTCGCCATCACCGTCAGCCAGTTCATGAGCGGCCATGACATCCTGCTCTCGCCGGTCTTCGCCCAGCCCCCCATCGAACTCGGCCGCATCGACCTCAGCCCCAGCGATATCGAAAGCTGGACCGGCAATGTGCTCGGCTACAGCCCATTCACAGCGCTCGCCAACCAGACCGGCTGCCCGGCCATGTCGCTGCCGCTCGGCACCAGCCGCACGGGCCTGCCCATCGGCATCATGGCCATGGGCCGCTACGGCGAGGAAGCGCTGCTCTTCAGCCTCGCCGCCCAGATCGAGCAAGCCGCCCCCTGGGCCGGCCGCCGCCCGCCGCTACCCTAGTCGACATCCTCGACATCGGCCTTCTCGCCGGTCACCTTCTGCGAAAGCGCCGCCGCCATGAAGGCATCAAGCTCGCCGTTGAGCACATCATCGGGCGCGGTCGAGGTCACGCCGGTCCGCAGATCCTTCACCAGCTGATAGGGCTGCAACACATAGCTCCGGATCTGGTGGCCCCAGCCGATGTCGCTCTTGCCGGCCTCCACATCGGCCGCCGCCGCCTCGCGAATCGCCAGCTCGCGCTCATAAAGCCGCGCCTTCAGCATCTTCATCGCCGTCGCCCGGTTCTTGTGCTGCGAGCGCTCATTCTGGCAGGCCACCACAACGCCGGTCGGCATATGGGTGATGCGCACCGCCGAATCGGTGGTGTTGATATGCTGCCCGCCCGCGCCCGATGCCCGGTAGGTGTCGATCTTCAGGTCCGATTCCTTCACATCGATCTCGATATCGTCGTCGATTTGCGGATAGACCCAGACACTGGCAAAGCTGGTGTGCCGCCGCGCCGCGCTGTCATAGGGGCTGATCCGCACCAGCCGGTGCACGCCGCTCTCGGTCTTGGCCCAGCCATAGGCTTGCCCGCCCTTGATCAGCATCGTCGCATTCTTGATGCCGGCCTGCTCGCCGTCATTATAGTCGATCAGCTCGACCTTGTAGCCGCGCGCCTCCGCCCAGCGCTGATACATGCGCTGCAACATCTGCGCCCAGTCCTGGCTCTCGGTGCCGCCAGCGCCCGAGTTGATCTCGATATAGGCGTCATTTTCGTCCGCCTCGCCCGAGAGCAGCGCCGCCACCTTGTCGCGTTCAGCGCGCTCGGCCAGCGCCTTCAGCGCCGCCGTGCCTTCCTCGGCCATCGCCTCGTCGCCCTCGGCCTCGGCCATTTCGATCAGCTCGCAGGTGTCGGCAAGGTCGCCCTCGATCGCCCGCGTCGCCCCCACCGCCTCGTCGAGCCGCCGGCGCTCCAGCATCAGCGCCTGCGCGGCCTTGGGGTTGGTCCAGAGGGCCGGGTCCTCGGCCCGGGCATTCAGTTCGTCGAGACGACGCAGCGCGCGGTCCCAGTCAAAGAGACCTCCTCAGCAGGTCCAGCGCCTGCTTGATGGAATTGGCATGGGCTTCCGCCTCGGCTCGCATATCGGCTCCTGAAATCGTCTGGCGCGGCTTTTAGTAAATCCCGCCGCTGTTGGAAAGAAACTCCGCATCCGACCGCACCTGCGCGCCCGGTGCCCGCTCGGCCTCCGCTTCGCGCCGCGGCTCGGTGTCGGGCTTGAACGCCTCCCAGATCACCTCGGACCGCGGCGCTTCCTCGGTCGGCCACTCGTCAAACACCCGCTTGCCCGAGCGCCGGTTGATCCGCACCATGCGCACGCCGGGCGGAATGACAAAGGGCCGCTTTTCGGCGTCCTCAAGCGCCACCCGGGCAAAATCGAGAAAAATCGGCCCCGCCGTATTGCCACCCTGCACATTGTTGCCAAGGTCGCGTGGCTGATCATAACCAAGGTAAAGCCCGGCCACCAGATCGGGCGTGCCGCCCACAAACCAGGCGTCCTTCGGCCCGCTGGTGGTGCCAGTCTTGCCCGCCAGCGGCCGCTCCAGCGCGCGCAGCCGCACCGCCGTGCCGCGCGTCACCACGCCTTCCATCATGTGCACCGTCTGATAGGCCGTGCGCGGGTCCATCACCTGCACGCTGCGCCCCACCGGCCGCGGCATCGGCTCGCCGTTCCAGTCCTCGGCCATGCAGCCGAGGCACGAGCGCGTGTCGCGCCGGTAAATCACCTTGCCGTCCCGGTCCTGCACCATCTCGATCAGGCTCGGCTCCAGCTTGCGTCCCGCGTTGAAGATCTGCGCATAGGCGTTGGTGATCTGCATCACCGTCGTCTCGCCTGCGCCCAGCGCAAAGGCCAGCTGCGGCGGATAATCCCCCACCCCCAGCGCCTTGGCCGTCGCCGTCACCTTGTCCATGCCCACCGAATAGCCCAGCCGCACCGTCATCAGGTTGCGGCTCTGCTCCAGCCCCCAGCGCAGCGTCTGCGGCCCCGCGCTGCCGCCGCCGAAATTGCGGAAGCATTTGCGCCCCAGAGCGCGCGTCTGAAACACGCAGAACGGCCCGTCCACGACAATGCTCGCCGGCGTGAAGCCATTGTCGAGCGCGGTCGCATAAACGATCGGCTTGAAGGTCGAGCCCGGCTGCCGCTGCGCCTGTGTCGCCCGGTTGAAGGCCTGGGCGCGCGCATCAAAGCCGCCCACCATCGCGAACACCCGCCCATCATGCACATCCTCGGCGATGAACCCGCCCGAAATCTCCGGCGTCTGCCGCAAACCCCAGCTGCCCTTCTCGCGCGCCACGATGATGACATCGCCCGGCACCATCGCCTCGGCGGCCCGCTGCTCGCTGCCCGCCCGCCGCCGCTGCGCCTGGTCAAAGGGCAGCGTGCCCTCGCTGCCATCGGCAAAGCCGATGCGCACCACCGCCGCCGTCTTGCCCAGCACCACCGCCTTGCGCCACTCGGCATAGCCCGTCGCCACCGTCGCGCGCGCCAGCCGGCCCGGCCATCCCTCGCCCAGCTCAATCGTCCGCGCCGGCCCGCGCCACGGCCGCGAGCGGTCATAACGCACCAGCCCGTCGCGCAGCGCCCGCTCGGCCGCATCCTGCATCACCGGGTCAAGCGAGGTCCTGATCCACAAGCCCCCGCCATAAACGCTGTTGCGTCCGTCCTCGCTGCTTTCGCCAAAGCTGTCGATCAGCTGGCGCCGCACATCCTCGATGAAATAATCGCCCGTCCGCCCGGTGTCGAAGCCGCCATTTGTCTGCGCTACCAGCGGCGCCGCATCGGCCGCCGCCCGCTCGGCCTCGCTGATATGGCCATCCTCGGCCATGCGGCTCAACACATAAGACCGCCGCGACAGCGCCCGCGCCTGCTGCGTGGTCGGCGAATAGGTCGACGGCGCCTTGGGCAGGATTGCCAGATAGGCCATCTCCTCAAGAGTCAGCTCCGCCGCCGTCTTGGCGAAATAGGCGCGCGCCGCCGCTTCCACACCGTAAGCGTTCCGGCCCAGATAAATCTGGTTGAGATAGATTTCGAGGATCTGCTCCTTGGAAAACACCGACTCCAGCCGCCGCGCCACCACCGCCTCGCGCAGCTTGCGTGTCAGCGTCACCTCATTGCCGATGATGCTCTTCGCCACCTGCTGGGTGATCGTCGAGGCCCCCACCGGCCGCCGGTCGCCAAACAGTCCCTGCACATTGACGAAGACGGCATTGGCGATGCCCGCATAATCAAGCCCGTCATGGCTGAAAAAGGTCTTGTCCTCGGCCGACACATAGGCCTTCACCAAAAGCGGCGGAATCTCGTCATAGGGCAGATAGATGCGCCGCTCGCGCATGAACCGCGCCACCACTTCGCCGTTCACATCGCGGACCGTCGAAGGCAGCGCCGGCGCATAATCGGCCAGCTCCGCCTCGCTCGGCAGGCCCTTCATGATGTTGGCCAGCAGCAGCACAGCCACCACCGCGCCCACCAGCACCACGCCGAGCGTGCCATAGATCAACCAACGCCGCATGGCCTCCCTCTAGCCCGCCCGCCCCGGCGTTGAAAGGCCCTCAACTTCCCAGCAGATGCTTTTCAATGGCCCGGGCGATACCCTCGGCAATGCGCTTCTGCCCGGTGCGCGAAAACAGGAAGTCGGCGTCCTCCCCGTTCGAGACATAGCCCGTCTCGAGCAGCACCGAGGGCACATCAGGCGCCTTCAGCACCCGGAAACCGGCAAAATGATGAAAGGTCGAGCGAAAGCGGATGCGCGGCGACAGCTCGTCCTGAAGCACCTGTGCGAAGATCACCGACATGTCGGTCGTGCCCCGCCGCGACAGCTCGATCAATACATCCGAGACATCGGGCGCCTCCGCGCCCAGGTTGATGCCGCCGATGATGTCGGCCTTGTTCTCGCGCGCCGCCAGCCGCGCCGCCACCTCGTCCGACGCCCGGCTCGACAGCGTATAGACACTGGCACCCCGCGCCTCGCGGTTGAGCGCCGCATCGGCATGAATCGAGATGAACAGATCCGCCCGCGCCGCCTGCGCAATCCGCACCCGGCCACCCAGCGGAATGAACCGGTCATCGGCCCGTGTCAGCCGCACCCGCACCCGGCCGCGCCTCTCCAGCTCGCGCGCCACCTCACGCGCAATCGCCAGCGTGACGTCCTTCTCATAGCCGCCGCGCACCGAAATCGCGCCCACATCCTTGCCGCCATGCCCGGCATCCACCACCACAAGCGGCTTCCCGCCCGACCTCGACTGGCGCGGAGCCGCCTGCGCCGCTGCCCGCTCACCTGCGCGCTCGGGCGCCCGCACCACCGGCGGCGCCGTCTCAGCCTCAGCCTCCGCCTCGGGCCGCGGCTGCACCGGCGTGGTCGCCTTCGGCAGCACCTCGCCCGCCGGCGTGATCTGCGGCGAGGCCGTCGTCTCGCCCGTCTCATCGGCCACCGAGGCAAACAGCTCCTCCAGCGCGAGCCGCTGCGGCGCCCGGCTGATCACCACCGGGGCCCGCCCGGCGCGCACCGCATCCACAAACACCGACGGCTTGGCCCGCACCAGCCGCAGCTCCAGCCGCCACGTCCCGTCTGCCTCAGGGCCAACCATCCGCGCCCGTTCCAGCAGCACCGGCCGGTCCAGATCGAGCACCAGCCGCGCGACCCCCGGCGAAAAGGCCGCCAGCCTGACCTGCCGCACACTCGCCGCCCCCGGCACACTCAATGCGTCCGCCACGGTCGCCGGCAAATCGATCACCAGCCGGTCAGGCTCGGCCAGCGCAAACACCTCGCCCGCCCCGATCGGCTCATCCGAAACCACGCTCACCAGCGCCGGCACCGCCGAAACCGCGCTCAGCGTTGCGGCCTGCAAAGGGGCCTGCAAAGGCGAACGCGCCGGCGCCATCCCGACCAGAAGCGCCAGCATCAGCGCCACAAATGGCCGGGCCAGCCGCATCAGCCGGTCATCAGCACCGTTCGCCCGGCATAGCGCGCGCTCGTGCCCAGCTCCTGCTCGATGCGGATCAGCTGGTTATATTTGGCCAGCCGGTCAGAGCGCGCCAGGCTCCCGGTCTTGATCTGGCCGCATCCGCACGCCACCGCCAGATCGGCAATGGTCGAATCCTCGGTCTCGCCCGAGCGGTGGCTCATCACCGTGCGGTAGCGCGCCCGGTGCGCCATCTCGACCGCCTCCAGCGTCTCCGAAAGCGTGCCGATCTGGTTGACCT
Source organism: Polymorphobacter sp. (assembly GCF_048007885.1). Taxonomy (GTDB): domain Bacteria; phylum Pseudomonadota; class Alphaproteobacteria; order Sphingomonadales; family Sphingomonadaceae; genus Sandarakinorhabdus. The sequence goes on from NZ_CP180346.1 coordinate 964,957, forward strand.
TGACCAGCAGCGCATTGGCCAGCCCGTCCTTGATGCCGTCCGCCAGCCGCGCCGGATTGGTCACGAACAGGTCATCGCCCACCAGCTGCACGCGGCTGCCCAGCCGCTCGGTCAGCATCCGCCAGCCGTCACGGTCATCCTCGGCCATCCCGTCCTCGATCGACAGGATCGGATAGTCGCTCGCCAGCGCCGTCAGATAATCGGTCATCCCGGCCCCATCGAGCGACAGCCCCTCGCCGTCCAGCACATAGCGCCCGCCCCGGTAGAATTCGGTCGCCGCCACATCGAGCGCCAGCCACACATCCTTGCCCGGCCGGAAGCCCGCCTGCTCTACCGACGCCATGATGAAATCCAGCGCCGCGCGCGTACCGCTCAGATTCGGCGCAAAGCCACCCTCATCACCCACCGCCGTCGAATGACCCGCCGCCTTGAGCGCGCTCTTCAGCCCATGAAAAATCTCCGCCCCCCAGCGCACGGCTTCCGCAATCGAGCCCGCCGCCACCGGCATCACCATGAATTCCTGCACATCGATCGGATTGTCGGCATGCGCGCCGCCGTTGATGATGTTCATCATCGGCACCGGCAGCAGCCCGGCCGAAACCCCGCCCACATAGCGGTGCAGCGGCAGCCCGCGCGCATCCGCCGCCGCCCGCGCCACCGCGAGGCTCACCCCCAGAATCGCATTGGCGCCCAGCCGCCCCTTGTTGGCCGTGCCATCGAGCGCGATCAGTGCGGCGTCCACCTCGCCCTGCTCCTCGGCGTCCATGCCCGACAGCGCATCCAGAATCTCGCCGTTCACCGCCTCGACCGCGCCCAGCACACCCTTTCCCAGATAGCGGTTCTTGTCGCCGTCGCGCCGCTCCACCGCCTCATGCGCGCCGGTCGACGCGCCCGAAGGCACCGCCGCGCGCCCCAGCGAGCCATCTTCCAGCACGACATCCACCTCCACCGTCGGATTGCCCCGGCTATCGAGGATCTCACGGCCGATAATGTCGATGATGGCAGTCATGTCGGGCTCCAGTTCAGATCATCTTCACCACAAGCGGTTGCGCCTGCGGCAATCCCGCGCCATCTATCGGGCAGAGCGGCGTCCCGCAACTCGCATGCGTGGCGCCCAGTCCAGCCGCCAGCAGATGAAGGCTCGCTTAATGACCCAAACCGCCCGCCCCCCGAAGATGAGCCGCTCGACCGAAACCCCGCGCGCCGGCTTCATCGATGAAGCCGAAGACCGGCTGCTCGCCGTCGCCGAAGACGCCAAGACCGAGCTCGTCAAGGCCATGGACGCCATGGTCCTGCAGGCGCACAGCCTCGCCGCCACCATCGACAGCATGGCCGGCGCTCAGGCCGGCGATCTCGCCCGCCAGGCCGCCGATGTGCTGGCCTCGGTGCAGCGCGGTCTCGATGAGAAAGCCGTCAGCGAGCTGGTCAGCGAAGGCCAGGCGCTGATTCGCCGCCAGCCCGCCGCAGCCCTCGGCATTGCGGTGGCCAGCGGCTTCCTGCTCGCCCGCCTGCTGCGCGCGCCCAAACAAGAGAAGGAATGAGCGTCCCCCCGCCCGAGGAGACAAAAGCGACCAGCGACCCGCTGCTCGACCTGATCGCCCGCGTGCCTCGTGAAGCGCGCGCGCTGGCAGAAGCCGAAGTCGCGCTCGCCTCGGCCGAAATCCGTCGCAATCTCATCGGCCTCGCGCTCGCCTTCGCCTTCATCCTCGCCGGCGGCATCATCCTCGGCATCGCCGGCATCTCGCTGCTCGGTGCGCTCATCGCCGCGCTGGCACCCGTCGTCGGCCCGGTCTGGAGCGCCGTCCTCACCGCCGCCACGGCGCTCGTCGCAGGCGGCGGGCTGATGATCGTGGGCATCCGCCGCCTCCATCACGGCCCCCTTGCGCCCCGCCAGACGATGGCCAATCTTAAGGCCAGCCTCGAATCGCTCAAACGCCAGCCCGATGGGACCAGCAAGGAATGACCGCCGAACCCGTTGAAAGACTCGCCGCCGCCGCAAGCGAAGCCGGCCAGCAGCTCGGCCAGACCCTCACCGATCTGCGCCAGCGCACCCAGCCCGAGGCGCTGCTCGATGAAGTGCTCGATATCGCCAGCGAAAAGGGCCAGCAGCTGGTCCGCAAGACCCGCGAAACCGCCACCGCCCATCCGCTCGCCATGGGCGCGGCCGTCGCCGCCATCGGCCTGGCGCTGCTCACCCGCAACACGCTCTCCAACGCCCGCGTCGACCTCGGCGACGACAGCACCGACTATACCGATTACGACGACAGCTACGAACCCGCCCCGCCCCTGCCGGACACCGCCGACATCAACCCCTCGGGCTTCACCTCGGTCGTCCTCGGCCTCGCGCTCGGCGCGCTCATCGCTGTCTTCACCGCCAAAAACTAACCCGCCATTCAGCTGCGCCCTGCCACAAGCCGCGCATCATCCATCATTTCGGAACAACGTCCCATGCGCGCCCTTGCCGCCCTATTGATTGCCACCCTGCCGCTCGGCCTCATCGCCAGCGTGCCCGCCACCGCGCAGGAAGCCCCCGCCGCCGACCCGGCCGCCGGCCAGTTCATCGAAAATCTCTCCCGGGATGCCTTCGCCGTCCTCAAGGATGACAGCCTTACCGAAACAGAGGCCCGCAATCGCTTCCGCACCATGCTCGAGCAGAATGTCGCGCTGCGCTCGATCGGCCAGCGCCTCATCCGCAAGCACCGCCGCACCATCACCCCGGCCCAGCTCGAAGCCTATGATGCCGCACTCCCCAATTTCATCCTCAGCGCTTATTCCGACCGCCTGTCCGACTATAGGGACGCCACGGTCAAGGTCATGCGCCTCAACGCCCGCGGCCCCTATGTCGATGTCCAGACCCGGGTCGAGCGTCCCGGCAGCCAGCCCATCGATGCCATCTGGCAGGTCCGCAAGACCCCGCAGGGCCGCTACCTGATCAACAACCTCACTGTCTCCAACATCAACCTCACCATCACTCAGGAAGCGGACTTCGACGCCTATATCCAGAAGAACGGCTTCGATGCCCTCGTCACCTTCCTCGAAACCGCCAACAGCAAGTCAGCGCAGGCCAGATGACCAGCCGCATCGAAAAGGCCGACAGCGCCTTCATCCACGCATCCGCGCAAGTCTACGGCCATGTCAGCCTCGCCGAGCGCAGCTCCATCTGGTGCAACGCCGTCATCCGCTCCGAAATGGCCCATGTCGAAATCGGCGAAGGCACCAATGTGCAGGATTTCGTCATGATCCACACCGATCCCGGCAAGCCCGTGCGCATCGGCAAATATTGCTCCATCACCCATCACGCCACGCTGCACGGCTGCACCATCGAGGATCATGTCCTCATCGGCATCAACGCCACCATCTACAACGGCGCCCATATCGGCGCCGGCTCGATCGTCGGCCAACACGCCTATGTGAAAGACAACACCGTCATCCCGCCTAACAGCATCGTCGTCGGCAGCCCGGCCAAAGTCATCCGCACCGCCGACAGCCGCTTGCAAAACCGCATCAACGCCGAATTCTACATCCGCAACGCCGCCGCCTATGCGGTCGGCAATCACCGCGCCTGGGACGGCCCCGAGTTCGAAGCATGGTTCCAGGCCCTCACCAGCCGCCTCGCCGCCGAATACAGCTGACAAGCCCCCGCCAAAACCGCTAAGGCCCACGCCATGGACAAGCTACACCTCGTCTTCGGCGGCCGCGTCGCCAACCCCCAGGGCACCGACTTCATCGAGCCCGACAAGCTCGACATCATCGGCATCTTCCCCAATTATGCCGCCGCCGAAGCCGCGTGGCGCAGCGCCGCCCAGCGCACCGTCGATGATGCCACCATGAAATACGTCGTCGTCCACCTCCACCGCCTGCTCGAACCCAAATAATCAACAGGCTTCCCGCCGGCCTGCCTCTCCCCTAATCTGCCTATGGGGAGAGATATTATGACACACAGCTTCGGCGCCATTTTTGCTCAGGGCAGCGGCAAGGTCGATCCCACCCGCCCGGCCCTCATCCACGGCGAGCAAACCATCAGCTGGGGCGATTTCCACCGCCGCACGACAAGCCTCGCCGCCCATATGCTCGCAAGGGGCGCCCAGCCGGGAGACCGGCTCGCGCATCTCATGCGCAATTCCCCCGCCTATCTCGAAACCACCACCGCCGGCTTCAAGGCCCGCCTCGTCCACGTCAACATCAACTACCGCTACACCGGCGAAGAGCTCTTCTACATCCTCGACAATTCAGACAGCAGCGTCCTCGTCTTCGACGCCGAATTCGCCGATCTCGTCGAAGCCGTCCGCCCCCGCCTGCCAAACATCAAGCTCTACCTGCAAGTCGGCCCGGACGCGAATGGCGACACCCGCCCATGGGCCGAAGATTACGAAACCACAGCGCAAGCCGGCCATCCCCTCGCCCCCCAGGCCCATGCCCCCACCGACATGCTCTTCATCTACACCGGCGGCACCACCGGCATGCCCAAGGGCGTGATGTGGGATCAGGCCGATCTCTTCGTGCTGCTGGGCGGCGCGCTCGCCTCGCCCGAAACCGGGGAGCCCGCCAGCCTCGAAGATCATGTGCAAACCATGGTCAGCGGCGCCGCCGCGCGCACCAGCCTCGTGCTGCCCCCGCTCATGCACGGCACCGGCTATCTCATCGGCATCTTCACCCTCGTCACCGGCGGCACCGTCGTCACGCTCCCCGGCGCCAGCCTCGATGGTGCGGCCGCCGCCCGCGCCTGTGAGGCGCACCAATGCACCTTCGCCACCCTCGTTGGAGACGCCTTCGGCCGCCCGCTCCTCGCCGCCCTCGATGCCGGCCATGGCAGCATCGCCAGCCTCATGGGCATCCTCTCGTCCGGCACCATGTGGTCGCCCGAAATCAAGGCCGGCCTGCTCCGCCACGCGCCAAACGCAGCGCTCGTCGATGCCCTCTCCTCCTCCGAAGCGCTCGGCATGGGCAGCAGCGTGCAAACCAGCGCCAACGCCGGCAGCCCCACCATCTTCACCCCCACCGATGACAACAGCCTCATCCTCGATGAAAACCTGAAGCCCGTCGCCCCCGGCGAAACCGGCCGCCTGGCGCGCGCCGGCCTGCTCCCGCGCGGCTATTGGAAAGACGAGGCCAAAACCGCCGCCACCTTCCCCGTCATAAACGGCGTCCGCTACTCCGTCCCCGGCGATTTCGCCGTCAAAAACCCCGACGGCAGCTTCACCCTCATGGGCCGCGGCAGCCAGTGCATCAACACGGCGGGCGAAAAAGTCTTCCCCGAAGAAGTCGAGGAAATGCTCAAAACCCACCCAAAGGTCACCGACGCCCTCGTCTTCGGCCTCCCCGACCCGCAATGGGGCCAGGCCGTCACTGCGGTGGTCGAAGCGCCCTTGGGGACTGACGTTGAGGAGCTGCGCGCACATGTGCGGGAGCGGCTGGCGGGGTACAAGGTGCCGAAGCGGGTGGTGGTGGTGGACCGGTGTCCGAGGGCGCCGAATGGGAAGGCGGATTACCGGACGGCGCGGGGGTTGGTTTAGGGGGGCAAAGCTTCGTTCTTTAGGCTTGGAACTCCGACATCGCGCAATTAGTCGATGTCAAGAATATTGAATTACGCTAGTGATAACGCAGTAATCTTCGTCGCAAAAAATAAATATCATATAGCATAGAAATTTCATATATTGGCTATTTAATTTACGCTGCAGAAAAAATATCTCTAATTATCGCAGATCTCTCTATCAACGGAAGCTCAGAAATTACAGAGTAAAATCTTATCATTGCGTCGCATTTTTGCTCCAATGTCGCATTTTCAGGCTCGGCGATCGCTGTCAATTCAGATGGTGACAATTCTTTACCAATAATCTCATAACCCCGGTTGGCCGCTTCGATGTTTACTTGCGAATCTCCATTTTGTCTGAGAGCGCGCTCGAGAAGGGCGGCCTCACGAGCCGCAAGAGATCGCGGCAACGTCTGATATGTATTTAGCTGGCCAGCCATAAGCAGACCACACGCCTCATAACTCACACTCTGTGCAGCCCTTACCTGATCCAAAATTAATATTAAATACATATGCAACGTCTCATCATCAGCCCGTGCAATAATATTTACAATACGCGACGCCAACTGAGCTCGAGCAGCATTCAATATATCATTATCGTTTCGGCCCTTCATTTTCTCCTGCCATGCAACTCCAACGATTGACTTGAAGAGTTCAGGTTGAGTTTCTTGAAGCGTGCGAAAAAGGCTCACCTCTAGCAACAGGCTAGACAGCTCCTCGAGCGAGTTGACAGACGAAAAAGCTGTTGCCGTCTCTCCGCCGAAACTTGAGCGAGTTAGTATACCCGCTTCAAACATCTCGCCGTGCGAAGGATACCACATTCTATCAGGCGCGGACTCCATAGCTTTGTTTATAAATTCTTCAGCCACACCAGCCTGCCTGTAAAGCTGTCGATTAGCTTCGATCATTCGAGACCGCGCCTCTGAATCGAGCCCCGGAAAATCTGGTTGATGAAACCCAATCCTAGCGTTTGGAGTAGCCGCGCGATCACTACCGGCAATCAGGATTAAAGTGCAGGCCGACAGGCACCGGCCCTCAACGTAGGTCATCAAACGAAATGCACGCACCTGCTCAGCGATTGCCTCGGCTTCAAATAACCGACCGCCGACTGAGTCAAGGACAACAGTTTCTACACTTGAAGCGTTATTCAGAATTTGCTCAAATTTTTTCGAACTTCCTTCAGCAAGCGCGCCAACGACCTCAATCGACCTCCCGTCAGAAGCGATCCGAATAGTTGCGGCCTCTCCAAGAGGGTCCCATCCGAGTGCTATATTTGCATACTCTCTAGCTTGCGGGATGGCATTGGTTACAATCTGCCCGGCCATCGAAAACGCGCCCAAGATTATCGCAACCCGCGCAAGGCCAGCCCAAAACGGTCGACCACCCCGCTCAACATGTCGACTTGCTGAACGCCATGTTCCTACGATAGCCCAAAGCCAAGATATAATAATAGTCGGCCAAAGGAGCAAGGCAAGAAATGAATATAAACGAATACTTCTAATTTCAACCGCAAAAAATTCTATAATAAAAGAAATAAAAAATATAAAAAGAGCCGAAATTATAACTGTATTTACCCAGTATGCTCTTGGGAGCGAATAATATCCGTCCCAGTGCCTCTTTAGGAAATTTCCTTTTTTATTTTTCGAGCTATCGAGCCACGGAAATTCTTCACTTTGATCATCCATGGCTTCAGACTCCTCAACTAGCATCGTTTCGAGGATAAAATTACCTTACGCAGCGATCAAGTAAAAATATTATTTCACATATGCTGACGCGAGAAGGCCACATCTTGACAGAATTCGTTTAGAAAAATATGAATTCGAATCATGTATTATAAATATGTTTCACGATTATATTATCTATACATTCAGTATAATATGAACGTTCTTTTCGATTTTATTTAAATATAAATCTATTAATATTTGTTCAATAGAAAAATCGTCGTAAGTTTGAAGGCCGGTCTGAATTATTTAAGTATACTAATCTTTTCGGCTGAACAAGTAGTGTTGGTTATCATGACCCAGGTGGTCCGCGCCAATGGGCAGTCCAGAGGTCAATAGACAAAGGTCTTAAAACACGGAAAAAAGCCCCGGCAAAGCCGGGGCTCTCGTCGGACGGGTTCGGCGGTCTATAGAACCGCCGCCCCGCCGTCCGGTCGTTCGCCGAGTCGGCGTTTAGCTGTCGCTAAACGCTCGCCAGCTCACTTGTTATTCGCAGCCAGACCAAAGCCCGAGAAGCGCTTGTTGAAGCGCGCCACCTGGCCGCCCGCGTCGAGCATCTTGCCGGCGCCGCCAACCCATGCCGGGTGCGAGGTCGGGTCGATTTCGAGGTTCATCGTGTCGCCGGCCTTCCCCCAGGTCGTGCGCGTCTCATAGGTCGTGCCGTCGGTCATCTTCACGGTGATGGTGTGAAGCTCGGGGTGGATGCCAGCCTTCATGTCAAAATCCTTCTCATCTGTGGCCGGTCCCAACCGGCCTCAAGCAAGCGGCGCGCATAGCCGCCCGCCAGCGCAAAAGCAAGCATCCCGCCACCTAAGTCACCAGCTTGAGCCAAACCCGCTTCCGCGCCATAGCAGAGCCATGCCCCGCATCGGCACCCCCCTCCCCCCCGCCAGCGCCGCCAACGCGCGCCACATGGCCACGCTGGTCTCGGATCTGCGCAGCCTCGTCGCCCGCATCGCGCTCGGCGGCCCCGAAGCGTCGCGCCAGCGCCACACCGCACGCGGCAAGCTGCTCCCCCGAGAGCGTGTCGAGGCCCTGCTCGATCCGCACACCGCCTTTCTCGAAATCGGCCAGCTGGCCGCCCACGAAGTCTACGGCGAAGACGTGCCCGCCGCCGGCCTCATCGCCGGCATCGGCCAGGTCGAAGGCCGGCTCTGCGTCATCGCCGCCAACGACGCCACGGTGAAGGGCGGCAGCTACTATCCCCTCACCGTCAAGAAACACCTGCGCGCGCAGGAAATCGCCGCCCAAAATCACCTGCCCTGCCTCTATCTCGTCGATTCCGGCGGCGCCAACCTCCCCCGGCAAGACGAAGTCTTTCCAGACCGGGATCATTTCGGCCGCATCTTCTTCAACCAAGCCAATATGAGTGCACAAGGCATCGCCCAGATCGCGCTGGTCATGGGCAGTTGCACTGCCGGCGGCGCCTACGTCCCCGCCATGGCGGACGAATCGATCATCGTGCGCAATCAGGGTACCATCTTCCTCGGCGGCCCGCCGCTGGTGAAGGCCGCCACCGGCGAGGAAGTCACCGCCGAAGAGCTGGGCGGCGGCGATGTCCACACCCGCCTCTCCGGCGTCGCCGATCATCTCGCCGAAGATGATGCCGATGCGCTCGCCATCGCGCGCCGCATCGTCAAGACCCTGCCAAACCCACCCAAACCCACCCAAAACCCACCCAAACCCCCGCTGTTCGACCCCTCAGACCTTCACGCACTGGCCCCCATCGACCCCCGCCGCCCCGTCGATATCCACGAAATCATTGCCAGAATCGTCGACGCCTCCGAGTTCCACCCGTTCAAGCCCCGCTTCGGCGAAACGCTGGTCTGCGGCTTCGCCCACATCGAAGGGCAGCAAGTCGCCATCCTCGCCAACAATGGCATCCTCTTTTCCAGAGTCCGCCCAGAAGGGCGCCCACTTCATCGAGCTCGCCTGCGCCCGCAAAATCCCGCTCCTTTTCCTCCAAAACATCAGCGGTTTCATGGTCGGCAAGCGCTATGAAAATGAAGGCATCGCCCGCCACGGCGCCAAATTGGTCACCGCGGTCGCCTGCGCCGCCGTGCCCAAGATCACCGTCATCATCGGCGGCAGCTACGGGGCCGGCAATTACGGCATGTGCGGCCGCGCCTATTCCCCCAATTTCCTCTGGATGTGGCCCAACGCCCGCATCAGCGTCATGGGCGGCGAGCAAGCCGCCAGCGTGCTCGCCACCGTCAAGACCGGCGGTTTCGCCAGCCCAAAGGAGGAAGAAGCCTTCAAGGCCCCCATCCGCGCCCAATATGAGCGCGAAGGCCACCCCTATCACGCCAGCGCACGCCTCTGGGATGACGGCATCATCGACCCCACCGACACCCGCAAAGTCATCGCGCTGAGCCTCGCCGCATCCTTGCAAAAGCCCATCCCCGACACCCGCTTCGGCACCTTCCGGATGTGATGCGATGAGCCTCGACACCCAGATCGACGACCATGGCATCGCCCATGTCACCCTCAACCGTCCCGAGCGCCACAACGCCTTTGATGAAACCCTGATCGACGCCCTCACCCAGGCCTTCACCCGCCTCGGCGAAACCCCCGCCGTCCGCGCCGTCATCCTCAGCGGCCATGGCAAAAGCTTCTGCGCCGGCGCCGATGTCAGCTGGATGCGCCGCGCCGCCGACTATACGCCCGCGCAAAATCAGGCCGATGCCGAAGCCCTCTCCGCAATGCTCGCCGCCATCAACGCCTGCCCCAAACCCGTCATTGCCCGCGTCCACGGCGCGGTCTCGGGCGGCGGCGTCGGCCTCATCGCCTGCGCCGACATGGTGGTGGCCGAAGAAAATACCGTCTTTCGCCTCTCCGAAGTCCGCCTCGGCCTCACGCCCGCCACCATCTCCCCGTTCGTCCTCGCCAAGATCGGCGCCGCCCAGGCCCGCCGTTTCTTCCTCACCGCAGAAAGCTTCGGCCCCGAAACCGCCCAGCGCATCGGCCTCATCCACGAAACCGCCATCGACCGTGACGCCGCCAACGCCCAGGTCCTCCACTGGCTCGCCCATCTCCGCGCCGCCGCCCCCGGCGCCGTCGCCGATGCCAAGGCGCTGATCGCCGCTGTCGCCGGCCAGCCGATCACGCCTGAACTGCGCACCGAGACCGCCCGCCGCATCGCCGCGCGCCGCGCCAGCCCCGAGGGGAAGGAAGGCTTGCACGCCTTTCTGGAAAAGCGCAGCCCCAACTGGTCCCAGGCAGATTAAGGCCCATCCCATGCGCAAAGCCGCTCTCGCCGCCCTCCTGCTCGCCGCCGCGCCCGCAAGCGCGGGCCCGCGTGAAGACGTGCTCGCCGTCGTCGAGGCCACCCTGCGCGCCATCAACACCGGCGACGCGGCACTCATCGAACAGCTGGCGCTGCCCAGCGCCATCGTCGTCGCCCAAGGCTATGACAAGACCAGCGACACCCTGAAGACCCGCATCATGACCATCGCCGAAATGTCCGCCGGATGGCGCGCGCCCGGCCGCCGCCCGGTTGATGAACGCATCCAAACTCCCACCGTCCACATCCAGCGCGATCTCGCCCATGTCTGGTCGCCCTACACCATCGATATCGATGGCAAGCGCCTGCACTGCGGCATCGACAGTTTCGGCCTCGCCAAGGTCGATGGCGCCTGGCGCCTCACCAGCCTGACCTGGACCGCCGAACCGAACGGCTGCGCCCAATGAAGCGCCTGCTCATCGCCAATCGCGGCGAAATCGCCCGCCGCATCATCCGCACCGCCCATGCCATGGGCATCGAAACCGTGGCCCTCCATGCGGACGCCGATGCAGCCAGCCCCCATGTCAGCGAGGCCAGCGAGGCCGTCAGCCTTGGGCCAGACAGCGCGCGGCCCTATCTCGACGCCGAGCGCATCCTCGAGATCGCCCGCCAGACCGGGGCCGATGCCATCCACCCCGGCTACGGCTTCCTCTCCGAAAACGCCGATTTCGCCGCCCTGGTGACCAGCGCCGGGCTCACCTTCGTCGGCCCGCCCTCGGCCGCCATCCGCGCCATGGCCCTCAAAGATGCCGCCAAGGCGCTGATGAAAAAGGCCGGCGTCCCGGTCACGCCCGGCTATCACGGCATGGACCAGAGCCTCGCCCGGCTGCAAAAGGCCGCCGAAGCCATCGGCTATCCCCTGCTCATCAAGGCGGTTGCCGGCGGCGGCGGCAAGGGCATGCGCACCGTCCATGGCGCCGCAGCCTTTCAAGACGCCGTGCTCGCCGCCCAGCGCGAGGGCGAAGCCAGCTTCGGCAACGCCGCCCTGCTCCTCGAAAAGCTCGTCGGGCGCGCCCGCCATGTCGAAGTCCAGGTCTTCGCCGATGCGCACGGCAATGTCGTCCACCTGCACGAACGCGATTGCTCGCTGCAACGCCGCCACCAGAAGGTCATCGAGGAAGCCCCGGCGCCCGGCCTCTCCGACCGGCTGCGCCACCGCCTCGGCGTCGCCGCCGTCACCGCCGCCACTGCCATCGGCTATCAAAACGCCGGCACCGTCGAATTCCTCCTCGATCTCGATGACACCGACAGCGACGGTGACCCCAAATTCTACTTCATGGAGATGAACACCCGGCTCCAGGTCGAACACCCCGTCACCGAAGCCATCACCGGCCTCGACCTTGTCGAATGGCAGCTCCGCGTCGCCCGCGGCGAACCGCTGCCCCTCCAGCAGCATGAAATCCCGTGCACCGGCCACGCCGTCGAAGCCCGCCTCTACGCCGAGGATGTGCCGAGCGGCTTCCTGCCCAGCACCGGCACCCTCACCGCGCTGCGCTTTCCCGCCCTTCTGCGCATCGATACCGGCGTCGAAAGCGGCAGCCGCATCGGCCTCGATTATGACCCGATGATCGCCAAACTCATCGCCCATGCCCCCACGCGCGATGAGGCTCTGGCCAGCCTCACCGCCGGCCTCGACGCGACCGTGGCGCGCGGCCTCAAGTCCAACCGCGCCTTCCTCGCCCGCCTCGCCGCCGCGCCCGCCTTCATCGCTGGCGATTTCGACACCGGCTTCATCGCCCGCCATCTGGACACGCTGACCACCACAAATCCCCCCTCCAAAGACCTTGTCGCGTTGGCCGCCGCCGTCCTCGCCGCGCCCCCATCGCTGGGCACCGGCCCCTTCGCCGCCCCCTTCCGCCTCAATCTCCCCACCCAGACCAGCATCCGCCTCTGGCACGGCGACACCTGCCACAGCCACACCGTCCCCGCCGACGCCCCGCCGCCCCGTCAGCTTGCCGATGGCCGCCACCGACAAGGCCCGCTCACCGCCTTCATCGACGTGAGCGAAGACCATGTCGAAATCCGCACCGACGGCGACAGTTACACGCTGACCCGCCACGCCCCGCGCAGACACGAAACCGGCAGCAGCAGCGGCGAGCTCACCGCGCCCATGCCCGGCCGCGTGCTCAGCCTCGATGTCACTGAGGGCGACAGGGTCGAAGCCGGGCAGCGCCTCGTCATTCTCGAGGCCATGAAGATGGAGCATCAGCTGAAAAGCCCCGCCAGCGGCCGCATCACCGGCCTCGCCGTCGCTGCTGGCGATCAGGTCACCGAGGGCACGCGGCTGCTCACCATCACTCCGGTCGACGGCTGAGACCGGCCACCGCCATGGCCATGAAGGTGAAGACGAGCAGAATCTCGCGCACCTCGTTCGAAGGCAGCACCACCCCGGCAAAACGCCCGGCCAGATCCGCCAGAATCAGCCCCAAAAGCAGCCCGAAAATGGTGAAGCGGAACGCCCGGCCCATGTCCGCCCCCGCAGGCGCGCGCCAGAACAGCACGACCGCACCCACCAGCGCCGCCAGCTTCAGCGCCGCGCTCAGCAGCGGCCATGGCTCCAGCGCATAGCCCAGGCCCAGCTCAGCCATGCAGAGGCCGAATTGCCAGCGCCTGCTCATGCCCACCCTCATCATTCCGCCGCTTTCTTGGCTGCCCCAATCCCGCTATCAGCAAGCGATGAGCTTTTCACCCCTCCGCTTCGCGCACGGCGAGACCATCGACATGCTGCGCGACAGCGTCCGCGCCTTTGCCGCGGCCGAAATCGCACCGCGTGCCGCCGAAATCGACCGCACCAACAGCTTCCCGCGTGATCTCTGGCCCAAGCTCGGTGCGCTCGGCCTGCACGGCATCACCGTGCCAGAAGCCGACGGCGGCGCCGGGCTGGGCTATCTCGCCCATGTCATCGCCATTGAGGAGATCAGCCGCGCCTCCGCCTCGGTCGCGCTGTCCTGGGGGGCGCACTCCAACCTCTGCATCAACCAGATCGCGCGCTGGGGCACGGCTGCACAAAAGGCGCGCTACCTGCCCGGGCTGATCAGCGGCGAGCATGTGGGCAGCCTTGCCATGTCCGAGCCGGGGGCCGGCTCCGACGTCGTCTCCATGCGCCTGCGCGCCGAGCCCCAGGGCAACGACCGCTACCGCCTCAACGGCAACAAATTCTGGATCACCAACGGCCCCCATGCCGATACGCTCGTCGTCTATGGCAAGACCGACCCCGAGGCTGGCCCGCGCGGCATCACCGCCTTCCTCATCGAAAAGGGCATGAAGGGCTTCACCACCGCGCAAAAGCTCGACAAGCTCGGCATGCGCGGCTCCGATACCTGCGAGCTCATCTTCGAGGATTGCGAAGTGCCCGCCGAAAACATCCTCGGCGGCCTCGGCAACGGCGTGAAGGTGCTCATGTCCGGCCTGGACTATGAGCGCATCGTGCTCGCCGGCGGGCCGCTCGGCATCATGGCCGCCTGCCTCGATATCGTGCTGCCCTATGTCCATGACCGGGAGCAGTTCGGCCAGCCCATCGGCACCTTCCAGCTGATGCAGGGCAAGCTCGCCGACATGTATGTCACCCAATCGACCTCGCGCGCCTATACCTATGCCGTGGCCGAAGCCGCCGATCGCGGCGAAACCACCCGCAAGGACGCCGCCGGCTGCATCCTCTACACCGCCGAAAAGGCCACATGGATGGCGCTCGAAGCCATCCAATGCCTCGGCGGCAATGGCTATATCAACGACTATCCCACCGGCCGGCTGCTGCGCGACGCCAAGCTCTATGAAATCGGCGCCGGCACCTCGGAAATCCGCCGCTTCCTCATCGGCCGCGAGCTGTTCGGAGAGACCGTCTGATGCTGCGCGCCGCCCTTCTCGCTGTCAGCCTGCTCGCCGCCCCGCTGGCCGCACAGCCAGCTGATCAGGCGCTGCTCGCCGCCGCCACGGCCGAAGCCCCCGCCGTCACCCGCACGCTCGAAGCGCTGGTCAACATCGAGACCGGCACCGGTGACGCCGACGGGCTGGAGACCATGGCCCGCTATCTCGAAGCTGCGCTGACCCCGCTCGGCGCGAGCTTCGAGCGCGTGTCCCCCACAGCCGGCGTCAAGGGCGACATCCTCATCGCCCGGCTGAAGGGCGAGGGGACGGGCAAGCTGCTGCTGCTCAGCCATATGGACACCGTCTATGGCCGCGGCGCCACCACGGCCGCCCCCTTCCGCCTCGAAGACGGCAAGGCCTATGGCCCTGGCATCGCTGACGACAAGGGCGGCATCGCCGTCATCCTGCACAGCCTCAAGCTGCTGACCCCAAAGGATTATGGCGAGCTCACAGTCGCCTTCAACACCGATGAGGAAACCGGCTCGATCGGCTCGGGCGACATCATCACCACGCTCGCCCGCGGCAAGACCGCCGTCCTCTCCTTCGAGCCGACCGCGCCCGTCGAAACCCTGATCCGCGGCACCTCGGGCACCGCGACGGTCACCCTCAAGATCAAGGGCCGGGCCTCGCACGCCGGCAATGCCCCCGAGCTCGGCGTCAACGCCCTCACCGAAGCCGCCGCCGTCATCGCCCGCACCTCCGACCTTGATGAAGGCCCCGGCAAGCTTCGCTTCAACTGGACCGTGGTTCAGCAGCCTCGCAGCGTCCGCAACATCATCCCCGACGACATCACCCTCGTCGGCGATCTCCGCGTCAGCAGCGAAGCCGAATTCGAGAGCTTCTCGGCAACCCTGAAGGAGCGGCTGGCGAAGACCAGCCTGCCCGGTGCTGCCTATGATCTCTCGCTGCGCCTCAATCGCCCGCCCTTCACCGCCACCCCGGCGAGCGACGCCCTCATCGATCGCGCCGTCGCCATTTATGCCGGCCTTGGCCAGCGCTTTCAGGTCGTGCCGCGCATCGGCGGTGGCACCGATGCCGGCTTTGCCGCGCGTGCCGGTGTTCCGGTCATCGAATCGCTCGGCCTGCCGGGCGCGGGCTATCATGCCTCGGGGGCCGAATATGTGCTGCTCGAGGCCGTGCCGCGCCGTCTCTACCTTGCCGCCGCGCTGATCCGCGATCTCGGCCAATAGACATGTCGCCACGCGCGCTGGCGCTCCTCCAGTGCATCACCGGCATCGGCGCGCTCACCCTGATGGACGCGCTGGTCAAATGGCTCGCCCAGACCATCCCCACCGAGCTCATCACCTTCGGCCGCCACGCTGCCGGCACGGTCATCGCGCTCGCCGTCTGGCAGATGCAGCGCCGCCCGGCCATCAACCGCGCCGCCATGCGCCTGCATTTCGCGCGCGGCGCGCTGATCACCCTGAGCGGCCTCACCTTCTTCTACGCCATCGACAAGCTGCCGCTGGCCGAAGCGCTCACCATTGCCTTTGTCGCGCCGCTGATGATCCCGCCGCTCGCCCGCCTCTTCCTTGGTGAACGGATACGACGAGCCGCGCTCACCGCCTCGCTCATCGGCTTCGCCGGCGTCCTCGTCGCCGTGCAGGGCGCGCCCGATCAGGCCGAGAGCCGCACGCTCGCCATCATCGCCGCCCTGTTCGCCGCCACCACCTATGCCGGCTCGGCCATCGTGCTGCGCGCGCTCGCCGGGCAGGAGCGCGCCACCGCCATCACGCTCCTTGGCAGCGTGGTGCCGCTGCTGCTGCTCAGCCCGGTGCTGCTCTTCCACGGCCCGCCGGGGCCTGTGGGCCTGCTCGGTTTCGTCGGCCTCGGCATCCTCGGCAATATCGGCATGCAGCTTCTGGCCCGCGCCTATGCAGCGCTCGAATCGCAAGTCAGCGCGGTGATGGAATTCACCGCCCTGCCCTGGGCCGCGCTCTTGGGCTTCCTGCTGTTCGGAGACGGCGTTCGCCTTGAAACGCTGGCCGGCGCCGCCATCATTCTTGCTGCCGTGCTCATCGCCTCACGGCCAGAGCCCAGTGTCAGGCCGGCGGATCCGCAATCATCGCCGTGAAGCTGGCCTCCGCAGCAAGCTTGCCCGCCACCATGGCCTTGCCCTCGAACTTGCTCACCCGCCCGCGGTTCTGGGTAAAGCGCACATACAGTTCGAGCAGACACCCCGGCTCCACCGGCGCGCGAAACTTGGCATTTTCGATCGCCATGAAATAGACGAGCTTGCCCTGCCCTTCCGGCCCCAGCGAGTGCATCGCCAAAACGCCCGCCGCCTGCGCCAGCGCCTCCACGATCAGCACGCCCGGCATGATCGGACGGCCGGGAAAATGACCCTGAAAGAATGGCTCGTTGATCGTCACCGCCTTGATGCCGCGCGCCGAAACACCGGCCTCGATGTCCTCCACCCGGTCGACAAGCAGCATCGGATAGCGGTGCGGCAGCGTCGCCATCACCGCCCGCAGGTCAGCGGTCGCCAGGGTGTCGCTCATCAGCGCCCCCGGAATCAGCGGCCCGGCGTTGCCGGCGGCGTGGTCGAGACGCGCGGCAGCGCCCGGTCGAGCCGCGCCATGATGTCGTTGGTCATGTCCAGCGCCGAGGTGCTGTCCAGCGTCGCCCCTTTGGCAATGGCCACGCTCGCCCCACGCTCGCGCATCACCGTGGTGATGATCGGCTGCAGCGCATCATTGATCTGCTTGAGCACAAACTGCCGCGCCGCCTGAAGATCGGACTGGCGCTTTTCCAGCTCCTGCCCTGCCTGCTGCTGGCGCGCCTGAAAGTCTCGCGCCTTGGTTTCCCAGGCGGTCACCGTCGCGGCCGGCGCGCCCTGCGCCGGACGGCTCTGGGCAAGCTGCTGCTGCTCGGCCCCGAGCGAAGACTGAAGCTGGCTGGCGCGCGCGCGCAGGGCATCGTCCTTGCTCTTGAGATCGACCGTGGCCGCCTTGGCCGCAGCTGAATCGCGGTAGATCTTGTCGAGATCGACAACGATCACCACGGCGGCCGGCAAGGTCTGGGAGAATGCCGGGCTGGCAACTGGCGCCAATGTTGCGGCACTGGCGAGTGCCAGTGAAATCAGAATTTTCTTCATCAGAATTGAGTCCCTACGTTAAACTGGAAGACCTGGGTGTCATCCCCAGGCTGCTGGCGCAACACTTGCGCCACATCGAAACGGAACGGCCCGAACGGCGAGTTCCACGAAACCCCGATCCCGACGGACACGCGCGGGGCGGGCGAATTGCCAAGAAACACTTCCTCAAACCCATTGGACGGCCGCGCCGGGTCGAAGGGAAGGCATTCGGGCCGGTTGGTGTTCGGCCCATTGGCGCAGGTCAGGGCAGGATCGTCCACCTGCCAGACAGCACCAACATCCATGAACACCGACGGCCGCAGCCCAAGCTCGGCCCCGCCCGCGCCAAGTGGGATCTCAATCTCGGTCTTGGCATAATAATAGGCCTGACCGCCCAATGCGTCATCAGTCACGAAATTGCGATCGGTGATCGGATTACCATCGCCGTCGAAGGGCCGGCGCAGCACGCGCGGACCGACACCGCGGATCCGGAACCCGCGCATCTGCGGCTCACCGAGGAAGAAGCGGTCAGTCAGCAGCACAGAGGTGCCGCCATAGCCGAAGATATAGCCGCCTTCGCCGTGCAGCTGCAAAATGAAGCCCGAGCCGAACAGCGTACTGTAGCGGTCATAATTGGCACGGGTCCGGAGATATTTCACACCCATCGGCACACCCGCCAGATCCTGGCTGACCGAGAATCGCTGCCCGCCGGTGGGGCGGAAATTATTGTTCAAATTGTTGAAAATCACGCTGTAGCCGATGGTCGAGACCGTCCGCTTGCCAAGCGCCTCGCAAAGAAACCGCCCGGCGAGCAACGGGTCGCAAACGCCGTTGGTGAAGAACAGCTCCTCGTCGAGCGAGATATTCTCGAACGCCAGGCTATAGCGCCCCTGCATCGCCCAGAACTCGGTGATCGGAAAGCCGACGCGAACGGCAAAGCCCGTGGAAGACTGGGTATAGGTCGTGTCGCGCGTGTTGTTGGACGTGAAGCGGAACGAACGAAAATCACGCGTGAACACATCAAAGCCCAGCGCCAGGTTGCGGCCGAACAGATAAGGCTCAGTGAAACCGGCCTCGACCGACCGCGAGAAGTTCGAGATATTGGCCGAAAGCCGAAGCTCCTGCCCGCGGCCCCGGAAGTTGCGCTGCCGCACTGACATCGAAAGAATGAACCGCTCAAGGCTCGAAAACCCCGCCGAGACCTGAAGCTCGCCCGTCGGCCGCTCCTGCACATTGGCTTCGAGGATGATCCGGTCAGGCGCTGACCCCGGCTTCTGCTCGATCTCCAGCTGCTCCTGGAAGAAACCAAGGCTCTTCAGTTGGTTGCTCGAGCGCTTGACCTTGATCGAGTTGAACGCATCGCCCTCGGTCAGGCGAAACTCGCGGCGGATCACCTCATCGACCGTGATCGTGTTGCCATTCACCTGAACCCGCTCGACATAGACGCGCGGCGCCTCGCCAACCAGGAAGGTGACGTTCATCTCCAGCGCGTCCTTGTCGCGCATGAACTGCGGCCGCACATCGGCAAAGGCATAGCCAAGCAGCCCCGCCGACTCGGTCAGCGTCTCGACCGTATTCTCGATCTGCTGGGCATTGTACCAGTCGCCCTTCTCCATCGGCAGCAGCGCCTTGAAATCCTCAGGTTTGATGTCGCGGATTTCGGATTCAAGCTCGACATCGCCAAACTTGTAGCGATCGCCCTCCTCCAGCACATAGGTGACGAGAAAATCCTGATTGTCAGGTGCCAGCTCGGCCACCGAGGAGACGACGCGGAAATCGGCATAACCCTCGGTCAGGTAGAATTGCCGCATCTTCTGCTGGTCATAGGCCAGCCGGTCGGGATCATAGGTGTCATTCGAGCTGAAGAAACGATACCAGCGCGCCTGCTTGGTCGCCATCTCGCCGCGGATCTTGCCATCCTTGAATTTGGTGTTGCCAAGGATGTTGATCTGCCTGACCTTGGATTTCGGCCCCTCGGTCATCTCGAACACGACATCGACGCGGTTCTGCTCAAGCTGGATGATCTTCGGCTCGACGGCGGCTGCAAAGCGGCCCGAGCGACGATACAGCTCCAGAATCCGGCCGACATCGGCCCGCGCCTTGGAGCGGGTGAAGATCTGGCGCGGCGCCATGCGGATTTCTTCGCGGATCTTGTCCTCCTTGACCCGCTTTGCACCCTCGATGACGATCCGGTTGATCACCGGGTTCTCACGCACCTCGACCGTCAGCGCGCCATTCTCGTCGCGGATCGTGGCATCGGCAAACAGGTCGGAGGCATAGAGCGCCTTCAGCGCCTGGTCGGTGCGGTTGCGGTCGTATCGGTCACCCACCGCGAGATCGAGATAGCTGCGCACCGTCTCGGGCTCCAGCCGCTCGGTACCGCGCACGGTGATCGAGCGGACCGTCCCCTCGCCCGCGCCCACCACCTGCACCGTGCCGGCCGCAGGCAGCGGCGGTGGCGGCGGGGCCGGCTGCGGCTGGCGCTGGGCCAGCGCCGGCATGCTCAGCGCCGTCGAGACCAGCAGAACAGCGGCCACGCGGCCAAGGCCGACAAGCGGCGTGCGGCTCATGCGCGGCTCATCCAAGCCACCCGGCCAACTGTTTGAAGACCCCCACCGAAGACAAATCATTCCAGGTCAGCACCACCATCAGCGACATGATCGCCGCAAACCCCGACATGAACGCCCATTGCTGGAATCGCTCTTCCAGCGGGCGACGCCGCACAGCCTCGACCGCGTAAAGGAGAAGATGCCCGCCGTCCAGCGTAGGGATGGGAATGAGGTTGATGAAACCCAGATTGACCGAGAAAAACGCCATGAACGCAATGAACGACGCCGCCCCCATCGAGGCCTGCTGCCCGGTCATCTGCCCCGACCGCACCGGCCCGCCAAGCTCGTCAAGGCTGCGCTCGCCCATCACGATCTGCTTCAAGGTGCGGCCGATGCTCGAAATGATCGTGCCGGTATCTTCCACCCCGTAGCGCAGCGCCGTCAGCGGGCCGACCGTCTCCACCACCTGCGCCCCGCGCGCAATGCCAATGCGCGGATGCCGGATGACGTTGCCGAACCGGTCGCTGGTCTCCACCATCGTCGGCACGACCGTGATGGCCAATCGCTCCTGCCCGCGCAACACATCGAGCCGAACGGGTTTGCCGGTGCCACTCACAACCAGATTGACGATGTCCTCGAACCGGTCGATCTCGCTGCCATCCACCCGCTCGATCCGGTCCCCCTCCCGTAGCCCCGCGCTGGCAGCCGCGCTGTTCTCCAGCACGGCGGCCACCACCGGCGGCGTCGTGGGATGGCCGAGCGTCATGTAGAAACCGGCCAAGATCATCACCGCAAAGGCGAAGTTGATCACTGGCCCGGCCGCAACAATGATCGCCTTCTGCCACAGAGGCTTGAAGGCAAACAGCTGGGCGCGCTCCGCCGGCGGCAGCTTGAGCAGTTCAGGGTCGGTCTGGCTGGCCTCGTTCAGGTCGCCGGTGAACTTCACATAGCCGCCAAGCGGAATGAGGTTGATGCGCCAGCGCACGCCGCGCCGGTCGGTCCAGCCGGCCAGCTCGCGGCCAAAGCCAAAGGCAAAGGCATCGACCTTGGTGTCGAACAGCCGCCCGGCCAGAAAATGCCCGCCCTCATGCACGACCACCAGCACGGCGATCATCAGAATGAAGCTGCCGAGGCTGAACATCAGGCCCGGTTGGGGCAGCATCTCGGTCACCTGGCCCGCTCCTTCACAACTGCTTCCGTCGTCCGCCGCGCCGCGCTGTCCGCAGCCAGCACGGCCTCCAACCCTTCGAGCGGGGCCGAGCCCAGCCGGTCGAGCACGGCAGCGACGATATCCGCGATATCAAGGAAACCAACTTGCCCGGCGATGAACGCCGCCACCGCCACCTCATTGGCCGCATTCAGGATGCACGGCGCCGAGCCGCCCGCCCTCAGCGCCGCCCAGGCCAGCGCAAGGGCGGGAAACCGCTCCAGATCAGGCGCCTCGAAGCTCAGATTGCCAATGGCGGCCAGATCGAGCCGCGCGCACGGCGTCTCCACCCGCTCCGGCCAGGCCAGCGCATAAGCGATGGGAATGCGCATGTCCGGCGTGCCCATCTGCGCCAGCACCGAGCCATCGACATATTCGACCATCGAATGCACCACCGACTGCGGATGCACGATCACATCAAGCCGGTCAGGGCCGACATCGAAAAGCTGCTCGGCCTCGATCAGCTCCAGCCCCTTGTTCATCAGCGTCGCCGAATCGATCGAGATCTTCGCCCCCATCGACCAGACCGGATGGTTGCAGGCATCCTTGACACTCGCCTGCCCCATCGCCGCCCGGTCCCACTGCCGAAACGGCCCGCCGCTGGCGGTCAGCACCACCTTGCGCACCCGCTGGGGCGCCGCATGGTCAAACACTTGGAAGATCGCATTATGCTCGCTGTCGACCGGCAACAGCACCGATCCGCTCGCCCGTGCGGCTGCGCGCACCACCGGCCCGGCACACACCAAAGTCTCCTTGTTGGCAATCGCAAGCCGCGCCCCGCGCGCCACCGCCGCCAGCGTCGGCGCCAGTCCCGCTGCCCCCACAATCGCGGTCAGCACAATCTCGGCCTCACGCGCGCCCGCCTCGCGCACGGCGTCCGCACCCGCCGCCACCTCGGTCCCGGTCCCCGCCAGCGCCGCCTTCAAGGCCCCATAGGCGCGCGCGTCCCCGATCGCTGCATAGCGCGCGCCCGTCGCCCGCGCGGCCGCCGCCAGCCCGTCCACATCGCTGTTCGCGGTCAGCGCTTCCACCCGCCAGCGGCCCGGGTGCCGCGCGATCAGGTCGAGCGTCTGGCTGCCGACCGACCCGGTCGCGCCCAGAATCGTCAGGCTGACACCGCTCATCCGGCCCAGCCCGTCATCCAGAACACCGCGGCCCCAGCCACCGCCACCGGCACCAGCCCGTCCAGCCGGTCCATCACCCCGCCATGGCCAGGCAGGATCGTGCCCGAATCCTTCACCCCCGCACGCCGCTTCAGCCCGCTCTCCAGCAGGTCGCCGAGCACCGACAGCACCGCGAGAGCGCCGCCAAAGCTCGCCATGGTCAGCGTCCAGCGCCCAAAGCCGCTCGGCAGATAGAGGCTGGCCAACACGCCCGCCACCAGCATCGCCGCCACCACACCCCCGACAGCCCCCGCCCAGGTCTTGTTGGGGCTGATCCGCGGCGCCAGCTTGCGCCCGCCAATCGCCCGGCCGGCGAAAAACGCCGCAATGTCCGTCGTCCAGACAATCACAAGCAGCAGCAGCGTCGCCGCCAGCCCCTCGCGCAGGTCCCGCACCCAGAGCAGCGCCACTGCCGGCAGCCCGCAGTAAAGCAGCCCCGCCGCCGTCAGACTGCCCTTGCCCGGCTGCACCCCGCGCGCAAACAGGCCCATCAGCGCCGCCCCGCCCGCCAGCGCCAGCAACACCTCGCTCACGCTGACCACCGCCAGCAGCGCCATCACCCCGGCCAGAAGCACAAGGCCCGCCCGGCGCAGCCCCGGCCCCAGCCCCATCATCGCCGTCCATTCCGCCCACATCAGCAGAGTCGCCAGCGCCACCAGCGCCAGAAAGGCCAGCCCGCCCAGCCAAAGCGCGCCAATCGCCACCACTGCCATTGCCACGCCGGTGATAATGCGCAGCCGCAGGCCGCTTCCGGCTCCAGATGGCGATGTCGGTGGCGACACCGCCTCAGCGCCCGCCAAAACGGCGTTCCCGCGTGGCAAACTCAGCCAGCACGCTCGCCAGCGCGGCTGCGTCGAAATCGGGCCACAGCGTCTCGGTCACCACAAATTCGGCATAGGCCGATTGCCACAGCAGAAAGTTCGACAGCCGCATCTCGCCCGAGGTGCGCAACACCACGTCCGGCGCCGGCCACTCCGCCGTATCGAGCCTGGCCGCCACAGCGCTGGCATCGATCGACGACGCCTCAAGCCTGCCCGCGGCCACATCCGCCGCCAGCGCCCGGGCTGCGCGCGCCAGCTCGTCATGCCCGCCATAGTTGAGCGCCATCACCAGCGTCAGCCGGTCATTGCCCGCCGTCAGCGCCCGGGCATCCTCCAGCAGCGCGACCAGATCAGGCTGCAATGCACGCCAGTTGCCGATAAACTCCAGCCGCACGCCGTTCCGGTGCAGGTCCTTCACCTCCGACCTGACATAATGGCGCAAAAGCCCCATCAGGTCAGACACTTCGTCGGCCGGGCGCTTCCAGTTCTCGCTGGAGAAGGCATAGAGCGTCAACACCTCGATGCCCAATCCCGGGGCCGCCTCGACCACCCGGCGCACCGCCTCGACACCAGCCCGATGCCCGGCAATGCGCGGCAGGCGCCGCTGCTTCGCCCAGCGGCCATTGCCGTCCATGATGATCGCCAGATGCCGAACACCGCCATCGGCCGTGTCGCCATCGGCAGCCGCGCAAGCCGCCGCGCCAAGAAGCGGCTCAACCGTCACTTGCCAAGAATTTCCTTCTCCTTGGCGCTCGCGGCGGCGTCAATGTCGGCCACGGCCTTGTCGGTGATCTTCTGCACCTCGGCCTCATGGCGCTTCTGCTCGTCCTGGCTGATCTGGCCCTTCTTCTCGGCCGCCTTCAGCGCCTCCATGCCGTCGCGGCGCACATTGCGCGCGGCAATCTTGGCCTTTTCGGCATAGCTCGACGCGAGCTTCGCCAGTTCCCGGCGCCGTTCCTCGGTCAGATCGGGAATCGGCAGGCGCAGGGTCTGGCCATCGGAAATCGGGTTGAGCCCCAGCCCGGCAGCGCGAATGGCCTTCTCCACAGGCGTCACATTGCTCTTGTCCCACACCTGCACCGAGAGCATGCGCGGCTCCGGCACGGTCACCGTCGCCACCTGGCTGAGCGGCATCGCCGAACCGTAAACCTCTACCGTCACCGGGTCGAGCAGCGTCGCATTGGCGCGCCCGGTGCGCAGCCCGGCCAGATCGGACTTCAACGCGTCCACCGCGCCCGTCGTGCGCCGCTCCAGATCGGCCTTCCACGGCCCTGCTTCAAACTCAGCCACTGGCTTGCTCCTCATGCGTTACCATTGTCGAAGTTCCCTCCCCCCGCAACACCGCCGCCAGCGTGCCGGCCTCGCGAATGTTGAAGACGATGATCGGGATGCCATTGTCCCGGCACATCGCCACCGCACTGGCATCCATCACCTTCAGATCATCGGCCAGCACCTTGGAATAGCTCAGCCGGTCATAGCGGCGCGCGCCGGCCACCCGCTTCGGGTCGGCATCATAGACCCCGTCCACCGACGTGCCCTTGAGCAGCGCGTCGCAGTTCATCTCGGCCGCCCTGAGCGCTGCCCCGGTGTCGGTGGTGAAGAACGGATTGCCCGTGCCGGCGGCAAAGATCACCACCCGGCCCTTTTCCAGATGCCGCTCGGCGCGGCGGCGAATATAGGGCTCGCACACGCTCGGCATCGGGATCGCCGATTGCACGCGTGTCGAAATGCCGATGTTTTCCAGCGCATTCTGCACCGCCAGCGCGTTCATGACGGTGGCCAGCATCCCCATGTAATCAGCCGAGCCCCGGTCAAACCCACGCGCGGCGGCTGCCAGCCCGCGAAAGATATTGCCCCCGCCAACCACCAGGCAGACCTCATAGCCCGCCGTCACCGCGGTCTTCACCTCGCCCGCAATCCGCGCCGTCTCGGCAGGGTCGATGCCGTAAGGCTCCTGCCCCATCAGCGCTTCGCCAGACAATTTGAGCAGGATGCGCTTGAAACCCTTGATCACTCTGTCCCGCCCTCAAAAACTCCGCGCCAGCCTTAGCCACCGAAGGCCGATAAGAAAAGGGGGCCATGGCAAGCCACGACCCCCTTCTCCGGCAATCCGCTGAAATCAGACGCCGGCCGCAGCCGCAACCTCGGCGGCAAAATCCTTTTCTTCCTTCTCGATGCCTTCGCCCAGCTGCAGCCGGACAAAGCCCTTGATGGCGATCGGTGCGCCGGCCGTCTTGGCCGCCGCCGCCACCACATCGCTCACCTTCGACTTGCCGTCGATCACGAAGATCTGGGTCAGCAGCGCATTCTCCTGCGCAAACTTGCGCACGCCGCCCTCGATCATCTTCTCGACAATCTCGGCCGGCTTGCCGCTGGCCGCTGCCTTCTCGCGCGCAATGGCCCGCTCGCGCTCGACCAGCGCCGGGTCCAGCCCGTCGGCATCGAGGGCCAGCGGGTTGGCCGCCGCAATATGCATGGCGATCTGCTTGCCCAGCGGCTCCAGCACATCGGCCCCAGCCGACGATTCGAGGCCAACCAGCACGCCGATCTTGCCAAGGCCGGGGGCGGCCGCATTGTGCACATAGGCCGTCACCGCACCCTGCGAAACCTCCACAAGCGCCGCCCGGCGCAGCGACTGATGCTCGCCGATGGTCGCGATGTTGCTGGTCAGCTTGTCCTGCACATTGCCGTCGCTGCCCGGATAGCTGGCCGCCAGAAGTGCGACCACATCATCGCCAATCGTCACCGCCATGTCGGTCACAGTCTTGACGAACTCCTGAAACACCTCGTTCTTGGCGACAAAGTCGGTCTCGGAATTGACTTCGACCACAGCGCCGCGCGTGCCCGACACAACGGCGCCGACCAGCCCTTCGGCCGCCGTGCGCCCGGCCTTCTTGGCCGCCGCCGCCAGACCCTTGGTGCGCAGCCAGTCAACGGCGGCTTCCATGTCGCCGCTCGTCTCGGCCAGCGCCTTCTTGCAGTCCATCATGCCAGCGCCGGTGCGCTCGCGCAGATCCTTGACCATCGCTGCTGTAACTTCAGCCATATGCCTGTCCTTTCGCTTGTCCGCGCCCGGTTAGGCGCTCGCCATTTCATTGATATGACAAGCCGGCGCGCGCCTCGCGCGCCGGCTCGCCATGCCGCCGGCCTCAGCCCTGCGGAATCTTTGCCGTCTCAGCCTCGACAACCATCTCTTCGGCCACCGGCGCTTCAGCCAGCGCCGGCTCGGCCACAGGCTCCGCCATGGCGCCAAGATCAACACCGGACTGCGCCATGCGCCCCTGCGACGCCGCAATCACCGCGTCGGCCACGGCATTGACGTAAAGCAGGATCGCCCGGCTCGCATCGTCATTGCCCGGCACCGGAAAGGCGATGCCGCTGGGGTCGGTGTTGGTGTCGAGCACCGCGATCACCGGAATGCCAAGCACATTGGCTTCCTTCACGGCCAGCTCTTCCTTGTTCACATCGATGATGAAGATGACATCGGGCAGGCCGCCCATGTCGCGGATGCCGCCCAGGCTCAGCTCGAACTTGTCGCGCTCGCGGGTCAGCTTCAGCACTTCCTTCTTGGTCAGGCCGGTGGTGTCGCCGGCCAGCTGCTCCTCAAGCTGCTTGAACTTGCGGATCGAGCCCGAAATCGTCTTCCAGTTGGTCAGCATGCCGCCCAGCCAGCGGTGGTTGACGAAATGCTGGCCGCTACGCCGCGCAGCTTCCGCAATCGGCTCCTGCGCCTGACGCTTGGTGCCCACGAACAGCACCTTGCCGCCGGCCTGCACGGTCGCGGTGACAAAGTCGAGCGCGCGCGCAAACAGCGGCACGGTCTGGGACAGGTCGATGATGTGAACGCCGTTGCGATCACCGAAGATGTAGGGCTTCATCTTCGGGTTCCAGCGATGCGTCTGGTGACCAAAATGCGCGCCAGCTTCCAAAAGCTGCGCCATAGAGACGACGGGTGCCGCCATAAATTCTACCTCCGGTTAAGCCGCCGCGGGGAAGTGAACAGGACAATCCTGCCACCGGATATGGCCCCCGCGTGGGGATTTGATGGAAGCGGCGCGTTACGGGATCGACAGTCGGCCGTCAAGCCAAAGCATGGCCGGTCGTCAACTGGCCAGCCGCAGCCGCCCGAGAAAATCGATCTTCCCAAGCCCCACCCCGGCATGCCGCAAAATTCCATAGAGCATCGAGGCATGAAAAAAGAAGTTCGGCTGGCTGAACGACAGCAGAAAATCAGCCGCGACAAACGGCATCTGCCGGTCGCCGATGCTGAAGACCATCGGCTTGTCCGACAGCGCCGCCATCTCGTCCGCCGTCACGGCCGCAAGCACAGCGTCCGCGCCCTGCAACAAGGCCTTCAAGCCCGAAAAATCCAGCCCGGCTTCGGGCCGCGCCGGCTTGAACACCCCGGCCCGCACCCCCGCAATCGCCCCGGCACTATGGTGCGCGACCGAAAACACCTGAAAGGGCAGCGCCGCCATGTCCGGCGCCAGGCGCGTTTCGATCAGCGTTTCCGGCGCCATCCCACGTTCAGCGCAAAAGGCCTCGCCCTTGTCCAGCACGGCCTGGCCAGCCTGCACGATCTGCCTCGCGGTCGGCACAAAGGCCTGAAACAGATCCATGCTCATATCCCCCCTGGTGTGCGCGTTCAGTGCTGGGTCGCCGGCATGTCGACGCGCATCCCGTCAAGCGCCGCCGAGGCCTTGATCTGGCAGGCCAGCCGCGACGCCTCGGGCCGATACTCATCGGCCAGTTCCAGCATCGAGATTTCCATCTCCGACCGCTCACGCGTTTTCGCCAGCCATTCCGGCGACAGGAACACATGGCACGTGGCGCAGGCCGCATTGCCGCCGCAGTCGCCGTCAATGCCCGGCACGCCGTTCGACAGCGCGCCTTCCATCAGCGACACACCGTCCGCCACCTCGACGGCATGTTCCGTGCCGTCATGCTCAACATAGATAATCTTCGTCATCAAACTTCGTCCCGTCCAACCCGACTCAAGCCGGTATCCGCACCATCATCGACTTGTAGCCCTTGACGAAGCCCGACGGCACCCGCTCCGGCTCCTCGACCAGTTCGATCCTGTCAAAGCGCTTCAGAATCTCCTCCCAGAGGATCTTCAGCTGCAATTCCGCCAGCCGGTTGCCCACACAGCGGTGAATGCCAAAACCGAAGGACATGTGCTGGCGCGGCCGGGCGCGGTCGATGATGAACGCATCCGGCTTCTCAAGCGCGCGCTCGTCGCGGTTACCCGAGACATACCACATCACCACCTTGTCACCCTTGTGAATGCGCTTGCCGCCCAGAATCGTGTCTTCGAGCGCGGTGCGCCGCATATGCGCCAGCGGCGTCTGATAGCGGATGATCTCCGAGACCATCGGCTCGACAAGCGCCGGATTGGCGCGCAGCTTGTCATATTCGCCCGGGTTCTTGTTGAGAAAATAGACCCCGCCCGAAATCGAATTGCGCGTCGTGTCATTGCCGCCCACGATCAGCAGCACCAGATTGCCCATGAATTCCATCGGCGGCATGTTCCGCGTCGCCGGGTTGTGCGCCAGCATCGAGACAAGGTCGCCCTTGGGCTCGCTGTTCACCCGCTCGTTCCACAGCGCCATGAATTCCTGCAGCATGCCCATCAAAATGCCCTGCCGCTCTTCCTTGGTCGGGTTGCCCGGCACCTCGGGGTCGGCGGTCGACACATCCGACCAATAGGTCAGCTTGCGGCGATGCTCCTGCGGCCAGTCAAACAGCGTCGCCAGCATCCGGCTGGTCAGCTCGATCGACACCCGGTCCACCCAGTCAAAGGTCTCGCCGCGTGGCAGGCTGTCCAGGACCTCCTGCGTGCGCGTCCGGATCAGCCCTTCGAACGCCGCCAGATTGGGACCAGACACGATCGGATTGACCGCCTTCCTCTGCACATCATGCTTGGGCGGGTCCATGGCGATGAACATCGGCATGATGAAGTCCTGGTCCATGTCGAACAGGGTGATGCCGCCCAGCGTCGCTTCCGAGGAATAAACCTGATGGTTGGTATCGACCGCCATGATGTCGTCCCAGCGCGTCACCGACCAATAGCCGCGATGGCGCTCGGCATTGACCTCGGTGAAATGAACCGGCGCCTCGTCGCGCAACCGCTTGAAATAGACCCAGTGCGCATCCGCCTCCCAATAGATCGGGTCAGCAATGTCCACCTCATCAAGCGGCGCCTTGGCCAGATAAGCCTCCAGCGTCGGCTTGGTGAAATCGGGCAGGTCAGGCCGCACCCGCGGCGGAAACGGAAATACGGCAGTCGGACGCGTCGCCATCAACACTCTCCCCAAAAGCCGGCCATTGATCCGCCAGCCAGTCACTGCGTATATACACTCCACAGAATTAAAGCGCCACTCATATTCCTGCCAGTCTGCCCCCAATCCCCGCTTGCCGCGCGCGCCCTGCCCGCGCAAAGTCCCGCCATGCCCGCCGATCTTGCCGAAACGCTTGCCGCCATCGCCGCCGAAGGCTTGTCTGCGACAGAGCGCGGACAGGTCGCCAGCTATATCCCCGAGCTGGCCAAGGTCAGCCCAGCCCATTTCGGGATCGCCGTCATCACCGCCGATGGCACGGAGCATGTCGCTGGCGATGCCGACCTCCCCTTCTCCATCCAGTCGGTCAGCAAGGTCTTTGCCCTTGTCGAAGCGCTGGACAGTCACGGCGATGCCGTCTGGGCACGCGTCGGCCGTGAACCTTCGGGCTCGGCTTTCAACAGCATCGTCCAGCTCGAAGCCGAAGGCGGTCGCCCGCGCAATCCCTTCATCAATGCCGGCGCCATCGCCGTCACCGATCTCATCGCGGCTGCCCATGAGGACCGCGCCGGCAGCGGCGCCATCCTGCGCCGGGTCCGCGCGCTCGCCGGCGACGACAGCATCAATGTCGACGGCGCCGTTGCCTATTCCGAAGCCGCCACCGGCTTCCGCAACGCTGGCCTTGCCAATTTCATGAAGGGTTTCGGTGTCATCACCGGCCCGGTCGCCAGCACGCTTGATGTCTATTTTCACCAATGCGCCATCGCCATGAGCTGCCGCCAGCTCGCCCGCGCCGGCCGGTTCCTTGCTCACGCCGGCCGCTGCCCAAGCTCCGGCAAGCAGATCGTCTCGCCCGAGCGCGCGCGGCGCATCAATGCGCTGATGCTCACCTGCGGCCATTATGATGCCAGCGGCGAATTCGCCTTTCAGGTCGGCCTGCCCGCCAAGTCAGGCGTCGGTGGCGGCATCCTCGCGGTCGCACCGGGCAAGGCCAGCATCGCCGTCTGGTCCCCCGGCCTCAGCCCCCAGGGCAACAGCCTGCTCGGCACCCGCGCGCTGGAGCAACTCAGCCGCGCTATGGGCTGGAACGTGTTTCAGCCCTGAACCCCGCCTGAAACCACCGACAGCCGCACCGGCGCCTCCAGCCCGCTCGCCTGCAGGCGCATCGCGGCGGCCTGCAATTCATGATCGATCAGAAAGTCCGCCCCCAGCCGCACTCGCGCCAGCCCGGCCGCCGTCGGCACCTCGGCAATCACCACGCCGCGCCCCTGCCCGGCCGCCGGCGCCAGCAGCTCGACCAGCCGCTGGGCGTCATGCCAGTCCCGGATGCGCACCACCAGCTCGCCCGGCGCCCGCCGCGCCAGCTCGGCCAGCGAGGCGGCACCGTGAATCCGCACGCGCGGTGCGTCCTCGCCCTCGCGCCAGGCCAGTTCAGCCTGCAGCAGGACCAGCGGGTCCTCGCGCGCCAGCCGTTCAAGCCGCTCCTGCGTCTCCGGGCTGGAACAGGTGGCGCGAAACTGGCCGCTCCGATCCGACAAGGTCACCGCCAGATACCGGTCAGACACCGCCTTCAGATGCCCCCGCTGCGGCCGGTTGTTGTTCGAGGTCAGCCACTTCACCTCCTTGATCAAGCCGGCCATCGTCACCGCCTGCCGGCCACCAGAAGGCGGCGCCGGCAGCGCCTCGCAGGCCGCCATCGTCATCGCGCCGCGCGCCTCGACAAGCGCCGCCCAGCCGTCGATCGGATGGCCTGAGAAATAAAAGCCGAACGCCTCCTTCTCGGCCGCCAGCCGCTCGGCCAGCGTCCATTCCACATCCGGCAGCGACAGCCCCAGCGCCGGCCCCTCATCAAGGCCAAAGAGCGCCACCTGCGCGCTCTCCCGCTCGGCCGAAAGCCGCTGTGCGGTGCCCAATATCGCCGCCGCCATGGCATGCGCGCCCGCCCGGTTCGGCTCGACCGCGTCAAAAGCGCCGGCACTGATCAGCGCCTCCAGCTGCCGCCGGTTGAGCAGCCCCGGGTCAACCCGCGCGGCAAAATCGGCCAGCGACGCAAAGGGCGCGTCGCCCCGCGCCGCCACCACCGCCTCCATCGCCTTGGCGCCCACGCTCTTCAGCCCCGCCAGCCCATAGCGCACCGCCCCGTCCTCCACCGAAAACCGCGCCTCGGAGGCATTGATGCATGGCGGCAGCACATTGAGCCCGGCGCGGCGCGCATCATCGACAAACACCGCCAGCCGGTCGGTATTGTCGATGTCATAGTCCATCGAGGCGACATAGAATTCCGCCCGGTGGTGCGTCTTCAGCCAGGCCGTCTGATAGCTGACCACGGCATAGGCCGCCGCATGGCTCTTGTTGAAGCCGTAATTGGCAAATTTCAGCACCAGCTCGAAAATCGCCTCGGCGGTCGCCGGCTCGATGCCGTTTGTCGCCGCCCCTTCCGCAAAGCGCGCCTTCTGCGCCACCATCTCGGCATGGATCTTCTTGCCCATGGCGCGCCGCAACAGATCGGCCTCGCCCAGGCTGTAGCCAGCCAGCTCGCGGGCGATCTGCATCACCTGCTCCTGATAGACGATGATGCCGTTGGTCTCGCGCAGGATCGGCTCCATGCGCTCATGCAGCAGCTCCACCTTCTCGCGCCCCGCCTTGCGCAGCGCATAGCTCGGGATATTGTCCATCGGCCCCGGCCGATAAAGCGCGCCCAGCGCCACGATGTCGGCAAAACAGTCGGGCCGGACCTGGCTCAGCGCGCGGCGCATCCCCTCCGATTCAAACTGGAACACGCCCACCGTGTCGCCCTCGGCAATCAGCCGGTACACGTCCGCATCATCCAGCCCGAGCCGCTGCCAGTCCACAACAATGCCGCGCGCCGCCAGCAGCGCCGCCGCCCGCGCCAGCACCGACAGCGTCTTCAGCCCCAGAAAGTCGAACTTGACCAGCCCGGCCTTCTCCACCGCCTTCATCTCGAACTGCGTCACCGGCATGTCCGAGCGCGGATCGCGGTACATCGGCACCAGCTCCGACAGCGGCCGATCGCCAATCACCACACCCGCCGCATGGGTCGAGCTGTGCCGCGGCAACCCCTCCAGCTGCAACGCCACATCGAGCAGCCGCCTGACCTTGGCGTCACGCTCGCGCTCAGCCAGCAGCTCGGGCACCCCCTCATAAGGATTGTCATCCTTGTCCCGCCCCAGCCCCAGCGCGCGGGCCAGCGTCCAGGGGTCGGTCGGATGATTGGGGATCATCTTCGCCAGCCGGTCCATCTGCCCATAGGGCATCTGCAGCACCCGCCCCACGTCCTTCACCACGGCGCGCGCCTTCATCTTCCCGAAGGTGATGATCTGCGCCACCTGTTCCCGGCCATAAAGGCTCTGCACATGGCGGATCACCTCCTCGCGCCGGTCTTCGCAAAAGTCGATGTCAAAGTCCGGCATCGACACCCGGTCCGGATTCAGAAACCGCTCAAAGAGCAGGCCATTGGCGAGCGGGTCAAGATCGGTGATCTTCAGCGCCCAGGCCACCACCGAGCCCGCCCCCGAGCCGCGCCCCGGCCCCACCGGCACGCCTTCGGCCTTGGCCCAGCCAATGAATTCGGCGACGATCAGAAAATAGCCGGCAAAGCCCATCGAGCGGATCACGCCCAGCTCATAGGCCAGCCGCTCGCCGTAGGGCGCCGCCGCCTCGCCCTCGTTCCCCAGCAGCGCCAGCCGCGCCGCCAGCCCGGCCTCCGCCTCGGCCACCAGCCGCGCCTCCTCGGCCTCGGCGCCGCCCTCGAGGTGCGGCAGGATCGGCTTGCGTGCGGGTGCCATCACCGCGCAGCGCTGCGCCACCACCAACGTGTTCTCGATCGCCTCGGGCAGGTCGGCAAACAGCGCCCGCATCGCATCGGCGTCCTTCAGCCAATGCTCGGGGTTGGAGCGCGGCCGGTCCTCGGCATCGACATAGGTCGAGCCGGCGATGCACAAGAGAATGTCATGCGCGCCGTGCCCCTCGGGCTCCAGAAACTTGACCGGGTTGGTCGCCACCAGCGGCCAGCCGCGCGCGCTCGCCAGCGCCAGCAGCCCAGCCTCGGCCCGGCGCTCCACCGGATCGCCCGCGCGGCTGATCTCGACATAAAGCCGGTCGCCAAACAGCGCCGCCAGCGCATCCGCGGCCGGTGCCACCGGCTGGCCTTCGGCGATCAGCCGGGTCAGCCAGCCCTCGGCGCCGCCGGTCAGCGCGATAAGTCCCCCGGTCCGCCCCTCAAGCTGGTCCAGCCGCAGCAGCGGCGCCTCATGACCATCCGCCTCCAGATGCGCCGCACTCACCAGCCGCACCAGATTGTGATAGCCGTCCATGTCCTGCGCCAGGCACGGCAGCCAGTCGATCACCGGCCGCGCCGTCGCCGTGCGCGTGCCCGGCCGCTCGATCGGCAGCAGCGCCCCCATGATCGGCTGCAGCCCGGCGTCCTTGGCCGCCGCTGACCAGTCCATCGCCGCAAACATGTTGCCCCGGTCGCACAGCGCGCCCGCCGGCATCCCGGCTTCCGCACAGGCCTGGGCCAGCGCACCCGGCTGCACCGCGCCCTCGAGCATCGAATAGGCGCTCTGCAAGCGCAGATGGACGAATCCGGCGTGGCCCATCACCAGACTATGGCCCGGCTTGCCCGCCCCCGCCACCACCGGCCCGCAATAACTTGGGGATAAGCCTCAGGCCTGCGCCAGCCGCCCCTCGTGCAAGCGCACCACCCGGTCCATCCGCCCGGCAAGCGCCTCATTGTGCGTCGCCACCAGCGCCGCACTCCCCTGCCCCCGCACCAGCGCCAGAAACTCGGCCAACACTGTCGCCGCCGTCGCCTCATCGAGATTGCCGGTCGGCTCGTCCGCCAATATCAGCATCGGCTTGTTGGCCAGCGCCCGCGCCACCGCCACCCGCTGCTGCTCCCCGCCCGAAAGCTGCGCCGGCCGGTGCCCCAGCCGCGACGACAGCCCGAGCGCTGCCAGCAGTTCATCGGCCCGCGCGCCCGCTTCGGCCTCGCTCCGGCCCGACACCAGCCCGGCCAGCAGCACATTCTCCCGCGCCGAAAAATCGGGCAGCAGATGATGAAACTGATAGACAAAGCCCAGCCGCTCGCGCCGCACCCGGGTGCGGCCTTGGTTGTCGAGCGCCTCGACCCGCTCGCCGCCAATCGAGATCTTGCCCGAAAAACCGCCCTCCAGCAGCCCGACCGCCTGCAACAGCGTCGATTTCCCCGATCCGCTCGGCCCCAGCAGCGCCACGATCTCGCCCGGCGCGATCGACAGATCGACCCCGTTCAGCACATCAATGCGCACCCCGCCCTGCTCGAAGCTGCGCCGCAGCCCCTCCACCACCAGCGCCGGCTCACTCATAGCGCAGCACCTGCACCGGGTCGGTATTGGCCGCCTTCCACGCCGGATAAAGCGTCGCCAGAAAGCTGAGCGCCAGCGCCAGCACGACAATGCCCACCACTTCCAGCGGCTCGGTCCGGCTTGGCAGCTCGGTCAGGTAGCGCACCGAAGGGTCCCAGAGATTGGCCCCGGTCAGCGCGCCCACCCCGGCCACGATCGACTCGCGAAACCGCAAGATCGTCAGCCCCAGCACCAGCCCGGCCCCGGCCCCCAGCCCGCCAATGATCGTCCCCACCGTCATGAACACGCGCATCAGCGCGGCGCGGCCCGCGCCCATCGTCCGCAAAATCGCGATATCGCGCGATTTCGCCCTGACCAGCATGATCAGCGACGACAGGATGTTGAACACCGCCACCAATATGATGATCGACAGCACCCAGAACATCACCGTCCGCTCGACCACCAGCGCCGAAAACAACGCCGCATTGGTCGATTTCCAGTCGGCAATCACCCCGTCGCGCGCCACCACCGGCACCAGCGGCTGCACGATCTGGCCCACCCGGTCCGGGTCGTCGGTCACGATCTCGACCATGCCCACCCGGTCACCCAGCCGCAGCAGCAGCTGCGCATCCTCCACCGGCATCACCACAAAGGCCTTGTCATATTCAAAGATGCCGACCTCAAAGACCGCGCCGATCCGGTAAGCGACGATGCGCGGCACCGTGCCAAAGGGCGTCGCCTCGCCGGCCGGGTTGATCAGCGAAATGTCATCGCCCACCCGCGCGCCCAGATTTTCCGCCAGCCGCGCCCCGATCGCCACCGTGCCCGAGCCCGGCACCAGCGCCTCAAGGCTGCCGGCGCGCACATTGTCGGCCATCACCGGGTTGCCCTTGATGTCGGCCAGCCGCTGACCGCGCACCAACACGCCTTCCACCCGGCCGCGAAAGCTGCCCATCAGCGGCTGCTCAATGAGCGGCGTCGCGCTCACAATCCCCGGCATCGCCGCCGCAGCCTCGGCAATCGCCTGCCAGTTCTCCAGCCGGCCATCATAGCCCTGCACCACGGCATGGCCGTTCAGCCCCAAGATCCGGTCGAACAGCTCGGCGCGAAAGCCGTTCATCACGCTCATCACTGCAATCAGCGCCGCCACGCCCAGCGCCACCGCCACCAGGCTGATCGAGGCCACCAGAAAGATGAAGCCCTCGCCCTTGCCCGGCAGCAGATAGCGCCGCGCAATCATCCGCTCATAGCGCGTGATCATCGCGCGCTGCTCATGGCGTCAGCCGCGCCAGCGCCGTTTCCACCGAAAGCTCCTCACGCGCACCGCCGGCGCGGCGACGCAGCTCGACCACCCCGGCCTTGATGCCCTTCGGTCCCACCACCAGCTGCCACGGCAGGCCGATCAGCTCGGCGGTGGCAAATTTCGCCCCGCCGCGCTCATCCCGGTCGTCATACAGCACCTCGACGCCCATCGCCGTCAGCTCGGCATAAATCCCCTCGCACGCCGCCGCACATTCCGGATCGTCAGCCCGCAAATTGATCAGCCCGACGCTGAACGGCGCCACCGCATCGGGCCAGATGATGCCGCCATTGTCATGGCTGGCCTCGATGATCGCGCCCATCAGCCGCGACACGCCAATCCCGTAGCTGCCCATAAGCGGGTGCACCGGCGTGCCGTCCGCCCCCTGCACGCTCACCCCCATGGCGCGGGTATATTTGTCGCCAAAGAAAAACACCTGACCCACTTCAATGCCCTTGGAGCGCTGCAACCGCGCGCCGCACGCCGCCTCGGCATCAAGATCGCGCTTCTCGTCGGTCGCCGCATAATCCTTGTTCAGCGTCTCGATATAGGCGGCCAGCGCGTCCGCATCGCTGGCATCCACGTCGCTGCTGTCGCGCCGCTCCAGCCAGGCCTCGTCATAAAAGACATCGCTCTCGCCCGTCGGCGCCAGCACGATGAACTCATGGCTGAGGTCGCCGCCAATCGGCCCGGTGTCGGCACGCATCGGAATCGCATCAAGGCCCATGCGCGCAAAGGTGCGCATATAGGCGATGAACATGCGATTATAGCTGTGCTGCGCGCCGGCCATGTCCATGTCAAAGCTGTAGCCGTCCTTCATCAGAAACTCGCGGCCCCGCATCAGCCCGAAGCGCGGCCGGGTTTCATCCCTGAACTTCCACTGGATCTGATAGAGATTGCGCGGCAGGTCGCGGTAGCTCTTGGCGCCGTTCTGGAAAATCACCGTGAACAGCTCCTCGGCGGTCGGCGAAAACAGCATCTCGCGGTCATGCCGGTCCTTCAGCCGCAGCATCTCCGGCCCATAGGCCTCATAGCGGCCCGATTGCCGCCAGAGCTCGGCCGACTGGATGGTCGGCATCAACACCTCAAGCGCCCCGGCCCGGTCCATCTCCTCGCGCACAATCTGCTCGATCTTCGAAAGCACCCGCAGCCCCAGCGGCAGAAAGGCATAGATGCCCGCCGCGGTCTGCCGGATCATGCCGGCGCGCAGCATCAGCTGATGGCTGACGATCTGCGCCTCGCCCGGCGTTTCCTTGAGGACAGGCAGAAAATATCGGGACAGGCGCACAGACAACCTCTTTCAGGCAATTCGCATCGCCCCGCCTCTGGCACGCCCCGCGCCGTCCCGCAACGCCCTCGCGCAGCGCGCGCCACTGTTGCCCATCCGCAACATCCCGGGCCAAGCTTTGCCAATGGGTCGGGGAGCACATGACAAGTTGCCGCAACCAGCCTAGCTTGCACCCGCGAACCAACCAGGGTTCGGGGTCGCTCGGCTGACAAGGTGCAAAAGCGCCAGCAGCCGGCAAAAGCTGGTGCAGCGCCGTGGGGGCATCATGGCGCGACACCGATAAGCCTCCGCAAGGGGGCGTCTGCAACCGCTCGTCGCGAAGCAGCGCCCGGGTCTCGAAAGAGATCCGGGCGTTTCGGTTTCAGAAAGGCGCCAGACATCAGAAGGGCCGCCAGTCGCCCGGCGGCCCTTCCCATTGTTCATCCGTCCACGAAGGGCGGTGATGCTTATCCGGCCATGGCTCCAACCATGACCACCAGCACCTTCGCGTCTGCCTTGAAACAATGAGACACTGGATCACCTCCTTTCGCTTGTTGAACGATAGTCGGAGTGTTCCGCATCCAAAGGCCGAAAGCAAGCCCTAGGGTCGCCGCATCCGCCGCGCGCGGCGCAGCGCCCGCACCGCCTTCCATTCCTGCCACGCAATCACGCAGACCCCCAACACAAAGGGTATGAAGGTGTAGATCAGCCGGAACAGCGCCACCGCACCCAGAACGCCCGCCTTGTCCGCCGTCGGCATCAAGGCCACCACCACCAGCTCAAACACCCCCAGACCGCCGGGCGCATGGCTGAGCGCGCCCATCAGCATCGCGACCGCATAGATGGTCAGAAAGGTCAGCAGGTCGGGCGTGCCCGCCACCGGCAGCAGCAGCAGGTAGAGCGCGCCGCCGGCAAAGGCCAGGTCAATGGTGCCAATGGCAATCTGCAGCAGTGTCTCGCGGCCATCCGGAATGGTAAAGGCATAGCGGAACACCCGGAACTCGCGCCGCCACAGCCAGGCCAGCAGCAGATAGGCCGCCGTGCCAGCCAGCAGCGCCACGCCGGTCCAGCGCTCCAGCCCGGCCGGCGCAAATTCCCGAAACGGCGCCGAAAGGTCCGGCGAGACCAACAGGCCGATGCCGGCCACAAACACGATGCCAAGCCAGAAGGTCCAGCCACACAGCAGGATGATCATGGCGATGTCTGCCGGCTTCACCCCCTCGCGCGTATAGATTTGGTAGCGCACCGTGCCGCCGGTCAACACCGTCACGCCCAGCGTATGGCTCATGGTGAAGCTGGCAAAGCTCGCCGCCGCCAGCGTCGGCCAGCCAATCACATAGCCCAGATGCCGCGTCGCCAGCCAGTCATAGCCCACCAGCACGACATAAGAGAGCGCCGCCGAAACCACCGCCGCCACTACCAGCGGCGCCGGCGTCGCACGCACTTCGGCAATCACATCGGCAATCGTCACCTGCCCGGCGATCTTGTTCAGGCCCCAGGCGGCAAGGCCAAGCACAAACAGGCCCAGCGCGAGGCCGAGCCACTGCCCCCAGCCCATGCGGGCCTTGGGCGCGGCATCGGCAGCCACCGCCGCATCGCGCTTGCTCATCTCAGGCTGAACTGTCTCGGACAGCGGGCGGTTCCTCAATCTACCAACCGGTGGGCCCGGAGGGATTCGAACCCCCAACCAAGCCGTTATGAGCGGCCGGCTCTACCATTGAGCTACAGGCCCCGCCGGTCGTTTTCGGCCTAGCCCATACACACAGCACCCGGCAACTGCGATGCGCAAAATCGGCGCGACAAACAAAATGGGCCGGACCTGCATCAAGCAGGCCCGGCCCAGATCACGGGTCCGGCACAAGGGGCTCCAAGGGGGGAGAGGAGCGGCAAGTGCCAAACCGGGAGCAGACCGCAGGGGGGGAGGGTTGCGGGTCTGCTCCGCGCTGGGCGACCGGGGGGGGGAGAGGTCGCTTCAGCGCTGTACTGTCTTGCGACAGCCACGACCCCCATATGCGCCTTGCCCCGCTGGTTGTGCACCGCACAAATACGCAGCCCAGCCATGCACGGGCAGCA
The DNA here is from genome assembly GCF_048007885.1 of Polymorphobacter sp. Lineage (GTDB taxonomy): Bacteria > Pseudomonadota > Alphaproteobacteria > Sphingomonadales > Sphingomonadaceae > Sandarakinorhabdus. Next base: position 1,004,434 of record NZ_CP180346.1, read on the forward strand.
TAGCTTGCTCAGCCGGCCAGCGCGCGCCGGTCGATGTCCAGATTCTCCGCGCGCATCCGCGAGGTCAGAAAATCCCGCAGGGCCGCCACGCGCAACGAGCGCCTGAGTTCAATAGGATAGGTGAAATAGGTCTGGAAAACAGGCCCCTCGACCTCGGGCAGGACAATCTGCACCCGCCCCGAAAAGCGGATCAGATAGGTCGGCAGCGCGGCAATCCCGGCGCCGGCCTCCACCGCCTGCAACACGGCATGGCTGTTGTTGATCGACAGCGCCGGCACCCGGGGTGCGGCCTGATGGCCCAGCGCTAGCGCCCAATTGATTCCCTTCAGCGCATCAGGCGCGGAATCGCCATAGGCAATCAGCCGGTGCGCATCGAGATCGGCAATGCTCTGTGGCGTCCCGTGCCTGGCCAGATAGTCGGGCGCAGCACACAGATAATGGCGAATGGCATAGAGCGGCTTCTGCACCAGTTCGCTCTGCAGCGGCGGATGGAAGCGGATGGCGACATCGGCCTCGCGCTTCGACAGGTCGAGATCGTCATCGTCCAGCATCATGCGCAGGTTGATATCGGGATAGGCATCGAGAAAATCGCCCATCTGCTGCGCCAGCCAGGTCGAGCCGAAGCTGACCGTCGTCGTCAGCCTGATCTCGCCCGTCGGCCGGTCCCGCGAGGCATCAATCGCCAGCTGCGCACGCTGCAACCGGTCCTGCATGTCATGGGTGGCGGCGCGCAGTTGCTCGCCCTCATGCGTCGTCGCCAGCCCGCGCGCATGGCGGTGGAACAGCTTCGCCCCCAGCCCCTCCTCAAGGGCCGCAATCTGGCGCGACAGCGCCGGCTGGCTGATATGCAGCCGCCGCGCCGCCTCGGTAAAGCTGCCCGCCTCGGCCACCGCCTCAAACAGCCGCAGCTTCTCCCAATCGAGGTTCATCGCACCCCTCCCCTGCTGGCCGCTCAGCCAGCCCCGTCAAGCAGCTGCAGACACATCCACATGCGCGCCCACGCCGTGCGCGATGAAGCGCTCGGCCTCCAGCGCCGCCATGCAGCCCATCCCCGCCGCCGTCACCGCCTGCCGATATTGCTTGTCGGTCACGTCACCGGCGGCAAACACGCCCTTCACCGACGTCGTCGTCGAATCGGGCGCCTTCACGATATAGCCCTCATCGTCCATCGCCAGCTGCCCGGCAAACAGCTCGGTCGCCGGCACATGGCCAATCGCCACAAACAACCCGTCGACCTTCAGTTCGCTGAGCGTGCCGTCACGCGTGTCGCGCAGCCGCACACCTTCGACCCCGCTCTCACCCAGCACGTCTTCCACTTCGGCATGCCAGTGCAGCTCGATCTTGGGGTTGGCCATCAACCGCGCCTGGTTGGTCTTGTCGGCCCGCAGCTCGCCGCGGCGATGCACCAGATGCACCTTTTGCGCGAAATTGGTCAAAAACATCGCCTCTTCGACAGCCGTGTTGCCGCCGCCGACCACCGCCACCGTCTTGCCGCGAAAGAAGAAGCCGTCACACGTCGCGCACGCCGAAACGCCGTAGCCGCGCAGCCGCGTCTCGCTCGCCAGCCCCAGCCAGCGTGCGCTGGCGCCCGTGCAGATGATCAGCGTCTCGGCCAGAAACCGCGCACCCGAATCGCACGCCACCGCAAACGGCCGCTTCGACAGGTCCACGCTCGTCACCATGTCACTCACCAGCTCGGCCCCGACATGGCGCGCCTGCTCGGCCATGCGCACCATCAGGTCAGGCCCCTGCACGCTCACATCTCCCGGCCAGTTCTCCACCTCGGTGGTGATGGTCAGCTGCCCGCCCGGCTGCAACCCCTCGATCAGCACCGGGTCCAGCGCCGCGCGCGCGGCATAAATCGCCGCCGTATAGCCGGCCGGCCCCGAGCCAATGATCAAAACCTTCACAGCGCGCGCATCACTCACGGTCAAACTCCTGTTCCATCCCCCACAGTTAACGCCTCGCCGCCTGATTTCCAGTGGCCGCACCACCGGGCTTAAAACTCTTGCGCTTTCGCGCAACATTATTATCTCAAGCGCGGCAGCAAAGACAGGAACAGCCCAAAATGCATCGCTCGCGGCTTCCCATCGACGATATCGACCGCGTCATCCTGCGCAATCTCCAGGCCGAGGGGCGCATCACCAACGTCGATCTCGCCGAGCGTGCCGGCCTCACCGCCCCGCCCTGCCTGCGCCGTGTCCGCGCACTTGAGGAAAATGGCACGATTCGCGGCTATCACGCCGATCTCGATGCCAGCGCGCTCGGCTATGGCATCACCGTCTTCGCCATGGTCAGCCTCAAGTCGCAGGCCGAGACCGATCTCAAGGCCTTTGAAGATCACATGGCCGCCCTGCCCCAGATCCGCGAATGTCACATGCTCAACGGCGAGATCGACTTCATCCTCAAGGTCGTCGCTCATGACCTGCAGGAGTTTCAGCGCTTCCTGACCGCCGAGCTCACGTCCGCCCCCAATGTCGAAAGCGTCAAGACCAGCTTCGTCATCCGCACCGCGCTCAGCCGCCCGGGCGTGCCCGTCGACTGACACAGAAAGGGGCCGACCGCATCACTGCGACCGGCCCCCAATGTCTCGCCGATCAGAAGTTGAAGCGCACCCCGAACATGTAGCGCGAACCAATCTGCTCGACTTCGTTCGGAAACTCCCGCGACCCTTCGTAAACCGAGTAGATCTCGTTGGTCAGGTTCGCGAGGTCGGCGAACAGCGTGAAGTTTTCCGTCAATGCATAACGCAGGGTGATATCGAGGTTTTCGAAGCCTTGGCGGGTCGTCCCGTCACCCACACCCACGGCCACCGTGGTCAGGAAGTCCGAACGCCGCTGATAGGCCACCCGCGCCGAGACCGGCCCGCGCTCGTAAAACACCGAGGCGTTGAGGATCGTGTCGGAAAGGCCCGGGAAGCCCGATGTGAAAAGCGCGCCCGTTTCGTCCACAGCGTCAAACTCACCGTCCAGCAGGGTCAGGTTGCCCTGCACACCAAAGCCGCTGAGTAGCCCCGGCAGATCCTGGAACTGATACTGCAGGTTGAATTCCACACCCCGCACCTGGCCGCTGTTGCCGTTGAAGGTCGAGGTCAGGCGATAGCCGGAACGATCTATCCCATTGGAATTGAACGAGTTGTTTCCAATGATCTGGCTGCTCGCATAAAGCACGTCGTCCACCCAGCGGCTGAACACGGCCACCGAGGCGATACCATTGCCCGGCAGATAATATTCCGCGCTCGCATCAAGCCCCCAAGTATATTCCGGCCGCAGCGACGGGTTGCCGCCCGAAATCGTGGCATTCTGGTCGCTGATCGAGTTGCCGGCGCGGATCTGCGCATAAGCCGGGCGCGCCGTCCCGCGCTGGCCAGCCACGCGCAGCACGAAATTGTCGCTCACATTGTAGCGCACATTCACGCTCGGGAAAAAGTCGACAAAGCGCTGGGACACATCGATCGGCGTCGCCGTGGTGCCGACCACCGACGTACCCGCCGTGCGGATCTCATAAACTTCGGCGCGCACACCCGCGATGAGCAACAGCTCATCGGTCTCATATTCACCCATCGCATAGCCCGCCAGCACCAGCTCGGACTGGTCGAAGAAGGCCGTTGGCGCGATCAAGGCCGACAGATCGATATTGTTGGCCGCAATCAATGCCTCTTGGTCATCATCGAGCTGCTCATTGTCGGTGTAGGTAAAGCCGATCCCTAGCGGCATCCCGGTCTTCCACGGTTCGTCACCTGCATAATCGTTGATGTTGAAGCCAAACTGCTGAAGCGGCAGAATCCCAGCCTGAAAGATGTTGCCCTTGATGTCGCGCACCTGCCCAAGGCCGCCCAGCCGCATCGTGAAATCGCCGGACTTCTTCCACAGGTCCATCTTGGCCGTATAGGCGTCCGAGACGGTCGATGTGTCGATCGGCAGCAGGAAGGTGAAGCCGTTGAATGACGTCGGATCAAAGGCGTCGATGGGCGCGCCGCGGCGCGGGTTGCTGCGCGCACCCGTTACCGGGTCGATGTCGAACTCGGTGCGGAAGAGGCCGGTGATGACCGGAAAGCGCGGGTCCTGCGAGCGGTCATAGGTCAAGGACACCGAGTTGAGCCCGGTCGCCCCGGTCAGCGTCAGCGGCAGATAGGTAGTGTTTTCGGTCTTGGTATAGCCCAGCGCAACCTCGCCACCCCAATCCTCATAATCGAGCACCATCCCCGCCGAATAGACATAGTTGCGATTGCGATACTTGGCATCGTTGAACGCCCCGTCCACCGGCACCCCGATCAGATCACCGGTCAGCTCGGTGCGCGATCCGCTCAACGCCTCGTCCAGCTCGAACTGATAGGCATTGCGCTGCTCGTCATCCTTGAACTCGGTGTAGATGCCGCGCACGTAGAAGCGCTCACTGTCCGTCGGCGCATATTCCAGCGCGCCAAAGGCGCCGTTCGTCGAGCGGTCGAGAATGTAATTGCGGATATCGATATCGGTCGGCGCGCGGCTGCCATCGGTGCCGGTCGTGTAGCCGTCGGCCTCGCGGTTGTCGGTCACCTGCCGGCGCTTGTAGGTCGAGGCGCCCACCACGATGCCCCAATTGTCGCCGCCGTAGCTGGCCCGCAGCGAGCCCTGATACTGGCCGCCCTTGCCCAGATCCATGAAGCCATAGCCGACGTCACCCGTGACCTGAAACCCGTTCGTGCCCAGTGCCGAAAAGCTGCGCAGGTCGATGTTGGCCGAAATCGCTTCCGCCGTGATGTCAGGCGTCAACGACTTGTTGATACGCAGCTGCGACAGCAACACAGCCGGCACCGAGTTCGAACCGATAGGCGCGGCCTTCGCCGCCTTCGTCGGTGCCCGTCTGCGGAATGCCGTCGATGCTGACCGTGGTCCAGCGGTTGGGCGCGCCGCGCACCTGAATGTAACGGGCCTGACCCTGGTCGAGCTGCACCGCAACACCCGGCAGGCGCGACAGCGCCGCCGCAATATTCTCGTCGGGGAAGCGACCCACCGAGTCGGACGAGGCGATGTCGACAAGGTTCGGGGCAATGCGCTTGGCTTCGATCGCCGCCTGCTGCGCCGCCACGATCGAGCCGGTCACAATGATTTCCTCATCATCCGGGGCAGCCTGCTGGGCCTGCACCGCGGTGGCGCCAAAGGCCGTCGCCATGGCCGTGCCAAGCAGAAGAAGGCCACGAAGCGAGAAATCATTGATCATGGTCAGGTGCCCCAATTGTTCGAGATGAGGCGCGAGATAGGGTGACCATGTGTAAATTTCGTGACATGGGAACAGCCGCAAGCCTGATGCCGGCCAAGGCGCGGCAGATCGACTTGATGTGTTGGAAATATGCAACACGCTATCGCCGCGAGACAGCAGGCGAATTGTCGCGAAAATGCAATATTACATTTTATTTACATGCCGACCGGCCGAACAACCAGGAAAAACCGGCCTCAGCTGCGGTTGAAGAACGCCTTGCGCGTCTCCTCGGTCGGATTGCCGATCTTCATCGCCGCCGCCATCACCGCCATGCCGCGCTGCACCGCTGGCCGCGCGCCCGCCGCCTCCAGCCAGCGCGCCACATGCGGAAACTCGCCAATGTCGATGCCGTGCAGCGCCTGCTGCCCGCTCACCATCCAGGGATAGGTCGCCATATCGGCCAGGCTGTAGTCATCGCCGGCAATCCACGGCTTCTTCGCCAACTCGCGGTCGATCAGCCCATAGAGCCGCCGCGTCTCGCCCTGATAGCGATTGATCGCATAGTCGATCTTCTGGTCCGCATAGCCGCGGAAATGCCCGCACTGGCCAAACATCGGCCCGACATTGGCGCATTGGAAAAACAGCCACTGCGTCACCACAGATTGCTTCACCGCGTCTTCAGGCCAGAATTTGCCGGTCTTGGCCGCCAGATACAGCAGGATCGCGCCCGAATTCGAACACCGCATGCGGCGCCCCGCCCGGCCCGTCATGGTCAACAATCGCCGGCACCCGGTTGTTCGGGCTGATCGCCAGAAAGGCCGGATCATGCTGCTCGCCCTTCAGGATGTTGATGGGCTTCACCGCATAATCGAGGCCAAATTCCTCCAGCGCGATGGCGATCTTGTAGCCATTGGGGGTCGGCCAGAAATAGAAATCGATCATGCCCGATGCGCCTCCTGCAGCGCCAAAACACGGCGCACCGCCTCCTGACACCGCGCCGCACTGGTGTCGCCCGAAAAGTCCCGGTTGTAATGCGCCAGCACCGAAGGCCGGGTGATCGCCTCGTCAAACCAGTCCGAAAGCGCCGGTCGGTTCTCGCGCCAGTTGAAATTCGGGTGAATGGGGTCCTTGGCCTCATAGAATTCAGCGCGAAACCCCAGATAGCTGATCGCATGCAAAAGCGCGGCATGGCCAACATCGAAATCCCGCCAGCCGCGCGCCTCGCGGTCGAGCCGATCGAGGGCGGCAATATATTTCGGCCACAATGACTGGAACACCCGCATGTTCCACTGCTCCTTGGGCTGCCACTGCTCGGCCACCATCTGCACCGTCGTCTCGAAAATCGTGTCGCCCGTCGCCAGCCGGGTCAGCGCCTCCCAGCGCCCAGGCCCCGGCGGCGGATACATGCGCCGCGCCTTTGAATTCGCATCCAGAAATTCGCAGATCGCCTGGCTGCCATAAATCACTTGCCCCGTTTCAGTCGCCAGCGTCGGCACCTTGTCGAGCGAGTTCAGCGCCGAAATGTCATAGGCGTCGCCCTGATCCTCGCCCTCCAGATTCTTGAACGGAAAGGTGGCAACAAAATCAATATCATCCCAAAGCCCGCATTCATGCGCCGTCACCAGCACCTTGTGAATGAAGGTATGAAAGGGCGAATAAAACAGTGTCAGCAAGGCAACCCCCCTCGGACAAACAGACCATCGCGGCCAGCCATGGTGGGCGGTGACGGGCTCGAACCGCCGACCCTCTCGGTGTAAACGAGATGCTCTACCAACTGAGCTAACCGCCCCTGTTCCCGGCATATCCACGCAGGGCCAGCTTGCCAAGCCGCAAGACCAGACCATTGCCCCCAGGCCGCCTGCAAGCTATCCCTCACCCACCGCCCAGCAGGAGGCCCCATGCTCGATCGTCTGTTCCTCGAACATCCCCGCACCGTCGGCGAAACCTACCCCCAGCACATGGCTGCATCACTCGGCGTCGCCAGCCGCCTGTTCGTCGCCAGCCTCAAATGCGTTGTCCATGCCGTTGTCCCGGGCTGGTGCAAGACCAGCGGCTCGGATGCCATCGTCAAGCTCCACAGCGAGATCGCCCCGCGCCGCTACGACCAGCCGACCTTCTGAGCATGAGCTTCCACCCCAAGCGCCTGGCCCGCCTCGAAGCCCATCTCACCGAAAAATACGTCGGCCCCGGCCGCCTGCCCGGCACCCTCACGCTGATCGCCCGCCACGGCGAGATCGAGCATCTCGGCCTCCAGGGCCATGCCGATCTTGAGCGCGGCACAAAAATCGCCGAAGACACGATCTTCCGCATCTATTCCATGACCAAGCCGCTCACCTCGGTGGCGCTGATGATGCTCGTCGAGGAAGGCCGCATCGCGCTTGATGATCCCGTCCACAAATTCATCCCGGCCTGGAAGAATCTCGGCGTCTATGTCGCCGGCACCCATGAGGCCGGTTTCCTGACTCGCCCCCCCGCCCGCCCCATGCAGGTCATCGACCTCATGCGCCACACCGCCGGCCTCACCTATGGCTTCCAGCTGCGCACCAATGTCGACGCCGCCTACCGCGCGGCGCGCATCGGCGAGGTCGAAAAAGCCGGTACCCTTGCCGACATGATCGAGAGCCTCGCCCGCATGCCGCTCGAATTCGCGCCGGGCGAAGCGTGGAATTATTCGGTCGCCACCGATGTGGTCGGCTGGCTCGTGCAGGTCGTCAGCGGCCAGCCCTTCGAGCGCTTTCTCGCCGAACGGCTGCTTGACCCGCTTGGCATGAAGGACACCGGCTTCCACGTGCCCGAAGGCCATGCGCACCGCTTCGCCAGCTGCTATCAGCCGACCCGAACCGGCGGCCTCGAGCTGCAGGACGACGGCCAGACCTCCACCTTCCTTAAGCCCGCCGACTTCATCTCGGGTGGCGGCGGCCTCGTCTCCACCGCGCATGACTATCTGCAATTCTGCCGCATGATGCTGATGGGCGGCACGCTCGGCGGCCACCGCTTTCTCAGCCGCAAGACCATCGATCTCATGGTCGCCAACCACCTCCCCGGCGGTGCGGATCTCCCGACGCTGTCGCGCTCGATGTACTCGGAAGCCACTTATGAAGGCGTCGGCTTCGGCCTCGGCTTCGCCGTCAACACCAACGCCGCGCGCACCCTCATCCCCGGCTCCGATGGTGACTTCTTCTGGGGCGGCGCCGCCAGCACCTTCTTCTGGATCGACCCGGAAGAAGACCTGACCGCCATCTTCATGACCCAGCTCATCCCGTCCAGCACCTATCCCGTCCGCCGCGAAATCCGCACCCTCACCTACGCTGCCCTTGATGATTGATTTCTTGCCCTTGTCTGTCTGAATCGCCCCGTCCCGCCGCTCATCGCATCGTCAGCAAATCCCGCTGGCCATGCCGAGAAAAGGACCAGACAATGCAATTTACGCTGCTTTATCATGAACAACCGAGCGAAATGCAGCGCCGTGGCGCCGCTGATGCAGATGCCTATTGGGGCGCCTGGACAGCCTATATGGGGGCCATGTCCGCTGCTGGCGTCATGGTCGGTGGCAATGGCCTCCTGCCCCCTGATACCGCCACCACGCTGCGCATCGAAAATGGCAAATGGCAGGTCCATGACGGCCCCTTCGCCGACACCAAGGAGCAGCTTGGCGGCTATGTCGTCATCAACGTGGCCGATCTCGATGCCGCCCTTGAATGGGCAGCGCGCGCGCCTTGTGCTGCTGCCGGATCGGTCGAGATCCGGCCGGTCATGCCCAGCCCGCCGGGAAATTGAGGCCGACATGACCGCGCGCCGCACGCCCGCCGACACGGCCGAGCATGCGGCGCGCACGGCCTATGGCCGGCTTCTGGCGCTCCTCTCCAGCCGCTCGCGTGACATCGCAGCCGCCGAGGATGCACTGGCCGCCGCCTTTGCATCGGCTCTCGCATCCTGGCCAGCATCAGGCGTGCCGGACAATCCGGACGCTTGGCTGTTTACCGCTGCGCGGCGCAACCTGGGGGCTGCCCGCAGCCGGGCGGCAACCGCCACCGCCAGCGAGGCCCTGCTGCTGCAGCTGGCCGAAGAGCGCGCCGCCGCCGACGCGCCCGACTTTCCCGACGAGCGGCTGAAGCTGCTTTTCGTCTGCGCCCATCCCGGCATCGCGCCGGCGGTGCAGGCGCCCTTGATGCTGCAAACCGTGCTCGGCCTTGATGCCGCGCGCATCGCAGCCGCCTTCATGGTCACACCCTCGGCCATGGGGCAGGCGCTGGTCCGCGCCAAGTCGCGCATCCGCCAGTCCGGTATTGCCTTCACCATCCCCGCGCCCGAGCAGCGCGCGGCGCGCCTGCATGCTGTGCGTCAGGCGATCTACGCCGCCTATGGTACTGGCTGGGACGCACTGACGACAGACAATGCCAAGCTCGCCGCCCTCGCCCCCGAAGCGAGCTTTCTGGCGCGGCTCCTGCTTGAACAGGCGCCGCATGAGCCGGAATCGCAAGGTCTGCTGGCGCTCATCCTGTTCTGCGAGGCCCGCCAGCCGGCGCGCCGCACCGCCGACGGCAACTTTGTGCCGCTCCACAAGCAAGACCCGAAGCTATGGCACGGCAGCAAGCTCGCCGAGGCCGAAGCGCTGCTCAGCGCCGCCGCCCGCGCCCACCGCCCCGGCCGCTTCCAGCTCGAAGCCGCCATCCAGTCGCTGCACACGCAGCAGCGAATGACCGGCCAAACCCTCCATGGCCCCTTGATCAGTCTCTATGATCAGTTGCTGGCCGAGGCCCCCAGCCTCGGCGCCGCCATCGCCCGCGCCGCTGCCCTGACTGAAGCCGGAGCGCCCGCCGCGGCCCTGGCAGCCCTTGATGCGCTGTCAGTTGCGTGCGTCAGCCATCAGCCTTGGTGGGCAGCCCGCGCCCGGGCGCTCCACGCATCCGGTCAGGCCGAGGCCGCGCGCGCAGCGGCAGAAAGAGCCGCCGGCCTCAGCCACGATCCCGCCGTACGCCGGTTTCTGCTGTCAAACAATTTCTTCGCCTGAACCCCGTTGCCCTGCGACCGGCCTGTCTCCAATATGACCGGAGCGTGAGGAGCAAGCCACATGACCGACTATGTCCCCCCCAAGGTCTGGACCTGGAACAAGGAAAGCGGCGGCCGCTTCGCCAGCATCAACCGCCCCATTGCCGGGGCCACCCATGACAAGGAGCTGCCGGTCGGCAAGCATCCGCTCCAGCTCCATTCGCTCGGCACCCCAAATGGCCAGAAGGTCACCATCATGCTCGAAGAGCTGCTGGCACTCGGCCATGAGGGCGCGGAATATGACGCCTGGCTGATCGATATCGGCAAGGGCGAGCAGTTCGGCTCGGGCTTCGTCGCCGCCAACCCCAACAGCAAGATCCCCACCCTCGTCGATCACAGCACCAGCCCGCCCACCCGCGTCTTCGAGAGCGGCAGCATCCTCATGTATCTGGCCGAAAAGTTTGACAGCGCCTTCCTGCCGAAATCCGGCACAGCGCGCACCGAAACGCTCAACTGGCTGTTCTGGCAGATGGGCAGCGCGCCCTTCCTCGGCGGCGGCTTTGGCCATTTCTACGCCTATGCGCCGATCAAGATCGAATATGCCATCGACCGCTATGCCATGGAAACCAAGCGCCAATTGGATGTGCTCGACCGGCACCTCGCCGAGCATGAATTTATGGCCGGCACCGAATACACGATCGCCGACATGGCGATCTGGCCCTGGTATGGCCTCGTCGTCACCTCGGGCGCCTATGACGCCGCCGAATTCCTCTCGGTCCATGAATACAAAAACGTCATCCGCTGGGCCAACCAGCTCGCCGCCCGCCCCGCCGTCAGGCGTGGCCGCATCGTCAACCGCGCCTTCGGTGAGCCCTCAGCCCAGCTGCGTGAACGTCACGACGCCTCCGATTTCGATACGAAGACGCAGGACAAGATCGCCAAGGACTGAGACAAAGGAGACCAGGCCATGATGAAATTCCTTCCCCTCGCTGCCGCCGCCCTTCTCCTTCCCGCAGCCGCCCTGGCGCAGCCGTCGCCCACCGCCCTGCTCGGGCAAGCATCCGATGCGGCGCTCGACAAATTGTCCAAGCCCGGCGCCTTCGCCGCCGATGAGGCGATCCGCATCGGCCTGCCCGGCTCTTCAAGCAAGGTCGGCGGCGTCAATCTCGGCGGCCTGTCGAAATTCGCCACCCAGGCCGCCGGCATGCCCGATCTCACCACCGCTCTCAACGATGCCGCCGGTGCCGCCGCCGGCGAAGCCAAGCCCATCTTCCGCGCTGCTATCGACAAGATGAGCGTCACCGACATGGCCGGCATCGCCACCGGCGGCGGCACCGCCGCCACCGACTATCTCCAGCGCAGCGCCGGCAGCGAGGTCAACGCCAAGCTCGCCCCGCTCGTCCGCTCCGCGCTTTCCAGCGCCGGCGTCTTCAAGCAGACAAAGCAGCTCTCATCGCTCGGCATGACTGACGACAGCATCAACGATTACGTCACCCAAAAGACTGCAGACGGCATCTTCACCTACATCGGCCGCGAAGAGACAGCCCTGCGCGCCAATCCGCTCGGCGCTGCCAAATCGGTCCTCGGTATCCTCAAATAGCGCTCAGTCCAGGTTCGGCCGGCACAGCCGCTCCGCCTCCTCCAGGCTCACCCCCCGCCGCGCCGCATAGTCCGCCAGCTGGTCGCGCCCGATCCGCGCCACGCCAAAATAATGCGCCTCTGGGTGCGCGAAATAAAAGCCCGAAACCGCCGCCGTCGGCCACATCGCAAAGCTTTCGGTGAGCGTGATCCCGGCCCGCGCCTCCACATCCATCAGCTCGAACAGGATCGACTTCAAGCTATGCTCCGGACAGGCCGGATAGCCCGGTGCCGGCCGGATGCCCGTGTAGCGCTCGCGGATCAGATCCTCGTTCGACAGTGCCTCATCGGCCGCATAGCCCCAATAGTCCCGCCGCAACCGCTCATGCAGATATTCGGCAAAGGCCTCGGCCAGCCGGTCCGCCAGCGCCTTCAGCAAGATATCCTGATAATCATCATGCTCGGCCTTGAAGCGCGCCAGATGCGCATCAATCCCCTCGCCCGCACACACCGCAAAGCCACCCAGCCAATCGGCCTCAGGGTGCACAAAATCCGCCAGACACGAGTTCGCCCGCCCCTCGCGCTTGGCCACCTGCTGACGCAGAAAAGGAAGCCGGGCCAAACTCTTGCTGCGCGCCTCATCCTCGAAGAGCACGACATCATCACCCTCGCGCCGCGCCGGCCAGATCGCCAAAACGCCGCGCGGCCGCAGCCAGCCTTCCTCGGCAATCCGCGCCAGCATCGCCTGCGCATCACCGAACAGCTCGCGGCACTGCGCGCCCACAATGTCGTCATCCAGAATCGCCGGATAATTGCCCGCCAGCTCCCAGGCGCGAAAGAAGGGCGTCCAGTCGATATAGGGCACCAGGTCCGAAACCGTCACATCCTCGATGCTGCGCACCCCGGTCCACTTCGGCCGCACCACCGGATGCGCCTCGAAATCGGGCGCAAACGCATTGGCCCGCGCCGCCTCGAGGCTCTCCAGCACCGATTGCCCACGCCCATGGCGCGCCCGCGCCAGCTCATAATCCGCCGCCGTCTGCGCCACGAAATCATCGCGCAGCGTGTCCGACACCAGCGTGCCCGCCACCCCGACCGCGCGGCTCGCATCGAGCACATGCACCACCGGCCCCGAATAGGCCGGCGCGATCCGGAGTGCTGTATGCACCCGGCTCGTCGTCGCCCCGCCAATCAGCAGCGGCATGGTCATGCCGGCGCGCTCCATCTCGCTCGCCACCGTCACCATCTCGTCGAGCGAGGGCGTGATCAGCCCCGAAAGCCCGATCATGTCGGCCTTATGGTCATTCGCCGCCTGCAGAATCGTCTGAAACGGCACCATCACGCCAAGGTCGATCACCTCGAAATTGTTGCACTGAAGCACGACGCCAACGATGTTCTTGCCAATGTCATGCACATCGCCCTTCACGGTGGCCATGATGATCCGGCCCTTGGTGCTCGCGCCCTCCTGCTTCTCCGCCTCGATATAGGGCAGCAGATGCGCCACCGCCTTCTTCATCACGCGGGCTGACTTCACCACCTGCGGCAAGAACATCTTGCCCGCGCCAAACAGGTCGCCCACCACATTCATGCCCGCCATCAGCGGCCCCTCGATCACCTCGATCGGCCGCGCAAACAGATGCCGCGCTTCCTCGGTATCGGCCACCACATCGGCATCAATGCCATTGACCAGCGCATGCGCCAGCCGCTTCTCCACTGGCCAGCTTCGCCATTCCGCCGTTGCCTTGGCCGTCGCCGGGCCGCCCTTGAACCGGTCCGCCAGTTCCAGCAGCCGCTCGGTCGGCGAGAGATTGGTACCCTTGGGCACCCGGTTCATCACCACATCCTCGCACGCCTCGCGCAGCTCGGGGTCGATCGTCTCATAGACATCAAGCTGGCCGGCATTGACGATCCCCATGTCCATGCCTGCCTGAATGGCATGGTAGAGAAACACCGAATGCATTGCGCGCCGCACCGGCTCATTGCCGCGAAACGAGAAGCTGAGGTTCGAAACCCCGCCCGAGATATGCACATGCGGGCAGCGCTTGACGATCTCGCGCGTCGCCTCGATGAAATCGACGCCGTAATTGTCATGCTCCTCGATGCCCGTCGCCACGGCAAACACATTGGGGTCGAAGATGATGTCCTCCGGCGGAAAGCCGATGCCGGTCAAAAGCCGATAGGCCCGCTCGCAAATCTCCACCTTGCGCTGCGCCGTATCCGCCTGCCCCTTCTCGTCAAAGGCCATCACCACGGCCGCAGCCCCATAGCGCATCACCGTGCGCGCCTGGGCCAGAAACGCCGCCTCGCCTTCCTTCAGCGAAATCGAGTTGACGATCCCCTTGCCCGCCAGACACTTCAGCCCCGCCTTGATGATCGACCATTTCGAGCTGTCCACCATCACCGGAATGCGCGCAATGTCCGGCTCGGCCGCAATCAGCTTCAGAAAGGTCACCATCGCGGCCTCTGAATCGAGCAGCCCCTCGTCCATGTTCACGTCCAGAATCTGCGCGCCATTCTCCACCTGCTCGCGCGCCACCTCGATCGCCGCGGTAAAATCCCCGGCCATGATCAGCTTCTTGAACTTGGCCGAGCCGGTCACATTGGTCCGCTCGCCAACATTGATGAACCGGCGCACCGGCCCTGCGTCCTGCAACATTTCGCTCATGCCGCAAAACTCGCCGGTTCCAGCCCAGACAAGCGCATCATCACTGGCTTCTCAACCACTTGCCGCGGCACCAGTCCTTCCACAGCGCGCGCCATAGCGGCAATATGTGCCGGCGTGGTGCCGCAGCATCCGCCCACGATATTGATCAGCCCCTGCTCGGCCCAATCCCTGATCAGCTTCGCCGTCGTCTCCGGCAGCTCGTCATAGGCGCCAAGGTCGTTGGGCAGCCCGGCATTGGGATAAACCATCGTCAGCGTATCCGCCGCCCCGCTCAGCGCCTGCACATGCGGCCTGAGCTCGGTCGCGCCAAAGGAGCAGTTCAGCCCCACCGTCACCGGCTTCACATGGCGCACCGAATGCCAGAAGGCCTCCACCGTCTGTCCTGAAAGATTGCGCCCCGAAAGGTCGGTCAGCGTCATCGACATCATCACCGGCACCTCACGCCCAAGCGCATCGCCGGCTTCGGCCGCAGCAAAAGCCGCCGCCTTGGCATTGAGCGTATCAAACACCGTCTCGATCAAGATAAAGTCCACGCCGCCATCCAGCAGCGCATCGATCTGCTCGCGGTAAACCGCTTTCACACCGTCAAAATCCACCTCGCGAAAGCCCGGGTCCTCGACCTTGGGGGACAGCGAGAGCGTCTTGTTCGTCGGCCCCAGCGCGCCCGCCACAAAGCGCCGCCGCCCGTCCGCCGCCTCGGCCCGGTCCGCCACCGCGCGCAAGATGCGCGCTGCCGCCAGATTGATCTCGCGCACAAGATGCTCGGCCCCATAATCGGCCTGGCTGATCCGGTTGGCGTTGAAGGTATTGGTCGCCAATATGTCCGCGCCCGCCTCGACATAAGACTGGGCAATGGCCTCGATATCGGCGGGCCGGGTGATGTTCAGCAGGTCGTTGTTGCCCTTCTGGTCACGGTTCAGCTCAAGCGTACCGCGATAGTCAGCCTCGGCCAGCCCCAGCGCCTGCACGGCGGTGCCATAAGGCCCGTCCTTGATCAAAATCCGCGCCTTTGCTGCGCTGCGCAGTGCGTCCGCCGCGTTCATGCCGCCACCTGCGCCGCCTGCGGCCGCAGCCCGAGCATATGGCAGATCGCATAGCCAAGCTCGGCCCGGTTGAGCGTGTAAAAATGAAAATGCCGCACCCCTTCCGCGTAAAGCTTGCGGCACAGCTCGGCCGCCACTGTCGCTGCCACCAGCTGCCGCGCCGCCGGCTTGTCATCCAGCCCGTCAAACAGCCGCGCCATCCAGTCGGGCACCGCCGTCCCGCACGGCTCCGCCATCCGCTTCAGATTGGCAAAATTGGTCACCGGCAAGATGCCCGGCACCAGCTCGGCCGAAATCCCCGCCGCCGCCACCCGGTCGCGGAAGTGCAAAAACGTCTCCGGCTCGAAAAAAAACTGGCTGATCGCCCGGCTCGCCCCGGCGCCGATCTTGGCCCTCAGCGCCTCCAGGTCCGCCGCCGCGCTCGCCGCCTCGGGATGCACTTCCGGATAACATCCCACCGAAATCTCGAAGTCATGCTGCCGCTTCAGCCCCGCCACCAGTTCGGCCGCATTGGCATAGCCCTGCTGGTGCGCCTCAAAGTGCGCGTTCGTACCATCCGCCGTCTTGGGCGGGTCGCCGCGCAGCGCCACGATATGGCGCACGCCCGCCGCCCAATAATCCTCGGCAATGGCCGCAATCTCGTCCCGGCTCGCGCCCACACAGGTCAGATGCGCCGCCACCGGCACGCCGCTGCCGGCAATCCGCGCCACGGTGCGGTGGGTGCGCTCACGCGTCGTCCCGCCCGCCCCATAGGTCACCGACACAAAGCGCGGCGCCAGCGGCGAAAGCGTCTCGAACGTCTCCCACAGCGTCGCTGCCATCGGCTCGCTGCGCGGCGGAAAAAACTCGAAACTGACGCCGATGTCGCCCAGACAGGATTCGAAATTCACGCCACACTCCTCACAACACGCGCTGTTTCACCAGCAATTTTCTCGCCGAGCCAAACCGTCACCGCCAGCGCCTCGGGCGCCGGCAGATGCGCCGCCACCTCGGCCCGCAAGCCCGCCGCCGCCATCCAGTCGCTCAGCTGTGCGGCCGCAAAGCCCAGCCGCACATGCCGCCGCTCGCTGCGCAGCGCCTCGCGGTCATGCGCCGCCAGGTCCACAATCAGCAGCCGCCCGCCGGGGCGGAGCACCCGCGCCGCCTCGGCCACCACAGCGGGCGGATCATCGGCAAAATGCAGCACCTGATGCATCACCACCGTATCGAAACTGCCGTCGATGCCGGGCAGCGAAAACATGTCACCGCTGCGCACCTCGGCGCGGCGCAAGCCCGCCGCCTCGATCCGCCCGCGCGCGAGGCGCAGCATTTCCGGGCTACGGTCGATGCCCAGCGCGGTTTCGGCGCGCGGCCCCAGAAGCTCGATCATCCGCCCGGTGCCGGTGCCCACATCCATCAGGTCGCCCAGCGGCCGGTCGCCCAGCGCCGCCAAGATCGCCGCCTCCACATCCGCCTCGCGGCTGAACAGGCTGCGCTCCCGGTCCCAATCCTCGGCATGCGCGGCAAACCAGCTGTCCGCCGCCACCGCCCGCTCGGCGCGCACCACCGCCAGCCGCGCCCGGTCCTCAGCGCCAATCGATTCGATATCGCCTAGCGCCCGCATCGCCGCCATCACCGGCCGCGCCCGCCCTGAAAGCCGCACAAACACCCAGGCCCCCTCGCGCGCCCGGCTCACCAGCCCTGCCTCCGCCAAAATCCGCACATGCCTTGAAACGCGCGGCTGGCTCTGCCCCAGCACCACCGCCAGCTCGCCCACCGACAGCTCCATCTGGTCAAGCAGCAGCAGAATCCGCACCCGGCTCGGGTCCGCCACAGCGCGAAAGACGTCCAACAGGCTTTCCATGACATAAAGACATAAAGATACCTTTATGTCTGTCAAGCGAGTTGTGACTTGCACCAATCCAGCGCCCATGCAAACGCTGGCAAATGCGTCTTGCCCTGTTATCGATCCTTGCTCTCGCCCTGTCCGCCTGCGCCACCCCCCAATCGCTCAGCCTCGAACGCGCCGAGCAGGACCCTTGGGAGGCCAGCAACCGCAAGATCTACGCCTTCAACAAGGACCTCGACAGCAACCTCATCAAGCCGATCACTGGCGTCTATCGCACCACCGTCCCCCAGGCCGGCCGCACCGCCATCACCAACGGTTTCAGCAACTACGGCGAGCCGCAAAACTTCTTCAACTATCTCTTCCAGGGCAAGATCAAGCGCGCCTTCCAGTCGCTCGATCGCTTTCTCATCAATTCCACGCTGGGCGTCGGCGGCATCGCCGACCATGCCACAGCGCTGGGCCGTCCCCGCCAGCCCACCGACTGGGGCCAGACTTTCGCCCAGTGGGGCGTCAAGTCCGGCCCCTTCGTCATGCTGCCCTTCTTCGGCCCCTCCAGCTTGCGGGACGGCCTCGCCACGCCGCTCGATTTCATCGTCGATCCATCCGATTTCGTTCGCAACGCCACGCTCAGCCCCAGTATCTTCTGGCGCGGCGGCCAGGTCGGCGTGCGCGTCATCAACGTCCGCTCCCGCGTCATCGATCTCGGCGGCGACGGTCTGCTCGCCGGCAGCCTCGATGAATATGCCCTGGTCCGCTCCGCCTGGCTGCAAAACCGCCGCGCCCAGCTCTACTATGGCAACCCCCCGCTGCCCCCGGAACCAGCCGACCAGAACGACGAGTTCAGCGACGAATTCAGCGACGAATTCACCCCCGCCCCTGCTAGCGCGACACCGCCCCCGCAATAAGCGGCGCCAGCGGCGCCAGCGCGCCAAAGGCCCGCTCCTCCTCTGCCGCCACCGGCCCCAGCGCAAAGCCGGCGGCGCGCACCATCGCGGCGGTGTCGCGGTCCAGATGGCAGCCCACGCCCACCACCTTCTGCACCGGCGTCAGCCGCCGCTGCCACTTGGCCCGCCCCGCGTCCGCGCTCAGCACATGCTCCAGAAACAGAAAGCGCCCGCCCGCGCGCAACACCCGGCGCACCTCGCCCAAAACCGCCATCGGATCATCAACCGAACACAGCGTCAGGCAGACCACCACCGTATCGAAACTGGCATCCTCAAAGGGCAGCCGCTCGCCCGCCCCCGGCACCGAGCGCACCGCGATCCGGCTCTGCGCGGTCCGCGCCGCCGCCCGCCGGTTCATCCCCTCCGAAGGCTCGACCACGGTCAGCCGCGTCACCTTCTCCGGGTCATAAAAAGGCAGGGTCGCGCCGGAGCCAAAGCCGATCTCCAGCACCTCACCCGCCGCCTGCCCCACCAGCGCCGCCCGCCGCGCCTCGATGCGCGGGTGCGACAACGTCCGGTCCAGCAACCATGGAAATATCCGCTCGCTGTAAATCCCCATGCTTCCCCCGCTCTTCCACCTCAGCTAGCATCACGATATGCGCGCGCTCCTTCCCTCCATCCTCCTTCTGCTCGCCGCCTGCAACGCTTCAGAAGATGAGGGCGCCAGCCCCGAAGCCGGCCCGCCCGGCAGCACGGCCCCAAGTGCAGCCCAGACCAACGCTGCCAACATGGCCGACATCGAAGCCAAGGCCAGCGCCGATGTCGAAGCCGCGCTCAGCGCTGCCAGCGGCCCCGCACCCGCCACGGACTAGCCGCACTACACCGGCCAAAGCATTTTCTTGTTTGCTGAAGCCCCCCCGGCTGTGGCCAAAGCCGCGCCATGGCCATATCGCCCCCCCTCGCTGCCGAAGCCGCGCGCCTCGCCGCGCTCGATGGCCCCGGCCAGCTCGAAGCCGCGCTCACCGGGCCGCTCGCTGGCCAAATCGCGCTGGTCTCCTCCTTCGGCGCCGAATCCGCCGTGCTTCTCCATCTCGTCAGCCAGATCGACCCCGCCACACCCGTGATCTTCCTCAATACCCTCAAGCTCTTCCCCGAAACGCTGGCCTACCGTGATGCGCTCGCCGCCCGCCTCGGCCTCACCAACATCCAGAGCCACCAGCCCGGCGACATCAGCGCCCATGATCCGGATGGCACCCTCTGGAGCCGCGACCCCGACAGCTGCTGCTTCCTGCGCAAGGTCGTCCCCCTCGACGCCGCACTCGCGCCCTTCGCCGGCTGGATCAACGGCCGCAAGCGCTACCAGTTGCAAGGCCGGGCCACTGTCCCCACCGCCGAGCTCGACGGCCCCCACCTCAAGCTCACCCCCCTCGCCCACTGGACAGCACAGGACATCGCAGGCCATATGAAAGCCCATGCCCTGCCGGCCCATCCGCTGGTGGCGCGCGGCTTCGCCTCCATCGGCTGTGCCCCCTGCACTGCGCCCGGCACGGCCGATGATCCCCGCAGCGGCCGCTGGGCCGGCGCGCCCAAGAGCGAATGCGGCATCCACACCAGACCGAAAGCGAGCGCATGAGCAGCCATCTCGATCAGCTCGAAGCCCAGTCGATCTTCATCCTGCGCGAGGCCCTGCACGCGCTCGAAAAGCCCGCCCTGCTCTGGTCGCTGGGCAAGGACAGCAACGTCCTCATCTGGCTCGCCCGCAAGGCCTTTCTCGGCCAGATCCCGTTTCCCGTGGCCCATCTCGACACCGGCCTCGAATTCCCCGAAGCCTATGCCTTCCGCGAGCGCTACACCGCTGAATGGGGCCTGACCCTCATCGATGACGCCTGCCCGCCGCTCGAACTCACCGACTCAACGCTGCCGCCCGGCGCGCGCATCGCCCAGCGCAAGTCGCTGGGCCTCGCCCAGGCGCTCGAGCGCCACCAGTTCGACGGTCTCATCGTCGGCATCCGCCGCGACGAACAGGCCACCCGCGCCAAGGAGCGCATCTTCTCCCCCCGCGCCCTCGACGGCAGCTGGGTCGCGCTCGATCAACCCCCCGAATTCTGGGATCAATACACCGCCCCGCACGAACCCGGCCTCCATGTCCGCGTCCACCCGCTGCTCGCCTGGACCGAGATCGACATCTGGCGCTACATTGAGCGTGAAAACATCCCCGTCGTGCCGCTCTATTTCGCCCGCAATGGCGAGCGCTTCCGCAGCCTCGGCGAACAGGGCATCACCATGCCCGTGCCCAGCACCGCCAGCACGATCGCCGAAATCATCGCCGAGCTCGAAGTCACCCGCACCCCCGAGCGCGCCGGCCGCACCATGGACCATGAAAGCGAAGACGCCTTCGAGCGCCTGCGCGCCGGAGGCTATCTATGACCGTCCAGACGCCCCTTCCCATCGTCATCGTCGGCCATGTCGATCACGGAAAATCCACGCTCATCGGCCGCCTGCTCCACGATACCGGCTCGGTCGATGACAGCCTGATCGCCGCCGCCAAGGCCGCCTCCGCCAAGCGCGGCGACGCCATCGAATGGTCGTTCCTGCTCGATGCGCTGCAAGTCGAGCGCGATCAGGGCATCACTGTCGACACCAGCCGCATCTGGTTCCGCACGCCCACGCGCCCCTATGTCATCATCGACGCGCCCGGCCATGCCGAGTTTCTGCGGAACATGGTGACGGGCGCCGCCAGCGCCGCCGCCGCCGTGCTCATCGTCGATGCCGAACAGGGGCTGGGCGAACAGACCCGCCGCCATTCGGTGCTGCTGTCCATGCTCGGCGTGCGCCAGCTCATCGTCGCCATCAACAAGATGGACCTTGTCGGCCACAGCCAGGCCCGCTTCGACGTCCTCAAGGCCGAGCTTGACGCCTGGCTGACCACACTCGGCCTCAGCGCCACCGTCACCCTGCCGCTCGCCGCCCGCCACGGCGAGAATCTCGTCCAGCGCAGCCAAACGCTCAGCTGGTGGCAAGGCCCCACCCTCATCGAAGCGCTCGATGGCCTCACCCCGCCTGCGCCGCCGGCCGCCAAACCGCTTCGCTTCGCGGTGCAAGACGTCTATCGCCGCGGCGCCCAGCGCTGGGCCGTCGGCCGGCTCGATGCCGGCAGCCTTCGCGTCGGGGAGCGCGTCCGCATTCTCCCCACCAACCAGCTCGCCACCATCGCCGCGCTCGATATTGCCGGCAAAAGCGCCATTTCCGCCAGCGTCGGCGCCGCCGTCGCCATTCGCTTCGCCTCCGAAGTGCTGCTCGGCCGCGGCCAGCTCATCGTGCCGGATGAACAATCCGGAACCAGCGCCGCCCAGCTCGTCGATCACATCCGCCTGCGCGCCTTCTGGCTCGACCGCGATCCGCTGATGGCCGAGGAGCGCCTCACCCTGCGGGTCCATTCGGCCAGCATCAGCGCCCATGTCGAAGCCATCGAGCGCCCGCTCGATCTCGCCAGCCTCGAGCGCCGCGACGGCGCGCTCATCGACAGCGAGCTTGGCCCCGGCGGCTTCGCCGATGTCGTGCTCCGCCTCGCCCAGCCGCTGGCCTGCGATCCCGCCCAGCCCGAGGCCGCCACCGGGCGCGCGGTGCTGATGCGCGGCGGCCGCATTGCCGGCGCCGGTCTGATCCGCGAAGCCAGCCGCCAAAGCGCAGCGCGCGCCGGCGAAGCCATCCTCACCCCCACCGGCGCGCCGCCCCGCCTTGGCGACGTGCTCTGGCTGTTCGGCCTCTCGGGTGCGGGCAAATCGACCATCGCTCAACACATCAAGGCTGAGCTCGCGCAGCAGAACCGCCCCTCCGTCATCCTCGACGGCGACGCGCTCCGCTTGGGTCTCAACCATGATCTCGGCTTTTCCGACGCGGACCGCAGCGAGAATGTCCGCCGTACCGCCGAAATCGCATCGCTCCTCAGCCGTCAGGGCATCGATGTCATCGTCGCCGTCATCACGCCTTCCGAGGCCATGCGCGTGCTCGCCCGCCGCATCCTCGGCCCCACCGCGCGCTTCATCCATGTCCGCGCCAGCCTCGAAACCTGCGCCGCGCGCGATCCCAAGGGTCTTTATGCCCGGGCCAGCGAAGGCCAGTTGAAGGGCATGACCGGCCTCGCCGCCCCCTTCGAAAACCCGGCCTCGCCCGACATGGTGATCGACACCGAAAGCCTCACCCCCAGGGCCGCCGCCCGCGCCGCCCTGTCGCGCGTCTCGCGCTATGATGCGCTGAGCGAGGGCCTATAGCGGGGAAAACACCGCCGCAAAGCGCCGCAGCCAGGCCATCATCGCCGCATGCGCCGCATCCGAAAGGCCGATCCAGGTGCGCCGCGCATCATTCACATCGGTCGCGCGCACGAAAAGCCCGGCCTCAGACAGGCTGCGAACCCAGCGCAGCGCCGTCGTCGTCGGCACCGCCGCCGCAATGCACAGGCTCGACACCGATACCCGGCTCCCCTCCAGCCGCGCCGCCGCCAGATCCAGCAGCATGTCCCAGGCCGGGTCGGCAAAGATCTCGGCCGGAAAATGCCGGTCCCGCTCCTGCCGTAGCCTGATCAGTGCGCGCACCATCGCTGCATCGATCCGCGCCGGCGCGCCCCCGCCACCGGCCGCCCCCGCCCCCTCCTCCGCCAGCCGCGCCAGCGCATCGGCAATCCGCGCCGCTTCCGCACTCAACGCCGAAATCAGCGCCGTGCCCGCGCCGCGCTCGCGAAGTCCCTGGGTTCCGTCACTGCAAAGCTGCTGAAAGATCGCACCAATCAACTCCGGCGCATCATCAGCAAACACCACGGCATCCGCCGCATCGATCAGCGCGGCCGGCATGTCCTCGCGCGCCAGCGCCACCAACGGCAGCCCCACCGGCAGCGGCACGCCGTCCGACGCAACGACGATGACATCGGCCGATGCCTCACCATCCACCGCCACCCAGCCCGGCCCGCCAGCCGGCAGATCGCTTGTTTCACCCGCCACCCGAACCGGCGGCCGCGTTCCAATCTGGTCGTATCTCATCAGAAAAACACCATTGTGAAGGCCATATCGGCGAGGAATTGGCTAATAACTATTCACGATAGTTTTTATACGCAATGAATATCCGCGCCTGTGGATAAGTTAGTGGATTATTAGTGAATATTTTCATGTAAGCATTTGATAATTGTAAAATAACAATTGGAAGACCATGCGACAGCGTCACATGAAATCCCCCAGCCAATTCGCAACGCTGGTCGGCGTCAGCCCGGCCATCGTCGCCATCCGCCGGGAGATCGAGAAGGTCGCCGACAGCAACGCCACCGTCCTCATCACCGGCCCATCGGGCGCCGGCAAGGATGTCGCCGCCCAGCTTCTCCACCAGCGCAGCCGCCGCGCCGGCGCGCCGTTCGTGGCGCTCAACTGCGCCGCCGTCGCCCCCGATCTCCTCGAATCAGAGATGTTCGGCCATGAAGCCGGCGCCTTCACCGGCGCCACCCGCGCCCGCGCCGGCCGCTTCGAGGCGGCGCACGGCGGCACCCTCTTCCTCGATGAAGTCGGCGACATGTCGGCCGCCATGCAGGCCAAGCTGCTGCGCACACTTGAAACCCGCATCGTCGAGCGGGTCGGCGGCATGATCCCGCTGGCCATCGACGTCCGCCTCATCGCTGCCACCAGCGTCGATCTCATCGCCGCCATCGACCGCGGCGCCTTCCGCGCCGACCTGCTCTACCGGCTCGACGTCATCCGCCTCGAAATGCCCGCACTTGCCGACCGGCCCGAAGACATCACCCCGCTTATCGCCCATTTCAACACGCTCATCCCCGGCCCCGTGCTGGAATTCACCCCCTCCGCCCTGGCCGAGCTTGCCGCCCACAGCTGGCCCGGCAATGTCCGCGAGCTGCGCAACATCATCGAGCGCGCCAAGGCCAGCCACCTCACTGATCCGATCACCTTCGACATGATCCCCAGGCTGCTCCGCGCCCGCCCCCCGCGCAGCGCCGCCCCGTGCAGCACCAGCACGCCCGAACCCGCACCCGTCCTTCCCGATCTCAAGCCGGGCCAGAGCGTCGATCTGCGCCAGCTCATCGCCGACCTCGAGCACGCCTATATCCGCGCCGCCCTTGAAGCCGCCGGCGGCACCATCGCTGGCAGCGCCCGCCTGCTCGGCCTCCAGCGCACCACCCTCATCGAAAAAATGCGCCGCCTGCAGATCACAAGCTGACCTTCGCCGCGCGCCATGATAATCTCGGCCATCAGCCGGAGCGCCGCATGGACATCAAGCGATTGACACGCTCCATCGAGCGGATCGAAGCCCTTGACAGGGGCCGCTTCGAACCAAAGGTCGCCGCTGCCTTGCAGGCGCGCGGCCTCGCCCCCGATACAGCGCCCGTCCTTGCAGAAACGCTGCGAGACTATATCCGCACAATTCCCGAGATGATGGCCCTGATGACAAGCTGGGCCGACCAGGTCGGTGTGGCCAGCGAACTGGCGCCCCTGCTGTCGGCGGCGGAACGCTATGTCCGCCAGCCTGATGACGAAATCGACGATCAGAAACACGGGCTGTTCGGCCTGCTCGACGATGTCTGGGTCGTCGGAACCCTGCTGGCCAATTGCAAGCGAGCCGGACTGCCATTGCCCGACAGTTTCGACATTGACCAGTTCAACTCTTTCACCGCCCTGCTCATTGGCGATGATGTCGTCACCGCCCTGTCCGCCCGCCTCGAAGCCGCAGCCGCCGTCCCGCCGAAGCCGGTGCTTCAACCTGCCCCCGCCGCCCCCGCGCCAGCACCGCGCCAGATCGATCGCCGCCTTGTCGGTTCATGGCATCACAGCAGCTTCTATTCCTCCGGGGATTTCCATCATTCCAGCACCACTTCGCGGCACTTCGGCGCCGATGGCCGCTATGTCGAAGGCACACAGTCCTTCGTCAACATGATCCACCGCAACAGCAGCGGCGACCAGATCGGCCAGAGCGATGCCAACTCGGCCCCGCCGCGATCACGCGGCCGATGGTCCATGATCGGCCGAACCCTCACCCTCGATGCCGACAATGGAGACAGCTACGACTTTACCGTCGAGATCCATTCCGGCTCGATGCTGCTCAGCCAGCCGGGGCGCGATCCAAAGCTTTGGACGCGCTAATCACTAGCGGCGCTGCGAATACCAGCTGTCCACCAGCTGCTCCAGCTGCGTCTCCAGCGCCTTTGAAGACGCCACCAGCACATCCATCGCCGCAAACTGCCTGACCAGCTGCGCCTCATAGCTCGTCAGCCGCGCCTCGGCCCGTTCCAGCGCCTCATTGACCCCGCGCCGCTCGCGCTCCAGCCCTTCGGTCGCCGGCGTCGCCAGCGCCGCAATCGGCCTCAGCGCCGCCAGCCCCTGGCCAAAGCCGCTGCCTGAAAGCGCGCCCAAAAGCGCCTCAGCCTGGCCCAGCTGCTCGGGCGTCGCCTCGGCAAAACGCGCCGCGTTGAAGCGGATGCTCCCCTCGCGCGTCACCTCGATGCCAAGGTCGCGCAGCCGCAGCCCATCCGCAGCCGCCACCGGCGCATTCAGCATCGCCACCAGCGCCTGGTCCATCGCCCGCGCCGTCTGGTCGCCAGCCAGCGGCCCTGCGTCCTCACCCTCGCTCGCCCCGCGCCGGAAATCGCCGATCAGCGCCCGCATCGCCCCCAACGTGTCGGCAAAATCCGTCAACGTCTGTGACAGCGCACCCGCATCGCGCACCGCCCCGATCACGATGCCGGTCTCATCGGTCGTCCGATTGAGCTCGATCCGCAGCCCGTCCGCCAGCCCCTCAATCTCATTGCTGGCGCGCGTCACCGTCACCCCGTCGAAGATCACCCGCGCATCACTCGCTGCCGCCGAAAATTCGAGCGCCCGGTTGCCGGTCGTATAGGCAAAAGCCGACAGCCCCGGCACCTCCACGCTTTCCGCTGCACTCACCACAAAGGCCCGCTCGGCCCCGTCCTGCCCGCGCAAAACAAGGCTGGCCCCGCCCGTGCCGGTCACGATCGAGGCGCGCACCGTCCCGTCAGACGCCGCATTGATCGCATCACGCAGCCCCGAAAGCGTGTTGTTCTCCGGCCCGATCACCACCGAAAAGTCGCTCGCGCCGTCGCCGGCCGAAAAGCTGAAATCGCCGCCGCCAAGGTCGGTCCGCGTGCCAAACACAAAACTCAGCGTGCCCTCGCCCACCGGCGCATCGCCGGCGGCCACGGGCGCTGCCACCAGCCGCTGCCCGGCCGCCAGCTGCTCCACCACCAGCGTCGAGCGATAGGCCTCCGCCGGCCCGTTCCCCAGCCGCGAAACCCCCACCAGCGCCGGGTCGCTGGTCGCCGGCTGCAAACCAAAGTCGCCCGCCCGCACCCGGTCCTGCAAAGACCCGCTGATCGCCTCCAGCGCCGAACGCAGCTGCCCCAGCGCATCCACCCGGCTGCTCAGCACCTCCAGCCGGTCATTGAGCGGCACCGTCTGCGCCTCGCGCTGCGCGCCCACCAGCTCGTCGATCACCGCCCGGGTGTTGATGCCGGCGCCCGCGCCCAGCTGCGAGATGATGTCAATGTCCATCAGACCCTATAACGGCAGCGCCGCCCCCGGCTTGCGCCGCGCACCGCGCTCGTCAAAATCAAAGGCCGGCGGCACCTCGACCGGCGGCACATCATCGCCCGCGCCAAAGCGCATCACAAAAGCCAGCACCGTCGCCACCGCCAGATACAGCTCTTCGCGCACCAGCTGCCCGGCGCGCCCGGTAAAGAACAGCGCGCGCGCCAGCCGCGGGCTGCGTACCAGCGGCGTGCCCAGCTCGCGCGCCACCGCAATGATGGCCAGCGCCGCCTCCTCGCGCCCCCGCTCCAGCACAATCGGCGCCATGTCCTCGCCCTGCCGGTAGCGCAGCACGACCGCAAAATGCGTCGGGTTCACCACCACCAGCGAGGCATCCGCCATCACCGTCTTCAGCCGCCGCTGCGAGGCCGCCATCTGCGCCCGCCGGATGGCCGCCTTCAGCTCGGGCGCGCCATTGTCCTGCCGGTTCTCACGCTTCACCTCATCAAGGCTCATCTTCAGCTTCTTCTCGCGCAAGCCCCAGGTCAGCGCTGCATCGGCCGCCGCCACCACCGTCATCGCCAGCGCCGCCGCCCCCAGCAGCCGCACCACCGCATCGCCCAGCAGCGCCAGCCCGCCCAGCCCCTCGCCGACTTCGGCCAGCCCGGCCAGCAGCGGCAAGAGCACAAAAGCCCCGGTCCCGCCGATCACCGCCAGCTTCAACAGTGACGTTCCCGCGCCCGCCAGCCCCTGCACCGAGAAGATCTTCTGCAAGCCCTTGATCGGGCTCAGCCGGTTCAGCTTCGGGGCCAACAAACTCAGAGACACATGCCGCGCCGCGCCTTGCGCCAGCGCGCCGGTCAGCAAGATCACCAACACCGCCAGCACCAGCGGCCCCTGCCACGGCACCCGCCCGGCCAGAAAGCCCAGCCACACCTCGGGCGCCGCCTGCGCACCGTCGCCCGCCACCGCCAGCGCCTCGGCCAGAAATCCCGCCAGCCGCCGCCACAGCCAGTCGCCCACAGCGGTCACCAGCAGCGCTGCCACAATGAACGCCGCCGCCGGCCCGATCTCGCGCGGCTGCCAGACATTGCCTTCCTTCAGCGCATCCGCCCGGCGCTTGGGCGTTGCGGCCTGCGTCTTCTCCCCGCTCATGACCCGCCCGCCAGCACCGCCGCCGTCTCCAGCGTCACCCGCGCACGCGCCACCAGCCCGTCCATCAACACCGGCAGCGCCCAGACCATCAGCAAGAGCAGCAGTGGCGGCCCGATCGCCAGCGCGCCCAGCTGGGGTGCGGCACGCACCGCCAGCGCCACCAGCAGATTGCCCACCAACAGCAGCCCCACCACCGGCAGCGCCATGCGCAGCGCGCCCTCAAACACCACCCCGCCATAGCCCGCCAGCCGCCCCATGGTCAGCTCGTCCCAGCCCGGCGGCACCGCCAGCATCCCCTCCATCAGCCGCAAATGGCCATCAGTTGAAAGCCAGGCCACCGCCATCACCATCATGTAGAAATTGCCGATCACCGACACATTGCCCATCGCACCGGGAAAGCTCGCAAACCCCAGCCCGATGATGCTCGCCGCCATTTCCCCCGCCAGTGCGGCTGCCGCAAAGGCCGCCGCCAGCGCCAACCCGCCCAAAAGCCCCGCCAGAATCTCGCCCGGCAGCGCGTCTGCCCCCAGCGGCACCGCATTCGGCCCGAATGTCGCCAGAACCGCCACCGCCGTCACCACCGCCAGCCGCGCCGTCCAGGGCACCTGCGCGCCGGCAATCGGCGGCAGCAGCGCCATCATCACCATCGGCCGCACGCCCGCCAGAGTGAACGCCAGCATCGCGTCCAGCCCGTCAAAGGCCAGCCCCTCGTTCAACGGATCGCACCGACCATATCGATCAGCCCGCTCTCCAGAAAATTCGCCAGCGCCCGCATCACCCGCTCGCCGGCAATCACCATCATCACCACAAGCGCCATCAGCTTGGGCAAAAACGACAGGCTCTGTTCCGAAATCGACAGGATCGTCTGCACCAGCCCCACCGTCACCGCCACGATCAGCACCGGCACCAGAAAGGTCGCCGCCCCCGTGGCAAACAGTTGCACCGCGTCGCGCGCCAGCGCCGCCATCATCCGGTCATCGGGCATGTCGGCCGCCACCTGCACCAGCATCACCAGCCGCATCATCCGCCCCCGAAGCTCTTGGCCAGCGCGCCCAACACCAGCGTCCAGCCATCCACCATCACGAACAGCGCCAGCTTCACCGGCAAGCTCACCGTGGCGGGTGACACCATCATCATCCCCATCGACATCAGGATCGACGAAACGATCAGGTCGATGATCAGAAACGGCAGATAGATCACAAAACCGATCTGCATCGCCGTCTTCAACTCGCTCGCCACAAAGGCCGGCAACACCACCGGCAGCGGCACATCATCGGGGCTCAGAAACGGCCCGGCGCGCGCAATCTCGGCAAATTTCCGCAGGTCCGCCTCGCGCGTCTGCGTCAGCATGAAGCCCTTCAGCTCATCGCCCGTCCGCGCCAGCGCCACCTCGGCAGCAATCGCCCCGTCCATCAGCGGCCGATAGGCCTCGTCATGGATCCGTTCCAGCCCGGGCCGCATCACGAACAGCGTCATCAGCAGCGCAATGCCGACCAGCAGCTGGTTCGGCGGGCTCTGCCCCAGCCCCAGCGCCTGCCGCAAGATCGCCAGCACGATCACGATCCGCGTGAAGCTCGTCATCATCAACAGCGCCGCCGGCAGCAGCGTCAACGCCGACATCACCAGCAATATCTGCAATGCCGAACTCAGGCTCGGCACCGCCTGCGCCACCGAAAGCCCCGGCACAGCCGGCACGGCAGGCACCGCCTGCACGAGGAGCGGCAACAGGCTCACGCTTCCGCCTCACTCGCGTCCAGCCGCAGCAGGCCGCCGCGCGCCTGCCCGATCAAGAGCCGCCGCCCGCCAAACTCCACCACCAGCAGCCGGCTCCCCGGCCCCAGCGGCACGGTCTGCACCACCCTGGCATGGCGCCTGGCATCAGCGGCCACGGCAAAGCCCCGCACCCGGTCCGCCAGCCGAACCACCTGAGCCCTCAGCGCCCCTTCGCCCACCATGGCTCAGCCCGCCCCACCCGGCACGATTTCGGTCAGCTTCACCCCGAAGCGCTCGCCAATCGTCACAATCTCCCCGCGCGCGATCAGCCGGTCGTTGATCAGCACATCCACCGGCTGGTCCACCCGCCGGTCAAGGGCATGCACAGCACCTGGCTGCAATCCCAGCACATCGCGCAGTGGAAGCCTGACTGCCCCCACCTCGACCGACAGCCGCACCGCAATGCCGCCAAAGGCCCCCAGATCGAGCGCACCCGCCACCGCCGCATCAAAGCCGGCATTGCCCGCTGCCTCGTCAGCGGAAAGCCCGCCCGGATTGATCGCATTCATGTCCGTTCTCCCAGATTGTCCAAACCGTCCACGTCCACCGCCACAAGGGTCGCCGCCTGCCGTCCATCGGCCTGCGCCTGCAGCGTCACCCGGCCCACCGCATGGTCGCCCATGCGCAGCCGCATCTCAGCCACCGGCTGAATCGCCAAAACCTGCCCCGCGCGCAGCGGCAGCAGCGCGGAAAGGCTCACCATCTCGGCCGCCAGCTCCACCCGCAACCGCATCGGCACCGCCGCCAGCGCATGGCCCAGCACCGCCGCACTCGCCGCATCGCGCGCCGGCCGGGGCGTCTCCGCCACCACGTCAGGCGCCAGAACCTCGACCAGATCCTCAACGCCAGCCACCGTCACCAGCAGCACCAGCCGCGCCACCCCGGCCGGCCAGGGCGCCGCCGAGCGCAAAACCGTCTCAATCTCGCCGCGAAACCGCGCCCAGACCGCACCCGAGACCCGGTTGCCAGGCGCGGCCTTGTCCATGCCGCCGCCCAGCCGCTTCGACAGCAGCAGCGCCGCCAGTCTGGCTCCGCCGCGCGCCACCAGCGCCTCGGCCTCTTCGTCGCTCGCCGGCAAGGCCTGCACAGGCCGCTCAAACAGCGCCTCCAGCCGATGCCCCATGGCGCTCACCAGCGCGCCCGTGTCGCGTGACAGCCCGGCATCTCCCGCCGGCCGCGGAAACCAGCTCTCCGGCCAAAGCTCGGCCGCCGCTTCCGATCGGATGCGCAGCGCGCTCACTGCACCACCAGCGAGGTGAACAGCACCTCACTGACCTCTCCAGTCACCCCGCGCTCGCGCAGCACCATGTTGATCGCATCGCGCACCCGGTTCGAAAGCGCCGTCTTGGCCGCCCGTGAGCCGACATCGGCCTCGCCCGCCTCGCCCAGAACCGCCAGCACCGCCGAAACCACCGCCGGCTCATGCGTCTTCATCGCCTCGACCACCGGCTTGCCCGCCGTCGTCGCCACCGAAATCTTCACCTGCAAATAGCGCCCGGTATCAACGAGATTGGAGGTAAAGGCCGACTCGATCGCGGCATATTCCACTGGCCCCACCGGCGCCGGTGCCGGCGCATGCCCCGCCCCGCCCGCCGCGCCGCCCGCGACCTCGCCAATCAGCGCGCCGCCAAATTTCACCACGCCCACCGCCGCACCCAGCCCGGCCGCACCCGCGGCCAGCACAAAGCCGAGCACGAGCAGCAGCGTCTTGCCCAGCCCGCCGGCCTTCTTCGCCTTCACCGGCTTGGCGCCAGCCTTGGCCGCTTCGTCCATCACAGCATCCGGCATTTCAAACTCCCATCACGCAAAACGGTCCGCAGCCCGCGGCCGCCCTGTTCCCTGAACGGCCCCAGCCCGCGCAGCTGAACCCATGTCGCCGCGCAGCGCCGCCGCCCGCGCCAGCGCCTCACGCCCAAATTCCCGTCCCGGCTCGCGTCCCGGCTCCCGGCCCGTTTCCCGGCCAGCCTCCCGGCCCTGATCCCGGCCCGCCTCGTGGCGCATCTCGTCCCGCCCGCTGCCCTCGCGTTCACCAGCCTCGCGCCCGCCCGCATCCGCCGCCACATCGCCGCCCGCCACAACACCAAGCGCCGCGCTCGAAACCACCGCCGACACCGGAAGGGCCGCCTCAGGCCGCACCGCCAGTGTCTCCAGCCGCATGCCCTGCGCCGCCAGCGCCGCCGCCAGCGCCCCGCGCCCGCCCTCAAGCGCCGCCACCGCCAGTTCCGGCGCCCGCAACACCACGCGCAGCGCGCCGCTCTCCCCCTCCACCGAAATCCGCACCGGCCCCATCGCCGTTTCCACCAAAGGCCGCTCCAGCGCAGCCGCTGTGGCCATCGCCGTCATCACGCCGCCCGGCCGCGCCAAGGCCGTCGCCCCCAAGGCCTCCGCACCAGTCCCCCCTGAAACCGGCAACGCCAACAGGCTCTCGGCCGCCAAAACCGGCACCTCAGCCGCCGCGCCCTCGCCCACAGGCGGCAGGGCGCGCGACACCGGAGCCGCAAGCGGCAGCAGCTGAGGCGGAACCGGCGACAGCACCGGCGACAGCACCGGCGGCGACAGCCCTGACGGTGGTACCAACGGCCGCGTCTCGCCCGGCCCCACCGGCGCCAACACCGTGTCCTGGCCTGTCGCCACCGCCGCGCGCCCAGCCGCCGCCCCAGCCGCCGCCCCAGCCGCCGCCCCAGCCGCCGCTGCAGTCTCCCGAGGCGCCTGCAGCGCCGCCAGCCCGTCCCTGCGCCCAGCGTCCCCAGCCGCCGCTGCAACCAGCTCGCGCACCACCGGCGTCAGCAGCCGCAACACAGGGCGCACCGCGTCGTCGCCCTCAGCCCCATCAGGGTCAACAGACGCCGGACTGGCCACCACATCGGGACCCATGATGGCCGGCACAGCCGGCCCCGCCGCCTCATTGTCCAAAGCCGGCGGCAGCGCCGCCTGCGCCGCGCCCATGGGCGCTTGCAGCAGCGTCAAAGTCCCGGCCTCCGGCAACCCAACGCGCACCTTCGGCCCGACGTCCAGCCGCCCGCGATCAGGCCCAGCAACCGTCTCGCCCCCCCGTGCCCCAGCCAAAACCGGCAGCGTCACGTCCACAAGCCCGGCGCGCGGCCGCACTTGCGCATCCGGCCCAGCCATATCCCGCGCCGACGCGCGTGACCCGGCGTCCGTCCGCACATGCTCAGCTGCAACACCCGTCACAGCCGCAGGCGTCACCAGCAAAGGCCCCGCTTCAGCCGTCAATTCCGGCGCCGCCTGCTCAGCCACCTCGCCGGACATCCCCCGCAGCGTCGACCGCGCGCCTGGCCCGCCTGGCCGGGTCACCACCCCCGGACCAACCGTCCCCGGCCCAGGCTCCGCCGCCAGCAAGGGCTCGGCCAGCGCCTCACCCCCCTCTTCCTGCACACCCAGACCCTCCAGGCCTCCCTCCGGCACATCCGCGCCGGCCGCCGTCCCCATCGATGCAGCCAGAGCCGGCCCCATGCGCTGCCATTCCGCCAACACTGCCAGCCGCGCCGTCGCTGGTGCATCAGGCACGCTCAGCCCGGCCAGAAACGCCGGCATCGCCGTCTCGGCCTCTGGCGCCGCGCCCGCCAGCCCATCCTCACCCGTTTCGGTCGCCAGCAAGGCCATATCCGCCTCGGGCATCACAAACGCCCGCGCCGTCCAGCCAGCGCCCGCCAACGGCCCCCGGCCCTCGCCCTGCGCCACGTGTCCAGACACGAGCAGCCCAGGCACGAGCAGCCCGGCGGCAGGCGGCTTCAGCTCGGTCAGCAGCCCGGCGCCGCTTGCCGAAACAGCCCCGCCCAAAAGTCCGGCCAGATCGCTCATCGCCCGCTGCTCCCCTCGTCGCCGCTCTCGCGCTCGGCCCGCCGCTCCACGGCGGCATCCACCGCGGCCCGCGCCCGGCCCAGCGCCGCGCCCAGCCGCGCCCGCTCCTCGTCGGTCCCGCCCAGCCGCCGGCTCACATCAGCAGCCAGCCGCGCCAGCATCTCGTCGCTCGCCAGCCGTGCCTTCAGCTCGGCCGCGCGCACCTCGCCCGCCCGCACCCCGCCCTGCGCCAGCAGCGTGCGCACCCTTGAAAGCAGCCCCGCCTCGCTCAACTGCCGCGCCTGCACCCGGCCCAGCGCGGCCGCCGCCTGCCGCGCCCGCACCCGCCTGACCCGCACCAGCCGGTCAAGCGGCTGGTCGCCGTCCTTCCGCCGCCCGCTCATGCGCCCTCTCCCGCACCCGTCAGCGCCAAAAGCCCGGTCTCCGTCTCGTGCCAATGCGCCTGCGCCCCGCGCGCCTGGCAGCGAAACGCCTCCAGCCGCGGTGCCAGCGCAAGGGCTGCATCCAGCTCGGGGTCGCTGCCCGGCGCATAAGCCCCCATCAACACAAGGTCGCGGTTGTCCTCGATCAGCGCGTTCAGCCGCCGGAACCGCGCCGCCGCCGCCAGATGCGCCGGCCCCACCACATCGCCCATCACCCGGCTCGCCGAAGCGCTGAGGTCGACCGCCGGAAAGCCGCCGCGCCCGGCCAGCTTGCGCGACAGCAGGATATGCCCATCCAGCACGCCCCGCGCCGCATCCACCACCGCATCGCCGCCGTCATCCGCCTCGGCAAGCACGGTCATGATCGCGGTAATCGCCCCGCCGCGCACCCCCTTCACCGCCTTCACCCCGCCCGCGCGCTCGGCCAGGGCTGCAATCAGCGCCATCGCCGAGGGCGGATAGCCGCGCCCGCCCGCATTCTCGCCGCGCGCCAGCGCCACTTCGCGCGCGCCGTGCACAACCCGTGAAAGACTGTCCAGAATCAGCAAAACATGCCGCCCCTCGTCGCGAAAATGCTCGGCAATGGCAAAGGCCCGCTCGGCGCCGCGCACTCTGAGCAGCGGCGCCTCGCCCGCCGGCACCGCCACCGTCACCGTCCGCCCCCGCGCCGGGCCAGACAGCTCGGTCTCGACGAAATCGGAAATCTCGCGCCCCCGCTCGCCGATCAGCGCCATCACCACCACATCGGCCACCGCCCAGCGCGCGATCTGCCCCAGCAAAACCGACTTGCCCACGCCGGTCCCAGCCATGATCCCCACCCGCTGGCCCCGCCCCAGCGTCAGCAAGCCGTCAATGGCGCGCACCCCGGTCGCCAGCGGCAGCTTCACCCGCGCCCGCGCACCCGGCGGCACCGGCGCACCCACCAGCGGCCGCCGCGCACGGGCGCGCACCGGCCCCAGCCCGTCAAGCGGCCGCCCCAGCCCATCAATCACCCGGCCGAGCAGCGCCTCGCCCACGCCCACATCCGCCGCCACACCGTCAGCCACCACCGCCGCCCCCGGCGTCACCGCCGCCAGCGACGAAAGCCCCATCAGCAGCGCCCGGCCATCCCGGAAGCCGATGATCTCCGCCGCCTGGCCGCGCGGCCCCACCAGCGCCCGGCCGCCCACCACTGCGTCAATGCCAATCGCTTCCAGCGTCGTGCCGTCAAAGGCCGTCACCCGGCCGCCGCGCACCACCGCCACGCGCGGCGCCTCGGCCGCCGCCACCGCACGCACCAGCGCCTCGCTCACGCTCATGCCCCGTCCCCCCCCGACAGCCCGGCCAACACCGCCTCCAGCCGCGCCATCAGCCCGGTCTCGATCACAAAGGTCGGCCCCTCCACGGCAAAGGCATCGCGCGCCATCGCACTGTCGCCCTGCGTCAACACCCCTTCAAACCGCCCCTCCAGCAGCGCCAGCACGTCCGGATGCGCGCGCAGCACCGCCGCCTCGCCGGGCTTCACCTCGGCCAGCGCCGCTGCCACCAGCGCGTCAAGCGCCACACCACCGGCAAGTTCGGCCATCAGCACCGCCTCGCACAGCTCCCGCACCAGCCCCGCCAGCGCCGGCTGCACCGCCGCCACATCAACCCGGCACGCCGCCGCCAGCGCCGCCTCCGCCCCCGCCAGCGCGTCCGCCAACGGGGCCAGCTCGGCCTCAGCCGCCGCCCGGCCCGCCGCTTCGCCCGCGGCAAAGCCCTCAGCCCGCGCCGCTGCCAGCTCGGCCTCCACATCGCGCCCCGGCGCGTCCGCTTCCGGCGCGGCCTCGGGCGTGCCCGGCTGCAACCAGCTCAGCAGCACCGCCAGGCCATTGCCCGTCTCGGGCGAGCGCAGCTCAGACATAGCCGCCCGCCCCCGGCATCATCACCGTGCCCGCATCTGCCAGCTTGCGCACCAGCGCACAGACCTCGGCCTGGGCAGCGGCTACCTCGGCCTTCTTGGTCGGCCCCATCTCCGCCAGCTCGTCGCGCAGCTGGTCCGCCGCCCGGCTCGACATGGCCCCAAACACCAGCTCGCGCAGGCTCGCCGCCGCGCCCTTCAGCGCCAGCGTCAACACCGCCTGGTCCACCTCGCGCAGCACCGTCTGCAACTCGCGCGGCGCCAGCTTGGCCAGGTCGCCAAAGGCAAAGCTCGATTCCGCAATCGCACCCGCCAGCGACGGGTCAACGCTCGACAGCGCCTCCAGCAGCGCCGCCTGGCGGCTCGAAAGATTGACCAGCTTAGCCGTAAACGCCGCCCCGGCCAGCCGGCCCGAGCCCTCGGCCTTTGCGCGGCGCGCCAGCTTGGCTTCCAGATCCGCCTCCAGCGCCTGCACCGCGTCCGCCGAAACCGGCCCCAGCGTCGCCAACCGCAACACCACATCGGCCTGCATGTCCTCGGCCAGCCCATCAAGCACGGCAGCCGCCCGCGCCGTCTCCAGATGCGCCAGCACCACGGCGGCCACCTGCGGATGCTCATCGCCGATC
The DNA here is from genome assembly GCF_048007885.1 of Polymorphobacter sp. Taxonomy (GTDB): domain Bacteria; phylum Pseudomonadota; class Alphaproteobacteria; order Sphingomonadales; family Sphingomonadaceae; genus Sandarakinorhabdus. The sequence continues at coordinate 1,040,813 of NZ_CP180346.1, forward strand.
AGCGCCGCCACCCCCGGCGCATCCAGCCAGTCCAGCGCCGCCAGTCGCTTCACCGCCGCCGGCGGCCCCAATTCCTCTATCACCCGCTCAGCGCGCGGGCTGCCAAGCGCCAGGTTGATCCGCGACCGCGCCTCGCGCCCCTGCGCATCCAGCGCCTCCACGGTGCGCGTGCGCGCCAGAAACTCGTCCAAGACCTCGTCAACCACCGCCGGCGCAATCTCGGCCACGCTCAGCATCGCCTCACCCACCGCGCGCACCTCGGCCGCGCTTAGCCGCCGCAACAGCTCGGCCGCCTGCACTTCCTCCAGCAACAGCACCAGAATCGCGCATTTCTGCGCCCCCGTCAGCGGTCCGCTCAGGGGCGCCCGGCCCCCGCCGCCCTCCTCAAGCGCCGCCAGCGCGCTCATGCCGCCTCCTCCCGGTCACGGGCGCTGTCACGGGCGCTGTCATCGGCCAGCATCATCCGCGCCACCGCCGTCGCCCGGTCCGTATCGCCCGTCACCAGCTCGCGCGTCGCGCCCAGCTTGCCACTATAATCCAGCATCGGCGCCAGGCCGTTCTGCCCGGGCTTGGGCGTCAGATCGCCGCCGTCTACCGCGCTCTCGCCCCGGCCAATCGCCGCGCGCAGCGCCGCCTGCTCGGCCGCCGCCCGGGCCTTGGCGCCCTTGCGCCAGCGCCACGCCGCAAAGCCGCCGCCCAAAAGCAGCAGCAGCGCCCCCAGCCCCAGCGGCGCATAATCGCGCACCACCGGCTTTTCATACCAGTCCAGCGCAGGCTCCGCCGCCGGGCTGGCGAAATCGCGCAGCACCAGCTCCACCCGGTCGCCCCGGTTCGCATCATGGCCCACCGCGCCCTCGATGAGCCGCTGCAAGCTGGCAATGTCCTCGTCCGGCACCTTGCCGTCGCGCGCCAGCGCCGCCCGGTCGATCACCACCGCCACCGAAAGCCGGGCAATGCGCGGCGCCCCGCCCCGCGTCACCCGCATATCCTTGCCAATCTCCCAGGCCCGGTCGGTCGTCTCGTTGCTCATCTGCGGCGTCTCGCCCGCTGCCGCCGTATCCTCCGGCGGCGTCGCCGCCACCTGCGCCGCCGCCGGTGCGGTATTGCTCAGCGCGCCCGGCACCCCGCGCGCCGGCACGCTGGAGGTCTCCACACTGCGGCTCGCCCGCTCGGTGCGCAACACCGAGCCATCGCGCTCGAACCGCTCCACCGCCGCCTCGCTCTGCGAAAAATCCACATCGGCCGTCACTTCAGCCGTAAAGCGCCGCGCGCCGATGAGCGGCGTCAAAAGCGCGTTCAGCCGCTCGCGCATCAGCCCCTCGAGCCGCGCCTGATAGCCAAGCTGCGCCGCCTCGCCCGCCGCCAGCCCCTGCGAAAGCAGCGCGCCCGACTGGTCCACCACACTCACCCGTTCCGGCGCCAGCCCGGCCACGCTCGAGCTCACCAGCCACACAATCGCGCGCACCTGCGCCTCGCCCAACACCCGCCCTGGCGCCAGCGAGACGAACACGCTGGCGCTGGCCGGCGCGCGGTCGCGCACAAACACGCTCGGCTCCGGCATCGCCACATGCACGGTGGCGCGCTTCACCCCGTCAATCGCCTCAATCGAGGCCGCCAGCTCACCCGCCAGCGCCGATTTCAGCTTGGCCGCCTCCACCGCCCGGCTCATCCCCAGCGGCATGTCGCCCACCGGATCAAGCGCGCGCGCCGATTGCGGCAGTCCCTGGCCGGCCAGCAAGATCCGCGCCGCCGCCACCTCGCCGTCCGGCACCTCGATGGTCCCGGTCTGCGGGTTGATCCGCACCCGGTAGTTGCCGCCCTCCAGCGCCTGCATCACCGCCGCCTTGTCGCCGTCCGACAGCTCGCCATAAAGCGGCCGCCACGCCGGCTCGCGCATCGCCGTCCAGAGCAGCAGCGCCGCCACCACGGCCAGCGCTGCAAAAATCGCCGGCCGCGCCGCCACCACCGCCGGCTGCGCCCAGATCTCCCGCGCCCTCGAAACAACATCGCCGCCCACCGCCATCGGCGCGGCCGGCTCCACCAGCTCAGCCATGATGCGCACGCCCCCTCATCATAGCGGCATGCTCATCACGTCCTTGTAAGCACCCAACAGCTTGTTCCGCACCTGCAGCGTCGCTTCAAAGGCAATGCTCGCCTTCTGCCGCGCCAGCATCACGGCGGCCAGATCCTGGCTGTCGCCCCGCTCATAAGCCGCCGCCTTGTCACCCGCCTCGGCCTGCACGGCGCTCACCGCCTTCAGCGCATCGCTCATCGCCGCCTCAAACGGCACCGCCCCGCCAGCCGGCGCAACCGCCTGGGCCGGCGTCGCCGCCCGCGCCAGCCCGCCCAGCTGGTCCGACTGGGCAAGGATGCGCGCCCTCAGCGCCATCACCGAAGAGGTATCAACCGGCGGCAACATCTATTGCACCCAGCTGCCAAGCGGCGGCCGGGTCCCGCGCCCGGCCATGCCCGCCAGCTTGTAGCGCAGTGTCCGCTCGCTGATGCCCAGCCGTGCCGCCGCCGCCCGCCGCGTCGGGCTGCCCGCCACCGCCTGCGCAATGGCGCGCGCCTCCTGCTCCCTGACCACGCCCGCCAGCGGCGCGTCACCCGCCATCGCCACCGGCAAGACCGGCGCGGCCATGTCAAACACCAGGTCGCCAGCCGCAATCGTCGCCCCGTCGCCCATCACCAGCGCCCGGTCGAGCACATTGCCAAGCTCGCGCACATTGCCCGGCCAGCCATGCGCAGCCAGCCGCGCCAGCGCCGCCGCCTCGACAAAGCCCACACACGCCTCGCCCGCCTCGAGCGCGCGCCGCAACAGCCAGGCCGCCGCAATCGCCGGCACATCCGCCGGCCGCGCCGCCAGCGGCAGGCTCTTCAGCGGGAACACGGCTAACCGGTAATAAAGGTCCGCCCGAAACCGCCCCTCGGCCACTTCGGCCGCCAGATCGCGGTTGCCGCACGCCACGATGCGCACATCCACCTTCACCGGCCGCGTCGCCCCCACCGGCAACACCTCGCGCTCCTGCAGCGCGCGCAGCAGCTTGGCCTGAAGCGCCAGCGGCAGTTCGGCCACTTCATCCAGCATCAGCGTGCCGCCATCGGCCTCACGAAACAGGCCCTTCCCCGATGAAACCGCGCCGGTAAACGCGCCCCGCTCATGGCCAAACAGCGTCGCCTCCAGCATCGCTTCGGGGAGCGCGGCGCAGTTCACCGCCACAAAGGCCCTCGCCCGGCGCGGCGACAGGCCATGCACCAGCCGCGCCAGCCCTTCCTTGCCGCTGCCCGTCGGCCCCTCGATCAACACCGAAACGCCGCGTGCCGCCACCCGCCCCACCAGCGCCAAGAGGTCGAGGCTCGCCGCATCCGCCGCCGCCGGCTGGCCCTCGGGCGTCACATAGGCCGCCACCAGCGCCAGCGCGAACGCCTCATCGCCCGCCGCCACCACCAGCCGCAGCGCCCCCTCCTCAAGCCACGCCTCAGAGCGCGCGCCCGGCTCGATATAAACATGCCGGCCCGCCGGCCGTTCCCCTTCCCAGACCACAGGCACGCTCGCCGGCACCGGCAGCGCCGCCAGCTGGCGCGGCAGCTCGGGCCAAAAGCCCGGGCCGGGCTTGTGCGGCCGTCGCACAGCCGAAGCCGGGCGCGGCGGGAGAGCGGGAGCGGAAACCGTCATGCCGCCTGCGGTGCAAGGGACGTGCCAACTCGCCGCCCTAGGGGGCACTCAAGACAGCGTCAATTTTCCGACAGGCCGCGGCGTCAAAATCCCGACACCCGTCAAGATTCCGACGCCAAAACAATAGGTTATAAAATAGTTAACGCGAAGTCCCGGCAATCACCCCGCCGCCAAGCACCTCGCTGCCGCGATAGAGCACCGCCGCCTGCCCCGGCGCCACGCCGATCTGCGCCTCTGCAAAAACCAGCGTCTCGCCGTCCATCCGCGCCGGCGCCAGCGCCGCCATCGAGCGCACCTTGGCCTCAACCGCCCCCGACCAGTCACCCAGCCGGTTCAGCTCCACCAGATGCGCGCCGCGCACTGCCAAAGACGCGCGCGGCCCCACCACCACCCGCCCCGCGGCGGCCTCGATCGCCAGCACATAGAGCGGTGCCGCGCTGCCGCCGATCTCAAGCCCGCGCCGCTGCCCGACGGTGAAGCGGTGAATGCCGCCATGCCGCCCCAGCACGCGCCCGCCCTCGTCCACAATCTCGCCGCCCGCCGCCAGCTCGGGGCGCAGCTTCTCGACGATATCGGCATAGTCGCCGCCGGCCACGAAGCAGATGTCCTGGCTGTCCGGCTTGGCCGCCACCCCAAGCCCCAGCCGGGCCGCCACCTCGCGCACCGCGCGCTTCTCCATATTGCCCAGCGGAAAGCGCAGATAATCAAGCTGTTCGGCCGTCGTCGCCCAGAGAAAATAGCTCTGGTCCTTGCCCATGTCGCGCCCGCGGTGCAGCGCCGCGCCGCTCGCGCCCATGACGCGGCGCACATAATGGCCCGTCAACAGCGCCTCGGCGCCCAGATCGCGCGCCAGTTCCAGCAGGTCCTGAAACTTCACCGTCTTGTTGCATTCCACACAGGGCACCGGCGTCCGCCCGGCCGCATAGCTGTCGGCAAAGGCCTCGATCACGCTTTCCCGAAACCGCGCCTCCATGTCGATCACATAATGGGCAAAGCCCATCCGGTCCGCCACCGCCCGCGCATCCCTGATATCCGCCCCCGCGCAGCAGGCGCCCGGCCGCGACGGCACCGCAGCGCCACCATAAAGCTGCAGCGTCACCCCCACCACATCCGCGCCCGCCGCCCGCGCCAGCGCCGCCACCACCGAGCTGTCCACCCCGCCCGACATGGCCACCGCCACACGCCGCCCGGCCAGCCCGTCCAGCCCTTCCACACCCAGCGCCGCCAGGTCGAGATCAAGATCCATCACATCACTCACGCGCCCGCCTTCCAGCCGTTGCCCGTCTCCGTCAACCCCCTCCCCGCCCACCACCGGACATTGGTTAACATCGATTCACAAAACCCAAGCCTAAGCCACGCCGTAGCTTGGCCGTGAACAACAAGTGCAGATCGATGAGCAAGGGCCAGGCAATCATGGAGCAAAAACCCATTTCAACAGAAAACGCCACGCCGCTCGATGATCCCGAGCTGCCGCCTGTTGATACCAAACGCTGGGTCATCCGCCGCAAGGCGCAAGTGCTGCGCGCCATCGAGGACGGCCGCCTCACCCGCGCCGAAGCCTGCGCACGCTACAACATCAGCGATGCCGAACTGCGCCTCTGGGAACGCGCCATCGCCTGCGCCGGCATCCCCGGCCTGCGCGTCACCCGCGTGCAGATCTATCGCCCGGTCTTCGAAGCCGGTGAAGTCCTGCCCTCGGCCAGCCACAGCGACAAGCCCTGAGGCCGCCCATGCCCGACGTCACACCATATAGACAAAAAACCACAGTCGAGCGCGATTTCATCGCGACCTTTGTGGCTGGTCTTTACAATTCCAACCATTTCGGGCAACCCAAGTCAGTCAGCAGCCGTCACATGACAGGTCCCGGCTGCTCACCGGAGGTGATGCCCATGCGAATTCTGCTCGTCGAAGATGACCGCCTGATGGCCCGCAGCGTCGAACTGATGCTCGATGAGGCCGGGATGGACCATGAGACCGCAGCCACCGGTGAAGCCGCGCTCGAATATGCGCGCACCTATGATTTCGACGTTGTCCTTCTCGATCTCACCCTGCCCGATCTCTCCGGCCATGAAGTGCTGCGCCAGCTGCGCCAGCTGCGCATCGGCACCCCGGTGCTGATCCTGTCGGGCGATGCCGAAACCTCCACCAAGGTCACCGGCTTCGGCGCCGGCGCTGATGATTATGTCACCAAGCCCTTCGAAAAGGCCGAGCTTCTTGCCCGTATCCATGCGCTGGTCCGGCGCAGTCAGGGCCATGCGGAGTCGGTCATCGTCACCGGCCCCGTCGCCATCGATCTCGCCGCCCGCACCGTCGCCGTCGATGGCCGCCGCGTCGCGCTCACCGGCAAGGAATATGCGATCCTCGAGATGCTCTCGCTGCGCAAGGGCATGACGCTGACCAAAGAAATGTTCCTCACCCACCTCTACGGTGGCCGTGACGAGCCCGAACTCAAGATCATCGACGTCTTCGTCTGCAAGCTGCGCAAGAAGCTGCATCTGGCCGGCGCGCCCGCCTCGGGCTGCATCGAAACGGTATGGGGCCGCGGCTATGCCCTGCGCGATCCCGAGACCGTGCCCGCCGCCGTCGCCTGATCCCTCGCAGCGTCTCCGAACAGCGGCCTCTCGCCGGGCGACGCCGGCCTTGCCGGCCAGCCTCTGCCAAGCAGGTGCCGTGTCAGACCAGCCGCCCCCAAACAATAGCCTGAGCCGCCGCACCGTTCTGGCCGGCGCCGCCCTGTCACCGGTCGCCGCCACAGCCGCCCGCACCGCCGCACCGCCCCGCTCCGCCCCCCCGCCCGAACGGCCCGTCTTTCTCGACCGTGAGCGCGCCAGCGCAGTCCTCGCCGCTGCCGGCCTCGATGCGCTGCTGCTCTCGGTGCCGGCGTCCGTCTATCACGCCACCAGCGCCTGGCCCGCGCTGGCCCGCATGGGCCAGACCGAAACCGCGCTCGCCCTCGTCCCGCAAGACCGGGCCGCGCCCATCGCCTTTCTCACCTCCCAATTCGTCCATTATTACACCGGCGCCGATATCGGCCTCGCCCCCGGCGTCCAGCCCTTCCTCGTCACCGCCCCCACCAGCCCTGACACGCCCTTCTTCTTCAAGGCCCAGCAGCCCGATCTGCCGCCGCGCGAGGTGCACCGCCGCGCCGCCGTCGCGCAGGGCACGCTTCATCCCGGCTTCGCCGCAGCCCTCGCCGCCGCCGCCACCGGGCTCGGTGGGACCAGCGCGCGCATCGGCCATGAAACCCTCGAAGCCGGTGCGCTCCTCGCCGCCGCCCTGCCGCGCGCCAGCCGCCACGCCGTGCCCGATCTCGCCCGCCACCTGCGCCTGCACAAGACCGCGCCCGAAATCGCGCTCATGCGCGCGGCGTCTGCCGTCAATGTCGCCGCCGGCCTCGCCACAGCGGCCGAAATGGGCCGCCTTGGCTCGCTGCAAGCGGTCCGCGACGCCTTCAATGCGCACGTCGCCGCCGCCGGCAACACGCCGGTGTTCATGGTCGTCGACGGTGTCATCGCGCCTGAAGTTGACGCCCCGCTGGTGCCGGGCCGCGCCGCGCTCATCGATTGCGTCAGCCACTGCGAGGGCTATCACGGCGATTTCGGGCGCACCGTCTTCCTCGGCGAGCCGCCGCGCGCCGCGCTCACCGCCGCCCGCCAGATTGCCAGCGCCTGGGAGGCGCTGCGCGCCGAGCTCCGCCCCGGCCTGCGCTTCTCCGAGGTCCGCGCCCGCGGCGCCGCCCTGCTCAAGGCGCAGGGCAGCAGCCTCGCCGTGCCCTTCAATCCCCATGTGGTCGGCCTCAACCATACCGACCAGCCGAAGTTCGATCTCGCCGGCAAGCCCGTCGATCATGTGCTGGCGCCGGGCATGACGATCAGCGTCGATTGCCCGCTGATGGAAGTCGGCCTTTGGGGCACGCTCCACCTCGAAGACCTGACCCTGATCACGGCGGATGGCAGCACGCCGCTGCACGACACCGGCCAGCAGATCATCATCGCCTGAGCCAACCCTTTCCCAAACCCGCCAGCCCGGCTATCCACAGCCCATGAGCGTCTTCGCTTCCCTCGCGGGTGCCGCCGCCGGCATGATTATCGGCGGCCCCCTCGGTGCCATTGTCGGCGCCGCAGCGGGCGGCGGCCTTGGCATCATGCTCAAGGGCGCCGCCCGCCCCTCTGACCGGCCGGTCGCCTTCACCATTGCCGCCATCGCGCTCGCCGCCAAAATGGCCGGCGCCGACGGCGACGCCACCGCGGCCGAGTTCCAGACCTTCAAGCGCCTGTTCCGCGTCGCCCCGCAGGAGGCGGAGAATGTCCGCCGCTTCTACGATCTCGCCAAGAAAAGCCCCGATGGCCACGAAGCCTATGCAGCTCAAGCCGCCCGCCTGCTCGGCCCCGGCTCGCCGCTCCTTGAAGACCTGCTCGAAGCGCTCTGGCTGATCGCCGCCACCGATGGCTTCCACCCCGCCGAAATGCCCTATCTCGCCTCGGTCGCCCATCATCTCGGCATCGCGCCCGCCCAAGCCGCCGCCATCCGCGCCCGCTACACCAATACCCCCGACGATAATCCCTGGGCGGTGCTGGGCGTCACGCCCGGGGCCGACGCCGCCACCCTCAAACGCGCCTATCACGCGCTCGTCCGCCAATATCACCCCGACCGCCACCTCGCTGAGGGCATGCCGTCGGAATTCATCCGCGTCGCCGAAGCGCGCATGGCCGCCATCAACAGCGCCTATGGGGCCCTCACCGGCAAGAGCGCCCAGAGCCGGCAAAGCGCATGACCATCATCGCCCACCCCTCCCCCAATCACGACGAGCGCCGCCTGCCGGTCTCGATGCTGATCCTCCATTATACCGGCATGCAGACCGCCGACGCCGCGCTCGCCCGCCTGTCCGACCCGGAAGCCAAGGTCAGCGCCCATTATCTCATCGCCGAAGACGGCCAGACCTTCGCGCTCGTCGATGAGAGCCGCCGCGCCTGGCACGCCGGCATGAGCTATTGGCGCGGCGTCACCGACATCAACAGCGCCAGCATCGGCATCGAGCTGGCCAATCCCGGCCATGAATGGGGCTATACCCCCTTCCCGCCCGAGCAGATCGCGGCGCTGGAAACGCTGATGCGCGGCGTGCTCGCCCGCCACGCCATCCCGCGTTCGCACATCATCGGCCACAGCGACATCGCGCCCCGCCGCAAGTCCGACCCCGGCGAGCTGTTCCCCTGGCAGCACCTCGCCCAACTCGGCCTCGCCGTCCCCATGCCGGTGGCCGATGTCGATCCCAACTGGCTCGACATCGGCTTCATGGCCGCACTCGCCCGCTACGGCTATGATACCGGCTGGCCCAAAGAGGCCGTCATCGCCTTCCAGCGCCGCTTCCGCCCGGCCAATATCGACGGCACCATCGACGCCGAAACCCGCGCCCTGCTGTTCTCGCTGCTGCGCCACCCCCAAGCCTTTCAATGAACGAACAGCCGCTCGAACGGCCCGTCCCCCGGCCGCGCCTCATCCCCCGGCTGCAACGCTGGTGGCGCAAGGATGTCGTTGGCGAAATCGACCATGCCTCGGTTGCCGAGCGCATCGATCACGATGCCGAATGGTCGCTGCGCTATCTGTTCATGGTGCTGATGTCGGCCGGCATCGCCATTCTCGGCCTGCTCCAGTCCTCGCCTGCGGTGGTCATCGGCGCCATGCTCATCTCGCCGCTGATGGGCCCGATCATCGGGCTCGGTTTCGCGCTCGCCATCTTCGACTGGCGCGAGATCCGCACCAGCCTCATCGCCCTTGCGCTCGGCAGCGCACTCGGCGTGGGCATCGCCGCGCTCATCGTGCTGGCCTCGCCGCTGCAGGGCGTCACGCCCGAAATCCTCGCCCGCACGCGGCCCAACCTGTTCGATCTGCTTGTCGCCGTCTTTTCCGCGCTCGCCGGCACCTACGCCACCATCCGCGGCCGGGGGGAAACCGTTGTCGGCGTCGCCATCGCCACGGCGCTGATGCCACCGCTCGCCGTCGTCGGCTATGGGCTGGCCACGCTCAACGCCTCGATCTTTGGCGGCGCACTTGCATTGTTCATCACCAACCTCATCGCCATCGCGCTCACCGCCGCGCTGATGGCCCGCCTCTACGGCTTTGCCGAAGACATTTCGCCCACCCAGACCCGCAACCAGACCCTGCTGATCTCGGCTGTGTTCCTGCTCATGGCCGTGCCGCTGGCGCTGGCGCTGCGCCAGATCGCCCGGGAATCGCTGCTCACCCGACAGCTGCGCACCGCCATCCTCGCCGAACTCGCGCCCGGCAGCCGCATCTCGCAGCTCGACATCAAACATGCCGCCCACCCTGCCAACGCCGCCGCCGTCGTCGTCACCCCAAGCTACACGCCGCAAGCCGAAGCCGCCATCGCCGCGCGCTGGCGCAACCTCACCGCGCCCGACGCCGCCTTCAACCTCAACCAGCTCGTCGCCAATCAGGATCTGCCCCGCATCGAGCAGGAGCGCGCCGCGCTTGCCGAAGTTCAGCGCCGCGAAGCCACGGGTGCTGCCACCGCTACCGGGCTCATCGAAGCCGTCACGCTGGCCACCCAGATCCCGCAGCAGAACATCACCGTGTCGCTCGACCAGCGCCGCCTCACCGCCAACGCCCCGCCCGGCATCCCCCTTGCCGTCCTTGCCGAAACCGAAGGCAATCTCGCCCTGCTCCACCGGGACTGGCAAATCCGCCTCTTCCCCTCGCCCACCACCCGCCTCGCCGTGCCCTTCGCGCCCGACAGCGCCGATATCGCGGGCGACAGCGCCACCCGCCTCGCCCATGCGCATTGGGCACTTGAACGCTGGACCATCAACCGCGTCACCGTGGTCGGCTACGCCCCCGCCCCGGCCGCGAGCCGCCGAACCCGCGCCAATCCCGCGCGCGATCAGGCGATCGAACTGGCCAATGCCCGCGCCGAAGCCATTGCCGATGCGCTGGCCGCAACCGGCATCAACACACGCATCGAAATCGAACCGCTGAGCGAAGACACGGGTCTCGCCAACACCATAACCCTGAAAATCAGCGAATAGTCCCGAAATCCACCACCGAGCGCGTCAGCACCGCGCCATCATCGTCCACCACCAGCCGCAACCGCCGCTGCCCGAGCGTGAAGCTCAGCCGCCAGCGCCCCTCGTCCTCGCCCACGCCCTCTTCCTGCCCCACCTTGATCCGGCCTTCGCGCAGCAGCCCCGGCACCTCGGCCGCCGCCACAAGCAAGGCCGCGCCAATCACCTCGGCCGCCACCACAAAGCCCTCGCCGTCGCGCACCACATCACCGCTCATGAATAGTTGAAGCTGATCGAAACCCGCTTCCCTCCCGCCTTCGGGCCAGACCAGACCGGCACCTCGTGCCGCAGCCAGCTCTCCCAGAGATAGACCGTCCCCGCCTCGGGCGTCAGATAAACAAAGGTCCGCGCCGCCTCGGGCGCATCCTCGGCCCGCCCCGGCGCCGCCATCATCAGCGGCAGCCGCGGGTCCTCCAGCTTCAGCCCCGACGCGCCCGCCGGCAGCGCCACATACAGCGTGCCCGACACAGCCGAATGCGGATGAATATGCCCCGAATGCCCCGCGCCCGCATCAAGCACATTCACCCACATCGAATCGAGCTTCAGCTTCCGGCCCGGCGCCATGAACCCCGCCTTCACAAAGGCCGCCACCTGCCGGTCCAGCCAGCGCTTCAGATCAGCAAAGGCCGGGTCGCGCACCGGCAGATCATCGAGCGACGCATAAGAGGTATAGCCGCCATAGCTCTGCGCCCGGCACCAGCGCCGCCCGGCCCGGTCATCGCGCGCCAGCGCCGTGCAGCTCGCGGACAGGTCGGCCAGCAGCGCCGCGTCGGCGAGCCGATCCTCCCACAGATGCGTCACGAAAAGCGGTCTCACAGCCATGGCCGCATCAACACCTATCCATCGCCGCCCGCAATCCCTATATTGCCCCCGTGGTCAGGGCACCGGGCGACCGCTGGCGCAAGCCAGAGGAAAGTCCGGGCTCCACGGAACACGGTGCCGGGTAACACCCGGCGGGGGCAACCCCAGGGAAAGTGCCACAGAGAGCAGACCGCCGATGGTGCCAACGGTCGCAAGACCGGGGGCACACAGGCAAGGGTGAAAGGGTGCGGCAAGAGCGCACCGCGCGTCTGGCAACAGCACGCGGCATGGCAAACCCCACCGGGAGCAAGACCGAATAGGGGCGGCACGCGGCGAAAGCCGCAGGGCAGGAACCGGCCCCGCCGCCCGGGTTGGTTGCAAGAGGCGGCTGGCAACAGCCGTCCCAGATGAATGGTCGCCCCCCGGCAACGGGGACAGAACCCGGCTTACATGGTGCCCTGATCACATTCGGCTGACGATTGCGCAGCAATCGGCAGACTCGAATGTGATCCGGCCGGCGGGGCGGCGCGCACTTGCCGCGCCGAACCCGTCCGACGCGTGCTTCGCCGCGTTGCCTTCTTCGTCCTTTTGGGACTCCCCCTAAGGCAACCCCCCACCATTGGCCGCCCGCGCCGCCCAATAAGCCGCCGCCGCCTCATCCCGCGCCACCCCGCGCCCATCCGCCAGCGCGCGCGCCAACGCCAGCTGCGCCGGCACATAACCCCGGTTCGCCGCCCGCAGCCACCAGGCCACCGCCGCCGCCGGGTCGGTCGGCCGCCCCTGTCCGCGCGCCGCCATGCCCCCCAAAATCGTCTCCGCCACCGCCGAACCCTGCGCCGCCAACGGCTTCAGCGCGGCGCGCGCCGCCTCAAAGTCGCCCCGCCCATGCGCCTCCAACCCTGCCTGCAGCAAGCCCGCCGTCGCCATCAGGATCAACCCAAACGCCATCCCTCACCCCGACCGCAACAAGGCCACACCAGCATCCCGCTCAAAGAGATAGAGCAGCACCCGCGCCGCCGCACCCCGCGGCCCCTCCAGCCCGCCATCACGGTCAAGCAGCAGCCGCGCATCATCATGCGCCATGCCCACCAGCTGTGCCACCTGTTCGGCGTCCGCCAGCCGGAGCGCGGCATCGCCCGATTGCCGCGTCCCCAAAATCTCGCCCGATCCGCGCAGCTTCAGGTCCGCCTCGGCAATGCGAAAGCCATCGTTGGTCTCGCGCATCAGCGCCAGCCGAGCGCGCGCGGTCTCCGAAAGCTCGTCCCCGCGCAGCAGCACACACACTGATTTGCCCGGCCCCCGCCCCACCCGCCCGCGCAGCTGGTGCAACTGCGCCAGGCCAAAGCGCTCGGCCGCCTCCACCACCATCAGCGTCGCATTGGGCACATCCACCCCCACCTCTATCACCGTCGTCGCCACCAGCACTGAAAGCCGCCCGGCGGCAAACTCCGCCATCACCGCGTCTTTGGCCGCCGGCTTCATCCGCCCATGCACCAGCCCGACCCGGTCGTCGCCCAGCGCGCCGCGCAAGAAGGCCGCCCGCCCCTCCGCCGCCGCCTCATCGCCCTCCTCGCTGCCGCTCACCAGCGGACACACCCAATAGGCCTGCCCGCCCCCCGCCACATGCCGCGCCAGCCCCTCGACCAGCGCCTCGAACCGCTCCGGCCCCATCACCCGCGTCTCGATCGGCTGGCGTCCGGGCGGCAGCTCATCGATGCGGCTGGCGTCCATCTCGCCAAAATTGGTCAGCTCCAGCGTGCGCGGAATGGGTGTTGCCGTCATCGCCAGCAGATGCGGGTGGGTGCGTGCCTTGGCCGTCAGCATCAGCCGCTGCGCCACCCCGAAGCGGTGCTGCTCATCGACCACCACCAGCGCCAGGTCATGGTAAACCACCTCGTCCTGAAAGATCGCATGCGTGCCCACCAATATGTCCACCTCGCCCGCCGCCAAGGCGCTCAAAAGCTCCTTGCGCCCGCGCCCCTTGTCGCGCCCGGTCAACACCGCGAGGCGCACCGGCATGTCGCCCAGCATCCGCGCCAGCGTATCGGCATGCTGGCGCGCCAGAATCTCGGTCGGCGCCAAAAGGCAGGCCTGTGCGCCCGCCTCCACCGCGCGCAGCATCGCCATCAAGGCCACCAGCGTCTTGCCGCTGCCCACATCGCCCTGCAGCAGCCGCAGCATCGGCGTCGCCTGCGCCATGTCGCCGGCAATCTCCTCGCCCACCCGCGCCTGCGCTGCGGTCAACGAAAATGGCAGCCGCGCCGCCAGCATGTCCCGCAGCCGCCCATCGCCCACCAGTGCGCGGCCCCGCCGCATCCGCGTGTCGCGCCGCACCAGGAGCAGCGCCAGCTGATTGGCCAAGATCTCGTCATAGGCCAGCCGCGCCCGCACCGCCTCGCCGCCCTCCATGGCATGCGCCGCCCTGAGCGCATCGGCCCATGCGGGCCAGCCGCGCGCCGTCATCACGCTCGGCTCCACCCATTCGCCAAGCGCCGGCAGCCGCTTCAGCGCTGCCGTCACCACCCCCGCCAGCCGCCGGTTGGTCAGCCCCTCGGTCAGCCCATAGACCGGCTCGCGCAGCGGCAGCCGCGCGGCTTGGCCCGGCGCCAGCACATCGGGATGGCTCATCCTCAGGCTCATGCCGAAGCGGTCAAGCTTGCCGCTCACCGTCTTCGCTTCGCCAATCGGCATCAGCCGCCGCGCCCAGGCCCCGGTCTGGCCAAACCAGACAAGCTCGATCACCGTGCCGCCGCCGTCACGCGCCATCACCCGCAGCGGTCGCCGCCCATAGCCCTCCTCATGGCTCACCGCCGTCAGCGTCGCCACCACCGGCCGGCCGACGAGCGATTCGTCCAGCCGGTCGGTCACCACCCGCTCGATCGCCATCACCGGCAGATGCCAGAGCAGATCGATCACGCGGCCAATCTTCAGCCGCGCCAATTGCCGCACCAACGCCGGGCCCACCCCTTCCAGGCTCTGGATTTCCGCAAACAGCGGGTTGAGGATGGCGGGCCGCATGATAAGCACATGCCATAGCGCCCGCGCGCCGGCTTTCAAACCGGCACGCGGGCAAATCCCGTTTCAAGCGAAAGTCCCGCCAGTGTCCGACATCCCCCCCGAAGAGCAGCGGCTGCGCAAGCTGATGTTCCGCGCCGACCATCGCGGCACCCGCGAAGCCGATTACATCATCGGCGGATTCGCCCGCAAATATGCCGCCACATGGTCCGAAGACGAGCTCCAGTGGTTCGAAGCCATCCTCCATGAGCAGGATGTCGATGTCATGGCCTGGGCGCTCGGCACCGCCGAACCGCCCGAAAAATATCGCGGCCCCATGCTCGAGGCGCTGCGCCGCATGGATTTCATCGAAACGCCCAGCACGCTCGAAAAAGACTAGCCTTGCTCGACATTTCCGCTCTCGCCGCCGCGCGCCGCCCGCTCACGCTCGCCCGCGCCGCGCCCGGCTTCCTGCCCTGGCTGCTCGCCGATCTCGCCCGCGCCCGGGCAGGGTCAGGTCGCGCCGTCATCATCGCCGCCGATGATGCGCAGGCCAGCAGCATCGCCGAAGCCAGCGCGTTCTTCGCCCCCGAACTCACCATCATCCGCATCCCGGCCTGGGATTGCCTGCCCTATGACCGCGCCTCGCCCAGCCTGCGCGCCGCCGCCGAGCGCCTCGCCGGCCTCGCCGCCCTGCTCCAGCCGCCCAAGGGCGCCGAACTTGTCGTCACCACCGTCGCAGCCGCCACCCAGCGCACCCTGACTCCGGCCCGGCTTCGCTCGCTCGCCGCCCATCTCGCGCCCGGCACCGCCATCGACCGCGACGCGCTCGCCGCCCGGCTTGCCGCCAATGGCTATGTCCGCGCCGACACGGTGGTCGAGCCCGGCGAGTATGCCGTGCGCGGCGCGCTCCTCGATCTCATGCCCGCAGGCAGCGACCACGGCCTGCGCCTCGATTTCTTCGGCGACGAGATCGAGACCATCCGCCGGTTCGACCCTGCCACCCAGCGCAGCCTCGGTCAGGCCAGTCCCTTCACCCTGCTGCCGGTCAGCGAAGTCCTGCTCGACGAGGCCCGCATCAAGGCCTTCCGCCAGGGCTGGCTCGCCCGCTTCGGGGCCAGCGCCACCGCCGATCCGCTCTACGAAGCCGTCTCCGAAGGCCGCCGCCAGTCCGGCATGGAACATTGGCTGCCGCTGTTCGAGCCCGAGCTCGCCACCCTGTTCGATCATCTCGGCCCCACCGACAGCATTGTCCAGGATCACGGCGTCGCCGGTGCCGCCGAGAGCCGCTTCGAAGCGATCACCGATTATCACGACAACCGCGCCGCCGCACTCGCCGAGCCGCCCGCCAAGCGCCGCCCGCAGGCGATGCGCGCCAGCCCCTATCGCCCGCTCGCCGCGGAAGCGCTCTATCTCGCGCCCGCCGAATGGGCCGAGCTGCTCAAGGCGCGCGCCGTCCACACCGCCACGCCCTTCGCCGTCCCCGACGGCACCCGCGACGCCATCGACTGCGCCGCGGAAGCCCCGCGTGATTTCACCCCCGAGCGCGTCGCCCAGTCAAACGGCGGCCCGCCCGTCTATGCCGCCATCAAGGCCCATATCGACCGGGCGCGGGCCGAAAAGACCCGCCTCATCATCGCCAGCTACACCGCCGGCAGCCGCGACCGGCTCGGCGGCCTGCTCGTCGATGAAGGCGTTGAACATATCGTGCCCACCGAAAGCTGGCAGGCCGCACAAGCTGCCGCCGCCAAGGGTGCCGTCGCGCTCTGCGTCCTGCCGCTCGATCACGGCTTCACCCAGCAGGGCCGCCAGCACCGCCTCCAGCTCCTCACCGAGCAGGACATGCTCGGCGACCGCCTCGTCCGCCGCCGCCGCTCGGCGCGCAAGGCCGACAGCTTCATGGCCGAGCTCGCCAGCCTCGCGCCCGGCGATCTCGTCGTCCACCGCGATCATGGCATCGGCCGCTATGATGGCCTCGTCACCCTCGAAATCGGCAAGCGCCCGCACGAATGCGTGGCCCTCACCTATGACGGCGCCAGCCGCCTCTATGTGCCCGTTGAAAATCTCGACGTGCTGAGCCGCTACGGCTCCGATTCCGAAGGCATCGCCCTCGACAAGCTGGGCGGCGTCGCCTGGGCCACCCGCCGCGGCAAGATGAAGGAGCGCATCCGCGAAATCGCCGGCGAGCTGCTCAAGACCGCCGCCGAGCGCGCGCTGCGCATCGGCGAGCCCGCCATCCCCGACGCGCATGACGCCGCCCAGTTCGCCGACCGCTTCCCTTATGCCGAAACCGATGACCAGCTCCGCGCCATCGACGATGTGCTTGCCGATCTCGCCTCTGGCCGCCCGATGGACCGGCTGGTCTGCGGCGATGTCGGCTTCGGCAAGACCGAAGTGGCGCTGCGCGCCGCCCATGCCGCCGCCATGGCCGGCCTTCAGGTCGCCGTCGTCTGCCCCACCACGCTCTTGGCGCGCCAGCACTACGCCGGCTTCACCGAGCGCTTCGCCGGCCTGCCGGTGCGCATCGGCCATCTCAGCCGCCTCGTCGGCGCTGCCGAGGCCAGCCAGACCCGCGACGGCCTCGCCGATGGCACCGTCGACATCGTCATCGGCACCCATGCGCTGCTCTCCAAATCCACCAGCTTCAAGCGCCTCGGCCTGGTCATCGTCGATGAGGAACAGCGCTTCGGCGTCGTCCACAAGGAGCGGCTGAAGGCCTTGAAGGCCGATGTCCATGTCCTGACCCTGACCGCCACCCCCATCCCGCGCACCCTGCAGATGGCGCTCACGGGCCTGCGCGAAATGTCGATCATCGCCACCCCGCCCGTCGACCGCCTCGCCGTGCGCACCTATGTCATCCCCTTTGACGAGATCGTCATCCGCGAAGCCCTGCTGCGCGAGCATCACCGCGGCGGCCAGAGCTTCATCGTCGTCCCCCGCATCGCCGATCTCGCCGACATGGAAGAATATATCCGCGAGCAGGTCCCCGAAGTCCGCCCCGTCACCGCGCATGGCCAGATGAGCCCGACCGAAGTCGAAGACCGCATGGCCGGCTTCGTCGACAAGCGCTATGATGTGCTGCTCGCCACCACCATCATCGAAAGCGGGCTCGACATTCCAGCCGCCAACACCCTCATCGTTCACCGCGCCGACCGCTTCGGCCTCGCCCAGCTCTACCAGATCCGCGGCCGCGTCGGCCGCGCGAAAACACGCGCCTATGCCTATCTCACCACGCCCCCCGATCAGGTCGTCACCGAGGCCGCCGAAAAGCGGCTACAAGTCCTCTCCGCCCTCGACACATTGGGCGCCGGCTTCCAGCTCGCCAGCCACGACCTCGACCAGCGCGGTGCGGGCAACCTGCTCGGCGATGAACAATCAGGCCATATCAAGGAGATCGGCTTCGAGCTCTACCAGTCAATGCTCGAAGAGGCGATCCTCGAAGCCCGCGCCGCGGCCTCGGGCATGAAGCCGCCCGAAGAAGCCTTTTCGCCGCAGATCTCGGTCGAACTGCCCATCCTCATCCCCGAAGATCACGTCCCCGATCTCAATGTCCGCATGGCGCTCTACCGCCGCCTCAACGAGCTCGAATCCCGCCCCGATATCGACAGCTTCGCCGCCGAGATCATCGACCGCTTCGGCCCGCTGCCCACCGAATTCCAGAATCTGCTCGCCGTCATCGAGATCAAGCTGGCCTGCCTCAAGGCCAATGTCGCCAAGCTCGAAGCCGGCCAGAAAGGCGCGCTGGTCACGCTGCAGAATGACAGTTTCGCCAACCCCGCCGGCCTGCTCGCCTGGATCGAGAAGCTCGGCCCCCGCGCCCGCCTCCGCCCCGATCAGAAGCTCTTCATCGGCGCCGACTGGAGCCACGACGCCACCCGCCTCAAGGGCGCCCTGCAAATCGCCACCAGCCTCGCCAAGCTGGCAACAGGCGCAGCCCCCAAGGCCACCACCCCCAAGCCAAATCCCCAGGGCAAACCGCTCCCCGCCCGCCCCGGCGTCTTTCGCGCCAAGATCAAGACCTGAGGCCATGCCCCGCTTGACAGCGCGCCTCTCCCGCCGTCCAGCCACACCATGCTGCTGAAGCTCCTCCCTGTCGGCACGCTGCTCATCGGCTCGGCCTTTCTGTTCTTCGCCGGCGGCGTCAACGGCCTGCTGCTGCCCGTGCGCGGCGCGATCGAGGGCTTCAGCCCCTTCGCGCTCGGCCTGCTCGGCACCGGCTGGGCCATCGGCTATGTCATCGGCTGCATCCAGACCCCAAAGCTCGTCGCCCGTGCCGGCCATATCCGCGCCTTCGGCATCCTCGCCGCCAGCGCCGCCATCGCCATCCTGCTCTCCTCGATGCTGCTCAATGTCTGGGTCTGGACGGGGCTGCGCGCCATCGCCGGCTTCGCCTTTGCAGGTGCGGCCATGATCGTCGAAAGCTGGCTCAGCGAAGAGGCCGAGCCGGCCAGCCGCGGCCAGATCTTCGGCGTCTACACCATGGTCAATCTGCTCGCCACCACCGCCGGCCAGATCAGCCTCATCGGCGGCGACATCGCCAGCGGCTGGTATTTCAGCCTCGCCGCCGTCTTCTATTGCCTCGCCCTCATCCCCACCGCCATCTCCTCCACCCGCACCCCAAGCCCGCTCACCTCGGTCCGGCTCGATCTCCGGGGCCTGTGGCAAAACTCCCCCGTCGCCGTCTTCACCGCCTTCATGATCGGCATTTCCAACAGCACCTTCGGCACGCTCGCCCCCGTCTATGGCAGCGCCATCGGCCTGTCGGTCACGGCCATCGCGCTGTTCTCCAGCCTGCCCGTCCTCGCCGGCGCCGCCGCCCAGATCCCCGTCGGCGCGCTCTCAGACCGGACCGACCGCCGCTATGTGCTCATCGGCCTCGGCCTCATCGCGCTCGGCATCGATCTCGCCTTCGTCCTGCTCGCCCCCAGAGACCCGGCCGCCAACATCGCGCTCTCGCTGGCGCTCGGCTTCGCCATCTTCGCCATGTATCCGATCATCGTCGCCCATGCCTATGATCACGCCAGCGCCGATCGCTACATCCAGATCAGCGGCGGCCTGCTCATGCTCTTCGGCTTCGGCTCGATCATCGGCCCGCTGATCACCGGCGCCGCCTTTTCGCTGGTCGGCCCGGCCGGCCTGTTCATCACCACTGCGGGCGCCCACTCCCTCGTCATCGGCTATGCCAGCTGGCGCTGCCTGCGCAAGAAAACGGTCAGCGAAAGCGAAAAGGTCACCTTCGTTGCCACCCCCATCACCCGCAACCTCACCCCCGAGACCGCTGCGCTGGCCGCCGATCTCGCCGAAAACTGAAACCCCTCAACCAGCCAGTGCGGTGCGCCCCCAGCGCACCACAAAGTCCGCAAGCCCGGCCACATCGAGCGGCGCCGCCACCCGGTAGCCCTGCACCAGATCAGCCCCGGCCCGCCGCGCCGCCGCCAGCTGCACATCATCCTCCACGCCCTCGGCCACCACCGAAAGCCCCAGCCGCTTCGACAGCCCGACCAGCGTCTCCACCACCATCCGCTCGCGCGGCGAAGCGGTCAGCCCCAGCATGAACGACCGGTCGAGCTTGATCGTGTCGATCGGCAGCCGCGCCAGCCACGCCAGCGAAGAAAAGCCGGTGCCGAAATCATCCAGCGCCACCCGCACGCCCGTGGCGCGCAGCCGCTCGAACATCCGCGCCGCGCCGCGCACATCATCGATCAGCGCGCCCTCGGTCACTTCCAGCACCAGCCGGTCGCGCGCCAGCCCCGAATGGCCGAGCGCCAGCTCCAGCGCCGCCTCGAACCGCGGGTCGGCCAGGTCGGCCGCGGTCACGTTCACCGAAAGCCCCAGCGCCGAAAGCGGCCCCGTCCAGCTGGCCGCCTCCATCATCGCCCGCGCCCGGATATAACGGCCCAGCCGCACCGCCAGCTCGGCCGAAGCCGCCGTCTCCAACACCGTCTCGGCCGGCAGCGTGCCCAAAAAGCGATGCTCCCAGCGCACCAGCGCCTCCACGCCGACAATGCCACCCGCCAGCAGCGCCAGCTGCGGCTGATACAGCAGCGCAATCCCGTTGTTGTCGATCGCATGGTGCAGATCAGCCTCAAGGTTGGCCATCCGCGTCATCGGGTCACCGGCCGGGTCGGGCTCGAACACCACCACCGCACCCGCCTCGCGCGTGCGCGCCTCATTGAGCGCCGAAGTCGCCCGCCGCAGCGTCGCCGCCGCCCGCACCGGCGCCATCATCGGCCCGTCCATGTCCATCTCGGCAATGCCGGCCCGGCCCGAAAGATGGATCACATGATCGCCCACCACAAAGGGCTGGCGCAGCGCTTCCGCCAGCGAGGCCGCCAGCGCCGTCACCCCGGCCAGATGCGCACCCGCGTCTTCGCCGCCGCTCTCCTTGCCGCCTGCTTTCCTGCTCCGCCTCGGCAGCGCCAGCCCGACCGCAAACTCCGCCCCCGCCAGCCGCGCCAGCATCGCCGAGCGCACATCGCGCCCGGCCATCGCCTGCTGCAACCGGTCCGCCACCGCACACAGCACCCGGTCCGCCACATCGCGCCCATAGGCCGCATTGATCGGCGACAGCCGGCCCACGCCCAGCGTCAGCACGAAAATCTCCGGCGGCTCCGGCGGTGCCAGCAGCCCGGCCAGCCAGCGCTCCAACGCCTCCCCGCTCGCCAGGCCCGTCAGCCCGTCGCGCAACACCCCGTCATTGGCCGCCGTCGCGCCGTCCCCGGCGGCGTCAGCCAGCCGCTCGGCATGGCGCTGCGCCAGCCGCAGCGCATCACCAAGTGCGGCATGGCCAAAAGGCGAGACCAGCACCGAGGTCGCGCCCGCATCATGCGCCGCCGCCGCCGACCCGCCATCATTCCTCGACAGCAGCACCAGCATCGCGCCCAGCCGCGCCTTGACCAGCGCTTCCAGCGACCGCGCCGCCGCCAGCCCCTGCGTCAGCGCCCCGCGCGCATCGACCACGACCAGCCGCATGGTCTCCGCCTGCAGCCGCGCCACGCCATGTTCTGGCCGCCGTTCGGCCACGGCCTCAAAGCCAGCCGCCATCACAGCTGCGGCGACATCCTCCGAATAGCGCGGCGACACAATCAGGACCGAGGCCGGAACCATGAACTTCTCCTGAGCATCACCTTAACACATGCTTTGCCGCCAACCATCCCCATTTGCGGATGTCAGCCCCGCAAGAGATGCATAAACCATCTTGCGACCATCCCGCCCGCAAGCACTGGACTTCACAGCCGTCCAGCGCCACGGTGCGCGCCGTCATGCAAACCGACCTTCAGACCCGCCCGCTCATCGATCCCTTCGGCCGCGCCATCACCTATCTGCGCGTCTCCGTCACCGACCGCTGCGACTTCCGCTGCCGCTACTGCATGGCCGAAGACATGACCTTCCTGCCCAAATCGGAGGTGCTCAGCCTCGAGGAGATCGATCAGCTCGCCAGCGCCTTCATCCGCCGCGGCACCACCAAGCTGCGCCTCACCGGCGGCGAGCCGCTCGTGCGCCGCGGCATCCTCGGCCTCATCGAAAGCCTGTCGCGCCACTTGCGCTCCGGCGCGCTTGAAGAGCTGACCCTCACCACCAACGGCAGCCAGCTCGCCCGCTTCGCCGATGATCTCGTCCGCGCCGGCGTCCGCCGCATCAACGTCAGCCTCGACACGCTCGATGAGGCCAAATTCGCCCATATCACCCGCTGGGGCCGCCTCCCCCAGGTGCTCGAAGGGCTCGCCGCCGCGCGCAGCGCCGGCCTCAGCGTCAAGCTCAACATGGTCGCGCTCGCCGGCCTGAATGAAGACGATATCCGCCCCCTGCTCGCCTATGCGGCCGAACATGGCGATGACCTCACCCTCATCGAGACCATGCCGATGGGCGAAATCGACGAAGACCGGTTCGACCGCTACCTGCCGCTGTCCCGCGTCCGCGCCGATCTCGCAAAGACCTTCACCCTCACCGACCTGCCAGACCGCACCGGCGGCCCCGCCCGCTATGTCCGCATCGAGGAGACCGGCCAGCGTCTCGGCCTCATCACGCCGCTGACCCATAATTTCTGCGAAAGCTGCAACCGCGTCCGCCTCACCGCCACCGGCCAGCTCTACATGTGCCTCGGCCAGAACGACGCAGGCCGACCTGCGCCGCGTCATCCGCGATCACCCTGATGACGAAGCCGCCCTCGACGCTGCGCTCGCCGAAGCCATCAGCCGCAAGCCCAAGGGCCATGATTTCGACATTTCGCGCAAGGCCCAGGCCCCGGCGGTCGCCCGCCACATGAGCGTCACCGGAGGCTGAACACATGGCCATCAAGCTCGCCCTGATGCATTCCGATGCCCCCAACGCCACCGAAGGCGCGGCCCTCCTGCGCGAGCGCTATCAGTTCGTCAGCGCCGGCGACGCCGATGTCATCGTCGTGCTCGGCGGTGACGGCTATCTCCTCCACATCCTCCACGAAGCCATGCGCCGCGACGCGCCCAAGCCGGTCTTCGGCATGAACCGCGGCACCGTCGGCTTCATGATGAACGACTGGCAGGCCGAAGACCTCCCCGCCCGCGTCGAAGCCGGCCTGCCCTTCATCCTCAATCCCCTGTGCATGACCGCCACCACGGTGGCTGGTGAAACCATCGTCTCGCCCGCCATCAACGAAGTCTCGCTGCTCCGCGAAACCCGCCAGGCCGCCAAGATCGGCATCAGCATCGACGGCAAGGAGCGGCTTGAGGAGCTGATCTGCGACGGCGTTCTCGTCGCCACCCCGGCGGGCAGCACCGCCTACAACCTCTCCGCCCATGGCCCGATCCTGCCCTTGGGCTCCGATCTGCTGGCGCTCACCCCCATCAGCCCGTTCCGCCCCCGGCGCTGGCGCGGCGCGCTCCTGCCCAAGGCCAGCCTCATCGAATTCCACGTCCATGAAGCCGCCAAGCGCCCGGTCTCGGCGGTCGCCGACCAGCTCGAAGTCCGCGATGTCGCCACCGTCACCGTGCGCACCGACAGCTCCAAGTCACTCAGCATCCTCTTCGATCCCGACTATGCGCTCGACGATCGCATCTTCCTCGAACAATTCATCACCTGACCCACTTGCGCCCCCGCGCAGCGCTTGTTACACGCCCGCCTTCACCGCGCATTCCTCGGTAGCTCAGCGGTAGAGCCCTCGACTGTTAATCGAGTTGTCGCAGGTTCGAATCCTGCCCGGGGAGCCAGCGATTTAAACCAATCCCTTGATTTTTATCTGATTTTTCGTCCCGCGCTCGGCCCGTCTCCCAACGCGTTCCCCAAGCCGCTTTCCTGCCCCCAAAGGAACTGAGCGCCAGCTCAAGCGTGAAAGCCCGCCGCAAACCCGGGGCTGGTCATGTTCCGCCGATAGCGGGACGGCGAAACGCCGGCGAACTTCCGGAATGCACGGGCAAAATGCTGGGGCGTCTGGTATCCCACCATCATCGCCACATCGATGATCTTCAGGTCGCCGTTCGCCAGGCTGCGGCACGCCAGGTCAAAACGGGCCTCCTGACAAAGCTGGGAAAAGGAGGTTCCGCTCATCGTCAGCTTTCGCTGCAATGTGCGCGTGCTCATGCCGGCGATTTCGGCGGCCTGGTCAATATCCAGGCGCCTGTCGCTCAGATACGCCTGAATCAGGTTCCGCATCAGGCTGACAAAGGTCCATGCCTCGACAGGCGCTGCGGCGCCCATCTCCAGTTCCAGCATGTCGAATGCCTTGTCTGCGCTCTGCGGCGCCGCACAGGGCCGCACCAGATCCGCCATGTCCACAACAAGCGACGTGCAGGGCCGGCCCATGCGAATGCGGGTGTCCGGAAAGGCCGCCTGGACCGCTTCGGGTATGCGACAGGCGCTGACGAACCCCATCTCGATCGGCGACCATGTCGGTCCAGCGACGCTCTGCATGATCGAAATGACACTTTGCAGGTTGAGCCATTCCGCCAGGCAATGGTTGGGGCGGCCCCAAAAGCCGGGCATGTCGCAGATCACGCGCGCAGAATTGCCTTCCGTGTGCAGGCTCAATTCCAGCGAACTGCTTTCCGCCCTGACAACCTCAGCCAGAGCTTGCAGACGGGCAATGCCGGAGGCTGCCGTGAGGATCGCGGTTTGATGGACCGGCCACAAGCAGGCGATGCCGGCCCTTGGGGCACCGAGCAGACCGAGTTCCATCGGCTCCAGGTCGTGCCCCACCCTGACCAGCCACTCGGTTCCCAGAACAACGTTTACATAGAGATCCGCCATCTCTTCGGCGCGTTGTGGCAGCCGGGACCGCGCCAGTTCCCGGTCCACGGGCACCCCCAGATCCCGCAAGACCGAGAGATACACAAGAAGATAGGATGCTCTCGCAAGAGCCAGCCGAACTCCCAAGACACTCCCCCCGCGATACAGGCGCAAAATTGGCGCGCTCTGGTCTGTCACCACCTATTGTCTTTCCTATTATATATGAGAGGGGGTTCGCCGAGAAGGCGGCATCAAACACGTCCCGGCGATAGCAGGGCACTGGTCCAGCAGTGCCGGTTCGAGACTGCCAGCGCCTTGCTGCGCCAGACGAACCTCAAGGTTCCAGAGATTGCCACGCGCCTCGGATGCCGCGCGCCGGGCGCATGCGCCCGCGCCTTTGCCGGTTGGGCAGGCTGCTCGCCAAACGCCGTTCGCAACCTTGCCGACATCGGACCCCCGGTGCGCAAATTTGGCGCGAATTGGGCAGATGCAGAATGCCGCCTCGCATAAACGTCAGGCTCCGCAACGGGGTCAATCCATGAGCAGCTCCATTCCGCTCATTCGTGCAGCCGCTGTCATCCCGGGCGAGCAATGGCTGACACAAAACCAGCTGCCCGCAGCCGAGCTGCTGATGGCTGCAGGTCTTCCGGCCTCCCCGTCCGCTGCACCCGCGCGGCTTGTGTCGGTGCATGGGATGATGCTGTTCCTTGAAAATATGGCAGCCGCTCACGGGCCCGATTTCGGCGCCCGCATTGCAACGCCCGAAGCGCTGCTGTGCGTCGGAACGCCGGCGCGGGCGATCCGTCAGAGCCGGACCGTCGGCGAGGCCCTGCACCGGATCGCCTCCACCTTCCATCAGCACGCCTCGCAGCTGTTCCTGCATATCCACGAGGGCCCCGGCGGCATGCAGGTCAAGGAAGGTTTTTCGGTCATTGGCTCGGCCACAATGCATCACCAGGCACAACAGCATTTTGCCGCCACGATGCGCTGCATCGGATACCTCGCCAATGGCCGCCCCCTCGATGCCGAGCTGGCGATCATTCCGCATCCGGAATTCGGCATCGATCATCTGAAACCCTATCTGGGCGACAAGATCGTCGCGCAGGAAGGTCGCCAGCTTTGCATGTGGCTCCCCAACGAGGCCCTTGCCCTCAGCTTTCCGTGGGAGCCTGACATCGCCCAACGTCACGAATCCGAGCTACTGACGTCCGCGGCGAGCCACAGCCTGCTGGACAGTGCCCGGATTCTCATTGCCGGCATGATTGCGGACGGAAATCCCTCGCTGGAGCAGCTTGCCCTGTGTTCCGGGCGCAGTCGCCGGACCTTGCAGCGCTTGCTCGCCGCAGAAGGAACCAGCTTCACCAGGCTTCTGGACAGTGTTCGGCAGGATCATGTTCTGAGGCATCTGACCGAAAGCCACGACAGCGTCTCCTCGATCGGCAGCGAGGTGGGCTTCCGGAACATATCCAGCGTCACGCGGGCCGTCCGCCGATGGACCAATGTTAGCCCCCGACAGTTGCGAAGGGACCAGCAACATGTCTGAACTCATGGTCATGGGCCGCCACCGGACACCATCGATCGGCGGGGACGGCGCCTGTTGACCGATCTGCAGAACATCCTGCCTCTATGGGTGCTGACGCTGCTGTTTGCAGCGGTGCTGCTGGCCAGTGTGGTGATCGGCTCAAGGCTCCGTGCCTATGTCACGGTGGATCCCGCGACAGCGGGCAGCGGCCAGCTGCTCATCGGCCTCGTCACGGTGCTCAGCCTGCTGCTGGGCTTCACCTTCAGCCTTGCCCTCAACCGGCACGATCAGCGCCGGGACCTGCTGCTGGAAGAAGCCAACGCCATTCAGGCCCTCCATCGCACGCTCGTTCATGTTGCTCAGCCGGGCCGGGCAGAGATCGGCACGGCGCTCCACGCCTACACCAGAGGCCGGCTGATGTTCGTCCAGTCCAATCTGTTCGCCCAGGCAGCGCAGCTGGAGGCCAGACAGCAGGAGCGCGCCCGACTGAACGCGGTGGTGGCCAAGGTCGTGCCCAGGTCCGACACCGGCGTCACCCAGGCACAGATCCTGATTGCCGCCACGCGCATCCTCGATGCAGGCGCACGCATGGACATGATGTCCCTCGAGCATGTGCCGGCGAGGGTGGTGCTCGTCCTGCATCTGCTGTCCACCGGCGCTGCGCTGGTCATCGGCATTTCCATTGGCGAAAAGCTGCGGGGCCTCTGGCTCCCGACCACCATCTGGTCGCTGCTCCTTTCCTTGGTCCGGTTCACCATTGTCGATCTCGATACCTCGCAATGGGGCAGCATCAGGCTCAACCGCGCGCCACTGGAAAATGCGGCCCGGATCACCGCCGACAATGGCGCTTGAACCGAAAATGGCGCGTCAGGCCAACTCGAAAGCCGTGATGACTGGACGCGGCTTCGAAGCCGCTGGAGGTTGTATTATGGGTAACCTCATCATGATAAAGGACATTAAGTTGATGCGGACCATGATGCTTTTGCTGGTTGGCGCGATGCTGGCTACCCCGGCCCTCGCGCAACAAGAGGCCGCAGCGCCGGCGCCCGATCCATCCGCCGGTGGCGGGGCAGACCTCGCGCAGCAATTGGCAAACCCCATCGCCAACCTGATCTCGGTGCCGTTCCAGAATAATTTCGAATGGGGCTATGGCCTTGACGGCGAAGGCTTTCGCTACACGCTCAACACCCAACCGGTGGTCCCGGTCTCCATCAGCCCGACAGCCAATGTCATTTCCCGCACCATCATGCCGATCATCGCGCAAAATGACGTCACCGGCCCGGGCACCAGCCAGTTCGGCCTCGGCGATGTCTTGCAGAGCTTCTTCTTCTCGCCCAAGGCGGCGTCTTCCTCCGGCGTGGTCTGGGGCGCCGGGCCGGTGTTCCTGCTGCCCACCGCCACCGACACGGCGCTTGGTGGCGGCAAATGGGGCATGGGCGCAACCGCCGTCGTCCTGAAAATCGCTGGTCCCAACACCTATGGGGTCCTTGCCAACCACATCTGGTCGGTCGCCGGCAGCAGCAACCGGGCCGATGTCTCCGCCACCTTCGTCCAGCCGTTCTTCAGCCACATCACCAAGTCGGCGACCACCTTTTCGGTGAATTCCGAAACCACCTATGACTGGATCAATGACAGCTGGATCGTGCCCGTCAGCGCCTCGGTCACGCAGCTGGTCGTCCTCGGCAAGCAGCCGGTCTCCATTGGTCCCAGCGTGAAATACTGGCTCGCCAGCCCGACCGGCGGCCCCGATTGGGGCCTGCGGCTCAATATCACCCTTTTGTTCCCCAAGAAGTAGAGACCAGCCCGGGCCGGAGGCCAAAACCATGAACGCGCAGCGTCTCCGCATCCTCTCCGCGCTGCCGCTGCTGGTGCTGGCAGCGCCCGTCATCGCATCCACCGTGCAGACCACCGCTGCCGTCCAGACCGGGATGAACACGGTGCAGGAGATTCCCACCGTCAGTGCCCAGCCAAAGGCCAAAAAGTCCGACCTGCTGATCGTGCCCATTCCCCAGTCCAGCCCGTCACTTGGCGCGGGCCTCACGCTCGGCGGGGGGCTGTTCTACAACCCCAATGGGTCGAAAGACCCATGGACAACCGGAGCCGCCGCCATGGCCACGTCCAACGGCAGCTGGGCGCTCGGCGCCGGCCACAAGATGGCCTGGGACAAGGACCGCTTCCGCCTGACCGCCTTTGCCGGCTACGGCGATGTAAACCTCCGATTCTACGGCGTCGGGCCGAACGCTGGTCAAGCAAACCAGTCGGTCGACATCAACGACACCGGTGTCGTGGCCTTTGTCGATCCGCAGATGCGCATCGCTCCCAATATCTATATCGGGTTTCGCGCGCTCATTCTTGACCTGAAGGTCAGCCTGCGACGCGATCAGGATAATCCGCCGGACATCGAACTTCCGGAACGCGACCTCGAAAGCCGCCTTGTCCAGGTCGGCCCGGTCGCGGTCTATGACAGCCGGGACAACAGCCTTGATCCCAAGAGCGGGGTCTATGCGCAGGCAAGCTGGCTGTTCGGCGTGTCCGCGCTCGGCAGCGATTATGACAATGACCGGCTGACGCTCTATGCCAATGTCTACCGGGCGCTTGGCGAGAAGACCGTGTTCGCCGCCCGGCTCTCGGCCTGCGCCGTGTCCCAAGGATCGCCCTTCTACGACATCTGCCTCTACGGCGCGTCCTCAGACCTTCGCGGCTATGAAGCCGGCCGCTTCCGCGACCGGGCGTCCTGGGCCGGCCAGGCCGAGATCCGTCACCGGCTGAAGGGCCGCTTCGGCGTCGCGGCCTTTGCCGGCGTCGGCGGCATCGCACCCAGCTTCAATGAAATCGGTGACAGCACCGTCCTTCCAGCAGTCGGTGCGGGTCTGCGCTGGCAGGCCTCGAAAGAAACGCCCATCAATCTGCGGATCGACTTTGCCGTGGGCCGGAACAGCAATGCCTTGTACGTCAGTGTGGGCGAGGCCTTTTGACCCGCTGTCCGGCTCAATAGATCCACTGCAGCCGGGTCAGCAGGCTTTGCGTGTGTCCGGTCTCCCCGTCGCGCTTCAACCAGACATGGCCGTATAACACGCCGAATTTCCAGCGCGTGGTGGCCCACCAATTGGCCCCCACCTCGATCCGGTCATAGCGTCCGCCGTCGATCCCGCCACTGGACAGGTCCACGGCGGCATAGCGCGCCACCAGTTCGGGCGCCCCCCAGCGTCCCTCCGGGATGATCCGCTTCACCGTCCCCTTGGCGCGATCATAGGCACGTTGTTCGCCGGTCAGCACCCAGCTGCCCAAAACATAATAGCCGTGAAACTGCGGATCCGGGCCGTTCGCGACATCCGGCCGCGCCGTCGCATATTCGGCCACAACAGCCCAAGGGCCATGCGCATAATGCGCTTCCAGTCCGATATGGGTGGTGCTTGCCGCCGGAAATTCCCCGGTGTCCACAAAGTCGTCCGCTGCCGACACACCCGGCCTGCCATTGTACCGAATTGTGTCGCGCACATCGGCTTGGCGCACCGCCACGCCCAGGTGGAGACGTCGATCCGGCTCGTCAATCGCCAGCAGCGTCAGGCGGGCAGAGAGCGCCGCGTTGCCGCTGCCGTCGTCGCCCCAATCATCCTTGAATATGCCGTAGGTGAGGGTGGCCCGCTCCCCCTCGCCCAGCTGGTGCGTCACCTTGAAACCGAAATTGAATGGCGAGGCAAATGGACCAAGGATGCGCTCGCTCTGCGGCATGGTCGATGTCGAGCCGACAATCTCAAAGCCGAAGTCCTCGCGTAGCTGGCCCAAACGCACGCGCGTGCGCCACTTCGGAATCTGGAATGCGACATTGAAATCGGTCACCGCGAAGCGCTGGTCCGTCGCATTGTCAAAGCCATTGAACGCCACGCCCACCTGATATTCAAAGCGGCGATTGAACCCCACTTCGCCGTTCAGATCAAAGGTCGCGCTGCGCACCTCCAGCAAATTCTCCTGCAGACCGACCTGCGCCAGGCTGGCATCATCCTGTCCAAAGCCCGTGCGGTCGATGATCAGCTCGATCCCCGGACGGATGGTCAGCACGCGCGTGTTCACCCGGGGGATCAGAATCAGGTCAGGCGCAAGGTCGGGGACGGCGTAACGCATATCACGCCAGCCATCCCGCAGCAGGTTGGGCATCTCGACAACTTTGGGCTTCGCTGTGGCAGGCGCCTTTCCAGGCGCAGGCGCAGGCGCAGTCCCGCTCCCGGTCTCAGTCGCCGGAACGTCCTGCGCCATCAGCCCCGTCGGCATCGCCAATAGTGCCAGGCAAAGGCAGCCTGAGGGCAGGGTCCGCGCCACTGTCAGCCCATGCCCCACCGCCAGCCCACACCATCGTTCTGACCGGGCCTCAGAACCCAAATTGGACGAAGATGGCAGGCCCGTTGAAGTTATAGCGCACTTCCCCTTCCCAATCGTCACGATTGACCCGGACGCGGTAGTCGACAAACCGGTACATGGCGCCAATGTCGATGTTCTTCTGAATCCGGTAAGCTGCCGAAATTTCCGTGTTCACCAGACGACCGGAGTATTCGCCAATGGTCAAGGACAGCCAGTCAACCCTCCCATTGACGCTCAGCTTCGGCGCCGGCTCCCAGGTGAAAAACGCTCCGATCGTCGGCAGCGGCGCAAACACCGATCGGTTCTCGGACTGGAACTGCCCCGCCTGCCCGCCAGCAGCGCCCTCGCCCTCGATGAAAATGCTGAAGTCCGTGCCATGCAGACCAATCGCTGCGCCCAGCTCGAAATTCTTCGTCTGATAGAAGCGATTGCCGACCGTGAAGCGGATGATGTCGCTGTCGAAGCCCGACCGAACGCTGGCATTCACCGGATAGACGGTGTCGCCAACAGTCAGCTCGCGATCGATCGTGGTCGAATTCTCGCGGCCGATGGCATAATATTCCGCATTCAACACCCAGTCGTCACCGGGTCGCCATTCGGCCATGAAGGCAGGCAGGGTGCGGTTCGTGTCAAACCCCAGATCATTCTCGAAATCGACCACGCTTCCCGTCGTGCCATTGGTGGCATCCACCCGGACCCGGGAATCCACGCCTGGGAAGTAGACCGCAGCCTGAAGCGAGAATGTGTCGCTCAGCCGCTGGGCGGCCGCCGGGGATGCCGACAAAGCGACCAGCGCGACGGAAATCAGAAATCTGTTCAACATAAGTCTCCCGGCCCTCGGACACGCTATCGCGCAGTCGCCGCATTCTGCAGCGGCAGAAGACCGCAGACAATGAGAAGTTTGGGAGAACTTTGGCGGAACATCAAAGAGTTTTCCCGTCGCGCCAGAAACTGCGGGTGGTGCATTGTAACTGGCACAGGTTGAACTTAGCGCATGCTCGAGTCGGTCAGGCCATGCCAGCCGGAAAGAGAGTTTTTTGAGGCGCGCCCTGCTTGTTGCCGTCCTTCTGGCGAACCCCGCCGCCGCCCATGCCCAGGAAAGTGGCTGGCGCTTTCTGGTCCAGCCCTATCTGTTGCTGCCGAGCATGGACGGCAAGGCCGCCGTTGCCGGCATTGATGCCAATGTCGATGTCGGCGCGCGCGATATCGTGAGCAATCTCAACATCGGCTTCCTCGGCTATGTCGAAGCCGGCAAAGGCGACCTCTCCTTCGGCGTCGACGTGAATTACATGAACCTCGACGCCAATCCTGACGATGCCCGGGTCAGTGCCAATGTCTCGCAAACGGCGGTCCAGCCCATTCTCTTCTACCGTGTCGCTGACTATTTCGAGTTGATGGGCGGCCTCCGCTACAACCGGATCAATCTCGGGCTTTCATCCGACATCGCCGCCATCGATGGCCGTGAGCAGACCAAGGACTGGGTGGACCCGATCCTCGGCTTCCGCTTCAACGGCCCCCTCAGCAAGACCACCAGCTTCGGCGTGCTGGCCAATGTCGGCGGCTTCGGTGTCGGCTCCGACATCGCCGTCCAGGTCCGCCCGATGCTCAACTTCGCGGTTGGTTCGGGCATCACCCTCGATGCCGGCTATCAGTTCGTCTATATGGACTATGAGACCGGCACGGGCACAAACCGCTTCGCCTATGATGTGCTGACCACTGGCCCCATCCTCGGCCTGACGTTCCGCTTCTGAAGCGCCCGGTCTGACGCAATCAGGCCTGGCCCCGCTCTAGAAATCTGCCTTGGCCCGCAGCCCGGCATAGGCCGCCACCGGCGCGCTCTCAAGCAAAGGGTCCGCCAGCTGGGCATTGGCCGTCAGCCGCAGTCGCTTGCCGATTTGCGCGGTATAATAAAGTTCAGCACCCTGTTCGTCGCGGATGGGGAACACGTCCGCCAGCGCCCCGTCCACACGCGGCGATGTGGAGAAGCGAAAATACCCGATCCCGAACTTGTCGCGGGGCCTCGCGGCAAGCGGCACGGACCCGGCAATGCCCGCCGTCATGCTCCAATCCAGAATGTCCGGCGTGCCCTGAGACGCGCCGAAATGACCGAACAGCCCGAGCCCGCGTGCCGCATCCGCCGGATCGCGCCACAGAAACTGCTGCACCGTATATTTCACATGAAGGCCGCCCGCCGACGGCGAAGGGACCCCTTCCAGCCCCGGTGGTGGCCGCAGGTCGGGAAAGGACTCGCCGACGCGTGACTGTCTGCTGGTCACGAAGAAGCTGAGCGTATGAAAGCCCTGCTGACCACCGATCTTCGCCGGCAGCGTGGCCACCAGCATCGCATTCACACCGTTGCGGAACAGATTTTCGGGCAGATAGCGCTGGGTCCAGTCGTCGGGCGTCCAGACCCCCAGCCCCAGCCGCAGCCGCCCCAGCGGCGCGCTCACGATCGCGCCATAGACCTTGGGAGACGCCAGCAGCGCGGGCGGAGAGGCCAGACCGATATGCTGAAACCCCTCCTTGCCACCCCCGCCGACAATCGGAATAGCGCTACTTTGCTCCAGCAGGTTGATCTTGCCTGCCTGAATGCGGGCTTTCCCGATTGTCTGCACGATGGAATAGGAAGTATCGGCTGCCTCGGTGTTGCTCTGGGGAAAGTTCAGCGCGGTATTGACCGGCAGCAGCAGGAACGAGCCGACCCGATTGGTGTTCTTGCCATAAACAAACTCGCCGTGGAGATGAAAGGAAACGCCCGTCCACAAGCCCGCTCGCTCGCCGTCAACCACGGCAAAGCCATCGATCCGTCCCCCATATCGTGGTGCATCATCACCACTGCCGGCAACGGCGGCAGAGAAAAACTGGGTCCACTCGCCCCGCAGCGTCAGGATATCCCCCGCTTGCGCCTGACAGGGCGCGGCCACCACAACGGCAAGTGCCGAAACAGCCGCAGATCGCATCCGCCCCATCATGGCTTCTGGGCGCGAACGCCAGCGGGCGTCAATTCAGCTTCTGCCCGGGCGTCCGTGTTTCGGGCACCGGCGACATGGCCTTGAGCGCATCAAGACCCTTCACGCTGATTTTCGCCCAGAGGGATGCCAGTTGGCGATATTCGCAGAGATTCGAGACGCTGCCGCTGGGGCCAGGCAAGCCCTGCGTCTCGCGCCGGTCGAGAACGCGCGCCAGCAGCGCCAACAGGGAGGCCAACAGAATCTTCCGCCCAACCATGAAAATTCCCCGTAAAGAACCGGCCGCGTCCACGATGTTCCCTCCCCGGCAGCAGCGGGAGGCCGCTTGCCGGGGCGGCGTCAGAAAATGGCGCGCCAGGCGAAGAGTGGCGGCTGATGGCAAGCCCAGGGCGCTGCTGTCCGAATTGGCCCTGCCGATGGCGCAGCAACAGTGATCCCGCCCCGGCCCATCAAGTCCCTCGCCCTGACGGCAAGACAAATCCTGTCGGCAAGACAAAGCGCGCGCCATTCGCATCGGCGGCTTTCATTGATCCGCCGGTTGCTGCCGCTACAACCCGCTGGCCCTTCCCGCCTCCCGACTGATCCGTTAAGCATGGCCATGGCGCGACCGCTCCCCCAAGCCGCTGATCTCTACGGCGATATCGAGCCGAGCCCGCGCGTGCGCGCGCGCGATCACGTCCCCGGCCTGCTCGTCGCAACCCTCGCCACGCTCGCTGCCGCAGCACTCGCCAGCCGCTACGGCGCGCCGCTTACGCTCATGGCGCTGCTCATCGGCCTCAGCCTCAATTTCCTCGCCACCGATGCCCGCCTCGGCCCCGGCCTCGGCTTCGCCGCGCGCGAGCTGCTGCGCGTCGCCATCGTCCTCATCGGCGCGCGCATCACCTTTTCGCAAATCGCAGCACTCGGCCCGCAAACGCTGGCCATGGTCGCAGCCACTGTGGCGCTGGTCATCCTCACCGGTCTCGGCGTCGCCCGCCTGCTCGGCCTGTCAGCGCCGCGCGGCCTGCTCGCCGGCGGCGCGGTCGCCATCTGCGGCGGCTCGGCCGCGCTCGCCATCGCCGCCACCCTCACCGAAAAGCGCATCAGCCCCGCCGATCTCGCCCTGACGCTGGTCGGCATCGCCACCATGAGCGCGGCCGCCCTCATCCTCTACCCGCCGCTCACCTATGCGCTCGGCCTCTCCCCGGTCCAGGCCGGCTTTGTCCTCGGCGCCAGCGTCCATGATGTCGCCCAGGCCGTCGGCGCCGGCTATGCCGTCTCGCCTGAAGCCGGCGAAGTCGCCACCATCGTCAAGCTCGCCCGCGTCGCCCTGCTCGCTCCGGTGCTGGCGCTCCTCGCCTTCCTGCTGCCCGCCAATGCCGACGGCGAGACCCGGCAAAAGCCCCGGGTGCCGCTGGTGCCATGGTTCATCCTCGGCTTCTTCGGCGTCGCCGCGCTCAACAGCTTCGGCCTCATCCCGGCACCCGCCGCCAGCGCCGCCAGCAGCGCCGCCACAGCACTCCTCGCCCTGTCGGTCGCCGCCACCGCCATGCGCACGCCCATCGCCGACATCGTCAAGACCGGCCCGCGCCCGCTGCTCACCATCGCCGCCGCCAGCCTCGCCGCGCTCGCCCTCAGCGTCGGCTATGCCCTGCTGATGCTCTAGCGCCGGCGGCGTTCGCCCGGCGGCGCCGGCACGCCAATCTCCTCGACCATCGCCACCGTCACATCGCCCTTGTAGCGATTGCCGAAATTCCGGCGCACATAGCTGATCACATCGGCGATCTGCTGGTCGGTCAGCGTGCCGCGAAACCACGGCATGGCCCCGCGCCCGCCGGTCACCACGCTGATCGGATATTCGGGATATTCAAGGTTCGGGTTCTTTGCCAGCGCGGTGATCCGCCCGGCCCCCTCGCCGCCCATGCCATTGGCCATATGGCAGGCCTGGCAGACATTCTGATAAACCTCGGCGCCCGGATGCGGCGCCTTGCCCTTGCTCTGCGCCAGCGCAGGCGCTGCCACCAGCATCAATCCGGCCATCAAGATCCGCATCATCAAGCCTCCAATGCCCGCTTGTGCAGGCGCGTCACCGCATCGAGCGAAGAGAGCAGCGCCCCCTCCATCCAGCAACCAATGTATGATGCATGTTCGCCCGCCAGCACGATGCGGTCATCCACCGCAACCAGCTCCTGATAATGCTCCTTGCGCGTCTCCTCATTCCACATCGCGCAGCAGCCCAGCGTGAACGGCACCCGGCTCCATGCCACCGACGCCCCGTTGGAGAACTGCTCGCGATATTTGCCCGGATGAAACACCGAGCCCATCTTCAGCGCCTGCTCGATGCGCTGCTCGGGCGTCATCCCGGCAAATTTGTACGAGGCCTCGCCAAAGGTATAAGCCCCCAAAATCACGCCCGGCGTGCGCGAATGCATGCCGCCGCTGGGGTAGGAGATCATCGCAATCTCCTGGTCGGTGAAGCTGATGCCGCCATAAATGGCCTCATCTTCCTCCCAGAAGCGCCGCTTCATCTCCAGCCCGATCTTCACCGAGTTGGAATAGGGCACCGCCGCAATCGCCGCCTTCTTGGCGCCCGACACATCGATGTCGATCTGGCTCAAAATGCCCAGCGGGATGGTGCAGACGCAATAATCCGCCTTGGTCGTGCGCGTCTGGCCGCTGGCGAGGTCGATGTAATCCACGCTCACAGCACCACCGCTCTGGTCGACCTTGGTCACCTTGGCGCCGTAGCGCACCAGCCCTTCGACCTGCTTGCCAAAGGCCTTGCCGATCATGCCCATGCCGCCCACCGGCTGGAACATCGTCGTCTGATGGTCGATCGTCATGTGCTGGGCGACAATGCCCCACACCCTGCTGTCCATCACATCCTTGAACGGCAGCGGCTCCGAATAGATCGGCGCCCCGTCCACCCCGCCGCCGGGCGGCCGGTCAAACCCGCGCCGCCGTGACGACGCATTGCCCTTCACATAGCGCATGTCCTTGTCGAGCAGCCCCCAGCCGCGCAGCGCTTCCTTCAGCATGTCGCGGTCCTCGGCGGTCATCACGCTGTCGAGCCCGCGATTGTCGATCGCCTTGCCCAGAAGCTCGGCGACATTGCCCTCAAAGTCCGCCGCCAGATCGCGGTAGGGCATCGGCTTGCCGCCAAAGGCCTGGCTGTTGTGCACCAGCGCCTGATGATTGAGCTGGATGAACGGCTCCAGCGCCACCCCGAATTCGCGGCAATAGTGCAGCAACGTCCGGTGGTGATAGGGAATGCGCCACGGCCCCGGGTTCAGATAATTGCCCGGCGCAAACCCCACCTTCTGCACCGCCCCGCCCAGCTCGGTATAGGTATCACCGCCATAAAGCGACCAGTTCCGCCCGCCGGGGCGATTGTTGTATTCCAGAATCTCGACCTTGTAGCCCGCCTTGCGCAGCTCATGGGCGGCCAGCATCCCTGAAAGCCCGGCGCCCAGCACCACCACCGAGGCCCCGGCCCGCGCGCCCGAAAGATTGGGCGGCCCGGCAAATTGCGTCTCCTTGGCGTGGCCCCAGGCTTCCATGGTCTGATACAGCACCGCCGAGCCGCCGATCATGCCGATGGCGCGCAAAACCTCACGCCGCGTCGGTGCGGCCCCCGTCTCGTTCAACAACACCTATTCCCCTTGATCGTCTGCTCGCGATCCTCCCCTCGGGAATATCCATTTCGTGACGCACAAATGACAGTCTGGCAAGCGCAATCATGCGCGCACCCGCCACCACCATGTCGCGCCTCACCAAAACATCAGCCCCCTTGCGCTTTGCCCCCAAAACCGCCCTTATGCGCAGGCATGACAATCCGCCAAGCCTTTGACGAGATGTTCGGCGCCGACACAGCCTATGCCGACAATGCCGGCCCGCTGTTCGGTGATCACGTCAGCGTCAACAGCGCCTACCGCTGGATTCAGGACTGGCTGGACAAATCGCCGCCCGGCCTGATGGCCGCCCGCCGCCGCCAGGCCGAGCTGTTCTTCCGCCGCATCGGCATCACCTTCGCCGTCTACGGCGATCCCGACGCCGCTGAGCGGCTGATCCCCTTCGACATCATCCCCCGCATCCTCGCCCGCGCCGAATGGTCCGGGCTTGAGGCCGGCCTCGTCCAGCGCGTGAACGCATTGAACGCCTTCCTCGCCGACATCTACGGCAAGCAGGAGATCCTCAAGGCCGGCATCCTGCCCGCCGAGCTGGTGCTGCAAAATCCCGGCTATTGCCTGCACATGGCCGGCCGCACACCGCCCGGTGACATCTGGACCCATATCGCCGGCATCGATCTCGTCCGCACCGGTCCGGACCAGTTCTTCGTCCTCGAAGACAATGCCCGCACCCCGTCCGGCGTCTCCTACATGCTCGAAAACCGAGAGGTCATGCTCCGCCTCGTGCCCGAGCTGTTCGATCATGTCACCGTCGCGCCCGTCGAGACCTATCCCGAAATCCTGCTCGAAACGCTGGCCAGCGTCTCACCGCGCGGGGACAGGGCGCCGGTCATCGTCCTGCTCACGCCGGGCCGGCACAACAGCGCCTTCTATGAACACAGCTTCCTCGCCGACAAGCTGGGCATCGAGCTGGTCGAAGGCTCCGATCTCTTCGTCCGTGACGACATCGTCTACATGCGCACCACCCAGGGCCCCGAGCGCGTCGATGTCATTTACCGCCGCCTCGATGATGATTTCATCGACCCGCTGGTTTTCAACCCCGCCTCGATGCTCGGCGTCCCCGGCCTCATGGCCGCCTATGCCAAGGGCAATGTCACGCTGGCCAATGCGGTGGGCACCGGCATCGCCGATGACAAGGCGATCTACAGCTACATGCCCGAGATCGTGAAATTCTACACTGGCGAAGACGCCATCCTCAGCACCGTCCCCACCTGGCGCTGCCGTGAGCCCGAAGCGCTCGGCTATGTCCTCGATCACCTCGCCGAGCTGGTCGTCAAGGAAGTCGATGGCTCGGGCGGCTACGGCATGCTCATCGGGCCGCACGCGCCCGCCGCCACG
Organism: Polymorphobacter sp.; assembly: GCF_048007885.1. Classification (GTDB taxonomy): domain Bacteria; phylum Pseudomonadota; class Alphaproteobacteria; order Sphingomonadales; family Sphingomonadaceae; genus Sandarakinorhabdus. The sequence continues at coordinate 1,079,416 of NZ_CP180346.1, forward strand.
CTCGCCGCCTTCGCCGCCAAGCTGAAGGCACACCCTGAAAAGTTCATCGCCCAGCCCACACTCGCGCTCAGCACCTGCCCCACCGCCACCGAAACCGGCATCGCGCCGCGCCACGTCGATCTGCGCCCCTTCGTCCTCTCGGGCCGAAACGGCGTCAACATCGTGCCCGGCGGCCTCACTCGCGTCGCCATGCAACCCGGCTCACTGGTGGTCAATTCCAGCCAGGGCGGCGGCACCAAGGACACATGGGTTGTGGATGATTGGGATGAGTAAGCTCAGCCTCCGGCGGCTGGGGCCTCAGGCCCCAGACCCCAGACATATACAAGGCCTGGCCTGCCAAGTTCATGCGCCAACCCATGTCATGGGGTGCAGGGGACAAGTCCCCTGCCCGCCGGAGGCTTGAAGGCAGGCCATGCTCTCCCGCACCGCCTCCAACCTCTACTGGATGGGCCGCTACCTCGAGCGCGCCGATTTCACCGCGCGCCTTATCGAGGCCACCCAGCGCCTCGCCGCCTTCCCCTCCTCTTATGGCGGCGCCACCAACGCCTGGGAAAGCGCGCTCGCCGCCAGCTGGCAAACCCATAATTTCGCCGACACCGGCCTGCCCGTCACCGAGACCAACGTCAGCGATTTCCTCACGCTCAGTACCGCCAATTCCTCCTCGATCCGCGCCTGCCTCGAAACCGCCCGCGCCAATGCCCGCTCGGTGCGGACCGCGCTCACCGAAGAGGCCTGGGAGGCGATCAACACCGTCTGGCTCGAAGTCGCCCGCCTCGGCCCCCATCTCTCAGGGCGCGAGGCGCTGGCCGAACTGATCGAGCTGGTGAAACATGCCGTCTCCGCCTTCGAGGGTGCCGCCCAGCGCACGCTGCTGCGCGCCGATGCCTTCTGGTTCATCAATCTCGGCACCGCCATCGAGCGCGCCGACAATTCCGCCCGCCTGCTCGATGTCAAATATCACCTGCTGCTGCCGCGCGGCGAAAGCGTCGGCGGCAGCCTCGATTATTTCCAATGGACCACCATCCTGCGCACCGTCTCGGCGCTGACCGCCTATCGCTGGGTCTACCGTGACAGCGTCAAGCCCTGGCTGGTCGCCGATCTGCTCATCCTCAACCGGCAGATCCCGCGCAGCCTCGCCTCCTGCTATGAAGACATCCGCCGCAATCTCGATCTGCTCGCCAGCCAGACCGGCAAGCGCGGCCCCGCCCACCGCCTCGCCGCCGCCGGCCACGCCCGGCTCACCGGCACCAACATCGACAAGATCTTCGCCGACGGCCTGCACGAATTCCTCACCCATTTCATCGTCGAGAACAACCGGCTGGGCGAAGCCATCGCAAAGCAGTATCTGTTCTGATGCGCATCCGGGTCGAATATACCACCAGCTATGAATATAGCTCGCTCGCCAGCGATGTCGTCCAGCTGCTGCGCATCGAGCCGCAGCCGTCGGCCGCCCAGCATATCCTCCACTGGCGTCTCGATACCGACACCGATGGCTCGCTGCGCCGCAGTGAAGACGTGTTCGGCAACATCACCCACATGTTCTACGCCGACGCCCCGCTGCGCCGCCTCACTCTCCATGTCTCGGGCGAGGTCGACACCGAGGAAACGCACGGCCTCATCACCGACGACGAATATCTCAACCCGGCCGTCTATCTCCGCCAGACCGCGCTCACCGAAGCCGATGAGGCGATCAAGGCCTTCGCGCTCGGCTGCCGCGAAGACACGCCGCTGGCCACGCTGCACCGGCTCAACACCAGCCTCTACGAGATCATGACCTTCGACGCCGATGTCACCCACCCCCATACCGACGCCGTCCACGCCTTCCGGCTCAAGGCCGGCGTCTGTCAGGATTACAGCCATCTCTTCTGCGCCGCCGCCCGCCACCTCGGCCATCCGGCGCGCTATGTCTCGGGCCATCTCGTCCGTGCCGATGGCCTCATCACCCAGCCCGCCGGCCATGCCTGGGCCGAAGCCCATGTGCCGGGCCTCGGCTGGGTCGGCTTTGATCCCACCAACGGCATCTCCACCACCGAGGCCCATCTGCGCGTTGCCATCGGCCCTGATTATCTCGATGCCGCCCCGGTGCGCGGCGCGCGCCGCGGCGGCGGCGCCGAAACGCTCGCCGTCACCGTCACCACACAAGATCCCAACGCCCCCCAACGCCAGGATCAGGGAGTCCTTCAATGACCTATTGCGTCGGCATCCTCGTCCGTGAAGGCTTGGTGATGATGGCCGACACCCGCACCAACGCGGGCGTCGACAACATCTCCAGCTACCGCAAGCTCCGCGTCATGGACACGCACCCCGGCCGCGTCATCGCGGTCGCGTCTGCCGGCTCGCTCTCGGTCACCCAGTCGGCGCTCAGCCGGGTGCAGGAAGGCATACAGATGCCCGACAAGGCAGGGAATGCCGAGCCCGAGCGTGAAACCCTCGACACAGCACCTTCGGTGTTCCGCGCTGCCCAGATCATGGGCCAGGCCCTCCACGACGCCAAGGACGCCATCGACAAGGTCGTTGAAGGCAATGACGTCTCCACCGACGCCACACTGCTGCTCGCCGGCTCCATCGATGGCCGCCGCCCCCGCCTGTTCCTCATCTACGGCGCCGGCAATTTCATCGAATGCCAGTCCGACACGCCCTTCCTGCAGATCGGCGAACACAAATATGGCAAGCCCGTCCTCGACCGCATGATCACCTACGAGACCCCGCTCGCCGAAGCCGTCAAGATCGGCCTCATCTCCTTTTCCGCCACTATGCGCTCCAATCTCGCCGTCGGCCTGCCCATCGATCTCATCACCGTCCGCTCAGGCATCTCGGCCATCGAAGTCCTGCATCGCATCGATGCCGATGATCCCTATTACCGCGAAATGAACGACCGCTGGTCCAACGCACTCCGCGCCGCCGCCGCCGCCATCCCGCTGCCCGAATATGCCAGCGCACCGGAGGAATTGCCGCCAGACTGAGCCGGCTGTCCGGAACGAAGTTCCGGACAGACTCGGCGAAGTCCGGCCGGCGGGGCGGGCGGCAACGCCGACCGAACCCGTCCGACGCCAGCCGCGGCTTTGCCGCGGCCCTTTCCTTCTGATTCAGGGCAAAACCCCTCAGGCCGCCACCGCCCCGCCCAGCGGTTCGCGCCGCCGGCTCCACAGCATTACCGCCAGCGCCAGCCCCGCCAGCGCCACCACGCTCATCGAAAGATAGCCCGGCGCCGAGGCCCCGTCCGCCTTCAGATATTCATAAAGCTCGCCCGCCATCAGAGTGGTTGCCGCCTGCGCCGGCGCACTCGCCAGCGCCATATAGATCATCTGCGCGGTCGGCGTGCGCGCGTCGCCGTGCATCGCCTGGATCATCCGCATCGCGCCCAGAAAGGTCGCGGCAAAGGTCCCGGCATGCATGATCTGCAGCAGCCACAGCGCCCAGACCGGCGGCGCCATCGCCAGCGCCGTCCAGCGCACCACCGCCGACACCGCGCCGATCAAAATCAGCGTCTCGGGCGAAAACCGCTCGGTCCAGCGCGCCATGAAGATCAGAAAACCCACTTCCGCCACCACGCCCGCCGACCAGAGATTGCCCGCCAAAGTCGGCGAAATCCCCTGCTCACCCGTCCAGATCAGCGTGCCCGCCACATAGAAATAGCTGTGCGTGGACTGGATCAGCCCGGCCGAAAACACCAGCAGCGCAAAGCGCCGGTCCTTCAGCATCCCCACGCCCGCCGCCAGCCTAGCTGCAAAAGGCGCCTCGCGCGCCCCCTCCACAGGCTCATGCGGCATCCAGGCGGCGGCCGCAATCAGCGCCACCGAAACCCCCAAAAGCCACGCCCAAACCGCCCAGGGCCCAAAGCCCCCCACCAGCGCGCCGAGCGCCGAGGAGCCCACCACAAAGGCTGCCGAAGCCAGCCCCCGCGCCACCCCGTAGCGCGGCCAGCCATATTGGGTCAGCCTGAGCAGCGCCGCCTCCACCACCGGCAACAGCCCCCAAAAGGCCACGTCCATCAGCAATATGATCGTGAACACCGCCGCAAAGCCGGTCACGAACCACAGCGACACAAACCCGCCGCTCAGCACCGTGGCAAAGAGGAACAGCGGCGCCCGCCGGTCGGAGCGCCCATCCGCCCAGGCCGCCGTCAGCGGCCCGGCAATGATCCTTGAAAAGCCGCCAATCGCCAGCACCAGCCCGATCTCGGAGCCCGAAAACCCCTGCGCCTGCTCCAGCCACACCGGCAACCACGGCACCAGCCCGCCAAAACCGGCAAAAAACAGACAGGCTAGCCAGGTTGCCCGCACCCCCGGCCGGTCGAAATATCCTGTCAGCGAGTCGCCCATCGCCCTTTCATGGCAAGCGTCCTCCCCCCTGTCATCATCTTGTCGATTGCAACAGCTTGCCCGCTGGTTGCAGCGCATGCCACACCGGCCCCCATCCAAAGGAGGCCCCCATGTCCAATCTCTTCACCCTTGCCGGCCAGACCGCGCTCATCACCGGCTCCTCGCGCGGCATCGGCAAGGCCATCGCGCTGCGCATGGCCGAACAGGGCGCCAATGTTGTCATCTCCAGCCGCAAGGCCGACGCCTGCGAAGCAGCCGTGGCCGAAATCAACGCCGCCGTCGGCCGCCCGGCCGCCGCCTCAATCCCCGCCAACATCGCCGACAAGGCCAGCCTCGAAGCGCTCGTCGCCAGCACCATCGACCGCTTCGGCCAGATCGACGCGCTGGTCTGCAACGCCGCCTCAAACCCCTATTATGGCCCCATGGCCGGCATCACCGACGAGCAGTTCACCAAGATCCTGCAAAACAACATCCTCGCCAATCACTGGCTGGTCAACATGGTCGCGCCGGCCATGCGCGCCCGCAAGTCCGGCAGCATCACCATCATCTCGTCACTCGGCGGCCTCAAGGGCAGCACCGTCATCGGCGCCTATTGCGTCTCCAAGGCCGCCGACATGCAGCTGGCGCGCAACCTCGCCTGCGAATTCGGCGCCGACAATGTCCGCGTCAACTGCATCGCGCCCGGCCTCGTCAAGACCGACTTCGCCAAGGCGCTGTGGGACAATCCCGACACGCTCGAATATGTCACCCGCACCGCGCCCTTGCGCCGCATCGGCCAGCCCGACGAGATCGCCGGCATGGCCGTGCTGCTCGCCAGCCCCGCCGGCGCCTTCATCACCGGCCAGAGCATCGTCATCGATGGCGGCGTCTCGATCGCCTGATCACTCCAGCACGAATTCCATCGTCACCCCGGCCACCATCGCCACCTCGCCCGGCGCCACCGGCGTCGATTCCGCCACGCTGTCGGCCGCCATGCGCAGCATCGGCCGCGGCTCGGGCATCTGCCCGCCGCTCTCCGAAATCGAGGCGATGCGCACCAGCTTCAGCCCGGCCGCCTCGGCATAAAGTGCGGCGCGCGCCCGCGCCTTGGCCACCGCCGCGCGCCGCGCCTCGTCCAGCGCCGCATCGGCCTTCTCGATGGCAAACACCGGTCCGCTGATCTGGTTGGCCCCGGCCTTCACCATCGCATCGATCAGCGCCCCCACCCGGTCCACATCGCGCAGCCGCAGCCGCACCATGTTGCGTGCCTGATAGCCGGTCAGCGTCGCCTTGCGGTCACTATAGTCATATTGCGGCTGCAGGCTCAGCCCCTCGGTCTGGATGTCGCGCGCCGCCACTCCGGCCGCGGCCACCGCCGCCACCACCCGGCGCATCGCCGCCGCATTCTCCGCCATCGCCGCTGCCGCCCCCGGGGCCGTCGTGCTCACCCCGCCCGAAAGCGTCACCAGGTCCGGCGCACGCGCCACCTCGGCCTCCGCCGTCAGGCGCAGCATCGTCTCCGCCGCGCCCGCAGGCCCCGCCATCAGCACCAGCGCCAGAGCCAAGGGTCGCATCATCGCCGCCTCCTCACTTGTTGCCCGAAATCGCCCGCGCCACCGCCAGCAGCGCCACCGCCCCGATCACCGAAGCAATGAAACCGGCATTCTGGCCCTCGGTGTAAAAGCCCATCCAGCGCCCGGCATAGGTCGCAAACACCGCGCCCGCGATGCCGATGACAATGGTGATGAGACAGCCCGAAGGTGCCCGCCCCGGCGCCAGCCAGCCCGCCACAAGCCCGGCCAGAAACCCGATCAATATCGATCCCAAAAGGCTCATCATGGCCGTAAACTCCCAACCTCATTCCACCCCGCAACTGTCCCACACCCCCGCCAAACCAGCAAGGTGCGACACTCCAACACGCTGATTTTCGACCAACGACTGCAGTTTCCTCCCCAAAACCGTGGAAGACTCAGTTTGCCTCGCGTATGCAGGCTTGAACGATAGTGAATTATTCCCATAATACACTATCCGCTGATGGATGGTCGAGTATGAACATGTTGAACAAGCTGCCCAAGCCCGACACTGCGGCAGTCTATGAATTCGATGGCAGCGCAACCGTCGCGGGCCGCGGCACGTCGCGCGCGAAATTCATCCGCGTCGCCGTCGTCGCCGGCGTCGTGCTGGCGGCCGTCCTCGCCTGGCAATATTTCACCGCCAGGCCCGCCCCGGCGCCCGCCACCAATCTGCCGCCCGTCACCGTGATGGTGCCGGGCACCACCACCGTCGTTGAAACCGTCGTCACCCCCGGCGCCATCGCCGCCCGCCGCGATGTCGCCATCGGCGTGCAGGGCGAAGGCGGCCGTATCACCGCCGTCCTCGTCGAAGCCGGCCAGCGGGTCGAGCGCGGCCAGATCCTCGCCCGCATCGACCGGTCGGTCCAGACCCAGCAGGTCGCCCGCCTCGAAGCTGAGGTCCGCGCCAGCGAAGCCGATGCCGAGCTCGCCGCCGCCAATCTCGAGCGCGCCCGCGCGCTTGTCGATCGTGGCTTCATCTCCACGGCCGACATCGACCAGCGCACCGCCACGCGCGATGCCGCCCGCGCCCGCGTCGCCGTTTCCCGCGCCCAGCTGGCCGAAACCCGCGCCCGCCTCGCCATGCTCGACATCCGCGCGCCCGCCGATGGCATCATCCTGTCGCGCGCCGTCGAAGTCGGCCAGGTCGTCGCCTCGGGCAGCACGGCGCTGTTCCGCCTCGCCGAAGGCAGTGAGCTCGAAATGCGCGCCCAGATGGCCGAGCAGGAGCTCGCCCGCCTCCAGCCCGGCATGCCCGCCACCGTCACCCCGGTTGGCTCGTCGGAAAGCTTCGAGGGCGAAATCTGGCTGATCGACCCGGTCATCGACCCCAATACCCGCCTCGGCGTCGCCCGCATCCGCCTGCCCTATGATCCGCGCCTGCGCGTCGGCGCCTTCGCCCGCGCCTCCATCAAGGCCGGCGATGCCGTCCGTCCGATGCTGCCGCAGTCCGCCGTCCAGACCGACGCCAAGGGCAATTATGTCTTTGTCGTCGGCCCCGAAAACGTCATCGCGCGGCGCGACATCACCGTCGGTGAAACCGCCGACAAGGGCGTCAGCATCGCCAGCGGCCTCACCGGCGCCGAACAGGTGGTGGTCAGCGCCGGCGCCTTCCTGCGCGACGGCGAGAAGATCGATCCGGTCCTCGACACCGCCGGAAACTGAGCCCGGCCATGCGCAACATCTCCTCCTGGTCGATCCGCAACCCGGTCGCGCCGCTGGTCGCCTTCTTCATGCTCACGCTCGCCGGCGTGATCAGCTTCATCACCATGGACATCAACGACAATCCCGATGTCAGCTTCCCCGTCGCCTCGGTCGTCGTCAGCCAGCCCGGTGCCGCCCCCAGCGAGCTTGAAACCCAGGTCACCCAGCGCGTCGAAGCGGCCTTGCGCGGCATCCAGGGCGTCGAGGAAATCTCCTCCTTCGTCCTTGAAGGCTCCAGCCGCACCATGGTCCAGTTCGCCATCGGCACGCCGGTCGATCGCGGCGTCAACGATGTCCGTGATGCCATCGCCAATATCCGCTCGGATCTCCCCGCCGGCATCCTCCAGCCACAGGTGAGCCGGGTCGACATCGCCGGCGGCCCGATCGCCTATTTCTCCGTTGAAGCCGTGGACATGACCCTTGAAGAGCTGAGCTGGTTCGTCGACGATACCGTCGCCAAGCGCCTGCTCAACATCCCCGGCATGGCCGCGGTCCGCCGCGGCGGCGGCGTCGACCGTGAAATCCGCGTCATCCTCGATCCCGGCCGCATGCAGAGCTACGGCATCACCGCCGCCCAAGTGAACGAGCAGCTCCGCCGCACCAACGTCAACGCCGCCGGCGGCCGCGCCGAGATTGCGGGCTCCGAACAGTCCGTCCGCGTCATCGGCAATGCCGCCAACGCCATCGAGCTCGGCGAAACCCAGATTTCACTCAGCGGCGGCCGCCGCATCCGCCTCGCCGACATCGCCGAGGTCAAGGATCTCTACGCCGAGCAGCGCAGCTTCTCCAAGATGAACGGCCGTCAGGTCGTCTCGGTCGCGCTGGAAAAGTCCAAGGGCTCGTCCGACGTCACCGTCTATGACGAAGCCGTCAAGGTGATGGCCGAAATCGCCGCCGAAAATCCCAAGGTCCACTTCACCCAGCTCTACACTTCGGTCAACTACACCAAGAATCAATACAAGAGCGCCGTGATGGCGATGGTCGAAGGTGCCATCCTCGCCGTCATCGTCGTCTTCCTCTTCCTCAAGGACTGGCGGGCCACCATCATCTCGGCGCTCGCCATCCCGCTCTCCGCCATCCCCGCCTTCTGGTTCATGGACCTGCTCGGCTTCTCGCTCAACTCGCTAAGCCTGCTCGCGCTCAGCCTCGTCGCCGGCGTCCTCGTCGATGATGCCATCGTCGAGATCGAGAACATCGTCCGCCACATGCGCATGGGCAAGTCCGCCTATCAGGCCTCGATCGACGCCGCCGACGAGATCGGCCTCGCCGTCGTCGCCACCACCATGTCGATCGTCGCCGTTTTTCTCCCCGTCGGCCTGATGCCCGGCATCTCCGGCGAATTCTTCAAGAATTTCGGCTTCACCGTCGTCGTCTCGGTGCTCATGAGCCTGGCCGTCGCCCGCCTCATCACGCCCATGCTCGCCGCCTATTTCCTCAAGACCAGCGGCGCCATGGATCATGGCAACGCGCCCTGGGTCGGCCATTACATGAAGGCGCTGCGCTGGTCGCTCGACAACCGCTGGAAGACCGTCGGCATCGGCGGCCTCGCGCTCGTCGCCACCGTCATCTCCTTTGCCACCCTGCCGCTCACCTTCCAGCCACGCATCGACAGCGAGTTCAGCCAGGTCAAGATCGAGCTGCCGCCCGGCAGCACCCTCGATCAGACCGAGGCTGTCGTCGATCAGGCCAGCGCCGTCCTCGCCGATCACCCCATCGTCGAAGCCGCCTTCTCCGAAATCGAGGTCGGCACCGCCAAAATCTACCTCACCCTGTCAAAGGACCGCACCATCAAGAGTGTCGAGTTCGAGCAGGAAATGGCGCCCAAAATCGCTCGTATCCCCGATGCCCGCATCAATTTCGAAGCGCAGGACGCTGGCGGTCAAGCCGGCCGTGATCTGCAGGTCGTCATCGCCGGCTCCGATCCCGTGCTCCTCGAAAAGACCGCCTATCAGATCCTCGACCAGATGCGCGGCCTGCCCGAGCTGCGCCAGCCCCGTATCGAAGGCGACGCCAACCGCCCCGAAATCACCATCCGCCCGCGCTTCGATGTCGCCGCTGAAATGGGCGTGACCACCGCTGCGCTCTCCGAGACCATCCGCATCGCCACGCTGGGTGACATCGACCAGAATGTCGCCAAATTCTCGCTCGCCGACCGCCAGATCCCCATCCGCGTCGCGCTCGCCGAGGCCTCGCGCAAGAATCTCGCCACCATCGAAAACCTCCCCGTCCCCACCGCCATGGGCGGCTCGGTGCCGCTCAAGGTTGTCGCCGATGTCAGCTTCGGCGTCGGCACCACCGAAATCCGCCGCCTCAACCAGCAGCGCCGCATCCTCATCGGCGCCGACCTCGCCCCCGGCCTCGTCACCAGCGACGGCAATCGCGCCATCAACGCCCTGCCGGCCATGCAAAGCCTCCCCGCCGGCATCGAGCAGGTCGCCTTCGGCATGCAGAAATGGCAGGGCGAACTCGTCGTCAACTTCATCTTCGCCGTCATCGCCGGCATCGTGCTCGTCTTCGCCGTGCTGGTGCTGCTCTACAAGCGCGTGCTCCCGCCCTTCGTCAACATGGGCTCGCTCGTCCTCGCGCCGCTCGGCGGCGGCATCGCCCTTCACCTCACCGGCAATGCCGTCTCCATGCCGGTCTTCATCGGCCTCTTGATGCTGCTCGGCATCGTCGCCAAAAACTCCATCCTCCTCGTCGACATGGCGATCGAGGAAATGAGCAAGGGCGTCGAACGCACCGCCGCCATCCTCGAAGCCGGCCACAAGCGCGTCCAGCCCATCGTCATGACCACCGTCGCCATGGTCGCGGGCATGATGCCCATCGCGCTGTCGCTGTCCGGTGACGGCTCGTTCCGCGCGCCCATGGGCGTCGTCGTCATCGGCGGCCTCATCATGTCCACCGCGCTCACGCTGGTCATCGTGCCGGCAATGTTCAGCCTCGCCATCGGTGCAGAAGAATGGCTTGGCCCGCGCCTCAAGCGCTGGTTCACCAACAACGAAGGCCCTGCTACCATGCCGCCACCGGTCGAAGGCACAAGGCCGACGCCGGCGGAGTAAAGCTGGCCCTGAAACGCTTCAAACCCTTCGCGCTCCCCGCCACGCCCTTCCACCGCATGCGCCTCGCAGCGACGCTCATGCTCGTCGCCATGGCCGCGCTATTCCTTGCCACCCTCCATTTGGGCAATATCCACCCCGCCATCCCATGGGCCCGCGCCTTCGCCGAAGCCGCCATGGTTGGCGGCCTGGCTGACTGGTTCGCCGTCACCGCGCTCTTCCGCCACCCGCTCGGCCTGCCCATCCCCCACACCGCCATCATCCCCGCCAACAAGGACCGGATCGGCGAAAGCCTCGCCACCTTCCTCAAGGACAATTTCCTCACCCCCAGCGTCGTCGCCCGCCAGCTCGAAAGCGTCGATATCGCCGGCAGCGCCGCCCGCTGGCTGACCAGCCCCGCCAAAACCGACACCACCAGCCGCAGCCCCATCGGCCCCCTCATCGCCCAGCTCCTCGCGCTTCTCGATGAACCCCGCATCACCGACATGGTCCGCACCGCCGCCACCGACCGCATGCGCGCCATGGCGCTCGCCCCCATCGTCGCCGACGCCGTCGACACCACCCTCGCCAAACGCCGCCACGAGCCCCTGCTCGACGCCGCCCTCAACTGGGCGCTCGCCACCCTCGATGATCAGCAATCCACCATCCGCGCCATGGTCAAGGATCGCACCAACTGGCTACTCCGCGCCGTCAGCATCGACAGCCGCGTCTCCGAACAACTGATCAGCGGCATCCGCACCCTGCTCTACGAAATCCAGCAGGACCCCGACCACCACCTGCGCGCAAAGCTCGAAACCGCACTCAAGAACTGGGCCTTCGACCTGCGCCACTTCCCCGAAGCCCAGGCCCCCGTCGAAGCCTTCAAGACAGACCTCATCGACAATCCCGCCCTCGCCGGCTGGATCGCCAGCCTGTGGGACAGCGCCCGCACCGGCCTCGTCAAACGCCTCACCGCCCCCACCCCCGCCAACACCCCCGACACGCTGGCCTCCGCACTCACCGCCATCGGCCAGCGCCTCGAAACCGACACCGCACTCCGCCAGACCCTCAACCGCCAGCTCCGCCGCCTCATCGTCGGCATCGCCCAGCGCTACGGCACCGACATCGTCGCGCTCGTCTCCAACACCATCAGCAAATGGGACGCCACCACCGTCACCGAAAAACTCGAAACCGCCGTCGGCCGCGACCTCCAGTTCATCCGCATCAACGGCACCCTCATCGGCGGCACCATCGGCCTCGCCATCCACGCCGCAGGGCGGTTCCTTTAAGGTTCAAGGGCCTCCGGCGGGTGAGAAGGGCCTCCGGCGGCTGGGGCCTCAGGCCCCAGACCCCAATAGTTGGAACCGCCCAAAAAAGTCCCGTCGCCCCGGACTTGATCCGGGGCCTAAGCGACTCCGCTCCCCCCAAGCCCAGCGCCGCAGGCTATCAATGCGCGTTCCACGCCAGCGCTACAATCCGAAGTCTTGTCCCAAAAAAACAAATGGGGTCTGGGGCCTAAGGCCCCAGCCGCCGGAGGCCCTTCATGCCCCCCAAAAAACCCCTTCAGCGCAGCGCCGCCACCGCCCGCTGGATCCGCCCGCAGGCGTCTTCCAGCACTGCGTCCGAGGTGGCGTAGCTGATGCGGAAGGCGGGTGAGAGGCCAAAGGCTGCACCGTGCACCACGGCCACCCCTTCGGCGTCGAGCAGATAGGCGGCCACATCCTCGTCGCTGGTCAGAATGTTGCCCGAGGGCGTGGTCTTGCCCAGCAGTCCGGCGCAATCGGGATAGACGTAAAAGGCGCCTTCCGGTGTCGGGCAGCGCAGCCCCGGCGTGTCGTTGAGCATCTTCACGACGAGGTCGCGCCGCTTGACGAAGGCGGCGTTGCGGTCGGCGAGGAACGACTGGTCGCCGTTCAGCGCCGCCACGGTCGCTGCCATGCTCACCGAGCAGGGGTTGCTGGTCGATTGCGACTGGAGCTTGGCCATCGCCTTGATCAGCCAGGCCGGCCCGCCGGCATAGCCGATCCGCCAGCCGGTCATCGCATAGGCCTTGGACGCGCCGTTCATGGTCAGGGTCCGGTCCAGCAGCTTCGGCTCCACCTGGGCGAGCGTGGCGAACTGGAAATCATCATAGACGATATGCTCATAGATATCGTCGGCGAGGATCATGACATGCGGGTGCCGCAGCAGCACCTCGGCCAGCGCCGCCACCTCGGCCTTCGAATAGGCAGCGCCGGTGGGGTTGGAGGGCGAGTTGAAGATCAACCACTTGGTGCGCGGCGTGATCGCGGCCTCCAGCTGTTCAGGGCGCAGCTTGAATTCCTGCTCCACCGGGCACGGCACAACCACCGGCATGGCACCGGCCAGCATCACGATATCGGGATAGCTCACCCAATAGGGCGCCGGGATCACCACCTCGTCACCCACATCGAGCGTCGCCAGCATCGCATTGAAGATGGTGTGCTTGCCGCCGGAATTGACCGTGATCTGGTCCAGCCCATAGTCCAGCCCATTGTCACGCCGAAACTTCGCGGCAATCGCCTTCTTCAGCGCCGGCGTGCCGTCCACGGCGGTATATTTGGTATCGCCCGCCCGGATGGCGGCAATCGCCGCCTCCTTGACAAAGTCCGGCGTGTCAAAATCCGGCTCGCCCGCGCCCAGGCCGATGATGTCGCGCCCCGCCGCCTTCAGTTCGGCCGCCTTGTTGGTCACGGCAATCGTCGGGCTCGGCTTGATCCGCTGGATGGCTGAAGAAAGCATGGTCACGCGCAGGTCCTCCCTATGGGCCTGCGTCCTTAGCCAGCCAGACGCGCCCGCATCAAGCCCCGCAGCGCATTGCCGATGAAAAACCCAGCCTCAAGGTCGGATATCCGCAGCAAAGCCTCCTCGGCGCGCCCCTCGGCCAGCAGCCGCGCCCGCAAAATGCCCGGCAAAAGCCCCAGCGCCAGCGGCGGCGTCAGCAACACGCCCCCGCGCGGCACGAACAGCGAGGTGAAGCTGCCCTCGGTCAAAAGCCCGTCGGGCCGCACCAACAGCGCCTCAAAGGCCCCGCTCACACGCCGCGCCGTATCATAAAAGCCCCGGTCGCTGCTCTTGTGGCGCAGCCGCCAATCGTCCGCATCCACCGGCAGCGGCACCACCGCCACCGCCACCGGCGCCACAGGTGCGGCCGGCAATGCCGATCGCTGCACCGCCATCGCGCCTGAAGGCGCCAAAAGCAGCCGCAGCCGCCCCTCGCCCACAGCTGCTTCCCGCACCAGCCGCCGCGCCTCGCCCACATCAAAGGCCAGCCCCAGGAAGTCCGCGCTCGCCCCCATCCGCGCCAGATGCGCCTCAAGGTCCGGCACGTCGCCGCACGCCAGCCGCATCGTCTCGATCAGGTCAGGCGGCCCTGCGCGCCGCAGATAGGCCGCCTTGTCGAGACACTCCTGCCATTCCGCCGCCGCCGCGCTGTCCGCCACAATGCCCGAGCCCAGCCCCAGCCGCGCGCCGCGCGCACCCGCCGCCATCACCAGCGTGCGAATGGCGACATTGAACACCGCGTCGCCGTTCGCCCTGACCGCCCCAATGCTCCCGGTATAGACCCCGCGCGGCCGCGCCTCCACCTGCGCAATCACCTCCATCGCCCTGATCTTCGGCGCGCCGGTCACCGATCCACAGGGAAACAGCGCCGCCAGCACATCCGCCGCGCCCAGCCCTGCCTTCAGCTTCGCCGTCACCGTCGAGGTCATCTGCAACACGGTCGGATAGCGCTCCACTTCAAACAGCTCCGGCACCGCCACCTCGGTGCCCACCCGCGACAGATCGTTCCTGAGCAGGTCGACGATCATCAGAATTCTCCGCCCGGTTCTTCGGGTCCGCCGCCAGCGCGGCTGCACGCGCCGAATCCTCGGCCGCCGTCGGCCCGCGCGGGGCCGTGCCCTTCATCGGCCGCGCCGTCAGCCGCCCGTCCTCCAGCCGGAAGAACAGCTCGGGCGAAAAGCTCAAGAGCCAGTGCCGCCCGGTAAACACCACCGCACCGTAAGGCGCCCGGCTGCCCGCGCGCAGCGCCGCGTAAAGCGCCAGCGGATCGCCGCCCGTCTCAACCTGCGCGGCAAAGGTCAGGTTCGCCTGATAGATGTCCCCCGCCGCAATCAGCCCCTGCACCCGCGCCACCGCCGCTTCATGGTCCGCCGCCCCCCAGCCCGGCACGAGCGCCCCCAGCCGCGCCGGCCCCGCGCCCGGCAGCAGCGCCGCCGCGTCCACCGCGCCCACGTCAGCAAAACGCCCGAACCACAAGAGCGGCTCGCCCGGCGGCGGCGCACGCGGCGCCAGCTTCGGCTCCAGCGCATGGCCCGCCTCATAGCCCAGAAACCCAGCAAAGTCGCCGCCACGCAGCCGGGCCAGAGCACCAGCCACCTCGCCCGGCGCCTCGCAAGTCACCGTCTCCAAAAGTCCCGAAAACAGCGTCGCCCGGCCCTCGGCCACATCATCAAGCAAAACAAAGGGCCGCGACACATCGATCACGGCCAAGCGCATAGCCGCCCCCTTCCCGCCGCGCCACCCAGCCGCTACATCATGCCCCATGAACAGCCCCAAACCCCCGCTTCAGGCCGTCATCATCCCGGTCACACCCCTCCAGCAGAATTGCACCCTGCTCTGGTGCACCAACACCATGCGCGGCGCCTTCGTCGATCCCGGCGACGAGCTCGAACGGCTGATGGCCGTCGCCGATCAGCACGGCGTCACCATCGAGAAGCTGCTCGTCACCCACGGACATCTCGATCATTGCGGCCGCACCGGCGTCCTTGCCGAGCGTCTCGGCGTGCCCATCGAAGGCCCGCATCCCGATGACAAGTTCTGGATCGACATGGCCCCGCAGGCCGGCGCCCAATATGGCATGGTCGGCGCCGCCCCCTTCACCCCCGATCGCTGGCTCCATCACGGCGACAAGGTCCATGTCGGCGATCTCGTGCTCGACGTCTATCACTGCCCCGGCCACACGCCCGGCCATGTCGTCTTCCACCACGCGCCCTCAAAGCTCGCCATCGTCGGTGATGTGCTGTTCCAGGGCTCGATCGGCCGCACCGACTTTCCGCGCGGCAATCACGCCGATCTCATCCGCGCCATCACCACCCACCTCTGGCCCTTGGGCGGTGACACCGCCTTCGTCCCCGGCCATGGCCCGATGAGCACCTTTGCCGCCGAGCGCCGCTCAAACGCCTACGTCGCCAATTCCGTTCTGGCTCAATAGCCGGCTGCGTTCACCAGCGCCCAGCCCGATAGCCCGACCAGCGCCGCCCAGGTCCCCAGCGTGCCCAGCGCCCTGAGCGCGTTGGGGGAAGGCCGGGCCATGCCCAGCGCATGCATCACCCGCACCACCGGCAGCGCCACGGCCACCCCCAACAGCAGCGGCGGCGTCGCCCGCAGGCTCAGCTCGATCGCCAGAATCAGCACCAGCAAAATCGGCACATATTCGGCAAAATTGGCATGCGCCCGAATGCGCGAGAGCAACAACGCATCACCGCCATCGCCGATCATCACCTTGGCCGACGCCCGCACCTGCACCACCCGCCACGAAAGCCACATGAACACCAGCCCGCTCAGCCCGGCGGCGGTCAGCGTCGCCTGCACGTCAGCGGCTCGCCAGCAGCTGCGGCGCGTGCTTCTGCATCAGCTTGTACGAGCGGTCATACCATTTCGAAGAGGGATAGTTGGCGCTCAACACCGCCGCCGCCTTCATCGCTTCTTCCGGAATCCCCAGCAACAAATAGCTTTCCACCAGCCGGTGCAGCGCCTCGGGCGTATGGCTGGTCGTGTCAAACTGGTCGATCACGGTGCGAAAGCGGATGGTCGCCGCCAGATGCAGCCCGCGCGTCTGATAGAAGCGCCCGATCTCCATCTCCTTGCCCGCCAGATGGTCGCGCGCCAGATCGACCTTCAGCCGCGCGTCGGCGGCATAATCGGTGTTGGGATAGCGGCGGATCAGCTCGCCCAGCGCATCAAGCGCCTGCTGGGTGATCTGCTGGTCGCGCTCCACGCCGGTAATCTGCTCATAATAGCTCACCGCGATCATGTAATAGGCATAGGGCGCCTCGCGTGAGCCGGGGTGCAGCGACAAGAACCGCTGCGCCGAGCCGATCGCCTCGCCATATTGCCCGGCCACATAATAGGAAAAGCTGCTCATCAGCTGCGCGCGCCGCGCCCACACCGAATAGGGGTGCTGCCGCTCCACCTCGTCAAACATGGCGCCGGCCAGCTTGTAGTTGCGTTTGTCGAGCGTATCCTTCGCCACATTATAGAGCGTCTCGACATCGCGGGCGATATAGGCCTGCTCCTTCTTGCCCTTGTTCGAAGCACAACCCGTCAAGACAAGCCCGGCGGCCAGCACAGACACAAGAACGCGAAGCGAAATTCTTTTCATCCCCCTCCTCTAGCGCAAGCCACCGCCGCGAGAAAGGCCCCGAAACGACCAGGCCCCCGCCGTCTCCCAAGGCCCCCCCGCATAATGCCAGAGCCTCAGCCCCGCCACACGCGGCGCCACCGGCGCGCGCTCCCCCGCCAGCGCCGCCAGCGTGGCCCGCGCCGCAGACCGGCCCACCTTGTTCTGCACCGTCACATGCAGCCACGCCCCCGCCCGGTCCTGCGCCCCCATCACCAGCCACAGCGCCTCGGCCAGCTCGTCCCGCAGCCCCTCCAGCGCCCGGCAATCCACCCGCATCGCCACGGCAAAATGCCCGCCGCTGTCCCGCATCTCCCAGCCGCGAAAATCCGCCGCCATCGCCCCGAATTCCCCCGCCGCCCGCGCCAGGAGCCGCGACACCTCGCCGAGCGCGCTGCCCGGCAGCCCATGAAACAGCGTCAGATGCGCCGGCACCAGATTGCGCTCAGGCGGATAATGCGCCCGCCGCAGCCCCTCCAGCCAGCCCTGCGCGCCGGCGTCGAACACGGCCGAAACGATCAGCGGCCGCGTATCAGAGATCTTGAGGCCGCCGGCGGATGACAAGGTTGCGGATCTCCGTCATGTCTTCCATCGCAAAGCGCACGCCCTCGCGCCCCAGCCCGGAATCCTTCACGCCGCCATAAGGCATGTTGTCGACCCGGTAGGACGGCACATCATTGATCACCACCCCGCCTACATCGAGCACATCCCAGGCCTTGAGCATATGAAACAGGTCGCGCGTGAAAATCCCCGCCTGCAGGCCGAACTTTGAATCGTTCACCGTCGCCAGTGCCGCATCAAAATCATCAAAGCGGCTCACACACGCCACCGGCCCAAAGGCCTCCTCGGTGTTCAGCTTCGCCTCGCGCGGCACACCCTCCAGCAGCGTCGCCTCCAGCATCGCGCCCTCGCGCGCGCCGCCACACAGTAGCGTGGCGCCCGCCGCCACCGCCTCGCCGATCCAGCCATCGAGGCGCGCGGCCTCCTTCACATCGATCATCGGCCCCACAAAGGTCGCCTCATCGGCCGGGTTGCCGGCAATCAGCGTCTTCGTCTTGGCCACCAGCTTGCCGACAAAGGCATCATAGACATCGCCGTGCACCAAAATCCGCTGCACCCCGATGCAAGACTGGCCCGACTGGTAGAAAGCGCCAAACACCGTGCGCTCCACCGCATCGTCAAGGTCGGCATCCCGGTCGATGATCACCGCCGCATTGCCGCCCAGCTCCAGCACCACCTTCTTCTTCCCCGCCCGCGCCTTCAGATCCCAGCCCACATCAGGCGAGCCGGTGAAAGACAGCAGCTTCAGCCGCTGGTCAGTCGTGAACAAATCAGCCCCCGAGCGGTGCGCCGGCAAAATCGAAAAGGCGCCCGCCGGCAGGTCGGTCTCGGCCAGCACCTCGCCAATGATGATGGCGCCCAAGGGCGTCCGGCTCGCCGGCTTCATCACAAAGGGGCAGCCCACGGCAAGGGCCGGCGCAATCTTGTGCGCCGCAAGGTTCAAGGGAAAATTGAACGGCGACACAAAGCTGCACGGCCCGATGGGCACGCGCTTCCACATCCCCTGATAGCCCCGCGCCCGCGCACTGATATCAAGCGGCTGCACCTCGCCCGTCATCCGCACCGCCTCCTCGGCAGCAATGCGGAAGGTGTCGATCAGCCGCCCCACTTCGCCGCGCGCATCCCTGATCGGCTTGCCCGCCTCGATGCACAGCGCATGCGCCAGCTCCTCGAAGCGCTCGGTAAAGCGCGCCACACAGTGCGCCAGCACCGCCTGCCGCTCGTAGGCCGCCATCCGCGCCATCGGCTCGGCCGCCGCCACAGCAGCTGCAATCCCCCGGTCGATGGTCGCCGCATCCGCCAGCGCCACCCGCGTCGCCGGCTCGCCCGTATATTTGTCGGTCACCACCAGGTCGGCGTTCGGCATCTCGGCCTTGTTCGCCACATAAAGCGGATAGGTCTCGCGCAAGCCCGTCATGATCATTCCCCCCAAAAGCTGCTCAAA
The DNA here is from genome assembly GCF_048007885.1 of Polymorphobacter sp. Classification (GTDB taxonomy): domain Bacteria; phylum Pseudomonadota; class Alphaproteobacteria; order Sphingomonadales; family Sphingomonadaceae; genus Sandarakinorhabdus. The sequence continues at coordinate 1,098,453 of NZ_CP180346.1, forward strand.
CCTTCAGCACAACCTTGCCGGTCGCCTTGCGGTCCATCATCCACCGGATCGCCGCCGGCCCCTCGTCCAGGCTGAAATGCCGTGACACATGCGGCTTCAGCCTGCCCGCCTTGTACCAGTCCAGAAGCTTGGCCATGTTCGCCCGGTGCACATCCGGCTCGGCCTGGGTAAAGGCCCCCCAAAACACACCGACGATGCTCGCCCCCTTGATCAGCGGCAAGTTGAGCGGCAACGACGGGATCGCCCCGCCAGCAAAGCCCACCACCAGATAGCGCCCGTTCCAGGCGATGCCGCGAAACGCCGGCTCGGCAAAACGGTCGCCCACCGGATCATAAACCACATCCACCCCGCGCCCGCCGGTCAGCTCCTTCACCCGCGCCTTCAGGTCCTCGCGCGCATAGTTGATCGTCTCGTCCGCGCCATAGTCGCGGGTCAGCGCCAGCTTCTCGTCCGATGAGGCGGCAGCAATCACCTTCGCCCCCATCAGCTTGCCCAGTTCCACCGCCGTCAGCCCCACGCCGCCGGCAGCACCCAGCACCAGCATCGTCTCACCCGGCTGCAACTGCGCGCGCTGCTTCAGCGCATGGTGCGAGGTGCCATAGGTCATGGTGAAACCGGCGGCCACATCGGCCGGCATCCCGTCCGGCACCGGCACCACCTGCGCCCGGTTGGCAATGACAGCCTCGGCAAAACAGCCATTGCCCGTCATCGCCACCACCCGGTCGCCCGGCTTCAGGTCGCTCACCCCCTCGCCCACCGCGTCAATCACGCCGGCGGCCTCGCCGCCCGGCACAAAGGGCAGCGCCGGCTTGAACTGATAGAGATTCTGGATGATCAGCGTGTCGGGAAAATTGACGCCCGCCGCCTCCACCCTGATCCGGACCTGCCCGCGCCCCGGCACCGGCGTGTCGATCTCCTTCACCACCAGCTTTTCGGGCATCCCATGCTCGACACAAACCACCGCCTTCACGCGTCTCTCCCCATTTTTTCTTCAGCCTCGCAGCATAGCCGACCGCCCCCGCCTGTCCACCTTCGCGTCAGGCCGCTTCGCCCAATATCTCGCCCAGCAGCGCAAACTCCTCGGCCCGCGGCGAGCCGCTGCGCCACGCCAGCGCAATGGTGCGCGCCGCATCGCCCTCCAGCGGCCGCGCCACCAGCCCGCTCCCCTCCAAAATCCCGTCATCAATCGCCATCTTCGGCACCAGCGTCTGCCCCAGCCGCCCCGCCACCATCTGCACCAGCGTCACCAGCGACGTCCCCCGATGCCCAGGGTCCGCGCGCAGCTCGGGCCGCCCGCACGCCGCCAGCGCCTGGTCCTTCAGGCAATGCCCGTCCTCCAGCAGCAAGAGGTCGCTGTCCGAAATCGAATCCGGCGCCACCGAAGGCGTCGGGTCGCGCCGGTCGTCAGGATGAAACACCAGATAAAAGGGGTCCTCAAACAGCGCCTTGCTCTCCACCGTCCCACAGTCCCAGGGCAGCGCCAGCAACACCGCATCCAGCTGCCCGCGCGCCAGCGCCTCGCACACGACATGGCTCATCGCCTCGCGCAGATACAGCTTCAGCTCCGGATAGCGCTGGCGCAGCCGCGGCAACACCCGGGGCAGCAGATAGGGCGCAATCGTCGGAATCACGCCAAGCCGCAGCTCGCCCGACAGCGGCTTGCCCGCCGCCCGCGTCAGCCCGGCCAGCGCATCGGCCTCGCGCAACACATCATAGGCCTTGGCCACCACCCGCTCGCCCAGCGGCGTGAAGCGCACCACCCGCCGGTTGCGCTCCACCAGCTGCACACCCAGCAGCGTCTCCAGCTCGCGAAGCCCGGCCGAAAGCGTGCTCTGCGTGACAAAACACGCCTCCGCCGCATGGCCGAAATGCCCATGAATATGCAGCGCCGTCAGATATTGCAGCTGCTTCAGCGTCGGCAGAAACGTCATTGATAAACTCGATTTGTCACACTCAAATTATCGATTGGATTTGTAGCCCAGCCTCCGGCATCCAGCAATGGCGATAACGCGCAACCCCGAATCGAACCGAGGAGAATTCCCATGGCTCTCACCGTTGGTGATACCGTCCCGTCCTTCAGCATCCCCGTCCAGCAGGGCATCGCGGCGCTGCCCGCCGGTGAAACCCTCGACATCACCACCGCCTATCCCGGCAAGTGGAAGGTGCTCTTCTACTGGCCCAAGGACTTCACCTTCGTCTGCCCCACCGAGATCATCGGCTACGGCGACCTCAAGGGTGATTTCGAAGACCGTGACGCCGTCCTGATCGGCGCCTCGACCGACACCGACTTCGTCCACTTCGCCTGGCGCAAGTCCGACGAGCGTCTCGCCGCCGCCGACTTCCCCTGGCTCGCTGACAATTCGAAGCAGCTCGCCGACGCGCTCGGCATCATCGTCGCCGAAGCCGGCGTTGCGCTGCGCGCCACCTTCATCATCGATCCCGACAATGTCATCCAGCATGTCACGATCAACGGCCTCAACGTCGGCCGCAACCCGGCAGAAACGCTGCGCATCCTCGATGCGCTGCAGACCGACGAACTTTGCCCCTGCAACTGGAGCGAAGGTCAGGACGTTCTGAAGCCGGCGGCTTGACGGCTGGCGGCAAGCGCAGCTTGCCGCCAAACTCGTCAAAAGCCGGACGACGGGGCGGCTGGCCCTTCGCCAGCCGAACCCGTTCGACGAGGGGCGCGGGCTTTGCCCGCGCCCTTTTTTGAAGCCCCCTCGCCCCTTTTCAGGAAAGGCCCCCCATGCTCTTCTCCGAACTCGCCAAGACCCTCCCCGATTACGCCAAGGACCTGCGCCTCAACGTCTCCAGCCTGATCAACGAGCAGTTGCTCTCCGACCAGCAGAAATGGGGCACCTTCGTCGCCTGCGCGCACGCCACCGGCCACAAGCCGCTGATCGACGCCGTCGAAGCCGAAGCGCAAGACAAGATCACCCCCGAAGCCATGAACGCCGCCCGTGCGGCCGCCAGCATCATGGCGATGAACAACGTCTATTACCGCTTCACCCACCTCGCCAGCCGCGAGGAATATCGCACCATGCCGGCCCGCCTGCGCATGAACGTCATCGGCTCGCCCGGCATCGAAAAGGCCGATTTCGAGCTGTTCAGCCTCGCCGTCTCGGCCATCAACGGCTGCGGCATGTGCATCGACAGCCATGACAAGGTGCTCGCCACCCACGGCGTCCCGGCGGAAAAGATCCACACCTCCGCGCGCATCGCCGCCGTCGTCCAGGCCGTCGCCCGCACGCTCCAGGGCATGTAAGGCCGTCGCCAGTCGCGCCGCCGCCCGGCGCCCCCCTAGCGCCGGGCGGCAAACAGGCCTATCTTGGGTGCAAGGCAGAGGCCAAATCCTCTGCGGAGAGCAGTCATGGCGCTCATTGCCTATCTCGATTCGGTCAAGTCGCGCGATCCCGCCCCGCGCTCCCGCTGGGAGGTGCTCACCTACCCCGGCGTGCTCGCGCTCGGCTTCCACCGCATCGCCCATGCCCTGTTCGGCCTGCGCCTCTATCTGCTGGCGCGCATCATCAACCATGTCTCGCGCGCCTTGACCGCCATCGACATCCACCCCGGCGCCCGCATCGGCCGCAACTTCTTCATCGATCATGGCTTCGTCGTCATTGGCGAAACCGCGGTCATCGGAGACAATGTGACCATCTACCAGTGCGTCACATTGGGCGGCACCGATCCCGCCGGCGGCGTCGCCGGCAAGCGCCACCCCACTTTGCAAGACGGCGTCATCATCGGCTCGGGCGCGCAGGTGCTCGGCCCTATCACGGTGGGCGCCCGCGCCCGCGTCGGCGCCAATGCCGTCGTCACCCGCGATGTGGCGGCCGGCGCCACCATGGTCGGCATCCCGGCCCGCGCCATCCCGGTCGAAGCCGAGGTCAAGGCCAAGGACTTCATGCCCTATGGCACGCCGTGCGCGCAGAAGTTCGATCCCGAAACCCAGAAGATCGAACTGCTGCGCTGCGAGATGGAGGTGCTCCGCGCCCGCCTCGATGCGCTCACCGCCGAAAAGAGCGACACCGACCAGCGGAAGGCCGGCTGAGCCTTGGCCAACATCACGGCGCTACCTCTCGGCTCCCCCTCGCAAGTCGGCTTCACCCGCCCCGAGCTGGACCGCATCCTCTCGCTCTATGGCCGCATGGTCGCCGCCGGCCTGTGGAAGGATTACGCCCTCCACATGGGTGAAAAACACGCCAGCTTCTCCGGCTTCCGCCGTGCGGCTGAAAATCCCGAAGCCCGTATCGTCAAGGATCCGGCGCTGCGCAACCGGCAGGGCGAATGGATCCTCTACGGCGAAGGCGGCGTCGTCCTCAAGCGCGGCCATGAGCTCGCCAGCGTGCTCGCCCCGCTCGAACGCCGCCTGCTGAAAGCGGTGGACTAAGCCCCACCCAGCGCAACCGCGCCCTGCGCCGCACCCGTATCGGGCACGGTCTCGCCGGTGCGGTCGCTGATCTCGTCAAAGCGCGCCGCAATCGTCTCGGCGGTCATGTCCTCCGGCGCCACATGAATGCCCCGCGTCAGCGTCACATGCGCCCGCTCGAAGCCGCCGCCACCGGCGTTGATGATCGCATTGGTCGGCGCGTCCTCGCTCACCAGATAGACCGCCGCCGGCACCACCGTCTCCGGCCCGATCTTCGCCAAAAGCTCGGCCGGCATCAGGTCCTCGGTCATCCGCGTCGCCGCCAGCGGTGCAATGGTGTTCACGCGCACATTATACTTGGCGCCCTCCAGCGCCAGAGTCTTCATCAGCCCAACCAGCGCCATCTTCGCCGCCCCATAATTGGCCTGGCCAAAATTGCCGTAAAGCCCGGTCGAGGAGGTCGTCATCAAAATGCGCCCATAGCCCTGCTCGCGCATCAGCTCCCACACCGCCTTGGTGCAGATCGCCGAGCCCATCAGATGCACATCAAGCACCTGGCGAAAATCATCGAGCGTCATCTTCACAAAGGTCTTGTCGCGCAAAATGCCGGCGTTGTTGATCAAGATGTCGATCCGCCCCCAGCGCTCCTTGACAAAGGCCACCATCTTCTCGACCGCGGCCGCATCGGTCACGCTCGCGCCATTGGCCATCGCCTCGCCGCCCGCCGCCTCGATCTCGTCCACCACCGATTGCGCGGCCGAAAGCGAGCTGCCGGTGCCGTCGCGCGAACCGCCCAGATCGTTGATCACCACCTTGGCCCCGCGCCGCGCCAGCTCCAGCGCATAGGCCCGGCCCAGCCCGCCACCGGCCCCGGTGACAATGGCAACCCGATTTTCAAAGCTGATGGTCATGAAACGAAAACGCCCCTGTTGAACAAGCAGCGCTGTCTATCCCAAGCCGCCGCCAAGGCAAAGGCCTATCAGGCGCGCAGCAGCACCGGCTCCGAATCCAGCGCATAGCCGGCCGAGCGCACCGTGCGGATGACATCGGGCAGCTCGACGCCGTTCGGCGCCGCATTCACCGCCTTGCGCAGCCGCCGGATATGCACATCCACGGTGCGCTGCTCGACATAGACATCGCGCCCCCACACCGCATCAAGCAGCTGCTCGCGCGAGAACACCCGGCCCGGATGCTCGAGGAAATGCCGAAGCAGCCGGAATTCCGTCGGCCCCAGCTGCACCACATGGCCATCGCGCATCACCTTGTGCGCCGAGGTGTCCATGCTGATGCCGGCATATTCCAGGCTGCCGCCCAGAAGTGCGGGGCGCAGCCGGCGCAGCAGCGCCCGGATGCGCGCCACCAGCTCGCGCGGCGAAAACGGCTTGGTCACATAATCATCCGCGCCCGTCTCCAGCCCGCGAATGCGGTCGGCCTCCTCGGCTCGCGCGGTCAGCATCACGATCGGCAGATTGGCCGTCGCCGGCGCCCGGCGCAGCCGGCGGCACACCTCGATCCCGGAAAGATTGGCGATCATCCAGTCAAGGATCACCAGGTCCGGCTTCTCCTCGACCGCCAGCACCAGCGCTTCCTCGCCGTCGCCGGTGCGGATCACATCGAAATCTTCCTTTTCGAGGTTGTAGCTCACCAGCTCGACCAGATGGGCATCATCCTCAACCAGCAGAATCTTCGGGCGCATCACTCATTCTCCTCGACATTCGGCAACACAGACAGGTTGGGGCCAGCCAGCCGCGACGTATCATCGGTCTTGGCCCGGTCGGTGAGCCGCTTGCCGGTCACCGAATAATGCACCATCTCGGCAATCGACGTCGCATGGTCGCCGATCCGCTCCAAATTCTTCGCCACAAACAGCAGATGCGTCGACGGCGTGATGTAATGCGGGTTTTCCATCATGAAGGTCAGCAGCGAGCGGAACAGGCTGTTGTAGAGATCATCCACCCGCCGGTCGCGCTCCGAAACCTCGCGCGCCAGCGCCGCGTCGCGGTCAACAAAGGCATCCAGCACATCGCGGATCATGCCCACCACCACCCGCGCCATCTCCGGCACGATCACCACCGGCCCCACCGGCTGCGACTGCGACACCGCCGAGGCCCGCTTGGCGATGTTCTTGGCATAATCGCCAATCCGCTCCAGCACGCTCGCCATCTTCAGCGCCGCCACAATCTCGCGCAGATCGTCCGCCAGCGGCGCCCGCAGCGCGATGATTCTCACCGCCAGCGCTTCGGCTTCCAGCTCGAGGGCATCAATCCGCGCATCGCCCTTCAAAATCTCGGCCGCCGCATCGATGTTGCGCATCACCAGCGCCTGCACGGCGGCATCAATCTGCACCTCGCACAGCCCGCCCATCTGGCTGATGATCGCGCGCAGCTGGCCAATATCCTCGTCGAAGGACTTGACAGTATGGCCAGTGTTCTCAGCCACGATCCATGTCTCCCTCAGCCATAACGACCCGTGATGTAATCCTTGGTGCGCGGCTCCGACGGATTGGTGAAGATCATCGACGTGTCGCCATATTCCACCATCGTGCCCAAATGGAAAAATGCCGTCTTCTGGCTCACCCGCGCCGCCTGCTGCATGTTGTGCGTCACGATGATGATCGCATAGCGCCCGCGCAGCTCGTCGATCAGCTCCTCGATCCGTGCGGTGGCAATCGGGTCGAGCGCCGAGCACGGCTCGTCCATCAAGATCACCTCCGGGTCCACGGCAATGGCGCGTGCGATGCACAGCCGCTGCTGCTGCCCGCCCGACATCGCCGTGCCGCTCTCGCCCAGCCGGTCCTTCACTTCCTCCCAAAGCCCGGCGCGGCGCAGGGACTGTTCGACGATATTGTCCATGTCCGCCTTGCTCGCCGCCAGCCCATGAATCCGCGGCCCATAAGCAATGTTCTCGTAAATCGACTTGGGAAAGGGATTGGGCTTCTGAAACACCATCCCCACCCGCGCCCGCAGCTGCACCACGTCCATCGACGGCGCATAGATATCGACCTCGTCGAGCTTGATCTCGCCGGTCACCCGCGCGCTCTCGACCGTGTCGTTCATCCGGTTGAAACAGCGCAGAAAGGTCGATTTCCCGCAGCCCGAAGGCCCGATGAACGCCGTCACCTCATCGGTGTGCACGTCAATCGACACCCCCTTGATCGCCTCGGTCTCGCCATAGGCAACCTTGACATTGCGCGCCGTCATCTTCGGCGCAGTGGGTGTATTGGCGGGATAGCTGTTCACCAGCGCCTCTCGAACTTGTTGCGAAGATAGATCGCCACCGAATTCATGGCGATGAGAATGGCCATCAGCGCCATGATCGCCGCCGATGTCTTTTCGACAAAGCCGCGCGCCACATCGTCAGACCACAAAAACACCTGCACCGGCAAAACGGTCGCCGGCGAGGTAAAGCCCTGCGGCGTGTCCACGACAAAGGCCCGCATGCCAATCAGCAGCAGCGGCGCCGTCTCGCCCAGCGCGCGCGCCACGCCGATGATCGTGCCCGTCAAGATGCCCGGCAGGGCCAGCGGCAGCACATGCTGAAACACCACCTGGATGGGCGAAGCCCCAATGCCGAGTGCCGCGTCCCTGATCGACGGCGGCACAGCCTTGATCGCCACCCGCGCCGAAATCACGATCACCGGCAGCGTCATCAGCGCCAGCGTCATCCCGCCCACCAGCGGGGCGGAGCGCGGCATCCCGAAAAAGTTCAGAAACACCGCCAATCCCAAAAGCCCGAAGATGATCGACGGCACCGCCGCCAGATTGTTGATGCTCACCTCAATGAGGTCGGTCCAGCGGTTCCTCGGCGCAAATTCCTCCAGCCAGATCGCCGCCAACACCCCCACCGGAAAGGCAAACAAGATGGTCACGATCAGCGTCAACAGGCTGCCCAGCGCCGCTCCCCAGATGCCCGCCAGCTCCGGCACCGTCGAATCCGCCGTGCTCAAGAAGATGCTGTTGAACCCCGTCCGCAGCCGCCCCTCGCCCGAAAGCTGCCGCCACGCCGCCACATCACGGTCGCTCACCCCGCGCGTCTCGGCCGGCGCCTCAAGGTCAAACTTGCCCTTGTTCAAAAGGTCGATCTCGCTCCTGACCGGCACCCACACCGCCTCGCTCTTCCCCAAAAGCGTCGGGTCCGCCGCCAGCCGCTCGCGCAGCGCCAGCCAGGCGCCCTCGCTCACCACCGACTCGAAATCGCCCAGCTGCTCGGAAGCCTGCAACATCAGCTCGGCAAATTCCGCCTGCCGCAGCGTCTCGGCCGGCCGCGCCGCCAGCGCCTCGGCACCGATCTTCAGCACCGCCGGATCATACGTCACCTCAACCCGCACCTCGGTATCAAGAAAGCCCGTCCAGCCATCGCGCACGATGGTGAACAGCAAGAACGCCAGAAAGCTCGCCGCCAGCAGCAACGCGCCCATGCCCAGCCAGCGAAAATTGCGCTCGGCTGCATAGCGCCTTGCAATGCGCCGCTGCATCGTCGGCGACGCCCAGTCCGTCGGCGCCCGCTCGGCGCGCAGCTCAGCAGGGGCGGCCATCGTCGCCATCAGTCATAGGCCTCGCGATACTTCTTCACCACCGCCAGCGCATAGATATTGAGCAGCAGCGTGATGCCAAACAGCACCAGCCCCAGCGCAAAGGCCGACAGCGTCTTGGGGCTGTCAAATTCCTGGTCCCCGGTCAAAAGCGCCACGATCTGCGTCGTCACCGTGGTCACGCTGTCAAACGGGTTGACCGTCAGATTGGCCGCCAGCCCGGCCGCCATCACCACGATCATCGTCTCGCCAATCGCCCGGCTCACCGCCAGCAACACGCCGCCGACAATGCCCGGCAGGGCGGCGGGCAGCAACACCCGCTTCACCGTCTCCGAAGGCGTCGCCCCCATCGCCAGGCTGCCATCGCGCATCGCGCCCGGCACCGCGTTCAGCGCATCATCGGCCATCGATGACACGAAGGGAATGATCATGATCCCCATCACCACGCCCGCCGCCAGCGCCAATTCCGAGCTCGCCTCGCTCATCCCCAACGACACGGCGAAGTCGCGCACCTTCGGCGCCACGGTGAGCGCCGCAAAAAACCCGTAAACCACCGTCGGCACGCCCGCGAGCAGCTCCAGCACCGGCTTCAGCACCCGCCGCAACCCCGGCTTGGCATATTGGGTCAGATAGACCGCCGACATCAGCCCCAGCGGAATCGCCACCAGCATGGCGATGATCGCGCCGATGAAAATCGTCCCCCAAAACAGCGGCACCGCGCCAAAGGCCCCCGAAGACCCCACCTGGTCCGCCCTGAGCGCCGTCTGCGGAGACCAGCGCGTGCCCGTCAGAAACTCCACCGGCGACACCGACTGGAAAAACCGCACGCTCTCGAAGATCAGGCTCAGCACAATCCCGAACGTGGTCAAAATCGCCACCAGCGACGCCCCCATCAGCGTCCAGCGCACCGCCGTCTCGACCTGGTTGCGCGCCCGGAACTGCGGTGACAGCCGGGTAAAGCCAAACAGCCCGCCCAGCGCCGCCAGCGTCGCCGCCACAGCACCGGCCAGCAGATTGTAATTGCCCTCAACCGCCTCGAACTCCGCCGCCGCCGGCGTTGCCGCTGCATTGAACGGCTCGTCAATCTCGCCCGCCGCCAGCCCGCGCACTTCGTTCATGAAGCTCGACCGGTCGAGCGCACTCACCGGCCGCATATCGGCCGGCACACTCGCCAGCACCCGCTCATCAACCACGCCGTCGCCCACAACCGTCCAGCCCAGCAGCACCAGCAGCGCCGGCAGCAGCGCCAGAATGGCCACATAAGAGCCATGATAATTGGGCCGCGAATGCACCGCCCCGATCCGCGCGCCGCCTGCCAGCACCAGCGCATTGCCGCGCGCGCGGCCCATCACAAAGGCGAGCGCCGCCAGCCCGAACACAGCCAGAAAGAGAAACGGCAGCCCCATCAGCCGATCTCGGCCGGGTCGAGCAGCACCATCTCGCGCGCGGCCTTCGCATTTTCCGCCCGCACCGCGTCCGGCGAGGCCACCAGCCCGCGCCGCGCCAGATAGCCGCGCCGCCCCCAGGTCGATTCCCGGCTCAGCTCGACCAGAAACTCGCGCATCCCGCGCACCGCCCGCAGATGCTGCGCCTTCACATAGACATAAAGCGGCCGCGATGCCGGAAAGGCGAAGCTCGCAATATTCTCATAGGTCGGCTCCACCCCGGAAATGCGCAGCCCCTTCACCTTGTCGAGATTCTCTTCCAGATAGGAATAGCCGAACACGCCCAGCAGATTGGGGTTCGCCGCCAGCTTCTGCACGATCAGATTGTCATTCTCGCCCGCTTCCACAAAGGCCCCATCCTCGCGCAGCGCCGTGCAGATCTGCTTGTGCGCATCCGGGTCGCGCGCCTTCAGCGCCTCCATCGCCGGGTTCGCGTCGCAACCGGCCTCCATGTAAAGCTCGTTGAAGGCGTCGCGCGTGCCGCTCGTCGGCGGCGGTCCCAAAACCTCGATGCGAAGCCGCGGCAGCGCCGGATCGATATCGCTCCACAGCTTCGCCGTCTGCGGCTTGCCATAAGGCCGCGCCGCCAGCGCCCGGTAGACTTGCTCCTCGGTCAGCCCCGGAAACCGCCCCGCGCGCCCCTGCGCAATCGCCAGCCCGTCCAGCCCCAGCTGCACCTCGACAATATCGGTCACGCCATTCTTCGCGCAATCCTCGATCTCGCTCGCCTTGATCCGCCGCGAGGCATTGGCCACATCAGGAAAGCGCTCGCCCACGCCCGCACAAAACAGCTTGATGCCCCCGCCCGTCCCGGTCAATTCCACGATTGGCCCGGGAAACTGCGGGTTGGCGCGCTTGAACTGCTCGGCGATCGCCGTCACAAACGGATACAGCGTTGACGAGCCGACAATGCGCAGCTGCGTGCGCGCCGCCACCGGCGCCGCCAGCAGCCCCAGCACCGCTGCCACAAAAACCATCACGCTCGAACGCAAGACCCGGCTCCACACCAATCCATCCCTCGCCATACCGAGCGAACATGCGGCGCGTATGACAGTTTCATTGCATTTTTATGACAATGCAGGCGCCGGCGCCTCCGCCCGCGCAATCGGCAAGGTAAAGCTCACCTCGGTGCCCTCCCCCTGCCGGCTCTCGATCTCGAGCCGCCCCCGGTGCCGCTCGACGATATGCTTCACAATCGCCAGCCCCAGCCCGGTCCCCCCCATCTTGCGCGAGCGCTGCGAATCGACCCGGTAAAAGCGCTCGGTCAGCCGCGGCAGATGCTCGGGCGCAATCCCCTCGCCCACATCCGCGACCACAATCTTCACCGCGCCATTCTCCACGCCCGCACGCACCGTGATCGGCGTCCCCGTCTGCCCATATTTGAGCGCGTTCGACACCAGATTGTGCAGCACCTGCAAAATCTGGTCGCGGTCCCCCACCACCGGCGGCAGCCCGTCCGAAATCTTCAGCACCAGCTGCCGCTGGTCCTGGTCCAGCCGCATCGCCAGCGTCTTGCCGACATCGCCAAACACGCTCACCAGATCGAGCGACATCGAGGGCCGCACATATTTGTCCAGCTCGATGCGCGACAGTGACAGCAAATCGTCGATCAGCCGGCTCATCCGCCCGGCCTCATTGGCCATGATGCTCAAAAACCGCCGCCGTGCCGGCTCATCCTCCGCCGCCGGCCCCAGCAGCGTCTCGATGAAGCCCGACAGCGTCGCCAGCGGCGTGCGCAGCTCATGGCTGGCATTGGCCACGAAATCCACCCGCATCCGCTCGGTCAGCCGCGCCTGGGTAATATCCTCGAAAACCACCAGCACCCGCCCGTCATCCGCCTCCACCGCGCGCAACCGCCAGGCGCTGTTGCCGCTGCCCAGCCCGTTCACCTCGCGCCTGATGCTCGTCCCCTTCGCCGCCGCCTCCGACACCGCGTCCAGCACGGCCGGGTGCCGCAACACCAGCCGCAGGTCGCCGCCCTCGATCCGCGCGCCAAACAGCGTCCGCGCCGCCGCATTGGCCGCCACCGCGCGCGCGCCCTCCACAATCAGCGCCGGGTCGGCAATCGCCTCGATGCTGATCCGGTCCGGCGGCAGCAGCACCGGCTCCGGCGGCGGCGGCACCACACGCACCGGCTCCGGCGCCGCCACCGGCCGCCGCCCCATCAGCCAGCCCAGCCCAAGCGCGGCCAGCATCAGCGCCAGAAAGGCCAGCACCATCGAGGCGCTCATCGCACAAACCCCGCCAGCACCCCGTCCAGCGCATCATAATGGTCAATCACCGCGTCCGCCCCCAGCGCCGCCGCCGGCCGGTCCGAAAAGCCAAAGCTCACCGCCACCACCGGCACGCCTGCCGCCCGCGCCGCCGCCACATCGGTCATCGAATCGCCCACATAGGCCGCGTCCGCCACATCGCCGCCCGCCGCCTCGATCGTCGCCCACACATGGCCGGGGTCGGGCTTGGGCAGCGGCACCGAATCAAACCCCATCACCGCCGAAAACCGCTTCGTCCAGCCCAGCGCCCCGATCAGCCCCTGCGCCAGCGCCACCGGCTTGTTGGTGCACACCGCCAGCCGGCAGCCCGCCGCCGCCAGCCGGTCCATCGCCGCCTCCACCCCCTCAAAGGGCCGCGACCCGTCGGCAATGTGCAGCCAATAATAGTCCAGAAACGCCGGCACCCCGGCCTCCACCAAGGCAGGCGACGCCGTCCCGCTCGCCGCCAGCCCGCGCTCCAGCAGCTTGCGCGCGCCGTGCCCCACCATATGCCGCACCGCTTGCGGGTCCACCGGCGGCCGCCCCAGTTCGCCCAGCGCATGGTTCAGCGCCGCGGTCAGGTCGGGCGCCGTGTCCACAAGCGTCCCGTCCAGATCAAAAACGATTGTGCCAGGATATTTCACAGCAGCCAATTGACCCCGCCTCGCTTCCCAACGCAAGGCCGATATGGCATGCCCCAAGGCGTGAGCACGTCCCCCTCCCCTGCCCCGCTGGCGGCCATCATCCTCGCTGCCGGCCAGGGCAAGCGCATGCAATCGGCGCTGCACAAAACGCTCCATCCTATCGCCCATAAACCAATGCTGTTGCACATATTGGACAGTCTTGCTCCGCTTTCGCCCGTCCATCAAATCGTCGTCGTCGGCGCAGGCCGGAGTCAGGTCGAAGCCGCGCTCAAGGGCCGCCCCGTCCGCCTCGCCCATCAGGCCGAACAGCTCGGCACCGGCCACGCCGCCCGCCAGGCTGAAGCCGCGCTCCAGGGCTTCCAGGGCACCGTCCTCATCCTCGCCGGCGACGTCCCCCTCATCACCACCGAAACGCTGCAAAAACTCGCCGCCGCCCTCACGCCAGACACCGCCGCCGCCGTCCTCGGCTTCCGCCCATCCGACCCCGCCCATTACGGCCGCATCCTCACCACCTCCGACCGCATCACCAAGATGGTCGAATACAAGGACGCCACCCCCGAAGAGCGCGCCACACCGCTGTGCAATTCCGGCCTCATGGCCGTGCGCGCCGCCGATCTCTGGCCCCGCCTCGCCCGCCTCACCAACACCAACAAAGCGCAAGAATATTATCTCCCCGATGTCATCACCCAGATCATCGCCGATGGCCTCACCGCCCGCCTCATCGAAGCGCCCGCATCCGAAGTCCTCGGCGCCAACAGCCGCGCCGAGCTCGCGACAATCGAAGCCGCCTTCCAGGCCCGCGCCCGCACAGCCCTCATGGCCGCCGGCGTCGCCATGCCCGCCCCCGAAACCGTCTTCCTCGCCCATGATACCACCGCCGAGCCCGACGCGCTCATCGAGCCCTTCACCGTCTTCGGCCCCGGCGTCCATATCGGCCGCGCCGCCCGCATCCGCGCCCACAGCCATATCGAAGGCGCCCACATCGGCGAAGGCTGCGAAGTCGGCCCCTTCGCCCGCCTCCGCCCCGGCACCGTCCTCGAGCAAGGCGTCAAGATCGGCAATTTCGTCGAAACCAAAAACGCCCGCTTCGCCCCCGGCGCCAAGGCCAACCACCTCAGCTACCTGGGTGATGCCCATATCGGCGAAGCCGCCAACATCGGCGCCGGCACCATCACCTGCAATTATGATGGCTTCGCAAAGCACCAGACCATCATCGGCACTGGCGCCTTCATCGGCTCCAACACGGCGCTGGTCGCCCCGGTCACCATCGGGGAGCGCGCCATCATCGGCGCCGGCAGCACCATCACCTCAGATGTCGCGCCAGACGCGCTCGCCCTCACCCGCGCCCCCCAGCAGGCCAAGCCCGGCTGGGCCGCCCGCTTCCGCGCCCTCATGTCAAAAAGGCCCAAATAGCCCATGTGCGGCATCATCGGCATCACCAGCACCCCGTCCAGCCCCCCCGCCGCGCCGCGCCTGCTCGAAGGCCTGCGCCGCCTCGAATATCGCGGCTATGACAGCGCCGGCATCGCCACCGAAGCACACGGCCACATCGCCCGCCGCCGCGCCGCCGGCAAGCTCGACAATCTCGCCGCCACCCTCACCCAAGACCCGCTCCCCGGCCACAGCGGCATCGCCCACACCCGCTGGGCCACCCACGGTGCCGCCACGACCGACAATGCCCATCCCCATGCCACAGAAGCCGTCACCCTCGTCCACAACGGCATCATCGAAAACTACAAGGCCCTGCGCACCGAAGTCCTCGCCGCCGGCCGCACCCTCGCTTCCGAAACCGACAGCGAAATCGTCGCCCATCTCCTCACCCTCCTCCTCGCCAAGGGCCACACCCCCGCTCAGGCCCTCGCCGCCCTCCTCCCCCGCCTCCACGGCGCCTTCAGCTTCGCCATCCTCTTCACCTCAGAGCCCGGCGTCCTCTACGGCGCACGGCGCGGCAGCCCGCTGGTCATCGGCCATGGCACCAATCCGCAAGCCCCCGAACACTTCCTCGGCTCGGATGCGCTCGGCCTCGCCCCCTTCACCAACCAGATCACCTATCTCGAAGAAGGCGACAGCGTCCGCCTCACCCCCACCACAGTCGAAATCACCAACGCCGCCGGCCAGCCCGTCACCCGCCCCCTCACCATCTCCAGCGCCTCCGCCGCCCTCATCGAAAAGGGCAGTTACCGCCACTTCATGGAAAAAGAGATCCACGAACAACCCATCACCGTCGCCCAGACGCTCGGCCCCTGGCTCGATCCCCTCACCGAAACCGTCACGCTGCCCCAAACCACCCTCGATCTCGCCCAGATCAACCGCATCCAGATCGTCGCCTGCGGCACCGCCCTTCTCGCCGGTCACATCGCCAGCTACTGGCTCGAAGATCTCGCCCGCATCCCCACTTCGGTCGAAAACGCCTCCGAATATCGCTACAAAAACCCCGTCACCAGCCCGGACACCCTCCTCCTCCTCATCTCCCAATCGGGCGAAACCGCCGACACGCTCGCAGCGCTCCGCCACGCTCAGGCCGCCCACCAGCCAACAGCCGCCATCGTCAACGTCCCCACCAGCACCATGGCCCGCGAAGCCGGCCTCATCCTCCCCACCCACGCCGGCCCCGAAATCGGCGTCGCCAGCACCAAGGCCTTCACCTGCCAGCTGGCCGTCCTCGCCGCCTTCTCGGTCGCACTCGCCCGCCTGCGCGGCCACCTCACCCCCGAATCCGAAGCCGCCCACGTCCGCCTGCTCGCCCAGGCCCCCGCCCTCATGAACGAAGCCCTCGCCCTCGAAACCCAGATCCACACCGTCGCCCAAACCCTCAGCCGCGCCCGGGACATCCTCTACATCGGCCGCGGCCCCGATTATCCCCTCGCCCTCGAAGGCGCCCTCAAACTGAAAGAAATCAGCTACATCCACGCCGAAGGCTATGCCGCAGGCGAACTCAAGCACGGCCCCATCGCGCTCATCGACGAACACACCCCCACCGTCGTCATCGCGCCCTCAGGCCCCCGCTTCGAAAAAACCGTCAGCAACATGGAAGAAGTCAGCGCCCGCGGCGGCCCCGTCCTCCTCATCACCGATCAAACAGGCAGCACCACCACCACCAAAACCCTCATCGCAACGCTGGCCATCCCCAACACCGACCCCTTCCTCCAACCCCTCATCACCGCCATCCCCATCCAACTCCTCGCCTACCACACCGCACTCGCCAAAGGCACCGACGTCGACCAACCCCGAAACCTCGCCAAATCCGTCACCGTCGAGTGATCAAAAGCCTCCGGCGGCTGGGGCCTCAGGCCCCAGACCCCATTTGTTGACATGCGCCCTCCCCAAAGGCAGATTCTCCCCTATGGCGCAAAAACCGACATCCCTCGCCGAGCCGGCCCGTGAATGGATCGCCCAGCGCGTCGCCACCGGCGCATGGCCAAGCTCCGAGGCCTATCTGAACGAGCTGGTCGAGCGAGACCGGATCGACACCGAAAGACAAGCCGCCCTCAACGCCGCCCTCGACGAAGGCGACGCAAGTGAAGACTGCGGCCTGTCCATCGAAGAAATCTTCGCCGAAGCCCGCAAACGCAATCTCGGTGCCAAAGCTTAGGTTCACTGCCGCAGCCCGGCAGGATCTCGACGCCATCTATGACTATGGCTTCAAAAACTTCGGACTCGATACCGCAGACCGATACGCAGCAATGCTCATGGCCACCGCAAATGCCCTGCTCGATTTTCCAATGATCGGCACAGAAGTCCCGAACCGAAAACAACCGTTGCGCCGCATCTCAGCCGAAAGCCACATCATCTACTACCGACCGGACACAAAGGGCGTGCTGGTCACCCGCGTCCTCCACCAACGCATGGACGCCGACCGCCGCATCTGAATTGCTAAACACAGTTCTCAGGAAAACTGCCTCCGGCGGCTGGGGCCTCAGGCCCCAGACCCCAATAGTCAGCGGCTCTTGGTCATGGTTCGGCTGCTAGCCAACCACAATCATAAATGTATGGCGGTGGCAGCTGCTTGCAATCTTCTCGCCAACGCTAACCGACCCAGTTCGAACCGGACGCAAGCAATCAAACCCATCAATAACTTCTGGGGTGCAGGGGGCGCCGCCCCCTGCCCGCCGGAGGCAAGTCAGATCACTCCGCCGCCACCCCCAGCAGCCCGCCCTGACGGTCGTCCTCGGCGTTCGCCACGCCGCCTTCGCTCGTCGTCTTGGCCAGCTTGCGCGAGTCAAACGCGTTCCAAACCTCGCCCCAATTGCCCCGGGTCGCGGCCTTGGAATATTCCGTCGCCCGCGCCTCGAAGAAATTGGCATGCTCCACACCATTGAGCAGCGGCGTCAGCCACGGCAGCGGATGCTCTTCCACCATATAGATCGGCGCCATGCCCAGCTGCTTCAGCCGCCAGTCGGCGATGAAGCGCACATAGCGCTTGATGTCCTTCGGCGTCATCCCCGAAACCGGCCCCATCTCAAACGCCAGGTCGATGAACGCATCCTCCAGCCGCACCGTCTTCTGGCAAACGTCCGCAATGTCATCCCTGATCTTCGAGGTCAGCACGCCCGTTTCCGCGCAAAAAGCGTGAAACAGCTTCACAATCCCTTCGCAGTGCAGGCTCTCGTCGCGCACGCTCCAGCTCACGATCTGCCCCATGCCCTTCATCTTGTTGAAGCGCGGGAAGTTCATCAGCATCGCGAAGCTCGCAAACAGCTGCAGCCCTTCGGTAAACCCGCCAAACATCGCCAGCGTCCGCGCAATGTCCGCGTCGCTGTCCACGCCGAACGTGTTCATGAAGTCATGCTTGTCGCGCATCTCCTTGTAATTCAGAAACGCCGAATACTCGCTCTCCGGCATCCCGATCGTGTCGAGCAGATGGCTGTAGGCGGCGATATGGATCGTCTCCATGTTCGAAAACGCCGTCAGCATCATCTTCACTTCGGTCGGCTTGAACACCCGGCCATATTTGTCATGATAACAGTCCTGCACCTCCACATCCGCCTGGGTGAAGAAGCGGAAGATCTGCGTCAGCAGATTGCGCTCATGGTCGGTCAGCTTCTGCGCCCAGTCGCGGCAGTCCTCGCCCAGCGGCACCTCCTCGGGCATCCAGTGCACCTGCTGCTGGCGCTTCCAGAAATCATAGGCCCAGGGATATTCAAAGGGCTTGTAGGACTTGGAGGCCTTGAGAAGAGACATCGGTCAGGTTCCTTTTAAAACTCGTTACGCGTGTCAGCAGAGTGGGAGGGGGTCCGGGCGCGGAGTTAGCGATGTCAGCGCCCCGACCCCCTCACCATCCCGGACCGGCTGTCACCAGTGCGGGTCCCGCGAAGTTCCCCTCGCGGTCATGCCCTACTGACAGGCAAGGCATTCGTCATAATCCCGCCGCTCGACCGTCATCACCGGCCGTTCGGTCGTGTTGTCCGCTTCCACCCCGCCGGCAAAGCCCGCCCGCTGGATGCTCATCGAACGCAGATAATAGAGCGACTTGATGCCCAGCTCCCACGCCCGGTAGTGCAGCATCAGCAGGTCCCACTTCTCCACATCCGCCGGAATGAACAGATTGAGAGACTGCGCCTGGTCGATATAGGGCGTCCGGTCGCCGGCCAGCTCCAACAGCCAGCGCTGGTCGATCTCAAAGGCCGTGCGATACACCGCCTTTTCGTCCGCGTTCAGAAAATCCAGATGCTGCACCGATCCGCCACGCTCCAGAATCGAGTTCCACACCGCATCCGAATTCTTCGATTTCTCGGTCAACAGCCTCTCAAGATAGGGGTTCTTCACCACAAAGCTGCCCGACAGCGTCTTGTGCGTATAGACATTCGCCGGAATCGGCTCGATGCAGGCGCTCGTCCCCCCGGCAATGATCGAGATGCTCGCCGTCGGCGCAATCGCCATCTTGCACGAAAACCGCTCCATCACGCCCATGTCGGCCGCGTCCGGGCACGGCCCGCGCTCCACCGCCAGCGCCATCGAAGCCTGGTCCACCTGCGAGCGGATATGCCGGAAGATCTTCAAATTCCAGCTCTTCGCCATCGCCCCTTCAAAGGGAATGCCGCGCGCCTGAAAGAAGCTGTGCAGCCCCATCACCCCAAGCCCCACCGACCGCTCGCGCGACGCCGCATAGCGCGCGCGGCTCATCTCCGGCTCGGCCCGGTCGATATAGTCCTGCAGCACATTGTCGAGAAAGCGCATGCAATCCTCGATGAACAGCGGCTGGTCATGCCACTGGTCCCAGGTCTCCAGATTGAGCGACGACAGGCAGCACACCGCGGTCCGGTCATTGCCCAGATGGTCCGGGCCTGTGGGCAGCGTGATCTCCGAGCAGAGGTTCGACGTCGAAACCTTCAGCCCCAGGTCGCGCTGGTGCTTGGGCATCGTCCGGTTCACCTCATCGGCGAAGATGATATAGGGCTCGCCGGTCGCCAGCCGCGTCTCCACCAGCTTGGTGAACAGCCCGCGCGCATCCACTTCGCCGCGCTTCTCGCCGGTCTTGGGGCTGACAAGGTCAAAGCTCGTCCCGTCGCGCACCGCCTCCATGAAGGCATCGGTCACCAGCACCCCGTGATGCAGGTTCAGCGCCTTCCGGTTGAAGTCTCCGCTCGGCTTGCGGATCTCCAGAAACTCCTCGATCTCCGGGTGCGAAATATCCAGATACACCGCCGCCGACCCGCGCCGCAGCGAGCCCTGGCTGATCGCCAACGTCAGGCTGTCCATCACCCGCACAAAGGGAATGATCCCGCTGGTCTTGCCGTTCAGCCCCACCGGCTCGCCAATGCCGCGCACCCGGCCCCAATAGGTGCCGATGCCGCCCCCGCGCGAGGCCAGCCACACATTCTCGTTCCACGTCCCGACAATCCCCTCGAGGCTGTCGCTCACCGAGTTGAGATAGCAGGAAATCGGCAGCCCCCGCCCCGTCCCGCCGTTGGAAAGCACGGGCGTCGCCGGCATGAACCACAGCTTCGAGATATAATCATACAGTCGCTGCGCATGCTCTGCATCATCGGCATAGGCCGCCGCCACCCGCGCAAACAGGTCCTGATAGCTCTCGCCCGGCAGCAGATAGCGGTCGTTCAGCGTGTCCTTGCCAAAGTCGGTCAGCAGCGCATCACGCGTCCGGTCGACCGAAATCTCGAACCGCCACGGCATCACCGCATTCGACGCCCGCTTCTCGGCCGCCGGCGCCGAGGCCGCGTCAGACATCGCCCGCGCCAGAACAGCGGTCGCCGCCTCCTGCGCCTCCATCAGCGCGCTCGCTTCCTCATGTTCCATGCCGCGTTCCTGAAAATCACTCACCAAACTCAAGCCCCCATCTTATGTCGGGAACAAAACGGGGTCACGCGCCAAATCGTCCCGGCCCCCTCTTATCCCCATGTTCCACATGCCCGCACAGCCTGTGGACGCTTTTCGCTCGCCTGAACATCTAGCCCTAGTGGTTGTCAGCCCGGCGCCACCTACAGATAGTGCCTCATCACAAAAAAGACGCAAGCCCCTTTCCGCCGCATCGGCACCGATTTCTCAGCGCCCCAAGCCAGTCCAAGGCCTTGGCCCCCACGCTTGACAATCAACACCAATTCTTAAGGCCGCCGGAACAACCGCAGCGGATTTTGCAACCCCGTTATTGCGCCTCAAACCCGCTCTCGCGCATCCCACCCGCGCCCGCTATCATGCCGCAAATCAGCAGCAGGAAGCCCAAATGTCCAACCAGACCGTCATCGCCCAGGAAGATGTCATCGCCACCGTCGCCGATGCCCTCCAATATATCAGCTACTTCCACCCCATGGATTACATCCACGCGCTGGGCGAAGCCTATGCCCATGAAGAAAGCCCGGCCGCCAAGGACGCCATCGCCCAGATCCTCACCAACAGCCGCATGTGCGCCGAAGGCCATCGCCCGATCTGCCAGGACACCGGAATCGTCGTCGCCTTCCTCAAGATCGGCATGAACGTTCACTTCGAAGGCACTCTGACTGTTGCACAAATGGTCGACGAAGGTGTGCGCCGCGCCTATCTCCACCCCGAAAACAAGCTGCGCGCCTCCATCGTCGCCGATCCCGCCTTCACCCGCGTCAACACGCGCGACAACACGCCTGCCGTCACCCATATCGAGCTGGTGCCGGGCAACACCGTCGAGATCACCGTGGCTGCCAAGGGCGGCGGCTCCGAAAACAAGTCCAAGTTCGCCATGCTCAACCCGTCTGATTCGATAAGAGACTGGGTGGTCAACACCCTGCCGCAAATGGGCGCCGGCTGGTGCCCGCCCGGCATGCTCGGCATCGGCATCGGCGGCACCGCCGAAAAGGCGATGATCATGGCCAAGGAAGCGCTGATGGAGCCCATCGACATGGCCGCGCTCAAGGCCCGCGGCCCGCAAACCCCCACCGAAGAGCTGCGCATCGAACTGTACGATGCCGTCAACGATCTCGGCATCGGCGCCCAGGGCCTTGGCGGCCTCTCCACCATCCTTGATGTCAAGATCATCTCCTGCGCCACCCACGCCGCCTCCAAGCCCATCGCCATGATCCCCAATTGCGCCGCCACCCGCCATGCGCACCTCGTCCTCGATGGCTCCGGCCCCGCCTATCTCCCCGCCCCCGATCTCGCCAACTGGCCCAAGGTCGACTGGAAACCCAGCCCGCAGGCCATTCCGGTCGATCTGGGCAGCCTCACCCCCGAGACCGTCGCCAGCTGGAAGCCCGGCGACCGGCTGCTCCTCAATGGCAAGATGCTCACCGGCCGCGACGCCGCCCACAAGCGCATGGTCGACATGCTGGCCAAAGGCGAGCCGCTGCCCGTCGATTTCACCAACCGCGTCATCTATTATGTCGGCCCCGTCGATCCGGTCCGTGATGAAGTCGTCGGCCCCGCCGGCCCCACCACCGCCACCCGCATGGACAAGTTCACCGAGACCATGCTCGCCCAGACCGGCCTCATCGCCATGGTCGGCAAGGCAGAGCGCGGCCCCGCCGGCATCGAGGCCATCGCGAGGCACAAGGCCGCCTATCTGATGGCGGTCGGCGGTGCCGCCTATCTCGTCGCCAAGGCGATCAAGGCCAGCCGCGTCGTCGCCTTTGAAGACCTCGGCATGGAGGCCATTTACGAATTCACCGTCGAAAACATGCCCGTCACCGTCGCTGTCGATGCCACGGGGACCAGCGTCCACAAAACCGGCCCCAGCCAATGGAAGGAGAAAATCGCCGCCGCCCGCGCGCTCGAAAAAACAGCCTGAGACGTTCAGCGACTTGTCAGATTCGACAAGGCATGAGAGACACGCCCAAAGCGTGGAGTGTTCGATGATTGTTCTGAGCCATAACGTCCGCCTTCGGTCCGCCGCTCTCGTCCCCGTCTCTCTCCTCGGCCTCGCCGCCTGCACCACCACGGCGCCCTATGTCGCCGCCCCCACCTTCCCCACCAAGCAGGAAACCCAGCTCGTCATCGAGGCGCCCAAGCCGCCCGCGCTCGCCGAAGCCGGCAGCGCCCAGGATGTCTGGCATCTGCGCTCGGCCTTGAATGTCGCCGCTCTCGCCTGCAGCCGCTCCACCGGCGTCGACATCGGCCCGCGCTACAACGCCATGCTCGCCCAACACAAGGAGCTGCTCACCCAAGCCTATGTCGCCGAAGAGGCGCGCTACAAGGCGAAGTTCGGCCGCAACTGGCGCACGATTCAGGACCGCGAGGCCACCAGCCTCTACAACCGCTACGCCAATCATCCCGATCCGCGCGGCTACTGTGCCGAGGCCAATCGCATCAGCCGCGAAGCCGCCCGCGTCAACACGGAAGATTTCGCCCGCTTCGCCGCCGCCGCCATCCCCCGCCTCGAAGCCAAGCCCTTCTCGACCCCGGTGCTGGCCAGCCAGAAATAATGATGCCAGCCACAATCGACGAAACCCGGCAGACCATCCTCGATCATCTCTGGCAGCTTCTCGTCCGCGGCGGCGCCGATCGCCGCTCGCCGCTCCACACGCCCGTCGTCAGCAGCATCACCGAAGCCGGCGCGCCCGATGCCCGCGTCATGGTCCTGCGCAAGGCCGAGCCCGCTCTCGCCCGCCTGCGCTTCCACACCGACGCCCGCAGCCCCAAATGCCCCCAGCTCCACGGCCGCCCCGTCTGCGTGCTCGGCTATCACGCGCAAGAAAACATCCAGCTCCGCCTCCACGGGCAGGCACAGGTCGAGCAGGATACCGACGCCGCCACTGCCGCCTGGTCCGCCTCCACCCTGTTCGCGCGCCGCTGCTATCTCGCCCAATACCCGCCCGGCACCGCGCTCGAAGCCCCCGCCTCCGGCCTCCCCGCCGAGGTCGAAGGCCAGCAGCCGACGCCCGAACAGATCGCGCCTGCCCGTCCCAATTTCGCCGTCCTCCACATCGAGGTCCAGAGCATCGACTGGCTCCACCTCGCCAACACCGGCCACCGCCGCTGCCGCTTCACCCGCGAAGGCGAAGGCTGGGCAGCCCAATGGACAGCCCCCTAGCCCCCGCGCTGCCGCGCCAGCCACACGGTCCGCCCGCCGCACGCCGGGTCCTCAACCACATGATCGACCACGTCAAAGCCCGCCCGGTCCAGCAGCGCCCGATACTCCGCCGCCCCCAGGCTGCCATGATAAAGCGGCTCGCCCTCCAGCACCCCCATTGCGCTGCCCTCCGCCGGCCCGCTTGAAAACATCAGCGCCGCCCCCGGCCGGGCATGCGCTGCCAGCCGGGCAAACATCGGCCGCTGCGCCTCGCCCGGCAGATGAAACAGGCTGTCCCAGGCCAGCAGCCCGTCAAACCGCGCGCCCAGCGCCAGCGCGCGCATGTCCGCCAGATGCACGCGCGTCCCCGGCAAATTCTGCGAAAACAGCGCCACCATGGTCGCCGCAGCATCAACCCCGGTCACCTCAAAGCCGCGCCGCAGCAACTCCCGCGCCAGCGGCACCCCCGCACCGCAGCCAATATCCAGAACCGCCCCATTCCGGTCCATCAGCGCACAAAAACGCGCCAGCCACGCCGCCTCCA
The DNA here is from genome assembly GCF_048007885.1 of Polymorphobacter sp. Taxonomy (GTDB): domain Bacteria; phylum Pseudomonadota; class Alphaproteobacteria; order Sphingomonadales; family Sphingomonadaceae; genus Sandarakinorhabdus. The sequence continues at coordinate 1,122,670 of NZ_CP180346.1, forward strand.
CCAGCCCCGCGCTCCGAGCCGCCGCCCAGGCCGCCCCATGCCGCTCATAAACATCAATGACCGACGCGGAGCCGCCCCCGCTCATCGCCATCAGGCCGCGAAATCAACCGGAATGGCCGCCGGATTGGCCCCGGTCGCCGAAACCCACGCCAGCCCCTCCACATCGCAAGCCAAGGCCGGCCGCGCCGCGATCACCGCGCGCAGCACCTCCTCCAGCGTCAGCCGCGCCAGCCACGCGCCCAGGCAAAAATGCGCGCCCCCGCCAAAGGTCATCATCTTCGGGCAATCCGCCTCCAGAAACCGCGTCGGCCTGAACACCTCCGGGTCCGCCCACACATCGGCATCATGATTGGCCGCATAAGTCGCCAGCATCGGAATCGAACCCTTGCCAAACACCCGCCCGTCAATGTCACTCGGGTGTCAGCATATCGCAGAAGGGCGGCAGCGTCCACGAAGCCACAAAGGGTCGCGGCAAAGCCGCGCCCGGCGTCGGACGGGTTCACCGCGCGAGTGCGCGGCGCCCCGCCGGCCGGCTTCGCGCGAGTCGGCGGATAGCTTCGCTATCCGCGCGCCGCGCTCAGCTCAGCGTGTCAATTTCTTGTACGTCAGCGCATGCGGCCGGTCCGCTGCATCGCCCAACCGCCGCCGCTTGTCTTCCTCATAGGCCTCGAAATTGCCCTCAAACCACTCGACATGGCTGTCGCCCTCAAAGGCCAGAATATGCGTCGCCAGCCGGTCAAGGAAGAAGCGGTCGTGGCTGATCACCACCGCACAACCAGCAAAGCTCTCCAGCGCTTCCTCCAGCGCCCGCAGCGTCTCCACATCAAGATCGTTGGTCGGCTCGTCGAGCAGCAGCACATTGCCGCCCTTCACCAGCATCTTCGCCATATGCACCCGGTTGCGTTCCCCGCCCGAAAGCTGGCCCACCTTCTTCTGCTGGTCCGCCCCCTTGAAGTTGAACGCCCCCACATAGGCGCGCGTCAGAACCTCATTCTTGCCGAAATAGAATTTCTCGTTGCCGCCCGAAATCTCCTCCCAGACATTCTTGTTCGGCTCGAGCGCGTCGCGGCTCTGGTCAACATAAGCCAGCTTCACCGTCTCGCCGATCCTGATTTCGCCCGCGTCCGGCTGCTCCTGCCCGGTGATGATCCGGAACAGCGTCGTCTTGCCCGCCCCGTTCGGCCCGATAATGCCGACAATCCCGCCCGGCGGCAGGCTGAACGAGAGGTTCTCGAAGAGCAGCCTGTCGCCGTAGCTCTTGGTCAGCCCCTTCGCCTCAATCACCGTATTGCCCAGCCGCTCCGGAATCTGGATCAATATCTGCGCCGAGCCCAGCCGCCGGTTGGCCTGCTTCTCCACCAGCTCGTCAAAGGCCTTGATACGCGCCTTGCTCTTGGTCTGCCGCGCCTTGGCGCTTGAGCGGATCCACTGCAGCTCCTGCGCAATCGCCTTCTGCCGGCTCTCGTCCTCGCGCTCCTCCTGCGCCAGCCGCTTGGATTTCGCCTCCAGCCAGTCGGAATAATTCCCTTCAAAGGGAATGGCCCGCCCCCGGTCCAGCTCCAGCACCCATTTCACCACATTATCAAGGAAATAGCGGTCGTGGGTGACCAGGATCGCCATGCCCGCATAGTCCTTCAGATGGTTCTCCAGCCACGCCACCGATTCCGCATCCAGATGGTTGGTCGGCTCGTCGAGCAGCAGGATGTCGGGCTTTTCCAAGAGCAGCTTGCACAGCGCCACGCGCCGCTTCTCGCCGCCCGAAAGCCTGTCCACCGGGCTGTCGCCGGGCGGGCAGCGCAGCGCGTCCATGGCGATCTCCAGCTGGTTGTCGAGCGTCCAGCCATCGACCGCGTCGATCTTCTCCTGAAGCTCGCCCATCTCCTCCATCAGCTTGTCAAAGTCGGTGTCATCGCCCGGCTCGGCCATCTCCGCCGAAATCGCGTTGAACCGCTCGACAAGGTCGGCCACGGGCCGCACCCCATCCATCACATTGCCGCGCACATCCTTGCTCGGGTCCAGCTGCGGCTCCTGCGGCAGATAGCCCACCGTCACGCCCTCGGCCGCCCAGGCCTCGCCCTGATATTCCTTGTCGATCCCGGCGATCACCTTCATCAGCGTCGACTTGCCGGCCCCGTTCGGCCCGATGATGGCGATCTTTGCGCCCGGCAAAAATGAAAGCGTGATGTCCTTGAAGGCCGGCTTGGGGGCGCCGGGATAGGTCTTCGACAGACCCTTCATCACATAGGCATATTGATAGGCCACTTGGGGGGCTCCGATCACGAATTGAGGCTGTGCTTGGCGCTCTAGCAGCGCAGCCAGCCTCTTTCAAATGCGCAAAGTCAAATCACGCCGCCGGCGGCTGCAAGCCCTGCAAGCTCTGCCCCAGCAGCGCCTGCCGGGCGAGGGCCGCGCGCTGCATCATCACCCGCGGCTGCGCCAGATAGCGCCCCGGCGCCATCCCCATGAACATCTTGAACTCGTGGATGAAATGAGACTGATCGACATAGCCCGGATGATAGGCCTGGCCCAGCGGCACATCAGGCATCCGCATCATCACATCCAGCGAACGCAAAAACCGCTGCCGCCTGAGCAGCGACTTCGGCCCAAAGCCGAACCAGCTGCTGCATAGCCGCTCGAGCGTGCGCACCGAAACCCCCACCGCGCCTGCATAATGCGCCACATCCGAAATCTCGCCATTGACCAGCACATCAAGCGCGCGCGCCAGCATCGGTGGCGGCTCCGGCGCCTCGACCAGCCGCCGCATCAGCGCCGCGTCCAAAATCGCCGCCCAGTCGTCAATCCCGTCTGCTGCCAGCACCGCCGCGCGCAGCGCGCCTGCGTCCGCCCATTCGCGCTCCAGCGGCACCGCCTGGTCCGCCAGCCGCCGCGCCGGCCCGCCCATCAGCCGCGCCCAGCCCAGCGGCAGTAGCCCCAGCCCCAGGAGTGCGGAATGCGGCGTCGAAATCACCTGCGCCCCCCGGCTGCTCGGCCCGAACACCGCTGCGTCCTCAAAAGCCCAGAGCGGCCCACCCAGCCGCTGCACCGTCCAGCGCCCCGTCAGCGTGAAGCGGATGTTGGTCCACTCCGGGTGGATCATGTCGTCAATGGCAAAGCTGCCGGTATCAAACCAGTAATAGCTCGACACCAGCGCCCGAAGCGGCTCCGCAGGCAATCGAAACTGCATCTGCGGCAGCACCATCGTGTCCGTCATCAGCCCGCCCCCAGATCAACCTATCCGACCGCCCCAGACGCCAGCAGCCCGTCGATCTCGTCCGCCGCCAGCCCCAGCGCCGCCAAAATCGCCCGTGTGTCCGCGCCCGGCTCCGGCAGCGTCGCCGCCGCCCCCGTCCGCCCGCCATCGACCGCAATCGGCAACACCGGCAGCGCCGTCTCGCGCCCATCGGCCAGCGTCACCGGCGAAAGCCCGCCGCTGGCCAGCAGATGCGGGTCGTCAAACAGCTCCTCGGGCTTGCCGATCGGCGCAAAGGGCAGCCCCGAGCCATCCAGCCGCGCCATCAGCTCGGCCTTGGTAAAGCGCTTCAGCTCGGCCCGCACCCGCGGCAACAGCTCAGGCCGCGCCTTCACCCGCGCATTGTTGGCCCTCAAGCCCTCGTCCGCCCACAGATCGTCCAGCCCGAACAGCCGGCAGAATTTCGCCCACAGCGCATCGGTCACCACCCCCACAAACACCTGGTCATCGTCGGCGGTCTCAAACACATCATAAATCGCCCAGGCCGAGACCCGCGCCGGCATCGGCGCCGCCGGCGTCCCCGTCACCGCCATCTGCGCCATATGCTGCCCCACAAGATAGGCGGTGGTCTCGAACAGCCCGGCCTGAATCGTCGCCCCCTCGCCGGTCCGGTGCCGCCGCTCCAGCGCCGCCAAAATGCCAATCACCCCGAACATCCCGCCCGTCACATCAATCACGCTGGCCCCGGCCCTGAGCGGCCGCCCCGGCGGCCCGGTCATATAGGCCAGCCCGCCCATCATCTGCGCCACTTCATCCAGCGCCGTGCGGTCCTCATAAGGCCCCGGCAAGAAGCCCTTCTCGCTGCAATAGATCAGCCGCGGATTCTCGGCCCGCAGGCTGTCTGCCCCCAGCCCCAGCCGGTCCATCGCGCCGGGGCGAAAGTTCTCCACCACCACATCGGCCGACGCCGCCAGCCGCCGCGCCACGCCCAGCCCGTCCGCACTCTTCAGATCAAGGCAGATGCTGCCCTTGCCGCGATTGTACATCGGAAAATAACCCGCGCCCGAGCCCATCAGCCGCCGCGTCGCATCGCCGCCCATCGCCTCCACCTTCACCACCTCGGCGCCCAGCTCGGCCAAAATGGCGCCCACCGCCGGCCCCATCACCATATGCGTGAATTCAACAATCCGCAGCCCGGCCAACAGTGCGTCGCTCATTGTCCCGCCTCTTCAAAAATGCCACTCACAGCCCGCATATGTCCGGACAACCGCAGGAACAAGCCATGCCAACACCAATCCTCATCTCTGAAGTCGGTCCGCGCGACGGACTCCAGTCCATCGACCGCACTCTCCCCACAGCGGTCAAATGCGCCTGGATCGACGCGCTGGTCGAGGCCGGCATCACCGAAATCGAAGTCGGCAGCTTCGTCCCCGCCAAGCTGCTGCCCCAGCTCGCTGACACCGCCGACGTCGTCGCCCATGCCCGGCAACACAAGGGCCTCACCGTCGCCGTCCTCGTCCCCAATGCCAAGGGCGCCGAAGCCGCGCTCCAGGCCGGCGCCCACAAGCTCACCCTGCCGCTTTCGGCCTCCGAAACCCACAGCCTCAAGAACCTCCGCCGCACCCACGCCCAGGTGCTCGAAGAGGCGCGCACCATCGCCGCCATGGTCAAGGCCGCCCCTTGCAAGGCGCACTTCGAAGGCAGCGTCAGCACCGCCTTTGGCTGCACGCTCGAAGGCGAGGTCACAGAAGCCAAGGTCGTCGAACTGGCCGAAGCCCTGATGGCCGCCGGCTGCGATGAAGTCGGCCTGTCCGACACCACCGGCTATGCCAACCCGGCGCAGGTCCGCGCGGTCGTCCGCGCCGTCCACGCCGCCATCGGCCCAGAGCATCTCACCGGCCTCCATCTCCACAACACCCGCGGGCTGGGCCTCGCCAATGTCATCGCCGGGCTCGAGGTCGGCATCACCACCTTCGACGCCTCATTGGCCGGGCTGGGCGGCTGCCCCTTCGCGCCGGGGGCCTCAGGCAACATCGTCACCGAAGATCTCGCCTTCATGCTCGAAGCCATGGGCTACACCACCGGCATCAACCTCGAAAAGCTGCTGAACGTCCGCCAGATCCTCGCAGACGCGCTGCCCGGCGAGCCGCTCTACGGCTTCACCCCCGATGCCGGCCTGCCGCTCGGCTTCAAACAGGCCGCATGAAAAAGGGGCCGGTCGCCCGGCCCCTTCTCATCTCAGATCTTGCGCTTCGAGAAATACCAGTCGGTATAGTCATAGCCCTCGTCCTTGCGCGCCTTGGCGGCCGCATAGGTCTTGGGCGGCGGCACGATCGCATCATCGCCCGGCTTCCAGTTCTCCGGCGTCGCCACACCATTGGCATCGCTCGCCTGCATCGCCTCCAGCAGCCGCACAAACTCGGCCACCGAGCGGCCATTGCTCATCGGATAATAGACCATCGCCCGCAAAATGCCCTCGGGGTCGATGAAGAAGGTCGCCCGCACCGCCGAGGTATCCGACGCGCCGGGCTGGATCATGCCATAGGCATGCGCCACCTTCATCGACAGATCCTCGATGATCGGGAAGGGAATCGTCACCCCGAAGTTCGCCTCGATATTGAGCGCCCAGGCGATATGCGCGTGCCGGCTGTCAATCGACAGGCCGAGCAGCTCGGCATTCAGCGCCTTGAAGCGCGGATGCGCCTGCGCAAAGCCGATGAACTCGGTCGTGCAGACCGGCGTGAAATCGGCCGGGTGCGAAAACAGCACCAGCCATTTGCCGCGATAATCCGAAAGCTTGCGCGGCCCGAAGGTGGTGTCCGCCTCAAAATCGGGTGCCGGTTCATTGATCCGCGGCAAGCCCGCAACCTGTGTCATGTCCGTCATGGTCGTCTCCTCTTCTGGAGCCCCGAACCTGCCCGAACCCCCTCAACCGATCCAATTAATATTATTATTTACGGTAATCGATAAATTATTATATGACTATCGCTGCTGGCAGCTTGCATCGCGCGCCGCCTCCCCCCATCATCGCCGCAACGCTTACAGATATTCCAAAACCGAAAGGACCCCACCCATGGCCGACCAGCCGCTCGCCGCCGCCCGCGCGATCATCGAGACCGCGCGCAGCACCGCCGTCCCGCAGGTCCACACCCTGTTCGACGAAGCCACCTTCACCGCCACCCATCTGGTCATCGATCCGGCCACCAGAAAGGCCGCGATCATCAATTCCGTCCTCGATTTCGACCCCGCCTCGGGCCGCACCACCACCACGTCCGCGCAAAAGCTGGTCGACATGGTCAAGGCGCAGGGCCTCAGCGTCGAATGGCTGATCGAAACCCACGCCCATGCCGACCATCTCTCCGCCGCCCCCTGGCTCCAGCAGCAGCTCGGCGGCAAGATCGCCATCGGCGAGCACATCCGCCATGTCCAGGGCGTCTTCGGCCAGATCTTCAACGAAGGCGAAGACCTTGCCCGCGACGGCTCGCAGTTCGACCATCTCTTCACCGACGGCGAAACCTTCAGCCTCGGCAACCTCAAGGGCATCGCGCTGCACGTGCCGGGCCATACGCCCGCCGACATGGCCTTCATCGTCGGTGACGCCGCCTTTGTCGGTGATACCCTCTTCATGCCCGATTACGGCACCGCCCGCGCCGATTTCCCCGGCGGGGACGCGCGCACCCTGTTCCGCTCGATCCGCCGGCTGATGGCGCTGCCACCCGAAACCCGCCTGTTCCTCTGCCATGATTACAAGGCCCCGGGCCGCGACGTCTTCGCCTGGGAAACCACCGTCGCCGCCGAACACGCCCACAACATCCACGTCCATGACGGCGTCGAGGAAGATAGTTTCGTCACCATGCGCGAAGCCCGCGACAAGACGCTCGGCATGCCGCGCCTCATCCTGCCCTCGATCCAGATCAACATCCGCGCCGGCCATCTCCCCCCGCCCGAGAGCAACGGCACACGCTATCTCAAGCTCCCCTTGAATGTGCTCTGAGCGAAAATGGAGCTGACCAGCCTGCAATATCTGCTCGGCGCCGGCTCGGGCGGGCTGGTCGGCTTCACGCTCGGCCTCGTCGGCGGCGGCGGCTCCATCCTCGCCGTGCCGCTGATGGTCTATCTCGTCGGCGTGCCCAGCCCCCATGTCGCCATCGGCACCAGCGCGCTGGCCGTCGCCGTCAACGCCGCCACCGGCCTCCTCCCCCATGCCCGCGCCGGCAATGTCAAATGGCGCTGTGCAGCCCTCTATGCCGCCGCCGGCGTGCTCGGCGCATTCGGCGGCTCCACCATCGGCAAGGCGTTCGACGGCGAGAAGCTGCTGCTGCTCTTCGCCCTGCTCATGCTCGTCGTCGGCGTGCTCATGCTGCGCGGCCGCGAATATATCGGCAATCCAGCCGTCCAGCTCAGCCGTGAAAATGCGCCCCGCCTGCTCGGCTTCGGCGCACTCACCGGCGGCTTCTCCGGCTTCTTCGGCATCGGCGGCGGCTTCCTCATCGTGCCCGGCCTCATCGCCGCCACCGGCATGCCGATGTTGAACGCGGTCGGCTCCTCGCTCGTCGCGGTCGCCACCTTCGGCCTCACCACCTCGCTCAACTATGCCGCCTCCGGCCTCATCGACTGGCCACTCGCCGCCATCTTCATCGCCGGCGGCATCCTCGGCGGCCTCGGCGGCGCCCGCACCGCCCGCCAGCTCTCCGCGAAAAAAGGCCTGCTCAACAGCGTCTTCGCCACGATCATCTTCATTGTCGCCGGATACATGATCTGGCAAAGCCTCAGCTGAAAAGGATCCCGATGCGCCAGAACCTCGGCCCCCTCACCGATCTCGAAGCCGTCACCCGGCTCATCGATCTCGACGGCAAGCATGTCCTCGACATCGGCTGCGGCCCCGGAGACATCGCCCGCAGCCTCGCCGAGGCCGGCGCCACCGTCATCGGCCTCGAGCCCGATCCCGCACAGGCCGCCAAAAACGCCGCCGCCGCCCCCACCCCCGGCGTCACCCTGCTCCAGGCCCCCGCCGAAGCCCTGCCCGTCGCGCCCGCCAGCCAGGATGCGGTGTTCTTCTTCCGCTCGCTCCACCATGTCCCCATCGACGCCATGGACAAGGCCCTTCACGAAGCAGCCCGCGTCCTCAAGCCCGGCGGCAGCCTGTTCGTCCTCGAGCCCGGCATGGACGGCAGCCATTTCGCCGTCATGCGCCCCTATCATGATGAAACCATCGTCCGCACCGAAGCCCAGGCCGCACTTGCCCGCACCGCCAGCCGCCTCTTCGAAAGCGCCAGCCACCACCAATATCATCTGACCGCACGCTATCCCGATTTCGAAGCCATGGTCACCCGCGTCACCGGCCAGACCTTCAACAACATCCAGCGCGCCGATGTCGAAACCCCGCACGTCCGCGCCCTGTTCGAGCAGGGCCGCACCCCGGACAATGATTACGCCTTCGACCAGCCGATGCTGCTCGATCTCTACCAGCGGCCCAAACCCGCCCTTGCCTGAGCACCGGCCTTCGGCCATTATGTAGCAGTCGCTACAAAAGGGCCGCCGCCATGTTCGCCTTTCGCCTGTTCCTGACAGCCTTTCTCGCCATCCTCACCGGCTACACCGCCGCCGTCATCGCCGACCACGGCTGGAACCTCCTGCCCGTCTTCTTCGGCGACATGGCCAGCCTCTCATGGCCCGGCCAGTTCAATCTCGATTTTTTCGGTTATCTGCTGCTCACCGGCCTGTGGCTCGCGTGGCGGCATGAGTTCCGTGCGTCCGGCCTCGCGATCGCCGTCGTCGGCACGCTCGGCGGCATGATGTTCCTCAGCGTCTATCTGCTCGTCATCGCAGCCCAGACCCGCGGCAACATCCGCGCCATGCTGCTGGGCCAAAGCCGGGCGGGCGTCCAGCGCCCGCCCGAATCAGGGCCTCAGGCGTAATTCGCCGCCGCAAATCGCCAGTCGAGATGGTCATTGACCAGCGCCTTCACATAGTCCGGCCGCCGGTTCTGATAATCGAGATAATAGGCATGCTCCCACACATCGACGGTGAGCAGCGGCTTCATCCCCTGGGTGAAGGGCACATCGGCTGCCGCCGTGCTCACCACCTTCAGCGTGCCGGCGTCCGACACCAGCCAGCCCCAGCCCGAGCCGAACTGCCCGGTGGTCACCTTGATCAGCTCCGCCTTCAGCGCGTCCACCGAGCCGAAATCCCGCTCGATCGCCGCCAGCAGCTTGCCTTCCGGCGCGGTCTTGTCCGGGGTCAGGCTGGCCCAGTAAAACGTATGGTTCCAGGCCTGCGCCGCATTGTTGAAGATCGCCTTCTTCGAAGGGTCACCCGCCACCGCGAGGATGATCTCCTCAAGGCTGGCATCGGCCATCGGCGTGTCCTTCACCAGCCCGGCCAGCGCATTGAAATAGGCGGCATGGTGCTTGCCATAGTGAAAGGAGATGGTCTCCGCCGAAATCACCGGCGCCAGCGCGTCATCCTTCCACGGCAGCGGCTGCTGGCTCAGGCTGGACCGGCCAATGGTGGCCGCCGACAGCGGGGCTGCGCCCGCACCCACGCTCATTGCTGCCCCCGCGACGGCAGCGCCCGCCTTGAGAAATGTGCGACGTTGTAGATCCGCATTTTCGCTCTCTCCTGTCATGCAAAACTCCCTCTTCTCACGCCCCCATATGCGGACTGCGCGCCAGATTCGCTACCCCCTGCGCCACCATGACCGGCCATCAGCCCCGATTAGCCGCCCCGATCAGCCGCCCAGATAAACCCAGGGCCGCGCGCGCCGGTCGGCCGCTTGAAAGGCGCGTATCGCGTCCGCCGCCTGCATCGTCAGGTCAATCGCATCCAGCCCGCCCAGCAGCATCGCCTTCGCTTCCCCGTCAATCGCAAAGCGCCACTCGCGCGCGCCCGCCGAAACCGTCTGTTCGGCCAGATCGATCCGCACCACGCCGCCGTCCGCCAGCGCCGCCACCGCCTCAGGTTCCAGCACACAGGGCAACAGCCCGCCGCGCACCGCATTGCCGGCAAAGATCGGCGAAAAACTCGGCGCAATCACCGCCCTGATCCCATATTCCACCAGCGCCCACACCGCATGTTCCCGGCTCGACCCACAGCCGAAATTGGCCCCCGACAGCAGAATCGCCGCCCCTGCATAGTCCGGCCGGTTGAGCACAAAGGCCGGGTCCGGCACCCGCCCCTCCAGATAGCGCCGCCCGGCAAACAGCCCGTCCTTCAGCCCGGTCTTGCCGGTCGTCTTCATCTCGCGCGACGGGATGATGATATCGGTATCGATATTGTCCTCGATCATGGGCGCGGCCACGCTCTCCAGCACCGTGAAAGGCTGGCTCATGCCGCCTCTCCCGGCGCCGCAATCACACCGGCCAGCGCACTCGCCGCCACCACTTCGGGGCTAGCGATATGGGTGCGCGTGCCCTTCCCCTGCCGGCTCTCGAAATTGCGGTTGGTCGAAGAGATCACCCGCTCCCCCGGCCCGAAGCTCTCGCCGCCCGCATAAAAACACATGGAACACCCACTCTCGCGCCATTCAAAGCCCGCGTCGAGAAAGGTCCGGTCCAGCCCCTCGGCTTCCGCCGCGCGCTTCACAGCACTTGACCCCGGCACCACAATCGCCCGCACGCCGTCCGCCACCCGCCGGCCGCGCACAATCGCCGCCGCGCGCCGCAGGTCCGAAAGCCGGGCATTGGTGCAGCTGCCAATGAAGGCCCCGTCAATCGCCAGCCCCGCCACCGCCTGCCCGGGCTCCAGCCCCATATAGGCGAGCGCCTTCGCCGGCGCGCCCAGAGGCACCGCCTCGCCCAGCGGCAGAGACTGCGAGGGCGACGTCCCCCAGCTCACCATCGGCCGGATCCCGCCCGCATCCATCACGATCTCGCGGTCAAACACCGCATCCCCGTCGCTCACCAGCGCGCCCCAGGCCGTCACCGCCGCGTCCCAGTCCGCGCCCTTCGGTGCATAACGCCGCCCCTTCAGCCACCCCAGCGTCACCGCATCGGGCGCAATCACCGCGCTGAAGGCGGCAAATTCGGTCGCCATGTTGCACAGCGTCATCCGCCCTTCCATATCGAGCGCCCGCACCGCTTCGCCGGCAAATTCAATCGCATAGCCCTGCCCGCCGGCGCTGCCATGTTCAGCAATCAGCGCCAGCGCCATGTCCTTGGGCGTCACCCCGGCGCGCAATTGCCCCTCAAAGCGCACCCGCATCGATTTCGGCTTCTTCACTCGCAGCGTGCTCGTCGCCAGCGCATGCTCAGCCTCGGTCGAGCCAATCCCCCAGGCCAGCGCCCCCACCGCCCCTTGCGTGCAGGTGTGGCTGTCCGGCGCCACCAGCGTCAGCCCCGGCAGCACAATGCCAAGCTCGGGCGAGACCACATGCATGATCCCCTGGTCCGGGTCGGTCACGTCAAACACATGAATGCCCGCCGCCCGCGCCGCCGCGCGCGTCTCGGTGATGAACGCCTGCCCGCCCGGCATCAGCGTCGCATCGCCCCGCCCCGGCCGCGTGTCCACAATATGGTCCATCGCCACAAAGGCGCGGCGCGCGTCCCACACCCCGCGCCCAGCCGCCTTCAGGCTACCCAGCGCCGCCGCCCCGGTCCGCTCATGCAAAAACACCCGGTCGATATGGATGATGCTCGCCCCGCCCTCGGTCTGCGCCACCTCATGCGCCGCCCACAGCTTGTCAAACAGCGAGGCCATCTCAGCGCGCCATCTCCCCGGCCAGCGTGCGCAGCGCCGGCACCAGCGCATCCACCTCATCAAGCGTCGTGAACAGTGACGGCGTGATCCGTACACAGGCCCCCGCCCCCAGCCCGGAGCGGTGCACCGACATGATGTTGAACCGCTTGAAGAGCTCATCCGTCACCAGAATATTGTCCGCCACGCTGGTCCGCCCCCTGATCCGGAAGCTGGTCGAAGCCCCGTGCAGCCGCGGGTCGTCCGGCAGCAGAATCTCCACGCCCTCAATGGCCCGTGCCGGCTTCACCCAGCAGTTGCGCAGATACTGCAGCCGCGCCAGCTTGGTCGGCACGGTGATCCGCGCCTGAAAGTCAAACGCCGCCGGCACGCTCAAGAGCGGCGCAAAATCAAACGTCCCCAGATGCAGCCGCGTCTGCGCGTCCACATCCTTCGCCTCGGGCTCGTCACGCGCCGGCGCAATCTGCGAGATCGCGCTCGCCCTGATCCACAGCGCCGCCACGCCCAGCGGCGCGCCCACCCATTTGTGAAAGTTCATGCCCACAAAGTCGGCGCCAAAATCGGGCAGCTTGAAATCGATATGGCAAAAGCTCTGCGCCGCATCGACAATCACCTGCACCCCGCGCGCCCGGGCAATGGCGGTGATCTCCGCCACCGGCACCACCAGCCCGCTCCGGTGCACCATATGCGTCAGGATCAGCAGCTTCAACCGCGGCGTCGTCTCAATCGCCCGCCGATAAAAGTCGATCAGCCCGTCATGGCTCGGCAGGTCGGGCGCCCGCAGCTTCACCGCCTCCGCACCCCGCGCCTGCGCCGTCGAGATCACCGTCCCCTGCACCAACTCGTAATCCAGGTCCGAAAACATCACCCGGTCGCCCGCACCCAGATCGCGGAACTGCCCGATCAGCGCCGAAAGCGCTTCCGCCGCATTGCGCGCAATCCCGATCTCGCGCGGCAACACCCCCAGCTCCAGCGCAATCCGCTCGCGCGCCGCCTTGCGGTCGGCCTGCATGGCGCGTCTCGCATAGACGCTGTTTTCCCGGTTCAGCCGCTGCAGCATCGCCAGATGCACCGCCCGCACCGGCTCGGCCATGCTCCCCCAATAGCCATTCTCAAGCTGGATCACCTCGCGGCTCACATCATAGTGCCGCGCCAGCCGCGCCCAGCCCGCCTCGTCATCCGCCACCAGCCGGGAATAATCCTCCGCCCCCTGCGCCCGCACCGCGCCCGCAGCGCCCACCGCCGCCGCACCCACAAGGGCCATCCGTCTCGTCACGTCCATCCGCCTATCCCATACAAAACTGGCAAGTGCTGCCATTTCCAGCCATCATCGCACCATGAACACCGCTCGCCCCATCCGCAAGCTTCTGGTCGCCAACCGCTCGGAGATCGCCATCCGCGTCTTCCGCGCCGCCACCGAGCTCGACATCCGCACCGTCGCCATCTTCGCCGAAGAAGACAAGCTCGGCCTGCACCGCTTCAAGGCCGATGAAGCTTATCCGCTGCCGCCCGCCAAAAGCCCCATCGCCGCCTATCTCGACATCGCCGCCGTCATTGCGATCGCCAAAAAGGCCGGCGTCGATGCCATCCACCCCGGCTACGGCTTCCTCTCCGAAAGCCCCGATTTCGCGCAAGCCTGTGCAGACGCCGGCATCATCTTCATCGGCCCCACCCCCGACACCATGCGCGCGCTCGGCGACAAGGTCAGCGCCCGCCAGCTCGCCATAGAGGCCGGCGTCCCCGTCATCCCCGCCTCCGATCCGCTTCCGTCCGACGACGCCGAGATCAGGCGCATCGCCGCCGAGATCGGCTATCCGCTCATGCTCAAGGCCAGCTGGGGTGGCGGCGGCCGCGGCATGCGCGCCATCGAGAGCGAGGCCGAGCTGATCGAAGCCGTGCGCGCCGGCCAGCGCGAATCGAAAGCCGCCTTCGGCCGCGACGAAGTCTATCTCGAGCGCCTCATCCGCCGCGCCCGCCATGTCGAAGTCCAGCTGCTCGGCGACACCCAGGGCAACCTCGTCCACCTCTTCGAGCGGGACTGCTCGATCCAGCGCCGCAACCAGAAGGTCATCGAGCGCGCGCCCGCCCCCTATGCCGATGAAAAGCTCCGCACCGCACTGTGCGAAGCCGCCCTCAAGATCGGCCACGCAGCCAGCTACAAAGGCGCCGGCACCGTCGAATTCCTGCTCGATGAAGACAAGGGCAGCTTCCACTTCATCGAGGTCAACCCGCGCATCCAGGTCGAACATACCGTCACCGAGGAAGTCACCGGCCTCGACATCGTCAAGGCCCAGATCCGCATCGCCGAAGGCGGCCACATCGGCGCGCGCGAGGAAACCGGCATCCCGCCGCAAAGCGAAATCGAACTGTCCGGCCATGCCGTCCAGTGCCGCATCACCACCGAAGACCCGGAAAACAACTTCATCCCCGATTATGGCCGCATCACCGCCTATCGCGGCGCCTTCGGCCACGGCGTGCGCATCGACGGCGGCACCGCCTATTCCGGCGCCGTCGTCACCCGCCACTATGACCCGCTCCTCGAAAAGATCACCTGCTGGGCGCCCAGCGCCGAGGAAGCCATCGCCCGCATGGTCCGCTCGCTTCGCGAATATCGCATCCGCGGCGTCGCCACCAACCTCGCCTTCCTCGAAAATGTCCTCACCCACCCCGAGTTCCGGGCCGGCCACTACACCACCAAATTCATCGACAACCACCCCGAGCTGATGGCCATCACCTCCCGCCAAGACCGCGCCACCAAGCTGCTGCGCTACCTCGCCGATGTCACCGTCAACGGCCACCCCGACGTCAAGGGCCGCCCCAAACCCCCCGCCGACGCCCGCAAGCCCGACCCGCTCCCCGAAGCCCCGGTCCCCGATGGCAGCCGCCAACAGCTCGAGAGCCTCGGCGCGCAAGGGCTGATGACATGGCTCAAGGCCCAGCCCCGCGTCCAGCTCACCGACACCACGCTGCGCGACGCGCACCAGTCGCTGCTCGCCACCCGCATGCGCACCCATGACATGCTGGCGCCGGCCGCCTTCATGGCCAGCCATCTGCCGGGTCTCTGGAGCCTCGAATGCTGGGGCGGCGCCACCTTCGATGTCGCCATGCGCTTCCTCGGCGAAGACCCGTGGGAACGGCTCGACAGCGTCCGCGCCCGCGCCCCCAATCTCATGACCCAGATGCTGCTGCGCGGCGCCAACGGGGTCGGCTACACCAACTATCCCGACAATGTCGTCCAGGCCTTCATCAAGCAGGCCGCCCAGGGCATCGACATCTTCCGCATCTTCGATTGCCTCAACTGGGTCGAAAACATGCGCGTCGCCATCGACGCCGTGCTCGATTCCGGCAAGATCGCCCAGGGCGCGCTCTGCTACACCGGCGACATCCTCGATCCTGACCGCGCCAAATACAGCCTCGCCTATTATGTCGACCTCGCGCGCCAGCTCGACGCCGCCGGTTGCCACATGCTGGCGATCAAGGACATGGCCGGCCTCCTCAAGCCGCCCGCCGCCCGCGCCCTCATCCGTGCGCTCAGGGACGCCACCGACCTGCCGCTGGCGCTCCACACCCATGACACCTCGGGCGCGGCCGCCGCCACCCTCATCACCGCCATCGAGGAAGGCATCGACGTCGTCGACGCCGCCATCGACGCCATGTCCGGCACCACCTCGCAAGCGTGTCTGGGCAGCATCGTCCAGGCTGTCCGCCACACCCCCATGGATACCGGGCTCGATCCGGCCGCCATCCGCACGCTGTCGGTCCATCTCGAAGCGGTGCGCACCCTCTACACGCCGTTTGAATCCGACCTCAAGGCGGGCGCATCCGAAGTCTATCTCCACGAAATGCCCGGCGGCCAGTTCACCAACTTGAAGGAGCAAGCCCGCAGCCTCGGCCTCGAATCCCGCTGGCACGACGTCGCCCGCGCCTATGCCGAGGCCAACCAGCTGTTCGGCGACATCGTCAAGGTCACCCCCTCCTCCAAGGTCGTCGGCGATCTCGCGCTGATGATGGTCACCCAAGACCTCAGCCCGCAAGACATGCTCGATCCCGCCCGTGACATCGCCTTCCCCAAATCGGTCATCGACATGCTGCGCGGCGATCTCGGCCAGCCCCCCGGCGGCTGGCCAGAGGCGTTCCAGACGCGCGTGCTCGGCGACACGCCCGCCATCACCGTCCGCCCCGCCAGCCTGCTCGAACCGGTCGACCTCGCCGCCGAGCGCGCACGCGCCGAGGCCGCGCTCGAACAACCCCTCTCCGACACCGACTTCGCCAGCCACCTCATGTATGAGAAGGTGTTCGCCAATTTCCTCAGCCTCCAGCGCCAGTTCGGCCCGGTCAGCGCCCTGCCCACGCCCGCCTATTTCTACGGCATGCAACCGGGTGATGAACTGGCGGTCACCATCGAACAGGGCAAGACCCTCGTCATCCGCCTGCAAGCCATCGGCGACGTGGAGGATGATGGCCGCGTCCGCCTGTTCTTCGAGCTGAACGGCCAGCCCCGCGTCATCGTCGTCGCCAACCGCGCCGCAAGCGCCCATCTCGACACCAAGCGCACCGCCGACCCGTCCGACGAACGCCACATCGCCGCCCCCATGCCCGGCGTCGTCGCCATGCTCGGCGTCGAGGCGGACCAAAAGGTCAAGGCCGGCGATCTGCTGCTCACGCTGGAGGCGATGAAGATGGAAACCAGCATCACCGCCCCGCGCGACGGCACCATCGCCGAAGTCGCCGTCCGCCCTGGTCAGGCCATCGACGCCAAGGATCTGCTCCTCATCCTGTCCGACTGAGCGGCTCGGCTCCTCCCCCATTCATCGCTGTTCTGCCCCCGCTCGGCGCACATTCATTGACATTTGGCTAATCCCTACTCATTGGGTAGGCATACGGGTGGCGCAGCGAGAGTCGTCAATGCGCCACCAAGTCGTCGCTGTCGCGCCGGTCCTCATTGTCTCGCGTTCCCGGACCGTCCGCTGCAGCCGCGCCCTTGAAGCCTCTTGAATGTCCCACACCCTCGACCCCGCATCGTTCCGCATGCCGGCCCGGGCCTCGCTGCTCATCGGCGGCATCGCCGCCGGTCTCGCCATCGCCACCGTCTCCGACCGTGTCGCCGCCGCCCCCGGCCTTGAAGACCGGCCCACCACTTTCGAAACCGGCCCGCTCACACCGATCATGGCCGATATCAGCGCCATCCCCATCAATCTCCCCGAACTCGCCCCCTTCGCCAGCGGCCCGCTGGGCGAGGTTTCGGCTGAAGATTTCGAGTGCATGGCCCGCGTCGTCGATCACGAAGCCGCCAACCAGCCGCGTGACGGCAAGCTCGCCGTGGCGCACGTGCTCATCAACCGCGTCCGCTCAAAGCGCTTCCCCAATACGCTGTGCGCCGTCGCCTATCAGCCCAAACAGTTCAGCTACATCAAGAGCCACCGCATCCGCGAAAACAGCCAGCGCTGGGCCACCGCCCGGCAAATCGCCCATGACGCGCTCAGCGGCCGCGCTCAGGACCCCAGCGGCGGCGCCCTCTTCTTCCACGCCACCTACATCGCCCCCAACAGCTTCTTCCGCACCCGCACCCCCATCGCCCAGCTCGAAGACCATATCTTCTACCGCTGAAGCCCGGCGCCCGATCAAGCGTCAGGCCCCGGCTTCGCCAGCCGCCTGACTGACGCTAGGATTAACTATATTATTTGATTATAATATTCAACATTATCAATGTCTTACTCACATTTCTGAGCGAAAAAACCGCACACCCATTTCCGTCTGATAAAAGTTTCAAATTGGCACTTTATGTCGCAGGCGCGTATCGTCAATACGCAAATTAGGCGCCAACACGAGACATGAAGGACCTGAAATGGTTGCCTTGAGATACGCTGTCGTCGCCCTGCTCTGCGGCACCGCCGCCGCCGCCCCTGCGGCCACCATCACCAACTGGAACCTCACCAACGTCGATCAGGTTCCCGACGCGGTCGATCCATCGATCGGCGTCAGCAACATTTACGACCGTGACGTGACCGGCGGCACGACCGGCGCCACCACCAACGGCACCATCCTCTGGACCAAGTCGCCCGCACCGGGCCTCACCGTCCTCAACAACGATCTCGATCTCAATCCCGGCCAGTCCATCCCAGATTGCATCGTCGCTGTCGGTGCCAATTGCGAAGGCGCGTTCCAGTCTGACAAGCGCGTCAAGATGGTCGCCACCAACACCGGCGCCATCGATCTCCAGTTCGACACGCTGGGCGATGCCGAGAGCAACAGCTACCAGCTGTTCCACCGCATCATCAACGAAACCCCCCAGCGCCTCAGCGGCTTCACCGTCGAGCTCGGGTTCGGCCTCGGCGGTGACTTTGTCCGCTCCGGCAGCGATGACGGCCTCAGCTTCGATCTCACCGCCCAACTCGGTCCCAACAATCTGCCCGCCTATTCGCAATTCTCCTTCGGCATGTTCGGCGATGCCAGCACCAACCCCAATTTCACCCTCGATGGCTTCTTTGCCGCCGAGCGCACCGGCTTCAACCTGTTGACCGGTGAAGATCTCATCCAGACCGCCGGCCTCTACGGCCCCTATGACGCCCTGTTCGGCCCCGGCATGCTCAACACCGCCCTCGTCCCCGATGGCTATTTCTGGGACAATGACGGTGATCCCCTCACCGATCCGCTGCTGATGGCCTGGTTCAACGGCACCGATTGGGAACAGCGTCGGATCATCGATCCCAATGATCCCACGGCCGCGCTCACCGCCACCCCGTTCCTCACCACCGAAGCCGCCCTGCAGCAGCAGCCCGGCTTCGAAAAGGACATCATCGAAGACCTGCGCAACCTCAATCTCAATTTCAACATCCTCACCGGTCCCGATTTCAACCGGAACAGCTTCACCCTGCGCTTCGTGACCAACGCCGTCCCCGAACCCGGCACATGGGCCATGCTCATCGCCGGCTTCGGCCTCGTCGGTGCCTCCATGCGCCGCCGCCGCAGGCAGCCAGCCTCCGTCCTCGCCTGACACCAGGCCTCACAGAAAAACCCCGGGGCGCGGCGCCGCGCCCCGGGGTTCTTTTTTGGCGCACGTCGCTCAGGCGAACTCGGTCATCATCATGACCATGCCAAGCCCGTCGAGAACCGTGTCCTCGCGAACCGCCTGGTTCTGGATGCGCAGGTCAAACTCCTGCGACGTCTCCGCCAGGTCGAACGCCGTCTCGGGCGTGCCGAAATTCTCCTCGAAATATTCGGCAAAGGCCTGCTGCTCGCGCAGCGCATTGGCCGGGACCACGTCACCCGAGGTGAAGCTCAGCGAAGGATCGACCGCCGCCGACACCGTGCCGTCATCAAGCAGGAAGCGGAAGTTGCTGCCATTGGCCTTGATCTGATAGCCGTCGCCGCCATTGGCGGTGAAGTTGAGCGCCACCACCGTGATCGTCGCCGGCGCCCCGTCCACCACCATGCCGTCATCGGCAATGGCCGCCACCTTGTTGCCAAGCTCATCCACCAGCGCAATGTCGCGAACACGGTCGCCCGCGTCGCGGCCGGGGTCATAGCTCACCTGCACCCCGCCCAGCTGGAAGAAGCCGCCATTGTTGGGCGTCGTCGCCGCCGGGTTATTGAGGATGTTGAGCAGCCCCTGCGGCGTCGTCTCGAAGATCATCAGCGCATTGTTGAAGCGCAGCGAATTCTCGACATCAAGCTGGCTCACCTCGCCGCCCGGATTGGGCAGGAAGTCGACCGTCCCGTCTTCCTTCGGCGCCGACACGGTGCCGATCTGCGCGCGGATGCCGCCGCCATTCTTCAGCGACACAATCACATCGGTCGGCGCCAGACCCAGCGCATCGCGCGCCGCATCGGCATTGGCATCGGCCGAAACGGAGCCAAGGTTGGTCTCCTCATTGCGCACCGCCGCCCGCGCGCCTTCCAGATAGACATCGGAGAAGCCGAAGACATTCGAAGACTTGACGTCGATCACGGCCTGTACCGCATCGGTCAGCGCCCGCACCTCGGCGCCGCGCGTGCCGTCGGCAAAGGCGGTGGTGTCAAGGTCGGCCTCGTCCACACCCCAGGCCGCCGCCACAGTCTCCGCCGTCGAGGCATAGGCCCCGTTGATCGAGACACGGCCCTCAAGGCTTTCGGTGATGATCACGCCCTCGGCGTCGAAATCGACCACCAGCCGGCCCAGATAGGTATATTCATTGTCGGTGTTGACGATCAGCGTCGGCAGTTCGTCAGCCCCTTCGGTCACGATCGGATAGTTATCGGCAAAATCCGCGGCATGGCCGGGGAAGTCCACCGCCACATCATCGGCGTCACCCAGCCGGGTGTTGGAGCCGGCCGCCACGATGATGTCGACACCTTCGAGCAGCGGTGCCAGCGCCCGCTCATTGCCCAGCAACTGCAGGTGCGAGAGCAGGATGATCTTGTTCACGCCTTGCGCAATCAGGTCATCGACATAAGGCTGCAGCTGTTCGGCCAGCAGCGCCATATTATCCGCCTCACCATTGGCGCCCGGCCCGGTCGGGAAGCCCTTCACCTCAGTGCCGGTCGGCGAACTGATCTGCTCCAGAAGCTGCGTCGTCACCCCGACAATGCCGATATTCTCGCCATTTTCCTCGATCACAGCCGACGGCACGATCCGGCCGTTGAGGTTGGCCGCATTCTCCAGCCCGCCCGCATCCAGCGTCTCGGTGAAGCGCGAATTGAGCGTGCTGTCACCCGAGAAATCAAGGTTGGCCGAAACATAGGGGAATTGCGCCCCCACCCATGAACCCGAAGGCGCAAAGGCCGTGCGGAAGCCATCGCTGCCAAAGTCAAACTCATGGTTGCCGATCGCCGAGGCCTGCACGCCCATCGCATTATGGATGGCGATATCGACCCGGCCCTGGGCATTGCCGCCCGGCAGCACGCTGGTGATCGACGGGTCGGCCCCGGCGGCGAAGAACGGGCCGGGAATGAAGTTGTCGCCGCCCGCCAGCGTGATTGAGTTGACATAATCGTCTTCAAAGGCGTCGATCAGCGCCGCCATGTTCGGCGCCGTCTGCGACGCCAGCAGCCCGGCCTCGCCATCGGCAAAGTGCAGCAGCTGCAGCGTATAGGTCGTCGCCGGCGTGATGGTGATCGCCGTCAGCGTGTTCGAAACCTCGTTCGAAACCAGCAGCGTCGCCTCGCCCGTCGGGCTGTCCTCGGCGCTGATATAGACCAGGCCTTCCGGGCTGACGTCGGTCAGGCCACGCACATATTGCACGAACTGCACATTGCCGGGGTCGGTCACGTCATAGATCATCGTGCCGCCGCCGCCGCGCTCAATCGCCACAAAGGCCAGCACGGACTCGCCGAACACGCCCGTGGTGATGCCCTCCGGCTCAGGCCCCTTGTTATCCGAACGCCCATCGTCGAACAGGCCAGTCCCCGGCCCGTCAAAGACGCCGCCCAGCGCAATGAACTGCTCGATATGCGAGGCGCTGTCGAAGACGATCGTGCCATTCTCGTCCAAGATCGAGAAGGAGCGCGCCCCATAGGTCAGCAGCTGGTCGATATCGCCGTCGCCGTCCAAGTCGCCATTGTTGCCCGGCGCATTGGACACGCCCAGACGGCCGATGACATCATCCGCCTGCAGCGCTGCGGCATCGGGGAAGATCGTCGGGTCAAGGTCGAGGTCCTTGATCCGCGTCGCTTCCTCAAAGCCATCGAGAAACTCGGGCAGGAAGTCGTCGCGGTCATCGCCCTCATTGGCAATGACGAAATAGCTGCGCCCATCCGCCCCGGTGAACGAGGCAATCGCATCCGGCATGAACTGGCCGAACACCGGATTGTCACGCGTCAGGTTGATGCCATCGTCCCGGTCGGAGAAATCGGCCAGCAGCCCCTCAAAGCCCTTCAGCCCCAGCGGCACGACATCGGTGATGGTGGCCGACGCAATGTCGAGCACGGCCACTGCATTATTCTCCTGCAGCGTGATGAACGCGCGTGTGCCATCCTCGGTGATGGCGATATATTCCGGCTCCAGGTCCTGCGCGACCGTGGTGGTCTCAAAGCCCTCCTCGCCGGCAAACAGCCGCACCCCGGCCGCCTTCAGCTCGTCCAGCCGGTCATTGAACGCCGCAAAGCCCGCCGTGGTCACGGTGGCGCCAGCCACCCCGCCCGAAATGTCGATGATGCTCACCGAGCCTTCGGCATCGGTGCCGGCCTCATCCAGCTCGGCTTCATTGGCGACCAGGATCTTGCTGCCATCGGGCGTGAAGGTCACCATGTCCGGGTTGGCACCCACCGCAATCGTGCCAAGAATGTCCGGATCAGCGAAATCGCTCTCGTCGCTTTCAAAGATGAACACGCTGCCCGGCTGCGTCTTGTCCTCGGCAATCACCGCGACCGCCACAAGGCCGTTCGACACCGCCACGCTGCTGATGTCATTGGTGCCCAGGCTGATCGTGCCCAGCAGCGTCAGCCCCAGGTCGGCATCCACCGACACCACCTGCAAACCACTGCCCGAGGTCACGAAAATGCGGTTGGTCTGCGGGTCAAAGGCCGAAATCTCGGCCCCGGCCAGTTCCAGCGTCGAGGTCGCGCCAAAGTTGATCGACCGGTTGCCAGTCACGTCCAGCCGGTTGGTCACCTCGAAGGGCGCAAAGCCCGGCGCCTCATTGCCGAACAGGTCGACAACCCCCGTGCCCTCATAGGCCACGGTCACTTCGCCGTCCGTCGCCAGCGCCTCGCTCAGCCGCAGCGTGATGCGGTTGCCGGCCACATTCAGGTCGGTCACCGTGATCTCGTCGCCCTGCATCACCGTGAAGCTGGTCGCCATCGGCGCGCTCATCATGTCGAGCGTCTCGTTGAAATACAGCGTCACCACATCGCCGAGCGCATCGATGCTGGCATTGATGACCTCGGGGCCAGCGCCCACCGAAATCACCAGCGGCGCCGACGCCGGGCTGACATTGCCCGCCGTATCGGTCGCCCGCGCCGTCACCGAGCGCTCACCCGACGGCAGGGTCACATCAAGGCTGAACCGGCCGTCGCTGCCGGCCGTGGTCGTGCCCAGGCTGGTCGTGCCGTCAAACAGCTCGACCCGGCTGCCGGCTTCCGCCGCGCCGCTGATCGTCAGCCCCTCGGTCTGGTCGGTGACGTTGTCGCTGCTCGATGCACCATTGTCATCCAGCGCGTCCAGATCCAGCCCGCTCGGCGCCGTCGCCGCCGCCGCATCCACCGTGATCACCAGCGGCGCCGAGGCCACGCTGACATTGCCGCCAGCATCGGTGGCGCGCACCGTGATCGACCGCGTGCCCTCCGGCAGCGTCAGGTCACGGCTGAACGCGCCGGTGTTGCTGGCGTTGGTCGCCCCGATATTGGTCGCGCCATCAAAGAAGTCGATGCGCGCATTCGGCTCGGCTGTGCCCGAAACCGTCAGCCCCGTGGTCCGGTTGGTCAGATTGTCGCTGTCCGAAACGCCCGTGTCGTCGGCCGCCGCCAGATCCAGCCCGGTCGGCGCCCCCGGCGCCGCCGTGTCAGGCGCGATCTCAGGCAGATCCTCGCCGGTATTCCGCGTGAGGGCGACAATCCCGCCCGTCACGGCCAGCGCGCCAAGCGCCGCATAGAGCGTGCCCGAACCGCCGCCGGCCGCGCCGCCCGACGCCGCGCCTTCACCGGCCTGTCCCGCCCCGCCATCGGCATCAAAATCGCTCGCAAAACCTTCGGACCCAAAGCCCTCGGCCAGACCCGAATCGAGGCTGGCCATCTGCACACCGGCCTCTGCCGTATCGCCTGCCGTCTCGTCCGCCGCCTGCCCATCCGCCGCCGGCTCGCCGTCCTCATCCTTGCGCTTCTTCGCAAACACCACCGGCGTCGCATCACTCAGCACAGGCGCAGCCACGGCCGCCTCCACCACCGGCAGGGCCTCGGGAACAACCACCAAGCGAGCGCTGGTGTCAGCCTCATTGCCCGCCGCTTCAGCCGCAACCTTGCCAGTGACTTCGAGCGTCATGTCGTTCTCCCAGATGTTCAGCCGGCCAACGGGCCGCGCGAGTAGCGAATGGTGAAACCCCGCAACATCCTTAGAAATTGTTTGTGATGGATTGATGCGAGTTAGGTTTCAATATTGTGAAACCCCCTCAGCGTTCGACCATCGCCTCCGACGCCGTCTTCAAAATCGGCTTGGTCAGATAGCGGAACACCGTGCTCTGCCCGGTCTTGATCTCCGCCGTCACCGTCATGCCCGGCTGAATCTCGATCCGCTCATCGGCGCGCCGCGGCCGCATCTGGCTGATGTCGACATCCAGATTGACCCGGTAATAGATATTGTCGCCGCCGCGCTCGCGCGCCTCGGTCAGCGTGTCCGGGCTGATGTAAGAGACCGTCCCCGTCCCCGCGCCATAAACCGCCAAATCGTAGGTATCGAACTTGATCGAGGCCGTCTGGCCGGTCTTCACAAAGGCAATGTCGCGCGGCGGCACCTGCGCCTCCACGATCAGCCGCTCGCCGGTCGGCACGATCTGCAACACCTCGTCACCCGGCCGCAACACCCCGCCCACCGTCGTCAGCCGCACGTTCTTCACAATGCCGTCGGTCGGCGCCTCCAGATCGGCCGCGCCCAGCGCATCCTCGCGCTGCGCCAAAATCTGCTCGGCGGTCACCAGCTCCTCCTCGGTGCTGGCAAATTCGGTCTGCAATTCCTCGATATAGCGGCTGCGGCGATTGGAAATCTGCCCCTGAATCTCGACAATGCCGCGCTGCATGCGGATCATCTCCGAGCGCGACACGTCGCCGGTCTCGACCAGCGGCTGATTGAGCGCCAGCTCCTCGCGCATCAGCGCCCGCGTCGCCTCCAGCGAGCGGATCTCCGCCCCAAGGGCCGCGCGCCGGCGCTGATAAAGCTGCCGCTGGTTGGCAACAAAATCGCGGTAGGGCAACACATCCTCCGGAAAGGCCAGCGGCTTGTCGAAAAGCTCGGCATCGATCCGCGCCATCCGGCTCTTCAGCGCCGCCACCTTGGCCCGCGCCTCCTCCACCCCGGCCTCCAGCTTCACCTTCTCCAGCGCCACCAGCAGCTGCCCACGCTCCACCAGATCGCCCTCGCGCACCAGAATCCGCTCGATCACCCCGCCGTCCGCGCTCTGCACAATCTGCACCCGCCCCAGCGGAATCACCTTGCCCGGCGCCCGGGTGATCTGGTCCAGCTCGGCCCAGAGCGACCAGAGCAGAAACAGCACCAGCCCGCCGGCAATCGCCAATATGATCAGCCCCGAAGGCTTGAGCGTGACACGCATGATGGTTGCCCCTGTTGTCCGCTCAGCTTTTCATCACGGCGGCCTTCAATCCGCCCCCAGTTGCCCGCCCCGCCGCGCGCCGCGCCTGCGCCGCCGCCGGCTGCCGCGCCAGCATCTCCGCCACCGGCCCGTCAGAGATGATCTTGCCGCCCACCATCACCAACACCCGCTCGAAGCGCGGCAACAGCTGCAGCCGGTGCGTCACCATCACCAGCATCCCGTCCGCCGGCAGCGCCGCATCAAGGGCGGCAAACACCGCCCGCTCGCTCGCCTGGTCAAGGTTGGCCGTCGGCTCATCCAGCAGCAACACGCCGGGCCGCGCCAGCAGCAGCCGGTTCAGCCCCACCAGGCTGCGCTGCCCCCCCGAAAGCCCGGTGCCGCCCTCGCGGATCGCCAGGTCAAGCCCATGCGGATGCCCGGCGATCATCGCGCCCAGCCCGGTCTGGCCGGCGCATTTCAGAATGTCGTCGTCGCTCACATGGCCAAGGCCAATCGTCATATTGTCGCGCAGCGAGCCGTTCACCAGCCGCACATCCTGCGGCAGATAGCCAATATGCCCGCGCAGCACATCCTCGGCAATCTGGTCCAGCTCAAGCCCGCCGATGGTGATGCTGCCCGCCTGCGGCCGGTAAAGCCCCGCCAGCATCCGCAGCAGCGTCGATTTCCCCGAGCCCACCCCGCCGATGATCGCCACCCGCTCGCCCGCCCTGATCTCAAGCGCCGGCACATTCACCGCCTCGCGCCCGCCCGCATAGCCAAAGCTCACTCCGCTCGCGCGCAGCGGCGCCACCAACACTGAGGGCCGCAGCCGGGCGCTGCCCTCCGGCCGGTCGACCGGCAGCGCCAATATCCCGTCGAGCGCGCGCAACGAAGACCGCGCAAAGCCCCATTGCACGATCAAATTCGGCAGCATCGCCACCAGCGGCCCATTGATGCGCCCGGCAATGATCGAGCAGGCCAGCAGCCCGCCCGCCGTCAGCTCGCCCGCCCCCACCGCCAGCGCGCCCACCGCCATCACCGCCACATAGGCCAGCTGCTGCAACAGCTGAAACACCGAGGCCGCAATCGCCGAGGTCCGCTTCACCGGGTCCTCATAGCTGTGCACCTCGCGCACCAGCCGGTTCCACCGCCCCAGCATGAACCAGCCGCCCTGATTGGCCTTGATCGATTCCGCCGCGTCCAGCGCCTCCACCAGCATCCCGTTCTTGCGGTTGCTGCTCACCTGCGTCCGGTCGGTGCCCTTGCGGATCATCCGGCCCAGCCCGAAGGCAATCGCCAGCGCGATCGGCAGGCTGATCACCGGCACAATCGCCACCACCCCGCCGATATAGCCGATCACCAAGATGAACAACAGCGCAAAGGGCAGGTCGGCAATCAGAAACAGCGAGCCCGACGACATCACCGAGCGCACCTGCTCCAGCCCGCGCAGCTGCGCTGCCATGGTGCCCACACCCGGCGGCCGCGCATCCAGCCGCACCGCCTGCGAGCGCGCGAAGAAATATTCCGACACCTCGGCATCAATCTCGGCCGCCTCGCGCTCGATCATCACCGCGCGCAGCACGCGCAACACAAAATCCAGCCCCAGCGCAAACACCACACCGATGCTCAGAACATAAAGCGTGCTGGTGCTGCCCAGCGGGATCACCCGGTCATAGACCTGCATCGAATAGAGCGAGGTCGCCAGCGTCAGCAGATTGGCAAAGACGGTGGCCAGCGCCGCCATGCCGATCACCTGCTTGCGCCGCATGATCGCCCGCCAGAACACGGCAATCGCCGTCGGGCTCTCGCCCGAGCGCAGCGGGTCGGGCAGCGCCAGCTCATGAAAGGCCAGCGCGCTCGAAAACGGCAGCAGCTCCGCCGAACCCGCCAGCCGCAGCGCATCCTCATGCGCCCATTGCTCGGCCACCGCCCAGCCGCGCCCCGGCGCAAACACCAGCAGCGGAAACTCGTCCGGCCGCGGCCGCGCCGCCAGCGCGACGGCCGCCGGCCAGCCCAGCCGCGCCGTCAGCAGCCCCAGCGCGCTGTCACTCGCCCAGTCCCGCGCAGCCGCATCGCCGTCCACCTCCGCCGCCCAGGCCGGCGCCAGCGGCAGCCCCCGCGCCCGCGCCAGCCCCGCCACCGCCGCGCGCAAATCCCCCACCGGATACGCCCCCGTCATGGCATCGCCTCCGGCAGGGGTCTCGCCTCCGGAGCAGGCATCGCCGCAACCGCAGCCTTCATGGCGCGCTCGTCATCCCCCGCCATCGCCGGCGCCCATGCACAGCTTCTGAGCAAGATCCGCGCCGTCGCCGCCATCGCCGAGGTCTCGGCCTCGGCCACGGAAAGCTCGGCCGCCAGCGCCTCGCGCACCGCGTTCATCACATCCGGCCAGGTCCGCCGGCCGGCCAGAAACTGCCGCTCATAAGAGGCCGTCACCAGGTCAGACGCTTCGGCCGCGCGGCTGCCGGCCTCGGCGCGGCTGCGCGCCGCGCCCTCGATCACAAGGTCCTGCTGCACCGCATTGCCAAGGTCGCGCTCGGCCTCCAGCCGCTGAAAGGTCAGCGCATCAATCCGCGACGCCGCACTGCTCACCGCCGCCACCTGCGACAGGCCATTGCCGGTCTGCAGCCTCAGCGCCAGCCCGGCGCGCGTCCCCGTCACCTCGTTGCGCGAGGCCTGCGCCACCAGCTGCGGAAACAGGCTGCCCCGCGCCACCTTGCGCTCGGCCTCGGCCGCCTGCGTCTCAAACTGCAGCCGCGCGATCTGCGGGCTGCATTCCAGCGCCCGCTGGATCGCCGCCTCGTCCACGCCCGCCACCTTGCGGGCGCGCCACACCGGCACCGGCCCCAGATCAAATTGCGCCCGGCCCACAAGCTGAAGCAGCTGGTTGTAGCTGGTCTGGCGCTGGCCCAGTGTCGCGGCCAGATCCTGCTCCAGCTGGGCAATGCGCGAGCGCGCCAGCTCAAGATCAGCGCGCGGCGACACCTCCTGCGCCACCCGCCGTCCAATCGTGTCCACCAGCCGCTGCTGCCGGGCCAGTCCGG
This sequence comes from Polymorphobacter sp., assembly GCF_048007885.1. Lineage (GTDB taxonomy): Bacteria > Pseudomonadota > Alphaproteobacteria > Sphingomonadales > Sphingomonadaceae > Sandarakinorhabdus. The sequence goes on from NZ_CP180346.1 coordinate 1,150,812, forward strand.
CGCGAATGATGGCCTCGCGCCGCGTGGAAAACACCAGATCATAATAGGCCTGAACCGTGCGCAGCGCGATGTCCATCTGCGTCTCGCGCACCGCATTGCCGCCCGCCGTCAGCAGCGCCTCCGCCCGGTCAATCCCGCCATTTATCCGCCCGCCCGTCCACAGCGGCTGCTCCACCGTCACATTGGCCACAAGCCCATTGTCATTGTTGAACTGGTTGCCGCCGCCCAGCGCCAGCGCATCAACGGTCAGGCTGGGAAACCGCTGCCACTTGGCGCCGCGCAGATCAGCCTCGCGCGCCGTCGCCTCGGCGCGCGCCCCTGCCACGGCCGGATAGCCCTGCACCGCCGCCCCGACCGCCTCCTGAAGCGCCGGCGGCACCACCTCGGGCGGCAAGACCAAAGCCTCGCCCATCGCCGCCCGGCCCTGCACCGGCGGCCCATAACCCGGCCCATAGCCAGTCTGCGCGCCGAGCGCGCCCGGCACCGCCAGCATCAACGCCAGCAAGGGCAGCGCCAAAGTCGAAACGCTTGCAGCCCCCATCCACCATCCCGTGAAACAATCGGCCCGGCGCCACCAGCGCACGCCCACCAGACCCCCGCACCTAGTCCTGCGATGCGAAGAAAATATTTCACTTTTCTGATGAATTGATGACAGCGCGCCAAAGCCGCGTTCAACGCGCCACCGAAAAACCTGGCTGGGGCGGGAGGATTCGAACCTCCGCATGGCGGTACCAAAAACCGCTGCCTTACCGCTTGGCTACGCCCCAATGCGCCGCCACGCCCTAGGCCAGCGCCGCGCCCGCATCAAGCCCCCACACGGTCGCTATTCCGCCGCTATTCCGCCGGGTCCGCCAGCGCTTCCGGCTCGGCCGTCGTCATCCGGATGATCATCGCATAGGCCACGCCGGTCAGCGCCAGCCACACCAGCCCCGTGCCCGGCCAGGCCAGCGCCGCCCCATTGGGCAGCGCCACCAGCGCCAGATAGACAAACAGCCCGCGCGGCCAGCCCAGCCGCGCATGAAGATGATGGTGCAGATGGTCGCGGTCGCCCTCAAAGGGCGAGCGCCGCCGCGCCAGCCGCACCACCATCAGCCGCACCGTGTCCATCACCGGCACCGCAAACAGCAGCGCCACATCATCCGCGCCCCAGCCCTCAAACCCCAGATTGTAGCTCAACACCGCCAAAAGCCCGAACAGCGTCGAAATCGCATAGCTGCCGCCATCGCCCAAAAACAGCCGTCCGCGCATATTGGCCCACATCAGCCCGACCAGCACCCCCACCGCCGCTGCCAACACCGGCCAGAACGGCTGCGGCAGATGCACCGCCAGCACCATCGACCAGATCAGCCCCTGCCCGATCACCACGCCATTCTTGCCGTCCGCCATATTGACCGCATTCAACAGCCCCAGCAGGCAGATCAGCGTGAACCCCGCGCCAGCCGCGCCCAGAAGCAGCAGCTCGGCAGGTCCGAAATAAAGAAACGCCAGCGAAAAATCGCTCGCCTGCGAGATCACCAGCATCAGCATCACCATCGCCGCCAGCAGCCGCACCACCGGCGAGAGGTGAAACCGGTCATCGCTCACCCCGATCAGAAACATCACCCCCACCGCCGCCGCCAGCCAGCCCAGGTCATGCGCCACCTGCGGCGCCGCCCCGCTGCGCGTCACCAGCGCCGCCGTCACACTCGCCAGCGTCAGCGCCAGCCCGCCCACCAGCGGCGTCACCTTCACGTGCCGTTTGCGCCCGCCGTCCGTGTCCGGCCAGTCCAGCAGCCCCAGCGCCCGGCCAATCGGGTCGGCCAGCCAGCCGATCACCAGCGCCAGCGCCAGCCCCAGCGCCCCCATTCCAAGGCAGATCTGCAGCATCTCCGGATCGTTCAAACCGCGACTCCTTTTGCCTGCGTCCCGCTCATGCACCCGTTTTTGCTGGTCGCCAAGCCGCGATGGCGCCAATATCGTGTCCCATGAGCCACAGTCGCATCATTCTCGTCACAGGCGCCGCCGGCTTCATCGGCGCGCACTGCACCAAGGCCCTGCTCGCCCGCGGCGACCGCGTCATCGGCATCGACAATCTGAACCCCTATTACGACCCCGCCCTCAAACACGCCCGCCTTGAAAGCCTGATCGGCCCGCATCCGGCTTTCCGCTTCGCAAAGGCCGATTTCGCCGACCCGGAGGCACTCGCCGCCGCCATCGGCCCCGACACCCCCAGCCACATCCTCCATCTCGGCGCCCAGGCCGGCGTCCGCCATAGCCTCGATGCCCCGATGAGCTATGCGCACAGCAACCTGACCGGCCATCTGGCCCTCCTCGAAGTCGCCCGCCATGCCCGCGTCGCCCATATGGTCTATGCCTCCTCCAGCTCGGTCTATGGCAACAAGAGCCCGCTGCCCTTCAGCGCCGATGTGCCCGCCGACACCCCCGTCTCGCTCTACGCCGCCACCAAGCGCGCCGGTGAGCTCCTCGCCGAATCCTACGCGCAGCTTTATCAAATCCCCCTCACGGGCCTGCGTTTCTTCACCGTCTACGGCCCCTGGGGCCGCCCCGACATGGCGCTGTGGCGCTTCACCGAGCGGCTGCTCGCCGGCCAGCCCCTGCCGCTTTACAATCACGGCAACATGCGCCGCGATTTCACCTACATCGATGACATCGTCGCCGGCACGCTCGCCGCCCTCGATGCCCCGCCTCAGAGCAACGGCCAGCCCAAGCCCGGCGGCTACACCACCCCCCACGCCCTCTACAATCTCGGCAACGACCAGCCCCAGCCGCTCTCGGCCCTCATCACCATCCTCGCCCAGGCCTGCCACACCACGCCGCGCCTCGACCATCTCCCCATGCAGCCCGGCGACGTCGAAGCCACCTGGGCCGACATCACGCCCGCCCGCCAAAATCTCGGCTATGCCCCCAAGACCCCCCTCGAAACCGGCATCCCCGCCTTCGTCCGCTGGTATCAGGCCTATCACACGCCCGATTGACGACAGCCCCGCGCCCGTCCATCCAGAGCCATGGCCCGCAGCTTGCGCCTCTCCGAAACCTGGTTCAACCGCGGCCTGTGGGTGCTCGCCCTCGTCTTCGCCGCCTTCCTCATCGGGCTGGGCGGCACCATCGTCTCCGATCTGCCGCAAGTCGAGGCCGACATCAGCCGCGAAACCTTCATCGACGCCAAAGCCATCGCCCCCCTGCGCGCCGAGCGCACCGCCGCCGAAACCGCCCTCACCGAGGCCAATGCCGCGCTCGACCAAGCCCGCCTCGCCGCCGACAGCAGCCGCCAGGTCTATAATTCCGCCCGCGAATCCTTCGAAAACTGGCTCGCCACCCGCACCGCCACGCAGCGCCCCGATCAGGACTCCGAACTCATCGCCCGCACCGCCCAATTGGACGAGCTCAAGGCCGATGCCGACCGCACCCGCATCGCCGTCGAAGCCCAGCGCAAGGCCCAGCTCGACGCCCGCCAGGCGCTCGACCGTATCAACGCCCAGATGCAGCCCCTGCTCAATGCCGCCGACGACGCCTATGCCGACGCCCTGGAGGCTGCCGAGCTGCGCGTCTTCCTCTACCGCCTCGCCCTCACCCTGCCGCTCCTCGCCGTCGCCGGCTGGCTGTTCAAAAAGCAGCGAAAGAGCAAATACTGGCCCTTCGTCTGGGGCTTCATCCTCTTCGCCCTGTTCGCCTTCTTCGTCGAGCTCGTCCCCTATCTGCCCAGCTACGGCGGCTATGTCCGCTTCGGCGTCGGCATCCTCCTCACCCTCATCATCGGCCGCTGGGCCATTGCGGCCGCCAACCGCTATCTCGAAGCGCAAAAGTCCGCCGAAACCCAGCCCGAGCCGCTCCGCCGCCAGACCCTCACCTATGACACGGCGCTCATCCGCATGAGCAAATCCGCCTGCCCCTCATGCGAGCGCCCGGTCGATTTCAAGAATGACGCAATCGACTTCTGCCCGCACTGCGGCATCGGCCTGTTCGACCGTTGCGCCAATTGCAACACCCGCAAAAACGCCTTCGCCCCCTATTGCCACGCCTGCGGCACAGCCTCGGCGCGCTAGGCCAGCCCCAACAGCCGCCGCGCCTCGGCGACATGCAACACCTCGACCATCCGGCCCTTGTAGGTCGCCACCCCGCGCCCCTGCGCCAGCGCCGTCTCATAAGCCGCAATCATCCCCTTGGCGTCCGAAAGCTCCTGCGCGCTCGGCGCAAAGGCCGTCATGCACGGCGCCACCTGGTCGGGGTGAATGAGCGACTTGCCGTCAAAGCCCAGCATCCGCCCCTGCCGCGCCTCCGCCAGAAAGCCGTCCCCGTCACGGATATCGGCATAAACCCCGTCAATCGCCAAAATCCCCGCCGCCCGCGCCGCCATCAAAATCGCCCCCAGCGCATATTGAAACGCACTCCGCCCGGCGTCCGCCTGCGCCCGCAACTCCACGCCCATGTCGGCCAGCCCCGCCATCAGCGCCGTCACGCCCGGCACAGCGGCAATCTCGGCCGCCGCCAAAACCCCCTTCGGCGTCTCGATCATCGCCCAGATCGGCCTGCCCTCGTTCATCGCCACCGCCCGCGCCGCCTCGGCCTCGCTCTCCACCTTGGGCACCACCACCGCCGCCAGCACAAGGCTGCGCGCCGTCTCGAAATCCCCCTCCGCCCAGGGCGTCGAAAGCCCGTTCACCCGGATCATCCGCGAAGGCGCGCGCCACGTATCGGACACTATCGCCAGCCAGGCCAGCTCGCGCGCCTTCTCCTTGTCTTCAGGCTGCACCGCATCCTCAAGGTCCAAAATCACCGCGTCCACATCCAGCCCCCGCGCCCGCGCCACCGCGCCGTCGCGGTTCGCCGGCACATAAAGCACCGTGCGCATCACCCCAGTCATCAAGCGCCTCCCGTCATCACGGGCCTTCGCTTGGCACAAGCTCAGTCGTCCTGCCACCCCGAAAGCTTGCCGCGCAGCTTGTCGAGCGCCGCCTTCTTGATCTGGCACACTCGCGCCGCGCCCACGCCCAGCACCTGCCCGATCTCCTCCAAATTCAGCTCCTCGACAAAGTAAAGCTGGAGCACCATCGCCTCGCGCTCGGGCAGCGTCTTCACCACCGCCGCAATCGCCGCCTGCATCCGCTCGCGCGCCAGCACCTCATGCGCATCCGGCTCGTCGCTGGCAAACCAGTCGTTATGATCGGAATAAACGTCGTCGATATTCTCGACATGCGTCGTCGCCATGCTCGCCTGCGCCGCCTGATAGGCCTCCAGCGTAATGCCCAGTTCGGCCGCCATTTCGCTATCGTCCGGCGCCCGGCCCAGTTCGCCGTGCAGCCGGCGCTGCACCGCCCCCCATTCGCGCCGCCGCCGCATCGCCGAGCGCACCAGCGTCGCCCCCTTCCTCAGCTGGTCGATCATCGCGCCCCGCACCCGCATCGTCGCATAGGTGGCAAAGGCCGCCTGCCCCCGGTCCTCAAAGGCCCGCGCCGCCTCGATCAAGGCGACCATGCCGATCTGCACCAGATCCTCGACATCAATGGCGCTCGAAACCCGGCCATGCACATGCCAGGCAATCTTGCGCACCAGCCCCAGATGGCCCTGCACCAGCCGCTCCGGGTCCGGCTTTGCCGCCGGTGTCGCACTATACAGCGCTGCATCAATGCCAAGCCGCGCGTCCATCAAGCCTCTCCCATCGCCAGCTGGTCAGCCCCGCCAACCACCGCCACAACATCAACCGTCCGCTCATCGGGAATCTCGCCAAAGGCGAGCACCACCGGCTGCGGCAGCCGCACCTTCAAAAGCGTCCAAAGCGCCCGGCGCACGGTCGGCACGGTCACGATCGCAAAGCGCCGCCCCTCGCCAATCAAGGGCGCCGCCGCCCGGCTCACCGCCTCGCCCACCCGCCCGCCAAGCTCGGGGTCAAAGGGCCAGGGCTGGCCGGGTGCGGCCTTCACCGCGCCCACCAGCAGGCTCTCCAGCTCAGGCGCCAGCGCAATCGCCGCCAGCGGCTCCTTCAGCCCGGCCAGCGTCTGCACGATCGCCGGCCCAAGGGGGCCGCGCACCATCTCGGCCAGCTCGTCCGGGTCCTGCGTCCGTGCCGCAAGCGCCACCAGCGCCCCCACCAGCGTGCGCACATCGCGCAGCGGAACGCCCTCCTCCACCAGCCGCTGCACCACCTGCGTCACCACATGCAGCGGCAGCAGCTTGGGCACCAGCGCACCCGCCAGCGCCGGCGCGCTCTCGGCCAGCGTATCCAGCATCGCCTGCACCTCATCCTGCCCCACCAGCCGGTGCGCATGCAGCCCCAGCAGATGATTCAGATGCGTGCCGATCACGCTCGCGGCATCCACCACCGTATAGCCCGCAGCCGTCGCCAGATCGGCCTCGGCCGGGTCAATCCAGCGCGCCGGCAGGCCAAAGGCCGGGTCGCGCACCTCGCGCCCCGGAATCGCCGCCTCCACCGGCCCCGCCTCAATCGCCAGCATGTCATCGGGAAAGGCCATGTCCTCGCCCACCACCACGCCCGAAATCACGATCCGGTACTGAAAGGGCGGCAGCGCCAGGTCGTCCCGCACCCTCACCGGCGGCACCACCAGCCCCAGCGTTTTCGAAAGCTGCCGCCTGATCGCCGTGATCCGCCCCATCAGCGGGCTGCCCTTTGCTTCATCGACAAGGCTCACCAGCCCGAAGCCCAGCTCCAGCCCGGCCGGCGACGCATCGCTCACCTCGGCCCATTCAATCCCGGCGCGCGCCGCCGCCGCCTCGCCCGCGTCGCTCTCCGCCACCGCCTCGATGGTCACCACGCGCCGCAGCTTCCACGCCGCCCATCCCGCAGCGCTCGCACCCGCCAGCAACACCAGATGCGGCATCCCCGGCAACACCCCCATCAGCCCCAGCATCACCGCCACCGGCGTCCAGCTCTTCCCTTCCGAAAACTGGCCCACCACCTGCCCCGCCAGGTCCATCTCCGAGCCCACGCGCGTCACCACCATGGCGGTGGCAATCGACAAGAGCAGCGCCGGCACCTGCGCCACCAGCCCGTCACCCACGGCCAGCAGCAGATAGATTTTTGCCGCCTCAGCGAGCGTCAGGTCATGGCTCACCGCGCCCAAAATCAATCCGCCCACCACATTGATGGCCAGAATGAGCAAGCCCGCCACCGCATCGCCCTTCACAAATTTGGACGCACCGTCCATCGCGCCATGAAAATCCGCCTCGCGCGCCACTTCGGCGCGCCTGCTCCGCGCCTCCTCGGCGCTCAACAGCCCGGCGTTCATGTCGGCATCAATCGCCATCTGCTTGCCCGGCAGCGCATCGAGCGTGAACCGCGCCGCCACTTCCGACACCCGCCCCGCGCCCTTGGTGATCACCACCAGGTTGATGATCATCAGCACGGCAAAGACAAACAGGCCCACGACATAATCGCCCGCCACCAGAAAGCCGCCAAAGGCCTCGATCACCTGCCCCGCCGCCGCCGTCCCCTCATGGCCGCGCACCAGCACGACCCGCGTCGAGGCAACATTCAAAGACAGCCGGAGCAGCGTCGCAAACAGCAGCACGGTCGGAAACACCGAGAAATCGAGCGGCTTCCTCGTGTTGATCGCCACCATCAGCACAATCAGCGCAATGCCGATGTTCAGAATGAAGAAGATGTCGAGCAACCACGACGGCAGCGGCACCACCATCAGCAGCACCACCGCCAAAATCGCCACCGGCAGCAGCGCCCCGCGCGGGTCCGCCATCGCCGCCAGCCGCCCGAAGCGCCCGCCTGAAAATCCAGCCAGAAGTGCCGCCATGCTCAACCCCCCATCTCGGCCAGCAGCAGATAGGCCATCCGCGCCTGCAAGCTCCGGTCCGCCTCCGGCACCGGTTCCGCCGCCGGCGCAGCGCCCACAGCGCCCTTCACCCCGGTCGCAACCTTGTCCGCAATCCGCGCCATCACATCGGCAAGGCTCCGCGCCTCGCGGTCAGCCCCATAAAAAATCGCCCGGTTCGCCGCCGCCGCCTTCGGCACCACGTCCGCCGCCGCCGCGCCCGGATTGCGCGCCAGCGCCCCCAAAAATCGCGTCGCCCCTGAAAGCCCCAGCACATGCGCCAGATGCACTTCGCCCGCGTCCGGCGCGCGCCCCAGCCGCGCCTCAAGACCGGCCGCATTGTCCCGCGCCAGCGCGCCGGCCATCAGGCTGGAGGCGAAGGGGTCATCGCGCAGCGCCAAAACCGCCCGCTCGGCTGTTGCTCTCATCTTTTCCGGGCCACCCTTTTTCAGCGCGTCCGCCGCCCGCGCCAGCGCATCATGCGCGCCGCCATGCTTCGCCACCATGTCGAGCCAGGTCGCCCGGGTAAATTGAAACAGCCCGCGCGCGCTCGAGGTCGCCGCCTGCGCATCGGCGCGCAGCCCGGATTCGCTCCGCGCCTGCGCCATCAGAAAGCCAAAGTCCGTGCCCGTGCGCACCGCCGCCTGACGAACGGCATTCGCAATGCCCACCGCTCCCGTCTCGATCCGCATGCAAAAGGCCCCCTTGCTCAAAAGCTGCCATCAGGCCAGCGCATCGCCAGCCCTCCCGCTCCCCTCCAAGCAATCATCGTGCCAGCCGCCTGACCCAGGGCGGCATTCCTGCCAGTCCGGACCTATCTGGCCCCGGCCCAGCGCCCGTCGCGCCCATAGGTCAGCGCGCCCACACGCCCCGGCGGCGGCATGCCGGCCGCCGCATTGGTCACCGCCGTCAGCTTGCGCTCCACGCCGATCATCTTCGCCCGCGCCCTGAGCGCAGCTTCCGCATTCAGCCGCCGCGCCTCTTCCAGCGCCGGCCGGTCCATCTGCCCCGCCGCCACATCGGCCTGCACGGCGGCCAGCGCCTCGGTCTTTTCGGCTGTCGCCGCTTCAATCGCGGCCGCATCCTCGGCGTCCAGTGCGGCCAGCTCGCCGCGAATGGCCGCCACCAGCCGCGCAAAGCTGTCCGCCCGCTCGGCCTCGGTCATGTCCAGAGCCGCCTGGCTCATGCCCCGGCCTGCCGCAGCATCGCATCGGCAATAGCGTCAGCATCCACCACATAGCTGCCCGCGCCAATGGCCGCGCGCAGCGCCGCCACCTTGGCCGCATCCACCGGCGCCTCGGCCGCCATCTCGCGCCCAAGTCGCTGCAAAGACACATCTGCAGGCGCATCCGCGCCCAAAGCCGGCCGGCCCGCCGCGCGCACATCGGCAGGCACGCCCGCCCGGCCATTTGTCTCGGCTGTCGCCGGTGCCACCGGCTGCATGCGGCCCACGCCCTCGATCATGCCAGCTGTCCTTTCAAGAGATCTCGTCTTCATACCGCCACTAACGGCCGGAGCCGCAGCAACATTGCGATTAACGGCGCTTCACCAAGGGCCTTTAACCCTCAATCACCACCGCCCCGTCTTCGCGCACGCGCGCCCGCATCCGCCGCCCTTCACCATTCGCCCCCTTCACCCACAGCCGCCCGTCCTGCACCGCCCCATCCGCCACCGCATCCATCGACACGGTAAAGCCCTCGCCCTCCACCAACACCACCACCCGGTCGCCGCGCCGGATGGCCGGTGCCGCCGCCGCAGAGCGCGCCCGCACCACCCCCGGCTTCACCGCCACCGCCGCCTCATCGGTCCGAAACGGCAGGAACACGCGCCACGCCGGCGCCGCGCACCGCACCTCCACCCGCGCCCCCACCACGTCAAACAGCGGCGTTTCACACGCCGCCAGCTGCAACCGCTCATCCACCGCCACCGGCCGCCCGGCCACCCGCGCCGCTTCCGCCGCCAGCGCCGCCGGGTCCATCAAGGCCGCTGCCAAAACCAGTCCCATCATCACGCATCTCCCAAATAACGGCCAAACATGCGCTCCCAAGCAAGAACCGCGCCAGCCCGCCGCCACCCCAAAGCGGCAAGCGAAGCGGCAAGATCTTGCCGCCCCCGGCACCCCCTTGCCGCCCCCGCCCCTTCCCCCTCCTGCGCCCAAAACTGGCACACCCCTTGCACCGCCCCGGCCATGACCACACCCACCCTCCTCGATCGCCAGTTCGGCATCCACGGCACCGCGCTTCAGCTGCGCTCGAGCCGCATGGCCATGCTCGCCTCCAACATCGCCAATGCCGCCACGCCCGGCTACAAGGCCCGCGATCTCGATTTCCAGGCCGCGCTGGGCGCCGCCCAGAACGGCCAGAGCCCGTCGTCTGCGGTGCGCTACCGCGTCCCCGTCCAGCCCAGCCTCGATGGCAACACCGTCGAGCTCGCCACCGAACAGACGGCATTCGCCGAAAACGCGCTCCACTACCGCGCGTCGCTCAGCTTCCTCACCGGCCGCATCGAAACCCTCACCCGGGCCTTGAGGGGCGAATGATGAAAGAGCTCTCCGCCTTCGACATCGCCGGCCGCGCCATGAGCGCCCAGCTGGTGCGCCTCAACACCATCGCCTCAAACCTCGCCAACGCCGAAACCGTGTCCGGCACAGAGGCCGGCGCCTACCGCGCCATGAAGCCGGTCTTCGCCACCCAATATGCCGGCGCCACCGCGACCGTAAACGTCACCGGCATCGTCCACACAGGCACGCCCGAGCGCCAGCACCAGCCCGACCATCCGCTGGCTGACGCTGACGGCAATGTCTGGGCCGCCGGCGTCGACCCCAATCAGGAGCTGGTCGAGATGGTCGAGACCGCCCGCCAATATGCCAACACCGTCGAAGTGCTGAGCACCGCAAAAACGCTCGCTCTCGATACCCTTCGTCTGGGTCGTTGAGTTTTGGGCCGCTGAGGAGAAAAGCCATGGAAACCAACCAGATCCTGCCCGGCGTCCGGGCGCTCGCCCCGCCCGAGCCGCGCGGCGGCCAGACCGTGCTCGGCCAGGCCGATTTCCTCGCCCTGATGACCGCCCAGCTCAAAAATCAGGACCCGACCAAGCCCGTCGATAACACCGAATATGTGGCGCAAATGGCGCAATTCTCGATGGTCGCCGGCGTCGCTGAATCCAACACCACCCTCACCAAGATCGTCGAGCGGCTCGATGCCCTGCTCGCCGCAACCGAAAAGGAGTAACCCCCATGGCCTTCTACACCGCGCTCACCGGCCTCACCGGCGCCCAGGCCGAGCTCTCGACGCTCGCCAACAACATCGCCAATGTCGGCACCCACGGCTTCAAGCGGTCGCGCGTCGCCTTTGGCGACATCATCTCCGCCTCGCCGCTGCAAAACCCCAACCGCGTCATCGGCTCGGGCGGCTCGGTGCGCACCATCGCCCAGCAGTTCATCCAGGGCGCCATCGAAGGCTCCGAATCCGCCCTCGATCTCGCCATCACCGGCCAGGGCTTCTTCGTCATGAAAGGCGGCAGCGACGGCAATTCCATCACCTACAGCCGCAACGGCGCCTTCTCCACCACCGCCGACCGCTTCATCGTCGATGCCGCCGGCCGCCAACTCCAGCTCTTCCCCACCACCACCGACGGCAGCGTGCTGACCACCGATCTCGACAGCACCATCCCCGCGCGCCTGCCGCTGCAATCGGGCTTCCCCGTGGCCAGCACCTCGCTCGCCATCTCGGTCAATCTCCCGGCCAGCGCCGCGATCATCCCCGACAGCCCGATCTACACCCCCACAAACCCCTATGTCTTCGATTCCGAAAACCCCGCCACCTTCAACAACAGCACCTCGACCACCCTCTATGACAGCAATGGCAACGCGCTCGCCGCGACCATCTATTACGTCAAGCTGTCGGCGGCGTCCGTCCCCGATCCCGTCCACCGCTGGGAAGCGCGCGTGCTCGTTGGCGGCACCGAGCTGAATGTCGGCGGCACCCCGGGCATCCCGCTCGAATTCGACACCGCCGGCGTGCTCACCGCGCCCACCACCCCCCTCGCCTTCGATCCCCTCATCCTGCCGGGCGCCGAGCCGCTGACGCTCAGCGTCGATCACGGCATCGCCACCAGCCAGTTCACCGGCGGCTTCGCCCGCAATTCGGTGGCACAAGACGGCGTCCCCGTCGGCCAGCTCGAAAGCGTCGCCGTCGACCGTGACGGCATCTTCCGCGTCAGCTTCACCAATGGCGAAGTCCAGGCGCTCGGCCAATTGGCACTCGCCAATTTCAGCAATCCGCAAGGCCTCAAGGCCATCGGCGACGCCAGCTATGTCACCGCCCCGCAATCGGGCGAGCCCATCGCCGGCGTGGCGGGCCGCAACGGCTTCGGCGGCGTGCTCTCGGGCAGCCTCGAACGCTCCAACGTCGATCTCACCACCGAGCTCGTCAGCCTCATCGCCGCCCAGCGCAACTTCCAGGCCAGCGCCAAGGCGATCGAGACCGACACCACGCTGCTGCAAACCATCATCAACCAGCGCTGATGAGCACGCCGGGGGGCTGAACCATGGACCGTGTCATCTATACCGCACTCACCAGCCTCAGCGCCCGTCAGCGCGCGCAGGCGGTCACGGCCAACAATCTCGCCAACGCCGAAACCATCGGCTTCAAGCGCGAGATCATCGCCGCCGAAAGCCGCTATCTCGGCACGGAGAGTCGGCTTGGGCCAAGCCAGATCGCCCGCGCCCAGTCCGGCGCGCCCAGCCTCACAACCCCGCTCAGCGCCGGCCGCAGCCTGCCCACCGGCCGCCCGCTCGACATCGCGCTCGCCGGCGAGGCCTGGCTCGCCGTCGAAGGCCCGCCCAAAGACGGCCAGCCGACCGAAGCCTATACACGGCGCGGCGATCTCAGCGTCAGCCCGGCCGGCCAGCTCATCCTCGGCGATGGCAGCGTGCCGCTCGACACGGGCGGCCAGCCCATTCAGGTGCCGCCCGGCGCCACCCTCCAGATCGGCCCCGATGGCAGCCTCAGCGCGCTCCAAGACGGCGTCACCACGCCCATCGCCCAGCTGAAGCTCGTCGCCGGCGGCTCCAAGGAAACCGGCTTCGACAAGGCCCCCGACGGCCGCTTCACCAGCGCCACGCCGCTCGCCGCCGACCCCTCCGCCCGCCTCGTCACCGGCACGCTCGAAACCGCCAACATCAACGCCACCGAAGCCATGGTCCAGCTCGTCGAGCAATCGCGCGCCTTCGAAGCCAGCGCCCGGCTGCTGCGCACCGCCCGCGAGCTTGATGAAAGCGGCGCCCGCCTCATCCGAATGGAGAACTAGCCCATGACCTCCGCCCTGCAGATCGCCCGCTCCGGCCTTGATGCGCTCGACCAGCGCATGAAGGCCATTTCCAACAATCTCGCCAACGTCAGCACCACCGGCTTCAAGCGGGACCGCGCCGCCTTCGTCACCATGATGTACGAAGACCCCCGCCAGGCCGGCGCGCCTGCGGGTGCCGACAACCGCTACGCCACCGGCCTCGGCACCGGCACCGGCGTGCGCGTCGCCGGCACCGAGCGCATCCATGCCCAGGGCAGCCTCATCAACACCGACAATGCGCTTGATGTCGCCATCGAAGGCGACGGCTTCTTCACCATCGCACTCCCCGACGGCACCGAAGCCTTCAGCCGCGACGGTTCGTTCAAGCTCAACGCCGAAGGCGAGCTCGTCACCAATTCGGGCCTGCGCGTCCAGCCCGCCATCGCCATCCCGCAAGGCGCGCGCTCGATCACCATCGCGCCCGATGGCACCGTCTCGGCGGTGCTCCCCGGCCAGGCCCAGCCGGTCGAAGCCGGCCAGCTGCAAATCGCCCGCTTCCTCAATCCCGCCGGCCTCGCGCCGCAAGGCGACAATCTCTACCGCGAAACCGCCGCCTCCGGCCCCGCCCAGCAAGGCGCGCCCGGGCAAGACGGCGCCGGCACGCTCCGCCAGGGCGCGCTCGAAAGCTCCAACGTCAGCACTGTGCAGGAACTCGTCGAGATGATCGAGACCCAGCGTGCCTATGAAATCAACGCCAAGGTGATCAGCGCGGCTGAAGACATGTCGCGCACCATCATCCAGAACACATGAGCGACAAGATGCGCCCCCTCCTCCTCCTCCTGCTTCCCGCCACGCTGGCGCTCTCGGCCTGTGCCGATGAAGGCTTCGGCGGCGCCAAGCGCATCGCCGCCACGCTGCCGCATCCCGCCCCGCCGCTCACGCCCGAGCCGGTCCTGCCGCCCCTCCAGAGCGCAGCGACCAGCCAGGTCACCGGCAGCCTCTTCCACCCCAGCCGCTATGCCGGCCTCGCGTCAGACCGGCGCGCCAGCCGTGTGGGTGATCTGGTCACCATCCGCCTCGTCGAGCGCACCCAGGCCAGCAAGTCGGCCAGCGCCGGCAGCACCCGCAATTCCGACACCAACCTGACCCTGCCCGACGCCCCGCCCTTCAACCTCGTGCCGCAGGGTCTGCTCAGCGGCGGCAGCGCCCAGAGCTTCACCGGCTCGGGCACGGCCGCCCAAAACAACCAGCTGTTCGGTGACATCACCGTCACCGTCGCCGAAGTCCTGCCCTCGGGCGTGCTGCGCGTGGCCGGCGAAAAGCGCCTCACCCTCAACCGCGGCGAAGAGCAGGTGCAGCTCACCGGCCTCGTCCGCATCGAGGATCTCGGCCCCGACAACAGCGTCCCCAGCACCCGCGTCGCCGATGCCCGCATCCGCTACGCCGGCACCGGCCAGGTCGCCGATCAGGCCCGGCAAGGCTGGCTCAGCCGCTTCTTCGCCAAAGTGAGCCCGCTCTAGATGCTGCACCCCAGCCTCCGCCATCCCCGCCCGCGCCTGCTCTGGCTGCGCAAGCTCGTCTGGCGCGCGCAAGCCGTCGCCGCGCCCGTGGCGCTCGCCCTGTCGGCCCTGCTCATCCTCGCCTCGGCTGCCCCCGCGCGCGGCGAGCGGCTGAAAGACATCGCCCGCTGGCAGGGCGTGCGCTCCAACGCGCTCACCGGCTACGGCCTTGTCGTCGGCCTCTCCGGCACCGGCGACCAGAACCTCCAGTTCACCATCCAGTCGCTCAAGTCCGCCACCGCGCGGCTCGGCGTGCTGCTCCCCCAGGGCGTCAATCCCCAGCTCAAGAACGCCGCCGCCGTCATCATCACCACCGAGCTGCCCGCCTTCGCCCGCCCCGGCCAGCGCCTCGATGTCACCGTCTCGGCGCTCGGCCAGGCGCGAAGCTTGCGCGGCGGCACGCTGCTCATGGCCCCCATGGTCGGCGCAGACGGCGAAGTCTATGCCCTCGCCCAGGGCAATCTCGCGGTCGGCGGCTTCGGCGCGGAAGGGCGCGACGGCTCGCGCATCGTCGTCGGTACGCCAAGCTCGGGCCGCATCCCCGGCGGCGCTGCGGTCGAACGCGCCGTCCCCTCGCCCTTTGCCACCTCGGAACATCTGGCCCTCGTCCTCACCGATCCCGATTTCACCACCGCCAAAATCGCCGCCGACGCCATCAACGCCTTTGCCGGCGACGGCATGGCCAGCGCCGAAGACGCCGCCACCATCCGCATCCGCGCGCCGCAAGACCTTCAGGCCCGCATCGAACTGGCGTCCGCCATCGAAAGCCTCGACATCACACCGGCCAGCCCGGCCGCGCGCGTCATCATCAACGCGCGCACCGGCACCGTCGTCATCGGCGGCCAGGTGCGCATCCTGCCGGCCGCCGTCGCGCACGGCAATCTCACCGTGCGCATCACCGAAAACCAGTTCGCCAGCCAGCCCGGCCCCTTTGGTCGCGGCCAGACCGTCGTCACCGAACAATCCACCGTCGAGGCCGAAGAGCCGCAGGTCCGCATGGCGCTGTTCGCGCCCGGCGTGCAGCTCTCCGCCATCGTCGATGCCGTCAACGCGCTCGGCGCCGCACCCGGCGATCTCGTCGCCATTCTCGAAGCCCTCAAGGCCGCCGGCGCGCTCCGCGCCGAGCTGATCGTGATCTGATGGAGCTGCCGCCCCCCATGCGCGCCTTCGCGCTGCCGCCGCGCGGCGGCACGCCGGGCGCCGCCCTGCCGCTCCCCCGCCCCGGCTGGCCCGGCGCGCCCGAGCCCGACAAGGCGGCCGAGGCCCAAAAGGCCGGCGAACGCTTCGAAGCCATGATTATCCAGCAACTGCTCAAGAGCGCCCGGCCCAGGACCAGCCTCGCCGGCCCCACGCCATTGGCCGCCGGTCAGGATGTCGTCCACGAACAGACCGAGCGCCTTCGCGCCGAAGCCATGGCCCGCAGCACCCCGCTCGGCATCGGCCAGACCCTGATCGAAGAGGCGAAATGAGCGACCTCCTCTCCATCGGCAGCCAGGGCGTCCGCGCCTATCAGGCCGCGCTCTCGGTCACCGGAGACAATGTCGCCAACGCCGACACCGCCGGGTTCAGCCGCCGCAAGGTCGCGCTACTCGCCGGCCCCAGCGGCAGTGGCAGCATCCTGCAGCGCGTGCCGGTGGCGGGCAGCGGGGTGATGGTCGGCGGCATGACCCGCGCCACCGACGCGCTCAAGGTCAATGCCGCGCGCATCGCGACGGGCGACCATGCCCGCTTCGCCGCCCGCGCCGATTGGCTCGCCCGCATCGAGACGACCCTTCAAAGCGCCCGCCTCGATGAAAATCTCGCCGCCTTCTACGATGCCGGGGCCGATCTCGCCGCCGCCCCCACAGCGCCGGCCGCCCGTGCCCTGTTCCTGGCTGCGGGCGAAGAAGCCGCCTTCTCCTTGCGCACACTCGGCAACGACCTCGCCCGGCTCGAGGCCGATCTCGGCACGGCCACATCCACCGAAGCGGGCGAAATCAACAGCATCACCGAAGCACTGGCCCGCACCAACGAAGAGCTGCGCCGCACCCAGGCCAGCAGCGCCCCCAGCCTCGCGCTGCTCGACAGCCGCGACCAGCTCCTCGCCGAACTCGCAGCCCGCATCCGCATCACCGTCACCGAAGGCAGCAGCGGCGCCGTCACCGTCCGGCTCGGCACCACGCCCGCCGGTGCCACGCTCGTCCCCGAATTCGGTACCCCCCACCCGCGTCGCCGCCCGGAATGGCCCATCAGGGGCCGAACTCATCCTCGATCCCACCCACAGCGCCACCCCCGTCCGCCTGCCGCTCTCCGGCAGCCTTGCCGGCCTCATCGAAGCCACAAGCACGCTGGCCGATCTGCGCACCAACCTCGACGACCTCGCCGCCCGCTTCACATCCGAAACCAACAGCTGGCACGAAACCGGCACCGACCTCGCCGGCAACCCCGGCCAGCCGCTGTTCACCAGCGCGAGCCTCGAAGCCTCTCCCGGCCGCGCCAACGCCGGCACCGCCGCCCTTGATTTCACCATCGCCGACCTCGCCCCCCTCAGCCCGTCCGGCTACCGCCTGATCACCGATGCGTCAGGCTACACCCTCGAACGGCTCGACGGCACCGCCAGCATCACCGGCCCCGGCCCCCTCACCCTCGACGGCGTGACCGTCGCCCCCACCCAGGGCGCCCGCCCGGGAGACAGCTGGACCCTCACGCCGCTCTCAGGCGCCCGCGCCGTCTCCTTGCGCCCCCTCACCCCCGCCGAAGTCGCCGCCGCCGCCCGCTACACCACCGACGCCAGCCCCCTCAACGCCGGCACCGCCACCCTCACCGCCACCCCCGACCCGCTCGCCGCCGCCGTCATCGCCCCACCCCCCCTCACCCTCACCGTCACCGCCCCAAACACCCTCGACCTCATCGACCCTGCCACCGGCACCATCCTCGCCACCCTCCCCTTCACGCCGGGCGCCCCCATAGAAGGCGACGGCTACAGCTTCACCCTCGACGGCACCCCCCAGCCCGGTGACAGCTTCCGCCTGCTCGCCACCGGCCCGGCCAGCGCCGACAACAGCAACGCCCGCGCGCTCGCCGACATCCGCGCCCGCTCCGGCCCCAGCGGCACCATCGAACAGACGCTCGACGCCCAGTCCGCCACGCTTGGCACAAGGCTCGCCGAAACCAGCCGCCTCGAAGCCGCCGCCCGCGGCCTGCGGGATGACGCCGCCCGCGCCGCCGATGCCGTCGCCGGCGTCGATCTCGACCGTGAAGCCGCCGAGCTCACCCGCCTGCAAATGGCCTACCGCGCCAATGCCCAGGTCATCCAGGCCGCCCGTGACATCTTCGACGCCATCCTCGGAGCCGCCCGATGAGCCTCGCCCCCACGCCGCCCTCGGCCATCAACACCCGCGCCACCTTCACCACCAGCGTCGACCGCATGAGCGCGCTCTCGCAGCGCATCGCCGACACGCAGGAGGCCGTCTCCACCGGCCGCCGCATCAACCGCCCGTCCGATGATCCCGTCGCCTCGGCCCGCGCCGCCACGCTCCGCCGCGAGCTCGCCCAGTCCGCCACCACCAGCCGCAACATCGACGCCGCCACCCGCCGCCTCAACAGCGCCGAAATCACGCTCGCCGCCATGGGTGATCTCGTGCTTCGCGCCCGCGAACTCGCGCTCGCCGGCACCAACGCCACCATCAGCGCCGATGACCGCGCCGTCATGGCGCAGGAAGTCGAAAACCTCGCCGCCAGCCTCCAGGCGCTGGCCGAAACCCGCGATGTCGACGGCGTCCCCCTCTTCTCCGGCAGCCGCACCACCGGCCCCGTCTACGCCCCCGATGCCATCGGCACCCGCATCTGGCAGGGCGAAGGCCAGCCGCCAGCCATCGCGCTCGGCACCACCACCATCGAAACCGGCCTCACCGGCCCGCAAGTCTTCGGCACCACCACCCCCCCCAGCCCCGAGCGCCCGGACGGCACCGCCGATCTCTTCGCGTCCATGGCCGCGCTCGCAGACGCGCTGGCAGACCCCGACCCCGAAACCCGCACCCCGGCGCTCGAATCCGCCCTCGCCGCCCTCGAAACCCACAGCGCCAGCCTCACCGACGCCCAGGCCCTGCTCGGCACCCGCGCCGCCCGCCTCACCTCGGAGCAAGACCGGCTCGCCGCGCAGACACTCTCAAGCCAGATCGACCTCTCCCGCCTCGAAGACACCGACATGGCCAGCAGCATCGCCGAGCTGCAACGCCTCCTCAACGTCCTCGAAGCCGCCCAGGCCAGCTTCGCCCGCACCGCCAACCAATCGCTCTGGGATCTCTTGCGCTAACAGCGGTTAACCCTGCCGCCCCTAACGTTCCCCGTCCCCTCGCCGTAACCGGTAAGGTCGCCGCGCGCCGTCCGCGTGGCCATGAGGGAGCGCGCAACCAGCCCATGATTTCCGCTGTCGGTCTTGTCGTCCTGCTGCTGATGGTGTTCGGCGGCTTCGCGCTCGCCGGCGGCAATCTCATGGTCATCATGGCCGCCTTGCCGCTCGAAATGCTGATCATCGGCGGTGCGGCTGCGGGCGCCACCCTCATCGCCACCGACATCGCCGGCATCAAGCAGATGGGCGGCGGCATCGGCCTCGTCTTCAAAGGCCCCAAATACAAAAAGGCCGATTACAGCGCCGCCATCTTCCTCACCACCCGCCTCATGAAGATGTTCAAGACAGACGGCGCCGTCGCCGTCGAGCCCCACATCGAAGACCCCAAATCCTCGGCCATCTTCGCCGAATATCCCCAGTTCCTGAAAGACCCCTTCTTCCTCCACCTGCTCTGCGATTCGATGCGCCTGCTTGTCGTCAGCACCGGCACGCTCAGCCCGCAATCGGTCGATGACGTCATCGAAACCGCGCTCGAAACCCACCACGCCGCCGCCCTCAAGCCGGTCGACCGGCTCACCACCATGTCCGATGCCTTGCCCGCGCTGGGCATCGTCGCCGCCGTGCTCGGCATCATCAAGACCATGGGCAGCATCGACAAGCCGCCCGCCATCCTCGGCGGCATGATCGGCTCGGCATTGGTCGGCACCTTCCTCGGCGTGCTGCTGGCCTATGGCATCGTCGGGCCGCTGGCCGCGCGCCTGCGCACCGTCATCGAGGCCGATGCCGAAATCTACCTCATCATCCGCCGCGTCATCGTCGCCAGCCTCAAGGGCGCCCCCCAGCCCATGGTCATCGAAGCCGCCCGCACCGCCATCGATCCGGCCAACCAGCCGAGCTTCGCCGAAGTCTTCGATGGCCTGAGAACGGCGAAATGAAGCCTGAACTCCACGTCGAGCCCGAGGTCGTCTACAAAAAGCGCAAGGGCCATGGCCATGCGCACCACGGCGGCGCCTGGAAAGTCGCCTATGCCGATTTCGTCACCGCCATGATGGCCTTTTTCATGATGCTCTGGATCATCGGCGCCACCAACGACGAGCAGCGCAAGGGCATCGCCGATTATTTCACCCCCACCGTCATCCAGATGCGCAATTCCGGCGGCTCCAACGGCGTGCTCGGCGGCCGCTCGCTCAGCCAGGAAGACGGCAATGCCCTGAAGGCCGAACTCGCCGGCCGCGAACCCGTCACCGCCGTCATGCGCCAGCCCTCATCGGCCCAGAGCAACCGCCAGAAAACCGCCGACGACACCCGCTTCCGCAAGGTCCAGGACATCATCAACGCAAGGCTGGCCGGTGATCCCACCATGAAAGGCCTGAAAAGCCAGGTCCGCCTCGTCCGCAACGCCGACGGCCTGCGCATCGACATCATCGAGCGCGCCGATTTCCTCATGTTCGGCACCGGCACCGCCGTCTTCACCCCAGACGCGCTGGCCCTCATCCAGCAGGTCGCCGCCGCCATCAAGGACGCCCCCAACGCCGTCACCATCCGCGGCCACACCGACAGCCTGCCCTTTGCCAAAGGCCCCGCCAACAACTGGACGCTGAGCGCCGCGCGCGCCGACACCACGCGGCGTATCCTCACTGCCGCCGGCGTCGATGAAACCCGCCTGCGCCGCATCGAAGGCGTCGCCGACACCGATCCCTACAACCCCAAGAACCGGAACGACCCGCGCAACCGGCGCATCTCCATCACCCTGCTCAGCGGCAGCGGCAACGCCTGAGGGCGCTCATCTGGGCGCGCGCAGCAGCAAGACCAGCCCGATACCCGCCGCCACCACAACTCCATAGCCAAGCGCACTGGCCACGGCCCAGGGCCATCGCAGCCGCGCCACGACGCCGTAAAGCTCGTTGAGCAGGGCTTGATTGCCGGCCTGTCCCGCCCGTTCCACCGCCAGATACACGCCGCCCGTCGAGGCCGTCACCCCCGCCTCGGCAATGCTGGCCAGCAAGACCATGGCCAGCCCGACCACCGCCAGAAGCCCCAGCAAGACCAGCAGAACCGCCCGACCAGCCACCTTCATCTCTCCCGGCCGCGCCTGCGACAGCATCATGATAGCGCAGCGCCATGCGCGCATAAAGCTGTCCCTCGGCCATGTGCCACGGGGCGCGGTAAAGCCGCCCGGCGCATGGAAAGGGGCGCGGGAAGGCCGCCCGACCCACGCAAAAGGGCGCGGCAAAGCCCTCGACCCCTGCAAAAGAGCGCGGCAAAGCCCTCGACCCCTGCAAAAGAGCGCGGCAAAGCCGCGCCCTCACGTCGAAGCGGTTCAGCGCGGCCAGCCGCGCTGCCCGCCCGGCCGCGCTTGCGCGAGTCAGCAAATAGCATCCGCTATTTGCAGCCGCGCTAAGCTCAATTCGTCGCCAGAATCGCCACCGTGGCCACGCTGGTCAAAAGCCCGGTCAAAATCCCGGTGATGTCGCGCGCCAGATCAAGCTTGTAGAGCGGGTCGATGTCCTTGGGCACGATGATCGTCGAGCCCGGCGGCACCACGCCGGCATAGCCCTTGCCCCAGCCGCGCCCCTTCAGCGGCTGCGCCGTGCCATCGGGCAACACGATGAAGATCCGCCCTTCGTCCGCTGTCGAGGCCGTGCCGCCCGCTTCGCTCAGATAGTTGGACACGTCCTTGCCGGCCACGAATTGCAGCGCGCCCGGGTTGGCAACATCGCCCAGCGCCAGCACGAAGTTCGGCTTCTTCGGCATCACCACCGCATCGCCGCTCTCCAGCACCGTGTCGAGGTCGGGCCGCATCGCCAAAACCCGCGGGTCGGCCTCCACAACCACCCGCCCCGGCGCCTCCAGCGTGTTCAGCTGCTCGATCAGCTGCTGCCCCGCCACAACCCCGCCGCCATTCGCATCGCGAGACCGCGCCGCCAGGCTCAGCAGCCCCTGCGTCAGCTCGCGTGACGTGCGCCGCAGCCCCTCCTGCTGCAATTCCCTGACCGATCGCCGGGTGAAGATCGTCCCATAGGGATAGGCCATGGCCGACAGGCCGCCGGCCCGCTCGATCAGCTGCGACAGCGTCTCGCCCCGCCGGATCGAATAAAGCCCAGGCCGGTTGAACTCGCCCGACAGCAGCACCGCCCCGGCCTCGAATTGCGGCTGGGCGGCATTGAAGCGAATGTCATCGCCCGCACGCAGCATGGTGGCCGCCATCACCGCCTCGCCGCCCACATCCGGCACCTCGACCCGCTCCGAAACCACAGCCCCGCCCTGCCCGCGCGCCACATCAAGCGTCAGGCCGCTGACATCGTTCAACACCCCTTCCGCCACCGCCGCCAGCGTCGCCGCACTGGCGCTGCCCGCCACCGGATAGGCGCCGGGCCGCCGCACCGCGCCGCCCACCGCCACCGCATTCTCGATCAGCACCGGCAACAGGTCCGGCTCCAGCTCAAAGACTACCGGACACTGCGCCCGGATCGCGATCGTGTCGCCAATCGCACCGTCATTCTCCACGCCGCGACGGGTCTCGGCCGTGCCGGGTCCGAAAAGCTGCTCCTCGCCCTGCTGTTCCGTGCCGCGCTGGCGCAGCCCGGCCAGATTCTCGCCGGTGCGCACCGCTGCATCGGCGCTGCGGGTCACCCCGCTCAGCGTGCCGCCGGTCGAAGCCAGCTCGGTCCGCCCGTTGCGCTCGACCAGAAACGCCTGCCGCGTCACCACGGTAAACCGCGAGGTCTGGCTGTCACGCACCTGCGCCTCCAGCCGGTCGAGCGACAGACACTGGCTCAGCGCATTCGGCTGACCCAGCACAATGCGCCGCACCGCCGTCGTGTTCAGAAAGCGGATGTCGCTTTGCGAAAACACGAACAGCTGATCCTCCGAGCGCAGCGGCACCGGCTGGCGGCCATCAAGCGCGGCCGCCAGATCGACCGGCAGATAAGAGCGCGACGCCGTGGCCGTCTCCCGCCGCACCAGCAGCGCCATCGGCAGATAGCTGCCCGGCTTCAGCCGCCCGGCATCGCCGAGCAGCCCCGCCACATCCCTCACGGCGCCCAGCGCGCGCGGCCCCGGATTGTCGACAAAGCCGCTCAAAATCACCCGGCCCGACGCACCGCCGGCGCTGCCCGCGCTCAGCTGCACGGCATCGCCCGCCACCAGCGCCGTCTCCAGCGAGGGCTGGCTCAAAAAGCGCTCGGCCCCGTCCTCGCCAATCCGGCTCACCGCCATGCGGTAGCCACGCTGCCGCACCGCCCCGCCGGCAAAGCGCAACAGCTCGCCAAGCTTGGTCGGCCCGCGCAGCTCATAAATGCCCGGCCGCGTCACATTGCCCGAAATCGCCACCGTCGGCCCGATCACCGGCACAATCACCCGGTCGCCGTCCTGCAGCCGCACGCCCGGCGGCCCGCCCAGCCCCAGCAACCCGTAAAGGTCCACGCTCAAGGTCCGCCCGCCGCGCACCACCCGCACCTGCCGCAAGGAGCCGTTGCGGCGCACCCCGCCGGCCTGCGCCAGCGCGACGGCCACATCCGACAGCGAGGTCAGCGAATATTGCCCCGGCCGCGCCACCTCGCCGCCCACAAACACGCTCGCCGCGCGCACCGCGCCCAGAGACACGAAGATATCGGTGCCCAGCAGCGTGCGCTCGGTCGCCGCCTCCAGCTCGCGCCTGACCGCGCCCAGCGACCGCCCGCCCGCCTGCACCGGCGGCAGGCTGCCCACCACCACCTGCCCGTCGCGCGCCACCCGGGCGGTGCGGCTCTCGTTCGATGCCCCCTGAAACTGCACGATCAGCTCATCGCCCACGCCCAGCACATAGTCATCACCCATGGTCCCCGTCACACTCGCCGCAGACGGGTCCACGCTTTCGAACAGGTCATAGCCAAACTGGCGCAGGTCAACCACGCCCATGCGCTGCCGATAGTCGCGCTCCACCGCCGAAGGCCGGTAGAGAAATTCCAGCTCGGCGCGCGCCTGCGCCCGACGCACCGCCTGCTCCTCACGCGTGTCCAGCCGCTGCCCCGCCGGCAGCGGCGTCCCGCCCCGCGCCG
Organism: Polymorphobacter sp.; assembly: GCF_048007885.1. Taxonomy (GTDB): domain Bacteria; phylum Pseudomonadota; class Alphaproteobacteria; order Sphingomonadales; family Sphingomonadaceae; genus Sandarakinorhabdus. The sequence goes on from NZ_CP180346.1 coordinate 1,174,807, forward strand.
CCTCGTCCACGCCCTGTCCCGCATCCTGGGCGCCGGTGCCGGCCCCCAGCGAGCCCTGCACCTGCCGCAACACCGCAGGATCGACGGTCTGCGCGGCGGTCGCCCCGGCGCAAAGGCCGGCGCACAGCCCGGCAAGCACCAACAGCCGCTTCATCATCAAGAAAAGTTCCGCCACGCGCCGCCAGCCCCCATCAGCCTCCGGCATAAGCAGCGCGCCCCACGGCGTCAACGAGAGACGGGCGGCTCGCGCTCCACAAGCTGCATGGCCAGCGCATCCGCCTCGCCCAGAAGCGCGCGCGCCCGCGCGTCCTCACCCAAAAGCGCCGAATCGACATGGCGCGCCGCCAGCGTCGCCGGCGTCCGGTCCTGCGCTTCCGAAACCATCGCCGGCGCCGTCCAAAGCGCCAGCACCAGCGCCACCAGCGCCGTCGCCTCAGCCGCCATTATCGTCACACGCCTACGCAAACCAAACACCCCGTCCAACTTCCTGTCCGCATCAAATACGCGCGAAAAACCAAAATCCTGCGCAGAAATCAGCCATGGCGGCACAGCCCGTCGCCGTTCCGCCACCGCCCGTCGCATCCTCAAGCGTTCAGCCGGCCATTCACCAAATCACTGTAATCCTTGGCCAGCCCCAGCGCGGTGGCGCCCACCTCAAAGCGCCACGGCCCAATCTCGGCCAGCGGCGTCACCTCGGCCGCGCTGCCCGTCAGAAAGGCCTGCTCAAAGCCCTCCAGTTCCTCCGGCCAGATCGCCCGCTCCACCACCTTCAGCCCCCGCCGCTCAGCCAGACGCATCACGCTGCGCCGCGTGATCCCGTCCAGAAAACAGTCCGGCGTCGGCGTGTGCAGCGTCTCGCCCTTCACAAAAAACACGTTCGCCCCGGTCGCCTCGGCCACCTGCCCCCGCCAGTCCAGCATCAGCGCATCCTGATAACCCGCCGCTTCCGCCTCATGCTTGCTCATCGTGCAGATCATATAAAGGCCAGACGCCTTGGCCTTGGTCGGCGCCGTATAGGGCGCCGGCCGCCGCCACTTGGCAATCGTCAGCCGCAGCCCCTTCTTCAAGGCGTCGGCGCCAAAATAAGCCCCCCAGGCCCAGCAGGCGATCGCCATGTGCGGCTTGGTCGCCTGCGCGCTCACCCCCATCTGCTCCGACCCGCGCCACGCGACGGGGCGCACATAGGCATCACTCAGCCCATTGGCCTTCAAGGTCGCCATCACGGCCGCATCAATCTCCGCCACCGACCAGGGCAACGGAAAGCCCATCATCTCCGCCGAGGCCCGCAGCCGCTCGCTATGCTCGGTCAGCGCATACACCCGCCCGCCATAAGCCCGCGCGCCCTCGAACACCGCGCTCGCATAATGCAGCCCATGCGTCAGCACATGCACATTGGCCTCGCGCCAGGGCTTCAATTCGCCATCAAACCAGATAAACCCGTCGCGGTCGTCAAACGGCACCATGTCAATCGACTCCAACCCAAGCCAAGCTTTGTTGCGCTCCGCTAGGCTTTCAGGCAATATATGTCAACATGACTGTCCCTTCTCCCGCAAAATCCGCCCCCCCAAAGGCGAACCCCGTCCCCGCCGCCTCGGCCCTCTATCTGCGCGAAGACGAGCTCCGCCGCGGCATCGAACTGCTCTACTTCGGCTACACCAGCCTCATCCGCGGCCCCGATGAACTCCTCGCCGAAGAAGGCCTGGGCCGCGCCCACCACCGCGCCCTCTACTTCATCGCCCGCAAACCCGGCCTTGCGGTGGGCGAACTGCTCCGCCTCCTCGCCATCACCAAACAATCATTGGGCCGCGTCCTCAACGACCTCCAGGCCCGCGACCTCGTCGTCCAGAAAATCGGCACCACCGACCGCCGCCAACGCCTCCTCCACCTCACCCCCAAAGGCGAATCCCTCGAAACCGCCCTGTTCGAACGCCTGCAAACCCATATGGCCGCCGCCTATAGCGAAGCCGGCCAAAACGCCGTCACCGGCTTCTGGAACGTCCTCATGAGCCTCATCCCCCCCTCAGACCGCCCCCTCATCAACGCCCTGCAGAAATAGTTCCGAAAAAAGGGCCTCCGGCGGCTGGGGCCTCAGGCCCCAGACCCCATCAGCGGCGCAACCCATATTCTCCGTCGCCCCGGACCTGATCCGGGGCCTAAGCACAACCCGTCCCCCCAAGCCCAGCGCCGCAGGCTATAAAAGCGCGTGCCGCGCAGGCGCTGCCCTCCGCCAGCTTGTCCCAAACCAACAAATGGGGTCTGGGGCCCAAGGCCCCAGCCGCCGGAGGCCACTCCGAGCCGCCGGAGGCCCTCAGCTCGCCCCCGAGGCCCCTCAGCCCTTCGCCATCTCCCGAGACCGCGCCGCCGCTGCCGCCACGGTCTGCTCCAAGAGCGGTCCCAGCCCTGGCGTCAGTGCGGCCAGCCCGGCCGCCGTCGTGCCGCCCGGCGATGTCACCCGGCGGCGCAGTTCGGCGGCCTCGGCGGGGTCGCTGGCGGCGAGTGCGGCGGCGCCTGTCACCGTGCCGCGCGCCAGCGCCATGGCCACGTCAGGGCTGAGGCCGGCGGCCACCCCGCCGGCGGCCAGCGCTTCGATAAAGGCAAAGACATAGGCCGGCCCTGAGCCCGACACCCCGGTCAGCGCATCGAAATCGCTCTCATTTTCAAGCCAAACAGCGGTGCCCGAGGCGTCAAACAGCGGCCCTGAGAGCGCGCGCGCGTCCGCATGGGTCGTCCACAGCCCGGTCACCCCCTGGCCAATCGCAGCGGGCGTATTGGGCATGGCGCGCACGATCCGCGCCCCCGGCAGCGCTTGCTCAAGCGAAGCTGCACTCACACCCGCCATCACTGAAACCACCACCGCGCCGTCCAGCTGGCCCGCCAGCGGCGCCACCACCTCGCGCCACACCTGCGGCTTCACCGCCAGCACGGCGAGCTTCGGCGTCTCCGTGCCCGCGCCCAGCGCCGCGCCCTCGGGTGCTGCCTCAAGCGCGGGGTCGATCACCCGCCACGGCCCGAAGCCCGCGGCCAGCCAGCCGCGCAGCAGCGCGCCGCCCATGTTGCCGCAGCCGATCAGCCAATAGTCACCCGAAATATCAAGCCTCCCCGATGGTCTCGATCAGCGCCGCTGCCATGGCGTCGGCGGGCGCCCGCTCGGCGTGCAGCACCAGCTGAAACACCGGAAAAAAGCGGTCAAATTCCTCCACGGCCGCGTCCACCAGCACCTCCGCCTGCCCCAGTGTCAGGTCGGGCGAACCATGGCCCTCGGCGGCATCGAGCAGCGTGGCGTGGCGAAAGATGATCGTGCCATCGGCCGACCATAGCTCGAAATGCCCCATCCACAGCTGCTCGTTGATCAGCCCCAGCGTCTCATAGGCGGCGGCGCGCCGGTCATCGGGCGCGGTCAGCTCGGCGCGGGCGATCAGCTGCAACACCCGGTCCTCTTCGCGCCACAGCGCGCGCAGCTCATAGGTCGCCCAGCTGCCCACCACCGAGGTCGAAATCTCCTCGTCGCCCGAGCGCTCAAAGGCCCAGCCATTGGTGTCAAACACATGTTCGAGCATGTCGATCGGCGCCGCCGGCGGTGCATCATGCTCGCTCTCGATCAGGCTCATCGCAGCGGCCCTCCCGTCAAAACAAGCCAAGGGTGCGGACGCCAAAACGATTCGGCAACCCCAAGCCCCGGCAAGGCCAGACAAAGCTGTGGATAATCCGCCCTCAAGACGCGGATTTCGCCTTCCGCGCCCGCGCTGGCGCGGCCGGCTTCGTGCCCGCCAGCTCGGCCTTCAGCGCCGCCACTTCGGCCGTCAGGGCCTCCACCGCCTCGCGCGCCGCCAGCGCATTGGCCTTCACCGCCTCGAATTCATCGCGTGAGACCGCGTCCTCGTCGGCCGCCAGCGCGCGCATCCGCCGCCGCGCCTGCTCCTCCACTTCGCGCCCCACGCCGGCCAGCGTGCCAAGTGCGGAGGTCGCCACCTTCGACAGATCCTCGAAAACCTTGCTTTCCTTCTGCATCTCAAACTCCAATCTGCGCCACATCGGCGACAGGGTTCATCTGCCAGATCGCCGCGTTAAGCCCTGCGGCAAACATCAGCCATGCGATATAGGGCAGCATCAGCCCCGCCGCCACCCGGGAGAGGCGCGCAAAGGCCAGCAGCGTCAACAGCGCCACCCCCAGCATCACCACAATGATCGCCAGCGCCACATCGATCCGGTGCAGCAGAAAGAACACCGGCGACCAGGTCCAGTTGATCACCATGCCAATGCCAAAAAGCCACAGCGCCTGCCGCTTCAGCCGCGCCAGACCGCCGTCCGCCCGCACCCCCACCACCAGCGCCGCGCTCAGCGCCAAAAGGGTATAGAGGATGCTCCAGGCAATGCCGAACACCGGCCCCGGCGGCTGCAACACCGGCAACGCCAGAGACTGATACCAGAGATTGTCCTCCACCGAGCCGCTGGCCTGCGCGATCAGCCCGCCCACACCCAGCAGCAGCGGCACCAGCAGCACCGCCGCCAGCGCCGCGCGCCGGCCCGCCACAGGCGCCGTCGCGTTCATCATCATTGGAAGCCAGCCCTCATGCGCCAGACCTAACGCGCCCGGCCGGCAATGCAACCGTCGCCGCCGCCCTGCAACGTCACGCCGCGCAAATTGTAAAACTGTGCCCGCCTTGCAGAGGCTGACAATCCCCATTTCGCGGATGTGGTATACGCCCGCCTCAATCTGTCCCTCAAGTCTCGCGCCCGAAGCGCCCCTCGAACACACAAAGCGACCGCCCTCATGACCCCCCTTCGCCGTCTCCCCAGCCCCCTGTTTCTCGCCGCCTTCGCCGCGCTGGCCCTTGCTGCCCCCGCACAGGCGCTCGTCGTCATCACCCAGGAGATCGACTTCAACCGCCTGTTCAGCGCCACCACCAGCACCAACGCAGGCGGCGGCACCGAAGCTGCCCTGTTCAGCCTCTACGGCGGCCCCGCCAGCAATCTCGCCAGCGTGCAGATCAGCTGGACCCCTGATTTCGCCGGCAGCGTCACCGCACTGGTCACCAACAACAGCGGCCCCACGCTCACCGCCAGCCTGTCGAGCAGCTACACGCTGACCAGCGCCGACAGCCTGTTCGATTTCGCCGGCCTGTTCCAGACCAGCACGGCCACGCTGGCCAACGCCCCGCGCAACACGCCCCTCACCCTCGATCCCATCTTCACCACGCCGGCCACCGTGGTTCTCAATCCCACCGATATCAGCGCCTTCGTCGGCAGCGGCACCAGCAGCGTCAGCTTCAATCTCGCCAGCGTCACCCGCACCACCACCAATTCGAGCGGCGGCAACCCGTTCAACGGCCATAGCGGCAGCGCCGGCGGCACGCTGCAAATCCAGTATTTCCTCTTCGAGCCGATCCCCGAGCCCGGCACCTGGGCCATGCTCATCGCCGGCTTCGGCCTCATTGGCGCCGCCCAGCGGCGCCGCCGCCGAATCGCCCGCCGGTCCATCACCGCCTGAACGACACAAGCAAGACTCTGATTCCGTTCCCGGTTCCGGTTGGCCGGTGATGAATGCTGGTTCCGCGCTACCAACAAGTCGTTGAAAACGCCGACTGACAAAAAAGATAATAAAAGTTTAACTTCATCTCCCGCTGAGACCGCAGCAGGTTGCAGGGCGAAGTCGCGCCTGCGTCCGGGTCTGGTTGTGTTGCTTTTGGGGGAAGAAAGATGAAGCTCATCCATGCTGTGGCGGCCTCGTTGATGCTGGCGGCTGTGCCCCTGCCTTCAAGCGTCGCACACGCAACATTGGTCATCAGCCAGACCTTGATCTTCGACAGTGATTTCGCGGCGGGTCCAGGTCCGACAGACAGCGATCTGACCTTCACTGGCGGCCTGCAAACTCTTGAATTTCAGAAATTCGACACCCTCGGTGGCCGCCTCATGCTCACCGATGTCATAATCGACTGGACACCCTCGGTCAGCGCACAATTCCGGTTTCAGGGCGGTCAAGGCTCTACAGCCGGCGCGACGGCTCTTGTCGCATCGACGCTCAGCGCGAATACCGGCGCGCCCTTTCCCATTCCGGTCGAATTCACGCGGACAACCAGCGGCCTTATCAACAATCCTCAGGGTGTTTTCGGAATCAATGTCTTTCGCACGACCAATTTCGGTTTCGTCGCCGATCAACTGGGCAGTTTCATCGGCGCGGGAACAATCGAAGTCGTCAATTCGCTGCAGCGCGTCGCCACCACCGACACCTCCGGTCTCAGTGGCGAAGGTTTTGCCACTGGCTCGATCGGCGGCACGCTCAATATCAACTATTTTTACCTCGATCCCATCCCCGAGCCAGGCAGCTGGGCCATGCTCATCGCCGGCTTCGGCCTGATCGGCGCCGCCCAACGCCGTCGCCGCTCACGCGTCAAACACGCCGCCTAACAGCCACTCGCGGTTGCCCTCCGGCCCGGTAATCGGGCTTTCTACCAGTCCCGTCACCCGCCAGCCCGGCCGCGCCGCCAGCCAGGCGGCCGCCGCCTCACACACCCGCGCCTGCACGCCTTCGTCGCGCACCACCCCGCCCTTGCCCACCTCGGCCCGCCCGGCCTCGAACTGCGGCTTCACCAGCGCCACCAGCCAGCAGCCGGGCGCAGCAAAGCCCAGCGGCACCTCCAGCACCTTGGCCAGCGAAATGAAGCTCGCATCACATACGATCGCGCCCACCTCTTCGGGCACATGCTCGGCCGTCAAAAGCCGCGCCGAAAGCTGCTCCAGCACCACCACCCGCGAGTCCGACCGCAAGGACCAGGCCAGCTGGTTGGTGCCGCTGTCCACCGCATAAACCCGCGGAGCCCCGCCCTGCAGCAGCACATCGGTAAAGCCGCCGGTCGAAGCCCCCACATCCATCGCCACCAGCCCGGCCGGATCAAAGCCAAAATGCGCCAGCCCATGCGCCAGCTTCACCCCGCCGCGCGACACGTAAGGATGGTCGCGCCCCTTCACCCGCAAGTCCGCATCCTCGGCCAGCATCTCGCCCGCCTTGGCCACCTTGCGTGTCCCAGCAAACACCAGCCCCGCCATGATCAGCGCCTGCGCCCGCGCCCGGCTCTCCACCAGCCCGCGCGCCACCAGCGCCACATCCACCCGCACCTTGCCCATGCCTCTTCCATAGCGCCCCGCCGCCATTCTCCAAACTGGACAAATTACACCAGATAGGTTATATAGAAAGAATTGCTGTCCGGGCTCGACAAAGACCACGTCTCACATCGGCCCAAGTCCCTCAGTTTCCAAGGCCCCGGCCTAACCTTCCTAACCTTCCAAACCCACCATAAACCCACCAATTGCAGCCCCTGCCCACCCCGGCTACACGCCGTTCATGCCCCGCTTCTCCTTTCACATTCACGCCACCGATGGCCGCGCCCGCACCGGCGAGATCACCATGGCACGCGGCAGCATCCGCACCCCGGCCTTCATGCCGGTCGGCACCGCCGCCACCGTCAAGGCCCTGCGCACCCGGGAGGTCGAAGCCAGCGGCGCCGACATCATCCTTGGCAACACCTATCATCTGATGCTCCGCCCCACCGCCGAACGCATTGAAAAACTGGGCGGACTTCACAAATTCATGGGCTGGACCAAGCCCATCCTCACCGACAGCGGCGGCTATCAGGTGATGAGCCTGTCCGCACTCACCAAACGCTCCGAAGACGGTGTCAGCTTCGCCAGCCACCTCGACGGCAGCCGCCACCTGATGACACCCGAAAGAAGCATGGAAATCCAGCGGCTTCTCGGCTCCGACATCGTCATGGCCTTTGACGAGCTGGTGGCGCTCCCCGCCCCGCGCGAGACCGTCGAAGCCGCCATGCAACGCTCGATGCGCTGGGCCAGACGCTCCCGAACCGCCTTCGATCAGGGCGGCGAACATGCAGAAAAATCAGCCCTTTTCGGCATCCAGCAAGGCGGCCTCGACGAGCGCCTGCGCGCGGCGTCCGCCAGCCACCTGCAAGACATCGGCTTCGACGGCTATGCCATCGGCGGCCTCGCGGTTGGCGAAGGGCAACAGGCCATGTTCGCCTGCCTCGATTATGCGCCTGCCCAACTGCCTGAAAACGCGCCAAGATATCTGATGGGCGTCGGCAAGCCCGATGACATCGTCGGCGCCGTCCAGCGCGGCGTCGACATGTTCGATTGCGTGCTCCCCACCCGCTCGGGCCGAAACGGCCAGGCCTTCACAAGGGATGGCCCCCTCAACCTGCGCAACGCCCGCTTCGCCGAAGATCTCGCCCCCCTTGATGCCGCGTGCGGCTGCCCCTCCTGTACCGGCGGCGTCTCCCGCGCCTATATCCACCATCTTGTAAAATCAGGCGAAATGCTCGGCGCCATGCTGATGACCGAGCACAACATCTGGTTCTATCAGGAGCTGATGGCAGCACTTCGCAGCGCCATCGCCGCCCATGATCTCACCGCGTTTGCCACCCGTTTCCTCGCCCGCTACAAGGCCCGCGCCGCGTCATAAGCCCCCGCATCGGCCGCCTCACCGGTCAACACCCGGGCACAAAGATCGGCCACCGCCGGCGCGGTCTGAATGCCGAACCCCCCCTGCCCCGCACACCAGAACACCCCCTCGATACCCGGGTCAAACCCCAGCACCGGCTTGCGGTCCCGCGCAAAGGTCCTGAGCCCCGCCCAGCTCCGCTCGAGACGCACCACTCTGGAAGTGCTCACCCTTTCAAAGCGGTCAATGACCACCGCAAGGTCCATCTCATCGGGCCTTACATCATGCGGCACATCCGGCGTCTCGTCATGCGGCGAAAGCCAGAGCCGCCCGGCATCCGGCTTGAAATAGAAGCGCAGCGCCGAATCGAGCATCACCGGCAGGTCCGCCGGCGGTTCGGGATCGAGCCGCAACACCGCCATCGTCCGCCGCAGCGGCTGCAACCCCTTGGGTGCACATCCCAAAACCGCCCCCACGCCGTCCGCCCAAGCGCCTGCCGCATTGACCACAACGGGCGCCGCCACCGCGCCGTTCAATTGCCAAAGCCCCGCCTCCCGCTCTGCCTGCGACACCCGAAAGCCGGTCAAAAGCGTCAGCCCGCGCAAAAAGCCCTGATGCAGCGCCGCCACATCAATATCATGGCAATCAGCCTCCAATATGCCCGCCTGCCGCCACTCGGGCCGCAGCATCGCATAGCGCGCCAGCCAGTCCACCCCCACATGCTCATAAGCCACACCGCCCGCATCGAACTCCGCCGCCAGTTCCTCCAGCGTCTCGGGCGCATCAGGGGCCTGCAGATGCACCGCCTGCCTGAGCGACAGCAGCGGCCCGAAACCCTCTGGCGGGGCAGCAAAAAATGCCCGCGACGCCCGGCTCAACGGCACGATCTCAGGGCCGCCATAGCTCTCCACCCAAAAGGCGGCCGATCGGCCCGTGGTGTGATAGCCAGGCTGATCCTCGGCCTCGAGCAGCACCACATCGAGCCCGCGCCGCGCCAGCGCCCAGCCAAGGCTCGCGCCAGCAATGCCGGCACCGATGATGGCCACATCAAAGCGATGCATCATCCACCAGAAACGCCTCGATCATCGCCAGCACCTGCCGCCGGATCGCCGGTCTTTCGCGCAAAAGCTCATGCGCCGCCCCTTGCACCATCCTGGCCTCGGGAAACATCCGGCGCGTCGCCGCATTGTCCACCAGCGCTTCGCTCTCGGCCATCAGCACCAGCGTCGACACCGGCACCGGCCTGGCCTTGGCCATCGAGGCAAAGGCCGCCTTCAGCCAGCCCCAGGTGATGCCGCCAAGCGCCAGCTCGGGATGCTGCGCCACCCACCAGCGTTCATCAGCATATCGCCCAGCATCCGTGGTCAACAGCGCCTGCCGCGCACTGCCGCCAGTGCCATAGGGCCCGGCCCCGAACACCCATTGCTGCCCACGCCCCAGCGCCACCATCGCGCGGGCCAGACGCGCCGCCAACCATGGGCCAAACGGCGGCGCGCTGATCCCGATCATCGGCGACAGCAGCACCGCGCGGCGCGCCGTTTCAGGCGCAGCCGCAAGATGGCGCAGCAGCAGATGCCCGCCCATCGAATGCGCCACCGCAAAGCACGGCCCGCCAGCGAGCCGCATGGCCCATGAAAACACCTCGCCAAGATCGTCGACGAGTTGGGTCATGTCCTCGACATGGCCATGGCCCGGCGTACGCCCCAGCCGTCCCGATCCCCCCTGCCCGCGCCAGTCAAAGGTCGCCACGCCGAAGCCGGCGTCCAGCCAGTCATGATAGGTCTCGGCATATTTCTCGATGAAGTCGCCGCGCCCGTTGATGAACAAGATCATGCCCTTCGGCCCCGCCGGCCATGACATCGCCCGCAGCCGCCAGCCGTCACGCAGGGTCAACTGCTCAAGGTGCCCGGCTTCGGGCAAAGTGCGGCGGCGGCGATGGTGTTCAGGGCTCAGGGGGCGCGCCATGGGCTTGGCATAGACGCCGCGCCCCGGCTACGTCGAGCGGAGTCTTGCGCTCAGGCACAGTCTATGGCCAAGACACAGCCATGACCATGAACCTAGATGCCCAACTTCTCGCCGTCGCCCTGATTGCCCTGTTCCTTGGGCTGTTCATCGGCTTTTCGATCCGCGCCCCGCTGAAGCGCAAGGCTGCCGTCCTATCGGAGCGCATCACTGGCCTTGAACGCGAGCGCGCCAATCTGACCACCGAGCGCGACCGGCTGCAAGCCGAGGTCAAGGCGCGTGACGCGCAGATCCGTCCGCTCGCCGACGAGCTCGACAAGCTCCGCCGCGACTTCGCCAAGGCCCGCGGCACCGCCGTGGGGGGCGAACCGCAGGCGATCGACATCAACGATCTCAAGATACTGAAGGGCGTCGGGCCGAAATTCGCCGAGAAGCTGGCCGCCGCCGGCATCACCACCATCGACCAGATTGCCGGCTGGAGCGGTAGCGACATCGAGGTGATCGACGGCAAGATGGGCGACTTTCGCGGCCGCATCGTCAGCGATCAGCTGGTCGAACAGGCCCGCCTTCTCCACGAAGGCCGGCTCACCGAATATGAGACCCGCTTCGGGAAGCTCTAGCCCTTTTTCGCCTTGAGCGCTGCCTGCGCCGCCGCCAGCCGCGCGATCGGCACGCGGTAGGGCGAGCAGCTGACATAATCGAGGCCCAGCCCTTCGACAAAGGCGATCGACGCCGGATCACCGCCATGTTCACCGCAGATGCCAAGCTTGAGGTCGGGCCGCGTGCTGCGACCGCGCTCGGCGCCCAGCGCGACCAGCTCGCCCACACCCTCCTCGTCGATGCCGACGAATGGGTCACGCGGATAGATGCCCTGATCGACATAGACACCGAGGAAGCGCGCCGCGTCGTCGCGGCTGATGCCGAGCGTCGTCTGGGTGAGATCGTTGGTCCCGAAACTGAAAAACTCGGCGTGCTTGGCGATATCGGCGGCCCGCAGCGCTGCGCGGGGCAGCTCGATCATCGTGCCAACCAGATATTCGAGCCGGTGCCCCTGTTCGGCGAACACCGCCTCGGCCTCGGCCTCGATCACGGCCTTGGTGATCTCCAGCTCGCGCGCTGTCGCCACCAGGGGCACCATCACTTCAGGCACCACCGCCTCGCCGGTATCCTTGGCCACGGCCACCGCCGCCTCGAAGATGGCGCGGGCCTGCATGGCGTAGATTTCGGGGTAGGTGATGCCGAGCCGGCAGCCGCGATGCCCGAGCATCGGGTTGAATTCGTGCAGCTCGGCAATCCGGCGACGAACGATGGCGGGCGCGATGCCGGTGGCGGCTGCCACGTCATCATAGCCGGTGTCATCATGCGGCAGGAACTCGTGGAGCGGCGGGTCGAGCAGCCGGATGGTGCAGGGCAGGCCCGCCATCACCCGGAAGATCGCCTCGAAATCCGCCCGCTGCTCGGGCAGCAGCTCGGCCAGCGCAGAAGCACGCGTTTCCATGTCCTCAGCCGAGAATCATGCGCCGCACCGAGGTGATGCGCGAGGGCTCGAAGAACATGTGCTCGGTCCGGCACAGGCCAATGCCTTCCGCGCCGAAGCCGCGCGCGGTCTTGCAGTCTGCCGGCGTCTCGGCATTGGTGCGCACCTTCATGCGGCGGTGCTGATCCGCCCATTCCATCAGCGTGGCAAAGTCTCCGGCCAGTTCGGGCTCGACGGTCGGCACTTCGCCGAGCATCACCTCGCCAGTCGCGCCGTCAAGGGTAATACGGTCGCCTTCCTTCAGCTCATGGCCCGGCACGCGCACGGTGCGCGCCTTGGTGTCGATGACCAGCGCTCCGGCCCCTGACACGCAGGGGCGGCCCATGCCGCGCGCGACCACAGCGGCATGGCTGGTCATGCCGCCACGTGCAGTCAGGATGCCCTTGGCGGCATGCATGCCGTGAATATCTTCGGGCGAGGTTTCGGTGCGCACCAGAATGACCGGCTCGCCGAGCCGCGCCCGCACTTCTGCACTGTCGGAATCGAGGACGATGACACCGGAGGCCGCACCGGGCGAGGCTGGCAGGCCGCGGGTGATGATGTTGCGCCGGGCGCTCGGATCAAGGGTCGGGTGGAGCAGCTGGTCAAGCGCGCCGGCCTCGACCCGCATCACCGCTTCGGCCTCGGTGATCAGCCCTTCACGCGCCAGATCGACGGCGATCTTCAGAGCGGCTTTGGCGGTGCGCTTGCCGGCGCGGGTCTGCAGCATCCACAGCCGCCCGTCCTCGACCGTGAACTCAATGTCCTGCATGTCGCGGTAATGGGTTTCGAGAAGGTGGAACACCTTGGCCAGCTCGGTATAGACCTCGGGCATCGCCTCTTCCATCGAGGCCGCCTTGGCGCCGGCCCGCTCGCGCGCGGCCCGCGTCAGATATTGCGGCGTGCGGATGCCGGCGACCACATCCTCGCCCTGGGCGTTGATCAGGAATTCGCCGTAGGTCGCGTTTTCGCCAGTGCTGGGGTCGCGGGTGAAGGCCACACCCGTTGCCGAGGTGGCACCACGATTGCCGAACACCATGGCCTGCACGGTCACCGCCGTGCCCCAGCTTTCGGGAATGTCATTGAGGCGGCGATAGGTGCGCGCTCGGTCAGAGCGCCAACTGCCGAACACCGCGCCGATCGCCGCCCAGAGCTGCTCATGCGGGTCCTGGGGGAAGTCATCGCCCCAATTCTGCGCGACAATCGCCTTGTAGCGGGCCACCAGCCCCTGAAGGTCCTCGGCCGACAGCTCGGTGTCGAGCGTCACGCCGCGGTCTTCCTTGAGGATTTCGAGCGCATCTTCGAACAGATAATGATCAAGGCCCAGCACGACATCGCCGAACATCTGGATGAAGCGGCGGTAGCTGTCCCAGGCGAAGCGGGGATTGCCGGAAATGCGCGCCAGCCCTTCCACCGTTGCGTCGTTGAGGCCGAGGTTGAGCACCGTGTCCATCATGCCCGGCATCGACACACGCGCGCCCGAGCGGACCGAGACGAGCAGCGGATCGTTCACATCGCCAAAGCGCTTGCCGGTCACGCCTTCGATATGCTTCAGCGCGTCAAGCGTCTCGGCGCGCACGGCGTCGGGCAGCTTGCCGCCGGCCTCGTAGAATTGCGCGCAGACCGGGGTGGCGATGGTCAGGCCCGGCGGCACCGGCAGGCCGATGCTGGCCATTTCGGCGAGGTTGGCGCCCTTGCCGCCCAGATGATTGCGCATGTCCGCCGCGCCGTCGGCGACACCGCCGCCAAAGCGATAGACAGCACGCAGGGTCTGGGCTTCAATCATCCTTCGATCCTCGAAAAATCAGCGACGCTGTGAACCGCGTCGCGGAAAGCGGCGAGCAGGGCAAGACGGTTCTTGCGAACCTCCGGCTCGGGCGCATTGACCATGACATCGGCGAAGAACTGGTCAATGGGCGCGCGCAGGGCGGCGAGCGCGGCCATGGCGGCGGTGAAATCCTCCGCCTCGACAGCGGCGGCAGCGGCAGGGAGGGCGGCGGCAAGCGCGGCGTGCAGGGCCTTTTCAGCGGCCGCGTCGAGCGCTTCGGCATCAAGCTGGCTGGCAGCGTGCGGCCCATCCTTGGCGTCTTCGGCCTTGAGGATGTTGGTGGCGCGCTTGTATCCGGCGAGCAGATTCTGGCCATCTTCGGTGGTGATGAAGCTGTCTAGGCTTTGCGCGAGACGCATTACGGAAGCGATACGCAGTTCAAGCTGCCAGTCGCCTGTGACAGCGCGCACGACCCCAGCAACGACGCCGACATCACGCAGAGCTTGCTCCATACGGTCGACGAAGAAATCCCTCAGGAGCCCAGGCATTTTAAAGCGGTCGCTTGCGAACTCAGCCCGATAAGCTTCTTCGTCTGCAGCTGAGATCGCTAAATATAGTTCCAGTGGCAGGCCGCAAACGACCGCAGTCCGGATGGTTCCAAGGGCAGCTCGGCGCAGCGCAAATGGGTCTTTGGAACCGGTGGGCAGGAGACCGGCCCCGAACATTGATACCATCGTATCCAGCTTGTCGGCGATTGCGACCGCGACACTCAGCGGAGCGGTGGGGACGTCATCGCCCTGCCCTACCGGCTTGTAATGGTCGCGGACGGCATCTGCGATGGCTTGGTCGAGACCGGCTGCGGTGGCAAGATAGCCGCCGGCGATGCCTTGGACTTCGGGAAACTCGCCGACCGTGGCGCTGACCAGATCGGCCTTGGCGAGGCGGGCGGCCTGTTCGGCCATATCGGGGTCGGCACCCGGCACGGCGCCGCTTTCCGCCAGCCAGCGGGCGAGCTTGGCGATGCGCGCGACCTTGTCCGCGACGGTGCCGAGCTTTTCGTGGAACACGATGGTTTCGAGCTTGGGCAGAAAGGCTTCGAGGCCGCCGCTGCGCACGGTGGCGAGGTCCTGATCCCAGAAGAATTTCGCGTCTGACAGGCGGGCGGAGAGGACGCGCTCATTGCCCGCCCGGATCGCCTCGCCGCCGTCGCTCGCTTCAAGATTGGCGACCGCGATGAAAGCCGGGGCGAGCGCGCCCTGCTGGTCTGTGAGCGCGAAATATTTCTGGTTGGTGCGCATGGTCAACTGGATGACTTCGCGCGGCACGGCAAGGAAGGCGCGGTCGAAGCGGCCGAGCAGCGGCACCGGCCATTCGGTGAGGCCGGCGTTCTCCGCCTCCAGGCCCGCATCGGGGATGACGCTCAGCCCGACCTCTGCGGCGAGTGCGGCTGCCCGCTCGGTGATGAGGCGGCGGCGCTCGGCGCTGTCCACGATCACATTCGCGGCGCGAAGCTGGGCGGCGTATCTGTCGGCGCTTTCGATGTCGAGCGGGCCGGGCGCATGGATGCGGTGGCCGCGCGTGGTGCGCCCCGTGGTCAGCCCATGTACGCTGGCGGGCACCACGTCGCTGCCCAGCAGCGCCACGATCTGCGTCAACGGGCGCACCCAGCGCGCGCTGCCGCTGCCCCAACGCATCGACTTGGGCCAGTCGAACGCCGTGATGATGGCGGGGATGATGTCGGACAGGATATCGGCTGCGGAGCGGCCCTCGCGGTGGATCACCGCGAACAATACTTCGCCCTTGCCGGTGTCGCGCGCTTCAAGCTGATCGCGGGTGAGGCCGGTCTTCTTCAGAAAGCCCTCAATCGCCTGCGGCGGCGCATCGGCGCGCGGGCCTTTCAGCTCCTCGGTGGTGGCAGCGCTGGCGGCTGCCATGTCCTCGGCGATCAGCCAGAGCCGGCGCGGCGTCGCATCCGCCGTCACCTTGCCGTGCGCAAGGCCGCTCGCGGCGCAGGCTTCGGTGAAGCGCCGGGCCAGCTGCGCGGCGGCCGCGGCCTGCATGCGGGCCGGGATTTCCTCCGAGCCGATTTCGAGCAGGAAGCGGGTCATGCGCCGGTCGCTGCTTGCTGGAGGTCCATCTGGCAGTCGGCGACGGCCTTCACCAGATCGCGGACGCGGCCGATATAGGCCTGGCGCTCGGCCACCGAAATCACGCCGCGCGCATCAAGCAGGTTGAAGATATGGCTGGCCTTGATCGCCTGATCATAGGCCGGCAGCGGCAGCCGCGCCTCGACCAGCGCATGACATTCGGCCGAGACATCCCTGAAATGCTGGAACAGCCGCTCGGTGTTGGCCCGTTCGAAATTATAGGCGCTGAACTGCTGCTCATTCTTCAAAAAGACATCGCCGTAGCTGATGCCGTCGTTGTTGTACGCGAGATCATAGACATTCTCGACGCCCTGCACATACATGGCAAGACGCTCCAGGCCATAAGTCATTTCACCGGCCACCGGCGCGCAGTCATAACCGGCGACCTGCTGGAAATAGGTGAACTGCGTGATCTCCATGCCGTCGCACCAGACCTCCCAGCCCAGCCCCCAGGCGCCGAGCGTGGGGCTTTCCCAGTCATCCTCGACAAAGCGGATGTCATGGCGGGCGCGGTCGATGCCGATGGCATCGAGGCTGCCGAGATAAAGGTCGATGAGATCAGCGGGGCTGGGCTTCAGGATCACCTGGAACTGGTAATAATGCTGGAGACGGTTGGGGTTTTCGCCGTAGCGGCCGTCGCCCGGCCGGCGGCTGGGCTGGACGAAGGCGGCGTTCCAGGCGTCTGGCCCCAGCGCGCGCAGCGTGGTGGCGGGGTGGAAGGTGCCCGCGCCCATCTCGACATCATAGGGCTGGAGAATGGCGCAGCCGCGCGCGCTCCAATAGCTCTGGAGCGTGAGGATGATATCCTGAAAGGAAAGCGGCTGGCTCATGGGGTGCGATGGTCGGTAGACCGGGGGGCGGGGGGCGGTCAATCAGGCGTTGGTCAGGAAGTGCAGGACATCGCCGTCATGCACCACATAATCCTTGCCCTCGGCGCGCAGACGGCCATGCTCCTTGGCACCGGCCTCGCCATTATGGGCGATAAAATCATCATAGGCGATGGTTTCGGCGCGGATGAACTTCTTCTCGAAATCGCCGTGGATCTCGCCGGCGGCCTGCGGCGCCTTGGTGCCCTTCTTGATGGTCCAGGCGCGGGCTTCCTTGGGGCCGACGGTGAAGAAGGTGTGCAGGCCAAGCAGCGCATAGGCGGCGCGCACGACGCGGGCGAGGCCGGTTTCCGAAAGGCCGAGGCTCTCCAGATATTCGGTGCGGTCCCCGGGCTCCATGGTCGCCACTTCGGCCTCGATGGCGGCCGAGACGATGACATGGCCGGCGCCGATCTTCTCGGCCATGGCGGCGACGGCGGCGCTATGGGCATTGCCGCTGGCGGCCGAAGCTTCCTCGACATTGCAGACGTAGAGCACCGGCTTGGTGGTGAGCAGCTGGGCGAGGCGCAGCGCGCGCGCTTCCTCCTCATCCTTCGGCTCGGCGAGGCGGGCGGGCTTGCCCTCGCGCAGCAGGTCGAGCGCCTGAGTGAGGATGCTGGCCTGCACCTTGGCGTCCTTGTCGCCCTGCTGGGCTTTCTTGGTGAGCGCCGGCACGCGCTTTTCCAGGCTTTCGAGATCAGCCAGCATCAGCTCGGTTTCCACCGTCTCGGCATCGGCCACGGGATCAACCCGGCCTTCGACATGGGTGACATCATCATCCTCGAAACAGCGCAGCACATGGACGATGGCATCGGTCTCGCGGATATTGGCGAGGAACTGGTTGCCGAGCCCCTCGCCCTTGGAGGCGCCGCGCACCAGACCGGCAATGTCGGTAAAGCCGAGCTGGGTTTCGATGACCTTGGCCGATTTGCCGATGGCCGCGAGCCTGTGCAGCCGCGGATCGGGCACCGGCACCGCGCCGACATTGGGCTCGATGGTGCAGAAGGGATAGTTGGCCGCCGCTGCCGCCGCGGTCTGGGTCAGCGCGTTGAACAGGGTCGATTTCCCGACATTGGGCAGGCCGACGATTCCACAGGTGACGGGCATGGCGTTCTTCCTAGTCTTGGGGGGCGGTCAGGCGGGCGACGTCGCTCATGAAACGAACCTCGTCGCCCTCGAGAAGGGTGGGCAGGCTGGTCGCCAGCGTATCGAGCAGGTCGGCCAGCGGCTCGGCTTCGGCGGCGGCAAAGTTGCCGAGCACATAGGGCGTCACCCGGTCCTTGTGGCCGGGATGGCCGATACCCATGCGCACGCGGCGAAAATCCGCGCCCAGATGCGCGATGATGGAGCGGATGCCATTGTGCCCGGCAGCGCCGCCACCCTGCTTGACCTTGAGCCGGAAGGGATCGAGGTCAAGCTCGTCATAGAAGACGCTAAGCTGGCTGACCGGATCGAGCTTCCAGAACTGCACGGCGGCTGCCACGCTGCGGCCGCTTTCGTTCATGAAGGTGGCCGGCTTGAGCAGCGCCACACGGTGCGCACTGATGCGGCCTTCGCAGACCAGCCCCTGAAAGCCGCTCCGCCAAGGCCCAAGGCCGTGGACCGCAGCGATACGGTCCACGGCCATGAAGCCGATATTGTGGCGGTGCCGCGCATAGGCGGCGCCGGGATTGCCGAGGCCGGCCAGAAGCTGCATGGCTGCAGCCCGGGCTTAGTCGGCGGCTTCTTCGGTCGCGGCTTCGGCGTCGGCCTCGCCCTTCTCGCGCTTGAGCGCCGAGGGGGCAACCATGGTGGCGATGGTGAAGTCGCGGTCATGGATGTGCGGCTCCACGCCGGCGGGCAGCTTGACCGCGCTGATGTGGATCGAAGCGCCGACGTCGAGGCCGGTGAGGCTGATCTCGAGATTGTCGGGGATGGCCGAAGGGGCGCAGTCGACAGCGACTTCATGGCGCACGATGTTGAGCACCGCGCCGCGCTTCATGCCGGGCGACTGCTCTTCATCGATGAACACAACCGGCACATTGACCGTGATCTTGGCGTCGCCTGACAGGCGCAGGAAATCGACATGGATCGGCCGGTCGCTGACCGGGTGGAACTGCACGTCGCGGGGCAGGGTCTTGGTGACCTTGCCGTCGACGTCGATCTCGACGACCGAATTCATGAAATGGCCGGTGGAGAGCAGGCGAACCAGAAACTTCTCCTCCAGATGGATGGGGGTGGCAGCCGAGCCGGCACCATAGATGACGGCGGGAACGCGGCCTGAACGGCGGATGGCACGGGAGGCTCCCTTGCCTGCCCGATCCCGAGGTTCAGCCGCGAGCTTCATTGTCTCACTCATGCTCGCTTCTCCAATGTAATCACGCAGGCGCCCCAGCCTCCAGGGATGCAGATCGGGACGATTGCGGAAGCGGTCGCTTAGGGGAGCGCGGGGGAAAAGGCAAGCGCAGGGGCGGCAATTTCTCTTGCCGGCCAGCCGCGCGCCGCCAGTTCGGACAGCAGGCCGTCCTCGCCGCCGAAATGCGCGGCGCCCACCGCGACGAAGATCCGCCCGGGACGGGCCATGCGCGCATCGAGCTGCTCGGCCCAGCGGCGGTTGCGCCCGGCGAGCAAGGCTTCGCGCAAGGCTGGCGAGGCGTTCGCCTCTCCGGCGAACTCGGCCGCGATGGCATCGACAGCGCCGCGCTGCCACAGGCCGATCAGACGATCGATGTCCTCGCGCGCGCCAGCCACCTCCGCCAGCGTGCTGTCCAGCATCGCCAACTGGTCTTCGACCGACAGGTTGGCGAAATAGCCCAGCTGCTGTTCGGGCGTCTCAAGCCCTTCGCGCGGCGCCGATGAGCGGGCCAGCAGCGCCGGCTCGACGCCATTGGCGGACACGACGCCGACGCTCGCCAGTGTCGCTTCCCCAATGCTGACCGCGATCAGCCATGGATGCATGGTCTCGAAGAGGGCGAGTGGCAGGCCGAGCGCGGCGGCGCTGGCTTGCAGCCGTGAAAGCAGGTCCGCCGGCAGGCGCTCGGCAAGTGGCGGCAGCGCGGCGCTGGTCCCCAGCCGCTGCAAGGTCGCGGCGAAGGCAGCACGATCATCCGGGATCAGGGTTTCGAGGACCAGCGTATCGGCCCGGTCAAGGCGGCGCGCGGCCTCGGTAGACAGCCAGTCAAGGTCTGGCGGCAGCGCGTGAACGGTCGCGAACAGGGTGATTTCGGTGTCGTCATCGGCGATCACCCAGACTGGCGGCTGGGGTGCAGGCGCGGCGCCCAGGCAGACGAGCAACGCCAGCGCGGCGAGGCACCATCTCACGCCGACTTGGCCCAATACTGGTCCTTGAGCAGCCGCTTGTAGAGCTTGCCGGTATCATGGCGCGGCAGTTCGGCCATGAAGTCGATCGACTTGGGGCATTTGACATGGCTGAGCCGGCTGCGGACGAAGGCCAGCAGTTCGGCCTCAAGCTCAGGCCCGGCGTCCGCCATGTTCTGCGGCTGGACGACGGCTTTTACCGCCTCGCCCATTTCCGCATCCGGCACGCCAAACACGGCAACATCGGCCACCTTGGGGTGCATGGTCAGCACATTCTCGGCTTCCTGCGGGTAGATGTTGACGCCGCCCGAGATGATCATGAAGGCGGCCCGGTCGGTGAGGTAGAGGAAGCCGTCTTCATCGACATGGCCGATGTCACCGAAGGTAGCCCCATGCTCCGACATGGCGCCGGCGGTCTTTTCGGGGTCGTTGTGATAGGAAAAGCCGGGGCCGCCGTGAAACCAGACCTGACCGGTCTGACCCGGCGGCAGCAGCTTGCCATCTTCACCGACAATGCGGATTTCGCCAAGGATCGACTTGCCGACCGAGCCGGGGTGCGCCAGCCATTCCTCTGAATTGAGCGCGGTGAAGCCGGCGCCTTCAGTGGCGCTGTAATATTCGTGGATCACGGGGCCCCACCATTGGATCATGGCGCGCTTGACATCGACCGGGCACGGGGCGGCGGCATGGATGGCGACCTTGAGGGAAGAAAGGTCGTGCGCCCTGCGCGCGGCCTCGGGCAGCTTGAGCATGCGCACGAACATGGTCGGCACCAGCTGGCTGTGCGTAATCCCGTAGCGCTCGACGGCAGCGAGATAGGCTTCGGGGTCGAATTTCTCCATGACGACGACGGTGCCGCCAAAACGGTGCGCGGCCATACAATAGCGCAGCGGGGCTGCATGATAGAGGGGCGCGGGCGAGAGATAGCGCATCTCGGGGTTGAAGCCGTAAAGATGGGCGACCAGACCAAGCAGCGCATCGGGTGCATCGAGCGCGCCTTCGGGCAGCGGACCGCGCACGCCCTTGGGCCGGCCGGTGGTACCGCTGGAATAGAGCATGTCGCGGCCCGGACTTCTCATCGGCGATGCGGCCCTCGGGCTGGGCTGCCAGCGCGGCGTCCAGCGGCGTGAAGCCCGGCGCCGGTGCATCGATGATGAAGCGGGCGGCTTCCGGCAGATGCGCGGCCGCCTCGCGGGCGACATCGGCAAAGGCCGGGCTGGTGAACAGCGCTGCGGCGGCGGAATCCTTGAGGATATAGGCGGCCTCGTCGGCGGTGAGCTTGGTCGACATGGCCACGAACACCAGCCCGGCGCGCTGTGCGCCCCAGATGATCGGCAGATATGACAGGCAATTGGGCAGCAGAACCGCCACAGTATCGCCGCGCGTCAGGCCGCAGACCCGCAGCAGATGGGCGACGCGGTTGGAAAAGGCCTCCATCTCGCCATAGGACATCGCGGCACCGCTGCCGGCCATGATGATCGCGGGCCTGTCCGGGTTGCTGGCGGCGTGGACGTGGGGATGCATGTTGTCTCTCCGGATGAATCAGGAAAAAGCGGGGCGACGAGCGAGGCGTCTGTCGAGGGCGATCAGCAGCAGCGCCAGCGCAAGAAACAATAGCAGCATGCCGGCGAGATTGAGCGCGACCTGCGGATAGCCCAGCTTGTCGGCATTCATGAAAGGATAGGGCCAGCGCCCCGAGATGGCACCGCGCGCCAGGCTGTAAAGCCCATAGGCAAGCGGAAATACGAGCCAGCGCAGCCCGGCACGCCATGGCAAGTGCGACGGGCCGCGCCCGAACGCGAGCCACCAGAGCGGCCAGGCGATAGGAATGACCGCATGAAAGATGGTGTCGATGACCAGCCTTGTGCCGGCCATCGGCACGAGACCACGCAGCAGCGTCTGGTAAATCAGGCCGACGATGATGATGTAGAGCGCAAGCGCCGCCCGCACGCCAGGACGCGCCCAGAAGCTGCCGGCGTTGCCGCGCGCCGCCACAGTCGCAGCGACGGCGACGGCAACATTGGTGAGGATGGTGAAATAGCTGAAAAGGTTGAGCAGCCCGAGCCAGGCGGGATTGCCGGCAGCGCTGGCATCGGAGAGGGTGAGTGGCACCTGCGTGCCAATGGCAGCCCAGCCGAGCGCGGCGATGGCCGCAGCCGCGATCCGGGCAGGCGATGAGCGGTCGACGGACAGGGGGCTATTCATATGCCATGGATTGTTAGCATGGGGGCGACTTTTCAGCATAGCCCCGCAGATACACAGGCGTTGCAGCGCAGCAGAGTTGTTGCAGTGAACGGCGCGGCCCGCTAAAGGCCGGGGCCTATGGCATTCAAGCTCCCCGATTTCAATGACCGCGCCAAGGCCGCTGCCGAAGCGCGCAAGGCCAAGCTCGACAAGTTCAAGGCCGCGCCGCCGCCCGATGAAGAGGCCCTGGCCGCCCGCGCCCGCGCGGCACAGAAGCGCGCCGAGCGCGAAGAGCAGCGCAAACTCGAACGCGCCGAACGCGCCCGGCTTGCCGAAGAGGCGCGGATCGCCAAGGAAGCCGAGGCGCTGGAGCGCTCCAAGCAGGCCAAGCTCGAGGCTATTGCTCGCGAAGCGGCCCAGAAGGCGGCGCGCGACGCCCGATACGCGGCGCGGAAATCCAAGGTCCGCTGAAACCCGTTTTCGTCAATGACCAGCAAAGCTGATGAGGCTGCTGGTCTTGAGGCCTTTATCCTGCAGTCGCGCAGCGCCGCCCAGATCGGGCAGATCGATGAGAAATGCAGCCTGGACGATCTCGGCGCCCGCACCCGAGAGCAATTGGGCGGCCGCCCAGGCCGTGCCGCCGGTGGCGATGAGATCATCAACCAGCACTACGCGCTGACCTGATCTGACAAGGCCGTGCGGCATCTCCAGCCGGTCTTCGCCATATTCGAGTGCATAGTTGATGCCCGTCACCTGCCCCGGCAGCTTGTTGCGCTTGCGCAGGGTGAGCAGACCGCAGCCGAAATGATGCGCGAGCGCGGCTCCGAACAGAAAGCCCCTCGCCTCGATGCCGGCGATGAGGTCGGGCCTTGTCTCGATCTGTGCTGCCATTCCGCTGACGGCGGCGTGGAACCCAGCACCATCGAGCAGCAATGTGGTGATGTCGCGGAACTGGATTCCCGGTTTTGGATGATCGGGAATGGTGCGGATCAGGGCGGCAAGATCGTCGCTGGTCATGGGCCGGAGCCTAGGCGGGCGCGCGCCCAAACAAAAGGGGCGGCTGCTCGCGCTACCGCCCCTGATGATCAATGGCTCTTGTTCAGGCCGGCTTGCCCTTCTTCACATCACGCCAGATCTTCTTGTAGCTGAGATAGCCGAGGAAGGTCATGATGATCAGGAAGCCAATGGCGGCGAGCCCGGTCTCCTTGCGGTTTTCGAGCTTGGGCTCAGCCGTCCAGGTGAGGAAGGCCGCAACGTCGGTCGCGTAATTCTCCACCGTCATCGGCGTGCCATCGGTATATTCAACCTGCTCGGCGTCCGGGATGAGCGGCTGCGGCATGGCGATGGCCAGCGAAGCGAACCAGGGATTGTACCAAAGCGTATCGGGCTTGGCGAAATCTTCGGGTACCTCGTCCCGGTAGCCAAGCAGGAGCGACCGGACATAGTTGGTCCCATCGTGACGCGCCTTTGTGATAAGCGACAGATCGGGCGGATAGGCCCCGCCCTGCGCCGCACGCGCTGCCGCTTCATTCGGATAGACGAGGGGGAACTTGTCGGCGGGCGTCGCCGGCCGTGTGGTCGGTTCGCCGTCGGAATCAACATCGGCGACTTCATATTCTGAAGCGATGACCTTGACCTGCTCTTCACCGTAGCCAAGCGCTTCCAGATCACGGAAGGCCACACGGTTGATCGAGTGGCAGGCCGAGCAGACTTGGCGATAGACCTGGAAGCCCCGCTGCAGCTGCGCCCGGTCGAAGGTGCCGGTGACGCCGAGATTGCCGATACCATTGTGGGACCAGACAATTTGCTCCGGATGCTCGTGATGAGCTTTGACGGGATCGTAAGGAGGCTCTTCGCGGGGCTGGACAGCGCCCCAGAGGACGGTGACGCAGAAGAGCGCGCCAAGGCCGATGCCGGCCTTTTGGACGATGGAAAGGGACTGGGCCATTGATGTGGTCCTTATTCTGCGGGCTGCGCGACAGCGCCGCCCGTGCTCTTGCCACCAGCCGCGGCAGCGCCGCCGAACTTCGACAGCACGGCTTCGGAGATCGAGCTGGGCAGCGGCAGCGGCTTCTCAATGCGGCTGACCAGCGGCAGGATGATGAGGAAGTGGGCGAAGTAATAAGCCGTCAGCACCTGGCTCATGAGCACCCAGGGCTCTTCTGCAGGCTTGCCGCCGGCGACACCGAGCCCGAAGCAGACCGCGACGAACACCCAGAACAGCACGCGGTTGAGCGGGCGGAACTTGTTTGAGCGGACCTTCGACGTGTCGAGCCACGGCAGGAAGAAGAGCAGCAGGATGGAGGCGAACATCGCGATCACGCCCCAAAGCTTGGCCGGCACGAAAAGGAAATCCATCGTGAAGGCCCGCAGGATGGCGTAGAATGGCCAGAAATACCATTCGGGAACGATGTGGGCCGGCGTCGACAGCGGATTGGCGGGGACATAATTGTCCGGCTCACCGAGCGAATTCGGCATGAAGAACACGAACGCCGAGAAGAGGATCAGATAAACGCCCAAACCCACGAAATCCTTCGAGGTGTAATAGGGGTGGAAAGGCACGGTATCCTGCTCGCTCTTCACGTCGATCCCGGTCGGATTGTTCGAGCCCGGGATGTGCAGCGCCCAGACGTGAAGAATGATCACGCCGAAAGTGACGAAGGGCAGGAGATAATGGAGCGAGAAGAAGCGGTTGAGCGTGGCATTGTCAGGCGAAAAGCCACCGAGCAGCCAAGTCTGGATCGCTTCGCCGACGAGCGGCAGAGCCGAGAACAGGCCGGTGATAACGGCCGCACCCCAGAAGCTCATCTGACCCCAGACCAGAACATAGCCCATGAAGGCAGTGGCCATCATCAGCAGGAAGATGACAAGGCCAAGCATCCAAAGCGTCTCGCGCGGCGGCTTGTAGGAGCCGTAATAAAGGCCGCGGAAGATATGAATGTAGACGACAGCGAAGAAGAAGCTCGCGCCGACCGCGTGCATGTAGCGGAGCATCCAGCCGCCGTTGACGTCGCGCATGATGTGCTCGACCGAATCGAACGCCACGCCGATGTCGGCGCGGTAATGCATGCCCAGGATGACGCCAGTGATAATCTGGACAACCAGCGCGACGCCGGCGAGAACGCCGAAATTGTAGAACATGTTGAGGTTCTTCGGTGTGGGATACCCTGCACCGACGGCGTTGTAGATGAACCGGGGCAGCGGGAGCTGCTGGTCGAAGAATTGGCCGATACCGGTGGTCGGCTGATACTGCTTGGCCCAGGGAAAGCTCATGGGTTCCTCCTTTAGCCGATGGTTACGGACGTTGGGGTTGTGAAGACATAGGGCGGCACTTCGAGATTGAGCGGCGCAGGACCTTTGCGTGCCCGGCCTGCCGTATCATAGTGCGACCCGTGGCAAGGGCAGAAGTAACCGCCAAAATCGCCGCGGCTTTCGCCCTGCGCTGCGCCCAGCGGAACGCAGCCAAGGTGGGTGCAGACCGCGAGCGTGATCAACCATTGTTCGTTTCCGGGCTTGGTCCGGTCAGCAAGCGTCTGCGGATCACGCAGACCACTGATGTCAACGGCATTGGCCTTGGCAATTTCGTCAGCAGTCAGGTGGCGGGCGAACACCGGCTTGCCCCGCCACATGGTCTTGATGGCCATGCCTTCCTCGATACCGCCCAAGTCCAGGTCGATCGACGCCAGCGCCAGCACGTCGGCAGAGGGGTTCATCTGATTGACGAGCGGCCAGACCACGGCGCCAGCGCCAACAGCGGCCGTGGCTGCCGTGGCGATGTGAAGAAAGTCACGGCGGGTTTCGCCGCCTTCGGGCGGAGATTGAACCGGGGTCTGGGTACTGCTGGCCATTGAGCACCTTTCTCATGAACTTGTTGCTGTCTGTTCAGGGGCAGCGACTGGCAGTCCCCCGCGCGATGATGTCCAATAGCCGTGACACTGCGCCAAAGGCAACGCACTTTTTGTGGACATTTTGGCGCGGTGGGGCGGCGAAATGGGCTTTCACCGCCGGGCGATTTGGCGCTAGACAGCCGTTATGTATACGCTCGATGACCGCCAGACTGCCGCCCAGACATGGTTTCGGGAGGCCCGCGACAGGATCTGCGCCGCGCTGGAGGCGGTGGAGGACGAGCTCGAAAGCGATGCGCCAGCCGGGCGCTTCCAACGCACAGCCTGGAACCGCAACCCCGCAACCACCGAGGACCCCGGTGACGGCGAGGGTGGCGGCGGCGTGATGTCGGTGATGAAGGGCCGGGTGTTCGAAAAGGCCGGGGTGAACATTTCCACCGTGCACGGCGTATTTTCGCCGGAGTTTGCCAAGCAGATCAACGGTGCCGCCGAGGATCCACGCTTCTTCGCCACCGGGATCAGTCTCGTCATTCATCCGCGCAACCCGCTGGTCCCGGCGGTGCATCTCAACACGCGCTATCTGGTGACGACGAAAGCATGGTTTGGCGGCGGGATGGACCTCAATCCAGCGCTGGACGACGCCGCGCAGACCAGCGCCTTTCATGCCGAGCTGAAGGCGCTGTGCGACCGGCATGACCCCAGCTATTACGACAAGCACAGCAAATGGGCGGAGGAGTATTTCTGGGTGCCGCATCGCGGTCGGCACCGCGGCGTGGGCGGCATCTTCTACGACCATCTCGACAGCGGCGACTGGGACCGCGACTTCGCTTATACGCAGGATGTCGGCCGCACCTTTGCCGAGCTTTATCCACGGCTAGTGCGCGAGAAAATGCATTTGCCCTATGACGAGGAACAGCGGGCCGCGCAATTGCGCTACCGGGGCCTGTATGCCGAGTTCAACCTTGTCCATGACCGAGGCACGGTGTTCGGGCTTAAGACGGGTGGCAATATCGAGGCGATCCTGATGAGCCTGCCGCCGCTGGCCCGTTGGGATTGAAACCAGGGATCTAGACCAGCCGCTGGTAGAGATAGCTGGCAAGCGCGGCGCTGCCGATGGCGACAAAGGCGGCGGCGATGGCAGGGACGAGTTGGGCAACAAAACTGCCCAGCACTTTGGCGCCGAAGAGGTTGAAGACACTGCCGATGGCGGCGCCAACGCCGCCGGCCACAAGGCTGAGCCCGACGACGGCGAGCAGCGCCATCAGCAGGAAACCGAAGATCGGCCAGGCCGCAGGTCCCGTTATCTCCCAGCTCTGGCGCAACAGCCCGATCGGTGTGCGCTCGCTGCCGGCAAGGGCGAGCGGTACCGACAGAAAGAAGCGCCCGGTCACATAGATGCCGGGCAGGACCAGCGCGATCGCGGCAAGACCGGTTGGAATGGCGGAGAGCAGCAGCGCACCGAGATAGAGCGGCCAGGCGGCGAAGGCGGCATCAAGCGCGACACGGGGCGGCGATGCGGGACGCATCAGCAGATGGGCGACGGCAAGTTGGCCAAGGCTGCCGATGACCGCCGGCACGACAACCAGCCAGACCATGGTCGCGGCCGTCAGTTCATCGGCTGTCTGCGGCTGGGGCGGGCCGAACTGGCGCAGCGCCATATCGACCAGCAGCGTGAAGGGGGCGACCATCCAGAACAGCAGCGACAGCCGACCGCGCAGCGGTGCTGTCATCCCTTCCCAGATTTCGCTGGTGCGAAGGGGAGCGCGCGGCGGCGGCGGCGTGGCCATGCGGCCAGACCGCCGTTCAGGCCGCCGAAGGCTCGGCGCCGGCCTTTTCGAGCAGTTCGGCCAATTCGCCGGCCTGATACATCTCGATCATGATGTCGGAGCCACCGACAAACTCTCCGCCAATGTAGAGCTGGGGAATGGTCGGCCATTCGGAATAGCTTTTGACGCCCTGACGGATGTCCATGTCGGCCAGCACATCGACGCTCTCGAAGGCGACGCCCAGTCGCTCGAGGATGGCGATGGCGGTGCTGGAAAAGCCGCACTGGGGGAAGATCGGCGTGCCCTTCATGAACAGGACAACCTTGTTCGATTTGACGATCTCATCGATGCGGGCGTGAGCGGGGTCGGTCATTTGGCTCTCCTCTGGTCAGGCGGCGATGGTGGTGAGTTTGAGCGCATGCAGGGCGCCGCCCATGCGGCCGCCGAGCGCCTCATAGACGAGCTTGTGCTGCTTGACGCGGGTGAGGCCCTGGAACTGCGGCGCGGTGACAACGGCGGCATAATGATCGCCGTCACCGGCCAGGTCGGTCAGTTCGAGCGTGGCGCCGGGCAGCGCTGCGAGGATCGCGGCTTCGATTTCAGCGGCAGGCATCGGCACGGGCCTTATTCCTTCTCGATCTGGCCTTGGGCGACAGCGAACTGCTCGGCCAGCTTGGCCCGGATGGCAGCTTCATCGATGCCAGCGGGCGCGAGATCGGCAACGAGCTTGCGCACCACGTCTTCATCGCCGGCCTCCTCAAGATCGGCGAGGACGACAGACTTGGCATAGGCCTCGGCTTCGGTGGCATCGAGGCCGAGGTGGCTGGCGGCCCAGTCGCCGACCAGCCGGTCACGCCGGGCGAGGATGCGGAACCGCGTTTCGGCGTCATGGGCAAACTTGTTTTCGAAGGCGTGTTCGCGGTTATCGAAGGTCGTCATGCCCTAGGCTCCGGTCAATTCGGCTGATGCGCAAGAGATAGGGGTAGCATTGCGGCGGTGCAAGCACCGCGCTATGGAAAGTCATGCCCCGGGGTGCGCTGCTGGCCGTCCCGGGGCTTTGAGATTCGGGCGTGCTGGCACGATGGGCCATGCAGGACCCACCAGGAGAACAAGGCAATGAGCCGACGGCGGCAGATTTACGAAGGCAAGGCGAAGATCCTTTACGAAGGGCCGGAACCGGGCACGATCATCCAGTATTTCAAGGATGATGCGACCGCATTCAACGCCCAGAAGAAGGGCACGATTTCGGGCAAGGGCGTGCTCAACAACCGGATTTCGGAGCATCTGTTCACCGCGCTCGCGACGATCGGCATCCCCACCCATTTCATCCGCCGGCTCAACATGCGCGAGCAGCTGGTGCGCCAGGTCGAGATTATTCCCATCGAGGTGGTGGTGCGCAATGTGGCGGCCGGGAGCCTCGCCAAGCGGTTCGGCATCGAGGAAGGGACCACCCTGCCGCGCACCATTCTTGAATATTATTACAAGGACGATGCGCTGAACGACCCGATGGTGACCGAGGAGCATATCGCGGCCTTTGGCTGGGCCAGCCAGGAAGAGATGCACGACATCGCCGACATGGCGATTCGGGTGAATGACTTCATGGCCGGGCTGTTCGCCGGCGTCGGCATCCGGCTGGTTGATTTCAAGCTGGAGTTTGGGCGGCTTTTTGACGGCGATTATTCGCGGGTGATTCTGGCGGACGAGATTTCGCCCGACGGCTGCCGGCTCTGGGACATGAAAACCAATGAGAAGATGGACAAGGACCGCTTCCGCCGGGACCTTGGCGGCGAAGTGGAGGCCTATCAGGAAGTGGCGCGCCGCCTTGGGCTGATGCCGGAAGACGAGGCATCCGTGCTGGATCTCGACGAGCATCGCAAGACGCGGGGCAAGTGACCCGAGGGCAAGCAAACCGGGGGCAAGTGCTTGCAGTCGGCGCTGGGCGGGATTAAGCGCGGGGCCATGAAAGCACGTGTCACCATTACACTGAAGAATGGCGTTCTCGATCCGCAGGGGCGCGCCATTCAGGCGGCCCTTGGCGGGCTTGGCTTTGAGGGCGTCGCCGATGTGCGCGCCGGGAAGGTGATCGAGCTGGAGCTGGCAGACGGGACCTCGGCCGAGACCATCGACGCCATGTGCCGCAAGCTGCTGGCCAATACGGTGATGGAGAATTACCGGGTGGAGCTGCTGTGAAGACAGCGGTGATCGTCTTTCCCGGCTCCAACTGCGACCGGGACATGGCGGTGGCGCTGGAATCGGTGACGGGGCGCGCCCCGGCGATGGTCTGGCACACCGAGACCGAACTTCCGCAGGGCACTGATCTGGTGGCGCTGCCGGGCGGCTTTTCCTTTGGCGATTATCTGCGCTCGGGCGCGATGTCGGCGCGCGCGCCGATCATGCGCGCCGTGGCCGAAGCCGCCGAGGCGGGCCGGCTCGTGCTCGGGGTGTGCAACGGCTTTCAGATCCTGACCGAGGCGGGGCTGCTGCCGGGCGCGCTGATGCGCAACGCCGGGCTGGATTTCATCTGCCGCGATGTGACGCTGAGCGTGGAGAACAGTCAGACGGTGTTCACCAGCCGCTACGGCGCGGGCGAGCGGGTGACCATTCCGGTGGCGCACCATGACGGGAATTTCTTCGCCGATGAGGGCACGCTGGCGCGGCTGGAGGGCGAGGGCCGGGTGGTGTTTCGCTATGCGGAGGCCGTCAACGGCTCGGCGCGGGACATTGCCGGCATCATCAATGCGCGGGGCAATGTGCTGGGGATGATGCCACATCCCGAGCGCGTGATCGAAGCCGAGCATGGCGGCACCGATGGGCGGCGGCTGTTCGAGGGGCTGGTCGGCGCGCTGGTCGGCTAGATGCCGGTCTTGAACGGGGTGAAGTCCGTCTCCGTATCGTAGACATCAAGGCCCTCGGCCTGTTTGAACCAGCCGACGACCTTGTAGGTGACCGGGGTGAGGGCGGCTTCCCACAGCACTTTCAGCAGATAGTTGGTGGCGAGCACGGTGAAGACGAGGCTCGGCTCCCAGATGCCCCAGAAGGCGAGCGGGTAGAAGATCAGGCTGTCGACGCCCTGGCCGACGACGGTGCTGCCGATGGTGCGGGTCCAGAGATATTTGCCGCGCGTCAGCACCTTCATGCGCGCCATGACAAAGGCATTGGCGATTTCGCCCGCCCAGAAGGCCAGAATGGAGGCGAGGAAGATGCGCGGCACCTGGCCGAAGATGGCCGCGAGCGCCTCCTGCCCCTCATAGCCGTCTGCAGGGGGCAGGGTGACGACGAACCAGCTCATGGCAGCGGCGAAGATCGACGCGGCGAAACCGACCCAGACAACGCGGCGGGCGCGGGCATAGCCATAGACCTCGGTGAGCACATCGCCGAGCACATAGGAGAGCGGAAAGAACAGGATGCCGGCGCCGAAGGTGAGCGTGCCATAAAGCGGAAGTTCCACCTGGGCCGGTTTGGCCGCGCCGATGAGATTGGAGCAGATGAGGATGACGGCGAACGCCGCCATGGCGAAATCATAATAGCGCAGCGGGCGGCCATGAAGCATGGCCGCTTCGACACGCACAACGGCCGGGCCGGCCTCGGAAATCTCGCTGCTGCTTGTCATCGCGCCCCTCGTTTGCGCGACGCTTAGCGAAGCGCGCAGGCTTGCGCGAGTGGGCTTGTGTCGCAGCTTGATATGTTCTTTTTATGTTCTCATTCTGCTAATAAGGGGCCATGGACGAGTCGCGGCCCCTTCGCTGGTTGTATCTGGACCTGAACAGCTATTTCGCCAGCGTCGAGCAGCAGCTGAACCCGGCGCTGCGTGGCCAGCCCATTGTGGTGGCGCCGGTTGATACCGATGCCACCTCGGCGATCGCGGCGAGCTATGAGGCCAAGGCCTTTGGCATCCGGACCGGCACGAAAATCTATGAAGCCAAGGCGTTGTGCCGCGATCTGATCGTGGTGCCGGGCCGGCATGAGGATTATGTGCGCTTTCACCATCTGATCGTCGAGGAGGTGCAGCGGCATGTGCCGGTTCATGCCGTCTGCTCGATCGACGAAGTGGCATGCCGGCTGATGGACAATGAGAACGGGCTGGAGGCGGTCCGTGCGCTGGCGGCGCGTATCAAGGCGGGCATCAGGGCCAATGTCGGCGCCTGCCTGACCTCCTCCATTGGCGTGGCGCCGAACCGGCTGCTGGCCAAGATGGCCGCCGACATGGAGAAGCCCGACGGCCTGACCATTTTGGAGGCGGAGACGATGGCCGCGCGGCTGCGACGGCTGCCGCTGTCGGACATTCCGGGTGTGGGCAAGCGGATGGAAGCGCGGCTGGCGGCGCAGGGCGTGGTCAGCATGGGCCAGCTGCTGGCGCTTGATGCACGCGCGGCGCGGCGGGTCTGGGGGAGCGTGTGGGGCGAGCGGATGCACTGGCTGCTGCACGGCTTTGACCTGCCGGACGCCGAGACATCGAACAGGTCGATCGGGCACAGCCATGTGCTGTCGCCCGACAAGCGGGCGCTACCGGCAGCCAGGCTGGTGACGCGGCGGCTGACTGCCAAGGCGGCAACGCGGTTGAGGCGCGCGGGCAAGCGCTGCGCGCGACTGGGGCTGAGCGTGAAGGCGGAAGCGCGGGCGGGGACCACGCCGGCGCGCTGGAAGGGCGAGGTGAAGCTGACGGCCGTGCTCGACACCCCTGCCCTGCTGAGCGCGCTGGAGCGGCTCTGGCAGCAGATGAGCCAGGAATTTGGCGCGGCGCGGCTGCTGCAGGTGGGCGTGGTTTTGAGCGACCTTTCGGAGGCCGATGCGGTGCAAGGCGGGCTGTTCGATGCGGCGGATCTGGCGGCAGAAACACGGGCGCGCGCGCTTTCGGAAGCAATGGACCGGGTCAATGCGCGGTTCGGGCGCGATGCGGTGCGATTGGGGCATGACCGGCTCGGCGCGGTGAAATCGGCCGGGCCGCGCATCGCCTTCACGCGCATTCCCGAAATGGCGGAATTCCGGGAATGACCAGACCACTTGCGCATCGGCTTGCAATGCCGCATTTGCAAATGCGAATGAAACGCGTCTGGGAGCCGCTCATGGTAAGGAGTTCTTCGGTTTTTGCGGCCTTGCTGTTTGGCACTGCCGCATTGGCACAACCGGCGCCTGGGGTGCCGCAATCGGCGCAGGGGGCACGGCCGCCGGCGCAGCCGACATGGGTTCTGGGTGTGGGCGTGGCGCCGCTCTACACGCCGATCTGGCAGGGCAGCCGTGATATGGGACTGTCGATCTTTCCCGATCTGCGGCTCAACTACCGGGATGACGTGTTTCTGTCGATCCCGGACGGACTGGGGTGGAATGTCGTGAACCGGAATGGCTGGAAGCTGGGGCCTCTGGTGAAGCTGCGGTTCGGCCGTCGCGAATCGACAGGTGGCTCACCCTTTCTGGTGACCGGCGGCAGCGACGCGCTGCTGGGCATGGGCGATGTCGGTCTGGCCGGTGAGGCCGGCGGCTTTGCCCAATACAGCCTGGCACGCGGCAAGCTGCGTCTGCGCGCGGAAGTGCGGCAGGGGTTTGGCGGCCATGAAGGGCTGGTGGCGGATACGACGCTTAGCTGGAACGACGCGCTCGGCGGGGTCCGCTCGGGCTGGCGCTATGGACTCGGGCTGCGCGCGGCCTGGGGTGGCCGGAATTTCACCAACACCTATTTCGGCGTGAATGCCGAGCAGGCCGCGAACACCGGGCTGGCGGTGACGCCAACTGGGGATGGGCTGGTCTCAACCGGGGTGACTGGGTCGATCACCAAGCTGCTCGGCCCCTTTGGGCGGGACGGCGCAGTGACGGTGTTTGTCAGCCATGACCGGCTGGGCGATGTGGTGATGCGCTCGTCGCTGTTGCAGGAGCGTGGCCAGCGCGGGCAGACGGCGGTGGGTCTGTCCTATGGCTATCGGTTCAGCTGGAACTAGTGCAGCTTGAGCTTGGGGCGGACCACCTGATTGACATGGCCGATGACCAGCAGGCTGAGCCCCTTCAGCCAGCCATGGATGGCGAACAGGTGCATCCGGTACAGGCTGACGTAAACGAGCCGGGCGAGGCGACCTTCGATGGCCATGCGGCCACCGACCAGATTGCCCATCAGGCTGCCCACGGTGGTGTAACGCGCGAGGCTGACAAGCGAGCCCTTGTCCTTGTAGATGAAGGGCTTGAGTTCCTTGCCGGCAATCAAGGCCTTGATGTTGTGATAGGCGGTATCGGCCATCTGATGGGCCGCCTGGGCGCGCGGCGGGACCGGCTTGGCGCCGTCTTCCGGGACGAAATAGGCACAGTCTCCGATAGCGAAGATCCGGTCGTCGCGGCTGGTCTGCAGCGTTGGGTGAACGACGAGCTGGTTGGTCCGGGTGGTTTCGAGCCCGCCGAT
The DNA here is from genome assembly GCF_048007885.1 of Polymorphobacter sp. Taxonomy (GTDB): domain Bacteria; phylum Pseudomonadota; class Alphaproteobacteria; order Sphingomonadales; family Sphingomonadaceae; genus Sandarakinorhabdus. Next base: position 1,208,995 of record NZ_CP180346.1, read on the forward strand.
GTCGGCAAGGAAATCAGCGCCCTTCACCCCGGCTGCCCAGACCTTGATGTCGGCAGGGATGCGCTCACCGCTTTCGGTTTCAATGGCATCGGCAGTCGCGGCGGTGACTTTCGTACCGGCGAGCACGCGCACGCCAAGGTCTTCCAGCTCGGCGGTGGCGGCGGCGGCGAGCTTGTCGGGAAGTGCTGGCAGGATGCGGGGGCCGGCCTCGATCAGGGTCACGACGAGGCGCTTCTCGTCGAACACCTCCAGACCGTAATAGCCGAGCGCCGTGGCGGCAGAGTAGAGCTCGGCGGCGAGTTCGACGCCGGTGGCGCCGCCGCCGACGATGGCCACCCGGGCATAGGCCTGCGCTGACGGATCGAGGGTCATCTGCCGCGACACGCGCAAGCACTGGTTGAGCAGCTTGCGGCGAAAGCGGTCGGCATCCTTGCGGCTTTCGAGGCTAAGGCAGTGTTCGCGTACGCCGGGCGTACCGAAATCGTTGGAGACGCTGCCGACGGCGAGCACCAGATAATCATAGCGAATGCAGTGACGGCCGATGACCTCGGAGCCATCATCGTCGAGGATGGGCGCGATGATGATTTCGCTCGCCTCGCGGTCAATCGCTTCAAGCGCGCCGTCGAAATAGCGGTAGCCCCAGCGAAAGGCATGCGCCCGGTATCCGACTTCATCGAGATTGGCGTCGAGGCTGCCCGCGGCGACTTCGTGGAGCAGCGGCTTCCAGATGTGGCTGGTGTTGCGGTCGACGAGGATGATGTCGAAATCATCCTTGTCATAGTGGCTGGCCAGCTTGCGCACCAGCTCGAGGCCGCCGGCACCGCCGCCGACGATGACGATCTGGGTTTTGCGGCCATCGGGCCGGGTGCGGGGCATGGAGAACTCGGAACAACGGGAAGCGAGCGGCTTCAATAGCGGGGGTTTGCGGCAATCGAAAGGCGGCTGTTGGAGAGCGGGCGCAAAGCTTGTAGGGGGAGCCGCATGACTGAGATCACGCCCGAGATTGTTGCTGCGCATGGCCTGACCGAGGCGGAATATGCGCGCGTGCTGGAGGCCATGGGCCGCGCGCCGAACTTGCTGGAACTCGGCATATTTTCGGTGATGTGGAGCGAGCATTGCTCATACAAGTCGAGCCGCTTGCACCTCGCGAAGCTGCCCACAGAGGCGCCCTGGGTGATTTGCGGCCCCGGCGAGAACGCCGGTGTGATTGACATTGGCGACGGCGATGCGGCGATCTTCAAGATGGAGAGCCATAATCACCCAAGCTTCATCGAGCCTTATCAGGGCGCAGCAACGGGCGTGGGCGGCATTTTGCGCGATGTCTTCACCATGGGCGCCCGGCCGGTGGCCAACATGAACGCGCTGCGCTTTGGTGACCCTGAAGCGCCGCGGATGCGACATCTGGTGAAAGGGGTGGTGGCCGGCATCGGTGGCTATGGCAATTGCGTGGGCGTGCCGACGGTGGGGGGGGAGACCAATTTCCATCCCAGCTACAATGGCAATATTCTGGTCAATGCGATGACCGTGGGCGTGGCCCGGGCGGACAAGATCTTCTATTCGGCGGCCGCCGGCCTCGGCAATCCGGTCATCTATGTCGGCTCGAAGACCGGCCGGGACGGGATTCACGGCGCGACCATGGCATCGGCCGAGTTTGACGAGAATTCGGAGGAGAAGCGGCCGACCGTGCAGGTGGGCGATCCCTTCACCGAGAAGCTGCTGATCGAGGCCTGTCTGGAATTGATGGCGTCGGATGCGATCGTGGCCATTCAGGACATGGGCGCGGCCGGGCTGACGTCGTCGAGTGTCGAGATGGCGTCAAAAGGCGGGGTGGGGCTGCGGCTCGACCTCGACCATGTGCCGTGCCGCGAAACAGGCATGACGCCCTATGAGATGATGCTTTCGGAAAGCCAGGAGCGGATGCTCATGGTTTTGAAGCCTGGGCGCGAGGAGTTTGCCGAGGCGATCTTCCGCAAATGGGGGCTGGATTTTGCGGTGATTGGCGAAGTTGTGGAGGGTGGCATGCTGACCATGACCTTCCACGGCGAGACTGTGGGCGAAATTCCGCTTGATCCGCTGGCCGACAGCGCGCCGAAATATGACCGGCCCTGGGTGCCGACGCCGCCGCGCGCACCGCTGGACAATGTGCCGGAAAGTGCGGATGTGGGTGCTGACCTGCTGCGGCTGATGGGCAGCGCCGATCTGTGCTCGCGGGCGTGGATCTGGCAGCAATATGACCATATGGTGGGGGCGGACACGCTGCAGCGGCCGGGCGGCGATGCGGCGGTGGTTCGCGTGCATGGCACGAAGAAGGCGCTGGCAATGACCACCGACTGCACCCCGCGCTATTGCTTCGCCGACCCGCGCGAGGGCGGACGGCAGGCCGTGGCGGAAAGCTGGCGCAACCTGATTGCCACCGGCGCGCGGCCGCTGGCGATTACCAACTGCCTGAACTTTGCTTCACCCCAGAACCCGTTGGTGATGGGGCAGCTTGTGGGGTGCATCGAGGGCATGGCCGACGCCTGCCGGGCGCTGGATTATCCGGTCGTTTCCGGCAATGTGAGCCTTTACAACGAGAGCCGGGCGACGGGCGGCGGGGCGGCGATTTTGCCGACACCGGCTATCGGCGGTGTTGGCCTGCTCGATGACTGGCAGAAGATGATGACGCTGGGCTTCAAGGCTGCGGGCGAGGACATCTGGCTGATTGGCAATGAGGGCGGCCATATGGGCCAATCCATTTGGCTGCGCGAGATCCATGGCCGCGAGGACGGCCCGCCGCCGCCGGTTGATCTGGCAGCAGAGCGCGCTGCTGGCGAATTTGTGGGTGAGCTGATTGCCGGGGGCCTTGTGAGCGCGGTGCATGACGTATCTGATGGCGGCTTGCTGGTGGCGGTGACCGAAATGGCGCTGGCAGGCGGCATTGGCGCCGAAGTGGAAGCGATGAGCGCCGGGGCGGCATTCGGCGAAGGACAGGGACGCTATGTCGTGACGGTGCCGGCGGGAAAAACCCTACCCGAGGGACCTGTGCGAACACGGCGGATCGGCCAGACGGGCGGCGCGGCTGTGGCGGGCGTCGCATTGGCAGCGTTGCGAGCAGCGCACTCGGACTCGCTAGCGGCGATGCTCAAGGGCTGACGACCGCCTTATGGCGACTGGAGTCTGACAGTGCCGAGGCGCAGCGCGTTGAGGACAACGGTAAACGATGATAGCGCCATTGCAGCACCGGCAAACATGGGCGACAGCAATATGCCGGCGACAGGATAGAGAATACCAGCGGCAATAGGCACGCCCAATCCATTGAATAAAAATGAGAAGAACAGATTTTGCCTGATGTTTCGCATCGTCGCTCTGGACAGGACAACTGCGCGGACGATGGCGGACAGATCGCCGCCGACCAGAGTCATGCCCGCACTTTCGATGGCGACATCGGTGCCGCTCCCCATCGCCAGCCCGACATCGGCGCGCGCCAGCGCAGGGGCATCATTGATGCCATCGCCGGCCATTGCAACGATGGCCCCTTCCGCCTTGAGTTCACCGATTATGCGCGCCTTGTCTTGCGGCTTGAGGCCGGCGCGGACATCGTCGATGCCGCCAACGGCTTTGGCAACGGCATCCGCCGTGGTGGGATTGTCGCCGGTGAGCATGATGATCCGCAAGCCTTGGGCCTTGAGCGCGTCGAGAGACGAACGGGCAGTTTTGCGGATTGGGTCGGCGACGGCGAGCAGCCCGGCGAGGGCGCCATCGACGGCGATGAGCATAACGCCGGCACCCTTTTCGCGATGAGATTCGGCCGCGGCGTCGATTGATGCGGGATCGACGCCGACGCGCTGCAACTGGGCGGCATTGCCGAGCACGACTTGCCGGCCATCAACACTCGCGCTGACGCCCAGGCCCGTTTGCGATGCAAAATCGACGACCGCTCCGAGGGACAGCCCGCGCTCATGTGCGGCCTCGACGATGGCTTGCGCCAAGGGGTGTTCGGAGCTTGATTCCACGGCGGCAGCGAGCGCCAGAAGCGTGTCCTCACTGTGCCCGATCGCCTCGATGGTGATGAGCTTGGGCTTGCCCTCGGTGAGCGTTCCGGTTTTGTCGATGACGAGGACATTGACCTTTTCGAGTGCTTGCAGCGCCTCGGCGTTCTTCACGAGCACACCGGCCTGCGCGCCGCGTCCTGTGCCAACCATGATCGACATCGGCGTTGCCAGGCCGAGCGCGCAAGGGCAGGCGATGATGAGCACAGCAATGGCATTGAGCAGCGCATGGCCGAAGCGCGGCTCGGGACCGATAAGAAGCCAGACGATGAAGGTCACGACGGCTATGCACAGGACGGCGGGGACGAACCATGCCGAGATACGGTCGGCCACCGCCTGAATCGGGGCGCGACTGCGCTGGGCGTCCGCGACCATGCGGACGATTCGTGCGAGCATCGTATCGGCACCGACAGCACTGGCCTTGATGATGAGGCTGCCAGTGCCATTGACGGTGCCACCGGTGACGAGCGCATTGGCGTGCTTTTCAATTGGGACCGACTCGCCGGTGAGCATCGATTCATCGACTGGTGAACGGCCTTCGACGACCACGCCATCGACCGGGATGGCATCGCCGGGGCGTATGCGGAGTCTGTCACCAACAGTGATATCGGCGACGGGGACTTCGGTTTCGCTGCCGTCTGCGCCAATCTTGTGCGCGGTTTTGGGGGCGAGATCGAGGAGCGCGCGGATGGCCTTGCCTGTTGCTGCGCGCGCGCGCAGCTCGAGCACTTGGCCAAGCAGGACGAGGGCGATGACCACACCGGCGGCTTCGTAATAGACGGGCACCATGCCACCTTCGAGCTGGAAGGTTGCGGGGAACAGGCCGGGCGCGACAGTGGCTGTGAGGCTGTATGCGAAAGCCGAGCCGACACCGATCGAGATCAGCGAGAACATGTTGAGCCGCCGGGTCTTGAGCGAGCGCCAGCCGCGCTCGAAGAACGGCTTGCCGGACCACAGGACGATGGGCGCGCACAGCGCCAGTTGCACCCATGGCGAGGCAGCAGGGCTGACGATCCGCAGGCCGAGCATATCGGCGACCATCGAGATGAGCAGCAAAGGCACGCTGAGCACGCCTGCGACCCAGAGGCGACGGGTGAAATCAACCAGCTCGGGATTGGGTGCGTTGTCTGGCGCGGGTTCTTCAGGTTCGAGAGCCATGCCGCAAATCGGGCAATTGCCCGGGCCTTGCTGGCGGATTTCGGGATGCATCGGACAAGTCCAGATGGCACCGGGTTGCGCCGAGGGCGCGAGCTTTGGCGCGGGTGAAAGATAGCGCTCCGGGTCGGCGATGAACTTTGCCCTGCAGCCGGAAGAGCAGAAATGCTGTTCATTGCCGTTGTGCGTTGCATGGTGGACGGTGGTTTGTGGATCGACCGTCATGCCGCAGACCGGATCCCGCGCATGCTGGTCGACGTTGCTATTTTTTACGGCGTGATTTTCGATAATGGCCATCGTGCCTGTCTTTCAAAAAGACAGTATAGCATATCTGACTGTTTCGTGTGCGGTGCAGCGACCAGCCCAATTTGGGATCAGCCGAAATCGAGGCCGATATCGGCGGATGGCGCGCTTTGGGTGATGCGGCCGACGCTGATGAAATTGACGCCGGTTTGGGCGATGGCGCGGATGGTCTGGAGGGTGACCCCGCCCGAGGCTTCGGCAGGTACGCGGCCTGCGATGATGGCGAGCGCTTCGCGGAGCATGGGTGGGCCCATATTGTCGAGCAGCAGGCGATCGGCACCGGCGGCGAGCGCCTGCTCGATCTGATCGAGTGTATCGACTTCGACGACGATGTTTTGCAGCCCTGCCGCGTGCGCGGCGGCGACGGCGGCGTGGACCGAGCCGGCCACTGCGATGTGATTGTCCTTGATGAGCACGCCGTCATCGAGGCGAAGGCGGTGGTCGGTGGCACCGCCCTGTTTTGTGGCGTATTTTTCGAGGAGGCGCAGGCCGGGGTGGGTTTTGCGCGTGTCGAGCAGGGTTGTGCTGGTGCCGGCGATGGCATCGACATATTTGCGGGTTTCGTTGGCGATGCCGCTCAAGTGCTGGACGGTGTTGAGCGCGCTGCGCTCGGCGGCGAGCACGGCGCGGGCGTTGCCGTGAATGGTCATCAAGGTGGTACCGGGGGCGGCGGCGGCACCTTCGGGCACGTGCACGTCGATTTGGGCTGAAGGATCGAGGGCCTGGAAGAAAGCAGCCGCCAGCGGCAGGCCGGCGACGATGATCTGATCGCGGCTGTTCATGGTGGCGGTCAGCGTGGCGCTGGCAGGGATGGTGGCGGCCGACGTGATGTCCCCGCCCTGTCCCAGATCTTCGGCGAGCGTGGCAACGATGAAGGCCTTGGTGTCGAAGCCTTCGACGAGCACAGGAAAATCAATCGCCACGGATGGGGACCGGCGAGACGGCGGCGGACATTTCGAGCATACGATCGAGACTCACCTTGGCCCGCAGGCGGACATCTTCGGGAACGGTGATTTCGGGCTTCAGATCGCGCAGCGCCATGTGCAGCTTTTCCAGCGTGTTGAGCGCCATATAGGGGCACATGTTGCAGCCGCAATTGCCATCAGCCCCCGGCGCGCCGATGAAGGTCTTGTGCGGGGCTTTCAGCTGCATCTGGTGGATGATGTTCGGCTCAGTGGCGACAATGAGCACCGGCTCGGGCGAGTTGAGCGCATAGTTCAGGATGCCCGAAGTGGCGCCAACATAATGGGCCAGATCGAGGATGGCCGCCGGGCATTCGGGGTGCGCCAGCACGGGGGCCGCCGGATGTTGCGCTTTCAGCTTGAGCAGTTCGGTCACCGAAAAGCGCTCATGGACGATGCACGAGCCATCCCAGAGCAGCATGTCGCGCCCGGTCTTGCGGTTGAGCCACGCGCCGAGATGCTTGTCGGGCGCGAACAGGATCTTCTGGTCGGCGGGCAGCTGGTTGATAATCTTCTCGGCCGAGGAAGAGGTGACGATGATGTCGGACTCGGCCTTCACCGCTGCCGAGCAATTGATGTAGGTCAGGCTGAGATGGTCCGGGTGCGCGCGGCGAAAGGCGGCGAACTGCTCGGGCGGGCAGCTGTCTTCAAGGCTGCACCCGGCCTTGAGGTCGGGCAGCACGACGGTCTTGTCAGGCGAAAGGATCTTGGCGACTTCGGCCATGAACTTGACGCCGCAAAAGGCGATGACATCAGCATCGGTCGCAGCCGCCTTGCGGCTGAGATCGAGACTGTCGCCCACAAAATCGGCAAGGTCCTGGATTTCAGGGTCTTGGTAATAGTGCGCCAGAATGACCGCGTTCTTCTCGCGCGCGAGACGCCTGATCTCCGCCTTGATGTCGGTGGCGGGCGCGCCTGCGCCGAGCGGGTTGAGCCTTGCGTCCATGTTCAGTCCTCAGTGACCTGTGGGCCGCGCGTTTTACGGGGTGGCGCGACAAATGTCACTTTCACCTTTGTGTCGGGGTGGCCGGCGGTGGCGAGCGGCAGGCGGAACATTTCGCCGATCACATCGCGCGCGGCATCATCGGCAAGGTCGACCAGCACACGCGCAGCGGCCTGCTCACGCATCGTCGCGGCCACGGCCTTGCGATTGGCCTCGTCAAAGGCCGCTTCGACATCGGTGACGGCAAGCAGAAAGGCCCCGTCCTTGTATTCGACAGCACGGGCCAGATCGACCTCGGGGCCGGCAATCTGAGGGCGCGGCGCGAAAATCGTCAGGCTGTTTTCAGCCCGGTTCCAGCGCATGTCATCAAGGCTCAGGCCCGAAAGATCGACCTCGTAGCGAATCGTGCCGGGGATGATCAGGGTCTTCGAGGCCTTGATGAGGCCGCCGAGACGCGACGTGCGCGACGTGATGGTGGCGTTGAGGCGCGCGGTGAAAACGGTGAGACGCGCCTCACGCTTGACCGCTGTGAGTGTCGCGTCGGCCACCGAGAGCACATCGGGGCGGCCGCCGAGCCAGGATGGCAAGCGCTCGGGAAGCTGGTTGACCGCAAGAAAGGCCAGCACCAGGCCAAGCACGAGACCGAGACCAAGGCGGATCATGCGCGTTTCCAGAGACTGTCGGCACCCGCCATGACAAGGCCGCGCGCTTGCAGGTCGATCAGATGGGCGAGGACCGAGCGGCCGGCGGCGGGATGAAGCCGCTTGTCGACGCCGGCATACATTTTGGCGACCATGTCGGGGATGGCTTGAGAACCGGCCTCAAGATGCCCGAGAATCTGGTTTTCGCGCTGCTTCCTGTGTGTGATCAGGCCGCGCACGAAGCGCTGCGGGTCGCTCACGGCATCCCCGTGGGTGGGATGATAGACAAGGTCATCGCGCTCCAGCAGCTTCTTGAGGCTGGCCATATAGTCGGTCATGTTGCCGTCGGGCGGGGCGACGACGGTGGTCGACCAGCCCATGACATGATCGCCCGTGAACAGCGCCTTCTCCTGCGCCAGAGCAAAACACAGATGGTTGCTGGTGTGGCCCGGCGTGGCGACCGCGCTCAGCGTCCAGCCGGGGCCGGACACGCTGTCACCCTCCTGCATCACCCTGTCAGGCGCATAGGTGGCATCGAAGCCGGCATCCGCCCGCGGGCCATCATCCGCCAGCGCCAGCGGGGCACAGCCGATAATCTCGGCCCCTGTGGCCGCCTTCAGCGCGGGCGCGGCCGGACTATGGTCGAGATGCGTGTGGGTGATGAGGATGTGGCTGACGGTTTCATCTGCCAGGCTCTTGATCAGCGCGTCGACATGTGCCGGATCGGCGGGGCCAGGGTCGATGACCGCGACGGTGCCGCTCCCGACGATGAAGGTGCCGGTGCCGGTATAGGTGAAGGGAGACGGATTGTGCGCAAGCAGGCGACGGACGAGCGGCGTGCGCGAGACAAGACGGCCCCAGGCGGCGGAATCGGGGTGGGCAGCGAGGTCCATCTGCGCCTTTTGGCAGGGCTGGGGTCGCTTGGGAAGGTTGCAGCACGACAAGGGCGGGCGTAGCAGGACAGCTTGTCGGAACGGCGAACCAAAGGGTCGATCATGCAGCAGTTTGACGTGGCAATCGTGGGCGGCGGGCATGCCGGCGCGCAGGCGGCGATCGCGCTCAGGCAGCGGGGTTTTGCAGGCACGCTGGCGATTGTCGGCGAAGAAGCCGAACTGCCCTATGAACGCCCGCCGCTGTCAAAGGACTTTCTGGCTGGCGACAAGGACTTCGAGCGGATGTTGCTGCGTCCACAAGCCTTTTGGGATGAGCGCACCGTGACAATGCTCGGCGGCCGGCGCGTCGAGCGAGTTGATGCGGCAGCGCATGTCCTGCATTGCGGCGACGGCAGCACAATCGGCTATGGCGCGCTCATCTGGGCAACGGGTGGACGCGCGCGGCGGCTGGCCTGCCCCGGCGCCGAGCTGAATGGGCAGCATGTCGTGCGGAGCCACGCCGATGTTGTGGCGCTGAAGGCCGCGCTGGACGGCGGCGCCAGACGCGTGGTCATCGTCGGCGGCGGCTATATCGGGCTGGAGACTGCGGCCGTGCTGGTGAAACAAGGCCATCACGTGACCGTGATCGAGGCGATGACCCGGCTGCTGGCGCGGGTGGCGGGGCCGGAGATCGGCGATTTCTACGCCGAGCGGCACCGGGCAGCGGGTGTCGATGTGCGGCTGGCCGCCAGCGTGGCAGCGCTGGAAGGCGCGGAGGGGCAGGTCACAGGCGTCGTGCTGGCGGACAATGAGGTGGTGCCGGCCGATATGGTGGTCGTGGGCATCGGCATCGAGCCCGAAGCCGAAGCGCTGCTGTCGGCGGGCGCGCAGGGCGCAGACTGTGGCGGCGTGCGGGTCGATGAATTCTGCCGGACATCGCTTGCTGACGTGTTCGCGATCGGCGACGTGGCTGCGCATGCCAATGCCTTCGCCGATAGCGCCATCATCCGGCTCGAAATCGGTGCAGAATGCCAATGACATGGCAGGCGTGGTGGCGAAGGGACTGACTGGCGAGCCGACGCCCTATCACGCCGTGCCATGGTTCTGGTCCAACCAATATGACCTGCGGCTTCAGACGGTCGGTCTGTCCATGGGGCATGACGGGGCAGTGCTGCGCGGCGAGCCGTCGTCGGGCGCTTTCAGCCTTGTCTATCTGCGCGGGAAGCGCGTGGTCGCGCTCGACTGTGTCAACATGGTTCGCGATTATGTGCAAGGCAAGGCGCTGATCGAGCGCGGCATCGAAGTCGACCCGGCGACGCTGGCCGACACGGCGATCACCCTCAAGAGCCTGCTGCCGGGCTGATCGGCCTTCGGCCATCGACGCGCCTTGCCAATTTGTCCGGTATCCGGAGGCCGAAAGCCGGGTTAGGATAAACAAAAGAGAATTGGGGATGGCCGTATGGCGCTTGTGTCTGACGTCTGGGACTTCATCATTGTAGGCGCCGGGTCGGCCGGGTGCGTACTGGCCAACCGGCTGACGGCTGACGGCATCACGCGGGTGCTGCTGCTCGAAGCGGGCGGGCGCGACAACAGCATGCTCATCCACATGCCCGCCGGCATCTCGAAGATCATCCCCCCCGAAACCGACAGCGAGTTTGATTGGGGCTATTGGACTGTTCCACAGACAGAGATGGGCGGGCGCCCTATGTATTGGCCGCGCGGCCGGGTTCTGGGGGGGTCGTCGTCGATCAACGGCATGGTCTATATTCGCGGCCACGCCAGTGACTATGATCGTTGGGCGCAACTCGGCCTGACCGGCTGGGGCTGGTCCGACGTGCTGCCCTATTTTCGCCGTGCCGAGGACAGCGAGCGCGGGGCCGATGAGTTCCATGGCAGCGGCGGCCCGTTGCACACGTCGCGCAAGGGCGCCATGCCCCATGAGCTCAACAAGGCCTTTCTCGCCGCCTGCGAACAGGCTGGCTACCCGCGCACCGACGACTTCAACGGCCCGCATTTCGAAGGCGCGGGCTTTTATGATGCGACGATCAAGGACGGCGCCCGCTATTCGGCGGCCAAGGCCTATCTGAGCGACGAGGTGCAGAAGCGCCCCAACCTTGCCGTAATGACAGGGGTTCAGGTCGAGCGGGTGCTCTTCGAGGGGCGGCGCGCTGCGGGCGTCGCCTACAGGCGGGGCGGACGCAGCGAGACGCTACGGGCGCGTGAGGTGATCCTCAGCGGCGGGGCGGTCAACTCGCCGCAACTGTTGATGCTGTCGGGCATCGGCCCGGCAGCACATCTGCGCGCGATGGGCATCCCGGTCGTGTGCGATAGCAGCGATGTCGGCGGCAATCTTCAGGACCATCTCGACATGATCCTGCAATGGACTTGCAAGGAACCGATCACGCTTAATGCAAATGCGAAATTCCTCAACAAGATGAAGGCGCTTGGGCAATGGGTTTTTGCCCGAACCGGCAATGGCGCACATATGCCGACGCCGACCGGCGCCTTCCTGCCCAGCCGCGAGGGGCTGGCTGCACCCGACCTGCAGATCCACTTCATGCCGGTCAAGGGCTCGCCGCATGGCCGCGGCGAAATGGGTAGCGACCATGGCTATCAGATGCACATCTGCCAGTTGCGGCCGGAGAGCCGAGGCACCATCCGTCTCGCATCACCCGATCCACTGGCGCCGCCGGCTATTGACCCGCGCTATCTGAGCGCCCCCGAAGATGTGGAGACGCTGCGCCGGGGCATTGAAATGGCCCGCGGCATCGGCCGACAGCCGGCCTTTGACCGCTACCGGCTGGAGGAAGTCTGGCCAGGACCTGAGGTAAACGACCCCGAAAGCCTCGTCGAGGCCATGCGCGCATGGGGCGAAACCATCTACCATCCGGTGGGCACGTGCCGGATGGGTGTGGACGACGCAGCGGTTGTTGATGGCCAGTGCCGGGTCAACGGGGTCGAGGGGCTTCGCGTGGTTGATGCGTCGGTGATGCCCTATCTGGTCTCGGGCAACACCAATGCGCCAACGATCATGATCGCAGAAAAAGCGAGTGACATGATTTTCGAGCGCATCAAGCTGGAGCGCAAGCTGGGACTGGCCGCATGAGCGCCGTGCCCTTCAATGTGCCAGTGATGGCCGAGGAAGCGGCGTGGATCGAGCGCCGGGTGCGCGAGTTCCGCTTTTTCGAGGAGCCTGAGGACGCCGGCTGGGCGCACGGCGCCAACCGGGACTATATGGAGCGGCTTCGCGCCTATTGGCTCGAAGAGTTTGACTGGCCGGCAGCGGTCAACCGGCTCAATCGCCATCCCCATGTTCGGGTGGATGTCGGAGACGGATTCCACCTGCACGCGGTCCATCGCCGTTCGACGCGGGCTGATGCCCAGCCGCTTCTGATCGCCCATGGCTGGCCCGGCTCAATCCTCGAGTTTGACGCGATCATCGACCGGCTGGCCGAGCCGGAAGACCCCGCAATGCCGGCCTTTCACGTCGTGGCGCCCTCGCTGCCGGGCTATGCGTGGTCCGACAAGCCGAAGTCGCCAATCGGGCCGCGTGCCGTGGCCGGGCTCTATGACCGGCTGATGCCGGCTCTGGGCTATGATCAATATGTCTATCAGGGCGGAGACTGGGGCTGTGTGATCGGCGGCTGGATCGGCCTCGACAGCGCCCGCGCCAGGGCGCTGCATCTCAACGGCTATGGGCTGCGTTCAGCCGATCTCCATCCCGAGACGCCCGAAGACATCGCATGGCTGCAGAAAGCCATGGCTGTGCGCGAGCGCGAGACGGCCTATCTGCAACTGCAGGGCACAAAGCCCCAGAGCCTCGGCTTTGCGATGATGGATTCGCCGATGGGCGTCGCGGCATGGTTTGCCGAAAAGTTTGTCGGCTGGTCCGATGTGAGCGGCGGCGTGGTCGACCCGCCCTACGGCTTCGACTGGATGCTCAGCAACATCATGATCTATCTGACCACCCGGAGCTTCCTGTCGGCGAGCTGGATCTATCGTGGCATGTTCCTTGAGGGCGGCTTTTCCATGCCCGAGGGCCGCCGCGTCGAACTGCCCGTGGGCGTCGCCGCCTTTCCCTATGATCTGCTGGCCTTCCCGCCGCGCAAGATGGTCGAGCGGGGCTACAATGTGGTGCGCTACACGGCGATGCCACGCGGCGGACATTTTGCCAGCCTCGAGGAGCCTGAGTTGTTCCTCGCCGATCTGCGCGCCTTTGTCGCCGGCCTCGCTGCATGACGCCCGAATGGCGCGTTTCGCCCGGCTTGAGTGACTATGCCCAGACGCTCGCCGAAATGGAAGCGCGCGCGGCCGCGATCCGGGACGGGCGCGCAGCCGAACTGATATGGCTCGTCGAGCATCCGCCACTTTACACCGCAGGCACAAGCGCGCAGCCTTCGGAGCTTCTGCTCCCTGACCGCTTCCCCATTTTTGAAGCGGGACGAGGCGGGCGCTATACCTATCACGGTCCAGGGCAGCGGGTCGTTTACGTGATGCTCGATCTGGCAGCCCGCGGCCGCGACGTTCGTCGCTTCGTCAGTGCGCTCGAGAGCTGGGTGATCAATGCCTTGCGCGATTTCGACGTAGAGGGAAGGATCATTTGCAGCAAGGTCGGTGTATGGGTTGATGACGCTCAGGCTCCGCAAGGTGCGGCAAAGATCGCCGCCATTGGCGTGCGCCTGCGCCGATGGGTCAGCTATCACGGGCTGGCAATCAACGTCGTGCCCGACCTGTCGCACTTTGGCGGCATCGTGCCCTGTGGCCTGCAGGAGCCGGTAACCAGCCTTGCCGCTCTGGGACGAAGCGCAGATCTGCAAGCTGTCGACGAGGCGCTGTTGCGTCATCTGCCAGCGGCCCTTGCGCGCGTGCCACCACGCCAGCAGGCGGCCTGAGCCGAAAAATTCCCATTTGTAGCGGCCAGCGGGTATGCTAATACCCCACTCAAGGCATAGGAATAAGAGTTTCAGTCCCATGCCCTTCGGTTCTGGCACGGCAATGTGCCGCGCCGAAAACCTTCAAGGAGAATGACATGGCTGACATCGTTTCCAAGCTGAAGACTGCCACCCTGATCGCCGGCGCCGCCGTGCTCGTCGCTGCTTGCGGTGAAAAGGCTGCCGAGACCAATGTCGAGGTGACCACCGAAGAAACCGCTCCCGCCGTCGAAGAAGCCATGCCCACCGACGAAGCGGCCATGGAAGCCGCCCCGGTCGAAGGCGCGACTGAAGAAGCCGCCACCGAAGAAGCCCCGGCTGCCGAAGGCGCCGAGACGACCGAGGAAGCTCCGGTCACCGAGTAATCTCGACACAGCGTTTGTTGCGTGTAGAAAGGGCTGCCAGAAGGCAGCCCTTTTTGGCCTGCCCTCAGAGGCTGCAACCTTGGGAGGAAGATCTGATGAGCCTGGACGCAATCACCGAGCAGATGAAGAGCCGGATCGGTGCCGGTGGCAATTTCAAGAAGTCCGTGAAGTTCGATTTCGGTGATCAGGGCCTGGTCCGGATCGACGACACCGTGTCGCCAGCCATTGTATCCAACGAGGATGGCCCGGTCGATTGCACCGTGAAAGTCGGTATGGACGACTTCATCGAGATCGCAAATGGCAAGCAGAACGCGCAAATGGCGTTCATGATGGGCAAGCTGAAGGTCGATGGCGACATGTCTGTTGCGCTGCAACTGGGCAGCATCCTCGGCTGACACCCTTCACAAGAAATTCAAGGCGCCGCTGGCACTCGCCGGCGGCGTTCCTGTTTCTGGTCCATTCTGAGCGTTGAACTGATCGCGCGTGCCGGAAGCGGCCATGGCTAGACAAAAGAAAAGAGGCCGCCCCTTTCGGAACGGCCTCCTTTCTTGCCAGACCTGCCGATCAGTTCGGACGGCAGGGCCCGGTCGGCATCGGTGCCGGAGCACCGCTGAAGGTGATCTCCACCCGGCGGTTCTGCGGTTCGCGCACACCGTCGGCCGTGTCAACCAGCGGCCGGCTTTCACCAAAGGCCTCGGTCACCATGGCAGCTTCGGGCACACCCTTGCCAGCCAGATACGCCTTCACAGCATCAGCACGACGCTGAGACAGCTGGACGTTGTAGGTGTCACGACCTGAGGTGTCAGCATGGCCGGCCAGCGCAACGCTGGTCTGGCCCGTCGCCGCAAACTGCTCGGCCGCACGGTCGAGAATGGCTGCGGCTTCAGCCGTGATCGCCGACTTATCCCAATCGAAGAACACGAGAAACGGTCCGGGTGTCACAGCAGCCGGCGGGCACGGCGGCAGCGGAGCCGGCGGCGGCGGCGGCGGCGGCGGGGGCGGCGGCGGCGGCGGCGCGGCCGGCTCTTCCGTGAAGAAGTTGTAGGCCAGCGTCACCAGAATGCTGTGGCTACGATAGTTGGTCTCGGTTTCAAGACCATTGGTGGTGAAGGTGTTGACGTCGGGCACATTGAAGTAGCGATACTTCAGGCCGAGGTCGACATTCTTGCTGATCGGCTTGTAAACGCCGGCCAGCGCCTGCCACGCAAAGCCGGTGTCGCTGTCGTTGATAAAGGCCTGACCGAACTTCGCCACCTGAAGCTGCGAGTGCTGCACGCGCGCGATACCAACGCCGCCACCGATGTAGGCGCCGAGGTTCATGTCCTTGCCGCCGAAATCGACCAGGCCGTTGGTCATGAACGAAAGCACGCGGGCGTTGCCATCCGCACCCGGATTGACGGCATTCACCGCCGACGACGGGTTGCCGGAAAACAGGCGAATGGGGGGAACCGGCTGCAGGAAGTTCACCTGATCAAGGTTGTTGTCCTTGTAGGCCACCTCGAACTCGGCGCGGAATGGGCCAAAGTCATAGCCGATGTTGCCACCGACATCATAGCCCACCTCATACTTCGTGCGGAACGCGTCCGTCGTCACCGCGGTGCCGGCCGCATTGCTGATGTCGAAAAGCTGATTCTGGAGCAGAATGGCACCGGCCTCTGCGCCGATGTACCAAGTCTTGTCCTTGGCGAGGGCCGGGCCCGCGAGGATGGTCGTGCCAAGCGCCACCCCGAAAATAAACTTCCGCATCATGTTCCCCTTTTCGTGCTTGGGTGTCTCTACCACTGTTTGCTCTAACCCAGCGCATAGAGGCAAGGCAAGTACGGAATGACGCACTTTGTTGCCGCCAAGACACAATGATAAAAGGAAATCAGCCACCTGTCATGCAACCAAGCCAAGCGACTGCAATATCGCAACTAGGGAGGCAAAACTCTGGCGCAGTTCCTCATCAACCATGGCGCCACCGACTGGCAGCGACATGCTGGCGGGCGCCACTGGCGCAAACTGGCTGACCGGCCATCCCGCGCTCCACTCACCCCGCCAAACCACCATCGTGCCCTCATCCTCGATCCAGGTCATCAACCCAAGCCTTGGCGATACAAACCGCCAGCCCCCGCCCTCGAATACGGCGATGGCGCCGCTCTGGCCTGTCCATTCGCCCGTTGCAGCTGCCCCCACAATCCAGCATTGGCCGAGCACAGGATCGCTCGGCGGAGCACTCAGCGCGCGAGACTTGACCGACGGATGCAGCAGCTTGTCGATCGTCAGCAGCGCCTCGTTATGGGTCACCTCCTTCTGCGCCTGCCCCGCTGCAAGCAGAGCCAGTTGATTGCGCGGCGTCATATTCATCGTTCTCACTCCTGATAATCTGGTCTGTCGGAACGTAAGACTGCAAGGATCAGCCCAGCATGATTGCTGCAGCCAACCGGTCGCCCGGACCAACAGATGCACTGATCTGCACCACCTCGATCTCGACCAGCGCACCGCCCCCGTCCGCCAAGCGGTCCGCTGCGGCATAGATATAGGTCGCGCCAGCCTGCTCGATCCGCCGACGCTCGGTGCCATCGACCCGCACGACAACCTCGTAAAGCTCGCGCTCCTCGCCCAGCGGCGCATCGGCAAAATCAAGCCAGGCAAAGCCCGCGCGGCTCCGGCGAACCCATGACGCCAGCACGTCATCACCCGCGCGCCGCAAGCGCAAATGGGCGGGCGACAGAGGCCGTAGCGACCGACCGGCCACCGTCAGCGGCGTTGTCAACGTCCCGTCATCACCAGCGCCCGCGGCACGAAGGGCATATCCGCGTCCCACGGCGTCAAGCGGCAGATCCAGCATCAAGGGTGACGCCGGTTGAACCATGACGAACGACTGCCCCGCGAGATGACCGCCAGCGGCGGCCTCGGTGCCATATCGGCCGCGCAGGAGCCTGCGGAGACGAAAACGCCCCGGCCCGGTTGGCTCAACATCAGCAAACTGCACAAGTTCGCCGCCCACCAGCGCCAGATTGGCCCCCTGCAACACCGCTCCCGGCGATGCCGGCTCGATCCACATCTCCTCGTTCAGAAGCTCGACGTCGATCACCGAATGATGATCCCAGCTTGCCGTCTGTCCCGCCGGCAGGTCCGCGCGAAGCTGGCCCATGATGCACGGAACATTGACCGCGCCCGCAAAAGCGAAGGACAAGCCCGCATCCTGGCTCAGCTCGATCGCCGCCCGCCGCCACTGCGGCCGCTCGCCGGCCGCAAAGACATGGACACGCGGCGCCGTCAGCGCCCCGCCGCCAAGGCTCGGCAGTTCTGTCACAACAAGCGTCGTCGGCCCCGGCGGCGCATCATCAAACAGCTGCGGCCTGCCAGCGTCTCCAGAAATCTCCTCGGCACTGGCCACACCGATCCGTTCCAGCGAGAGCGAAACGACAAAACCTTGAAAACGCTGCTCTCTCACCCGCCATACCGCCGCAAATCGCTCACCCGCACCAGTGTGCCTGGCGTCAGGGCGACAAAGCGCCAGGGCAAGCGCAACACCCGGGTCAGCCGCCCGGCGCGGCGCTGCACCAGCAATTCGGCCGCCAGCGCCTTGGCGCGGCCAGCCGCCATCGCCACCGGCAGGACCAACTGCTCGACACGCTGTCCCGCAGACCGGCGGACACGCTGCAATCCGGCGAGATAATCCCGGTCGGCCGCATAATGCCCGATCTCAAGGCTGTCCGCCTGCTCGCCGCCGGCCAGCGTCTGCCGGTCCGCTGGCGTCCGTTCGTCCAGCCCGTCTCCGCCCGAAACGGGCCGCGCCTGGCAATCAATCACGGCATCAAGCTCAAGGCCCGTGATGCCTGGCGCAAAAGCTGCGGGGTCCGCGACCCGCCGCAACGTCAGCGCACCGTCATCATCACTCACCGCTATCCCAAGCGCCTCGACAATCGGCGCAAGATTGGTGCCAAGCGACCCCGCCCGCGCCGCGACAAAGCCGGACAACTCCGGAAATCCACCCTCGGCGCCAAGCGCGATGCCCTTGTCTCCGGCCTGCGCCGCCAGCCCGGCGGCCGCCCCGGCAAAATCCAGCCCCGCAGCGCCGTCATCGGCAATCACCTCGAAGCTGAGATTGGGGATGCGATTGCCAAAATCGGCCAGCGGCAGATCCTCAAACACCGCATAGGCAAGCCCGCGATAAGCCGGCGCCAGCCCGTCGCCCTCAGCCGCAGCAATCAGCGGGTCGGGCAATTGCTGCTCGCTGCCGAGATGCAGCCGCATCTGCACAGGCAGGCTCCACACCCCGTCGCCGTCGCGGATCATCCGGCCATCGGCCCAGATGCGCCCTATGCCCGCAATATGGCGCGCCGTCAGGCCCACGGCAAAGGATGATGAATAGCTGTACTGGTTAGTCGCCGGACCGCCCTTGCCCCCGCCCGCGCTGTCAACCTGCTCGTCGATCCCGCTGCTCCAAATCACATTGCCGGCCACGCGCATCCGCCCAAAAACAAACGGAATCGCCTCGCCATAGGCCGAGCTCTGAACCATCGGGTTGGATAGCCGGCCGACATCGCGGCCGCCGCCGCCAAAAACGGCACGGTCAACGAACCCGCCCGCCAACGAGCCGACAATCCCGCCGATCGGCCCCCCGATCGCCCGCCCGACCGCGCCAAGAATAATCGTCGCCGTCGCTCAATCCACTCCCGGCAGGCGCCAATGCCCCACCTGTTGCCAATCGGCCGAGATCGGCCCCTCAACCACGCGGCCAAGGCCGGCATGGGCGTGCACCAGCCCGCTACCGGTCAGGATGCCGAGATGTCGCAAGCGTGGCCGCGGTGCGAGAACGAGCAGATCCCCCGGCTCGCCCCGGTCGACGGGCGTGCAGCCAATCGCCTGAAGCGTCGCCAGCATGCTCGCATCATGGTCCCCGCCCAGCCGATAGGGCGGCAAGGGCCAGTCCCGCGCCGCGCCGCCTGCCGCCCGGGCTGCTGCGAGCGCCACCCCCACACAGTCCAGCCCCAGCCCCGGCACCCGCCCCTGCGGTCGAAACGGCGTGCCCACACACGCCCGCGCCGCCGCAACCACAGCCGCCCGTCCCGCCAAATCACCCATCACGCTCAAAGTCCGGCAATGCGCGTCAGCAAGTCGCCGCCAGGCACATGCGGCTCGCCTCTGAAATTCTGGCCATTGCCAAAGCGGCCCACACAGGTGGCAAAGCGCTTGTCACAGCCCTGCTGCAAGCGCACGGGCGTGCCCGTTGCCAGATCCAGCGGCTCGTCAAGCAGCAGGCCATCGGCCGCTCGCGCCACCACCCGCCGCTCCAGCCCGGCCGACGGCCCCGCCATCACCCGAACAATGCCTTCAAGCATGGCCTCGCCGTCGCCCCACCCCTCAGGCAGCCGCAGCAGCGACCCATCGGCCCCAAGGCTCTCGACGATCAGCGTCCGACCCCGCAGGTCGACCTTGCAGCGCCGGTCGCCAAGCTCCGCCCGGCACTCGGGCGAATAGCTCTCCACCGCGACGTCCAGAAAGACGGCTTTCGGCCCGCGCAGCTCCGCCACAAAGCCGGCATCAGCGCCCGCACCCGCCTGCACCGTGCCCAGCCGCCCTTGCGCCAGTTCACGCCGGCCGGCATCGGGCGCCGCCCAATCGACCATGAACATGCTGAGCGAAGCCCCGTCATAGCGACCCGCCAGCAAGTCCGTCGCCGCAATCGAATCCGACGCCAGCGCGCCCGACACCTCGAGCGTGTCGATATCCAGCCCGTCGCCGCGCTCGATGGCGGAAGGCGTCATCCCCGGCGCACTCTCATAGCGCATTCCGTCGATCATCAAGGGCCGGTCATGGCTGGTGAAGCCAAGCGCCGCCCCATCGGCGCGCACCACCCGCCAGCACAGCGCCAACGACGTCAGCGGCGCCTCCAGCCGCGGTGAAAAATCGCTCATCGCCTCAATCCTCGCGAATTTCGACGAGCGGTACCGATGGCAGTTCGCCAGCCCGCCACCCGGCAATCGACACATCGATCTGGTCGGTCGCAAAACGCACCGGCACGTCAAACTCGAAGCCCGCGCTCACCAGCGCACCAGGCAGCGGCGCTGTCTCGAAATCGATCCAGCCCCCCGCGTCCAGGGCCCAGCCCGCAAACAGCTCGGCCCCATCCACGGCAACCCGAACTGTGCCCGCAATCGGCCGCGTCACCCGCCGCACCTGCTCATCCGCGCCCTCGCCGTAGCGCTTCACCAGCGCAAAGCGCGTCTGCCCGCCGTCGCCGGCCCCCAGCCGCTGGTCCGTCGCCGTCAACGGCACCCCAAAGGCCGAAGAGCGATTGTCGATCGGATCATTGAACCGAAAGCCATGCGCCTGTCCCCGCCGCGCGCGAAAAAACGCCAGCAGCGCGGCCAGATCCGCCTCCGATCTCACCCCCAGCCCCGCATCATAGGATTGGCGTGCATCGCTCCACTGGCTGTTGCGCTGCTCATGCCCCGATCCGGTCACCACCACCTGCGTCGAGAAAGTCGGCCCCCCCGCTGCGCCAAAGCCAAGGTCAAGCGGAAAGCGCACATCATGAAACACCTGCACATCATCCTCCAATTCCCCATCGCCAGCGGCAAACACGGTGAAGCCGTCACGCGCCACCTGAGGCCAGGCCCAGACAAAGGTCTCCGGCACCCCGCGCGCCATGGCGGCAAAGGCCGCCTCGGCGATCGGCAGCCAGTCCGCCCGCACATTCGCAAAGCCCGAAAAATAATGTTGCTTGGCAAGCGGATAGCCCAACCGCTCGGTCACCGCCGCGCGTCCGCGCCGCTGCCCGGCAAAGTCACCGAGCGTGACGAAATCATAGTCCTCGAGCTGCAACACATCGAAGGCCGGCGACGCCCAGGCCAGCGGCAGATTGGCCCGGATCAGCTCAGGTGCGGCCGCCTCCAGCACCTGCGGCGCATAAAACAACAGCAGCACCTGCGCGCCCGGAAACGCCAGCTTCACCGCATCACGCAAATCCAGCGTCGCCGTGCCCAGCAGCGCCCCGCACCAATCGAGAAAATCCCGCTCCGCAGCAATCGACACCGCGCGAATGTCCGCGATCGGCGGCGCCACCAGCCCGGTATCGGCCAGATACAATGCCACCGTCGCAGGGTCATAGAAGCAGGGCCGCTTGTCCGGCCCCACCCACCACCATGGCTCGCCGATCTGGAAATTGAGGCTCACGCCCGCATCCGCCGCCAGCCCGATGAAGGCCACCGCTACCGCCTGAAGCCAGCTCATCGCTTGCGGCACCGCCGGCGACAGCAATGACGACGGCGGCACCCAGCCCGTCAGCCCCCGTGCCCCGTCCACATCACGCTGCGGCCAAGCCGAAGGGCAATTCTCGTCAAAAAGCTCGAATGAGAGCGACAGGATCGGCGAAAACCCAAGGGCGCGCGCGCGCGCCAGAAAGTCCGCATGCCAGGCCAGCGCCGGCAAGCACACCGGCTCGCCGCCATGCGCCAGATACGCCCCCTCGCCCGCGTCCCAGCGCAGCCCCGGAAAATGGCTCATGCCCAGATAATGAACCAGCGCCCCCCGGTAACCGAGCGCGAACATCGCCTCCAGCATCCGCTCGGGCGACTGGTTGTAGCTGTCGTCATAGCCGCTGGCGATGCGCAGCCCGTGCGGCGGCAGAAAGGCGTCGCCGGCCGAAATCGTCGCGCCGGCCCCGTCACATCGAATCTCGCTCAGGATCAGCCGCGCATTCGCCGGCGCCGGCAGCGGCGCCTCCACCCCGTCATAGCCCGCCGCGACCAGCGAAATGAACATCCGGTCGATATCGCCGGCAAACACCGGATCCGCCTCGGCCGGCAGCAAAAAGCCCCCATCGAGCGCATCAAAGTCAAGCACCACCTCGGCGTCGCGCGGATCGCCCGATGCATAATTCCACAGCCGCACAAACCAGCTGCGCACCGCACCTGCTGCGTCACGCCCCTCGATCGTCAACACCGGGCCGTTGACCGCATCAAGCGGCAGCGCATCACCTTCGATCCGCACGCGAAACCGCAATGTCAGCCCGCGATAGTCCCGCGCCGTCTCCAGCGCCAGCAGCGGGTGCGACCAGCGATCCTCGGACTCCCAGATCAGCCCCGCCAGATCGTTCGACCGCAAGAACACCGCATCAACCGCTAGCCCATGATCGCCCAGGGTCGTTACTGACGCCATCATCGGGCGCGGAAAATCCACTGTCCAATAGCGCGGATCAAACCGGCTCACCCAGCGCCTGCGCCCCTGGTCCGCCTTTGCCGCCAGCCAGTGCCGCATCACAAATTGCTCCCGCCCGAAAGCGCCCGGCGCACCGCCCGCGCCACCTGCGTGCCCGTCTGCGCCATCACCGCCGCATTCGCTTCACGCGGCGCCGCCACATTCACCGTCACATTCACCGTCGCCGGCCGGCCACCGCTGCCTGCCGGCTCGATCCGCCCCGCCGCCTGCGGCACAAAGGTCTCCGGCCCGCGCTCGCCCACGCGGTAGGCCCGGCCCGCTGTCACCGGCCCGCCCGTCGCCCGTCCTGGTACGCCGCCAAACAGGCCGGCCACCGTGTTGCCCAACACGCCCAGCACGCCCCCCGACGCGCCCCCGAACAGCCCGGAAAGATCGGTCCGCAGCGCACTCGCGGCAATGTCGGCAAGCGAGCGCAGCGCCACCCGGCGCAGATCCTCAAAACCCACACGGCCATTCACAACCGCCCGCGCCAAAGACCGTTCGATCGACGTGCCTGCCCGCTCCACCCCCTGCGCCAGCGGCCCGTCCAGCTCGCGCCGCACATCGGCCACCCCGGCCATGAAGCCGCTCGTGTCGGCGCGCACCTGCACCACCAGCGCCTCCAGCGCCCCATCCTGCTCAATCATCGGGAAAAGCCTCCATCATCCGCGCCAGCAGCGCGCCATCGATCGGCGCCGCCTCACCGCCCACCGCCAGCCCAAGGCCGAGCGCATCGATCAGATCCTGCGGCGTCGCCGCCCAGAAGTCGTCGGGCCGCCAGCCCAGCTCCAGCACCGCCAGCCGCAAGGCCAGCCGCGCTGCAGCCCCAAAGGTCTGCGCCGTCATCGCCCGGCCAGAATTCTGCTCCAGCAGCCGCCGCAGCGCCGGCGTCGCCGCCGCCAGCCCGCCCGCCAGCAGCGCCTCGCCAAAGCCCTCGCGCGTCAGCCCCTCAGGCCGCTCGGCCAGGCAATGCCAGAAAAGCCCCGCCATCTCGCTCAGCGTCAGCCCGCCGCCCGCCGCCCGCTCGACCAGCGCAAACAGCGGTCCCAGCTCCGCCTCGGCCGCCACCAGCGCGCCAAAGCTCGGCCGCAGCACCAGCGTCTCGCCGCCCAGCACCAGCGCCGCCTCGCCGCGTGCGCCGTTCGCCGGCCTCACGCGGTCACCACCGGGCCAGAGCTCTCCAGCGCCAGCGTATAGGTCCGCTCGCCATTGAAATCGCCCGAATAATCAAGCCGCGTCAGCAAGAAACGCCCCGTCACCGTCTCGCCGCTCTCAAACGCCACCTGATAATCATCGATCACGCCTGAAAGCGCATTGGCCTTCATCCGCACCTCCGCCGCCGAGCCAGTAAACACCCCCGCCCCGCTCAACGAAACCGAGCGCACGCCGGCCCCCGACAGCAGCTCGCGCCACCCGCCCGAGCCCTGGTTGGTCACCACCACCGTCTCGGCATTGATCGTCATCTGCGTCGTGCGCAGACCGGCCACGGTGCTGAACACCACCGGGTTCGCCCCGTCGCCGATCTTCAGCAAGAATGCGCTGCCCTTTTCCATCGCCATCGCTCCGTCCTCCCGTTCAAGCCACCGCGCTGCTGCGCAGCCGAAATTCCACCAAACCCTGAATCCAGTCGTCGCCGTCGCCCAGCACCGTCGCGCGCACAAAGCGGCTTGAAACCAGCCGATGTCCGTCCAGCGTCCCGCCCAGATCAGCGAGTGCAGCCTCCACCGCCGCCATCAGCGGCCGCACCCGCGCGCCGCTCCGGCCCCGATCCCACACCCGCACCTGCACCCGGTGCTCATGCCCAGCCCCGCTCTTGGTGCTCCAGTCGCTCAATAGCTCTGGCCCGATCACCAGATAGGGCGGTTCCGCGTCCGCCGGCGGCCCGTCAAACACCCCATTCACCCCGTCCAGTCCCGAAAGTGCGGCCACCATCAGCCGCTGCATCGCCAGGCTCGCACCCATCTCAATAGCCCCCCATCATCAGCCAGGCCGCCAGCCACGCCAGCCGCGGGTCCGGCCCGCGCCGGCGGCTGCCAAACACCCGCGCCCGCAAACCCCGCGCCGCCAGCCGCACCCCGGCCTCGTCGGTCTCCGTCGCCACCGTGCCCTCAAATGCCGCGTCAATGTCATCAGCCAGCCGTTCCAGCCGGGCCCGCCGGGCGGCGTCTGCCCGCGCCGCCCCGGCGCGCGCCAGCGCCTGCATCCAAGCTTCGCTCACCATCACCCCGCACTCCGGCAGCGCGCCACCAGCCGGTCCGGCTGTTCGGGATCGCGCACCACGCCGAGCACCGTCAACCGCTCGCCGCGCCACCACAGCCTTGAGGTCACCCCCAGCCGCTGCGGCGCCCGCAGCGTCACCCGCAACCGTGCGACCGTCCGCTCGGCATCACCCATCACCGCGTCCCCGTTCACCGCCGCATCCAGCGCGACATGCGCCGGCACCACGCCGTCGACGACCCAGGCCCCGTCCGAAAGCCCGGCCGCATCGCGGCTCTCCTGCCAATGTTCAATGGTCACACGTTCGCTCAGCCGGCCCGCCAGCTCCATTCGTCCACCCATGTTCCGCTCCTGTCTGCCCGGCTCAGCCCAGGCTCAGCCGCCGCCACGGCCGCCACAGCGCCGCCACCGCCGCCGGCGGCGGCCCCGCGTCAGCGGCATCGCGGTGCGTGTAGAGATGCGCGGCCAGCCGCACGATCCCGTGGCGCAGCGGCTCGGGCACCTTGTTCCAGTCGTCCGCCAGTCCCGCCTCGAAGCGCACGCGCGGCAAAACCAGCCCCGCAGGCGCCGTCAGCCGCACCCAGCCCAGTCCGTCCACCGACACATCAGCTTCAAAGGCCTCCCCCGGCAGCGCCACCTCGCCGTCGATCACCGACACCACCGCCCGCACCGGCAGCGCCCGCAGCCGCTGCCAGTCGCCGCACACGGCCATCGGCTGCTCGGCTGCCCGGACCATCAGCCACTGGCCGACAAAGGCCTCGCACAGCCCCGTCGCCGTGCGCAGCAGCCCGGCCAGAACAGCGTCATCCTCGTCGCGCTCAAGGCGCAGATAGGCCTTGCATTCGGCCAGGCTGACAACCGGCCCGCCCTTGTCCAGCTCCATCACCGCCATCACCGCTCCTCCACCCGCACCAGCAGCGAACGCTCATCGCGCCCCCCGTCCGAAAAGGTCACCTGATTGGTTACCCGGTACACACAGCCCGCACGCCCGCCGGTCAGCGTCACCAGCGTCCGCCCGCCCTCGATCAGCGGGGTCTCGGCCATCAGCCCCCCCGCCTCCGCCGGCACCACCGCCCAGCTCGACGCGGCAATCGACTGGCCGGTCAGATAGTCCGCCGCCCAGTCCACGCCGTAGCCGAGCGCCGCCGCCGGATCCTTGGCATACATCGTCATCCGCCCCTCCTGCCCAAAACCGCGCCCGCAAAGACTCAGATCGGGTCGCCGATCTCGACATTCCACGACGCGATGTTGACAGTGCCGCCGCTTGGCAGCAGCTGCGCCGGGCAGGTGGTCACATAGAGCAGCCGCGCGTTCACATCATCGAGCAGCGCCACATGGTCCGCCGTTCCCGGCGTCAGCACATTCAGCCCCAGCTTGGCCGCCACCGCCACCTTGCGCCCCGAAATATCTCCGTCACCCACGCTGAAATCGGCCGGCGCCATCGCCGCCTCCACCAGCTTCCCGGCGTCAGCAGCGGCAAAGCTCGCCGGCTGCCCCACCAGCGCCACTATCCGCGTCGCCTGGCTCACTGCGGCAAGGCTCGCATCCAGCACAAAATCACTCGCAAATTTCGCCATCATCCGTCTCCCAAAAAATCCTGAAAAAGAGATTCAACCCAAACACGTTCAGCCCAGGGGCGCGAAAAACACCCGCTGCTCTGCCCCCACTCGCAACAGGCGCACCGCCGGCACGCCGGCCTCGGTCAAAACAGCCTCCAGCGAAGCCGCCTCGCCTGAAAGCAGCAGCCGCCCATTGGCCGCTGCCAGCGTCAGCCCGCCAAAACTCAAGAGCGGCGATGTCGCCAACATCACCGGGCCAGACGTCGCCGGAACCAGCGCCAGCCGCACGCCGACGGCCGCATCCGCCGCGCTCACCATCAGCCAGCCCTGCGCCGGCACCAGCCCCATCAGCACCGCCACCAGCGGATCCAGCCCGCCATAACCATGAAAGGCACTCGCCGGCGCCAGTGATACCGCGCCGCCAAAATCAGGGCTGCTGCTCAGCTGGTCATGCCGCGCATCTTCCGGCGCCAGCGCCACCTCGCCAGCCGGCCCAGGCAATTCAAATGCCCCGGCAGCACCCCCGAGCTGTCGCGTACTCCCGGCATGATCCACATCACTCTGCCCGCGCAACATGCGCCCGAGGAGCGGGCTTCCCGCCACCGGCGTGTAATCGCCCAGCGCCAGCCCCGTGCCGCTGTGCGAGGCATTGTCCACATAGCCCGCTTGGGTCGCAGGCGAGGCTTGCTCCGAGCGCAGGCCATGAAACCAATAGGGGAAGGAACTCGTGAATCCCGGCGACGTGGCGCTGTCATAATTTCCTTCGCGCCCCACCCCCATATAGTCCGACCAGCCCTCGACCAGGTGAGGCCGGTAGCCGGTCGGATTCGGAACCCCCGCAGCCGTTCGGATGGAAAGCGCCGCAGGGCTGTTGAAACTGTCCTGCTTGTTGGCGTTCCAGTCGAAGGCATTGTTCGCCACGCGGTTCGCGTAGGCGTAATTCGTCTTGGTGTTGGTGTCTTCAAGCGTCGCGTTGAACGGGTCATTATAGATGAAGTTGCACCGCTCACCGGCGAAGGTATTCGACTCGATGATATTGTAGCGGAACGTGCCATCCTGCCCCTCGCCTATGGCAAGGAAGGGGCCAGGGTTGCTGCCGACGCGCTCGAACACATTGCCGACAATGGCATAACGCTGGAACGCGTTGTTCGGCGTCCCCACGCCGCTGAGGCCATTCATGTTGTAAATGCGATTCCGGGTGCCGCGATAGTCGCCATAGGCAAGGATGTTGTCCTCATAGCCTTCCGGGAATGTCGCGTTGTTCCAGCTCCCCGCGACAACCGCATCAAATGTGCTGAACGGGTCACCAACCCACTTATTCTTGACCAGCGCGAGTCCGCGCGCCTCGTCGTTGTGCTCGACATTGCGAATCAAGCCAAAACGATGGTTGGTCCCATCCATGTTCAAGCCGGAGACCGTCCAGCGGCAATTCACGACCGAATACTGCCATCCGCGAGTCGATTGGCTCTGCGTCAGATTGGCCGCGCCGCCAGCGGGCCGAAGGGCAAGAGTCAGGTTCCTGAAATAGATGCCGCTGTTGGAGGCGTCAGCAAAGATTGCGGTGCCTCCAACCTCAATCTTGAGGTTCCTGACGAATACACGGAACGCCCGCTGAATGAACTGCGTGTCGCCGCGCAGGATGCAATTCTCGCGCGGGTTCGGGTCGTCCGGGTCGCCAATGATTTCAATCGGGAGTCCCCCGAAATTGCCCGCCGTCACGGTAATGGTGCCGGGAATTGTCACGCCAGCCGGAATCACAATGGTGGCCCCGCCAACCATGCGAGTCTGGATAGGATAGCCATTGGCGGCGGGAGTCGTCTTGTTGTTGAGATAGAGCGCCTGCATCGCCGTCCGCATGTCAAGCGGCTTGGTCGCCACCAGCCGCGCACCCGCGAGAGTCGTCGCCACCATCGCCGCGCTGGCTGTCGTGCTGCCGCTCACCGGGTCCGTCATGACCCACTGGTCGCGGTAGAATGTCCCATCGGGGTCGTTGGCCAGCACCAGCGGATTCTCAGTCCCCACGTTGAGCTGAGTTTCGCTGGTCCAGATGTCGGTCATCACGCGAGTCCCGGCCGGGTCCGTCGAACGCATTGCGCCAAGCCACGGATAAACTTCCGCGTCGGCGCGCAGCAGGCCGGGAATCAGGCCGCTGGCATCAATCTCGACCGTGTGACAGCGCAAGCCGTCCTCACCGTAAGGGCAGGTGCCGAGTCCCGTCGCCCAGGCCGTGATAGTGTCCACGCCGTCCGTCACCGTGAACTTGACGCCCGCCACCGGCAGGAACCCCACAGGATGATGGCCGAACACCAACAGCGAGAGGCGGAAGATGGGAGTCGTATCAAGCTGCCACGGCTGCACCACCCAGCGCATGACCGGCTTCGGCGCTTCGATGTTGGAGTTGTTCGTGACCACGACTCCGTTGGCTGCCGCCTCGCCCGTCCGCCAGCCCGCCAGCGCGGCCAAGGTCAGGCCGCTATCGGTCGCATAGACCGTCTCCGAAAGCGCGATGCGAATCTGCCGATTGCCGCCAAAGTCCGTCTCATCGATGATCGCCGTGTTCGGGTCGGTCGGGTCGACCGGCAGCCGCAGCGGCCTGGTCGCTACCAGCGTGCGCGCCAGGCTGCCAGCCACCGCCTCCCCGCCCGATTGCACAAAGCCCGCATGGCTCGCGCTCAGCGTCAGGCGCGGGCTCCCATCCGGGTCAAGCACATAGTCGGAGAACCCGCCCGTGCTGCCGCTCACAACGAGCCGCAGCACCCAGCCATTGCTCTCCACCTCGGCCGAAATAATCGCCATTCGCCTGCCTTCTCAAAATAAGGCCCCGCCGCAGCCTGGCTGCAGCGGGGCCAGTCAGCCCAATTCACCCCTCAGGTTTCTCGTCAGGACGCGCTGAACTGCATCAGCTTGATCGCCCGGCTGTCGATCACGGTCCCGCCCACGCGCCGCGTGGCATAGAAATGCACGAACGGCTTCTGGGTATAGGGGTCGCGCAGCACCACCGTCTCGGGGCGCTGGGCGATCAGATAGCCCGCACGGAAGTTGCCAAACGCCACCGACAGGCTGTCGGCTGCCACATCGGGCATGGCTTCGGCTTCCACCACCGGATAGCCGAGCAGCGTCGCCGGCTGCTCGGCGCTCAGCGCCGGCTGCCAGATGAAGGCGCCGCTGCCATCCTTCATCTTGCGGATGCGCGCCAGCGTGGCGCTGTTCATCACCCAGCTCGCGCCCTGCCGATAGGGAGCGGCCAGCGCCTGCACCAGGTCGATCAGCCGGTCCTGCGGGTTGCTCGCGGCAAAGCCGCCAACCGCGCCCGACGCCACATATTGCAGCGTGCCGAAGGGGCGCGATGCATCCCCGGCCACGCTCACCGGCGAAGCCAGAAAGCCGCGCGGCTTGTTCACCCCGTCACCCAGCACAAAGGCCATGCCCTCGGCGCGGGCAAACTCGCGGCCAATCTCCTCGCCCAGCCAGCGCTCGACATCAAACATCGCATCATCGAGCATCGCCTGGCTCGCGGCCGGATTGGCATAAAGCTCGCCCATCGGCGGCGCGATCTCGGCAAAGTCGGGCGTCTCCGTCTCGGGCCGCGGCGCCGTCTCGCTCACCCAGCCCGACACCACGCCCGAAGTGGTGATCAGCTTGCGGTAATTGGCCGAGCCAACATCAACCACCTGCGCAATGGCGCGGATCGGCGAGGCCGCATCCAGCACGCGCGCAATCACCTGGTCAATCTCTTCCGGCACCGCCACGCCGCCCTTCGGCCCATTGCCCACGGAAGCCGCCTTGATCTCGCCGCCAGCCTCGCCGCCCTTGCGCAGCCAATCTCCATCACGAGCCGATTTGGCACCAGCCAGCGCCGGCCGCTCCACCGCACGCGTGCTCATCAGCCCGGCCAGCCGGTCCACCTCGGCCCGCAAATCCGCAATGCCCTCGTCGCCGGCCGTGGTGGCCGGCTCAAACACCGCCTCAAGCGGTGCCGCCTTGGTCTCATAGTCCATTCATCGTCTCCTCTGCCACCATCGAAACCCCCAACACCCGAGCAAGTGGCTGCATCGGGAAGGTCACCAACGAAATCTCGATCAGTTCAAGCCGATCCAGCGCCCGCACGCCCCGCGCCCGGTCACGCCGCGCCGCCTTCACGCGGTAGCCGAACGACAGCCCGTCAATGGCGCCTGCGGTCAGCAGCCGCGCCACCTGCGCGCCGCGGCCGCTGTCCACCACCCGCGCCACCACCCGCAGCCCGCGCGCATCCTCCGCCAGGCTCTCGACAAACCCGATCGGTTCCTTCGCATCATGCTGCCAGAGCAGCGGCAGCCGCGCGCCCGCATCGGCAAAGGCCCCGCGCATCACCACATCGCCGCCGGAATCGGCCACGCCAAACACGCTGGCATAGCCAGCCAGTCGCACATCCCCCATGCTCTGATCCTTTGAAGTTCAGCCGCCCGCGGCCGGAAACAGCCCCAGCTTGAAACCCATGAACAGCAGCAGCGCCGCCGCCAGCGTCCGCACCACCCAGGAAATCACTGCATTCACCGCCGATTTCTTGGCATCGCGCCAGCCCTGCATCAGCTGGCGCAGCTGCACCATGTCCGATCCCGCATTGGCATCGCGCAGCCCCACCATCTCCAGCGCCCGCTGCGCCCCCAGCTCGCTCGCCTCCTCCACCAGCGCCCGCAGCGTCACCATGCGCGCGCCCTCGGCCTCGGCCTGCGCCACCAGCCCGGCCAGCATCCCGGCCCCAGCTGCCGGCCCGCTCATGCGCCGCTCTCCAGCCCCAGCGCCGCCCGCTTCTCCGCATCGGTCAAAAAGGTCGCCGCCGACACCTGCGCCCAAAGCCGCTCACGGTCCTCCGAAAGGGCCGGCACCGCGTCCCGGTCCACGCGCAACGCCAGATCCGGCCACCAATGCCGCAAATGCGCCGACAGCGCATCCAGAAGCCGCGTCGTCAGCGGCAGCAGCGTGAGGCGCCACAGCGCCACATTGGCCTCCTTGTAATTGGCATAGGTCGCATCGCCCGGCAGCCCCAGCAGCAGCGGCGGCACCCCGAATGCCAGGGCAATCTCGCGCGCCGCCGTGTCCCGCGCCCGGGCAAAATCCATCTCCGCCGGCGTCATCGACAGCGCCTGCCACTGCAGCCCGCCCTCCAGCAGCATCGGTCGCCCGGCATTGGCCGCCCCCGCAAAGCCCGCCTCCATCTCCGCCTTCAGCCGCTCATACTGCTCCGCGCTCAGGCTCGATCCATCACCCGGCTGGTACACCAGCGCGCCCGAAGGCCGCGCCGCATTGTCGAGCAGCGCCTGGTTCCAGCGCGCCGCCGCATTGTGCACCGCCACGGCGTCCGACGCCGCGCCCAGGCACCCCAGGCCATAATGATCATCGAGCGGGTGAAAGCTGCGAATGTGGAGCAGCCCCGCCTCCTCGCCCAAGGTCTCGGCCGCGTAGCGGGTCACATTGTCACCAGCGCGGTAAACATAGGTCACCGGCCAGCCTTGCGCGTCCACCTCCACGCTCACCCGCTCGGGCCGCAGCGCATAAAGCGCCGCCGGCAGCCCGTCCGCCCCGCACGCCACCTCGACATAGGCATTGCCGTGCAGCAGCAGCTGCGCCGCCAGCGTCTCCATCAGCCGCGGCCCCGAAGCCCCGCAACCGCAGGTCTCCAGCAGCCGCAGCGCCGGATGGCCGCCCGGCTCCGACACCAGCGGCGCGCCGCCCGCCCCCTCGCTCACCAGCCGCACCGCCCGCGCCGCCACCGGATTGCCCAGATAGGCCGCGCGGACCTGCGCCTCATAGCTGCGCGGCGCCCGTCCGCCGCCGGTCGAAATCGGAGTCGCCCAAAATGGCACGCCGCCCGGGCGCGTCTCCGCCGGGCGACTCTTCGTCCGCCAAAACGCCAAATTCATGCCCATCTCCTCAAATCCCCAATCAAAGGCCCCGTACCGACGGCACCCCCGCCCGCTCGCCCAGAAGCAGCGCCGTCACCGCCCAGACCAGCGCATCCGCCCGGTCCGGCGATCCGCCAGGTCCCACATAGCTGCCGTTCAGCATCAGCCCGCAAAGCTGGTCCTCAAGCGCAGCAAAGCCACCAACATGAAACACCCGCCCCGAACCATAAAGGCTCGCCACAGGCTCGGCCCGCGCCACCTTCCCGCGCGCCGCACGCACCGCCGTCACCGGCAGCCCCGCATCCACCGAGCGCAGAAGCGAAATCACCATATCGCCGCCATTATTGACCTCAGCGATAACCTGATCAGCCTCATGTCGGGCGACGGCCGAGACCACCGCCCGCGCCCAGACCTCCGGCCGCGCCCCTGCCACGCTCGCATCCTCCAAAACCCAGGCCCGCTGATGGCCATCCAGCCCCACCACCATGATGCCGCACACCGCCGCCTGCCCGCCCGCCGGCGGGTCCACGCCCACCACCACGCGCACGAGCGAAGGCGCTTGCCGCTGCCGCTGCCGCTCCAGCAACGCCCGGCTCCACAGCGCGCCCTCCAGCGTCTCGATCAGTTCGCCCTCAATCTCCTGCCGCCCCACCGCGGTTCCGCCGTAGCGCGCCTCCAGCGCCGCCACGAACGAGGCCGGCAGATTGGCCGCATTGTCGCGCATCCGCCCGCGCGTCACCACAACCCCCGGCTCGGCCAGCAGCGCCTTCAGCCAGGGCAGCGGCAGCGGCGTCGTCGTCAGCAGCAGCCGCGGCATCGCCCCCAGCCGCGTCGCCAGTCGCAAATTGGTCAGCGTCGCCTCGGCGCGCGGCCAATGCGCAAACTCGTCCCCCCAGCCATAATCAAATTGCGCCCCGCGCAGGCCGTCCGGCTCGGCGCCCGAAAACAGCCGCGCCGCCGAGCCATTGCCCCATTCCAGCCGGTGCAGGCTCGGCCGAAACACTAGCCCCGCCTCAGGCGCCGCCCGCGCGAGAATCCCCAATTCTCCCTCCACCATCACGGCGCGCGCCGTCTCCAGGCTCGGCGCCACAAGCGCAAATCGCCGCCCCGGCTCGCGCGCCAGCTCCAAAATCCACTCCGCCCCGGTCCGCGTCTTGCCAAAGCCGCGCCCGGCCAAGATCGCCCAGATCGTCCACGCGCCCGGCGGCGGCTGCTGGCTGGCCCTCAGCCCCCCAAGCCCGGCCAGCGCCGCCGCCACCAATGTCTCGTCATGGGCCGCCAAAATCCGCTCGCGCCCCGCCGCATCGGCCAATGCCCAGGCTTCGGCAAGCGAACGCTCGTCCGCTGCCCCGCGCGTCATTCCTGCGGCGCCACCAGAGCCCTGATCTCGCTGCGCACCCGCGCCAGCCGCGTCGCATCCAGCGTCACGCCGGCGGCCAGCGGAGCCACCTTGGGCCGCCGCTTCAGCATCTCCAGCGCCACCTTTGGGTCAATGTCCCCCGCCTCGCCCTCCAGCAGCGTCGCCAGCATCCGCATCTCGACCTGCTCCCAGGCCACGCCCAGCGCCTGCTGCCACTCATTGGCCAGCTGCGGCCAGCGCTCGCGCATCGCATAGGCCTCCGCCAGCGTCCGCCCGATCGCCGCCGCCGCCGCCGCCGGATTGCCCGTCTCGGCCAGCGTGTCGATAAAGCGCCGGCGGTCCTTCACCCGCCACTGCCAGTTGCGATAAGCCATGCGAACCCCCAGATTTGAACGCAAAATCAAGCCCAAACGAAAAGAGGCGCCCGGTCGTCCCGAGCGCTCCTGCCGTTGGCGGATTTCTGAAGCGTGCCAAATCTCTATCCTAAAGCGCCCCGCTTGTCAAGATAAAAGAACCCATTTGGCTATTTATATGTCTCCGCTTCCCACCAGGGATAGAAGTCGGGCATATGGCGGCTCACCTTGTCCGGATAATGCGGCGCGCGCTTCTCCAAAAACGACATCACCCCCTCCTTGGCGTCCGCCGTCCGCCCCCGCGCCCAGATCGCCCGGCTGTCCAGCCGGTGCGCGTCCCAGGGGCTCGCCGCCCCCAGCATCCGCCACATCATCTGCCGCGTCAGCGCCACCGATACCGGCGCCGTATTCTCGGCAATCTCCAGTGCCAGCCCCCGCGCCTCGGCCAGCAAGTCTTCCGCCTTGTGCACCGAGCGCACCAGCCCGCCCCTCAGCGCCTCGTCCGCGCCAAACACCCGCCCCGAATAACACCATTCAAGCGCTTGGCTGATGCCCACCAGCCGCGGCAGAAACCAGCTCGACCCCGCCTCGGGCACAATCCCGCGCCTGGCAAACACAAAGCCAAAGCGCGCCGCCTCGCTCGCCAGCCGCACATCCATCGCCAGCTGCATCGTCGCGCCAATGCCCACCGCCGCCCCGTTCACCGCCGCGATCACGGGCTTCAGCGACTCGAAGATCCGCAGCGTCACCCGCCCGCCGCCGTCACGCACCGCCTCATGGCCATAATCCACGCTGCCATCAGCCCGCACCGGCAAATCCCCTCCGCGCGGCGCATCGGCCCGGTTGTCATAATCAAAGGTCGCCGCCCCCGCGCTTAGGTCGGCTCCGGCGCAAAACGCCCGCCCCCGCCCGGTCACAATCACGGCGCGAACCGCATCGTCCGCATCGGTCATGTCAAAGGCGGCAATCAGCTCGGCCATCATCGTCGCCGTAAAGGCGTTCATCTTCGCCTCCCGGTCGAGCGTGATCGTCGCCACCGGCCCGTCCACATCAAGCGAAATCTCGGTAAAGCCCGCCATCACATCCGCTCCAATATCGTTACATTCGCCAGCCCGCCGCCCTCGCACATCGTCTGCAGGCCCCAGCGCTTGCCGCGCGCCTGCATGGCGTGCACCAGCGTCGTCATCAGCTTGGTGCCCGAGGCCCCCAGCGGATGCCCCAGGGCCATCGCCCCGCCGTTCACATTCAGCCGCGCCGGGTCCGCCTCCAGCGCCTTGGCCCAGGCACCGGGAATCGACGCAAAGGCCTCATTCACCTCATAAAGATCAATCTCATCCAGCCGCATGCCGGTGCGCGCCAACGCCCGCCGCGTTGCCCCGATCGGCGCCTCCAGCATGATCACCGGGTCCTCGCCCACCACCGTCATATGGTGGATGCGCGCCAGCGGCGTCACCCCCAGCGCCTTGAGCCCGCGTTCGTTGCAGATCATCACGCCCGATGCCCCATCACAGATCTGCGAGGCCGTCGCCGCCGTCAGCCGCCCGCCCTCCTAAATCAGCTTCACCGCCGAAATCGCCTCCAGGCTCGCATCAAAGCGAATCCCCTCGTCCACCTCGTGCATCCCGCCATCGGCATCGCGCACCGGCACGATCTCGGCCCTGAACGCTCCTGCCTGCGTAGCGGCTGCCGCCCGCTTCTGGCTCTCATAGCCCATCCGGTCGAGCGTCTCTTTCTCCAGCCCATATTTCGCCGCCACCATCTCGGCCCCGGCAAACTGGCTGAACACCACATCGGGGTAGCGCGCCCTGATCCCGTCCGCGCCAAAGGGCGATCCCATGCCCGCGTCATGCGCCAGCTTGCCCGGCGCGCCCATCGGCACCCGCGTCATGCTCTCCACGCCCGCGGCAATGACCACGTCCATCTGCCCGGACATCACGGTGGCGGCGGCAAAATGCACCGCCTGCTGCGAGCTGCCACACTGCCGGTCCACGCTCGTCCCCGGCACGGATTCCGGCAGGCCCGAGGCCAGCACGGCATTGCGCGCCACATTGGCCGATTGCTGGCCAAACTGGCTCACACAGCCCATGATCACATCTTCGATCAGGGCCGGGTCGGCGCCCGCCCGCGCCACCAGCGCATCCAGCACCTGTGCTGCCAGATCAGCCGGATGCCAGTCGCGCAGCTTGCCGCCGCGCCGCCCGCCGGCTGTCCGCGCTGCCGCCACGATATACGCCTCGCCCATCACCCTCTCCCATCAAAAAAGCCCACTTTACGTCAAAGCCCCAAGCCTGCACTAACGCCGAGAATTGACAGGGCCACCCGCCCCACCAAAGGACCGCGCCGCCATGCTCGCCCGCCTGATCATCCTGATGCTCCTGCTGCCCCTCGCCCTTCCGCTCGCCGCGCAAGAGGCACAACCGGCCACGCAAACCCCCGAACAGGCCGAGCTCGCGCCCGCCTTCCATTTCGCCCTCCCGCTCTACACCATGGCCCGCACCCGCAGCCTGCTGCCAGCCGCCAACCGCCTGGTCTACCGCACCGCGCTCGCCGACGAGACCAGCCGCGACGTCACCACCCCCAACAATGACACGCTCTACGCCACCGCCTTTCTCGATCTCGCCAGCGGCCCGCTCATCCTCACCCTGCCCAGTCTCGCCGGCCGCTATCATTCAGTGGCGATCATGAACATGGCCACCGACAATCTCGCCCTGCTCGGCACCCGCACCGGGGCCGCCGGCGCCCGCTATGCGCTCGTCGCCCAAGATTACACCGGCCCGCTGCCCGAAGACGCCATCCCGCTGCGCCTCGCCTGCCGCGATTGCTGGCTGCTCGCCCGCGTCCTCGTCAGCGGCCCTGATGATGTCGAAGCCGCCGCCGAAGCCCTGAGCCAGATCACGCTGGAAGCCCCCGAGGCCGAACTCATCCCCTTCGAAGCCCCCACCCCGCCCCTGCCCGACGCCGGAACCTTCCTGCGCGCCGTCAATGAAGTCATCGCCCGCGCTGGCCCCGCCTCGCCGCTCGCGGCGCGCGCCAAGGCCTTTCCCGCGCTCGAAAATCCCGAGCTCTGGGCCGGCCAGATGCTGCCACTCGCCCAAGACCTGCGCCAGAGCCTCGCCAGCGCCGGCACGCTCGTCAACGGCTGGTCCTATCCCGACACAGACATCGGCAACGCCGGCGAAAATGACCTGCTCCGCGCCCAGATCGCGCTCGGTGGCCTCGGCGCGCTCCCCCGCGTCGAAGCCATGTATCTCTCCGCCCGCACCGACAGCGAAGGCGCGGCGCTGAGCGGTGACAACGCCTATCGCCTGCGCATCCCCTACAACATGCCCATCGGCGGCTTCTGGTCGCTGACCATGTATGAACAGGCCCCCGATGGCCGGCTGCTCTACGTCGCCAACCCGCTCGACCGCTTCGCCGTCGGCGACCGCTCCGATCATCTCCGCGCCGACCGTGACGGCAGCACCGAAATCTTCATCCAGCCAAACCGCCCCACCGGCGAGCGCGTCGTCAACTGGCTGCCCGCTCCCTCAGGCCCCTTCGTGCTGATCTTCCGCGCCTATCTTCCCCAGGCCGAGCTGCTCGACGGCAGCTTCCGCCTGCCCCCCGTCACCCGCGCCGAGCCCATCCCCTGAGCCATGCGCACCACCAGCAGCAATGCCACTGTCCGCCTCTATCATCTGGACGAAGCCGACCCGGTCGCCCACACCCTGTTCTACGGCCCGCTCGCCGAAGCGCTCGCCATCGCCCGCCAGCAACCGGTCGAAATCCAGCCCGGCCTCTGGCTCGCCACCGACAATGACGTCATCGCCTTCCTCGATCTCGAAAGCTAGGCGAGCCGCTCGGCGTGAAACTGGATGTGATCGTCGATGAAGCTCTGGATGAACCAATAGCCATGGTCATAGCCGGGCCGCCGCCGCAGCCTGAGCGTGATCCCGGCGCGCGCACACGCCGCCTCCAGCCGCTCGGGCTGCAACTGCTCCTCCAGAAACTGGTCAGCCATCCCCTGATCGACCAGAATCTCGTCCACCCGCCTGCCATCGGCAATCAGCGCACAAGCATCATGCGCCGCCCAGGCCTCGGCATCATCCCCCAGATAAGCGCCCAGCGCCTTCTGCCCCCATGGCACGGCGCCCGGCGCCACGATCGGCGCAAAGGCTGACACGCTGCGAAACCGCCGCCGATGCTTCAGCGCCAGCGTCAGCGCGCCGTGCCCGCCCATCGAATGCCCCATGATCGACTGGCGCTCCAGATCAACCGGCGCCAGCTGCGCCACCACGCCCGGCAATTCCCCCAAAAGCCAGCTCGCCGTCCGGTAATGCGCCGCCCAGGGCGCCTCCGTCGCATCCAGCCAGAAGCCCGCCCCCTGCCCCAGATCATAGCCGGCATCGTCGGCCACCCCCTCGCCGCGCGGCGAGGTGTCCGGCATCACCAGCACCAGCCCCAGGTCCGCCGCCAGCCGCTGCGCGCCCGCCTTCATGGCAAAGGTCTCCTCGTTGCAAGTCAGCCCGGCCAGACACCACAAGACCGGCCGCGGCCCCGGCTGCGGCGGCACGAACAGCCCGAAGCGCATCATCGTCCCCGTCACTGCGGAGCGATGTGCATGAAAACTCTGCCGGCCGCCATGGCAGCCCGAAGAAGCCAGCGTCTCGATCATCAGAACAGCACGACCGAGCGGATGCTCTCGCCCCGGTGCATCAGGTCAAAGGCGGTGTTGATCTCGTCCAAAGGCATGACATGGGTGATCAGCGGGTCGATCTCGATCTTGCCCTCCATATACCAGTCCACCAGCTTGGGCACATCGGTCCGTCCGCGCGCGCCGCCAAAGGCCGAGCCCTTCCAGACCCGCCCGGTCACCAGCTGAAACGGCCGCGTGGCAATTTCCTTGCCCGATTCCGCCACCCCGATGATCACGCTCTCGCCCCAGCCGCGGTGGCAGCACTCCAGCGCCTGGCGCATCACCTCGGTGTTGCCGGTGCAGTCGAAGCTATAGTCCGCCCCGCCATCGGTCGCCTCGATGACGGCCGCCACCACCCTGTCCACCCCGATCTCGCTGGGGTTGATGAATTGCGTCATCCCGAAGCGCGCTGCCATCTCGCGCTTGGCCGGGTTGATGTCGATCCCGATGATCCGGTCCGCGCCCGCCAGCCGCGCGCCCTGGATCACGTTCAGCCCGATGCCGCCCAGCCCGAACACCGCCACATTGGCCCCCGGCTCGATCCCCGCCGTCCAGATCGCCGCGCCCACGCCGGTAGTCACGCCGCAGCCGATATAGCAGATCTTCTCGAACGGCGCGTCGGCGCGCACCTTGGCCAGCGCAATCTCGGGCAAAACAGTGAAGTTCGAAAAGGTCGAGCAGCCCATGTAATGGTAAAGTGTCTGCCCCTTGTAGCTGAACCGGCTGGTGCCATCGGGCATCAGCCCCTGTCCCTGCGTGGCGCGGATCGAGGTGCACAAATTGGTCTTGCGGCTGAGGCAGCTTTTGCACTGCCGGCATTCGGGCGTGTAGAGTGGAATGACATGGTCACCGGGCTTCAGCGACGTCACCCCCGGCCCCACCTCGCGCACGATACCCGCGCCCTCATGGCCCAATATCGAGGGGAACAGCCCCTCGCTGTCCTTGCCTTCCAGCGTATAGGCGTCGGTATGGCAGATGCCGGTCGCCACGATCTCGACCAGAACCTCGCCGGCGCGCGGTCCTTCCAGATCGACCTCGACAATCTCCAGCGGCACATTGGGCGCAAAGGCCACGGCAGCACGGGTCTTCATTGTCATCCCTCCCTGTTCACGCCCCCGCTTGCAACAAAAGCCGCAGCCGCGCCAAGCCTTGATTTTTCGCCCCGTTCAGCGCATTGGCGAGCACCATAGCGCAGGCCAAGCCTGCAACATGCTCAAAAGGACCTATTGAATGACCCTTTTCACCCCTCAGGGCCGCTGATCTGCATGCCCAAGGAAGAAACGATCAAGATCGAAGGCGAGATCACCGAAATCCTGCCCGATGGCCGCTTCCGCGTCCGCCTCGAAAACGACCATGAAATCATCGCCTACACCGCCGGCAAGATGCGCAAGAACCGCATCCGCTCGATCGTCGGGGACCGGGTCCATGTCGAAATGACCCCCTATGATCTCGACAAGGGCCGCATCGTCTTCCGCGAAAAGACCGCGCCCATGCCAATGAATCAGCGGCGCTTCTTCCGCCGCTAAGGCATTGGCGAAAAGCCAGAAAAACCCAATGAATCAGCGGCGCTTCTTCCGCCGCTGAGGCTTAGCCGCGCAGCAGCGGCTGGGTCAGGCAATGCGGCCCACCATGCCAGGCCCAGAGCTCGCGCGCTGCAAAGGTGTCGACCGAAACCCCATCCCCCTCCAGCGCCGCCCTGGTTGCCGGATTGCCGTCATAAGCGATCACCCGCCCGGGCTGCACCTGCACCACATTAGCCGCCTGCCGCCGGAGCTCGGGATAGACCACGTCCATGAAATGCCCGAAGGCTGCCTCATCGCCGGCGGGCCGCGCCCCGCCGACAAAGGTGAAGCGATAGCCGCGCGCGCGCAGATGATCGACCAGCTTGGCGCCGCCCAGATCCTCCTTCTGCCCCGTCCCGCGCGTCCACAGCGTCACCACGCCAAAGTCCCTGATCATCGCCAGCGCCTTCTCGGCCTCGTCCGGCTCCACCATCCCCTGCGTGCGCGCGCCCCGCACGAACCGGCTCAGCGGATTGTCCTCGCTGTGCGCCGCCTCCAGCAGCCATGGCACGCACAGCGCATGGGCCGGCCCGACAAGCGTGAAATAGGTGTCGAGATGCAGCAGCAGCGCCCGCAGGTCCGCGATCGGCGTCGACAGCCCCGGCCGCGACGGGCGGAGGAAATCCTGCCTGAACGTCTGCACACTCAGCACATCGCAGTCCAGCCGCCGCGCCAGCACCGGCGCAATGCGCGGATCAGTCCGGTTTCCCGTGCCCAGAAACAACAGATCAGGCGCCACGAACATCGCATCGCCGCCCTCGATCGCCATGCCTTCCGAAAGCGCGTCAAACACAATCGGAATGTCATTCAAGAGCGGCGAATGCGCATAGCAGAAGCGCAGCAGCATGTTCTCGCGCCGCCGCCGCCCTGACGCGGAGCGACACATCACCAGCCCTGTCGGCGCCATGAAGGCGCTGTCCCGCGTCCACATCGTGGCCTGTGTCGTGTCGGCGAAATGCCGATAATCGCCGTCCGCGCCCAGCCGCCACCTGACAGAAGGATCGCGCCCCAGAACTGTGGCCGCCCGCGCCTCGGCAGCCGGCACGTTCAGCCCCGGAAAGGCCGTCCGCAGCCAGGTCTCGAACACGCCCGAGCGCCGCGTCGCCGCAATTGCGCTCTCCAGCGCGTCCGCCACTTCAATCACCTCGGCCCCAGCGGCCTTCAGCAGCCGGATCAGCCCCTGCTGCTGCGCGCGCGCCGCCACCATGTCGGAATCCGCCCAGGGGATAACATCCTCGTCAAGCCGGTCGAAACCGGCGTCTCCCGGCAGGATCGAATGCACCAGCACCCGCCTAAGCGCGCCAATGTCAGACGCCAGATAGCGCCCGCCTGTCTGTGCCGCCGCCGGCACCGCCGCCAGCGAGGCCCCGGCCAGCGCCCCGCCCAATACCGCCCGCCGCGAAAGCGCCATCATCATCTCCCGTTCATACCCCCTCCTGCATCGCTGCAAAACCAAGCGCCCGCAAGCCTGAGCCAAAATGCCCGTTGGCGAAGCCATGGTCACAGGCTACCCCTCGGCGCGTCACCTTCGGAGTTGCCCATGCGTTTTCTGGCCCGCCTCGTCCTCGCCGCAGCCCTGCTCGTTAGCCCCCTGCTGCCCGCCCAAGGCCAGCCAGCCCAAAGTCAGTCGGCCCCCATCGCCGACCTCGTCCGCGCCGTCGATATCCCCTATGAGGCCTTCACCCTCGAAAACGGCCTGCGCGTCATCATCCATACCGACCGCAAGGCCCCCATCGTCGCCGTCAGCATCTGGTATCATATCGGCTCGAAAGACGAGCCCGAAGGCAAGACCGGCTTTGCCCATCTCTTCGAGCATCTCATGTTCTACGGCTCCGAAAACAACCGCGAGCCCTGGTTCAAGACCCTCGACGCACTCGGCGCCACCCAGCTGAACGGCACCACATGGTTTGACCGCACCAACTATTTCCAGAACGTCCCCACCCCCGCCCTTGAGCGCACCCTCTATCTCGAATCCGACCGCATGGGCCATCTGCTCGGCGCCGTCACCCAGGCCACGCTCGACGCCCAGCGCGGCGTCGTCCAGAATGAAAAGCGCCAGGGTGACAATGCGCCCCTCGGCCTCACCCAATATGCCACGCTGAACGCCCTGTTCCCCGAAGGCCACCCCTATGCTCACAGCACCATCGGCTCGATGGCCGATCTCGATGCTGCCAGCCTTGATGATGTGCGCGGCTGGTTCCGCGCCAACTATGGCCCGAACAATGCCGTGCTCGTGCTCGCCGGCGATATCGACGCCGCCACCGCGCGTCCCATGGTCGAGCGCTATTTCGGCGATATTCCGCCCGGCCCGGCGGTCAAGCGCTTCCCCGCCCCCGTCCCGGTCTGGACCGAGACCCGCCGCGAAACCCTCACCGACAAGATCCCCACCCCGCGCCTCACCCGCTACTGGACGCTGCCCGGCCAGCTCGATCCCCAGTCCACCTATGTCGACATCGCGCTCACCGTGCTCGCCGGTGGCGCCTCCTCGCGCCTCTACAATGAGCTGGTGCGCGAAAAGAAGCTCGCCGTCGGCGTCGGCGGCGGCGTCGCCGCCTTCGAGAAAGTCGGCTGGGGCAGCATCGGTGTCACGCTGGCGCCGGGCGCCGACCCGGCCGAAGTCGAATCCCGCGTCGATGCAGCCCTTGCCGAATTTCTCGAAAATGGCCCCACCGACGACGAACTCGCCCGCATCGCCATGCGCGCCGTCAGCGGCACCATCCGCGGCCTTGAAGCGGTCGGCGGCTTCGGCGGCAAGGCCGTCACGCTCGCTCAGGGCGCGCTGTACGCCAACGACCCCGAATTCTACAAGAAAGACCTCGCCGCCTACGCCAGCGCCACGCCCGAACGCGTCCGCGCCGCCGCCCGCCAATGGCTCGCGCGCGGCGATTATCGCCAGACCGTGATGCCCGGTGAGCGCCCCGAAGCCGAAACCTCCGCCTCCAATCCCGCCGGCGCCGCCAAGCCCGCCACGCCGATCAAGATCAGCAAGCGCCCGCCACCGCCGCCCGTCGATGGCCTGCCGGTCCTCGCCGCCCCCAGCCTCGAACGCGCCCGGCTGGCCAATGGCGTCGAAGTCACGCTGGCCCGCCGCGCTGCCGTGCCTGTCGTCCGCATGGTCGCCAGCTTCGATGGCGGCAGCGCTGCCGATGATCCCCAGATGCCCGGCATCGCCGGCCTCGCGCTCGGCCTTCTCGATGAAGGGGCAGGCGGCCTCACCGGTCCCGAAATCGCCGAAATGAAGGAGCGTCTGGGGCTCAGCATCAGCGCCAGCCGCGGCATCGACCGCACCACGCTCAGCCTCGATGCGCTGGCCCCCAATCTCGCCCCCTCGCTCGATCTCTTCGCCACCATCGTCCAGAGGCCAGACTTCCCGCCCGCCGAACTCGACCGCGTGCGCGGCCAGGCGCTCACCGGCATCGCCCAGGAGCTGAGCGACCCCGGCAGCATCGCCCGCCGCCTGCTGCCCGCCCTGCTTTATGGCGAAACCCACCCTTATGGTCTGCCCTCAAGCGGCACGCCCGAAGGCCTCAACGCCGTCACCCGTGACACCCTGCAAGATTGGCACCGCCGCTGGATCCGTCCCGACACGATGCGCCTGTTCGTCGTCGGCGATATCGACATGGCCAGTTTGAAGCCGCTGCTCGAAAAGCGCCTCGGCAGCTGGCAGCCACCGGCCGCACCCAAGGGCAATGCCGCCCTGCCGCCCGTCAGCCCGGCAACGTCCGCGCGCATCATCCTCATCGACCGGCCCGGCAGCCCGCAAAGCTACATCCGCGGCGGCGTCATCCTGCCGCGCACCGGCAAGGATGACGATATCGCCCTCGACGTCGCCAATGACGTGCTCGGCGGCATGAGCACCTCGCGCCTCAACACCAACATCCGCGAAATCAAGAACTGGGCTTACGGCGTGCGCTCCTACGTCTCCGCCGATGCCGGCCCGTCCGCCTTCCAGATCATCGCCCCCGTCCAGGCCGACCGCACTGCCGATGCGCTCGCCGAAATCATCAAGGATGCCAAAGCCCTGAGCGAGGGCAAGCGTCCGCTCACAGCCGACGAACGCGCCGCCGCCATCGACGGGACCATCCGCAGCCTGCCCGGCAGCTTCGAAAGCGGCTCGGCCCTGCTCGGCTCGCTGGCCAAGAACGAGGCGCTGGGCCGCCCCGATGACTATCACGCCAACCTGACCCCGCGGCTGAGCAACCTCAGCCTGACCGAAATCAACAAGGCCGCCGCCCTTCTCAGCCCGTCTGCCTTCACCTGGGTCGTCGTCGGCGATGCAGAGACCGTCAGGCCTCAGCTCGAAAAGCTCGGCCTGTCCTTCGAAATGGGGGAAGCCCGCTAGGCGGTGACCGGCCGCCCGGCCCCCAGCGAAATGGCGCGCGAAAACACCATGAGCGCAATCACGCTGCAACACGCCGCCAGCACATAGGGCGCGCCCGGGAAATAGATGGGCGCATCAGCGGCCGAAAAGG
Source organism: Polymorphobacter sp. (assembly GCF_048007885.1). Taxonomy (GTDB): domain Bacteria; phylum Pseudomonadota; class Alphaproteobacteria; order Sphingomonadales; family Sphingomonadaceae; genus Sandarakinorhabdus. The sequence goes on from NZ_CP180346.1 coordinate 1,253,465, forward strand.
CGGCAAAGCTCTGCGTCATCATCGGCGGGCCGAAAATGGCCGCAAGGCTCTGCAGGCTCGCCACCCCACCCTGCAGTTCGCCCTGTTCCGAAGGCGAGGTCCCCGCCGACATCAGCGATTGGAGCGAGGGGAATACCAGCCCCTGCAACGCCGCCACGACAATGCCGACATACATCACCCAAGGTGCTGCTGCGAAGGCATAGATGAGATAGCCGAAAATCCCCGAGATCACGCCGGCCACCACGATGTTGCGCGCGCCGAAGCGCGGGATCAGCCGGCGCGACAGCAAGCCCTGCACCAGCGCCCCCACCAGCCCGACCGCAGCCAGGCTCCAGCCCACCTCCCCCGGCGACCAGCCAAAGCGCTCGATGGTGTAATAATTCCATGTCGAAAACAGCGACTGATAGCCGATTGTCCAGATCAACACCGTGAAGCCCAGCATCAGCACCGTCGGGCTCGACCGACGAAACCGCATCAAGGCCCCCACCGGGTTGGCCCGCCGCCAGTCAAACGGCCGCCGATGCTCGGGCGCCAGACTTTCCGGCAAGATGAAGAAGCCGTAAGCGGCATTGCCCAGCGCGAGAGCCGCGGCGAGAAAGAACGGCACCCGCTCGCCCCATTCCGCCGCAATGCCACCCAGCGCCGGCCCGATGATGAAGCCAAGGCCAAAGGCCATGCCGATCAGCCCGAAATTGGGGCCGCGCTTCTCGGGCGGCGAAATGTCGGCAATATAGGCATAGGCGGTCGAGAAACTCGCCCCCGTGACGCCGGCAAAGAAGCGCGCCACCACCAGCCAGGCCAGCGTCGGCGCAAAGGCCATCACCAGATAATCCAGCCCAAAGGCAAGCAGGCTCGCCAGCAGCACCGGCCGCCGGCCAAAACGGTCGGACAGCCCGCCGATCACCGGCCCGCAAATGAACTGTGTCACGGCGTAAAGCAGCATGATCATGCCGCTCACTTCCGCAGCACCTGCAAAACTCTTGCCGGTCAGGCTGACGATCAGCCCCGGCATCACCGGCACGATCACCCCAAAGCCGATCGCATCGATCAGCACGGTCGCAAAAATGAATGCCAGAGCCTTGTTCATGCGCGCCGCATCAACGCTTGTGGCTCAAAGCGCAAGCGACAACCATGTCACATGACCCATTTTCCGGCCCGGCTGCACCGTCGCCTTGCCATAAAGGTGCAGATGCGCCGCCGGGTCATCCAGCAGCCGCGCCCAGTCATGCACCTCGTCGCCGAGCAAATTCTGCATCCGGATCGCCGGCGCCGTCAACTCGGTCGAGCCAAGCGGCAAGCCGCAGATGGCGCGCACATGATTCTCGAATTGCGACGCGCGCGCCCCCTCTATCGTCCAATGGCCGCTATTGTGCACCCGCGGCGCCATTTCGTTAAACCTCGGCCCATCGGCGCAGGCAAAGAATTCGCACGCCAGCACCCCCACATAATCCAGCGCACCCGCCACCCGCTCGGCCAGCGCCCGCGCCTCCTCAATCTGCGCCAGCACCGGCACGGGCGCCGGCACATGGCTCGATGCCAGAATGCCCCCCACATGGCGGTTCTCGCTCACCGGCCAATGACACACCGAGCCGTCAATCCCGCGCGCCAAAATCACGCTGAACTCATGCGCATAGTCCAGCCAAGCCTCAAGCACCGCCGGCGCGCCGCGCATCGCCGCATAAGCCGCTTCCGCCTCGCCGGCCCGGGTGATCCGCGCCTGCCCCTTGCCGTCATAGCCCAGCCGCCGCGTCTTCAAAACAGCCGGCAGCCCCAGCGCCGCCAGCCCCGCCTCCAGGTCCTCGCGCGTCTCCACCGCATGGAAGCCCGCCGGCCGACCGCCCAGATCGGCGACGAAGCGCTTCTCCGCCAGCCGGTCCTGCGCCACCTCCAGCGCGGCCGCACCCGGCCGCACCGGCACCACGCCGGCCAGATGGCGCACAGCGGCCACATCAACATTCTCGAATTCGAAGGTCGCCACATCGACACTACGGCCAAAGGCTTCCAGCGCAGCAAGATCGGCATAGTCAGCCCGCGTCACCCGCGCCGCCACATCGCCGGCCGGCAGATCCGCGTCCGGCGCATAGACATGGCAGCGATAGCCCATATTGGCGGCCGCCAGCGCAAGCATCCGCCCCAGCTGCCCGCCGCCCAAAATGCCGATGGTCGCCCCCGGTGCGATCACGCCTGCCCGCTGCTTCACGCGATCCTCGGCCCCCGCCCGTCTAGTCCCGGCTCGGTCGCCACCGCATCGGTCTGCGCCTGCCGCCAGGCCTCCAGCCGCGCGGCCAGGGCCTCATCCTCATTGGCCAGAAAGGCCGCCGCCAGCAGCGCCGCATTCACCGCCCCGGCCCGGCCGATGGCCAGCGTCCCCACCGGCACACCGGCCGGCATCTGCACAATCGAATACAGGCTATCCAGCCCCGACAGCGCCTTTGATTCAACCGGCACACCGAGCACCGGCAGCCGGGTCAGCGCCGCCGCCATGCCAGGCAGGTGCGCCGCCCCGCCTGCGCCCGCAATGATGCACTTCAGCCCGCGCGCCGACGCACTCCCGGCATAATCATAAAGCCGCTGAGGCGTGCGGTGGGCGCTCACCACCTTCACTTCATGCGCCACCGCCAGCTTCTCCAGCGTTTCGGCGGCATGACACATCGTCGGCCAGTCCGACGTCGATCCCATGATGATGCCCACCAATGGCTGGGTCACGCGCGCCTCCATCCCAAGAAGCGCGGCAACTTAGGCCGTCACTGCAAAAACGCAATCAAAACCCCGCGCCAAGGCGCACAAGCACGCCCGTTCCGGCAATCCGCCCGCCGCGCGGCGTCGCCAGCAGCGCCTCTGCCCGGTCGCCAAGGTCCGTGCCCACCACATCAGCCCCCAGTGTCAAGGGCCCCAGAGCATAATCCACGCCCAGCCGCCAATCCCACGCCCGCGCGGCCTCCGTCAGTGCGCCGGCGCCGCCCAGCCCCGGCGCGCCGCGCGAATGGCCAATCCGCCCATGCACGCTGAACGGCGTGCCAATCAGCGCGGCCCGCGCGCTGCCCCAAAGATACAGATTGTCCGCGCGCTCTTCGTCCGCCGTCGCCAGTCCGCGCTGCGGCGGCGCCCAGGCCACCCCCGCCACCAGTCGCAGCGGCCCCAGCCCGCCCGAAATCCGCCCCTGCGCCTCCACCACGGTTGCCGGCCGGTCCGAACCCACGAAATTATAGATGGTCACCCCGCCATCAATCGTCCCAAGCCCCAGCGGCTTCTGCACGCCGATCGTCACGTCCAGCTCGGCGTCCGCGCCGCCAAAGCGCCCCCAGCCCCCCAGCGACGAGGCAAATCCCTCGGCGTAGAAATCGCCCGCCTCCAGCACCAGCCGCCCCTGCACCGCCGGACCCGCGTCCGAGCGCGAGACCCCGCGAAAGCGATAATCCGACACCAGCGTTGCCTCGCCGCTCAGATACGGCGCCGCCCCCGCAGGGGCGGTCAGTAGAAAAACGAGAGGAAAGATGCGCCACATGCCCGCTCGCCTGCCGCAGCGCGGCGCAGGCGTCAACCGGCCGCCCGCGCCGTCACCGCCGCCTGCTCGTCGGTCAGCCGCAAACTCGCCCGCCAGAAGAAGAACGCTGGCAACAGCCCCAGCCACGCTGCCCCCCACAAGACCCAGCGCACGCTTTCCTCCCCCGCCATGGGCCGAAACGCATCCGACATCATGCCAAAAAACAACGGCCCCAGCCCCAGCCCGATCAGATTCTGCGCAAACACCAGCGTTGCCGTGGCCACCGCCCGCGCCTCCTTGCGCACCAGCCCCTGCACCGCCGCATAGGACGGCCCGTAATACATCGAATTGAAGATGGTCGGCACCACCAGCAGCGCCAGCGCCATCTGCCAGCTCGTCGCATTGTAAGCGAGAAACAGGATTGGTGCCGCCACCACCATGCCGATCGCCGGCGCCGTCAGCATGTGCCGCTTGTTGACCCGCGCAAACCGGTCCGACACCCAGCCCCCGGCCCAGGTCCCGAACAGGCTCGACAGCCCGCCAACAATGCCCAGCGTCAGCCCCGTTTCCCCCGGCGTCAGTCCGAAGCTGCGAATGAAGAAGATCGCCGACCAGGCCGTCTTGCCATAGCCCAGAAAGGCCACAAGCCCAGCCGCCACCGCCAGCAGGGAAAAGGCCCGACTCGAAAACACCTCGCGCAGCGCATTGCCCGCAGACACGCCCGCCGGCCGCGCGGACAAAGAGATCACACCAGACCGGCGCGGGTCCTTCAGCGCCAGCCAGACAAAGGCCGCCAGCAGCACGCCCGGCAAACCCACCACGAGAAAGGCCGCACGCCAACCGACCGCATCAGCCAGCAACCCGCCAATGACCATGCCGAGCAGCGAGCCGATCGGAATCCCCATGCCGTAAAAGGCAATGGCACTGGCCCGCCGCTCCGCCGGCACGGCATCGGCGATCAGGCTGTGTGCCGCAGGCGTGCACCCCGCCTCGCCCACCCCAACCCCCACCCGCGCCAGCAACAGCTGGGCAAAATTCTGCACCGCCCCGCACAGCGCCGTCATCCCCGACCAGAGCAGCAACGATACGCTGATCAGCCCGACCCGGTTCGAGCCCGGCCGGTCCGCATAGCGCGCAATCGGAATGCCCAGCACAGCATAGAAAAGCGCAAAAGCCAGCCCGGTCATCAGCCCGAGCTGCGTGTCCGAAAGCCCCAGCTCGCGCCGGATCGGCTCGGCCAATATGGTCACGATCTGCCGGTCGAGAAAGTTGAGCACATAAACCGCCAGCAGCGTCCACAGCAGCAGCCGTTCCGACGTCACCCGTCCGTCCGCCAGCGTTTCAACACCCGACGCCACTCGGCTCTCCCCAATTGCGCCACGACCGGGCGCTCGCGCACAGACTGCCGGGCTGGCGCGCTGCTGGCAACCATCCTAAGGACGAGGTCCATGTCTTCCCAGTCTACCCTGCGGCCCACCCTGCGTCCCGTCATTCTCGCTGGCGGCTCCGGCACAAGGCTCTGGCCGCTCTCGCGCACGCGCCTGCCCAAGCAGTTGCTCGCCATCGCCGAGCCGCGCTCGATGCTGCAGGCCACGGTCGCCCGCACCCGCGCGCTGGCCAGCGCCGGCCTGCGTGCCCTGCCCCCGCTGATCATCGCTGGCGAGGCGCTCCGCCGTATGGTCAGCGCGCAGATGGATGAAGCCGGCCAGGTCATCGCCGCCCTGCTGCTCGAACCCGAAGGCCGCAACACAGCACCCGCCATCGCGCTGGCCGCACTCTGGGCCATGGACGCGCCCGACACGCCGCTGCTCATCATGCCCTCTGACCATGTCATCGGCCAGCCGGCCGCCTTCGCCCTCGCCGTCGCCACCGCCATGCCGGCCGCCGCTGCCGGCCAGCTCGTCACCTTCGGCATCACCCCCGAAACCCCGGAAACCGGCTACGGCTATATCGAAACCGGCCCTGAAACCGACCATCCCAAGGTCCACAAGGTCACCCGCTTCGTCGAAAAGCCCGACCTCGAAACCGCTCAGGCCTATGTCGCCGGCGGCCGCCATCTCTGGAACGGCGGCATCTTCCTTATCACGCCGCGAACTATCCTCGAGGAACTCGCCCGCCATGCCCCGGCCATTCTGGATGCCGCCCAAGAGGCGATGGCCAGCGCCCAGAGGGAAGGGTCCCAAATCCGCCCGGACGCCACCAGCTTCGCAACCGCGCCCGCCCTGTCAATCGATCACGCCGTAATGGAACACACCGACCGCGCTGCCGTTGTGCCCGTCGCCATGGAATGGTCCGATGTCGGCAGCTGGGATGCACTCTGGCAGATCAGCGAGCGCGATGCCCATGACAATGCCCTTGTCGGCGATGCCGTGCTCCACGATGTTCAGGGTTGCCTGATCCGCGTCGAGCCCGGCGCGCCTGCGGTTGCCGCGCTGGGCCTTGCAGACATGGTCATCGTGTCGATGGCCGACGCCATATTGGTCGCGCCGCGCGCCCGCGTGCAGGAGGTGAAGACGCTCGCCGACTCCGCGCAGGCGCTCGGCCGCGGCACCAGCCGGCTCGCCCATCACGACTGGGGCCTCGCCGAAACCCTCGATACCGGCCCAGGCCATACCGAGCAGCGCCTGCGCCTGAACCCCGGCGGCCAGACCCTTCTCGAAGGCCCGGTCCAGCTGATCGCCGTGGCCGGCCATGGCAGCGCCGACGGCCAGAGGCTTGCCGCTGGCGCCAGCCGCAACGTGTCCGCCGCCACCACGATCACACTGGCCAACGACAGCGATGCGCCCTGGCAGTTGATCGCCGTCCATTTCCACACGAGCCTGCCCGCATGACCCTCGCCCAGGATGCCGGCCTCGCCCGCGAAATTGCGCTCAGCGCCGGCAATCTGCTGCTCGGCTTGCGCAAGGATCATCGCCTGCAAGGCGGCGATCTCGGCAAGGCCGGCGATGCGCAGGCCAATGCCCTGATCCTCGAAGCCCTCGCCGCCGCAAGACCGCAAGACGCCGTGCTGTCCGAAGAATCCGCCGATGATCCCGCCCGGCTCCATGCCCGCCGCGTCTGGATCATCGACCCGCTCGACGGCACCCGCGAATTTTCCGAACGCCGCGATGATTTCGCCGTCCACATCGGCCTCGCCATCGACGGCAAGCCCGCCGTCGGCGCCGTGGCGCTGCCCGCCTGGGGCCGCTGCCACACCAGCCTCGCGCCGCCGCCGCTGCAGCCCGCCCAGTCGCCGCCGCGCCTGCTCGTCAGCCGCACCCGCCCGCCCGACATCGCCGCCCATGTCGCCAAAAGGCTGGGTGCCACACTGGTCCCCATGGGCAGCGCCGGCGCCAAGGCCATGGCCGTGCTCGAAGGCGAGGCCGAGCTTTATGTCCATGCCGGCGGCCAGTCGGAATGGGACAATCTCGCCCCCGTTGCCGTGGCGCTGGCCGCCGGCCTGCACTGCAGCCGCCTCGATGGCACCCCCATCAGCTACAACCAGCCCCGGCCGCTGGTCGATGATCTGCTGATCTGCCACCCCGGCCTGTCAGCCGCCCTCACCGCAGCACTCCGGTAAGAATGACCAGCCCAGGCCGCCCGCTCAGGGTTCTCACCTTCATCCACAGCTACAGCACCGGCGGCGTCGAGCGCATTGCGCTGCGCCTGTGCAGCGTCTGGACGCACGACCCTGCCCTCGACATTCGTCTCATTGTCGGGCGCGACAGCGGCCCGCTGCGCAATGAGGCCCCGCAAGGCCTCACCCGCCACATCGCCACCGCCGGCCCCATCGACACTGCGTCCTTCGAAAGCGCCTGGATGATCGCGGCGCTGCGCCGGCAAATCCTCCAGCAGCAGCCAGACGTCGTCTTCTGCCCGGGCAATGCCTACAGCATCGTCGCCGTGGCCATGAAGAAGCTGCTGGGGCGCCGCTGCCCGCCCATCGTGCTCAAGATCTCCAACGATCTCGAGCGCCCCGACATGCATCCGCTGGTCCGCCGCCTCTATTGGCGCTGGCTCAGGATCCAGGGTCGCACCCTCGACGCCTTCACCGCGCTGGCCCCGCCTATGGCCGATGAAATCACCAGCCGCCTCGGCGTCGCGCCAGCGCGCGTCACCGTGATCGAAGACCCGGCGCTCAGCGAGACCGACATCAAGGCGCTCGAAGCCATCGGCCACCGCCGCCAGCCCGCCGCCAAGGGCCGCCGCTATCTCGCCATCGGCCGTCTCGAACCGCAGAAGAACCTGCCCCTGCTGCTCAAGGCCTTCGCCCGCGCCGCCACCCCCGATGACCGGCTGACCATATTGGGCGAAGGCAGCGAACGCCCGCGCCTCGAAGCCATGATCGCCGAACTGGGGCTGCAGGCGAAGGTCGCCCTGCCCGGCCATGGCCAGGTGCCGCCCGCGCTGGCCACCCATGACGTTTTCGTGCTCTCGTCCGCCTATGAAGGCGTGCCTGCGGTGGTCATCGAGGCGCTGGCCGCCGGGCTGCCGGTCGTTGCCACCCGTTGCAGCGTCTCGATGCCAAGCCTCATCGGCCCCTTCGGCACGCTGGTTGCCAATTTCGATGAAGCCGCGCTCGCCGCCGCGATCAAGGCCCAGCCGCTGCTCAGCGCCGCCGCCCGCACCCGCGCCGCCGAGGCCATGCGCGCCTTCACCCTTGAGCGCGCGGCCAGCCGCTACACCGCACTGTTCGCCGCGATGGTGGCAAACAGTCCCGAAATTGCCATATTGCCCGACTAGTGCCCAACTCATTCGAAACGACAGGCGAGCCGCCCGTGCTATCAGCAAATGCCACTGTCAGGGCCGACCTCGCGGCCAATGCCGAGCCCGGCGTCCTCCCCGTCGCCAAACGGGACTGGACGTGGTGGCTCGGTGCGGCCATTTCCGTCGGCATTCTTGTCGCCGCGCTTTACCAGCTTCGTCTGGTCAATCTCGCCGAAGTCTCTGCCATGGTGCCAGCCTCACCGCTGTTCTGGCTCGCCTTTGCCGGGGCCTATTTCATTGGCCCGGCCGGGGACTGGCTGATTTTCCGTCGCCTCTGGTCGATCCCGGCTGCCGGCTTCGTCGCTCTCACCCGCAAGATGATCGGCAACGAGCTGCTGCTCGGCTATATCGGCGAAGTCTATTTCTACACTTGGGCGCGCCGGCGCACACATATGACATCCGCCCCCTTCGGCGCGATCAAGGATGTCGCCATCCTGTCCGCGCTCACCGGCAATGCCATCACGCTGGCCATGCTGGCGCTCGCCTTTCCCCTCATCGGCAGCCTCGAGTTCGGCATCCAGCCCTCCACCCTGCTCGGCTCGGTCGCGGTCGTCCTTGTCACCTCAAGCGCGCTCCTGTTTTTCGGCAAGCGCATCTTCAGCCTGCCCCGCCACGAGCTCTGGATTACGAGCGGCATCCATCTCGCGCGCATCCTCATCTATGCCGGCCTGAGCGCGCTGGCCTGGCATCTGGTCCTGCCGCAAGTCGCGCTCAGCTGGTGGATCCTGCTCTCTGCCAGCCGCCAGCTGCTGTCCCGCCTGCCGCTGATGCCCAACAAGGACATCGTCTTCGCCGGCCTCGCCGTCTTTCTGATCGGCCATGATGCCGAGATCGGCGCGCTGATGACCATGATGGCCAGCCTCACCCTCATCACCCATATCGGCCTTGGCCTGTTGCTCTCGGCCGGAGAAGCGGTTCGGTTCAAGCGTTGATCCGTCGCCTCGCCCTGCTGCCCATGGCCCTTTTGCTGGCCGCTGCCGACCTGCCAAAGGAAGGCGAGCCCGGTTATGTTCCCAGCACGCCCGACCTGGGCAAAGCTGAAGCCAAGTGCCGCCAGCCGGAATATGGCCCTGCCATCCTGATCACCGTCGATGGCCTCAAGGACCGCGAGGGCAATCTCAAGTCCGAACTCTACCCCTCCAACGACGATGATTTCCTCGCGGATGACAACAAGCTGGTCATGGCCGGCAAGACCTTCCGCCGCATCGAGGTGCCGGTCCCGCAAGCCGGCCCGGTCGAGCTGTGCATCCGCATCCCCGGCCCCGGCGCCTATTCGCTCATCCTGCTCCACGACCGGGACAGCAACCGCAAGTTCGGCCTCAGCTCCGATGGCGTCGGATTTCCCGGCAATCCGAAACTGGGCCTGTCGCGTCCCAAGTCCGCCGCCGCGCGCATCGAGGCCGGCAACGGCCTGACCCGCGTCTCGATCACCATGAATTACAGGCGCGGGCTGTTCAGCTTCGGCCCACTGAAACGCTGATGCACATCGTCGACATCTCGGCGCTCTATTCGCCCACAGGCGGGGGCATCCGCACCTACACGAGGCGCAAGCTGCAAACCGCCGCCAGCTTCGGCCACACCATGACGGTCGTCGCCCCCGGCGGCGCCGATGCGCAAGACGAAATCGCACCCGGCGCACGCCTCATCACCATCAAGTCCCCGCATTTCCCGCTCGACAAGAACTACAGCTATTTCGAAAGCGACGCGCTGATTCACCGCCTCCTCCACGAGCTGCGCCCCGATTTCATCGAAGCCTCCTCGCCCTGGGGCAGCAGCAGCGCCGTTGCCGAATGGCCCGGCACGGCCCCGCGCGCCCTCATCATGCATGCCGACCCGCTCACCGCCTGGGCCTATCGCTGGTTCGAGCGCGTGGCCCGGCGCGAAACCATCGACCGCGGCTTCGACTGGTTCTGGCGACACCTCCGCCGCATGGACACGAGCTACGACGCCATCATCTCGGCAAGCAGGAACCTCACCGACCGGCTGGTTGCCGGCGGCCTTTCCCGGGTCCAGACCATCCCGATGGGCGTCGAGCCAGGCTTCTTCTCGCCCAGCCTGCGTGATCCGGCGCTGCGGGCTCGTCTGCTGGCGCGCTGCAATCTGCCCGAAAGCGCCACATTGCTGGTCGGCGTGGGCCGTTTCAGCCCGGAAAAGCGCTGGCCGATGGTCATCGAAGGCGCCACCGCCGCCGGCTACCGGCGCCCGCTCGGCCTCGTCATCATCGGCGATGGCCATGCCCGCCGCCGGGTGGTGCGCGCCGCCGGCGACAATCCGCACATCCTGCTGCTCGCCCCGCTCAACGGCCGCGAGGAAATGGCCCGTGTCCTCGCCTCGGCTGATCTTCTCCTCCACGGTTCATCGGCCGAAACCTATGGCATGACCCCGGCCGAGGCCCGCGCCTCGGGCCTGCCGATCATCGTCCCCGATGACGGCGCCGCCATCGACCAGCTCCGGCCCGGCGCTGGCCTCGCCTATACCGCCGGCGACCCGGCCAGCGTTGCAGAAACCGTCGTCAAGGCCATCGACGATCTGCCAGCCTTGCGCGCAGGCGCCGTCGCCGACGCCGCCAATGTCGAGATCATGGACCGGCATTTCGAGGCGCTGTTCGCCCTTTACGAGCAGATCGCGGCCAATCCCGCCACGGCCCGCGCCGCCTGATCCGCGTTACACGCGTTCGATGATGATCGCCGGCGCCATGCCGCCAGCCGCGCACATCGTCACCAACCCGCGCCGCAGGTCACGCCGCTCCAGCTCGTCAAGCACGGTGCCGATCAGGATCGCCCCCGTTGCTCCGATCGGATGGCCCAGCGCAATCGACCCGCCGTTCACATTGACCTTGTCGCGGTCAAGCTTCAGGTCGCGGATGAACTTCTCAGCCACCACAGCAAAGGCCTCGTTGATCTCCCAAAGGTCAATATCGTCAACACCCAGACCGGCCTTGTCCAGAACCTTGCGCGCCGCCGGCACTGGTGCATTGAGCATCAGGGTCGGGCAATCGCCCATATTGGCCATCGCCACGATCCGCGCGCGCGGTTTCAGGCCATTGCGATCGGCATAGGCCTTCGACGTCAGCAACACGCCCGCGGCTCCGTCAACCACCCCTGACGAATTGCCGGCATGGTGAAAATGCTCGATCTTGAGATCGGGATAGCGCGCGTTGATCAAGCTACGAAAGGTCGTGCCGGCGCCGTCGAGCGGCATGTCGGCCAGCATCTGAAAGGCCGGCTTCAGCCCGGCCAGCCCTTCGGCCGTCGTTTCGGGTCGGGGATATTCCTCCCGGTCAAGCGCCACCGTACCGTCCTCGTTCAAAACCGGCACCACCGAGCGGGCGAACCGCCCTTCGGCAATCGCCGCCGCCGCCCGCTTCTGGCTTTCAAGGCCAAGCGCGTCGAGGTCGGCACGGGAAATCCCCTCCATGCTGGCAATCGCATCGCCACACACCCCCTGGTGCGACTGGGGGTGCAGCTCCTGCAGATGCATATTGCCCGAGCCCATCATCATCGGCGGCTTGCCCGCTGCCATGTCCTCGGCTGCCATCGCGCCCGTCAGGCTCATCATTTCGGTGCCGCCGGCGATCAGCGCATCTTCCATGCCGCTCATCACCTGTGCCGCCGCCAGATTGACCGCCGTAATACCGCCCCCGCAGAAGCGGTCCAGCGTCATGCCGCTGGCGCGAATGTCGAAGCCGGCATCAAGCGCTGCCATCCGCCCCAGATCCCCAGCCTGCGGTCCCCGCTGGCTGCTCGTCGACCAGATGATGTCATCGATGGTGCCGGTGTCGAGCCCGTTGCGGTCAGCCAGCGCGCGCATCACCGTGGCGGCGAGATGCTGCGGGTGCAGATGCGCCAGCGCGCCCTTGCCCACCTTGCCAATGCCGCGCGGCGTCCGCACCGCATCGATGATATACGCCTCAGCCATCACACGTCTCCCAGTTCAGCGCCTTGGTTTCGCACCAGTGGCGTTCGTGCGCAGCCCCCCAAAATCAGGGGCTGCCGGGACAATGTTACGGTTCTGCAATCACTCTTGCATTGAAATGCCCGCCATCAACGGGCAGTCACGTGCCTCATGCCTTTACGCCAAGCCATTTTGCCACGATGCGGCGTCAGGTCCGCGTGTCTTGTCGCGGTCGCAGCCAGCGCCCTCGCGATGCCGGCCACGGCCCAGCGTGCCTCCGAAAATATTCTGACGTCCGCCGGTGACGCCTTCGGGACCACCTTGGGACGGGACAATTTCGGCCTCTATTCCTCCAATAGCGTGCGCGGTTTCTCTCCCACTCAGGCCGGCAACAATCGCATCCTCGGCCTGTATTTCGACCAGCTCGGCGGTGTCACCCGCGCCATCCGGATCGGCAGCAGCATCAAGGTCGGCTTGTCCCAGCTCGACACCCCCTTCCCGGCCCCTACTGGCATCGTCGACAATAGTCTCCGCGTCCCCAGCAAGAAAGGCCTCGGCAGCGTCACTGCCGGCCTGCAGGAGAATTGGCGCGCCAATTTCGAGATCGAGAAGGAAATCTCCTTCTCCGACGACGCCGCCATCACCCTGGCCAGCGCCACCGAATATCGCAATATCGTCAATGGCGATCGGGGTCACTTCTGGGCGCTCGGCCTGACCGGGCGCTTCAACCCCACCGCCGACATTGAGATCATTCCCTTTGTCGGCAGCTTCACCCGTTACGAAAATTACAGCCCGCCGCGCTTCTTTACCCAGGATCGCCAGCGCCCGGTCCTTGAAGTCGATCGCAACCGCATCATCGGCCCCAGCTGGGCTGCTGACGGACAGACCGGCACCACCGGCGGCCTCATCACCCGCGCGCAAGTCACCGACAGCCTGAAGGTGGAACTCGGACTGTTCCGTGCCGTGCAAATCCGTCAGAATTCCCATTCCACGCTGGTCCAGAACATCGACGACCAGGGCATCGGCGACCGGATCATCGTCTCCGACCCACGCCAGCTGCGCACGTCATGGTCGGGTGAATTGCGCGTCGCCCAGCGTTTCACCACCGGGGATTTCGCCCACACGCTGCTCGCCTCGGTGCGCGGCCGTGAAGTCAACGCGCGCATTGGCGGTAACGCCCGTGTCAACCTCGGGCGCTTCCTCCTCAACGAACGTGTCGAAGTCGCCCGGCCAGATTTCGCCTATGGCCCGCTGACGTCCGACAAGGTGAGCCAGCGCATCTACGGCGTCGGCTACCAGGGCAAATGGGGCAGCATCGCCGAAGTCGCCGCAGGCGTGCAGTATAACGACTATGAAAAGCGCATCGACCAGCCCGGCCAGCCGCTGGTGGTGCTCACCGACGCGCCGGTCCAGTTCAACGGCGTCGCCGCCATCAACATCACCCGGAAATTCGCCGTCTATGCCGCCTTCACCCAGGGTCTTGAAGAAACGGCCAATCCCCCTCCCCAGGCGGTCAATCGCAACGAGCTGCTGCCCGCACAGCGGACCACCCAGATTGAAGCTGGCGTCCGCTATTCCTTGCCCGCAAACCTCACCCTCAATGCCGCAGCCTTCAAAATCGAGAAGCCGCTCATCGCGCTTGATGATACCAACGTTTTCCGGCCGCGCGGCACGATCATCCATCAGGGCCTGGAGGCTTCGCTCGCGGGCAGCCCCGTCCCCGGTCTCACCGTCCTGGCCGGCGGCCTTTATCTTGATGCCAGCAACGTCGGCGAAGAGGTCAATCTCGACCCTTCCGCCTGCATCGGCGGCGGCGGCGGTGGCGGCGGCGGCGGCGGCGGCGGCGGTGGTGGCTGCGGCCTCGGCCCGCGCGCAGTCAATCGCTCGCCCTTTTCCGGCCGGCTGGCGCTGAACTGGAGCCCCAATGCCGGCGACAGCCCCTGGTCGTTCGATCTGGTGGTCGAGGGCAACAGCGCGCAACAGGCCACGCGTGACAATCTGGTTCAGGGCATTGCCGGCCTCGATGTCACTACCGGCATGCGCTACCGGTTCAAGATCAGCAAGAATGCTGCGGTCATCCGCGTCGCTGTCAACAATCTGAGCAATACCTATCGCTGGGAAGTCGTCGGCGACGGCGCCTGGGCGCCAAACAACCCGCGCTCGGTCATCGCCTTCCTCACCGTCGACATCTGAAATCCCGCTGTCTCGGCCGGTTGGTGATCCCTACGGGACTCGAACCCGTGTTTTCGCCGTGAAAGGGCGGCAAATGCATGCTTTTCGATCCATCGCTGTTTGCCGAAAGATGAGATTCCCCTTGGTATTACGCTGAAACCTTCCACGCTTGTCCGCATGAATCCGGGAGCGTATATTAGGTAAGTGTTCGGTTGATTAGGTAAATTGGAGGCTGCGATGGCACGGGCGGTGCGGGATGCGAAGCTGGACACGCGGACAGCGCGGCAGAAGCTGGACGTTTCGTCAAAGCCGCATTGGCGTGTGGTGATCGAGGGTGGGCATATCGGTTATTACCGGGGTGCCCGGTGCGGGAAGTGGAAGGCGCGGTTTCGGGCGGTTGGCACGAAAGGTGGCTATAAGGAAACAACGCTGGGCGAGGCCGATGACGTGATGGATGCCAATGGCGAAACCATCCTGTCTTTTGCGCAGGCACAGGAAAAGGCGCGGGCATGGTTCATGGCTGCCAGCGGCGTGAAGCGCGGTGGGCCATACACGGTTGGGGATGCCCTGGATGACTATCTAGAGGGGTTTGAGGGCAAGTCTGTCTATCAAACTCGCAATCGCATTGACGTGCTGATCCGGCCGGCGCTGGGCAAGATCGAGCTGGCAAAGTTGACGGCCGATCAGATTTCCAAGTGGCACAAGGAACGCGCTGATTTGCCTGCCATGCTCCGGACGGCCAAACATCAGACGGATCATAACGTGCGGCTCACCAACACGCCCGATCGGGTGCGGCGCCGCCGTTCAACCGCCAATCGCGATCTGACAGTGCTGAAAGCCGCTCTGAATGCAGCCTTTCGGGCGGGCAAGGTCGGCAGCGATGCAGCTTGGCGGCAAGTAAAGCCGTTCAAAAAGGTAGAGGGCGTGCGCTTGCGCTATTTGTCGGATGCAGAAAGCCGCCGGCTGGTGAATGCAGCTGATCCCGAATTTCGCCCGATGATCATGGCAGCATTGTTGACAGGCGCGCGCTATGGCGACCTTTGCGGGGCGCTGGTGATGGACTTCGATGCAGCAGCAGGAACGCTGTTCCTGCCGGATGGCAAAGGCGGGCGCCGTCATGTCTATCTGTCAGACGAAGGGCAGGCATTTCTGAAACAAGCGGCAACCGGCAAGACGCCGGATCAGCATCTGTTCACTCATCCATCTGGCCGCGCGTGGCGCGCCAGCGAACAGGCGCGGCCACTCGATGAGGCGGTGCAGCGCGCCAAGCTGGACCGAGTGACCTTCCATGATTTGCGGCGCACCTATGGCGCCCGGCTGGCCTTGGCCGGCGTGCCGATGGCGGTGATTGCGGAAGCGATGGGCCATAAGGATGAGCGGGTCACCCGGCGGCACTATGCGCATCTCTCACCCAGTTACGTGGCCGATCAGGTGCGCCAGCATTCGGCAGGGCTCAAGATTGTTGAAGCGGGCAATGTAGCAAGCCTTGCCTGAGCAATTACTTGCGAACGGTAGCAAACTTGCACAGACTGAACTGATGGAGAATGACGAGTGGATTACCGCGTCGGATACGTTGCGATTGCTGGCCTCAAAGCACGTTAACGGGTCATGGCGGCAAACCATTTTTAGCCGCCTTCAGGAAGGGTTGATCAGGTCCAAAGCAGATACGTTTGTGCAAGGGAGCACGCAAAGCCGATCGCAAATGCTCGATGTGCGATTTTGGGGTCGCGGATCAAGCGACGTTTCTTCCCGCTGGGAGCCGGGAGATTTTGAGCGGCGCGTTTCCAGCGGGCATCTCGCCAAGGCTTTTGGTGTGTGTTTTGCGAAGGAAGATATTCTGGCGATGCTGGGAAGAGACGCCACGATGGATCAAAAACCTGCACCGGTGTCGAAACCAACGTCATCTACCTCAACCGCCCGTTCCAAGGGCGGCAGGCCGCACGAATTTGATCATTGGGAGGCAGCTGCAACTGTAGCGATCATGCTTTCTCGCAACCCAGAGCAGACCGGGCATCGCGGGCATCGAATGACACAAGCGTCTGTCGAAGCACTGCTGAAGGAAACATACACTAAAATCGGTCGGGTGCCGCAAGCCGATACGCTGCAAAAGGCGGCAAAGGGGATTTTAAGAGCACTCCAAAAAAATCAATGAGTAAAGGGGTTTCTCCCCCTTTATCTTGAGGTTTATCCCTGTTTGTCCGGCTACCGCGACCGGGCAATTGAAACCATCCTTTCTTCATCCGCAGCCGGCCGATGCTGGCCATGCGAAGATGGAGAAACGCCGATGGAACCCCTGAATGTCAGCATTGTTGAAGCCGCCCGTATCCTCGGGGTGGGCCGGTCCAAGGCCTATGAGTTGCTTGCCGCCGGGAAGCTGGAAGGCGTGAAGCTTGGCGCGCGAACGCTGGTTCGCGTGGCCAGCATCAAGGCCTTTTCGGACTCGCTGGACCGGGTGTCTTGAGACATGGCGGAAGCCGACCTCGTGCAAACTCAAATGCCAGCTGTGGCCAAGGCGCTGCTGGGTGAGCCTAAGGCCGCACTTTCCAGCGGGGGCGATTGGCGTTGGGGGCGCCGAGGATCGCTAAGTGTCGATCCCGTCCGAGGCCTGTGGTGGGACTTCGAGCGCGGCATGGGCGGCGGCGTCATCGACTTGGTGGTGCATGTCTTGCAATGCGACCGCCTGGCGGCTTGGCAATGGCTACGGCATTCCAAGCTGCCTGCCGTCCATTTTTCGCCAGTTTCGGCGGCCCGTGCCGATGACACGAATAAGCGCCGGGATCGTGCCTTGGCGCTTTGGCAAGAGGGCGATGCCCCAGCCGCAAGTCCGGTGGCGCATTATCTGGCGGACCGGGGCCTGTCCGGCATCCTGCAACATCCCGAATTGCGCCCGGCTATCCGCTTCCACCCGGAATGCCCCTACGAACGGCAGCGGGTGCCGGCCATGGTGGCGCTGCTGACGGCGATTTCTGACGGAAGGCCGATGGCTGTGCGGCGCACGGCGCTGGCGGCTGATGGGCATCGGCGGCTGGATGGGCAAGGCGCCAAGCTGCCTCACAAGGCGCTAGGGCCATGCACGGGCGCCGTGGTGCGTATTTCTGGGCCGGACGCGCCCAGCGGCGCGCTAGCCGTCTGCGAAGGCCTGGAAACCGGCCTGAGCCTGCTGGCGGCTGGCGTTTCACCGTTATGGGCCTGCCTGTCTGCCGGCACGATGCGAGGGCTGCCGGTGCTGCCGGGCGTTTCGCGGCTGCTGATCTTTGCCGATCATGATCCGCCGGGACTGGATGCAGCCCGAACCGTGGCGCGGCGCTGGACGGCGGCTGATCGTGCTGCCCTTGTCCGCTTTCCGGAAACGCCCGGCCATGACTTCAATGACGTTTGGCTGGAACAGTGCTGTGGCCACTAAAGCCACCATGCTGGCGCCCGGCCTGGGCGGATTTCAGGAGGACGCTGGAACCCCTGATCTTGTCACCATTTCGGCCGCCGAGCTTGCCGCGATGCAGTTTGCACCATTGCAATGGCCTGTGCCGGGCTTGCTGCCCGAAGGCTTGGCGTTGATCGGCGGGAAACCAAAGCTGGGCAAGAGTTTCATGGCGCTTGATCTGGCGCTGGCCGTGACTGGAGCAAAGAGGGCCATGGGCATCATCGCCTGCCAGCCGGGGCATGCGCTCTATTGTGCGCTGGAGGATTGCGAGCGGCGGTTGCAAACACGCATTGCCGCCATGATGCCAGCCGGCGCCCCGTTTCCCGAACGTCTTGATCTGGTGATCGAAATGAAGCGGCTGGGCGAAGGCGGGGAGGAACAGCTGGAACGCTGGCTCGATGCCCACCCCGATGCGCGATTGATCATCATCGATACCTGGCGGTGCATCAAGCCGGCCAGCGATGGCCGCAAGACTGGCTATGATGAAGATGCCGCCGGCATGCAGCGGTTGCACGCCATTGCCAAGCATCGGCCAGGCCTCTGCATCCTTGTTGTTCATCACACCCGCAAACAGGAGGCCGATGATCCAATGGACATGATCAGCGGCACCACGGGCTTAACTGGCGTGCCCGATACGCTGCTGGTGCTGGCAAGGCATGGCGAGGGCGCCCGGCTTGTGGCGGTGAGCCGGGAAATGGACGGCTATGACAAGGCCTTGAAGCGCAACCCGGACACGAACGGCTGGACCATCATTGGGGACGCCAAGCAACTGGCGGCAACTGCCGAACGGCAGGAAATCCTGGAGGCCCTTGAAGGTGCGCCAGCCGAAGGCCTGTCATCAAGAGATGTGGCAGATACGATAGGCAAATCGGAACCCACCGTGCGCCGAACGCTGAACCGGATGGCTAAGGCCGGCGAAGTGCAGCGGCTGAAGCGTGGCCGTTTCGCCTGTCCCAATGGTCCCAATGTCCCAAAGCCCAAAGCGGCGCCCAATGATGATTGGGACAATGGGACAGATGAGACAGGCCGTTTTGATCACGATGAAGAGGATGACTGACATGCCGAAGCCACCCGCCAAACCGAAGCCGCCCGCCGCCGATTCTCGCCCGGCGCCTACTGAGCGCGAACGGCTGGCCATTGCTGCTGCCTATGATCGATACCGCAAGCGCAAGCTGAACGTGCGGTTGCAGGCCAAGCAGGAAGGCAAAGCCCTGAGCATCGAAGCAGCCCACAATGATGAACAGGGCAGTTGGGTGATGGTGATGCAGGCCATGGGCAGTGCATCCAGCGAATTCAGCGAGGCCATGCTGATGCAGCTTTCACGGCTGGCGCGGCACAAGGATCAATCACTGGATGAAACCCGCCTGAATGCCATGCTCGCCGTGCTGGATGCGGCCCAGCCGGAAAGCGAGGTGGAGGCGATGCTGCTGATCCAGATGGCGGCGGCGCATGAACTGGCCATTGATCTGGCAGCCCGTGCCCGAACGGCTGATACTGTCCCCACCCTGGAAGCGCTTGGCGGCTTGTCTGTCCGCTACATGCGGGCCTTTGCCCTTCAGGCCGAGGCATTGGGCAAGCTGCGTCGTGGCGGGGAGCAACGGGTGAAGGTGGAGCATGTGCACGTGCATCCCGGCGGGCAGGCCATCGTGGGCGATGTGCACGCAGGGGGAGGGGGTGACGGGTTTTCCAAGGATCAACCCCATGCAAAGCCGGGCGCCCGGTGAAACAGTGCGGCGCACTCACGCGCGCAGGGAGGCCCTGCCGTTCGCCGGCCATGGCCAATGGCCGTTGCCGAATGCACGGCGGCACCTCGCCCGGTGCGCCGAAAGGAAATCGCAACGCCTGGAAGCATGGCCTGTATTCTGCGGAAACGGTTAGGCTACGGGCTTTGCTTAGGGCGCTACGGCAGGAATTGCCTGATACCCAGGGCAGGTGAAATCCTCCGAGGGTTCACAACGGGACACAGGCCCGGCTTGCTGGCAGACATGCCAATCCCCCTTTTTCGAGCCGTTTGGCTTGGCGCTGGCGGCGGGCGGTGGCAGATGTGGAGGCCTTGGAGAAAATGCTCAAATGCCGACCCTGACCTGGCTGACCCGTCTCAGAATTGACAGGATTTGGAACATTCTGGGCTGAAACCGCTTAGCCTGCCGAACAGGGCTGCTGGACAAAAGTCGCGATAGGCGGTGGACAGCGCGTCAACTGCGTTGTTTCCTGCTGGCGACCACGAAAGGCTTGGGGAAAACTCACAAATGGCAAACGGCAGCAGCAATACGAACTTTAGCGGACTTCATCTGGAAGAACGCCGACGACCTGTGGGGCAACTTCAAGCACACTGATTTCGGCAAGATCATTCTGCCGTTCACGCTATTGCGGCGCCTTGAGTGCGTGCTCGAACCGACCCGTGACGCCGTCCAGGATGCCCAGAAGACGATGGGGTCTCAGGGCATCAACATGGACATCGTGTTGCGCCAGATCACGGGTTACCCCTTCTACAACACGTCGAACTACAGCCTGTCGACACTGGGTGGCACGCGCACCCGGCAGAACCTCGAAGACTATATCGCCAATTTCAGCGACAACGCCCGGCGCATCTTCGAGCAATTTGACTTCACGAACACGATCGCCCGCATGGACAAGCAAGGCGTGCTCTATCGCATCACACAGAATTTCGCGGCGACGGACCTGCACCCGGATACCGTGCCGGACCGCGTGATGAGCAACATTTACGAGCACCTCATTCGCCGCTTCGGCGCCGAGGTGAACGAGGCGGCCGAAGATTTCATGACGCCCCGCGATGTGGTGCATCTCGCCATCGAACTGCTTCTCGACCCGGACGACGAAATGTTCATCAACAACCCAGGTCTGATCCGTACCATGTACGATCAGACGTGCGGCACCGGCGGCTTTCTGTCGGATGGCATGGAGCATGTCGACAACCTGCGGGATCGCTACAGCATCGCGCCGGTGATCGTGCCCTATGGCCAGGAATTGGAGCCAGAAACCCACGCCGTCTGCTTGGCCAGCATGCTGCTGAAGACCTTGGAGTTCTGATCCCGGCCGCGACCTCTCAAAGAACATCGCACTGGGCAGCACCCTGTCGGATGATAGGTTTGCCGGCGAGCGGTTTCACTACTGCGTGTCTAACCCGCCGTTCGGCAAGCCGTGGGAAATGGACAAGGATGTCGTCCAGCGCGAGCACAGCGAACAGAAGTTCGAGGGGCGCTTTGGTCCGAAGCTGCCGAGGATCAGCGACGGCTCGATGCTGTTTTTGCTGAACTTGGTCAGCAAGCTGGAACTGCCGGAAAGAGGTGGTGGCCGCGGCGCTATCGTCCTGTCGGGGTCCCCACTGTTCAACGGCAATGCCGGCCAAGGCGAGTCCGAAATCCGTCGCTATCTGCTGGAGAAGGATTTCGTCGAGGCAATCATCGCACTGCCGACGGAAATCTTCTTCCGAACTGGCATCGGCACCTACATTTGGCTGCTGTCGAACAAGAAACCGGCCCATCGTAAGGGCAAGGTGCAGCTGATCGATGCGACCGAGCTCCACACGTCGATGCGCAAGAGCGAGGGCAACAAGCGCCGCGAGATTTTGCCAGACCAGATTCGCGAGATCGTGAACATGTATGCGGCCTTCGAGCCGACCAAGCAGAGCCGCATCTTCGATTATCAGGAGTTCGGCTATCGCCGAATTAAGGTGCTCCGGCCCCTGCGCAAGAAGATCGTGATTTCGCAGGTGGGCATCGACACGCTCGTAGAGCAGACGGCATGGACCAAGCTGGACGAAGGCCAGAAGTCTGGCTGGCTTGACTGCTTCAAGGGTCTGCTGGGCACCGAGCACGAATGGCACTGGATCGAGAGCTGGGCGAAGAAGAAAGCCAAGGCCGATGATGACCTTGGCACGATCAATGCCACGCTCGTGCGGGCTTTCCAAAACGCCTTTGGCGTGCGGGATCCCGAGGTCGAGCCGGTCGTCGACAAGCACGGCGATGTCATTGCCGATGACGATCTGACCGACTTCGAGAACGTGCCGATGGGCGTGGATGTCCGCGATTACCTCGCCCAGGAAGTGCTGCCGCACGCCGAGGATGCCTGGATCTATGAGACCTATCGGGACGAGACCGATGGCGGGATCGGCGTCGTGGGTTATGAGATCAACTTCAATCGCTACTTCTACGAATATCAGCCGCCGCGTGATCTCGAACTGATCGACGCTGACCTGAAGGCGGTTGAAGCCGAGATTGCCGCGCTCCTCGCGGAGGTGACGGAATGAGCTTGATCGACACAGCTCGCCGCAAAAGGCAGACCGGTCTTTCTTGGGCGCCGGAGATACCTTCTGACTGGAACGTCCGCCGCGGCAAGTTTCTCTTCGAATTGCAGAAGCGGCCGGTTAAGGAAGAGGATGAAATCGTCACGGCTTTTCGTGACGGACAGGTTACTTTGAGGAAGAATCGCCGCATCGATGGTTTTACCAACGCGCTCAAGGAAACAGGATATCAACGTGTTCATGCTGGGGATTTGGTAATTCATGCCATGGATGCGTTTGCCGGCGCTGTCGGCGTGAGTGACTCCGACGGCAAATGTACTCCCGTCTATTCCTGCTGCATTCCGCGAGAAGGCGTCTCGGCGCATTTCTATGCTCGCATGATCCGCACAATGGCGTTGTCAGGGTTCATTGAGAGCCTAGCGAAGGGGATCAGGGAGCGCTCTACGGATTTCCGCTGGCGTGAGTTTGCTGAGCAACCATTGCCAGTGCCTCCGATTGACCAGCAACTGGAAATTACAGCCTTCCTCGACCGCGAAACCACCCGCATCGACGCGCTGATCGCCAAGAAGGAGCGCTTCATCGAGCTGCTGAAGGAGAAGCGCGCGGCTGACATCATTGATTGCATAAGCCCCAAGCCCGATTGGCAGATCTACCCCTTCTGGTCGTTGGCAACGCATAAATCGATCTCTGGGATGGCCGACGAAGGTCTTCTGTCGGTTTATCTCGACAGAGGGGTTATCCCATATTCCGAAGGGGGAGGTCTGGTTCATAAGCCTTCTGAGAGCCTCGAGAAGTATCAGCTCGTCGAGCCAGGCGATCTTGTTATGAACAATCAACAAGCGTGGCGGGGCTCTCTGGGCATTTCCCAGCATCGAGGCATTGTCAGCCCGGCGTATCTCGTGCTGGAACTCGATCGCAGCAAAATCAATCCGACGTTCGCCAACTATATGTTCCGGTCGAGGCCTTATGTTGAGAGGTTTATGTTGGCCTCTTTAAGCGTCGGTGACATTCAGCGTCAGATCAAGTGGCCGCACTTGAGGGTAATCCCAGTGAGCCTTCCATCGCTTGCTGAGCAAGAGCGTCTTGTCAGCAAGCTGGAGACTGAAGGTGTGCGGATTGCTCGCCTTACAGCCCAGACAGAGCGCAGCATTGATCTTCTACGCGAGAAGCGCGCCGCCCTGATCACCGCGGCTGTGACCGGCAAGATTGACGTGAGGAATGCCGCATGAGCAACTCTCATCACGAGAAGCACCTGGAAGCCTATATCGTCGACAGGCTGGCCGAGAATGGCTGGCTCGTGGGCAAGAGCGAGGCCTACGACCGCGATTATGCGCTCTACCCGGAGGATCTTGTGGGCTGGGTGCAGGACAGCCAGCCCAAGAAGTGGGATAAGCTGCTGTCGCTAAACGCCAACAACGTCGCCAGCGCCACGAAGGCCCTGATGACGCGTGTTGAGCAGGCCCTTGAGCAGAAAGGCACGGTCGAGGTCCTGCGGCGCGGCTTCGACATCGCAGGCTGTGGCCACATTGATGCCAGCGAGGCGGCCCCGGAAGACCAGCGCAACAAGGATGTGATCGCGCGCTATGCCGCCAATCGCCTGCGCGTAGTGCCACAGCTGCGCTACCATCCAGCCTATGACTACGAGATCGACCTGGCGCTGTTCATCAACGGTCTGCCAGTGGCGACGATCGAGCTGAAGACCGATTTCACGCAGTCGGTCGAGGCGGCGAAGGAGCAGTATCGTAACGACCGCCTACCGGTTGATCCCAAAACCAAGCGTAAGCTGGCCCTGCTGACCTTCAAGCGGGGTGCAGTTGTCCACTTCGCCATGTCGGACAGCGAAATCTGGATGACGACCAAGCTGGCCGGCGCAAACACGTTTTTCCTGCCCTTCAACAAGGGCCGTGACGGCAAGGCGGGCAATCCGCCGGGCCCGAACGGGGAATATCCGGTCTCCTATTTCTGGGCAGAAATTGCCCAGCGCGACGCTTGGCTACGGATCTTCCACAACTTCGTGTACGTGGAGAAGAAGAACGTCGTCGACCTGAAGGGCAAGTGGTCGACCAAGGAAACGCTGATCTTCCCGCGGTTCCACCAATGGTCGGCTGTCAACGCCATGATTGCCGATGCCAAGGCGAACGGGCCGGGTCAGGCTTATCTGTGCGAGCACAGCGCGGGGTCGGGGAAGACCTCGACGATCGCGTGGACGGCGCATGACCTCATCAAATTGCGCAAGGATGACGGCACGCCTGTTTTCAACTCGGCGATCATCGTCACCGATCGCACGGTGCTGGACGGCCAGCTGCAGGACGCGGTGAAGCAGATTGACCACCAGGTTGGCCTGATCGCGGCCATCGACCGGGAAACCTCGTCCAAGTCGAAGAGCCAGCAGCTAACCGAGGCCATGCTCAAGGGCACGCCGATCATCGTCGTGACGATCCAGACCTTCCCTTATGCGATGGAAGCGATCCTCACGGAGAGTTCGCTGAAAGACCGCAACTTTGCGGTGATCATCGACGAGGCGCACACCTCGCAGACCGGCACGACCGCTTCGAAGCTGCAGGCGACGCTGGCCATGACGTCGAAAAAGGCCATGGAGAGCATGACGGTCGAGGAACTGCTGACGCAGATCCAGTCGTCACGGGTGCGGCCGAAGAACGTCTCGCACTTCGCCTTCACGGCGACGCCGAAGCATTCCACGCTGATGCTGTTCGGGCGCCCGAAGGACCCGACGAAGCCGGCATCCGATGACAACCTACCAGTGTCATTCCATAAGTACCCGATGCGCCAGGCGATCGAGGAGGGTTTCATCCTTGACGTGCTGAAGGGCTATGTTTCGTACAAGACGGCCTTCAACCTGGGCAAGAAGATGGTCGATGCCAAGCGCGTCGACGGCAAGGCCGCCAAGCGCGCCCTAGCGAAGTGGATGCAGCTGCACCCGACGAACGTCACCCAAAAGGTGCAGTTCATCATGGAGCACTTCAGCCAGAATGTGGCGCACCTGCTGGACGGGAAGGCGAAGGCCATGGTCGTTACGAGTTCGCGGGCGGCTGCGGTGCGGTACAAGAAGGGCTTCGACGCCTTCATCGCAGCGAACCCCGAGTTCAAGGACATTCGCGCCCTGGTGGCGTTCTCCGGGCAGCTGACCGGCAAGGATGTTGCGCATTCTGATGATGACCAGCTGGCGGGCGACGTGTTCATCGCCGATCCTGACGAGCAATATAGCGAAGACACCATGAACCCCCAGGTGAAGGGGCAAGACCTGCGGGTCGCCTTCGATCGCCCTGAGTATCGGGTGATGCTGGTCGCCAACAAGTTCCAGACTGGCTTTGACCAGCCCAAGCTGGTGGCGATGTACGTCGACAAGAAGATCGCGAATGCCGTGGATATCGTTCAGACGCTTTCACGGCTGAACCGCACGTTCCCGGGCAAGGATCAGACCTTCGTGGTCGACTTTGTGAATGATCCGGAGGTGGTTCGCGCCGCGTTTGGGCTCTACGATGACGGGGCCGAAATCGAGGCCGTTCAGGATCCGAACATCATCTATGAGATTAAGCATCGTCTCGACCAGGCCGGCATCTACGATTTCACGCACCTAGAGTCCTTCAAGGCAGCTAGGTTCAAGGCGGTGAAGAGCATCACCGGCGCCAAGGAACCGGAGCACAAGGAGCTCTTTGCAGCGACGCAGGAACCGACCGACCGCTACAATGATCGGCTTAAGGTGCAGCGCCAGATCGTCCACGACGCGGAAGCCAAGTTCCAGACGTGCAAGAACGGCGGCGACGAAGACGGCATGAACGCTGCCGATCATGTGCGAAGCGAAGCAGCCGACGAAATCGCGGTGCTCATCGATTTCAAATCAAGCCTTGGGCGCTTTGTGCGCAGCTACAGCTACATCGCCCAGCTGATCGACCTTGGTGATCCTGACCTGGAGAATTTTGCGGCCTTCGCCAAGCTGCTCGGGAACAGGCTTGACGGCGTAGCGCCGGAGAATGTTGACCTCACGGGCCTTTTGCTATCCGGCTACGAGATCAAGAAGAACGACAGCATCGTCGACCCGCATGACGCGCCTGATGAACCCATCCTGCAGCCGATGGGCGCAGGCGGCGGCGAGCCTAGCACAGCGCCGAAGCCGGCTTATCTCATGGAGATCATCGAACGGCTGAATAAGCTATTCGGCGACGCTGCGCCGACAAAGGACCAGGCGCAGTTCGTCAACCACGTGCTATCCATCACACGCGAGAACAAGGTGGTGATGGCGCAGGTCGGAAACGCAGACAAAGAGTTGGCGCTGAAAGGAAATCTGCCCGGTGCCGTTCAGAACGCGGTCGTTCGCGCAATGGCATCCAACAACGCGCTCGCTGCGCTGCTCATGAAGAACGACCGTCAGGCCATGAGCATTCTGACGAACCTGATTTACGACCTGCTCAAGACCGGGAAAGGCTTCGAACTCGATGAACTAGATTAATCGCACAGGATAGCGCCAGCGCCGCCTGTACCTGATCACGAAGATCACACCAATCATGATTCGTCGATTATCGACGCGCGAGATCTGATGCGATAGCGGTCACCTGAGACTTAATCCAGTGCAACTGCGCCTCGCTCAACAACCACAGCTCACATAGCGGGGGCGCCTCCCCGACTTCGCCATTGGTTCAATCGATCACATTTAGGGCAAACTTTTCAATGGTCGTGAGCCTAGTTGTGAGCCAGAGTCGTTGGGCAGACACGGCATGAAGGCGTCAAACGAAACGTCTCGGGGCAGTTCGATCACGTTCGGGGGCGCATATTCGGCACTCGTTAGGCAAATTGCCAAAACCGGCCTCACCGACAAGCGCAACCTTTTCAAAAGGTTGGTGATCCCTACGGGACTCGAACCCGTGTTTTCGCCGTGAAAGGGCGACGTCCTAGACCGCTAGACGAAGGGACCATCAGCGGGAAGCGGCTGGCTATAGGGGCAGGGCCCTTCCGTCAAGGGGGCGAATTGGAATCCCTTGGCCTGTCAGGCATATTCGTCGTCGTCCGGCAGCAACGCACTCAGACGAAGGCCAGGTCATCCAGCTCGATCTGTGGCTGCGGCTGGTTACCCCAATCGTCCCGCCCCAGCCGCCCCGCAACATGGAACAGCCGCTGGCCCGCGCCCATCAGCGCTGCGCCCAGCGCCGTTTCCGCCTGCCGAAACGCGATCGTCTTGATCCGCGCGCCGTCAACGCCCGCCAGCACGGCACGGACATGGTTTTCGCCCACGATGCGCACATCCACTGTCCGCCAGGGCCCGGACACCAGCCGCGGCGCCGCCCAGCCCTGCCCATAAGGCCCCGCCAACTCCAGCGCCTCGTGCAGATGCAGGTCCATGCCACGCGGCCCGATCGCCGCATCAATCGAAAGCTGCCGCGCTGCCGTCACAAGGTCCACGTCAGCCGCCATGCGCTCGGCCAGAAATACGGCCAGCGCCGGTACCTGGTCCGCTGCGAGCGTCACCCCGGCCGCCATCGCATGCCCACCGCCTGCCATCAAAAGGCCGGCATCCTTGGCCGCCAGCACGGCAGCGCCCAGATCAACACCCGCAAGGCTCCGGCCCGAACCCTTGGCCACGCCGTCCTCTCCAATGGCAATCACCAGCGCCGGCCGGTGCAGCCGCTCCTTCACCCGCGCCGCGACGATGCCGATCACGCCCGGATGCCAGCCGCGACCGGCCACCACCGCGACCGGGCCGTCGGGCAGCGCGCGCGCCAGCGCCAGCGCCTCGTCGGTCACCGCCTGCTCAATGGCCTTGCGCTCGCCGTTCAGCCGGTCCAGCTCGGCTGCAAGCGCAGCAGCCTCATGACCATCCTCGGTCGTCAACAGCCGCACCCCGAGGTCAGCCGCCCCCACCCGCCCGCCGGCATTCACCCGCGGCCCCAGCGCAAACCCCAGATCACGCGCCAGCGGCGGCCGCGTCACCCCGCCCACATCGAGCAGAGCCGCAATGCCGAGGTTGCGCCGCTGCCGCATCACCTTCAGCCCCTGCGCGACAAAGGCACGGTTAAGCCCCGTCAGCGGCGCCACATCGGCGACCGTGCCCAGCGCCACAAGGTCCAACAGCCCCATCAGCTGCGGCTCGGCGCGCGCCGCAAACCAGCCGCGCGCCCGCAACACGCGATTGGTCGCCGCCGCCAAAAGAAACGCCAGCCCAACCGCCGCCAGATGCCCGAATGTGGCCGCCTCAGGCGTTTCATCAAGCCGATTGGGGTTGACCAGCGCCAGGGCCGGCGGAAGCGCTGTCGCGGCCTTGTGGTGGTCCACCACGATCACCTCAAGGCCGACATCGCGCGCCGCCTCGAGCGCGGCAAAGCCCTGGGTTCCACAGTCGACAGCAATCACAAGGTCCGCCCCGCGCGCCTTCAGCGCCACAAGCGCGTCCGCCGAAGGTCCATAGCCCTCCAGCAGCCGGTCGGGAATGTAATGACCCGCCACCAGCCCGACGCTGCGCAAGAACCGGATCAACACGGCGGCCGACGTCGCTCCATCGACATCATAATCGCCGAAAATCACCACCGACTGCTGCTTCCCGATAGCATCCGCCAGCCGCTCAGCCGCAATATCCATATCCAGAAAGCCGCTCGGGTCCGGCATCCAGGCCCGCAGCGTCGGCGCCTTCAAGCGTTCGAAATCCGCGTTCGAGGCGCCGCGCGCCCGAAACAGCTGCCGCAGCAGGTCATCAGCGTCGCGCCCGTCAAGCGTATCGCCGGGCATCTGCCCGCCGCGCCAGACCCAGCGGCTTCCAGAAACCGAGGACTCGACCCCGAGAACGGCCGGCGAAACCATTCAGCCGCGGCGCTGGGTGAACACCCGCCTGACCGTCCCAGAAGACGCGCGCATCACCACACTCTCGATCGTCACGCTGCCATCGCGCCGCCGCTTCACGCCCTTCAGCAGCGACCCGTCGGTGACGCCGGTGGCAGCAAAGATCACGTCGCCGCGCGCCAGATCCGACAGGGTGTAGATGCGGTTCAGATCCTCGACCCCCCAGCGCCGCGCCCGCGCCCGTTCATCCTCGTTCCGAAACAACAGCCGCCCCTGCAACTGACCGCCCACACAGCGCAGCGCCGCCGCCGCCAGCACCCCCTCGGGCGCCCCACCGGAGCCCATATACAGGTCGATGCCCGTATCCGGATCAGTCGTGGCGATCACAGCGGCCACATCACCGTCCGGAATCAACTGGATACCGCAACCAAGCGTGCGCAGTTCTGCAATCAGCGCCTGATGCCGCGGCCGGTCCAGCACACACACCATCAGATCTCCCGGCGCGCACCCCTTGGCTGCCGCCACCGCTGCCACATTCTCGCTCGGCGTCTTGGCCAAGTCGATCACGCCCTCGGGATAGCCCGGCCCCACGGCGATCTTGTCCATATAGACGTCGGGCGCATTGAGCAGGCAGCCCTGCTCGGCGATGGCCAGCACAGCGAGCGCATTGGGCCCGGCCTTGGCCGTGATCGTCGTGCCTTCCAGCGGATCGAGCGCGATATCGATCTTCGGCCCGATTCCCTTGCCCACCTTCTCACCGATATACAGCATCGGTGCTTCATCACGCTCGCCTTCGCCGATCACGACCGTGCCCTCGAAGTCAAGTTCATTGAACGCCAGCCGCATAGCCTCGACCGCCGCCGCATCAGCCGCCTTCTCATCGCCGCGGCCGATCATCCGCGATGCCGCCACCGCTGCGGCCTCGGTCACACGCACCATTTCCAGCACCAGCAAACGGTCAAGGATCGAAGAACGCTGCGTCACCATCGAATCATATCTTTCGAACTATCAGGGGTCGGCAGGCGTCTAGGCCGATTGGCCCGCGCAGAAAAGGGCCTCGGCGCATCCAGCTCAGAAATCGAGAATATGCATCATCACCGGCGCACCGTGCACCGACCCGCTCGCCGCCATTGCTGCAAGACTGGCCGCCATCGCCGCCTCGGCTGTGACATGCGTCACCATCACCAGACTCGCCAGTCCCTCGCCCGCATGCGGTCGCTGGATCAGGCTCTCGATCGAGACTCCCTGATCACGTAGGATCGCCGTCAGCTCCGCCAGCACCCCAGGCCGGTCCGCCACGCTCAGCCGCACATAGAAGCGCGCCTCCCGCGCCGCGCCGTCATCATTGGCAAGTGCCGTCAGCGCCGCCACCGGCATGCCAAAAGGCAACCCGCCGCGCCCCAGCGCCACGTCGATCACATCAGCCAGCACCGCGCTCGCCGTCGGCCCCTCGCCGGCGCCGGCGCCTTGCAAGAACAAGCGGCCCACAGGGTCAGCCTCGATGACCACTGCATTCAGCGCGCCGCCGGTCGTCGCCAGAGGATGATCGCGCGCCACCAGCGCCGGATGCACCCGCTGAAACAGCTTTCCATCCCGCGCTTCCGCCAGACCGACCAGCTTGATCCGGAAGCCGAGCGAGGCCGCCTGCTCGATATCGGCCTTGTCGATAGCCCTGATCCCCACGGTCGCAACCGCATCGAAATCGGGCGTCGTGCCAAAGGCCAGTGCGGCCAGCAGCGCCAGCTTGTGCGCCGTGTCGATGCCGTCAACATCAAAACTCGGATCAGCCTCGGCAAAGCCCGCCGCCTGCGCGTCGGCCAGAACCGTGGCAAAATCCAGCCCCTCGCTCTCCATCCGGCTGAGCACATAATTGCAGGTGCCGTTTAAAAGGCCATAAACCCGCGCCACGCCATTGGCCGCCGCCCCCTCGCGCAGCGCCTTCAAAACCGGAATCCCGCCCGCCACGGCCGCTTCGAACAGCAGCGGCTGGCCATGGGCCTCAGCCAGCGTGGCCAGCGCCCGGCCATGGCGCGCCACCAAGGCCTTGTTGGCCGTCACCAGCGGCTTACCGGCCGCCAGCGTGCGCTCGGCGAGCGCCAGCGCCGTCCCCTCGGAGCCACCGATCAGCTCGACAACGACATCGACCTCGGGATGATCGGCCAAGGCGGCCGTATCCTCGACCCAGGCATAGGGCGAAAGATCTACACCCCGGTCGCGCCCACGCTCCCGCGCCGAAACTGCAGTCACCACGATCTTCTGCCCGGCGCGCCGAGCAATCAAATCGCCATGCGCTGCCAGCGTGCGAATGACGCCCAAACCAACGGTTCCCAGCCCGGCCACGCCGATGCGCAATACGCCTTCAGTCATGTCTCAACTCGCCGCCGTCGTTCCCGCGCGCGCCGCCGGCGCTGCGTTCACACCCATTGATTGCAGATATTTGCGGACATTGCGCGCAGCCTGGCGCAGCCGCTGCTCATTCTCCACCATGGCGATGCGCACAAAGCCCTCGCCGTCTTCGCCATAGCCAACACCCGGCGCCACAGCCACGCCGGCATGGGTCAGCAGCTGCTTGGAAAACTCAAGGCTGCCGAGATGGCGGAGCGCGGGCGGCAGCGGCGCCCAACAGAACATCGACGCGCGTGGCGGCGGAATTTCCCAGCCCGCGCGGCCAAAGCTCTCCACCAGCACATCCCGGCGCCGCTTGTAGAGATTCCGGTTCTGCTCGACGATATCCTGCGGGCCATTGAGCGCCGCCACCGCGGCCGCCTGGATCGGCGTGAACGCGCCATAATCCAGATAGGATTTGACTCGCATCAGCGCACCGATCAGCGTCTTGTTGCCCACCGCAAAGCCGATCCGCCAGCCCGCCATCGAATAGCTCTTGCTCATCGAGGTGAACTCGACCGCCACATCCTTGGCGCCTGGCACCTGCAGGATCGAAGGCGTCGGGCACCCATCGAAATAGAGCTCGGAATAGGCCAGATCGGACAACACCCAGACCTTGTGCTTCTTGGCGAATGCGACCACGCGCTCATAAAAGGCCAGATCGACCACTTCGGCCGTGGGATTGCTTGGATAGCCCATCACCAGCACTGAGGGCCGCGGCACAGTGAAATGCATCGCCCGCTCCAGCGCCTCGAAATAGCGCTCGTCGGGCGTCGTCGGCACGCTGCGGATCGTGGCGCCGGCAATGATGAAGCCGAAAGTATGGATCGGATAGCTCGGATTGGGCGCCAGCACGACATCGCCGGGCGCGGTGATCGCCTGCGCCAGATTGGCCAGCCCCTCCTTCGAGCCCAGCGTCACCACCACCTCGCTCTCGGGGTCGAGATCCACCCCGAAACGGCGTGCATAGTAAGCCGCCTGCGCCTTGCGCAGGCCGGGAATCCCCTTCGACGAGGAATAGCCATGCGCATCGGGCTTGGCCGCCACTTCCGCCAGCTTGGCAATCACATGCGGCGGCGGCGGCAGATCGGGATTGCCCATGCCTAGGTCGATGATATCGTCACCGCGTGCCCGTGCTGCGGCCCGCATGGCGTTCACTTCCGCGATCACATAGGGCGGCAGACGTTTGATGCGGTAAAATTCTTCGGTCATGATGAACTCGCAAGGGCAAGATGCCCGGGCATCGGGCATTCCCGCTGATAACGGTTGCAATGCCCCATGGCAAAGGAAGTTGCGCGCTATGCCCGGCCCCCCGGTTCAGGCTAAGGAAGGGAAACTCGATGGGAGGTCCTGATGGCCAAAGACACTGATGTGGGCGCGCTCGATACCGAGGCGATCGCCCGCTTCCAGCAATGGACCGAACTGATGGGCCGCGGCCAGCAGACCATGCTAGAATTTCTCACCCGCGAGGCCGATGTCCTGCCCAGCGCCGACCCGCTTGGCCTTGCCGCCACCTGGCAGCGCGCGATGGGCGCCTGGATGAGCGATCCCTCAAGGCTCTTTGAGCTTCAGGGCCGCTACATCACCGATGCCATGGTCCTGTGGCAAAGCTTCCTCTCACCCGATGCTGCCAAGAGTCCGGTCGCCGACCAGAAGGACAAGCGCTTCGCCGGCGAGGCATGGCGCGAAACCCCTGCTTTCGACTTCATGCGCCAAAGCTACCTGCTGGCCTCCAACTATTGGCTCGAGGCCAGCAACGGCCTCGAAGGACTGGAAGAAAAGGAACAGGCCCGCGCCCGCTTTCTCGTCAAGCAGTTCGTCGATGCCATGAGCCCCTCCAACTTCGCCCTGACCAACCCGGAGGTGCTGACCAAGACCATCGCCACAGGCGGCAGTAATCTGATGAAGGGCCTTGAACATCTGCTCGAAGACCTCAAGGCCGGCCGCATGCGCATGACCGACGAGCAGGCGTTCGAAGTCGGCCGCAATGTCGCCGTCACGCCGGGCAAGGTCGTGTTCGAAAACCGGTTGATGCAACTCATCCAATATGCGCCGACCACCGAGACCGTCCACGATACGCCGCTGCTCATCTTCCCGCCCTGGATCAACAAATTCTACATCCTCGACCTCACGCCCGAGAAAAGCTTCATCCGCTGGGCCGTCGAGCAGG
Source organism: Polymorphobacter sp. (assembly GCF_048007885.1). Lineage (GTDB taxonomy): Bacteria > Pseudomonadota > Alphaproteobacteria > Sphingomonadales > Sphingomonadaceae > Sandarakinorhabdus. Next base: position 1,286,787 of record NZ_CP180346.1, read on the forward strand.
GTCTCACCGTCTTCGTCGTGAGCTGGAAAAACGCCGATGAGAGCCTCGCCGATGTGACCATGGACAGCTATGTCGAGGAAGGCATGCTGACGGCCATCGACGCCGTGCGCGCCATTTGCGGCACCGCCTCAACCCACACCATCGGCTATTGTGTCGCCGGTACAACGCTGGCCGCAGCTCTCGCTGTGCTCGCCGCGCGCGGCGAGGCTGAAAAGGTCGCCAGCACGACTTTTTTCACCGCCCAGGTGGACATGAGTGAATGCGGCGACCTCGGCGTGTTCATCGACGACAGCGTGTTCGAGACCATCGCCCGGCTGACCGCCGAAAAGCCCTATCTCGACGGCCGCAACATGGCACTGACCTTCAACATGCTGCGCTCGAACGACCTGATCTGGAACTATGTCGTCAACAACTACATGATGGGGAAAGATTATTTCCCCTTCGACCTGCTTTACTGGAACTCGGATGCGACCAATGTTCCAGCCCTTTGGCACCGCCGCTATCTGGAAGACATCTACCGCGACAATCTGCTGGTCAAGCCCGGCGGGATCATCTGCCTCGGCGTTCCCGTCGACCTGACAACCGTCGCTACCCCTACCTATATCCAGGGCGGCAAGGAAGACCATATCGCGCCCGCCCGCTCGGCCTACAAGCTCACCCGCTACTTCACCGGTGAGACCCGCTATGTGCTGGCCGGCTCCGGCCATATCGCCGGCGTCGTGAACCCGCCATCAGCGGGCAAATATCAATATTGGACGAGCGACAAGCTGCCCGCCACCTTCGATGACTTCATCAATGTGGCCAGCGAAACCCGGGGCAGCTGGTGGCCGGACTGGATCGCATGGCTGGCGCCGCGCTCCGGCTCCATGGTCAAGGCACGCACCCCCGGCAAAGGCAAGGACAAGGGCAAATACAAGGTCATCGAGGATGCACCGGGCCGCTATGTGAAGGAACGGATCGCGTGACCGATTTCAAGGCCGCCATGCGCCGCATCATCACCGGCGATGATGCCGATGGCCGGTCGGTGATCATCCTCGATGGCGGGCCCTCGGCCAGCGCCGGAGACCCTGATGTGGGCGGGCTGTTCGAGATCTGGGAGGATTTGGCGGCTGGCCCGCTGGACCCGAAGAACCATGCCGACCTCGGCAATGCGCAGGCCGTGCTGGGGCCGCGACCCGGCAATGTCCAGATCCGCTGGTTCGTGATGCAGCCCACACCGGCGGGCGTGCCGAAAGAGACACTGAACGCAGCGACGCGGGCGGCCTTTGCCGTCGTGGGAGGCGACCATCATATCATCGATCAGAGCCGACACTCAGGGATGCACGAAACCCACTCACTGGACGTGATCTGTCTGCTCCAGGGTGAAGTGAAGCTGATTCTGGAGGGTGCCGAGACGGTGCTGACACCGGGGCAGGTGGTCATCCAGCGCGGCACCAACCATGCGTGGGAGGCCATCGGCGGCCCCGCACTTCTGCTGGCCGTCCTGATCGACCGGCCGCTGCTGCGCTGACTATTCCGCCGCTTCCGCCATCGCCTTGGCGCCCGCGCGGCTGAACACCATGTCGTCATCGAGCCTTCCCTGCTGCAGGATGGCGCGATCATCCTTGATGATCGCGGTGACCTGCCATGGCGGCCGGTTGCCGGAGCGTGGCATGGCATCGGCACCGCGCTGCACATAGCCGGATGAAAGGTCCCAGGCGAGGCGCTCGGGCTCGACATCCGGGCCGGGCGTGGGCGTGGCGATCTCGGAGCCGGTGCGCTTCATGTGATTCAGCAGCCGGCAGACATATTCGGCAATGAGATCGGAGCGCAGGGTCCAGCTGGCGTTGATATAGCCCAGACTCATGGCGAGATTGGGCACACCGGAGAGCATCAGCCCCTTGTAGGCCAGCTTGTCTGCGATGCGGACCGGCCGGCCATCGACGGACAGGCTGATGCCGCCGAGCGCTTGCAGCTTGAGGCCGGTGGCGGCGACGATGATATCGGCCTCCAGTGTCTCGCCCGATCTGAGCTCGATACCGCTGGGCGTGAACCGGACGATCTCATCGGTGACGACGCTGGCCTTGCCCTTCCCGAGCGCCTGAAAGAAATCAGCGTCCGGCACCAGGCAAAGCCGCTGGTCCCAGACATTGTAGCGCGGGCGGAAGTGGGAAATGTCTGTGCCCTCCGGCAGCAGCTTCTCGACGCGCTTGAGAATGTTTTCATTCACCTCGGCGGGCTTCTCCCGGGTCTGGCGGTAGAACCACTGGCCAAACTTCACATTCTTCCAGCGGATCAGGTCATAGGCGATCCGGGCAGGCAGCACGGCCTGCAGCAGATTGGCGATGGCGTCACTCGACGGACGGCTGACCATCCAGGTGGGCGAGCGCTGCAACATGGTGACATGGGCAGCCTTTTTCGCCATTTCCGGCACGATCGTGACAGCGGTGGCGCCGGAGCCGATGACCACGATCTTCTTGCCCGTATAGTCGAGGTCTTCCGGCCAGAATTGCGGGTGGATGATCTGGCCCCCGAAGTCGGCCTCGCCTTGCCACTCAGGCTTGTAGCCGCCTTCATAGCTGTAATAGCCCGCGCACATATAAAGGAAGTTGCAGGTGAACGTCACCTGCGCGCCGTCTGCCGTTTCGGCCATGACGGTCCAGCGGGCCGTGCTGCTGTCAAAGCTGGCGGATTTGATCTTGTGGCCGAAGCGGATGTGCTTCTCGACGTCATGCTCTTTGGCGGTTTCCGCAATATATTGCCGGATGCTGGCGCCGCCCGCGATGGCCTTGTTCGCTCGCCATGGCTTGAAGCGATAGCCCAGCGTATACATGTCGGAATCCGAGCGGATGCCGGGATAGCGGAACAGATCCCATGTGCCGCCAATCCGATCCCGACCTTCAAGGATGGTGAATGTGCGGCCCGGACAGTCGCGCATCAGATGCACAGCGGCGCCGATGCCCGAAAGCCCGGCCCCCACGATCATCACATCATAGTCCACAACCAACCCTCCAGCCACTCATCCACAGGCTAGGCATCGCTGGCACCGGACACAATCTCCGCAAAGCCGCAGAGCGAGAACGACTGACCCGCGCTAGCGGCGAACGGGCATGCCGGGCATCTGCGGCGGCGGCCGGCGATCCCGGTCACGCCGCGGCATCTGCGCCTGATAGGCCAGCGCGCAATGTTCCGAGCAATAGGGGAAACCAGCCTGCACAGGCTTGCCGCAGAAATGGAAGTCCGGCTCGCCGGGATGGCCGATCGGCCATTTGCAGATGCGCTCATTGAGGTCGAGCAGCGACACCTTCGCCGCCTTTCCGCTGCGCCGCGCCGGCTTGGCCACAGGCTTGGCAACCGCCGGCGTCGCCGCTGGCGCACTGCTGGCTGCGGGTGCTGCCGCTTCAGCCGGTTTGGCAGCGGCCTCCTTGGCAGCCGGGGCCGGGCTCTTTGCGGCCGGGGCCGCCTCCTCGCCGCCCTTGACTGGCGATGGACGCGATTCCAGCCCGAGGCGGTGCGCCTTGCCAATGACGGCGTTGCGCGTCACGCCCTCGCCAAGCTGCTCGGCAATCTGGCTGGCCGTCATGCCGCCTTCCCAGCCGGCTTTCAAAATCGCGATACGTTCTTCGGTCCAGGCCATCGGTCAGCTCTTCCTCTCAAAATTCATGCGCAGCCCCAAGCGCGGCCCAATGCGCAACCTTGCCATGCGCACGACAGGCCGCACACGCCTTGCCCAAAGCCTCTGCAAGACGCTATGCCCCTTCCATGGACACGCAACCAGCTGCAAGCACGAAAATACACCAGCCACACCCCGAGCCCGGCGTCGTCGTGATCTCGTCGGTCAATTGGCAAGGCCTTCAGTCCCTGTATCTGAAGGAGGTGCGGCGCTTTTTCAAGGTCCAGCTGCAAACCGTCTGGGCGCCGGCCATCACCACGCTGCTGTTTCTGGTCATCTTCCTGCTGGCGCTCGGTCGCCAGCGTGCCGCCGTGCTTGGCGTGCCCTATGCCGATTTCCTCGGTCCCGGCCTCATCGTCATGGGCATGCTGCAAAACAGCTTCGCCAATTCCTCCTCCTCGATCCTCGTCGCCAAGCTTCAGGGCACCATCGTCGATGTGCTGATGCCGCCACTCAGCCCCGGCGAGCTGGTGGTCGCCTATGTGGCCGGCGCGGTCACACGGGCCTGGCTCGTCGGCCTCGCGGTCTGGCTGGCCATGGTGCTGGCGCCCGGTGTCGAAGTCTCCATCTCCAGCGCCTGGCCCATCCTCTATTTCGGCACCATGGGCGCCGTACTGCTCGGGCTGCTCGGTATCCTCACCGGCTTGTGGGCTGACAAGTTTGATCACGCCGCCGCGGTGACCAACTTCGTCATTCAGCCGCTCACGCTTCTTTCGGGCACGTTCTACGCCATAGATGCCGTCTCGCCTTGGATGGCCAGCGTAAGTCAGTTCAACCCCTTTTTCCATGTCATCGACGGCTTCCGCTATGGCTTTATCGGCACGGCCAATGGCGATGTTACAACCGGCGCCTTGTTGTTGCTGGGCTGCAATATAATCCTTTGGTCGATCTGTTATTTTGCCATCAAGTCGGGATGGCGACTGCGCGCTTGAACGCGCCTGCGGCATAGCGACCAAAACCGGTCTTGTCGGTTGCAGTCGTTGGTCGATTGTCGGTATCGCGACACCGTCACGACGAATAGAGGAACCGGTAGGGGCGGACAGGGTTGTCCGGTCAGGGTCGTCGTCATGCGACCATGGTCATGAGGTAGTGCATTGCAGATGAGGGTTCAGGGTTTCTTGGTCGCCGCAGCATCGGCCATTGCGCTCGCTGCCTGCAGCGGCGAGGAAGAGGCGCGCCGCGGCCCACCCCCGGCGCTGGTCAGCGCCGTTGCGGCTGAAGCCACCCAATTCGCCCCGCGCCTGCTGGCGCTGGGCACGGTCGCGCCCCTTCAGACCGTGGCCTTGCGCACCCGCGCCGAAGGCGAAATCACCGCCATCCTGTTCAACGAAGGCGACAATGTCCGGGAAGGGCAATTGCTGTTCCGCCTGGATGACCGCCAGGCGCAAGCGCAGCTCGCAACCGCGCGCGCGCAGCTTGCCACCGCCCGGGCCAATTCCGCGCAAGCCGACAGTGAGCTTGAACGCGCCGAGGCGCTGGTCGAAAAAGGCTTCATCACCGGCTCGATCCTCGACCAGCGTCGCGCGCTGGCCGCCACGGCCAAGGCTGATATCAGCGCCGCAGAAGCCGCCGTCCGCAATGCTGAAACCGCGATCTCCTTCCTCAACATCCGCGCGCCGGTCAGCGGTCGCACGGGTGAGCTCAATTTCCGCCTCGGCGCCACTGTGCGCCCCGCCGATGCCCTGCCGCTTGTGACCATCAATCAGCTGTCGCCGATTTCGGTGCGCTTCCTGGTTCCGCCGCAGGATATCCAACTGGTGCGCTCGGCCATGATGGAAGGCAAGGTCGACGTCGACGCCCGTTTCGAAGGCCAGACAACCCTCGAGCCCCCGATCGCGACAGGAAAGCTTGCCTTTCTCGACAATAATGTCGATCCGCGCAATGGCTCGGTGGTCGCCAAGGCCGAGTTCCGCAATGCCGATGACAAGCTCTGGCCAGGCGCGCTCATCAACATCGCCATGCCGCTCGGCACCGTCAGCCAGCAGATCGCCGTGCCCGAATCTGCCGTCCAGACCGGCCGCGACAATCCCTTTGTCTGGCTGGTCAGCAAAGACGAGACGGTTTCGGTCCGCGATGTCGTCGTCAAGGGTCGTGCCGATGGCACAGTCTATATTGCCTCTGGCCTGGAAGCGGGCGAACAGGTGGTCAGTGATGCGCTCGCCCGCCTCAAGCCGGGCGCCAAAGTCCGCCTGAAATCGACAGACGACCGGCCCCAGCGCCAGGCAGCAACCGCACCCGCCATGGCAGGAAAAAGCTGATGGGCTTCGCGCGCTTCTTTGTCGAACGGCCGGTCGCGACCATCCTGCTGACGCTGGCCATCGTTGTCGGTGGCCTTTTCGGCTACCGCCAACTCCCCGTGTCAGCGCTGCCCGAGGTCGACCTGCCCACCATCGAGGTGCAAGCCCAGCTGCCCGGGGCCAACCCCTCGACCATGGCGACCGCAGTCGCCACGCCCATCGAACGCCAACTCTCCACCATCGCGGGCATCGACAAGATCACCTCCACATCAGCGACCGGCCGCACCAATATCACTGTCCAGTTCGCCCTTGACCGCAATATCGACAGCGCCGCCCTCGACGTCCAGTCGGTGCTCGCCGCCGTCACCCGGCAATTGCCCAACGAAATGCCCTCGCCGCCGACCTTCCGCAAGATCAACCCGGCGGATCAGGCCGTGCTTCTCACCTCGTTCCGCGATCCGACCCGCCCGCTCAACGAGCTTCAGACTTTGGTCGACACGCTCGTCGTGCCGCGCCTGTCCACTCTGCCCGGCGCCGGCGACGTCCGCACTTTCGGCAGCCGTCGCCTTGCCATCCGCGTCCAGTTCAATCCCGACGCCCTCGCCGCGCGCGACCTGACGCCTGATGACGTCCGCCAGGCCGTCGCCGCTGCCAACAGCAACATCGCCGTCGGCCTCATCAACGGCGGCGCGCGGAACTACATTCTCAACGCCACCGGCACCCTCGAACAGCCCGAGGAGTTCGCCAACATCATCATCGCCACGCGTCAGGGCCTGCCCGTCAGGCTGGGAGACGTCGCCAAGGTGATCAGCAGCTATGAAGACCGCCGGGGCGGCGCCATGTTCAACGGCGAACCTTCGCTTACCGTCGCCCTCAACCGGCAACCTGGCGGCAATGTGGTCCAGCTCGTCGATGATGCCGACAAGGCACTTGAGGACATTCGCGCCACGCTTCCACCCACCGTCGAGATCACCCGCATTCTCGACCGTTCGGAATCGGTCCGCCACTCGGTCGCCGATGCGCAATACACGCTCGTCGGCACGGCACTTCTGGTCATTCTGGTCATCTATCTCGTTCTCGGCGATGCCCGCGCCACCTTCATCCCGGCAGTCGTGCTCCCTGTCGCCGCCATCGGCACCTTCGCCGGCATGTACATGTTTGGTTTCAACCTCGACAATCTCTCGCTGCTCGCCCTGACGCTGGCCACCGGATTCGTCGTCGACGATGCCATTGTCGTTCTCGAAAACATCGTCCGACATGTCGAAGACGGGGAGGCCCCGCGCGAGGCGGCCGTCACCGGTGCCAACCAGATCACCTTCACGGTCATCTCCATTTCCGTCTCGCTAGTCGCCGTGTTCATCCCGCTCTTGTTCATGGGCGGCGTCATCGGTCGCCTGTTCTTCGAATTCGCCGTCACCATGACGATCGCGATCGCCGTTTCGGCAGTCCTCTCGCTCACCCTCATCCCGATGATCTCCGCTCGCCTGCTGAAGCCAGGGCATCAGGAGCCGAACAGCCGCGTCGCCCGCATCTCGACCGGTGCCTTCAAGAAGCTGACCAACGGCTATATGCGCGCCTTCGACGCCACGCTGCGCCACCGCAAGCTGGTCGGCGTGCTCACCGTTGCCTCGATCGGTGTGGCCATCTGGGGCTTCACCGTCGTGCCCAAGGGGTTCTTCCCGACCGAGGACACCGGCGTGCTGTTCGCCGGCACCCAGGCCGCGGCCGACATCACCTATGACGACATGCTCAAAAAGCATTTGCAGGCTGTGGAGATCATCCAGCAGGATCCCGACGTTGCGCGGGTCAACTTCTTCGTGGGCGGCGACAACAGCTCGCGCGGCCGCATCTTCATGCCGCTGAAGCCGCGCGGTGAGCGCGACTCAGCCGAGGAAATCCAGGCCCGTCTGCGCAAGGCCCTGAGCGGGATCCCCGGCTTTGCGGTCTTCCCCAATATCCAGCAAAATCTCACACTGGGCGGGCGGTCCTCGCCGGCCAACTATCAATACACATTGTCGGCTGTCGATGCCGACCAGCTCTATGAGATCGCGCCCCGCTTCGAGCAGGAACTCGCCGCCCTGCCCGAGTTTGTCGATGTCTCCTCCGATTATGAGACGGGTGGCCGAGAAGCGATGGTGGACATCGACCGTGACGCAGCCGGACGACTCGGTGTCTCGATCGCCGCCATCCGCCAAACGCTCGCCTCGGCCTATGGCGGCCAGCAGATCAGCACCGTCTACACCGATGTCGACAGCTATCAAGTCATCCTCGAAGTCGCCGACGCCGAACAACTCACCCCTGACAGTATCTCCAAGCTCACCGTCCGCGCCCAATCGCTCGACGGACAGCCGGGCGCGCTTGTCCCTCTGTCGGCGCTCACCAAGGTGCGCATCCAGGGCGCGCCGCTGCGTGTCGCCCATGAAGATCAGCTGCCTTCCGTCTCGATAAGCTTCAACCTGGCCAAGGGTGTCGCCTTGTCCGACGCCAAGCCGCTTATCGACCGCATTTCCGCCGATCTCGCTCTGCCCAGCACCATCTCCGGCGCCTTCGGCGGCAACGCCGAGCAATTCGAAAGCTCCACCGAGTCGATGCCGCTTCTCTTCCTCGCAGCAGTTATCGTGATCTACATCGTGCTGGGCGTGCTCTACGAGAGTTTCGTTCACCCCATTACCATTCTCTCGGGCCTGCCCGCCGCTGGTATCGGCGCGGTTGCATTCCTCTGGCTGCTGGGCATGCCGCTTGATGTCATCGGCATCATCGGCGTCGTTTTGCTGATCGGCATCGTCAAGAAAAACGCCATCATGATGATCGATTTCGCGCTCGAAGGTCAGCGCACCAATGGCTGGACCCCTGCCCATGCCATCCGCGAAGCCGCCAACAAGCGTTTCCGCCCGATCATGATGACAACTTTCGCCGCCATGGCCGGCGCGGCGCCGCTCGCGCTCGGCATCGGCGCCGGCGCGGAACTGCGCCAGCCCCTCGGCGTCGCTGTGCTGGGCGGGCTTCTCATCAGCCAGGTGCTGACGCTGTTCATCACCCCGGTCGTCTACCTGGGCATCGAGGGCCTGATGACCTCCTGGCGCCAGCGGCGCGGGGCCGCCGATGTACAGGATCTCCCCGTCGGCACAACGGTGCCGGGACGGATCGCCGCCGAATAGAAGGGCTCAGCCCTTCAGCAGCGAACGCTCGGCTTCTGTCCAGACCGCGGCGAAAGCCTTTGCGGCCGGGCTTCGCGGCTGGCTGGCAAGCAGAGGCATGCGACTTTGCCCCATCGTCTCGACCGCCGCCGCATAGGGGATCACCAGCCGCTCGGGATGCTCTGCCAGCGCCTCGCGGTGCAAGGTCTTGCGGCGGTCCACCATCGAAAACACCGGCAGCAGCTTCGGCCCCTGCTTGTGCTCCCGACCAAGATGGTCTTGCAACTGCGCAAAGGCACGCATCGACAGCGCCGAGGGCAACATCGGAACAACCAGCAGGTCGACGGCGCGAAAAATCTGGTCGGCAAGCTCGGTCAGCCCCGGCGGACAATCAAGGACCACCCGGTCATAATCCGCATCAAATGTGCGCAGCAGCTTCTTCAGCCGCTTCGCCTTGTCGTCGAGCAGCTGCGCCTCAAGGTGCCGCAACGACCGGTCCGCCGCCAGAACATCGAGCCCGGCGAATTCGGATGACTGGATCAGCTGGTCCAGTTCGCCCTCGGCAATGCCCTTGCGCGCCGAATGCGACCCCCGCGGCTTCAGCCGCATCATGAACGTCGCCGCCCCCTGCGCATCAAGGTCCCAAAGCAGGGTCCGCCGCGCCGAGGTGACGGCGCTCGCATAAGCCAGATTGACCGCAAGCGCGGACTTGCCAACGCCGCCCTTGACGCTGAAAACAGCAATGCTGCGCACAGGCATCGTCAGGCCGCCAATGCCGCCGCCAGACGCGCCCGCACCTCGATCAGAACCGTCCGGCTCGCCGATGACAGCGACGGTCCGTCATCGTCCACCGTCACTTCGGCCGTGTCTGCAGACGCCGCCGCTTCGATGGGAGGCACCACCAGCGCGATCTCTCCCCCTTGCTGGCCGCCAAAAGCTGCTGCGCACCCCGGATCGTCATCCCCTGATCGTGCAGGAGCGAACGAATCGTCTCCAGAAGCGCCATGTCGGCCGGCCGATAATAGCGCCGACCACCACCTCGCTTCATGGGCTGCAATTCCGGAAAGCGTGTTTCCCAAAATCTCAGCACATGCTGGGGCACACCAATCGTTTCGGCCGCCTCCCCGATTGTCCGAAACGCGTTGGCAGACTTGTCCGCAGCCCTGGCCATCAGCCGTTGATCGCCTGCCGCAGCAGCTGGCTGGGACGGAATGTCAGCACCGTGCGCGGCTCGATCGGCACTTCAACCCCGGTCTTGGGGTTCCGGCCAATGCGCAACCCCTTGTTGCGCAACACAAAGCTTCCGAAGGACGAAATCTTCACATTGTCGCCGGCAAGCAATGCTTCGGAAATCGTGCCGAGAACATTCTCGACAAGCTCAGCAGATTCAGCGCGCGACAGGCCAATCTCGCGGTGCACCGCGTCAGCCAGTTCGGCCCGCGTCAAGCTGCCCGGCGCAATCGATGACGTTTCAACCATGGTCCCAACTCCCATACTGGAATGAAAAGACTAGCGCGGCCAAATCGATTCTACCAGCGGACGACGGCCGCCCCCCAAGTAAATCCGCCCCCCATGGCTTCAAGAAGCAGAACATCGCCGATTCTCACCCGTCCGTCGCGCACCGCAACGTCGAGGGCCAGCGGCACCGAAGCCGCCGATGTGTTCGCATGGGAATCCACGGTGACGATCAACTGGTCACGCTCCAGCCCCAGCTTCTTCGCCGTCGCCTCAAGGATCCGCAGGTTCGCCTGATGCGGCACCACCCAATCGACATCTGCCGCGCTCAGCTGCGCCGCCTCCAGCGCCTCATGCATCACCGAAGACAGGTTGTTCACCGCGTGACGAAAGACTTCCTTGCCCTTCATCCGCAGCTTGCCCACGGTACCCGTGCTCCCCGGCCCGCCGTCAACAAACAGCAGCTGGTTGTGCCGTCCATCGGCATGCAGCCGACTGGAAAGAACCCCGTGATCAGCAGACGTGCCGGCCCCCTCTTCCGCCACCATCACCACGGCGCCAGCCCCATCGCCAAACAGCACGCAGGTGCCGCGGTCCTCCCAGTCGAGCAGCCGCGAGAATGTCTCCGCGCCGATGACCAGCGCGCGGCGATGCACGCCCGTGCGCAGCATCGCGTCAGCGACCGTCAGCGCATAGAGAAACCCCGAACAGACCGCAGCGACATCAAAGGCCACGCAATCATCGATCCCAATCTTCATCTGCACGACCGTGGCTGCCGCGGGAAAGGTCTGGTCAGGCGTTGCCGTGGCCATCACGATCAAGTCGATGTCGCCCGGCACGACGCCCGCGCGCGCCATCGCCCGCTTCGCGGCCTCAGTGGCAAGGTCAGAGGTAAACTCCCCTTCCGCTGCAACATGGCGCTGCCTGATCCCGGTCCGCTCGACAATCCACTCATCAGAGGTGTCGACCTGCGCCGCAAGCTCTGCGTTGCTGAGCACCCGCTCGGGCAGATAGCTGCCGGTCGCGATGATGCGCGAGCGGATCACAGGGGCGCCTCGGCGTCGGCGATGTCGGGCCGATGCGCCCGGAAATTGGCGAGGTCGCGCGCAATCCGCTCGCCCACCTGATCAACCACAAGGTCATGCGCAACGCCGATCGCATTGGCGATGCCCCGAATATTGGCTGACCCATGGCTCTTGACCACCAGCCCGTTGAGGCCAAGCAGCACCGCGCCATTGTGCGCATTCGGGTCCAGATGCGCACGCAGCGCCCGAAGCGCCCCGCGCGACAGGAAATAGCCGATCTGCGTCAGCCAGGATGAGCGAAACGCCTGCGCCAAAAGCCCGGTCACCAGCTTGCCCGTCCCTTCGGCCGTCTTCAGCGCGATATTGCCCGAAAAGCCATCGGTCACGATCACGTCCACATCACCCTGGCCGATCTTGTCGCCCTCGACAAAGCCCTGAAACGCCATCGGCAGATCCGCACCGCGCAGCAGCCCGGCCGCATCCTTGATCTCGCCCGTGCCCTTCAGCTCTTCCTCGCCGATGTTGAGCAGTGCCACCCGCGGCCGATCAAGACCGAGCACGGTGCGCGCAAAGGCAGCCCCCATGATCGCGAACTGCACGAGATTTTCCGTATCACATTCGGTGTTGGCCCCCAGATCGAGCACGACCGAATCGTTTTTCAGCGTCGGCAGCAGCGCTGCCAGCGCCGGCCGGTCAATCCCGTCCATGGTCCGCAGGGCAAAAAGCGAGAGCGCCATCAGCGCGCCCGTATTGCCAGCCGATACGGCGGCATGGGCGGCCCCGTCCTTCACCGACTGGATTGCCATGCCCATCGACGATGTCCGCGACCGCCGCAGCGCCTGGCTCGGCTTGTCGGTGCCCAGCACGACGTCATCGGTGTGAAAAATCTCGGCCCGCGCGCGCAGTCGCGGCAGCTTGCCCAGCGCCGCAACAATGTCGGCTTCGCGGCCATGCAGCCGGAAACGTGCTTTCGGGTAGCGCTCAGCGGCGATGTCGACGGCGGCCAGCACATCGGCCGGGCCGGCGTCTCCCCCCATCACATCAATGGCAATGACGGGGTCAGTGATCGGCTTGACGGTCATGCGGCAGGCAAATGCCGTCCGCCGCTCAAGCCTGGACTTCGAAGACTTCGCGGCCGTTGTAGAAACCGCAGGCGCCGCAGACATTGTGCGGCAGCTTCAGCTCGCCGCAATTCGGGCATTCCTGAAAGGCAACGGCGGACAGCGCATGATGGCTGCGACGCATGTTGCGGCGGGACGGCGAGGTTTTGCGCTTGGGAACGGCCATGAGGCACCTGTATCACGAGACAAACAATCTTGCCGGAACATCGAAGCGGCCAGCAGACACGAACCCTGCGGCCACCAACACGACAGCCGGTGAGCGAAGGCGTGCGGTATAGGGATTTTTGGGTCGCATGCAAGGGGAAACCCCGTCTAAAGACAAACTGTGCTCACGCTGCTCGACATCCGCAACATCATTCTGATCGAGACGCTGCGTCTCGAGCCGGGCCATGGCCTTGCCGTTCTGACCGGCGAGACTGGTGCCGGCAAGTCCATCCTGCTCGACGCGCTGGGCCTGACCATGGGCGCGCGGGCCGATTCGGGGCTGGTGCGCAGCGGCACCGCACAAGGCAGCGTCACCGCCGCCTTCGAAACCGCGCCGGACCATCCCGCCAATGCCCTGCTCGCCGAACATGACATCGAGAGCGACGGTGCGATCATTCTCAAGCGCACGATCAAGGCCGATGGTGGCAGTCGCGCCTTCATCAACGACCAGCCGGTCAGTGTCACCCTGCTGCGCGACATCGCGGCGCTGCTCGTCGAAGTGCACGGCCAGAATGATGAACGCGGCCTGCTCGCCGCCAGCGGCCACCGCGCGCTTCTCGACAGTTTTGGCGGCCTCGACGCACAGGTCACGGCCGTGCGCAACGCCTGGACTGCATGGCAAGCGGCCAGATCCCGACACGAAGCAGCGCTCGCCCGCCTCGAAGCCGACCGCAAGGACCGCGAATGGCTGGAACACAGCATCACCGAACTCGAAAGCCTTGGCGCGGCACCCGGGGAAGAGCATGAACTTGCCGAGGCACGGGCGACCATGCAGAAGGGCGCGCGCCTCGCCGATGATCTCTCCAGCGCCGGCACCTTCATCGCCGAAGGCACTGAAAAGCTCGCCCAGGCCAGTCGACGCCTGACCCGGATCGGCAGCGAGCATCCGCTGCTCGATGAAGCCCTGCAGGCTCTCGACCGCGCTTTGGTCGAGATCGACGAAGCCGATACCCAACTCGCAGCGGCCGTCGAAGCGCTGGAAGCCGACCCTGCCCGCCTCGATGCCACCGAACGTCGTCTGTTCGAGATCCGCGCTATGGCGCGCAAACACCGCACCGAGCCCGACGCCCTGCCGGAGCTCCTCCAGACGCTGCGCGACCGTGCTGCATCGCTCAGCGCCGGGGAAAGCAGCCTCAATGTGCTGAAGGCCGAACTCGAGGCCGCCGAAGCCGCCTATCATGCCGCTGCCCGCACGCTCGCCGCTACCCGGCGCGACGCCGCCACCCGGCTGGATGCTGCCGTCGCCGCCGAGCTCGCGCCACTCAAGCTCGGTGCGGCCCGTTTCCGCACCAGCATCACAGCGCTTGAAGCATCCCAATGCGGCCCCGAAGGCAGCGAGCGCGTCGCCTTCGAGATCTCGACCAATCCCGGCGCCGATTTTGCCCCGCTCATCAAGATCGCCAGCGGCGGCGAGCTTTCGCGCTTCATCCTCGCCCTCAAGGTCGCGCTCGCCGCCGAAGGCTCGGCCGGCACACTGATCTTCGACGAGATCGACCGCGGCGTGGGCGGCGCTGTTGCAAGCGCCATCGGTGAACGGCTGGCGCGCCTTGCCCGCACCAATCAACTGCTCGTCGTCACCCACAGCCCGCAAGTCGCCGCCCGCGGCCAGCAGCAGCTGCGGATCAGCAAGACCAGCGAAGATGGTTCGACCCGAACCGATGTCGAGGTTCTCGACGCAGATGGCCGGCTGGAAGAGATCGCCCGCATGCTGTCGGGCGCCCATGTCACCCCGGAAGCGCGCGCCCAGGCGGCCCGTCTGCTCGACCATTAAGGGACCAATGATGCCGCTCTCCCGACGCGCCTTTCTCGCCGGCACCGGCGCCCTGCTTGCAGCCCCTTCGCTGGCGCGCGGCGCCGCGCCGCGCTGGCCCGCCCTGCGCGCCCTGCTGAAGGGCTATATCGCGCAAGGCCGGGTTCCCGGTGCGGCCCTTGCCATTCTCCGCCCGGGGGCGTTTCGTCCCGAGTGGATCATCGAGGGCATGGACGCCTTTGAAGATGGCCGCCCGGTCACCCCGGACACGCTCTGGCGCATCTATTCCATGACCAAGCCATTGACCGGACTGATCGCCATGCAGCTGGTCGCCAGCGAAAGGCTCTCGCTCGACCAGCCGATCGCCGACATCCTCCCCGAATTCGCCACCATGCGGGTCCTCACCGATCCCGAGACCTCGCTCGACGCAGTGCCGGCAAAAACCCCGATCTGCCTGCGCCACCTCCTCACCCATACGGCGGGTTTTGCCTATACCATCAACGGCAATGGCCCGCTTGAACAGGAGTATCGCCGCCTCGGCCTGCAACCCGGCTCCAGCCCACGTTTTCTCGCCAAAACCGACGGCGCACTGCCCGACCTGCAAACCTTCGCCCGCCGCCTCGCAACCCTGCCCCTGCTCTCGGAACCCGGAACAGCCTGGCACTATTCGGTCGCGAGCGACCTGCTCGGCGCCCTTCTCGAGCGCGTGATCGGTCAGCCACTCGACCAGCTCATGACGGCGCGGCTGTTTCGCCCGCTCGGCATGGACTCGACCGGCTTCCAGATCGACCCCGCCGACAAGCGCCACCTGTCGAGCAACTATGCCTGGGTCGGCACCGACGGCAAACCGCTGGACAAGCCCCAGCTCGTCGACAGCCGCAAGGACTCAGACTGGCTGGCGCCGCCGGCCATGCTCGCCGGTGGCGCCGGGCTGGTCGCCTCCGCCCAAGACTATGCCCGCTATGCACAGATGATGCTGAACGGCGGCGTGGTCGGAAGTCGCCCCGTCATCGCGCCCCGAGTTCGTGCGCCACAGCATGAGCAACCTGATGCCGGCTGGCGTCTTCTACGATCAGGCCAACGGCTTCGGCGCCAGCGCCCGCCTCACCCTGTTCGATACCCTGCGCCTTGCACCAGAAGGCACGCCGGCCGGTGTCTATGGCTGGGGCGGCGCCGCCGGCACGCTGTTTCAGGTCGATCCCGTGCGCGGCATCGCGCTGGTGCTGATGCTGCAATATCTGCCCCAGGCCCGCTTTCCGCTCCCCAAGGACCTGCAGATCGCGCTCAACAAGGATCTCGCTTGAACCGCGGCCGCACCGCCGCGCGCCTGTTGCTGGCCGCGATCTATGCCTTTGTCGGCTATATTCATCTCAAGAGCCCCGAGGGATTTCTTCCCATCATGCCGGGCTGGGTTCCCTATCCGCGCGAGGTGATCCTGCTCACCGGCGTCTGGGAGCTGATCGGCGCGGCGCTCCTTGCCCTGCCCGCGCCGCGCGCCAATTGGTGGGGCGGCGCGCTGATGGCTGCCTATGCCGTCGCCGTCTATCCCGCCAACATCAAGCACGCGCTTGACATGGTCGAAGTCGGCGGCACCACGCTCGGCTGGAGCTATCACGCCCCGCGTCTGGCCTTTCAGCCCGTCTTCGTCTGGTGGGCGCTCTGGTCCGGTCGGGTCATCGACTGGCCGTTCCGTCGCGGCGGCGCAGCCCCTCGCTGAGCATCTCGGCCGCCACCCGCGCCACATGGTCGGCGTCGCTGCCATCATCCCAGACGCCAAATCGCAGGCCTAGAAACACATTCATCCCCATGATCGCCCAGGCACGAACCACCATGTCCCCTTCCGAAATTTCGCCCGCGCCAAAGGCCTGGGCAAGCGAAGTTGCATAGCCTTCGGCAATATCGACATAATGCTTCCGATAGGCGTCCTCGGCCACAAAGGCGCTCTCATCGATGATCCGATAAAGCGCCTTGTGCGCCCGCACGAACGTCAGAAACGCCGCAATGCCCGCGCGCTCGCCCGAAAGCCGGTCGGGCGCGGCCAAAATCACCGGCGCCACCGTCTCCCGGACCTGACGGGACATATCGGCGACAAGCGCCCGGAAGATCGCCTCCTTCGAATCGAAATAGGTGTAGAAGCTTCCCACCGCCATGCCGGCCCGCTGGGCGATGCGCGCAATCCCGGCCTCATGAAAGCCGCGCTCGCCAAACTCCTCCGCCGCGGCATCAAGCAACGCCCGCAACGATCTTTGCCCCCGGGCTGTGCGCGGCGCCTTGCCTTCGCTCGCCAGCGGCGTGTGTCCTTTGGGTGACAGTTTCAAACCGCTGCGCATAGGCCCCTCTCGTTCGCAATTGAATACCGGTTCAGGTTTCAGTATGGCAACCCCCTAAGCGATAAATCCGCACCACCTTTCTTTTGGGGAGTTCACCATGATCTCGCACCTCCGTTCCTTTCTCACCGCCAGCGTCGCCCTTGCTGCGCTCCTCCCCGCAGCGCCAATTGCAGCGCAGACCGTGGCGGCCGTCAATGAGGCTGAAGAGATCATCGTCTCCGCCCGCCGCCGAGATGAGCGCCTCATCGACGTGCCGGTCGCGGTGTCCGCCTATAGCCAGGTCGATCTTGAAAAGCTGCAGGCTATCGACCTTGCCGGCCTTCAGGGCACGGCACCCAATCTCAACATCGTGCAGGGCCGCGGCTCGGCCACCAGCGCCAACATCTTCATCCGCGGCATCGGCCAGCCGGATGCGCTGCAGACCTTCGATCCCGCAGTCGGCGTCTATGTTGACGGCGTCTATCTCAGCCGAATTCAGGGGGCGCTTCTCAGCCTCGGCGACGTCGAGCGCATCGAGGTGCTGCGCGGCCCGCAAGGCACGCTCTACGGCAAGAATACCATCGGCGGTGCCGTCAGCATCGTCAGCCGCAAGCCTGATTTCAACAATGTCAGCGCCAACGCCTCGGCGCTCTATGGCAGCTTCAACCAGATCCTGCTCAACGGCTATGTCTCGGCCCCGCTCGTTGCCGACAAGCTGGCGCTCTCAGTCGCGGCTCAATGGGACAAGCGCGATGGCCTGGTCACTGACCCCCTGACCGACCGCCGCTACAATGATCGGGACAGCCTGACCGCGCGCGCTATCCTGCGCGCCAAGCCCAGCGACCGGCTCGAGCTCATCCTGTCAGGCGACTATACCCGCCAGCGCAATGCGCTCACCCTCGGCTACGCAACCGCCCCGCTCATCCAGACCGATTTCGCCCTTGGCGCCCAGACGCTGGTACCGGCCAATCCCTACGGCGAGTATGATTTTCAGGCCTCGACCAGCTTCACCGGCGACGAAGGCCAGCGGCTCGACCATTGGGGCCTGAGCCTGACGGCGAACTATGACCTCTCCGACACGCTGACACTCACCTCGATCACCGCTTATCGCAAGCTCAGCCCCGATTTCTTCATCGACATCGACGCCAGCGAAGCCGAACTGGGCGATGTCTTCGTCGGCGTCCGTCAGGAGCAGTTCAGCCAGGAACTGCAGCTCAAGTGGAACACCGATCGCTTCAGCGGCGTCTTCGGCCTCTACTATCTCGACGAGACCATCCGCTCGAATCAGGAAGCCTATGCCGATGATCTCTTCGCCTTTTTCGGCGGACCGATCACCTTCACCCGGCTGATCGATGACCGGCAGAAGACCCGCAGCTATGCCGCCTTCGGTCAGGCCACCTATGATTTCACCGAGAAGCTCAGCATCACCGCCGGCCTGCGCTACACGCGTGATGACCGCACCTACACCCGCTTCACCACCACCCTCTCCAGCCTCGGCCTGCTGAACGGTCTCGATTTCTCCTTCCCCGACGATCTGCCGGCCCCGCTGAATGCCGATGACACGGCGACCTTCGATGCCTGGACCCCGACCGTCACCCTGTCCTTCAAGCCCACCCCCGACACGCTGCTCTATGCCTCGGCAGCGCGCGGCTTCAAGTCGGGCGGCTTCAACGGCCGCGCCAACTCGCTCAATGACCTGACGCTGGTCGTCGACGGCACCCCCCAGCTCGTGACCCGCTTCGAGCCGGAAAAGGTCTGGACCTATGAAGCCGGCGCCAAGGGCAGCTTCCTTGATGGCCGCGTCCGCCTCGCCGCCAACGCCTTTTATTCGGACTATACCGATTTCCAGGCGCGCGTCGGCGGCGGCACGGTCGGCAGCACCGGCGTTTTCCCGGTCATCAACGCCGGCAAGCTGCGCATCTGGGGTCTTGAAGCCGAAGCGACCGTCCGCCCGACCGACAATTGGAACGTCCGCGCCTCGATGGGCTATCTGGACGCCAAATATCGCGAGTTCAACGACGGCCGCCGCGTGCCGCCGCAGAGCTTCTCGTGCAACCCGACCGGCAACGCCATCGCCTGCCAGCCCGCCTTCGCGCCCCCGCTCACCCTTACGCTGGGCAGTGATTACACCGTGCCGCTGGGTGATTTCGGCCGCCTGACCTTCGGCGGTGACGGCCGCTTCGTCGATGCGCATTTCCTGAGCGTCGACAACCGCGCCAACCTGCGCGAATCCGGCTATTGGGTGGCCAACGCCTATGTCCAGCTCGACAGCAATGCCGGCTGGTATCTGCGCGGCGGCGTCAAGAACCTGACCGACACCCTGTATCGCACCGACGGACAGGAATTCAGCTCGGTCGGCAACATCCAGACCGTCTATTTCGGCGATCCGCGCACCTGGAACGCCACTGTCGGGTTCCGCTTCTAGGCCTGACCTCAAGCCAGCGGGGCCATGCGCCCCGCTGGCCTATTCCCAGCACGCGGAGCGGCGGCTAAACCGACAGCCATGGCCTCCGACCCCCTCCCCGCAACCGAAGCCGAAGCCGAAGCCGAGCTGGCCAGCCTCGCGGCCCAGATCGCCGAGCACGACCGCCGCTATCACAGCGAAGACGCACCGCTCATCTCGGACGCCGCCTATGACGCGCTGGTACGCCGCAACCGCACCATCGAAGCGGCCTTCCCCGCCCTCATCCGCGCCGACAGCCCCAGCATCCGCGTCGGCAATGCCCCTGCCAGCGGCTTCGCCAAGGTCACCCATGCGCGGCCCATGCTCAGCCTCGACAATGTCTTTTCCGATGCCGAGGCTGAGGAGTTCGTCGCCCGCGTCCGTCGCTTTCTCGGCCTTGGCCCTGAAGAACCGGTCCTGATTGCCGCCGAAGCCAAGATCGACGGCCTTTCCTGCGCGCTCCGCTATGAGCAGGGGCGTCTCGTCACCGCTGCCACGCGCGGCGACGGGTCCGTGGGCGAGAATGTCACCGCCAACATCGCCCATGTCCGCGGCCTGGTCCATGCCTTGCCCGCCGACGCACCAGACATCGTGGAGGTGCGCGGCGAGGTCTATATGGCGCGCGCCGATTTCGCCGCGCTCAACGCCCGCGCCGCCGCCGGCGGCGGCAAGGTCTTCGCCAATCCACGCAACGCCGCAGCCGGCTCGCTGCGCCAGCTCGACCCTGCCATCACCGCCAGCCGCCCGCTCGCCTTCATCGCCCATGGCTGGGGCGAAATGAGCGAGGTGCCAGGGCAAACACAGAGCCAAGTCATGGCCAGATTCAGGGCCTGGGGCTTCGATATCGGCGCAGACCGCATCGCCGACGCCACCCTCGCCGAGGCACTGGCCTTCGCCCATGATCTCGAACGCCGCCGCGCCGACCTCCCCCATGACATCGACGGCGCCGTCTACAAGCTCGAGCGGCTCGACTGGCAGGCCCGCCTCGGCCAGGTCGCCCGCTCGCCGCGCTGGGCCACCGCCCACAAATTCGCTGCCGAACAGGCCGAGACCACGCTCACCGCCATCGAGATTCAGGTCGGCCGCACCGGCGCGCTCACCCCGGTCGCGCGGCTGCAGCCCATCACTGTGGGCGGCGTCGTCGTCACCAACGCCACGCTCCACAATGAAGATGAAATCGCCCGGCTCGGCGTCAAGCCCGGCGACCGCGTGCGTGTCCAGCGCGCTGGCGACGTCATCCCGCAGGTCCTCGGCATCGTTGTCGACGGCGGCGGCACGCCCTTCGAGATGCCCCATCTCTGCCCGGCCTGCGGCAGCCATGCCGTGCGGGAAGAGGGCGAGGTCGTCCGCCGCTGCACCGGCGGTCTCATCTGCCCGGCACAGGTCAGCGAGCGCCTGCGCCATTTCGTCAGCCGCAACGCCTTCGACATCGAAGGCTTTGGCGGCAAGAATGTCGAAAAATTCTTCACCGCCGGCCTGATCAAGTCCCCTGCCGACATCTTCCGGCTGCACCAGCACCGCGATGAGATCCTCAGTTGGAAGGGCTTCAAGGAAACCTCGGTCGACAAGCTTCTCGCCGCGATCGAAGATCGCCGCGACGTTGATCTCGATCGCTTCATCTTTGCCCTCGGCATCCGGCACGTCGGCGAAGTGACCGCGCGCGACCTCGCCCGCGCCTTTGGCAGCGCCGAAGCCCTGCGCGACGCCGCCCGCGCCGCCGAAACCGATGAAGACGCCCGCGCCAGCCTGACCGAGATCAACGGCATCGGCCCCGTGGTGGCGGCAGCGCTGATCGACTTCTTCGCCGAACCGCACAATCTCGACACGTTCGAAGACCTGCTCAGCGCCGTCACGCCCACGCCGCTGGCCGCCCCGCGCCAGACCATGCTCAGCGGCAAGACCGTCGTCTTCACCGGCAGCCTCACCGGCCTCACCCGCAGCGAAGCCCGGGTGCAGGCCGAAGCGCTCGGCGCCCGCGTGGCCGGCAGCGTCTCGGCGCGCACCGATCTCGTCATCGCCGGCGCCGATGCCGGCTCGAAGCGGACCAAGGCGGAAAGCCTCGGCGTCCGTGTCATCGATGAAGCCGAATGGCTGGACCTGGTCGCCATGAGCCATGCAAAATCGGCATAGCTGTCGCACCTGCACAATATCTACTCGATCCCGCCAATCAGCCTATCTCCACACCATCGCCGGCGCATGTCGCCCGGCCATAAAATGGAGTGAGAATCATGAAAGTCGTGTTCGAAGGCGTCTTCCCCGAAGACCGTCCGCAGCCGCAGGTCCAGCGCATCGACGTGCGCGCGCCGAAGAAGGCCCGCGTCCAGCTGCGCCCGATCGCAGCCAGCGCGCCGCTCTTCCATGCCCTCTAAGGCCTGCGCAGCCGCGTCAGCACCAGGGTCGGCCACTCGGCCGACTGCCGCTGGCGCGGCCCATGCGACCCGTCTAGCGGCACCAGCCCAAACTGCCGATAGGCCCGCAGCACAGCCCGACGCTGGCTGCTCAGCAACCCCGCCAGGATCAACACACCCCCCGACGCCAGCCGCGCTGACACCGGCCCTGCCATCGCAATCAGCGGCCCGGCCAGAATGTTCGCACAGATCAGGTCATGAGGGGCCCGCAGCCGCAGCCGCTGGTGCGCCATGCCCGCCCCCGTGACCAGCTCGACACGGCCCGCCACCCGGCCATGGCCAAGCCCATTCACGCCCAGATTGCCGCGCGCCACCTGCACCGCAACGGGATCGATATCACTCGCAATCACCCCCGCTCGGCGCCATTTGCGAGCGGCGGCAAAGGCGAGAATGCCCGTGCCTGTGCCCAGATCGGCGACCTTCCGGAACGAACGGCTGCGCGCCAACGCATCAAGCGCTGCCAGACAGCCATGCGTCGTCATGTGCTGACCAGTTCCAAAAGCCAGCCCGGCCTCCATCCTGAGCGCAATGTCGCCAACCCGCCGCGCTGCAAGATGCTCCCTGGTCAGCGCCACAAAGCGCCCGGCGCGCACCGGCGCCAGCCCCTGCTGGCTGATCGTCACCCAATCGGCCTCGGGCAACGGCTCAAGCAAGGCTTCAGCGGCCGACGGCGCCAGCGCACGCACCCGCGTGACCAGTTCCGCCTCGGGCCGGCTGTCGAAATAGGCGACCATCACCCAGTCATCAGGCGCGGCCGGATTGGGCTCGTCGACCATCACCGTCGGCGGCTCGGCCAGATCGTCAAACACCGCCGCCGGCAGCGCCTCGGCCTCGGCGCGCGTGCACCGCATGCGCAACACCCAGCCGCTCATCGCCACATAGCTCGCGCCGTTGACGTCCAGCGTCGCGCCCGTCAGCGACGGCGGCGCCTCGCTCGCCAGCCAGCGGATGGTCTCCGCCACTTCGTCCACGCTCGCCAGCCGGCCCAGCGGGATATCCGCCAGCAGCTTGTCCCCGCCCCGGCTGGCCAGATACTCGTCCGCCATGCCGGTCATGGTAAAGCCCGGCGTGATCGCAAAGGCCAGCACATTGTCACGCGCATAGCCCCGCGCAATCGTCTTCGTCATCGCCAGCATCCCGCCCTTGGCGGCGGCATAATGCCAGTGTTTCGGGCTGTCCCCCCGGTGCCCGGCGCGGCTCGCCACATTGATGATCCGCCCGCCGCCGCGCGCCCGGAAATGCCGTACCGCGTGGCGGCAGAGTTCGGCGGCCGATTGCAGGTTGACTGCGAGGCTACGCGCCCACATCGCCTCGAACGCGGCATCGCCCGCATCGATATCAACCGCCTCGAACACGCCGGCATTGTTGACCAGCACATCAATGGCCCCGTCCGCCGCCGCCAGCGCTGCATTCCACAGCCGCGTCGCCGCGCCAGCCTCGGCAAAGTCGGCCGCCAGCAGCCCATCGCCGCCCCGCGTCGACTGGCCGACGACACGGTGCCCCGCTGCCGTCAACCGTTCGCGCGCCGCCGCCCCGATCCCGCGCGAAGCCCCGGTGATCAAGATCGTCGCCATGTCAATTCATCCTTCTGCGCCACACATCAAGCCAACGCTCGCAGGTCACCATGGCGGCCTGCTCACGCGCCGGAAAATCACCCTCGATATGCACCGGATCGATCCGCCTTTCGCGCATTTCCGCCTGCAGCACCATCTGGAATCGCCGCCGCGCCTCGCCCTCGAACATCCGCGTGCCATCGGCAACAAACGGCACATCGGCATCAAACAGCAGGTAAAGCCCGGCGGTCGCCGGCAGACGCTTCAACTGGGCAATCAACGCCTTGTCGCGCTCGAACAACATCCGCGCCCAGGCGGTCGTCGTCACGATATCGGTATCCTCGATGATTAGCGCCGGCGCCTGCGCCTCAATCGCCTTCAGCGCCGCCCGGTGCCCCATGGCAATGGCCACCATGTCGTCCGGCCTGAAATCCGTGCCATGCATCTCGGCGAATTCACGGCCGAATTCGGGCATCACCACACCGCCAAAATGCGCCGCCAGCTTCGCCGCCAGCACTGTCTTGCCGGTGCTTTCCGCCCCCGTCAGGCAGATGCGCGCTATTCTCGGGCTGCCAGCCGCCATGACATCCGGTTCCACACCGAAATCAGCCCCGGCAGGGCCGGGGCTGATCAGGAAACTGCGACGTCAGCCGTTCAGAACCGATACCGAACCAGACCACCATAGGTCCGCGGACCGCTCGGATAACCCGAGAGGCTGCCAGCCTGCGCCACCGACGGGAACAGTGTCGAGATGAACTGCGGCTGGGTCAGGTTCCGGCCCCAGGCCGTCACCTCAAGACCATTGCCCAGCGCCAGCGTGAGCGACGCGTTGAGCGTCTCGAAGCTGCGGCGGAACTGCGGCAGGCCATCGGCGATCTGCGTGGGGCTCTCCTGCGAATAATCGACATGCCAGATCAGCCGCGTGTCGCCACCCAGCCGCTGCGTATAGGTCGAACCGACCGCAATCGCGAACTCGGGAATACCCGCTGGCCTCCGACCGCTGAGATCGGTCGGCACCACAGTCAGCGTTGCCGGGTTGATCGCCGAACCACCAACAAAGCTGTCATAGATCGGGTCGAGATAAGTGAAGCTGGCGGTGATGTTGAGGTCACGGATCGGGGTGAAGCTGGTGTCCAGTTCGATGCCCTTGGTCGATTGCTTTTCGGCATTGCCCAGAATGAAGCCAGTGCCGGTGAAGACATTGCCCTGAAACCCGCGCAATGACTGCTCGAAGATGGCAAGGTTGAAGGCAAAGGTGTCGAACTGGCCCTTCAGCCCGATTTCATACACTTCCGCATCCTCTGGACCGGCAAAGCGCGAGCCGGTGGAAAAATTCGGCACCGCAAGCCCGGCATCGCGAATGGCCGACGGCGGCGGATTCGTGACCGGCGAGCCAGGGATAAAGTCGTTCGGAGTCGGACGGCTGTCACGGCTCAGGTTCCACGACGACGCCTTGAAGCCTGTCGCATAGGTCACATAGCCGCTGATATTGTCGCTGAACTTGTAGGCAGCGCGCAGCGTGTAGGACAGGTCATTGTCCCGCGTCCGTCCGTCTTCCACCGAATTGGGGAAACCCAAGAACGGAGGCAGGAATTGCAGCGGCTGCAGCGCCAGCAGGGGGTTGAATGCCGGGTCCTGCGCAAGCGTCGGGATCAACGCCGGCGGGACGCCCCCCTGCGCCAGCAGGCCGGCGCCAATGGCCACGAAGTCCAGCCCCGAAAACACATCGGTCGAGTTGGCATCGCCCAACACGTCCTTGCGGTCGCGCGTGTAGTTGAAGCCCGCCGTCAGCGTCAACCGGTCGGTCAGTTCATAGTCGAACTGACCAAAGAGCGAAATCGCCCGGTTACGATAATCAAACGCTTCCGAAACCCCCAGCCCTTGCGCCCCAAAGGTCCCGGCGGGGATGCCCGCCGGCCCAAGCAGTGCCTCGACATCAAGGAAGGCGCCGTCCGTCAACAAGTTCACATAATTACGGAAATCGGCACCATATTGAAAATCATTCGTCGCCTTGATGTCTTCGTGGAAATAGAAGCCACCAATCAGGAAGTTGAACGGCCCGTCATAGTTGGACGCCAGCCGCACTTCGGCGGTGTAGGTGTCGATCTCGTTGGCGCCCCGGTTGCGCCCGATCAGATCGGCCGAGGTGAAGTCGGAATCGGCGTTGGTATCGGTGCGCACCGCGCGATAAGAGAAGATCGTCGTGAGATCAAAGACGCCAAGTGCGGCGTCGGTCTGCAACGAAACCCCATAATTCTCGATCTCGTTGGTCGAGGGGAAGTTGGTGAACACCCGGTAGGACAGGGGATTGTTGGAGTCGATCTGACCGCCCAGCGCGCGCACGGCATTGCCGGTCGGTCCATCGACGATGTTGCCCACACCGCAGCAGATTTCATCAATCTTGTCATAGTCAGCGATGAAGCGCGCCTTGAACGTCTCGGACGGCTTGAACAGCAGCTGCGCCCTCACCCCCCAGCGATCGCGCTCGTTGGTCTGGAAATTGGCCCCGTCATCCTGAATGAAGCCATCGCGCTTGTTGAGATTGCCCGCCAGGCTGACCGCGACCGTCTCCGAAATCGGCCCGGTAATGTCCGCCCGCGCCACGATCGCATTCAAATTGCCATAGGAAAATTCCGCGCCGCCGCCCCATTCGAACTGCGGTTCCGCAGTCACGATCGAGATGATGCCGGCCGACGCATTTTTGCCGAACAGCGTCGACTGCGGTCCCCGCAGCACCTCGATCCGCTCAAGATTGGGCAGGTCGCCGATCTGCGCCGCCGAACGGGACCGATAGACACCGTCGATGAACACACCCACCGAAGGCTCGATCCCGGCATTGTTGGCGCCATTGCCAAAGCCGCGAATGATGAAGTTGGTGTTGGCCGAACTCTGCAGCTGCGCCACGCGCAGCGAAGGCACCAGCGTCTGCAGGTCCAGCGCATCGCGGATCTGGGCCTGCTCAATCTGCGCCTTGCTCGAAACCGACACCGAAATCGGGGTGTCCTGCAGCGTGGCAGCGCGCTTGGAGGCCGTCACGATGATCAGATCGTCCATGCCTTCCTCGCCCTGCGCCACTTCCTGCGCACCAGCGGCAGTGGCCAGCAGGCTCGCGCCCGCCAGAATGAGAACTCGGTTGCTAAATCCAGACATGGTCGACCCTTCCCAATTGAACACGCGTTGCCCCGATATCATTCGGGCTTGCTAACTCTATGCCGCCTGCCTTCGCGCCGGGAAAGAGCCGTTATCGAACTGTTACGGTTTTTTGAGCGTCTTGATCCGGCACTGCGCCCGTTTTGCAACACTCCGTCGCCCCCTCCCGGCCAGCAAAGCCGTTGCTTTGGTCAGGTGCTAGGCCTTGGACGCGCGCCTAGCATGAAGGGCTGAAAGGATGGGCCATGGCTGAACCGGAACTGGATTGGGTGCAGATCCGCGCCGAGGTGAAGCGCTTCGTCGAAGATGAGGTCTATCCGGCCGAAGACACGCTCGACAACGCCCATCCTGATGAAGCCATGGCCTGCATGCGCGCCCTGATGGCAGAGGCCAAGGCGCGGGGGCTCTGGGCGCTGGGGCACCCCAAGCGCATCGGCGGGCAAGGCATGCCGTTCATGGACTATGTCTATGTCAACGAAGTCATCGGCCGCTCCCAGCATGCGCAGGTCGCGCTCGGCACGCACTCGCTGCAGGATTCGATCATGCTCGATCTCTACGCCGCGTCCGAATGGCGTGAAGCCTATCTGGCGCCTCTCGTCGCTGGCGACATCTTCCCCAGCTTCGCCATGACCGAGCCCGACATCGCTTCCTCAGACCCCACCCAGCTGATGACCCACGCCCGCCTCGAAGGCGATGAATGGGTCATCAATGGCCGCAAATGGTTCACCACCGGGGCTGCGGGCGCCGAATACACCACCGTCATGTGCCGCACCGAGGATGATGCCGCGCCGCACAGCGCCTTCAGCATGATCGTCGTGCCCACCAAGACGCCGGGCTATAGGATCATCCGCGACACGCCCGTGCTCGGCCTCAAGCACGGCCTCTCAGGTCATTATGAGGTCGAATATGACGATGTCCGCGTGCCCGCCGGCAATCTCCTCGGACCCCGCGGCCATGGCTTCCGCATCGCCCAGCAAAGGCTGGGGCCGGGCCGCATCTTCCACTGCATGCGCTGGCTCGGCCAGGCCCAGCGTGCCTTCGACCTGATGTGCCGCCGCCTCCACGAACGCACGGCATTCGGCGAAAAGCTGGCCGACAAGCAGCTCATGCAAAAGCACGTCTTCGACAGCGCCGCCGAAATCCAGGCCTGCCGCCTGCTCACCCTCGACGCCGCCCGAAAGATCGACGCCGGCGACGAAGCCCGCATCGAAATCGGCATGATCAAGGTCGTCGGCGCACAGATGGTCCACAATGTCGCCGACCGTGCCATCCAGGTCTACGGCGCCAAGGGCCTCACCCCCGACACCCCGCTTCACATCATCTATCGCCATGCGCGCGAGGCGCGCATCTATGATGGTCCCGACGAGGTCCATATCACCTCGGTCGCCAAGCGCCTGCTCAAGGCCTATGCCGGCAACGGCGATGGCGGCGGCCCGGGCATCGACTTTGGCGAACGTGACGGCGAAGTGCGCAAAGGGGCCGCATGACCCCTGACGACCGGTGCAGACTGATCGCTCTTCTCGCGCGCATCGTCGGCCATCCGGTCGAAATCGCCGCCATGGCGCCGCTCACCGGCGGCGCCTCCTCCGAAACCTGGTCCCTCGATGCGCTGCGTCCCGAGCCATGGCCGCTCATCGTCCAGCGCGCCGCCACCGCCGAACCGCAAAAGGCCGGTTTCACCCGCGCCAATCAGGCCCGGCTGCAGGCGCTGGCCGGGGCGTACGGCGTGCCGGTCGCGGGCATCGTCGCCATATTCACTCCAGAAGACGGCCTCGGCGACGGCTTCATCATGGACCGCCTGCCCGGCGAAGCGCTGGCGCCGCGCTGGCTCAAGGGCGAGGATTTCGCCGCCGCCCGCGCCGCCCTCACCTGCCAGTGCGCCAAAGTGCTCGCGCGCCTGCATGCAATCCCGCTCGAAGCCGCCAATGGCCTCGGCCTCGCCGGCGGCGATGCCAGCGAACAATGGCAGGCGATGGACAGCAACTACCGCCGCTTCGGCATCAACCTTCCCGTGTTCGAACTGGCCCTGGCCTGGCTTGGCGAACGCTGCGGCAACGCCCCGGCAAGCTCGATCGTCCACGGCGATTTCCGCTCGGGCAATCTGCTGATCGGCCCGAACGGCCTGGTTGCCGCGCTGGACTGGGAGCTGGCGCATTTGGGCGACGGGGCCGAAGACCTCGGCTGGCTCTGCGTCAACGCTTGGCGCTTTGGCCATTGGCAACGCCCGGTCGGCGGTTTCGGCGAACGTGAAGAGCTTTACCGCGCCTATACCGAAGCCGGCGGCAAGACCATCGACCGCGACCGCGCCCATATGTGGGAAGTCTGGGGCACACTGCGCTGGGGGCTTGCCTGTCTGCAGCTGGGCGACGATCATGCGTCCGGCCGGCTGCGATCGGTCGAGCGCGCCGCCATCGGCCGCCGCGTCTCGGAAGTCGAGCTCGACCTACTCCACCTGATCCGCCACGGGAGCATCTGATGAGCGAACAGATCGAGATGCAGACACTTGTCGAGGCCGTGGCCGATTTTCTTGGCACCTTGCCGCTCGAAGGCCAGGCCGCCTTTCATGCCAAAGTCGCCGCTGGCGCGCTCGGCATCGTCGCCCGCGAAATCGCCCAGAAGCCGCGCGCCGCCGAAGCCGCCACGCTGGCCGGGTTCCTCGGCCATGATCGTCCGCTCGATGCCTTGCGCGCCGAGCTCTGCGACAAGCTCAGGCGGCGTGAGATGACGGCCGAAACGCCCGGCCTGCTCGACACACTGACCCGTACCGCGCTCGCAAAGCTGGCGGTCGACAACCCCCGCTACTCGACATTTCAGCGCATGACCACGCCCAGCCAATGACCCCCGACCGTCGCACCGTCATCGGCGCCGGTCTCGCCGCTGCCGCCACACCGGCGCTGGCGCGCACCGCCGACATGCTCGACGACACCAGCCTTGTTCCCGACCGGGAGCTGATGGTCGATGTCCCCGGTGGCCGGGTCTATGTCCGCACCAACGGCACCTCATCGGCCAGCCGGCTGCCGCTGGTGCTGCTGCACGGCGGCCCCGGCAGCACCCATGCCGGCATCATCAATGCCACCGCCCTTGCCGCCGACCGTATGGTCATCCTGTACGACCAGCTCGACTGTGGCCGCTCCGACGCGCCGGGCTCGCCCGAAAACTGGCAGATCCCGCGTTTCCTTGACGAGCTGGAAGCCATCCGCCTGGCGCTCGGGATCGCCCGCTGGCATGTCATGGGCGGCAGCTGGGGCGGCACGCTGGCGCTCGAATATGGTGCGCGCCAACCCGCCGCTCTGGCTGGCCTTGTCCTCCAGTCCCCGCTCGTCTCCACCGAAGTCTGGCTGCGCGACGCCGCCGTCCTCAAAGCCGCCATGCCCGCCGAAACTGCCCGGCTTCTCGACCTGTGCGACACGCCAGGTGCTGCCCCTGAAGAAGCCTGCAAGGCCGCCACCGATGCCTTTTATGCGCGCCACGTCCGCCGCCACGAGCCAGCGCCAGCGCTCAGCGCCTATGCTGCCACCGTTCGCACGCCAAACGACCGCATCATCTATGAGGCGATGTGGGGCCGCGCCGAATTTACCGCCACTGGCAGCCTTAAAAACTATGACGGGCGCCCATTGCTGGCCCGGCTCGATGGCACCCGCACATTGTTTCTTGCCGGCGAGCATGACGAGGCCCGCCCCGCCACCGTCAACGAATTCGCGGCCGCCTTGCCGGGCGGCGCGGCCTTCCAGCAGGTGCCCGACGCCGCTCACGCCCTCTGGAGCGACAACCCTTACGCGCTCGCCGCCCTGCTTCGACCCTGGCTGGCGCGGATTGAAAGGAGCATCTGAGGTGACCGACAAGAGCATCGACCCCACGGCCGATCAGGTCCGTGCGCTGCGCGATTCCGGCCCCGAAGGCCCGGTCGTCATGCTTAACCTGCTGAAATTCAGGGAAACGGCCGACTATGGGCCAGACCATCAAGGGCCGCAGATCAGCGGCATCGAAGCCTATCAGCATTATCAGCGCGCCTTCACCAAAACCGTCGGCGAGATCAGCCAGGCCGAGGTGCTTTATGATGGCCCGGTCAATCAGGTCTTCATCGGGGTGGCAGGCACGCCCGAGACCGACTGGGACAAGGTTCTACTGGTGCGCTACCCCAGCCGGGCGCATTTCCTCGCAATGATGGCCGCCCCGCTCTACCGGGATGCCCTCAGGCACCGCTACGCCGGTCTGGCGCGCACGGTTTTGCTGCAATGCAACGGCTGAACCATGCTTTCAGTGGTTGCGCAGCCGCAGCAAAGGCGTAGATTGCCGCGCAATTCAACCGGTAACCCGGGCTCGATACCGCAAGGGGAACATCATGGCTGGCCGACCCACAGCGCCGCGACCGCTCTCGCCGCACCTGTCCATCTGGAAATGGAAGGTGCACATGCTCGTCTCGATCCTGCACCGGGCCACCGGGCAGGCGATGGCGCTGGGCGGCGTCGTGCTGTTCCTCTGGTGGCTGATCGCCGCTGCCACCGGGCCGGAGGCTTATGCCTTTTTCATGATCGTCGCCACCAGCTGGCTCGGCCTTCTCGTCGGCATCGGCCTCACCTGGGTGTTCTTCCAGCACATGATGACCGGCATCCGCCACCTTGTGATGGACACCGGCCAGGCCTTTGATATCGAGACCAGCCGCACCTTTGCGCTCATGACCATGGTCGCCTCGGTTCTGCTGACTGCGACGGTCTGGGCCTATATCCTCCTCGGCAAGGGCTACTGACATGGGTGCAGGGACTTCGCTCGGCCGCGTTCGCGGCCTCGGTGCCGCCAAGGACGGCGTTCATCACTGGTGGCTGCAGCGCGCCACGGCGGTCGGCAATCTGCTGCTCATGCTGTGGTTCATCTTCAGCCTCGTGCGCCTTCCCAGCCTTGATTACGCGAGCGTGACGCTCTGGCTGCGGCAGCCTGTCGCTGCGGTGCCGATGCTGCTCACCATCGTCTCGGTTTTCTGGCACTTCCGGCTCGGCGTGCAGGTGTTCATCGAGGATTATGTGCATGGCGCAGGCCGCGTCATCGCCATGCTGGCCCTCAACTTCTACACGCTGGGGGGCGCGGCGGCAGCCGTGTTCGCCGTGTTCAAAATCGCCCTTGGAGCGCAATGATGGCAGAAGCCTATCAAATCATCGATCATGTCTATGATGCCATCGTCGTCGGGGCCGGTGGCTCCGGGCTGCGCGCCGCCATGGGCATCGCCGAAGCTGGCCTCAAGACGGCCTGCATCACCAAGGTCTTCCCGACCCGCTCGCACACCGTGGCCGCGCAAGGCGGCATTGC
This sequence comes from Polymorphobacter sp., assembly GCF_048007885.1. Classification (GTDB taxonomy): domain Bacteria; phylum Pseudomonadota; class Alphaproteobacteria; order Sphingomonadales; family Sphingomonadaceae; genus Sandarakinorhabdus. The sequence goes on from NZ_CP180346.1 coordinate 1,318,532, forward strand.
CGCTGCACTGGGCAATATGGGGCCAGACCATTGGTCGTGGCACATGTATGACACGGTCAAGGGCTCAGACTGGCTGGGTGACCAGGATGCGATCGAATATCTCTGCCGAGAGGCCCCGGCCGCCGTCTATGAGCTCGAGCATTTCGGCGTGCCCTTCAGCCGCACCGAGGCCGGGCGCATCTACCAGCGCCCCTTCGGCGGGATGATGCAGAACATGGGCGAAGGCCCGCCCGCCCAGCGCACCTGCGCGGCCGCTGACCGCACCGGCCACGCCATGCTTCACGCGCTCTATCAACAGAGCCTGAAGTACGCGACCGACTTCTACATCGAATATTTCGCCATCGACCTCATCATGGTCGACGGTGAATGTCGCGGCGTCATCGCCATCAACATGGATGATGGCAGCATCCACCGCTTCAAGGCACACAAGACTGTGCTCGCCACCGGCGGCTATGGCCGCTGCTATTTCTCCGCCACCAGCGCTCACACCAGCACGGGCGATGGCGGCGGCATGGCCATCCGCGCCGGCGTCGCCATGCAGGACATGGAGTTCGTCCAGTTCCACCCCACCGGCATCTACGGCGCCGGCGTGCTTATCACCGAGGGCGCGCGCGGCGAGGGCGGCTATCTCACCAACAGCCAGGGCGAGCGCTTCATGGAGCGCTACGCCCCCTCAGCCAAGGATCTCGCCAGCCGCGATGTCGTCAGCCGCTCGATGGCCATGGAGATCCGCGAAGGCCGCGGCGTGGGCAAGGAGGGCGATCACATCTACCTCCACCTCAACCATATCGATCCCGCCGTCCTCCACGAGCGCCTGCCCGGCATTTCCGAGACGGCCAAGGTCTTCGCCGGCGTCGACGTCACCCGCGAACCCATCCCCGTCACCCCGACCGTCCATTACAACATGGGCGGCATCCCGACCAATTATCACGGCGAGGTCGTCACCCTGAAGGACGGCGACCCCGATGCGGTCGTCCCCGGCCTGTTCGCCGTCGGTGAAGCCGCCTGCGTCAGCGTCCACGGCGCCAACCGCCTCGGCTCCAACAGCCTGATCGACCTCGTTGTCTTCGGCCGCGCCACCGCGCACCGCATCGGCGAGACGCTGCGTCCCGGCACCCCGCACGCGCCGCTACCCAAGGACAGCGCCGACCTGGCGCTCGGCCGCCTCGATGGCTTCCGCCATTCCAAGGGCGGCTCGCCGACCTCGGAGGTCCGCACCGCCATGCAGAAGACCATGCAGGCAAACGCTGCCGTCTTCCGCACCGCCGAGATCCTCGACGAAGGCACCCGCAAGATCGACGCAATCTATCAGCGCATGGCCGATATCGGCATCGCTGACCGCAGCCTCGTCTTCAACACCGATCTCATCGAAACGCTCGAGCTCGACAACATGATCGGCCAGGCCGTGCTCACAATGCACATGGCCAAGGCCCGCCACGAAAGTCGCGGCGCACACATGCACGAGGATTTCCCCAAGCGCGACGACGAGAAGTTCATGAAGCACTCGCTCGGCTGGTTCCGCGACGGCAATGTCGAACTCGCCCAGCGCCCGGTTCATACCTACACGCTCACCAACGAGATCGAATACATCAAGCCCAAGGCGCGAGTTTACTGATGGCCGAATTCTCTCTCCCCGCAAACAGCAAGATCTCCAGCGCCGGCAAGCGCTACCCCGCGCCCGCGGGCGCCAAGAACGTCAAGACGTTCAAGATCTATCGCTGGAACCCGGATGACGGTGCCAACCCGCGCTACGACACCTATGAGATCGACCTGGAAGAGACCGGTCCGATGGTTCTCGACGCGCTGATCAAGATCAAGTCCGAGATCGACAGCACGCTCACCTTCCGCCGCTCCTGCCGCGAAGGCATCTGCGGCTCCTGCTCGATGAACATCGACGGCACCAACACGCTCGCCTGTACCCAGGCCATTGCTGACGTAAAGGGCGAAGTGCGCATCACGCCCCTGCCGCACATGGAAGTGGTGAAAGACCTCGTCCCCGATTTCAAGCACTTCTACGCCCAGTACGCCAGCATCAAGCCCTGGCTGCAGACCGTCACCCCCGCCCCCAGCGGCGAGGAGCGGCTGCAAAGCGTCGAGGATCGCAGCAAGCTCGATGGACTTTACGAGTGCATTCTCTGCGCATGCTGCTCCACGGCCTGCCCCAGCTATTGGTGGAATTCCGACAAGTTCCTCGGCCCCGCCATCCTGCTCCAGGCCTATCGCTGGCTCGCCGACAGCCGCGACGAGATGACCGGCGAGCGTCTCGACGCGCTCGAAGACCCGTTCCGCCTCTATCGCTGCCACACCATCATGAACTGCTCGAACGTCTGTCCCAAGGGCCTCAATCCGGCCAAGGCAATCGCCGAGATCAAGATCATGATGATGGAGCGCGCCGGCTGAGCGGCCCTCTTGCTTCGGGGGCCAAGCCAACCTAATCCGCCCCCATGGCTCGTGAAATCATCCCCGATGGCCCCAATGCCGGCTGGACCCGCTGGCGGCGTGATCCCGATGGCCGCTTCGCCTCGATGCTGGGTGACTTCATGTTCCGCCAGACCGAGAGCGGCGATGTCGTCTGCCGCATGGAGACCGACCGCCGCCACTCCAATGGCCTCGGCTATATCCACGGCGGCTTCATCATGTCGTTCATCGACATGGCCATGTTCAGCTTCATCTTCCGCCAGCTCGACAACAGCGCCGCCGTCACGCTCAGCTGCGCCACCGACTTTCTCTCCGCCGGCATCGTCGGCAAGCCGATCGAGGCCTCGGGTGAAATCCTGAAAGAAACAGGCAAGATGCTGTTCGTGCGCGGCCTCGTCACGCAGGAAGGCGTCAACGTCGCCAGTTTCACCGGCACCATGCGCAAGATCCCCCGCCTGCCCCGCCCGGAAGGGGACGGCGCCGCCGATCGGCCCGTCAGCACCCAGGTCGACTGAGCGCCGCGATGGGGGCCATCGCCGCCGCCTATCAGTCGCTGCTCAGCCGCGGCGAACTCCGCGCCGATCCCGCCCAAGCCGAAACCGTCGCCGCGCTCGAAGCCTTGTCGGCGCGGCTCGCCGCGCCGCCCGAAGCGCCCGGCCTTCTCGCCCGGCTGCGCGGCCACAAACCCGCGCCGGTGCGCGGCCTCTATCTCCATGGCGGCGTCGGCCGCGGCAAGTCGATGCTGATGGACCTGTTCTACAGCCACGCCACCACCACCCCCAAGCGCCGCGTCCATTTCCACGAGTTCATGCTCGAAATCCATGCCCGCCTCCACGCCGAACGCGCCCATGGCACCAAGGATCCGCTGAAAAAGGTCGCCGGCGAAGTCGCTGCCAGTGCCCGGCTGCTCGCCTTTGATGAAATGCAGGTCAAGGACATCGCCGACGCCGCCATTCTCGGCCGCCTGTTCGAGGGCCTGTTCGAAGCCGGCACCACCATCATCGCCACCAGCAACCGCGCGCCGCAAGACCTCTACAAGAATGGCCTGAACCGCCAGTTGTTTCTCCCCTTCATCGCGCTGATCGAGGCCCACTGCGACGTCCGCACTCTAGATGGCCCCACCGATTATCGCATGGCCCGCCTTGGTGCTGCCGCCACATGGCATGTGCCCAATGGCCAGGCCGCGTCCGATGCCATGGCCGCCGCCTTCTTCCGCATGACCGACTATCCCGTCGAAGACCGCGCCCGCGTGCCGAGCGAAACCATCGAGGTTCCCGGCGGCCGCACCCTGTTCGTGCCCAAGTCCTTGAAGGGCGTCGCCGTCTTCTCCTTCAGCCGCCTGTGTCGCCAGCCGCTCGGCGCGGCCGACTATCTCGCCATCGCGCGGCGCTATCACACCGTCTTTCTCGTCGGCATCCCGGTCATGGGCCCTGAAAGCCGCAACGAGGCGACCCGCTTCATCACCCTGATCGACGCGCTTTACGAGCAGAAAACCAAGCTCATCGCTGCCGCCGATGCCGAGCCGGCGGGTCTTTATGTTCAGGGCGACAATGTCTTCGAGTTCGACCGCACCGTGTCGCGGCTGATGGAAATGCAGTCGCTTGACTATCTGGCGCTGGGCCACGGAAGCTGACGCCCGAAAAACCTGTCGATACCGCGGTTGCGAAGCCCCCCGCCCCGGTCTATCCCGTGGCGCAACAACAACTCAAACAAGCGGGAAGAACAGGACATGGCACGCGCAAAAATCGCTCTCATCGGGGCTGGCAATATCGGCGGCACACTGGCGCACCTCGCCGCCGCCAAGGAGCTTGGCGATGTCGTGCTGTTCGACATCATGGAAGGCGTGCCCCAGGGCAAGGCGCTCGATCTCGCTCAGTGCGGCCCCGTTGAAGGCTTTGACGCCAATCTCAAGGGCAGCAATGATTATGCCGATATCGCTGGTGCGGACGTCATCATCGTCACCGCCGGTGTCGCCCGCAAGCCGGGCATGAGCCGCGACGATCTGCTCGGGATCAATCTCAAGGTCATGAAGGCGGTGGGCGAAGGCATCAAGGCCAACGCGCCCGGCGCCTTCGTCATCTGCATCACCAACCCGCTCGATGCCATGGTCTGGGCGCTGCGCGAATTTTCGGGTCTCCCGCACCATATGGTCGTCGGCATGGCCGGCGTGCTCGACTCGGCCCGCTTCCGCCATTTCCTCGCCGAGGAGTTCAAGGTCAGCGTCAAGGACGTCACCGCCTTCGTGCTCGGCGGACACGGCGACACCATGGTGCCAGTTGTCGAATACAGCACGGTCGCTGGCGTGCCGCTCCCCGATCTCATCAAGATGGGCTGGTCAACGCAGGAGCGGATTGACGCCATCGTCAAGCGCACCCGGGGCGGCGGCGGCGAGATCGTCGGCCTGCTCAAGACCGGCAGCGCCTTTTATGCGCCGGCCACCAGCGGCATCGAAATGGCCGAAGCCTATCTCAAGGACAAGAAGCGCGTGCTGCCCTGCGCCGTGCACCTCTCCGGCCAATATGGCGTTGATGGCCTCTATGTCGGCGTTCCCTGCGTCATCGGCGCCGGCGGCGTCGAACGCATCGTCGAAATCGCGCTCGGCGACGAAGCCCGCGCCAATTTCAACGTCTCGGTCGACGCCGTGAAGGAACTGCTGGCCGCCTGCCGCGCCATCGACCCCTCGCTCGCCTGAGCCAAAACCATCAGCCCAAACGCGCTGCGGAGGTGCCCGAATGAACATCCATGAATATCAGGCCAAGGAACTGCTGGCCAGATTCGGCGTCCCCGTGCCGGCAGGCGTGGCGGCGATGAGCGTCGAGGAAGCGGTCGCAGCCACCGCACAGCTTCCGGGGCCGCTCTATGTCGTCAAGGCGCAGATCCATGCCGGCGGCCGCGGCAAGGGCAAGTTCAAGGAGCTTCCGCCCGAAGCCAAGGGTGGTGTGCGGTTGGCCAGATCGGCCGACGAGGTCCGCGCGGCGGCCACCGACATGCTCGGCAACACGCTCGTCACCGTCCAGACCGGCCCGGCCGGCAAGCAGGTCAACCGGCTCTACGTCACCGACGGCGTCGACATCGCCCGCGAATTCTACCTCGCCATGTTGGTCGACCGCGCCTCGGGCCGCATCGCGCTCGTCGCCTCCACCGAGGGCGGGATGGACATCGAGACCGTGGCCCATGACAGCCCGGAGAAGATCCACACCATCACCATCGATCCCGCCACCGGCATCATGCCCCACCATGGCCGCGCAGTCGCAGCCGCACTCGGCCTGTCGGGAGATCTCGCCAAACAGGCCGCACTCGTCACCACCAAGCTCTATGAGGCCTTCATCGGCACTGACGCCAGCCAGATGGAGATCAACCCGCTCGCCGTCACCGATGACGGCAAGCTGCTCGTTCTCGATGCCAAGGTCGGCTTCGATTCAAATGCGCTCTACCGTCACCCCGATCTGGTCGAACTGCGCGACCTGACCGAGGAAGACCCCGCCGAAGTCGAGGCGTCCGAATATGACCTCGCCTTCATCAAGCTCGACGGCAACATCGGCTGCCTCGTCAACGGCGCCGGCCTCGCCATGGCGACGATGGACATCATCAAGCTGAACGGCGCCGAGCCGGCCAACTTCCTCGATGTCGGCGGCGGCGCCAGCAAGGAGAAGGTGACCGCCGCCTTCAAGCTGATCCTCAAGGATCCGGCGGTGAAGGGCATCCTCGTCAACATCTTCGGCGGCATCATGCGCTGCGACATCATCGCCGAGGGCATCATTGCAGCGGCCAAGGAAGTGAACCTCTCGGTGCCGCTCGTGGTGCGGCTGGAGGGCACCAATGTCGAACTCGGCAAGGAGATCCTCGGCAATTCCGGCCTGCCGATCATCTCGGCAGACGATCTGGGCGATGCGGCGAGCAAGATCGTCGCCGAAGTGAAGAAGGCGGCGTAATCATGAGCATCCTCGTTAACGCAGAAACCCGCGTCATCACCCAGGGCTTCACCGGCAAGCAGGGCACCTTCCATTCCGAAGCGGCACTCGCCTATGGCACGAAGCTCGTCGGCGGCACCGCCCCCGGCAAGGGCGGTCAGACCCACCTCGGCCTGCCGGTCTTCGACACTGTCGCCGAAGCCCGCGCCAAGACTGGAGCCACCGCATCCGCCGTCTATGTCCCGCCCGCCGGCGCCGCCGATGCCATACTCGAGGCCATCGACGCCGAAATGCCGCTGGTCATCTGCATAACCGAAGGCATTCCGGTGCTCGACATGGTCAAGGTCAAGCGCGCCCTGACCGGCTCCAAGACCCGCCTCATCGGGCCGAATTGCCCCGGCGTGCTGACACCCGGCGAATGCAAGATCGGCATCATGCCCGGCTCGATCTTCTCCAAGGGCAGCGTCGGTGTCGTCAGCCGCTCCGGCACGCTCACTTACGAGGCCGTCCACCAGACCACCGCCGTCGGCCTTGGCCAGACAACGGCCGTCGGCATCGGCGGCGACCCTGTCAACGGCACCAATTTCATCGACATGCTCGAGATGTTCCTCGCCGATGAGGCCACGCACAGCATCATCATGATCGGCGAGATCGGCGGCGACGCCGAGGAACAGGCCGCACAGTTCATCGCCGATGAAGCCAGACGCGGTCGCAAGAAGCCGATGGTCGGCTTCATCGCGGGTCGCACAGCCCCGCCAGGCCGCCGCATGGGCCATGCCGGCGCCATTGTCTCGGGCGGCAAGGGCGACGCCGATTCCAAGGTCGCCGCCATGGAAGCCGCCGGCATCCGCGTCTCCCCCTCCCCCTCGCTGCTCGGCACCACGCTTGCCGAGCTGGTGAAAGGCTAGGAGCAGGCAGCTATTTCGACTCCCAGCCGTGAATATTTTGCATGGCTGCCATGCCCAAGTGGCGGTGACATGCGCCCCGCGGACGTCTATCACACCGTGACAAGACAAGGATGAGTGCCATGCCCGACGAGCCGCTGATGCCAACGCAGGCCGACCGGCAGGGGCCGAGCTGGGCACGAAGCGACTGGCCGCCCCGCCCCGACGATGCGCTGACCCGCGGCCTCGATGCCGCCGACATGCTGATGCCGGCGCGCGCCGCCGCCCGCGCCGCCGAGAAAGCCGCGGAAGCCGGGGCCACATCGCAGGATATCGCCCGGGCCGCGCGCGACGCTGTCAACGCGCTCATGCTCATCCGCACCTACCGCGTGCGCGGCCATCTCGCGTCCAACCTCGATCCGCTCGGCCTCAGCCAGCGCGACCTCCCCGCCGACCTCACGCCCGAATATCACGGCTTCACCGAAAACGACCTCGACCGCCCCATCCACATTGCCGGCGTGCTGGGTCTCGAATCCGCCACCGTGCGCGAGCTGGTCGAGATCCTGCGCGCCAATTACTGCGGCAATGTCGGCGTCGAATATATGCACATCAACGACGTCGAAGAGCGTCGGTTCATCCAGGACAAGATCGAGGGCCGCAACAAGGAGATCCACTTCACCGCCAACGGCAAGCGCGCCATCCTCAACAAGCTGATCGAAGCCGAACAGTGGGAGCGCTTTCTGGGCCGCAAATATGTCGGCACCAAGCGCTTCGGCCTCGATGGCGGCGAGTCGATGATCCCGGCCATGGAATCGATCATCAAGACCGGCGGCCAGCTCGGCCTCACCGAGATCGTCTTCGGCATGCCCCACCGCGGCCGGCTCAACATGCTCGGCAACGTCATGCAAAAGCCGTTCAAGGTGATCTTCCACGAGTTCGGTGGCGGCTCGGCCAATCCCGACGATGTCGGCGGCTCGGGCGATGTCAAATATCACCTCGGCGCCAGCACCGACCGCGAGTTCGACGGCAACAAGGTCCACCTCAGCCTCGCGCCCAACCCGTCGCACCTCGAAGCCGTCGATCCGGTGGTGCTCGGCAAGGTCCGCGCTATCCAGACCATGGCGGGTGACACCACGCGCAGCAAGGCCATGCCGGTGCTGCTGCACGGCGACGCGGCGTTTGCCGGCCAGGGCATCGTCGCCGAATGTTTCGGCTTTTCCGGCCTCAATGGCTACAACACCGGCGGCACGCTGCATTTCATCGTCAACAACCAGGTCGGCTTCACCACTTCGCCGCAGTTCGCCCGCTCCTCGCCCTATCCGTCCGATGTCGGCAAGATTGTCCAGGCCCCCATCTTCCACGTCAACGGCGACGATCCCGAGGCCGTCACCTTTGCCACCAAGGTCGCCACCGAGTTCCGCCAGACCTTCAAGCGCGACGTCGTCATCGACATGTGGTGCTATCGCCGCTTTGGCCATAACGAGAGCGACGAGCCGAGCTTCACCCAGCCGCTGATGTATGCCGAAATCGGCCGCCACGCGCCGGTCTCCGAAATCTATGCCGAGCGCCTGATCAAGGAAGGCGTCATCGACGAGCGCTTCGTGCCCGAGGCCATCGCGACCTACACCGCGATGCTCGAGAACGATTTCGAAGCCGCCACCACCTACAAGTCCAACAAGGCTGACTGGTTCGAGGGCCGCTGGGCCGGCCTGGGCCGCCCGACAGAAGCCATGGGCAGCCGCCGCGCCGCCGAAACCGGCGTCGCACGGTCCGAGCTTCGCGCCATCGGCCAGGTGCTCACCTATGTGCCAGCCGACTTCAACATCCACCCGACGCTGAAGCGCATCCTCAAGGCCAAGGCCGACATGCTCGAAACCGGCGAGGGTATCGACTGGGCCACCGCCGAGGCGCTGGCCTTCGGCTCGCTGCTGCGCGAGGGTCAGGGCGTGCGCCTTTCGGGCCAGGACTCGGGCCGCGGCACCTTCAGCCAGCGCCATTCGGTCTGGACCGACCAGAAAACCGGCGCCCGCCATATTCCCTTGAAGGGGCTTGGCGCCTTCGAGGTCCTCGACAGCCCGCTCTCCGAGTTCGGCGTTCTCGGCTTCGAATATGGCTATGCCCTCGCAGACCCGCGCACGCTGACCCTCTGGGAGGCGCAGTTCGGTGACTTCGTCAACGGCGCCCAGACGATGATCGACCAGTTCATCACATCGGGCGAAATCAAGTGGTTGCGCGCCAATGGCCTCGTCATGCTGCTGCCGCATGGCTATGAAGGTCAGGGGCCCGAACATAGCTCTGCGCGCGTCGAGCGTTTCCTGACCGCCTGTGCTGAAGACAATATCCAGGTCGCCAACGCCACCACGCCGAGCAATTATTTTCACCTGCTGCGCCGCCAGATGATGCGCGACTTCCGCAAGCCGCTGATCATCTTCACGCCCAAATCGCTGCTCCGCCACAAGCGCGCCGTCAGCAGCCTTGACGATCTCGCCAGCGGCTCGAGCTTCCACCGCGTGCTCGACGATCTTGCGCCCTGCGATCCCGCGAAGGTCCGCCGCCTGATCATGTGCACTGGAAAGGTCTATTACGACCTGCTGGAAGCGCGGGAACGAGATGCGCGCGACGATGTCTATCTGCTCCGCGTCGAACAACTGTACCCCTTCCCCGGCGATGCCATCGCCGACTATGCGGCGCGTTTCCCAGGCCTCGCAGAAATCGTCTGGGCACAGGAAGAGCCGAAGAACGCCGGCGCCTGGACCTTCATCGAGCCGCTGATCGAGGAGGCGCTGGGCCAGCGACCCCGCTATGCCGGCCGCCCCGCTGCCGCCGCCACGGCCACCGGGCTGATGCGTCGCCACAACGCCGAACAGGCGGCACTGATTGCCGATGCGCTCGGCGAGCCGATCAAGGCTGCCCCGCGCAAATCCACCAATTCGACAGCCAAGAAAGCACGCTGAACCATGGCACAGGACGTCGTTATCCCCGCACTTGGTGAATCGATCACCGAGGCTACCGTTGGCCAGTGGCTCAAGAAGGTCGGCGATGCCGTCGCCGCCGATGAACCAATCGTCAGCCTGGAAACCGACAAGGTCGCCGTCGAAGTGCCATCCCCCGTCGCCGGCGTGCTGACGGCCCATCTCGCCGCTGAAGGCGACACCGTCACTGTCGGCAGCGTCATCGCCAGCATCGAGGCAGGTGCTACTGCTGCTGCACCAACGGCAGCGCCGGCCCCCGCGCCGGCCGCTGCGCCCGCGCCTGCCCCGGCGCCTGCGGCAGCCGCACCCGCGCCCACCTCAGACGCGCAGCCGCTTGACGCTATGGGGCCCGCGGTGCGCCGCATCATCGAGGATTATGATCTCGACCCCACCAGCATCACCGGCACCGGCAAGGATGGTCGACTGACCAAGGGCGATGTGCTGACAGCTATCGAGAATGGAACGGCCAAGCGCCGCGCCGTCGCAGCCCCGGCCAGCGACCCCGCAGCGCCGCTTCCCGCTGCCCGGCGCGAAGAGCGGGTGAAGATGACCCGGCTTCGCCAGACTATCGCGCGCCGCCTCAAGGAGGCGCAGAACACCGCCGCCATGCTCACCACCTTCAACGATGTGGACATGACCGCCGTCATGGCGACCCGGTCGCGCTACAAGGATCTGTTCGAAAAGAAGCACGGCGTCCGCCTCGGCTTCATGAGCTTCTTTGCTCAGGCCTGTGTGCTGGCGCTGCGCGATGTGCCCGCCGTCGGCGCCAGCCTCGAAGGCGATGAGATCGTCTACCGCGATTATGCCGATCTCGGCATCGCCGTATCCTCGCCCGGCGGTCTGGTCGTGCCGATCCTGCGCGATGCCGACAAGCTCGGCTTCGCCGAGACCGAAAAGGCGATCGCCGATTTCGGCGCCCGCGCCCAGGCCGGCCAGCTCAAGCTTGAAGAGCTTCAAGGCGGCAATTTCACAATCTCCAATGGCGGGGTGTTCGGCTCGCTGCTCTCCACCCCAATCCTCAACCCGCCGCAGTCCGGCGTGCTCGGCATGCACCGCATCGAAGACCGCCCGGTCGTCCGTGATGGCCAGATCGTCATCCGCCCGATGATGTATCTGGCGCTCTCCTATGATCACCGCATCGTCGATGGTCGTGAAGCGGTCACCTTCCTGGTGCGCATCAAGGAAGCGCTCGAAGACCCGGCCCGCCTGCTCGTCGACCTTTAGGATTAGCTCCATGTCCAACGACTATGATCTCATCGTCATCGGTGCCGGCCCAGGCGGCTATGTTGCCGCCATCCGCGCCGCCCAGCATGGGCTCAAGGTCGCCTGTATCGAAAAGCGCGACAGCCTCGGCGGCACCTGCCTCAACGTCGGTTGCATCCCCTCCAAGGCGCTTCTTCACGGCTCGGAATATTATGAGGAGGCCGCCAAAGGCCATCTCGCCAAGTTCGGCCTCAAGATCGCCGGTGTCGAACTCGACCTGCCGGCCCTGCTCGCCGAGAAGGACAAGACCGTCAAGGAACTGACAGACGGGATCGCCTTCCTGTTCAAGAAGAACAAGGTCGAGTGGATCAAGGGCGAAGCCCGCTTCAAGGATGCGAAGTCGGTCGAGGTCGATGGCCAGACCTACAGCGCGAAGAACATCATCATCGCCACAGGCTCGGAACCGACCAGCCTTCCCGGCGTCACGCCGGACGGCGAAGTTATCGTCACCAGCACCGAAGCCCTGTCCCTGCCCGAAGTGCCCGGCCATCTCGTCGTCATCGGCGGCGGCTATATCGGCCTTGAAATGGGCAGCGTCTGGCGGCGGCTTGGCGCCAAGGTCACGGTCGTCGAATATGCGCCGCGCATCGTGCCCGCCATGGATGTCGAGGTCGCCACCACCTTCGCCCGCACCCTCAAGAAGCAGGGTATGGTCCTCAAGACAGACACCAAGGTCACCGGCGTGCAGCGCAAGGGCAAGGGCGCCGTCGTTACCATCGAACCCGTGGTCGGCGGCGCATCGTCAGACATCGAAGCCGATATCGTCCTCGTCTCGACCGGGCGCCGGCCCAATACTGATGGCCTCAACATCGAGGCCACCGGCCTCACCCTCGACAAGGGCCGCATCCCGATCAACCATGATTTCAGCACCGCCGTCCCCGGCCTCTGGGCGATCGGCGATGTCGTCGAAGGTCCCATGCTCGCGCACAAGGCCGAAGATGAAGGCGTGGCCGCCGCCGACAATATCGCCGGTCTCAATGGCCATGTGAACCGCGACGTCATCCCCGCCGTCGTCTACACCGAACCGGAAGTCGCCACCGTGGGCCGCACCGAAGAAGAACTCAAGGCCGCCGGCATCAAGTACAATGTCGGCAAATTCCCCTTCGCCGCCAACAGCCGGGCCAAGGCCAATCGCAACACCGAAGGCTTCGTCAAGGTTCTCGCCGATGCCAGCACCGACCGGATCCTCGGCGTTCACATCATCGGCCCGATGGCGGGCACGATGATCGCCGAAGCCGCGCTCGCCATGGAGTTCGGCGCTAGCTCGGAAGATCTCGCGCTAACCTGCCACGCGCACCCCACCCACCCCGAGGCGCTCAAGGAAGCCGCGATGGCGGCGCACGGCAAGCCGATCCACATCTAGGCCCCGGCAGCGGCCGATGCTGACCACCATCCTCGACATGGCCGGCGTCGCGGTGTTCGCCATTTCGGGCGCGCTCGCCGCCGCCCGGGCCGGCCAGACCATCGTCACCTTCGCGCTGTTCGCCGCCGTCACCGGCATCGGCGGCGGCACGCTTCGGGACCTGCTGATCGGCGCACCGGTCTTCTGGGTCGGCCGGTCCGATTATCTCGGCGTCTGCCTGATCGCCGCCGCCGCCGTCTGGCTGGTAAAGGTCGAGCGCTGGCCCTTGAAGACGCTGCTCTGGTTCGATGCGGTCGGCCTCGGGGCCTATGCCGTCATCGGCACCTCCAAGGCACTGGCCTATGGCGTGCCGCCGCTGCCCGCGATCGTCATGGGCGTGCTCACGGCCTGTTTCGGCGGCATCCTGCGCGATGTCCTCGCCGGCGTCCCCTCGGTCATCCTGCGGCCCGAAATCTATGTCTTCGCCGCTGTCCTCGGCGCGTCCAGCTTCGCGCTGGCCTCCAGCGTGGGCGCGCCCACCCCGGTCGCCACGGCGCTCGGCTTCATTATCGGCTTCGGTGTCCGCGCGCTGGCCATCGCCCGCGGCATTTCGCTCCCCAGCTACCGCCAGGACGACAGCGACTCAGCGCCGTAGCAGCCAGTCACGCACCAGCTCGAGCCCGTCGTCACCCGCACCACGCGGCGAGCCAAGCCCCGCACATTCCAGACAGGCCGCCTGCATCGTCGCGCCGCTGCCCAGAAGCTTGAGATCGCCCAGCAGGGCAAGCGTGCGCATCCGCTCGCGCATCACCAGCGCCGACCAGCCGTCGCGAGCAGCCGCGCTGCTCTCCACCGGGCCGGCAAGACCAGCCAAAAACTCCTCGACCGGGGAGCGCGCCGTCTCGATATCGATGGTCCGCACCTCGCCCTCGATACCGCCCAGCCGCGCCGCCTCGGCCACAGCCGCCTCCAGACCGCCGATGGTATCGACCAGACCCCGCGCACGCGCGTCCTCGCCAGTCCAGACACGCCCCTGCCCGACCGCGTCGACCGCCTCGCGCGGCATGTCTCGCGCCTCCGCCACAAGCCCGACAAAGCGCTGATAAATGTCCTCAACGCCGATCTGAAGAAGCGCACGGGTTTCGCTGCCCAGCCCGCCCAAAATGTTCGGCTCTCCCGAATAGGGCGTCGCCTTGATGTCATCGGTGCCAATGCCAAGCCGCTCCAGCGCGCGCGGAAAGGTCGGCAAAATGGCGAACACGCCGATCGACCCCGTGATCGTCGTCGCCTCGGCAAAGATCTGATCGGCGGCCGTGGCAACCCAATAGCCCCCGGAAGCCGCAACCGGCCCCATCGAGGCCACGACCGGCAGCCCCTGCGCCTTTGCGCGCAGAACAGCACGGCGGATCTGCTCGCTGGCCAGCGCCGAGCCTCCGGGCGAGTCGATGCGCAGCACCAGCGCCTTCAGATCGCCCTTGTCGGCCAGCGCCGTGTCAATGGCGCGCACGATGCTCGCCGCCCCTGCCGACCCACGCGGGGCCTCGCCATCAACGATGCCGCCGCTCACATAGACCACACCGACCGCCGGCCCGGACTTTGGCAGCAGCGATGCCCCGTCACGCAGATACTCGCCCAGCGCCACTGCCTTGTAGCCAAAACGCGCACCATCCTCGGCTGCGCCCACGGCCTCGGCAAGCTCGGCCTCAAACTCGCTGCGGTCGCCCAGCGCGTCCACCAGCCCGGCTGCGCGCGCCGCCTCCGCCTGGTCGCCCTCACTCTCGGCAATGCGTTGCGGCAAGCCGCGCAACCACGCCTGAATGTCTGCACCGGGCCGCGCCGCCTTCACATCGGCCTGCCAGTGCCCCCAGACCCCATTGACCAGCGCCTGATCGGCCTCCCGCGCTTCGGGGGATCGCTCAGAGCGCAGAAAGGGCTCCACGGCCGCCTTGTAGGTGCCGACCCGAAACACCTCGATATCGATATCGAGCTTGTCCAGTGCCTCGGCAAAATAAAGGCCCGTGCCGCCAGGACCCGCCACCAGAACACCGCCCATCGGGTCCATCCACACCCGATCCGCCTGCGCAGCCAGATAATAGGCATCATCGGTATAGGCGGTGGCATAGGCATCAACCGGTTTGCCGCTCGCCTTGAACCGGGCCACCGCCCGCGCCATCGCTTCCATATTGGCCGCGCCGGCGCCCACGAACGTGTCAAGGTCGAGCACCAGGCGCGAAATCCGCTCGTCTGCCGCCGCCCGGTCGACGGCGCGCACGATATCGCGCAGTTGGTATTCGCGCAGCCCGCCCGCACCGAGAAGCAAGGCCGTCGGATCCTGATCGCTGGCCTGATCGACAACCACCCCGTCAAGATCGAGCACCAGCGCCGCGCCATCGGCCACGCGAACCGGTGCGGTCTGATTGAGCGCCGCCCACAGGCCACCGAAGAACAACAGCAGCAGCAGAAGGACCAGCAAATCCTTCACGCCAACCAGAAAACGCCACGCGCCGCGCGCAAAACCCATGAGAACCGTCCTCGCCAGAGCGTCTTTCATATAGGTGAGGCGCACGGCTTCACAAGCGGACGCTCCGCCGCGCCGTCAGCCTGAGGCCGTCTCAATCGAAATCGAGCTCGATCACCCGGTCCGCCGTTGCCCGGCATCTGGTACCGATCACCCGGGTTTCGTCGGGCCAGGTCCCGCGCAGCCGGAAGCTGAAGCGATACCCCCCATTGCCGGGCTCGACCTCGCGCATCTCCTCCAGCGCAATCGCCGTGCCGCCCGTCGCGCCGATCTGCAAGGCCGCTTCATCAAGACACTTCTGAAAGCTCGGCCGCGCCGCAGTGGCCACAACATTGGTGTTCACATCAATCCGCGCCGGCTTGGCATTGCCGACACTCGTGCCCGGCTTGGTATCGTCATTCTTCTTGCCGCTGCTCGCCAGAAGCGCCGCCAGACCTGCGGCCACGGCCACGCCGCCGATGATCAGACCTGCTGAAGGCCCGCCACCGCCCTCATTCTGCTGGCCATAGCCCCGCACTGAAAAGTCCGCACGACAGCCATTGTCCACCCAGATGACATCGTTGCGATAGCCCCAATTGCCGCTGCTGCAATTGCCGGCAATCACCCGCTGGATACGAGCGCCGCCACGCGCATCAACACGGCATTCCTTGTAATCATAACCCCGGGATTCGCAACGCACGGTCGATGTGGTGTAGCCGCCGCCATTGTTCCAGCCGCCGCCATTGTTCCAATTCGCGCCCCGCACGACGAATTCCGCCTGACAGCCATTGTCGACCCACACGCGGTCGCTGCGCACCCCCCAATTGCCGCGGCTGCAATTGCCTGCCAATACCCGGCGCAACTGTCCGCCTTCGCGCGCGTCCACCCGGCATTCCTGATAGTTGTACCCCCGCGAACGACATTGGACCGTCTCGCTCCACTGGCCATTTCCCCAGTTCGATTGCCCACCGCCATTGCCGCCGCCGCCATTGTTCCAATTGGCCCCGCGCACCACAAACTCGGCCTGACAGCCATTGTCGACCCAGACACGGTCGCTGCGCACCCCCCAGTTGCCGCGCCCGCAATTGCCCGCCAGCACCCGCCGCAACTGTCCCCCCTGGCGCGCATCCACCCGGCATTCCTGATAGTTATAGCCAAGAGAACGGCACTGGACCGTCTGGCTCCACTGACCATTGGCCCAGTTCGACTGGCTCCCGGAGCTGCCGCCGGACCCGCCAAAGCCCCCAGAACTGCCATTGGACCCACTCTGACCAGATGAGGGCGCCGGCAAGGGCAATGGTGCAGGAAGTGGGACCGGTCTCGCCATCCTGTCATTCACTTGCGCCGAAGCGGCCGCGACCAAAGGGCCGGTCACAAGCGAAAGCGCGGCTATGCATCCTGTCAAGGCGCGCCCCAAACATCCGCGGCGCGATGACTGGAACGACCCCATTATCCCCTCCGATAGCAACGACCAGGCCCAGGCAGAGCGCAATCCTATGTCGACTTCGTCCGCTTGACCATGCCATCAGTGACTAATCAATGGCCAATTCCGCCTTCGAGACACAGCGTACCAGCACGAAATACGCGCGTGCCCAGTCTCAGAGCCGCACCCCCTGCGCGCCCGCAGCTTCCACAGTGAAATGCCACGCCGTTCGCCCCGAACGCGCACCACGACCCGCCGCAAAGGCAAGCGCCGCGCCCGCATCGAATTCAAGATCGAACGCCCTGGCATAGCCCTCGCACATCGCCAGATAGGTCACCTGGTCACAGACATGAAACCCGAGCCGCAGGCCGAAGCGATCGGCCAGCGCCAGCCCGTCATCGCGGGTGTCGCGCGGGTTGGCATCATCGGCCTCGGGCACGGCCAGCTGGCTGGGCAGCAGATGCCGGCGGTTGCTCGTCACCATCAGCCTTACCGTCTCGGGCCGCGCCTCGATGCCGCCATCCAGCAGCGCGCGCAGCGCATGCACCTCCTTGCCCGAGCCATCGAAAGCGAGATCGTCGAGAAACACGCTCACTGGCCGCGATGTGCCGGCCAACCGCTCGAACAGCCGGGCCAGCCCCGCCACATCCTCGCGCGCCACCTGCACCAGCGCGACAGCCGGCCCCGCCTCGGCCTGCGCCGCATGAACAGCCCGCACCAATGAGCTCTTGCCCATGCCACGCGCACCCCACAGCAGCACATCATGGGCCGGCAGGCCAACGGCATGCCGGCGGATATTCTCGGCCAGGGCTGCCTTTTGCGCGTCCACGCCTTGATAAAGCAAAAGCGGTGCTACGCGCGGCCTCGGCACATCCCACAGCGCACCGTCACGCCAGACGAACCAGTCGCCGTCATCAAGCGACGCCCCGGTGGAAACCGGTGGCGCCAGTCCGGCCGCCAGCGCCCGCACTGCCCCGGCGATCTGTGACAAGGATGATTCAACGCTGTCCATGGCGGCTCCATAGCCTGCGCTGCAGCCGCGCACCAGTTGCGAGCAGCCGCGCAAGGCGCTAGAGCCCTGCTCCAACACGTCCCAGCTGTTTTCAAGGATCGCTGCATGTTTTCCAGCCCGGCCTTCGCTCAGGCCGCCGCCCCCGCTGGCGGCTCCTCCGATCCGATGGTCATCCTGATCGGCTTTGCGCCCTATCTGGCCATCTTCGCGATCTTCTATTTCCTGCTCATCCGGCCCCAGCAGCAGCGGGTAAAGGCGCACCGGGCCATGGTCGATGCAGTTGCCCGCGGCGATGAAGTGGTGACCGGGGGCGGCATCATCGGCAAGGCGGTCAAGGTCGAAGACAGCGAGGTCGAGGTCGAAGTCGCGTCCGGCGTCAAGCTGCGCGTCCTCAAGGCCACGCTCGCCGACGTCCGCAAGTCGGGCGGCGCAAGCACGACAGCCAAGGCCTGACCCCTTGCTCGACTTTCCCAACTGGAAAATCTGGTCGATCTTTGCCACGCTCATTGTCGGCGTCCTGTTCGCCGCGCCCAATTTCGTGCCGCTCTCGGCCTGGCCCGAGCCGCTGCCGCAAAGCCAGCTCAATCTTGGTCTTGATCTGCGTGGCGGGTCGCACCTCATGCTCGAGGCCACCCCCACCGATGTCCTTGAAGCCAAGCTCGACGCACTCGAAGACACGGCCCGCACAGAGCTCCGCATTGCCGAAGGCGGCGCTATCTCTTTCTCCGACCTCAACCGTTCCGCCGACAGCATCAGCCTGACCATCGCCAAGCCAGAAGACCTGCCGCGCGCGCTTGCCACGCTGCAACGCGTCACCCTGCCCGCCGGTGGCATCACCGGCGTGCGCGAAACCGAAGTCAGCAACAATGGCCCACGTATCACGCTCAAGGCCACCCAGGCCGGCGTCGCCCTGGCCGTCGACAGCGCCATGGCCCAAGCGGTCGAAGTCATCCGCCGCCGCATCGACGAGCTCGGCACGCGCGAGCCCACCATCATCCGGCAGGGCACCAGCCGCATCGTTGTCCAGGTCCCCGGTCTGCAAGATCCGGATGCCCTCAAGTCGCTGATCGGCAAGACCGCCAAGCTCGAGTTCAAGCTTGTCGATGTCGATGCCGATCCGACGCGCGTCGCCGAGGGCCGCGCGCCGCCGGGAAGCGAGATCCTGCCCAGCCTCGAAGGCGGCAGCATGGTCGTCAAGCGCCGCGCCATCATCAGCGGCGATCAGCTGATCGACAGCCAGGTCAGCACCGACCAGAACAACCAGCCCGCCGTGAGCTTCCGTTTCGACAGCACCGGCGGTCGCCGCTTTGCCCAGGCCACACAGGCCAATGTCGGCCGCCCCTTCGCCATCGTCCTCGACGATGTGATCATTTCCGCCCCTCGCATCAACGAGCCCATTCTCGGTGGGTCGGGCATTATTTCGGGCAGCTACACCATCGCCACCGCCAATGAGCTCGCCATCCTGCTGCGCTCGGGCAAGCTGCCGGTCGAACTCAAGGTCATCGAGGAGCGCACCGTCGGCCCCGATCTCGGCGCCGACAGCATCCGGGCCGGTGCCATCGCCAGCGCACTCGCCACCGTCCTCGTCGCCGTCTTCATGGTCATCACCTATGGCCGCTTCGGCGTTTATTCAGTGATCGCGCTCATCGCCAACGCCGTGCTCGTCATGGCGGTCATGTCCGGCCTTGGTGCCACGCTCACCCTGCCCGGCATCGCCGGCTTCGTGCTCACCATCGGTGCGGCGGTCGATGCCAATGTGCTCATCAACGAGCGCATCCGCGAAGAGCTGCGCCGCGGCCGCGCCGTCATCGGCGCCATCGAAACCGGCTACCGCGAAGCCTCGCGCACCATCTTCGATGCCAATGTCACCAATGTGATCGCAGCCGCCATCATGTTCAGCTTCGGCTCCGGGCCGGTGAAGGGCTTCGCCATCGTGCTCATCATCGGCATCATCACCTCGGTGTTTACCGCCGTGACCATCACCCGGCTGATCGTTTCCCGCTGGCTGCGCGGCACCCGCCCGCAAGCCCTGGTCTTGTAGGGAACCACGCGCATGCGCCTTCTCAAACTCGTTCCCGACGATACCAACATCGGCTTTCTGCGCTGGCGCAACATCGCGGTCGGCCTGTCGGTCGTCATGATCCTCGCCTCCATCGCCCTTGTCGTCATCCGCGGCCTCAATTTCGGCGTCGATTTCGCTGGCGGCCTGATGATGGAAGTCCGCTTCGAGCAGGAAGCAAGGCTCGATGAGCTGCGCAGCACCGTCAACTCGGCTGGCGCCGGCAGCGCCTCCATCCAGACGTTCGGCGACGCCAACACCGTTTCCATCCGCCTGCCGCTGCCGCCCGGCGACGAAGCCGCCGTCCAGCGTGTCGTTGCCCAGGTGCAGGACACGATCCGCGCCAAAAGCCCTGACGCCAGCTTCCGGCGCACCGAAACCGTCTCGGGCAAAGTCTCGGGCGAACTTGTCAACGCCGGCGCCGTTGCCATCCTGTTCGCCATGATCGGAATCTCGATCTACATCTGGTTCCGGTTCGAATGGCAGTTCGGCGTCGGCGCCCTCTTCGCGCTTCTCCATGACGTCGCACTGACCATGGGATTCTTCGCCGTCACCCAGATCGAGTTCGACCTCAACATCGTCGCGGCCATCCTCACCATCGTCGGCTATTCGCTCAACGATACCATCGTCGTCTATGACCGCGTCCGCGAAAACCTGCGCAAATACCGCAAGATGGGCATGGCCGAGCTGCTCGATCTCTCACTGAACGAAACGCTGCCGCGCACCATCGTCACCTCGCTCACCATGATCATTGCGCTCGCGACGCTCGTCTTCTTCGGCGGCTCGGTGCTGTTCGGCTTCTCGATCACGATGCTGCTCGGCATCATCATCGGCACCTATTCATCGATCTTCATCGCGGCCCCCATCCTGATCTGGCTCGGCGTCGGCCCGCAGAGCTTCCTCGCGCAAAGTGCAAGCGCAGAAACCCGCCTCAACCCCAAATCGCGCTCGGAACGTCCGGGCGCCTGACGCGAACCGCTCAAAGCGGGATCGCGCAGATTCCGTAGTTCA
The DNA here is from genome assembly GCF_048007885.1 of Polymorphobacter sp. Classification (GTDB taxonomy): domain Bacteria; phylum Pseudomonadota; class Alphaproteobacteria; order Sphingomonadales; family Sphingomonadaceae; genus Sandarakinorhabdus. The sequence goes on from NZ_CP180346.1 coordinate 1,339,324, forward strand.
CGCAAAACTGGCTGGCAAAACCCGTCAGCACCGCGCCCAGAAGCCAATAGATGTTCATCAGGACGCCGCCTTGGCCCGCGGCGGCAACCCGAGCCGGGCGCGCGCCGCCTCATATTCCCGCGCCAGCCGCGCCACCAGCTCGGCCGCCGGCAAGATGTCCTTCACAGCGCCAATCCCCTGACCACAGCCCCAGATATCCTTCCAGGCCTTGGCATCTGAACCGCCGCCGCTGCCGAAGTTCATCGTGCTGACGTCGCCCTCGGGCAGCTTGTCAGGGTCCATGCCGGCCGCCTTGATCGAGGGCTTGAGGTAATTGCCATGAACCCCGGTGAAGAGGCTCGAATAAACAATGTCGTCCGCCTTTGAATCGACGATCATCTGTTTGTAGTCCTCAACCGCCCGCGCCTCCCTGGTGGCGATGAACGCCGAGCCGATATAGCCGAAATCCGCCCCCATCGCTTCCGCTGCAAGTACCGCGTCACCCGTGGCGATCGACCCCGACAGCGCCAGCGGCCCGTCGAACCACTGGCGGATCTCCTGCACCAGCGCAAAGGGCGAGATCGTGCCAGCATGCCCGCCGGCACCGGCCGCAACCGCGATCAGCCCGTCCGCCCCCTTCTCGATGGCCTTGCGGGCGAACTTGTCGTTGATGATGTCGTGCATCACGATCCCGCCATAGCTGTGGATCGCCTCATTCACATCGGCACGCGCGCCCAGCGAGGTGATGATCATCGGCACCTTGTACTTCACGCACAGTTCGAGATCGGCCATCAGCCGGTCGTTCGAGCGGTGCACAATCAGATTGACGGCGTAAGGTGCATCATCCGGCCCGATTTCGGCATTCAGTCGCTGCAGCCACTCCTCAAACTGCTCGATCGGCCGGGCATTGAGGCTGGGGAAGCTGCCGATGATGCCCGCCTTGCACTGGGCGATGACCAGATCGGGCACCGAGATGATGAACAGCGGCGAACCGATCACCGGCAGCTTCAAACGCGACGCAATCTTGGCTGGAATCGACAATTTCCACTCCTCTGAATCAGGCTTCCCTCATGGCTACGCACCCAAGGCCAGCTTGACAAGCAAGCGCAATGGGGAGGGCAGTTGACCGCACGCCGGGCGCATCCTATAGCCCGGCTCCCGCGTGGTGGCTCGGGCGGAGTAGCTCAGTTGGTTAGAGCACGGGAATCATAATCCTGGGGTCGGGGGTTCAAATCCCTCCTCCGCTACCACCCGCATGTCAAAGGCTGAGGATCAGACCATGACCAAGCCCCTCCAGATCATCGCCGCCGCCCTGCTGGCGCTGGCCGCCCCCGCGCTGGCCATCGAGCCGCCAAGCGTGTCCCACGTCTGGCAAGGCCCATCCGGCACGGAAGCCGCGGCTGGCGGCTATGATCTCGTCGCCTATTTCGCCGGCAGTGCAACGCCCGGCAGCAAGGACTTCAGCGCCACACACAAGGGCGCCACCTATCTGTTCAGCAGCATCGCAAACCGGGACACCTTCCTTGCCGACCCCGAACGCTATCTCCCGGCCTTCGGCGGCCATTGCGCCTGGGCCGCGTCGCAGGGCCGCAAAGCGGGCCCAGACCCCAAGGTCTTCCGCGTTGACGGCGGCATTCTCTATCTCAATTGCAGCCGCCAGGCAGAAGCCAACTGGCTCGCCGGCCAGCCCGACACCATGAAGGCCGCCACCGCCTGGTGGGCCGAACAGACCAAGTAAGCGAACAGCCCCGCTCCATTTAACTCGCTCCCTGACCCCGGCATGATAGCCGCGAGGGGAGAGGGGATCATGGACGAGAAGGAAAATCTGGCAATCGACCGGCGCTCGGTGCTTGGCCTTGCCGGAGTCGCCGCACTTGCCGCCAGCAGCGCCCGCGCCGGCCAAAGCGAAGCGCCCGCCGCGCGGCCGACGCTGTTTGTCAACATCGGCATCTACCGGGCCGACAAGGTCGAGGAGAACAGCGCGCTCGCCGTCGTCGGCGGCAAGATCGCCGCCATCGGCGAGACTGCCGACCTTCAGAGCCGCTACCCGAATGCCGATATCTATGATGGCCGTGGCAAGGTCCTGCTGCCCGGCCTCGTCAATTGCCACGCCCATCTCGCCGCCACCATTGCGCGCGGCTTCAACGAGGATTTCGGCTTTCCCAACTCGGCCAAGCTGGCGCTCAACCCAAACAGCCTGCTCTCTCCCGATGAACGCCGGCTGATGGTCGTCGTCGGCGCGCTCGAAGCCATCCGCACCGGCACCACGACGCTCGTGGAAAACACCAGTGGCATTGCCCCCCATGCCGCGGCCCTTGCCGATTCCGGCCTGCGCATGGTCTTCGCCGAATCGGTGCGTGACAGCACCAATGTCGCAGGCCCGATGGCACCGACCGGCTTTGCAGCCAGCGTCCAGCCCGTCTTCTCGCAAGCCGAGCGGGAAGAGGGCATGGCCCGCATCGCCTCGCTCCATGCGCGCTGGCACGGCGCCGATGGCGGGCGCGTCAATGTCATGCCCGCTGCGGCCTTGGCCGAAACCTCATCGCCCGAGCTGCTCGCCGCCGTGCGCGCCTTCGCGGACAAGCACGACCTCAGCTACACCATTCATCTCTCGCAAAGCGTCGCCGAAGTCGATTTCATGAAGCGCTGGCACGGCGTCAGCCCGGTCGGCTTTCTCGCCCGCCACGGCTTCCTCGGCCCTCGCCTGTTCGCCGCGCATCTTCGCTATGTCAGCGATGAGGATATCAAGACCTTCGGCGCCAGCGGGGCCTCCCTCACCCATCAGGCCGGCATGGCCGCCAATCGCGGCGTTATCCCGCCGGTCCCCGCGCTCCGGGCTGCCGGCGCAGGCATTGCGCTGGGCACGGACAACAATACCAATGATGTCTTTTCGGTCATGCGCACGGCGCTGCTCACCGAGCGCATTGCCCGCACCGACCCCTTCCCCGGCACACTGCCACAACCCGAAGACATGATCGAAGACGCCACCATGGGCGGTGCCCGCGCGCTCGGCCTCGCAGGTCAGACCGGCAGCATCGAGGTCGGCAAGGCCGCCGATCTCATCGTCGTCAACACCATGGCCGCGCACCTCGTGCCCTATGGCCGCTTCATCTCCTCGCTGATCCACAATGGCCAGCCCTCCGACATCGAAAGCTCGATGGTGGCGGGCCGCTTCATCATGCGCGACCGCAAGGTGCTGACCTATGACGAAGCCGCGATCATCGCCGAAGCCGACAAGGTCGGCCGCCGCATCTGGACCCAGGTGCGCGAGGCCGGCCCGATCCGCATCCCCGGCCGTCCCAACGCCTGACGCGCGCGGACGAACGATCAGCCCAGCGGCGGCCCCGGCGGCATCGGGAAGCGCGACCGCGGAAAGCCCCCCCAGGTCGATGACGCCGACTTGGGCGCGTTGCCGGCGGGATCTTCCAGATAGCGGGCGATATCGCGCGCCGACTGGCGATAGAAAGCGGCCGTCAGCGCATCATTGGCCCGGCGCTTCTCTAGCGACGCGCCGAGCCGCGCCAGCGTGTCGAGTACATAAGCCCGCGCCGTCTCCGATCCATCGGTCGCCGCACCCAGGATCATCATCGCATCAAGAACAACCTTCTGCGTGACCCGGCGCAAGGCCGCTTCCTGCCCGGTTCCCGCACTGACGTCCCAGCTGTTCGCCATAACCATGTCGACCATTTCGGCAAAGCCGAACGCCTCTCCGCCACGCGCTTCGAGCGCCACCATCCGCGCCGCGCGCCCTGAGTCGAACAGCGGCTCGATCACCAATGCCGTCAGGATGCGTGCCGCGCGCAACTGGTCGAACACGGCATCGCTTGAAAGGTCCTCCAGCGAGCCGCCCGGGTCACTGGTCAGCATGGCCAGAAGGTCATCGGGCAGCATCAACCCTTCAGGCGCGATCGCCGCCATCAGCCGCGCCATCACATCGCGCTGCAGCGACGCCGGCACCGGCTCGGTCGGCGGCAGCGGGTCGCCCGGCACGACGATATTCTGATACTGGTTGCCGATGTAATTCAGGCCGGACTCGATCGCGTAGCGGTGGTGCAGATAGACCATCCACAGCCGGGCATCACGCAGCGCCCCCACCGGCTCGCCCGCGCTCAGCGCCTTGCTGCCATAGTCGGCAAGCATGATCCGCCGCGCCGCCATGGTCTCGTCCAGATATGCGGTCGGCGTGGCCCGGTCGTCATACCAGGTCCAGCGCGGGTCAGTGTTGGGCACATAGATGATCCCGTCGCCGCGCATGTCGGCAATGATCGCATCCAGACCCGCCTTCTCGGCCGCCGCCGGCAGCGGCGTATAGGCATAGCGCACCATGAACGCATCATAGGCGCCCGTCTGCTTCTCAAAGGCCTCGCTCAGATCGAGCCGCCCGTTCACCACCTTCACCCTCGGCGTCGGATACTCCATCACCGAGGCCCGGTCATTCAGGCTGGAGGCGAAATTATGCCCGAAGCCAAGCGCATGGCCCAGTTCATGGGCGGTCAGCAGCGCCTGCCGCTCAAGGATCATCGACCGCTGGCCAACCGGCATCCCGGCCATCGCGTCCCCAAGCACCAGCGCCGGGTCAACCGCCATCACGCCCGTCCCATCACCCGGCAGGCCGGCGGCATAGGCATCCCAGTAATTGGCGATGGTGCGCACCCGGTGGCTGTCCATCCGCGTCTTTGAGCCGAGAATCTCGCCGGTGCGCGGGTCGCGGTAGGTACCGCCGCTCGAAAAGCCGCGCTCATCGCGATTGATCCACTGCACATAGGCATAGCGGATATCCATCGGGTCCATGTCAGCCGGCGCGTCGCGCGCCTCGATCGCCTCGATGAAGCCGGCCTTCTCAAACGCCTTGTTCCAGCCGAGCAGCCCCGCCTTCATCGCATGCCGGATCTCGGCCGGAATGCCGGGATCGAAGTAAAAGACGATCGGCTTCTTCGGCCGGCTCATCGCGGCGGCCGGATCGGCCTTTTCCAGACGCCAGCGCGTCACCCAGGCCTCATTGGTGTTCTCGCTCACCGGCTTGGAATAATCACGGAACCGGACCGCGCTCACACCAATCCGCGGGTCCGCCTGACGGGGCACATAGCCGCTCGGCGCCTTCAGAAAGCTGTGGTGGATCCGCATCGAGAATAAGCGCGGCTCCGGCGTCACATTGCGCACCAGCGCCCCGGGCTCATCGACGACAAAGGTCGCCACCGTCTCGATCTCGGTGTTTTCCGGAAAGGCCTTCAGCCGCTTCGCCTCAAACCGGCTACGTGCCGTATCAAACCGGAACCGCCCCTGCTTGAGCCGCGCCATCGCTGCCTCGATGCCGGCCGCATCGCGCATGAACAGGCCGGTTGCATCCGCCATCACCTTGCCACCCGTCGTCGACTCGATCGGCAGGCTGGCCAGCACCGAGGTCGGAAAACTGTCCGCCACGACCTGCTTGTGCGCCGCATCACCATTCAGGGACCGGTAGTCGAGGTTCTGCTCCACCACCTGCACCCGGTCACCGTCGCGCACGAAATGCACCACCGCCGTGCGCAAGATGCCCCGGTCGAGCGGCAAGCCGACCGAGCCTGACCCGCTGGCAGCAGAGACATAATAGAGCACGTCCTGATCAAAAGCGGGTACCTCAAGCAACACACGGCCCTTCGCCGCGTCATGCCGCAACGGCATGAAGCTTGAGTCCGTCATGGTCGCCACCGTGTTCGCGCTCGGCTGTGCCACCGCCACCGTCGGCGCTGCCGCAATCAGAATCGTCGAACAGCCAGCAATTGCAGCCGAGCTCATCAACACACGCACGGAACGCCGGAAGATCATCGCCAAACCCCTCTTTGCACCCGGTCCCCACCGGACAGAGAGCCAAGAGAAGACCATTGCCTCATAATGTCAACGGCCTGAGTCTCCAGCCCCGGCGCCGCTTGACGCCCTATTTGTCATTCATGCAAAGTGACAGATTATTGACGATGCGTTTCGGCAAGAGGGGCCATGATGACATGGAGCGCGACAGCAAACACCGGCATGGTCGTCAATGCACCACTCGTCGTGAGCGAAACGATGGACGGCGAAGCCATCGTCATGCACCACGGCAGCGGTCGCTATTTCGACATGATCGGGAGCGCCGCGCTGATCTGGAGCGCCATTGAACAGGGCGCCAGCTACGGCCAGATCGCACAGGCACTGGCGCAGGCCTATGATCTCGAGCCTGCCGCCGCCCAAGCGAGTGTCGAGGCGTTTGTACAAGTGCTGGAAAGCCACGACCTGTTGCGCGTGGCCGACACGCCCGCACCTGCCTCGCTCGATCTGCCAGCCGTTGCCGGCCCCTATGCGCCGCCCCTTCTCGGCGTCCACGATGACCTCGCAGACATGCTGCTTCTCGATCCCATCCATGATGTCGACGACGTCGGTTGGCCGGCGCCGCGCCCGCTCGATGCCGCCGGATGAGCCACGCCGAAGTTTCAGTGGTGGTGCCATGCCACAATGATGCCCGCCACATTGCGGCGGCCATCACATCGGTCCTGACCCAGACCCATGCGCCGTCAGAGGTGATTGTCGTCGATGATGGCTCGACCGACGAAAGCGCCGCCATCATCGCAAGCTTCGGCCCCCGGGTGCGGCTGCTGTCACAAGCCAACAAGGGCGCGGCGGCTGCGCGCAATGCTGGCGTTCGTGCCGCCCAAGGCGCGCTCATCGCCTTTCTCGACGGGGACGATATCTGGCCCGAAAACAGCCTTGCGGCGCGTCTCAATGTGTTAACCGCAACCGGCGCCGATCTGGTGTTCGGCCAAGTGCGCCAGTGCCGCGGGGATGCCGGCCCTCAGGCGCCCGGACTCGGCCCCGATCTTCCCGGACGGCTGGCCGGCGCCATGCTCATCCGCCGCACCGTTTTCGACCGCGTCGGCCCCTTTGACGAGCGCCTCGCCACCGCTGAAACCATCGACTGGGTCGCCCGCGCCGCCGATGCCGGCATCAAAGAGGCCGGCTGCGACGCGCTTGTCCTCTATCGCCGCATTCACGGTGCCAATCTGATGATGCGCAACCATGATACCAACAGCAACGCGCTCGCCGTGCTGCGTGCCGCTGTCGCCCGACGCCGCGCCGCGCCGGAGGTCACCAGTTGAGCCAGTTGCACCTCTGGCCGAACGCTGCGGAAAAGCTGCTGCTGCGCGCCGCACTGGCCAGGGGCGAAGAGGCGATCAACGCCTTTGCCCTCTGGAGCGCCGGCATCGACTGGGACGGCGACATGGAAGGCGGCAGTTTCCGCCTGCTGCCACTGGTTCACGCCAATCTCGCCGCCCAGAGCTGCAAACACCCCCAGATGGGACGACTGGCCGGCATCTACCGCTATCACTGGTGCGCCGCCCAAACCCATATCCAGAATGGTCTGAAGGCGCTCAGGCTGCTGGGGGAGGCCGGGATCCCGGTCATGGTCAGCAAGGGTCTGGCCCTGGCCTGCACCGTCTATGCAAGCCCCGCGCTGCGCCCGATGTCCGATATCGACCTTCTCGTTCGCGAGGCCGACGCGCTGCGGGCGTTCGAACGACTGACCGCCGCTGGATGGGCCGAGCCGCGCGACAGCCATGCACAATGGTCGGCGCGGCGCGCTGACATGCTCGTCCTCACCATTGGCTGCAATCTCCATCATCCGTCAGCGGGCGAGATCGACCTGCACTGGGCACTGATGCATGAGGCCAGTGGCAGCGATCTCGAAGACGCCGTCTGGTCCGGCGCCCAGCGCTTCACGGTCGGCGCCGACACGCTTGTGCGCCCCTCGACAACCTTCATGTTGCTTCACGTCATCGCCCATGGCCTGCGGCCCAACGCCCTGTCGCCGCTGCGCTGGGTCGCTGATGCGGCCATGCTGCTGGCGCGCGATGCGGAATCGATCGACTGGCAGCAGTTTCACCATTGGGCCGGCCGGCTTCATGTGGGACATCGCGTGTGTCAGGGTCTGGCTTTCCTGCGTGACGAACTCGGTGTTGCTGTCCCCGATGTCGCCCTGCCCGGACCGCTCCCCGCCCCGGACTGGCTGGAGCGGCTGGAAAACCGCGCCTGGCTTGCGCGCCTCAGGCGACCCGCCGATGCGCTGCCCTCGCCGCTCGATCGCTCTGTCCAGCTCGCGCGACTGGTGGCCGGCACCCAGCGAAGCGCGCTGCCCGGCCTCGCCGCCGGCTGGCTCAGGCGCCGCCTGGGTGTTGCCTCATGAGCACGCCGCGCCGACAGGCCTGGCGTTGGTACGCCGACCATATCGCCCCGCAAAAGGGCGTGCTCACCGCACTTCTGCTGGTCACCACGCTCATCGGTCTCGGCAATCTGCCCGTGCTCTGGCTCATCCGTCAGGCGCTTGATGTCGCCATACCAGCGGCCGACATCACCGCCATCCTCGTCATCGGCGGCGCCATTCTCGGCCTTCGCCTGCTGCTCGCGGCGCTCACCCTGATGCTCGCCGGGCCGGTCGCCCGGCGGCTGCGCGCCACGACTGCGGCAATGCGCGCGTCGATGCTAAACGGGCTTTACCGGCTGGATTGGGCCGCACGCGCAGGGCTGGACAATGCCCGCACCCAGGCGCGGGTCATCCACGACAGCGAGCGCATCGAACAGATGAGCCATGCCCTGTTCCATGCGCTGCTGCCCGGTATCGCCCCGCTCCTCGTCTTCATCGCGGTGATGGCCTCGATTTCATGGCCACTGACGCTGCTGCTGCTGGTCCTCGGGCCGATGCTCCGCCTCGCCAGCTGGGTCACCACCCGCTGGCTCAAGCGCACCATCAGCCACTATCAGTCGAGCTTCGAGCGGTTTCATATCGCGACCGAACGGGCGCTCACGCTGCTGCCCGTCGCCCGCATGCAGGCCAATGAAGCCCCAGCCCTCGCCCGCCATCGCCGCCATGTCGATGATCTCGCCGCCAGCGGCACCGACATGGTGAAGGCCAGCGCCGCCAATAGCCAGGCGACAGGGCTGGCATCGAGTCTCGTCGCCGTGCTGGTGCTGATCGTGGGCGGCATCGCAGTGGCGCGCGGCAGCATGTCCATCGGCGAGCTGGCCGCCTTCTTCATCGCCGCCACCCAGGTCAACGGCGCCTTGGCCGGCATGCTCGGCGGCCTGCCGCTGCTCCTCGGCGGCGACGAGGCGCTGCTCCGCCTCGCCGCCATCCGCAGCCATGGCCAGCCCAGCGACGAGCCCGGCCGCGAGCCCCCCGATTTCGGCCAGCCGCTGATCGTCGAGGCGGTCGACTTTCGTCACGGCCAGCGCGCGATCCTGAATTCGGTGTCGTTGCGCGTGAACAAGGGCGAGATCACCGCCATCGCCGCTGCCAATGGGCAGGGCAAATCCACGCTCATCGAGCTGCTCGCCGGGCTGCTGCGCCCCGCGCATGGCTCGATCCGGCTCGGCCTGACGGCCCTGTCCCGGCTCGACATGGTCCAATACCGCCAAGGGATCGGCATCCTCCCGCAGCAGCCCGTGTTCGTCGATGGCAGCATTCGCGACAATATCCTCTGCGACCGGCCCGGAATCGACGACGACGCACTGGCCGGCGCTGTTGCAGCGGCCGGCCTGCAACCGATCATCGCCCGCCTCGGCGGCCTCGACGGTGCCGTGGGCGACGGCGGCCAGCGCCTGTCAGGCGGCGAGCGCCAGCGCATCGCACTCGCCCGCGCGCTCGTCGGTCGCCCCGCCCTGCTGCTGCTTGACGAGCCGAGCAACCATCTCGACGAGGAAGGCATCGCGCATCTGCTCGCACAGCTGTTCGACACGCCCGACCGGCCAACCTGCCTCGTCGCCACCCATGATCCCCGGCTGCTGGCGCGCGCCGACCATGTCTATGATCTCGCCGATGGGCAGCTTGTCCTCCGCCCGCGCTTGCGCGTCGCCCAACCGCTCGCCCAGCCATGACCAGCGCCAAGCCACCCGGCCCCGAAGTCCCCAGCCACCGATCCGACCTGCCGCATCGCAGCGAGGCCGACCAGCAGGCCTTCTTCGATACCGTTCTGGCGCTCGCCAAGGAAGCCGAGGCCAAGGCCGGCACCGAAACACATGACCTGCTGATCGCCGGCAACCGCATCCGCCTGTGCTTCGCTGGTCCAGCGCTTGCTCCACTGCTGTTGCCGGCCCTATCGCACCTCGTCGTGCCCGACAGCGACGCCGCACCTGATCTCACCCTTCATGTCTGGGACAGCGCCAGCACCGGCGTCGACATCTGTCCGCCCCCCGTCGCCCAGCATTGCTTCAGCGACCGTGGCGACATCTGGACCTTTCACAGCCAGCGCGTACTCAGCGCCTTTCACTGGAGCGAATTCTCGCTCAACCTGCTCGATCTTCCGGCGCGCACCGGCATCTTCTGGGTGCGCACCAGCGAGCGACTGCCCTATTGGACCCAGGCCTCGCCGCTGCGCACCCTGCTCCACTGGTGGATGTCGTCGCAGGGCCACCAGCTCGTCCATGCCGCCGCTGTCGGCACCGCCGATGGCGGCCTGCTGATCACTGGGCGCGGCGGTGTCGGCAAATCCACCACCGCGCTCGCCTGCCTGGCCGCCGGCCTCGCCTATGCCGGCGATGACTATGTCCTGCTGACGATCGAAGATGGCCGGCTCATCGCGCACAGCCTCTACCGTACCGCCAAGATCAACCCGGATGACACAGCGCGTTTTGCCCGCTTCAAGCCGCGCATTCTCGGCGAAGAGGCCACCGCCGGCGACGCCAAGGCCGTCATGTTCCTCGATGAAGGCCTCACCCCGCGCCTGCCGATCGTCGCGGCCCTCACCCCCCGGTTCGGCACGTCGGCCGAAACCGGCATCGAGCCGATTTCACCCGCGCTGCTGATCGGCGCCGCCACCTACACAACCCTGGCCCAGCTCCCCCATGCCGGCCAGCAGACGTTCGACTTCATCGCCGCTGCACTGGCGCTGGTGCCCGGCCACCGACTTGTTCTTGGCCATGATGTCGCCCGTGTGCCTGCCGCCATCGCCGCCCTGGCCAAGGCCCCGGGCGCGAAGGACGACGCCCGGCAAGAGGCTGCCGCGCCCCTCGTCAGCGTGATCATCCCGGTATTCAACGGCGCCGCCTTTCTCAAGGATGCCGTCGCCAGCCTGCTGGCCCAGCACCATCCCGAGCTGGAAATCATCGTCGTCGATGACGGCTCCACCGACGATATCGACGCCGCCATCGACGCGCTCCCGGTGCAGGTGCGCGTGCTCCGCCAGGCCAACGCCGGCCCGGCGGCGGCCCGCAACCTCGGCCTGCGCGCCGCTTCCGCCGATCTCATCGGCTTCCTTGATGTTGATGATCTCTGGCCGGAAGGAAAGCTCGGCGCCGCACTCGACTGGCTAAGGGGCAATCCGGACTGCGACGTCGTCACCGGACAGGCCCAGCTTCTCGAACGACTCGAAAACGGCAGCTACCATTTCGTCGGCAACCCGGCCGACAATTTTCCCGACTATATCGGCGCCGCCCTCTACCGCCGCCGCGCCTTCGAGCATGCCGGCACCTTCGACCCGCTGCTTCGCTTTGGCGAAGATCTGGACTGGTTCGCCAACGCAAGACGCACCGGCCTGCGCATCGACCGTCTTGACATGGTCACCCTTCATGTCCGCCGCCACGCCCGCAATTCAACCCGCGGCAAGACCGCCATCGACCTGACACCGGTGCGCCTCCTGCGCAAGGCGCTGGCAGCACGCAGGGGAACTTCAGCAAACTGAAAAAATGGTGGGCACGACAAGGATTGAACTTGTGACCCCTGCGATGTCAACACAGTGCTCTACCACTGAGCTACGCGCCCACACTGCGGGCCTCCTATCGCCCATTTTCGGCGCTGGCAAGGGCCTCGCTCGGGGTGCAGGCGGCCGGTGGCACATCTGGCCGCACACAAGAGCACTGGCGGAGGGGCTGGCTGCGGCCTAACAATGGGGTGATGACACCGTCGCTCACGCCCAGCTTCACCCTTTCCGGCGATGCCGATGGCCGCTGGCCGCTGGTGCTCGCCTCTCCGCATTCGGGCCGCGAATATCCGCCGGCCTTCCTTCGCGCCTCGCCGCTCAGCCACAGCCAGCTGCGCCGCGCCGAAGATGCCTATGTCGATCATCTCCTCGACGGCATCAGCGGCGTGCCGGTGCTCAAGGCCCGCTGGTCGCGCCTGTTCCTCGATCTCAACCGCGCCGCCGACGAGATTGACGCCGGGATGTTCGATACCCCGCTCGGCATCCCCGTCCGCCGCTCCGAACGTGTCGATTGCGGCCTTGGCGTGCTGCCACGAATCGCCGGCCATGGCCTTGATATCTACCGCGCCAAGCTCGGCGCCAGCGAAGCGGCCGAGCGCCTTGCCGCGCTGCACCTGCCCTGGCACAGCCGCCTGACCAGCCTGCTCGCCCAGGCCCGGCGTCGGCACGGACATGCCGTCTTGATTGATTGTCATTCCATGCCACGTCCCGCCGGCGTCAGCCCACCGCAAATCGTGCTGGGAGACCGGCATGGGCGAAGTGCTGCACCTCAGCTCGTCCAGCGCATCGAAGCCCATTTCAAGGCCCAGGGCCTCCGCGTGGCCCGCAACAGCCCCTATGCCGGCGGCTACACGACCGAACATCACGGCCAGCCCGATGCCAGCATCCACGCCGTGCAGATCGAGATCGACCGCACCCTCTACATGGACCCGCTGCGCCTCACGCCAAACAGCGGGTTCGAACGGATGGCCCGCATTCTCCAGTCACTGGTGCACATGCTGCTGCAAGACATGCCCGGCCTCGGCCTCGACAGCAGCGATGATGGCTGGGCCGTAGCCGCTGAATAAAAAAGTGGCCGCTCCGCTTGAGGGGAAGCGCGGAGCGGCCAGGGTTCGGGGTAAGAGCCGGTCAGAGGGGGATCTACCGGCTCTCGCGACAGCGGCGCATCAAAGGGGGGGAAGCGCGCCGCTGCCGGCTCTCAGGACATGGGCCTTGATTTCTCCCGTTCAAGACCTTTCCCGAAAATTTTTAGTCCCACTCAAAAGCTCACCCGCGCCGTCACGCGGATATCGCGACCAGGCAGCGGCGCCACATTCTTCAGGAAGCTCGAATGGCGGCGCGCCTCGACATCAAAGATATTGTTCGCGCTCACCATCAGCAGCGTATTGCTGTCCGCGCCGAGCGGCTTCCAGTTGATGCTGGCATTGACCATCGTCCAGGCGTCGGTTTCGCCCTCGAAAACCGCAACCCGGCGCTGCGCCGTCGCATGTTCCACCTCGATCCGGCCACCAAAGGCGCCGCCACCAGCCTGCACACCGCCGAGCATCCGCAGCGGCGGAATGCGGGGCACGGGGCCAAGCCCGCCCAGCAGATCGGCCCGGGTAAAATCGAGCAGGCCCGTCACCTCGACGCGCGTTTCGCCAAGATCGGCCAGGGTCAGGGCCGCATCAATTTCGGCGCCCCAGAAGCGCGCACCCGCCTGAGCATATTCGAAGATCGGCAATTCCTCGTCTTCATCGATCACGCCGGTCGGGTTGAGAAAGATGAAATTGCGAAAGCGCGTGAAGAAAGCGCTCGCCTCGATGCGCCAGCCGTCACCCCGACCACGCAAGACCGCCTCGACGCCGTTCGAGGTTTCCTTGGTGAAATCAACATCGCCGATCTCGATGGCCTGTGTTGCCTTGTGCGCCCCGTTCGAGAACAGTTCTTCGGCCGACGCCGCCCGCTCGCTATGGGTTGCCGACAGCGCCAGCCGCCAGCCTTCGCTCAACAGGAGCGAGGCGCCGAGCGCGCCAGAGAATGTGTTGAACGTCCGCGACACACCCAGCGGCTGTGAGTTCACCGACGTGTTTTCATAGCGCGCGCCAGCATCGATCTTCAGGTCGCCGAAATCATATTCCTGCAGCGTGAACAGGCCGAACTGGCTGGTCTGATTGAGCGGAATATAGGCCTCCTCGCCCACCACTTCGAACCGCCGCGAGACGTACTGCACACCGCTCGCGCCCTGCCAATTGCCCTTGGCGCGCTGGACAAGCTCGAGACGGCCCTCAAAGGCATCATTGAAGAAGCTGGTGCCGATCTCGCCATTGTCCTCGATTTCGTCATGACGATAGTCGGCATAGCCAAAGCGGAACTTGAGCGCTTCGAAGCCGCCCGTCATCGGCACCAGGGCGCGCGCGTCGACACGGGTCTGGCGCATGTCGAGCCGGATGTTCTGCTCGGGGCCTTCCTCGCCCTCTTCGCCGCCAGCCAGATTAAAGGGCCGACCGTCGCCAACAAAAGCCGTGCGCGTATCCTCGCCCTCGCCAAAGCCGATCGGCAGCGCATTGGGAACGGCATAGTCCGACCGCAAGTGGCTCACCGCAACGCCAAGCTGGCCACCGCCCGGCGCGAACCACGCGAAACCGCCGCCATAGTTATAGCTCTCGACATCGCTGTTGGGCACGCGGCCACGCAGCGCCGCCTGCTCGGCCGCCTCGCCGCCCTCGGCCTCACCCCGGGCTCGCTCGCCAGCGGAATAGACAAAGTCCCCGGTGCGATAGTCGCCCGTCTTCAGATAGCTGCCATCGGCGTGGAGAACGAGGGCCGAGCCATCGCCGCGGCGAAACAGCGGCAGATCAACCGAGCCGGCACCGCCACGCTCGTCAGCGGCCGAACCATAAACGGCCGAGGCATCGACATGGACCGGCTCATCGGGAACTTCGCGGGGAATCCGCCGGTCAACGATATTGACCACGCCGCCAATCGCGTTGCTGCCGTAAAGCAGCGCGGAAGGGCCGCGAACCACCTCCACCCGGTCCACCAGAAACGGGTTGATCGCGACCGCATGGTCGGGCGACGTGTTCGACACATCGAAGCTGCCGATGCCATCCGTCAGCACGCGCACACGTTCGGCATCCTGACCGCGCAGAATCGGCCGTGATGCGCCGGGACCAAAGAAGGTCGTCGAAACACCCGGCTGCCGCGACAGCGTCTCGCCGATGGTCGGCCGGGTTTCACGCACCAGCGTGTCACCTTCAAGAACCGCCGCCGCCGTTGTCAGGCTGAACCGGTCGCGCGGAAACGGCGCGGTGACGATGATCTCCGGCGAAATACCGCCATGCAGCATCGAATCCCCGGCCGAAGGGGCCTGCGTCTGCGCCTGTACAGCGCCACCCAGCGCCACCGAACCCATGAGACTGGCCAGCAAGGAACGACGAACGATCATGATATAACCTCTCAGAAACCGATCTCGAGGCTGCCTAGATGTAACATTATCACCCGTCAAGCGGTGGCGTATCAGCCCAGCATGTCGCGCAGCGCGCTGCGGGGGTAGGTGCCGATCAGCTTCACTCTCTCGGTATGAAAGGCAAGCTCTTCCATCGCCAGCCGCACGGCCGGCTCCTCGGGCCTGCCTTCGATGTCCGCGTAGAACTCGGCGGCCGAAAAACTGCCGCCGCGCAAATAGCTTTCGAGCTTGGTCATGTTGACGCCGTTAGTGGCAAAGCCGCCAAGCGCCTTGAAAAGCGAGGCCGGCACGTTGCGGGTCAGAAAGGTAAAGCTGGTCATCGTCGGCACCCCGGGGGCCACTTCGACCGACTCGCGGGCCAGCACGACGAACCGGGTCGTATTATGGTCCGCATCCTCGATGCCGCGCGCCAGCACATTGAGACCATAGAGCTCGCCCGCCAGCGCCGAGGCGACCGCGCCCCGGCTGGCATCGCCGGCGTCGGCAACCGCCGCCGCCGCACCCGCAGTATCGAAATGACCGACCGGCTCAAGCCCCCAGCCGCGCAGCCGGGCGCGACACTGGCCAAGCGCCTGCGGATGGCTGAGGACGGCACGAAGATCAGCCTGGTTGCCGATCCCCAGCAGGCAATGGCGCACCCGCACGAAATGTTCGGCCACGATATGCAGCCCCGCTTCCGGCAACAGGAAATGCACGTCCGCCACCCGCCCGTGCAGCGAATTCTCGATCGGAATCACGGCCCGCGCGGCGCGGCCGGTCTGCACAGCCTCGATCGCATCCTCAAAGGCAACGCACGGCAGCGGTGAGGCGGCGGGAAAAGCCTCGCGGACGGCCTGGTGCGAATAGGCCCCCGGGGCCCCCTGAAAGGCCACGGCGCGTGAAGGGTCAATGGCGGCAAGCGCCTCCATGTCGGCAACAAGCGCGGCAGCGCAGGGAGAATAGCTGGTCATGCCATCCGACTAGCCGCCACTTGGCTGTGCGGCAACGCAAAAGCTTGCCGCCAGACGCGGCGCTGTTATAGGCCGTGCGCAAGTCATAATGCGGTGCAACAAAGCGCTGCATCCGAAGCGCGGGAGAGAGACGTGGACAGTTTCGAGTTCAACAAGATCGCCGGTGCGACGCTGGCCAGCACCATCGCCCTGCTGGGCCTGTCGATCGTCACCGACTCTGCCTTCACGCCGAAACTGCCCGAAAAGCCCGGCTATATCATCGAAGTGCCCGAAGCCGAGGTTGCCGACGCGCCGGAAGCCGACGCCGAGCGTCCGATCGAATTCTTCCTCGCCTCGGCCACCGCCGAGCGCGGCGAGGCCGTATTCAAGAAGTGCTCGGCCTGCCACAACGCTGCGCCGGGCGGCAGCAATGGCATCGGCCCCAATCTGCACGGAATCGTCGGCGCGCCGGCCGCCTCGCGCGGCGGCTTTTCCTATTCCGACGCGCTCGGCGCCATGAAAGGCCAGAGCTGGTCCTGGAACGAACTCAGCGCCTGGCTGGCCGATCCCAAGACCTATGCCGCCGGCAACAAGATGAGCTTCGCCGGGCTCAAGAAGCCTGAGGAGCGCGCAGCGGTCATGGTCTGGCTCAACCAGCAATCGGCCAACCCACTGCCGTTGCCCGAAGCGCCTGTCGAAGCAGAAGCCGAAGTGCCGAACGAAGCCGTGACCGAAGAGGCCGCCGAAACAGTCACCGGCTGAGCCAGACCGCCGCTGGACGCTGCCGGCGACATCGCTAGACTGGTTGCCATGTACGGCCTGCCGCGACGCACTGTCCTCTCGCTCCCGATATTGGCCCTGCTGCCGGCAGCAGCGGGTCAAGCCCATGATTTCGCCCCGCTCGCGGCGGCGGCCCATGCGGTCGAGCGCGTGAGCGGCGGCCGCTGCGGTCTGGCCGTGCTCGACACCGGCACAGGCCAGCGCTTCGCCATTCGCGGCGATGAGCGCTTCCCCATGTGCAGCACCTTCAAGATGGCTCTGTGCGCCCAGCTTCTGGATTCAATCGAACAGGGCCAGACCTCGGCCAGCCAGACTGTTCCCATCACCCAGGCGGACATGGTCTCGCACGCGCCCTTCACCCAGCCCAGGATCGGCCAGTCGGCGACGCTTCTCGAACTCGCCGCCGCTGCCATGGTCACATCCGACAATCCGGCCACCAACCTCATCCTGCACCATCTCGGCGGCCCTGAGGCCTTCACGGCGTGGGTGCGCAAGCAGGGCGACAAGGTCACCAGGCTCGATCGCTATGAGACGATGATGAGCGAAGGCCTGCCCGGAGACCCGCGTGACACCACCAGCCCCGAGGCCATGCTGGCGCTCGCCCAAAGCCTGCTGCTGGGCGAGACCCTCAGCGCCGCCGCCCGCGCCCAGCTCATTACCTGGATGCATGCTTCCGAAACCGGCGACGACATGGTTCGCGCCGGCCTTCCAGACGGCTGGAAAGAAGGCAACAAGACTGGCGCGGGCGATCGCGGCATCCGCAACACCATCAGCCTCATCACCCCGCCCGGCCGGCCCCCGCTGCTGCTGACCATCTACATCGCCGAAGCCGAGCGCGACATCGCCCTGCGCAATCGCCATCACGCCGCTCTCGCAAGGGCGCTCGTCGAATCTATCGCTTGACGGCGCGCCGCCGATCTCTATGAGCGGCAGCGGGCCACGCCGTCCCAACGCGGCGCGCGCTCTCTGTGAGGAGAGAATATGACTGACAAACCTGCCGCGCGCCCCGCGCGCCCCCATTTTTCGTCCGGCCCCTGCGCCAAGCGCCCCGGCTGGTCACCCGACAAGCTGAACATTGAAGTTCTTGGCCGGTCGCACCGGTCCAAGCTCGGCAAGACGCGCCTCCAGCACGCCATCGACCTTACTCGCGAGGTCCTCGAAGTCCCCAGCACCCACCGTATCGGCATCGTGCCGGCGTCCGACACCGGCGCCTATGAGCTAGCAATGTGGGCCATGCTCGGTGCCCGGCCGGTCACCATGCTGGCCTGGGAGAGCTTTGGCGAAGGCTGGGTGACCGATGCGGTCAAGCAGCTCAAGCTCGATCCCGTGGTGGTGCAGGCGCCCTATGGCGAATTGCCCGACCTGACCCGTATCGACCAGAGCCACGACCTCTGCTTCACCTGGAACGGCACCACCTCCGGCGTGCGTGTGCCCGGTGGCGAGTGGATCCGCAGCGACCGCGAAGGCCTGACCCTCGTCGATGCGACCAGCGCCGTGTTCGCGCAGGACATCCCCTGGGACAAGGTCGATGTGCTGACCTACAGCTGGCAGAAGGTGCTCGGCGGCGAAGGCGGCCATGGCATGTTGATCCTCGGCCCGCGCGCCGTCGAGCGGCTGGAGAGCCACACCCCCGCCTGGCCGCTGCCAAAGATCTTCCGGCTGTTGTCCAAGGGCGAGCTCAACGAAGGCATCTTCAAGGGCGAGACCATCAACACGCCCTCGATGCTGGCGGTCGAGGATTACATCGACGCGCTTGAATGGGCAAAACATAGTGGCGGGCTTCAGGAGCTCATCGCCCGCGCCGACGCCAATGCCGTGGCGCTCTCGCGCTGGGTCGCCCGCACACCATGGGTCGAGCATCTCGCCAAAGATCCGGCGACGCGCTCGAACACAAGCGTCTGCCTGACCCTGCCCGGCACCACGCCCGAGCAGGTCAAGGCGATGGTGGCACTGCTCGAAAAGGAAGACGCCGCCTATGACATCGGCGCCTACCGCGATGCCCCGCCGGGCCTGCGCATCTGGTGCGGCGCCACGGTCAACACCGCCGATATCGAGGCGCTGACGCACTGGCTCGACTGGGCGCACGCCCAGGTCACCACCTGACATTCAGCACCCTCGCGCCGCCGCCCAGTGGCCGCGCGCACCCCTTTCAAGGATCAAGACATGACTGCACCCAAAGTTCTCATTGCCGACCAGATGTCGCCCAAGGCGGCCGAAATCTTCCGCGCACGCGGCATCGAAGTCGATGAAATCACGGGCCTTTCAAAAGACGAGCTGATCAGGATCATCGGCCGCTATGACGGCCTCGCCGTCCGCTCGGCGACCAAGGCGACCAGCGCCGTCATCGCCGCCGCCGACAATCTCAAGGTCATCGGCCGCGCCGGCATCGGCGTCGACAATATCGACATCCCGGCCGCCAGTGCCAAGGGCATCGTGGTGATGAACACGCCCTTCGGCAATTCGATCACCACCGCCGAACACGCCATCGCTCTGATGTTCGCGCTCGCCCGCCAGCTCCCCGAGGCTGATACCAGCACCCAGGCGGGCAAATGGGAGAAGAACCGGTTCATGGGCGTCGAAGTCACCGGCAAGACGCTGGGCCTGATCGGCGCCGGCAATATCGGCAGCATCGTCGCCGACCGCGCATTGGGGCTGAAGATGAAGGTCATCGCCTTCGATCCCTTTCTCACCCCCGAGCGCGCCGAGCAGATGGGCGTCACCAAGGTCGAGCTCGACGAGCTGCTCGCTCATGCCGACTTCATCACCCTGCACACGCCGCTCACCGACAGCACGCGAAACATCCTGAGCGCGGCCAATCTGATGAAGACCAAGCCGGGCGTGCGGATCATCAATTGCGCGCGTGGTGGGCTGATCGACGAGACGGCGCTCAAGGCCGGCCTTGAGTCCGGCCATATCGCCGGTGCGGCGCTCGACGTTTTCGCCGAGGAGCCGGCCAAGGACAGCCCGCTGTTCGGCACGCCGAACTTCATCAGCACGCCTCATCTCGGTGCCAGCACCGACGAGGCGCAAGTCAATGTCGCCATTCAGGTGGCTGAGCAGATGAGCGACTTCCTGCTCACAGGCGGCGTCACCAATGCGCTCAACGTGCCCAGCCTGTCGGCCGAGGAAGCGCCGCGCATCCGGCCCTATATGGCCCTTGCCGAGCGGCTCGGCGCACTCATCGGCCAGCTTGAAGGCCAGACCATCACCGCCGTCAAGGTCGAGGTCGAAGGGGCCGCCGCCCAGCTCAACATCAAGCCGATCACCGCTGCCGTGCTGACCGGCCTGATGCGGCCGCATTCGGACACGGTCAATATGGTCAACGCACCGTTCCTCGCGCGCGAGCGAAACATCGCCATCGCCGAGGTTCGCCACGACCGTGAGACCGACTATCACACCCTGCTGCGCGTCACCGTCTCGACACCCGCAGGCGACCGGTCAGTGGCTGGCACGCTGTTCGGCAATGCCAAGCCGCGCCTGACCGAGCTTTTCGGCATCATCATCGAAGCCGATCTTCAGGGCCGCATGCTCTACATCGTCAACGAGGACAAGCCGGGCTTCATCGGCCGCCTCGGCTCGGCGCTCGGCGAAGCCGACGTCAACATCGGCACCTTCCACCTTGGCCGCCGCGATGAAGGGGCCGAAGCCGTGCTGCTGCTCTCGGTCGATGGCGACATCCCCGATCCCCTGCTCTGGACCATCTGCCGGCTGCCCGGCGTGAAGGTCGCCAAGGCGCTCAGGTTCGCCTGAAGCCACGTCAACACCCTCGGAGCGGGCGCCCGGCCTTTCGCGAAAGGCCGGGCGCAAATCATGGCAACCCCTTCTCATTTCGTGCCGCCCTGTTAAACGGCGCTTGATGACTGCCTCCACCCTCCCGCCCGGCCTTCTGCCCGAAGGCCTGCACGACCTGCTACCGCCGATGGCCGAGGCGGAGGCGGCGCTGTGCACAGAGTTGATGGCGGTGTTTGCGGCCCATGGTCATGAGCGGGTCAGCCCGCCGCTCGTCGAATATGAGGAAAGCCTTGGCTCCCGCCTCGCCTCGTCGGCCCGGCGCGAGCTGCTTCGCTTCACCGATCCGGTCAGCCAGCACACGCTGGCGCTCCGCTCGGACATTACGGGCCAGGTCGGCCGCATCGCGGTCACGCGCATGGCCGCCAGCCCGCGCCCGCTGCGGTTGAGCTATGCCGGGCCGGTGCTCCGTGTGCGCGGCACCCAGCTCGCGCCCGAACGACAGTCGCTACAGATCGGCGCCGAGCTCATCGGGCTCGACAACGCCGCCGCGGCCCAGGCCATGCTGACGCTGGCCGTCGATGCGCTCGGGGCAGCCGGCGCGGCCGGATTGAGCCTCGACCTGACCTTGCCCACGCTGGTCGCCGAGCTTCATGCCGCCGGCCTGCCAGCGGGCAGCGCCAGCCTGACCCAGCTGCAGGCGCTGCTTGATGGCAAGGATGCCGCCAGCCTGCGCGCTGCAGGTGCCGGCGCCTATGAGCCGCTGATCGCTGCCGCCGGCCCAGCGCCGCGCGCGCTTGACATCCTGCGCACCCTTCCAGTCGCGCCCGCAAAGCTCGACGCGCTCGCCGGAGTGGTCGAAAGCCTCGCCAGCCTGCCGGTCACGGTGACGCTCGACCCCACCGAGCGGCATGGTTTCGAATATCAGTCATGGCTCGGCTTTTCCTTTTTCGCCTCCGGGCTGCCGTTCGAAATCGGCCGGGGCGGCAGCTATTCGTTGCTGCACCCAGACGGGCGGCAGGAGGCGGCACTCGGCTTTTCGCTTTATCTCGACAGCCTGGTCAGCGCCGGGCTGGGGCGTCAGGATCCTTCGCGGGTCTTTCTGCCGCTCGGCACCGCAGCCGCCGATGGGGCTGCCCTGCGCGCCAGGGGCTTTGCCACCGTGGCCGCGCTCTGCCCGGCCTGCACGCCGGCCGGATGCACGCATATCTTCGAGAACGGGGTCGCAAGGCCACGCAGCAAGGATCAGGACTGAATGCCCAATGTGACCGTGATCGGCGCCCAATGGGGCGATGAAGGCAAAGGCAAGATCGTCGACTGGCTCGCCGAGCGCGCCGACGTCGTGGTCCGCTTCCAGGGCGGTCACAACGCCGGGCACACGCTGGTGGTCGGCAACCAGACGTACAAGCTTTCGCTGCTGCCCTCGGGAATCGTGCGCGGCACCCTCAGCATCATCGGCAACGGCGTGGTCTTTGATCCCTGGCACTTTGCCGCCGAGGTCGAAAAACTGCGCGGCCAAGGCGTCACCATCACCCCCGACAATCTGGCGGTGGCTGAGCAATGCCCGCTGATCCTGCCGCTCCACCGCGATCTCGACGGCCTGCGCGAGGATGCGATGGGCGCCGGCAAGATCGGCACCACGCGGCGCGGCATCGGTCCGGCCTATGAAGACAAGGTCGGCCGGCGGGCGCTGCGCGTCTGCGACCTCGCCCATCTTGACAAGATCGGCCCACAACTCGAACGCCTGCTGGCGCATCACAACGCGCTGCGCGCCGGGTTCAATGCCGCGCCGGTCGATGCCCATGCGCTGATCGCCGCGCTGGCCGAGATCGCGCCTGCCGTCACCCCCTTCGTCCAGCCGGTCTGGCAGCGCCTCGCGCAGGCGCGCACCAGCCGGGCGCGCATCCTGTTCGAAGGCGCGCAGGGCGTGCTCCTCGATGTCGATCATGGCACCTATCCCTTCGTCACCTCCTCCAACGTCGTCGCGGGACAGGCCGCCGCTGGCAGCGGCCTCGGCCCCAGCGCCATGGGCAATGTGCTCGGCATCACCAAGGCCTATACGACGCGCGTCGGCAGCGGCCCCTTCCCGACCGAACAGGACAATGCCATCGGCAAGCGGCTCGGAACGGTCGGCCGCGAATTCGGCACGGTGACCGGGCGCGAGCGGCGCTGCGGCTGGTTCGATGCCGTGCTGGTGCGCCAGGCCATCGCCACCTCAGGCATCACCGGCATCGCGCTCACCAAGCTCGACGTGCTCGACGGCTTCGAGACATTGCAACTTTGCACCGGCTATACGCTCGATGGCCGCACGCTCGATCATTTTCCCGCCCATGCGCATGACCAGGCGCGCGTGGTGCCCGTCTATGAGAATTTCGAGGGCTGGAGCGAATCGACCGCCGGCGCGCGGCGCTGGGCCGACCTGCCTGCACAGGCGATCAAATATATCCGCCGCATCGAGGAGCTGACCGAATGCCCGGTGACGCTGGTCAGCACCAGCCCCGAGCGCGAAGACACCATCCTCGTGCGCGATCCCTTCCTCGATTGAGGTGCTGCGGTGGCCGCATCGCTTGTTCTGGCCGCCGCCCTTGCCTTCACCTGTGAAAGCCCGACCCATCACGACGGCGACGCCATCCGCTGCGCCGGTCAGGAGCGTGCGATGCGGCTGCATGCGATCGACGCCCCCGAAATGCCGGGCGCCTGCCGGCCCGGCCGCCAATGCACGCCCGGCGACCCTTATGCGGCGCGCGATTATCTGCGCAGCCTGACGCAAGGCCGCACAATCCGCTGCGAGGAAAAGGATGTCGACGCCTATGGCCGCCGCGTGGTGCGCTGCACGGCCGACGGCGAGGATCTGGCCTGCGCGATGGTGGCAGCAGGCCATGCCGTGGAGCGCTACGGCCGTCTCGACTGCAACGGACCAAGCCTGCTGCCCGAAAACGCCGTCGCGGCAGGCAGCGACATCGGCAGCACGTCGGTCCCCCAGCGCTGGGCCGCAACAGCAGGCGGCCCGATCGCAACCGAAAGGAACAGCTACAGCTGGTGGCCACTGGCGGCGCTGCTGCTCGCCCTCTACAATTGCTTTGGCGTATTTGCGTTTCAGCGCCACCAAAAGGCGAGCAGGCGCACTGCGCCGCGCTTCTGGACATCGGCAGAAGACCCGGCACCAGGCCCGGCATGGCTGATGGCGCTGGCGATCACGGGGGCCGCGCCCGGGATGGTGGCCGCTGCCCTCGTCATCGACCGGCCGTTCGGGCGAGGCCGCTTCCACACTGTGCTGATCGTGTGCGCCGGTGTTCAGATCGGCATGCTCGCCGGGCTTTGGCTCGCTGGCCTCGCGGGCTCTCGATAAGGCTGAACAGGCTTTTCAATTGGCCAAGCTGCGCCAGCCAGCCTATCCCACGCCCATCGCATCAGAAGGTTGTTCCGGGATATGTCACGCACCTACGATTATGATCTGCTGGTCATCGGCGCTGGATCGGGCGGCGTGCGTGCGGCGCGCATTGCAGCCGGTCACGGCGCAAAAGTGGCGGTGGCCGAGGAATATCGGGTCGGCGGCACCTGCGTCATCCGCGGCTGCGTGCCTAAGAAGCTGCTCGTCTACGGCGCCCATTTCGCCGAAGATCTGGTCGATGCCGAACGCTTCGGCTGGCAGCTTCAGGGCAAGGCCTTCGACTGGCCGACGCTCAGGGACAATGTGCTCGCCGAAGTCGACCGGCTGAACGGGCTCTACAAGAACACGCTCGCCTCGCACGAGGTCACGGTGATCGAGGGCCATGCCCGCTTCGTCGATGCGCACCGCGTCGACATCGGCGGCAAGACCGTCTCGGCAGGCCACATCCTCATCGCCACCGGCGCGCGGCCCGCGGTTCCCGATGTCGAGGGCGCCGAACATGGCATCACCTCCAACGAGATCTTCCATCTCGATCGCCTGCCAAAGTCGATGATCATCGCCGGCGGCGGCTATATCGCCAACGAGTTCGCCGGCGTGTTCCACGAATTCGGCACCAGCGTGACCCTGCTCAACCGCTCGGACAAGATCCTGCGCGAATGGGAACCGGCGCTGGTCGACCGGCTGCTCACCATCTCGCTCGCCAAGGGCCTCAACTTCCGCTTCAACTGCCGCCTCAGCCGCATCGAAAAGACCGAGAGCGGCGTGCGCCTGCACTTCGTCGACGGCGGCACGCAAGACGCCGATCAGCTGCTCTGGGCGACAGGCCGCGTGCCCAATACCGAGGGCCTCGGGCTGGAGGCCGCTGGCGTCGAGACCGGCGCGCTCGGTGCCATCTTGGTGGACGAGGCAAACGCCACCAACATCAAGCATATCCACGCCGTCGGCGATGTCACCAACCGGGTGCAGCTGACGCCGGTGGCCATTCGCGAGGGCCATGCCTTTGCCGACAGCGTGTTCGGCAACAAGCCGTGGCGCGTCGACTATCGCTGCATTCCCAGCGCCGTGTTCAGCAATCCGCCGCTCGGCTCGGTGGGGCTGACCGAGGCGCAGGCGCGTGACGAATGCGGCAGCGTGCGTGTCTACACCAGCGATTTCCGGCCGATGAAGAATGTGCTGGCCGGGCGCAACGAGCGTGCCCTCTACAAGCTGATCGTCGATGCCAGCACCGATGTCGTGGTCGGCGCGCACATGATCGGCCCGGATGCGCCCGAAATTCTCCAGGCCGTGGCCATCGCCGTCAAGGCGAAGCTCACCAAAGCCCAGTTCGACGACACCATCGCCCTGCATCCCACCATGTCGGAAGAACTGGTGCTGATGCGCTGAGCTTGCGAAACCGCGCATGAAAAGGCAAAGACCCCGCCATGAACAGCAATTGGACCCCCTCGAGCTGGCGCAGCCACGAAGCCCGCCAGCTTCCCACCTATCCCGACCTTGAGGCCGTCGCCGCCGTCGAGCGCGAGCTGCAGTCCTATCCGCCGCTGGTGTTCGCCGGTGAAGCCAGGGATCTGACTGCCAAGCTCGCCGATGTCGAAGCCGGCAAGGCCTTTCTGCTGCAAGGCGGGGACTGTGCGGAGAGCTTCGCCGATTTCCACCCCAACACCATCCGCGACACCTTCCGGGTGCTTCTGCAGATGGCCGTTGTCCTCACCTTCGCCTCCAAGCTGCCGGTGGTAAAGGTCGGCCGCATGGCCGGTCAGTTCGCCAAGCCGCGCTCGGGCGACACCGAGGAGCGCGACGGCGTCAGCCTGCCCAGCTACCGCGGTGACAATGTCAACGACAACAGCTTCACCGCCGAAGCCCGCACCCCCGACCCGGCGCGGATGCTGCGCGGCTATCTCCAGTCGGCGGGCACGCTCAACCTGCTGCGCGCCTTCGCCAGCGGCGGCTATGCCAATCTGCACCAGGTCCATAAGTGGAACCTTGATTTCACCGGCCGTTCGCTCTGGGCCGAGCAATATAGCGCGCTGGCTGACCGGATCGGCGAAGCGCTGGACTTCATGGAAGCCTGCGGGATTTCGCCCGAGACCGTTCCGCAACTGAAGGGCACCAGCTTCTTCACCAGCCATGAAGCGCTGCTGCTCGGCTATGAGCAGGCCATGACCCGGCAGGACAGCCTGACAGGTGACTGGTTCGACACGTCGGCGCACATGCTCTGGATCGGCGACCGCACGCGCTTCGCCGGCTCCGCCCATGTCGAATTCCTGCGCGGCGTCGGCAATCCGCTCGGGCTGAAGTGCGGGCCGAGCCTTGAGCCCGATGATCTGCTGCGCCTCATCGACACGCTCAACCCCGAAAACCGGCCCGGCCGGCTGACGCTCATCACCCGCTTCGGCCATGACAAGGTCGAGGCTCATCTGCCGCGCCTGATCCGCGCTGTGGAAAAGGAAGGCCGCCGCGTCGTCTGGTCATGCGATCCCATGCACGGCAACACGGTCAAGGCCGCAGGCGGTCTCAAGACCCGGCCGTTCGACCGGATATTGGCCGAGGTGCAGAGCTTCTTCGCCGTTCACCGCACTGAGGGCACCCATGCCGGCGGCATCCATATCGAGATGACCGGGCTGGACGTGACCGAATGCACCGGCGGTGCCATCGCCATCACCGATGAAGGGCTGTCGGCGCGCTACGAAACCCAGTGTGATCCCCGGCTCAACGCCAGCCAGTCGCTCGAGCTTGCATTTCTGCTCGCCGAAGCGATCAAGGCCGAGCGCGAGGCCAAGCCCGCACGGGCGGCTTGACAGGTCGCCCGCAACCGCCCATCCCGCCCACACCATCGCTCAAGGTCTTTTCGACCAACGGTCCCTTCGTCTAGCGGTCCAGGACGTCGCCCTCTCACGGCGAAAACACGGGTTCGAGTCCCGTAGGGATCACCAGCCGCTCTGTTGAGGTGCAGCGCCATGGCCTTGCCTGTTGCGGAGATCATCCCCGCGCTCCGGGCCGCCATGGCCGAAAACCAGCCGGTCGTGCTCATTGCCCCGCCCGGTGCAGGGAAGACCACCAGCATCGCCCCGGCCCTCCTCGACGAAGACTGGGCGCAGGGCGGGCGCATCATCCTGCTCTCCCCGCGCCGGCTGGCGGCGCGCGCGGCTGCCGAGCGGATGGCGTCTCTGCGCAGTGAAAGCGTCGGCGAGACGATCGGCTACCGCACGCGGATGGACAGTCGCATATCCGCAGCCACCCGCATTGAAGTGGTCACCGAGGGCATCTTCACCCGCATGCTGGTCACCGATCCCGCGCTTTCTGGCGTGATGGCAGTGCTGTTCGATGAAGTGCACGAACGCAGCCTCGACAGCGACCTCGCGCTGGCGCTGGCGCTTGAAGCGCGCGAGGCTCTGCGGCCCGATCTCCGGCTGCTGCTGATGTCGGCCACGCTCGAAGGCGCCCGCCATGACCAGATCATCGACGGGCTGGTTCGCATCGAGAGTCAGGGCCGCATGTTCCCGGTTGAGATCCGCCATGTCGGGCGCGAGCCGCGTGTCCGGCTGGAAGACGCAGTGGCCGGCCACATTCTCGGCGCGCTCGCCAGCGAACCCGGCTCGGTGCTGGTCTTTCTGCCCGGCGTCGCCGACATCCGGCGCGTCTCGGCGCGGCTCGAGGACCGGCTTGCCGACGATGTGACACTGCACCAGCTCCACGGTGGCCTGGACGGCAGCGTCCAGCGCGCCGCCATCGCGCCCGCAACGCCGGGCCGCCGCAAGCTGGTGCTGGCAACAGCCATCGCCGAAACCTCGATCACCATCGACGGCGTGCGTGTGGTCATCGACGCCGGGCTGGCCCGCCGGCCGCGCTTCGACCGCAGCGCCGGGCTGGTCAGGCTGGTCACCGAGCGCGCCAGCCAGGCCTCCGTCATCCAGCGCGCCGGCCGCGCCGGCCGCACCGCGCCGGGCGTTGCCATCCGCCTCTGGGACGCATCTGAAACCGCTGGCCGCCTGCCGCAAGAACCACCCGAAATCCTCGAGAGCGATCTCAGCGCGCTTGTGCTCGAATGCGCGCGCTGGGGCATTCGCACGCCCGAGCAGTTGCGTGGCCAGTTGCGCTGGCTTGACCCGCCCCCCGAAGCGGCCGTCCGCGAGGCGGCCGCGCAATTGACCGCGCTCGGCGCACTCGATGCCGATGGCAAGGTGACGCCGCACGGCGAGGCGCTCGCTGCCCTGCCGCTGCCGCCCCGGCTTGGCCAGATGCTGATCAAGGGCGCCGCGCTGGGCTGGGGCATGGCCGCAGCCGAGCTGGCCGTGCTGGTCGGCGAGCGCGGGCTGGGCGGCAGCGGCATCGACGCCGACGACCGGTTGCGCGGCTGGCGGCGCGACCGCGGCGACCGGGCCGAGGCCGCCCGGCGGCTGGCGCGCGGCTGGGCAGCAAAATGCAGCGGCACGGCCAGCCCGGCCGATGCCGACCAGAGCGGCCAGCTGCTGGCGCTAGCCTGGCCCGAGCGGGTGGCGCGGCGGCGGAGCGGCGGGGCGCAGGACGGCATGACCCGCTATCTCATGGCCAATGGCCGGGCCGTCATATTGGCGGCAGACGACCCGCTGGCGCGCGCCGAGTGGATCGTGGTTGCCGACGCCGCCGGCAGCGCCGCCGGCGCCCGGGTGTTGTGCGCGGCTGCCATCGACGAGGCCAGTTTGATGCGCCTCATGGCAGACAGGATCAGCAGCGCGCGCCGCCTCGGTTTCAATGTCGCGCTGGGGCGCGTCGAGGGCGTGGCCGAACGGCGGCTGGGCAGCATCACACTCGCCAGCCAGCCGATCGGGGACCTCGACGACGCCGAGATCATCGCGGCCATGCTCGACGCGGTGCGCCAGCATGGGCTTGAGCTGATCACCTGGGGCCCATTGGCAGCCGGCCTCCGCGCCCGCGCCGGCTTCGCCGCGAGCGCCGGACTGGCCATCGACCCGCTCGATGATGCGATGCTGACGGCGCGGCTCGATGACTGGCTCCGGCCCCTGCTGGCGGGCCAGCGCCGCCTCACCGCGCTCGACGACAGCGCCATGGCCACAGCCCTCGCCACACGTCTCGACTGGTCCGCCCGCCAGCGGCTCGACAGCTTCGCGCCCACCCATTTCGAGACACCGGCCGGCAGCCGCCACACCATCGACTATGGCGCCGAAGGCGGCCCGGCCGTCGATGTCCGCGTGCAGGCGCTGTTCGGCCTCGCCCGCCACCCGATGCTGGCCGAGGGCCGCGTCCCGCTCACCTTGCGGCTCACCTCACCCGCCGGCCGGCCGGTGCAGGTGACGCGCGACCTGCCCGGCTTCTGGTCGGGAAGCTGGTCGGATGTGCGCCGCGACCTGCGCGGCCGCTACCCCAAACACCCCTGGCCCGAAGACCCCGCCAGCGCCGCCCCGACCCTGCGCGCCAAACCGCGCAGCTGAGCATCTACGCGCCGAAGCACGCTCAATATCTGAAGGCGACACGCAGGCCGAACTGACGCGGCGCTGGCAGCTGGGCGATGAAGGTTCGCCGAAAACTTGTTGGATCAACAAAGGCGCGCGCGGAATCGATCACCTTGTTGTCGAACAAGTTGTTCACAAAGGCGGTAAAGCGCAGAGGGCCGCTGACCAGCCCGGCCTGCATCGAAACCAGTGTCTGCGCGCCTGTCTCGGCGAGGTTGGCTTCAGTCGCGAAGGTCGTGCTGCGGTGTGTGAGGTCAGCCTGCAGAAAGGCATTGGTCCGCTCGGTGACCGGCACCGTCAAGACAGTTCCGATATTGCCGGTCCAGTCGGGGCTCCCCGCGACCTGAGCACGGTCGGGCGTCATCAGGCCAGCACGATCGATACGGCTGTCGGTGAAATCGATGACACGGACAGGCGAATAGCCGATGCCGCCGTAAAACTCGATGTTGCGGCTTGCCCGAAACTGGAGGTCGGCTTCAAAGCCGAAACCGTCAGCCTCTCCACCGTTAACCGTCAGACCGACAGGAAGGCCGCCAACAAGTATTTGTGAATTGACCTGAATATTCGACCAGTCAAGGTAGAAGGCTGCTGCATTGAGACGCAGCCGACCGTCCAGCCAGCTGCTCTTGAACCCGGCTTCATAGGACCAGACTTCTTCTTCGTCGAAGAACTTCAGATCGTCGGGAACAGGCGAAAAGCCCGCGCCTGCGCTGTTGTTGAAGCCGCCTGGCTTGTTGCCCTTGGCAACGCTGGCATAGAGCAGATGGTCTGGCGACGCGGCATATTCGATGATGGTGCGCGGCAGAAAATTGGTGAATTTGGCACCGAAACTTCCCGTGATGCCGGTGCTTCGCGGGGTCGAAGACTCATCGACGCGGTCTTCGGAATACCGAAGCTCCTGGGTGATCTTGAGGCCCGGCGAAAGTTCGACCCCAACATATCCGAACAGGCCCAGCGTCCGGGTATCGCGATCAAGACGGTTCGGTACAGTTGAAAGGACGTTGGACGAACCATTGGCACCAACCGGTGAAAAGTCCTGCTGGCGAAACTTTTCCTCGCGGAAATAGCCCCCCACGAGCCAGAAAAGCCGCGAGTCGCCATCTGAACGCAGCCGAACCTCCTGACTATAATCCTCAAGGTCGGTAAGCAAGTAGGCGCGAAAGTTGCCAAATATATTGTTGCCAAGAATGAGATCGGGCTGGGACGTGAAATCATTATCTGCATCGAGCAGTTGCGTGCCGTTGTTGTAGCTGGTGAGCGTCGAGAGCACGACGCCGCCGAAATCATACTCGAACACCAACCCGGTACGGACATACTCAACATCAAGACCGCGATAATTGTCGGCATTGTGAGAAACCAGCGCCGGGTCACCGGTCAGTTGACCGAGAAACCAGACTTGACTGGCCGCCGGCCCTGTCTGCGTATTGCTGGGGATCTGATGCCATGCGGGGGCACCATAATTCTCCTTGTTGTAGGCGGCGCGCAGATAGATGTCGCCCTGCTTGTCGCTGCCGAACTTGGCGCGGGCACCGCCCACGACAATCGTGCTATTGCCGCCACCAGTATCAGCACCAGAGAGATTGTTTCGGTAGAAGCCGTCCAGATTGCGACGCTGGGCGGCAAGCGAAACGGCGACGCCGTCGGCGACAGGGCCGCTGACCCGGCCTTCAAAGCGATACTGACCATATTCGGCAAGCTCGGCCTGCGCTTCAAGTTCGAGACGGTCCAGATTGGGACGACGCGAGACATAGTTGATGGCGCCGCCCAGCACCCCGCGGCCGAACTGGGTGCTCTGCGGCCCGCGCACCACTTCGATCCGCTCAACATCGAACGTCTGAAGATTGAGTCCCGAGGAGTTGCCGGTATCGATGCCATCGATGAAAATTCCAACCGATTGGACCGCACCGGTGCGCGGCGCGCCAACACCGCGGATGACCGGCACCCCGGTGCCCAGGCTGAGGTTGGCTGAATAGCTGAAGTTTGGCGTGCGCCGCGCGAGATCGGACAGGTCGGAAATATCAAAACGTTCGATCACCCCCTTGTCGAACGCTGCGACCGAAAGTGGAACATCCTGCAGAGATTCCTCCTGACGACGCGCCGTCACGATGATCTCCGTCGATGCCATATTGTCGGCTGACGTCTGCGCCAGACTCGGCGCGGCTGCGCCCATGGCGATGACGCTGGAGACTTGCAGCAATGCGGTGGTGATGGTTCTGGTCATGGCGAATACCCCCCTGTTTATCGCTTAACTCATCCGCTCGATGATCTCGAAAGCTGCGCGTTCCCCGCTCTCAAGAGCCGATTCCATTCCGAAATCGATGCGGCGCGTATGCTCGCCGGCGAAATGCAACACCCGGTGCGGCGTGATCATGTCGGCGGCGAAGCGCATGACCTGACCGGGCGCGAACACGTGCCGGCACCCGCCGATCATCGGGTCCCGGCCCCAGCCATACCAGGCATCAAGCCTTGTCTTGCCGGCCATCGAGGGGCGGATCCGCGCCAGCTCGGCAGCCACAAAGGCCGCCGCTTCCGCCTCGGGCAGCTGGTCGATGCGCGCCGCAGACGCGCCAGTAAAAACAAGCATGAACCGGTGGAAATCCTCGCCTGCCTTCGGCTTCAAGGCCCAGAACATGCGAATTGCCCCATCAGTGAAGAAGCTTGGCTCCAGCCCGTCTTCCTCCCAGAATGGCTTATTGATCACACCAAAGCCGCGCGTGGTATGGCCATAGCGCAGCCTGTTCACCGCTTCGCGCTGCAGCGGCGGCAAGTCCGGCGTGATGACGATCTTGCGCAGCGCCGTAAACGGCACTGCCGCAATCACATGACGCGCCCGGTAGCTGTTGCCGCCGGCACAACGCACCTCGGCGCCGCCCTCGTCCATGTCGATGCGCTGCACCATTTCGCGAGTCCGCAGCCGGTCGCCCAGCGCAGCCGCCATGGCGTCGGTAAGCCGCGACGTCCCACCCTCAATATTGTTGATGGTCGCCAGTTCGCCCTTGGGCTTGACGTTCTTCTGAAAGCCCATGACCGCTGGCTCGGCTTCATTCTCGCCAAAGCTGAGGTCGAAGCGCTGGCGCGCCTGTTCCTGCATGAGCGCCAGCATTGACGCGGAATCGACATCATCCCCCGCGGTCGAGAAATCGGCGAGACGCAGCGCTTCCGGCGAATGACCATGGCGCGTCAGCAGCGTGCGCAGACTGACATCAAGATCGGCAAAAGCCGGGTCCAGCCAATCCTGAAGGCTGGTCAAGCGATTATGTTTCTCCATCAACTTGTGACCTACGGAAACAGGCAGCAGCGCGCGCTCCTCACCAACCATCTTGTTGGCGTTCGACGCCTCCCAGTCCTCGGACCTCACCCACTGGCCGTTGATCAGGTTGGACATCGGCAGCACGGTGCGATCCTCTGGCACCAGCGCAATGCCGAAGCGCCGGCAAAGATCGATCACCCGCGCATAGGAACGGCCGATCTGGCTGGCGCCATACTCCGGGCGCAGCGGCGCGGTGCGCGCCGTATAGACCCGGCCACCGACCCGCTGCGTCGCCTCCAGCACAATCACGCTGGCGCCCGCTTC
This sequence comes from Polymorphobacter sp., assembly GCF_048007885.1. GTDB lineage: Bacteria > Pseudomonadota > Alphaproteobacteria > Sphingomonadales > Sphingomonadaceae > Sandarakinorhabdus. The sequence goes on from NZ_CP180346.1 coordinate 1,372,300, forward strand.
CAGAAGCGTCAGCCCGGCCTGCAAGGCCGCCAGACCGCCCCCGATGATGACAACATCGGCGCGCTCCATCGCCGTGCCTTGGCCGCGCGCCGCTTGCGGCAGCAAAGCAGCGCCACCCAAAAGAGCGGTGGCAGTGCGGCGGTTGACGCCGGTAGCAGCGTAGTTGCTGGCAGATTTGCGATCGTCTATCATGCGACAGTTGGTAGCGGCCTCGGGGCTGGGAGGTCGCGTTCTGTTTCACGAATGACATTGGTGACTGCACCAGTGCCATTGATTGGGGGCGAGGTTCGGGTGATGGCTGCTGAGGGTGTAGTTCTGCAGGGCGAGGAACCCGGCAATATGCCGCCGGTAATGGCCTCCCTGCATGTGCTCTGGCTGCCGATTATCGCCGGCTTCATGTCAGGATGGGCCGGCATCGAGTCCTTCAGCAGCGCCCCCCGCCTTGTCTCGGCCCTTGGCGGCAGCCTTTTGGCGCTGGTCTGCTGGGTCGCCTGTCATGTCTCGACGCTGGCCGTCCAGCGCATCACCGGCAACCGCCTGCCGCTCATCCCGCTGCTGGCGCTCGGCGTGCTCGCCTCGGGCGTGTTCATGATTCCGGGCTATTATGCAGTCTATGAGCTGTTTCAGCAGATGGGCTATTCGAGCAAGGGCTGGGCAGAGATCCGCGATTATTCCGTCGCCAAGGGCATCGCCGCCACACCTGGCACGATGCTGTTCTGGGTCTCATTCAACTATATGCTGTTCCGTTTCGGCGTGCCGCGTTTCGGCTTTGGCGAAACGCCAAACAAGCCCGCAGATGCCCCCGCCGCCCCACCATCCCTCGACCCCCTGATCGCCAAGCTCCGCCCCGAAGTCCGCGGTCCGATCCTCGCCGTTCAGGCGGAAGCCCATTTCATCCGCGTCTACACCACGCGCGGCGAAGACCTTGTCCATCACCGCTTCGGCGATGCAGTCAGCGCCCTTTCGGCTCTGCCTGGCAAGCGGGTGCACCGCTCATGGTGGGTGGCCAGCGGCGCCATTGACCCTCATCTCAGCACCAGCAGCCAGCTTGTCCTGTCAAACGGGCTGCGCGTGCCCGTCGGTCGTACCTACAAGCTCGACGCGCAGCGCGCTGGCCTCCTCGCCTAGCGGCCCGTCTGCCCGCGGTGCAGCAGCATCGCATCGGCCAGCACCAGCGCCACCATCGCCTCCAGCACCGGCGCCGCACGGATGCCCACGCACGGATCATGGCGGCCCTTGGTGATGATTTCAGCCGCTTCGCCATCCTTGGTGATGGTTTCCACCGGCGTCAGGATTGAGCTGGTGGGCTTCAGCGCCATGCGCACCACGATGGGCTGGCCCGTCGAAATGCCCCCCGCAATGCCGCCAGCATGATTGGACAGGAATTCCGGCCCATTTTCGCCGGGCCGCATCCGGTCCGCATTTTCCTCCCCGCGCAGCCGGGCGGCCGCGAAGCCATCGCCGATCTCCACGGCCTTCACCGCGTTGATGCTCATCGCCGCATTGGCCAGTTGCGCATCCAGCTTGTGATAGAGCGGGCTGCCCCAGCCGGCCGGCACCCCGGTGGCCATGCACTCGACAATGGCGCCCAGCGATGAACCCGCCTTGCGCGCGGCATCAAGCCTTTCCGCCCAGATATCGGCGGTCACGGCATCGGGACACCAGAAGGGGTTGCGGTCAATTTCAGCCAGATCAAACCGGCTGCGGTCGATGGCAATGCCACCAATCTCGACCAGATAGGCGGTGATCGCCACCTGCGGGATGATCTTGCGCGCCACCGCGCCCGCCGCCACACGGCTGGCCGTCTCGCGCGCCGATGAGCGCCCGCCGCCGCGCGGATCACGCAGCCCATATTTGGCATCATAGGCATAGTCGGCGTGGCCCGGGCGATATTTGGCCGCCACATCCGAATAATCCTTCGACCGCTGGTCGACATTCTCGATCATCAGGCTGATCGGTGTGCCAGTGGTCAGCCCTTCATAGACGCCGGACAGGATCCGCACCTGGTCCGGCTCCTGCCGCTGGGTAGTGAATTTCGACTGGCCGGGCCGGCGCTTGTCGAGAAAGGGCTGGATATCCCCTTCCGCCAGCGACAGCCCCGGCGGACAGCCATCGACAACGGCGCCAATCGCCGGCCCATGGCTCTCGCCCCAGGTGGTGAAGCGCAGCAGATGGCCGAAGCTGTTGAGGCTCATGCGACCGAAATATCCGGCGCGTCTTCCGCCTTCATGCCGATGACATTGTAGCCGGCATCGACATGATGAACCTCGCCGGTCACCCCCGAAGCAAGGTCGGAGACCAGGTAAAGCCCCGCCCCGCCCACATCCTCGATCGTCACATTGCGCCGGAGCGGGCTGTTATATTCGTTCCACTTCATGATGTAGCGGAAGTCGCCGATGCCGCTCGCCGCCAGCGTCTTGATCGGCCCGGCGCTGATCGCATTGACCCTCACCTTGTTCGGCCCCAGGTCCATGGCAAGATATTTCACGCTCGTCTCAAGCGCTGCCTTGGCGACACCCATGACATTATAGTGCGGGATCACCTTCTCCGCGCCATAATAGCTGAGCGTCAGCAGGCTGCCGCCCTCGGGCATCATCGGCAGCGCCCGTTTGGCGACCGCGGTGAAGCTGTAGACGCTGATGTTCATCGTCTGGGCGAAGTTGGCGGCGCTGGTGTCCACATAGCGACCGCGCAACTCATTCTTGTCGGAAAAGCCGATGGCATGGACAAGAAAATCGATGGTCGGCCAGTCCGCGCCCAGCGCTGCGAACATCGCATCCATGCTGGCATCGCTCGACACATCACATTCAAACAGACGCGCCACCCCGAGCGATTCCGCCAGCGGGCGCACTCGCTTCTCCAGCGCCTCGCCCTGATAGGAAAAGGCCAGTTCGCCGCCCTGGTCCGCAATCGCCTTGGCAATGCCCCAGGCGAGGCTGCGATCATTGGCGACGCCCATGATGAGCCCGCGCTTGCCTTGCATCAATCCTGCCATTGGCCGTCCGTCATCCCCAATTGTCTCCTCCGCCCTTTAGCCGGGTTTTGCCCGCCTTCGCCAGTGCCGCGTTGAAATGGGCGCCAAACACAAGGCAAAGACCCAGAACCCAGAAGAACAGCAGTGTGACAATGACGCTGCTGAGCGAACCATAAGCAATCGACGTGCCCGCGAGCAGACCCAGCACCGCCGGCATCGCCCGCGTCGCGCCGATCCAGAGCAGGGTCGTCACCAGCGCGCCCGGCCAGATCCAGCGAGCACGCCGGACATGCCTTGGCGTCAGCCCGGCAAAGGCCAGGGCAAGACCAAGAAACAGCGCAGCAGTCGGCAGCAACCGGTTTACCCCCAGACTGGCGACCATCTCGGTGCCGCTCGGCAGAAGCGCGCGCATGAAGGTTTCAGCACCCGTCAGCAACACCTGCCCCGCCAGCGCGACGATCATCAGCAAGACACCGCCGAGCACGACCAGCAGCGACAGCAGCCGGTAGCGCCAGACCGGCAGCCGCTTTTCCGCCCCATGCGCGCGGCGGATGACATCACGCACCGCCTCGGCATAGGTCGTCACCGTCCACAGCACGAGCAGGATGCCCAGCGTCACCAGACCGCCCGATGCCGGGCGCTCGATCACTTCCCGCGCCGGTCCCTCCAGCAATCGTGCGACATCGGGCGGCACGGCTGCCAGCACGGTCCGCACCAGCCGCGCGCCCATGCCGGTGCGGCCCAGCGCGCCAGCGGCCGAGGCCACCAGCACGAAAAACGGCAGCAGCGCCAGCAGCGACAGATAGGCGAGGTTGCCAGCGTGCGAAAATCCCTCGCGCCAGAGCGAGGCGAAGGCGGCGCGCAACACCGCCAGCAGGTGCGCCAGCCGGGTCAAACCGCGATCAAACGCCCAGTCCCGCACGAATCGTCCGCGGGTCGGACCAGTCCTTGACGAACGCCTTCAGCTTTTCATCATCACCCGGCAGATCGACCAGAACGGTCACAAGCTGGTCACCCCGCCCGCCATCGGGGCGGCTGAAACCGCGCCCCTTCAGCCGAAAGACCTTGCCCGACGTGGTGCCCGGCGGCACCGTCAGCGACACCGCGCCTTCCACGGTGGGCATCCGCACCTTGGCACCGAGCACCGCTTCGCCCAAGGTGATCGGCAGGTCGAGCCGGACATCGTCACCGTCGCGCTTGAACACCTTGTGCGGGCTGACATCGAGCGTGATCAGCGCGTCACCCGGTCCGCCCGGGCCGGGCTCGCCCTTGCCGGCAAGCCGCAGCTGGATGCCGGGCTTGAAGCCGGCGGGCAGGCGGATCTCGGTCGTCTTGCCGTCGCGCAGCGTCACGCGCTGCGGCGCCAGCGTGGCTGCATCCTCAAATGGCACGCTGAGCTTGTAGACCACATCAGCACCGCGCTGCGGCGCCCGCCTGGCGCGTGCGCCGCCCCCCAGCCCGCCAAACAATTCGGAAAACAGATCGTCACCGCCAAATTCAAAGCCCGCCGCACGGCCGCTGGCGCCGCCACGGGCAAACGGATCTCCGCCGCTGCGATAGCCACCCCCGAAGCCGCCACCAAAGCCCCCGCCGCCAAAAGCGGTGGGATTGCCCTGCCCGTCGATCTCGCCACGGTCATACTGGCCGCGCTTATCCTTGTCGGAGAGGATTTCATAGGCAGCACTCGCCGCCTTGAACCGCTCCAGCGCCGCCGGGTTGTCGGCATTGCGGTCCGGATGGTTCTCCTTGGCGAGCTTGCGATAGGCCTTCTTGATGTCGGCGTCACTGGCGCCGCGCGCCACGCCCAAAATCTTGTAGGGGTCCGTATTGCTCATGGTGTTCCTGTGCCCTTCGTCCCCTCAACATGTGCAGGCTGCGCCGCCGCTGCAAGGTCGGGGTGAGCATAGCAGTAGACGAAGCTGGCGCCAGCAGCGCGTCAACGATGCTGAACCGCGGCTTGAACGCTATTTCCGCCGCAAGCGAAGCTCGCCGCTGCTCGTGCCACCTTCTGTCGACATGGCGATCGTCAAATGCGCCTCTGGAAGCGCCACATTGAGGATCTCGCCGTCACGCTGGCTCGGCATATCCTTGTCAGCAAAGGCCGCGGCGTAATAATCAAGCACCTCTTTCGCCGGGTCTGGCGCGGTGAAGGGCAGCTTGATGAACAGCCGCATGCCATCCGGATGGCGCGAAGGCGCACGCCGCAAGCTTACCTCACTGTAGCGGCTGCCAGGATAGAGCGGCACACCAGCAAGGTCGAAGCCGCTGCCATCGGCGGCCGGCACCGGCTGGATGATGACACCGCCCTGCACCTCCACCCGATGCGACCGGCCATCTGCGGGAACGATGCGCACCGCATCGGCCGCATCGTCGGGCAGCGGCCGCCAGCCGTTCTCCGGCGGGGTCTCGCACGCCGCCAACAGCAAGGCCAGCAGCGAGGTCAGCAACAGGGAACGCACGCGGCTTGCCATCAATGCTCGGCTGCCGACCCGCGCGTCGCGGTGCGAAGATGCAGCAACGCCACCACCAGCGCACCGAGCGCAAGCCCGAACACGCCCGCCCCCGTTGCCCCAACAAGCCAGCCGAGCACCGGCCCGAGCCAGCCGCTCACACCGCTGGCAGCCGCAGCGGCGTCATGCAGCAGATGCGAGGGGGCACCCAGACCAAATTCCTCCAATCCGTGCAGCACGATGCCACCTCCCACCCAGAGCATGGCCGCCATGCCGATGGTCGCCAGCGCACCCAGCAGCTTGGGCACGGTCAACACGATGCGGCGCCCGGCGGCGCGGCCGAAACTGCCCGTGAAACCCGGATTGCGGTAAAGGGCAACGCCCATGTCGTCAGCCTTCACGATCAACGCCACCACACCATAAACAAGGGCGGTGATGGCGATGCCAACAACGGCCAGCACCACGGCCTGCCTTGCCAGCCCGGCGTCGCTGACCGTCGCCAGCGATATCGCCATGATCTCGGCCGAAAGAATGAAATCGGTGCGGATCGCGCCGGCAACCATGGTCTGCTCGCGCGCCGCCGGGTCGGCTTCGAGCGTGACCGCCTTGGCTTCATCATGCGGTCGGATCAGATCCAGAAGCTTTTCAGCGCCTTCGAAACACAAAAAGGTGCCGCCCGCCATCAGCAAAGGCGTGATTGCCCAGGGCGCAAAGGCCGCCAGCGCCATGCAGAGCGGAAGCAGGATGAGCAGCTTGTTACGCAGCGATCCCTTCGCGATCTTGGCCACAATCGGGAGCTCGCGCGCGGCCGAAAAGCCGGTCACATAGCGCGGCGTGACCGCAGCATCATCCACAACCACGCCCACCGCCTTGGCGCTGGCCTTGGCGGCCATGCCGGACACATCATCGACCGAGGCTGCGGCGACCTTGGCGATGACGGCAATATCGTCGAGCAGAGCGAGCAGTCCGGCGGCCATTACCATCCTATTTGCGAGGGTAGCCCCTGTTACGGTGCCACCGGCCATGGAGCAAGCGCCGAGAGGCGACGGTCGCCCCGCCCCTTGCCGCTGGCGTCGGGCCACGCCAAAGAAGAGCACAATGATGCCGACACTCGCGCGCTGGCTTGGCCTTTCGGGGCTGTTGCCGCTGATCTTCCTGCTGCTGGCCCTGAGCCAGGACCTCGACCCCGGCCAGCGCCAAGGCGCGCTCTGGCTGGGGCTCAGCTACGCAGCCCTCATCCTGTCCTTTCTGGGCGGGCTGTGGTGGGGTCTGGGGGCCGGATCAGGCCAGCCCGTGCCGGGCTGGTTGTGGGTCATCGCCGTTCTGCCATCCCTCTATGCCTGGGGGCCGCTGGGGCTGGCGTTGCTGGGCCTCATCACCCCGGCTGCGGCGCTGGGGCTTGTCGGCCTCGGCCTGTGGCTGGCGCTCCTCGCCGATGCGGCGCTGGTGCGCAAGCGACTCGCGCCGACCTGGTGGATGTCGCTGCGCTGGCCGCTCAGCCTCGGGCTCGGCGGGCTCAGCGTTGCGGCGGCGCTGCTCGCTTAAAGAACCTTGCCGGGGTTCATGATCCCCTGCGGATCCAGCGCCCCCTTGATCGCCCGCATTGCCGCCAGATGCGCCGGCGGCAACAGCCGTGCCAGATCGTCGCGCTTCAGCGTGCCGATGCCATGCTCCGCACTGATGCTGCCACCAGCCGCTGTCACCAGATCATGCACCAGACGGGTGATGGCAGCAGCCTCTTCGGCGCGCCAGCTGCCACCCGGCGGCGCCTTCACATTGAAATGCAGGTTGCCATCGCCCAGGTGGCCAAAGGCAATCACCCGGCTCCCGGGGAAGCGCGCCTCGACCTCGGCGGTGGCGGCCAAGCAAAAGCCCGGCAACGCCGCAACCGCCACGCTGATGTCATGATGCACCGCCGGGCCATCGCGGCGCTCAGCATCGGGCAGGTTCTCGCGCAGCGCCCAGAGCTGTGCGGCCTGCGCGCCCGATGATGCCAGCGTGGCGTCGGCGATCAGCCCGTCCTCCAGCGCCGCGGCCAGCGCGTCCGCCAGCGTGTCCTGCAGCGCGGCCGGTCCGGCCAGCTCAATCAGCGCATGCCATGGATGCGCGCCCGTCAGCGGCGACCGCTGGCCCTCGATATGTCGCAGCACCAGATCAAGACCAAGGCCCGGCACCAGTTCGAAACTTTCCACCTGCCCTGCTGACGCGGCGCGTAGCCGGCCAAGCAGCGCCAGCGCCGCCTGCGGGCTGTCCAGCCCGGCCCAGGCCACCGCGCGGTGCGCCGGCGCCGGGATCAGCTTCAGCGTGACCGCCGTGACGATGCCCAGCGTGCCTTCGGCGCCGATCAGCAGCTGTTTCAGGTCATAGCCGCGATTGTCCTTGGGCAGGCCGGTCAGCTGGCTGAACAGGCTGCCATCGGGAAGCACCGCCTCCAGCCCCGCCACCAGCGCGCGCATCGTGCCATGGCGCAAGACCTGCACGCCGCCGGCATTGGTCGAAACGAGCCCGCCGATCGTGGCGCTGCCACGCGCCGCCAGGCTCAGCGGAAACACAAGGCCCTGCGCCTCTGCCGCTTCATGAACCCTCTGCAAAATCGCCCCGGCCTCCACCGTCATCGTCAGGCCGTCCGGGTCAATCGTGCGGATCGCATCCATCCGCTTCAGGCTGATCAGCACGGCGCTGCCATCGACAGGCGGAATGCCACCGCCGACCAGCCCGGTGTTGCCCCCCTGCGGCACCAGCCCGACTCCGTGCGCGGCGGCCTCCCGCACGATCGCCTGCACCTGTGCCGCCGTGCGGGGCAGCAACAGCACCGCGCTGGCCCCATGGTGCTTGCCGCGCCAGTCGGTCAGGTGCGGCGCCATCACAGCTGGCTCGGTGAGGATGTTGCCAGCCCCCGCCGCAGCCGCCAGCGCTGCAAGGGCAGCTGCCGTCGGCTGCCGGGTAGGATGAGAAAGAACGCTGGCCATTCGCCAAGCATAAGCCCCGGCGCGACGGCTGGGTAGGGCCGTGACAATCCGGCCGCCATCGGGCAGGCAAATTCAGCCACCGTTCAACCTGACTGGCGCAGGCGGTCGCGGGTTGAAGGGGCCGCTTCAGGCAGGGCGCGACAAGGCAGGACAGACGTTGATCTTCGGACAGGCAGCCATAGTAGGAGCAGCGGCGGCGCTGGCGCTGCTGATGCCAACAAGCGCCCCGGCGCTGGCCCAGCCCGCAAGCCGGGCGCAGCCGAGGCAGGCGGTGCCGCTGCCCGTGCCACAGCGCAGCTACGACATGTTGTCGCCCTGGTCGCGCATGAACATCGCCCCAGAAAACGAGCGGCCCGCGCCGGCTGAACCCATGCGCGCCCCCAGCGAGCGCGGCCGCCACACCTGCATCGCCGTCGATGCCATCGCCAGCGCCCAGCTGATCGGCGACAGCGCTGTCGAGCTGACCATGAACGACGGCCGGCACTGGCGCATGCTGCTGGCCGAGGAGTGCCCGGGCATAAGCTTTTATCATGGCTTCTATTATCGGCGCGGGCGCGACGGCACCCTGTGCGCCGGGCGCGACGTCATCGGCGCCCGCTCGGGCGGCGAATGCGCCATCGCCAGCATCGTCGAGGTTCCAACAGCAGGACGCAGGCAAGGCGATGACGACCGGGACGATGATGACCGGGATGATGAGCGGGAAGACGATTGAGCCGCAGACCCTGCCTGTTGCCAAAGTGCAACATAGATTGACGCTCATATTTTCGCCTAGTGGACACGGCGCGATACTCTTTGCAGAGTAGCTGGAACGGCAAGGGAGTGCCGCTGTCGCGAGAAGGCCGAACATGGCCCCCGCGAACAATGGGAGCTATTGGGGAGGATCGATCGATGTTGAGCAATTCCGGAGTCCGAGTCCGTCTGGTCGCGAGCGTGTCGCTGGCCGCCATGCTGTCGCTGCCGGCGATGGCGCAGGAAAGCGCGCAGGCGCCCGTCAACCTCGGCATCGAGGAAATTGTCGTCACCGCCCAGCGCACCGCGCAAAGCCTGCAGGACGTGCCGATCGCGGTCAGCGCCTTTTCGGCGGATGCGCTGCAGAAGCAGCAGATCAACAACCCGCTCGACATCCAGCTGACGCTGCCCAACATCACCTTCACCAAGACCAACTTCACTGGCGCCAGCTTCACCATCCGCGGCATCGGTGACCTTTGCGTCGGCGTCACCTGCGACAGCGCCACCGCCATCCATGTCGAAGGCATGCCGCTGTTTGGCACCCGCTTGTTCGAAACGGAGTTCTTCGACCTCGAGCGCGTTGAAGTGCTGCGCGGCCCGCAGGGCACGCTGTTCGGCCGCAACGCCACCGGCGGCGTCGTCAACTTCGCCAACGCCAAGCCGACGATGGACGGCATCCATGCCGCGGGCGAAGTCGAATATGGCAATTTCAACTCGCTGCGCCTCAAGGGCATGTTCAACCTGCCGCTGACCGACACGCTCGCCGTGCGCGTCGCCGGCACCTATCTGAAGCGCGACGGCTTCACCGAAAATGTCTTCAACAACACGCGCATCGATGGGCGCGACCTCTACGCCATCCGCGGCTCGGTGCGCTGGGAACCGACACCCGACACAACAGTTGATGCCATGGCCTATTATTTCCGTGAGGACGATGATCGGAGTCGAGTGCAGAAGCAGCTCTGCCAAACTGATCCGACAGGCGTTCTTGGCTGTTTGCCGGGACGGCTTGACAACGGCTTTCTCAATGCAAACTCGACGTTTGTCGGCACGCTTTCAAGCAGCGAGTTCTTGATTTCGCAGGGCCTGCCGGGTTCGTTGGGCTTGGGCAGCCTTTATGGAACAGACGCCTACACCTTCCCCGGCAACACCAATCCGGCCGATGTGCGTCAGGTCCGCACCGACTTTACGCCAACCTATGGTGCCGAGGAGCAGCAATACATGCTGCGCATTGCGCACGACTTCGGCAAGATCAAGGTACAGGCAACCGGCATGTATCAGAGTAACTCGGTAGATAGCCAGGTCGATTACAATTTGTCCGTGTTTGACCCTGCGGTCGCATCCGCCGGCCTGGCCAACGCTGCATTTCTCGGCGGCGCCGTCCCCGCCCTCGCCGGTCTTGCCACGGTGGTCGATGCAATTTCTTCGGGCAACCAGTTTTGCACCTCGCTCGCCGAGGAAACTGGAACCGGCTCCTTTGGTGGCAATCGCCTCTGCTCCGACACTGCTCAAGACTTCGACCGCTCAGTCGAGCGCCGCAACGCTTGGACCGGGGAACTTATTGTCAACTCGCAGCTAGACGGGCCGGTCAACTTCTTGGTTGGCGGTATTTATGTGAAATCAACGCTGCCGGAGAATAGTTATTACGTTAATAGCTGGGGTATCGATTATGTGGCCGGCATTTTAGGGGCCGGCAATGGTGGCTTTCTGGGCACCCCCTTCTTTCGCAACAATACGGCACGCTATGAGCTTGAGAGCTTCGGTCTATTTGGCGAAGCCTATATCGATCTTTCAGACACTTTGAAGCTGACTGGTGGCCTTCGTTACAATAACGATCGCAAGTTTGTCAGCGCGCGCTCGACTCTGGCCAGTTTCCTTGTGCCCTTTGGTGCCACAAACGCCTTTGATACGCCCTTTGGTGCCGGCTTCGATGCCGATCCGGCAAGCCCGTGCGCCGCGCCATCAGTAGTCGGTCCGATCGGCTCAGTGCCGGGATGCGATGCCTTTTCAAACCGCAACGTCAAGTTCACCGCGGTAACGGGCCGTGTCGTTCTCGACTGGAAGATCAGCGATACCAGCCTGCTGTATGTATCCTACTCACGCGGCTATAAATCAGGCGGTATCAATCCTCCGCTTCAGCCAATCTTCGAGGTACAGGACGCTTTTGCGCCAGAGTTCGTCAACGCCTTTGAAATCGGCTCTAAGAACACCTTCCTCGACGGCGCGCTACGGGCGAACATCACGGCTTTCTACTATCAGTACCAAAACTTGCAGCTCAGCCGCATCGTTGCACGGACCTCCGTCAACGACAACGTCAGTGCAACAGTTTGGGGGCTTGAAGGCGAGTTCATCATGCAGCCGACCCGGGCGCTGGCGATCAACCTTGGGGCCAGCTATCTCAACACGCGTGTAAGCGAAGACAAGTTCCTCTCGAACCCACGAGATCCATCAGGCGGACGATCGGATGCGGTGATTGTCAAGGATATCACCAACGGGTCCAACTGCGCGGTTATCAACAATGGGGCCGGTGGTCAGGCCGCGACATCGGCCTTTGTCACAGGGGCGAACAACGCCATCAACGCCGGCGCAATCCCAGGCCTGCAACCGGGCGCCGGCCTGCGTGGGCCGACAAGCTTTGGCGCCGACAGCGGTCTCAATGGTGCCACGGGCGCCTTCGGCATCTGCGGTGTCCTGAGTGCGGTCGGCGCGGGCACGCAATTCGAAACGCTCGCGGCCGGTGTGGAAACTAACCTGCGCGGGAACCAGCTCCCGCAGGCGCCGGAGTTCAAATTCTCGGCGGGCATCCAGTATACCGCCGACTTTGACAATGGCATGAGCGTCGTGCCGCGCATCGACATGGCCCATACCGGCCAGAGCTTCGGCAACATCTTCAATGGGTTCATCAACCGGATCGAAGCCTATACGGTGATCAACGCCCAGATCCAGCTGAACGGCAAGGAAGACCGCTGGTATCTGCGCGGCTTCGTGCAGAACCTGACCAACAACAATGCGACCACCGGCCTCTACGTCACCGATCAGTCGTCGGGCCTGTTCACCAACATCTTCACCCTCGAACCGCGCCGTTACGGCGTCGCTGCCGGCTTCCGTTTCTGAAGCCCCGGCGCTGAATCAGGGGCCTGCGCCCGCGCAGGCCCCTTTTTCGTGCGCGCACGGCAGCCGTCCCCGGCATTGACTTTCGCGCCGCTAAGCGTGATGCGCTGATGGCGCCAAGAGGAGCGGCACAAATCGGGGACACTATGGGCTTTGCGGAACTGGGACTGTCGGATGAGCTGATGCGCGCTGTCGAAGACAGCGGCTATACCGTCCCGACGCCAATCCAGAAGGGCGCCATCCCCTCTGTGCTGATGGGGCGCGATATCATTGGCGTGGCCCAGACCGGCACCGGCAAGACGGCCAGCTTCGTGCTGCCGATGATCGACATTCTCGCCGAAGGCCGCTCGCGCGCGCTCATGCCGCGCTCGCTCATCCTCGAGCCGACCCGCGAGCTGGCCCAGCAGGTGAGCGAGAATTTCGACAAATATGGCAAATATCACAAGCTCTCGATGGCGCTGCTGATCGGCGGCGTGTCGATGGGCGATCAGCTTTCGGCACTGGAAAAGGGCGTCGATGTGCTCATCGCCACGCCGGGCCGGCTGATGGACCTGTTCGGCCGCGGCAAGATCATGCTCGGCCAGTGCAGCCTGCTGGTCATCGACGAGGCCGACCGGATGCTCGACATGGGGTTCATCCCCGATATCGAGGAAATCTGCACCAAGCTGCCCGCCACCCGCCAGACCTTGCTGTTTTCGGCGACCATGCCGCCGCCGATCAAGAAGCTGGCGGACAAGTTCATGTCCGACCCCAAGATGATCGAAGTCGCGAGGCCAGCGAGCACCAACACCTCGATCACCCAATGGGTCATCAAGCTGGATCAGCGCGACAAGCGCGAAACACTGCGCAGCATCCTGCGCGATGACGAGCTCAAGAACGCGATCATCTTCTGCAACCGCAAGCGCGATATCCGCGAGCTGGTCGAGAGCCTGCGCAAGGCACGCTTCGCGGTCACACAGATCCACGGCGACATGGACCAGAGCGACCGCATCAAGGAGCTGGAACGCTTCAAATCGGGCGAAATCAACATCATCGTCGCCTCCGATGTCGCCGCACGCGGCCTCGACATCCCCGGCGTCAGCCATGTCGTCAACTATGACGTGCCCCATCACGCCGAGGACTATGTCCACCGCATCGGCCGCACCGGCCGCGCCGGCCGCACCGGCACCGCCTATACGCTGGCCACATCTGACGAGGCCGAAAATCTGGCGCAGGTCGAAAAGCTGATCGGTCAAAAGGTACCTGTCTGGGGTGCAGCCGGTGCCCCCGAAAAGCCTGCTGACAGCCCCGAACCGAAAAGCGCCGTCGCAGCGCCGAAGGCCGCTGCGCCAGAGCTGGTGGAAGCCAAAGAGCAATCGCACAGCGATGATGACGGTCCTCGCCGCCGCCGCCGCGGCGGTCGTGGTCGCGGGCGGAGCGACGACAAGCCGGAAGCGCCCCCTCGCACTGAAGCCCGCCGCGAACCGCCCCGCGATCAACGGCGTGACCCGCGTAACAACCGCAGCGGCAGTGACCGATCGCGGGACGAACGTTCGCGGGACCGCGATGATGACGGCGAACGCGTGATCGGTTTTGGCGCTGAAGGGCTGCCAGACTTCCTCACCCGCAAGGCAACGATTGAACGCTGATTATCGGCTGAGTTCTGCTTCGATCAGCGGTTGCAGCTGGATTTGCAGCGTCACGCCGCTCCGCGAAGGGTCAGAGCCAACGCCAATCGGCTCTTCCATGGCGATGATGGCCCAATAACCATTCCCAAAATCCACCCAGGGCGTGAACCCAAAGGCTCCGGGCGAAGAGATCACCGGGTTGGCGTCGCATTGCGCGTCATAGACGGGCTTGTTGCAAACCCGCCAAAAGCCAGCGCCATAGTGCCAATCGATGTCATTGGCCGCCGCTGCTGCTGGCCTATAGGTGATCGTCCGGTCGCCGATCCGATCTGCGAGATAGGCGGCACGATTTTGCACCAATGTCCCAGCCAGCAGGGCCTGGAGGATGCGGCCATATTCGGCTGGTGTGCTGCGCAGGCTTCCGGCGATGCGGGTGTTATCGCCACCTAATAGAGGATAGCGCGTTTCCAGCGTCAACCCGAGTGGGTTGAGCAGAACCTCGCGCATCACCGTTTCAAACCCCCTGCCCTCGCACGCCTGTACCATGGCGGCTGCAATCTGCAGATGCGCCGGGCCATAGTCATAGGCGGTATCCGGCGGCGCCTGCAGGCCGCCATCATGAATCTGGCGCACGCAGTCCGCCAGGCTGATCTGCGAGCTTCCGATGCAGCCAGCGTCAACATCGCCCCCCGAAAAGCCCGATGTGAAGCCGAGCAGCGTGTCGAGCGTCACCAAGCTGCGTGCATCCGCTGCATCACGCGCCCAGAAATCAAGAACGGACTGCGGCCGGTCCGTTGCCGCCAGCCGCCCGGCCTCGATCAACCGCCACACTGTCAAGGCCGCCGGCAGCTTCGATGCCGAGGCGATGGCGATGTTGCGGTTGATGGTCATTTGTCCACGCTGGAAACTGTGCAGAACGCCATTCGCATCACCGATCATCAAGGCAATATTATTCACCGGAGACGCCGCCATGGCCGCGTCGATCGCAGCAAAATCCATTGCTGGCGACGGCGCGGGCGATGGGGCGGGCGATGGGGCGGGCGACGGGGCCGGAGACGGGACCGGTGCGGGCGCGGGGGCAGGCGCGGGAGCTGGAGCGGGGGCTTGCGTCTGTGAAGAACGGGACGTTTCGCCGCCGCAGGCCGCCAGCAGCAGTGCAGCGATTCCAGATCCGAGGCGCAGAGATTTGTCCATCCGGCTTCTACGGGATGGATGCCGCATTTCCCTCGGCAAGGCGGCGCATCAGCTGGGCGTCGCGAATGGCGGTTTCGGCCCGCGCACGTTCGATTTCAAAGCCCAGCCGGGCCGGCGCGCCAATCACTTCGGACACAGGACGGCGCAGGCTTGGCCCGGCAGGCATCTCGGCACGGCCGATACGAAAGGCAAACGTCGGCCGACGGGCTGCATCAACGCCGGGGAGCGCATCAACGGCGCGGGCAAAGCGCGGTACCGTGCCGAGCTGACGCTGGCGGTCGATCATTTCGGGAAGCTGGTTGAGCGGCTGGGCGACGAGCCCGAGCGAGGTGGCGATGAGGTGAAGCCGTTGCCAGGCAAGGCCGGCATGGAGCGCAAGCCGGCGGTCCCATGGGTCGGTGGCGGTGATCAGGCCAAAGACGCTGGCGGTCGGCAAATGGCTGTCGCGGGTGGCCTCGAGCCAATAGCGGCCCTCCTGTGCCGCCCCCATCGGCGGCAGCATGGCGGCGGCGGCTGCCATCATGGGCGCCACCCCCGATGTGGCGAGCGTCAGGCCATCCTTGTGCCGGTCCTGCGCGGCGCGACTGTGGCGGAACCAGCGGTGCGAGGCAGCCATCATCGCCGTATCGGCCGCGATTGCTCCGGTCGCCTCCAGCGTCAACGCGGCGAAGCGCTGGCCGGCCTGGCTTCCGGCGGCAAACAGCTGCACAGCGATCTCGGGCGGGCGGGGAAAATCAAGGAGCGCCGCGGTCTGCTCGGGCGTCAGTGGCGCGCCGGTCCAGGGGCCGCGGTGGGTGTGGCGGCGGCCGATGGCGGGCAGCAAGGGATGGGGCGGCGGCGCGGAACGGCTCGGCGTATCAAGTTCGAGGCGTGCGACATGGCCGAGGTTTTCCGGGTCGGGCAGCAGGCGCACCGTGGCGAGACGGCCTAGCGCCGTGGAGGCGATCGCCATGTTGTGGATGGCGCCGCCAAGCCCAGCCAGTCGCTCGCGGCCGAAGGGGTCCATGGCGCCAAGATCGCGTTCCGGCTCTTCGAAAATGTCGACGCCGAGACGGCCGATGGCAAACCGCCAGGGCTGGGTGTTGTGCGGCGAGGCGGCGAGCAGCCCGGCCGAGACCAGCGCGAGAGGCCCGCTGTGACGGCGGCCGGTCCAGTCATCCCAGGCCTTGAGCGCCGGGCTGTCGGAGAAGCGGATGACCCCCTGATCGACGGCGCGGACGGCAACGAGGGTGGCCGCAGCGCCTGCCGTCCAGCCCAGCGCCTGACGGCGGCTCAGGCTCATTCGGCGGGATAAGCTTGGGGCGGCGATGCGGCGCGGATGGCGTCGCTGGTCTCGCCGGTGACGGCGCCGGGCGGGCCGAACAGCGCGATGGCCAGCGCTTTCGGGCTGCGGGCGCGGGCCGCGTCGCGGGCGATGCCGACCCATTCATGCACCGCCACCCAGAGCGGGTTGAAGCTGGCCAGATTGTGGATGATGCCATAGCGCGGGCGTTCGGTTTCGGGGGTGAAGGTGCCGAACAGCCGGTCCCAGATGATCAAGACGCCGCCGTAATTCCGGTCGAGATATCCGGGGTTTGTGCCGTGGTGCACCCGGTGGTGCGAGGGAGTGTTGAACAGCCACTCGATGGGCGCCGGCAGCCGGCCGACGACTTCGGTGTGGATGAAGAACTGGTAGACGAGGTTGAGGCCGGCGCAGAACAGGATCATCTCGACAGGGAAGCCGATGAGCACCAGCGGCAGGCGGAACGCGAAGGAGAGCGAGAGCCAGCCTGTCCAGGTCTGCCTGAGCGCGGTCGAGAGATTATAGTGCTGGCTTGAATGGTGGATGACATGGCTGGCCCAGAACCAGCGGATGCGGTGGGCGGTGCGGTGGAACCAGTAATAGGTGAAATCCTCGGCCACGAAGCAGATCGGCACCAGCCACCAGGCCAAAGGCAGATCGAACAGCCGATAGGCAGCGAGCGCATGCATCAGGGCGACGATGCCGCCGCCGACGAGCACCGCGGCCATGGTGTTGCCAAGGCCCATGGCGAGGCTGGTGCCGGTGTCGCGCCACTCATACTGGCCCTTGGCGCCGGCGCGAATGACGAACATTTCCAGCATCATCGCAAGAATGAAGGCGGGAATGGCGAGCTGGACGGGATCGGGGAAGCTCATAGCCGGGCGGCCCATCGTCCGGCGTCGGGACCAAGGGCGAGGGCTGTGCGCGGGAAGCCGGGCTCGGGCAGGCGCAGGTGCAGCCGCTCGCCCTCCAGCCGGGCCTCGGCGCCCTTCAGCAGGCGCACGACATAGCGGTCACCAAAGGCCATCACCAGCGCGGTGCGGCCGTCGCGGGCCGAGACGAGCGCAGCCTTGGCGTCATCGGAAACAATGGATTCAACGGGTTCGAAGCGCGGCAGGCTCCCTGCGGCCTCCAGGGCGGCGGTTTCGGCATCGACGAGGCGGGCTTGATTGCGGAAGCCCAGCGCCCAGGCCAGCGCGATGAGGGTGAGGACGCCGAGGATGGAGGTGAAGATCATCGGCTGGCGAGATGCTTGAGCGTTCCCGCCATCATGGCGATGTCATAGCCCGCAGCCGCGGCGGCTTCGATGAGGCTCATGGGGTCGGTGCCGCAGCTGGCTTCGGCCAGCGCCCAGAGGTGGGTGGAGCGGGTGCCGGAGCGGCAATAGGCGAGCACCGGGCCGGGCGCGGCGGCGATGGCATCGACCATGGCGACCACCTGATCGGGGCCGAACCCATTGTGATCGATGGGAATTGCGACATAGCCCATGCCGCTGGCCCGGGCCGCGGCTTCGATCATGGCGCCGCTGGGCTGACCGGGGGCCTCATCGTCGGGGCGGTTGTTGATGATGGTGGTAAAGCCTTGCGCCGCAAGGCTTGAACAGTCTTCAGGGGCGATCTGCGGGCTGACCGAGACGGTGGGGGAGAGGGGAGCGACCATGGAGCGACATTAGCCGCTGTGGCGGGCTACTCAATAGGGGATGAACTCGGTTTCGCCTGGCACCATGGGGAAATCGCCCTTGCGCCAGCGCTCGACGGCATCGGCGATCCGGGCCTTGTCGTGATGGACGAAATTCCATTCGAGGTGGCGCGGTTCGGTCATGGGGGCGCCGGCCAGAAGCATGAGTTTGCTTGGCTTTTCGGCCTTCAGTGTGGCCTTGCCGGGGGCGGGGCGGGCCAGCGTTTCGGGGATGAGAGCCGCGCCTTCGAGATCGGCTTCACCATGCACCAGAAACAGGCCGGTCTCGCCCCATTCGGGCAGCAGATCGAAGGCAGCGCCGGCGTCGAGATCGAGGGCGGCGTAGAGGATGGGATGGGGGTAGACGACCGGCGAGGCATGGCCGTCGAGGGTGCCGGCGATGAGGGTGATGCGGGCGCCGGGGCGGGTGATGACGGGCAGATCAGCGGCTGCAACATGCTGAAAAGACGGTTCTGTTTCCTCATGGCTGCGGGGCAGCGCGACCCAGGCCTGAAGCGCGTGGATGCGGTGGCCTTCAGCACGGAGGGTGTCGGGTGTGCGTTCGGAGTGGGTGATGCCGTGCCCGGCGGTCATCCAGTTGACCGCGCCCGGCGTGATGTCGATGACGGTGCCGAGGCTGTCTCTATGGGTCAGCGCGCCTTCGAACAGCCAGGTGATGGTGGCGAGACCGATATGGGGATGGGGGCGGACATCGATGCCTTCGTGCGCAGCGAAGTCGGCGGGGCCGAGCGCATCGAAGAAGACGAAGGGGCCGAGGCTGCGGCAGGCGGGCTGCGGGATGAGCCTTGAGACCGAGAAGCCGCCGAGGTTTTTTTTCATGCCTTCGAGCGTGGTGAAGGGGGGCATGGCGCACCTTTTCCGGTGGGTTTCGGGGGGTCTGGAAGGTCAGGAAGGTTAGTCCAGCACGCCGTGATTACAAGACGATGATGCCCCGGAGGATTTGCAGACCCGATCCTGTTTTTTCAGCCTAGCAGGAAAGCGGCGTGTAGGACAGGCGGCTCAGAAGCTGCAGGCGAGGCGCCAGAGCTTGGCGGGGCGGTCGAGGGTGATGGTGCTGCACCTGTCGAGCGTGTCACGGCCGATCAGCACCCAAGGCGAGCGACCGCTTTTCTTGCGGCGGTCGGCGGTGACGGTAATGGCGTCTTCGTCATCCTCGGCGGTCGAGGTGCCGGCTTCAGCTTCGGCGTCGATGCGCTTGGCCTCGGCTTCGGTGATGCGCACCGCGGCGTTGCGGATCGGCAGGCCCATCAGCGTGGCGCCGTCGCGCGCTTCAAGCCGCTGGATCGGCAGCGCCACGCCGGGAAAGGGCCGCCACAGGCCGACCGAACGCTGCTTGCGGACCATGCCGGCCTCGGCCAACGCTTCATAGGCGCGGGCGTTGAGGATGGTTTCGGGCGCGTTCAGCTCAAGGGTGACGCGGATCTTTTCATCGGCCACACGGGTCTGCATCGAGGCGGAATTGGTACCCTTGCGCGGCAGCGCGTAAGCGCGGTCGCCGGGCGCATCGGGGCGCAGCCGGAAGGTCAGCACCTCTTGATCGAGCGCGAAGGCGGAGAGGATGCCGTCAGCATCGTCAGCGATCGGCTTGTCCACCCAGACGGTGGGGATGCGGCGGCTTTCATAGCCTTTTGGCGCGACGCGGACGATGTTGAAGCGGAACAGCGCCCGGCCGCCGGGGATGAGCGCATCCTTGAAGGTCTGCTTGCCGATGAGTGGGAAGATCTTGAGATTGGCGCGCTGCGCCGGCTCAAGATTGAGGATCAGAGCGGCATCGAAGCCGAGCGCGAGGCGGGCGCGCATCGGCTGGTCCTTGATGATGATGTCCTGATAGGCCTGTTGGCCTTGGGGAACGAGGATTTCAGCGGCCCCGGCGGGTGCGGCCAGCAGCAGGGCGGCGAGGACCAGTGGCTTCATGCAGCGCTTTTGCTGGCGCTGTCTGCCGGGCCGCCAGCGAGGATGAAGCGGCGGTCGCAATAGGGGCAATCGACAAAGCCGCTGGCATCGATCTGCAGCCAGACGCGGGGGTGGCCATCACCACCCCGCTCGTCACCGTCGCAGAACAGCCGGGCGGCGTTGGTGACCATCGTTTCGGGCGGCGGAATCGAGTCCATGGCCTCGCCTCTAGCAAGCCGGGAGCGGCAAGTCACGCGGGCAAGCGCGGCGCTGCCGGACGGCAGGCGTTGCAGAAATGTCGCAGTGCAGCATTGCCATGCAACTGAAACAATACTGCCGCGCGCCTGTCATGCGCGCGGTGCAATCGCCGCCTCATTCATCCCAACCGACAGGAACCTCGTCATGCGCGCTCTGCTGCTTGCCTCTTCCATGCTGCTCGCCTCCCCGCTGCTCGCCCAGCAGACGGCACAGGCCGAGGGCGCCTCCAACACCGCGTCGATTGGCGACGAGATCATCGTGACCGCGCAGAAGACCGAGCAGCGCCTGGTCGATGTGCCGGTGACGGTGACGGCTTATACCGGCAGCACGCTGCGCGAGATCGGCATCACCCAGTTTGACCAGCTGGCCGGCTTTGTGCCCGGCCTCAACATTCAGGAACAGTCCCCCAACAACCCCGGCTTCGTGATTCGCGGCATCACGTCCGACACCGGCAGCTCGCAGGGCGCGCCGGCGGTGACCGTCTATCTGAACGGCGTTGACGTCTCGCGCTCGCGCGGCAGCTATTTCGACCTCTACGACCTTGAGCGCGTCGAAGTGGTGAAGGGGCCGCAATCGACGCTGTTCGGCACCGCCGCCGCCGTCGGCGTCGTTTCGGTGATCACCAACAAGGCCCAGCCCGGCATGTCGGGCGAGCTGCGCGCGGCCTATGGCAATTTCAACCAGCGCCGCCTCGACGGCTTCATCAACATCGGCAATGACACCATCGCAGTGCGCGTGGCCGGTGCGGTCAAGCTCCGGAACGGTGTGGTGCCCAACATCGCCGGCACGCCCGACAGCCAGACGCCGAACGGGCCGCGCGTGCGCGACTTGAATGGCCAGGACCAATATGGCGCGCGCGTCTCGGTGCGCTACACGCCGTCCGACCGCTTTACCCTCGATCTGGTCGGCACCTATGACGGCCAGCGCGCGCCCGGCACCGCCTTCAAGAGCGGCACCTTCGCGCCGACCGGCGGCGACACCTCGCCCTTCACCTTCGCCGAAATCTCGGGCTCGCCGTTCAGCGAGCGCGACCTTGGCGGCGAACTGGGCCTTGTGCGCAACGTCTATGACCTCAACCTGACCGCCAACTACAAGACCGACGGCGCCTTCAGCTACACGCTCGTCACCGGCTACCGGAACTTCGATTCGAACGAAGTGTTCGACGCCGACGGCACTCAGGCCTGGTATCTGGAATTCGCCGAAGACGCGCGCGGCGAGCAGATCAGCGCCGAAGGCCGCATCAACTATGACAGCGACACCTTCCGCGCCTTTGGCGGCATCAACTACTTCTGGGAAAAGGGCTTTCAGAGCGTGCCGTTCAGCACCGAGGAAGGCACGCTGCTGCAGTGCGCGGCCAATGTGATCCCCGGTCTGGGCTGCATCAACAATGCGACCGGCGTGGTGAGCGCGGCGCAGGTGACGAGCATCTTCACCCAGGGCGCGCTGCAGGCCGCGCCCTATGCGGCCGAGATCTTCCGCAACGAAGCCGAACTCGACTCGCTCTCCTTCTTCCTTGACGCGACCTGGATCCCCACACCGGCCCTCGAAATCTCGGTGGGCGGGCGCTATCTGATCGAAGGGCGCGACAGCGGCTTCTCGAACAACATCCCCAACCTCGCGCTGACCGGCGGGCCGCTGTTCTTCGGCGGGCCGAGCACCAATGGGCAGGTGCTGCGCTCCTCGGGCAGCTTCGACGCCTTCCTGCCGCGCGCCAACCTGCTGTTCCGCGCCAGCGACAGCATCAACTTCTATGCGACATGGTCGAAGGGCCGCCGCTCGCCCGTGGTGAACCTGGGCGCGCGACGGGACGCCAGCGGCCAGATCGTGCCCAACAACACGCTGATCGATGAGGAAAAGACCACCAACTATGAAATCGGCATGAAGGGCCGCCTTGGCCCGGTGAACTTCGGCATCGGCGCCTATTTGCTGAAGTACAAGAACTTCCAGATCAGCGTGCAGGAAGAGGGCAACCCGATCGCCCAGACCCGCAGCGCCGGCTCGGCGACCAACAAGGGTGTCGAACTCGAACTGACGGCGTCGCTCAGCGACCGAGTGAGCGTGTTTGCCAACGGCGCCTATATCGACGCCCGGGTGGACGATGACCCGCGCTTCGTGGCCTTCGCGGGCGACCGCTTCCGCCTGCAATCAAAGTGGCAGGGCTCGATGGGCGGCACCGTGACCGCGCCGCTGTGGGAAGATGCCGAACTGTTCTTCACGCCGAGCATGACCTACCGCTCCTCGGTGTTCTTCGAACTGCCCAACAATCCGGTGACCAGCCAGGGCCCGGTGACGCTGGTCAATTTGCGCGCCGGCTTCCAGCACCCGGACGGCAACTGGCAGATCATGGGCTTCGCCCAGAACCTGTTCGACAACGACTATGTGCTCGACGCCGGCAACACCGGCGGCGGCTTCGGCATCCCGACCTTCATCCGCGGCCTGCCAGGCCTCTACGGGGTCGAAGCCGTCATCCGCTTCCGCTGATCGGGGCTGCGCGCCGGGGGCCTTTGGGCCTCCGGCGGCAGTTAAGGGCCTCGGGCGGGTCAGAAGGGCCTCCGGCGGCTGGGGGCGACGCCCCCAGACCCCATTCGTTGGTTTGGGACAAGGCCTGAAAAGGCAGCGGCGGCGCGTAGCGCATTTATAGCCTGCGGCGCTGGGCTTGGGGGGACGGGCGTCGCCTAGGCCCCGGATCAGGTCCGGGGCGACGGATTTCTTTGGGCGGTTCCACTAATGGGGTCTGGGGCCTGAGGCCCCAGCCGCCGGAGGCCCTTTTGACCGCCGGAGGCCCCTGCCCTGTTCAGATGAGCCAGAGGGACTGGAGTTCGCGGACCATGTTGGTGGGCAGGGTGTCGGTGTCGCCGGGGGTGAGGTCTGGGGGGGCGTTGGCGGGGGTGAGGTAGCGCCAGCCCTGGTGGGCGCGTTTGGGCAGGGGCTGGACGGGGATGGGGCCCGGCGCGAGGTCGATGCGGCATTTGGTGCCCCAGGGGGTTTCGACCATGGCGAGGCCGAGGATGGGCTGGCGGGCGATGATGCGGTGTTTGATGATCCAGTAGAGCGAACCGCCGGCGAGGTCTGTGGCTTGTTTGGGCATGAAGCGGGTGAGGGCGGCGGCGGCGGCGGGGCCGAAGCGTTCGGTTTGCAGGCGGGCCAGCGTTTCGAGGTCGGGGCAGCCGACGGCGACTTTGGTGAGGTGCAGCATCAGGCGAGATATTGGACGCCGACGAGGGTGGCGAGGCCGAGGAAGAGGAAGAAGCCCATGGAATCGGTGATCATGGTGACGAAGACGGAGGAGGCGACGGCAGGGTCGGCATCGAGCCGGTCGAGGGTGACGGGGACGAGGACTCCGGCGAGGCCGGCGATGATGATGTTGAACAGCATGGCGGCGGCGATGACGGCGCCGAGTGCGGCGTTGGTGAAGAAGGCGGCGGTGGCGGTGCCCATGATGAGCGCGAGGGTGAGGCCGTTGAGGAGCGCGACCTTGATTTCGCGCATGATGGTGCGCCGTGTGTTGGTTTCGGTGAGCTGGTTGGTGGCGAGTGCGCGCACGGTGACGGCCATGGTCTGGTTGCCGGCGTTGCCGCCCACGCTGGCGACGATGGGGGACAGGGCGGCGAGCGCGACCAGCGCTTCGATGGAGGCGGAGAAGAAGCCGATGACGCTGGCGGCGAGGATGCCGGTGGCGAGGTTGGTGACGAGCCACTGGGCGCGGCTGCGGTAGGTGGTGAGGATGGGTTCGTTGATGTCGCCGTCGCCGGCGCCCGAGAGCTTGAGCACGTCTTCGCCGGCTTCCTGCTGGATGACGTTGACGATGTCATCGACGGTGATGACGCCGGCGAGGCGGCCGGCGCTGTCGATGACGGCGGCCGAGATGAGCGCGTATTTCTGGAAGATGAGGGCGACTTCCTCCTGATCGAGATCGGCGGGGATGAGGGTTTGTTCGCGCTGCATGATGTCGGTGACGGCGATGTCGGGGGGCGTGGTGAGGAGCCAGGAGAGGCGCATGGTCCCGACCGGCTTGCGGTCGGGGTCGATGACGAAGATTTCCCAGAAGTCGGTGGCCGGGTCGGTGGTGGCGCGGACATGGGCGATGACGTCGGCGATGGTCATGGTTTCGGGGACAGCGACGAGCTCGCGCTGCATGAGGCGGCCGGCGGATTCTTCGGGATAGGTGAGCGCGGCTTCGATGTCGGCGCGGTCGGCGGGCGCGAGGGCTTGCAGGACCTGGCGCTGTTCATCGGCTTCAAGGTCTTCGATGATGGCGACGGCGTCGTCGGTATCGAGGCTGGTGACGACATCGGCCATTTCGCGCGGGGTGAGCAGGGCGAGGACATCGTCGCGGACGTAATCGTCGAGCTCGGCGATGACGCTGGCGTCGAGGGCTTCGCCGATGGCGGCGGCCAAGGGGCGGCGGGCGGACTCGGGGACGAGGGCGAAGAGATCGGCGATGTCGGCCGGGTGGAGGGGCGAGACGAGGCCGCGCGCGGTGTCGGCGTCTTCGGCTTCGAGCGCGCTGGTGACCGACGCGACGAAGCCGCGGCTGAGGCGGCTTTCGTCGAGCGCGGCCTCAGGGCTTTCGGGCGCGGGGGTGAGGGCGGGCTCGTCCATGACTGCCCCCTTACTTCGGGCGGGCGTTCAAAGCCACTCCCGCAGGCGCCGGTGAGGCGCTATGGTGCGGGGATGAGCGCGATTGCCGTTGTGGCCCTTTTGTTCAGTGGAACCGCCATGCTGGGGGGCTGGCTGGCGTTTCAGTTCTGGACCGGGGGCAAGGCCTTCAAGGGGGCGAGCGCGGTGCATCTGCTGATTGGCGCAGCCGCGCTGGAGGGGCTGGTGCTGCTGCTGCGCGGCGCGCCGGACGGGACGCGGGCGCCGGTGGGCGATCTGGGGCCGTATGCGGCCTTTGGGCTGGCCATGGCCTTTGTGACCGGGCTGTGCATTCCGCTGATCGCCAAACCGAAGCCGGGGGCGGCGACGAGCGCGATCATTGCCCATGCCTCGGTGGCGACGCTGGGGCTGGGGGCGCTGCTGATCTGGCTTATTCGGGCGTGATCTTCTTCATCAGGCGGCAGTCGCCGCCCTTGGGGAGCGTGGGCGCGCGGAGCAGCTTCAGCGCATAGGGGGCCATGCCGCCATTGTCATGGCCGACATCGGGGATGAGGGCGCAGGACCAGTTGAAGGGGACGCCGGCGGCGGCGGCGCCTTCCTGGGCGGCGGCGAAGAAGGCCTTGCCGCGGGCGAGGCGGTGCGGGCCTTGGGCCATGGCTTCGGGCTGGCGCGGGAGGCTGGGGTAGTTGGGGTCATTGTCGGCGGTGCCCTGCATGACGAGCATGGGGGCAGCGAAGGCGCTCTCGGGCTGCCACAGGCCCTGTGGCAGATTGGAGACGCCGAAGGGCCAGCCATTGGGGCCGATGGGCCAGGTGTAGCTGCCGGAATTGGCGGAGACGGCGCGGGACATTTTGGGCGATCCGCCGAGCAGCACGAAACGGTGGACGAACTGGGCGCCGGCGGAGTGGCCAAAGAGGATGTAGGTTTTTGCGCTGAGCTTTTCGGCGGCGACGACGCGTTCGAAGATGGTGTCGAGGGCGGAATAGGTCCAGGCGGCGCGGGGGCGGGCATTGCCGGCTTCGTCGAGGACGGCGCCGAAATTATAGTTGAGATTGCCGGGGAAGGCGGCGCGGGTGAATTCGGGGACGATGATGACCAGGCCTTCGCGGGTGGCGAGCTCGACCCATTCGGCCATGTAGCGGTCTGCATCGCGGCCGACCCCGTGCATGACGAACATGACCGGGGCATCGGCGCCAGCGCTGGGCGGGTTGAGCAGCCAGACGGGGATGGGGTTGCCGCCGCCGCCTTCGACCCAGTTTTCGATGGTGATGCGGCGGACGCCGGCCTTGGCCAGCACCTCGGGGATCTGGACGATGCCGGTATCGGGGACGCGGTCACGCGAGGGCGTGCGGGCGAATTCGGCGAGCAGGGCGGGCACGGTGGCGGGGGCGGTTTGGGCGCTTTGGGCGGCGCAGCCGGCAAGCAGGGCGGCGAGAAGGAGGGTCCGGGGGCGCATGGTGGCTCCTGTCAGTTGTTCGTGCTGGCGATGAGGGCGCGGGCGGCGGCTTCGGCCAGTGCTGCGGTGCGTTCGGGCGGGCTGTCGTCGCCGACTTCCCAGGTCAGGGCGCCGACGCCGAACTGGTCCTTGGCCCAGCTTTTCAGCACGCCGTTGCCGGGGTTGTGGGCGCGGTCGATGCGCACCTCTTCGCGCGCGAGGTCATCGGCGATGCCGGCCAGCATGGCCTGACCCAGATCGGGGCCGTCTGGCAGCGGCGGGGCATAGACGACGTCGCGGAATGTGGAGTGGAAATCGATCACGGCGAGGATGGGGGCGTGCTTCGCCTCGGCCTCCATGGCGCGGGCGAGCGCCGTGGTTTCGGGCTGGGTGAACGGTCCCCAGTCGCGGTTCAGATCCTTGCCGCCGCGATTTTGCCGCCAATGGCCATGGGCGAAGCCATCGGGATTGACCAGCGGCAAGATCATCAGCGCATGGCGCTGGCGCAGCGCGCGGGCAGGCGCGCTGTCACCGAGCAACACGTCGGTGAAGGTGGCGAAGGCCTGGGGGCCGGTGGTTTCGGGCGGGTGTTGGCGGGTGAGGATGACGATGGTGCCGCGCGCGCCTGCCGGGCGGTGGTGATAAACGGGAAGCGGGCGGCGATCGAGGCTGTAGCCGGCGGTGCTGCGGCTGAGCTGGCCGCTGCGGACCCGCGCTTCGAACGGGGCGAGGACGCCTTCGATGGTTTCGGGCGGCTGGGCGATGACCAGGCTGGCGGCGGCGGGGGGCAGGCGCAGCGTGGCCGATGTGCGGTCGGGCGCAACCGCGAGGCGGGCGGCCTCGAGTCTTACAGGCGCTGCATTTTCGGTGGCCAGCCATGGCTGGTAGCGGTGCTTGCCGCCTTCATAATGGAGGGTGAGCAGGGTTTCGCCCGGGCGCTGCGAGGCGATGACCATGCCGTACCAGGGGCTGGGGTTGATGGGCTGGGCTTCGGCGCGGATGGTGGCATGGACATGGCCATCATCGCCGATGGTGCAGGCGGCGAGCGCGGCGCGCTCGAAGCCGGCATGAACGCTGAGCCCCGGGGCCTGGCAGACGGGCGCTGCGGCGAGCGCGGCGTCGAAGGCGAAGGTGGGTGGGGCTGAGCTGGCAGACGTGAGTTCAGGGCGTGATGAGGTGGCGCAGCCGGCCAGAGCCGCGAGCAGCAGGACCGGAAGCGCCGCCTTTCTCATCAGAAGTTGCCGCGCAGCTGGACGTAATATTCCCGGCCCTTGAGCTGGTGATATTGCGGCAGATAGCCGAGCGATTCATCGGCCAGCGGCGGGGCTTCATCAAAGACATTGTTGACGCCGACGCGCAGGCGGACGTTCTGGCCGCCGCCGATGCGGAAGCGATAATCGCCGAACAGGTTGACGCGCCAGTTTTCCTTGACCTGCCAGAACACCGTCTCGCCGTCGATGGTGAGATCGGCCGAAGTGTCCTGGAAGCCGGCGACATAGCGCACCGAGCCGCCAAGGCCGACATCGCCCTTGCTCCAGCCGAAGGTGCTGCTGGCGCGCCAGCGCGGATTGCCGTCAAGCTGGATGCGGTTGACTTCGAGGATGCTGAAATCATTGCCGAACACGTCATTGTCATTGCCGGCGAGCGAATTCAGCAGCTCGTTGCGCTCGACATCCAGCGTCTTGAGGTAGGTGGCTTCGATGCCGAGGCGGAAATCACCGAGATTGCCGAAGTCAAACGCCGTGGCGAGGCTGAAATCAAAGCCGTCGGCGACCTGACGATCGAGGTTGATATAGGGATCGCGGACGAACAGCACGGCCCCGGCGGGGTCGCGCTGGTCGTTCGGGTTCGCGGCGTTCCACGCGTCGAAGGCGGCGATGTCTTCGGCGGTGGGATCGGCGCGCACGACATTGGGGTTGAAGCTGCCCTGACGCCGCTCGAGGAAATCGAGGGCCAGCGCCTCGCGGTTGCCGAACGCGCCGACGACGCCGGTCTGCTCGAAGCGCCAATAGTCGACGCTCAGCGTGAAGCGCCGGACGGTCGGGCTGTCGAACAGCTTGGCGGCATCAAGCACGCCGCCGACGACGAAGGTCTTGGTGTTTTCGTTGCGCAGATTGGGGTTGGATTCGCGCACCGAGGCGAGATAGGCCTCGCCGGTGGAGCCGGGATCGCGGGTGACGGCCGAGCGCCAGTAATCCTCGATGTTGAGGTTTAGGCGCGAGATGTCGCCACGGTTGAGCTGAACGAGGTTGGGGACGCGGAAGCCTTCGGAATAGGCGGCGCGCAGGTTGAAGGCGCGGATGGGGAACCATGACAGCGCCACCTTGGGCTTGACCGCGCCGACATCGAGATCGTCGAAATATTCGCCGCGCACGGCGAGCTGCAGGTTGATCTCGTTGAACATGGGGCCATCGTCATTGCCGCGCACCAGCGGCACCAGCGCTTCGGCGAAGCCGGCGAAGACGTTGCGGCTGGCGGTGCTGTCGCGCGTCGGGCTGACGCCGACGACATCGGAGCCGCCCGAGACATTTTCGGTGGAGAAGATGATGGTGCCGTCGAGCCGCTCGTCACGGTCTTCGGTGTAGCTTTCGCGCCGCCATTCGACACCGGCAGCGATGCCGATGGGGCCGGCCCAGTTTTCAAAGGCATTGGAATTGGAGATGCGGAAATCGGCCGTGGTCAGCGTGGTCTTGCCGACATTGAGACTGCCGATGCGGGCGCGGTCCCACTGTTCCTGGGTGTTGGCATTGGGGCCGCCGAAGGGGTTGATCGCATCGGGCGTGGACTTTGAGAGCTCGGCCAGCAGCAGCGTCTTGGAGAGGCGGTTGGTCTCTTCATCCGATGTCTGGTTGGAGCTGTTGGCGATCGCACCTTCCCAATCCCAATTGCCGAAATTGCCGCGCAGGCCGGCCATGATGCGGTAGGTTTCGGTGTCGGTGGTGATGAAGCGCGGGCCGAGATCGGTGGGCCGCCAGTTGAGCAGCAGCACGTCGCTGCCTTCGGCGCCGACATCATTGCTGTTGAGGCCGGGCAGGCGGTTGGGGCTGCCTTCGGGGCCGAACGGGTTCCAATAGTTGGAGGCCGGCACGACGAGGAAGGCGAGGCCGGAATCGAGCGGCTGGGTGGCGCGGTTGGACGAGGTCTTGGCGCGGTAATAAAGGCCCTCGGCGAAGAATTCGAGGCCGCTGCCGAACTCATGCTCGAAGACGCTGTAGAGATTGAGGCGATTGGCGTTGGAGATGAGCTGGCGGCCGCGTGCGCTGACCGGATCCTGCTGGATGATCACGCCCTGATCGAGGGCGTTGTTGGGCTGGTTGGCATTGAAATCATAGCGCAGGCCGACATCGAGATTGCCGTCATCAAGGCCCATGCAGCCCTCGGGCCGATCCCCGAGCACGGCGCGGGTGCCGGGGAAGCTGCACGGCTGGACATGGAAGGTGCCGCTGCTGTTGGTGATGGCGCTGGAGCCGACGCGGATGCGCTGGCCGACGAAGACGCCCTGCGCATTGACCGCACCGGCCTGATATTGGCCGAAGGGCGAGGAGGTGGAGGTGTTGCGGAAGTCGGTGGTGTCGGTGCCGAAGGGATCGTCGCCGAGGAAGCCGCGCTTGTCGACGGTGTTGAACTGATTGTCGAGCTCGGAGGCGAACAGGCCGGTGCGCTCGAAATAGCCGCCGGTGAAGAAGATGCGGGTGCGGTCCTGGTTGAACTTCAGGCCGAAGGCGACATCGCCCTGGATTTCATCGGAGCCGGTGCCTTCGACGCCCGAATAGCGCAGCGTGGCGCGGACCCGGTCGAAATCGGAATCGAGGATGGTGTTGACGACGCCGGCGGTGGCATCGGAGCCGTAGAGCGCCGAGGCGCCGTCGCGCAGCACTTCGACGCGGTCGATGCCGGCGGCGGGGAAGGCGTTGACGTTGGTGATCTGGCGCGGCGTGGAGCCGATATCCTGATTGACGGCATGGGCGGCGATGCGGCGGCCATTGAGGAGGACCAGCGTGTTGCCGGTGCCGAGCCCGCGCAGGTTGATGGTGGCGACGTCGCCGCGCGCATCATTGGGGCCATCGGCGGCGCCGTTGATTTCGGCCGCACCGGCCTGGGCGATGTTTTCGAAGAGCTCGCCGGTGGAGTTGACGCCGAAGGCTTCGAGCTCTTCGGAGCTGAGCACGGTGACGGCGATGGCGCCGCTGTCGGAGGCGCCGCGGATGTTGGAGCCGGTGACGACGATTTCTTCGGCTTCGGCCGGGGCCGGTGCCGGGGCGGCGGCTGGCTGCGCGAGCGCGGGGCCGGCGAGCAGGGCTGCGGCGAGCGCGAGGGTGCTGCTGTTGGTCATCATCTTCATTGGTCTTCCCCTGTTGGTTCTTGTGGTTGGTTGTTGTGGTTGAACTCAGTCGCTGTCGGCCTCGGGGCCGGGGACGGCGATTTGCGGGCCGAAGCGGCGCTCGGCGAAGACGGCGGCGAAGGCGGCTTCGTCGATGGCGCCTTCCCAGCGCGAGACGACGATGGTGGCCACCGCATTGCCGATGAAATTGGTGAGCGCGCGGCATTCGGACATGAAGCGATCGATGCCGAGGATGAGCGCCATGCCGGCGATGGGCACGCTGGGCACGATGGTGAGAGTGGCGGCGAGCGTGATGAAGCCGGCGCCGGTGACGCCGGCGGCACCCTTGGAGGAGAGCATGGCGACGCCCAGCAGGAGCAGCTGCTCGCCCCAGCTGAGCTCGATGCCGGTGGCCTGGGCGATGAACAGCGCGGCCAGCGTCATGTAGATGTTGGTGCCGTCGAGATTGAAGCTGTAGCCGGTGGGGACGACGAGGCCGACGATGGGCTTGGGACAGCCGGCGCGCTCCATCTTTTCCATCAGGCTGGGCAGCGCGGATTCGGAGCTGCTGGTGCCGAGCACAAGCAGCAGCTCGGCCTTGAGATAGGAAATGAGGGTGAGGATGGAGAAGCCGCTGGCGCGGGCGACGCCGCCAAGGACAACGAGGACGAAGAGCAGCGAGGTGAAGTAGAAGGTGGCGACGAGGGCTGCGAGATTGGCGATGGAGCCGATGCCATATTTGCCGATGGTGAAGGCGAAGGCGCCAAAGGCCCCGATGGGGGCGGCGCGCATGAAGATGGCGACGAGCTTGAAGAAGCCGGCGGCGAGCGATTCGAGGATGCGGATGAGCGGCTGGGTGGCCTCGCCGACCATGGCGAGCGCGATGCCGAAGCTGATGGCGATGAACAGGACCTGGAGCAGATTGCCCGAGACAAAGGCGCCGGCGACCGTTTCGGGGATGATGCCCATGAGGAAGGCGGTGAGCGTCTGGTCCTTGGCCTTGCGGGCGTAATCATCGACTTCGCCGGTGGCGAGCGTGGCGGGATCGATGTTCATGCCGGCGCCCGGCTGGACGACATTGGCGACGATGAGGCCGATGATGAGGGCGACGGTGGAGAAGAAGAGGAAATAGGCAAAGGCCTTGCCGGCGACGCGGCCGACGGAGCCGAGGTCGCGCATGCCGGCGATGCCGGTGACGATGGTGAGGAAGATGACCGGGGCGATGATCATCTTGACGAGCTTGATGAAGGCATCACCCAGCGGCTTGAGGGCGACGCCGGTTTCGGGCGCGAAATGGCCGATCAGGCCGCCGGCCACGATGGCGGCGAGCACCTGCACATAGAGCTGCGCATAGAGCGGTGTCCGCCCGGCCGCGCGCGGCTGATATGATACGCCTGTGGCGATGGTTCGCTCCCCTGCCCTGCCGGCCCCGTTTTCCGGCCTTGAGCGCGCGACCGTTGGGCTTTCGATTCGCGGGGGCAAGGGGTTTTGTGAATTTTGATGTCTTCTTGATACTATTGGGATAATTGCTCTGACGGCGAGATTTTTTGTGTGGATTTTCGCACATTTGGGCTTTTTGATGTGCGGGAAACCGCCTATTGGGTGGGGATGATGGCGGCTGTTGCCTTGTTTTTGGGTCGCGCGGCGCTGCCGCTGGCGGTGGGGCTGGCGCTGGCGGCGAGCTGGGCGGCGGGGCTGGTGGCGGGGCGTCAGGCCGATGCGGCGCTGGCGCGCGAGGCGGCCGCTTCGGCGAGCCTTTATGAGGCGGTGTTGCGCAGCGCGCTGGAGCGGCACCGGGCGCTGCCGATGGTTTTGGCGGGCGACGGGGCGCTGGCGGCGGCGCTGGAGAGCGGCGGGGCGGCGGCGCTCAGGGCACTGGATGGGCGGCTGGCTGGGCTGGAGGCGACCACGGCGGCGGCGGCGATCTATGTGATCGATGCGGACGGGCGGACGGTGGCAGCGAGCAATGCCGGCACGCCGCTGAGCTTTGTCGGGCGGGACTTCACCTTTCGCGATTATTTTGCCGAAGCGATGGCGGGCGGGCGCGGCGAGCAATTTGCGCTGGGGACGACGACCAACCAGCCGGGGCTTTATCTTTCGGCGCGGGTGGAGGGGCCGGCGGGTCCGCTGGGCGTGGTGGTGACGAAGATCGATTTTTCTGGGCTGGAGGCGGAATGGGCGCGGGCCGGGGCGCCGGTGTTTGTGACCGACGGGGATGGGCGGGTGATCATTACCACGGTGGAGGACTGGCGGTTTCGGAAGGAAGCGGACCTCGGCGTGCGGGCGGTGGCGGACAATCCGGTGCATGTGGAGGCGGCGCGGCCCGGCGGCGGCACGGCGGAATATGTGCGCGCCGCGACCGCGACGGCGATGGCGGGCTGGACGCTCAACCTGTTGCAGCCCGCGAGCGGTGCGGTGGATGCGGCGGTGACGGCGGCGAGCACGGTGACGCTGCTGGTGGCCGCCGCGCTGATTTTGGGCGGCTGGCTGTTGATGCAGCGGCGCACGCGGGCGGCCCGCGCTGCGGCCGCACGGGCCGAGGCGCAGGCCGAGCTGGAGGCACGGGTGGCGGCGCGGACGCGCGAGCTGAGCGCGGCCAATGCGCAGCTGACCGGGATGATCGAGGCGCGGCGCAAGGCGGAAGCCGCGCTGCTGCTGCTGCACCAGGAGCTGGAGCAGGCCAACCGGCTGACGACGCTGGGGCAGATTGCGGCCGGCGTGACGCATGAGATCAACCAGCCGGTGGCTGCGATTGCCAGCTGGGCGCACAATGCCCGGGCGCTGCTGGCGCGCGGCGACATGGCCGAGGCCGAGGCGGCGCTTGGCACGATCGAGGGGCTGACCGAGCGGATCGGGCGGATTACCGGGGAATTGCGGGACTTTGCGCGCAAATCGGACGGGCCGGCGCAGGCCGTGCGGCTGGAGGATGCGGTGACGGGCGCGCGGATGCTGGTGCGCGGGCGCGGCGACGCGGTGCATATCGACAGCAGCGGGGTGGGCGAGGGCGTGCGGGTGATGGCCGACCGGATCCGGCTGGAGCAGGTGCTGGTCAATCTGTTGCAGAATGCGATGGACGCGGGCGCCACGCGGATCGGGATCGAGGCGGCAACATCGGCCGGGCGGGTGCGGATTTCGGTGGCGGATGACGGGCCGGGCCTGCCGCGTGCGA
This sequence comes from Polymorphobacter sp., assembly GCF_048007885.1. Lineage (GTDB taxonomy): Bacteria > Pseudomonadota > Alphaproteobacteria > Sphingomonadales > Sphingomonadaceae > Sandarakinorhabdus. The sequence continues at coordinate 1,405,986 of NZ_CP180346.1, forward strand.
TCCGGGCCAAACTGTTCACGCCGTTTCAGACCAGCAAGCCGCGCGGGCTGGGGCTTGGGCTGGTGATTTCCCGCGATATCTGCCGGGCGATGGACGGCGAGCTGCGGCTTGCGACGAGCGGCAAGAGCGGCACGCGCTTTGATATCGAGCTGCCGGCGGCGACCGGTCTGGAGGCGGCAGCCGCATGACGGGCCGGGTGCTTTTGGTGGAGGATGATGCAGCGCTTTCGGCGGGGCTGGCGACGAGCTTGCAGCTGGCCGGGCATGAGGTGGAGGTGGCGAGCGACGGGGCGGCGGTGCTGGCGCGGCTCGATGCGCGCTTTGAAGGCGTGGTGGTGTCGGACCTGCGGATGCCGGGGATGGACGGCTGGCAGTTTTTTGAGGGGCTGCGCGCGCTGGATCCCGATCTGCCGCTGATCTTCATCACCGGCCACGGCGACATTGATGCAGCCGTGCGGGCGCTGCAGCAGGGCGCCTATGACTTTCTGGCCAAGCCCTTTGCGCCGGCACGGCTGATCGCCAGCCTGGGCCGGGCGCTGGAGAAGCGGCGGCTGGTGCTGGAGAACCGGCGGTTGCGCGCTGCCGCCGAGGCGGACGCCGAGCCGCTGGCGGGCGGGCCTTTTGCCCATGTGCTGCCGCTGGCGGGCGAAAGTGCGGCGATGACGGCGCTGCGCGCGACGCTGGCGCATATTGGCGAGGCGGAGATTGATGTGCTGATCGAGGCCGAGGCGGGGACCGGGCGCGACCAGCTGGCGCGGCTGCTGCATGACGCCAGCCGCCGCAGGGCACGCGCCTTTGTGGGCCTGAACTGCGGCGCGGTGCCGGCGGCGATGCTGGCCGAGGCACTGTACGGCGATGAGAGCGGGCGGCGGCCGCGCGGCAGCGGACCGGCGGGCGGCAAGCTGGCGCTGGCTTCGCGCGGCACGCTGTTTCTGGACGGGATCGAGGCGATGGACGCGGCGTTGCAGGCGCGGCTGGGGGCGACGCTGGATGGCGGCGCGCTCGATGCCAAGCCGCTTGATGTGCGGGTGATTGCTGCGACCGGCACCGATTTGCGCGCCGAGGCCGGGGCCGGGCGCTTCAACCCGGCGCTGCTGGTGCGGCTGGGGGCGCTCAGACTGCGGATCCCGCCGCTGCGCGAGCGGCGCGAGGATGTGCCGCTGTTGTTTGCGCGGCTGGCGGCCGATGCGGCGCGGCGCTTCGGGGTGAGGCTGGCGCTGGCCGAGGACGGCCTGCCGATGGGCGTGCGCGCGCATCTTCTGGGCCATGACTGGCCGGGAAATTTGCGCGAACTGGCGCATTATGCCGAGCGCCATGTGCTGGGCATCGAGAGCCAGATCGGGGGCGCAGGCGCGGCTGCGGGCGGGGACGGGGGCGGGACAAACTGGACGGCGGCGGAGGCCGGCGGCGACACGCTGGCGGCGCGGATGGCGCGGATCGAGGCCGGGCTGCTGCGCGAGGCGCTGAGCGCGTGTGATGGGCGGATCAGTGCGGCGGTGACGCGGCTGGGGCTGCCGCGCAAGACGCTTTATGACAAGCTGGCCCGGCACGGGATCGACCCGGCCGCTTTCAGGCGGCGAGACGGGCAGCGGGGCGGGGAGCGGGGAGGCTGAGGATGAACGCGTTGATGGAGGCCGAGACCCCCTGCCTGCTGCTGGACGCGGTGCGGATGGACCGCAATATTGCACGGCTGCAGGCGCGGATGGACGCATTTGGCGTGATGTTGCGCCCGCACATGAAGACCGCGAAATCGCTTGATGTGGCGGCGCGGGTGATGGCGGGCGCGGGCGCGGCGATCACCGTTTCGACGCTGAAGGAGGCGGAGGCATTTGCCGCCGCAGGTGTGCGCGACATGCTTTATGCGGTGACCATCGCGCCGGGCAAGCTGGGGCGGGCGGCGGCGCTTTGCGCGCAGACCGGCGGCGGGCTGATGCTGGTGGTGGACAGTGTTGCGGCGGCGGAGGCGGTGGCGGCGCATGCGCGCGAGAGCGGCACGGCCCAGCGCGCGCTGATCGAGATTGATGTTGATGGCAAGCGCGCCGGGGTGAAGGCCGGGGACGCGGCGGCGCTGCTGGCGGTGGGCCGGGCGCTGCAGGAGGGCGGGGCGGCGCTGGCGGGCGTGATGAGCCATTCGGGCGGCTCTTATGCGGGCGGCGGGCCGGACGCGATGGCGGCGGCGGCGGAGACCGAGCGGGCGGGCGCGGTGCTCTCGGCCCGCATCTTGCGCGAGGCCGGGTTGCCGGCGCCGATCGTGAGCGTGGGCTCGACGCCGACGGCGCATTTTGCGCGCGATCTCGCCGGGGTGAGCGAGGTGCGCGCCGGGGTCTATATGTTCTTTGATCTGGTGATGGCGGGGCTCGGGGTGTGCGGGCTGGAGGATATCGCGATTTCGGTTTTGGCCACCGTGATCGGGCATCAGCATGGCACGGGCGATGCGATCATCGATGCGGGCTGGACGGCGCTGTCACGCGACCGGGGGACGGCGGGGCAGGCGGTGGACCAGGGCTATGGACTGGTCTGCGATGTGGCAGGACGGCCATTTGGCGATCTGATCGTGCGCGAGGTCAATCAGGAGCATGGGATTTTGGCGCTGCGAGAGGGCAGCGGCGGGCGGGCGCCGCGTCTGCCGATTGGCACGCAGGTGCGGGTGTTGCCCAACCATGCCTGCGCGACGGCGGCGCAGCATGGCGCCTATGCGGTGATGGGGGCGGGCGGGCGGATTGAGGCCGAGTGGCCGCGTTTTGGCGGCTGGTGAAACCAGGCGACCGACCATCCGCGCCCGCGAATGGTCGGTGGCCAAGAGCATTCAGGCCAGGCGACCGACCATCCGCGCCCGCAGATGGTCGGTGGCCAAGGGCGGTCGGGCCTCAGGCGAGCACGCGGCCCGGCTGCTGACGGCGGCGGCGCATGGTGGCGCCGACGAGGCCGAAACCGGCGATGAGCATGGCCCAGGAGGCCGGCTCGGGCACCGAAGCGGTGATGCCGATGGTGTCGAACTCAAAGGCATTCTGGCTCGAGAGGAAGCGCACGGCGTTGACGGCGTCGCCACTGTCGATGCCGAAGGTGATGCGGCGGTTGGTGACATTGGCGGGCTGGCTGCCGTTGGCGGGCGGGAAATCAGCGCCGGTGAAGCTGGAAACGACGGTGAAATCGCTGCCCGTATAGCGCCCGATCTGAAGCGTGTTGTAGAGATCGATCGACCCCCAATAGAGGCTGAAGCCGGTCAGGACATGGTTGGGCAGGTCCTGGGCGGCGAGATAATCGGTAAAGTCGAAGATGCTTGAGCCGCCGGAACGGACGGCCTGATAGTTGGTCGTGGTGCCGGCGGGCGCCGCATATTGGCCGCCGACGCTGCCCGACCCGGTGAAGACATTGCCGACGGGCGAGGTGATATTGTCGATGCCGGCGGGCGTCGGATTGTCGAAATCGATGACCGTGGTGAAGCCGGCCGGCATACCCGGATCGGGGGCGCCGGTCTGGTTGCTGATGACGGTGACAGCAGAGGCCGGAAGCGCCTGAACGGCGATGGCGGCAGCAGCGATGATGGCCTTGTTCATGACACGTCCCCTTGCATGGTTGCGAGGGAGAAATTGCAGAAATTAACGAAGAGTTCAAACTTTTTTAAGATTACGGTAATTTTACAGTAAGCCTTTGTTCATCTTTTCAATGGGTTATTTTGCAGTCTCTGGTTCAGATTTTACAATTAACGCGTTGGAATCGCGGGATTGATGGCCGCGACTCGGAGATTTTTGCATCCATAATGGTGCTGATTTTGTCAGATCGCCGGCGGGCAGCGGCTCACTGGCTATGATCTGGCAGGAAATCGCCGGGAGGCGGCCGCATTGCGGCTATCGGCTCGCCAATGGCAGGTCGTGGCGCATGTTGCCGGTGCGGTCGACGGGGCGTGCCCGGCCCTTGTGGTCCAGCCTGATCGAGGGCAAGTCATGGCGCGTGTTGCCGGTTCGGTCGACGAGGCGGGCGACGCCGTGCCTGTCAACCTTGAGCGCCGGAAGATCGAAGCGGGTGTTGCCGGTCCGGTCAGTGATGCGGAGCCGCGTTTCGGGCTGGGCCTGGGCTGTGGATGCCAGCAACAGGAGCGCAAGGACGAGCAGGACTGCGGCTGGGGTTGTGCTGGCCATTTGCGAAGATGCGCATGGCGGACATGAACGATGGCCGAACACCACCTTCAGGGCAGGAGGAGGGAGCCGTCGCCGTAGCTGTAGAAGCGGTAGTTCTGGGCGATGGCATGCGCGTACGCCTTGCGCATGGTGTCGAGGCCCATCAGGGCGCTGACCAGCATGAAGAGGGTGGATTTGGGCAGGTGGAAGTTGGTGATGAGGCCGCTGATGGCGGCGAATTTGTAGCCTGGGGTGATGAAGATGTCGGTGTCGCCGCGGAAGGGGTGGAGGCCCGACGGGGTGGCGGCGGATTCGAGGACGCGGAGCGATGTGGTGCCCACCGCGATGATGCGGCCGCCGCTTGCACGGGCGGTGTTGAGGCGGGCGGCGACATCTGCGGGGATTTCGCCCCATTCGCTGTGCATCTTGTGATCTTCGGTGCGGTCGGCCTTGACGGGGAGGAAGGTGCCGGCGCCGACGTGGAGGGTGACGGTTTCGCGCATTACGCCGCGCGCTTCAAGGGCTTGCCAGAGTGCGGGGGTGAAGTGCAGGCCGGCGGTGGGGGCGGCAACCGCGCCGTCCTTCTTGGCGTGGAGGGTCTGGTAATCTTCGGCGTCTTTCTCGTCGATGGCGCGCTTGCTGGCGATATAGGGGGGGAGCGGCATGGTGCCGGCCGCGGCCATGGCGGCTTCGAGCGGGCCATCGGCTTCGAAGCGCAGCAGCCAGCTGCCGTCTTCGCCGCGCGCTTCGGGCGTGGCGGTGAGGCTGGTGCTGAGTGTGACGGGCATGCCCTGTTTGAGGCGGCGGGCGTTTTTGACGAAGGCCCACCAGCGGGCGAGATCCTCGCGTTTGTGGAGCGTGATGCCGACCTGCGCATTGCCGCTGGTGCCGCTGAACTGGGCGGGGATGACGCGGGTATCGTTGACGACGAGGACATCGCCGGGCGCGAGACGCTGGGGGAGGTCGCGCATGATCCAGTCGGACAGCGTGCTCCCTCGCACTTCGAGCATGCGGGCGCTGTCCCGGGGCGAGACGGGGCGCAGCGCGATACGGTCTGGTGGCAGGTCGAAATCGAAATCGGCGACGCGCATCAGGCCAGCGCCGGGCTCAGTTGGGCTGGGCGGTGGGCAGGCTGACGCCGAGATCGTCGAGGACGCCGCCGAGGTTTTCGGCCGGAGCGGGGGCTTCGGGGGCGGGCTTGCCGTCGGCTTCGATCGAGGCTTGCAGGATGCGGGTGGGGTTTTGCGGGGGCTCGCCGCGCTCGATGGCATCGACCCAGTTCATGCCGCTGATGACGCGGCCGAAGATGGTGTAATTGCGGTCGAGCTTCATGACCGGCTGGAAGACGATGTAGAACTGGCTGTTGGCGCTGTTTTCTTCCTGCGCGCGGGCCATGGCGACGGCGCCGCGGACATGGGGCAGCTCGTTGAATTCGGCTTCGAGATTGGGGAGTTCGGAGCCGCCGGTGCCGGTGCCGGTGGGATCACCGCCCTGGGCCATGAAGCCTTCGATGACGCGGTGGAAGATGGTGCCATCGTAAAAGCCCTGGCGGGCGAGCGTCTTGATGCGCTCGACATGCTTGGGGGCGGCGTCGGGGCGCATGGCGATGCGGACGCGGCCGCCGCTCGAGAGATCGAGGACGAGGATGTTTTCGGGGTCGTTTTGCGGCAGCATGCCGAGGATCTTGCTGGGCGCGGTCATCTTGGGCAGCTCGGGCGGGGCCTTGAGATCAGCCGCGCTGGGGCCGCGCGCCTGGGCATGGGCGGCGCTGGCGAGGCCGAGCATGAGCAGGAGGGCGAGGAGGTAACGCATGATCAGCTGCCCTTGCGGCCGGTTTGGTTGACGCGGGCGACGACATCGGCGGCGATGGCGGGGGTGACGAAGCGGGAGATGTCACCGCCATAGACGGCGATTTCCTTGACGAGGCGCGAGGCGATGGGCTGGAGCGCGACATCGGCCATGAGGAACACCGTCTCGATGCTGTTGTTGAGCTGCTGGTTCATGCCGGCCATCTGGAACTCATATTCGAAATCGGCGACCGCGCGCAGGCCGCGCACGATGAGGCTGGCGCCCTGCCGCTCGGCGAAGGTCATCAGCAGCGCGTCGAACTCGACCACCTCGACATTGGCGATGTCGGCGGTTTCGCGGAGGATCTGGTCCTTGCGCTCGGCGAGCGTGAACATCGGCGACTTGGAGGGGTTGGTGGCGACGCCGATGACCAGCTTGTCGACGAGCTTGGCGCCGCGGCGGATGATGTCCATATGGCCGAGCGTGACCGGATCGAAGGTGCCCGGATAAACGCCGATGCGGGTCATGTCAGCGGTCCCTTTCGACGGCGAAGCGGGCGATGGCGCGCAAGAGGTCGGCGCGGTGATCGAAATGGGCGAGATGCTCGATGGCCTGATCGATGAGCATGCGGGCCTGGGTGCGGGCGCGCTCGATGCCGAGCAGCGAGACGAAGGTGGCCTTGCCGGCGTCTTCATCCTTGCGCAGCGCCTTGCCGGCCTTTTCTTCCGAGCCTTCGACATCGAGCAGATCATCAGCGATCTGGAAGGCGAGGCCGAGATCGCGGGCATAGCCCCTGAGCGGCGTGCGCTCGGCCTCGGGAACATCGCCCATGATGGCGCCGGCTTCGAGGCAGAAGCCGATGAGCGCGCCGGTCTTGAGCTGCTGGAGCCTTGTGACGCCGCCCAGATCATAGGCGGTGTGTTCGGCGACAAGATCCATCATCTGGCCGCCGGCCATGCCCATGGCGCCTGAGGCGGCGGTCAATGCCCGGATCAGGTCGATGCGGACAAAGGGATCGAGGTGCGTGTCTTCGTGGCTGAGCAGATCATAGGCGAAATCATGGAGCGAATCGCCGGCCAGCACGGCGGTGGCTTCATCAAAGGCCTTGTGGACGGTGGGCTTGCCGCGGCGCATGTCATCATCATCCATGCACGGCAGATCGTCGTGGATGAGGCTGTAGACATGGATGCATTCGATGGCGAGCGCCACGCGCAGCGCCCGTTCGCGCGGCACATCGAAGAGATCACACGAGGCCACCACGAGCAGCGGGCGCATGCGCTTGCCGCCGCCGATGGCGGCATGGCGCATCGCCTTGAACAACGGCGCGCGGGTGTCTTCGGGGACAGTGAGCAGCCGGTCGAAGCGCTGGTCGATGGCCTTGCCGATGGCGTCAAGGGCGGGGCGGAGGCTTTTGGAAGGCGCGGCCATGGCGGCGGTCATTCAGGCGCCGGCATCGGCATCGAAGGGGCGCACGGCCACTGCAGCGCCGGTTTCGTCGGTCTGGATCGCCTCGATGCGAGCGCTGGCCTTGGCGAGCTTGGCCTCGCAATGCGCCTTCAGCGCCTGGCCCTCGGCGTAGAGCGCGATCGAATCCTCAAGGCTGGCGGTGCCGCTTTCGAGGCTGTGAACGATCGCTTCGAGGCGCTTCAGCGCGTCTTCGAAACTGAGGGCGGAAATGGCGGCGGCATCCATGGCGCGTTTCTGGACGGGGGCGCGGTGTTGGTCAAGGTGTTGGTCAAGCGGGGGTGCCGTTACGGCCGGGCGGGACATTATCCACGATGCGGAGACTTGGGCGCGCGGGCGGCGCGCGAGCGGAGCGAGGGCGTAGCAGAGCGGCATGGACTATCCTTACATTCCCATTTCTGAACGTCAGCCGCTGCGCTGGCCGAACGGGGCGCGGGTGGCGCTCATTTTGACCTTCAATCTGGAGACATGGGACCTGACCAAGGATACCGACCGGCCCTATTATGCGGGCGGGCCGCCGATCCTGCCCGATGTGCTGCCGGGGCGCGTGCCGGACTTTCCCAATTACAGCTGGCGCGAATATGGCCAGCGGGTGGGCATCTGGCGGCTTTATGAGCTGTTTGACGAGATGGGCGCCAAGGCGAGCTGCACGACCAATGCGGTGACCTTCGACCGGCGGCGACCGATGGTGCAGGCCTGTCTTGACCGGGGCTGGGAGCTTCTGGCGCACAATTGGGAGCAGGGCGAACTGCTGACCGACTTTCACGCCGACCCGGCCAAGGAGCGCGAGATCGTGCTGGCGTCTCTGGCCAAATATGAGGCCGAGACCGGGCGCAAGGCCAAGGGCTGGCTGAGCTCGAGCCTTCGCGGCACGCTGCAGACCGCCGACATATTGGCGGAAGCTGGCTGCACCTTTTATTGTGACATCATGAACGATGATCAGCCCTATCTGCTGCGCACCCCGAATGGGCCGATCGTGTCGGTGCCCTATTCGAACGAGATCAATGATTTCACGCTGCTGACGCGGCGCAATTATACCACCGACCAGTTTCGCGATATCCTGATCGAGGAGCTGGATGTGCTCTACAAGGAAGGCGAGACGACGGGCCGGATCATGAATGTGGGGCTGCACCCGCATGTTTCGGGGCGCGCCCACCGGGTGCGGGCGCTGCGCGAATTCATCGCCTATGCGAAGTCGTTGCCCGGCGTATGGTGGGCGACGCGCGAGGAGATTGCGACCTGGTATCTTGAGAACCACCAGAGCCATATGCCGAACCAGCTGGGAGACTGATGCGATGACCGGGATGCTCAACACCTTTCAACAGGGCATTCACCCGGTCTTGCCGAAACCCAATCACGACGAGGCGGCGCGGCAGGAATTTGCCAAGAGCCTGAAGGGCTTTGTGCAGGGGCGGCTGCTGCCCGGCCTTGGCCCCGTGCATGGCAGCCGGGCGGCGAAACGCTTTGAAAAGGCGCATGGTCGGCCGCCGGCGGACCGGCATGACATCCGCAAGGCGATGGTGGGGGATGAATATTTCCAGCATTATGCCGCCACCAACCGGATTGCGCAGGAGCTGATCTGGGACACGGTGATCGATTCGATCGAGCGGCAGCTGCCGGCGCTGGAGGCTGAGGCCAAGGCGCTTTCGGCGAAGAACAAGGCGCCGCTGGAGACGCGGGCGGACTTTCCCACGCCGCGCTATGTGACCGCGCTCGACATTCATTGCATGCCGGGCGGCTATGCCGAGGCGGAGACGCCGGACGCCATTGCGGCGGGCGCGCTCTATGACCGGGGCGTCTATCTTTATGCGATGGGCTATATGGGCCCGACCAATGACGACATGGGCCGCTCGGTGGCCAATTACATCAAGCGCAACCTGCCCGACTTCACGCCGGCAAACATCCTCGACATGGGCTGCACCGTGGGCCACTCGACCCTGCCCTTCAAGGAGGCCTTTCCGGACGCCGAGGTGATCGGCATCGATGTCGCCGGGCCGCAGCTGCGCTATGCCCATGCCCGGGCGGCGGGCCTCGGGCTGGATGTGGGCTTCATGCAGCGCGATGCGTCTGCGACCGGCTTTGCCGATGAAAGCTTCGACCTGATTGTCAGCCATATCCTGCTGCACGAGACCAGCGGCAAGGCGATGCCGGCGATCTTCAAGGAATGCCACCGGCTGCTGAAGCCGGGCGGCTATATGATCCATGCCGACCTGCCGCCGTTCGATTTGATGGACCCCTTTACCCAGTTCATTCTCGACAATGAGACCTTGTACAACAATGAGCCCTTCTGGGGGGCGATGCGCGAGATGGACCAGCCCGCACTCGCCCGCGCGGCGGGCTTTCCGGCGGACAGCATCCGCTTTGATACCGCGCCCATGGCGATCATGGAATTTGCCGCCGCTGCCGAGAGCTACACGGCCGAGACCACCGAGAGCCTGGCCGAGCGCGAGTTTACGGCTGGCGAATATGCGCCGGGCGGGGGCTGGGAAGTGTTGATTGCGCAAAAGGCAGTGAAGTGATGGAGCGGCGGATGCGGCGGCATGCGCGCGGCAAGCGGCCGCAATTTTATGAGGCGCAAGGCCTGGATCAGGCGATGAGCATGATCATGGTGCTGGCCAGCGAATTTTCGGCGCTGCGCGACCGGCTCGACACGGTGGAGCGGGTGGCGACCGAGAACGGGCTGGGCGCGGCGATCGAGGCCTATGTGCCGCCGCAGGATGTGTTGGAAGAGCGCGAGACGCGGCGGCAGGCGTTTCTCGACCGGCTCTATTATCTGGCGCTGAAGGATGCGGCCGAAGCGGCCGAGGCGGACACCGCCGAGCGCTTCAAGACGACCATCGAAGACATTGCGAAAGGGTGAGCCATGGCAACGCAGTTGAAGACCACTCCTGATCTGGCCGAGGCGCTGGCGGGGATCGTGGGCGAGGCTCATGTGATGACCGGCGAGGCGGACCGGGAATTTTTTGGCAGCGATGTCTACCGGATGCTGGAGATGCCCGCTGTCGTGGTGCGGCCGGGCAGTTGCGACGAGCTGCAGGCTGTGGTGGCGGCGGCCTATGCAGCCGGCGCGCCGGTGGTGATGCGCGGCGGCGGTGCGTCTTACACCGACGGCTTCTTGCAGAAGCTGCCGGGCGGCATCACCATCGATTCCGGGCGGCTGAAGGGCATTGAGGTGGACGCCGAAAACGGCGTGGTGACGGTGGAGGCCGGCGTCACCTGGGCCGAGCTGGCGGAGACGCTGAAGCCGCTGGGGCTCAGGGCCAGCTTTCAGGGGCCGTTTTCAGGGCTGGCGGCCACCGTGGCCGGCTCGGTGTCGCAGAACAGCATTTCGCACGGGCCGGGGGTTTCCGCCGAGGCGCTGCTCAACATCGAGATCATCACCGGCACCGGCGAGCGGCTGGCCACCGGCTCGATGGGCAGCGAGGTGGGCAAGCCCTTCTTCCGTTGGTTCGGGCCGGACATGGCCGGGCTGTTTACCGGCGACTGCGGGGCGCTGGGGGTGAAATCGAGGCTCACGCTGAGGCTGGAGCGGCGGCTGGAGCCCTTTGATGCGGCGAGCTTCTCGTTCGACAGCTTCGAGGCGATGCACGCGGCCATGCGCGCCATTGCGCAAGAAGGGCTGGACCAGGAAAATTTCGGCATCGACGCCGTGCTCCAGCAGGGGCAGATCGGCCGCAACGACAGCGTGTCGGCCAAGGCCGAAGTGGCCAAGGGGGTGATGAAGAACGCCAGCTCGCTGGGCGCGGGCGTGAAGGCGCTGGCGAAGATGGCGGTGCAGGGCGACAAGGCGCTGAAGGCCGCGACCTATGCCGTGCATTACATCACCGAGGGCGTGGACGAAGCGGCCGCAAGGGCCAAGACCGCCGTCATCCGCAAGCTGGCACTGGCGCATGGCACCGAACTGCCCAACGCCGTGCCGGTGGTCGTGCGGGGGATGCCCTATGCGCCGCTGACCAATGTGCTTGGCCCCAAGGGCGAGCGCTGGCTGCCGATGCACGCCGTGCTGGCGCATGATGCCGCCGTGCCGTTCCACCATGCCATCCGCGCCTATTGGGACAGCCAGGCAGACGTGATGGAAAAGCACGGCATCTTCTCGGGCACGATGTTCATGTGCGTGGGCAACAGCGGCTTCATCTATGAGCCGACCTTCTATTGGCCCGACACGCGCACCCTCTACCATGACAAGGTGGTGCCGGCCGACCATCTGAAGACCCTGCCACACTACGGTGCCGCGCCCGAAGCGCGCGCCGAAGTGAAGCGGATGAAGGCGGACATCCAGGCGCTGATGCACGCGCACGGCGCAGCCCACCTGCAGGTGGGCAAATCCTATGACCTGCTGGGCGGGCGCAACGAAGCCTCGGTGGCGCTGCTGCGCGCGATCAAGGCAGCGCTGGATCCGAAGGGGATTTTGAACCCGGGGGCTTTGGGGCTTTAGGGCGGTCAGGGGCAGTTAAGGGCCTCCGGCGGGCAGTTAAGGGCCTCAGGCCCCAGACCCCATTTGTTTTTTGGGACAAGGCTTGGCAGGTCAGCGTCGGCGCGAAGCGCTTTATAGCCTGCGGCGCTGGGCTTGGGGCGTCGGGAGTCGCTTAGGCCCCGGATCAGGTCCGGGGCGACGGATATTTGTGGGCTGCGCCACTATTGGGGTCTGGGGCCTGAGGCCCCAGCCGCCGGAGGCCCTTAACTGCCCGCCGGAGGCCCCTTTAGCTCCGAGCTGCCGCCTTGCCGGCGAGGTAGCCGAGGCCGGTGGCTGACAGCAGGCCGTTGCCGGCGATGTAGCCGGCGGCGCCCGGCCCGGAGATGCCGCGTGCGGCGCCGCCGGCAGCAAAGAGGTTGGGGAGTGGTGTGCCTTCTGGGCGGAGCACGCGGGCGTGGGTGTCGACGGCGAGGCCGCCCTGGGTGTGGAACAGCGCGCCGTTAACGCGGGCGGCGAAGAAGGGGGCCTTGAGCTCGGGCTTGCCGGGGAAGTTTCGGCCGAAGGGGCAGGGTTTTTCGCTGCGCACCATGGCGGCGACGTCTGCGAGGGTTTGGGTGAGGGCGGCTTCGGGCAGGCCGGTTTTGGCGGCGAGTATGGCGAGATCGGGGGCTTCGACGATGGCGCCGGCGCTGAGTGCATGGGTGTAATCGTCGAACTGGCGCATGACGGCGTCGCAGCGGGCGTCATAGACGGACCAGGCGACGCTGCCCGGCTGGGCGACGATGTTGGCGGCCTGCACCGAATAGCCGCGGCTTTCATCGGCGAAGCGCTGGCCGGCGCGGTTGACCTGGATGCCGCCTTCCATGATCAGCGGCCAGAGGATGGGGATGCCGTGGCCGGCGGCGAGCCCGCCGTGGCCCTGATAGGCGTCCATGTCTTTGACGGCTGCGCCCAGTGCTTCGCCCCACGCCACCGCATCGCCCTTGTTGCCGGGGTGGCCGTGGAAGACGGCGCCGTGGATTTCGGGGATGAAGCGGGCGACCATCTCGGCGTTTCCGGCGAAGCCCGAGCAGGCGAGGATGAGGGCATTGCAGGTGACGGTTTCGGTGGCGCCGTCGGGACGCTGGATGACGACGCCGGTGACGCGGCCCTGTGCATCGGCGACGAGATCGCGGGCCTGCGCGTCGGTGAGGATGTCGACGCCGGCGGCGGCGCAGGCGTTGTTGAGGCCGGCCATCAGCTCTTCACCGGTGCGGTGCGGCGTGCCCATCATGCGCATGTTGCTGTGGCCGGGGTAGAGAAAGCCGGTGACGAGGCTGAGGGGCACGCCGTGCTGGCGCTTGAGCCAGCCGATGACTTCGGCGGACTGGGCAGCGAGCGCATGGACCACGGCGTCGTCGGTGGTGCCGGCCTTGGCGATGATATCCTTGGCCATGGTGTCGGCGCTGTCGGTGACGCCGGCTTCGGCCTGATCGGGCGTGCCGGCGGCGGGGATGAGGCCGGTGCTCATGGCGGTGGTGCCGCGCGGGGTGGGATCACGCTCGATGACCAGCACTTCGCTGCCGCCGTCACGTGCGGCAAGCGCTGCGACGAGGCCGGCAGCGCCGCCGCCGATGATGATGACGGGATAATGGGCGACCGGCGCGCCGGGGTTTTCGGAGAGAATGGCCATGGCTTGGGGATAGCGTGGCGGCGCGCGCGGCCATGGATGGGAGAAATAATGTTCGCTGTGCGGAGGTTTTGAGGGTTGGCGGTGGGGGCGGCCCTTGGCGGGGCAAAGCTGCGGCGATGGCGAGCACCCTCACTTACCGGGCCGAGTTCAGCGCCGGATGGAAGACCGTGTTGGGCGGGACGCTCGGCACGGCCTTCGGCATTTCGGCGCTGCCTTTCTATACGCTGGGCGTGTTTGTGAAGCCGATTGCCGAGGCGACCGGCTGGAGCCGCGAGGCGGTGCAGCTGGGCTTTGCCGCGCTGATGTTCGGCATGCTGCTCTCCAGCTGGGCCTGGGGCGTGGCGGTGGACCGCTGGGGCGCGAGGGGCGTGGCGCTGGTCTCGCAGATCGGGCTGGGTGTGGGGCTGATCGCGCTGCCGAGCTTCGCCACCTCGCTGACCGGTTGGTATGTCGGCTGGGTGGTGGTGGCCTTTCTGGGCGCGGGCACCTCGCCGGTGACCTGGACGCGGGGGATTTCGGGCTGGTTCACCACCGCGCGCGGCGCCGCCCTTGGGCTGGCGCTGATGGGCACGGGCTTTTGCGCGCTGATCGCGCCGCCGGCGGTGACGGCGGTGATCGCGCTGCGCGGCTGGGAGGACGGCTACCGCGCGCTGGGGGCCGCTGTGCTGCTGCTGGCGCTGCCGCTGACCGCGCTGACCTTTCGCGATTCGAAGGCGCTGGCGGCGGGCGATACGCCGCTGCCGGGCGCGGACCGCAAGGCGGCGCTTTCGGATTATCGCTTCTGGCTGCTGCTTTTCGTTTTTGCCGGGATGACGCTGGCCATTGCCGGGCTGATCCCGACGCTGGTGCCGCTGCTCACCGACCGGGGCATGAGCGCGGCGCAAGCGGCGGGCTATGCTGCGCTCGTGGGCGTGGCCATCATTGTGGGCCGGGTGGGCGCGGGGCTGCTCATCGACCGCTTCTGGGCGCCGGCGGTGGCGGCGATCATGCTGGCGCTGCCGGTGCTAGCCTGCCTCATCTTGCTGATGGGCGCGCCCTCGCCCCTTCTCATCGGGGTGGCGGCGCTGCTCATCGGGCTGGCGGCGGGCGCGGAATTCGACGTCGTCGCCTATCTGACCGGGCGCTATTTCGGCATGCGCAACTATGGCTTTCTCTATTCGATCCAGACCGTCGGCATGCTGGTGGCCGGCGGCTTTTCACCCGCGCTGTTCGGCCGGATCTTCGACCGCACTGGCAGCTATGACACGGCGCTGATGGTGGCCGCCGGCATCTTTGTGTGCGTGCCGCCGCTGCTGCTGCTGATGGGACGCTACCCGAACGAGGAGGAGATGGCATGAAGATCGCCGTGATCGGCGCCGGCATGGGCGGGCTGACCGCTGCCCTCGCGCTCGCCCGCTCGGGCCAGGACGTGACACTGTATGAACGCAGCGCCGTGCTGGGCGAGCTTGGCGCGGGCATCACGCTCGCCCCCAATGCGGTGCGCGTGCTCGACTGGCTGGGCGTGGATGTGCGGCCCATCGGGGTGATGCCGCGGGTGCAATGGACCCAGCATTGGCAGACCGGCAAGGTGCTGAAGGAATCCGACCGCGGCGCCGACTTCGCCGCCCGCCACGGCGGCGCGGGCTATTATCACGTCCACCGCGCCGACCTGCACACGGCCCTTGCCAGCGCCTTTGAAGCCGCAGCCCCCGGCCGGCTCGTGCTCGGCCATGCGCTCAGCGATGTGACACCCGAAGGCCGGATGCGCTTTGAAAATGGCGCTGCGGCCGAAGCCGATATCGTGGTCGGCGCGGACGGGGTGCGCTCGGGCGTGCGCGCCGCGCTGTGGCCCGCCGATGCGCCCGAATATACCGGGCAAGTGGCCTGGCGCGGGCTGGTGCCCCTCGACGCCCTGCCCGCCGAGCAGCAGGGCCTGCCGCCCGGCATCCACATCGGGCCGGGACGGCTGTTCATGCGCTACCCCGTGCGCGGCGGCGCAATCATCAACTTCGCCGCCTTTGTCGAAACCGCCGGCTGGCAGGAGGAAGGCTGGACCATCCCCTCCACCATCCCCGAACTGATGGCGCACTTTGAAGACTGGGACCCGCTGGTGCGGACCCTCATCAGCGCCACACCACCCGACAAGCTGTTCAAATGGGCGCTGCACGCGCGCGCGCCGCTCGAAACCTGGACCAGAGGCCGCGTCACCCTGCTCGGCGACGCAGCGCATGCCATGCTGCCCTTCATGGGCCAAGGTGCCGCCGCCGCGCTCGAAGACGCCGCCATCCTCGCCCGCTGCCTCGCGCACTACGCCCCCGACGAGGCCCTCGCCCGCTATGAAGCCAACCGCCAGCCGATCGCCAACCTCATCCAGACCCAGAGCCGGCTGCTCGGCATGAAACTGCAAGGCAAGGACCCCGACAGCCTGCACGCCGGGCCGCTGCTGAACGAGGAAAGCATGGGCCTGTTCGAACGCAATACGGTGGTGGAGGCGGTTTAGCGCCTGTGGGGGGTATTGAGGGCCTCCGGCGGGCGAGATTTGCCTCCGGCGGCTGGGGCCTTAGGCCCCAGACCCCATTTGTGGGTTTGGGACAAGGCTGGACAGGGCAGCGCCTGCGCGCAGCGCATTTATAGCCTGCGGCGCTGGGCTTGGCGGGACGGGAGTTGCCTAAGGCCCCTGATCAGATCCGGGGCGACGGGGAATTATGGGCAGCGCCACTGATGGGGTCTGGGGCCTAAGGCCCCAGCCGCCGGAGGCCCTTCTGCCCCCCGGCAAACACCCTTCGCCTCAGCCCGGCTTCTTCTGCATATAGGCGGGCAGTTCCGGCGTGGGGACGCTGGGGACGGGCTGGCCGGGGGGCACGGGGGCGGGGGTTTGTTCGCGGGCGTACCATTCGAGGCTGGAGAGCGAGGGTTCGATCCATTCGCTTGGGGCTTCGAGGTATTTGGGGAAGTTTTTGGCGACATAGGCCAGGGTTTTGGGGTCCATGTTGTCGAGGCTGTCTTCGCCGCCCATGTGGGTGTTGTAGATGCAGTGGCCGGGGGTGGGCCCCATCAGCATCCACGGCAGCCACGGCGTGACGCGTGACCAGGTGCCGTTATATTCGATCGAGGTGAGGTTGGGGTTTTGCAGGTCGGCCCAGTCGAAGGAGTAGAGGAAGGTTTCGGTGACCTGGTTCATGACGTTGCCGTTTTCGCGCGGCCATTTGGAGGGCGGCAGCGAGGACGGGTAGAAGAGGTTGATGTAGCTGGTGAGGAAGGCCTTGTCGCCACGCCGGATCCAGTTGAGCTGGAGCGGGTCGCGCTTTTCCTCGGTCTTGTTGAGGCCGCCGTAGGACGGGCCGCGCGGCGCGAACGGCGTGATGAGCTGGTTGAAGGGGTCGTTGGCGATGGGGACGACCTTCACCTTTTCGTCGAAATAGGGGTTGGTCCATTCCTCGAGGATTTCGCCGGTCTTGAGGTCGGTGTAGAGGCCGACTTCGCGCAGCACCTTGCGGTAACCCTTGCCGCCTTCATAGGGCAGCAGCTTGGCGCAGCTGATCATGGTGAAGCCGCAGAGATCGCGGATGATGGCGCCCGGCATGACGCCCTGGACGATGCCTTGCGCCCAGCCATATTTGGTGGATTTCATGTCGGTGTTGGCGTTGATGCGGGCGATGGCTTCCATATTGCCTTCGCCGGTGGTGAGATCGAGGAAGCTGCCCTTGAGCGTGTCAGGCTCGGTGGTGCGGATCTTGGCGCGGGCGGGTGTGGTGGCGGCGAGTGCTGCGCCTGCGGCTGCGACGGCCCCTGCCCCTGCGATGAACGAACGCCGATCCATAACTCACTCCATTGCCGCCATTTGACTTTTGCATCGCACCACCCTTCCCCTTTGACGGCAAGAGTTGGTCGGCCTATCTCTCCGCTAGCCGGATAGGGAGGGCGAGATGACTGCCATGGAAGCGACGGGGGCGACGGCCAAGGGGGCGGGGAAGGCGAAAGCGGCTGGCGGCGAGCGTGACGGCAATGTGCGGGCGATCAGCCGCGGGCTGGCGGTGTTGCAGACGGTCAACCGGGGCGGCTCGGTGACGATGATGGAGATTTGCCGGGGGGCGGAGATCCCCTATCCGACCGCCTGCCGGATTGTGCAGACGCTGATGGACGAGGGCTTTCTGGAGCGCGAGCCGGCGCGCAAGCGGTATCGGGCCACCGCGATGGTGCGCACGCTGGCGCTGGGCTTTCAGGAGGAGGATGATCTGGTGGCGGTGAGCCGCCCGCATATCGTGGCGCTGACCAAGCTGCTGGCATGGCCGGTGAGCATCACATCAAGGGTGGGGCCGATGATGATGGTGCGCGACAGCACCCACAAGCTGACGTCGCTGACGCTGCACAATTATGCGCCGGGCTTTACCCTGCCGATCATCGAGTGCAGCACCGGCAAGGCATGGCTGGCCTGGGCGCGGGCCGAGGAGCGCGCGGGCGTTCTGGCCGGGCTGCGGCAGATGGAGGGGCCAGCGGAGCGGCTGGCGGTGCTGTTGACGAGCTCGGAGAAGATGCTGACCGACATTCGCACCAAGGGCTATGCCACCCAGGCGCGCAATATCTATACCGCGACGCCGGGCAAGACCTCGTCGATTGCCATGCCGCTGTTCAAGGACGGGGTGGCGATTGGCGCGCTGGGGCTGATCTTCTTTGCCAGCGCCTTTACCATGGCCGAGGCAGAAGAGCGGTTTGTGCCGCATATCCGCGAGACGGCGCGGGCGATTTCGGCGGAGCTGGGCTCGGGCGATGTCTATCCGCCGGTGGCGGTGTGATGCGGCGGCTGGTGGCGGCGCTGGCGGCGGGGCTGCTGGCGGGCGGGGCGGCAGGCGCGCCGGTGCATTATGTGGCGATGGGGAGTTCCTTTGCGGCCGGGCCGGGGATTGGCGCGGCGGCGGCGGGGGCGCGGCGCTGCGGGCAGGCGGCGGACAGTTATCCACGCCAGCTGGCACGAAAGCTGGGGCTGGGGCTGACCGACATGACGTGCAGCGGGGCGACGACGGCGCATCTGCTGGGGCCGTGGCGCGAGCTGCCGGCGCAGCTCGATGCGCTGCGCGCCGACACGGCGCTGGTGACGGTGACGGTGGGCGGCAATGATGTGGGCTATATCGGCGGGCTGTTTGCGGCCTCGTGCAAGGTGATGCCGGGGGCGGGGGTGTGTGGCCGGGCGAGCGCGCCGCCGCCGCCGGAAGAGGCGGACTGGCAGGCGCTGGCGGGGCGGCTGGACGAGATTGCGCGCGAGGTGCGGCGGCGCGCGCCGGCTGCGCGGCTGGTGTTTGTGGATTATCTGACCGTGTTGCCCGAGGAAGGCGGCTGTGCGTCGGCGCCGATGGGGGCGGCCGAGGCGGACGCGGCGCGGGCGGTGGCGGCGCGGCTGGCCGCCGAGACGGCGGCGGCGACGACGCGGGCGCAGGATATGGGGATGCGCGCGGACCTGCTGTCGGCCGCCGCCCTTTCGGCGGGGCATGATGCGTGCGGGGCGCGGCCGTGGATGACGGGGTTTGTGGCGCCGGCGGGGGCGCGGGGCTTTGTGCCCTATCACCCCAGGCTGGCGGGGATGACGGCGGTGGCGGATGCGCTGGCAGCGATGCTGGGCGAGATGGGAGAGGGTGAGTGAGCGGGATGACACGGCGGACGGTGATGGCCGGGTTGGCGCTGGCGCCGGTGGCGGGGGCAGCGGCGCGGGAGGGGATTGTCGAATCCGAATCTTCGCTGGTGTTGCCGAGCGGGCGGGTGATGCCGTTTCGGCTGTGGCGACCGGTGGGCGATGGGCCGCTGCCCTTGATGCTGTTTTCGCACGGGGCGTTTTCGCGGCCCGACAAATATCGCAATCTTGTCGAGCCGATGGCGGCGGCGGGCTTTGTGGTGGCGGCCCCGCTGCATGCCGACACGCCGGACCATCCCGGCGGGGGCAAGATCGATCCGGCGGATTCGATGGCGTTTCGCATGGAGGATATGCGCGCGCTGATCCGGATGCGCGCGAGCATTGGCGCCGACAATGGCCCGGTGGTGGCGTGCGGGCACAGCTTTGGCGCGCTGATTGCGCAGATATTGGTGGGGGCGCGGGTGGCGGCGCGCGGCACCGGGGCAGCGGCCGAGGACGGCGACTGCGACCTTGCGCTGGCCTTTTCGCCGCCGGGGCCGTTTCCGCCCAATATCCCCGAGACGACGTGGGAGACGGTATCAAGGCCGATGTTCGTGCAGACCGGCACGGCGGACATTCTGCCGATGATCGCGCCGCGCTGGGAGGCGCACAAGCTGAGCTATGACACCACGCCCGCGCCTGCGCTGCTGTTTGTGGGCGAGGGCGTGGACCATTATTTCGGCAATCTCTATGGTCGACCCGAGCGCACCGAGACCCCGCAGCGGGTGCAGTTTGACGGCGCGATTGCGGCGGCCCTGGCGCTGGTGCGCGCGGTGAGGAGCGGGGGCAGCATCGCGGCCATCACCGAGGTGCAGCCGGGGCTGGCGCGGCTGGAGGCGCGGAACGTTTAGCCGCGCCAGAGGACGGGGAAGATCGCTTCGGGCGGGGCCTCGCCGGGGCGCATGGCCGGGTGGCTGGCGAGCGGCGCGATGACGGCCGACAGCGCGTCGGGCGCCCAGACGACATCGGAGCCGATCCAGCGGGTGGTGAAGGCGACGCGGCGCCTGCCGGGGCTGCCGGGGCGGGAGGCGTGGATGGTCTTGGGGTGGATGAGCAGCGCGTCACCAGCGCGCGCCGGCCAGACGCGGATATCGGCATCAGGCGCTGTGACGCGCGCTTCCAGCTCGGCCCAGGGGCGGTAACCTTCGAGGCTGACATCCTGCCGCGAGAGCGGGCTGTGATAGCGCCAGCCATCGAGGTTTGAGCCGGCCAGCGTCAGCATCGGGGCGTTGGCGTCATCGACATCGGTGAGCGCGATCCAGAGGCTGGGGAGATGCTCGCCGGTGAAGGGGAAGGTGCAGACATCATTGTGCCACGGCGTGGCGGCGGCGGGATCATTGCCCTGCTTGATGAAGGTGGCGTCCATCCAGAGCCGCACCGAGGTGGCGCCCATGAGCTGGCCGACGAGGGCGGCGGCAGGGCTCTCTGTGGCCCAGCGGGCGAAGAGCGGGTCACAGGGCATGCAGTTGCGCAGCTGGACGCCGCCTTCGCCGCTGGGGTGGCGCGACGGCGGGTTCTGCACGGGCGAATGGGTGACATGGCCCCAGCCATCGCCCGCAAAGCCGGCTTCGATGCGGTCAATGGCGGCAGTGATCGGCGCGACCCAATCGGTGAAGGCGCCTTCGATGCGGGTGCAGCCGCTGCCCCGATATTCGGCGATGTGGTCGGGCGTGATCATTGGGCGTCCTTCACGAAGACACGCGGGTCTTTGAGGCTGTCGAAACGGCTGTCAGGCGCGTGGGCATCCCAGCGCATGGTGTTGGGGATGTTGGTGTAATGCACGCCGATGTTGATGACCCAGAGCACGAACAGCGCATCGAGGGTGAGCGCGGTGAGGGGCGCATGGGGGGCGAGCGCCATGCCCTGCCAGACCTGGAACAGCCGCCAGGGCAGGAACAGGCAGGGCACGATGACCCAGATGGGTGAGCGCAGCCGCTTCCAGGCGATAAGCTCGAACACGACCTGAAGGACGAACATGGCGAGATAGGGGAGGAGCGCCCAGCGGGTGGCGGGCGCGCGGCCCTCAAGCGCGAGGGCGGCGAGCGGCAGCAGCAGGCCGACGCCCCAGATGATGAGCAGCCAGGCCTTGAAGATGGGGCCGACCGGGCGCGGGCCGGGGAAGGCCGGGCCGGGGCGCGTGCGCCATGCCGCCCAGGCCATGGCGGCGGCGGCGAGCGCGAGGAAACCGGCGTTGCTCCAGAGGATATGCGACATGGCTGCATCATGCCCCAGACCTGCGCTGCCGCGCCAGAGGCGATCGGGCTGACCGCCCTGCGGAGGGTGGCGCGAAACTGGCGGGCGGCGGGCGGGCGGGTGGCAGGATGGCGGCGATGCAAAAGGCCTATGTCGATACGCGCGCCGGGCAGGTGCATGTGCGGTGCTGGGGAGACCCGGCGGCGCCGCTCATCGTCCTGCTGCACTGGACACCGCTTTCGGGCCGGATGTTTGCGCCGCTGGCAGCCCATCTGGCGGGGCGTTTTCATGTGCTGGCGCCTGACCTGCCGGGCTATGGCCGGTCGGATGCGCGCGGCGCGCCGTGGACGATGGCTGATTGGGCGGATGCGGTGGCTGATGTGATGCCGCGACCGGGGCTGGTTTTGGGCGGGCATTTGAGCGCGGCGGTGGCGGCGACGCTGGCAGCGCGGCGGGCCGAGTTGGTGCGCGGGGCAATCTTGGACGGGGTGCCGTTTCTGACGCCGGAGCTGCGCGCAGCCTTGGCAGCGATGCCAGCGCGGCCGGCGGCGGACGGCGATGTGCATACGCTGGTTCATGACCGGGCGGCGGCGCTCCTCAGGGAATATGGGCTGGCGGTGACGCCCGAGCGGCTCTGGCCGGTGATGATCGATTATCTGGAGACGGATTTCGTCAGTTCCGCGCCCGTGCTGGCCGGCTTTGACGGCGCGGCGGCGCTGGCGGCGATCGGCTGCCCGCTGCTGCTGCTCGGCGCGCGCGGGGATTCGCTGGCGGCGAGCCTTGAGACGGCGCGGGCGCTGCGGCCTGAGGCGCGCTGGCATGTGTTTGACGGGCCGTGTCCCGTTCATCTGGATGAGGGCGTGGCGGATTATGCGGCGCAGATCATCGCCTTTGCAGGGGAGATTGGCTGATGCGCCGCTATGTCGAGGGCCGCTGGGGGCAGGTGCATGTTGAGGAGTCGGGCGACGGCCCGGCGCTGGTGCTGCTGCACCAGTCTCCATTGTCGGGCCGGCAATTTGCCCCGGCCCTGCCCTTGCTGGCGCAGAATTTCCGGGTGATTGCGCCCGACACGCCGGGCTTTGGCGCGTCTGATGCGCCGCCCGCGCCGGCCAGCATCAACGACCATGCCGATGCGCTGGCGGGTGTGCTGGATGGGATGGGGCTGGCGCGGGTGCATCTGCTGGGCCATCACACCGGGGCGGCGATTGCGGCGGCCTTTGCCGCGCGCCACCCGGAGCGGGTGGACCGGCTGATCCTGAACGGGGTGCCGCTTCTGACCGACGAGGAGCGGGCGCATTTTCGCACCTTCCGCTTTGCGCCTTTGGTGCCGCGCGCGGACGGCGGGCATCTGGTGGATGCGTGGAACCAGCGGCTTGCTGCAACGCCGGGCTGGACCGATCTGGGCGCCATGCACCGCCATCTGGCGACGATGCTGGCCAATCCGGCGCGCTATTTCTGGCTCTTCGAGCCGGTGTTTGCGCATGATCTGGCCGCAGACCTGAAGGTGATTTCGGCGCCGACGCTGATTTTTTCCAACAGCGGCGAGGATCTGTTCGAGGCCTCGAAGCGGGCGCAGGCGATGCGGCCGGACTGGGGCTTTGCCGCACTTGAGGGCGGCACGCATGACATTGTCGATGAACAGCCCGAGGGCTGGGCGCGAGTGGTCAGCGAGTTTCTTCGCTAAGCAGAAAGCGGGTCGCGTCTTCGAGCACCTTGGCCTTGCCGCGAAACGGCTTGGAGAGCGCGAGCAGGATGCCGATATGGCCGAGGCCGGGATAGAAGATCGCCTCGGCGCGTGAGCCGGCGGCGGTGAGGGCGGCCTTGAGGTTGCGGGCGTTGTGCGGGCCGACCGTGTCATCATCCTCGCCCTGCAGCAGCAGCACGCGCGGCTTGGCTGGCCCGGCGAAGGTGATCGGCTGGGTGCTGGCGGGATCAAGGACATGGCCGAACGCCTGATCGGCGGCGCCGCCGGGGACGAAGGGATAGAAATCATAGGGGCCGGCGATGCCGACGGCGGCGGTGATGGGGTTGTCTTGACCCATCCACTGCGGATCGAGCGCCAGCATGAGCGCGATATAGCCGCCGGCGCTATGGCCCATGACGCTGATGCGCGCCGGGTCACCGCCGTGGTTGGCGATGTTGGCGGCGGTCCAGGCGACCGCACTGGCCCCGTCTTCGACGAAGCTGGGGAAGGCATAGGCCGGGACCAGCCGGTAATCGGGGACGACGACGACGAAACCGCGCGCGGCGAGGGCTCGGGCGGCAAAGCCATAATCCTGCCGCCGGCCGGACGCCCAGCTGCCGCCGTAGAAGAAGACGATGACCGGCAGCGGGCCGGGGCTGTCCTTGGGGCCGTAGATGTCGAGCGCCTGGCGCGGACCCTCGCCGAAGAAGATGTCGACGGCGCGCTGTTCGGTGTCCCCGTCTCCCGGGGTGACGGCGTTGAGGCCGTTCAGCGCGTCGAGGCTGGTGCAGCCGGCAAGCGCGGCGCTGGCGCTGGCGGCGAGCAGCGCGCGGCGCGAGAGGCTAGAGGCCGAGCGCATCGAGATCGGCGGTGACGGCGGCGAGTTCGGCATTGGCGCTCACTTGTCTGATGGCGGCATCGAGCGCACGGACCTGCGCATCAGCCGCGGCTTCCTCGCGGACGTTGACCAGAAAAAAGTCGGACGCGCCAGCGGCGAAGCGGCGGCGTTCGGCCGCAGCCATGGTCAGCGCCCGGTCCTGCTCGTCTTCGGCGATGCGGCGCAGCCGGCCGGTGGCCTCGACGGCGACGAGGAGCTGGCTGACTTCGGCGTTGATCCGGTCTTCAAGGAAGCGGCGGCGTTGCTTGACGGCTTCGATGTCGGCTTGCGTTTGCGCGAGGCCGCCGCGCGCGGCCCGGCGCTCAAGGGGGACGGTGAAGGTGAAGCCGACCTTGCCCTCGGTGCCCTCCCGCGAGAGACCGCCCTGCCCGACCGCGCCGATATCGCGGCTGGCCTCGACCTTGAAATCGAACTTGGGCAGGAAATTGTTGCGGTCAAGCGCGAGCCGCGCGCTCGACTGGCGGATGCGGACATCGAGCAGGCGCACATCAGGGCGTGCGGACGCGATGGCGGCCGGGTCCATGCCGGACTTGCTCGGCTCGATGACCGGCGGCAGGCCGGGCGGCAGGCGGGCGGCGTCAGCGGTGATCGGGTTGCCGGCTTCATCGCGGTAGAAGAGCGAGAGCGCGACGGCGGCTTGGGCGAGCATCTGCTCGGACTGGACGACCAGCGTCTGGCGGCGGAGGATATTTTGCTCGTTTTCGGTGAGCAGGATGCGCGGCTGGGCGCCCTCCTCGATCTGGCGCTTGAAGCCGGCCTGGCGCGCTTCGGCAAGCTCGAGCAGACCGCGATAGACTTCGAGGCGGCGGCCGGCGGCGACCCAATTGTTGTAGGCGGCGAGCGCCTGGCGCTGGACGCCGATGGCGACCATCAGCTGGTCGGCCTCGGCGATGGCGACATCGGCTTCGGCAAAGCTGCGGGCGAAGCGGCGGCTGTCGATGGCGCGGTCACGCATCAGCGCGAAGACGGCGCCGGCGCGGAATTCGCCGGCCTGATTGGTGAAATTCTGATCCTCATAGGTGGGGAAGTCGCCGGCCGAGATGCGGTAGCCGCCATAGGCATAGCCGCCATTTTCGGTGAGCGGCTTCATCACCATGGCATCGGCAATCTGGCCATCATAAAAGCCGGTGAGGCGCGAGGTGACGTCGGCCGAGAAGACCGTGTCAAAGGCGCCCTGGGCGCTGAGCACCCGGCCTTCGGCGCCGCGCACCCGGGCCAGCGCTTCGAGCACCTGGGGGGCATGAAAGCGCGACGAGGCGAGCACTTCATCAAGGCTGAGCGGGCCGGATCTGGCGGGAACAGGGGCCGTGACCGGCGCGGGCAGCGGCGCGACCTGCTGCGCCGCGAGCGCGGAGGGCATCAGCAACAGGGCGGCGGCCGCGAGCAGCTCAGGCCGCATTGCCACCCTTTTCGGCGCTGCCGTTGCCGCTGCCATTCGCGCCATTGGCGGCGGCGCTGCCGGGCGTGAATTGCAGCGGGAAGTCGTTGAGGAGCCGCCACCATTCGAACCAGAGCTTGACCGTGTCCATCAGCACCCAGCCGCGCACCGCCGAGCCGAGGCGGACCTGCGGCTCGCCCGGCCATGGCGCACGGTCGGGCGCTTCGGTGACGAGGACGCGGAACAGGCCATTGGGCGAGGCCTGCACGTCGATGGCCTTGACGACGCCGTCGAACAGGCCCTGCGCGACCGAGGGCCAGCCGGAGAACTGGATGGCGGGCCAGCCTTCGAATTCGAGGCGGACACGGCGGCCCGGATGAATGAGCGGCACGTCGCGGCCATCGACGAACAGCTCGACGACGCGCTCGGTCTGTTCGGGGACGAAGGTGGCGAGCACATCGCCGGACTTGACCATGGTCGAGGTGTCGATGGCCGAGACCCGCATGATGCGGCCATCGCGCGGGGCGGTGACGAGCTGCAGCGACTGGCGCTGGATGTTGATGTCGATCTTGTTGATCTCGGCCTCGCCGGCGGCGAGCTTGGCCTTGTAGTCGGCGACCTTGATGAGCGCCTGCTCATAGTCACGGCGCGCGGCCAGCCCTTCTTCGAAAAGCTGGCGGGTGCGGCGCACATCGAGCTGGGCGGTGGCCATGGCGGCGCGGGTGGCGTCGTTTTCGGCGATCTTCTGGCGCTTTTCGGCTTCGAGGCGTTCGAGAAGCTGCGGGTCGATATCGACGACGCGGGCGATGGGATCGCCGGCGGCGACGACATCGCCGTCGGTCACATACCATTCCGACAGGCGGCCGGGCACCATGGCGGTGATGTTGGTCTGGCGGTCACGCGGGTCGAGCGCGATGACGGTGCCGGTGCCGGGCGCGGTCTGCACCCAGGGCGTGAAGGCGGCGAACAGGATGATGAGCAGGATGCCGATGCCGACCATATAGCCAAAGGCGCGGACCACGCGCGGCGGCTTGATCGAGGCGAGCGTGCGGAAGGCTTGCGGATCGGGGCGCAGCGCATCGGGGGGAGAACCTCGGCCATGTCAGCGCTCGCTCGCGCGCAGCGCGTCGAAGGCGGCCCAGCCGGTGACGATCTCCTGCCGGTCGCGGCCGATCCAGAGATAGCGACCGATATCGAGCGCCTCGGGGCGGTTGCTGAAATAGATCACGGTCGTCTGTGTCCCTTCGAAATATTCGAACACCTGTTTGAGCCAGCGCACCGGCACGGCATCGAACAGCGGCGACAGCACCAGCACATGCGGCGGCGCGAGCACGGCGGCGGCGAGCTTCATCTGCATGGTCTTGGCGACCGACAGCGGATAGCCGGTGAAGCTGAGCGTGGTCTGCAGGCCATCGGGCAGCATCGAGACCCGGTCTTCAAGGCCGACGAGGCGGAGCGCGGCCAGCAGCTCCCCGGCCCCGGCATCGGCGGCGGCGAGGCGGAGATATTCCTCGACCGTGGTTTCGACGATGTTGGTGCGGTCGAGCACGGTGACCTCGCTGCGGAGCACCATCATGTCGAGCGAGGCGATGTTGACATCACCCAGCGTGACCATGCCGCTTTCGGGCGCGATCTGGCGCTTGAGGAGGTTGGCGATGCGCCGCTCCATGCCCGGTACGCCCTGCGCGATGAGCCGGCTGCCGGCGGGCACGGTGAAATCAAGCTGGCAGCTGCCCTGCGGCAGCGTGGTGGTGAGGCGGGCAAAGCCGAGATCACCGGCCTGGACCTGGGCGCGTTCGTCGGCCAGCAGGCGCGAGCTTGCGCCGGGGCGGCCGAACTTGCCGGTGGCGCGGCTTTCCTGCGGGATGCTGTAGAGCAGCGCCAGCTCCTCGATGCTGGCGACGAGCTTGTAGAAATCGTCGAGATAGGTGGAGAGCTGGGCGATGCCGAGGAAGACGCCCGAGAGGATCAGCTCGGCGGCGACCAGCTGGCCGATGGAGAGCTGCTGCTGGATGACCAGCCAGCCGCCGAGCGCCAGCAGCCCGGCCGAGGCGGCGGCATAGATGAGATAGAGCGCGATGGTCTGCGGCAGGGTGTAGCCATAATGGCGGGCGTGCGCCTTGACATAGCGGGCGGTGGCCTCTTCCGAGCGGCGGATGGCATAGCCGCGGTGATCGGCGGACTTGTAGAAGCCATCGGACGCGCCGACGCTCTCAAGCCATTCGGAGGCGGCATATTTCTTGTGGCTCAGCTCCATCGAGGTGAGCATGGCGCCCTTGCTCCAGATCCAGAACACCAGCACGACGGCGAGGATGGTGATGACGTTGAAGGCGAGGAACACCGGGTGATAGAAGCTGGTGACGATGAAGCCGACCAGCGCCTGCAGCACCAGCGCAAAGGCGCCGATGAGCAGCGTGGGGATGGCCTTCTGCACCGAGACCAGCTCGAAATAGCGGTTGAACAGCGAGATGCGCTGGCTGTCGGCAAAATCGGGATTGGCGGCGTTGATGGCGCGCAGCGTCATGTCGGCGATGAGGCGGGCGCCGAAGCGGCGGCGGTAAAGCTCCATCAGGTGATTGCGCAGAACGGCGAGCAGGCCCGACAGCGCGAGCAGCGCGAACAGCACCAGCGACAGGGTGAACAGCGGCACGGGGAGCGCGGTGTTGGCGACCGAGTTGATCAGCACCTGCACCGAGACCGGGGTGGCGAGCGTCAAGAGGCTGATGCCCAGCCCGTAGATGATGACCAGCCAGAAGAACTTGCGCTCGGGACCGAGGATCGGGCCCACCCAGGACCAGACTTCCCGTAACGTCATCATTGGCGCGCCAGGTCCTGCCATCATCGTCCCGAACGGTTGAAGGGTTTCGCAGTTGCAGCAGATGGGGCCATTGCAACGCATTCGCAAGAGGTGCGACAAGACATTATTTCATCGCCTCAAGTGCCTTGGCGACATGGGCGACCATCTCGTCGATCTGTTCTGAACTGACGATGAGCGGCGGCGACAGGGCGAGGATGTCGGCGGTGGCGCGGGCGAGCAGACCGGAATCGAACAGCGCGCGGAACAGCGCCTGGCCGCGCGCGCCCGGCGCGTTCGGATCGGGCGCGATCTCGATGCCGGCGACAAGGCCCATGTTGCGCACATCGATGACATGGGGCGCGCCGGCGAGGCGGTGCACGGCCTCCTCCCAGTGCGCGGCGAGGCTGGCGGCGCGGGCGAACAGGCCGTCCTCTTCATAGACATCGAGCGTGGCGAGGCTGGCGGCGCAGGCGAGCGGATGGGCGCTATAGGTATAGCCGTGGAACAGTTCGATGCCGGGCGCGTCGCCGGGCGCGTCGATCAGCGTGTCGTGGAGCGACTGGTGGCAGGCGACCGCGCCCATCGGCACGGCGCCGTTGGTGATGCCCTTGGCGAGGCAGATCATGTCGGGAGTGACACCGAACGCTTGCGACGCGGTGGCGGCCCCCAGCCGGCCAAAGCCGGTGATGACTTCATCGAAGATGAGCAGGATGCCGTGGCGGGTGCAGATCTCGCGCAGCCGCTGGAGATAGCCGACAGGCGGCACCAGCACGCCGGTGGAGCCGGCCAGCGGCTCGACGATGACGGCGGCGATGGTGTCAGCCCCGTGCAGCTGGACCAGCGCTTCGAGCGCGTCGGCCCGCTCGGCGCCGTGGACGGGCTGGCCGCGCGAAAAGGCGTTGCGGACGAGGTCATGGGTGTGGGGCAGATGATCGACGCCGGGCAGGCCGGGGCCGAAGGCGCGCCGGTTGGGCATGATGCCGCCCACCGACAGGCCGCCGAAGCCGGTGCCATGATAGCCGCGCTCGCGGCCGATGAGGCGGGTGCGGCTGCCCTGGCCGCGCGCGCGCTGCACGGCAAGCGCGATCTTGAGCGCGGTATCGACGGCTTCCGAGCCGGAATTGGCGAAGAAGATGCGGTTCAGGCCCTCGGGCATCAGCGCGGCGACGCGCTCGGCCGCTTCGAAGGCGAGCGGGTGGCCGAGCTGGAAGGTGGGGGCGAAATCAAGCGCGGCCGCCTGGGCCTGGATGGCCTCGACGATGCGGGTGCGGCCATGGCCGGCGTTGACGCACCACAGGCCGGCGGTGCCATCGAGCAGCTGGCGGCCATCGGGTGTCCAGTAATGCATCCCCTCGGCGCGGGCGAGCAGGCGCGGGTTCGCCTTGAAATAGCGATTGTCGGTGAACGGCATCCAGAAGGCGTCACCCACGCTGTTGGTGCCGCGATTGATGCCGGGGCGCATCAGAGCAGGCCGGCGATGCGCGCGTCGAGCGATTCAGGGGTGACGGTGGGGGCGAAGCGCTCGATCACCTGACCGTCACGGCCGACGAGGAATTTGGTGAAGTTCCACTTGATCGCCTCCGAGCCGAGCAGGCCGGGAGCGGCTTTTTTCAGGTCTTTCCAGAGCGGGTGGGCGCTGGCGCCATTGACCTCGACCTTGGCGAACATGGGGAAATCGACATCGAACTTGGTCGAACAGAAATTGGCGATCTCGGCCTCGTCGCCCGGCTCCTGCGCGCCGAACTGGTTGCAGGGGAAGCCGAGCACGGCGAAGCCCTTGTCATGATATTTTTTGTGGAGCGCCTCAAGGCCGGCATATTGGGGGGTGAAGCCGCATTTGGACGCGGTGTTGACGATGAGCAGCACCTTGCCTGCCCATTCGGCAAGGCTGGTGTCGCGGCCATCGATGGTCTTGAGCTTGTGGCGGGAGAGGTCGGTCATGAAGGGGGGCTCCTAGGGCTGAATTTTTTCACATTGCCACAAGGCGCGCGCTGTCGCCAATGTCGGTTTCGCCTGCCAGATGAGACGGTGATGACACTGATACGCCCTGCCCTGCCCGAGGATGTGCCGGCGCTGGAAGCGCTGATTGCGGCCTCGGCGCGCGCGCTCGGCCCGCCTTATTATACGCCGGCCGAGACCGAGGCGGCGATTGCCCATGTCTTTGGCGTGGACAGCGAGCTGGTGGCGGACGGCAGCTATCTGGTGGCGATGCGGGGCGATTCGCTGGCCGGATGCGGCGGCTGGAGCCGGCGGGCGACGCTGTTTGGCTCGGACCGTTATGCCGGGCGCGCTTCGGGCCTGCTTGACCCGGCGGTGGACGCCGCGCGCATCCGGGCGTTTTTTGTGGCGCCCGGTTTCGCCCGGCAAGGGGTGGGCGATGCGCTGCTGGCGGCTTGCGAGACGGCCGCGCGCGCTGCGGGCTTTCGCCGCACCGCGCTGATGGCGACGCTGCCGGGGCAGCCCTTTTATGCGCGGCGCGGCTATGTGGCGGACGCGGCCGTGACGCTCGATCTGGGCGGCACGCCGGTGCGCTTCGTGCCGATGAACAAGCCATTGGCCTGAGCCTGCGCAAGTGTTGCGGTTTTGTCACAATCGCGGCGTTATGCCGGTGCGGCGCAAATGCCCACTTGTAAATGTTTCCGTTTGGCGAAGTAATGGCGCCATCAGTTGTGTGCATGGGCGCCGGGAGAGTGCCCCCGCAATCTGACATTGGGGACTGGAAACGAGATCGAGCGTTTGCCGCCTATGTGGTGGGCGCGAGATGTGTGGTTGGCGGAGCGCGGTGCTCCGTCAATGCATGACCTTTGCTTTTGAATGAGGGGCCAGAGCATGAACCAATCATCCAATCATCCGGCAGCGGGGCGCGCGCTTTGGCGTGGCTCGTCGCTTGTCGCCATTGCGGCGGCCAGCTTCCTGGCGCTGCCCGCCATGGCCGCGGATGCGGCCGACGACCAGCCTGCCACCACCACGGCGCAGACGGCGGAAGACGCGGCTGCAACCATCGTCGTGACCGGCACCCGCCGGACCGACCGCACCGTTGCCGAAAGCCCGGTGCCGATCGATGTGTTCAGCGCCAATGACATCAAGGTGCAGGCGTCGCCGCAGCTGCAGACGATCCTGAAGAACCTCGTTCCTTCGTTCAACCAGAACCGCAACGCGCTCGGCGACGCTTCGGCCTTTGTCCGTCCGCCGAACCTTCGCGGCCTTCCGCCGGATCAGATTCTCGTTCTCATCAACGGCAAGCGCATGCACCGCACCGCGCTCGTCGCCGTGGCCGGCGGCGCGCTGTCGGCCGGCTCGCAGGGTGCTGACCTTTCGCAGATCTCCGCGCCCTCCATCGGCCGGGTCGAAGTGCTGCGTGACGGTGCCGCCGCGCAATATGGCTCGGACGCCATCGCCGGCGTCATCAACATCGGCCTCAATCGGGCCGACAGCGGCTATACGGTCAACGCCCGTTACGGCCAGACCTATCAGGGCGACGGTGAAGACCTTCAGGTGAGCGCCAATGCCGGCTTCAAGCTGGGCGACGGCGGCTTCTTCAACCTGACCGGCGAATTCATCGACCAGAAGGTCTGGGACCGTTCGTTCGTGCGGCCGGAAATTCCGGGCTTGATCGCCGGCGGCGTCACCCCGAAGTGGCCGACCGGCAACCGTCGCGGCCAGCCTGAAAACCGCGCCTACCGCGTGGTCTGGAACTCGGAGCTTCCGGTTGGCGACGGCGATGCTGTCTATTTCTTCGGTAACTATGGCTGGCAGCGCCAGGGCAACGACTTCAACATTCGTCGCCCGTTCGGTGTCACGGTGCCGGCGGAAGACAGCCCGCCGCTGCGTGGGGCGTTCAGCTTCGGCAAGTCGGTGCCGACCGCCTATCTCGACCAGATCGGCATCACCGCCGACGGCACACCGCTGTTTGACATCAATGGTGACACCTATGAGGTGAGCGAAACCTTCCCGAACGGCTTCGTGCCCTTCTTCGAGGGCACCAACGAGGACATGTCGGCGGTGGTTGGCTACAAGGGCGAAACCGGCTTTGGCATGACGTTCGATTTCTCGGCGGCCTATGGGCGGAACCTGATCCGCTACTTCATGGACGAAACCGTGAACCCGTCCTTCGGCCCGGACAGCCCGACCAACTTCTACCTCGGCAAGTTCGTGCAGACCGAGACCAACCTCAACGCCGACTTCTCCTATGAAGTTGAAGCGGGCATGGCCAAGCCGCTGTTCCTCGCCGGTGGTCTCGAGTTCCGCCGCGAAGTCTTCGAAACCGGTCTGGGTGACCGGGCGTCGTGGGACATCGGGCCGTTCGCCAACCAGTTCCTCGCCGAGCTGGATGCGATGGGCAATGCGGTGCAGCTGTTCAATTCGAACGGCACGCCGCGCCGGCAGACGCAGGGCATCGGCTCCAACGGCTTTGTCGGCTTTGGTCCGGACTCGGTTGTTGAAGGGGGTCGCAACAGCTACTCCATCTATGCCGATGTGGAAGCCACGCCGGTTGATGGCTTCGATATCGGGGTTGCGGCCCGCTACGATTACTTCAACGACTTTGGCAGCACCTTCAACGGCAAGATCAGCGCGCGCTTTGCC
The DNA here is from genome assembly GCF_048007885.1 of Polymorphobacter sp. GTDB lineage: Bacteria > Pseudomonadota > Alphaproteobacteria > Sphingomonadales > Sphingomonadaceae > Sandarakinorhabdus. The sequence goes on from NZ_CP180346.1 coordinate 1,438,616, forward strand.
CCGAACGACACCATCGCCTTCCGCGGTGCGGCCTCGACGGGCTTCCGCGCACCGACACCGGGTCAGCAGTTCACCCAGAACGTGACCACCGGCTTCCCCGGTGGCAGCCCGACCCCGGTGGCCATTGCCACGGCGCAGCCGGCCAGCATCACGGCGCAGTTCTTCGGCGCCGAGCCGCTGACGCCGGAAAAGTCGGTCAGCTTCTCGGGCGGTCTCGTGCTGACGCCGGGCAGCGGCTTCAACGTCACGCTGGACTATTACAACATCACCGTGCGTGACCGTATCGGCATCACCGGGCTGTTCATCCCGACGCTTGACGAACAGACCCAGCTCGATGCGCTCGGCGTGCCCGGGGCCTTCGATCTTGGTCGTGTCCGTTACTTCACCAACGGCTTCAAGACCCGCACCCAGGGTGTTGACCTTGTGGTGACGCACCGGGCCGACACCGATATCGGCAACTTCAACACCAGCCTTGCGGTCAACTACAATGACACCAAGGTGCTCGAGACGAAGCTGACGCCCGATGGTCGTGAGCTGATCGACGCGGTGCGCCGGGGCAACATCGAGCGGTCGCTGCCGCGCTGGCGGGCTGTGCTGTCGGAAACCTATACCAATGGGATGTTCGACTTCACGGGCCGGGTGAACTACTTCGGCAACTACACCACATTCAACGAAGTGCAGGGCATCCCGGCCGGGGTGGACCCGGTGGCGTTCCGCGAGATCTATCTCGATGTGGACGGCGCCTGGCCCAAGACCTTCCGGTCCGACTGGAGCTTTGACGCTGAAATCGGCGTGACGTTTGCCGAGCGGCATCGCTTCGCCATCGGTGTGGAAAACCTGTTCGACCGCTACCCCGAGCGGGAGACGCGCAACGTCTTCCCGTCGACGGGGGGCCAGGCGAACGGCAACGGCTATGCCGACAGCTCGCCGCTCGGTTACATGGGTGGCTTCTGGTATGTCCGTGCGCAGGTGAAGTTCTAAGGACTTTCATCCGCATCGCGGCTTGCACAACCGGGCGGCAGGGTTATCCTGCCGCCCGACTTGTTTCACGACCGTCCCGTTCACCACCCTGAGAAGGAAACGCCCATGAAGACCATGATGACTGCCCTGGCCGCGCTTGCGCTCGCTGCCATTCCCGCCGCCGCTTCGGCGCAGAATGTCGAGAAGATCGGCACGCCCGGCGGGCGCATCCTGACCGGCGCCAAGGTCAGCGCAAATGCCGACATCCTGTTTCTGTCGGGCAATCTGGGTTCGCCGCTGACGCCGGGCGGCACCGACTATGGCGACACCAAGGCCCAGACGATCAGCACGCTGACCAAGATCAAGGGCCTGCTGGCGGCGCAGGGCTATGAGATGAAGGACATTGTGCGCATGGACGCCTATCTGGTGGCGCCCGAAGGCGGCAACGGCAAGATGGACTTTGCCGGCTTCAACGCGGGTTTTGCCGAGTTTTTCAACACCACCGAGAACCCGACCACGGTGACGCGCACGACGATGCAGATCGCCGGGCTGGCGGCGCCCTGGGGTCTGGTCGAGATCACCGTTATCGCCGCCAAATAAGCGACGGTGTTTGAGAAGGGGCCGGGCGGCGCACGCCCGGCCCCTTTTTCATGGGCGCGCTTCAGCGCCCACGGGGACGATCTCGACGATGATGTCCCCGGCCTGAAGCACCTCGCAGGCGGATTCCCAAAAGCCGATCGGCTTGCCTTCACGGTAGACGCGCACGCCCAGCCCGGTGGTGATGGCCGACAGCGGCTTGCCGACCTCGTGCGAGGCGACGCCGCGCTCGCACAGGCTGACCCGGCCATCGGTGGCGGCGAGATCGGCCAGATATTCGGCCATGTGCGGCCCCTGGGTGGCGCCGGCCAGCAGCAGCCCGGCGAAGCTGGCGGGATTGATCACCGTGTCGGCCCCGGCGGTGCGGGCCAGCGGCTCATTGTCGGTGTTCTTGATGACGGTGCGGATCGGCACATGGGGGGCTAGGCCGCGCGCGGTCAGCGTCACGAGGATCGAGGTGTCATCACGGCCTGTGGCGACGATGAGGCCGCGCGCGCGGGCCAGCTTGGCGGCCTGCAGGGCGGCGTTGCGGGTGGCGTCAGCGTCCATCACGTTGACGCCCAGCTCGGCGGCGCGGGTGCGCGCGGCGGCCCCCGGCTCGATGACGAGAAGCTGCTCGGCCGGGGTGCCGCGGCGCAGCAGCTCGGCCACGGCCTCGGAACCGCTCTCGCCGTGGCCGGCGACGATGATGTGATTGTGCAGTTCGTCCTGTATCCTGCTCATGCGGAACCTTTCCCAGACGCCCTTGAAGAGAAAATCATAGGCCGAGCCGACGAAGATCAGCCAGACGAACAGCCGGATCGGGGTGACGACGAAGGTGGCGAACAGCCGCTGGCCTTCCGACACCGGCACGATATCGCCGAAGCCGACCGTGGCCACGGTGATCATGGTGAAATAGAGCACATCGGTGAAGCTGATGTCGCCGTCGAGCCCGTCTTTCAGCCCGGCGCGGCCAAACCAGTGACCCGCCACCGCGATGGAGACAAGGCCGAGCACCAGAGCCACCCGGAAACCGAGCGCGCGCCACGCCGATTCCTTGCTGGTGCGGATGATCGAAAGCGCCATGCGCCCTGTCTAGCGCGCGCACATGAAAGTGCTAGGGGGCTTTGGAACGCTACTCGGGGTCGAAACGCACCGTCTTGGCGCCGTCGCCGGGCATGAACCAGAGCGTGCGGGTGATGCCGCCCTGGCGGATGTTGACCTGGCTATTATGGTCGGACCAGGTCTCGCCGAACAGCGCGCCGCGCACGGTGATGGCGGGGGTTGGCGTCATGGTGCCGGTGAAGACCATGGTCACATCATCGCCGGCCATGTCGAGCGACTGGAGCGTGAGGCGCGCGCCTTCGACGGTGAAGCGGCGCGCGACATAGTCCTTGAAGGCGGCAAGCGCTTGCGCGTCATCAAGGCTGGGCTGGGCCTCGGGCGCGATGGCGACGAGCGCAGGCTCAACGTCATGCGCGGCGAAGCTGTGGGTGACGGTGACGCCGCCCTGCGCGTCGATCCAGACCACCGACAGCGAGGCATGGCCGCTGTGCGCCGCCGCGGGCGCAGCGAGCAGCAGCAGCAGGCCGGCGAGGAGCGCCCTCATTTTTCGGGCGCGGGCCGGGTCGTCAGGCTGTCAGGCGAGACCTGGCGCTCCATGTCCTTCATCCGGTTGGCCGCAGGCGGGAAGCTCTTCACCTTGAGCGTGGCCGGCTCGATGCGGCGCGGATAATGATTGTTGTCGCGGTTGGCGTCGGCGATTTCCCACATCGGGTCGACTTCGGCCGAGACGAGCGTCTTTGGCGTGACCAGCTGCCAGGTGACGGCGCGCGGGTTGCGGCGCCAGACTTCAGCGGGGATCTGCAGCGTCTCCGAGCTGCCGTCCGAATAGTCGAGCTTGAGCGGGATGGGCATGACCAGCCCGCCGATGTTGCGGAAGCTCAGGTGGTAGAAATTGTCGGTGACGGCGAGTGCCTCGCGCTCCTCGGGGTCCATGTCTTCCAGCGCCTTGGCATAGGCCTTTTTGGCTTTCACCGTCGGCTCATATTCGTCGAGGCTGTCATAATAGTCGCGGGTCGACGGATCGCGCTCGACCACCGTCTTCTGCGTGTTGCGGCTGGCGGTGAGCGAGGCGGGCTCGCGGCTGGCCTGGGCCTTTTTGTAGGGCTCCTCGACCTCTGGGTTGCGGGTGTCGAGCCGGGCCTTGACCACCTTGTCGAGGCTGATGTCGACATGGTCGGTCGAGTAGAACCAGCCGCGCCAGAACCAGTCGAGATCGATGCCCGATGACTCTTCCATGGTGCGGAAGAAATCATAAGGCGTGGGCCGCTTGAAGCGCCAGCGATTGGCATATTCCTTGAACGCGGGGTCGAACAGCTCGCGGCCCATCACCGTCTCGCGCAGCACGGTGAGCGCCGTGGCGGGCTTGGCATAGCCGTTGTTGCCGAACTGCAGGAGCGAATCCGACTGGGTCATCAGCGGCACCTGATCTCGGCTGACCATATAGTCGACAATGTCCTTCGGCTCGCCGCGTCGGGCCGGATAATCCTTGTCCCACAGCCGTTCGGCCTGAAACTGGAGGAAGGTGTTGATGCCCTCGTCCATCCAGGTCCATTGCCGCTCGTCGGAATTGACCGACATGGGGAAATAAATGTGACCGATCTCGTGGATGACGACGCCGATCAGGCCATATTTGGCGCGCTCGGTATAGGTCAGCTGGCCGGTCTTCCTGTCCTTCACCGGGCGCGGGCCATTGAAGGTGATCATCGGATATTCCATGCCGCCCACAGGCCCGTTGACCGACTGGGCGGTGGGATAGGGATAGGGGAAGCTGAAGCTGGAATAGACGTCGATGGTGTGGGCGATCGCCTTGGTGGAATAGGCGTCCCAGAGCGGCCGGGCTTCCTTGGGGAAGAAGCTCATCGCCATCACCAGCGGGTTTTCGGGTGCATCCTGAGGCACGCCCATCGCATCCCAGATGAACTTGCGCGACGTGCCAAAGGCGAAATCGCGGACATTGCTGGCCTTGAAGCGCCAGGTCCGCGAGCCGCGCGCGCGGCCCTTTTCAGCCGCGGCCGCCTCGGCCGGGGTGACGATATAGACCGGCGTCTTGGCATCGCGCGCCTCGGCCAGCCGGGCGCGCTGCGCCGCGCTCAAAATCTCCGGATTCTGCAGCTCGCCGGTCGCCGCCACGACATGGTCGGCCGGCACGGTGAGGCTCACCTCATAATCGCCGAACTCAAGGGTGAACTCGCCGTCGCCCAGAAAGGCCTTGTTGTGCCAGCCCTCATAATCCGAATAGACAGCCAGACGCGGGAACCATTGGGCGCCGAGGAAGATGCAATTGCCGTCGTCACCCGGCTTGGTGAAACATTCATAGCCCGAGCGGCCGCCGATGACGCGGGTCTCGATCATGGGATAGGACCAGCCGATGCTGAAGCTGACCGTCGCGCCCGAGGCCAGCGGCGCCGGCAGATCGATGCGCATCAGCGAATTGACCACCTTGTAGGGCAGCGGCTGGCCGTTCGCATCGGTGACGGTCAGATCGTTATAGCCGCCTTCCCACGCCTGATAACGCTTGGCGCGGCGCACGCCGGTGACCGAAATGCTGGCGGTGTCGCCCACCGTCTCGCTCAGCTCGGCGAGCGAATCGCGGCGGAAGCGGTTCTGGTCCATCTGCAGCCAGAGATAGCGCAGCGCATCGGGCGAATTGTTCTTGTAGGTCACGCTCTCGCGCGCGCTGATGCTGCGCTTGGCCTCATCGAGCGTCGCGTCAATGCGGTAATCCACCTGCTGCTGCCAATAGCGGTGCCCCGGCGCGCCAGCGGCGTTGCGATAATCGGTCGGCGTCGGCCAGTCCTCGCCCTCAAGCTGGCGGAACTTGTCAACGAAACTGCCCTTGGTCTGCACAATCGGCTGCGCCGCCGCCGCCCCGCCCAGCCACAGTGCAGCCACCGCCATCATCACCGTCCGCACACCCACGCTCCGTCTTCAAACTGTAACCCTGTCTCATTGCCAGCACCCCCCCGCCAGCGCAAGCCGGGCGCTCGCTTGACGCCGCGCCGGACAAGGCCGTATTGAGCTGTTCGGCACCGCGGGCATGATGTAGTGGTAGCCTGGCAGCTTCCCATGCTGCTCGTGCGGGTTCGATTCCCGCTGCCCGCTCCAGCGCCGCGTCTGTCATTTTCGGGCTTTTGAGCCTCTGGCGAGCGTTAAGGGCCGCCGGAGGCCCCTCAATCGTCGCCGGCGGCGGCTTCGATGGCGTCCATGTCTTCGTCGCTCAGGCCGAAGTGGTGGCCGACTTCGTGGATGAGGACGTGGGTGACCAGCGCTTCGAGGCTGTTGTCGCCGACGCACCATTCGGCCAGCAGCGGCTGGCGGTAGAGGAAGATCATGTCGGGCATGGCGCCTGTGGGCACATCGCCTTTCATGCCGACGTGGCGGCCCATATAGAGGCCCAGCAGTTCCCATTCGCTTTCGCATTGCATCTCGCGCAGCGTCTCTTCGTCGGGAAAGTCGTCGATGCGCAGCACGATGCTGCCCAGATGGGCGCGGAACGGCTCGGGCAGGCGGATCATGGCTTGCCGGGCGATTCGCTCAATGTCATCGAGGGAGGGTGCCATGGTTGCCATGGCCGAGACCTAGCCAATGCCGGCGCGCAAAGCGAGGGATGATGATCAGGAAACTGGACGAGGACGAGATTGCAGCCGAGCTGGCGCGGCTGACCGGCTGGACGCGCAAGGGCGACGGCATCGAGAAGGACTGGAAGCTGGGGGATTTCGTGCAGGCCTTTGGCTTCATGGCCTCGGTGGCGCTGCTGGCGGAGAAGGCCGACCATCATCCCGAATGGTCGAACGTTTACAACCGGGTGCATATCCGGCTGACCACCCATGATGCGGGCGGATTGTCGGCGCGCGATTTCGCGCTGGCTGAGGCGATCGACGCGCTGGGCCGATAAGGCCCAGCGCGCCGCGCGTGGCTCAGGCGTCGCTGTTGTCGACGGTCGGCGCGCCGGGCCCGTTCTTCTTGATCGAACTCGATGGCGTTCACCGCCGAGGCCTTGGAGGCATAGCCCTGGGTCGAGAACATCACTTCGCTGTTGTAGCTGAAGCGGACCCGGAACTCGCCGGCCTTGTCCTTGTAGATTTCGAACTTGTGCGCCACGTCGCATCTCCCCGTCTGTTGGCCTGACTATCTGGCCGCTGCCGGCAGGCCCTGTCAATCGCCCGTACGCCAGAGCCTCAGCGCGGGGCCATGCGGATGGCGCCGTCGATGCGCACGTCCTCGCCGTTGAAATAGGAGTTGCGGCACATCTCCAGCGCAAGGCTGGCATATTCCGCCGGATCGCCGAGACGCTTGGGAAAGGGCACCGAGGCGGCGAGCGCGTCCTTCACATTTTGCGGGGCGGCGTTCATCAGCGGCGTGTTGAAGATGCCGGGCAGGATGCAGTTGACGCGGATGCCCTCGCTCATCAGGTCGCGCGCGATCGGCAGGGTCATGCCGACGACGCCGCCCTTGGAGGCGGAATAGGCGGCCTGGCCCATCTGGCCGTCTTCGGCCGCGACGCTGGCGGTGTTGACGATGGCGCCGCGCTCGCCGTCGTCCATCGGGTCAAGCGTCAGCATGCCGGCCGCCGATTTGGCGATGCAGCGGAAGGTGCCGACAAGGTTGATCTGGATGATCATGTTGAAGGCATCGAGCGGGAAGTGGCGGATCTCGCCCGTTTCGCGTGAGCGGCTGGCGGTCTTGGCGGCGTTGCCGGTGCCCGCACAGTTGATCAGGATACGCTCCTGCCCATGGGCAGCGCGGGCCTTTTCAAAGCCGGCATCGACCGAGGCATCGTCGGTGACATTGACCTTGCAGAAGACGCCGCCGATCTCGGCAGCGACCTTCTCGCCTTTCTCCTCGTTCAGGTCGAAGATCGCCACCTTGACGCCCTCTGCCGCCAGCGCCCGCGCCGTCGCCTCGCCCAGCCCCGACGCGCCGCCGGTCACCACTGCGCTACACCCCTGCAATTTCATCGCTCGTCTCCCGTCTGGTCTGCTCCAGTCCTAGCCGCGCGCGCGCTTCGGGCAACCCCCAGAAAAGAGGGCGTCAGGCGCGCCCGCTCCGCGCCAGCTGGGCCTCGCGCACGGCGATATAGATGCTCGACCCCAGAATCACCGCGCCGCCAGCCAGCGTCCAGCCATCGAGCCGCTCCCCGAACAACAGGATGCCGGCCGCGCTGATCATGCCGAAGCGGACGAAATCATAGGGCAGCACCGCCGAGGCCTCGGCCAGCTGAAAGGCGCGCGCCATGCCGAGCTGACCCACCGCCGCAGCGCCGCCGATCATCACCGCAATCAGCCAGCCCAAGGCTGACGGCCAGGTCCAGACAAAGGCCGCCAGCACCAGGCTCGGCGGGGTGATCAGAATGAAGCTCCACGCCGCCACTGCGCGGCTGTCCTCGGTGCCGACCAGGCTTCTGACCGTGACCAGCGAGACGGCCGTGAACACCGCCGACACCATCGCCGCACTCACCCCCGCCGTCATCGGCATCACGCCGGGCCGCAAGACCATCAACATGCCCATAAACCCCGCCCCCAGCGCCACCACCCGGCGCGCCCGGATGCGCTCGCCCAGAAACAGCACCGCCCCCAGCGTGGTGAACAGGGGCGCGGTGTAATTGATGCTGAGCGCGGTCGCCAACGGGGCATGGGCGACGGCATAAAAGGTCGCCACCGTCGCCACAAAGCCCGACAGGCCGCGCCGCAGATGAACCCCCATGCGCGAGGTCTTCAAGAGCCCCGGCGAACCCAGCAGCATCGGCACCAGCGCCAGCGTGCCGAAAATGTTGCGAAAGAACACGATCTCAAAGGCATGCATCTCACGCGAGGCATAGCGAATGAGCACCCACATGGTCGCAAAGGCGCTGCTGGACACAATGATCCAGACAACCGCCCGGCTGCTCTGCGGCAAGGATGCGAAATAACGCTGCACCTCTGCGGCCTATCCTGCTTGGGGCGGGAAGTTAAGGGCCTCCGGCGGGCAGTGAAGGGCCTCCGGCGGCTGGGGCCTCAGGCCCCAGACCCCATTTGTTGGGTTGGGACAAGATTTGCGAGGGGAGCGCCTGCGCGGGATGCGCTTTATGGCCTGCGGCGCTGGGCTTGGGGGGACGGGAGACGCTCAGGCCCCGGGTCGAGCCCGGGGCGACGGAGATTTTTGGGCGGTTCCATGAATGGGGTCTGGGGCCTGAGGCCCCAGCCGCCGGAGGCCCTTTAACTGCCGCCGGAGGCCCGCCCCTCAGCTATCCAGCAAGCGGGTCAGCAGCAGCACGTCGGCGTCGATTTCGCGGTCGGTGGTGCGCAGTGCTTCGATGCGCTTGACGGCGTGCATGACGGTGGTGTGGTCGCGGCCGCCGAAGCGCCGGCCGATTTCGGGCAGCGAGCGCGGCGTGAGTTTCTTGGCGAGGTACATGGCGACCTGGCGGGGGCGGGCGACATCGCGGGCGCGGCGGGCCGAGAGCAGGTCGGCGAGGCGGAGCTTGTAATGTTCGGCGACCTTGCGCTGGATTTCGTCGATGGTGAGCTTGCGTTCGTGTGCACGCAGCAGGTCGGCGAGGCGTTCGCGGGCGAAATCCTGGGTGACGGGGGCATCGACGAGCGCGGCATAGGCGGTGATGCGGTTGAGCGCGCCTTCGAGCTCGCGGACGTTGGCGGTGATCTTGCGGGCGAGGAATTCGAGCACGTCGTCGGGCACCACCACCTTGTTCGGCATGGCAGCCATCTTGGCGTGGAGGATGTTGAGGCGCAGCTCATAGTCGGCCGCGTTGATGTCGGCGACGAGGCCCCAGGCCATGCGGCTGAGGATGCGCTGTTCGATGCCTTCGAGGTTTTGCGGCGAGCGGTCGGCGCTGATGACGAGGCGCTTTCCGGCCGAGATGATTTCGTTCATCGTGTGGAAGAATTCTTCCTGCGTCGATTCCTTGCCGGCGATGAACTGGACATCGTCGATCATCAGCAGATCGACCGAGCGCAGCTTGAGCTTGAAGGCGAGGCCCTCCTTGGCGCGCAGGGCGGCGAGGAATTCGACCATGAACTTTTCGGCCGACATATAGGCAACGCGCGCGCCGGGGTGGCGGGCCAGATAGGCATTGCCGATGGCGTGCATCAGATGCGTCTTGCCGAGCCCGGTGGTGCTGTGGAGAAACAGCGGGTTGAAGCCCGGCGCACCTTCGGCGGCGACGGCGAGTGCGGCGTTGTAGGCCAGCTCGTTCGACTTGCCGACGACGAAATTCTCGAAGCTGTAGCGCGGCTCGAGGGGCAGGCTGAGGCCCGGGACGGCGGCGCTGCCGGACGCGGCGGGCACAAGAGCAGGGGCCGAACCGCTGTCCGTCTTCTGCAGCGGGGCGTCGGCAACTGACGTGGCGACGCGCAGGCAGACATCACGCACGCCGGGGCGCAGCCGGGCGAAGTGCAGCCGCAGCCGGTCGCCGAAATTGGTCGCAACCCAGTCAGCCAGAAAGGCGGACGGGGCCGAGAGATGGATGTCGCTGCCCTCGCGGCCGAGGAAGCTGAGCGGCGCGAGCCAGGTTTCGAAATTGCGCGCGCCGACATCGGCGCGCAGCTGGGCGCGGACCTGATCCCAGAGCGCCGAATCGGAGACGGGCTCGCCAGTCTGAAAGTTGCTGCCTGCGGGCGCCGGGAGGGTCGCGGTCGAAAGGGCGGTCGCCGATGCTGAAATTGCCGAACTCGCCACCCTGTCTCGCCTCCCCTCGCCCCTGGCCTGACGGCCGCTGGTCTTGTCGTTTCATGGCGCAGTTTCAGCCCCGCCACGCCTGACCACACGCCCTTCCCTGGTTCTGGCACGGGGCAAGAATAGGCCCTCGCGGTACAAAGCCACGTTCAGAATCGAACGGTCAGATTGTTGGCCGGGGCGCCGCCGAGAGCGGCAACGCATATCCCGTCCATGTCGTGAATAAAGCCGTATGCGCCGGGCTTCGCAAGCATCAGTTTTGCATCCGGGCCGAATAATCAGCCTTGACACGGAGATTGGCGGAATTGCGCCAAGGCCGCCGCAACTCGCTGATTTTTCGTGACACTGACATGACGCTTCCATGACAAGCCAGGCAAGGCAGCGACCAAAAAAACATTATTTTCAGTGCGTTAGAAACTGTCATCAAAGCCTCCGATTCGCTGAGACTCGCTGTCACAACCACCGAGGCGAATGATATTGAAAATGTAAGATTTACGTTTGCAGGCGCGCGGGGACGCTGATCCGGCGCGGCGCTGGCACGAATCGGCGGCGCAGCCGCGCGAACTCACTGTTTGATCATGGTCAGACACGAAAAGAAGCGGCGAACCCTGCAGGTGCACCGCTCCAAAATCACTTGCCGGCTGGTTAATGCGCCAGGCTCAGGCCTGTTCGAGGGCCTTCACGCGCTTGGCGAGGCGGCTCATCTTGCGGGCGACCGTATTCTTGTGGAGCACGCCCTTGGAGACACCGCGCATCAGCTCGGGCTGGGCGGCCGCCAGCGCTGCTGCTGCAGCCGCGGCGTCACCACCAGCGATGGTCGATTCGGCCTTCTTGACGAAGGTCCGGATGCGGCTGACGCGCGCCTTGTTGATCTCGGCGCGGCGACCGTTGCGGCGAATGCGCTTTTCAGCCTGAGGCTTGTTGGCCATGAATGATCCCGTTTGTGCAAAAAACAACGTGTCCCGCAGGCGAACGGCCGGCGAGCGAAGACCGGGCCATTACGCCGCCCGCGCCCGCCCGTCAAGCCGCGCTAGCGCTGGCAACGGCTACAGAAAAAGCTCGACCGGCCCGACTGGACCAGCCGCCTGACCGGCGCGCCGCAGCCCCCGCAAGCCTCGCCCTCGCGGCCATAGACGCGGAAGCCCGCCTGAAAATAGCCCAGCGTGCCATCGGGCGCTGCATGGTCGCGCAGGCTGGAGCCGCCCGCGGCGATCGCCTCATGGAGCACGGCGCACACGGCCTCGGCCAGCGCCGCTACACGGCCCGCGCCGATGCGCCCGCTCGCCCGGCGCGGATCGATGCCGGCCCGGTAGAGCGCCTCGCAGACATAGATGTTGCCCAGCCCCGCCACCCGCCGCTGATCGAGCAGCAGCGCCTTCACCGGCGCCGTGCGCCCGGCCAGCACGGCGGCCAGCACATCGGCATTAAAATCCGGCCCCAGCGGCTCCGGCCCCAGCCCGGCGAGCAGCGGATGCGCGGACAGTTCCTCCGTCGGCACCAGATCGAGCGAGCCGAAGCGCCGGGCATCGTTGAACGCCACCACCCGCCCGGCGTCGGTTTCAAAGACGACATGATCATGCTTCATCGGCACGGAGGGATCGAGCCGCATCCGCCCCGACATGCCCAGATGGATGATCAGCGTGTCGCCCCGGTCGGTTTCTACGAGCCCATATTTGGCCCGCCGCCCCACGGCCATGACCCGCGCGCCGGTCAGCCGCTGGCCGAGCCCGGCCGGGAACGGACGGCGCAGATCGGCGCGCCCCAGCACCACACGGGCAAAGCGCTGGCCCAGCCACACCGGGCTGAGGCCGCGCATCACGGTTTCGACTTCGGGAAGCTCGGGCATGAGCGAAGGCCATATGCCGCGTTTGCGCAACCGCCAAGCCCGGGCTAACAGGCAGCCAGGATCTGGAGACGCATGTGAGCGAGAAAACCGTTAGCTTCGGCTATCAAGACGTCGCCCCCGAAGAGAAGACCCGCCGCGTCGGCGCCGTCTTCGCCTCGGTGGCCAAGCGCTACGACATCATGAACGACCTGATGTCAGCGGGCGCGCACCGGCTTTGGAAAGACGATTTCGTGCGCGACGTGCGCCCGCGCGCCGGCGAGACCATCCTCGACATGGCCGGCGGCACCGGCGACATCGCCTTTCGTATGGAACCCTCAGGCGCGCAGATCACCGTCGCCGACATCAACCCCGCCATGCTCGACGTCGGCATGGAACGCGCCGCCGCGCGCGGCATCACCAGCCTCGTCTGGCGCGAAGAAAACGCCGAAACCCTCTCCTTGCCCGACCAGAGCTTCGACGCCTACACCATCGCCTTCGGCATCCGGAACGTCACCAACATCCCCGCCGCCCTCAAGGAAGCGCACCGCGTGCTGCGCTACGGCGGCCGCTTCTTCTGCCTCGAATTCAGCACCACCACCTGGCCCGGCTTCGCCGAACTCTATGACCTCTACTCAGAAAAACTCGTCCCCCGAATCGGCGAAATCGTCGCCAAGGACGGCGCCTCCTACCAATATCTGGTCGAAATCGATCCGCCGCTTCCCGCCCATGCCCGAATTCGCCCGCATGATCGAAAATGCCGGCTTCGCCCGCGTGAAATATCGCCCGATCCTCGGCGGCGCGGTCGCTGTCCATAGCGGCTGGAAACTCTGACCCGTGCGCGCTGCTTATAGTGGAAGGAGCCTCCGGCGGGAGGTGAAGGGCCTCCGGCGGCTGGGGCCTCAGGCCCCAGACCCCGTTCATTATTTTGGGCTGCGCATGGAGAGTTCGGCGCGCGCCGCAGGCTATAGATTGCGCTTCGCGCGGGCGCTGCGCTTCGACGCCTTGTCCCCTGCCCATGAATGGGGTCTGGGGCCTGAGGCCCCAGCCGCCGGAGGCCCTTCCTCTCCCAGCCCGGCCCAGCCACGATGATCATCATCCATCTCTGGCGCATGCTGGTCTGGGGCCGGCGGCTGGCACGGCATGGGGCGCTCAGGCCGTTTGAGGCGGCAAGGCTGCCGTTTGTGGTGCGCTTGATTGCCTGGGTTGCGCGGCTGGGGACCGGTGCGCCGCTCAAGCCGGATTTCGCTGGCGGTCTGACGGCGGTGGGGCCGGCGGCGATCAAATTTGGCCAGGCGCTGGCGACGCGGCCTGATCTGATTGGCCATGAGGCCGCCGTTGATCTGATGCGCTTGCAGGACAAGGTGCCGCCGGTGCCTTTTGCCGAGATCGAGGCGAGCCTGAACGATGCGCTGGGCGTGCCGTGGCAGACCAAGTTCGAGACGATCGAGCCGGAGGCGGTGGGCGCGGCGTCGATGGCGCAGGTGCATCGCGGCGTCACGGCCGAGGGCCGCAAGGTGGCGATCAAGGTGCTGAGGCCGCGGATCGAGGCCGAGCTGGCGCGGGCGATTTCGACCTATGAATGGGGCGCGCGGCATCTGGAGACGCTGGGCGGCGAATTTGCCCGGCTGCGGCCGCGCGCGGTAATTGCGACCTTCAAGGGCTGGACCGAGACCGAGCTTGACCTGCGCCGCGAGGCGGCGAGCGCGTCGGAGCTGGCGGAAACGCTGATGGGCACGCCCGATTTCGTGGTGCCGGGCATCGACTGGGCGCTGTCCAGCCGGCGGGTGCTGGTGATCGACTGGATCGAGGGCATCAAGCTTTCCGACACCGCCGCCATCGAGGCGCTCGAATTTGACCGGCGCAAGCTGGCCCGCGTGCTGGTGGACGGTTTTCTCAGCCAGTCGATCGGCCAGGGCTTTTTCCATGCCGATCTGCACCAGGGCAATCTGTTCCTGATTCCCCCCAGAGATGGCCATGAGGCGCGGCTTGCGGTCATCGATTTCGGCATCATGGGGCGCATGAACCGCCGCGCGCGCATGTATCTGGCCGAGATCCTGTTTGGCCTCATCACCGGCAATTACAAGCGCGTCGCCGAGATCCATTTCGAGGCCGGCTATGTGCCGCCGCACCACAATGTCGGCGCCTTTGCCACAGCACTTCGTGCGGTGGGCGAGCCGATCCGCGGCCAGCGCGCCTCCGATATCGCCATCACCGACCTGCTCGAAGGGCTGTTCGCCATCACCCGCAGCTTCGACATGCCGGTGCAGCCGCACCTGCTGCTGCTGCAGAAAACCATGGTGATGGTCGAAGGCGTGGCGCTGACCATCGACCCATCGGTCAACATGTGGGAACTGGCCGAGCCCTATGTGCGCGACTGGGTGCGCGACGAGCTTGGCCCCGACGCCATCATCGCCGACAAGATCGCCCAGACCGTCCACGCCCTCAACCAGCTGCCACGCATCTTCCGCCAATGGGTGGACGCCAACCCCATCCCGGGTGCGGCCCCGCCGCAAGCCAGCCTGCCCCCGCTGCCCGAACGCCGCCCGGGCTGGTCAACGCCTTGGCTGCTGCTGGCAGCGGCGGCCGGGGCGGGGGCTGTGCACTGGCTGGGGTGATGGGTTAGGGCAAAGGGCCTCCGGCGGTCAGAAGGGCCTCCGGCGGCTGGGGCCTTAGGCCCCAGACCCCATTCATGGGCAGGGGACAAGGTGCCTAAGCGCAGCGCTGGCGCGAAGCGCAACATATTGCCTGCGGCGCGCGCTGACCTCTCCAGCTTCAGCCCAAAATCACGATTGGGGTCTGGGGGCGTCGCCCCCAGCCGCCGGAGGCCCTTCTAACCGCCGGAGGCGCTCAGCGCATCATCACATCAACGCGCCGGGCCTGTTCGAGGGTGACTTGGGTGTCGGCGGTTTGTTCGGGCTTTTCCAGCGCGATGCGCTCGGCTGGCACGCCGGCGGCGATGAGCGCGGCCTGGACGGCCTGGGCACGGTTCTTGGCGAGTTCGGCGTTCATTTCGGCGTCGCCGGTGGGGTCGTTATAGCCGGAGACGATGATCTGCTGGTCGGGGTTGGCTTCGGCGTAGGCGAGCATGGTGGCGCTTTCGGCGGCGAAGCTTTCGGCGACATTGGCGCTGCTGACGGCAAAGTAAACCTGAAGCATGGGGACGCCGTCCTGCTCGCCGGCGATGACGGCGTCACCTTCTGGCGCGGCGGGGGCTGGTGCAGGGGCGGGTGCGGTGGCGGCGGGGGCTGGGGCGGGTGCAGGTGCGCCGCCCGAAATCATGCCGTAAAGCCCGAGACCGCCCAAGACGATGATGGCCAGCGGCAGGAACGACCAGAGGCCGACGCGCGCGACCGGCTTGGCTGCCACGGGCGCTGCGGCCATGACGGGCGGGGGCGGCGCAACCACTGGCGCAGGAGCGGGCGCGGGCGCGGCGACGGGCGCAGGCGCTGCGACGGGCGCGGGGGCCGGTGCAGGCGCATCGAACAGCGGGGTGGGGGCAGGTGCAGGCGCAGGCGCCGGAGCTGCCACGGGCGCAGCGCCGGCGGCGCGTTCCTTCAACACCTTGGCGGAGATGAACATCTCCAGCTTTCCAAAGGCTTCGGCGAGCAGATAATAGACCGTCACCCGGTTCTTGGTGCGGTCGGCCTTCATCCGTTCACCGACGCTGGCGATGGCGGCGTCGAGCACCGAGTCGGGATCGGTCAGCGCGAGTTTCTTCTTGAGGAAATTCTCGCGCACCCGGTCGGTTTCGGTCGTGTCGGAAAAGGCGACCAGCGAGGCGTCGCGCGTGCGCAGCGCGATGCCGCAATAGCGCACAATGCCGGCGATCACCGCGTCATCAGCATTCGGCGCATATTTGCGAACGTCTGCTGCCCAATCTTCCGCCACGAAACCTCTCCCCAAGAAAGCCGACTGGTCACTTTTGTCGCAGGCTAGCGCCAAGTTCGGGCTTCGTCCACCGTCAATCCGGCGCCACTTTCGCCAGACCGCCCGGGCGGCTAAGAGGGGCTTGTGAACGGTCGCACCATCCTTCTCATCGTCGGCGGCGGCATTGCGGCTTACAAGGCGCTTGAGCTGGTGCGCGCGCTCCGGCGCGAAGGCGTGCGCGTGCTGCCGGTGCTCACTGAGGGCGGCGCGCATTTCATCACCCCGCTCAGCCTGTCGGCGCTGGCCGAGGAGACGGTGCGCACCTCGCTCTGGGACCTGGAGGACGAGGCGACGATGGGGCATATCGCCCTATCCCGCGCGGCTGATCTCATTCTCGTGCTGCCCGCCACGGCTGACCTGATGGCGCGCGCGGCCACCGGCCAGGCGGGGGATCTCGCCACCACCCTGCTGCTCGCCACCGACACGCCGGTGATGATGGCGCCGGCCATGAATGTGCGGATGTGGCAGCATCCGGCCACCGTCGCCAATGTCGCCACGCTCAAGGCGCGCGGGGTGGAGATCATCCCGCCCGATACCGGCCCCATGGCCTGCGGCGAGACCGGGCCGGGGCGGCTGCCCGAGATCCCCGCCGTGATGGCCGCCCTCGCCCGCCATTTCGGCCGTGCGGGGGCGCTTGCCGGCAAGCATGTGCTGGTGACGGCCGGGCCGACGCATGAGCCGATCGACCCGGTGCGCTACATCGCCAATCGATCCTCGGGCAAGCAGGGCTTTGCCATTGCCGGGGCGCTGGCGGCGGCGGGCGCGCGCGTCAGCCTCGTTGCCGGGCCGGTCAGCCTTGCCACGCCGGCGGGCGTCACACGCATCGATGTCGAAACCGCGCGCGAGATGGCGGCGGCGTGCGAGGCCGCACTTCCCGCCGATGCGGCGGTGATGGTGGCCGCTGTTGCCGACTGGCGCACCGAGGCGGCGGCGGCCAAGCACAAGAAGGCGCCGGGCGAGGGGCCGCCGGCGCTGACGCTCACCGAAAACCCCGACATATTGGCGAGCATCGCTGCGCACGCCCGCCGCCCCCGCCTTGTCATCGGCTTTGCTGCCGAAACCGGCGATCTCATCGCCAAGGCCAGCGCCAAGCGGCTGCGCAAGGGGGCGGACTGGCTGGTGGCCAATGATGTCAGCGAAGGCGTGTTCGGGGCGGATGAAAACCATGTCCATCTGATCACCGCGCACGGCCATCAGGACTGGGGCCCGGCCAGCAAGGCCAGCATCGCCGCGCGCCTTGTGCAGGAAATTGCCGATGCCCTTTGAGCCCGTGTCCATCGCCGTCACCCGGCTGCGCCACGCCGAGGGCCTGCCGCTGCCCGCCTATGCCACCGAGGGCGCGGCCGGCATGGACGTGGTCGCCGCCCTCGACCTGCCGGTGATGCTGGCGCCGGGCGCGCGCATGGCGGTGCCGACCGGGCTGGCCATGGCCATTCCGCACGGCTTCGAGGTGCAGGTGCGGCCGCGCTCGGGCCTCGCGCTGAAGCAGGGGCTGACGGTGGCCAATGCGCCCGGCACGATCGATTCCGACTATCGCGGCGAGGTGATGGTGCTGCTCGTCAATCTGGGCCAGGAGCCGGTGCTGATCGAGCGTGGCCAGCGCATCGCCCAGCTGGTGGTGGCGCCCGTCACCCGCGCGGTGCTGACGCTTGCCGACAGCCTGGATGAGACGGCGCGCGGGGCGGGCGGCTTCGGCTCCACCGGCGTCTGATGGGCCTCTGCGACGACGAGCTTGACCGCTATGCTCGCCAGCTGATCCTGAAGCAGGTCGGCGGGCAGGGCCAGCGCGCGCTGACATCGGCGCGGCTCGCGCTCGTCGGGCTGGGCGGGCTGGGCTGCCCGGCGGCGCTCTATCTGGCGGGCGCGGGCGTGGGCGCGCTGACGCTCATTGATGATGATGTCGTCAGCCTGTCCAACCTGCCGCGCCAGATCCTCTATACCGCCGGGGATGTGGGCCAGCCCAAGGTCGAGGTGGCCGCGCATGTGCTCGGCGCGCACAACCCGCATGTCAGGGTCAGCGCGCACAGGCAGCGCCTCGGCGCCGCCAATTTCGACATGCTGGCCGGGCATGACCTGATCCTCGATGGCTCCGACAGCTTTGCCACAAGGCTGGCGGTCAATGCCGCGGCCGTGCGCCTGCGCATCCCGCTGGTTTCGGGCGCGATCGGGCCGGTTGATGGCCAGTTCGGGCTGTTCGAGGGGCATCTGGCGGATGCGCCCTGCTATCAGTGCCTGACCGGCGCGGCCATTGACCGGCCAGGCCAGAGTTGCGCCGAGCAGGGCGTGATCGGGCCGATGGCGGGGATGATCGGCAGCCTGATGGCGCTGGAGGCGATGCGCGCGCTCATCGGCTTCGGCACGCCGGCGCGGGCGGCGCTGACGATTTTCGACGGCTTGAGCGGCCAGAGCCGGCGGCTGGCCTTGCCGAAAGACCCTGCCTGCCCCATCTGCGGTCCCAAGGCTGCCGCAATTCAGGGCTAAACCCGTCGCCGTGACCCGTTCTCCGAAAAAGAAGAAGCCTGCGGCCGGCAGGCGTTTCGCCATGCTCGCGCTTCAGGCGGTGGTCGCGCTCGGCCTGGTGGGCGTCATCGCGCTCGTCATCGGCGTGGCCATCAGCTACGCTGGCCTGCCTGATTTCAACACGCTGAAGCGCTCCCCCAATGGCCAGCCGATCGAGGTGCGCGCGGCTGATGGCACGGTGCTGGTCAGCCTTGGCCCGAGCTACGGCGAATGGCTGCCCGCCAGCCGAATCCCGGCGAGCATGAAGGACGCGATCATCGCGGTGGAGGACCGGCGCTTCACCTGGCATCCGGGCTTTGATCCCATCGGCACCACCCGCTCGCTCCTCGCCAACATCCGCGCCGGGCGGCGCGTGCAGGGCGGCTCGACGCTGACCCAGCAGCTGGCGCGCAACCTCTTCCTCACCTCCACCAAGACCTATGGCCGCAAGGGCCGTGAGGTCATCCTCGCGCTCGCCATGGAGCGCAAGTTCAGCAAGGATGCGATCCTCGAGCTCTATCTCAACCGCGCCTATTTCGGCGGCGGCGCTTACGGGATTGATGCGGCGTCCCGGCGCTTCTTCGGGCACAGCGCCGAGCGGCTGACCACGGCGGAAGCCGCGATCATCGCCGGGTTGGTGCAGGCGCCGTCGCGCTATGCGCCGTCGGCCAATGCCGAGGCGGCGCGCAGGCGCGCCCGCACCGTGCTCGCCACCATGGTCGACAGCGGCGTCATCAGCCCGGCCGAGGCGCAGGCGGCCGACCCGTCCGGCGTCACCTTCACCCGCCAGAGCCGCGAGGCCAGCGTGCGCTATTTCACCGACTGGGTGATCGCCGAGCTCGACAATTACATCGACGAGCCGTTCGCGCCGCTGCAGGTGATGACCACGCTCGACCCGAAGATGCAGGCCGCTGCCGAAGCCGCCGTCACCGCCCACACACCCAAGGGCGCGCAGGGCGCGCTGATGGCGATCGACAGTCGCGGCGGCATCAAGGCGATGGTCGGCGGGCGCGATTATGTCGCCTCCAACTATAACCGCGCCGTCACCGCGCGCCGCCAGCCCGGCTCGGCGTTCAAGCTGTTCGTCTATGCCGCCGCCTTTGAATCCGGGCTGACGCCGGAGGATGAGGCCGAGGACAAGCCGCTGACCATCGGCAACTGGAGCCCGCGCAACTTCAACCGCCGCTTCACCGGGCCAACCACGCTGCGCGAGGCCTTTGCCCGCTCCACCAACACCGTCGCCGTCGATCTCGCCAGCCAGGTCGGCTTTGACACGGTGGCCGAGACTGCGCGCCGCTTCGGCATCTCGACGCCGGTCAGCCGCTTTCCCGCCATGGCGCTCGGCTCGTCGGAGGTGACGCTGTTCGACATGACCCAGGCCTATGCCACGGTCGCCACCGGCGGCACCGAGCACCGCGCCTTTGCCATCACCCGCGTCACCACATCCGATGGCACCATCCTTTACGAGCGTGACGGCGGCCAGACACGCGTGGTCGTGGCCCCGGTCATCGCCGCCCGGCTCACCGATGTGATGGCCACCGCCGTTGAGCGCGGCACCGGCCGCGCCGCGCGGCTCGACCGGCCGGTGGCGGGCAAGACCGGCACCACGTCTGACAGCAAGGACGGCTGGTTCATCGGCTTCACGCCAGGCCTGACGGCCGGCGTGTGGATTGGCCGCGACGACGCGCGGCGCATCCCCGGCCTTGGCGGCGGCGGCGCGCCGGCGCGCGTCTTTGCCAGCTTCATGGGCCGGGCGCTGGCCGGCACCGAAGCCCAGCCGCTCACCCTGCCCCCCGACCCCGATGCGGCGCCACCGATCGAGCCGGATGCCGAAATCTATGGCCTGACCGAGACGGGCAGTTATGACGAGTTTGAAACCGAGCCGGCGCCCGCGCCCTTTGACCCCGCCGACACGCAGGAGCCGCCTGCGCCCGATCAGCCTAACTATGCCACCTCCGAGATCGCCGTGGCGAAGCCGGCCGAGCAGCGGCAGGCGACCAGCGAAACCGCGACCCCCCGGCTCGACCCCGACTGGCTATCGCGCACCCTCGACAATCCGCGCTAAGGCCCAGCGCGCGGCGTCGGCCACGGCGTCATCTTCATCATCGACCAGCCGGGCCAGCGCTGGCGCCAGCGCGGGCACGCCGGAATTGCCGGCCGCGATGGCGGCGTTGCGAACCAGCCGGTTGCGGCCGATGCGCTTCACCGGCGAGCCGGCAAAAACGGCGCGAAAATCCGCATCATCGAGCGCCAGCAGGTCAGCGAGGCGCGGCGCAGTCAGCTCGGCGCGCGGCTGAAAAGGGCCGTCTGCGCCCTTGAAATCAGCAGCGGCGGCAGCAAAGCGGTTCCACGGGCAGACGGCGAGACAATCATCGCAGCCATAGATGCGGTTGCCGATCGCGGCGCGATATTCGGGCGGGATCGGCCCCTTGTGCTCGATGGTGAGATAGGAAATGCATTTGCGCGCATCGAGCCGGTAGGGCGCGTCGATGGCGCCGGTGGGGCAGGCGGTGACGCAGGCCGCACAGCTGCCGCAGCTGCCGGCGCGCCGCGCGCTCGGGGTCAGGTCGAGGGTGGTGTAAATAGCGCCCAGAAACAGCCAGCTGCCATGGCTGCGGCTGACCAGATTTGTGTGTTTGCCCTGCCAGCCCAGCCCGGCGGCTTCCGCCAGCGGCTTTTCCATGACGGGCGCGGTATCGACGAACACCTTCACCTCGCCGCCCGCTTCTGTGACCAGCCAGCGCGCCAGCGCCTTCAGCCGCTTCTTGATGACATCATGATAGTCCGCGCCCAGCGCATAGACCGAGACCGCGCCGATCTCGCTATGCGCCATATGGCGCAGCGGGTCGAGCGTGGGGGCATAGCTGGTGCCGAGCATGATGACCGAGCGCACATCGGCCCAGAGCGCGCGCGGGCTGGCGCGGCGGCTTTGCGTTTCGGCCATCCAGATCATGTCGCCGTGGCGGCCGTCCGCCAGCCAGTCAGCCAGTCTGCGCCCGGCTTCGGGCGCGGCATCGGCGGCGGCGATGCCGAAGCTGGCGAAGCCCA
Source organism: Polymorphobacter sp. (assembly GCF_048007885.1). Taxonomy (GTDB): domain Bacteria; phylum Pseudomonadota; class Alphaproteobacteria; order Sphingomonadales; family Sphingomonadaceae; genus Sandarakinorhabdus. Next base: position 1,460,187 of record NZ_CP180346.1, read on the forward strand.
GCCGGGCGGCTTCAGCGGCCAGCTTCTCGGCCAGCGTTTCGGCCAGCTCAGCCATCAGCCCTGAAATGGCGGGCGAGCCAGCCCTGCATCCATGTCGTGGTGCGCGCCTCCGCCTCGCCCCAGAACAGCCAGTGGCCGACGCCGGGCAGCTCGTGAAAATCGACCGTGCCGCCCAGCTTGCGCGCCACTGCGCGCGAGGTGCTGGCCAGCGTGATCCGGTCTTCGCTGCCCACGATCACCAGCGCCGGGGCCTTGAGCTTGGCGAGATCGACGGTGTTGGCCCGTGTCTTGCTGAGCGAGGGCAGCAGGATTTCGGCCAGCACCCGGCCCGAAATCCCAGACGAGCGCCTTCAGTTCCTCGCGCGCCACCTCTTCGGGCACGCCGTTGTAAACGCCCCAGAGCGCGGGTGCGGCCTCGATGCGGGTGGCATCTTCCCACCAGCCCCAGCGCGTCACCACCCCGGCCATGGTCTTGATCGGCGCGAGCCCGACGCCCGGTGTCGCCGCCGTGCCGGCGGTGGCGAGCAGCACAAGGCCAGCATGCTCCACCCGCGCCGCGACACACTGGGCGAGCATCCCGCCCATCGAATGGCCGATGATGACCGGCGGCACCTTGAGGCCGCGGATGATGTCGGCGAGGAACGCCACATAATCCTCGATGCCGAGCCTCCCCAGCCCTTCGGCGGGCGGCAGGCCGGGGTCGCGGTCATGAAAGGGCAGCGCGGGGGCGAGCGTTTCATAGCCCTCGGCCTCCATGGCGGCGCGCAGCCGCACGAACACCGAGGGCACCGACCACATGCCGTGCACGAAGACCAGCGGCGGCCGCATGGACAAGGGCTATTTGACCACGCCGGTCGAGGCCAGCACCGCCATCGTCACCAGGTCGCCCGCGCTCGCCGTCATCGGCGCGATCTGCACGGGGCTCGCCATGTTGACGAGGAAGGGCCCCAGCACGCGCGCGCCCGACAGCTCCTTCAGCAGCTTGGCCGAGATGTTGGCGGCGTGTAGGCCCGGCATGATCAGCACATTGGCCGGGCCGGACAGGCGGCTGAAGGGATATTGCGCCTTCAGAGCCGGGTTGAGCGCAACATCGGCCGAGACTTCGCCTTCATATTCGAAGCTCACCTCGCGCGCATCGAGCAGCGCGACGGCCTCGCGCACCTGGCCAACGATCTCGCCCGGCGGATTGCCGAAGTTGGAATAGCTGAGGAAGGCGACGCGCGGTTCCTGCCCCAGCCGCTTGACGACGGCGGCGGTTTCCTCGGCGATGGTCGCCAGCTGCTCGGCCTCGGGCCGCTCGGTCACGGTGGTATCGGCGATGAAGATGGTCTCGGACTTGCCGATGACCATGTGCACGCCGAACGGCCGGCGCCCCGGCACGGGATCGAGCACATAGCGAACCTGGCGGAAGGTGGTGGCGAAGTTGCGCGTCACGCCGGTGATCAGCACATCGCCGACCCCCATTTCGACGAGCAGGCTGCCGAAGACATTGCGCTCATGATTGACCATGCGCTGCACGTCGCGGCGCAGATAGCCGCGCCGCTGGAGCCGGGCATAGAGCCGCTCAACCATCTCGGGCACCAGCGCGCTGTTGCTCGAATTGTGGATCTCGAAGCTGCTGGCATCATTGACGCCGAGGCGGGCCAGCCCTTCGAGGATGGGGGCTTCGCGGCCGACCAGCACCGGCGTGCCATATTCGGAATTGTGCCAGTTGACGGCGGCGCGCAGCACCACCTCCTGCTCGCCCTCGGCAAAGACGACGCGGCGCGGCTGCGCCACCGCCGCCTCGACCGCACCGGCCAGCACCGAGGTCGTCGGGTTGAGGCGCATTCTGAGCTCATGGCGGTAGGCGGCTTCATCGGCAAAGGGCTTGCGCGCCACGCCCGAGGCCATTGCCGCCTTGGCCACCGCGACGGGCACCTGCTCGATCAGCCGGGGGTCGAAGGGGGTGGGGATGATGTAATCGCGGCCGAAGCTGCGCGCCTTGCCGCCATAGGCCGCCGCCACTTCATCGGGCACCTGCTGGCGCGCCAGATCAGCGAGCGCATTGGCGGCGGCCAGCTTCATGTCCTCGTTGATGCAGGTGGCGCGCACATCGAGCGCACCCCGGAAGAGATAGGGGAAGCACAGCACATTGTTGACCTGGTTGGGATAATCCGACCGGCCGGTGGCGACGATGGCGTCATCGCGCACGCGCGCCACTTCCTCGGGCGTGATCTCCGGGTCGGGGTTGGCCATGGCGAGAATGATCGGCTTGGCGGCCATGCTGGCGACCATCTCGGGCGTCACCGCGCCCTTCTTGCTGAGGCCAAGAAAGATGTCGGCGCCCTTCATCGCTTCCTCCAGCGTGCGGTCGTCGGTGACGGCGGCATGGGCCGATTTCCACTGGTTCATGCCCTCGGTGCGGCCCTTGTAGATGACCCCCTTGGTGTCGCACATCAGCACGGTCTTGACCCCGTAGGCCTTGATCAGCTCGGTGCAGGCGATGGCAGCCGCGCCCGCCCCGTTCACCACCAGCTTCACATCCTCGGCCTTGCGCCCGGTCAGGTGCATGGCGTTGATGACGCCGGCCGCCGCCACGATCGCCGTGCCATGCTGGTCATCATGAAACACCGGGATGTTCATCCGCTCCTTGAGCGTGGTCTCGATGATGAAGCATTCGGGCGCCTTGATGTCTTCAAGGTTGATGCCGCCAAAGCTCGGCTCCATGATCTCGACAGCGGCGATGAACTTCTCGACATCCTCGGTGGCCAGCTCAAGGTCGATCGAGTCGACATCGGCGAAGCGCTTGAACAGCACCGCCTTGCCCTCCATCACCGGCTTGGAGGCGAGCGCACCGAGATTGCCCAGCCCGAGGATCGCCGTGCCGTTGGTGATCACGGCAACGAGATTGCCCTTGATCGTATAGTCATAGGCAGCATCAGGATCAGCCGCGATGGCGCGCACCGGGGCGGCGACGCCCGGCGAATAGGCGAGCGCCAGATCGCGCTGCGTCGCCATCGGTTTGGAGGCGATGATGTCGAGCTTGCCGGGCCGCCCGCGCTTGTGAAAATTGAGCGCCTCGCGGTCTCCGAAGTCGTTGCTCTCGCTGCCGCCACGTTCTTCCATCGCCATCAGTCTGCTCCCGCTGCTCGCTCCCTGATAGAAGCCCGCAGCGCCAGCGCCAAGCGCGCATGTGAACTTCCCCCCTGCCCTGCTTGCCTGCTAGGCAAGGCCAGTGACGCAAGCCTCGCCCATGATCGCCCAATATCTCGCCTTGAAGGCCGAGGCCGAGGGCTGCCTGCTGTTCTTCCGCATGGGCGATTTCTACGAGCTGTTCTTCGAGGATGCCGAGGTCGCCGCCCGCGCGCTCGACATCACCCTGACCGCGCGCGGCGAACATGGGGGCCAGCCCATCCCGATGTGCGGCGTGCCGCATCACGCGGCACAGGCCTATCTCGCCCGCCTCATCAAGGCCGGCCACCGCGTCGCCATCGCCGAGCAGACCGAAAGCCCGGCAGAGGCGAAAAAGCGCCCCGGCAAGAGCCTTGTGGCGCGCAGCCTGGTGCGCATCGTCACGCCCGGCACGCTTACCGAAGACACGCTGCTCGAAGCCGGCCAGTCCAACTGGTGCGCCGCGATTGCGCCGGGCGCGCTGGCCTGGCTCGATCTCTCCACCGGCGAATTCGGCACCGAGGCGCTCGACGAGGCCGAATTGCCCGCTGCCCTTGCCCGGCTGGCCCCCGCCGAAGTGCTCCATGCCGAGGGCACGCCTGCACCGCCGGGCGTCGCCGCCACGGCGCGCCCGGCGGCAGAGTTTTCGGCACGCAGCGGCGAGGCCGCCCTCAAGGCGCAGTTCGGCGTCACCACGCTCGATGGCTTCGGCGCCTTCACGCACGGCGAGATCGCTGCCGCCGGCGCGCTCATCGCCTATGCCCGCGCCACCGCCATGGGCGCGGTGCCGCTCATCACCCCGCCGCGCCGGCTGCTGCCCCGCTCGGTGATGGCGATCGACGCCGCCACCCGCGCCAGCCTTGAGCTGAGCGAGACCGCGCGCGGCACCCGCAGCGGCAGCCTCGAAGCCGCCATCGACCGCACCGTCACCGCCGCCGGCCGCCGCTGCCTCGCTGCCGATCTCGCCGCCCCGCTCACCGATGCGGACGCGGTCAACGCCCGGCTCGATCTGGTCGGCTGGTTTGCCGCCCATGCCACCGCCCGGCCCAAGACCCGCGCCAGCCTGAGCGCGGCCCCCGATATCGCCCGCGCGCTCGCCCGCATCGCCGCCGACCGGCACACGCCGAAAGATCTTGCCGCCGTCCGCGACGGGCTGGCGGCCGCACTGGCGCTCAAGGCCATGCTGGCCGAGCCGGTGGCGCCGCCGCTGCTGGGCGAGACGCTGGCGCGCATCGGCCCGCACGGCGCGCTCCATGCCGCGCTTGCGGACGCGCTGGTGGCCGCCCCCGGCCCCGAGATCGCCGGCAGCATCCGGCCCGGCCATGATGCCAGCCTCGATGCGCTGAAGGCCATCGCCGCCGATGGCCGCAGCGCCATTGCCGCGCTCGAAAACGAGTTTCGCGAGCGCACCGGCATCACCGCGCTCAAGGTCAAGTTCAACGGCGTGCTCGGCTATCACATCGACGTGCCGGCGCGCGCCGCCGACCCGCTGATGGCGCCCGCCAGCCCCTTCATCCACCGCCAGACGCTGGCCGGCCAGGTCCGCTTCGGCCATCCCGATCTGGCCACGCTCGCCACCCGCATCGCCGAGGCGGCCGACCATGCGCTGGCGGCCGAAACGGCGCATCTGGCGCGGCTCGCCGCCCTTGTGATGGCCGAGGCGCAGGCGCTGAGCCAGACCGCGCAGGCGCTGGCTCGACTGGACGTCGCCACAGCATTGGCCGAGTTGGCGGTGGCGCAGGGCTGGACGCGGCCGCGCGTCGATGCCAGCACCGCCTTTCACATCCGCGCCGGCCGGCATCCGGTGGTCGAGGCCGCGCTCCCCAGCCGCTTTGTCGCCAATGACTGCAATCTCGGCGCCGACAGCCGACTCTGGCTCGTGACCGGCCCCAACATGGCCGGCAAATCGACCTTTCTGCGCCAGAATGCGCTGATCGCCGTGCTGGCGCAGGCCGGCAGTTTCGTGCCCGCCGAGAGCGCCCATATCGGCATCATCGACCGGCTCTACAGCCGCGTCGGCGCGTCTGATGATCTCGCGCAGGGGCGCAGCACCTTCATGGTCGAGATGGTGGAGACCGCCGCGATCCTGTCGGGCGCGACGCCGCGCAGCCTGGTCATCCTCGATGAAGTCGGGCGCGGCACCAGCACCTATGACGGGCTGGCCATCGCCTGGGCGGTGCTTGAGGCGGTGCATGACGACCTTCAGTGCCGCTGCCTTTTTGCCACGCACTATCATGAGCTTACCGCACTTCGCACGAAGCTGCGCGCGCTCGCCTGTGTGCACAGCCGGGTGCGCGAATGGAAGGGCGAGCTGGTCTTTCTGCACCAGATCGCGCCCGGCGCCGCCGACCGCAGCTACGGCCTGGCCGTCGCCCGCCTCGCCGGCGTGCCCGCGCCCGTGCTGGCGCGCGCCAAGAGCGTGCTGGCGCGGCTCGAAGCCAACCGCGAGAAGACCGGCGGGCTGGCCGCCGGGCTGGCCGAGCTGCCGCTGTTCACCGCCGCACCCGCGCCCGAAACCGACCCGGTGCGCGAGACGCTGGAGGCGCTCGATGTGGACGCCACCAGCCCGCGCGAGGCGCTCGACATTCTCGCCGATCTGAAGGCGCTCATGGCGGCGCGCACATGAGCGGGTGGCGCGTCGCGATCGACCGAGGCGGCACCTTCACCGATGTCGTCGCCCAAGCCCCTGATGGCCGGACGCAGACGATGAAGCTGCTCAGCCACGCGCCTGAACAGTATGACGACGCCGCGCTTGAAGCGATCCGGCGGCTGGGCGGCGGGCTGGAGGCGGTGCGCATGGGCACCACGGTCGCCACCAATGCGCTTCTGGAGCGCAAGGGCGCGCCGACGCTGCTGGCAGTCACAAAGGGCCATGCCGATGCGCTCACCATCGGCCATCAGGCGCGCGCCGACATCTTCGCGCTCGATATCGTCCAGCCCGCGGCCCTTCAGGCCGACACCATCGAGATCACCGAGCGGCTCGATGCGCGAGGGACCATCATCGTGCCGCTCGATGAAGCCGCCGCCGAAGCCGCGCTCCGCGCCGCGCACGCGCGCGGGCTGTCGAGCCTTGCAGTCGCGCTGCTGCACGCCTGGGCCAATCCCGTGCATGAGCTCCGCCTCGCCGAAATCGCCCGCAGCATCGGCTTCGCCCATGTTACCACCAGCCATGAGACGGGCCGGCTGATCAAGTTCGTGCCGCGCGGCCAGACGGCGCTGGTCGATGCCTATCTGAGCCCCGCACTTGGCCAGCATGTCGCGCGCGTGGAGGCCGGGCTGACGGGCACGCCGCTGGCCTTCATGCAATCCTCGGGCGGGCTGGCGGCGCCCGGCCATTTCCACGGGCGAAGCGCCGTGCTCTCCGGCCCTGCCGGCGGCATCGTCGGCCTCGCGACAATCGCCCGCCAGACGGGCCGCGCGATGCTGATCGGCTTCGACATGGGCGGCACCAGCACCGATGTCTCGCTCTACACCGGCCGCTTCGACCGCACATCCGAAACCGAGATCGCCGGCCAGCGCATCCAGACGCCCTCGCTTCGCATCGACACGGTGGCAGCCGGCGGCGGCAGCATCGTCAGCGCGCATGGCCAGCGGCTGCGCGTTGGCCCGGAATCGGCGGGCGCGCGCCCCGGCCCCGCCGCCTATGGGCACGGCGGGCCGCTCACGATCACCGATTGCAATGTCGCGCTCGGCCGGCTGCAGCGCGAACATTTCCCCAAGCTGTTCGGCCCCTCGGGCGATGCGCCGCTCGATACCGGCGCCGTCGAGGCGCGCCTTGCGGCACTGGCCGAAACATTGGGCATGGACCCGCTCGATCTGGCCGAAGGCGCGGTTGCGGTCGCGGTCGAGACCATGGCGGCGGCCATCAAGGCGATCAGCATCTCGCGCGGCCACAGCCCGTCGGACGCCACGCTGGTCGGCTTTGGCGGCGCGGCCGGGCAGCATGTCTGCGCGGTGGCCGATGCGCTGGGCATCGACGAGATATTGCTGCATCCGCTGGCCGGCGTGCTCTCGGCCTGGGGCATCGGCATGGCCGATGTCAGCACGCTCGCCGAAGCGACACTGGCGCTGCCCTTGCGCGCCGGGGCGGACGGCGAGATCGAGGCCGCCGCGAGCCGCCTTGCGGGTGAGGCCGAGGCCGCGCTGGCAGCCCAAGGCCATAAGCACAGCCGCACCCAGCTCATCGCCCGGCTGCGCCACAAGAGCAGCGACACGGTGAGCGAGTTTCCGGTGGCCCCCGCCGCCGAGCTGGTCCGCACCTTTCTCGACGATCAGGCCCGCCGCTTCCGCCTGCAGCATGACGCGGGCGATGTGATCCTCGAAAGCCTGGCCGCCGAGGCGATCAGCGAGACGCACGGCACCAGCGCCAGCTTCGAGGGCCAGCCGCCGCAGCCGCCGCGCCGTCACCCTGTGCGCTTTGGCGGCGCATGGCATGACACGCCCTTTCATCATCGCCCCGGCCTCGCGCCCGGCACCCGCATCGCCGGCCCGGCGGTGTTGCTCGATGACAGCAGCACGACGCTGATCGCGCCCGGCTGGCAGGGCGAGATCGACGCGGCGCACAATCTCATCCTCCGCCGCGCGCAGCCGGTGGCGCGGCCCCGGCCCGGCACGGCGCTCGATCCCGTCTGGCTGGCGCTGTTCGCCAACCGCTTCATGGGAATAGCCGAGGAAATGGGGGCGGCGCTGCAAGCCACCGCCTGGTCGGTCAACATCAAGGAGCGGCTGGATTTCTCCTGCGCCGTCTTCGATGCCTCGGGCGCGCTCATCGCCAATGCGCCGCACATGCCCGTCCATCTCGGCTCGATGGGCGCCTCGGTGCGCGCCGTCATCGCCGCCAATGCGGGCCAGATCCGGCCCGGCCATGTCTATATGCTCAACGATCCGCACGCCGGCGGCACCCATCTGCCCGATGTCACCGTGGTCGAGCCGGTGTTCCTTTCAGCCGAAGATTCCGCCCCCGCCTATTGGGTGGCGGCGCGCGGCCATCATGCCGATATCGGCGGCACCACGCCCGGCTCGATGCCCGCCGACAGCCGCCATATCGATGAGGAAGGCGTGCGCATCTCCAACTGGCTGCTCGCCGACGCGGACGGCCTGCGCGAAGCCGAAACGCTGGCGCTGCTCGCGCCCACGCGCAACCCGGCGCGCTGCCTTGGCGATCTCAAGGCCCAGCGCGCGGCGTGTGCGCGCGGGGCGGACGCCCTGCGCGCGCTCTCAGCCGAGGTGGGCGCGGACACGGTGGCTGCCTATATGGCGCATGTGCAGGATGATGCCGAGGCCGCCGTGCGCACGGCCCTTGCCCGGCTGACGAGCGGCCGCTTTGAAGCGCCGATGGACAATGGCGCACGCATCCGCGTGGCGCTGACCATCGAGACCGACAGCGCCACCCTCGATTTCACCGGCACCAGCGCCCAGACGCCCGACAATTTCAACGCGCCCGAAGCGGTCACACAGGCGGCCGCGCTCTATGCGCTGCGCTGCCTCGCCGGCGGCGACCTGCCGCTCAATGAAGGCTGCCAGCGCCCGCTGCGCCTGATCATCCCCAAGGGCAGCATCCTCAGCCCCGATGCCAGCGCGGCCGTCGTCGCCGGCAATGTCGAGACCAGCCAGATCCTGACCGACGCCATCCTCGCCGCCATGGGCCAGTGCGCCGCCGCCCAGGGCACGATGAACAACCTCACCTTCGGCAATGCGGCGCACCAATATTATGAGACCATCGCCGGCGGCGCCGGGGCCACGCCGCGCGCCGACGGGGCCAGCGCGGTCCAGACGCACATGACCAACAGCCGGCTGACCGACCCGGAAATCCTCGAAGCGCGCTTTCCCGTGCGCGTTGAACGCTTTGCCGTGCGCCGCGGCTCGGGCGGCGCGGGCCGGCACAAGGGCGGCGACGGCGTCATCCGCACCCTGACCTTCCTCGAACCCATGACCGTCTCGCTGCTCTCCGGCCGCCGCCTGACCGCGCCCTTCGGCCTCGAAGGCGGCGAAAGTGGCCAGCGCGGCGCCGCCTTCATCACCCGCCAGACCGGCACCACCGAGCCGCTTGGCCCCTGCGCCCGCGCCGAGCTGCTTGACGGCGACAGCATCACCATCGAAACACCCGGAGGCGGCGGCTATGGCGGAGGCTATGGCGGCGGATTTGGAGGGACCCCATGATGCGCATAGCCCTGCTCGCCGCCGCCCTGCTGCTCGCCGCCTGCAGCCGCGACGCCGGCAACCCCGCGCCGCCGCGCATCGACACGGCGCTGCCCACACCCGCACTGACCAGCACCCTCAAGGTCCCCGTCTCGGCCAGCCTCGACACGCTTGAAACCCGGCTCGACGCCCGCCTGCCGCCGCAGCTCTGGGCCATCGACGAGGTTCGCCAGGCCTGCATCAAGGCCCAGCGCCTGACCCTCAAATTCCTCGGCGTCGAAGGCGCGAAAATCACCCCCGACATCGCCTGCCACATCACCGGTGAAGCCACGCGCGGCCGCCCCCGCCTGTCTGGCGAGGGCGACACGCTGCGCCTGACCCTGCCGATCGCGGTGCGCGTCAATGCGCGCGACGCCGACCATGTGCTGAAAGGCGAAACCGCCACCGCCGAAGCGCTCGTCACCGCCGCCATCAAGCTCGGCGTCCGCCCCGACTGGAGCCCCGAGGCCAAGGTCGACCTCGGCTATGAATGGCAGGCCGAACCCAGCCTCAAGGTGCTCGGCATCACCATCAGCCTCAAGGACAAGGCCGATGAAGCGCTGGCCCAGCTGCTGCCCCGGCTGGAAGCCGAGCTGCCGGCGCTCCTCGCCGAGCTGCACGCGCGTGACGCGCTCGAAGGCCTCTGGGCCGAGGCCTTCACCACCGTCTCGATCAACCGCCAGAACCCGGAAATCTGGCTCGCCGTCAGCCCCGAAGCGCTCCACCTCGACCCGTGGCAGATCGAGGCGCGCACCCTCACCCTGCCGCTGAGCGTCAGCGCATCGGTTGAAACGGTCATCGGCCACCGCCCGCCAGACCCCGTGCCCACGCCGCTGCCACCACCCGCCCCGCCCCTCACCCGCGACGGCGTCCAGCTCGCCTTGCCCGTCACCGCCGATTACGCCGTCCTCGAACCCGTGCTCGAAAAGGCGCTCGCCAAGCTGTCCGCCAAGGGCATCAAGCTGCCCGACGAGGGCAGCATCAAGGTGCGCTTCGGCAAGGTCAGCCTCTACCCGACCACCAACGGCCGCATCGCGCTCGGCGTCGAGATCGACGCGCGGGGCGAGCGCGGCCTCATCGATGCACGCGGTACGCTCTGGCTCGCCGGCACCCCGCACAACGAGCCCGGCAGCCAGCGCCTCACCATCTCCGATCTCGAAGTCGCCAGCCAGACCGACAGCCGTGGCTTCGATCTGCTCGTCGCCATCGCCGACACCGACCTCTTCCGCGAAACCGTGGCCGAAGCCCTCACCCAGGACTTCTCGAACGACCTCGCCAAGCTCGAAGCCAAGGTGCGCCCCAAGCTCGCCGACCTTCCACTCGGCAAGAGCTTCCGCCTCCAGGCCGAAATCACCCGCTTCCAAAACGGTCAGGTCTCAGCGCTCGGCCAGGGCCTCTACATGCCGGTCAACGCCGAAGCCCAGGCCCGGCTCATCTACGCGCCGCCACCAGCAGCCCGTCCAGCGCCTGCAAGAACCGCGACCGATCCGCCTTCGAAAACGCCGCCGGCCCGCTCCTGATCCCGTCCACCCCGGCGCGCAGATCCGCCATCAACGCCCGGCTCGCCACCGCCGCCCCAATCATCCCCATGTCAAACACCCGGCCATCACCCGCCACCACCCGCGCGCCCGCCTTCAAACACCGCTCCGCCAGCAGAATATCCCCCGTCACCAACACATCGCCCGGCCCCACCACACCCGCAATCCAGTCATCCGCCGCGTCAAACCCCGTCCCCACCAGCCTCTGCGTGATCAAGTGATGCCCCGGCAGCCGATGCCCGGAATTGGACACCACCACCACCGCCACCCCATGCCGCACCGCCACCCGGTAGACCTCGTCCTTCACCGGACAGGCATCGGCATCGACATAGATGGTCATCGCAGCGCCTCCGGCGAGTTAGAAAGGGCCTCCGGCGGCTGGGGCCTCAGGCCCCAGACCCCAATCGTCATTTTGGGCGGCCCTTTCAGAGAATGCGCCAAGCGCCGCAGGCCTTGAACTGCGCTTCGCGCGGGCGCTACCCTCCGAAAGTGTATCCCATTCCCACAAATGGGGTCTGGGGCCTGAGGCCCCAGCCGCCGGAGGCTCTTCCTCCCCAAAATCTCAGCGCGGCGGCCGCTTCGCACGCGGCGCGGGACGGGGCGCCGCGCGCGGGCCAGGGCGCATCGGCGGGCGGCCTTGCGGGCGCGGCGGGCCGTCGGCGGGAATGATGCGGATGCCGCCTTCGGGCGAGCGATCCTGGCCTTCGGTGCGCTTGAGGGCGTCGAGGAAGCGCGAGGCGAGCGCGCGCGGGATTTCGAAGCGGGTTTCGTGCGGGCCGATCTTGATGGTGCCGACATCGCCCTTGGTGACATGGCCGCGGCGGCAGAGCAGCGGCAGGATCCAGCGCGGGTCGGCGTTTTGCTGGCGGCCGACATCCATCTTGAACCAGACAACATCCGTTTCGGTGCTGGCGTCGTCGCGGCGCTCGCGGGTGGGCCGGGGCGGCGGGCTGCCGGCGTCGATCAGCTCTTCGGCGGCCGGCATCTTGGCGCGGTGCATGCGCACCAGCTGGGCCGCGATATCCTCGGGGCTGCGCTCGGCCAGCAGCCGCGCGGCGAGCGCCCGGTCCTCCTCGTCAAACTCGCCCGGCGTCTCCATCAGCGCGGCGAGCAGCCGTTCGCGGTCCTGCGCCCTGATCTCGTCCGGCCCCGGCACCTTCATCCACTCGGCCTGAATTTTCGCGCCGCGCAGCATCCCTTCCACACGCCGCCGCGCCGGATAGGGCACCACCAGCACGGCGGTGCCCTTCTTGCCGGCGCGCCCGGTGCGGCCGGAGCGGTGCTGCAACGTCTCGGCGTCGCGCGGCAGCTCGACATGAACGACAAGGCTGAGCGTGGGCAGATCAATGCCGCGCGCCGCCACATCGGTGGCGACACAAACCCGCGCCCGCCGGTCGCGCAGCGCCTGCAGCGCCGCATTGCGCTCGGACTGCGAATGTTCGCCCGACAGCGCCACCGCATCAAAGCCGCGCTCGATCAGGCTGGCATGCAGCCGGCGGACATTGTCACGCGTGGCGCAAAACAGCATGGCGGTGGGCGCTTCATGAAAGCGCAGCAGATTGACCACCGAATTCTCGATATCAGCGGGCGCCACCACCACCGCCTGATAAGCGATGTCGCCGTGGCCGCGCTCCTCGCCCACGGTCGAGATGCGAAAGGCATCGCGCTGATAGCGCTTGGCCAGCGCCACGATCGGCTTGGGCAGGGTGGCGGAAAACAGGAAGGTTCGCCGCTCAGAGGGTGTGGCGTCCAGAATCTCCTCAAGGTCCTCGCGAAAGCCCATGTCGAGCATCTCGTCCGCCTCATCAAGGATCGCCACCTTGAGCTGGCCCAATTGAAGCGCCCCGCGCTCCAGATGGTCGCGCAGCCGCCCCGGCGTGCCGACCACGATATGCGTGCCCGCCGCCAGCGCGCGCCGCTCCTTGCCCGCGTCCATCCCGCCCACACAGGTCGCAATGCGCGCGCCGGTCTTGCCATAAAGCCAGGCCAGCTCGCGGCTCACCTGAAGCGCCAGCTCACGCGTCGGCGCAATCGCCAGCGCCAGCGGCGCCCCGGCCCGCGCCGTCCGCCCATCCTCGCCCAGCATCTGCGGCGCCATCGCCAGGCCAAACGCCACCGTCTTGCCCGATCCGGTCTGCGCCGACACCAGCAAGTCACGGCCCAGCGCCTCCGGCCCGACCACCGCCGCCTGCACCGGCGTCAACGCCTCATAACCCTTGGCCCTGATGGCCCCAGCCAGCAATTCCGGCAATTCATCAATGTTCATGCGCGCGCTATGGCGCATCCGGGCGCGAATAGCCACTGGGGAGTGCGGAAGATCAAGGAGCCTCCGGCGGGAGAGAAGGGCCTCCGGCGGCTGGGGCCTCAGGCCCCAGACCCCATTTGTTGGGTTGGGACAAGCTCTCCAGCCACAGCCCGCGCGGAACGCGCAATCAAATGCCTGCGGCGCGCGCTGTCCTCTCCATGAGCAGCCCAAGACAAGGAATGGGGTCTGGGGCCTGAGGCCCCAGCCGCCGGAGGCCCTTTTGCCCGCCGGAGGCTATCGGACTGCCCGCTCAGAAAATCTCGAACAGCCCGGCTGCACCCATGCCGCCGCCGATGCACATTGTCACCACGGCCCATTTGGCGCCGCGGCGCTTGCCTTCGATGAGCGCGTGGCCGGAGAGGCGGGCGCCGGACATGCCGTAGGGGTGGCCGACCGAGATGGCGCCGCCGTCGACGTTGAGGCGGTCGTTCGGGATGCCGAGCTTGTCGCGGCAGTAGAGCACCTGCACGGCGAAGGCTTCGTTCAGTTCCCAGATGCCGATGTCGTCGACCGTGAGGCCGGCGGTCTTGAGGAGCTTGGGGATGGCATAGACCGGGCCGATGCCCATTTCATCGGGCTCGAGGCCGGCCACCGCCATGCCGCGATAGGCGCCGAGCGGCGTCAGACCGCGGCGCGCGGCTTCCTTGGCTTCCATCAGCACGCTGGCGGAGGCACCATCGGAGAGCTGGCTGGCGTTGCCGGCGGTGATGGTGCCGCCGGGGCGCACGGGGGAGAGGCCGACAAGCCCTTCGAGCGTGGTTTCGGGGCGGTTGCCTTCGTCCTTTTCAAGGGTGACTTCGTGAAAGGTCACGTTCTTGGTTTCCTTGTTCATCATGCCCATGCGCGTGGTCATCGGCACGATTTCGGCGTCGAAGCGGCCGGCCTGCTGGGCGGCGGCCGTGCGCTGCTGCGATTGCAGCGCATATTCGTCCATCGCGTCGCGGCTGATGCCATAGCGCTTGGCGACCGTCTCCGCGGTGTCGATCATCGGCATGTAGATGGCCTGATGCTTTTTCATCAGCTCAAGGTCGGGGTCGGTGCGCATCTTTTCGGTCTGCACCATCGAGATGCTGTCCTGACCGCCGCCGACGGTGATGTTCATGCCGTCGACGATGATCTGCTTGGCGGCGGTCGCAATGCCCATCAGGCCGGACGAGCATTGCCGGTCGATCGACTGGCCGGCGACCGTGACCGGCAGGCCGGCGTTGAGCAGCGCCAGGCGGGCGATGTTGGGGGACTGGCCGCCCTGCTGGAGCACGCAGCCCCAGACCACATCATCAACCTCATCGCCTTCAAGCCCGGCGCGGGCGACGGCGTGGCGGATGGCGTGGCCGCCCATCTGCGCCGGGTGGGTGGCGTTGAACGCGCCCCTGTAAGCCTTGCCGATCGGCGTGCGCGCCGTTGAAACAATCACCGCTTCCCGCATCGTCACTCTCCTGAAAAAATGAGGCTCTCAAAGATATTGCAGGCTGACCCATTCGGCGGCCAGCGCCGGCTTGGTTTCACCCTCGATTTCCACGCTCACGCCCAGCGTCGATTGCCAGGCGCCGTCCGGGCGCTGGCTGAAATCGAGGAGGGTGAAGCGCCCGCGCACCTTGCTGCCGCTTTTCACAGGCGCCAGGAAGCGCAGCTTGTTGAGGCCGTAATTGACCCCCATTTTCGCGCCCTTGAGGCCGGGCAGCGCTTCATAGGCAAAGGCCGCGCACAGCGAGAGGGTGAGGAAGCCGTGGGCGATGGTGGTGCCGAACGGGGTCTTGCTCGCCGCCACCGGATCGACATGGATGAACTGGTGATCGCCGGTCACTTCAGCAAATGCGTCGATTCGCCCCTGATCGACCAGCGTCCAGCCCGAAACGCCGACTTCCTTGCCCACCAACGCCTTGTAATCCTCAAGGCTCACCGCACCTGCCATCGTCGTTCATCCCCGCTCTTGTTTTGCGCTGTTTCGGGACACTAGGCCCAGCTTTACGCTTGCGTCAACCTGTTCTCCGCACGCCGGATGGTCTAGGCTGGAAAATATGACTTTGGAGAAAATGACCGAAGCGCGTCAGCGGATGCGCACCCTTCACCGTGCCCCTGAACCAGAGGTTCTTCTTGGTCTTCTGCCCGCCGCGCTGCTCGGAGAAGGGCAGCGAAACGCCGTTGTCGCGCGCGCGCGGCCGCTGATTGCCGGGCTGAAGGCGGCCGCCGGCCATGGCTGGGTCAACCGCTTTTTGCAGCATTATCAGCTCGGCTCGGAGGAAGGCACGGCGCTGCTCAGCCTGGCCGAGGCCTTTCTGCGCGTGCCCGATGCGACCACCGCCGACATGCTGATCGCCGACAAGCTGGGCCAGGCCGATTGGCGGGCGCGCATGGGCGAAAGCAGCTCGAAGCTGGTCAATTCGGCCACCTTCGGGCTGGTGCTGGGCCAGGCCATGGTCAGCGGCACACAGGCCAATGTGCTCCGGCGGCTGGTGGCGCGCACCTCCGAGCCGTTCATCCGCCAGGCCGTGTCGGGCGCGATGCGGCTGATGGGCGAAGTGTTCGTCATGGGCCGCACCATCGAGGAGGCGCTGGATTTCGCCGAGAGATCGAAAGGCTTCACCGCCAGCTTCGACATGCTGGGCGAAGCCGCCCATACCTTCCCCGATGCGCAGCGCTATTTCAGCGCCTATCTCGCCGCCATCGAGGCGGTGGGCAAGCGCCAGCCGGATGCCGTCATCACCGACCGCCATTCGGTCTCGGTCAAGCTGTCCGCACTCCACCCGCGCTATGAAACGGCGCACGCCAGCGCCTGTGTTCCGGCGCTCATCGAGCTGACCGGCGCGCTGGCCGAGGCGGCCGCCGCCTCGGGCATCAGCCTGACCATCGACGCCGAGGAATCCGAGCGGCTTGAGATGAGCCTCGACATCATCGCCGAGGTCGCCGCCATGCCCGCGCTCAAGGGCTGGGACGGGCTGGGCATGGCCGTTCAGGCTTATGGCAAGCGCGCGCCTGCGGTCATCGACTGGGCGGAGGCGCTGGCCGAAAAGACCGGCCGGCGCCTCGCCGTGCGCCTCGTGAAGGGCGCCTATTGGGACAGCGAGATCAAGCACACTCATGAGCAGGGCCTGTCCGACTTTCCGCTGTTCACAAGGAAACCCGCCACCGATGTCAGCTGGCTCGCCTGCGCCCGCAAGCTGCTCGAAAGCCCGCATATCTACCCCGCCTTCGCCACCCATAACGCGCTCACCGTCGCCACCGTGCTCGAATGGGCGCAGGATTTCGGCGGCAAGACCGCGCGTGATTTCGAGTTCCAGCGCCTGCACGGCATGGGCGAGGGCCTGTTCGAGGATCTGGTGCAGAAGCAGGGCTATAACTGCCGCACCTATGCGCCGGTCGGCGGCCACCGCGACCTGCTCGCCTATCTGGTCCGCCGCCTGCTCGAAAACGGCGCCAATTCCAGCTTCATCCACCAGGTCACCGACGAAGACACCACCGAAGACGAACTGCTCGCCGACCCGGCCGCCCGCGTCGCCCGCTCGGGCGGGGAAGCCAACCCGCTGATCCCGCTGCCCAAAGACCTTTACGCCGAGGAAACCGCCACCGGCGGCCGCACCAACAGCCCCGGCCTCGACCTTGCCGACGCCGAGACGCTGCAGGCACTCGCCGCCACCGCCGCCGCCACCCGCCTGCCCGCAGCGCCCAAGGCCGCCGACCCGGCGAAAGCCGTGGCCCGCGCCGCCGCCGCTTTCCCCGCCTGGGCGCGCACGCCCGTCACCGAGCGCAGCGCCTGCCTCGAACGGCTGGCCGATCTGATCGAGGCCAATACCGAGCCGCTGATCGGCCTGCTCTCGATCGAAGCGCACAAGACGCTCGCCGACGGTGTGGCTGAAGTGCGCGAGGCGATCGACTTCTGCCGCTATTATGCGGCTCAGGCACGCACGCTGATGCAGCCCCAGCCGCTTCCCGGCCCCACGGGCGAGAGCAACAGCTTCCAGCTCGCCGCGCGCGGGCCGTTTGCGACCATCGCGCCGTGGAATTTCCCGCTCGCCATCTTCACCGGCCAGTGCGCCGCCGCCCTGGTCACCGGCAACAGCGTGCTCGCCAAGCCCGCCCCGCAAACGCCGCGCATCGCCGCCCGCCTCGTGGCGCTGGCGCATGAGGCCGGCATCCCCAAGGACGTGCTCCAGCTGGTCACCGGGGGCGCCGAGATCGGCGATGCGTTGGTCCGCAACCCGGCGATTTAGGGCGTCGCCTTCACCGGCAGCACCGCGGTTGCCCGCGCCATCGCCCGCGCGCTGCTTGATGATGAAGACCGGCCGCTGGTGCCGCTCATTGCCGAGACCGGCGGCCTCAACGCGATGATCGTCGATTCAACCGCGCTTCCCGAACAGGTGGTCCGCGATGTCATCATCTCGGCTTTTGGTTCGGCCGGCCAGCGCTGCTCGGCGCTACGCTTGCTCATCGTCCAGCGCGAGGTGGAGGAGACCATCCTCACCATGCTCAGGGGCGCCATGGACGCGCTCGTCATCGGCCCCGCGCATGACGCCATGACCGATGTGCCGCCGGTCATCGACGAGGCCGCGCGGGACAAGCTCGAAGCCTATCGCCAATCTGTGAAAGACCGCTGGATCCACAGTGTCAGCGCGCCCGATACCGGCCATTTCATCGCCCCCACCGCCATCCGGCTGGACAGCATCGCCGACCTGAAAACCGAATGGTTCGGCCCGCTGCTCCATGTCACGACATGGGAGGCCGGCAAGCTCGGCCAGACGGTCGAGGCCGTGAACGCGCTCGGCTACGGCCTCACCATGGGCCTGCACAGCCGCATCGCCGGCGCCAGCCGCGAGGTGCAGGCGCTGGCCCGTGTCGGCAATCTCTATGTCAACCGCTCGATGACCGGCGCCGTCGTCGGCACCCAGCCGTTCGGCGGCGAGGCGCGCTCGGGCACCGGCTTCAAGGCCGGCGGCCCGCATTATCTGCTGCGCTTCTGCACCGAGCGCACCACCACCATCGACACCACAAGTGGCGGCGGCAACGCCTCGCTGCTCAGCCTTGAAGACGAGTTTTGAGTATCACTCTATTTACCTGAGCCCTGAATGCGGATACTGAGTCCGCATGACCGCGCAAACGCCCTTCGTCCCGGCCTCGAAGCCCGAGGCGCTGCCCATCCCCAAGCGGCAATGGGGCGTCGCGCTGAGCGCGCTCAGGAAGCTGCTCGCCGACAAGGATGACACCGGCGAGGTCTTCGAGATCATGCGCGCGCTCAACGGCGCCAGCACGCGGGATGGCTATCTGCGCCTGCTCTCCACCGCCGAGGGCGGCCGCATCGCCTATGAGCGCGCCGAACTCGCGCCTCTTCTTGCCGACCGCGCCTGGCTCGCCAGCCTGCCCCCCGGCAGCGTCGGTGCTGAATATGCCCGCTTCACCGCTGCCGCCCAGATCACGCCGCAGGGGCTGGTCGAGGTGTCGTCCCGGGTGATGATGGAGATGGAGCATCCCATCGCCTGGTTCGGCCGCCGCACCCGTGATGCGCATGACCTGTGGCACGTGCTCGCCGGATACGGCACTGATTCGCTGGGCGAGGCCTGCCTCGTCGCCTTTTCCTATGCCCAGACACGCTCGCTCGGCTGGGCCTTCATCGCCGTTGGCGCGGCGCTCAAGAGCCGTAGCGCGCCCGGCCGCCATCCCTATGCCCGCGCCATCTTCGAAGGCTATCAGCGCGGCCGCCGCGCCGCCTGGATCGCCGGCCATGATTACCGGGCGCTGCTGCCGCTGCCGCTCGAAGACGCGCGCGCCCGCCTCGGCCTCACCCCGCCGCGGCTCTATCAGTCCATCCCGGCCGCCGCGCGCGACGGCGCCGTGCCGAAAGGCTGAGCCGCCGCCTCAGGACGCAAGCTCAGGAAGTTGAGCGGCTGACGACCTCCACCCGCTCGCGCGGGTCGATCATCGTGCCGTCGGGGGCGGCGGTGAACGTGGTCTGCGTCGGATAGGCGAAATCAAGACCCTGTTCGGCGAACATCCGCACAATGCCCACGCCGATCTTGTGGCGCACCGTGACCATGTCATCAAATTTGGGCGATTCGACGAAGAACACCAGATCCATGTCGATCGACGAGTCCCCGAAGCCGACGAACATCGCCCGGTCGAAGCGCGCCATCTCGATATCGTCCACCAGCGCGCGCAGCTGCTCGGGCAGCGCCTCCAGCTTTTCGGGCGGGGTCTGATAGGTCACACCCAGATTCAGGATCACGCGCCGCTCGATGATGCGCTTCAAATTGCTCACCTCCTGCGCCAGCAGCTGGGTATTGCCGACCACCAGCTGCTCGCCCGACAGCAGCCGCACCCGCACCGTCTTCAGCCCGATCGCCTCCACCGTGCCGGTGTTGGGGCCGAACTGGATGGTGTCCCCCACCCGGAACGGCCGGTCGAACAGCATCGACAGGGCGGCGAAGAGATCGGAGAAGATGCCCTGTGCGGCGAGCCCGATGGCGATGCCGCCCACCCCAAGCCCGGCCACCAGCGCGGTCACGTTGACGCCCAGATTGTCGAGCACCAAGATCACCGCCAGCGCCCAGACGCCGATATTCACCAGCACCTTGATGATGCCGATGGCGCTGGCGAAATCGGCCGAATTGTCATTGGCCTCGGCGCGCCGCTCGATGAAGGCGAGGATGATCTCGCGCAGCCAGATCGCGCCCTGGACGGCGCCGGTCACGACAAAGATGAAGTCGATCGTGTCGACCACCGGGCCGGGCGGCGAGACACCGTGGATGACGAGATAGGCGGCGAGCGAGCCGAGGAAGATGGTGCGCGTGCGGCGGATGATGCGCCCGGCAAAGCCGCGCCAGGTCGTGACATCGCCGCTGCCGCCAAGCAGCCGCACCAGCCCCCAGCGCACCGTCACGAACAGCAGATAAAGCGCCACGGTGGCCGCAGCCCCCATCAGCGCGTCCTCGCTGTCGTTGCTCACCCAGTCGACGGTATCGACCACCAGCGTCTCAAGCTGCTCGCCCAGCGGCGCGGCCTTTTCGGCCGGCGTGTCAGCCGTGTCCGCCATCAGGCCACGCCCGCCAGCGCCGCGTCAATCGCCGGCGCCAGCCAGTCCGGCCGCAGCACCTCGACCGGCCGGCCATCCAGCAGGATCGGCGCGGCGGCGGCTTCAAGGCGAAGATGCGCCAGCGCCAGCGTGCCCTGCGGCGCACCCAGCACGCTGCCGACACTGCGTCCCGCCTCGTCGCGCAGCGTCGCATCGCTGACCGGCTCTGGCCCGGCAAGGTGCAGCGGCACGATCCGCCGCCGCACCCGGTCGCGGTGGTGCATGCGCGCGGTATTCTCCTGCCCCACATAACAGCCCTTGGTGAAGCTCACCCCGTTCAGAAGGTCCGCACCCGTCTCCAGCCAGAGCAGCGCATCCGCGCCAAGCTCGTCCGCCTCCGCCACGCCCAGCGCCAGCCGGTGGGCGCGCCAGGCCGCCATGTCGGCGCCCTCGCCGTCTGCGGCCGCACCAATCCAGCGCGCGCCCAGCACCGCGGTGCGCGGGTCGAGCGGCTGTCCCGCCACAGCTTCGGGCGCGGCACACACCGCCAGCTCGGGCATGGCGGCAATCTCGACGGCCTTGCGCAGCTTGTACATCGACAGTCGCCGCGCCAGCGCGTCCGCCTGCGATGCCGCCACATCAACCAGCACGGCCCCGTCCTCGCCTTCGAACAGCAGCAGCGCGAACAGCGTCTTGCCCTGCGGCGAGAGCAGCCCGGCATAGAGCGGATGCGCCGGCGTCAGCGCCGCCACATCCTGGCTCAGCAGGCCCTGCAGAAAGTCGCGGGCGTCGGGGCCGCGCACGCTGAGCACGGCGCGGTCAGTCAGGATTGGAAAGGTCATGGCCGCCTCCCTAGCCCAAAATCACCGCCCACGCCAACCGCCCGCCCGAACGCCCGCCCGCTTGACTTTCCCGGCCGCCCCGCCCATAGGCCGCCCTTCGCAGCGCCTCGTGCCGGGGCGCGCTTCACTGTTCGCATCCGGAAACCCGAGCCATGGCCAAGCCGACAACCATCAAGATCAAGCTCGTCTCGACCGCCGAGACCGGCTATTATTACGTCACCAAGAAGAACCCGCGCACGCAGACCGAGAAGCTGTCGTTCCGCAAATATGATCCCGTCGTGCGCAAGCATGTCGAGTTCAAGGAAGCCAAGATCAAGTAAGCGCAGCGATAGCGCTGACGAGCAAAGCCGGGCCCAGCCCGGCTTTTTTCGTTTCGGGGATGAAGCTCAGGCCGCCGCTGCCGCCCGGTTCCGCCCCGCCCGCTTGGCGGCATAGAGCGCCTTGTCGGCGCGCGCCAGCAAGCTCTTGGCCCGGCAGTCCGGCCCGCGCAGCGTGGCCACGCCCACGCTCAGCGTCAGCGGCGCGCGCAGCTCGGGCGGGCCCTCACAGCCGATCTCCAGATCGGCCACCGCCGCCACCATCGCGGCGGCCACCATTTCCGCCTCAGCCGTGGTCAGGCCGGGCAATATCACCGCCATCTCGTCACCACCGTAGCGCGCCACCTGATCGACCGCGCGCACCGCGCCGCGAATCGCCTCGGCCACAGCGCGCAGCGCGCCGTCGCCGGCCGGGTGGCCGCGCAGGTCATTATATTGCTTCATGCCGTCGATATCGGCCATCAGCACCGACAGCGCCGTGCCGCTCTCATGGGCAAGGTCGATGGCGCGCGGCAGGGCGCGCTCGAGCTGGAAGCGGTTGAAGAGCCCGGTCACCGCATCGATGGTCGCCACGCGCCAGACCTTTTCGGCCGCTGCCGCGCGCGCCATCGCCACCCGGCGGCGCTGCACCAGCGCGTGCAGCCGGGCGCGCACCTCCAGCGGCTCCATCGGCAGCCAGGCGCAGTCGGCACAGCGCATCTCGAAGGCGCGCAGCATCGCCTGCGGCTCCTCGCGCGGCACCAGCGCAAACACCGGAAAGGGATTGGCCGCGCCATAGGTCTGCAGCGGCGCCAGCGATTCGGCGAGCGCCCGCCACGCGCCGCGCACCGCCGCCACGATCAGGAAATCGAGCTTGCCCGCCTCGGCGCGGGCCAGCGCCTCGGTCACGTTCATCGGCTCGAGGCGGACGTCATCAGGCAACAAAGGCACAAGCGCGTCGCCAACATCGGCCGCCCCCACAAAGCCAATACGCATACCCATGCCCGACCCATGACCCCCGTTAAGGATTTCTCGACAGCCGCGCAGCCCTGACCCGACCGCACGACTCTTAACCATCTTGCAATATCACAATTCCACACAGCGCAATAGCAAAACCGTGCAATATCAATTTGTTAATGAAGTATTACCAATGCATTTGCGGCGCAATCGGCCGCAGGCCCCGGCGCACGCTTGGCAAATCCCCATCCATGGCCCTACACAGGCGGTGATGCTTCGTGCTCCCGCCCCAACCCTGCCGGCTGATGATGTGCTGGCCCTTCAAGCGCTTGCCGCCACCATTGGCTGCGACGATCTGGGCCCGCGTTTCCTGGCGCTGACCGGGCTCGACGCCGAGGGCCTGCGCGCCCGCGCCGCCGAGCCAGCGCTGCTTGCCGAACTCATCGCCTTTCTCGCCGCCCATGAAGCCAGCCTGACCCGCATCGCCGGCGAGCTCGGCGTCGCGCCCGCCGCACTTGTCGCCGCCGGCCAGCGGCTGGCGCGCTGATGGCCCGACCGCTCATCATCTCCGATTGCGACGGCGTGCTGCTCGAGTTCGCCCGCCCCTTCACCCATTATCTCGACAGCGTGCATGGCCTGACCCTGAAGCTGACCAGCTTCGCGCTCGCCGGCAACATCCATGACCGCGCCGGCCAGCCGGTGCCTGCGGCCGATTTCCCGGGCCTGCTCGATGGCTTCTTCGCCACCCATATGGCGCTTCAGCCGCCGGTCGCTGGCGCCGTCGATGCGCTGGCCCAGCTGGCCCGGAGCGCCGATATCGTCATTCTCACCAACATCGCCGATCATCACGCCGAGGTCCGCACCCGCGAACTGGCCGCACGCGGCATGCCCTACCGCGTCATCGGCAATCACGGCCCCAAGGGCGGCCCGATCAAGGCGCTGCTCGAAGAGTTCCAGCCCTCAAGCGCCGTCTTCATCGACGATCTGCCACCCCATCACAGCTCGGCCGCCGCACTCACCCCGCATGTCCACCGGCTGCACATGGTGGCCGAACACGAGCTGCGCCACCTCATCCCCGAAGCCCGCGACGCCCATGCCCGCATCGATGACTGGGCCGATGCGCTGCCCCATATCCAGACCCTCATCGGAGCTTGACGACCATGGCTGACACCCCCGAACAAAAGCTCGCCGCGCTTGGCCTCACCCTGCCCACCGCCGCTGCGCCTGCGGCCAATTATGTCCCCTATGTCATCTCCGGCTGGCAGCTCCACATCGCCGGCCAGATCCCCTTCGATGAAGCCGGCGCGCTCATCAAGGGCCGGCTCGGCGAGGATTTCGACATCAATGCCGGCACCCGCGCCGCCGAACGCTGCGCCATCGGCCTCATCGCCCAGATGAAGGCCGCCCTCGGCGAACTCTCGCTGGTCCGCCGCGTCGTCAAGCTCAACGTCTTCGTGCAAAGCGCCCCCGGCTTCACCGACCAGCCCGAAGTCGCCAACGGCGCCAGCAACCTGATGGTCGCCGTCTTCGGCGATGCCGGCCGCCACGCCCGCGCCGCCGTCGGCGTGGCGGCGCTGCCGCGCGGCGTCGCCGTCGAGATTGACGCCATCGTCGAGATCAATGGCTGACATAGCCGGCCTCAAAGCCCGCATCGTCCACGCCGCCGCCGACATTGACGCGGCCGCCTGGGATGCGTGCGCCGGGACCATCAACCCGTTTACCACCCACGCCTTCATCAACGCGCTCGAAACCTCGGGCAGCGCCACCGCCCGCACTGGCTGGCAACCCGCCCATATCGTGCTCGAAACCGAGGCCGGTGACATCGAGGGCATCATGCCCGCCTATGCCAAGTCGCACAGCCAGGGCGAATATGTCTTCGATCACAATTGGGCCGACGCCTATGAGCGCGCCGGCGGCCGCTATTATCCCAAGCTGCAATGCGCCGTGCCCTTCACGCCCGCCACCGGCCCCCGCCTGCTCGCCCGCACGCCCGAGGCCGCCCGCGCGCTCATCAGCACAGCCGAGGGCCTGGCCCGCGCCAACGATCTCTCCTCCATCCACGCCACCTTCCTCACCCCTGAAGAGCAGGTGCTGTTCCGGGAGGCCGGCTGGCTGATGCGCTCGTCCGAACAATTCCACTGGTTCAACCAAAACTATACAAGCTTCGATGATTTTCTCGGTCAGCTCGCATCCGCCAAACGCAAGAACATCCGCAAGGAACGCGCCCGCGCGATTGAGGGCCTCGACATCGTCCATCTGCAAGGCCCCGCCATCACCGAAGCGGACTGGGATGCCTTCTGGGTCTTTTATCAGGACACGGGCATGCGCAAATGGGGCCGCCCCTATCTCACCCGCAGCTTCTTCAGCACCGTCGGCGAGACCATGGGCGACCGTGTGCTGCTCATGCTGGCCAAGCGCGACGGCCAGCCGATCGCCGGCGCGCTCAACTTCATCGGCGAGGATTGCCTCTACGGCCGCTACTGGGGCTGCACCGAACATGTGCCGGGCCTGCACTTCGAGCTCTGCTATTATCAGGCCATCGAATGGGCCATCGCCCATGGCCGCCCGCGCGTCGAGGCCGGTGCTCAGGGCGCGCACAAGCTGGCGCGCGGCTACCGTCCGGTCGCCACCATCTCGGCCCATTATATCCCCAACGCCGGCTTCAGCTCGGCCATCGCCGATTTCGTCGCCCGCGAAGCCCGCATGATCGATGCCGACATCGAGGCGCTCGACATGGCCACCCCCTTCAGGCGCGGTTCACCCCCGCGCCCGCAAGGCTGACCCCATGCGCCTCCTCCTTCTCGCTCTCGCCCTCGCCGCCCCTGCCACAGCGCAGGAACAAGTCTACCGCCTGAGCGAGGAAGACAAGCAGGCCGCCCTTGAGGCCGCCTCCCGCCAGCCGGAAAAGCCCCTGCCGCTTCCCGTCGTCGATGGCCGCGCGCCCGGCAGCCCCGACCGGCGCGCCCACGGCGAGGTCGGCATGATGATTGGCACCGGCGGCAGCCGCGCCATCTGGGGCAGCACCAGCATCCCCCTCGGCGACAGCGGCAGCGCCAGCCTCGGCCTCGGCACCGGCCGCTTTCCGGGCGGCTTTGGTTCCCCGCAAGACCCGCTCGCCCGCACCCCCCGCTAGACCCGCAAGCCCATCCCTGTAAGATAGCCCCAAACAGGGGGACGATGGGGATGGACACATACGGCATCGACAGGCGCAGCGCGCTCAAATTCGGCCTCACCGGCCTTGCCGCCAGCGCAACCCGCGCCGCCGCCGCACCCGCCACGGCCATCACCGCCATGGGCGCGGTCGCCCTGCAAAGCGCCATCCTTCGCCGCGAGGTCTCCTGCGCCGAGGTGATGACCGCCTGTCTCGACCAGATCGAGCGCCACAACGGCGCGGTCAATGCCATTGTCGCCCTTGAACCACGCGAAGCCCTGATGGCACAGGCCCGCGAGGCCGATGCCGCCCTTGCGCGCGGCGAAATCCGCGGCCCGCTCCACGGTTTCCCCCATGCCGTCAAGGATCTGCAGGCCGTGCAGGGCCTGCGCTTCACCTCCGGCTCGCCGATCTTCAAGGACCGGATCGCCGAGGCCGACGGCCCGGTCGCGGCCCGGCTGCGCGCCGCCGGCGTCATCTTCATCGGCAAGACCAACACGCCCGAATTCGGCCTTGGCTCGCACAGCTACAACCAGGTCTATGGCGTCACCCGCAATGCCCATGACCCGCGCGTGTCGGCCGGCGGCAGCAGCGGCGGGGCCGCCGTTGCGCTGGCGCTGCGCATGGTGCCGCTGGCGGACGGCAGCGATTATGGCGGCTCCTTGCGCAACCCGGCGGGGTGGAACGGCGTCTATGGCTTTCGCCGCAGCCTTGATGATCCGGGGGGCCGGGGGCGTGAACACTGGCTGTCCGGCCAGGGCGTGCAAGGCCCGATGGCGCGCAGCGTCGCCGATCTGGCGCTGCTCCAGCGCGTGCTGACCGGCGAGGATGTGAACCCCGCACCCGGCCTCGCCATGAAGGGCAAACGCATCGGCTGGCTCGGTGACATGGGCGGCGCCCTGCCCTATGCGCCCGGCGTCCTCGAGACCTGCGAAACCGCGCTCAAGACCTTCACCGCGATCGGCTGCAACGTCGCGCCCGCCACCCCCGATTATCCGGTCGAGGCGGCGTGGCAGGCGTTCCGCAAGCTGCGCGGCTGGCTCAACGGCTATAATCTCCACGATCATTATGATGATCCCGCCCGCCGCCCGCTGCTCAAGCCCGAAGCGGTGCATGAGGTCGAGGTCGGCCGCGCGCTCAGCGCCTTCGATCTCGCCGAACAGGCGCAGGTCCGCGCCGACTGGAGCCGCGCGGTTGCCGCCCTGTTCGAGCGGTTCGATTATCTCATCCTGCCCACCGCCCAGCTGTTCGCCTTTGATGCCAGCCTCACCTGGCCGCGCGAGGTCGGCGGCAAGCAAATGCGCACCTATCATGAATGGATGGCCGCCCAGTGCCTGATCACGCTGGCCGGCTGCCCCAGCCTCGCTGCGCCCGCCGGCTATAATGCCCGGGGCCTCGCCATGGGCCTGCAGATCATCGCGCCTGTGGGCCGCAACATGGATTGCTTCGCGCTCGCCGCCGCCTATGAAGCCGCAGCCGGCGCCAGCGTCACCCGCCGCCCGCCGCCGCGCCTGGCCTGATCCGCCCATGCCAAATGTCATTTGGGGCGTCGCCCTGCTCGCCGCCTGCACGCTCATCGGCATCCTTCTTGGCCAGCTGCTCGGCAATATGCTCGGCATCAACGCCAATGTCGGCGGCGTCGGCATCGCCATGCTGCTGCTCATCGCCGCCCGCCTCTGGCTGGCAAAGCGCGGCTGGCTCCACCCCGGCATCAGCAGCGGCGTCGGCTTCTGGGCCTCGCTCTACATCCCCATCGTCGTCGCCATGGCCGCCACGCAGAATGTCGTGGGCGCGCTCAAGGCCGGGCCGATGGTCGTCGCCGCCACGCTGGTGGCCGTGGCCGCCTGCTTCGCCATGGTCGCGCTGATGAGCCGGCTCGGCCGCCCGCCGCAATGATCGCCGACATTCTTACAGCGACGCTCACAGCACAGGGCCTGCTCACCGCCTTCGCGCTCATCGGGCTGGTCATGCTCTTGTCCGAGTTCATCTCGGCGCGGCTCACGCGCGGGCGCATCCATGGCTCGGCCATCGCCGTGCTCGCCGGGCTCGTTCTGGCCTGGGTCGGCGGCGTCTTCACCGGCGGCAGCAAGGGGCTAGCCGATATCCCGGCGCTGGCCGGTGTCGGCCTGATGGGCGGCGCCATGCTGCGCGATTTCGCCATTGTCGCCACCGCCTATGAAGTCGATGTGGCCCGGCTGCGCGCCGCCGGCGGGGCGGCGGTCACCGCGCTTCTGCTCGGCCTTGTCGTGCCCTTCCTCGCCGCCATAATGGTGGCGCGTGCCAGCGGCTATACTGATCCGGTGGCGCTCACCACCATCGGGGCCGGCGCCATCACCTATATCGTCGGCCCGGTCACCGGCTCGGCGCTGGGGGCGACGCCAGACATCATGGCGATCAGCATCGCGATTGGCGTGCTGAAGTCGATCCTCGTCATGGTCGCCACGCCGCTGCTTGCCCGCCCCATCCGCCTTTCAGACAGCCGCAGCGCCATGGTCTTTGGCGGCATGATGGCCACCACCAGCGGTGTCTCGGCCGGGCTCGCCGCCACCGACCGCGCGCTGGTGCCCTACGGCGCGCTCACCGCCACCTTCAGCACGGGGCTCGGCTGCCTGCTCGCGCCCTCGCTGTTCTTTCTTGTGGTGCGCGCGTTCGCGTGAGCCAAAGCTGAAACCCCGGCGCGCGCTAGCGCGCGCCAAAGCTGAAGCCACGCGGGATGAGCCGGTGCTCATGCGCCTGCCGCTCCAGCCCTTCACGAAAATCCGGATGCGCCAGCCCGATCAGCGCCTGCGCGCGCTCGGGCACCGATTTGCCCTTCAAATTCACCATGCCATATTCGGTCGCCACATACATGATGTCGGCGCGCGTCGTGGTGACGATATTGCCCTCCGTCAGGTTGAACACGATCCGGCTGCGCCGCTCGCCCTTGCGGTCATAGGTCGAGGGCAGGCAGATGAACGACTTGCCGCCGTCCGAGGCATAGGCCCCGCGCACGAACTGCGCCTGGCCGCCGGTGCCGGTCAGATGTCGGTTGCCGTCCGATTCCGAGGCGGCCTGACCGGTCAGGTCGATCTGCGTGGTGCTGTTGATCGAGGTGGCGCGCGGGTTCTTCATGATCATGTGCGGCGCGTTGGTATATTCGACCGGATGGCAGTGAAAATCGGGGTTGCGGTCGAGCGTGTCATAGAGCGACTTCGACCCGGCGGCGAAGGTGTAGACGATCTTGCCGGGGTCGAGCGCCTTGCGCACGCCATTGAGCAGCCCGGCGCGGTAGAGGTCGGCAATGCCGTCGGTCATCATCTCGGTATGCACGCCCAGATCCTTGATGCCGGCATCCGCCAGCAGGCTGCACACGGCATTGGGCATCCCGCCAATGCCGATCTGCAGGCAGGCGCCGTCCTCGATCTCGCTGATGATCAGCTTGGCCACCGCCTTGTCGACTTCCGTTGGCGCCGGGTTGGGCAACTCGGAGAGCGGCCGGTGGTCGCCCTCGATCACATAATCGACCGCGCTTTCGGGAATGTCGACGCCGGTGCCATACACATGCGGCAGGCTGGTGCAGGTCTCGATGATGACCATGCGCGCGCGCCTCAGCACCTCGCCCAGCCAGACATTGGTCGGCCCGATGTTGAAGCTGCCGTTTTCCAGCGGCCGCGCCTTGAGGATCATGATGTCGACAGGCTCGATGAAGCGGCGATACAGGTCCGAGCCCTCACCAAGGTTGAGCGGCGTATAGCTGCACCGGCCCTGGTCGTGCAGCATCCGGTCATAGCCGCTCATGTGCAGGCTCAGCATATGCACATGCCGGCCCTCGGGGTCGTTCTCCATCACCGCGCGCGGCCGCATGGAGAGCGTGCTGCGCACCTTCAGGTTCGAAAGCTCGGTGATGCGCGCGCCAAGGGCTGCATCAAAGACATCGGGCTGGTTGAAGGTGCCGGCATAGTCGAGCCACATGCCGGACTGGACGAGGGCGGCGGCCTCTTCGGCTGAGATCGTTTTTGCCTTGTGGGCGGCTTGGCGCATGGTCATCGGCCTGTCTTGCTGAGAGCCCCGGACTATAGGCACCCCGGCCAAGCCTCTGCAATGGCAGCAAGCCCGCTCAAAGCCCCAGATTGTCGATCAGCCGGGTGGTGCCGACGACGCCGGCTGCCATCAGCCGCGCGCCCGGCTGCACCGCATCGAGCGTCGCCAGCGTCTCGCCGTCGACCAGCTCGAAATAATCGACCCGGGCAAAGCCAGCGGTGGCCAGTGCCAGCGCGCCCTGCGCCAGCACCTCGGCCACGCCGCCGCCGGCGCGCAGCCGGCCTTGCGCCTCCGCCAGCGCGCGCGGCAGGGCGAGCGCGCGGGCGCGGTCCTCGGGCGCGAGGTAGAGGTTGCGTGATGACAGCGCCAGACCGTCACTGTCACGCACGATGGGGGCGCCGACGATCTCGGTGCCAAGGTCGAGATCGGCCGCCATGCGCTTGACGATGGCCAGCTGCTGCCAGTCCTTCTCGCCGAAAATCGCCACATCGGCGCGGGCAGCGGCCAGCAGCTTGGTCACCACCGTCGCCACCCCGTCGAAATGGCCGGGCCTGACTGCGCCGCACAGCACATCGGGCAGGCCGTCCACCCGCACGAAACTCGAAAAGCCCGGCGGATACATGGCCGCCACATCGGGCGCATAAAGCAGCGTGCAGCCCGCCGCCTCAAGCTTGGCCGCGTCGCCCGCCTCGTCGCGCGGATAGCGCGCCAGATCCTCGCCGGGGCCGAACTGGCGCGGATTGACGAAGATCGAGGCGACCACCGCATCGGCGCGCGCCAGCCCCTCGGCCACAAGCGCCAGATGCCCGGCATGCAGCGCGCCCATCGTCGGCACAAAGGCGACCCGCGCGCCTGCGCGGCGCATCGCCTCCACCGCGGCGGTCAGGCCTGCGGGCGTGCGCACGATTTCCATTGCCATCCCCAAACTCGCTTCTGCTTGTTGTGGGCCGGGGCTCTGTGCCAAAGCGAGCGCCCACGCAACCCCCAAGGAGGCTCCATGCCCCTCCACATCATCGCGCTCGGCAACGAAAAGGGCGGCACCGGCAAATCCACCACCGCCGTCCATCTCGGCGTCGCCCTCACGCTCGCCGGCCGCCGCACCGCCATGATCGACCTCGACGCCCGCCAGCGCACCACTGCCCGCTATCTCGAAAACCGGGTCAACTTCGCCGCCGCGCGCGGCCTCACCCTGCCCACCCCCGATCACATCACCATATCCGAAGGCGAAGGCGCCGAGGCCGAACTCGCCCTGCGCATCGAACAGGCGCAGGCCATCGACACGCTGATCATCGACACGCCCGGCCGCGACAGCCCGCTGGCGCGCGCCGCCCTCGCCCGCGCCGACACCATCATCACGCCGATCAACGACAGCTTCGTCGATTTCGACCTGATCGGCGATGTCGATCCCGAGACATATGCCGTCAGGCGCCCCGGCTTCTATTCCGCCATGATCTTCGACCTGCGCCGCGCCAGGGCAGCCGCGCGCAGCGGCACCATCGACTGGGTGATCCTGCGCAACCGCCTGTCGACGCTGGAGGCGCGCAACAAGCGCCGCGTGGGCGCCGCCCTCGACAATCTCGGCACCCGCATCGGCTTCCGCCACCTGCCCGGCCTGTCCGAGCGCGTCATCTACCGCGAGTTCTTCCCGCGCGGCCTGACGCTGCTCGACCGTGATGCGCTCGAAGACTTCAGCCTCAGCCATGTCGGGGCGCGGGCCGAGCTGCGCGCGCTGCTCGCCGGCCTCAACCTCCCCGGCTTCGACCCCGCCCGCCTGCCGATCTGATGGCCTTCCTCCTCATCCTCGCCGGCCTTGCGCTGTGGTGGCTCTGGCCGCGCGAAAAGGCCGCCGCCCGCCGCCTGCTCGGCCTCTCGCGCAACGCCAGCGCCGCCGAGATCGAAGCCGCCTTCCGCGCCGCCCTGTTCAAGGCCCACCCCGATCACGGCGGCTCAGCCGAGCAAACCCGCCGCCTCACACGGGCGCGCGACCTGCTTCTTGCCAGTGTCACAAAGTCAAGGCAGTAGCAGTCGCATGACCCATAGCTTCCATCCCACGGCGCTTCGCGAATATGACATCCGCGGCATCGTCGGCGACACCCTCACCCCCGATGACGCCCGCGCCATCGGCCAGGGCTTCGGCACCCTCATCCGCCGCGCCGGCGGCCACAGCGTCGCGGTCGGCCGCGACGGCCGCACCACCTCGCCCGCGCTCGAAGCCGCGCTCGTCGATGGCCTCACCAGCACCGGCGTCGATGTCGTGCGCGTCGGCCTCGGCCCCACCCCCATGCTCTATTACGCTGTCCATGCGCTGGGCGCTGACGGCGGCATCATGGTCACCGGCAGCCACAACCCGCCCGACTGGAACGGCTTCAAGATGATGCTCGCGGGCCGCCCCTTCTTCGGCGCCGACATCCGCACGCTCGGCACCATGGCCGCGGCCGGCGACTTCGAATCCGGCCAGGGCAGCGCCCGCGACGAAGACATCATGGACCGCTACGTCGACCGGCTGCTCAAGGACTTCACCCCGCCGCCCTTCACCATCGCCTGGGATTGCGGCAACGGCGTCGCCGGCCCGGTCGTCGAGCGCCTCGTCAAGCGCCTGCCCGGCACCCACCATCTGCTCTTCACCGAGGTCGATGGCAGCTTCCCCAATCACCACCCAGACCCCACCGACGAGCGCAACCTCGAAGACCTGAAGCGAACCGTGCGCGACCACGCCTGCGACTTCGGCGTCGCCTTCGACGGCGACGGAGACCGCCTCGGCGCCATCGACGGCGAGGGCCGCGTCGTCTGGGGCGACCAGCTGCTCGCCATCCTCGCCGAGCCCGTGCTCGAGGCGCTGCCCGGCTCCATCATCATCGCCGACGTCAAGGCCAGCCAGGCGCTGTTCGACCGCATCGCCGAACTCGGCGGCCAGCCGATGATGTGGAAGACCGGCCACAGCCTGATCAAGGCGCAGATGAAAGCGACCGGCAGCCCGCTCGCCGGCGAAATGAGCGGCCATATCTTCTTCGGCCATGACTGGTACGGCTTCGATGACGGCCTTTACGCCGCCATCCGCCTGATCGGCGCCGTCGCCGCGCTCGGCGGCTCCTTGACCGCGCTCAAATCCGCCATGCCCGTCATGGTCAACACCCCCGAGCTGCGCTTCCAGGCCTCCGAAACCCGCAAGTTCGCCGTCGTTGAGGAAGTACTGGCCGCGCTGAAGGCCGAAGGCGCCACGGTCAACGAGACCGACGGCGCCCGCGTCATCCGCCCCGATGGCTGGTGGCTGCTGCGCGCCTCCAACACCCAGGACGCGCTGGTCGCCCGCGTCGAGGCCTGCGACGAATCAGCGCTGGCCCGGCTGCGCGCCGAACTGGAGGCCGCGCTGGTCAGAAGCGGCATCGCCCCCACCGTCACAGGCCACTGAAAACAATATCATAAAGATTTTATGTTGCAGCGCAACATGAATCCCTTGCATTCAGGTTCCCAAATCCATATGTTGCATCGCACAACATGAAGTGGATCGGATCATGACGACCAAGAGCGAAGGCACCCCCGAAGCCCCGGCAGCCGCTGTTCCAGCAGCCGCCGTCAAGGCCGAGACCAAGGCGCCCGTGCTCAAGGCCGTCGAGACCGCGCCCGCCAAGGCGGCGCCGAAAAAGGCCCCGTCGGCACAGAAGATCGTGGCAACGCCGGAAGCGGCCGCGCCCAAGAAGAGCAAGCCAGCCAAGCCTGCCGCCGCAGCCGTCAAGGCCGCCCCCACCCCCAAGCCCAAGGCCAGCAAGCCGAAGGGCGCAGGGGCCAAGGCTGCCGCGCCCAAGCCCACCACCAACTCCACTTCTTCTGGGGCCAAAGTTCCGGCCCGTCCCGTCCCCGCCGCACGTCCCGTGCTGCGGTCCGTTCCCAAAACCCCCCTCCATATCTCATTTCAAAAGGATAATGTCATGGCCACCGCATTCGAAACCAGCCAGGAAACCGTCAAGAACACCGTCGCCCAGCTGAACAGCAGCGCCGAAGCCGCGCTCGAGAGCAGCAAGGAAGCGATGGAGCAGATGACCGCCAAGTCGAAGGAAGCGATCGAGACCAGCATGAAGTCGATGGACGAAATGGCTGACCTCGCCCGCGGCAATGTCGAAGCCGTCATCGCCTCGGCCCGCGCCGCCACCACCGGCCTCGAGAAGGTCGCCGCCCACATGACCGAAACCTCGCGCAAGTCGTTCGAAGAGATGACTGCCGTTGCCAAGTCGGTGGCCGCTGCCAAGACGCCGAACGAGCTGATGCAGCTCCAGTCGGACTATGCCAAGGCGCAGTTCGACACCGTCGTCTCCGATTTCTCGAAGATGACCGAAATGATGATGAAGATCTCGGGCGACATCTTCGAGCCGATGCAGAACCGCATGGCGATCGCCGCCGACAAGATGAAGAACGCGGTCAACATCAAGTAAGCCGCCTTCACCGCACAAACAGGAAGGGGTGGTCGCAGCCAGCGGCCACCCCTTTTCTCATTCGCCGCCATTCCTTATAAGAGCGTCATGACGGCCGCCCAGGCCCCACCCGATCAGGACTGACCATGCGCCCCATCCACAGCAATGCGGACGACAATGACAATGACACGCCAGGCACCGGCGTCGGCATCGCCACCCGCACCAAGCCCAAGACGCAGAAGCCCAATCTCTACAAGGTGCTGATGCTCAACGACGATTACACGCCCATGGAATTCGTCGTCCTGTGCCTGCAACGCTTCTTCCGCATGAGCGTCGAGGATGCCACCCGCGTCATGCTCCATGTCCACCAGCGCGGCGTCGGCGTCTGCGGTATCTTCACCTATGAAGTCGCCGAAACCAAGGTCAATCAGGTCATCGACTTCGCCCGCGAACACCAGCACCCCCTCCAGTGCACCATGGAGAAGGACTAGGGGGGGAGAAGGATTAGGGGGAAAAGGAGTGAAGGGGGGAAGGAAATAGCCGCCCCCGCGACGCCGCGCCCGCTCGCGCCGCCGCGCCGCCGCCGCTAGAGCCGGGCTATGCTCAGCAGCTTCCCCGCCCCCATCCATGCCGTCGTCATCGGCGCTTCGGGCGGCATCGGCGCCGCACTTGCCGGGCTGCTTGATGCTGATCCCGCGGTCGGCCGTGTCACCCGCTTCACCCGCGACGTGCTCGATCTCACCAGCCCGGCCAGCATCAGCGCCGCGGCGGCCAGCCTCGCCGAGCCGCCGCGCCTCGTCATCTGCGCCACCGGCCTGCTCCACGCTGACACGCTCCGCCCCGAACGCGCGCTCAGGGAACTCAACGCAGACGCGCTCGCCCGGAGCTTCGCCACAAATGCCACCGGCCCGGCGCTCGTCGCCCAGGCCTTCCTGCCGCTCATGCCGCGCGAGGGCAAAAGCCTGTTCGCGGCCCTCGGCGCCCGCGTCGGCTCGATCTCGGACAATCGACTCGGCGGCTGGCACAGCTACCGCGCCGGCAAGGCCGCGCTCCACCAGCTCATCCGCACCATCGCCATCGAACACGCCCGCCGCTGGCCCGAGGCGGTGGTGGCCGCCCTCCACCCCGGCACCGTCGACACGGCACTCTCCCAGCCGTTCCAGCGCAGCGCCAAAACGCTGTTCACACCCGCCCAGTCCGCCGCCCATCTGCTCGCTGTCGTTGACCAGCTAACCCCTTCGCAAAGCGGGCATATCTTCGATTGGCGGGGCGAGGAAATCACGCCCTGAAACGGCCCCGCCCCGTCGCCTGAACGGCCGAAACCGAACTGTCGCAAAAAATCATCACAAATGGCGCAAATCCTACTTTGACCACTGTGCGGATAGCGAACGCTTGCAAAGTCGAATCGTCGCTGTCATTCGATGGACGTCCAACATCGGGGGTATAAATCAAATGCATACCAAACTGCTTTCCACGCTCATGACCACGGGCTCGCTGATCGGCCTGCTGGCCGCTCTTCCCACCGTCGCTGCCAATGCGCAGACGACCGCCGCGGCCGAAACCGCCGACGCCACCATCGTCGTCACCGCCCGCAAGCGCGAAGAGTCGCTGGTCGAGGTGCCGCTGGCCGTCACCACCTTCAGCCAGGACGACATCGAATCGCGCGGCGTCAACACGCTCGCCGACCTGTCGGCCTTCACGCCGGGCTTCGATTTCCAGGAAACCGGCCAGGGCGGTGCGTCTGGCCGTGACAACCCCTCGATCCGCTTCCGCGGCGTCGCCGTGCAGAACGAAAACCCCGCCTCGCGCGCCGGTGCCGTGTTCTTCAACGGCTCCTATCTCTCGGGCGGTGCCGGCCTGCTGCCGACCTTCGACCTGCAGCGCGTCGAAATCATCAAGGGCCCGCAAAACGCCCTTTATGGCCGCAACACCTTCGCCGGTGCCGTCAACTTCCTGCCGCAGGAGCCGGGCGACGAGTTCGAAGGCTTCGTCAACGGCCTTTATTCGCCCACCGATCAGGACACCTACCAGATCCAGGGCGCCGTCACCATTCCGCTGACGGAAAACCTCGGCGTGCGCATCGGCGCCCAATATCGCCGCGCTGGCGCCGACT
Organism: Polymorphobacter sp.; assembly: GCF_048007885.1. GTDB lineage: Bacteria > Pseudomonadota > Alphaproteobacteria > Sphingomonadales > Sphingomonadaceae > Sandarakinorhabdus. Next base: position 1,496,145 of record NZ_CP180346.1, read on the forward strand.
TCACCTTCACCAACGGTGATCCGCTCGGCACCGAAGAGACCACCAGCCTGCAGGGCACGCTGGTTTATGACAACAAGAACGGCGTCAAGCTGAAGACCACCGGCTATTGGGTCGACGCAAGCGACACCCGCGCCACCGTCAACATCCCCGGCAATTCGCCCCCGGGCACCTGCGACCTGACCTTCTCGGGGGAAAAGCGCAACGTCGTCACCGGCGAACTCACCGGCAGCTTCACCACCGACCTGTCGCAGAGCACGCGCACCATCGTCTGCGGCCAAGTGCCGGATTATGACGCGCCGGGCGGCTTCCAGGCGCCGGCCGTCGGCAATTTCGAGGGCAACACCGTGCCGCTCGATCCGTTCAGCGGCTCGATCGACTATATCCGCACGCTGCCCCCCGAGGCTGACAACTATGCCATCCCCAATGCCCCCAACGGCAATGGCAACACCTACAACACCTGGCTCATCAACCAGTCGGGTGAGTTCGACATCCCCGGCGATCACACGCTGAGCCTGGTCTTCTCCTATGGCCAGAACGGCAGCTACCGGGTCCGCGATTCGCAGGACGGGGCGCTCGGCGCCAACCAGCGCCTGACCGCCTTCGCCTTCTACTCGCACGATCTGTTCGCCGAAGCGCGCGTCGCCTCGCCCGCCGACCAGCGGATCCGCTATCAGTTCGGCTTCAGCTACTATAGCGGCGCCTCGCGGACGTTCGAGTTCTCGCCCTTTGCCGGTGCCACCTTCTTCGGCCCGGCCATCGACGACCAGGCGCTGACCTTCATCGACTCCGACGTGTTCGGCGTCTTCGGCACGGTCGATTTCGACGTCACGTCAGACATCACCCTGTCGCTCGAAGGCCGCTACGGCACCGACAAGATCACCACCGTCTACAATGGTCCGACGCTGCGTGACTTTGGCCCGAGCGATCCGCTGCCCGAGGCGGTGCGCAACGTCTCGCAGAGCTTCACCAAGTTCATGCCGCGCGTCTCGCTGCAGTATAACCCCAACGACCAGCTGAACATCTATGCCAACTGGGCGATCAGCTATTTGCAGGGGTCGGACACCAACGTGCTCGATTATGCCGCCGCCGTTCCCAGCGCCGGTCTCGATCCCGCCACCTTCGGCTTCATCACGCCGGTCCAGCGCCTCAACGCCTTTGAAGTCGGCGTCAAGGCACAGCCCATGCCGAACCTCAACCTCGCGGTGGCCGGTTTCTACATGGACTGGGAAAACCAGGTGCAGTTCGAGCTGTCGCCCGGCACCTTCGTGCCGCTCTTCTCGGCTGGCGACTCGCGCTACAAGGGCATCGAGGCGGAAGCCAACTATACCCCGGCCGAGTGGCTGCGGCTTGAAGGCAATGTCACCTATGTCGATGCCGAGCTGACCGACTTCGCCGGTGCCGGCTCGCTCGCCACCGCCGTCCTCGCCCCGGGCCAGCTCGGGCCGGGCGAGCAGATCTCGTCGAATGGCAATCGTCCGCGCTACATTCCGAAGTGGTCGAGCGCGCTCGCGGGCACCATCCGCTTCAACAAGCTGCTGGACTTCGACAAGGAGACCTTCCTGCGCGTCGACGCCGTCTATTTCGGCGACATCTTCCTCGACAACTTCGAGTTCAACGAAGTGCCGGGCTATTGGAAGTTCAACGCCCGCCTGTCGTCGCAGCTGACCGACATGATCCGGCTCGACCTCTACGGCCTCAACCTCACCAACGATCTGAGCTTCAGCTCGGCCGGTGGTGAAACCGCCGGTCCCGGCGGCAGCCGCCGCACTTTCGGCGGCCTGCCCCGCGCCCGCGAGCTGGGCCTGGAAGTCTTCGTCCGCTTCTGATCTCGGGCACACCGCCAAAGGAAAGGCCCCGGCGCACGCCGGGGCCTTTTTCTTGCCCTCTTGACTTTTTCACCAATATGGTTATAATTGTGCCGCTTTGAGGGCAAGACCCCTCGACCCCCTAACCTTCCTGACCTTCCAGACCCCCTCAAACCCCCGCTCTTGCCACGCCGAACGCATCCAATGCCCGCGCCCGCGCCGCTTCATGGCCAACGATCGGCGGCGGATAGCACCGCACCCCGCCATGCTCCCAAGGCGCATGAATGGCCTTGTCATCCAGCGAGCGCAGCTCCGGCACCCAGCGCCGGATATAGTCAGCGGCCTCGAACTTGGCGCTCTGCCCCACCGGCGCAAACACCCGGTTGAACGGCGAACTGTCGACGCCAGAGCCCATCACCCACTGCCAACCCAATGAATTCGCAGCCAGATCGGCATCCACCAGACAATCCCAGAACCACCGCTCCCCATGCCGCCAGTCGATCAGCAGATGCTTGGTCAAGAACGACGCCGCAATCATCCGCACCCGGTTGTGCATCCAGCCCTCCCCCCAAAGCTGCCGCATCCCCGCATCCACCACCGGATAGCCTGTTCTGCCCTGCTGCCACGCTGCAAGCGCTTCTGAATCCTCAAGAAACCCGAAGCGCTCGAACACCGCGCGCCCCGGCACCTCGCCGTGATCCGGAAACAGATCAAGGATATTGGCGGCAAAATCCCGCCACCCCAACTCCCGCAAAAACGGCTCCCCAGCCTCGCCAACCGCCCCCTCCACCGCCCGCCAGACGGTGCGCACCGAAATCTCCCCCATGGCCAGATGCGGCGACAGCCGCGACGTCCCCTCCACCGAAGGCAGGTTCCGCGTGCGATCATAAGCACTTGCGCGGCCAACAAAATCCGCCAGCCGCGCCGCCGCCCCCGCCTCGCCCGGCGTCCAGACATCAAAGCCCTTGGCCCAGTTCGGCCGCATCGGCAGCAGCCCCCAGTCCTCAAGCCGGTCGCTGGCCACATCGCCCACGAAATCAATCGCTTCGGGCGCCCCCCAGGGCTGGCCGGGCGACATCTGCTCCAGCATCCGCCGCCACCACGGCGTGAAGATCCGGTAGCGCCCCCCTGTGCCCGTCAACACGCTCTCGGGCCGCACCAGAGCCACACCGTCATGCACATGAAGCCGCACCCGCGCCGCCACCGCCGCCTCATCGGCCCGCGCCCAGGGCTCGACCCGGCCAAGGCAGTGGACCGCCCCTGCCCCCACCTCGGCCGCCACCGCCGGCACCACCTCGGCCGACCGCCCGCGCCGCAGCACGAGGCATCCACCCAAGGCCTTCAGATCCTTGGCAAGACTGGCGAGCGAATGATGCAGCCACCAGCGCTGCGCCGCGCCCATCGCCCAGCCCTGCCGCCAGCCTTCGGGCGCGCTGTCCGGCGCCGGGCGATGGTCATCGAGCACATAGAGCGCCACCACCGGCCCGGCGCGCGCGGCGGCCCGCACCGCCGCCTGATCGGCAAGCCGCAAGTCATTCCGAAACCATATGATCTGTGGTGCTGGCATCTGGCTCCCCTAGCCGCTACAGCGCTGCTCGTCTGCCCCCAACGCGAGTGTCCTGATGCCGCAACGCGCCTATGTCGATGGCCAGTATCTGCCGACGGCCGATGCCCATGTTCCGGTCGAGGACCGCGGTCTGCAGTTCGCCGACAGCCTGTATGAGGTCGCCGCCGTCTTCAATGGCCAACTGCTCGACTGGCCCGATCATCTCGCCCGCCTGCGCCGCAACTGCGCGGTGCTGTTCATTCCCCTGCCCCAGTCAGACGCCGCCCTGACCCTGATCGCCAAGCGGCTGATCGCCCAGTCCCGCGCCGCTGATGCCATCCTCTATATCCAGGTCACCCGCGGCACCGCGCGCCGCGACCATGTCTTCGCGCCCGGCCTGCGCCCGCGCCTGATCATGACCGTGCGCCGCTTCGATTTCCGCCAGCGCGCCGCCCAGCAGAAACGCGGCGTGAGCGTGATCACCGTCCCCGACCAGCGCTGGGGGCGTGTCGATATCAAGAGCACCGGCCTGCTCGCCAATGTGATGGCCAAGCAGGATGCGCGCGCGCAGGGGAGCTTCGAGGCCTGGTTCACTGCGCCCGACGGCACGGTGCGCGAAGGTGGCAGCACCAGCGCCTATATCGTCAAGAACGGCACGCTCATCACCCATCCGCTGTCGGCGCATATCCTGCCCGGCATCGCCCGGCAGACGCTGCTGCGCCTGGCGCGCGAGGCGCAGATCCCGGTCGAGGAGCGGCCCTTTTCGCTGGGCGAGGCGCTGGGGGCTGATGAGGCACTGCTGACCAGCACCACGGCGCCGATCTTGCCGGTCACGCGCATTGACGGGCATGATATTGGCGAGGGCCGGCCCGGGCCGGTGGCGGCACGGCTGATCGGCCTTGTCGCCGACGAGATCGCCCGCCAGACCGGGTGGCGCTGAGCCTTATTCGGCGCCGCGCCGCTGCTCCCTCATGCCGCCCCGCCGCTGTTCCAGCCGTTCGGCAATCCGTTCGCGGCTGGCCCGCGCGCCTTCGACAAAGGCCTTGCGGTCTGCCACCGACAGCTGCTCAAGCCCGGCGAGCATCGCCTCCTGCCGGCGCACATGGCTGGCGGCTGCAATCGACCGCTCCTCGTCCATCGCTGCCTTGAGGGCGCGCACATCGAGCGTCTCGGCCTCGACGATTGCCAGCATCTTGTCACGCGCCGCCTTGATCTTGGCCCGCTCATCGCGGCGCTCGTCAAAGTCGGCGCGCATGGCGGTGCGCATCACGGCGCGGCCTTCCTCGCTCATCCCGGCATAAAGCCCGCGCATGGCGCGCGGCCCCTCGCCGGCCGGCTGCGCCAAAGCCGGTGCGCCGGCCATCATCAGCGCCAGCGCGGCGCCCGCGATCATCTTCTTCATCATATCACATCCTCTTCATCAGCCGTGGGCGTGAAGAACATGGCAAAGCCTTCCTCAAGCTCGACGGTTTCGTCAGCCGGCAGCGCTGTTGCCACCACGGTTTCTTGGGCCTGTTCGACCTGTCCACCGCCGGGCGGCAGGCCGATCAGCGCCAGCGCCAGCGAAGCCGCCACGGCCGCACCAGCAACCCAGCGCACCATGCCGCGCCGACCGCCGCTGGCTGTCGCCGCAGGCGCCGGCAGCAAGGCCGCCGGGTCGAACTGCCGAGGGGGCACATCGCGCGCCCAGCCGACCAGCATCGCATCGAGCGACTGTTCCGCGGCCAGCGCCCGGGCAACTTCCGGATCGGCCGCCGCCAGCGCCAGCAGCGCGGCGCGCTCGTCCGTCGGCCAGCGCGCCGCATGGGCGCCGTAGCTGGCCAAAATCTCATATGCCCGTTCCCGCGTCACTCGCTCATGGCCTCCTCAGCCAGCATCGTCTTCAATTCCATACGCGCCCGGCCGAGCAATCCCTCGACGGCCTTGGGCGTGGTTTCCATCACCTCGGCGATCTCGGCCATGCTGAGGCCCTCGCCGTGAAACATCTGGATAGCGGCGCGCTGGCGCTCGTTGAGGCGCGCCATGGCGGCGGCCAGCCTCGCGCGCGTATCGCCGGCGATGGCGGCGGCTTCCGGGTCGGGCGCATGGCTCGCCAGATCATGGGCATCCTCGATCGCCACCATCGGCCGCTTCGCCCGCTGCCGGTCGAGGCAGAGGTTGACGATGATCCGCCGATACCAGCCGCCGACACTGCCGCGCGCGGCATCGAAGCGGTCCGCCATGGTCCACAGCCGGGTGAGCGCGACCTGCACGACGTCCTCGGCCGCCGCCCGGTCCCCGCCCAGCGTGCGGTCGGCGAGCCGCAGCCCGCTGCCTTCGAGCGCACGGACTAGGGCGGCAAAGGCCAGCCGGTCCCCGTCCTGCACGCGCAGCATCAACCCGGCGAGATCGTCGGGCGCTTTGGGCGGCGGCACGGGTTGCACGGTCATCACCCCTGCTTACGCACGGGCGGCCCGAAATCCCCCGCAACAACCTGCGCGCCCTGCCAGACGGCCCATTGCGCCCGCAGACCCAGCGCATGGCGGCTGGCGATCTCCATGACGTCGCTGCCATAGCCACCGCCCAGTGTTGCGGCCATCGGGATGCCGGCGGCGTGCGCCCGCCCGGCGACCAGCGCATCGCGCGCCGCGATGCCCTCAAGGCTGAGCGCAAGCCGGCCCAGCCGGTCGCCAGCGAAGACATCGACGCCGCCCTGATAGAGGATCAGCTGGGGCCGGTGGCGCGCAATCAGCGCATCGAGTTCAGCGGCGAGGACGGCCAGATAATCGGTGTCGCCAGTGCCGTCGGGCAGCGCGACGTCGCGGAACGAGCGCGCCTTGCGTACCGGAAAATTCTTCTCGCCGTGCATCGAGAAGGTGAGGATATCCTCGCGGCCGGCGAAGATCACCGCCGTGCCGTCGCCCTGATGCACATCGAGATCGACGATCAGGATGCGCGCCACCCGGCCTTCCCGGACCAGCGCCTCGGCAGCGATCGCCAGATCATTGGTGACGCAGTAGCCCGCACCCGTATCGGGCAGCGCGTGATGGCTGCCGCCCGCCGCATTGGCCGCCCAGCCGTGCTCCAGCGCATGGCGGGCGGCGAGATAGGTGCCGCCGGCGACCAGCCGGGTTCGCGCTGCCACTGCTGCCGTGACGGGAAAGCCGATCCGCCGCTCGATGGCGGCCGGCACCTTTGCCGCCAGCACCGCGGCGACATAATCGGGCTGATGGACCGCTTCCAGCCACGCTGCCGGGGCGGCGTCGGGGCTCAGCAGCCGGGCCTCCGCGCCCAGCGCCAGCGGCAGGGCGGCATATTTGTCCATCGGGAAGCCATGGCCATCTGGCAGCCGCACCGCATAGCCGGCGGCGTGAAACAGCGGCAGCGCCGCCATCGCTCAGCCGAGTGCCCGCGACGCCATTTCCAGCACGTCCTTGCTGACGCCGGGGCTGGCGACGATCCGCTCCAGCTGGGTGCGCATCAGCGCCTGGCGGGCCGGGTCGAACCGCTTCCAGCGGCCGAGCGGGACGGCCAGCCGCGCCGCCGATTGCGGGTTGATCCGGTCAACGGCGAGAAGCTGATCGGCGAGCAGGGCATAGCCTTCGCCACTCTCTGCGTGGAACTGGCGCTGGTTGGAGGCAAAGGCGCCGATGAGCGCGCGCAGGCGGTTGGGGTTGGACAGCTTGAAGGCGGGATGCGCCGTGAGTGCGCGCACCTGCGCCAGCGTGTCGTCACGGCTCGACATCGCCTGGACGCTGAACCATTTGTCGATGACATCATTATTCTCTTCGAAGCGGGAGTAGAAATCTGCCAGCGCGGCGTCGCGTTCGGGCGTGCGGGTAGTGATGAGCGCGCCGAGCGCACCGAGCCGGTCGGTCATCGTCTGGGCGCCGGCATATTGCGCCGCCGCCGCCTCGATGGCCTCGCGCCCGCCCGCGGTGACGAGATAGGCGAGCGCGACATTGGCCAGCCGCCGCGCGCCCTTGGCCTCGGGGGTGAGCGCCGTGCCGCTGCCGGAATGGCGGCGATAGGCGGCCCACCAGCGGTCTTCAAGCGCGCGGGCGATGGCCAGCCGGGCCGCCTCGCGGCGGCGGTGGATCGCCTCGACATCGACGGTCTCGGCCTGATCGCCGATAAAGGCTTCGGTGGGCAGGAGCACGCTTTCGGCCACGAACGCGGCATCGAGCGCGCCGGCCTCGCCGGCCGCCAGCGCCGCCGAGACCGCCGCCACCAGCTCGTCGGGCGTGTCATCGGTGGCCAGCACATCGAGCGCGAGCCGCTGCATCGCCTCCCAGCGGGCGAAGGGGTCATCGTCGGCGGCGGCGAGAAAAGCCAGATCTTCGCGGCTGCCGCCGGCCTCGACCACGACGGGGGCGGAAAAGCCCCGGTTGAGCGAGAGCAGCACCGGCTCGTCGAGGCCTTCGAAGGTGACCCGGGTTTCGGCGTCGGTCAGCTCGACAAGCCGCTCCGGCCCGATGCGCCGGCCGCTGGTGCGCCCGATGAGCGCGATGCGGAAGGGAATGTGCATCAGCGGCTTCACCGACTGGCCGGGCGTGGGCAGGGTGCGCTGGGTGAGTGCCACGGTGAGGGTGCGGCCGGCGCGCGCCTGATGCACGGCGATGCGCGGCGTGCCGGCCTGCTCATACCAGCGGCGGAACTGGCGCAGATCGCGGCCATTGGCGTCTTCCATCGCGGCCAGCCAGTCTTCGCAGGTCACGGCCTGGCCGTCATGACGGTCGAAATAGAGGTCAGCGCCCTTGCGGAACCCCGTTTCACCGAGCAGCGTGTGCAGCATGCGGATCACCTCGGCGCCCTTGTTGTAGACGGTCGCGGTGTAGAAATTGGCGATCTCGGCATAGTGATCGGGGCGGATGGGATGCGCCAGCGGGCCGGCATCTTCGGGGAATTGCACGGCACGAAGTGCGCGCACATCATCGATGCGGCGGACAGCAGCCGACCCCTGATCAGCGGAGAATTGCTGGTCGCGAAAGACGGTCAGCCCTTCCTTCAACGAGAGCTGGAACCAGTCCCGGCAGGTGACCCGGTTGCCGGTCCAGTTGTGGAAATATTCATGGGCGACCACGGCTGCGACCGCGTCGAAATCGGCGTCGGTCGCGGTTTCGGCATCGGCCAGCACATATTTGGAGTTGAAGATGTTGAGGCCCTTGTTTTCCATGGCGCCGGCGTTGAAATCGGCCACGGCGACGATGTTGAACACATTCAGATCATATTCCCGGCCATAGACACGCTCATCCCAGACCATGCTGGCCTTGAGCGCGGCCATGGCGTGCGCCGAGCGCGGCACATCGGCCTCGGCGGTCCAGATCGCCAGCGCCACCTTGCGGCCTGACGCGGTGATGAATTCATCGCGCCGGGCGCTGAGGTCGCCCGCCACCAGCGCGAACAGATAGCTGGGCTTGGGCCAGGGGTCGGTCCAGGTGACCGCATGGCGGCCACCTTCGAGCGGCTCGGTGGCGCCGGCCTCGCCGTTGGAGAGCAGCACCGGATAGGCGGCCGCGTCGGCGGCGAGCCGGACCGTGTAGCGCGACAGGATGTCGGGCCGGTCAGGGAACCAGGTGATGGCGCGGAAGCCCTCGGCCTCGCACTGGGTCACCAGCCGGCCTTCGCTGGCATAAAGGCCCATCAGGCGGGTGTTGGCGGCGGGCTTGATATGGACTTCGCTGGTGATCGTCGCCCGGTCACCCGAGATGGGGAGCGTCAGCCGGTCGCCGTCGGGGACGGCATTGACGCGCTGGCCATCAACCTCGACCCACTTCGTTTCCAGCGCGCGACCATCGAGGACGAGCGGCCGCTTGTGATCCCCACCTCGGACCACGCTCAGCGTCGCGCGCACCACGGTGACGGCGGCGGCGAGGTCGAACTCGAGGCGCACTTCGGGCACCAGCCAGTCGGGGGGCTGATAATCCTTGAGCCTGACGATCTCGAGGGGTGTCGCGGCGCGGGCGTCCATCATCTGCATGACCCCATATTGCCTGCGGCCCGATACGAAACAAGTCCGGCGGCAGCGAGGGGGGAGGGAAGGCTGCCGCCGGAGCAGGTTCGAAGGCCGCGAGAGGGGGGTATCGCTGGCCTTGATGCTGTTTACGGCCCAGCGGCGGGAAAGTTGCGCACGATCATCAGCGGCGCTAGCGTTGGCGCATGCACCTGCTCGTTTTCGGCCCCGGCTATACCGCCAGCCGGTTCATCACCGCCTTTGCCGCTGCGCATCCGGACGCGCGCATCACCCGCGCGCGCTCGCAAGCGAGTGATGGGGCGCTGGGTCTTGATGACGCCCAAGTTGCAGAGGCGATCGCGACGGCAAGCCACGTCTTGAGCTCGGTGCCGCCGCTTTCGGCGGACGGAGATGACCCTGTATTGGCGCGCTACGGCGACGTACTGGCAGCAGCGTCGGCGCGCTGGGTGGGCTATCTGAGCAGCACCGGGGTTTATGGGGACACAGGCGGCGCCTGGGTGGACGAGGCGACGCCGCTGGCTGGCCGGCGCGCGGGCCGGGTGGCGGCCGATGAGGCCTGGACGGCGCTTCACCCGCAGGCGCGCTGCTTTCGCCTGCCCGGCATCTATGGCCCGGGCCGCTCGGCCATCGACCGGCTGCGGCGCGGCCCGGTCGCGCGGATCGACAAGCCCGGCCATGTCTTCAGCCGCATCCATGTCGATGACATTGTGGCCGCGCTCATGGCCAGCCTGACGCGGGGCGGGCCGGGCATCTACAATATCGCCGATGACAGGCCGGCGCCGGGCGAGGAGGTGACCGCCTATGCGGCGCGGCTGCTGGGCGTGCCTGTGCCGCCGCTCGAACCGCTGGAAACGGCCGTTCTGAGCCCGATGGGGCGCGCCTTCTATGCTGAATGTCGCAGGGTGGCCAACGGCAAAATGACACGCGAACTCACGCTCGAATTGCGCTATCCAACCTATGTGGAAGGCCTGCGCGCCTGTCTGGAAGGGGAGAGATCATGAAGTTTGGAGCCGGTCAGTCCGTCAAGCGGGTTGAGGACATGCGTTTGCTGAAGGGCGAGGGTCGCTACACCGACGACATGCAGCGCCCCGGCCAGCTTTATGCGACGACGCTGCGCTCGCCCTATGGCCATGCCGAGATCAAGAGCATCGATACGGCGCCCGCACTTGCGGTGCCCGGCGTGGTCGCGGTCTACACGCATGAGGATGTTGCCGATTATGGGCCGGTGCCGTGTCTGGTGCCGCTGTCTGGCCCGAAGACGACGCTGCGGCCGCTGCTTGCCAAGGACCGGGTGCGCTTTGTGGGCGATTCGGTGGCCTTTGTGGTGGCCACCAACCGCGAGGCCGCGCGCGCCGGGGCGGACGCGATCGAGGTCGAGTATGAGGATCTGCCCGTGGCGGCCTCGATCGAAGCGGCAATCGCGCCTGACGCGCCGCTGATCTGGCCCGAGGCCGGCACCAACCTGCTGTTCGACTGGGCGGTGGGCGACGGCGAGGCGGCCCGCGCGGCGATTGCGGCCAGCGCGCATGTCACCAGCATGCGCATCGTGCAGAACCGGGTCGCGCCGACCTCGATGGAGATTCGCGCCGCCATTGGCGAATTTGATGCCGACAGCGGCGAATTCACGCTGACGACAGGCAGCCAGGGCGTGGTGATGCTGCGCGACATCATCTCGAAGATCATAGGCATTGACGGCGAGGCGCTGCGGGTGGTCACCCATGATGTGGGCGGCGGCTTCGGCATGAAGTCGTTTGTCTACAATGAATATCCCCTCGTGCTTCACGCCGCGCGCGCGCTTGGCCGGCCGGTCAAATGGACCGGCGAGCGCTCGGATGCCTTCCAGACCGACACCCATGGCCGGGCCATGGTGTCGGAAGCGAAGCTTGGCTTTGATGCCGAGGGCCGGATCACCGGGCTGGCGGTCGAGACATGGTCTGACCTTGGTGCCTATCAGTCGCAGTTCGGCCCGGCCATCCAGACCATTGCCGGCGGCACGATCATCGGCGGGGTCTACCGCATTCCGGCCATTCACAATCTGGTGCACGGCGTGGTCACCAACACGGCCCCGGTCGATGCCTATCGCGGCGCTGGGCGGCCCGAGAGCGCCTATATCCTTGAGCGGCTGATGGACGCCGCGGCGCGCGAGCTTGGCACCACGCCCGATGCGCTGCGCCGGCAGAATCTGCTGACGCCGGCGGAGCTGCCGCATGACAATGGCCTGGGCCTGACCTTCGACATTGGCAATTTCCCCGCCGTGCTCGATGCGGCGATGAAGCAGGCCGACTGGGCGGGCTTTGCGGCGCGCAAGGCCGCAGCGCAGGCGCGCGGCATGCGCTATGGCCGGGGCATGGCCTATTATGTCGAGATCGCCGGCGGCGGCGGCACCGATGAATATGCCGATGTGCGCGTGGCCACCGATGGCATGGTCGAGATGGCGGTCGGCACCCAATCGAATGGGCAGGGCCATGAGACGGCCTATGCGCAGGTGACCGCCGAGCGGCTGGGCATTCCCATGGATCAGGTGCGCATCGTGCAGGGCGACACGTCACGGCTTGACCAGGGGCATGGCACGGGCGGTTCGCGCAGCCTCGCCTTTGGCGGCGGTGCCTGTCTGCTGGCGGCCGATGACATGATCGCGCGGGGCGTCGAACTGGCCAAGGCCGATCTAGGCGCCGATGAGATCGATTATGAAGCCGGTGTGTTCAAGGCTAGGAACAGCAACCTGACGACCAGCCTGTCCGAGCTGGCGGCCAAGCACCCCGGTGCGCTTGACGGTCGGTCCAAATACACCACCGGCCAGCCGGCGCCGACCTTCCCCAACGGCTGCCATATCGCCGAGATTGAGCTCGACCCCGACACCGGGCGGGTCAAGGTCGAGCGCTACAGCCTGGTCGATGATTTCGGCAAGCTGGTCAATCCGATGCTGGTGCAGGGCCAGATCCATGGCGGCGTGGCGCAGGGGCTTGGCCAGGTGCTGCTGGAGGATGTCGTCTATTCCGAAGACGGCCAGCTGGTGACCGGCAGCTTCATGGACTATGGCGTGCCGCGCGCTGACGACATGCCGGCCGACATCCTCTTCGACACGCTGGGCACGCCCAGCCCGACCAATCCGCTGGGCGTCAAGGGCTGTGGCGAAGCCGGCACCATCGGTGCCATGCCCTCGGTGATGAACGCCATCATCGACGCGCTGAACGGCACCCAGCTGGAAATGCCGGCGACGCCCGAGAAGCTGTGGCGCATCGCCCAGTCGCTTCGCCAGCCGCTGGCGGCTGAATAAGCCGGACGCCTGACAGGAACAGGGCCGCAGCGTTGCCGCTGCGGCCCTTTTTTGGTCAGTGCTGGCGCTTCCCGGTGAGAGAGCGGGGGAGTCGGGATAGTCGGCCGCGCTGCCGTCATTATCCTTAGCAGCCTTGCCGTGCCGATTCTTGACCCGGATCAAAAAGCCGACGCGACCGCGAAAAAAACGAGCCGATCAGTGACCGAGCACGAGCGGCACCGGCGGGTCGGACAGGATGCCCTTGGTGACCCCGCCGAACAGCGTCTGGCGCAGGCGCGAGTGACCATAGGCGCCCTGCACGAGCATGGTTGCGCCAAGCCGCATCACCTCTTCGCGGATGACCGCCTCGACGGTGTGGCCGCCCGACGCCTTTTCGATGACCTCGGCCTCGATGCCATGGCGCGACAGGTAGCGCGCGGCATCAGACGCCCGGTAATCGCTCGGCTTTTCCTCGACGGTGAGCAAATGCACGGTCTTGGCGGTGTGCAGGATCGGCATGCTGCCGCGCATGGCCATGGCCGCCTCGCGCGAGCCGTCCCAGGCCACCAGCGCCGGGCCGGACACATCGACCCCCTTGGTGCCTGGCGCCACGGCCACCACCGGAGCGGCGGCCTGCATCGCCACATCGCCGGTCAGGGTGAGTTGCAGGCGCGGCGAGCGAGTGAAGGTGCCGGCGCTCATCACCACGACATCGGCGAGCCGCGAGGCTTCGGCCAGCCGCAGGACGGCATCGCCGTCGCGCGCCGCCCAATCCCAGCTGACGCCTTCGGTCTTGAGCCGGGCTTCCACCACTTCCCGGTCCTGGCGGCGCTGTTTCTCGATGGCCTCGATCAAGGTGGTGACAGGAAAGCCGCTCATGCCGCCATCACCCAGCGCATAGGCGGCATAGGGGGTGACCTGAAGGCAATTGACATGCGCGCCGAACGCGCGCGCCAGATCGAAGGCGGCCTGCAGCCGCGCCTCCTGTCCTTCATCGCTCTCGATATGGACCAGAACCGTCTTCATATTTCCTCTCCCATCGCTGATTTGCTCCAGCTTAGGGTGGAGTGTCGCAGCCCGCATTGATCCACGTCAACGCCGAACGCGTTCAGCGGCCCGCTGCACGCGCCAGCAGCGCGGGATCTTCGACGATGAGCCGCCTTGTGCCCTGCAGCGAGATGGCGCCGATGGTCTTCAGCCGCGAGATCTGCCGGCTGACGGTTTCGATGGTCAGGCCCAGAAGCTCGGCCATCTCGCCGCGCCCGAGCGGCAGCTCGACGACCGCGCTCGGCCCCTCGCAGCCCAGCGCGCCGAGGCGCCGCGCGACATCTTCGAGAAAGCCCGCCACCCGCTCGCCGGCACGGGCATGGCCCATGCGCACCAGCCAGTCCCGCGCCCGGTCGAGCTCGGCCATGGTGCGCGCCAGCAGCAGCTCCTGCATGGCCTGATGGTCGCGCAGCGTTGCTGCGAAAGCGGCGCGCGGAAAGGCGCAGATCTGCACGTCGGTGAGGGCGACGATATCCTGCTGCTGAACGCCGCCAAAGGGGCGGCCGATGAAATCACCGGGAAACAGCATGCCGACGATGGCCTGCTCGCCGTCTGAGGTCACCACGACGAGTTTCATGACGCCGGACTGCAGCGTGGCGCAGGTCGGTGCATCATCGCCGGCCCAGCTGAGGGTTTCACCGCGCCCGAGCCGACGCACGACGCCAATGCGTCCCAAGGCCTGCAGCGCCGCCGGATCAAGTGCTGCGCACAGCGCCCGGTCGCGCACAATGCAGCTATCGCAGCGACTCCCCATGGCGAGCAGTTTGCGTCAGGTGCTGCGGGCGCGCAACGCCACAATCAGCCCGGCGAGCGCGAGGGCCGCGCCAACCGCGGCCAGCCAGCTCCAGACAAAGCCTTCGAACAGCGTGGACAGGCCAAGCGCCACCAGCGGAATGAGCACGCCCGACCAGGCCGCCTTGCCCGGCCCGACGACGCGCACGACGGTGAAGTAGAGGATGAAGGCGACGGCCGAGGCCGCCAGCGCGAGATAGACGACGCCGGCGAGATAGCCGGCCTCCCAGAGGATGACCGGCGGGCCGGAGAGCAGCAGCGCCACGCCGGCATTCATCAGCGCGCCGTAGAGCATCGACCAGGCCAGCCCGCCTTCAAGCGGCAGGGTGCGGCCCATGGACGAGGCCTGCATGACATTGGCGATGCTGGCCGAGAGCACACCGGCCACCGCCAGCGCGACACCCAGCGCCACCTCATCTCCACCCTCGCCCGGGCGCGCCAGATCGGTCCAGACCATCATCACCACGCCGATGATGCCCATGGCGCTGCCGGCCATGAAGCGGACCGTCACCCGCTGGCCGAGCAGCGCCCAGGCAAACAGCGAATTGGGGATCACCAGCAGAGCGAAGATCAGCGCCACCAGCCCCGAGGCCATATGCGCCTCTGCCCGGTAGACGAAATTGAAATTGAGCATGAACTGGGTGAGCCCGACGAGCGCCGCGAACCGGTGCTGTGCCGGGCTCAAGCGCAGCGAGCGGCCGGTGAGGCCGCAGAAGCCGAACAGCATGAGCGCGGCGACAACGAACCGCCACGTCACCGACCAGGACGGCGGAACCTCGCCAAGCTGATATTTGATGACCAGCCATGTCGAGCCCCAGATCAGCGTGACGATGGCGAAATAGAGCCAGAGCCGGGGCGTGAACCGGCCAGCGGGCGTGCTCATTGCTCCAGCGCTTCGGCAAGAGCGGCGACGTGCGCGGGCGGTATGTCCCAGGCCGTGACCAGCCTGATCTCGTCGCTGCCGGCATCGCCCCAATCGTAGAAATCAAAGCCCTGGGCCCGCAGCCTGCTCACCTCACCGGGATGCATCTTCAAGAACAGCTCATTGGCCTCGACCGGATAGCGCAGGCGCGCGCCTGCAGCGGCTGCCAGCTGCGCGGCGGCGGCATTGGCGGCCCGCGCATTGGCCAGCCAGACATCGCCTTCGATCATGGCCAGCAGCTGGGCCGCCTGAAACCGCCCCTTGCTGGGCATCTGGCCGGCGCGCTTGCGCAGGAAGCGAAGGCGCGGTGCGAGATCGGGCGCGAAGACGACCAGCGCTTCGGCTGTCATGCCGCCGTTCTTGATCGCGCCGAAGCTGAGCACATCGACACCGGCCCGCCATGTCACATCGCCGGGGTGGCAGCCGAGATGCGCCACCGCATTGGCGAAGCGGGCGCCGTCCATATGCACCCGCCAGCCGCGCGCCTTGGCATGGGCGGCCAGTGCGGCCACCATGTCGGGTGTGTAAACGGTGCCGGCCTCGGTCGCCTGGGTGAGGGAGAGGGCGCCGATCTGCACCTGATGCGCATCGCCGCGATGTGCCGCCAGCCCGGCGGCGAGCCGCTCGGGCGTCAGCCGGCCATGCTCGCCCTTGACCAGCAGCAGCTTGGCCCCGCCGGTAAAGAACTCCGGCGCGCCACATTCATCGACATGAATATGGGCGTCGGTTTCGCAGACGACGGCGCCGTAGCCGGGCACCATCGCGGCCAGTGCGAGCGCATTGGCCGCTGTCCCGGTGTTGACGGGGAGAACGGTGCAGTCATGACCGAACAGCGCGCTGAAGGCGCCGTCGAGCCGGCTGGACCACTCATCGTCATCATAGGCCGCCGCCGCGGAAGGTGCGGCTGACAATATGGCGTCCAGCACGGCCGGGCAGACCGAGGCTGCATTGTCTGACTTGAAGTTCATGTCGCGGCGCTAGCCAGTGCCTTGGTGCCGGTCAAGCGCGATGACAAAAGGGGCGGGCCGATGTCGCGGCCCGCCCCTTGTCTGTGCGTCGGTCCCTCGGCTCAGAAGCCGATGGTCAGCGTGGCGCGGGCGCCATGATCGCTGTTGTTGTCCCCGATCACGCCGTTGTAGCCGATGCCGATCGTGGCCTTGTCGCCAATGCGGAAGTTGGCGGTGGCATCGAGCGCAGCGCTGTGGCGCGCCAGAGCGGCGGCGCGGATGGCCTGCGACTGGCCAAGACCGTCGATCGTGAGGTTGGCGATCGGTGCCCGGTCACCCCAGACATTCTGATAGGCCGCCGAGCCGACGAGCGAAGCCCCGCCGCCGAGTTCAAGACCGGCCCGCAGACCGAACTGGGCGACAGAGATGTCGTAGGTTTGGCGCAGGCCGCTGACCGCCGCAATGCCGCCCGTCTCGCCAAACTCGCTGGCGCGATGGCTGACATAGGCATAGCGGGCGAACGGCGAGACCTGAGCCGTCTTGCTGGCCGCGAGGTCATAAGCCACTTCACCGAACAGCTGGTAGGTCGTGCCCTCGACGGAGCCGCGCAGCGACTGTGCCAGGCCCGGCACGGTGATGGCACGGTTGCTGTCCGCGCGGGTACCCGCGACCGAGCCACCGACACCGAGCGAGAAGCCGTTGGCGCGGTAGCCGGCATAGAGCATGCCGCCGGTGCTCTTGACCCGGGAGTTGCCGAAGGCGGACTCGATGTCATTCTGGGTGTATGTGAAGCCGGCGCCGACCTTGAAGCCGTTCTTGGCATAGTCGAGACCGGTCAGGATGCCGATCTGCTCGGTGGTGAACCGGGCGCCGACATCGTCACCGCTGGCCGTGCCCCACGAGCCAGCGCCGCGGAGCCAGAAGGTGGTGTCTGCCTCGCCGTCGCTCATCGTTGCCGACTGGGTGTTGCCCAGCGCGGCCAGACCAGCGTTCAGGCGGTCAAAGGCGGTGTCACGCACGACCCGCGTGTCTTCCATCGCCACCCGGCGCTCGGCGCTGTGGATCTCGCCCGAGAGCTGGTTGAGCGCCGCGACGGTGTTCGAGCCCTGGGTGTAGAGATCGAAGAAGGGCTGCGGGTTGTAACCGCCCGCCACCGCCCGGTCGAAGGCACGTGCCACTTCGAGCGCATTGCCGGTCAGGCCCGGGAGGACCGTTTCGAAGGAGGACGGCGCCAGCGCGATGCGGACCATGTTGCCGGCGTAGCTGACCAACGGGTTGAAGGCGACGCCGAACCCGTCGAGCCCGGTCACACTGGTAAAGGTGCCGCTGATGCTGGAGGCCGAGAGGAGCGTATAGCCGGTGCCGAAGGTGTAGGTGCCGGGCGCGACGTCCAGCGCCAAGGTGCCGGCGAGCGAGGCCGGGCCGGAGGCGATGATCAGATCGGCGGCGGCAGGCTCCACATCGGCGGCGTAGGTCGAGCCGGCCTGGAAGGTCACCGGGCCATTGACGGTGAGGCTGCCCACCGAATTGCCGGGCGAAGCCGTGGCGCCGGACTGAACGATCAGGCCGCCGAGCGTGCCGGTGCCGGAAACGCTGGCGCCTTCGCCGACCGTGACAGTCGAAGCACCGATCGACCCGGTGACGTTGAGGTCACCAGCTGAAACCAGCGTGGCGCCGGTATAGGTGCTGACACCCGACAGGGTCAGGCGTGCGCTGCCCTGCTTGGTAACCGTGCCGCTGCCCGAGATGACGGCGCCAAAGGTGCCATCAACCATCTGGTTGAAGACGAGGCTGCCATCATTGGCGATGCCGCCCGTGCCGAAGCTTTCGGAATTTCCGATCAGCGTGCCGGCGGTGATGATGGTCCCGCCGGTGTAGCTGTTCGGGCCGACCAGCGTCAGCGAGCCCACGCCCGCCTTGGTGAGCGAGCCCGAGCCGCTGAGGATGCCCGACAGCGTTGCGCTGTCGGCCACATCGAACAGCGCGGTGCCGCTCAGCGTGATGTCATTGGCGAAGTCGATGCCGTCGGCGCCGAAGATCAGGCCGCCAGCCAGCGTCAACGGGCCAGTGCCCAGACCGCCAGCGGTCAGGATGCTGATCGCCCCGGCGTTGACGATGGTGCCACCGGCGTAGCTGTTGTCCTGGGTGAGGAAGAGCGTGCCGGACCCGTTCTTGGTGATGCTGCCGAGGCCGCCAATCACGCCGTCGATGGTGAAGCCGAAGGCGCCGGTGTCGATGATGCCGGCAGCCGTGGTCTCGACCATGTTGGTGATGGTCAGGCCGTCAGCACCAGCGGCCAGCGTCGCCCCGTCGTTGATGGCGATTTCACCAATGCCAGCGGCCGTGTTGGTGCCCAGCGTGACGGTGCCGGCATTGATACCGAGGTTGTTGAAGGCGTTGTTGCCGTTCAGCACCAGATTGCCCTCGGTCACATGGCTGATCGAGCCGGCCCCGCCCACGCTGCCATTGAGCGTGAAGGTGAAGCCATTCGAGGCGACGAGGCCGTTGCCGGTCGTTTCGATGATGTTGCCGATGGTGACATCGCCGCCAGCGGCCAGCGTCGCATCGCTGTTGAGCGCGATGAAGCCGATGCCGGCGGCCGTGTCGGAGCCGAGCGTGACGGTGCCGCGGTTGATGCCGAGGTTGTTGAAGGCGTTGTTGCCGTTCAGCACCAGATTGCCCTCGGTGACATGGCTGATCGAGCCGGCCCCGCCCACGCTGCCATTGAGCGTGAAGGTGAAGCCATTCGAGGCGACGAGGCCGTTGCCGGTCGTTTCGATGATGTTGCCGATGGTGACATCATCGCCGGCGGCCAGACGCGCATTGCTGTTGAGCGCGATGAAGCCGATGCCGGCGGCCGTGTCGGAGCCGAGCGTGACGGTGCCGCGGTTGATGCCGAGGTTGTTGAAGGCGTTGTTGCCGTTCAGCACCAGATTGCCCTCGGTCACATGGCTGATCGAGCCGGCGCCGCCGATGTTGCCATTCAGCGTGAAGGTGAAGCCGTTCGAGGCCACCAGGCCGTTGCCGGTCGTTTCGATGATGTTGCCGATGGTGACGTCATCGCCAGCGGCCAGACGCGCATTGCTGTTGAGCGCGATGAAGCCGATGCCGGCGGCCGTGTCGGAGCCGAGCGTGACGGTGCCGCGGTTGATGCCGAGGTTGTTGAAGGCGTTGTTGCCGTTCAGCACCAGATTGCCCTCGGTCACATGGCTGATCGAGCCGGCGCCGCCGATGTTGCCATTCAGCGTGAAGGTGAAGCCGTTCGAGGCGACAAGACCATTGGCTGTCGTCTCGATCAGGTTCCCGATGGTGACATCCCCGCCAGCAGCCAGAGTCGCATCATCATTGATCGCAATGAAGCCAATGCCGGCCGCAGTATCGGTACCAAGCGTGACGGTGCCGACGTTGATACCGAGGTTGTTGAACGTGTTATTGCCGTTCAGCACCAAGTTACCGGCCGTGACATGGCTGATCGAGCCAGGACCATCGACGTTGCCGTTGAGCGTGAAGGTGAAGCCATTGGAGGCCACCAGACCATTGCCCAGCGTCTGCACGCCATTGGCGATGGTCACGTCGGCGCCGGCCGCCAGACGGGCGTTGGACGCGATGGCGATGTCACCGATGCCCGCCGCCGTATCGGTGCCGAGCGTGACGGTGCCGCGGTTGATGCCGAGGTTGTCGAAGAAATTATCGCCGTTCAGCACCAGATTGCCGTCGGTGACATGGCTGATCGAGCCGGCCCCGCCAATGTTGCCATTGAGCGTGAAGGTGAAGCCGTTCGAGGCCAGCAGGCCGTTGCCGGTCGTCTCGATGTCATTGGCGATGGTCACATCGCCGCCAGCGGCCATCGTCGCATTGCTGTTGAGCGCGATGAAGCCGATGCCCGCCGCCGTGTCTGAACCAAGGGTCACAGTGCCGCGGTTGATGCCGAGGTTGTTGAAGAAATTATCGCCGTTCAGCACCAGATTGCCGTCGGTGACATGGCTGATCGAGCCGGCCCCACCGATGTTGCCATTGAGCGTGAAGGTGAAGCCGTTCGAAGCGACCAGGCCGTTGCCGGTCGTCTCGATGTCATTGGCGATGGTGACATCCGCGCCGGCGGCCAGCGTCGCATCGCTGTTGAGCGCGATGAAGCCGATGCCCGCTGCCGTGTCGGTGCCGAGCGTGACGGTGCCGACATTGATGCCAAGATTGGTGAAGAAATTATCGCCGTTCAGCACCAGATTGCCGTCGGTGACGTGGCTGATCGAGCCCGCACCACCGATGTTGCCATCGAGCGTGAAGGTGAAGCCGTTCGAAGCGAGCAGACCGTTGCCGGTCGTCTCGATGTCATTGGCGATGGTTACATCCGCGCCAGCGGCCAGTGTGGCATCATCGTTGATCGCGATGAAGCCGATGCCTGCCGCCGTGTCGGTGCCGAGCGTGACGGTGCCGACATTGATGCCGAGATTGGTGAAGCTGTTGTTGCCGTTCAGGACGAGGTTACCGCCGGTGACATGGCTGATCGAGCCAGGGCCGTCGACATTGCCGTTGATCGTGAAGGTGAAGCCGTTCGAGGCCACCAGACCGTTGCCCAGCGTCTGCACGCCGTTGGCGATGGTGATGTCTGCACCCGCAGCCAGCGTGGCATCGGACGCAATGGCGATATCGCCAATGCCCGCCGCCGTGTCGGTGCCGAGCGTGACGGTGCCGACATTGATGCCGAGATTGGTGAAGCTGTTGTCACCGTTCAGGACCAGATTGCCCGCCGTGACGTGGCTGATCGACCCCGCGCCGCTGATGTCGCCATTCAGCGTGAAGGTGAAGCCGTTTGAAGCCACGAGGCCGTTCGCCAGCGTCTCGATGTTGTTGGCGATGTTCAGGCCATCGACACCCGCAGAGAGTGTCGTGTCGGTGGACATGACGAGGTCGCCCGTGCCCAGTGCCGCATCGTCGCCGACGACGATGGTGCCACCGAGCAGCGAGGTGCCGCCGCTGTAGCTATTGGCGCCGTTCAGCGTCAGCACGGTGTCGGTGAACTTCTCAAGCAAACCGCCGCCCGAGATCACGCCATCCAGCGTGATGTCGCTGGTGCCGACCACGGCGAGATCGCCGGTCAGGACGACATTGTTGGCAATCGTGCGCAGCGCCCCACTGATGTTGCCAAGCGCGCCGTCGATGGAGGTGATGTCACCCGTGCCGAACGCGGAATCGGTGCCCGCATTCACGCCAGCGCCGGTGACGACCGTGCCACCGGTGTAGGTGTTGACGCCGTTCAACGTCAGGAAGCCGAAGCCTTCGACATTGAGCGGACCAGCGCCGGACACGACGCCATTCAGCGTCAGATCATTGCCGTCGGCGGTCACAGTGCCATCCGGCGCGATGGTAGCATCGGTGCCCTGCAAGCCGATCGTGAAGCCGCCATTCATGATGATATTGTTGGCCAGCGTGACCGGGCCGGCCAGCGGCGCGGTCCCGTTGAGCAGCGTGGTTCCGTCTTCTGCGGTCAGGTCGCCGGTGCCAAGCGAGGAATCGTTGGTGACCGTGATCGAGCCTTCATCGAGGAATGTGCCACCCGCATAGGTGTTGATGCCGGCGAGAACGAGATTGCCCGCGCCGATCTTGTTCAACCCGCCAACGCCCGACACGACACCGTCGATGGTGAAGGTGAAGGCGCCGCTATCGACAATCCCTTCGCCCGCGTTGATCTGAACCGCATTGGCGATGGTGATGTCCGTGCCAGCCGCCAGCGTATGATCGCCAAACAGGGTGATCAGGCCGGTGCCAGCAGCGGTGTCGCTGCCCAGCGTGACGGTGCCGAACGTGCTGTTGCCGCCGATGTTGACGCCGCCAGTGTGCGTATTGTCCCCGTTGAGGACCAGATTGCCGCCATCGCCCAGCGTCGCCACCGCGCCGCCACCGCTGATCGTGCCGTTCAGCGTGAACACATTGCCGTTGGTCTCGAAGAAGCCGCGGAAGGCGGGGATGAGAATGTCGTTGGCGAGCGTGATGTCGCCGCCTTCAGCCGCCAGGCGAGAGACATCACCCATGGTGACCTGACCCGTGCCCAGCGCCGAATCATTGGTGACGATCACACGCGTCTCGGCGTCAATCTCGGTGCCGCCGGCATAGGTGTTGACGCCAGAGAGGCGAACCGTGCCGCCGTCTGCAACGAACAGCGATCCAGCACCAGAAATCACGCCACCCAGCGTAAACACGTCAGTGCTGAAGACATCGCCGGTGCCAATGATCGTCGCGACGCCGTTGGTGATGATATCATTGGCCAGTGTGATCGGCGTGGTCAGCGCATCCAGTGTGGTGCCGTCCAACATCTCCAACGTGCCAGTGCCCAATGAGAGATTGTCGGTTACCCCAATGGTGCCCAGCTGCAGCAGCGTGCCGCCAGCATAGTCATTGGCTTGGTTCAAGACCAGCGTGCCAGCACCCTGCTTGAGAAGCTGGCCAGCACCGGTCAACAGCGCGCCGACTACGGTCGAGACACCAGCCTCAGTGTAGATGAAGCTCTGCGGACTGCCGACGGTCAGGCTGCCGCCACCAAAAGTCAGCTCATAGCCGTCGGTGAGGAACTGCAGGCCCTGGAAGGTGAAGTCATTGTCCACAGAGACAATGCCGCCCGCGCCCTGGAAGACGCCCACGCTGTTCGGCTGCCAGCTGGTGTTGAGATCGCTCGGTGCGCCGCCGGGGGTGGGGAAGGCGAGCGGATCGATGGCCGATCCGGTCCAGTTGGTGCTGGCCGTGGTCCAGCTGCCGGCGCCGCCGCCGATGGCGCCGTCGCCGATCTCGTCCGCGCCGTCCCAATATTGGATGAAGGTGCCGGGCTGGGTGACGATCAGATTGATCTGCTGCGCGGCGGTGTTGTTCTGGACAAAGCCGGTAAAGCCGCCGGGCAGGGTCTGGATGGTCAGTTCATTGTCAGTGAGCGTGCCATAGCTGAACAGATTGTAGACGCCGAGCGTGAAGGCGCCGCCAGCCGATTCGGTGACGGTCAGCAGACCATCGAGCGTCAGGTTGCCGTCGACGATGACCCGGTCGTTGAGCGCGCCGCCGAGCGCATAGGCCTGGCCCAGCTCCCACTGGAGATCAGTGGCGCCCGAAAGGTTGAGGTCACCGGCAATGGTGAGCGTGCCGGGCGAAGCGCCGGGGCTGAGGATCGCGGCATCGGCCATGGTGACATTGCCGACGACCGTGCCCGTGCCGCCCAGAAGCGCGCCGTTGCGGATGGTGGTTTCGAGCGTGGCACCGCCAAATTCGGCGCCGGTTTCGACGATGAAGCTGCCGTCATTGACGTTGAGCACACCGCCAAAGTCGCTGATGCCGGTGACGGTGACCGTGCCGACGCCGGCCTTGTCGAGGACGCCAGCGCCGCTGAACACGCCCGAAAGGGTGAGATCATCGGCACCGCCGACGACCGCGCCGAACGGCGCCACCGCGTTGACGAGGAAATCGTTCGCGAGCGCGAGCGCACCACCCGATTCGTTCTGAACCGCAGAGAAGTCATTGAGCGTCACGAGACCAGTGCCGAGCGCGGTGTCGCTGCCCACGAAGACAGCGGCATTGGTCAGTTCGGTGCCGCCGGCGTAGCTGTTGTCGCCGTTGATGAAGACGGTGCCCGAATTCTGGCTGACCCAGCCGCCGGCGCCGCTGATCGCGCCATTGAGCGTGAGCGCGGTGCCGGTGGTCAGCACGCCGCCGGTGGTGGCGTTGACGCTGTAGCTGCTGCCGAGAAGGTCGATCGTCGTCGTGCCAGTGTCAAAGACGATGTCATTGGCCAGCGTGATCGTCTGGCTGGCGCCGATGCCGGCGACGAAGGTCGTGCCGTCCTGCGTGGTCAGCGTGCCGGTGCCGATCGCGCTATCGTTATCGATGCGCAGTGCGCCGGCATTGAGATTGGTGCCGCCGCTGTAGGTGTTGACGCCGGTCAGCGTCAGCTGTGCCGGACCATCCTTCGACAGCGCGCCGGTGCCCGAGATCACGCCCGACAAGGTCGAAATCGCCCGCAACCGTGTCGATCGTGCCATCAGCGCTCAACAGCACCGTCTTCGCGGTCTCGATCCCCGAGGTCAGCGCCAGCGTGCCGCCAAGCGCCTCGAAGCGGAGGTTGCCCGCGCCCAGCGCGCCTTCGGAATCGACCTGAAGCGTGCCGCCCTGGATCACAACATCGCCGGCAAAGCTGTTGGCTGCATTGCCGAGAACCAGCGTGCCCGTTCCCAGCTTGCGAAGCTCGCCGTCGCCAGAAATCAGGCCGTCCTTGGTCAACACCGTCGCCGGGAGATTGACGGCAAACTCACCAAAAGTGGTCAGCGTCGTCGCCCGGTTCATGGTAAAGGTCGACTGGGTGAACAGCTGACCCTCTTCGATCGCCAGCGTGCCTGCCGCATCACCGAGATGCGTATCGGCGTTGATGCTCACCGTCACACCGGTGATCGTCGTGCCACCCGTATAGGTGTTGGCCCCCGAAAGCGACACGAACCGGTTGGCAAGCGTCGCGCCCACATCCGTGCTCAGGATCGACAGCGCACCGCCCGAAATATCGCCGGCCAGGAAGAACAGGCCATCCATCAGATCGATGACGCCTGTGCCGGTGACGGCGATGTCATTGGCAATCGACAGCGGCGTCACACCATTTCGAAGCACAGTGCCGTCGGCCATCGCCAAACTACCCGCGCCAAGCGCGCTGGCATTGCCAAGCTGGATGGCGCCCGCATTGAGCGCGGTGTCGCCCGTGTAGGTGTTGGCGCCGTTGAGGACCAACGTCCCAGCGCCGCCCTTGGTAATGGCGGAACCCGAAATGACGTTGCTGATGGTGGTGGTGCCGGTCTGCACGTCGATGAGGGTCGGGTTGACAACCGACAGCTGGAGCTCGTCACCCGAGAGATTATAGCCATCGACCTCGAAGGTCAGGCCGGCGACGGTCTTGGCGCCGTCGACGGTCACGTCACCGCCGGTGGTGGTGAAGACGGCGACAACATCTGCCCAGGGCAGGTTGGTGTCGCCGGCCAGGTTGGTCCAGTTCAGGCCAGCGTCGCTCCAGGTGCCGGTGCCGCCGTCGATCAGATTGTTGGAGACGGTGTTGGCGCCGTCCCAATATTGTTCGACACCTGCGAAGAAGACATCGAGCTGGACGAGGCCGGCGGTGCCGAGCTCAACCGTCGCGCCAACATCGGTGGGCAGCAGGCCGAGCGACAGGCCATTGTCGGTGAGCGTGCCGCCATAGGTGATGATGGTGTAGGTGCCGAAGCTGAAGCCGGTGAGCGGGATGATGTCGATGGCGCCATCGAGAATCAGGTCGCCGCCGACGGTGATCAGATCGTTGACGCCGCCGCCGACAACGGCCGGATTGGCAAGCTCGAATTCGAGCGTGTCGGCAGAGATGAGTTCAAGGTTGCCGCCGATGGCGAGCGTGCCCGGCGAATTGCCCGGCGCGATCGTGGCGCCTTCGGCCGTCGACAGGGTGCCGCCGATCGAACCGCTGCCGGTCACGGTCGTGCCGCCGATCAGTTGGACGTCACCGCCAAGTGTGCCATCGACTTGAAGCGTGCCCTCGTTGACCGAGGTGCCACCGGTGTAGGTGGTGGTGCCCGAGATGATCAGCGCGCCGGCGCCCGACTTGGTGATGCCGCCGGTTTCGCCCGTGGCGTTGATCAGGCCGCCAGAGAGGGTGAAGGTGCCAGCACCCGAGTTGACCGTGACGTCGCGCGCCAGCCGCAGCGTGTTGCTGACGACCAGACCATCCGCCCCGGCAAGCAGATTGCCCGAAGTGGTGCTGAAGAATACCGAGGCCGTGCCGAGCGCGGCATTGCTGCCTACCGAAAGATTGCCGGTGTCAATCTCGATGCCGCCAGAGAAGCTATTGTTGCCCGTGAGCGACAGCGTGCCGCCGCCGGGGGCGCGGAGGAAAATGCCCTCGGCCCCGGACACCACGCCAGCGAGAGTCAGCACGTTGCCGACACTGGGCGCGTCGACGTTCATCTGCGCCTGAAGAATGAAATTGTTGTCGACGCTGGCCGAGATATTGCCGTCGGTTCCGAAGCGCGCGATGGAGTTGGTGAACCGAACGTCGCCAGTACCCAGCACATTGTCCGCAGCAATCAGAAGCCGGCCGTCGGAAACGTCGATACCGCCGGTGAAGCTGTTCGCCGCATTGGCGAGAACAAGATCGCCAGAGCCGAGCTTTTCGATGGCGCCTGCACCCGAAACCACGCCGTTCCAGCGCGTCACCGTGCTCAGCGTCACGTCCACGCCGGAATTAAGAACGACATCATTGCTGAGGACCGTACCGTTCGACAGCGGATTGATGGTCGCGCCAAGGGCATCAACGGTGATTGCGCCGGTGCCGAGCGACCCATCAAGGCCGTAGCGCAATGTGCCGCCCCGCAGGCTCACGCCGCCGGTGAAATTGTTGGCCGCATTGTCAAAGCCCTGAAGACCAGACCCATCTTTGACGATGGAGATCGCACCACCAGTCTCGCTGATCAGCCCGAAAAAATTCCTCGTGAGGCTGCCGCCGACTGTCAGCGTCGCCGGGGCGTTGACCATGGACGTGTTGCGCAGGATCCCGCCGGCGGCCCCGCCGAGCGCGGCAACCTGCTGATCAAACCCACCCAGATCGACGATGGCTGTCGTGCCGATCGTCAGAACCGAAAACGGCGACAGCGCATTGGCCACGCGGGTCGTGACGAGACTGGCCGTGAGCAGCGTTTCGCCGCTGTGCGTGCTGCCTGCGGACAGCAGTTCCAGCGGACGCGTCCCGATCTTGGTCAGCGAGGCGGGCCCCAGCGTATCGCTGAGCGTGGCATCGAAGAGGAAGGGATCGAAGGTGGCGAAGGGCTGGATGATGACTTCGCCGTTGGTGAAGACCGAGCCGGGGATAAAGTCGGCAGCTTCGTTGAGGGTGACCGAACCGGTGCCAAGATCGATCGTCTGCGCCGCGACGCTGGCCGGGACCAGCGCCGTGCTGGCGAGCACAAGCCCGGAGATCGACAGGCCAATGAGCGAGCCGCGCAGGCCGAGTCGCTCAGACCCCCGCCGCATGCCCTCACCTGCCTTGTTGCGAACGAACGAAGAAGAAAGCGGATGGATGATCATAGGACAGGCCCCCGGAAACGACTGGACAAAATTGAACGATATTACCGGTAAACCTTACTGAGAATGGGATGAAAGGCAAGTCGATGCTGATGAGAATGAACAATATTCATCTGGCGAGCCGCCCTGTTTCGAGGTCAAAACGGACTTAACGATGCATGGGATGCATCGGCCATGACAATCGACGGATCGGGCCGGGCCGCAGTTCAGTCGGTGCTGTAGGGGTTTCGCCCGCCGCGCACGCTCAGGCGGATCGGCACGCCTTCGAAATCGAGGTCATCGCGGAGGCTGTTGACGAGGAATCGCAAATAGCTTGCCGGGAGCCGGTCGGTGCGGTTGCCGAACACGACGAAGGTTGGCGGCCGGCTCGCCACTTGCGAGACGTAGCGCAGCTTGATCTGAACGCCGCCGGCGGCCGGCGGCGGATTGCGTGTGAGCGTCGCCTCGAACCAGCGGTTGAGCGCCGAGGTCGGCACCCGCCTCGACCAGCGATCGCGCGCTTCGCCCGCCACCTTCATCAGCAGGCCGAGGCCCTTGCCGGTCGCCCCCGAGATGGCGACCAGCGGGACGCCCCGGATCTGGCTGAGCCCGTCATCCAGCGCCCTGCGCACGCCCTGGAAGAGCTTGCTCTGATCTTCGGCGACGTCCCATTTGTTGAGCGCAATGACCAGCGCGCGGCCTTCGCTGAGCACCAGATCGGCTATGCGCAGATCCTGCGCTTCGAGGCCGAGCGTGGCATCGAGCAGCAGCACGACGACTTCGGCGAGGTCGATGGCCTGACGCGTGTCGGCGGCGGCGGCTTTCTCGATCCGGTCCTGCACCCGGGCGCGCTTGCGCAGCCCGGCGGTGTCGACCAGCCGCACCGGCGCGCCCTGCCATTCCCAGTCGATGGCGATCGAATCGCGCGTGATGCCGGCTTCGGGGCCGACCACCAGCCGCTGCTCGCCGATCAGCGTGTTGATGAGCGTCGATTTGCCGGCGTTGGGGCGGCCGACAATGGCCATTTTGAGCGGGCCTGCCGGCGGCTCGACCCATTCCGGCTCCAGCTCGATGCCGTCCTCGCTGAGCCGGGCCGGCTCGGGCTCGGGCGGCGGCGGCGCCGGCCGGTCGAGATGTGGCAGCAGGGCTTCGAACAGATCGGCCATGCCCTCGCCATGCTCGGCCGAGATTGGTACGGGCGCGCCGAAGCCCAGCGCATGGCCTTCGGCCAGGCCCGGGCTTGCGGCGCGACCCTCGGCCTTGTTGCCGACGAGGATGAGCGGCGTGCCGCGCTTGCGCAGCCAGCTGGCGAAATGCCGGTCAAGCGGGGTCACACCGGCACGTGCATCATAGACCAGCAGCGCGACATCGGCGGTGCTGACCGCCGCATCGGTCTGTGCCCGCATCCGGCCCGACAGGCTGGCGGCGGTGTCATCCTCGAAGCCGGCGGTGTCGATGACGATGAAGTCGAGATCATGCAGGCTGGCGCGGCCTTCGCGCCGGTCGCGGGTGACGCCGGG
The DNA here is from genome assembly GCF_048007885.1 of Polymorphobacter sp. Classification (GTDB taxonomy): domain Bacteria; phylum Pseudomonadota; class Alphaproteobacteria; order Sphingomonadales; family Sphingomonadaceae; genus Sandarakinorhabdus. Next base: position 1,524,994 of record NZ_CP180346.1, read on the forward strand.
GGTATCATCGACAATCGCCAGCTTGCGGCCGATCAGCCGGTTGAACAGCGTCGACTTGCCGACATTGGGCCGGCCGACGATGGCCACGCGGGCGGCGTCGGCGGGCAGCGGCGTGGCCGCGGTGCGCCCTCTTCGGCCGCTCTTGCCGGCCATGGTCAGCGACCCATGCTCAGCGCCACGCGCTCAGCCGGCCGTCATCGGTCAGCACATAGGCCAGCCCGCCGGCCAGCACGGGCGGCAGATAGGCAGCGGCCCCCAGCTTGGCGGTCTTGAGGACCTTGCCCTCATAGGCATCGACCATGACGATGCTCTTGTCGGAGCTGACCGCCAGCAGCTTTTCCGAGCCGAGCACCGGGCCGGCCCAATAGATCGGCTTGGTCTTCTTCTTGGGGTTTTTCCAGCGGTCGAGCTCGGTGACCCAGCGGACCTTTCCTTCCGACCGCGTGAGGCAGAGAAGCTCGCCTTCGAGCGTGACCGTATAGATGAACTCGCCTGCCACCCACGGCGTCCAGACGCCGGCGAAATTGCGTTCCCACACGCGCTGGCCGGTGGCGATTTCGAGCGCCGCCATGCGCCCGCCATGGCCGATGGCGAAGACCCGGCCGCGGTCGATCACCGGCGAGGCGTCGATATCGGAGAGCGCCGCCATCGCCGTGGCGCGGCCGGTGCGGGTGAGCGCATCCGACCAGACGGTGCGGCCGTTTTCGGCGCGCAGCGCGGTCAGTTCGCCCGAGCCAAAGCCGACGACGACCGTGCCCAGCGCGACGGCCGGCGCGCCGGCCCCGAGCAGGCCGGCGACCTCGACCGTACCGGTCACGTTCCAGAGCTGGCTGCCGGTCTCGACGTCAAAGGCGAAGAGCTGATTGTCCTGCGACATGACGAACAGCCGGTCACCGGCAACCGTGGGCGCGCCGCGCAGCGGCACCGGCACGGTGGCGCGCCAGAGCTCGACACCCTGGCTGGCATCATAGGCGACCAAAATGCCAAAGCCGGTGGTGGCGAAGACACGGCCATTGTCGGCACTGACGCCGCCGCCAAAGGCGATGCCCTGCGCCTGGCCCTTGAGCCTGATCTTGTCCGACCAGGCGAGACCGCCGGTCCGGGCGTCAAAGGCGCGCACCTCGCCCATCGTGTCGATGGTGAAGACGCGGCCGCGATGAACCACGGGCGCCGCATTGAGCCGGCGGGTGCTGCTGCTGCCGGACCCGATCGAAGCGGTCCAGACCCGTTCGAGCGCGCCCGACCAGCTGAGATGGCCGTTGCTCTTGTCCGGTGTGCCGCCGGGCTGGCCCCAGTCGGCGCGCGCTTCTTCGAGCGGCAGCACTACCGTGGTGCCCTGCAGTTCGGCCTCGGCTTCCGCCTTGCTCTCATAGGTGAGGATCGGGATGCGCTCGCCAACGGTGGTGGGCGTCTTCTTGCCGCCCTTGAAGATGCCGCAGCCCGAGACCGCGAGGCCAAGGCTGATCAGGACCGCTACCGAAATCCGCCGCATTGCCATGGCCTATTCCGCCCCTTCCACAGCCGGCGCTGCGGGCTCGGTTTCGCTGCCGGCGTCAGGTCCGACGCCAAGTGCCTCGGCCTCCACGCCGATCGACAGCGCCAGCTGGCCGGCGCGGTTGCGCAGCGACGCCGGCATCGCAGCGTCCTTGACGATGGCAATGAGAATGGGCTGCGCAGGCTCGGGCGTGCCCGCCTTGATCAGCGCCAGCGCGGTTGTCTCGCCGGCGAGGCCGAACCAGGGATTGCCCGGCACTGACAGTGGTTTGAGCTTGGCGACAACCTCTTCGGGCGGCATGGCGTCGAACCGCAGTCGCACCAGCTTGAGCTGGGCGGCATCGCGCAGCGGCTGGTCGATGGTCGCGTCATCGGCGATCGCCTGCAATGTGGCGGCGCCCTTTTCATCCTCGCCCACGGCGATTTCATCCGCAGCCTGGAGGAAACGCGCCAGCGCCGCATGGGCAGGTGGGCCGCTGGCCTGAAGTTCGGCGATGATCGGCCGCGCCGCCGCATTGTCGCCGACGCCGATCTTCTCGATGGCGCGGGCCAGCTGCTCGCCGGCAGCACCGGCGGTGCGGCGCTGCTGGTCCTGCCACCACAGCCAGCCGGCCAGTCCGCCGAGTAGGCCCAGCACCAGCACGATGATGACCACGCCGTAGCGTTTCCAGATCTGTCCGAGCTGATCGCGCCGCACTTCCTCGTCGACTTCGCGCAGGAAGGCGTCTTCAAGATTGGGGCCGGTGCCGGCAGGTGGTGTCGATGGGGGTTGCGCCAAGGTCAGCGGCTCCTCTGGCCAAATCTATGGGCCGGGTGATTATTGCTGAGCGGCTGAATGCCCGATGACGCCTCAGGAATAAAGCTGTTTCTCGGTCGGGAAGCGGCGGGCGCGCACCGCCTCCGCATAGGCGGCGGCGGCGGCGTCGATCCGCTCGGCCATATTGTCGAACCGCTCGACGAAGCGCGGCACGCGTTCGAACATGCCCAGCATGTCATCGACAACCAGCACCTGGCCGTCGCACTGGGTGGATGCGCCGATGCCGATGGTCGGGCAGGCGACGGCTTCGGTGATCGCCCGGCCCAGCGGCTCGACGACGCCTTCCACGACCAGCGCAAAGGCGCCGGCGGCCGCCACCGCGCGGGCATCATCGAGGATCTTCGCGGCCTCGGCTTCGCTGCGGCCGCGGGCGCCGTAACCGCCCAGCGCATTGACCGCCTGCGGGGTGAGGCCGACATGCGCCATCACCGGGATGCCGCGAGCGCTGAGGAAGCTGACCGTGGGCGCCATGACCGCGCCGCCTTCGAGCTTGACGGCAGCGGCGCCGGTTTCCTTGAGCACGCGTGCGGCCGTTTCAAACGCCTGTTCGGGCGAGGCTTCATAGCTGCCGAATGGCAGGTCGATGACCACGACCGCGCGGTAGCTGCCGCGCACGACGGCGGCGCCGTGGGCAATCATCATCTCGAGCGTGACCTTGACCGTGGTATCAAGGCCATAGATCACCTGCCCCAGACTGTCGCCGACCAGCAGCAGGTCACAATGCTTGTCGAGCAGCTGCGCCATGCGCGCGGTATAGGCGGTCAGCATCACGATCGGTTCGCCGCCCTTGCGCCGCGCGATGGCGGGCACGGTGAGGCGGCGCACCGGCTCGGGCAACGGATGAGCGCGCGAGGTGCTGGTATCAAGGGTGAAGGTGGTCGACATGCGGCCCTGATAGCCGTTGTGGGCGGTTCCCGCTAGTTGAGGCGCACAACCCACCGCAAGGTGCATTTACCTGCTTTCCGACAACCGATATGGACCGTTCATGGAGCCAAAACGCCCCTATCCGCTGGTTTCGGCGGCCGATATGCGGCCTGATGGCAATATTTTCAATGTGTTGCGGCTTATCCTCGCGTCTGCGGTGATCTTCTCCCACAGCTATGCGCTGATGGGCATGCGTGAGGCCGACCCAAGCCTTGCGGTTCTTCCCTTTCCAGTCAGCAGGCTTGCCGTGCTGCTGTTCTTCACATTGAGTGGTTTTCTGGTGGTGCCGGGGCTGAAACGGCGGGGGGTGCGCAGCTTTGCCGTCGCCCGCGCGCTGCGATTGCTGCCGGGGCTATGGGTCATGCTCATTGTCACCAGCGCCATCATCCTCTGGGGCTTCAGCGATGTGCCGCCGCAGGCCAATCGGAGCTGGTGGGGCTATATGCTCCGCAACGCCTTTGTGCAGACGGGCGGCTATTTCATCGACGGGGCGTTCAGCACAAATCCCGAGCCGAACCTGGTCAATGGTTCGCTGTGGACCATCTCTCGCGAAGTGCAATGCTATGCTGCGCTGGCGCTGACGGGCGCGCTGGGCTGGGTCCATCGTCGCCGCCTGCTGCTGGCGCTCTGGCTGGGCGGCATCGCGGTGCACATGGCGCTGCCCCAGGACATGTTCCCGGTTCTCGGCGAGTTGCGCTGGCTGTCGATTTCCTTTTTCGCCGGTGTTCTGATGGCGCTTTGGCAAGACCGGTTGCCAATGTCCGCCGCGCTCGCGGTCATTCTGCTCGCCGCTGCACTGGGCCTGAGCGCGCGGTTTGCCGGCACTGGCTTCGACCAGCTGGCGGTGGCTTTGGCCGGCGCTTATGCGCTCATCGCCTTCGGTGTGCGCGCGCCGGCTGTTCTCAAGGCCCTGAGCGGGCGCCTGCCCGACTATAGCTACGGCGTCTACATCTATGCCTTTCCAGCGCAGCAGGTCGCCATCGCCACCGGCATTGGCATGACGGCGGCGGGCAACATGGCAGCGGGCTTCGCGCTTGCCCTGCCGTTTGCGATGGCCTCATGGCATCTGGTGGAGAAGCCGGCGCTTGCCTACAAGGCCAGCTTCGCGCGTCGCAAAGGCGACGACCTGCAAGCCGCGCTCAATCAAGCAGCCGCTGCGCCCAAATCTCAGGCTTGAACCCGACCAGCAGGAGCGGTGCGCCGGCGCTGACTGTGCCGACAAGAACCGGGCGCTTGATCATGCCCGGCTGGGTCCGCATCAGCGCCAGCGCGCGCGGTGCATCAAGACCGGCCTTGTCGGCCTCGTCGAGCTTACGGAAGGTCGTGCCGGCCCGGTTGAGCAGCGCCTCCCAGCCCAGCGCGTCCACCCAGTCAGACAGGGCTTCGGGCACGCCGTCCTTGCGATAATCGTGAAAGCTTGCCTCGATCCCGGCTGCGGCCAGCCAGGCGCGCGCCTTCTTCATTGTGTCGCAATTGGGGATTCCATGGATCGTCAGCATTGCGGGTTGCTCTCATCTTTGCGTCAGTCTTGCCCGGCCGTGCGCGCGGGTGCACCATCTCCTCGCCCGATTGGCGGATTGGCGTCAATCTTCAGGTTGAGTGTTGTCGTCTGAAAAGGGGAAAGATGATGCGTTTCCTGCTGCCTGCCTTCGCCCTTCTTCTTGCCCATGGCGGCGCGCTGGCCCAGACCGCCGACCGCATCTGGCGCGGCGGGCCGATCCTGACCATGAACGACAGCGCCATGCGGGCCGAAGCGGTCGCCGAGGCCGATGGCCGGATCCTCGCCGTGGGCGGGCTGGCCGAGGTGATGGCGCACCAGGGCCCGGACACCGAGATGATCGACCTGGCCGGGCGCACCCTGCTGCCGGGCTTCTTCGATGCCCATGGCCATATCTTTGTCGGCGGGCTGCAGGCGCTCTCGGCCAATCTGCTGGCGCCGCCCGATGGCAAGGTGACGGATATCGCCAGCCTGCAGGCGACGATGCGCGACTGGGCGGCGGCCAATGCCGACAGCGTGGAGAAGATCGGCATGATCATCGGTTTTGGCTATGACAACGCCCAATTGGCCGAGCAGCGCCACCCGACGCGCGATGATCTGGACGCGGTCTCGACCACGCTGCCGGTCGTGCTCATTCACCAGTCGGGGCATCTTGCTGCGGTCAATTCCGCGATGCTGGCGCTGCTGAAATTTGACGCGAGCACCGAGAATCCGGCAGGCGGCGTGATCCAGCGGCGGCGCGGCAGCAAGGAACCCAATGGCGTGCTCGAGGAAACCGCGATGTTCACCGTCGCGCCGATCATCATGGGGCGGCTGGGGGCAGAGGGCATGAAGACCTTTGCGCGTGAGGGCGCGAAGCTTTGGGCGCGCTTCGGCTACACGACCGCGCAGGAAGCCCGAGCCAACCCGCAAGTCTTCGCGGTGATGCAGCAGGTCGCTGCCGAGGGCGGTTTTGCAAATGATGTACTGGTCTATCCCGATGTGCTCGTGGACCGGGATTTCATCAAGGCGAATGTCAACAGCGCCTACAACAACCGGCTGCGCCTCGGCGGCGCCAAGCTGACCATCGACGGCAGCCCGCAGGGCTTCACGGCCTGGCGCGACCGGCCCTATTTCAAACCGGTCGGCGATTATCCGGACGGCTATTCGGGCTATCCGGCCGTTACCGCCGAGCAGGTGATGGACGCGGTGCAATGGGCCGCCGACAATGGCGTCCAGATCCTGACGCATGCCAATGGCGAGCGCGCCTCGGACCTGCTGATTGCGGCGCACAGCGCGGCGCAAGGGCGGGTCCCGGCGGCGCGCGAGTTGCGGCCGGTGCTGATCCACGGCCAGTTTTTGCGCCCTGACCAGCTCGACAGCTACAAGCGCCTCGGTGTCATCCCCTCACTGTTTCCTATGCACACCTTCTATTGGGGCGACTGGCACCTGGATCACACCGTCGGCCCGGAGGCCGGCATGAACATCTCGCCGACCGGCTGGGTGCTGGCGCGCGACATGATCTTCACCAGCCATCATGATGCGCCAGTGGCCTTTCCCGATTCGATGCGGGTGCTCGATGCGACGGTCACCCGCCGCTCACGCTCAGGCCGGATCGTAGGGGCCGACCACCGGGTCGATGTGATCACCGCGCTGAAGGCGATGACGATCTGGCCGGCCTATCAGCATTTCGAGGAGGCCGACAAAGGCAGCCTGGAGCCGGGCAAGCGCGCGGATTTCGTCATTCTGTCGGCTGACCCGACGGCGGTCGATCCGACCACGCTGGCCAGCCTGAAGGTGACCGAGACGATCAAGGACGGGCGCAGCATCTTCCGCCTGGGTGCATCGGCGGACAGTGCCAGCGCCCGCTCGCAGGTTGATTTCGCGCCGATGCTGACGGCTCTGGCCGGGCATGGATGGCAGGCGAGCGGGCAGCTTGACGATCATGCCGTGCACCACGCCATGACGCGGCTGACGGCGCTGATGGTCAGCGCGTCGGCGCCTTAGGCGCGCGCCGGGCCAGCAACATCTTGTCACGCCACGCCTGACGCGCCGCGATTTCATCGACCGGTACCTGCGCCTCCAGCGCCTCGGCAAGCCGGTCGACGAGCGCGGGGCTGGGCGGATAATCGGTGCGCAAGCTGGCCTGGACGCGGCCAATGGCTTCCGCCAGCCCGGCGTAATAGCCGCGCACACCGGCGCTGGCGTTGAGATGGGCGACCATGAAGGGGCCGATGAAGCTCCAGCGCCGCGCCAGCCCGTCGGTCATCACCCGGTCGATGTCGGCGGGGCTGCACAGGCCTTCGCCAACAAGGTGCAGCGCTTCGCCCATCAGCGCCCATTGCAGCCGGTTGAGGAGAAAACCCTCGACCTCATGCGCGAGCTGCACCGGGCTCTGGCCGACCGCCGCCATCAAGGCATCGGCCCGGGCCAACGTGTCGGCGGCGGTCGCGGGCGTACCGCAAAGCTCGACCAGCGGGATGAGATGCGGCGGGTTGACCGGATGCGCGACCAGACAGCGCGCAGCACCCGGCAGCGCCGCCATGAACTGCGAGCCGGGGATGGCTGACGTCGAGCTGGCGAGGATCGCTTGCGGGTCGGCCAGTGCGTCCATCTCGGCAAACAGCGCCTGCTTGACCTCGAGCCGCTCGGCCACGCTTTCCTGTACCCAGAGTGCGCCGGCGAGCGCTTCGGCAAGACTGGCGTGGGCGGTGATGCGCGCCAGCGCGGCGGTCGGCATCTCTGCAAGCGCTTCGCCGATCAGCGGCTGGGCGCGCGCTATGGCGGCGGGGTCAGCGTCCCAAAGGCGCACCCGCAGGCCGGCGCGGGCGAACACCACGGCCCAGGACCGGCCGACATTGCCGACGCCGATCACCGCCACGCTGTCGATCGGGGTCGTCACCGGCTCAATCCGCCGTCCAGCCGCCATCAACGACGAGGCTGGTGCCGGTGACCAGCGCCGAGGCATCGGAGGCGAGGTAGACGACCGCGCCCATGAGGTCTTCGACGCGGCCCAGACGGCCGAGCTTGATCTTGGCCAGAACGCTCTCGAGAAAGGCATTGTCCTCGAAAAAGGGACGGGTCATGGGCGTTTCGATGAAGGTCGGCGCGATGGTGTTGGAGCGGATGCCGGCGCGCGCGAGGTCGAGGGCAAAGGCCTTGCTCATGCCTTCGAGCCCCCATTTGGAGGCGCAGTAGAGCGCCCGGTTCGGCCCGCCGACATGCCCCATCTGCGAGCCGATATGGATCATCGAGCCGGTGACCCCTTCCGCCACCATGGCGCGCGCGGCGGCCTGGGCCACGAAGAAGGCCGATTTGAGGTTGAGATCGAGCACGGCGTCATAATCGGCCTCGCTGACCTCCAGCATCGATTTGGGCCGGTTGGTGCCGGCATTGTTGACGAGCACATGATAGGCGCGCCGGGCGGCGAAAAAGGCCTGCACCGCAGCCAGATCCGCGACATCGAGGACGGCGGCTTCGGCCTGCTGCCCGCGCGCGGTGATTTCGGCGGCCACCGCCTCGATCTCGGCGCGGCTGCGCGCCACCAGCGTGACGGCAGCCCCCTGCCCGGCGAGTGCTGCCGCCAGCGCGGCACCGATGCCGCGCCCCGCACCCGTGACCAGCGCCCGCCGGCCATCGAGCCGAAAGCCGGGCGTCTCGGGCAGCATCAGCGCGCCTCGGCCTTTCCGGCATAGGGCACGTTGCGCCCGCCATAGCGGCGCACGCGGACATTGGCCTGTTCGCCGTGGCCGGCAAAGCCTTCGAGCGCGCACAGGCGGCTGCAATATTCGCCGATCAGCGTGCTGGCTTCGTCGGTGAGCACACGCTGATAGGTGCAGGTCTTGAGGAATTTGCCGACCCACAGGCCTCCCGTGTAGCGCGCCGCCTTGCGGGTGGGGAGCGTGTGGTTGGTGCCGATGACCTTGTCGCCGTAGCTGACGTTGGTGCGCGCGCCGAGGAAGAGCGCGCCGTAGTTGGTCATGTGCTCGAGGAAAAAATCGGGGTTTGCGGTCATCACCTGCACATGCTCGGAGGCAATCTCGTCGGCGATGCGCACCATCTCGGCGTCGTCTTCAGCGAGGATCACCTCGCCGTAGCTGCGCCAGGCGCGCCCGGCGACCTCGCCAGTGGGCAGGACCTTGAGCAGCCGTTCGACCTCGGCCATCGTCGCCTCGGCCAGCGCGCGGTTGGTGGTCAACAGCACGGCCGGGCTGTCGGGGCCATGTTCGGCCTGGCCGAGCAGGTCGGTGGCGCAAAGCTCGGCGTCCGCGCCCACCTCATCGGCAATGACCAGCGTCTCGGTCGGGCCGGCGAAGAGATCGATGCCGACGCGCCCGAAGAGCTGCCGCTTGGCCTCCGCCACAAAGGCATTGCCGGGACCGACGAGAATATCGACAGGCGCCATGCTCTGGGTGCCGATCGCCATGGCCGCCACCGCCTGAACACCGCCGAGGCACCAGATCTCGTGGGCGCCGGCCATGGCCTGGGCGGCGACGATCGCCGGGGCGGGTTTGCCAGCGAACGGCGGGGCGCAGGTGACCACGCGCGGCACGCCGGCGACCTTGGCGGTGATGACGCTCATATGGGCAGACGCGAGCAGCGGATATTTGCCGCCCGGCACATAGCAACCAGCGCTGTTCAGCGGAATGTTGCGGTGCCCAAGCACGACGCCGGGCAGCGTTTCGACCTCGACATCGCGCATGCTCTCGCGCTGGATGCGGGCGAAATTGCGCACCTGTGTCTGGGCGAATTCGATGTCCTTCAGGTCCTGGGCTGAAAGCTGGTCGATGCAGGCCTGGATCTCGTCCTGGCTCAGCCGGTAATTCTCCCGGTCCCAATTGTCGAACTTCACCGACAGCTCGCGCACCGCCGCGTCACCGCGCGCCTCGATATCGGCGAGGATTGCCTCCACCGTCTCGCGCACCTTGCGGTCGCCTTCGGCGCGTCCTGCTGCGGCCTCACCGCGCTTCAACCATTCTGCCATGCCGTGTCCCTCTCTCAGTCTGCCAGCCAGGGGCGCCGCGCCAGATAGGCGCGTTCGAAATCCGTGATGTCCTGCGCATGTGCGGCGTCGATCATGTCGATCTCGTCCCAGCCGTTGATCAGCGCCTGACGGTCGCCCTCATCCATCTCGAAGGCAAAGCCGTCGCCGGCCGCCGTGGTGATGCGCCGGGCGAGCAGGTCGACGGTCAGCGGACCGTGGCTCCTGGCCAGCGCCGCCACCTGCGCGCGGGGCAGGCGGATGGCCGCCAGCCCGCCGCGCGCGGCATTGTTGGCGAAGATCTCGCCAAAGCTGGGCGCGATGACCACCCGGATACCGAAATCGAAAAGCGACCAGACGGCATGTTCGCGGCTCGACCCGCAGCCGAACTGGGCACCGGCCAGCAGGATGGCAAGCGGCGCACCGTCGTCTGCGCGCAGCTGGCTCTGAAGCCCGCGGTCGGCGAACAGGCATTCGCCAAGCCCCGTCTTGTCCATGCGCAGCAGAAAGCGCGCGGGGAAGATGACATCGGTATCGACGGCATCTTCGAGCAGGACCCCGGCGGGCGAGGTGATGCGTGACAGGCCGGCACTCATGACAACGTCTCCATCGTGCGCACATCGGTCAGCCGGCCGGTCGCGGCAGCGGCGGCGGCCATCGCCGGGCTCATCAGATGGGTGCGCGCGCCCTGCCCCTGGCGGCCTTCGAAATTGCGGTTGGAGGTGGCGGCGCAGCGCTGGCCCGGCGCCAGCCGGTCATCGTTGATCGCCACACACATGGAGCAGCCGGCCTCGCGCCATTCATAGCCGGCGTCAACAAAGATCCGGTCCAGTCCCTCGGCCTCGGCCTGCCGGCGCACGGCTGCCGAGCCCGGCACCACCATGGCGCGTACGCCTTCGGCCACGCGCCGCCCGCGCGCCACAGCGGCGGCGGCGCGCAGATCCTCGATGCGGCCATTGGTGCACGAGCCGATGAACACCTGATCGATGGCGATGGTGGCAAGCGGCTGGCCGGGCTTCAGCCCCATATAGGCGCAGACGCGCTCTAGCCGGGCGCTGTCATCTGCCGTCTCGGGCACATGGCCGGTGATGGGCGCGGCTTCGGATGGCGTCGTGCCCCATGACACGAAGGGGGCCAGCGCATCGCCGTCGAGGGTGACCGTGCGGTCGAACTTCGCATCGGGGTCGCTGGCCAGCGTGTGCCAATGCGCGAGCGCGGCGGCCAGCGCCTCGCCTTGCGGCACCATGGGCCGGCCGGCGAGATAATCAAAGGTGGTCTGGTCGGGCGCCACCAGCCCGATGCGGGCGCCGGCCTCGATGGTCATGTTGCACAGCGTCATGCGCGCTTCCATCGACATCGCCGCCACCACGGGGCCGCGATATTCGACGGCATGACCCGCCGCGCCGCCCGGCCCGAGTGCGGCGATCACCGCCAGCGCGACATCCTTGGCCGAAACCCAGGGTGACAGCGCGCCATTGATTTCGACCGCCATCGTTTTGGCGCGGCGCTGGATGAGGCATTGGGTGGCCATCACCGTGCCGCACTCGCTGGCGCCGATGCCGAAGGCGAGCGCACCAAAGGCGCCGTGCGTCGAGGTGTGGCTGTCGCCGCAGGCGATGGTCAGCCCCGGCTGGGTGAAGCCCAGCTCCGGCCCGATGACATGGACGATGCCCTGACGCGGGTCGCCCAGCCGGATCAGCGGCAGGCCGAACGCCTCGGCATTGTCGTAGAGCCGCGCGATCAGCGCCCGCGCCTCGCCGCCGCCGAGGCTGCGGCTTCGGGTCGAGACGGCATGGTCGGGCACGGCGACATGCGTTTGCGGCCGCCGCACCGTGCGACCGCGCGTGCGCAAGATCTCGAAGGATTGCGGCGTGCTCACCTCATGGGCGAGATGCCGGTCGATGTAGAGCAGCGTCGTGCCATCGGCGCGCTCCGCCACGACATGATCATCCCAGAGCTTTTGGTAGAGTGTTCGAGCCATCGCCACGGGCGATAACGCGCATGGCCAAGCCCGCAGCAACCGTGCCGGAGATTACCGTCAGCCGGACAGAGTTGCCGGCCGCCTCGAACGGACTGAGCGCAGCCGTTAGGCAGCATCCGACCCTGCAACTTGACCCGGAGCCGTCCCGTGAATCCAGCCTCGACCCTGCGGCAAGCGCTTGCCGAAAAACAATTCTTCGTGGCGCCGGGCATGCACGACATGATCACGGCGAAGCTGGCCGCCCGCATCGGCTTTCGGTTCGGCTATGGCAGCGGCTATTGGCTCGTGGCCTCGGCATTCGGCCTGCCCGACGCTGGCATCGCCACCTATTCGCAGATGGTCGAGCGCGTCGGCACGCTGGTCGAGGTGACCAGCCCGATGGCGATCATTGCCGATGCCGACACCGGCTATGGCGGGCTGCTCAATGTGCGCCAGACCATGCGCGGCTATGAGAAGGCCGGGGTGGCGGCCATCCAGCTGGAGGATCAGGAGTTTCCCAAGCGCTGCGGCCATACCAAGGGCAAGCGGCTGGTCTCGACCGAGGAGATGGTGGCGCGGATCACGGTGGCGTGCGAAAGCCGCTCCGGCCCCGATGGCCCGGTGATCATCGCGCGCTCGGATGCCAAACAGTCGGAAGGGACCGACGCCATGCTGCGCCGGCTCGAAGCCTATGCCAAGGCGGGCGCGGAAATGCTGTTTCCCGAGGCGCTGGCCGATGAGGAGGAGATGGCCTATGTCGCCGCCCGCCTGCCGGCACCGGCACTGGCCAACATGGCCGATGGCGGCTCGACCCGCATCCTGCCCGCCGCCCGCCTGGCCGAGATCGGCTATGGCGGCGCGATCTTTCCGGCAATGACCGCGCTGGCGTCGGCGGCGGCGTCCGAGCGGGCGCTGACCCGGCTGAAGGAAACCGGCACCAGCCTGCATGGCGATGTGCCGCTCTATTCCTTCGATGAGTTCTGCCAGCTGATCGGCTTTGACGATGTCTATGCCTTTGATGCGCGCTTTGCGCATGTTTATGGCAAGAACGCATGACGCAGATCGCCATCCCCAGCCCCGCGACCGATGTTCGCGTCACCTTGCCCAGCCCGGCCGTGCCGGCAGCCGCCAGCGGCGGCGCGGACGGTCAGACGCTGATTTATGCAGCGACAGAGACGCCCTTTGCCTTTGTGCCGCATACCGACCCAGGCGCCGCAGATGCGCTTGCCGCCCGCGCCCGCGACGCCTTTGAGACCGGCCCGTGGCGCGTGATGCCGGCAGCCGGCCGGGCCAGCGTGATGCGCCGCATCGGCGCGCTGATCCTCGAACACGCCGAGGAGCTGGCGCATCTGCAGACGCTCGAAACCTCGATCCCGCTGGCGCAAGCGCGCGGCATGCATGTGCCGCGCACGGCCGAGAATTTCGGCTTCTTTGCTGATATGCTCGCCTCGCTTTCGGGCGAAAGCTATGAGCAATCGGGGGCCTATCTCGCCATTGTGACCCGTGAGCCTGTCGGCACGGCGCTGCTCATCGCACCCTGGAACGCGCCGCTCATCTTGTCCTCGATGAAGCTGGCGGCCGCCCTTGCGCTGGGCAATTCGGTGATCGTCAAGCCGTCCGAATATGCGCCGCTTGCGGTGTTGCGCATGGTCGAGCTGATCCATCAGGCGGGCGTGCCCGAGGGTGTGGTGCAGGTCGCCTGCGGACCCGGAGCCGGCATCGGCCGGGCGCTGGTGCAGCACCCCGATATCGATGCCATCGGCTTCATTGGCGGCACCGCGACCGGGCGTCGGATCATGACCGATGCGGCCGCCAGCCTGAAGAAGGTCGGGCTTGAGCTTGGCGGCAAATCAGCCAACATCATCCACCGCTCGGCCGACATTGAGCGCGCCGTTGATGGCTCGCTGATGGCGATTTTCGCCGGCAATGGCGAGCAATGCCTGGCCGGCTCGCGCATCCTCGTCGATGCGCCCATCGCCGACCGCTTCATCGAGGCCTTCACCGCGCGCGCCGCCAAGTTGCGCATCGGCGACCCCTTTGACGCGCACACCGAGATCGGGCCGATGGCATTCAAGGCGCATTATGACCGGCTGCTCGCCTTTGCTGGGACCGCGCAAACTGACCCGGCCTACAAGGTGCTAACCGGCGCGCGCGCGGCACCCGGCTTTGAGGCCGGCTATTGTTTCGCGCCGACCGTGGTCGAGACGCACGACAATATGACCGAGCTGTGCCAGCAGGAGCTGTTTGGTCCGTTCGCGGTGATCCAGCGGGTTGATGACCTGGAGGATGCCATTGCGCGGGCCAACCAGTCCGAATTCGGGCTGGCGGCCTATATCTGGGCCGATGACCTGCCCACCGTGATGCGCGCGCGCCGCCAGCTGCGCGCCGGCACCATCTGGGTCAACACGCCGATGGCCCGCGATCTGCGCGCACCCTTTGGTGGCTACAAGCAGTCGGGCATCGGGCGCGACGGCTTGCCCGGCTCGATCGAGCTGTTCACCGAGGAGAAAAGTACGCTCATCCCCAACGCGCCGCTGACCCTGCCGAAGCTGGGGGTGGGCAGCTAGAAGGCGACCAGCCCGGTCTGGGCGCGGCCGAGGATGAGGGCATGCACGTCATGCGTGCCCTCATAGGTGTTCACCGCCTCGAGGTTCATGACGTGACGGATAACGTGATACTCATCCGAAATCCCGTTGCCGCCGTGCATGTCGCGCGCCTCGCGCGCAATCGCCAGCGCCTTGCCGCAATTGTTGCGCTTCAGAAGCGAGATGGCTTCGGGTGCGAGCCGGTGTTCATCCATCAGGCGACCGGCCTGCAGCGCGATGCTGAGGCCAAGCGTGATCTCGGTCTGCATGTCGGCAAGCTTCTTCTGGATGAGCTGGGTGGCGGCCAGCGGGCGGCCGAACTGTTCCCGGTCGAGCACATAGCGCCGCGCGGCATGCCAGCAGAACTCGGCTGCCCCCATCGCGCCCCAGCCGATGCCGTAGCGCGCATTGTTGAGGCAGCCGAACGGGCCCTTCAGGCCGTCGACACCGGGCAACAGCCGGTCAGCGGGCAGATGCACATCGGCGAGCACGATCTCGCCGGTGATGCCGGCGCGCAGCGCGAACTTGCCTTCGATCTTGGGGGTGGAAAAGCCGATGTCGCCGCGCTCGACCAGAAAGCCGCGGATCTTCTCGTCATCGCATTTGGCCCAGACCACGGCGACATCGGCGATGGGCGAGTTTGTGATCCACATCTTGGCGCCTGACAGCGTGTAGCCGCCGGGGACGGCGCGGGCGCGGGTCTTCATGCCGCCGGGGTCGGAGCCGGCATCGGGCTCGGTCAGGCCGAAGCAGCCGACCAGCTCGCCGCTGGCCAGCCCAGGCAGCCACTTCTCGCGCTGCGCCTCGGTGCCATAGGCATGGATGGGGTACATGACGAGGCTCGACTGGACGCTCATCGCCGAACGATAGGCGCTGTCCACCCGCTCGACCTCGCGGGCGATCAGGCCGTAGCTGACATAGTTCGCTCCCGCGCAGCCATAGCCCTTGATCGTCGCGCCGAGCAGCCCGGCGGCACCAAACTTCTTCATCAGATCAGGGTCGAACGCCTCGTGCCGATTGACGAGCTTCACCGCCGGCATCAGCTCCGCATCGCAGAAGCTGCGCGCGCTCTGCTGGATCATCCGCTCCTCGTCGGTGAGCTGGGCCGCGAGATGCAGCGGGTCTTCCCAGTCAAAGCGCGGCCAGCTTGAAGCGGCGGTGGCGGGAATGGCGGTCTGGACGTTCATCGCAAGGCTCCTTCAAGCCGGCAGCATATGCCCCCTCGCCGCTTTGTCACGATAGGCTTTTCGACAGCCCGGCGGGGCCTACTCCCACTCGATCGTGCCGGGGGGCTTTGACGTATAGTCATAGACCACCCGGTTGATGCCCTTCACCTCATTGACGATGCGCGTCGCCACCCGGCTCAGAAAGGCGCTTTCGAAGGGATAGACATCGGCGGTCATGCCATCGACCGACGTCACCGCGCGCAGGCCACAGACGCGCTCATAGGTGCGGCCATCGCCCATCACGCCGACCGTCCGGACCGGCAGAAGCACGGCAAAGGCCTGCCAGATCTCGTCATAAAGCCCCGCCTTCCTGATCTCGTCGAGATAGATGGCATCCGCCTGGCGCAGCGTGTCACACGCGTCCTTGGTCACTTCGCCGGGAATGCGGATGGCGAGACCCGGCCCCGGAAAGGGATGCCGGCCGACAAAGGCCTGGGGCAGGCCGAGCTCGACGCCGAGACGGCGGACCTCATCCTTGAACAGCTCGCGCAGCGGCTCGACCAGCGCCATGTTCATCCGCGCCGGCAGCCCGCCGACATTGTGGTGGCTCTTGATGGTGACCGAGGGGCCACCGGTGAAGGAGACGCTCTCGATGACATCGGGATAGAGCGTGCCCTGCGCGAGGAATTTCGCCCCGCCGATCTTTTTCGCCTCGGCCTCGAACACGTCGATGAAGGCGCCGCCTATGAACTTGCGCTTGGCTTCCGGGTCAGTGACCCCGGCCAGCCCGGCCAGAAACCGTTCCTCGGCCTCCACATGCACCAGCTTGATACCGTAATGTTCACGGAACAGGCCGACGACCTGCTCGGCCTCGCCGGCGCGCAACAGGCCATGGTCGACGAACACACATGTGAGCTGGTCACCAATGGCTTCATGGATGAGCACCGCCGCGACCGCTGAATCGACGCCGCCCGACAGGCCGCAGATCACCGTTTCGCCGCCCACCTGCGCCCGGATCTCCTCGATCTTGGCTGCCCGGAAGCCGGCCATGCTCCAGTTTGGCGCGATGCCGGCCACACGCGTGACGAAGTTGGTCAGCAGGGCCGCTCCATCGACCGTGTGCACCACTTCGGGATGGAACTGGACCCCGTAGCGCCGCCTGTCATCATCGGCGATGGCCGCAAAGGGCGCGCCGGCGCTGACCGCGACGGCACGGAAGCCCGGCGGGATCGCTTCGATCCGGTCGCCGTGGCTCATCCACACCTCATGGCGGCCGCCCTTGGCCCAGACGCCCTCGAAAAGCGCGCAATCATCGACGATCTCGACGGCTGCGCGGCCGAATTCGCGGTGACCCGACAGGCCGACCTTGCCGCCCGTCTGCTCGCACAGCACCTGCTCGCCGTAGCAGATGCCGAGCATCGGCACATTGGCCGCCAGCACGGCCTCGGGCACCCGCGGCGAACCCGCATCGGTCACCGAGGCGGGGCTTCCCGAGAGGATGACCGCCCGGGGCCGCAGCCGGGCGAAAGCCTCATCGCCCTTGGCGAAGGGGACGATCTCGCAATAGACGCCGGCCTCCCGCACCCGGCGCGCGATCAGCTGGGTGACCTGACTGCCAAAATCGAGGATGAGAACGGTGTCATCGGGGGTCTGCATGACAGGCTGCTAAAGCGCCCCCTCTTCCCTGTCCAGCGCGCGTGATGAGGTCCGCTCGGCGATGATGGACTTGGGCAGGCCAAACAGCCGCTCCGGCCGAAGACGGGCATCGGGAAACAGACTGCGCATCTGCGCCCAGTCGAGCAGCACAGTGGCTTCAAGATCGGCCATGGCGTGACCAACTTCACGATGCGGTCCGGCGAAACCCAGCTTGAAGCGGCAGAGCAGGCGCCACCGCCAGGAAAGGGGCATCCAGTGGAACAGCGGCATTTTCGGCCAATGCGGATCTATGGGAAACCAGTAATATGGTGTCTGTACATAATAGGCTGGCGCCAGCCTTCGGACCTCGCTGGCAAAGGCGCACTTGTCCGCGAAGCTGCCGACATGCTCGATTACCGAATTGCTGTGGACCAGATCAAAACTATGGTCTGCATAGGCAAGGCCACGCGCATCGCCCACTTCCGCCCGCAGCCTGCCGCGGCTGTCGGCTGTCCCGGCAAGTTCGCGCGCCTCATGGTTTACGATCAAGACGTCAGCATCCTGGGATTCCAGAAAATCCATACCGACCCTGTGCCAGTAATCAGCCCGTCCGCCGACATCGAGAATTTTGAAACGCCCGGATACCCGCTTTCGTTCTGCCATGATCAGCGCCCGCAATCGAATATCCCGAGCCGATCGGAAGTGCGCAGACAAGGTGCCAAAGATGCCCGGTGCCGTCATTGCGCGTCATCGACGTTCTGGACAAGCGACGTCATTTTCGCGCGCCACGCATCGGGAACACGCATGGGCCGCCGCTTGGGTCGATCTACATAAACATGGACGAAATGCCCTTCGGCCGCAGGCGCCTCATGACCGGCAGTGAACAGCCCCACTTCCCAGCGCACGCTCGAGTTGCCGAGCCGCGCAATTCGGATGCCTGCCTGGACCACCTCCGGAAAATTGACTGGTCGATGATAGCGGCATCCCGTTTCCACGACGAGGCCGATGATCGCACCCTGCTCGATATCCAGCAGACCATGCTCGACCAGCCAGGCGTTCACGGCCGTGTCGAACCAGCTATAGTAGATGACGTTGTTCACATGACCGTAGACGTCATTGTCGTGCCATCGTGTCGGGATATCGCGCCATGCGCGGTAAGAGCCGCGCATCAGTCGGCTCGCACCGCCAGCGCACGGTCTGCGGGCAGCGTCACAGTCCCCTCAATCTCCGCCCGCATCCGCGCCGCCAGCGCCACGGCGAGGCCCAGCAGAACAAAAGCGAATGGCATGTTAAATTCGCTCGACAGGACCGACTTGATGATGACGAAATTGAGGAGTCCGATCCCGATCGGGATCATCCATTCCAGCTCTTCATCCTGCCAGACCCGTCGCGAAATTCCCCAAGCCAACCAGATCGGAACGCTGAACATGGATACAAAAACCGGTAATGCCAGCACCCCGTAATCAAGCATCACCGATAGGAAATAGGTATCGATCGTCCCCTCTCCAGCGGGATTGGTATATCCGAGCACATAAGACGACTGGGCTGTGCCATGGCCGAAGGGATTACGCGCGAGCTCCTCAAAACCCATCGACCACTGGGTATCGCGCGCACCGTCCGAATTCGCATGCTGCCCCCCACCGAGAACCATGACCCGAAGCCGGTTCCAGGTGAAGAGCAGGACGCCAAGAACAACGACCGCTGCCGGATAGGCCACCAATGTCGACATTGCGACCAGCGATGTTTCGTTGCGCGCCCGCTGGGACAAGGCGGCCAGAAAGACAAAGACAACCGTTGCCACCAACAGCCCACCCATCGCCGACCTTGAGCCGGTCAGGAACATGACGATGACCAAGAGCATAAGGGCCGCAGTCATCGCCGACTTTCGCCAGATGCCCCGCGCCTTCCAAAGAAGGAAGAGCCCAACTGGAAAGATCATGGCAAGATATTCGGCATAATAGAGCGCCACGAGCGTGGTCCCCCGGACACGATACTCTTCAGTGAAAGCCCGCGCCGAGGATTGAAGAAGTTCGGCGACCAGTTCGGGGTCGCCCCAAAGCCAGTAGGGCAGATACTCGACCCAGATGACCTTCTGCGCGCGATACTCGAAAATCGACAGGATGGCGGTTGGCAATACCGCCACAAATGTCCAGGTCAGCGCCGTTCGCACAAACCCTGAACGCCGCGCCAGCATGGCTCCCAGAATGAACATCATGGTCCAGAAAATCTGATTGTTCAAATATTTGGTGAGCGATAGCGAAAAGCGAGAACTCAACAACACTGTGACCGTGGTCAGCAGCCAGAAGATCCAGAACATCCGCCCCACAAAGGGCTCGGCCATTGAACTTTCATGGGCCAGCCGGCGAACTTCCGCAGACGTTGCCAGATTGAACAGGAATGTGACGACAAGCATCGCGATGACAAAACGCAGCGGCCCGATCCAGGGCAAGCCCGGGAGATTCAGGGCCACATAGCCTGGCCACAGGATGTGCAGGACCATGCTCCATGCCAGCAGCTTTTCGAACAGCGGCCGATAGTAGCCGCCGATATCAGGCAGCAGCCACAGACACAGGGCAGCGATGAGAATGATCGGTGCCATTGCCGGCATCAACCACCGAAGTGGCAGGACCGCAGACATCACACCGTACACAGTGGCAGCCAATACAAGGCCTGTGAACAGCAGCACGCGCCAGCCGATCGCCATCGGCTTGCGCTCGCCATAGGGCCTCAAGACCGCCGTCTGTGTCACCAACATCCTTCCCGCATGCACGGCATCCAATACGGTCTCGCCGGCTTCAGTTCAAATGGAAGCCACAAGCTTCACACAGATTTACCGGCTCACCGCTTTGTGCAAGGACAGAGCAGTGATGCATGACCCCGATCCGAACCTGTCGACGAGCTTCGTGCGCGCCTTGCAGCAGCGCTGGTTGCTGGTCGCCGGCGCCACGCTGGCTGCATTGCTGGCGGCCGTGCTTTTCCTGCGCACCGCCGATTATGTTTACACCGCCGAACTGCGCGTCGCCGCTGCCCCCGGTTCGGCAGGCCGCGCCGGCGCGCTCGGCGGTCTGTCAGGCCTGGCGGCGCTGGCCGGGGTCGGTCTGGAAAATGAAGCAACGCCCTTTCGCCTTTACCTTGACGACCTGACCAGCCGCAGCGCCGCAGCCGCGCTGGCCCGCGATCCGGCGGTGATGCAGCGCGTGTTTGCTGATGAATGGCAGGGTGGCGGCTGGGCGCCCCGCGCCTCGCTGGCAGACCGGCTGACCGCCAGCCTGCTCAGCCATGATGGCGCTGCCATCGCGGCCGCTGCACCCCCCGACACGGCCCGACTGCAGGATTGGCTCCAGCGCAACCTGCGCATCGAGGAAGACCCGCGCAGCCCGGTCGTCGTGCTGCGCCTGTCCCACCCCGATGCGGGCTTCGCCAAGGCGCTGCTTGTGCGCATCCATGAAGATGCTGATGCCCGGGCCCGTCGCCGCGCGCTGACCCGCGCAGATGCCAATATCGCCCATCTCGATGCCCGCCTGCGCGCCGTAGTTGAACTCGGCCATCGCCAGGCGATGATCGCCACAAGGGCCGCCGAGGCGCAGCGGCTGATGCTGGCCCGCAACCCTGCGGCCTTTGCTGCCAGCCGCCTCGGCCCCGCCACCGCCTCCACCGGCCCGACCTCGCCGCGCGCCGGCCTTGTCCTCGTTCTGGCGCTGGTGCTTGGCGCGGGCATCGGCATCGGCACCGCGCTGCTGTTCGGTCCGCCCGCATCCACACGATCATGACACCGGTCAGGATCTCGGTCGTCACCCTGTCGTTCAATCAGGCGCCCTTTCTCGAGGCCGCCCTCACCTCGCTGCATGATCAGGCTTATCCGGGGCTCGAACATATCGTCATCGACCCCGGCAGCAGCGACGGCAGCCGCGATATCCTTGCGCGCTGGCGCCCACGGCTTGCCCGGGTGATTCTCGAGCCCGACAGGGGCCCTGCCGATGGTCTCAACAAGGGCTTTGCCGCCGCCACCGGCGATGTCTTCGGCTACATCAACGCCGATGACATGGCGCTGCCCGGCAGCCTTGCGGCGATTGCCCGTCACTTCGGCGCCGCCGATGCGCCCGATATGATCCTCGGCCGGGGCCTGCTCATCGACCGCGAAGGCCGGGCTCGGCGCCGGCTGCGTTCGTCGCGCCTGAACCTGCGCGACGCGGCGTTCGGCGCCATGACCTTTGTCCAGCAGGGCCATTATTTCACGCGGCGCGCCTTCGAGCGCGCCGGGGGTTTCAACCCGGAGAACCGCACGAGCTGGGATTGGGAGCTGTTGATCGACATGGCACGCACTGGCGCGACAGCCAGAAATGTGCCCGAACAGCTCGGCGCCTTCCGCCTCTACGGCGACACCATCAGCGGCTCCGGGCGGATGGCGGCGCGCATGGCCGAGGACCTTGCCCGCATCCGCGCCAAGGCGCTTGGCCGCGGCCCCCGCCCCGGTGACAGGGCCGAGCAGCACCTGCGCCTGCTCGCGCGCCGCCTGCGTGATCCGGCCGCCACGCTCGAAGGCCTGGCCGCGCGGCTCCGGCCCAGCGCTGCTGCCAGCTGAGCCGCCATGGCGCTGATCATTCTGCCCGCCCTGTTCGTCGCCATGCTGCTGCTGGCTGTCCGGTCGCCGCAGACCGCGCTGCTCGCCGCCCTCTGCCTCGCCTCCTACACCGGCGTCGATGTCGATGTCGGCCTTCGCGTCACCGGCTATCAGCTGGTGATGGCGCCGCTGATCATCGTCATGGCGCTGCGGCTTGCGCACCCCGGCTTCAGCGCCCGGCCGCTGGCCACGGGCGCCTTGTTCCTCGCTTTCGCGCTCTATGCGGTTGCCAATTCGGCCTTCCAGATTGCCGGCCTGCCCGATGCCGCCATCGCCAACAGCGCGCTGCGCGGACCTCAGGCGCGCGCCGTCATCCAGATCATGCTGTTCGTTTTCGCGCTGGCGCCCATCATCCTCGTGCCGATGCTGTTCACCCGCGCCGAGGATGTGCAGCGGCTGGGCCGTGTCTGGCTATGGTCGGCCGCCGTGCTGGCGCTCATTGGCTGGGCGCAGCTTGTCATCTGGTATGGCACCGGCACCAATCCGCTGCCCATCGGTCGCATCAACCAGCTGCTCGGCGGCGCCGCCGACTATAGCCGCGAGGGCCGCTTCGATTTCGAAGGCTTTGGCATCTACCGCATGAACTCGCTGGCCAATGAGCCGCGCAACATGGGGCAGGTGATGGCGCTGGCCATGATCGTGTTGCAGGCGCAGATGCTGACGGTCCGCCATGTTCGCGGCGGGCGGCTCATCCTGCTGTGGCTGTTCTTCGCCGTGTCGCTGCTCGCCACCTACAGCACGGCGGGCCTTGCCGTCTGGATCATCGGCACAGCCACCTTGCTGCCCGCGCTGCTGCTGCTGCGCGTGCCGGTGCAGCGCAGCGCTGGCCAGATCATGGCGGCGCTGGCCGCGCTGGCAACGCCGGTGCTGCTGGGGCTGGCGCTGGCGCTGAGCGCCGGCATCCCGGTCTTCGACCTGATCGCCGAGCGCACCATCGCGCGGCTCGAAGGGACGGGCGGCGTCGAGGATTTCGACCTCGCCATCTCGGCCTGGCTCGCTGCCAACCCTGATCGTCTCTGGCTCGGCGGCGGGCTGGGCAATGCCCATCTCTTTGCCACGCCCTATCTCGATCCCGAATTTGCCGCCTATGCCGAGGGCCAGGTCTTCTCCGCCAAGACCATGGTGCTGCGGCTTGTCTCCGAACTGGGCCTTGTCGGCACCGCCCTGTTCGCCGGCTTTGCCCTGTCGCGGGTTTTTGCGGCGCGCGGGCCACGACACCTATGGCCCATGGTTCCGCCCGCCACGCCGCTGGCGCTGGCCATGCTCGCCGTGCTTGCCGCCACCAGCCAGATCAATACCGAGGCGACCTTCATGCTCGGCGCCATGGTGCTGCTCGCCGGGCTTCAGCCAGCCCGGACGCCGGTGCCGGCGCGCGCCCAGCCGGCATGAAGATCCTGCACAGCGTGAACAGCCTGGCGGCGGCCCATGGCGGGCCTTCACGCGCCATCGTTGCTCTGGCCGAAGCGCAGGCCAGGGCAGGCGCCAACGTGAGCCTCGCCGCACAGACCCCGGCGCCTGCGATCCTGCCCGATGGGGCGCTTGTCAACCTGAGCGCACTCACTGGCCCGGTGTTTGCGCGCGCGCGCGCGGTCAGCCGGCTGGTTCCCGGCCATGACATCATCCATGATCATGGCCTGTGGCTGCCCACCAACCTTGCCGCCGGAACCGCCGCTGCGCGCGCGAACATCCCGCTGGTCATCAGCCCGCACGGCGCCCTTGCGCCCTGGGCGCTGGCCTGGAGCAAGCGGCGCAAGCAGATGGCCCGGCTGCTGTTTCAGCAGCGCCTGCTCGATGGTGCCAGCGGCCTCATCGCCGCCGCCCCGCCCGAAGCCGGGCATATTCGCGCTGTCACCCGCCGGCCGCCCATCGCCATCATCCCCAATGGCGTCGATATTCCAGAGACGGTCCCCACGCGCGCGACGTCCGGCCCATTGACGTTGCTCTTCCTGTCGCGCCTGCACCCGGTCAAGAACCTCGCCGCCCTGATCGGCGCCTGGGGCCGGGTGCTGGCGACGCCGGACCTTGGCGACTGGCACTTGCGCATCATCGGCCCTGATGAAGACGGCCATGCCGCCACGCTCGCCCCGCTCATCGCAGCGCTTGGCCCCTCGCCGCGCCTCACGCTCGAAGGGCCGGCCGAGGGCCGCGCCAAGGCCGCCGCCTTTGCAGCCGCACATGCCTTCATCCTGCCGTCGCTCTCCGAGAATTTCGGCATTGCCGTGGCCGAGGCGCTGGCGCACGGCCTGCCGGCCATCACCACCACGGGCACACCTTGGGCCGAACTGCCGTTGGCCGGCGCCGGCTGGCACTGTGCGCCTGATGTCGACTCGCTGGCCGAGACGCTGGTCAGCGCGCTTGGCCAGCCGCCCGCCGAACTGGCCGCCATGGGCGCGCGCGGCCGGGCGCTGGTGGCGGCGCGTTACGGCTGGCCGCAAATCGCCGCGCAGACCCTGGCCTTTTATCATTGGCTGCGGCACGGCGGGTCACGGCCCGATTTCGTCGAGACATGAAAAACCCCGCGCCGGGCGGGGCGCGGGGTCTAGATGGTGGAGCCTAGCGGGATCGAACCGCTGACCTCTACAATGCCATTGTAGCGCTCTCCCAGCTGAGCTAAGGCCCCGAAACAGGTTCGGCGGATACCGGGAAGCGCCGCCTATGCCAAAGTGCTGCGTCTTGCAAGCCTTTCGGCCAAAAAAACATGGCCCGAAACGGCCGCCTCAGCTTTCCTCTTCGTCGTTGCTTTTCACGACGCCCAGATCGTCGTCATCATCGCCCAGATCGACATCGGGGGCGTCGGCGTCATCTTCATCATCGGCGATGTCCAGATCGTCATCGACCACGGCCGCCTTGCTATCAACCGCGCTGTCGCCATCGGGCTTGGCCTGTTCGAACGGCGTCGTCTGCTTCGACTTCAGGATGGGCTCCGGCACCCAGGCGTGGCCGCAATTGATGCAGGTAACCGGCTCGTCCTTGCCCAGATCATAGAACCGCGTGTTGCACTTCGGGCAGGCACGCTTGGTGCCCCATTCAGCCTTGACCAATGTCTGTCTCCGCACAGCATCCGGAAAGCGGATCGCCGCTCCGGGAAAGCGCGCGCATTGCCACAGCCGCCAAGCCCTGTCAAAGCGCTTGGCCCATGCAAAACCTGAGTGCGCCCGAACCCTTCCGCCTCGCTGCCACCGGCCCGCTTGCCGGCACCGTCTCCGTGCCCGGCGACAAGTCGATCAGCCACCGCGCGCTGATGCTCGGCGCGCTGGCGATCGGCACCACACGCATAACTGGCCTGCTTGAAGGCGAGGATGTGCTGGCCACCGCCGCAGCGCTCCGCGCCATGGGCGCCGATATCGAGCGCACGGGGGCGGGCGAATGGACCGTGCACGGCGTCGGGGTCGGCGGCCTGCTCCAGCCCGAGACAGCGCTCGACATGGGCAACAGCGGCACCAGCACCCGGCTGCTGATGGGGCTCGTCGCCAGCCATCCCATCACCGCCACCTTTGTGGGCGATGCCTCGCTCTCCAAGCGCCCGATGGGCCGCGTCATCGACCCGCTGTCGCTGATGGGCGCCAGCTTCATGGCCAGCCCAGGCGGCCGGCTGCCGCTCACCATGACCGGCCTGTGCCCGGCGGTGCCGCTCGAATATACGCTCCCCGTCGCCTCGGCGCAGGTCAAGTCAGCGCTGCTGCTGGCCGGCCTCAACACACCGGGCCAGACCGTCATCATCGAGCCCACTCCCACGCGCGACCACAGCGAGCGGATGCTGGCAGGCTTCGGCGCCACGCTCGACATTGAAGAGACGCCCGAGGGCCGGCGAATCACGCTGCACGGCGAGGCGGAACTGAAGCCGCAGACGATCATCGTGCCCGGCGACCCGTCATCGGCGGCCTTTCCGATGGTCGCCGCACTGATCGTGCCGGGCTCGGACGTGCGCATCACCAACATCGGCATCAATCCCACCCGCGCGGGCCTGATCGAGGTGCTGCAGGCCATGGGCGCTGACATCACCCTTGAAAACGCCCGCACCGTCGGCGGCGAGCCGGTGGCCGATCTGCATGTTCGCCACAGCCCGCTGACCGGTATCGACGTGCCGCCGGCCATCGCGCCGAGCATGATCGACGAATTCCCCATCCTGTTCGTCGCCGCTGCCTGCGCACAGGGCACCACCCGCACCACTGGACTTGAAGAGCTTCGCGTCAAGGAATCAGACCGCCTCGCCACCATGGCCAAAGGCCTCGCCGCTATCGGGGTCAAGGTCGAGGAACAGGAAGACGGCCTCACCATCCAGGGCACTGGCGGCGATCCGCTGCCGGGCCTTGGCAACAGCGGCACCCAGATCGCCACCAAGCTGGACCACCGCATCGCCATGAGCTTTGCGGTGGCCGGCCTGGCGGCCCGCTCGCCGATCCTGATCGATGACCGGCGGCCCGTTGCCACCAGCTTCCCCAATTTCCTCGCCCTGATGACAGGCCTGAGCGCAGAAATCAGCTAGCCAAACCGCGCCATCATCGCCTTGGCCATGCGTGCGCTGGCATCACCGGCGCCGTAGGGCATCGCCGGCTCCGCCATGGCGGCCGCGCCGCCGGCCAGCACTTCGCGCGCAGCAGCGACAATGGCAAAGGCATCGGTGCCCACCATACGGGCATTGCCGCTGGCCAGCCCCTCAGGACGCTCGGTCGCGCCGCGCATCACCAGAACCGGCAGGCCCAGCGCCGGCCCTTCCTCCTGAACCCCGCCCGAATCGGTGAGCGCAAGGGTGGCGCGCCCCATCGCCCACACAAAATCCGGATAATCGAGCGGTGCCGTCAGATGCACACCCGCCAGCCCGGCCAGCCCGCTGCGCAGCGGCCCGGCCACAGCGGGATGCGGATGCACCGGGAGCAGGATCTCGGCGACTGCGCTGAGTTCGGTCAACGCCGCCATCACGCCGGCCAGCCCGGCTCCATGATTTTCGCGCCGATGCACCGTCACCAGCACCACCGGTCGCCGCCAGTCGACCGCCGAAAGCGCCGCCGGCACCGGCTGGCCGCGCACCTTCGCGGCCATCCAGAGCAGCGCATCGATGCCGCTGTTGCCGGTCATGACGATGGCCTCAGCCGCCACGCCTTCGCGCGCGAGCGCCGACACGGCCGCCGATGTGGGCGCGAAATGCAGCTGGGCAATCTGCGCGATCAGGGTGCGGTGCATCTCCTCCGGGTGCGGCTCGGCAAGGCCGGTCCGCAGCCCGGCCTCGACATGCACCACAGGCAGCCGCGCATAGGCCGCCGCCAGCGCGCCTGCGAGCGCGCTGGTCGTGTCGCCCTGCACCAGAACCGCGCGGGCGCCCGCAAGCGCCGGCCCAAGCCTCGGCACCAATTGGCCAAGCATGGCCGCAGGCGCTGCCGCCTCCACCTCCATCCGGAGATCGGCGGAGAGGTCGAAACAGGCCAGAGTTTCATCGAACAGCCGTGGCTGCTGGCCCGTCGCCACGATCCGCACCTCCGCGCCCGATGCGCGCAGCGCCCGCACCACCGGCGCCAGCTTCACCGCCTCCGGCCGCGTGCCCCCCACAACCACAAACACGCTCACCTCCCGCTTGCGCCAGACGCTAGGGCAGGCAAAAACCCATCACAAGCACCTTGTGCCCGCCCTTTTCAGACCCTCGCCCCCGCGCTATCGCGGCACGGGTGAATATGCCCCCGCCTCTCGTGATCGCCGTCGATGGCCCCGCTGCCTCGGGCAAGGGCACCATCGCCCGGGCGCTGGCCCGTCATTACGGCCTGCCCTGCCTCGATACCGGCAAGCTCT
Source organism: Polymorphobacter sp. (assembly GCF_048007885.1). Taxonomy (GTDB): domain Bacteria; phylum Pseudomonadota; class Alphaproteobacteria; order Sphingomonadales; family Sphingomonadaceae; genus Sandarakinorhabdus. Next base: position 1,552,435 of record NZ_CP180346.1, read on the forward strand.
ACCGGGCCACAGGCCTTGCGCTGCACCGTGCCGGGCTGGCGCCGGAGGATGAAGCCGCCGCCGCCAGCGCTGCAGCCGAGCTCGACCCCGCACGTCTTGATGACCCGGCATTGATGTCGGCCGATATCGCAAGGTACGCCAGCATCGTCTCGGCGCATCCGGCGGTGCGGTCAGCGCTGCTCGCGCGCCAGCGGGCGTTTGCCGCCCAGCCTGGCGGGGCCGTGCTCGATGGCCGCGATATCGGCACGGTCATCTGCCCCGATGCGCCGGCCAAGCTGTTCGTGACCGCACGCGCGCCTGTTCGCGCCGCCCGCCGCCATGCCGAGCTCGCCGGCAGCGGCGACGATCGCAGCCTTGCCGATGTGCTCGCCGACATCGAGGCCCGGGATGCGCGCGACAGCAGCCGCAGCGCAGCCCCCTTGAGGCGGGCCGAAGACGCCGCCTTGCTCGATACCAGCGATCTGAGTATAGCGGCGGCGGTCGGCCAAGCGATTCGCCTCGTTGAGGATGCGCTTGCCCGCCGTGGCCCGCACAGCGCCTGAAGCACCCGCCACCTGGCAGGGTGCCGATTTTTCTTTGCAGGTCATATCAGGGAGCGGGTGGCATGGGGCCTCCGCGACGACAGGGAAGTGCCGGGCGCGGTGTCCGGCACGAAGCTTCGCGGGAAACCGCGCCGGCTTCAACGGAACAAGGTTGACCTTCTTTTATGGCAAGTGCTGCCCAGCCGACCCGCGACGATTTTGCGGCTCTCCTCAATGCCTCGCTCGGCGAGAATGAAAGTTTCGAAGGCCGCGTCGTTCGCGGCATCGTCACCGCGCTTGAAAATGATCTCGTCGTCGTCGATGTCGGCCTCAAGTCCGAGGGCCGCATCTCGATCCGCGAATTCGCCGGCCCCGACGGCAAGGCCGACATCAAGGTCGGCGACGAAGTCGAGGTCTATGTCGACCGCGTCGAGAATGCGCAGGGCGAGGCGATGCTCAGCCGCGACCGTGCTCGCCGCGAAGCCAGCTGGGATGCGCTCGAAGCGCAGTTCGCCGCTGGCGAGCGGGTCGAGGGGGTCATCTTCGGCCGCGTCAAGGGCGGCTTCACCGTTGATCTCAACGGTGCCGTGGCCTTTCTTCCCGGCAGCCAGGTCGATATCCGCCCGGTGCGCGATGTGACGCCGCTGATGAACCTGCCGCAGCCCTTCCAGATCCTGAAGATGGACAGAAAGCGCGGCAACATCGTCGTCTCGCGCCGCTCGATCCTCGAGGAAAGCCGCGCCGAGCAGCGCTCGGGCCTGATCAGCAGCCTCGCTGAAGACCAGATTGTCGAGGGCACGGTCAAGAACATCACCGATTACGGCGCCTTCGTCGATCTCGGCGGCATCGACGGCCTGCTGCATGTCACCGACATGAGCTACAAGCGCGTCAACCATCCGAGCGAAGTGCTCAACATCGGCGACGTGCTGCGCGTCCAGATCATCCGCATCAACCGCGACACCCAGCGCATCAGCCTCGGCATGAAGCAGCTCGAAGCCGATCCCTGGACGACCGCTGCGGCCAAGTACGGCGTCGAGACCCGCCACACCGGCCGGGTCACCAACATCACCGAATATGGCGCCTTCGTCGAGCTTGAAGCCGGGATCGAAGGCCTTGTCCACGTCTCGGAGATGTCGTGGGTGAAGAAGAACGTGCATCCCGGCAAGATCGTCTCGACCAGCCAGGAAGTCGAAGTCGTCGTTCTCGAAGTCGATGAAGAGAAGCGCCGCATCTCGCTCGGCCTCAAGCAGGCCCAGCGCAACCCGTGGGAAGTCTTCGCCGAAACCCATCCGGTCGGCAGCCAGGTCGAGGGCGAAGTCAAGAACGCCACCGAATTCGGCCTGTTCATCGGACTGGACGGCGAAGTGGACGGCATGGTGCACATGTCCGACATCTCCTGGGGCATCACTGGCGAAGCTGCGCTTTCGCGCCACCACAAGGGCGAGCGCGTCAAGGCCGTGGTCCTCGAGGTTGATGTCGAGAAGGAGCGCATCTCGCTGGGCATCAAGCAGCTTGATTCGGCGCAGGCGCCGCGCACCGAAGTCTCCGACGGCGGCTCCGATCTCAAGAAGGGCGATATCGTCACCGCGACTTTGATGGCCGCGCGCGATGGCGGCATCGAGGTCAGCCTTGGCGACGATGGCACCACCACCGCCTTCATCAAGCGCGGCGAACTCAGCCGTGACCGTGACGAGCAGCGCGCCGAGCGCTTCCAGCCGGGCCAGAAGGTCGACGCGATGGTCACCGGCTTCGAAAAGGGCCGCAAGCCGATCCTCAGCATCAAGGCGCTGCAGATCTCCGAGGAGAAGGAGGCTGTTGCCCAATATGGGACATCCGACTCGGGTGCCACGCTTGGCAACATCCTCGGCGCCGCCTTCAACAAGGCCAAGGAAGAGACCGACAAGGAGTAGCCTTGGGTCCGAATTGACCAAAAATCAGCAGACGGCGGGCCAAAAGCCCGCCGTCTCGCGTTTCATGCACCAAATTTCCTTCAATATATGCGCGGCCTAGCCCAGATTCATTTGCGTTTCGGCTTTGTTGCAGGCACGATACAATTCTTGTTAGCAAAGGCAGCGCGCCAAAGCCGATTGGGGTGAACCAGTGATCAGATCAGAACTGGTGGCAAAGATCGCCGAAGAAAATCCGCATCTGACGCTCCGCGATGTGGAGGCGATTGTCTCCACCATCTTCGACGAGATCACTAGCGCACTTGCCGAAGGTCGAAGGGTGGAACTGCGCGGCTTCGGTGCCTTTTCCACCCGTGCGCGTGACGCCCGCACTGGCCGCAACCCGCGCACGGGCACCGCGGTCAAGGTCGATGCCAAGCGCGTCCCCTATTTCAAGCCCGGCAAGGAACTGCGCGAGAAGCTCAACGAGGACAAGTAAGCGCGGCCTTTCCCTTGCCACGCTTCCTCCCTACAGCTTTGCGTCCGGCGCGGACGTGGCGAAACTGGTAGACGCAGCAGACTTAAAATCTGCTTTCCGTTCAGGAAGTGCGGGTTCAAGCCCCGCCGTCCGCACCACGCGCCTCATTGCTCCGCTCGCGCATAGCCAATAGGGACCAGTGGCGATGATCTACATCTGGCTCAATCTCGGCCCTATTCTTGCCGCCACGGCGCTCGGGCTGGTGCTTGCCGTCATCTGGCACAGGCTGCCCGGCGCGCCGTCGCTGGCGCTGGGCCGGCCTTCGCTGGTCATCGCCACCAGCCTTGCCGAATTCTGGCTCGCAGCGATTCTCGCCGGCGCGCTGATCCTCGCGCCGAAGGACCAGGCCGGCCCCTGGGTGATGGCCATCGGCTCGGGCGTGGTCATCTGGGCTGGTTTCGTGCTGCCCACGCTGCTCGTCAGCCAGCTCTACCGCGGTGCGCCTGCCGGCCATGTGCTGCGCGATCTCGGCTATTGGCTGGTGCTGATGGTGCTGCAAGCGGCCTTGCTGCAAAGTCTCGGCCTCGTCGCACCACCAGTCTGAACGGCCCTCAGCCTGGCTGACAGGACTGCCCAGCCCCAACCGCGGCCCCCGTCCCGGCCCCTGTGTTGTCGCATGGCCGTATCGAAGGTGGACCTTGCCCCCGCCAAGCTGCTATGAACGGCGCTATTGGAGAGAGATTTTGATGGCCGAAGGGAGCAATTGGGTGGAAATCGTGCTGCTGGCGATGCTGGCTGCGTTCATTGGGCTTCGACTTGTCAGCGTGCTTGGCAAGCGCACCGGCCATGAACCTGTTCCCACCGACAGCTTCCGTCCCGGCTCGCCCGAGCTGGTGGCGGCCCCGCGCAGCCGTGCGGAAAACAGCCCGCGCGCCGAGTGGAAGCTGCCCGATGGCACCGACCCGGCACTGAAGCCGGCGCTGGCCGCGTTGATGGACGTTGACCCCGCCTTCGAGCCGACCCGCTTCATCACCGGCGCCAAGGCGGCCTATCGCATGATCCTCGAAGCTTTCTGGAGCAGCAACAGCGGCGCCATGGAAGGTCTGGTGTCGGAAGAAGTTCAGGAGAATTTTGCTCAGGCCATCGAGGCGCGTGAAGGCGCGCGCCTGCAAAACAGGATCATCAGCATCGACGCCGCAACCATCACGGCTGCCGAACTGATCGGCCAGATGGCGGAGGTGACCGTGCGGTTTGTCTCGCGGATTGCCGCGCCGGGCGATGACACACCGGCCGAGACCGCGGACATCTGGACCTTTAGCCGCCATATCACGTCGCCAGATCCTGCCTGGTTGCTGATCGCCACCGACGCCGAGGCCTGACCGAAAGCGCGCCCGGCGTGTTGTCTCGCGCGCTTGTCCTTTTCTTGGCCGGTGCGCTTGCAGCCTGTACGGCAGCCCCCAAACCCGCACCCTTACCTTTGGCCGCCCGCAATGCGGCCGATCTGCCGCGCTCGATCGTCCCGCTGACGCTGCCGGCGGCGCCTGACACGCGCAGCCTTGCCGCTTTTCGCGCCGCCTGCCCCGCCGTGCTCGCGCGCCCTGACCGCTCTGGCCTGACCCGGCCGGAAGACTGGGCCACACCTTGCGAGGCGGCACAGTCGGCAACTAGCCCGACAGCGTTCTTTTCTGCACACTTTACCGCTGTCCGGCTTGGCGATGGCAAAGGCTTCGCAACCGGCTATTTCGAGCCCGAAATTGCCGCCAGCCGCACGCCGGGGCCGGGCTATGCCACCCCCCTCTACCGGCGGCCGCCCGATCTCGTGGAAGCCGATCTCGGCCTGTTCCGCCCTGAATGGCGGGGGCGGACGCTGCGCGGCCAGATCAAGGGCCAGAAGATCACGCCCTATCCGACCCGCAAAGCCATCGCCGAGGGCGCGCTCGCGGGCCAGCGTCTGGAGCTCGCCTGGGCGGCCGACGCCAATGCCGCCTTTTTTCTGGAAATTCAGGGCTCGGGGCGATTGCGTCTGCCCGATGGCACCATCATGCGCATCGGCTATGACAGTCAGAACGGCCGGGACTATGTCGCCATTGGGCGGGTGCTGCGCGATCAGGGCAAGCTCGAGCCGCCGATCAGCATGAGCAGCATCCTGGACTGGCTGCGCAGCCACCCCGTTGAGGCCCCCGCCATCCGCGCGGCCAACCCGAGCCAGATCTTCTTCCGTGAGCTGACCGGCCTCAGCCCCGAGCAAGGGCCGATCGGCGCGCTCGGCCATCCGCTCACGCCGCGGGTGTCTGCCGCTGTCGACCCCGCCTTCACGCCTTATGGCGCGCCGTTGCTCGTCACCCGACCGGGCGAGCCTGTGATGCTCCAGATTGCTGCCGACACCGGCGGTGCCATCCGCGGGCCGGGCCGCATCGACATGTTCCGCGGGCCGAGCCCGCTCGATTCGGGCGCGGCCGCGAGCGAGGCGGGAAATCTCGCCAGCTCGATCGACATCACGCTGCTGCTGCCCAATGCCGCCGCCGCCCGGCTGCAGGACAAGGCCCGGTGAGCCGCCCGCTCTCCCCGCAGGAGCGCGCGCTCTGGCAGCGTGTCGCGGCCACCGTCCGCCCGATGGCGCCCAAAAGCGCGCGCGCGCCGATCGAGCCTACGCCGCCCGCCCCGCGCGCTGCCGCCACACCAACGCCCGCGCCGCCAAGACCCGCATCGGTGCCGGCCAGACCTGCACCGCCGGCCATCGCCGCCACGCTCGATGGCAGCTGGGACAAGCGCCTGCGCAGTGGCAAGCTCACCCCTGACCGGGTGATCGACCTGCATGATCACAATCTCGAGCGCGCGCATCTGGCGCTGCACAGCGCGGTCGAAGCCGCTGCCGTGTCTGGTGACCGGGTGATTCTGGTGATCACCGGCAAGGGCCGGCCGGGGCGCCCGGGCCGCATCCGCGCCGAACTTCACGACTGGCTGGCCAGCGCGCGCATCAGCCACCATATCGCGGCGCTCCGCCCGGCCAGCCCCCGGCATGGCGGCAGCGGCGCCTTCTACCTTGTGCTACGGAGGCCAAGATGACCGTCCTTGTCACCGAGATCGAAAACCATATCGCCACCCTTACCCTCAACCGCCCGCAGGCGATGAACGCGCTCAACCGCGAGCTGCGCCTTGCCTTGGTCGAGGCCTGCGCGGCGCTTGAGGCCAATGACGATGTCCGCGTCGTCATCCTGACTGGCAGCGGCGGCCGCGCCTTCACCGCCGGGCTCGATCTGAAGGAGCTTGGCGCTGACGACAGCGCGCTGGCTGCGGCCGGCGGCGACGCTGACGATAATCCCTGCCGGGCGATTGGCGGGCTGAGCAAGCCGGTGATCGGCGCCATCAACGGCGTGGCCATCACCGGCGGCTTTGAGCTGGCGCTGGCCTGTGATGTGCTGATCGCGTCCGAAACCGCCCGCTTCGCCGACACCCATGCGCGTGTCGGCATCATGCCGGGCTGGGGCCTGTCGCAAAAGCTCGCACGCATCATCGGCCCGGGCCGCGCGCGCGAACTGAGCTTCACCGGCAATTTTCTCGATGCCGCCACCGCTGAGCGCTGGGGGCTGGTTAACCGCGTGGTGGCTGCGGCCGATCTCATGCCCGCAGCCGCTGCGCTGGCTCAGGACATGGCGAGCATCGATCCGGCCTTTCTGGCGCGCTACAAGGCTCTCATTAACGACGGCTTTGCCCTGCCGCTGGGGGAGGGTCTGATGCTGGAGGCGGCGCGATCGGGCGCTGCCAATGCTGCCGTTTCGGCCGCCGATGTCGCTGCCGCCCGGGGCGCCGTCACCGCGCGCGGGCGTACACAAGGATAGCCCCATGAGCACCCCCTTTCCCGGCTTTTCCACCGACAGCCTAGACAACCGTCTCGTCAATCCGGACTGCTATGCCGATGAAAGCGTGCTGGCCGACTATGCCCGGCTGCGCAGGGAGGACCCTGTCCACTGGACTGAGCCGACCGGCTTTCGTCCCTTCTGGTCGATCACCAGCCACGCCGACATCACCCGCATTTCCAAGGCCAACGACCGCTTCATCAACCGCCTGCGCACCTATCTCGCGCCCATCGAGGCCGAGGAATGGACGCTGTCGATGTCTGGTGACAGCCATTTGTTCCGCACGCTTGTCGATCTCGATGACCCTGAGCACATGAAGCTGAGGCGCCTCACCCATAGCTGGTTCCTGCCGCCCAATCTGAAGAAGCTCGAAGGCGAAATCGCGGCGATCGCCAAGGCCCATGTCGACCATATGCAAAGCCTCGGGCCGACCCTCGATTTCGTCAACGAGGTGGCGCTCTGGTATCCGCTGCGGGTGATCATGAAGATCCTCGGCCTGCCGGCGTCGGAAGAGAACACCATGCTGCGCATGACGCAGGAAATCTTCGGCCCGCAAGACCCCGACGTCATGGCCCGCTCCAAGCAGCTGACCAGCACGGCCGAGGGCAGCGCCAACACCCAGGTCGATGTCATCGCGCTGGCGCAGGAATTCTTCGCCTATTTCGGCGCGGTCACCGAAGACCGCCGCAAGCAGCCGCGCGACGACCTCGCCACGGTGATCGCGCGCGGCGAGATCGATGGCCGGCCGATCAACCCGGTCGAGGCGACCAGCTATTATGCCATTGTCGCCACCGCCGGCCATGACACGACCAGCTCGACCGCCTCGGGCGGGCTGCGCCAGCTCATCGAACATCCGGACCAGCTTGCCCGGTTGCAGGCCGAACCCGATCTCATCCCTTCGGCGGTGGAGGAGATGATCCGCTGGGTCACCCCGGTCAAACATTTCATGCGCACCGCCACCGAGGACACGCTGGTCGGCGACAAGACCATCAAGGCCGGCGATGCGCTGGCGCTCTTCTACTGGTCCGGCAACCGCGACGAGGCCGTGTTCGACACACCCGACAGCTTCCGCATCGACCGCGACCCCAATCCGCAGACCGCGTTCGGCAATGGGGTGCATCTATGCCTCGGCCTGCATTTGGCCCGCATGGAGCTGCGCGCGCTGTTCGCCGAGCTTCTGCCGCGGCTGAAGTCGATCGAGCTGGCCGGCACGCCGCGCAACACGGTGGCCAATTTCGTCTCCGGTCTGAAGACGCTGCCGGTCACGGTCAAATGGGCATGAGGCATGATCCCGCCCGGCTGCACGCGCCCGCCTATCCATGGTCGATCACCATGGAGACGCGCTATGCCGACATGGACCCCAACCGGCACCTCAACAACGTCGCTATCAGCCGCTTTTTCGAAGAGGCCCGGGTGCGCTTCAACTGGCACCTGCTCACCGCCGGCCCGGCCATCAGCCGTCCCCGCTATCTGGTCGCCCATGTGAGCGTCGATTATCTAGAGGAGGGGCATTATCCCGGCACCGTCGATCTCGGCTACGGGGTGCTCGCCATCGGGACCTCCAGCTTCCGCGCCGGCATGGCCATGTTCCAGCATGACAAATGCATCGCACTGTGCGAGTCGGTCCTCGTCCATCGCGGCGAAACCGGCCCGGCGCCGCTGCCAGGCCCGCTGCGTGATCGACTGCAAGCCTATCTGTTCAACACCGGAGCAAGCGCATGACCGACTTCACCACCCTCACCCTCACCCTCGATGGCGGCGATGTCACCATCAAGCTGCGCCCCGATCTTGCGCCCGGCCATGTCGCGCGCATCGCCGAACTGGCCAATGAGGGCTTTTATGATGGCGTCGTCTTTCACCGCGTCATCCCCGGCTTCATGGCACAGGGCGGCTGCCCCAATGGCACCGGCATGGGCGGCAGCGACAAGCCCAACCTGCAGGCCGAATTCAACGACGAGCCGCATGTGCGGGGCGTCTGCTCGATGGCCCGCACCTCGGCACCGCACAGCGCCAACAGCCAGTTCTTCATCTGCTTCGATGATGCCCGCTTCCTCGACAAGCAATATACCGTCTGGGGTCAGGTGACCGACGGCATGGACCTGATCGACGCGCTGCCCAAGGGCGAGCCGCCGCGCGCGCCCGGCAAGATCCTGAAAGCCCGCGCCGCCTGAACTGAAAAAGGCGCAGGCGGCGAACCGCCTGCGCCTTTCAGGCAGATTGAAACCCCGGCTCAGCGGCCGCGAAAGCCGCCTCCGCCACCAGCCCGGCGCGGTGCGCGCCCGGTCTGGCCGCCCGAACCCTTGCCGGCGAAGCCGCCACCGCTGGCGCTGCGGGGCCCCGCCGGGCGCACCTTGGCAGCCGGATTGGGGCGACGACCGCCGCCACTCGAAGGTCCGCGCTGTTCGCGCCGGGGTTCTTCCTCGCGCGGCGCGTTCTTCTCGCGCTGACGGGTTTCCTCCACGGCGGCGCGGAAGTTTTCCGGCAATGCGAGCACGGCCACTTTCTGCCTAGTGACCTTCTCGATGTCGCGCAGCAGCGGCCGCTCGTCATCGGCGCAAAAGGCGATCGCCTGCCCATCCTTGCCGGCGCGCGCGGTGCGGCCGATACGGTGCACATATTGCTCGGGCACATTGGGCAGCTCGTAATTCACCACATGGCTGACACCGGGAATGTCGAGCCCGCGTGCGGCGATGTCGGTCGCCACCAGAACCCGCACCGAACCGGCACGAAAGGCGGCCAGCGCGCGCTCGCGCTGCGGCTGGCTCTTGTTGCCATGGATCGCTTCCGCCTTGATGCCGGCATTGCCGAGCTGGCGCACGATCCGGTCTGAACCGTGCTTGGTGCGGGCAAAGACCAGCGCCCGGTCCACCGCTGGCGCCGAGAGAACCAGCTGCAGCAGCGCCGGCTTTTCGGCCTGATTGACATGGATCACCGCCTGTTCGACACGCTCGGCCGTGGTCGCGGCCGGCTTCACGGCCACCTTGACGGGGTCCTTCAGATAGCGCGCCGCCAGCTCCTCGATCGCCTTGGGCATGGTGGCAGAGAAGAACAGCGTCTGACGTGCGCGCGGCAACAGCCCGACAATACGCTTCAGATCATGGATGAAGCCGAGATCGAGCATCTGATCGGCTTCGTCGAGCACCAGCACCTCGACCTTGGAGAGGTCAAAGCTGCCCCGGTTGACGAGGTCGAGCAGGCGGCCCGGCGTGGCCACGGCGATATCGACGCCGGGAGACAGTGCCCGCTCCTGCCGCGGGATCGGCACGCCGCCGAAGATCGTCGTCACTGACAGGCGCAGGTTCTTGCCATAGGCGGTGAAGCTGTTGGCGATCTGGCTGACCAGCTCGCGCGTCGGCGCCAGCACCAGCACCCGCGTCGTCATCTTGAGGCGCACGCGGGGATTTTCGGACAGCTTGTGCAGGATCGGCAGCGCAAAGGCTGCCGTCTTGCCGGTGCCGGTTTGGGCGATGCCGCACAGATCATGCCCGGCCATCACCGGCGGGATCGCCTGCACCTGGATCGGGGTCGGCACATCATAGCCCTTGCTGGCCAGCGCGTCCGCGATCGGCTTCGACAGGTTGAAATCGGAAAAATTGGAAACAGTCATGATAATACTCTTCATTGCGGCGCAGCTGCGCCGGTTCGGGCCGGGCGCAGAATGGCGCACGGTCCCGCGGGGATGAACAACCCGCGTGATAAGGGTAGCCCTTGGCTGGGAGCTTCAGGTTGCGCTGCGAGGGACGCTCCCGCGCAGTCGCTTCAACCGGGTCTGGAGCCTGGGCGGCTGCAAGCCGATTTGCTTGCATCGCTGGCCCGATCACGCACCCGGTGCTGGGAGCAGACACGCGGTCTGCTGTGAAGCCGAAGTCGCAATGCGCAGCAAATGCCGGCCAAGTCAAGCGAATGCGCAGCCAGCCGATTGCCAGCCCGGCCCGATGACGTCATGCTCTCGTCACAGAACTGTCATACCAGCGGTCTAGGGCAAGCGCGTCCCCCCGCGCTCGGAAGGCGGTCGAGGGGCAAGCGCTGAGGGAGCGAAACTGTGGCAATCACTGGCTGGCCGATCGAGGGGGCGAGGCTCCAGCCGCTGGCCCTGCGCGGCGGCGAAGCGCTGCTCGCAGCGCTCGCGGCGGCCCTGCTGGCGCGGCTGCTCTGGGCGTTGATTACCCCTGCCGGCCCGGTGGGCGCGCCGCCGGCGCCAAACCCGCCGCGCGCTGTCAATCCGCAGGCGCTGTCGGCGTTCGACCCTTTTTTCCGGTCCGCCCCGGCCAGCCCGGACAGTGTCTCCGCGCTCGACCTCGCGCTGATGGGAACCCGCGTCGACCGGGCGTCCGGCCGCGGCAGCGCCATTCTCACCCTGCCCGATGACACACAAATGAGCATCGCGGTGGGCGAGGAGATCCTGCCCGGCGTTCGCCTTTTGTCGGTTGATTTCGATTCGGTCGCCATCGACAATCGGGGTGCGCGCGAGGCGCTGTTTCTCGATCAGTCACTGCCAGCCACATCACCGTCCGCACCCGTCCCGGCCCAGCCGGCCCCGCGTGAGCCTGACCAACCCCGCCTCGCGGCGGACCTTCAGGCCATGCCGCGCGTTGAAGACGGCGCCATCACCGGCTTCGTCCTGTCGCCCAAGGGTTCGGGCCGCGCCTTTGCTGCCGCCGGCCTGCAGTCAGGCGATGTGCTGACCGAAGTCGAGGGCGCGCCGGTGGCCAGCCTTGGCGACCCGGCAGCGCTGGCGCGGCGGCTTGATGCCGGTGGCCTCAGCCTGACCATCGAGCGCGGTGGTGCTGCGCAGACCCTGCGCCTTGGTGCCGGCGGGGTCGCGCAATGATCCGCAAGGCGCTTCTGGCCCTGCTGCTTGCCGCCAGCCCGCTCGCGGCGCAGCAGACCGTCAACCTGCGTGACGCCGATGTCCGCGCCTATATCCAGGACGTGGCGCGCGCCACGGGCCGCACCTTCATCATCGACCCCCGCGTGCAGGGCAAGGTCAGCGTCGTCTCCGAGCGTCCGCTCGGGCAGACCGAATATTTCGAGCTGTTCCTGTCAACGCTCCGCGCCAATGGCCTTGTCGTCAGCCCGGCCGGCGGCGGCGCCTACCGCGTCTCGCCAGCCGACGGCGCGGCCACCAGCCCGGGGCTCAGGGGCGGCGCCAACAGTTTCGTCACCGAAGCGATCCGTCTCAATGCCATTGATGCTGCCAGTGCAGTCGAATCGCTGCGCCCGCTGGTCAGCCGCGAAGGCCAGCTGACCGCCAACCGCACCGGCAACAGCATCATCATCGCCGATTATGCCGACAATGTCCGCCGCATCCGCCAGGCGCTGGCCCAGCTCGACCAGAGCCGCAACACCACAACCGTCGTTGCGCTCGAAAATGCCGGTGCGCGCGAGATCGCAGCCGCCCTGCGCGACCTCGCGAATGCCACGCGCGGCGCGGACGGCGGCAACCAGGTAGGGATCGTGCCCATCGACAGCTCCAACAGCATTGCGCTGCGCGGCGATCCCGCCGCCGTCGCCGACCTCGCCAAGACCGTGCGCGATCTCGATGGCCGCGCCGCTGATGGCAGCGATGTCCGCGTTGTCTTCCTCAACCATGCCGATGCCGAAACATTGCTGCCCGTGCTTCAGCAGCTCGTCGGCCAGGCGGCCACCGCGCCCAGCGGCACCAGCGCGCTGCCGCCCAGCCAGATGGCCGGCACCAGCAGCGGCGCGCCCCAAGGTCAGGGCCAGGGTGCCCAGGGCGGGTCTGGCCTGCGAAGCCTTGTCCAGCGCGGCCCGGCGAGCAATGCTGCGGCCAGCGCCGGCCCCGTGCCCGGTGCCACCATCGGCGATGGCCGCGCCGTCATCGCCCGCTTCGAGGGCGCCAATGCCCTTGTGATCTCGGCACCGGCCGAAGTGCAGCGCCAGCTTGGCGAGGTCATTCGCCAGCTCGATATCCGCCGCGAACAGGTGCTGATCGAAGCGATCATCGTCGAGATTTCCGATGTCGCGGCCCAGCGGCTGGGGGTCCAGTATCTGCTGACCGGCACCGGCGGCAGCAGCGTGCCCTTCGCCGCCAGCAACTATTCCAACGCCTCGCCAAATCTTTTGGCGGTCACTGGCGCTGTCGCTGCCGAGCGCGAACTGGGCAGCGACAACCCCACAACTCAGGTCCTGCGCGAAGCCGCGCTCGCCAGCCTGCTCGGCACCACCGGCGGCACCTTCGGGCTCGGCGGGGAACTTGGCAATGATGCGCTGTTCGGCATCGTGCTCAACGCGGTCAAGACCGACACCGCCTCGAATGTGCTGAGCACGCCGTCGGCCATGACGCTCAACAACGAAGTCGCCCATATCCTGGTTGGTCAGGACATTCCGATCACCACCGGCGAGGCGCTCAGCAACAACTTCGACAATGCCTTTCGCACCATCCAGCGGCAGAATGTCGGCATCCTTCTCGATGCCCGGCCGCAGATCAACGCGGGTGGCACCATCACGCTGCAGATCCGGCAGGAAGTCAGCTCGGTCGCCGGGCCGGTCAGCCGCACCTCGAACGAGCTGATCATCAACAAGCGCGAAATCACCACCACCGTCGCCGTCGATGATGGCCAGATCATCGCGCTCGGCGGCCTGATTGACGAGAATGAGCGCGAGACGCTCGAAAAGGTGCCGCTGCTGGGCGATATCCCGCTGCTGGGCAACTTCTTTCGCTCGCGCTCGACCAGCCGCACCAAGACCAATCTGATGGTCTTTCTTCGCCCCACCATCGTCAAATCGCCCGGCGACGCGGCCCGCCTCGCCGGCCAGCGCTACGAGTATATGACCGACGCCGAAGCCAGCGCCCGCGCCAGCCGCGGCATGGCCGATCTCCCGTCCGCCCTTGATGCGCTGGTGCGCGATTATCTGCGCGCCGCGCCGCCCGGCGACGCCGGCGCCAAGACGCCGTGAAGCTGCCCTACAGCTTCGCCCGCCGGCACGGTGTGGTCATCACCGGCGAGGGTGAAGACGCGGTCGCGGTTGCGCTGCGCGACGGCGACGATGCCAGCGCCCTGATCGAGGTCCGTCGCTTCGCCCGGCGGCCGTTGCGCATCGAGCGGGTCGCCCCCGCCCGCTTCGACCGCATGCTCGCCGACAGCTATGCCGGGGACGGCATCGCTGCCGCCGCTGCCATGGAAGACGGCGGGCTCGGCGCCATGGTCGAGAGCATTCCGACCGCCGAAGACCTGCTCGACAGCGCCGATGAAGCGCCGGTCATCCGGCTGATCAACGGCCTGATCGCCGAAGCCGCGCGCGAAGGCGTGTCCGACATCCATATCGAGCCTTACGAGTCTGCGCTTGTCGTGCGCATGCGCGTCGATGGCCAGCTCACCGAGCGGCACCGTCTGCCCGCCGCCGTCGCCCCCATGGTGACCAGCCGAATCAAGGTAATGGCGCGGCTGGATATCGCCGAGCGCCGCCTGCCGCAGGATGGCCGCATCGGCCTGGCGCTTGGCGGCAAGTCGCTCGACGTGCGCGTCAGCACCCTGCCCAGCCGCGCGGGCGAGCGCGTCGTGCTGCGCCTGCTCGACAAGGAGAATGCCGGCATCGGCCTTGAAGCGCTCGGCCAGCCGCCGGCGATCGAGGCGATCTTCCGCTCCGCACTGACCGAGCCCAATGGCATGGTGCTCGTCACCGGCCCCACCGGCTCGGGCAAGACCACCAGCCTCTATGCCGGGCTCAAGCTTCTGAACGACGGCAGCCGCAACATCCTGACGGTGGAAGACCCGGTTGAATATGCCATGGACGGGGTGGGGCAGACGCAGGTCAATGCGCGCGTCGGCCTGAGCTTCGCCAATGGCCTGCGCGCCATCCTGCGGCAGGACCCGGACTGTGTGATGGTGGGCGAAATCCGCGACTCCGAAACCGCCGACATCGCCGTACAGGCGGCGCTGACCGGCCACCTCGTTCTGTCTTCTGTTCATACCAATGATGCCGCCGGAGCGATCACCCGGCTGCGGGATTTCGGGGTCGAGCCCTTCCTCATCGCCTCGACCCTGCGTGCGGTCATTGCCCAGCGCCTTGTGCGCCGGCTTTGCCCGCACTGCGCCGAAACCGCCCCGCTCGATTCCGCACGGGCCGCCCTCATCGGCTTGCCGCCGGGAACAACAGTGCGCCATCCGGTCGGCTGCGAGGCCTGCGCGATGAGCGGCTGGCAGGGCCGCACCGGCGTGTTCGAGGCCATCCGCATCAGCGAGCCGATCCGCCAGCTGATCATGGCCGGCGGCGATGAAGCCGCCATCACCGCGCTCGCCTTCGCCGACACACCCTCGCTCGCCGCAGCCGCCCGGGCGCTGGTCGCGCAGGGCCTGACCACGCCCGAGGAAGCCGCCCGCGTCATGCGCGCGGGCGATGCGCCGCCAATCGCGGAGCCGGCGCATGGCTGATTTCCGCTACGCCGCGCTCGATTCCGATGGCCGCGAGCGCCGCGGCCGGATCAAGGCGACCAGCCCCGACGCCGCCCGCGCCGCGCTGATAGCCAAGCAGCTTTTTGCCACCCAGCTCGACCCGGTGTCCGACGCCGCACCCGCCCCGTCGCCGGCGCGCGCGGCCCCGGCCAGGCTTTCAGGCCGCACGCTGATGCTGTTCACCCGCCAGCTTGCCACGCTGGTGAGCGTGATGCCGCTCGCCGATGCGCTGCGCACGCTGGCCGCCCAGGCCGAGCCGGAGCGCGCCCGCGCCGTGCTGGCCCGCGTCCATGCCGGTGTTGCCGAAGGCCGTCGGCTGGCCGACGCGCTGGCGCTCGAACCCAAGAGTTTCTCGGCCCTTTACCGCGCCACGGTCGCTGCCGGCGAGGCCTCGGGCACGCTGCCGGAAAGCCTGGAGCGCGTCGCTGCCCTGCTCGAACGCCAGGCTGAGGTGCGGGGCAAGATCATCGCCACGCTGGCCTATCCCGCGGCGCTTATGGTGGTCGCCGTTGTCGTCGTCGCCGCGCTGATGATCTTCGTTGTGCCCAAGGTCGTCGCCCAGTTCGATACCGTGGGCCAGACGCTGCCGCTGCTGACCCGCATCGTCATCGCGCTTTCCGATGTGCTGGCCGCCAGCTGGTGGGCGATTCTGATCGGCCTCGCAGTGGCTGGCTTCGGCTTCTCGCGGGCGCTCGCCCGTCCCGCCTTTCGCCTACGCTTCGATGGCTGGCTGCTCGGCCTGCCGGTCGCCGGGCGGCTATTGCGCGCGCTGGATGCCGCCCGCCTCGCCCGCACGCTCGCCACGATGGTCGCCAGCCGCCTGCCGCTGGTCGAGGCGCTGGCGCTGACCGCACCCACACTTTCCAACCATGTGCTGCGCGCTGCCGCCACCGAGGCGATGGTCAGCATCCGCGAGGGCGCCAGCCTGTCGGCAGCGCTGCGCCGCACCGAGGCGTTTCCGCCATTGCTCGCCGCCATGGCCGCCGGCGGCGAGGGCGCGGGCCGGCTCGACCTGATGCTGGCGCGCGCCGCCGACTATCTCGAACGCGAGTTCGACAGCTTCACCAGCACCGCGCTGGCCTTGCTTGAGCCCGCCGTCATCCTCATCATGGGCGGCATGGTCGCGGGCATCGTGCTCTCGATCTTGCTGCCCCTTCTCCAGCTCAACAGCCTCGCCGGCCTCTGAGGATCCTCATGACCAAGCGCAAAAACGGTTTCACTCTTCTCGAACTGATGGTCGTCATCGTCATCATCGGGCTACTCTCGACGGTGGTCGTGCTCAATGTGCTGCCCAGCCGCGACCAGGCGCTGGTCGAAAAGGCCCGGGCTGACATCGCGCTCATCGAGCAGGCGCTCGATCTCTACCGGCTCGACAATCTGACCTATCCGAGCGCCGCCGACGGCCTCGCCGCGCTCACCGCGCCGCCCGCCGGCCTGGCCGACGCCTCGCGCTACCGCCCCGGTGGCTATATCCGTCGCCTGCCCGACGACCCCTGGGGCAATCCCTATCAATATGCCAACCCCGGCACCCGCGCGCCGGTGGAAATCTATTCGCTGGGCGCCGACGGTCAGCCCGGCGGCGAAGATGACAATGAAGACATCGGCAACTGGTAGGCATCCGCACCGCGAGGCCGGCTTCACCCTCATCGAGCTGATGGTGGTCATCACCATCCTTGGCCTTGCCGCCGCCACCGTGGTTTTCAACGCGCTGCCCACTGGCCCCGATCCGCGCGCCGAGGCCGAGCAGCTTGCCGCCCGTCTCGACGTGGCGCGCACGCTGGCGATCACCGCCAACACTGATACCGCGCTCCTCCTTTCCGAATCCGGCTACAGCTTCGAACAGCGCGGGCCGGCTGGCTGGCAGACGCCGCGCATCCCGCCGCATGACTGGCCGCAGGGCCTTGCGGTCGTAGCCCGGATCGAAGGCGGCGGCCGGTTGCGTTTCGATTCGACCGGGCTCGCCACGCCCGCGACCATCACGCTTGGCCCGGCGCGCGTAACCGTTTCGGGCGCGGGGGAAATCCGTGTCGAGTGACGCGAGGTCCACCGCGCTCGGGTCGGCGCCATTGCGTGTCATCCCCGGCCATGACGCGGCAAAGCCGCGTCTCGACGTCGAACGGGTTCAGCTGGCCGATGGCCATCTGCCCCGCCGGCCGCGCTCGCGCGAGTCGATTGCCAGCTTCGCTGCCGCCGCGCCGCGCTGCGCGGGATTTACGCTGCTTGAGGTGCTGGTCGCGCTCGCCGTGTTCAGCCTGGCCGCGCTGGCCATGCTTCGCCTGCAAGGCGCCAGCATCGCCACGGCCACCCGGCTCGATGAAAAGCTGATCGCCGCCATCGAGCTGGAAAACCGCGCCGCCGACCTGATGCTGCAGACCCCGGCCCCCGCCTTCGGCACGCAAGGTGGCCAGAGCGAGATCGCCCGTCGCCCCTTGCTCTGGACAGCGACGATTGCCGCCACCCCCGACCCGGCGCTGGAGCGCATCGACCTGCAGATCACCGACGCCAGCGGCAATGTTCTGGCCAGCCAGACCCTGATCCGGCCCGCCGCATGAGCCGCCGCAACGGGTTCACTCTGGCCGAGCTACTGGTCGCGCTGGCGCTGTTCGGCCTCATCGCCGGGGCCAGCGTCGCCATGCTCGCCATGGGCGTCAACACCCGCGAGACCATGCAGGCCCGGCTCGGCGACCAGGCCGCGCTACTGCGCACCCGCGCGCTTCTCGGCGCCGATCTTGGCCAGGCCACGCCGCGCCGCACCCGCGACGAGGCCGGCCGGCCCGTGCCCGCCTTCACCTCCGCACCTGCCCAGGGATTGCTGTTCGGGCTTGTCCGTGCCGGCTGGTCAAACCCCGATGCAGCCCCGCGCGCCAGCCTGCAGCGCATCGAATATCGCCTTGTCGGCGACGCGCTGCACCGGCAGGCGGCCGCCCATCTCGACGGTGCGCCGCTCGGGCCGCCAGCGGTGCTGCTGCAGGGATTGACGGCGGCGGCGCTGCGCATCCACGTCGATGGCGCCTGGCATGACCGCTGGCCGCCGCTGGGCCGGGCGGAAGCCCCCGAAGCCTTGCCCGATGCGGTCGAGCTGACGCTGGACAGCCCTGCCACGGGTCGTCTGCGGCAGGTCTTCCTGCTGCCGCCGGACAGCCTGCCATGAGCCGTGCTGTCAGACCCGCCGAGCGCGGCGCGGCGCTGCTCGCCGTGCTGATGCTGGTTGGCGTCATGGGCGCTATCGCCGCCACGCTGCTCGAGCGCACCCGCAGCGCCAGCCTGATCGTGGCCAACCTCCTGACCCGCGAACAGGCCAGCGCCGCCGCCCGCGCTGCCGAAGCGCTGGCCGTGCGCCGGATCGATGCGCTGCTCGGCGCGTCGGACCGCGCCACGCAGGCCGGCGGCTGGCAGGGCCGCCCGATCAGCCTGCCTCTGCCTCAGGGTATCGCCACCCTGACCCCGCGCGACGGCGGCAACTGCTTCAACCTCGGCAGCCTGATTACGCGCTCAGGCCCGGAGTCGCTGGTGACCCGGCCGCTGGCGGTCAGTCAGTTCGCCACGCTGATGGGCGCGCTCGGCGTGCCCGATCCGCAAGCCCGCAGTGTCGCCGCGGCCGCTGCCGACTGGATGGACAGCGATGATCAGCCAGGGCCGCTCGGCGCCGAAGACAGCAGCTATGCCGCATCCGGATACCGGACCAGCGCCACGCTGATGGCCGACCCCTCGGAGTTGCGGGCGGTCTTCGGCATGACGCCGTCCATTTATGCGCGCATTCGCCCCTTCATCTGCGCGCTGCCGGTCTCGGACCTGTCGCCGATCAACCCGAATACGCTTCTGCCCGCCCAGGCCCCGCTGCTGGCCATGCTGCTGCCAGAAACCCTTGGCCCGCCACAGGCCCGGCTCGTGGAGGCGCGGCGCATCCTTGCCACGCGTCCCGAACAGGGCTGGGAATTGGTCGAAGCCTTTGCGACGTCCGAGGCGCTTCGTGACCAGCCCTTGCCAGGCGACGTCTTGCAGCAGCTCAGCGTGCGCACAAACTGGATACGTCTTGCGCTCAACGTCAGCAGCGGCGACACAAGCCTTGCCGGCACCACCCTTGTCGATGCAAGGCGATCACCGGCACGGGTCGCCCAGCGCCGCTGGCAGGATGACGAATGAAACGGCTGCTCTTCCTCACCGCTGACGACGGCGCCCATTGGTGGCAGGTCGACGCGAGCGGCACCTTGATCCGGCGCGGCGACGGCGCGCCGCCGGCTGACGACATCCCGGTCCTTGCCATTCCGCCGGCCGAGGCGGTCACGCTTCGCCGCATTGCCTTGCCCGCGCTGGCCCCCGCACAGGCCCGCGCTGCCGCCCGCCACATCGCTGCCGACCATAGTGCGGCCCCGCCCGAGAGCCTTCACGCCGCCATTGGCGCCGCTGAGCCTGATGGCCAGCGCTGGCTCGCGGTCACCAGCACGAGTGACATGGCCCGCTGGACATCCCGCCTTGAGCAGCTTGCGCCTGAAGCCCCGCTGGTGCCGCTGCCACTGCTGCTTCCGGCTCCTGCGATGCTCGACCATGCCGGCCTCGCTATCGTTCACACGAACGACCAGGCCTTCGCCGCCGAACCCGATCTCGCGGCGGCACTGCTTGATCCCCTGCCCCCGGCCATCAGCGAGACCGAGTTCGCCCGGGCCCTGTCGACCACGCCACCGCTCGATCTGCGCCAGGGCGCGTTCGCCCGCTCCTCGGGTTTCGGCCCGAGCCCGGTCCAGCTGCGCCGCCTCGCGCTGCTTGCCGCCAGCGCCGCCGCCCTCTGGGTTGCCGGCGATGTCGCGTCATGGTGGCAAGGCGCGCGCGCCGCTGCGGCTGCAGAGGCGACGCGTGACCGGCTGGCCGCCAGCCTCCTTCCACCCGGTGCGCCGCTCACCAACGCCCGCGCCCAGGTCGAGGCCCTGGTCGCGCGCCAGACCAGCGGGCTGGCAAGCCGGCTGGCCGGTCCGCTCATGCAAAGCCTCGCCAGCCGCCCCGGCGTCAGCCTTGCCGCGCTTGCCCTCGACAACAGCCGCCTGACGGCCACGCTCGACAATCCGACCCCCGGCGATGTTGCAGCCATCGAGGCAGAACTCCGAGCACAGGGGCTGGCCGTCACTGCCAGCCTGCCGCGCACCATCGCAAGCCGCCCGCATATCGATCTGGAGGTCAGGCAGCCATGAGTGCGCTCGCCGCCTTCTGGCAGGCGCGCTCAGTCCGGGAGCAGCAGCTGCTTGGGCTGATGGCGCTGCTGGCGCTGCCCATTCTCATCTGGCTGCTGGTCCTGCGCCCGCTTGGCGAGGCCCGCGCCGATGCCGCTCGCCGCCTTGCTGCTGCCACGGCTGACATTGCCGCGCTCGGCACCGCCAAGGCCATGCTCGAGACTGCACCCGCCGCCGGCGTCGGTCCGGTCATGCCCCGCGTGCAGGCCGCCGTCAGCGCGGCCGGCCTCAGCCTGTCCAGCCTTGATGCAAGCGGCCCGAACGGCGTCACCGCGCGCATCGCAGCGGCGCGCGCACCGGTCCTGCTCCGGCTGATCGCCGCGCTTGAGGCCGACGGCATCAGCGTCACCAGCCTCAGCGTCAGCCGCAACCAGGACACCAGCGTCAACGCCCAGTTCACCGCGACCGCTGCATGATCCGCGCCTTCGCCCTGCTCGGCTTCCTTATTGGCGCCTTGGCGCTGCTGCCGCTGCGTCTCGTCATGCCCGCCGGCCTTTCCGCCAGCAGCGCCGAGGGCTCCATCTGGAAGGGCCGGCTGACCGATGCTTCATGGCGCGGCATTCGCCTTGGCACGCTCGATGTGCGCCTTCAGCCATTGCCTTTGTTACTGGCCAGTGCGCGCCTGCGCATCGATGGCCCCGATCTTTCTGGCACGTTGATCCTTGGACAAGGGGTCGAGGCCCTGACCGGTCGCCGCCCGCTGACGGGCTTGCCGATCACCAGTCTCGAAGCGCGCGATCTCAATTTGCGTTTCGGCAATGGCCAGTGCCAGTCTGCCAGCGGCACCGTCACCGCCACGCTTCCCGGCAGCCCGGCCCCGGTCTCGGCCACACCGCGCTGCACCGGCGCGACGGCCAGCCTCACCCTTGCCAGCCCAGACGGTCTGGCGAGCCTCACCCTGGCGCTCGGCGCCGATGGCCAGCTCCGCATCCTGACATGAGCTGGCTGCTCGTCTTTACCATGGCGCTGGACATGGCTTTGGGTGAGCTTCCGCCCCAGCCGCTTGCTGCTGATCAATGCGCCATGGCGCTGTGGGACAAGTCCAGCCAGAAGCGCATCGCCTTCTGGCCCGCTGCATCGCCGCTGCTGCTGGCCACGACGCCGACGCCAAGCGGCCTTGCGCCCGAGCCGGGCAGCGGCGAGGGCACGCCGGTTCTTGGCCTGCTGCCAAGGGCCAGCTTCAGCGCCGATGGGCTCAGCGCGCGTCTCGATGTCGAGATCAGCGCCAACCCGGGCAGCAAGAGCGCCACCATCCCCAGCGGCACCCTCACCCTCACCACGCCCGACGGAACCGCCCGCATCATTCCCGTTGCCGGGATCATCGGCTGTGGCTGAAACCCGCGCCACCAGCCTGCGCGAATGGGCCATCGCGGTGGCCGGCGGGCTGGCGCTTGCCGCCGGGCTGGTCATCTGGCTGCGCCCGCCCGCGCCCCGAATCACCCCGCCCGCGACCGAGCGCGCACCGCCGCCGGCCGCCGTCGTCCCGGCACCGGCGCCCCCTGCTGCGCGTTCAACGCCGTCCAGCCCGCCCCCGCTCATATTGCGTGGCGTGCTGCCCCGGAGCGACGGCGGCAGCGCCATTCTGGAGGACGAGGGCGGCAGCCAGCGGCTTGTCGGGCTTGGCCGCACGGCCGCGCCGGGATGGCAGCTGGCCGCGCTTGATGCCACCAGCGCCACGCTGGAAGCCAGCGACGGCACGCGCCACCGGCTCTTCTTCGAAACCACCTCAGGCGCGATTCGGCCGGCTGAAAAAGCGCCGCAAACCATGCCAGCGCCGGTGCAGAAGGTGCGCGTTGAGGAGCTGGCAGCGACAAGCACCGCTTACCGACTCGCGCTCAGGCCCGTTCGCGGCGACACTGGCATCACCGGCTGGGCCGTTCAGACTCCGGAAACCGTGCCGCTGTTCCGCCTCGCCGGCCTCAACCCGGGTGACGTGCTGCTCGCGGTCAATGGCCGTGAGCTGTTCAGCGAGGAGAAGATCATTGAGCTTCCTCAGGAAATCAACGATTCGAACAGCGTAGAGCTGCGGGTTGACCGGGGTGGCGAAAATATCACGGTGCGCCTCGACCTGTTACGCTGACACAAATCGGTAACGATACAGCAACACTGCCGTCACGAATCGCGCCTAATGCCGCGTTTGTCAGATGAACGGGTCCGCCCGCCGTCTGTCCCGAGATCAACGCAAACAGCATCATCAAGCGGCCGCACAGGGCCAAATCAGGGGACACGCAACATGACGCAGCTTCGGACCTACCTGCTTCTGGGCTCCGCCCTCGCGCTCGCCGCCTGCAGCGGCGCCAACGACATTGCCTCGCCCGGCGAAGGCGTCATCGTCGTTCCCGCCCCGGCCCCGGCTCCTGCTCCGGCTCCGACGCCCACCCCGACCCCGACCCCGACGCCGACCCCTGGGCCGGCGGCCAACTGCCCCGGTAGCCTGACGCCCGCCGGCACCATCGCCAACCGCCTGATCTGCCAGATCTCCGGCACCATCACCGGCTCGCTGCGCCTGCAGAACCTCGCCGGCGTCATCTATTCGCTCAACGGCCAGGTCAACGTCGGTCAGGATCAGGGTGCTGACCCGGCCAACCCGATCGCTGGTGCTCAGGCCGGCACGCTGACCATCGATCCCGGCGTCAAGATCTTCGGCTCTTCTGGCGCCGATTCGCTGGTCATCAACCGCGGCTCGCAGATCTTCGCCGAAGGCACCCCCACCAACCCGATCATCTTGACCGCGCGCGCCAATATCGAAGGCACGACGACGGACAACTCGATCAGCCTCTGGGGCGGTCTGGTCGTGCTCGGCCGCGCGCCGATCCACCAGTGCATCGGTTCCGTCACGCCTGGCACCGTCGATTGCCAGAACCGCGTCGAAGGCCTTGCCAACACCTTCTACGGCGGCGCCCGCGCCATCGACAGCAGCGGCCGCCTGCGCTATCTGCAGGTGCGCTTCCCGGGCTTTGAAGTCGCGCCGGGCAATGAGCTCAACGGCATCACCTTCGCCGGCGTTGGCTCCGGCACCTTCGCCGAGAACATCCAGGTCCACAACAGCTCGGACGACGGCATCGAATGGTTCGGTGGTCGCATCAACCACCGCTATCTGGTGGTGACCGGTGCCGACGATGACAGCCTCGACACCGACTTCGGCTATCGCGGCTTCCTGCAGTTCCTGCTCGTGGTCCAGCGCTCTGCCGGTGGTGACCGCATCGTCGAAGCCGAAACCAGCGGTTTCGAACTTCTGACGCCGCGCTCCTTCCCGCGGATGGTCAACTTCACCTTCGTCAACAAGCGTTCGTCCGATCCGCTGTTGTTGCGCGGCGGCACCGACTACGCCTTTGTCAACGGCCTGATCTCGGCAACCGCGAGCACCTGCCTCGACATCGACGGGGCCCAGACGGTCGCTGCTGCATCCGGCAGCAACAGCGATCCCGCCCAGAACGAGGCCGGCCCGCCGATCTTCCGCTCGGTGCTGTTCGGCTGCGCCACCACCTTCCGCGATGAGACTGACGTGCCGGGCACGCTGATCGAGCCGCTGGTGACAGGCAACAACAACGTCCGCAACTATGTGCCGACATTGACCGACGACTTCCTGCCCGGTGCCACCGAGACCGGCGCCACGGCGACCGACCCGACCTTCCTCGGCGGGCCGCTGACCTTCGCCAACTATGTCGGCGCCTTCCAGAATGCGTCGGACACCTGGTACGCTGGCTGGACCTGCGGCATCGCCGGGCAGCCGTCGTGCAACGACGTGCCGGCCGACAACGGCAACTAAGACAGGGAACGCCGGGCAGCGATACCCGCTGCCCGGCTCGCCTGCCGCAGCCAACCGCCGGACCGGGTCTCCGGCCGCTCGCTTCGACAGGTCAGAACAGGACTGGATGACCCGGGGGACCGCATGATGCGACTTGAAACCTTCACTCTTCGCTCGCTCGGCACCGCGCTGCTGGCGTCGACCGTCCTCACCAGCGCCGCCATCGCGCAGCAGGCTGCGCCCGCCGAAGCCCCGGCCGAACAGGAAGTCGATATCTCCGCGCCCGGCGGTGACGGCCTCGAAATCGTCGTCATCGGCACCAAGATCCCCAACGTCATCCGCACCACACGCGAAGTCGTCTCGGTCCTCTCCCAGGCCGAGATCGAGCGCTCGGGCGAAGGCGACATCGCCGGCGCCCTGAAGCGCGTCACCGGCCTGTCGGTCGTCGGCGGCAAATATGTCTATGTTCGCGGCCTCGGCGAGCGCTACTCGCTGGCACTGCTCAACGGCCTGCCCATTCCCTCGCCCGATCCCCTACGCCGCGTCGTGCCGCTCGATCTCTTCCCAACCAGCGTACTTTCATCCTCGCTCGTCCAGAAGAGCTATTCGGCCAACTATCCAGGCGAATTCGGCGGCGGTGTCATCAACCTGACCACGCGTGCCGTGCCGGACAAGCCGTTTCTGAGCTTCGGCGGCAGCATCGGCGGCAACACCGTCACCACTGGTGAGGTCGGCTATGTCTATCGCGGCGGCGATTATGATGCCTGGGGCTTCGATGATGGTACGCGCTCCGTCCCCGGTCCGTTGAAAGCGGCGCAGGCAAGCGGCAATATCATCGGCCTCGGCGCCTTCTCTCTGCCGGAATTGCAAACCATCGCCAGCAGCTTTTCCAATTCGAGCACCTCGGTCATTCAGCGCAATTCCAGCATCCCCGCCGACATGGCCATGAACGTGACCGGCGGCACAAGCTTCGATGTGGGCGATGTCCGCCTTGGCATCGTCGCGACGGCCGGCTGGTCGAATGAATGGCGCACAAAGTCTGGCAAGCAGCAGAATTCGCTCGGCATTGGCAACGTAGATGGCGAGCAAGCGCTGATCCTCAATCAGGACTTCGATTTCCTCGCCACTGAGAACAACGTCAAGGTCAATGGCCTTCTCGGGCTTGGCGCGGAATTCGGCGAACACAAGATCCGCCTGACCAATCTCTACATCAAGGATACCATCAAAGAAGCCCGCCAGCAGATCGGCACCAACGCCGCCGATTTCGATGGCAACCTGCTCAACCGTACCGCCACCGCCTTCTTCGAGCGTCAGCTCATCGACACCCAGGCCGTGGGCGAGTTCCGCTTTGGCAACCTCAGCCTCGATGTCCGCGGCACCTACGCCAACTCAAAGCGCCTTTCGCCTTATGAGCGCGGCTTCCGCTATGCCTTCACCGAAGATTTCGGCATCAACGATTTCGTCAATGCCCTGCAAGGCCCGGGTCAAGGCGCGACTATCGCGTTCAGCCGACTGAACGAGAATGTTTATGGCGCGGCAATCGACCTTGGCTACAAGTTCGACAGCCTGCCGTTCCCCGCCCGTGTCGTGGCCGGCTATTCCTACAACGACAACCAGCGCGAATCGGACTTCTTCCAATACCGCTTCCAGCCGTCCGACGCGCTGCCCATCGGCGTGATCCAGCAGCGGCCCGACTTCCTGCTCTCGGATTTCAACATCCAGACCTACGGAATTTTCCTGCAGCAAACCAACACCCAGCCGGGTGCTGCCCGCTATGAGGCCTCGCTCAAGGTGCACGGTGCCTATGGCCAGTTCGAGATCGAGCCGACCGACGGCGTCCAGTTCGTCGCCGGTGTGCGCTATGAGGACGGCCAGCAGCGCGTGCTGCCGATCGATCTTTACAGCGCCGGGACGGTTGCAATTCCGGAAACCAACATCGAGCGCAGCTATTGGCTGCCCGCTGCCACGCTGACCTGGAACTTCATGGAAGACATGCAGGTGCGCCTGTCGGCCTCGAAGACAGTGGCCCGGCCGCAGTTCCGCGAGCTCGCCAACCAATTCTATTTCGATACCGACAATGACCGTGGCAGCTTCGGCAACCCGCTGCTCGTCGACAGCCAGCTGACCAACCTCGAAGCGCGCTACGAATGGTATTTCGGCACCGACGAGCGGCTGACCGTCGGCGCATTCTACAAGAACATCGACAAGCCGATCGAGATCATCGCCTTCATCACCTCCGACACCATCACCACCACCTTTGGCAACGCGCCCCGCGCGACGCTTTACGGGGCGGAAATCGATGCCCAGAAGATCTTCCGGCTCGACACGCTGTCCAACTCGGAGTTCTTCCAGAGCCGCCGCATCCTGCTCGGCTTCAACTATACCTACACCGACTCGCGTCTGAAGGTGAACCCCGGTGATCGCACGATCGACCCGACATTCCAGGAGGTCGAAGCAACCAATCTGTTCCGTGATGGCGCCCCGCTTACCGGCCAGTCAGACCATCTGATCAACTTCCAGATCAGCCTGCAGGACGAAGACAGCCTGTCCGAGCAGACCCTGATGTTCAACTATGCCTCCGACCGTGTCAGCCAGCGCGGCGCGGCGCTTCTGCCCGATCTCATCGAGCGTCCGGGTGTCCGCCTCGATTTCGTCTGGCGTCAGGCTGTTCCCATTGGCGGCTTCGACATCCAGCTTCAGTTTGAAGCCCGCAACCTCACCAACACCCGCTATCAGGAGTTTCAGACCCTCAACTCCTCGCGGGTCGATTACAACACCTATGATCTGGGCCGCTCCTTCCAGTTCGGCGCCAGCCTGAACTTCTGAGCCCCGATTGCCTGAACCTGGGCGCGGCTGACAGCAGCCGCGCCCAAGTGTTCTTCTAGGCCCAGCCCCAGGGCTTCTCCCGAAACCATGCGGTGATGATATATTTGCAGCCCGCCCGCACCGGCATGCCCTGGTGCATTGTCAGCGGGTTTGGCGCGCCGGTGGGCAGCAGATTGTTCCACGCCAGCAGCTTGCCGGTCTCGGGATAGAACATCCGGTCCAGCTTCTTGAACCGCGTCGCGCCGCCCGCTTGCGGCTCGTTCAGGTAGATCATCGCCGTCCAGGTCCGCTGGCCGGCCACGGCGCAATGCTCGGCATAACCCGCGCCACCGGGATCAAAGGTGTCGGTGTGCGCCTTGAACTGCTGGCCCTTGGCATAGCGCTGGCCCTGCAATGGCTCGCAGTGCGCCACCGGCAGATCGAGAAACGCGGCGATCCGCGCCGTCACCGCCAGCGCCAGCGGATCGGTGCTGTCCAGATCGCCGGTCTCGGAGGTGCGGAACTCCGGATCACCATTATTGTCGACCAGCGTCGAGGGGCGCCGCTTGGCATCGACCTGGACGATCAGCGCCGCGCACTCGTCCTCCGACAGAAAGCGTCGCCTTTGCCAAAGTTCCACCTGCCGGACCGGCAGCCGCTGTGCGTCCTCAAAAGCCATCACCTCACCAGCCTATCCAGCGGACTCAAGACCATCAATAGCCAGATTGGCCATGCCACCCC
This sequence comes from Polymorphobacter sp., assembly GCF_048007885.1. Classification (GTDB taxonomy): domain Bacteria; phylum Pseudomonadota; class Alphaproteobacteria; order Sphingomonadales; family Sphingomonadaceae; genus Sandarakinorhabdus. The sequence goes on from NZ_CP180346.1 coordinate 1,580,110, forward strand.
CGCCATCAGCGCGCCCAGCGGCACCATCATATCGCTGGCAAGCGGGCGCCCGCGCAACCGGTCGAGCGCAAGCAGCATCAGCCCCAACAGGCTGGCCGCGAGCAGCACCATGGGCAGCGCCGCCCAGCCCAGCCAGGCGCCGATGGCACCAAACAGCTTCGGGTCACCGCCGCCCAGCCCTTCGCGGCCGCGCAGCCGACGATAGATAAACGCCACCAGCCAGAGCCCGGCGAACCCAAAACCAGCGCCCAGCAGCCGACCCGTGATATCGCCCAGGCCTAGCCACAGGCCCAGCCCCAGCAGCGGCCAGACAACCACATCGGGCAGCCAGTAATGCTCCATGTCGAGCACAAGCAGCAGCAGCAGCGCCAGCCCGAACACGGCCCCCGGCAGCAGCGCGCCCGCCCCCCATGCGCCCAGCATGACGGCCGCCGTCGCCAGCTCGATCGCCAAGTGCCTGAGCGGGATCGCCGCGCCACACGCGCGGCACTGGCCCCGAAGCCATAGGTAGCTCAGCACCGGCACCAACTCGCCCACGCCCAATGAAGCCCCACAGGAAGCACAACGCGACCGACCCTGTAGCGCCGACTCCCCCGCGGCCAGCGCCAGCTCAGGCCGGCCAGAAAGCTCCCCAGCACCAGCCCCAGAACGCCGATCAGCAGCGGGGCCAGCAACCACGTCATCAGGGCAGCAACACCTGCCGCACCGCCGCCCCGCTGGCCAGATCATCAAGGGCCGCGTTGATCTCGCCCATCGGCCGCACACAGGAGAGCAGGCGCTCCACTGGCAGACGTCCGGCGCGCCACAGGGCGATATATCGGGGGATGTCCCGCGCCGGGACAGAAGCCCCCATATAGCTGCCGATCAGCGTCTTGGCCTCGGCGACAAGGCTCACGGCCGGAATCGTCAACGGGTCCGCCGGGTTGGGCAAGCCCACCGTCACCGTGCGCCCGCCGCGCGCCGTCAGCCGATAGGCCTCGGCCAGCACCGCGCCCTTGCCGACGCTTTCGATCGCCACGTCCATCCCGCCCGGCACCAGCGCGCGGATGGCCGCTTCGGCATCGTCAGGATGCACGGCCGTCCGCGCTCCAAGCTCGAGCGCCAGCGCCCGCTTCTCCGCCACCGGATCGATAGCGACTACCGGCTCGCCGCCCGCCGCCACGGCCCCCAGAAGCGCCGCCAGCCCGACGCCGCCAAGCCCCCAGATCGCCACCGATTCGCCCGGCCGCAGAAGCGCGGAATTGAACACCGCACCCACGCCGGTCAGCACGGCACAGCCGAACAGCGCGGCAATCTCGGGCGCGATATCCGGGTCGATCTTCACCGCGGACCGCTCATCGACCACGGCGAAATCGGCAAAGGCCGAACAGCCGAGATGATGATGCACCTCCGCGCCGTCCAGCCGCAGCCGTCGCCCGCCGCCAAGCAGTTCGCCCTTGCCATTGGCCGCCGCCGCCGGCGCGCAGAGCCACGGCGTGCCGGCGGCACAGGCCGCACACGCCCCGCACGCCGGCAGAAACGCCAGCACCACCCGGTCACCTTCGGCCAGCCGCGCGCCAGGGCCTGCCGCCACCACCGTCGCGCAGGCTTCATGGCCAAGCGCCATGGGCAAGGGCCGGGGCCGGTCGCCATTGACCACCGACAGGTCTGAATGACAAAGGCCGGCCGCCTCGATCCGCACCAGCAGCTCGCGCGGCCCCGGCGGATCGAGCGCCAGTGCCGTCATCGCCAGCGGCCTGGTGTCCGCATAGGGCTGGGCCGCGCCCATCGCTGCCAGAACCGCTGCTGTCGTCTTCATCTGCCCGCCATTCCGTTTCGCCTGTCGAGGTCTGCCGCCACCCGCGCCTCCGGCCGCATGTCCGCCGCCCGCAACACCGCCGCGACCAGCGCTGCGGTCGCATCGATAAACGGCAGCGGACAATTGTCCGGATCGAGGACCAATGGCACTTCCGTGCAGGCCGCGAGAACAACATCGGCGCCGTCCTCCGCCAGACGGACGGCCAGTCGCCCGGCCGCCGCCCGCGCGGCCGGCCCGGTATCGCCGCCCTTCACCCGCGCGACCAACGCCGCCACCGCGTCCGCCGGCGGCGAAATCACCTCGACACCCACCGCCTCCAAAGGCGCATGATAGAGCCGCAGCCGATGCGTCGCCCCGACCGCCAGCAGCCCGACCCGCCTGGGCGCACAGGCCAGCGTCGCCGCAACGCCGGCGGCGATGAGATCGACAAAGACACGATCCTCCGGCAGCACGGCGCACACATCATTGGCCCAGCCGTGCGCCGCATTGCACGGCATAGCCAGCACCTCCGCGCCATTGGCCACCAGCCGACGCGCCATTTCGGCAAGCACCGGCCCGGGCGAGGCGCCGAACGCCACCGCCGCATTGCGGTCAGGAACATGCGGATTGGAATCGAGCAGGATCCGCGGATGCGCCTCGTCGCGCGCAGCACCCACGGCGCCAACCAGCATGGTCAGAAAATCGGCGCTGGCAGCCGGGCCCATGCCGCCCAGAATGCCGATCGTGCGCCAGCGCAGGCCATCGTCGACCGCATCAAGCACGCAGCACATTCGCAAATGCCGGCAAGCTGGGCGCGCCGCCGGTGTGGAGAAACACGACCCGCTCGCCGCGCGGGATACGGCCATCGCGCACCGACGCGATCAGACCCGCCATCGCCTTGCCCGAATAGACGGGGTCAAGCAGCACCCCCTCCTCACGCGCCAGCATCTGCACCGCTTCGACCATGGCGGGGGTGGGCAGCGAATAGCCGGGGCCGACCTGCGCATCATCGACACGTACGTCCTCCGCGTCCGGTGCCGGCGTGCCAAGCAGTGCGGCGGTCGCCTGCGCCAGCGCCAACACATTGCCGGTCTGGGCCGCAGTGTCCCGCCGGACGCTCACACCGTGAACAGGCAGCCTCGAATTCAGCGCGCGCAGCCCGACCAGCAGCCCGGCATGGGTGCCCGCGCTGCCGCTGGCCACCACAATCCTGTCGAACACCCGCCCCATCTCGAAGCTCTGGGTCACAAGCTCCGCCGCGCAGGCCGCATAGCCAAGCGCGCCGAGCGGGTTGGACCCGCCACCGGGAATGACATAGGGCCGGCCACCGGCTTTGCGCACAGCAGCCGCGTCGGCGGCCATTTCGGCGGTCAGGTCTGCCCCCAGCGCGACCATGCGAACGCTCTCGGCGCCGAGCAGCTGAAACAGGAAATTGTTGCCCAGCGCGTCCGGTGAATAGCTGCCCTTCACGCGTTCCTCGATGACGAGGCGGCACTTCAACCCCTCGCGGGCTGCTGCCGCCAGCGTCAGCCGACAATGGTTGCTCTGGGGTGCGCCCACGGTGATGAGCGTGTCGGCCCCTTCGGCCAGCGCTGCGGCCACCAGAAACTCCAACTTGCGCGTCTTGTTGCCGCCGCCGGCGAGGCCGAGCAGATCATCACGCTTGATCCAGATGTCCACGCCAGCGCCCAGCGCCGCCGACAGGCGCGGCAACGGCTCGACCGGCGTCTGTCCGGCTGTATATCGACGACGAGGAAAGCGCGCGAGGTCCATGGTACGATCGCCTAGCGCCCACGAACACGCGGCGCAAGTCAGCTACGAAGGCGGTCTTTCGCGAAGTTTGCAATTCGGATGCGGATCAAGGTGGACACAAGCTCGACATCCAACATCATTGTTATGTATTTGATATAATTCTTCTGTCTTCTGAAATTTCTTGCTGCATTCGATTTATCAATTATTTTAAAATGATTTACTAATTTGTTGAGAATTTTTTCTTCCTCGCAACTTAAAGTTTTATAGTTGCTAAATTCATATCTTTCCAAAATTTCAGCTAAATATAGAAAATTTGATTTCGTCTGAGAATTAATATTTTTCTTTTTTGAAATTGGCCCCACCTGCACCGAATATATATATCCGACATATTTAATTAAAATCATCTGGCCATTTTTTATCAAAGCATCAATAAAAAATAATAAATCCTCTCCGAATCGTAAATTCTTTTCGTAGCATACTTTATTTTTGACGAGAAATTCTCTTTTTGCGAGATATTTCAAAAGTGCATACTGGAAGGAGCCCAGGAAGCTATTTTCAAGGAAGCACTCGAGAGAAACACGAACCGGCTTCTCCAGCCCGGTAATGGCAGGCCTGATTTCGCAGCCTGCAACAGCATCATAAAGCATCGGCGTATCGCACACGATATCCGCCTGATACCGAACCGCCGCGTCCATCATCGCCTCGATCCGACCGTCCTTCCACGCATCGTCAGAATCGATGATCGCAACCCATTGCCCAGTTGCAGCAGCGAGGCCGAAGTTTCGGGCAACACTTGGCCCACCATTCTCGTCAAGTCGCAGGTATCGGACAATGGGATGCGTACGCTGCCACTGCTCGATCTTGGTCCGGCTGTCATCGGTCGAGCAATCATCGACACAGATGATTTCGTGAATGGGGTAGGATTGTTTCAGAACACTTTCAATCGCTCGGGAAATCGTGTCCGACGAGTTGAAGACCGGCATGATTACAGAAACTGTCTCTTCCATGCCACCTCTCTTGTTCATGCTGCCCCAAAAAGGTGCCGACGAGAATGCAAACTCTCGTCGCCCGCGAGGCATCAGGTCGATGATGGCGCAATAATCACATAAGCCGATTCCTGTCCACTAAGCGGATAACCGACGCAGGACTGCGCCCATCCTTTTCGATCGAGCGCAGCCTGCAAACACTGATTTTGCAAAGGGCAGACGACATGAACAGACGTGAAATCCTCACCGGTGGCAGCATGCTTGGGCTGGGCGCCATGCTTCCCATGCTTGGCAGCGCCGCGATGGCGCAGGCGCGCGCGCCGATGGCCAGCGGCGGCGGCACGACCGGCTTCGACCCCGCCGATCCCATGCAGAATGCCGAAGTGCTGGCCCGCATGAACCTCGGCATCGACCCGGGCACCAACTATGGCTGGTTCAAGGGCCGCGTCTTCGCCGTCATCGGCGATGACCAGGTCATCACGCCCTTGTTCGACCTTGAAGGCTTCGGCGCCAACCGCATGGAGCCGCTGGGCGGCGCGCGCTACCGCTCGCTGCATCGCGAAGTCGGCTATTACAAGGATCTGCGCACCGGCAAGATTTTGGAGACGTGGAAGAATCCGATGCTCGACGGCGAGGAGGTGAAGGTCTCGCACATTCACAATGACCCGGTGAATGCCGTGATCGGGCCGACGATCGAAGCCAAGCTTGGCGAGGGCCAGGTGACCGAATTCCCGCTCAGCCTGCCCTGGACCTTCATGGGCGAGCTCGCCATGACCAGCTTCGACGTCAACACCCGCTGGCAGAATGTGCTCGACCCCAAAGAATGGCCGCGGGAGAGCAACGGCAAGGAATATGTCCGCGTCTCGGAATATCTCCAGTTCGTCGCCAAGCGCGCCGATCTCGACAATTGGCGCAATCTCGGCCGCATCCCCACCCATGGCAGCTGGCAGCGCCTTGGCACATGGGTGCCGTGGATGCTGATGGGCAACAAGCCGGGCCACCTCTTCTACCGCAGCCACACGATGTCGCTCAACTCGACCGCCGACCTGCCGGCCGACATTCGCGACTATACCGAAAAGCACTTCCCCAAATATCTCGAAGCTCCGGAAACATGGGTTGCGCCCAACGTCACCAGCTTCGAAGTCTACAAGGCGGAAAACACGCCTGCGCCCTACAAGTAAGCGCTAGACGGGATAGCGCAGCACTGCCGCCAGCGACGCGCCTTCGGGCAAGTCGCTGGCGCGCACGCCCATGATGCTCGCGCCTGTCAGCATCGCGCGGCCGCATATCTCGTCGATCACATCATAGCTGTCCGCACCCTCGGCATCGGCAAAGCTGACCGCGCCGTCCTCATCCACCAGCCCCGGTTGGTGCGCCTCGATATCGACCAGCAACATCTCGACCGCGCCCCGGCTCGCCGCCCGCGCCGCTTGCGCCAGATCGCTTGTCGCCCGGCCATCGCTGGCACGCGCGGCAAAGAGGCCGAGGGCGGCCTCGACCCGCGCGGCATGATGCGCGGCGAGAATGGGCCGGCTGGCCTCAGCCAGATCGCCGTCGCTCATCCGGTCGGGGCTTGCCGAAATCCCCTCTGAGAGCAGTGCCGGACAGCTGTTCACGCCGCGATAAATAGACGCCAGCGGCTCGGTCGCGGCCAGCAAAAGCGGGGTCTCGCGGCCAGCAAGAACCGGCCGCAGCGCGGCATCGACCTTGCGCGCGAACTGGCGCAGCAACAGCGTCTGCCCCTCGGCATTGGCGACCCGCGTGTTCTGGGTCAGATTGTTGACCGACGCCCGGCCAACCGCGCTCGCCGCATCCTTGGGCAGGTCGGGCACCCGCACCAGCGCCGGCGCGCTATCGGCAAAGATCTCGATCAGCCGTGTCGCATTCTCCGACAGGGCCAGCACATAGGCATGCTGGGAAAAGCCGAGCCCGCGCAGCAGCGGTGTCACGTGATAGCGGTCGGATACCGCGACCAGCGGTTGCAGGTGGGTTGCCATGCGATAGCTGCGCAGACTGTCCGGTGTCACCAGAACCGCGAGCGAATGCGCCTGCATCTGCCAGAAATCATCATCTTCGCGCAGCGCCAGCAGCTGCTCCTCGATGGCCGCCCGGCGGCGCTTGTCAAAACCCACCGTCTCCAGCTGCGCCATCGCCTCACGCGCCAGATTGCCAAGCTCGATCCGGCTGGCATCACTGTGCTGGCCGTGTGGCGTTGCTGGCAGATAGATTGACACGGCGGCATCGGCCCGCACCCCGATCAGCGCGCGCATCTCCGTGGCGGAAGGTACATCGACATGCAGCATGGTCCGGGTCTCCTCTGAGGGCTTACCTTCCATGTGGGGGCGATGTTGCTGGATGAAACCCCTGTTCAGGAAAAATCGGCTGCCGCCGTCTGATAATAGAGGTCGGTCAGATAGGTGATCGCCGCGTCTGGCGTCTCGGCCCAGCCGGCCAGCTTCCAGCCGCCATCACGGGCCACCAGCATCGCCAGCACATGGTTGAAGCCGCCCATCGACTTGCCGCGATGATGAAAGGGCATGCCGGTCGCGAGCTTTGCATCCGGCGAAAATCGGATGTCCCAGTTCATGTCCATCGCCACCATCCGCCGATCATCGGCAAGCGGGATGTGCTGAAGGTTCGTCAGCCGCAGCCGGATATCGTCGTGCAGCCCCTCATTCTGCGCCCAATAGGCCAGCACATCGGTCCATCTGGTGTAGAAGCTCCTGATCTCCTCGGCCTTGTAATAGGCGAAATCACCTGGCGCCCAATGCGCCACAAGCGCGTCTGCGCTGTTCAGCCGCCACGCATCCGCATAGGCAAACAGCGCTGCCTCAACCGCGTCATGCTCCTGCATCGCAACATCCTCCAGTTCGACCCCCATGAACTTGGTTGAAGTTGTCACCCGAACCAAGACCACTCAGCCCGATTTCCGCCCTGCGGATGCAAATGATGACAAACGCTGCTCATGCAACCACGCCGCCTTGGCCGGCCACTCGGCGATCGCCTGCTCAATCGTGCGGGCGGCTGTATCGCCCCAGCTGCTCCAGTTGAGCTTTGTTTCAAACCGGGTGCGAGCTCTGACGCGCATCTCAGCATGCGCCTGCGGGTCGCGCAAAAGCGCACCAAGCTTGTCAGCAATCGCCTCAATCGGCGTGTCGAGGGAAAACAGCAAGCCATTGTCTCCATCCTTGACGAGCGTCGACACGCCTCCAGTATCAAAGGCGACCGAAGGCAAGCCATAGGATGAGGCTTCGGCAAAGACGACTGCAGCGGCTTCCTGGCGGCTGAGAAGCGTGAACGCCGAGGCATTGGCATAAAGCGACTTCAGCTTCCGGTAATCGTCTGGGTTGCCTTTCCTCAGGAACTCCATGAACACGCACGCCCGGAAGTCCCTCGGCTTCGGTCGGATTGGAGCCGACGATATCAAGAGTGATCTCTGGAAAATGCGCGCGAAGCAGGCTGTGCAGCTTCAACACATCGGGACCACCCTTTCGATACCAGTCGAAGCCCACGAACAGCAGCGAGTGTGGACCATCCCGGCCCTTGGCAGACGCCAGGGCCTCCGCACCAGCATCGTCGCGCATGTTCGGCCCGATAGGCGCCACGACAATCCGCGTGTTTTCAGGAATATGATAATGTTTGGCGGCATCTTCAGCCGCCCAATCAGAGGTAAACATGATGGCGGACGCCCGGTCCATCATGCGCTGTTGCAGCAGGTTGCCGAGCCGTTCGGTGCGAGGGAGGGGATGGGCGCGATTCGGATAGAAACGACTGATTGATGCAAAAAGGGCATCGGCCAGAAGTACGACCGGCCGATCAGCTGGCAGATCGATCATCTTGTGCGAGCAGATCACACCGAACAGCAGATCCGGCTTCGACGCTGCAACTTGCGGACCGACGGCCCTGCGATAGAGCGCGTGAACCAACGGCTCGCGCAGGGGATCAAAACCGATACGGCGTGTCAGCGAAAGAAACTTGAGAACGGCAAAATCAAGGTTGGGCGTGTCGACCACGTCGACCCGAAAACGAGACTCCACCTCTTTCAGTGCAAAAAGCGGGGTGCCCGACCACGTATGCGGATTGCGCGGCGGGCCGATAGCGAAAAAGGCAACTTTTTGAACAGACAAAGGCTTTACATCAGCGCCTCGTGCTTCTGGAATGTCCTCGGACTTGATGGCAGGCGGCGAAGCGTTCATGGCATCCTCTCGTAACAAGTCGCGTGCATAGTGGTAAGTCATCAGATTGCGCCAGACCGTGACCACGGCCAGCGCAACAGCGGTGCCAGTCAGCCCGAAAAGCGGCACCAGCCACCATGACAGGGCTGCCATTGCAGCCATACCCACAATGCCGATAACGAGCAGCAGGCGTTCGCGCCCGGCCATTGCGAGTATGGTCCCCACCGGGCCTGTCGCAACGTTGACGAACTGGCTGGCAACGAGAATGGCGAGAGCAGGCGCGCCAACCTCGAATTCAGGGCCGAAAGCGACGAGCAGAAAGCGGCCCGGCACCGCCAGCAAGACCACCGCCGGGACCATCGCGAGCAGGATCATCACTCGGCGTGACTGCCGATATCGCCGCAATGCCGCTGCCTTGTCGCCGCGGCCGAGATCAGCGGCGATCAGTGGCGCGATGTAATGATGTCCCGTCTGCACGACCAGCGCGAGCAGCGCCGCGACCTGAAACACGGCGCGAAAGACCCCGACTTCCTCGGCGTTGGTACCGGCCAGCAGAAAAAAATAAGCGAGCCATTCGGTGCTTGCATGCACGAGCATGATAAGCATGAAGCTGAAGCCGGCATCGAATGCGGGCAGTCGCGTCACCGGCGTCGCATTGCTCCAGTGTCGCACGGAGAATCGATAGAGAAGGGCCGCGACCACCAGCAGCGCGGCCGAGACAAGAACATGGGCATTGACAGCAAACGGCGCGCTGGGAACCTGCCCGAGCAAAACGATCGCGGCAATCACGAGCGCCATCAAGATCGCCGACAAGCTTTCCACGATCTGTGCGCGAATGGGCAGGCCGATCGCGCGAAGCAGGCTGTGGCTGAACCGCAGCAGGGGATAGAGCAGGATGAGCGCCGCAGTCGCCTGCAAGACACTCTGATAGCGTCCCGCCTCGACAGTCGGCACCAGCGAGAAGCTCAGCAGGAATATTGCAGCGACCACGAACGAAACCAGGCCGATGCGCTGGGCAAAAAGGCGTGCAGATGCGCGTGCCCGCGCGGTGTCGCCCTGGGCAATGTCAGCTGGAATCGTACGCAGCACCAGTTGATCGAGCCCAAGCATGCAGACATAGGCGACTGTTGTGGCGGTCACGACAGCAAAGCCATATTCGCCAACCGTGGCAGCGCCCGCGAAACGGGCAAGCATCGTGATCACCAGAAAGGACGCGAACACACCCGCGACCCGGATCAGCAGAATCCGCACCTGCACATTTCGCGCAGCGCGGCCGGCGATCGCGGCGAAAGCGGGGCTGGTGCGCATCAATCTGGGGCCGCTCAACGACGGCCGGCAAAGAAAGACATGACCAACCGGGGCAAAAGACGCCTGCCCGCAGAGCCAGATCGAGTTCGAGGACGGCGGAGGGCCATCTGACGTGGCTGCGGTGTCAGCGCAGCATCATCGGGAACCTGCTCGTTGGACGATATGACGATCATGGTCCCGTCTCTGGCATATTCACGTCGCCGGGTCGCCTGCCCGAATGGCTCCGGCCAAGCCCCAGCGGTGCTTGATCAGATAATCAAGAAAACCGGCCATCAGCCGCCAGCGGCTAACCGTCTTCGGACCGATCGATTGACGCAGGAACCGGCGCAACATGCTTGTGCCCAAACGCGAGCGGGCGTGCTTCGCATAGACCGCACCAAAGCCGAAAACATAGAAGGCATTTCGGCGCGCGCCTTCTTCAATGCTGCGGCCATGATCATGGCCAACCGCTGGGCGAGGAACATAGCCCCCTGCAAAGCCGGCCTCGGACGCACGAAGAGCCACATCCCAGTCTTCGCCAGCATAGCGAACGCCCGAGCCGAACAGCGGATCGAAGCCGCCAATGGCATCGAGACATTGTCTCGTAAACGCCATATTCGACCCCTGCATCAAACCAGGTCTTACAAAGCCGTGCGGGGCGACAAGCTCTTCCTGCAATCCGATGCGACAAAAGCCGTGAATCGCATTGTCTGGATTGACGGGAAGAACCCTCCCTGTTGCATATCCCAGCGATCGGCTTTCGAAGACCGCAATCCAATCAGCGACGAAACTGGGCTCCGGGTAACAGTCGTCATCGATGAAAATCAGCAGGTCGTTGGTCGCGGCGCGGATGCCTGTATTCCGGCCGGCACCATTGCCAGGCGCCATTTCACGCACCAGCATGCAACGATGACGCGTGCTGCCAGCAAAGCTGCGCAGCGCTGCTATGCTATCGGGCTTATCGCTGCCATTATCGACAAGAATGACTTCGAAACCATCGGGGGCCTCAATCGCCTCAATATGTTCAAGACAATTTTTCAGCTGGCGCCCGCCATCTTTGGTGCAAAGGATAAGCGTTGCGCTGGACGGCATGGGGCGCAAAACCTTCGTCGCTTGCGATGACCTGCGAGCAGTAGGGCGATGGCGTATGCAATGCAAGCACGCGCCAAGTCATTTCAATCGATAGTTCAACCCCGGCACAATAACCATCATGACACATGTCGTGCGCGCGTTCCACACACAGCCTGCTGCCCCCGCCGATAGTGGCGCAGACGATAATGATGTGCATGTTTGCAATGGGTTGCTCTGACCCCTGACATCCAGTCGAGAGCTTGTGCGGCACAAGGTCATCGGATAAACGCTCTTCAGAGCGATGAGCGGAGCCGTGATGAGGAATATTCTGGTTCGCGGCTTTCCTAGTCTCGACAATTACGGAACCGGCATGATGGGTTTGATCACCATCTACCGGATGCGCAAGCTGCTAGGCGACAGCTGTCGATTTCACTGCGATTTTTTTGAAGCCACCGACATCGACGAGGTGGTGTCAGAGCTCGATGGTGTCAGCGCAGATATGCTGGTTCGTCACCGGCCTGACATCCCGTTCAGCCAGAATATGCGCTTGAAGGCGCTTGGGCGCAGCTTCTTCCGACCAAATGAGGCGCGAAACATGGACCTCGTTCTGATGCTCGGGGGCGACGACATTTCCGAATATTACGGCACACAGATTTGGCGCCAGCTCGTGCACCTTCGGCACATGCAACTGGCTGCGCCGGTGATCCTTCTGGGACAGACAATCGGACCTTTCGCCCGGCGGCCCAATCGTCTTGCTGCAAGCGCGCTGTTGCCGGCGATGCACATTTTCCCCCGAGACCTCTGGTGCACCGCCTATCTGCGCGACGAACTCGGTGTTACATCGCGCGTGCAGCAGAGCACCGACCTCGCCTATGCGGACCTGCCGTTGCAGCATCGCACCGATATTGCGCAGGAAATACTGGCAGCGAATAGCCTTGAGCCAGATTGCTATGCGACAATGATCGTCTCGGGACTGGGCGCCAAAAGAGGCGCAGGCCATTATACGAGCGATGCCGACGCCTTCATCCAGCGCCATGCCGACATGGCCACACAAATTCTCGCCCGGCCGGACATGGCGGGCAAGAAACTCTGCCTGCTGGCGCACACCCATGGCCGCTATTACGGCGACGAGGCAGCCAACATCGAGGCGGTGGCGGCGCGCCTTGCGCCCGGTTACCGCGCCCGCTGCGTGCTGGTGACCGAACGCGTGCTCCAGACCCGCGCGCGCTTCCTGCTGGGCCACGGCCTGTTCACGCTCACCGGGCGAATGCACCCGGCCGTCTCCACCTTCCAGATGGGCAAGCCGGCCATCAGCCTCGCCTATTCGAAGAAATATGAAGGCGTGATCGGCACCATGCTGGGCCGCTCCGATCTCATCATCGACGCCAATGACGAGCAGCTATGGACCAGCGGCGAGATCGTGGACCAGGCGATGACCCGCGTCGACTATGCCATGGCCAACCACGACCGGCTCTGCGCCGAGATCAGCGCCGCCATCGATGCTCAGAAAGCGACGGTGGATGCCACCTTCGCGCGAATCGGGGAACTGCTCTCAAGGCCCTGATGCGATCGGCGCGATACTCCCTTCGGACAGGTCGGGAATATCCCCATCGAGAATATGAAACACATGTTCAACCCGCTCGCGCGGCGAAATGGCGACCTGAAACGCTTCCTTCATGACGCCGACTGCCATCATGGTGATAATGGCCTCGTCCTCCGATATACCGAGCGCGTGCCTTAAGGCTCGGTCGCGGCTGGACAGAGCGCTCCAGTTGAGCATGCAGGTGCCGTAACCTGCAGCATGCAACGCATAGTTGAGCGACATGGCAAACAGCCCACCATCTACCCAGCATTGGTTGCGCTCACCAAAGTCGGTAAAGCCATGCCGCGAAGAGGTAATGACGAGAACAGCCCCGGCAAGATCACCAAAGCCGGCATTGCCGTTTTGTAGCGCCAAAGCACGTGCTCGGACGGCAGGATCAAAGGCTGCGTGACAGCGAGTGGTGCCGCGATTGCACACGCGCGGCGATTTCATCGCGATGGACACGGCCTCGCGGATCGCTGCCGGCGGCACCTGCTCGCCGGTGAAATCACGCACCGAATAGCGGCTTTCAGCAAAGGCCGCGAAATCGACCATGCTGGACTTGCGAATAGCATCGCGCCGAACCGACATGGCGCCCGCTGCTGGCAGCGTCTCGGCAGGCGTTGCCTGAAGAAAGGCATCGATGCGACCGGCGAGATCAGACGCACACCACGGCGATGCTCTATATTGATGAAGCGCAGCGCGGGCCTCCTCGGTAACGGCAGCCGCGCCGAAGCGAGTCTCGTAGCGCGGCACGAGATTGAAGAGCGCATTGACCACGAAGCGACCAAAGCCGACGCGAGGAGAGGGCAGAGCAAGCCCCTTTTCAAGGCGATGATATTCCTTGACAATAACAGCGCGCAGTTGGGCTTCGTTCAATTCAGTTTCAACTGCACTGGATGAAGCGGTGAACTGATGAAAATCATAAACATATTCGCGCAAGCCCCGCCATCGAAGCACAAGCGGGCGAAGCAGCTTCCTGATAGGGGCCGGGACTTTCATGTGCATCCTGCGGTTGGGCCGTTCGAGCCGGTAGATGTGGTATAGTGACCATTGCCGAGCCTGCAACCCGGGCAGGTCAAGCAGCGCTGCGAGAACTGCGCCGCGCGATCAGACCGCGCGCCTGTTCAATAATTCGCTTCTCAGCGCCGACAGGTCGGCCCGACAGCTGCCAGAGCAGCGCCATGACGCCCAGATAAAGCGCGCCACCAAACACCACGCGCAGTGCAAGATGCGCCGCGAGCCAGCCAATGCCGGCTGTTGGTGGGACCGGGACGAGCACAAGGCCGGCCGCCATAACAAAAGCGGCGAGGAAACTGCGCCAACTGGCAATCAGTGGATCAGTTGCTCGACTCGCTGTCAGCGATGCGCCAAGCAGGAGGTTCCACGCCGGATAAATGATCCCCGATACTGCACGGCCGACAATGACGCCGAGAAAGCCGCCGTTGAACCAGCCCGCGACAATCAGCGCGGTGCGCGCGGCGATGTAGATGCCTTGCCGGGTGGCGAGCAGCTTTGTGTGCCCCAAGGCCATGGCCATGCCATCGACCCCGGCGCCAAGGGCCTGAAGGCTCAGGAGCGGCGCCATGATCTGGACGACTGGCACCGCCTTTTCCCAGCCTGGGCCGAACAGCAGCAGCACCAGCGGCTCGGCGAGTATGGCAAGGCCGATGCCCATTGGCAGCGCGATGGCCACGGCAATGGCCTGAACGTCGAGATAATTGCGGCGCAGCCGCGCGGGGTCATCATTGATTGTTGAGAAGGCGGGGAAGAGCGCCTTTGAAAGCGCTGGCACAGCATCGCCGGTGGCCAGCATGTTGACCTGATTGCCAACGTGATAAGCCCCCAGCGTCGCCGGATCGAGCACCTTGACGATGAAGAAGTAGTCGAACTTCAGGCCGATCTGCTGCGCCATCTGCTGCACTACCAGCCACCCGCCAAAGCCCAGCAGCTCCCGCGAGCGGGCGAGTGACAGGCCGGGGCGGCCCGGCACGCGCCACCAGCTGAGCGCCACCGACACCAGCGCCTGCACCAGATTGCCGGCGATGAGCGCCCAATAGCTGCGAAAGATCAGCGCCAGCGCGATCGAGGCGAGGCTGCCGGCGACTGCGGCGGCCGCGCGCCGACGGGTCTCGGCGCGGAAATCCAGATCACGGGCGAACAGGATGAAATAGGGATTGGCAAAGCTGTTGATGACCAGCGGCACTGCCAGCGCCATCAACACCGGCCCCAGCGCCGGCGTCTCCATGAAGCCGGCCAGCGGCACCGCCAGCGCCAGCAAAACTACGGCGGCAAGCAGCCCGCGCGCGATGTTGAGCGTGAAGGCCGTGTCGAACAGCGCCTTGTCCGGGTCCCGCGTCTTGATGATCGCGGCCCCGGCCTGAAAATTGGTCATCACGTCGAGAATGACGATCACCGCGCCGGCCAGCGCCACCAGGCCGAAATCCTCCGGCACCAGCACCCGCGCCAGCACCAGCATCGACAGCGTGGACACCAGCCGCAGCCCCATGGAGAGCAGCCAGAGCAGCCCGGCCGAGCCAGCCACGCGCTGCCCCAGCGCGGCGCTGCTGCGCGCCGCGCCCGGCACGGCCTCGCCCGGCGGTTCAGGCGGCACGGAACTCATGTCGGTCGGTGGTTCAAGACAGGCGGCCCTTCGCCGAAGCAAGGCCCAGCGTTTGCCGCAGCCGCCCCGCCCTGTCAAAAGGGTTGGGCGGCTAGCCCGCCTGTGCCGCCCCTGGCGCTAGAAGGGCACCGACAGGCGCAGCGTGCCGGCGTTGCTCTGCCGGTCTGAGGAGCGCATCGTGCGCCAGGCCGCCGACAGGTTGATGCCGCGCTGGTTGCCGATGGCCAGGCCCGCTTCGCCTTCGAACCGGGTCTTGTTGATCGGCACGATGGCAAGGAAGGGATCGACCCCGCTGTCGTCGGCGGCGAAGCGGCCGGCCGCGCCCAGCGTGTCATCGCCCAGATACTGACGCACCGCCGCCCGCACGAACGGCCGCAGCGTCCATCCACCCGACAGCTTGGCATTATAGGCCAGCTCGACGCCGGGCAGCACCCAACTGAACGTCTCGCCGTTGCTGGCGATCTCGAGGTCGCGCGCTGCCGCGCCGCTTTCGGTCAAGTCGCCGCCCGACAGCGAAACCAGCCCCACGCCCAGCGAGGGCCGCAGCGACAGGCTGCCGAAGTCGAAGCGGTAATCGACGCTCGCCTCCGCCAGCAGGCTGCCGATGTCGCGCCGCGAGGCTGCCGATGAGGGCATGAAGCCCGGCAGCAGGCGGGTGCTGTTGTAGCTGGCATCCGAATAGGCAACCGTCGCCCCGATGCGGGCCTTGCCGATGTCATAGGCGATGCCCGCGCCCAGCCGCTTGCTGTTGCCGCGCGCAGTCCAGCGGCCATCATAGCCATCAAGCCGATGATCGCCGAAGCCGACGCCGAGCGCGAAGCTGAGGCCGCTCTCAAGCCGGTAATGCGCGCCGCCCGAGAAGCTCTTGCCCTCGCGATTGACGCGCGCCATCCCCGCCTGCGCATCGAGCCGGCTGTCTTCATAGTCAAACTCGGCCCAAGCACAGAGCGCGCGGTCGGTCAGCCGCGCATCATAGGCGGCACCACATTGGCGCACCCGCGCGCCAAAGGCCTGCGCACCCTCAAGCGCATGGACGGTCTGTTCGGCATAGAATTCGCCGCCCATCTGGGTGAGCAGATCGATGTAGGTCGCCTCGTCCTGCTGGCCGATCAGGCCAATGAAGGTGTCGGCGAGCGCCGCGCTGACGCCCTCGGTCTGCACTCGGTTGAGATATTCGCCAAAGTCAGCGCGGTTGCCGATGGCCGCATCAGGCGCGAAGCTGAGGTCATAATCGACCTGCACCGCACCGCCCTGCACCGACATGCCGAGCAGATTGAGCACCACCGAACTGTCGGCCCTGAGCGCAACATCGGACATCGAGGCCCCGCCGGCGCCCGTGAAGAGCCGCGCCGAAAAGGCACCGGGCGTGAACTGCGCGGTGTTGAGCAGGCGCAGGTCGATCGCGCCCGACACCGCGACCGTGCCGCTGGCGTTGATGGCGTCAAAGCTGTTGTCGGAAAGATCGGCCTCGGCGATGGTGATGCCGGTCGCGGCCTGGACGAAGCTGCCCGAAAGCGCCGTGGTCGCCAGCGTATCGACATCGCCGGGACGAAGCTCGCCGGCATTTTCAAAGACATTGCCCGCCGCACCCAAGCCCAGCGTGGTGCCGGTGACGATCAGCGCCCCTTCGCGGTTGAGCAGGCCGTTGGCCCCGCCGCCGAGCAGGACATTGCCCATCAGCGTGCCCCGATTGTCGATGACATCGTCGCCGCCGGTGCCGAGGACAGCAAGGCCGGCCAGGCCGTCGAGCGTCATCACTGAGCCATTGTTGGTGAAGCGATTGGCCGCCCCCCCGTCGAGGGCGAGTGCGGTGCCGCCAAGGCCGGCCATCAGGCTCTGCCCTTCCGCCACCGTGACGGTGATATCGCCGCCGCCGCCGGAGCCCCCGGCGCTCTGCGCCCGCACTGCCGTGGCGCCGTCTGCCAGCGCGCTGACATTGCCGCCCAGCGCCAGCGTGATGCTGCCGCCCGCGCCCGCGCCGCCAGCGCTGCCGAAGAAGCGGTTGTCGACCAGCCCGCCGCCGCCGCCGAGGCTCTGCGCGACCACAGCCACGCTGTCCGGCCCGGCGACCGAGATGTCGCTGGCCAGCTCCAGCGACACCGCGCCGCCATTGCCGCTGTTGGCGCTGGAGAGGGTAATGCTGCTGTCCGGCCCGGCCCCGAACACCGCGCCGCCGCCGCCGCCGATCGATTGCAGCACGACGCCGTGCGCGCCGCTGCCTGCGGTGGCGACCATGCCGCCGACCACAAGACTGACCGCATCGCCGTCGCCGCTGGCCCCGTCGCCGGCCCCAAGCGTGATGGCGAACCCGTCGCTGCCGCCGAGACGGGCGACACCGCCGCCCGCGCCGATCGATTGCAGCACCACGCCCGGCGCCCCGACGCCGCTGGTCATCACATCGCCGCTGACTTCAAGGCTCGCCGCGCCGCCATCGAGCCCGGTGCCGCCCTCGGCCCCCAGCACCAGCGTGCCATCGACCGGAACCACCTCGCCCGCCGACAGTGGCATGAGGTCCAGCGAAGCGAACCGGCCCAGCGCCTCGGCAGGCGCCGCGACCGCCTCGGCCGCGCCAGGCGTGAAGCGGAAGTTGATCAGGCCGGCACCACCGCCGATCGACTGGACCAGCGCGCCGATCGCGCCGTCACCCAGCGCCATCAGGCTGCCAGTCTGGATGTGCGAAACCGCGCCGCCGCGCGCATTCTGCTGCGCCCGGCCACCCAGCCGCAGCGCCACCGCGCCAAGCTCTGATGCGCCGCCCGAAAGCGCGAGATTGGCCCGGCCACCGCCGCCGCCCAGCGACTGAAGCAGCAGGCCCAGCGCATCCGCGCCCTCGGCAATGATATCGCCGCTGTGCGCTGTTTCCAGCGCGCCGCCATCCACCATCATGCTTTCTTCACCGCCAAGCCCGACATCGAGGCCAAGCGCGCCGCCGGCCCCCATGCCGTCTTCGACAAAGGCCAGATCAAGGTCGATGCGGCCGCCGCCGCCGCCGACCGACTGGGCGCTGACCCCGACCGCCGCCGCGCCGCGCGAGCGCATCGTGCCGGTGAGGTTGAGGGTCACGCGTTCGGCGACACTGTCCCCCAGCCCGGCGCCGCCGCCAAACAGGGTGAGCAACGGCGGCGTGGTGAAGCCGTCGACACCGGGAATGATCTGGCCTCCAGGCGAGCTGGTGATGCCGTTCAGATCAAGCGCGATGCCGCCGCCGCCGCCGTTGATGCTCTCGGCCAGCACGGCTTCAGCGCCGCGCCCGGTGACGAGAATATCGCCGCTATGGTTGACGGTCACCTCGCCGCCCTGCCCGCCTTCGCCGCCGCGCCCGCCAAAGATCACGCCGAGCACATTGGTCAACACGTTCAGCGGCAGGCTGGTCGTCGCCGAGATGCCGATGCCGGCATTGCCGCCGCCGCCGCCCAGCGACTGGGCGAAGATGCCGTGTGCGCGCACGCCCGACGTGGCGATGGTGCCGCTGTTCGACACGGTGACAGCGCCGGCATCATTGCCCGCCCCGCCGCTGCCGCCAAGCGCCAGCATGACCTGCGTCGCCTCATTGGAGGCACGCACCGCGAGATTGCCGATGGCGAGCGACACCCCGCCATTGCCGCCGCCGCCGCCGATCGACTGGGCGAAGATGCCATGCGCTTCGCGGCCTTGCGTGACGATGCTGCCGGCATTGTCGACCTCGACAAGGCCGCCGGTGCCGCCGGTGCCGCCATCGCCGCCGATGTTGAGACCAAGGGCATAGCTTTCATTGCCGACCGCGGCATTGGCAGACAGGATGGCGCTGCCATTGCCGCCGCCGCCGCCGATCGACTGGGCATGCACGCCGTGCGCCTCGCGGCCCGCCGTGGCGATGCTGGCGCCGGCCCGGTTGTCGACGCGCACAGCGCCGGCCGCAGCCCCGGTGCCGCCGGTGCCGCCGCGGTTGATGACGATGGATGCGGCGTTGTTCTGCCCGTCAGGCCGCAGCAGCGAGAAATTGCCCGTGAGCCCGGCATTGCCGCCGCCGCCGCCGATCGACTGGGCGAGAATGGCGCTGGCTTCATCCCCCTCGGTGACGAGCATGCCGGCATTGTCGACCGTCACTGCGCCGGCGACCGCGCCCGTGCCGCCATCGCCGCCCTGGGCGATTTCGAGGGAGCGGCTGTTGGTCCGGCCCGGCGTGTCGACATTGAACGCCAGGCCGCCTTCCCCGCCGCCGCCGCCGATCGACTGGGCGAGCATAGCATTGGCGCGTGCGCCCGCCGTGGTGATCAGGCCGGTGTTGATGACATCGACCGTGGCGGCCGCAGCCCCGGTGCCGCCGGTACCGCCCATCTGGAAGGCGATCGAATAGCTGCTCTCGTCTTCGGCACTGTCGAGCCCGAGGTCGGGCAATTCCTGGAACTTGTCGACAAAGGCCGCACCGCCAGCACCGCCGCCGCCGCCAATCGACTGAGCGAGCACGCCGTGTGCGCGATCGCCGCTGGTGCCGAGCGTTCCATTGTTGGTGACGCTGACCGCGCCCGCAGCCGCGCCCTCGCCGCCCTCAAGGCCGAAGGCGAGTTCGAGGTTGCCCAACTGCTTGGCCTTGCCGTCCTCGCCGCCACGGTCCCCCTCGACGCTGAACACGGTCGTCTCGCTGGTGCCGCCGCCGCCGCCAATCGATTGCGCATGGACGGCATGGCCGCCAAGCCCGGCGGTGGTGATGCTGCCACCCGTGGTTACGGTCACTCTGCCGCCGGTGCCGCCGGTGCCGCCACGCCGGCCCAGCGCGAGGCTGACCGCGCCTTCGTCGTTGAGATTGTAGCTGTAGTTCGCCGCCGCATTGCCGCCGCCGCCACCGATCGACTGCGCAAGCAGGCCGGTGGAGGTCGCGCCGCCCATGGTGATGCTGCCGCCATGAACCACCGTGACAGCGCCGCCCGCGCTGCCGCCGCCCGGCGCGCCGCCGAGCGCCAGGTCAAGCGTCTTGGTGTCAGGTGCCGTGCCGCCATCGCTGCCGCCGCGGTTGCCGACCAGGCTGACATTGACATTGGCCGCCGCATTGCCGCCGCCGCCGCCCACCGACTGGGCGAGAAGACCGGTTGACGACTTGCCCGCCAGCGCAATGTCGCCACTGTGGGTCACATCGACCAAACCGCCGTCCGAGCCTTCGCCGCCGCTGCCGCCGATGGCGACCTGCACATCGAACTTCGCCTTGATCGTGGCAGACGTCAGGATGTTGAGCCCGGCATTGCCGCCGCCGCCGCCGATCGACTGGGCGATCACGCCCATGGCGTTGTCCCCCAGCACTTCGGTCATGCCGCTGCGCGTCAGCGTGACACCGCCGCCAGCACCCCCCGCGCCGCCGCTGCCGCCAACACCGATAACGAGCGGCGTCCCGGCATTGGCACCGGCCCCGCTGATGTTGACGCCGCCATTGCCGCCGCCGCCGCCAACCGACTGCGCCAGCACGCCGGTGGCGCGGTCGTCCCGGTCGACAAGATCGAGGTCGGCATCATCAATCCCGCGCCCATCGACCTGCACCATGCCGCCGGCATTGAGGGTGACCAGGCCGCCGTCCGCGCCGGTGCCGCCGGTGCCGCCGATGCCGATGGCAACATTGAAGCCCTTGGCGGCGGTCAGATTGCCGGCGATGTTGAGCCCGCCATTGCCGCCGCCGCCACCCAGTGACTGGGCGAGAATACCGGTGGCGCCAACGCCTTCGACGGCCGCCCCGCCGGATGTGCTCGCGGTCACGCTGCCGGCCCGGCTGCCCGCCCCGCCGCGGCCACCCATGCCGAAGGTGACCAGCGGGGTCGTGCCGGCGCCTGCCAGAATGCCGCCCGAGATGTTGATGCCGCCGGTGCCGCCGCCGCCACCCAGCGACTGGGCAAGAATGCCGGTCGCGCCGTTGCCCGCAGCGCTGGCCAGAACATTGGCATCGACCGTGACCGCGCCGCCGGTGCCGCCGCCGCCGCCCGCGCCGCCAAAGCCGAGCGTGAGCGAGGTGCCGTTGGTGATGCCGCCCGCGATGTTGAGCCCACCATTGCCGCCGCCGCCGCCAACCGACTGGACGATGATCGCCGCCTTGTCATCGCCGATCGCGCTGACCATGGCGGGCGCTTCGCTTTCCCCAACACCAGACATCGTCAGCCGCGCGTCACCGCCGGCCCCGCCGTCGCCGCCAAAGCCGCCGATGCCGAGCGACAAGGCCTTGCCGCCGCTGCCGCCCGAAAAGGCAACGCCGCCCGAGATGTTCACCCCGCCGTCGCCGCCGCCGCCGCCAACCGACTGCACCAATATGCCGTTCGAACCGCCCTCGCGCACCCGCGTCTCGACGATCCGCTTGAGGAACAGGAACTCGGTTTCCTCGGTCTCTTCGACCCGGTCATCCCGCAGCCCGGTGGCGATGACATCACCGCTGATCGTGGCTTCGGCAAGGCCACCGGCCCCGCCGCCGCCGCCAAAGCCGCCAAGACCGATGGCACCACTGAGCGCGCCGCTGCCCGAGAAGCCGAGCCCGCCGGCAACATTGAGCCCGCCGCGCCCGCCGCCGCCACCGAGCGACTGGACTACAACTGCGTCTGCTTCCGCCCCGCTGGTCATGGTCGTGCCGGTGCGGGTCAGCACCGCGTCGCCGCCGGCCGATGCGCCGCCGCCGAAGCCGCCGATGCCAACGCTGCCGGCCACTGAGGTCGTCGTCGCCAGCGACACGCCAGCGGCGAAATTGACACCGCCATTGCCGCCGCCGCCGCCCAGCGACTGCACCATCACGGCTTCCGAACCCGTGCCGCTGGTGCCGATGTCGCCGCTCACGGTCGCATCGGCGCGGCTGGCAAGACCGCCGGTGCCGCCAAAGCCGCCAACGCCCACCGCAGCGCCCACCGCACTCGCCGTCGAGAAACTGGCCGCGCCCGACACATTGAGTGCGCCGTTGCCGCCGCCGCCACCCTGGCTCTGCACCAGCACAGCGGTCGATTCTGCACCCGCCGTCGTGGCAGCACCGGTGAAGGACAGAGTGGCCGCACCACCCGTGCCGCCGGTGCCGCCAAAGCCGCCAACACCGACCGCAAGCCCGCCGCCCGCGCCCGTCGTCGCGTTGATGGTGCCCGTGACATTGACCCCGCCATTGCCGCCGCCGCCGCCGAGCGACTGGACGATGAGCGCATCGGACCGCGCGCCCATGGTGGCGATGTCGGAATTGACCATCGCAAAGGCTGCGCCGCCCGCGCCGCCGCCGCCGCCCTTGCCGCCCACACCGACGCCGATGGAGCCGCCAGCGCCTGCTGCCAGCGTGACCACGCCGGTGACATTGACGCCGCCATTGCCGCCGCCGCCGCCAACAGACTGCGCCAGCACAGCCGCTGCATCGTCGCCCTCGGTCATCACGCCGCCGGTCAGCCCCAGCGAGACCGCGCCGCCGGCACCGCCCATGCCGCCGGTGCCGCCAACCCCGACGCCGAGCCCGCCGCCCGCTGCCGTCAGCCCGAGCCCGGCGGACACATTGACCCCGCCATTGCCGCCGCCGCCGCCCACCGACTGGGCGATGATGGCCTCCGCCTCATTGCCGCGCGTGATGGTGGTGCCGGTGATCGTCGCGGACACGCTGCCGCCTGCGCCCGCACCGCCGCCCGCGCCGCCAACACCCACCGAAACATTGCCCGAGCCCGAGCCCGCGCCGGTGATGCTGCCGGCAACATTGACCGTGCCATTGCCGCCGCCGCCGCCGAGCGACTGGGCGATGAAGCCGGCAGCGCCCGCGCCCCGCGTTTCCAGATCGCCCGTGCGGGTCGCAGTGACGGTGCCGGCCGCCCCGCCACCACCACCCGCGCCGCCCACGCCGACGCTGAGCGCGCCCGTACCCGTCGCCGCGCCCGAAATGCTGCCCGAGACGTTGAACCCGCCATTGCCGCCGCCGCCGCCGACCGACTGGGTGAGGATGCCCGCGGCAAAATCGCCCATGGTCACCAGATTGCCGGCCAGATTGCTGGTCGCCGTGCCACCGGTGCCAGCCCCGGCACCGCTGCCGCCGATGCCGACCGAGACCGCGCCCGCACCCGTGCCAGACGCTGTGAGCGAGCCTGAAATATTATAGCCGCCATTGCCGCCGCTGCCGCCCACACTCTGGATCACCAGCGCCGTCGAAAAGGCGCCGCTGGTCATCACATCGCCGATCAGGCTGCTGTCCGCCGTGCCGCCGTTGCCGCCGCTGCCGCCGCTGCCGCCGACACCGACCGCAACGCCGCCCGCGCCCGCACCCGCGCCTGCCACCGCTGCCGAGATGTTGAAGCCGCCATTGCCGCCGCCGCCGCCGACCGACTGGGCCAGCAGCGCGTTGGAGAACAGACCCTCGGTGACCAGGCCGCCATCATAATCGACATCGACATTGCCGCCGCGCCCGCCGCTGCCGCCACTGCCGCCCACGCCAACGGGAATCGCTACCGCTGCCGCCGCCGCACCCGCGCCCGAGAAGCTGACGGCAAAGCCGCCATTGCCGCCGCCGCCGCCCACCGACTGGGCGAAGATGCCGGTGGAGAAGTCCCCGCGCGTGACCGCAAGGCCGCCGCCGTTCAGCGTCACGCCGCCGCCGATGCCGCCCGAGCCGCCGCGCCCGCCAACGCCAACCGAAATGCTGCCCGAAACCGGCCCGCCCGATGCGGCCGCCGCCACGCTCAGCCCGCCATTGCCGCCGCCGCCGCCGACCGACTGGGCATAGATGCCGGTGGAAAACGCCCCCAGCGTCTCGATCACCTGCTCGCCGGTGACATTGACTGTGCCGCCCGCACCGCCGCTGCCGGCCGCGCCGCCCACGGCAACCGAAACCGCGCCGAAGGCGCCGAGCGTGCCCTGGATCGCCGCCCCGCCATTGCCGCCGCCGCCGCCGACCGACTGGGCATAGATGCCGGTGGAGAAGTTGCCCGCGGTGCGCACCAGCGCCGGCAGATCGCGCGAGACGCCGTCAATCGCTACCGGGCGCGTGCCGCCTTCAACCGTGACCGTGCCGCCTGCGCCGCCGCTGCCGCCACTGCCGCCCACCGAAACGCCGACAAAGGCCGAAAGCGAGGTGGCCTGGCCGCCATCCCCGCCGCCGCCGCCAACCGACTGGGCATAGACGCCGCTGGAGAAATCACCGCCGGTTTCGATGACGCCCGAATTGGTCACCCGCACCGTGCCCGAGCCGCCACCGGCACCCGCCCGCCCGCCGACGGTGATCAGACCCCCGCTCGAGCCGCCCGTGCCGCCACCGCCGCCGATCGACTGGGCCTGGATCGCATTGGAAAAAGCGCCGCCGGTGACAATGCGGCCGCTGTTGGTGACGGTCGTGGTGCTGCCCGATCCCGCGCTCGACGAACGGCCACCGATCGCCACCGCGCCGCCGCTGCCACCGCCATCGCCGCCGCCGCCGCCGATCGACTGGGCCAGAATACCGCGCGCAAAGTCGCCGCTGGTTTCGACCAGCCCGCTGTTGGTGCCCGTCACCACGCCGCCATTGCCGGCGCGCGCGCCGCTGCCGCCGATCGACACCGCACCGCCAGATGGCCCGCCAAAGCCACCGCCGCCGCCGATCGACTGCAAGTGCAGCCCCGTGGCGGCCAGGCCGGTGGTTGTCACCAGTCCGTTGTTGGTGCCGGTGACAGCCACGCCGCTGCCCGCCCCCGAGCCGCTGCCGCCAAGCGACACGCCGCCGCCGGCAGCCCCGCCGGTGCCGCCGCCGCCGCCGATCGACTGGGCGATGATGCCGCGCGCATTGATCCCGCTGGTCTGGATGGTGCCCGAATTGAGCGCGGTGGCCTGGCCGGCGTTGCCGCCGCTGCCGCCCGCACCGCCAAGCGCGACAAGGCCGCCGGTCGAGCCGCCGGTGCCGCCGCCGCCGCCGATCGACTGGGCAACCATTGCGTGCGCGTCGCGACCGCTGGTCGAAATGAGATTGCCGGCCCGGGCTTCGACGCGTGTTGCCCCCCCGGTGCCACCGCCACTGCCTGCGCCACCGATGGCGACCAGGCCGCCGGCAGTGCCGCTTGATCCGCCACCACCGCCGATGGATTGGGCGAGCATGCCGAATGCCCGGTCACCGGCCGTCAGAATGGTGCCAGCCTCGCTCAGCAGCGTGACCGACCCGCCATTGCTGCCCGAGCCGCCGCCTGCGCCAATGACGACAAGGCCACCGCCGCTGCCCGAATCCCCGCCGCCGCCGCCGATGCTCTGGCCGAGCATGCCATGGGCATCATTGCCGCGCGTGTCGATCAGACCCGTGTTGGCGCCCTCGACCGTGCCGCCGCTGCCGCCGGCATTGGCGCTGCCCGGGAAGGCCACCAGCCCGTCGGCATCACCGCCATCGCCACCGGCGCCGCCGATCGACTGGGCAAACAGGCCATGCGCCGAGCGGCCAAAGGTATAGATTGCACCGCCGAAATTGTTTGCAACCGCCAGTCCGCCATTGGCGCCGCTGCCGGCGTCGCCCGCTTCGGAATCGAAGGAGAGATCAGCATCGCCGCCATTACCGCCCGTGCCGGAGAGGCTGCGCGCATAAACGGCATAGCTGCCGGCCTTCAGCGTGGTGATGATGCCGGTGGCGTTGTTGGTCGCAATCGCTGTGCCGCCGTTGCCGCCATTGCCGCCATTGCCGGCATCGGAGGTGAAGCCAAAGGCACCGTCACCGCCGCGACCGCCATTGCCGCCACGGCTGGCCACGAACATGCCAAAGCCGCCGCGCGGCGAGACGGAAATCGTGCCACTGTTGCGCAGGGTGACGCTCGGCCCCGTCGACCCATTTCCGCCGCGCGCGCCGGCCCGGGTGATGCCGACGAAACTGCCGCCGTCACCGCCCCGGCCGCCGTCGCCGCCGTTCGCTGAAAGAACGGCACCAGACAGGGGAAGCGCGATCTCTGGAAAGACCGTGACACCACCGATGATGACAGCGGGAAACACGGTTGCGTCAGCTTCGATGGCGCTGTTGACGGTGCGGTCGGCAGCCGCCAGCGAGCCGCCGCCGCCGCCCGCTCCGGCGCTGTCCAGCAGTGTCGCGCCGGACCCGGCCCCGCCGTCTGGCGCGTTTCTCGACTCACTGAACAGATTGCGATTTTCGTCGGCCGCCGGCAGCACGCCGGGGCCGGGGCCGGCGCCGCTGTCAGGGGCAGGGTCGAGGACCGCTTGGGCGCTGACATCACGCACGACATCGATGGTGCGCCCGTCGGCGAGCACCAGCCGTTCGGCGAGGCCAGTGTCGGGGTTGAACAGCACTTCGGTAACGGCGACGGTGGAGGCGCCGTCGGCGGGGTCGGGCACCTGCGCGCCGACCTGCGGATCGAGGATGACGAGCCGGCCATCAGTGGTCAGCGCGGCGCCGTCAAAGACCCTGCGCACCGCGAGCGTGGCCCCGGTGGCGGGGTCGGGCACGGTGTTGACGCTCTGGGCAAGAACGGGGGTGACGAAGCCGAGCACGGAGAGCGTGACCGCCGAGGTGACGGCGAGCCGTGATGCGCCTGCGAGGAAACGTCCTGTCCGTGCGGTGGTGTTGGCCATGATTGATTCCCCTCAGGCACACCGAATCCGGGCTCGGCGCTCTGGGCGGAATTGTTAAGCCGGGCAGGATTCAACCGATATGGGGGCGATACCCCATTTTGGCCCTGGTGCGCTGGCGCTCTGGTCCCTTGGGCGGCGTCGTGGCAGTCTGGCTGTGCGAGGGGTGAGGGAGTCAGATATGGCGGGCGGTGTCGAGCAGGCCTTCACGCAGCGCCACGGCGAGGAGCTCGGCGACCGAATGAACGCCCAGCTTGCGCATCAGGCTGGTGCGGTGCTTGTCGACCGTCTTGGCGCTGATGCCGAGACGCTCGGCGATGGCGGCATTGCCTTCGCCGCGCGCGACCGCCAGAAGCACCTGCATTTCACGCCGCGACAGGCCGTCGGTCTGCACATCCTCGGCCAGCGCGGCGGCAGCGGCGGGGGAGGTGATGAAGCCGCCCTTGCCGAGCATGTCGAGCAGGGGAACCCAGATGTCCGGCGGGTCGCTCTTCAGGAACAGACCGTCAGCGCCGGCGGCCTGGACAAAGCGCAGGACGCCGCGCGAGGTCAGCCCGGTGAGCACGACGATGCAGGTCTGCGGACACCAGCGACGCAATTCTTCAAGGATCTCAAGCCCGGAGCCCATGGGCATGGCAGCATCGAGGAGGATGAGGTCAGGCTGATGCACGCGCGCCTCGGCGAGCGCCGACAGGCCCGTGGCGGCCTCTTCGACGATGATATACCGGCCGGTTTCCTCCAGTGCAGCGCGCACCCCGGCGCGCACGATGGCATGATCATCAGCGAGGACGACGCGGCAAGGCTGGCCTTCAGCCATGGGTCACCATGCTGAGGCTGATGGCTCTGGTGCTGGCGGTGTTGCTCTGCGCGCCGACCGGAGCGGCGCCGCTGGTGGTGAGGCCCGGCGAGCCGGTGCGGGCGGTGGGCCAGTCGATGCAGAGCTTCATCGAGCCGCGCGGCGCGCAGATGGGGGTGGAGGATGCGCAGGCGCGGGTGGCGGAGTTCCGGGATGTGGCGCGGGCGGAGCCCAATTTCAGCAGCCGGCCGGAGGCGATCTGGCTGCGGCTGCCGATACAGAACCCGGGTGCGGCGCAGGAGCGCGTGATCCATGTCGGCGCCAATTTCATGAGCGAAATCGAGGTCTGGCTTGAGGCGGGGGGGATGACACGGCGCGTCTTCCGGCAGTCTGCATCCATGGCATTTGATACGCGCCCCCTTGCTTTTCATGAGCTGGCCAGCCCGCTTGCGTTGCCGCCGGGGCCATCTGTATTGTGGATGAGATACCGGTCTGATGGCTCGACGGCAATGCCGTTCAACATCGAGACGCCGACAAGTTTCATCAACTATACCAATGGCAAGATGGCACGGGACTTCGTGCTTTATGGCATCATCATTGCCTGTGCACTGGCGGGACTGATTGCCGCTGCGGTGACGCAGCGGCAGGTGTTTCTGTCTTATGGGGTCTATGCTTCGAGTGTGCTGCTCTACATCTTGCAGCGCGAGGGGCATGCGTTTCGATTCTTGTGGCCCGACCGGCCGGAATGGAACGAGTTTTCATCGCTGCCACTGGGCGCGATGCTGGTGGTCACGGCGGCCTGGTTCGCCCGCAACTACCTTGAAACGTGGCGATTTGCGCCGCGGACGGACCGGGTGTTGAGCGTTTTGATGGCCAGCCAGCTGGTGATGGTGGCTGCCAGCCTTGTGGTCGAGGTGCGCATATTGAAGGACATTGCTGTGGCGGTGACGGCGCTTTCGGTGGTCGGGTTCCTTGTGCTGGGGATTGCCGCGATGCGCCGGGCAGGGGTTCGCTACATCTTCTATGTGATTGGCTGGTCAGGCTTTTTGGTGGCGGTCTTCGCCACGGTGGCGGCGCGGTGGCTGGGCATTGAGCTGACCCGCATCCAGATTTTGACGGTGATGAGCGGGGCGATGGTCTTTGATGGGCTGATGATGGGGTTGGCGCTGGTCAGCGGCTATATCTTGCTGCGCCGCGAGCGGGATGCGGCGATGCGGGCGCGGCTGGCGGTTCAGGAGAATAATGTGAAGCTGATGCAGCGACTTAGCCGGCTGGACCGCAGTTATGAGCTGGCCCAGACGATGGCGCAGGCGAGCAGCCGGGCGTTGGCGGAGACGTGCCATGACTTGCGGCAGCCGCTGTTTGCGCTGCGCGCGGTGATGGCGAACATGGACGGCGAGGGGGCGCAACGGCCTGAAACCGTTGCACAATCGCTCGATTATATGGAGCAATTGGTGGAGAATGTGCTGGCCGAGGCATCAAGGGAACAGGCGGCACCCGAGGCGAGGGCGGAGACGTTTGAGGCGGGGCTGCTGATCGAGACGCTGGCGCAGGTGCATGAGGGGCTGGCGCAGCGCCATGGCAAGGCGCTGAGGACTGTGAACAGCAGCGCGGTGATTGAGGCGGAGCCACTCAGATTGCTCAGGATTTTGGGGAATTTCGTGACCAATGCGATTGAGCATGGCACGGGCGACCGGGTGTTGATCGGGGTGCGGCGGCGGGGCGGGCAGCTGGTGTTTGAAGTGCATAATCACGGCGCGCTGGCCCCCGACAAGACGCCGGCCGAGGGGCGGGGGCTGGGGCTGGGGATTGTGAGCGATCTGGCCGGGCAGCAGCGGCTCGACTGGTCTTTGGCGAGCCCGTCGCCGCGCGGAACGGTGGCGCGGCTGGTGGTTTGAGGTGGGTTTGGAAGGTGAGGAAGGTTAGGCCGGGCCTTAACAATATGAGGCGGTTGGCGGCGGAGCCAAAAGGTTCAGCACCAAATCCAACAATGATAGAATAACCGATATGGTTATGAATGTCAAGAGGCGGGCTGGAAGGGGCTGGCCTGGATGATGTGCATCGGGGTGTCGCGGCTGTCTTGCCGGAAGACGCAGATCTGGTCGACGTGGTGGAGGCCGGTTGCCGGCGCGAGATGGGCGGCGAGCGCGGCAACGAGCTGCGCGCGGCGGTCGCTGTCGGTGATCCGGCCGGTCAGCGTCATGTGGAAGCGGAAATCCTCGAAGATCCAAGGATAGCCGAATTCGACCATCCGCGCGTCCTGTTCGGGCGTCATCGGCGCGCGGCGCCGGCGGGCGAGATCGGCCTCGGAGAGCGGCGCGCGCAGCGCATCGAGATCGCGCACGCAGGCGGTGTGCAGCGCGACCATCGCGTCGGACGGGCGGCGCGGGGTGAGCGCGATGAAGCCGCTGAGCGAGGCGACCTGGAGATCGATGTCGAAGGGGGCGGTGGCAGTGGCCAGCCGGGCGACGGCTGCGAGCAGATCGGCTTCGCTGCATCCCTCGGCCAGTGCGAACGGGGCCTTGAGCGTGGCGTGGAAGCCATAGCCGCGCGGGGCGGCGGTGAGGGCGTCAAGCGCCTCGCCGTCCAGATCGAGCCCGGCAATGGGGGGGCGGGCGAGGGTGGCGCCGGTCCAGGCATCGCGCCCCAGCCATTGGCTGGCAAGCTGGCTCAGCGGATGGGCGGCGGGCGGCGCGTAATAGACGGCGTAGCGGATGCTCATGCGGCGCGGCGACCCCGGACCCAGACGGCGCGGGGCACCGGCCAGCCGCCGGGCGCGCGGTGGACCTGCACCAGATCGGCGCGCTGGCCGGGCGCGATGTCGCCGCGATCGGTGAGGCCGGTGATGCGGGCGGGATTGCGCGCGACGGTGGCGATGGCGGCGGGCAGCGACCAGCCGAAGGGGGCTTCGGTGAGCTGGAAGGCGGCGCGCAGCATCGAGAGCGGCACATAATCGGAGGCGAGAATGTCGAGCAGGCCTTCAGCCGCGCACTCGCGCGCGCCGAGATTGCCCGAATGCGAGCCGCCGCGCACGAAATTGGGTCCGCCCATGACGGTCATCATGCCATAGTTTTTCGCCGTGCGCGCGGCGGCAAGCGTCACCGGGAATTCGGCGGCGATGCAGCCATCGTCATGGCTTTCCTCGACATGGGCGATGCTCTCATCATCATGGCTCATCAGCGGGATCGCATGTTCATGGGCCAGCGCGACGACATGGGCGCGATTTTCGGGCGCGACGGCGGAATCGCGCCACGAGGTGCGGTCGGCGAGCAGCAGCTCCATCTCGTCTGGCGAGGCGCCGCGCCGGGCCATGCGGTCTTTCAGCCGGTCGAGATTGGCGGTCTGGCGCTGGCCGGGCGTGTGATCCATGACGCTCATGAGGCGCAGGCGGGGGTTTTCGATATGCGGGGCGATGAGGTCGGCCAGCCGTGGATTGGTGACTTCGCAGCGCAGGTGGAGGAGATGCTCGGCGCGCAGCAGGCCTTCATCGCCGGCCCGGTCCACGGCCTCGATCATCGGGCCGAGCGCGTCACCGCGGTCAAGCCCGTCTTTCTGGCCGTGCAGCGCCAGGCTGTCGAAGACGGTGGTGATGCCGGCGGTGATGCACTGGCCGTCATGGGCGAGTGCGGCGCCCAGCGCATCCCAGAGCGCGCCGGGGCGCGGCTGATAATGTTTTTCGAGATTGTCGGTGTGAATGTCGACAAGGCCGGGGATGAGCAGATCATCACCGCAATCAAAGGCATTGGCGGCCGCACGCTCGGCGGGCTCGACGGCGAGGATGGTGTCACCATCGAGGATGACATGGCCGGCATGGACACGGTCTGGCGTGACGATGTGGCGGGAGAAGATCTTGTGGGTCATGGTGCGGCTCCCTTGGTTTCAGGCGGCGGCCCCTCAGGCGGCGGCCCCTCAGGCGGCGGTCTTGTAGGCGCTGACGTCGAACAGGCGGGTGGCGACCGCGTCGCGGACATCGAGATCATGGAAGATGCCGACCATGGCCGCGCCCTTGGCCAGCGCGGCCTTGATGAGATCGACGACAATGGCGCGGTTGGCGGCATCGAGGCTGGCGGTCGGCTCATCGAGGAGGAGCACCGGATATTCGCGGATGAAGCTGCGGGCGATGTTGACCCGCTGCTGCTCGCCGCCGGAGAAGGTGGCGGGCGGCAGCTCCCAATGCGCTTCGGGCAGGCGCAGCGCGCGCAGCATGGCGACCGCGCGGTCATGCGCTTCATCGGCCGGCACGCCATTTTCGAGAAGCGGCTCGGTGACCAGATCGAGGGTGGAGACGCGCGGGATGACGCGCAGGAACTGGCTGACATAGCCGAGCGTGCGGCGGCGGATGTCGAGCACCTCGTGCGCGGTGGCGCGGGTGATGTCGACGGGCGCGCCGTCATGGAGGACATGGACGCCGCCGCCGCTGGGCAGATAATTGCCGTAGATGGTGCGCATCAGCGTGGATTTGCCGATGCCGCTTTCGCCGGCGAGCACGACACATTCCCCGGGGAAGACCTCCAGCGCCAGCTCGGCGAACACCGGGATGACGGTGGCACCCTGATTGTGCAGGGTGAAGAGCTTGGACAGGTTTTCGACGCGGATGGCGGGCTGGTTCGTGGCGGGAGGGGTCATGAAGGTGATCCTGTTTCGGGCGGCTGGCGGGCCGCTCAGAGTTGCAGCACACTGGAGACGAGCAGCTGGGTATAGGGATGCTGGGGATCATCGAGGACCTGATCGGCGAGGCCCTGCTCGACGACGCGGCCGCCCTTCATGACCAGCAGCCGATCGGCCATGAGGCGGGCGACGGCCATGTCATGGGTGACGATGATGGCGGCGAGGCCGAGATCGCGGACCAGCTCGCGCAGCAGATCGAGCAGGCGCGCCTGCACCGAGACATCGAGGCCGCCGGTCGGCTCATCCATGAACACGAGGCGGGGATTGTGGATGAGATTGCGGGCGATCTGGATGCGCTGCTGCATGCCGCCGGAGAAATTGGCGGGCTTGTGATCGATGCGGGCGAGATCGAGCTCGACCCGGGAGAGCCAGGCCATGGTCTGCTCGCGCATCTGGCCATAGTGGCGCTGGCCGAGGTTCATCAGCGGCTCGGCGACATTGGCGCCGCCCGAGACGCGCATGCGCAGGCCGTCACGCGGGTTTTGATGGACGAAGCCCCAATCCTCGCGCTGCATGCGGCGGCGGTCCGGCTCGGACAGGGCGTAGATGTCGGTGAGGCCGTGGCGGCGGGCGTTGAATTCGATGGTGCCCGATGTGGGCGGCAATTTGCCGGAGATGCAGTTCAGCAGCGTGGTCTTGCCCGAGCCGCTTTCGCCGACGATGCCCAGCACTTCGCCGGGGCGCATTTCAAGCGAGACATCGGTGCAGCCGGTGATGCGGCCATAGCGCTTGGTGAGGCCCGAGACGCGGAGCAGCGGCCCGGCATCGGCCGGATCGGTGACGCGCTCTGCTGTTGCGACGTTGCTCATTGCGCCGGTTCCTCTTCGCTGGTGGCGAGCGTGTGGCCGGCCATGGGGCCGGCATGGCCCTGGGCGCGGCGCTCGGCGCAGTGATGGCTGTCGGAGCAGACGAACATGCGGTTGTCGGCATCGTCGAGCACGACTTCATCGAGATAGCTGTCTTTGGCGCCGCACAGCGCGCAGCACTCGGTCCAGCTCTGCACTTCGAAGGGATAATCCTCGAAATCGAGGCTGCGCACGCTGGTGTAGGGCGGCACGGCATAGATGCGCTTTTCACGGCCCGCGCCGAACAGCAGGATGGCCGGGCACATGTGCATCTTGGGATTGTCGAACTTGGGGATGGGCGACGGGCTCATGAGATAGCGCTCGTCGATGAGGACGGGATAGCCGGCACCGCCGGCGATGCGGCCGAAGGCGGCGATGTTTTCATAGAGCGAGACATATTGCAGGCCATATTCGGCATAGGCGTGCATGGCGCGGGTTTCGGTCTCGCGCCGTTCGAGGCCGCGCAGCGGCTCGGGCTGGGGGACCTGGAAGACCATGATCTGGCCCTCTTCGAGCGGGCGCTCGGGGATGCGGTGGCGGCTCTGGATGATGGTGGCCTCGCCGGTGTCTTCGGTGGTCTGGACATCGGCGACATGGGCGAAGAAGCGCCGGATGGAGACGGCGTTGGTGGTGTCGTCGGCGCCCTGATCGATGCATTTGTAGACATCTTCGGGGCCGATGACGGCGGCGGTGAGCTGGATGCCGCCGGTGCCCCAGCCATAGGGCACGGGCATTTCGCGGCTGCCGAAGGGCACCTGATAGCCGGGGATGGCGAGCGCCTTGAGGATGGCGCGGCGGATCATCCGCTTGGTCTGCTCATCGAGATAGGCGTAGTTGTAATAGCGTTCTTCGCTGTTGGCCGTGCTGGTCATTCCGCGGCTTCCTTCATCGGGTCGGCGTTGGCGGCATTGGCGGCGGCGGCGGCGTGCTCTTTGCGCAGGCGGCGCAGGAACAGCAGATCGGCCTGGAAATCGACATAGTGCGGGAGCTTCAGATGCTGGACGAAGCCCGAGGCTTCGACCGTGTCGGAATGGTAGAGGACGAACTCGGCGTCCTGACACGGCGCGTTGACCTCCTCGCCCATGTCGGCGGCGCGCAGCGCGCGGTCGACGATGGCCATGCTCATCGCCTTGCGCTCGTTGTGACCGAAGCTGAGGCCGTAGCCGGTGGTATATTGCGGCGCCTCGCCGTTGATGCTGGCGAAACCGGAGAGCATCAGGCATTCGGTCATGGTGATGTCGGCGATCTCGATTTCGAAGCCGAGCTCGTCGGGGACGAAGCCGACGCTGACGCTGCCCATGCGGATTTCGCCGCACAGCGGGTGGGTGGAGCCCCAGCCGCGCTGGCTGGAATAGGCGAGCGAGAGGAGGAAGCCTTCATCGCCGCGGGCGAGCGCCTGCAGGCGCTGATCACGGGCGGCGGGGAAGGCCATGGGCTCGCGGGTGAGGTCATAGGGCTCGGCGCTGTCATCACCGGCTTCGGGGGTTTCGAGCAGGCCTTCATGGGCGAAGACCGAGGCGATGGTGGGCATGGCATCGGGCATGGGCGCTTCGGCCACGGGGGCGGCGGGCGGGACCCCGCCTTCGGCGGCGAGTTTGAAATCAAGGAGGCGGTGGGTGTAATCGAAGGTGGGGCCGAGGACCTGGCCGCCGGGGATATCCTTGAAGGCGGCCGAGACGCGGCGGCTGACGGCCATGCGGCTGGTTTCAACGGGCGTGGAGGCGCCGAAGCGCGGCAGGGTGGTGCGATAGGCGCGGAGCAGGAAGATGGCTTCGGGCAGATCGCCGCGCGCCTGCTTGATGGCGAGCGCGGCGAGGTCGGGATCGTGGCAGGAGCCTTCGGCCATGACGCGGTCGACGGCGAGCTGCATCTGCTCGCGGATCTGGGCGACCGAGAGCTCGGGCACGGACGGATCACCGCGCCGCGTCTCGGCGAGCCAGGCATGGGCGTTGGTGATGGCGCGCTCGCCTCCCTTGACGGCTACATAGGCCATGGCTTCAGGCTCCCTTGCTGATTTCGGTGACGCGCGTTGTGCGCGGGATGGAGAGGAGATGGTGTTGGGCGCAGAGCATCAGGTCGATGCCGAACTGGAAATGGGCGACGAGGTCGGCGCGGGCGTCCCAGAAGCCTGAGGGCAGGCCTTGGGGTGCGGCGGGGGTGCGGCTGGCGATGCCGGGGCCTTCGAGGCTGAGCGCGGGGCCGCCGGTGAGCGACGGCAGCTGGAGGATGAGGGTGGCGGCCCTGTCGGGGTAGCGGGCGTCGCCCTGGTTGAAGGCGGCGAGCGGCGGCATGGCGGCGGGATCGGCGATGAGCGCGAAGGCGGCCGTGGCGGGCGCATCGGCGAGCGGGCAAGTGCAGTGGAAGCGCAGCCAGGTTTCAATGGGCGTGCCGTGCCAGGCCGGATCGAGCCAGAGCGGGGTGTCAGCGTCGATGAGGGTGAGGGCGACGGCACCGGCGGCGCGGCTGAGGCCCTCGGGCGGCGCAGGCGCGGCGGCGAGATCGGCCAGCGTGCCGGGGCGGGCGGTGGCATTCATGATGGCGCGGAAGGCCGACTGGCTCTCGCGGGTGGGATCGACGAAGCCCGGGAGGAGCTGGGCGAGATCGAGAGCGGTGGACATGGGATCAGGCTTTCCGGTCGCGGACCATGGTGAAGAATTCGACCTGCGTGGCCTTGGCCTTGCGGCTGGCGGCCTCGGTGCGGGCGTGGGCGGCGGCCTTGAGCGGGGCGATGACGCCGGCTTCGGCCTGGGGGCGGAGCGCGGGCGACTGCATCATGGCGTCGATGATGGCGGCGGCATGGGCGTGGCGCTTGTCACGGCCCGAGACATAGCCGATGCCGGTCGCACCCGTGGCGAGGCGGACGGCGCAGCGGGTGACGGTCATTTCGCCGAGATTGAAGGCGGCACCGGCGCCGCCGGCGCGGCCGCGGACCATGACCATGCCGACCTCAGGGGCGCGCAGCAGCGTGGCCTCGGGCGGGGTGAGACGCTCCCACAGGGGCAGCAGCTCGTCGGGGCGGGCCTTGGCGAGGACGGACAGCCAGTCGCGACGCTCAGGGGCGGCGGATGCAACAAATCCATCAGCGGGTTGGGCGGTGGTATCTGACAAATTCGACATTTATTGACCTCGTTACTTGCCTCTTATTAGTTCTCTGCTATGTTCTGGACAAGCGCTTATTTGTTTCAGAAATATGACATTTATAAAACATGTTGTAACAAATCTATAGAGCAAGTGTAATGCAAGTAGAGGAAATGAAAAGAATGGCGCGTCCGGCGCGTCAGGAGCCGCTCTGGCGGACAATCGCAAAGTCGCTCGAGAGCCGGATTTTGGCGCGCGACCTTGCGCCCGGGGACAAATTGCCGACCGAACAGCGGCTTTGCGACCAGTTTGACACCAATCGCTACACGGTGCGCCGCGCGCTTTCGCATTTGCAGGCGCGCGGCCTTGTGGAATCGACGCAGGGGCGCGGCAGTTTTGTGCGCAAGCCGACGATGCAGTATCGAATCGGCCGGCGGACGCGCTTTTCCGACTTGTTGCAGCCGCAGGCGGCGGATCTGGAAACCCGGCTGCTGACGCTGGAGCAGCGGCCCGCCACCCCGGATGTGGGGGCCGCGCTTGGGGTGAAGGCGGGGACGCCGGCGATCTTCATCGAGCGCATGGGCTATGCCCATGAGCAGCCGATCTCGATTTCGACCCACTGGTTCGTCTCGGCGCGGCTGCCCGGCTTTCGCAAACATTATACGGCGACACAGTCGATCACCCAGACGCTGGCGGCCTGCGGCGTGCCGGATTACACGCGGGCGCGGACGCGGATCTCGTCGCGGCTGCCCAGCGCTGCCGAGGCCGAACTGCTGGGCCTGCCCCGGCATATCCCGCTTCTGGTGACGCGCTCATGGAATGTCGACAGCCTGGAGCGGCCGCTTGAATATGGCGAGGCGCGCATCGCGTCTGACCGAATCGAGCTGCTGATCGAGGCCGAGAGCAGCTCTTCGATCGCCTGACCCCCCTTCCCTCTTCGCAAGCCAGCCCCGGAGCCTTCATGTCCGCCATTCTTACCAATGCCCGCATCGTCACGCCGGACGGCGTCGTGTCTGGCGCGCTTGCCATGGCGGACGGGGTGATTTCGGCCATTGATGAGGGGAACAGCGCGCTCGGTTTCGACTGCGAGGGCGACTGGCTGATCCCCGGCATCATCGACATTCACACTGACAATCTGGAGCGCCATTATTTCCCCCGGCCCGGCATCGACTGGAACCCGGTGTCGGCGGCGATCGTGCATGACGGGCTCTGCATTTCGGTGGGGGTGACGACGGTTTACGATTCGCTCTCGGTCGGCTCCTTCGGGGCTGGCGAGTCGCGCAAGGCCGATAATCTGCACCGTCTGGTCGATGGCCTGCACGGCGCGGTGGCGGCTGGCATGCTGAAGGCCGACCACCGCATCCACTGGCGCTGCGAGGCGCCGTCTGATGTTTTGGCCGACTGGCTGCCGCCGCTCGCCGAGCGGCCGCTGACCGGCCTTTATTCGCTGATGGACCATACGCCGGGCCAGCGCCAGTATCGCAACACCAGCCGCTTTTTCACCATGTGGCGCAAGGAAGGGCTGAGCGAGGATGACATTGCGGCGCGCATGGCCGAGCGCGCCGAGCGGGTGGCGCGCAATGACGCCAGAAACCGGCGGTTTGTGGCCGCCATCGCCCATGAGCAGAAGCTGCCGCTGGCCAGCCATGACGACGAGACCGTGGCCCATATCGAGGATGCCGCCAGCCACGGCGTCACCATCGCCGAATTTCCGGTGACGGCCGAAGCAGCGGAAGCGGCGCGGGCGCATGGCATGTGCGTGATCATGGGCGGGCCGAACCTGATTCGCGGCGGCTCCTATTCGGGCAATGTGCCGGCGAGCGCGCTGATCGAGGCCGGGATGCACATCGGCTTTGCCTCGGATTATGTGCCGCGCAGCCTGCTTGAATGCGCCTTTGCGCTGGCCGGCGAGCGCTGGGGCCTGCCGATGGAACAGGCGGTGGACACGGTGACCGGCGCGCCGGCGCGCGCCATGGGCCTTGATGACCGCGGCGCGCTGGTGCCGGGACGGCGCGGCGATGTGGTGCGGGTGCGCCAGCACCAGGGCCAGGTGATCGTGCGCGGGGTCTGGGTGGCGGGCGAGCGGGTCGGGTGATCCGGATCGTCACCCTCAATATCTGGAAGGATGAGGGCGACTGGCCGGCGCGCATGGACGCCATTGCCGAGGGGCTGTCTGCCCTGCAACCCGATATCGTCTGCCTGCAGGAGGTTTATACGGGCGGCGGGCGCGCGGCCGCCCCCTTGCTGGCAGCAGCGACCGGGCTGCACGTGACCGAGGTGGCGGCGCGGCACAAGGCGCGCGGCGGTGTGCCTTCCAGCTCGGGGCTGGCCATATTGAGCCGGACGCCAGCGCTGCACAGCCTGTCGATCGGCGTGCCGACGACGCCTGAAGACGGCGGGCGCAAGGCGCTGGCCGCTGATTTTGCCACGCCGCTGGGGCAGCTCAGGGTGGTCAGCCTGCATCTGAGCCATTTGCGCGGGGGTGGCGCGGGCGCACTGCGCGCGGCGCAGCTGGCGGCGCTGGTGGCGGCGGCGGCGTGCGACGGCCCGCTGGTGCTGGCAGGCGACTTCAATGCGCGCTGGGAGGCGCCCGAGCTGGCGCTGCTGACGGCCCCCGAATGGGCCTCGACGGCGCCGCTGCTGGCGGGCGCGAGCAGCCGGATCGGGCTGGCCGGGGCGCTTCCGGACGTGCTCATCGACCATGTCGTGCTGCGCGCTGGCGCGGCGCGGATCGGCCTTCGCGCGGCGCGGATCGTGCTGGACCAGCCGGGGCGCGCGGGGGTGTTGCCCAGCGACCATGCCGGGGTGTTGGCCGAGCTGGCGCTGATTTAGGCCGACAAATGGCCGAACTGTCCGGCGGAGCGTCACGCGGCTGACATGCAATTGTCATAGCGGCTGACCATGGACAAGCCGCACCCCGACACGCAGCATTTTCAGGCCGACTGGCGCCAGACGCTGGCCTTTTGCCGCCGCTACTGGGCGCTGGTGCCGCAGCGCCTCGCGGTGGTGGTGGTGCTGACGCTGGCGATGGTGGCGGCTGAAGTGCTGGTGCCGGTGGCGGCCGGGCGGCTGGTCGACACGCTGGGCGAGGCCGCACGGCAGGGCAGCAGCGGCAGCGCGGCGGCGGCAGCCGGGCGCGCCGCCTTTCTGGCGCTGGGCGCGATGACCGGGCTTCTGGCGCTCTATCAACTGCTCGGGCTGGCCAACAGCCTCATCTATAATGTGGTGGCGGCACGCTGCATGAGCGCGGTGCTGGATGACGGCTTTGCCAAGGTGCAACGCTTTTCCTCGGACTGGCATGCCAACAGCTTTGCCGGCTCGACGGTGCGCAAGCTCACGCGCGGCAAATGGGCCTATGAGCAGATTTCGGACATATTGATCCGCCAGTTTTTGCCGCTGTCGCTGGTGATCACGGGCCTCGCGCTGATCATGTTCTCGCGCTTTCCCATGGTCGGGCTGTTCTTCATGGGGATGATCGCCGTCTATGTCGCGGTGTCGGTGGTGCTGGCGGTGCGCTGGGTGCGGCCGGCCAATGTGCGCGCGGCCGCCGCCGACAGCCATATCGGCGGGGCGATTGCCGATGCCGTGTCGAACAATGCGGCGGTGAAGGGCTTTGGCGCGGAAGCGCGCGAGGAGGCGCTGTTTCGCACCATCACGAGCGTTTGGCATGACCGGGCGCTGATTTCATGGGGGCGGGCGCGCTATGTGAATTTGGCGCAGCAGGGGCTGTGGCTGCTGCTGCAGGCCGGGATGCTGGCGCTGCTGATCGGGCTGGCGCAGCGCGGGGAAGCGACGCCGGGCGATGTGGCCTTTGTGATCACCGCCTGTTTTCAGCTGGGCGGCAGCCTGCGGCAGGTGGGCGACCATATCCGCACGCTGCAGCGGGCCAGCGCCGAACTGGCCGACCTGATCGAGTTTGACGTGGCGCCTTTGGGCGTGGCCGACCTGCCGGCGGCGCCGCCGCTCCGGATTGGCGGGCCGCATGGGCGCGGCGAGATCATCTTCGACAATGTGCGCTTTGCCTATCCGGCCGACCGGGCGCTGGCGGGACAGGGTCGGGCGCGGCCGCCGCTTTATGACGGCTTTGACCTGCGCATCGCGCCGGGCGAGCGGGTGGCGCTGGTGGGGCCGTCGGGCTCGGGCAAATCGACCTTCGTGAAGCTGATCCAGCGGCTTTATGATGTCGACGAGGGCGCGATCTGGATTGACGGGCAGGACATTGCCGGCGTGCAGCAGACCAGCCTGCGGCGCTCGGTGTCGATCGTGCCGCAGGAGCCGGTGCTGTTTCACCGCAGCCTGGCCGACAACATCGCCTATGCCCGGCCCGAGGCGAGCGAGGCCGAGATCATCGATTGCGCGCGCCGCGCCCGGGCGCATGAGTTCATCGCCTGTCTGCCGCAGGGCTATCGGACGCTGGTGGGCGAGCGCGGGGTGAAGCTTTCGGGCGGCGAGCGCCAGCGCGTGGCCATTGCGCGGGCCTTTCTGGCCGATGCGCCGATCGTGGTGTTTGACGAGGCGACATCGAGCCTCGACACGGTGACGGAGCGGCTGATTCAGGCGGCGATGGCCGAGCTGATGGCGGGGCGGACGACGATCATCATCGCCCACCGGCTTTCAACGGTGCGCGATGCCGACCGGATATTGGTGTTTGATGCCGGGCGGATTGTCGAGCAGGGGACGCACAGCGAGCTGCTGGCGCGGGGCGGGGCCTATGCCCGGCTGCACGCGGCGGAAGAGGAATGGGCCTATATCGGCTGAAGCT
The DNA here is from genome assembly GCF_048007885.1 of Polymorphobacter sp. GTDB lineage: Bacteria > Pseudomonadota > Alphaproteobacteria > Sphingomonadales > Sphingomonadaceae > Sandarakinorhabdus. The sequence continues at coordinate 1,620,996 of NZ_CP180346.1, forward strand.
GTCTGTCAGTCGATGGTGACGAAGGAAAATACGTTGCCGTCGGGATCGCGGACATGGACATCGGTTCCGCCCCAGCTGTAGCGGGTGAGGCCCTGAGCGATGTCGGCGCCGCGCGACACAAGGTCTGCGAACACCGCCTCGACATCATCGACTTCGACCATGGCGAGGATGAGCTGCGATTCCCGGGCGGCGAGGCTGGCGAAATTGGGCGCATCGACGCCGCGCAGATAGATGCGGTGGCCGCCGCGGGACACAGCGGCAAAGACCGTGGGCTGGCCGAACAGGAAATCCAGCTTGAAGCCGAAGGCGGCCTGATAATGCGCCGCGGCCTGTGCGGCATCACGGACGAAGAACACCGGATAGATGGATTTGACCGCCGGCCCGGTCATCAGGCGAACCGCCCGAGCGTGGGCAGCTTGGTGCCGGCGCGCGGGCCGGTGAGCAGATGGATGCCGGAGAGCGAGGGGAGGCTGACGGGGCGTTCCGGCCCTTCGAAGACCAGGCCGCGGCCATGGCTCAGCGCGAAGCGGCGGCCGGGGCGGGGATCGAGCGCGGGCGTGATGGTGCGCTGGCCATATTGGACATGGTGGGAGATGTCCCAGTGCGGCGGCGTGCCCTCGGCCTCGACATTGAGCCAGCAATGGCCGGTGGGGTGCTGGGTTCGGCCCTCGGCGACATGGCAGCCGATGACATAGGCGGCCTTGAGGCCGGCCGCGCGCAGGGCGGCGACGGCGAGCGTGTGCATGTCGACGCAGGAGCCGGGCGTGAGGCCGCATTCGAGCGCGGGCATGGCGGGCTCATCGGCGCCGAGCGGGGTTTCACGGCGGCCATAGGTGAAATGATCGGCGACGAACTGGATGACGGCGCGGCAGCGCGCGGGCGGGTCTGGGGGGAGGGCAAGCGCGGCGATCTGGGCTTCGAGCGCGGGCGAGGCGCGCTCGAAGGGCGAGGCGCCGGGGACGAAGGCGGTTGCGGGCAGGCCCTCGCCGTGTGCGACGAAGCCGTGGCGGACCCGCGCCGTGGCGCCGTCGTTGAGCTTGAGCAGCCAGGCGAGCGTGCGGCCGTCACGGTCGGCGATGACGCGCTCGGGGGTGGCGCCTTCGAAATCGGTTTCGAGGACGCGCTGGTGGTGGGTTTCGGGCGGGACCGGATAGAGGCCGTGGCCGGTATAGGGGGCGGGCTCGGCGAGGATGGCTTCGAACTGGTCGGTCATTCAGGGCCTCCTGAGCGCGGCGATGAGGGCGGCGACGCCGTCTTCGACCGTGCCCGCGTTGACGACCTCTATGACATCATCGCCGCTGACCGGATGGGCGGCGGCGCGGGCGACGCGGGCGTCGATTTCGGGGGCCGTTTCGCGGCCGCGTGCGGCGAGGCGGGCGCGCAGCAGCGCCGGCGGGGCGGTGACGGCGACGAGGCGCAGGGGGGTGAGCCGGGCGCGGGCTTCGGCGATGGTGGCGCGCGAGCCGTTGGCGACGACGGTGCGGCCTTGCTGGCGGGCCTGCTCGAGGGCGATGGGCAGGCCGTAGCTGAGGCCGTGCGCCTGCCAGTGGAGGAGATAGCCGCCGCGCGCGGCGATGGCGGCGAACTCGGCTGCGCTGACGGGATTGTGGGGCTCGCCGCCGGGGTCGGGGGGGCGGGTGATGTCCCGCCGGGCGAAGACGAAGGCGGGATCATCGGCGAGGGCGGCGCGGGCGCCGGCGAGCAGCGTGTCCTTGCCGACGCCGGAGGGGCCGACGACGAGGATGAGCGGGGCGGTCATGGGCGCGGGTCGTCAGCTGTATTTTTCGACGAAGGCGTCGGCATCGAGGGCGCGGAAATCGGCGAGCGCGTCGGCGAGCTTTTCATGCTCCCAGTCCCACCAGGCGAGCGCGAGCAGGCCGTCTTGCACTGGCTTGGGGAAGCGCGCGCGGATGGGCTTGGCGGGGACGCCGCCGACGATGGTGAAGGGGGCGACATCCTTGGAGACGACAGCCCCTGCGCCGACGACGGCGCCGGTGCCGATGCTGACGCCGGCGAGGATGGTGGCGCCGTGGCCGATCCAGACATCATGGCCGATGTGGACGTGATCGGCGCGGCGCCATTCGAAGAAATCGGCGTCGTCGCTGTCGCCGAGCTGGTAGGAGACGGAGCGGTAGGTGAAATGGTGGAGCGCGGCTTTCCAGGTGGGGTGGTTGCCGGGGTTGATGCGGGTGTCGCGGGCGATGGAGCAGAATTTGCCGATGGTGGCGTAGGCGCTGCTCGAATCGGTGACGATATAGCTGTAGGCGCCCATTTCGGTTTCCATAAGCGAGGTGCGGCCGCCGACGCGGGTCCAGGGGCCGAGGATGCAATCATGGACATTGGCCTCGGGCGAGATGGCGGGGGCGGACGCCGGGCGGCTGGCTTCGGGGTCGGGCCGGTGGCGGGCGATATATTCATAGCCGGGCGGCAGGGCCCGGCCGGCCAGGCGGCCGCTCATGCGACGGCTTCGAGCTGCTTGACCCGGATTTCGGGGGCGGGGGCTTCGATGACGTGGCGGCCGTAGATTTTTTCGACGGCGCAAGGCGTGAGGGCTTCGGGTGGGCCGTCGAAGACGACACGGCCAGCGGCCATGCCGATGATGCGCGGGCAGTAGCGCCGCGCGATGTCGAGGGCGTGGAGGTTGACCAGCACGGTGATGTTGCGCTCGCGGTTGATGCGCCGGAGCGTGTCCATCACGGTTTCGGCATTGGCGGGGTCGAGCGAGGCGATGGGCTCGTCGGCGAGGATGATGTCGGGGGTCTGCATCAGGGTGCGGGCGATGGCGACGCGCTGCTGCTGGCCGCCGGACAGGGTGCAGCAGCGCTGCATGGCGGCATGGGCCATGTCGAGACTGTCAAGCTCGAGGATGGCGCGGGCGCGTTCGGACTGCGGGAAGGCCTTGAAAAGCGCAGGGATCCCCTTGTTGCGGTAGAGGCTGCCGGTGAGCACGTTGGTGAGCACGTCGAGGCGGGGCGAGAGGTTGAACTGCTGGAAGACCATGCCGCAGCAGGCGCGCCATTCGCTGAGCGCCTCGCCCTGCAGCCGGGTGACCGGCATGCCGCGCCAGAGGATCTCGCCCGAGGAGAGATCGCAGAGCCGGTTGATGAGGCGGAGCAGGGTCGATTTGCCGGCGCCGGAGCGGCCGATGATGCCGACCATGGCGCCGGCCTCGATGTTGAGCGAAACCTCATCGACGGCCTTGTTGGTGCCGAAGGTCTTGCTGACCGATCGCAGTTCGAGCATGGCGAGTCTCCTTGTGCGCAGCATAGGTCTGGCGTGTGATGGGAATGTTACAGGACGCGGGGGGTTGCGGCCTGCCTGGCGGGGCGCCAGGAGGCGGCGAAATTGGCGGCGATGATGAGGGCAGCACCGATGAGGACGGCGGGGCCGGGCACTTCGCCAAAGGCCAGAAAGCCGAGGATCGTGCCGGTGACGAGGCGCAGATAATCGAGCGGCGCGAGCGCGCTGACATCGCCGAGCCGGAAGGCGGTGAGCATGATGCTTTGCAGCAGGATGGCGACGAGGCCGAGGCAGAGCATGATCAGCAGATCAGGGAGCGGCGGCGCGACCCACCAGATGAGCGCCAGCGGCAGCGCCAGCGCCGACTGGCCGGCCGCCCCCCAGAACATCAGCGTCAGCCGGTCGGTGTCGCGCGTCAGATCCTTGACGACGATGGTGGAGCCGGCGAAGCAGATGGCGCTGCCCAGCGCCAGAAAGCCCGCGGGATCAATGTCTTGACCTGGTTCGAGGATGATCAGCACGCCCAGCATGCCAAGCGCCATGGCGGCCCAGCGACGCCAGCCGACCTGCTCACCGAGCATCAGCACAGCGAGCGCGAGCACGAGGAATCCCTTGGTGAAACCGAGCGCCTGGGCCTGGGCGAGCGGCAGGGCGGCGATGGCGGCGATGCCCATCGCCTGCCCGCCAAAGGCCATGAGCGAGCGCCCGGCGAGCTTGAGCGGGGTGCCCGAGACGCGCGGCACGGCGCGCCGCATCAGCGCGAAGGGGGCCAGCACGACGGCCATGACGGCACCGCGCGCGACCATGATCTGGAAGGCGCCATAGTCCTGCCCCAGCGTCTTGATCATCCAGACCATGGCGGTGGAGATGAGGATGCCGAGCAGATAGAAGGCGGTGGCGCGGCCATTTTGGGGGCGCGCACTGGCGGCTTTGGCGGGCGCGACAAATTTGTGAGATGTCAAAGAATATTTCCAGCTTTGCGGTAGCGAATCCCTGAGCGCCGCGTCAGCTTTGGCGGTGACGTGGTTGCGCGTGCAGGGAGAGGCGGCATGGCCCGCATATTGGTTTCGGGAACGATTGGCTGGGATGTGCCGCTATGGCTCGACCGACCGCTGATCGCGGGCCGGCGCATCGGCGCGCAGGGGCTTGCGGCACCGAGCGGCAGCGGCACGCTGGCGGGGCGGCTGGGCGGCGGGGCGGCCAACATCGCCTCGGCGCTGGTGCTGGCGGGCCATGAGGTGCTGGTGGCCAGCCGGGTGGGGCAGGATGCGCAGGGCCAATATGTGTTGTTTGCGCTGCACGAGCGCGGCCTGTCTTTGGACGGGGTGCGGGTGGACGCCGGGCCGACGCCATCGGTGCAGATATTGATCGAGCCGGGCGGGCAGCGGACGATATTGGGGATTGGCTGGCGCGGGGGCTGGCAACCCTGGTCGATCGACCCCGAGCTGGTGCGCCGCTTTGCGCCCGATGCGCTGGTCTTGCGCGGCGCGGTGCCCGAGATTCCGGCCGGGGCCGGGCTGTTTGACGGGCGGCTGGTGGTGGCGCACATGCCGCGGCTGGGGGCGCCGCCCGCGCGCGCGGATGTCGCGGTCGGCTCGAGCGACGATCTGGGCGGCGAGGCCTTTGCCGACCCATATGGGGCGGCGAAGGCGGTGTTCGGCGACGCGCTGGCGCCGGACGGCTGGGGCGTGGTGACCGACGGGGCGAATGGGGCGCGGGCCGGCTCGGGCGAGACGGTGCTGGCCCAGCCGGCGGCGCCGGCAGACGTGGTGGATGCCACGGGCGCGGGCGATGTGTTCATGGCCGGGCTTGCCGATGCGCTGCTGGCGAACGCGACGATGGCCGAGGCGCTGGCCCATGCCGCGGGCTGGGCGGCGGTGGCAGTCGGGATCGAGGGCTCGGCCGCCGAGCCGGGCGCAAAGGGCTTTGCCATGTTCAACCGTGGATGAGGTGCGTCCGGATCCGCTCGGACACGAAGTCGAGGATCATGACGCAGATGACATAGGCGATGACGATCCAGGCGACCTGATCGAAGGCGAAGATGCGGATGCGCTCTTCGAGTTCATAGCCGATGCCGCCGGCGCCGACGATGCCGAGAATGGCGGCGCTGCGGAAATTGGATTCGAGCACATAGAGCGACTGGCTGGCGATGACCGGGGCGACCTGTGGCAACAGGCCGAAGCGGATGGCATGAAGGGCATTGCCGCCGGCGGCGCGGATGCCCTCCTGCGGGCGGGTATCGGCGTTTTCGATCGCCTCGGCATTGAGCTTGGCGAGGCGCGGGATATCGGACAGCGCCAGCGCGATGACGCCGCCAAAGGGGCCAAGGCCGAAGGCGACGATGAGCACCAGCGCCCAGACCAGCGCCGGGATGCCGCGAAACATGTCGAAGGTGCGGCGGATGAGGAAATGGACGAGCGGCTGGCGGACCAACGTCTTGGCGCCGAGCAGGCCGAGTGGCAGGGCGCCGGCCACGGCAAGGGCGGTGCCGGCGACGGCCATGGCGAAGGTGGTGGCGAGCGCGGTCAGGATGCGGACCTCGCCGCCGTTGGCGGTGGGCGGGAACATGCCCGACATGAAGCCCAAGAGCTTTGACATGCCGCGGCCGAAGGTATCGGGATTGAAGCCGACATTGTGGCACATGACGGCAAAGGCCGCTGCCATCAGGCCATAGACGAGGAGACGGACCAGCCGCTCAAGCGGCGCGCGGCGCAGCGCATCGGGCGCGATGCGCAGCGCTGCCTCGATATCGGGCTGCGGGAGGTCGGGCCGTGGTGTTGCGGCAGGCCCGTTCATGCGGCCGCCCCAAGGCCCATCAGCCGGTGCCGCACGGCTTCGGAGACCATGTCGATGACGAAGATCAGGCCGATGATGAGCAGCAGGATGGCGAGATAGGTATCGAACTGCATCCAGGTGATGGCGCGCGACAGCTCGATGCCGATGCCGCCAGCGCCAACGACGCCGAGCGCGGCGGCGGCACCGACGTTCATTTCCAGCCGCATCAGCGCATAGGAGGCATGGGTGGGGATGACCTGTGGCAGCATGCCGAAGCGCATCTGCGCCCACCAGCTGCCGCCGGCGGCCCTGATCGCCTCCATGGGGCCGGGATCGACATTCTCATTGGCCTCCGAGAACAGCTTGCCGAGGCTGGCGGTGGTGCCGAGCGCGATGGCGATGACGCCGGCGAGCGGGCCGATGCCGAAGGCGGCGACGAGGATGAGCGCGACGATCAGATCAGGCAGGGTGCGGATGATTTCGAGGGTGCGGCGGGTGCCCCAGTGCAGCCAGGGGGCGGGCGCGAGATTTTTGGAGGCGAGCAGCGAGGCCAGCCCGCCGCCGATGGTGCCGAGCACGGTGGCGACGATGGCGATCTGCACCGTTTCCCACAAGAGCGCGAGCCAGCGCGGAAACTCGTAGAACCAGCTGGCGAAGGAGCCGGGGGTTTCGCGGCTTTCAAGCAGGACTTCGGCGCGGAGATCTGGCGCCATGCGATCGAGGAGCGAGGCGATGCGCTGCCAGGGATCATCGCCGTGGGAACCGCTGAAGAAATCGCTGACATGGAAGGAGATGCCGAGCAGCGCCGAGACGCCGAGCAGCAGGACGAGGCCGGACAGGCGGCTGCGGCGGAGCTGGAGGCGGCGCTGCTCTTCGAAGGCTTCGACGGTTTCGCGCTCGGACCTTGAAAGCGGGATGTGCAGCATGGGTTAGCGCAGCGCGCCCGCTTCGGCCGGATCGAGCGCCTGTGCGCCGGGGAGCGCGCGGGCGAGGAAGGCCATGGCGCGCGGCGCTTCGAAATGCAGGCCGACATGGATGCCGACGAGCTGATGGCGCTGATCGATGGGCATGGCATTGGCGACGACAAAGGCATGCGGCGCGCGCGGGCGGCCGCGCCAGACCTCGCGCAGATCGGCGCAGGGATCGACCTCGATATCGGGGCTGGCGCAGGCGCGCTGGCGCGCGCTGGCGGTGACGATGAGCAGATCGCCGCGGCCGGCACGCAGGGCATTGAAGGCGGCTTCATCGCCGCGCACGACCAGCGGGGTCTGGAAGCTTGCGGTGGGTGCGCCGGCATCGGCAAGGGCCTGGAGGGGGACGGCGAAGCTGGCCTCGCGCTCATCGGCCATGATCGGGACGGCGCCGGCGAGATCGGCGAGCGTCTTGCGGGGGCTGGTGGCCGGAACCAGCGCGACGGTGAGGGTGCGCCCGGTTTCGGCATTGCGGCGGCCGGCGAGGATGGCCCGGGCGCTGGCCTTGACGGCCTCGAAGGCGGGCGGATCGAGCAGGACCATCTCGGCCTCGCCGGCGTTGAGCGCGGCGGCGGCGGCGGCGGCGCTCTCTGCGCCGCAGAGCTGGACGGGGCGGGCCAGCCGGGCTTCGAGATGGGCGCGGTAGGCCTCGGCATCGCCGCTGGGGGCGCAGCCCTGAAGGCCGGCGTCTGGGACAAGCAGGCGGAAGGGAGCGCTTGTGTCTTGCGCCGCGAGCGGGGCGGACAGCAGGGCGGCGAGAAGGGTTGTGGCGAGACGGATCATGGCGGGGCCGATCAAGGCTGGCTGGCGCTGCCGCCGGGGCGGCGGCTGGCGACTTCGTCGTTACGCATGGCGACGATCACGTCGTAATCGGCGGCCTTTGTGGGCTTGAAATCATTGCCGGGGGCGAGGCCGATCTGCTCCCAGATCTCCGGCTCGTCATAGGGCAGCGCGGCCAGCGCGCCGCGCAGGATGTCCTTGAGCGGCTGGGGGCGATCGGCGCGGATGACATAGGGCGAATTGGGGATGGGGCCGGCGGTCCAGATGATGCGGAAATCCTCGACCTTGACGAGGCCGCGGCGGGCCAGCGAGTAGATGGAGCCGGACGAGAAGCCGGACTTGGGGGTGCCGTCGGAGGCGACGAAGAAGGCGGCGTCGAACTGGCCATTGTCGAGGGCGAGGACGCCCTGCACATGGCCGCCGCTGATCGATGACTGGCCGAAGAAGCTGTCGGGGTCATAGCCCTGCTGCTTGAGCGTATAGCGCGGGAAGACATAGCCGGAGGCGGAGTTGAAATCGACATAGCCGACGGATTTGCCCTTGAGATCGTCGAGGGTGCGATAGGGGCTGTCGGCGCGCACGACGATGGAGCTGTAATAGCCGGAGACGCCTTCGGCGGTGCGTGTGGCGAGGATGGGCTCGACCTTTTCGCCCATTTGCGCGCGGGCATTGGCATAGGCGGCGGGGCCCATGGTGGCCATTTCGAGCTGGCCCGAGGCAAGGGCCTGGATGACGCCATTATAGTCGGCTGCCTTGTAGATCTTGACCGGCAGGCCGGTGGAGGCGGCGATATAGTCGCCGTAAGCTTCGAGGCGGGCGAGTGCGGTGGGGTTTTCCTCGCCGATATTGGCGCCGATGCGGATCTGGCCGACTTCGGCGCGCCAGCCGGTGAGGTTTGAGGGTTGCTCGGTGCCGCCGCAAGCGGCGAGCAGCAGCAGCGCGCTGATGGCCATTGATTGTCGAGTCACGTGAGTCTCCCGGCCTCCCATGGAGCTTCTATCCGAGCCGCGTGACAGTCCCGCGACGGCGCAGGCGGCGATCTGTGGACAAGGGCCGGAATTGTCGGGAGGGCGGGGTCAGCCGGGCAGGGCGAGGGGGCGGGCGCTGTTGGCGCGGAGCCAGTCGTTGAGCTCGCCTTGCAGGACATCGGCGGCGATCATCGCGTGGCGGGCGAGATTGTCGTAGCTTGGCAGCGCGCGGCGGGTGAGCTGGCGCAGGCGGCGGAGATCGCGGGCGCGGGCGGCGGCGCGCTCGGCGACGCCGCTGAAATCGCCCTGCATGCGGATGCCGTAGATGGCCGAGCCGATGGCCGGCAGGCCGGCGGTGAGGATGGTGCCCCAGATGACGAGCGCGGCGAGATCTTCGAAGCGGCCGGGGTTGGCCTTGAGGGTGAGGGTGGCGGCGAGATAGAGAAGACAGGCGGTGGCGGTGGCGAGGAAGAGGACGCCGCCGAGCCGGTGGAGACGGTGTTCGAGCTGGTGCATCCGGTGCGCATCGGCTTCGAGATAGGCGATCTGCGCGTCGATGAGGGTGCCGAGATCGGCGGCGATGGCGGCGAGATAGGCGGGGTCTGCGACCGCATTGGGCAGGCCGAGGCGCCGGGCGACGGTGCGCGCCGCGCTCTGGCCGTTGGCGCGCAGGCGCAGATCGCCGAGCTGGGCGCTGATGGCGAGGACGCGGAGCTGTTCGGCGACCTGCCGGCAATCGAGCCAGCGCTTGTGCCAGGCCGACTTGTTGCCGAGCCGGGTGATGATGAGGATGGCGGCGATGATGATGAGTTCGGTGACGAGCAGCGCCGGCTTGGCGGCCTTGGGCAGCGCGAGGCCGATGAGGGCGGTGAAGACGGCGAGGGCGGCGAGCGTGTAGTTGGCGATATAGGCGCTGCGGAAGCGGCGGGAGAGATCGGTGGCGCTGGCATCGGCGGCGCCGAAGCTTTGGGCCAGCACGCCGCTCAGCTGCTGGCCGAAGGGGGTGGCGGCGCGGGCGGCGGCGCAGCTGGCGCGCAATTCGGCGCGGGCGGCCTCGGGGCTTGCGGCGGCGAAATCGGCGGCGCTGAGCTTGCGAACGCCCATGGCGGCGAGGAAGACGGGATAGACGGCGGACGCGGTGAGGCGGCCCTTTGCGGGACTGGCGGGGGGCGGGCTGTCTTCGCTGTGGGTGAGGTGGGCGGTGAGGCGGGGGAGCGCGTCGAGGCCGGAATTGGGGACGGTGTCGAGGCTGTGGGGGCCGATGTCATCGCTGTCGGGCGCGGCCCAGAGGAGGCGGGGCGGGGCGGTGGGGTCGAGGGGCATGTGGAGCACGGGGACGCCGCTGGCGACGGCTTCGGCGACGATCTGGCCGGCACCGCCGCGCCCCTGGGCGGGCTGACCGTCCCAGACGGCGAGCAAGAGGTCGCTTTGGGCCAGCATGACGCGGCCGGCGCGTTCATAGGCGGCGCCTGTTGGCTCGGGGGCGGAACAGCCGCTGCAGAGCTCGAACACCGATGTGGCCCGGGCGAGCAGGGTTTCGAGCGCGGCCCGCGCGCTTTCGTCGGGGAAGTCTTCGGCGTTGCGGCTGCGCTCGAAGGGCAGGACGACATCGAGCTGCCAGCCCATGTCGAGGGCGACGGTGGCGGCGATGCTGTCTGCCCCTTCGGCGAGGTTGCTGACCAGCCGCAAGCCGGGGCCGGGGCCAGCGGCATCGGCGATGGCCTGAAAGAGCGTGCGCATGCGCGCGGCCAGCGCTGCGTCTTCGACATCGCCGAGCCGCGCCGGGCGGTGGCCGGTCACGCCGACGGTCAATGGCTCAAGGGTCATCTGCGCCCTGTCAAAGCTGCGCGGGCGGACCGGCCTATCGGTTGTCCTCGGTCCCGGTGCGCGTGTCACCGGTGCCGCCGCGCCTTGTGTCACCGGCGGACTCGCGCGTGTCACCGGTGCCGCCGCGGCGGGTGTCACCCGATTCTTCAGAGGCTGTTTCGGGCGCGCTCTGGGGGCTGCCGCAGGCGGCCAGCGGGATCGCGGCTGCCAGCGCGAAAACGAGCAATGGACGCATGGTTGGTCCTTTCAAGCCATCTGATGAACCAAGGCTAGGCCAATCCCATCCGGCTTAGCAACTGCTTAAATTGCGCCTCATCCTGAAGCGGCGCGAACATCGGGTCGATGAGGATCGAGGTCATGCCGCCATCGCGGATGTCATGGGCGCGCTCAAGCGCGGCGAGCGCCGCTTCGGGGCGGCCCCAGCTGGCCAGCACCTGCGCCTGCTGATAGCTGTCACTGTCGCCGCGCGCGGCGACCAGCTCGGAGAGCGCGGCTTCGGCCTGCGCTCTGTTGCCGAGGCGATGTTCGGCGATGGCGAGGCCGGAGAGGCGCAGATGCGTCTGCGGCTCGGCGGCAAAGGCGGTGCGGGCGGCGGCGGGATCGTCCTGCACAAGCTCGGCCATGCCGATCTGCCAGTGCGCGGCCGACAGGGCGGGGTTCATGGCCAGCGCCTGACGGGCGCGGGCGACGGCATTTTGCGCATTGCCCAGCCCGAGCTCGATGGCGGACTCGGCGCGGAAGGTGCGCGGGTTGAGTGGATCGAGCTGTTCGGCGCGAACAATGACCCGGCGCGCTTCCTCGCCGCGCCCGAGCTTGGAGGCGAAATAGGCATACATGAGCAGGATGTCGGCATCGCCCTGGCCGAGCGCGAACGCCTTTTCATAGGCCGGCCGTGCGCCCTTGAAATCGAGAAAGCCGTTCAATGTGGCAAAGCCCAATGCGAGATGGGCGGCGGCGAGATCGGGGGCGAGCTCGGTGGCCGTGCGCGCGGCGGCGACGGCTTCGGTGTAGGTTTCGAAAATGGCATCGCCGCTGGCATAAAGGCTGGCGATGCCGGCCAGCGCCCGGGCGCGCGCGGCATGGGCGGCGGCGAAACCTTCATCGAGCGCCAGCGCGGACTCGAACTGGGCGAGCGCCGCCTCATCGCTGCTCTGGCCGGCATCAGCGTTGAACAGCGCCCGGCCGCGCAGAAAGGCATCATAGGCGGCGATGTTGCGGGTGCCGCCCGGCAGCTCGCCGTCATCGGCGGCGACACGCGGCAGCAGCGCGCCGGCGACCATGGTGGCGATTTCGCTCTGCACGGCGAACACGTCTTCGAGCTTGCGGTCGAACCGCTCGGTCCAGCTGACGAAGCCGGCGGCGACATCGGTGAGGGTGACATCGACGCGGACCTGATCGCCCGATTTGCGGACGCTGCCTTCAAGCAGATAATCGACGCCGAGCCGGCTGGCGATGGTGGCGGCATCTTGGCTGCGGCCCTTGAACTCATTGGATGAGGTGGGGGCGGCGACCTTGAGCGCGGTGATGCGGACAAGGGCGGCGCGCACCTCTTCACACAGGCCTTGCGAGAAATAATCCTGCCCCGGATCGCCGCTGAGATTGGCAAAGGGCAGCACGGCGAGCGCATTGCCGGGGGTGGTCGCCTGCCACGGCCGCAGCACGGCGAGGCCGCCTGCCGCCGCCGCAGCGACCGCGCCACCGGCGAGGAGAATGCGGCGGGAGAGACCTGACGATCTGGTGGGGGCGGGGACGGGCGCGGGATCGCTCCGGGACGCGGGCGTTCCTTTGGCAACGCTGGCGATGCCGTTTTTCAGGCTGAGGAATTCGGGAGCTGACGCCGCGCCGGTCCAGCCCGAGAGATCGATGGTGTGATATTGGCGGAAGCCGAGCGGCGGGGCGGCGGCATCGAGGGAGACGGGCACGAGGCGGCCCCGGTCGCGGGCATGGGCGGCTTCATCGCGCACCCAGTCGGAGTCGACCGAATTGGCCGACCAGACGACGAGGACGGCATCGGCGGCGGCGAGCCGGGCCTCGATGGTTTTGGCAAAGGCGGCACCGCCGTCGATGAGCGCATCCCACCAGACCGCATGGCCGGCAGCGACGAGCGCATCGACGAGCGGGCGGACGCGGGCGCGGTCGGCGCGGGCATAGCTGACGAACAGGCTGGGGCCTGTTGCGGCTGTGTCCATTTCGCTGGCGCTGTCGTCCACACGGCCCCCCTGTAACGAGAGCCTAGGGCGCTGCCGGGCGATTGGAAAGCGCCGCCGCCGTGGTCTCGATCCAGCCGCGGTAGGCCGGCACATTGGTATAGAGGGCGGGCATGCCGGGGAGCGCGCAGCCACGACCCCAGGAGACGAGGCCGACGAGGACGCGCTCGCGGCCCTGCGCGCGGGTCATGGGGCCGCCGCTGTCACCATTGCAGCTGTCGACGCCGGGCGTGTCGGAAATAGCGCAGATGGTCGTGTCGGGCAGCCGGTCCCGGTAGGCGGGCAGATTGGCGCAGGCGGATTCGCGGCGCATCTGGTTGATCTGCATGAGCATGGGCGACATGCGGTTGAGGGTGACGCCGTCGAGCGCCATCTGGCTGGGGCCGGACGCGCGCGCCATGGTGCGGCCCCAGCCGGTGATGCGCAGCAGATCGCCTTCGGCGAGCGGGGCATCGCCGCGTTCGGTATCGAGGATGCGGATCTGGGCGCGCTCGAGCGGGAAGCGGCGGGCGATGGGGTTGTCGGCCTCGATGCGGATGAGCGCGATGTCGTGCTGGGGCGGATCCTCGCCGCTGTAGCCGGGGTGAACTTGCCAGTCGGCGATGCGGAAGGTGGCGCCTTCGGCCTTGAGATAGAGGGTGCCGAGGCGGATGCGGCGGGTGGTGCCGAAAGCCGCGCCGCCGCTGATGCAGTGGGCGGCGGTGAGGACGAGGCCCTGGCCGATATAGACGCCGCCGCAGCGATGGATGCGTTCCCAGTTTTCGCGCGCGGCGAGATGGAAGCAGCCGTGCCCGGGGGTGCAGTCTTCGGCGATTTCGCGGGGGGTGTAGATGTGGGTGGAGTAGATTTGCGCTTGCCACGGCGCGCTGCCGGCGAGCGCGGGGGTGCCGCCGACGATGCGGGCGTCGCCTTCAGGATTGTCGGCGGGGTTGTCGGCGGTTGCAGGCGGGGGCGTGGTCTTTGGCGGCGGCGGGGGAGCGCAGGCCAGCGTGAGGCAGGCGGGGACGAGCAGGGCTGCCCATGCCTTTTTCATCGGCCGGTCTCCGGGGCTTCCACGACGACGTCCTCGACGGTGATGGTCCATTCGCCGAGGCTGGGGACGGCGTCGCCGCGCGCGCTGCTGGTGCTCTGGGCGCAGACGCCGGGCGATTCCCACTCAGGGTCGCAGGGGCCGGACATTTTGGAGCGGACGGGCGCCTGCTCCAGCACGGCGGTGTTGAGCTGCACGTCGCTGGTGATGATGACGAAGCGATATTGACCCTGAGTGTTGAGCGCGAACAGGCCGGGGCGCTGGACGGCGCGGGGCGCCATGGGGGGATCGCGGCCGCCGCCCGACGGGATCAGCCGGGTGATGCCGTAGCGGCTGTCGATGACCAGCACATGGACATGGCGGGCGGTGTCACTGGCGTTGGCGAGGGTGAACACGAGCGGCGCATCGAGGGTCACGCGGCGCTGGCGGTCGGCGGGCTCGGGGCAGGCCTGGACGGGATGATCGAGCCGGGTGGACAGGCAGAGCGAAAGGCCGGTATCGGCGCTGCTTCTGGCCGGGAGCGCGAGCAGCCGCTGGACGTTGTAGACGGGGCGCAGCGCCGCGCGCAGCTGGGCCGGAAACTCGGGATCATCGACAGCGGCGAGAAGGGCCAGCGTGTCGCCGCCCTTGGTGTAGAGATAGGTGGCCTGCATCACGCCGCGCAGCGAGAGGTTGGTGAGGGTGAACTGGGCGTCGGCGTTGGTCTCGGCCACTTCGACGAAGCCGAGCGCATTGAGGGCCTCGGCGACCCGGCGCTGATCGGGGCGGTGGATCTGGGCGAGGCTGACCTTGAGCCGGTCATCGCCGAAGACGTGATGGGTTTCGCGGGCGACGAGAGAGGGCGGCAGGGGCGCGGTTGCTTCGTCTATGGCGAGGCGGGCATGGCCGTCTTCGAGGGTTGTGAGGGTGGCGGTGGCGAGCGGGGGGGTGGTATCGCTGAGTGCGTCGGCCTGGGAAGCGAACAGGGCGAATTTCGAGCCCTTGGTCATGCCGAGCAGGCGGCCGGCGGCGAGCGTGATGCCGCCCGCGCTGGGTTGGGCATCGAAAAGGGCGACGTTGATGGCCGAACCGCCGAAGCGGGCCTGGAGCGCGCCTTCGGCCTGGGGGGTCTGGCTGGTATGGCCGGCGGCGCTGACCTTGAGCCGGACCGCGGTGGCGAGATCGCCGAAGGTGGCGGCGGGCTGGGCGATGAGGGTCTGGATGAAGGCGGTGGTGAAGACGCCGTGGACGGCGGCGCCGGCGACGACCTCGCGGGCCAGCTCGTCATCACGCGAGGCGCCGAAATGGACACGGTAACCGCCGCCCGGGCCGGTGGGGGCGAGGGGCGGACGGTAATCGACATGGGCTTGCGCGGTGATGCCGGAGACGCCGCGTTCCTGGCCCAGTTCGGGGCCGCCGCGGCGGGCGCCGCTGCCGGAATTGCAGCTGTCGAAGATGGTGACGACATGGACGCCGCGGGCGTTGGCGATGTCGATGATGGTGCGCAGCTCACGGTCGAGGATGTCGGCGGGGGCGGTGGCTTCGGGGTCTCGGGCGTCGACGGGCATGATCGAGCTGTTGTAGCCCGAGGCCTGATCGAAGACCTGATCATCGACAATGCGCGAGCCATGGCCGGCGAAGAAGAAGATGACCGTGTCATTGGCGGCCGACGCGGCGATCTGGCCGACCAGCGCCTCGAGGATGCGCGCGCGGGTGGCGCAGTCATCGGTGAGCGTGATGGAGATCTGGTTGGCGGTTTCGCACTGGCCGGGGACGGGCGCATCCACGGTCAGGTGATAGGCGGCGGCGAGCGCCTGCTTGACGGCCTGGGCATCGGCGACGGCGCCGCGCAGATTGTCGAACTGGGCATAGGGATTGGTGGCGCGGGAATGGCGGTAGCTGTCGATGCCGACGAAGACGCCGCGGATGGCGGGGGCGGCGTGTGCGGCGAAAGGGGCGGCGAGGGAGAGCGCCAGCGCCAGAAGGGCGTGGCGGGTGCGGTGATGACTGAAAAGGCCGCCGTGCATGGTCCTGATCCCCGCTCTGAAGGCTGCGACGTGTCCCCTGCCCTGTCAATGGCTGCCCGGCGCGCGGCTCGTGAATTGCGTGGGTTGACCGATGGGTTGGGCCGGGCGCAGCGTGAGCGGATGTCTTTGATCATGACGTGTCGGCTGGTTTTGGGGGCTGGGGCTTGATGCTGCCCTGGCTGCTGACTGCGCATATTGCCGTGCTGGGCTATTGGCTTGGCTCGGAGCTGGTGATCAACAGCGGCTTCCGCTACGTCTGCCGGGCCGAGAGCATGGCCTTTGCCGAGCGCGATCGGCTGATGGACCATGTCATGCATGTGGACCAGCATGTGCGCTATGCACTGGTGTTGCAGGCCGCACTGGGCACGGCGCTGGCGGGCTTGCTGGGCTATCTGCCCGGCGGCGCGGGGCTGGCGCTGGCGGCGGGCGTGGTGGGGCTTTTGTGGCTGGGCTTTGTGGAGGCGGTCCACCAGCTGCGGCACCGGCCCATGGGCGCGGCGCTGGGACGGGTGGACCGGGCGTCGCGCTATGGGCTGATGGCGCTGCTGCTGGCGGTGGCGCTGGGGCTGATCGGCGGCGGCTGGGACTTGCCGCTGTGGCTGCGCTGGAAGCTGGCGCTGTTTGCCGGCGTGATGATGGCGGGCGTTGGCATCAGGCTGGCGCTGATTTCGCATTTTCGCACCTGGGCTCTGATGCGGCGCGATGGGCCGAGCGAGGCGAGCAACAGGGACGTGCAGCGCGGCTATTGGCGGGCGACGCGCGTGCTCATCGGGCTTTGGCTGCTGATTGGCGGGATTGTCGTGTTGAGCGTGTTGAAACCGGCCTAGAGGGAGAGGCAGCGTGTCGAAGCTTTATCTGATCATTGCGCGGGACAAGCCAGGGGCGGCGGCGGTTCGCACCGAGAAGCTGGGGGCGCATCTGGCGCATGTGGAGGCGGTGATCGACCGCTTTGCCGTGGCCGGGCCGCTCAGGGACGAGGCGGGCGGGTTCATCGGCTCGATGCTGGTGGTGAAGGCCGGGAGCGCGGCCGAGGCCCGGGCGCTGCTGGAGAGCGACCCCTATTTTGCGGCCGGCATCTGGGAGGATGTCGAGGTTCATGCCTTTGGCGCGGTGGCGGGCGACTGGGTGGGCGGCAAGACCTGGTGAGGGCGCCAGAGGGGGCCGACGGCGAGCAGCAGGACGAGGATATTGAACAGCACGTTGATGGCGTTGCCGGACAGGATGGAGCCAGCGCTGTCGAGCAGGAACCAGGCGAGGAGGCTGGCGAGCACGGCCTGGCGCACCGGCTCGGGGGCGAGATCATGGACGCGGGCGGCGAGGAACCAGATGAGCACGCCCCAGCCGAACAGGAAGCCGCCGGTGAGGGCCGAGAGGAAGCGCGTGGTGGGGGCTGAGTAGCTGATGTTGCCATCGAGCGGCCAGCTGAGCAGATCGAGCGACCAGCGCGCCGGCTCGGCCGTCTCGGGGAGCGCGCCAAGCGCGAAGACCGGGCCGAAGCTGCCGACGATGAGGGCGGTGATGTGCAGCCATGCCTTGTGCTGTCGCTGGGTCATGCGGGGCTCCTGCTTGATCTGGCTGGGCGCGATGATGGCAGAATGTAGCGAGTGCTACAATGCTGTTTTGAGGCGCCGGGCTGAGCCGGGCATCATGGCTGGCAGAGTCGCGGCGCTTGCCCTAGGAAAGACTTTGGATGAGGATCGGCTTCAACACATTGCGCTGGCTGACGGGGTTCGCGGGGGTGGCCATGATGGTCGCAGCCCCTGCCCTCGCCCATACCGTCGCCAGCGGCGATCAGGCTTTCATCGAGGCCAGCACCGGCACGCAGATCGGCCCGTTCATCTATCTTGGCGCCAAGCACATGGTCACGGGTTACGACCATCTGCTGTTCCTGATCGGCGTCATCTTCTTTGTCTATCGGCTCAAGCATGTCGCCGCCTATGTCACGCTGTTCGCCATCGGCCATTCGGTGACGCTGCTCGGCGGGGTGCTGTTCGGCATCAACGTCAATGCCTATCTCATCGACGCCATCATAGGGCTGTCGATTGTCTACAAGGCGCTCGACAACCTCGATGCCTGGCATCGCTGGTTCGGCGTCCAGCCGAATACGAGGCTTGCCGTCCTCGTCTTCGGCCTTTTCCATGGGCTCGGTCTTGCCACCAAGGTGCAGGACTTCGACATGTCGCCCGACGGCCTGCTGGCCAATCTCATCTCTTTCAATGTCGGCGTCGAGCTTGGCCAGCTGCTGGCCTTGTCGGCGATCCTCATTGCCATGGGCTATTGGCGCCGAAGCCGAAGTTTCATGGCCAATTCCCGCGCTGCCAATCTTGCCCTGATGACCGCAGGCTTTGTGCTGTTCGGCCTGCAGATGACCGGTTTTTTCGTTGCATGAAGGATGTGCGCCAATGACCAGCCGCCAACCTGATCCCTCGGGTCTGCCGACCTCGCGCCAGCTTGCACGTGCAGCCTTTGGCGCCGCAGCCATTGCCGGGGTGGTGCTGATCACAGCCGTCTTGCCGGCCGAATATGGCATCGACCCGACCGGCGTCGGCGCAGCGCTCGGCCTGACGCCGATGGGCGAAATAAAGCGCCAGGACGCAGCGATGGCCGAAGCGGACGCAGCCACAGCGCCGCGTGCGGCCCCGAACCCCGTAGCCCCGACCGCCCAAGTCGCTTCGGGCCTGCGCGCCGAAACGGTCCGGCTCATTCTGGCGCCCGGTGCCGGCACCGAGGTCAAGGCGACGATGCGCGCTGGTGACGAGATCGACTATAGCTGGACGACCGATGGGACGGAGATCCGCTTCGAGCTGCATGGCGAGGAGACGGGCGCCGTGGACGGGGCCTATACCAGCTACCAAAAGGGCACATCGAGAGGCACCAGCGGGACCTTCCGTGCGCCCTTCGATGGCACCCATGGCTGGTATTGGCGCAATCGTTCGGCAGCGCCAGTGGCTATCGAAGTGCGGGCGATCGGCATATATTCCGATTTCTCGCAGCTGAAATGACATCGGCCAGCGTCACGAGTCGCACCATGGGGCGGCCATGATGTGAAAGTGCGGGTGTCGATGAAGGTTGATGGTGCGCAACGCAGTCTGTCCCGAACAAGTCTCTGACTACTATTCCCTGTTATTCAATGATAACAGGGAATTTCATGTTTTTCGGGCCTCAGATTGACGGCCGTCGTCCATTAATGTGATTGATTTTTAATTCCTTACCGGAAATTTTTTTACAATCGAGAGCCGGGATTTCATTATCCGGTAACAGGGAAAGCAAGCCGGAGGAACAGGGTATAGGAAAAGGGTATGAGAGACCGTAAAGTACGCTTTAAGCCCGGCCGCCAGGCTGAAGCCGACACCCAGCGCGAAAAGGATGCAGGTCGCGCCCCGGTGAGAGCGCCTAAGCACCTGCTGGTGCCCGTCGCTTGACGAATCAGGGTCGCAGCTTGGCGACTAGGATCGTTGGCGACGCGCCTTTGCCGTTGTCATTGCACGCTCACGCATCTCTTGATCTTGCTAGAACACACCCTGAACAAAATAAGGCGAGATGCGCAGAATTGCCGACGATTTGCGCCACTCCAGCTCCTGAGCATTAGATTAAAACTCTAGATATGGTGTCACGGGAAAAGGGTACCGCGTACAGGTAAGAGATATGCCTATGCCGAGCCAGATCGAACTTCGTCCCACGTCCGGCCTCAGGCCCTAGTCGGGCAATGCCCGCACCCACAGCAAGGAGCAGGATCGGCAGACCGCCAGCAGCATCCGAAGGTTCGACTTAACCAACCCGGTGCTGATCACCGATGATGGCGAGATCATCGCGGGACATGGCTGAAGTCCCGACTCTACGGCTGTCGCATCTGAATGCCGCCCAACGACGGGCCTATGTGATTGCCGGCAACAAGCTGGCGCTCAACGCCGGCTGGGATACCGAGATCATGGCGATCGAGTTGCAAAGGTTGATCAATCTCGACTTCGACGTTGAGCTGACCGGGTTCAGTCTCGCCGAGATCGACCTGATCCTCGATGATGCCCGCGGCGCCAGCATTGAGGCGCCGGCCGGACTCGAGGACCAGATTTCGGCGGTACCGGCCAATCCAGCGACTCGCCGCGGCGACCCCTAGTCGCTGGGTCGACACATACTGTCGTGCGGCTATGCCCGGGGCGAGGCTGACTATGCGGCATTGATGGGCAACGAGCCTGCCGAGCTCGTCTTCACCCGACCCGCCCGACAATGTCGCCATTGATGGCAACGTCTCCGGTTCGGGGGCGGTCAAGCACGCCGAGTTCGCCATGGCATCGGGTGAGATGCTGGCTGAAGCGTTCAGCGCCTTTCTGACCGAGACGTTCGGCGCCATGGCCGGGTACAGCCGCGACGGCGCAATCGCCTTTGTCTGCATGGACTGGCGGCACATGGACGAACTGCTCGTCGCCGGCCAAAGCGCCTTCACAGAACTCAAGAACCTCTGTGTCTGGAACGAGACCAACGGCGGTATGGTGACGTTCTACCGCTCGAAGCACGAGCTTGTCTTCGTCTGGAAGTTCGGCACCGCGCCACACAGCAACAGCTTTGGACTTGGCGATACTGGGCGCTACCGCACCAATGTCTGGAACTATGCCAGCATTAACAGCACGGGCTCCAGGCGCGCGGACGAGCTTGCGATGCATCCGACCGTCAAGCCGGTGACGCTCGTCGCCGACGCCATCCGCGACTGCTCGAAACGGGGCGACATCGTCCTCGACGGTTTTGGAGGCTCTGGTTCAACGCTGACCGCTGCCGAGAAATGTGGGACCTCGGCATCCGAAGCACGCGATTGCTTGACCCAGCTGGCATGAGCCGGGACAGGCCCTCGCCAGAAAACTTATCCCGCTCAACAATCAGTGAACAAATTGAACGTAAACAAAAATGCAGGTTAACCAGATTAATAGAGAGAACGCTACTGAGTAGGAAACTCCCTTAAAGAAATTTCGAGCATCGGAGAGTAGCAAACTATCGGGCTCCGGATATTCAATTTTATCCTCGACAATAGGATTATTTATTGCAGCATGCGAGTCAATATCTTCATGTCCAAGGGCCTTCCAGTAAGTTCCCTGCTGCAGCTTTAGACCACAGGCATACATTTTCGCAGAAGTAACTTCATCATACACGCCTCGCGCGATGAACTTTATTATTCCAGACTCTTGAATACGTCGTAGATTAAAGGCTATTCGATTTATATCCGACGCCTCTTTCAAGCCATTCTGTATAAACGGATCTGCGTAAAATCGAACAACGTCAGGTCGGTTTGTCGAGATCACGCGATAAGCCTCATCAAAACCAGAACTAAATTCAAAGCCAACTCGGAATCCCATCTGCCGGATTCTAAAAACCCAATAGCTTAAATTGTAATATGTCGGCCAAAAATTGCGAAAGTTTAGAACTATGATAATTTTACTTGTTATTTTTCTGTTATTTTTTGCAAATGCATAAACAGAGTTCCACAATGCGTCACAGCTAATACTGGCGGACGACACTCCGACTGTAATATCTTGATCAATTTTCTCGTTCTTATAAACATCAAATACTCTGGAGAGAGCCCAATGATCAACAATGTGAGCGGTGCCAAGTCTCTCGCATGAATCGATAATATCGCCGAAATCAAGGTCGACATGATTATGTCGAAATTTTAGCTTAACATCATACGTTTCTACGTTTACACACTGATCAACATTTATAATTTTTTCAAACAGTATTTTTATGTTAAATTCTCTCTCAAGGTCAGTCATTGCATAAATAAAAGGCACCGACGTGTCCAAGTCTCGCTTAAGCATGTCGCGCCACCGGCCTTCAGACAAGTGACAATGCGTATGCCCAATAAGATCAAATTCTCTATCAGTTTCGTACATACAATTTATTCCATTTTTTATTCTGTGTGACATACTTAATACGAATCACAACATCGATATCCGGTAAGCCCGTCTTCGGAAGATTTTGTTCATCCTGGTATTTAGAGATCGAGCTGGATAGAGATGAACTCCATTGGCCATCAACGTCTCCACGATAGTGGCCAGACGTCTTAAGAGACTCCTGAACGAATCGGAGTGTCTGCTCGCTGATAGTAAGTGATTCTCCATCCTTCTTTGCTGTGATCATTGGAGAATAATCTCGAACTCTGATGTCGTTTAGAAGTCTCTATTGCCTGAACTGCGTGCTGGATGGATCGAAGCTGGACGGAAAGCCGAACAGATCAAACGTGTTCTGGCTGTCGTTGCCCGTCGCCTGCGAAACATTGCCTGACGTCGAGGGAGATGAAGCGACGGTGCTGTTGGTACCCTGGTTGCCGGTGGCGGTGGCCGCCACGTTGCAGTTGAACTGTCGCTCAATGACTGTGTTGTAGATGGGCGGGGCGAAGAAGCCGTTCTTTTTGCGCTGGCGCAAATCTTCGATGAAGGCTCGGTTGGCCCTGTCGTTTGTTGTCGCGAATTGCCAGGAGAGGTTCTCCGCCACGCCGTTGGCGCCGGCGGGCAGGGCGAGGTTAACAGCGATAACGGCCGCCAGCAACCTTCCCAAACGATGTTCTGACAACTGTATGACGCAGTCTCCCTTACTTCGCCGCGTGGTGCGCCCGGCGTCGAATGGGGTCAACTACATTCACTGTTCGATTTTATGCGTAAAAAGACTAGGTAATAAAAAAGGGCGTTTTTTACCAGTGATTAGGGTTGAACTTTCGCTCAGGGATGCCCATATGCTAATCGTTCCCCGTACATTTAAGTATGAAAATCTGCAGCAACACAGAGGAGCATGGGGCGCGTCTGGGCTGTTTAGCCTTTTAACGTTTCCTGTCATCGAGATGAGGAGAGGAACTTGCGATGCTACATTTTAAAGATCCGCTCGACGTGAAAGACATGTGCCTTGCGGCTAACGAATTACATGAGCTTTTTCGCGCGAAGGGTCTCGATTTTCTGTCCAAGGAAGGACGAATTTGGTGCCGAAGCGTCATCTACGACAGGCAAACGATAAAAATTATCGCGAATGTCGACGATGTTTCGCTCAAGACTGCGCATATCGCATTAGATTCATTGCAATTGGCAGGGTTTTTATCGAAGCAAAGATTAGATGAAGATCGTCGTTGTGTTTCCGTTCACGTGAACTATTCGCCTCTCATAAATCATGTTAGGGCGGTCGCGTAATTTTTTGTTGTTTGGAATTATCAAGACCTGTTTATTTTTGTTTCAGGTGCTGTTCGCATCTTCACAGGAGTTAGGCGTTCCGCGGGGTCGCAGCCTTGGTATTGTGGGGTAAGCTTTGCGAAATGCGGGGGTACGGTGCTACCCGAGGCGGTTCCGGCTCTGCCGCTCCGTCGGGAGAGCCGGAGGGCGATCGTTCCGAAGGCTGTCGGACTTTGGCCCGCAGAGGCGCGTTGTGGAACGGGTCGCCGGGCAGATCGCAAAGCCCTGGCGGTCCTGCGTCGTGGCTCGGGGTCGTGGGACCCCTTGCGCATCGGATGCTGGCTCTCGTGGAGACCAGACATGGTCGGCTACATTTCACCGACCGGAGAGCCAGCCCCTCAAGGCCCGGGCAAACGCTTGCGGTTGGCGTGCGGCGCGGCTGCGAGGCCCAGCAAGCTGATGAACGCAACGAAGCTGCTGGCAAGAACGCACCGCGCGACCATAGCCGAGCTTGGGGCAACCACTGGGTGGCAAACGCAGGGCGTCCGGGGCTGCTCTAGGGGCTGCGCGAACAGGGCTTCAGCTTCATAAAGGAGGCGCGCAGACCGGGCGACAACTGCTCCGGGATCGAGACTGCCGGCGGCGTTAATCGTGAGCCTGCGTTGATCCCACCCTGAATGGTTGGAACCTCAGGCCCGGCTGGTGGTGACGGGACCGAAGGCGCCTGATCATGACGACCCTTGTGGAACAGCTGGCAGCCATGTCCCCGGCCCGGCTACGCAGCGCATGGAATCGGGTGTATCGCATGAACGAATGGCAAGTTCCGGGATCAGGGTCGTCGGCGCTGAACGGCCACGGTGAGGGCGCAAAGCGGCCAATTCTCAGCGAGATTTCAGTGGCCACAGAAGCGTTGGTTTTCGTGTGAGCCGCCCCTCGAGCTGGGTGACACGCGACACCCCGGACGCGCAAAGCCGGAGCTTAGAGTCGTGGGAGCACCGGCACATCGGGTGCCGGCTCCAACACAGACCGCTCATGACCAAGAACGAGACCCAAAGCTCTCGAGGCAACACCGAGCCCAAACCCGCCACGGGCAAGCGCGTACCAAGCATCCGCAAAAGCTCTGGAGCCCGCGCTACGCCCACCAAGCTGACACAGGCCGCGCAGCTCCTGTCCCGAGCCGGCGGCGCCACCATGGCGGAGCTGGGAACCGCCAGTGGCTGGCAGCCGCACAGCATCCGCGCGATGCTATCGGGCCGGCGCAAGAAGAGCGTTGTGCTGGTCAAGGAGACCTGCAAGTCAGGCGATTGCTGCTACCGCATCGAGCCTGAGCGGGCGGATGGCGCCAGCGACGCGTCAGACGGTCGGTTCTGACTGTGGTGCGCTGACGCTGCCCTGACGCCCTGATCGTCGGAAGCGGCTTTTCAGATCCATGTTGAGGCCGATGAGGGCCATGAAGAGGACAAGCGCGATGACGAACGCCGCGACGGTCCCGTTGAGGCCAAGCCGTCCGAGCGGGAACAGGAAGTTCCATTTGTGGACCATGCTGAAGACAAAGCGTTCAGGCTTCTCCCAGTCATTCACCTTGTCGACGAGAACGCCCGAGGCGGGATCGACGAACAGGCTGGCCCTGACCGGTGCGCCATAGTCCACCCGCCAGACGGGCAAACGCTTGTTGCGGAAATCATATTCGTCGCTGAAGCGGGTTACGAGCTCGGCGGATGTCGGGGCGCTGTCGGTGGCACCGAGAAAGCGCTGCGCCATGGCGAGCGCGATGGCGCGGTCACCGTCAGGCGCGGGCGTGCCTGTGGCGGCATCGATGTAGATCGCCGGACCGTCGGGCTTGAGCCCGGTGAAGCGGGCTTCACGGATTTCGGCATCCGTCCTTGGCACGGGCGCCGTCATGGCGGCGCCGTGATCATGGCCACCATGATCGTGTGCGCCGCCGCCAGCGGGCGCTGCCGGGGCAAGGCCAAGGCGGTAGAGGGGCTGGCCCTTGCCGCCGGCGACGAGCGCCACCGATACGATATTCCGGTTGCGGCTCAGCGCATCCCAGTCGGCCTCGACGGGCCAGGCGCCGTTGGCGACGGCAACGGGCAGGCCCATCTTGAGCTGGCTCATGGGCGGCACCAGCGCGGACTGGACCAGATGATAGATGCCGCTTGTCGAGAACATGATGAGCGGCAAGGCGAGCACATAGCCCATTGCGCGGTGCCAGCCGCGGCTGCCGGGGAGGCGCTTCTTGCGGCGGATGGCGATGAGCATCATCACACCGGTGACGGCGAGCGCCAAAAGGCTGCCGACCATGATTGCGATGATCGGCACGCGCAGCCAGTCCAGGTTTTCCGGCATCCATTCCCATGTGTGGAGCGTGCCGAACACCGCCATGAGCCGGCTCTTCGTCGTGTTGTTGACGGCCGCCAGCGCGGAGGTTTCGGTGTGGACATAAGCCGTCAGCCCGTCGTCTCCGGCGAATTCCACGCGCCAGACGGGGAGCAGGCGATTGACCCATGGATAGGCCGCGTCGAACTCGGTTTGCAGCGTTGTGCTGCGGATTTCGCGATCCGTGGCCAGATAATGGCGGGCGAGAAACTCGGCCTGGCGACGATCGCCATCAGCAATCTCGGTGCCATCGGCTGGCCGGAAATAGCGCCGGGGGGCCATGGGGGTTTCGGTGACCTGCCAGAGCGCGGCGCCATCAGGGGCAGGCACGGTCTTGACGGCGAGCGCCGCCGCGATTCCCTGCCCGGCCAGCGTGGTGGCGATGGGGCTGGCGCCGGACAGGTTGATCTCGGCGCCCGGCGGCATGAACTGCACCTGCTGAGGCCCGAACAGGACCATGGCGACATGGCTCAGGCCAGAGAGGCTCCAGAGCAGCAGGCTGATGCCGCCGACGAGCGCCAGCCAGCGATGCTTGCTGTTGGACCATGCGGCGGTTTTCTGTTTGATGGACATGGCACTGTCTCCTTTCAGAAGCGCGACCGGAAGCCGCCAAAGACAGCTCGGCCCTGACCGGGGGTGTAGATTGCAGCATTTTCAACCGATTGGTTGGCGACTGTGGTGAGATTGGCGATGAAGACCGTGTCGAACAGATTCTCGACCGAAGCGAACAGCTCCATCTTTTCGAAGACCGTGACGCCAGCGGTGAGTTGAACGGTTTCATAGCCGGGCGCGCGCTCGGTGTTCGCATAGTCGGCCCATGGCCCCTGGGGTATGTAGCGCAGCGTTGCGGAAAGATAATATCGGTCGAGCTGATCGAAGCGGGCCTCTGTGATGAGGACATGGCGGGGGACCCCGGCCAGCTGATTGTCGCCGTAAACCGGGTCATTTTCGAACAGGAACTTGTTGAATGTATAGGCAGCGCTCAGCCGCAGCGACTGGCCCTTGGCAGCGAGGGCATCGCGGGCGGGCCGGATATCTAGGCCGAGTTCCAGGCCCTGATGCACGGTTCGTTCGCCATTGACCGTGACAGTGACAAGGCCGCGTGCGCCGGGAACGGCGCGATCGAGGAACTCGTTTTCCAGTTCGGCGCGGTAAAGGGCGACATCCCAGGAGATGTTGCCCGACTGGCCGCGCGTGCCGATTTCGTAAACGGTTCCGCGCTGGGCATCCAGCGGCGCAAAGGGAAAGGCGCCGCCCGACGTCAGATCGGCGAGACTTGGTGGCTCGAAGGTGCGGCTGATGTTGCCGTAGAACTGGGCTTTGTCGGTCAGATCGAAAAGCATGCCAATGCGGGGATTGAACTGCTGATAGGTGCCGCGACCGGTCACCGCATTGAGGATCGCTTCGACATCGCGTGTGGCACTGGCGAACTGGGCGCCGGCAATGACGGCGAGCCTGTCGGTGAGCCCGAGATCAAGCTGGCCATAAGCGATGAGCAACGACGAATCCTGGTCCGACCTTGAGGTCAAGGCTCCGGGCTGGCCAGAGTCGTTTGCGAAGACCTGCGCATCGTTGCTGCCATATGCGTAGATCGCGCCCACTTGCCATTGGCTTGTTTCGGCGAGGAAGGGCAGGCCGCCGGAGAGGCGCAGGGCGCCTCCGACTTCGTCTTCGCCCTGCACAATGATACCTGCGAAGCGGGTGATCGCATGATCGAGCGTTCGCCGCGAATACCAGGCGCCGAGATCGACGCGGGTTTGGCCGAGGTCGATTGTGGTCAGGTTCGAAATGCGCAGCACGTCAAGATTGCGGTCCCAGTCATCAGCGACAGGCCCGGGATCGAGGATGGTGACGGGACCGCCGGGGAAGAAGGGACCGATCGTGACGGGCCGGCCGGCAGCGGTTGGATTGGCCAAGGCGTCGTCGAGCCGCAAGGCGCCGGCCAGCTTGAAGTTGTCGCTGAGCGCCGTGATGTAGAAGCGGGTTTCGACATTGTCGGCCAGTCGCAGCCCGAGATTGCCATGACCATAGACGCTGCTCACGTCGCTGTGCTCGCGGTAGCCCTCGCTGGTCAGCCCCGTGACCCCGGCCCAATAATCGAGCCGATCATTGCGGCCGGAAACGGCGATATTGCCGCGAAGCGTTGCAAAGCTGCCACCTTCAGCCCGGACCGAAAGCGGCGCGCGCGCAGTCTGGCCGGTGGGGCTCACGATGTTGACAGCACCGCCGAGTGAAGCGGCGCCATAGCGCAGGCCGTTGGCGCCCTTGAAGACCTCGATGTAGCGAATGGTGAGCGGGTCGACCTCCTGAAACTCGGTGTTGCCGGCCGCGCGGCTGATCGGAACGCCGTCGCGCAGCACGGTCAACCCACGGCGCTCAAAACTTGAATTGAGCCCTGAGCCCCGGACGGATATGCGGCTTTCGCGCTGGGCGCTGGTATCGGCAAAGACGCCTGGTGTCAGCTCAAGGACATCGCCGATGCTTTGCGCAAAAATGTCGGCAAAGCCTTCATCTTGGACCAGGCCGACTGCGCCGGGCACACGCTGCAAAGCCGCGCGCGCTTCATCGATCGACGGCGAAGTCGGGGTGCCGTCGCGGCTGGCGGTGATGATGATCTCATCCTGCCTTTGGCCAACCCCTTGAGCATTGGCGGGAATCGCAGGCCATAGCACGCACAACAACGATACGGCTGGCCACCGGAATGATCTGGAAAACATTTACGCCTCTTCAGCATGGGCTTTGGCTTCGTGATGCCAAAACGGTCACAAAGCAGTGACGCGCCCTTTGTCTGCATCAATGTCGGACGCCTTCACGACGGCCTCCATCGGCCGTCCGGCGCACGACGTTCACGTCAGCTGAAGATGTGTGGCGGTCCTGTGGCGGGCGGGGGCGGGGCGGCCAGCCCGCGGCCCGGCGCCAGATTGGGCGCGATTGGCGAGATGATGTCTGCAGGTTCGATGATGTGGCTGATGTCGGCTGTGGCCGGCAACAGAACCGGCGCGGCGAGCGCTGCCATCCCACAGCCGCTATCGGCGCTTTCATCATGCCCCTTGTGGTCCGCGTTGTGCGTCAATGCGGCCCCGGCATCGCCGTGATGCTCATGCATGGCGTGGGCGGAGGCGTTGGCGAGACTGGCCAAGGCGTTCGATTGTTCGGCGCAGGGGATGAGCGCAAGACCGCCCTGCTCGCTTCGGCCGATCATCCAGCCATTGGGGACGAGCCACGGCAGCAGGGCCGCCAGCGCGCACAGCACGGCGGCACGGTGCAACAGTGTCAGGCCCGGCGACATGGCAGGAATGTTGCACAATGACGACGCACGACAAAGATGAAAGTTGCGGCAGGCGACGAACAGCACGGCTGATCGCCATCGAGACCGGTTGGCCCAGGACGTGCGGTGCGTCTGCGCAGGCGCATGACGCCGGCTGGGCGCAGAAACGTGAGGAAGATGGTGCACCCGGAACGATTCGAACGTCCGACCCTCAGATTCGTAGTCTGATGCTCTATCCAGCTGAGCTACGGGTGCGTGGGCGGGGGCTATAGGCGAGGCGGGCGGGCTTGGCAAGGTTCGGCTTGGCAACATCGTGGCGGCGGGATAGGCGCTGTTTCATGGGCCGGGTTCCTCATGTTTTGCTGATGATGGCGCTGGCCGGGTGTGCGGGCGGGGAGGCGCGGGACTGGCCGAGCCTGGCGCCGCGGGCGGGCGAGGTTTCGCCGCTGGTGCCGCGTGTGCCGCTGGGGGCCTGTGTGGGCTGTGGGCCGGACGCCGAGGTTGCGGCGGCGGAGGCGGAGGCGGCGGCGGCGGACAGCCTTGGCGTGACGGCGCTGCCGGCGCCGGTACGGCCGGTGTTGCCGGGCGACATGACGGCGCGGCTGGACGGGATCGAGGCTGGCATTGCGGCGGTGGAGGCGGCCTGGCCGGGCGCGCGGACGGACGGGCTGGCGGCGATTGCGGCAGCCGGCGGCGGGGCCGTGGAGACCGAGGCGGCGGTGCAGGCAAGCCGGTTTGAGGCGCTGTTTCAGCCGCTGGGGCCGGAAGATGCCGCTTTGACGGCGCTGGAGGCGATTTTGGGGGATGCCGAGGGCGGCGCGGCCTTTGCGGGCCGGGTGGCGGGGCTGCGGGCGCGGCTGGACGCGCTGGAGGTTGTGCGCGCGGGCGGCCTTGAGGGGGGACGCTAGCGCAGCACGCCGGCGCGGACGGCTTCGGCGACGAGATCGGCGGCGCGTGCACCGATTTCGGTGAGGGTGACGGGGTCTGCACCCTGGCCGGTTTCTTGCGCGGTGGAGATGACGAAGATCGTATCGCCGTCAAACGGCGTGTGGACCGGGCGGACGGCGCGGGCGAGGCCGTCTTGCGCCATGATGGCGACGCGCCGGGCCTGGGCGCGGGTGAGCGGGGCGTTGGTGGCAACCGCGCCGATGCAGGTGTTTTGGCGGGTCAGATTTTGGGACAGCGCCAGCTTGGGCATGGGCACGGGGCCTGCGGGCGGCGCGCCTTCGTAAACCTCGCCGAAGCTGTTGGTGGCGATGAGCGCGCCGATGATGTGGCCGCTGCTGAGCGTGGCCGAAACGCTGCCGAGCCCGCCCGGGCGGCTGCCGGCGCGGGCGCCGAAGCCGGCGCCTGTGGGGCCTGAGGCAAAGGGTTGGCCGCGACTGGCGAAGGCGTGGGCGGCAAGCGCGGCATAGGGCGGGGTCTGGCCCCAGGATTTGTCGCCGCCATTGGCGAGATCGAACAATATGGCGGCGGGGACGACCGGGACGGGCGGCAGGCCGGGGCCGATGTTGAGGCCGATGCCGGCAGCCGACAGCGCGAGCGCCAGACCATCGGCGGCGGCGAGGCCGAAGACCGAGCCGCCGGCGAGCGCGAGACCGTGGACCCGCTCGACGAGGGTTGTTGGATCGAGCGCGTCGGTTTCACGCGTGCCGGGGCCGCCGCCGCGGACATCGACGGCCATGACGGCGGGCTGATCGGGCACGATGACGGTGACGCCTGTGCGCGCGCGCGCATCGACGGCGTGGCCGACGCTGAGGCCGGGGATTTGAGTGAAACAGTTCGCCATGGATGCGCGTATAGCAGAGACAGGACGCCGCCTTGCAAGCGCGCACAATGGCAGGCAGGAATATTGGCATGACCGTGACCGCCCATATCAACCGCATCGGCACGGCGCTGCCGCCCTTTGATGTGCATGAGGCGTTCATGCGCTTTGTCGGCGACCTGATTGAGGATGAGCGGCAGGCGCGGCTGTTTCGGCGGATGGTGGGGCGCGCCGGGATTTCGCACCGCTGGAGCTATGTGGAGCCGGTGGAGAACCCGAACCGCTTTCTGGCTGACAAGGCGGGCTTTTATACGCCCGGCGCCTTTCCGACGACGGGCGCGCGGATGGCGCGCTATGAGGCGCTGGCGCCGGGCTTTGCGGGGCGCGCCATTGATGCGCTGGGGCTGAGCCCGGCCGAGCGGGCGGGGATTACGCATCTGGTGGTGGCCTCGTGCACCGGCTTTGTGGCGCCGGGGCTGGACCAGCTGATTATGGCCGAGGCCGGGCTGGACCCGAGCGTGGAGCGCACGGTGGTGGGCTTCATGGGCTGTTATGCTGCGGTGAATGCGCTCAGGCTGGCGCATCATTTCGTGCGCTCTGAGGCGAGCGCGCGGGTGTTGGTGGTGAATCTGGAGCTTTGCACGCTGCATTTTCAGCAGACGACCGACCTGGAGCGAATTCTTTCGATGCTGATCTTTGGCGATGGCTGTGCGGCCGCACTTGTGACGGCGGAGGCCGAGGGGCTGGCGCTCAAGGATTTTCGCGCCGCGACGATTGACGACTCGGCGGATGCGATCACCTGGCGGATTGGCGACCAGGGCTTTGACATGCATCTTTCGGGCGAGGTGCCGGGGAAGATCCAGCGGGCGCTGGCGCATGAGGCGGAGCGGAACGACAAGGGCGGGCTGATGCGCGGCACGCGGGCGGATGATTATGCGCTGTGGGCCGTGCATGCGGGCGGGCGGACGATTTTGGACGCGGTGGAGGCGGGGCTGGAGCTGGACGGGGCGGCGCTGGGCCGCTCGCGCGCGGTGCTGAATGACTGCGGGAACATGAGCTCGGCGACGCTGATGTTTGTGTTGGCGCGGATGCTGGGCGATGTGGCGGACGGGCGGGCGCCGCGCGGCGCGCCGGGGATGGCGATGGCCTTTGGACCGGGGCTGGCGGCCGAGAGCTTTCGCTTCTCGACGGTTTGAGCGTGTTGACGGCGCGCGCCACGACGCCGGAGCTGATGGACGATGCAGCCCTTGCGCCCGATGTGTATGCGCGGGTTTTGAACGATCTGGCGCGGGTGAACACATGGACGCGGGCGCGGCCGCCGACGCTCGATTGGCTGGCGCGGGCGAGCGCGGGGCTGGACGATTATAGCCTGATCGACATCGGCTTTGGGCAGGGCGACATGCTGCGCGCCGTGGCGCGGGCGGCGGCGCGGCGGGGGCAGCGGGCGCGGCTGACGGGCTATGACCTGAACCCGAAATCTGCGGCTGTGGCGCGGGCGGCGGCGGGCAGTTTGGACATTGACTTTGTGACCGGGGATGCGCGCGCGGGGGAGCGGCCGGACTTCATCATTTCGTCGCTGGTGGCGCATCATATGGGGGACGGCGAGCTGGTGGCGTTTTTGCGCTGGATGGACGGGACGGCGCGGCGGGGCTGGCTGATCAACGATCTGCACCGGCACTGGGTGGCGCATCGGGGATACCAGCTTTTGAGTGCTGTGATGGGGGTGCATGAGATTGTGCGGCATGACGGGGCGCTCTCGGTGCGGCGCGCGTTTACGCGGGCCGAATGGGGGCGGCTGTTGGCGGCGGCGGGGGTGAAGGCGCGGGTGCGGTGGCATGTGCCGTTTCGGTTTACGGTGAGCAGCTTGTGACGCGCCGGGTGACGATAGTGGGCGGCGGGCTGGCGGGGGCGGCGGCGGCGTGTGGGCTGGGGGGCCGCGCGCTGCTGCTGGAGCGGGAGACGGGGGCGCATGACAAGATTTGCGGGGAGTTTTTGAGCCATGAGGCGGGCGACACGCTGGCGGCGCTGGGGTTTGACGCTTCACGGCTGGGGGGCGCGCCGATTGGGCGGGTGCGGCTGCACTCAGGCGCGCGGACGGCGGCGGCCGCCCTGCCCTTTGTGGCCCATGGGCTGAGCCGGCGGACGCTGGATGAGGCGCTTTTGGACCATGCGGCGGCGCGCGGCGCGGAGATCAGGCGCGGGGTGAGCGTGCGGGGGTTGGGGGACGGCACGGCGCTGACGAGCGAGGGGGAGACGGCGGCGGGGACGATCTTTCTGGCGAGCGGGAAGCATGATGTGCGGGGGACGGGGCGGGCGCGGGACGGGACGATTGACGGGCTTATTGGGTTCAAGATGTTCTTTCGTGCGCCGCCTTCGCTTGCGGCGAGGCTGGCGGGGCATGTGGATGTGACGCTGTTTGAGGGCGGCTATGCGGGGCTGCAGCCTGTGGAGGGGGGGCGGGTGAACCTGTGTCTGCTGGTGGAGCGGGCGCGGTTCAAGGCGCTGGGGGGGACATGGGACGCGCTGTTTGCGGCGCTGCTGCGCGAGCCTTCGCTGGCGGCGCTGGAGGCGGCGGAGGCGCTTTTGGCTAGGCCGCTGACGATCAGCAATGTGCCTTATGGCTATCTGGCGAAGCCGCGCGATGACGGGCTCTGGCGGCTGGGGGACCAGGCGGCGGTGATCCCGAGCTTTTGCGGGGACGGCATGGCGATGGCGCTGCACAGCGGGCATCTGGCGGCGCGGATGGTGGCCGACGGCGCGGACGCGCCGGCGTTTCAGGCGCGGCTGCGGCGGGACACGGCGCGGCAGGTAAGGCTTGCCACGACCGTGCAACACGTGGCGACGACGAAGGCAGGGCGGTTTGTGACGATGGCCGGGCTGAGCGCGGTGCCCGGCGCGATGGGGGTTTTGGCGCGGTGGACTCGGGTGGGGGGTTAGGGGCTCCGTGGGCTCGGGGCGGCGCCCCCAGACGCCGATTTTCGGATTGGCAATCTGGCGTCAGAGTTTGGGGATGCCGCAGGCGGCGAGCCAGGCGTCAATCGCGTCATAGTCTGTTGGGGGGCGGGTGCGGTCTGCGGAGTCGCCGTGGGGAATGAACAGGACCATGCCTTGCCGGGCGCGGGTCAGGAGCACACGGTAGGCGTTGCGCACATATTCTGCGGTGCTGATGCCGCTGCGGCTCTTGGGGAGCGCCTTCCAGGCGGTGCCGTGGAATTGCCTGGCCTCCCAGCCATCGGCGCGGCGAAGGTTGAGGTCCCAGGCGACGCAGGTCCAGTCGAGTTCCAGCCCTTGGACATCAAATTCGGTTGCGACATCTTCGAGCGCCGAGGAGGAACGGACATCTTCTATATCGTTCAGGAACCAGACTGGGCCGTCGATCTTGGCTTTGACGAAAAGGCCTTCGGGGCGCAGGCGCAGGGCATTGGAGGAGGCGAGCAGGCCAGAACGCTCGAGGCCGCGACGCTTTGCGCGCAACCAGGCGCGCGCGACTTTGAGCGAGCGGGTGCGGACGATGGGATATTGGTCGGGGTCCGGGCGCAGGGCAGCGGCGGCGGCGGCATCTTCGCCGAGCAGGGCGGCGACATAGTTCGACACCTTGTCAGAGCGGAAGGAGCGGACGGGCACCGCCAGATGCAGGGCTGGCTCAGGCGGCTCAGCATTTTGAGCGGCGAACCAGCGCAAGCCGGCGTCAAGGGGGCCGGTGGCTTCGAGCAGTCTAGGCGGGGCGTGGATTTTCCAATGCCGTCGCTCGGCCTGCAGGGCACGAAACCATTCGGCGATGCCGGCTTCGCCATCGTGAATCTCCTGCCCATCGCCGATCAGGCAGACGACGACGCACCAGTCTGGCCGTCGGTCCATGACCGAGAGCAGAAAGGCTGGCTCTGACTGGGAGAAATCATGGTGACCGCGTTTGGCGAGAAAGGCTGTCGCCTTTTCCTGGCCCCAGGCGCGCTGCGCTTCATCGAAAATGACCACATGCTCCGATGGGGGGCCGTGATGTTTGAGCGCCTCATCGCGAAACTTGTGGACGGCCTGAATGAGCTTGTCAGGGGAACGGCCAAGGAGATGCAGAGTCTCCTTGCTTTGCCGGGCCGTTCTGGCGCGGCGCGCCAGGTCTCGCTTGAGGGCCGTTTGTAGCACCTCAACGAGGGGCCCATTGCCGGAAAGATAAGTGGCATCTTCGCCGATATCGCGGGCTAGGCGGCCGGTGGCGATGTTGAGGCCCGCCAGCGTCTTGCCCGCACCCGGCACGCCGGTGACGAAGCAGATGGCTTTTCCGCCCTGTGCCTTGGCTCGTGCGACAACCGCTTCAATTGCTGCCGCCGTTCGGGTCAGGTTTTCGGCCCCGGCCTCGGAGCGGGAGATCTCCTTCACATCATGGCCGGCATAAAGGGCTTCTGCGGCCTCAATGATGGTCGGGGTGGGGAGATAGGCGCCGCCCGCCCAGGCATCGGCATCGATGGGCGCGCCTGTGCCGGTGGCGAGGAATTGGCTGATTGTGGGGAGGACGTCTTTGGGGGCGCATTTGAGCGGGCTGTTGACGCGGTCGGGGGCCCAGAAGCCAAGGTCGAGTTGCTGGCTTGGGGCGCGGGTCGAGATCAGGATGGGAACAATCGCCTTGTCGTGGCTCGTGGCGTGGAAGTTTTTCAGATCGAGCGCGTAGCCGTGTGCCTGCTCGGTGGCGTGGCGCGGGAAGTCACGGGCGCCGACCTTGTATTCGAGGACGAAGATGAGCGGGCCGGCGACGATCACGGCATCGGCGCGGCGCCCCATGCGCGGGATTGTGAATTCAATGAAGAAATGAGCGTGACCCAGCGCCCGCGCCAAGTCTTTGAGATGCGTCACCTCGAATTGCCAAGCGGCCTTTTGCTCCGGGTCATCGGCAAAAGTCGAGGCGCGGGCGAGCTTTCCGAGGATGTCATCATCCGACATCGCCGCCAGGACTTCACCTGGAGCATCGAAATAAGCGCGGCTCATTCATCCCTGGTGCCAGGACAAATGAGCCGCTGCAATACTCAGGGCCAGAACTTCCGTGAGGCGATGGCGGCGCCTTCGGTTAGGGCTTTCATTTTGGCCCAGACGACGGTGGGGTGGACGCCGCCGGAGCCGGCGTGGATGGAGAAGCCGCAGTCTACGCCGGCTTGGACGTTTTCGCGGCCGACGAGGTTGGCGTAGCGGGCGATGCGTTGGGCGATGAGTTCGGGGTGTTCGATGTAGGTGGACTGGCATTCGACGACGCCGGGGATGAGGACCTTGCCTTCGGGGAGTTTGGTGCTCTGGAAGACTTCGAACTCGTGGGCGTGGCGGGGGTTGGCGGCTTCGAACTGGATGGCGTGGGGGCGGGCCTGCCAGACGAGATCGATGATATCCTGCATGGGCACGTCGCAGTGATGGGGGCCGGGGTAATTGCCCCAGCAGAGGTGCATGCGCATTTGCTCGGGCGCGATGTTGCGGGTGGCGTGGTTGAGGGCGGCGATGTTGAGGGCGATCCGGTCCCGGAACTGGCTGAGGCTGAGCTCACGGAACTGGGTGTGGCGGCCCATGGCGAGATCGGGGCAATCGACCTGGAGGATGATGCCGGCCTTTGCGATGGCTTCATATTCGTGGCGCAGGCCTTCGGCGAGGGCGAAGAGATAGGCTTCGTCATCGGGGTAGTGATCATTGGCGAAGAACAGGGCTGTGACGCCGGGCGAGGCGGCGGACATGAAGGCGCGGCGGCCGGGGTGGTGGGCGAGGGCTGCGTTTAGGGTGGCGGCGTCGGTGTGGACGGCGTCCATGTCCTTGACGGTGATCGGGGCGTTGCAGGCGGGGGTCTTGCGGTGTTTGCGGCCCGTGTCGGCGAAGATGCGGTCTTTGACGCCGGGGAAGTCTTCGAGATCCTGGAAGACGTAGCTGTTGCCGGAGCCGCCGAAGCCGTTGAGACGGTCCTTGATGTAGGTGGCGTAGCTGGGCTTGGATTGTTCGCCGTCGTTGATGATGTCGAGGCCGGCAGTGGCTTGCGCTGTGACGACATCGTGCACGGCTTGTTCGATGTGGGCGGCGAGTGCGGCTTCGTCGATGCGCTCGCCTTCTTCGCAGGCGACGATGAGGGCGAGGAGATCATCGGCGCGGGGCAGGCTGCCGACATGGGTGGTGAGAAAGCGACCGGTGGTCATTGCTGGTCTCCGTCGAAGCTGATGGCGGCGGCGGCGGCGCCGGACATGATGAAGCCGATGGGGCGCTCGGCCTCTTCGTTGAGGTGGGCGATGAGGCTGGCGGTGCGGGCGAGGAGCGAGATGCCCTTCAGCGCGGGGAGCGGGAAGCCGACATCGAGCATGACGGCGGGGATGGCGCCGTTGACGTTGATGGGCAGGCTGCGGCCGTGGGTTTCGGGGAGCGCCTGCTGGATGGCGCGAAGCACGGCGATGTGGGGGCCTTCGATGCCGTGTTCGGCAGCGAGCTTGAGGAGGAGATTGGCGCGGGGATCGCCATCGCTGTGTTGGGGATGGCCGAAGCCGGGGACGGGCCTTTTATGGGCGCGGAGATCCTTGAGAAGGGCCGTGGGATCACCGCCGGCGGCGACGACCTCGGCGTAGAAGCGGCCGGCGACTTCGGCGGACCCGAGCACCACTGAGCCGCAGCCGAGCAGGCCGGCGGCGACCGCGCCGTGGAAGGCTTCGGGTGCTGCGGCGTAGGTCATGCGGGTGGCGACGACGGAGGGCACGAGGCCGTGTTCGGCGATGGCTGCGAGGACGGCATCGGCAAAGAACTTCTGGGTGGGGGTGGGCGCGGTGCCGGTGACGAGGAGCCAGAAATAGCTGGTGAAATCTAGTCTGCCGATGACATCATTGCAGAGGTCGAGGCCGCGCACGGTGATGCTGTGCGCGTCAGAGGTGCAGATGGCGGTGAAGGGGGCGTCCTGCTTGCCGATGCGCATGGAAAGTCCTTTATTTCGAAAATCGAACTTGTTTTCGTTATGCGAAAACACTAGTTTCTGTCAAGAAAATCGGGAATTGGAGGGATTATGGCGTTGCCTTTGGAGGGTGTGAAGGTTTTGGAGATGGGGACCTTCATCACGGGGCCGGCGGCGGGGATGATGCTGGCGGATTTGGGGGCCGAGGTGGTGAAGGTGGAGCAGACGGGGACGGGGGATCCGTTTCGCGCCTTTCGGGGCGGGCTCTATTCGCCGCATTTCCAGACTTATAACCGCAACAAGAAGTCGATTGCGCTGGATACACGGCAGGCGGACGATCTGGCCGCCTTTGATGCGCTGGTGGGGGAGGCGGATGTGTTTATCCAGAACTTCCGGCCCGGCGTGGCGAAGAAGATCGGCGTGGACGCGGCGCGGCTGCGTGGGCTGAACGAACGGCTGGTTTATGCCTCGATCTCGGGCTTTGGCGCGACCGGGCCGGACCGCGACCGGCCGGCCTTTGATACGGTGGCGCAGGCGGCGTCGGGCTTTCTCAGGTTGCTGCTTAATCCGGCGAAACCGCGGGTGGTGGGGCCGGCGATTGCCGATGCGATGACGGGATTTTATGCCGCGCAAGGCATTTTGGCGGCGCTGTACGAGCGCGAGCGGACCGGCAAGGGGCGGCTGGTGGAGACCTCAATGTTCGAGGCGATGGCGCATTTCAACCTGGATGACTTCACCCATCTGCTCTCCGACGATCAGCTGATGGGGCCGTATAGCCGGCCGCATGTGTCGCAATCCTATGTGTTTGAATGTGCGGACGGGAAATGGCTGGCGCTGCACATGTCGAGCCCGCCGAAATTCTGGGAGAATCTGGCGACCGCTGTGGGCCAGCCGGACATGCTGTCGCTGCCGGCGTTTGCGAGCCGCGAGGCGCGCATTGCCCATTATGAGGATGTGGTGGCCTTTCTGGCGCCGATCTTTGCCGAAAGGCCGCGCGAGGCCTGGCTGGCGCGGCTGACCGAGCTGGAGGTGCCGAGCGCGCCGGTGGCGACGAGCGCGGAGGTGCTGGAGAGCGCGCAGGCGAAGCATCTGGAGCTGATGGTGAGCGCGCCGGGGCCGATGGGCGAATACAGGACGATCCGCTCGCCGCTGAGCTTTGACGGTGAACGATCGCTCAAAGTGACCGCGCCGCCCTTGCTCGGGGCGGACAATGACGCCATTCTGAAACGGTGAGCGCGGACACCGACAAGAAGGATCCGGAATATCTGTCCACGCTCGAGCGGGGGCTGAGGGTGTTGCGCGCCTTTGATGCGACGCATCCCGAGATGGCGCTGTCGGATGTGGCGGCGGTGACCGGGCTGCCGCCGGCGGTGGCGCGGCGCTGCCTCAACACGCTGGTGGCGCTGGGCTATGTGGCGCAGTCGGGCCGGCGGTTTCTGCTGCGGCCCGAGGTCTTGTCCTTTGGCTCGGCGTTTCTGCAATCGATGAACATCGAGCGGCTGGCGGCGCCGCCGCTGCAGGGGCTGCGCGACCAGACCGGCGATTCGGCGAGCCTTGCCGTCCTGTCGGGGCGGGACATTCTTTATGTCGTGCATATTCCGACCCAGCGGCGCATCCGGCTGGGGGCAGGCGTGGGCACGCGCTTTCCGCTGCACGCGACCTCGATGGGCAAGGTGCTGCTGGCGTTCAAGGGCGTGGCGGCGACCGAGGCGTTTCTGGATGGCGGGCCGCTGGCGCGGATGACCGAGCGGACGGTGACCGACCCCATCCAGTTCCGGCAGCGGCTGGAGACGGTGCGGGCGCATTATTACGACTCCGCGCTCGACGAGCTGGATTATGGCATCGTCTCGGTGGCGGTGCCGGTGTTTGACGCGGACGAGAAGATTGTGGCGGCGATCAACTGTTCGACGATGACGACGCGGATCAGCCAGGACGAGCTGGTGCGCACGCGGCTGCCGCTGCTGCGGGAGGCGGCGCGCGCCATCGAGGATGAGCTCAGACGCTGGCCGATGCTGGCGAAATCGCTGGACGGGCGCTGAGACGATGCGCGGCTGGACGCTGCCGCTTGCCCTGTTGCTGACCACCTCCGGGGTGGCGGCGCAGGAGGTGCCCGACCCGGCCAGTTTTGTGGTGCCTGACCTTTCGGATGCCGGGACGCCGGCGGTGGTGGCGAATGGCTGGAAATATTTCGTCTTTCGCAAAGAGGGCGTGAGCTTTGCCGCGGCGCATGCCGATCTGGCTGATTGCTTCCGCTTTCTGAAGCCGACCGGCTGGGCCGATGCGCGGCTGCCGCGCTTTGTGCCGTGGCGGCGCAGCATGACGGTGGAAACGGCGACGGTCATGAGCCCCTATGGGCTGGTGGGCGACCTGATGCTGGGCGCTGTTGAGGGGACGCTGGCGCGGCGCGACCGGCAATCGCGGCTGCGGCGCTGCATGGAGCCGCGCGGCTATGTGCGGCTGGGCATTGCCGAGGCGACGTTCGAGGGGATTTTTGCATCTCCGCCCGAACAGGCGATCGGCATTTTGGCGCGCATTGCCTCGGGGCCGGATTTTGGCGGCAAGGTGCCGGAGAAATGAGAGCGGTCTGGGCCTTGTTGCTGATGGCGGCTTTGCTCGGGCCGGCCGGAGCAGCGCGGGCGGCGGGCATGATCGTGCCGGTGGCGCCTGCTGCGGCGGCGGCGCTGAAGCCCGACCGGGCGTATCTGTTGGTGCGGGCGCTGCCGGGCAGCCCCTGGCCGACGCTGCTGCGCATTCCAGATGACGCCGAGCTGGCGGCTTATGATGCGGCGCGTGCGGCCGCCTTTGCCAAGGCCGAGCCGGAGCTTCGCAAGACGCTGAAGCCCGGCGAGGCGATGCCCGGCATCGACAGCTTTGCCTTTGACCATGACGCGCCGCCCAATCTGGACCTTGCGCGGCTGAACAAGCCGCTGGAGAAGGGCGAGGGCCTTCGCACCCATTTGTTCGAGGTGCCGCCCGGCGATTATGTGATTTACGGCGTGGGCTTTGGCAATGCGCTGCACACCTGCCTGTGCCTTGGCACGCTGGGCTTTACCGCGCGGGCGGGCGAGATTCTGGACATGGGCGACTTTCTGGCGGCGCAGGCGTGGAAGGCCTCGGACGTTCCCGAGCTCGCGGGCGAGACCGGGCTGGGGGCGAGCGTGAATGGCCATGTTGCGCTCTGGGCGGCGGCGATCCGGCCGAGTGCGCCGGGCCGAGCGCTGCCTGCAGCGCTGGCGGGACGGGCCGTGGTGCCGGCGGCCTACCGGGCGGTGGGCAAGTTCGTCAGCCCGCTGGCGCTCAACATCAATCACCTGACGCCGCTTGCGGGCGTGCTCGACTATAGGGACGGGGTGGTGATTGACGGGGCGACGGGGCAGCCGGTGGCGGATGTGGGCAGCGCCGAGTAGCTGGTTTTCGGTGGGTTTCGGGTGGGTTTTTGGGGGTTTTGGGTGTTGCCCGAAAGACACGGGTGCGACCTATTGTTCGATTATCGAACTTGACTTCGCTGAGCGAAAATATCATTCCGAAGGCTGCAACGATGCCAAAGACCGGGGCTCCTGATGGGGCTGACCGGCTCGGCCTTATTCGGGGATGATTGCGATGGCTTTGACTGGCTCTGGGACTGGCTCTGGAACTCTTGTGGCGCGGCTGCTGGCCGCGAGCGCGCTGGTGATGCTGCCATTGGGCGTGGCGCAGGCGCAGGAGGCCGCACCGGCGGCTGAAAATGACGGCGAGATTATCGTCACGGCGACGCGGCGGGCGGAGAGCCTGCAGGACGTGCCGGCGTCGATCACCGCCTTCAACTCGGAGAGCATTGCCGCGGCCGGCATCGAGCGGCCGAGCGACTTCATTGGCCTGACCTCGAACGTCAACCTGATCGAGACGCAGAATGTCGGCAATGCCTTTGTCATCATTCGCGGCATCACCCAGAACCGCAACTCCGAGCCTTCGGTGGCGGTGGTCATCGACGGGGTGCAGCAGATCAACCCGGCGCAGTTCAACCAGGAGCTGGTCGACATCGA
The DNA here is from genome assembly GCF_048007885.1 of Polymorphobacter sp. GTDB lineage: Bacteria > Pseudomonadota > Alphaproteobacteria > Sphingomonadales > Sphingomonadaceae > Sandarakinorhabdus. The sequence continues at coordinate 1,662,265 of NZ_CP180346.1, forward strand.
GCAGATCGAGGTTCTGAAGGGGCCGCAGGGCGCGCTTTATGGCCGCAACGCCATTGGCGGCGCGATCATCATCACCTCCAAGGCGCCGACCGATGATCTGTCGGGCAAGGTGACCGGCGGCATCGACAATGGCTTTGGCTATTATCTGCGCGGTGCGCTGTCGGGTCCGGTCGCGGACAATCTGAAGTTCCGCGTCTCGGGCAGCTGGTATGACACCGAGGGCTTCATTCCCAACACCTTCCTTGGCGAGGACGCCGACCCGGTGGAGGATCTCAACCTGCGCGCCAGCCTGCTGTGGACGCCCACGCCTGAGCTGACCTTCGACCTGCGCGGCTCGCTGGGCCGGCTGCGCACCCAGGCGCTCTATTACAACATCGTCGGCGACGTGAACGACACCTCGCTCGATGTGCGGGTGAACAACCCCGGCCAGAACGACCGCGACCTTTATAATGCGGCGCTGCGCATTACCCATGAGAGCGACATCGGCACCTTTGCGTCGGTGTCGAGCTACGACAAGGTGAGCGAGATCCTGACCGGCGATGCCTTTGACTTCCTGCCGATCGAGGACTCCTTCTTCTTCAACCTGTTCGAGGGCATTTTCGGGCCGGGCAACGGCTTTGACTTGAACCAGAGCCAGTTCCTCGAAGTCGAGGCGTTCAGCCAGGACCTGCGCTACGAATCCCCGGCTGACCGGCCGTTCCAGGTGATTGCCGGCGCCTATTTCGTTGCCACCGAGCGCTTCATCTCCACCGGCAACATGATCGATACCGGCAACGGCGCCTTCCCGGTGTTCCGCGAGCCGTCGACCAACCCGCTGAACCCGCAATTCTCCTTCCTGTCGGATGAGCAGTCGAACTTTGCCTGGGCGCTTTATGGCAACACCGTGTGGAAGGTGACCGACCAGCTGCGCATCGACGCCTCGCTGCGCTATGACCGCGACACGCGCGAGAACACGACGCTGACGCCGCCGGCGTTTCTGCCCAATGTGCCGGGCTTCCCGCCGGCGGTGACCGGCGAAGTGCGCAAGGTGACCTTTGACGCCTGGCAGCCCAAGGCGACCCTGACCTGGACGCCGGACGACGACATCACCCTTTATGGCGGCTGGTCGCGCGGCTTCCGCTCGGGTGGCTTCAACCAGACCGGCGTGGGCGCGATTGCGGCGGCCAACGGCATTGTCGGGGTGAACGATATCTTCGAGGCCGAAGTGGCCGAGACCTTTGAAGTGGGCTTCAAGAGCCGCACCGCCGACCGGCGCCTGACCTTCAACGCGGCTGCCTACACCACCAAGTCCGAGAACAGCTATTTCTTCGTCTTCCTCGCCGCCAACTCGACGCAGAACCTTGGCAATGTGCCGGAAGCGCGGCTGAAGGGCTTTGAGATTGACGCGACGCTGCGCGTGGCGACTGGTCTCGATTTCATCGTTGGCTATGGCTATACCGACAGCGCCATCAAGCGCTTCGACGACCCGGCGGTGATCGGCAACAATCTGCCGGGCGTGAGCCGCTCGACGCTCAACCTCTCGACCCAGTATCAGGGCGACATCACCGACACGCTGGGCGTGACCGCACGGCTTGATTATCGCCGCACGGGGCGGACCTGGTTCGACATCGAGAACTCGACCTCGCGCAACCCGATCGACATCTTCGATGCGCGCGTGTCGCTGAACAGCGGCGGGCTGACCTTCACGGCCTTTGCCTCCAACCTGTTCGACGAACGTTACAACGCCGAATTCTCGCCCGGCGGATTCGTGTTCAAGGGCCGGCCGCGGCGCTTTGGCGGCGAAGTGAGCTTTGCCTTTTGAGGATGGCGGGCTTCGGTGCCTCCGGCGGCGGCTATTTGGCCTCCGGCGGCTGGGGCCTTGGGCCCCAGACCCCATTTGTGGGGATGGGGACGGCGTGGGTTCGTTTTGTGCGCGTGGCGGGGTATGGATGGCCTGCGGCGCGGCGGCTGGGTTTGGCGGTGTGCCGGAAAAATACGTTCGGGGTCTGGGGCCTGAGGCCCCAGCCGCCGGAGGCCCTTTCAATTGATGGTTGAGGAGTGACCCCCATGGCGCGTGTTCTGGTGCTTTATTATTCGAGCTACGGGCATATCGAGGTGATGGCGGGGGCTGTTGCGGACGGTGTGCGCGAGGCGGGTGGCGAGGCTGTGGTGAAGCGGGTGCCGGAGCTGGTGCCGGCGGATGTGGCGGCGGCGTCGGGCATGAAGGTGGAGCAGGCGGCGGATGTGGCCACACCGGGTGAGCTTGCGGATTATGATGCGATCATCATTGGCACGCCGACGCGCTTTGGCAATATGGCGGCGCAGATGCGCAATTTTCTGGACCAGACCGGCGGGCTTTGGGCGGGGGGCAAGCTGATTGGCAAGGTGGGCAGCGCCTTTGTTTCAACGGCCAGCCAGCATGGCGGGCAGGAGACGACGCTGACCAGCATTCACACGACGCTGCTGCATCATGGCATGGTGATTGTGGGGCTGCCCTATAGCTTTGCCGGCAACGCCATCATGACCGAGGTTTCGGGCGGCACGCCTTATGGGGCGAGCACGCTGGCGGGCGCGGACGGCAGCCGGATGCCGAGCGAGAACGAGCTTGCGGGCGCGCGGTTTCAAGGGGCGCATGTGGCGGCGATTGCCGCGAAACTCTGTGGCTGAGGGAGAGGGACGATGAGCATCAAGAGACGGCCGAGCCGGCTTCATCACACGGCCTATGTGAGCAAGGACCTGGAGAAGACCCGGGCCTTTTATGAGGATGTGATCGGGCTGCCGCTGGTGGCGACCTATACCGAGAAGGACGAGCTTTTTGGCAAGGAGCGGGTCTATTGCCATTGCTTCTTCGAGCTGGCGGATGGCTCGGCGCTGGCGTTTTTCCAGTTTGCCGACCCGGCGGACCAGGCGGAATTCGGGCCGGAGATTCCGGAGAGCCCGTTCATTCATGTGGCGCTGAATGTGGATGCGGCGGCGCAGGCCGAGATCGAGGCGCGGATTGCCAGCGCAGGCATCGAGGAGCCGGACACTTATGTGCTGGAGCATGGCTATTGCCGGTCGGTCTATGTGAAGGACCCGGATGGCATGATCCTTGAGTTTACCCATGATGCCGCGGATGCGGCGGCCGGCGATGCCGAGCGGCGGGCGAGCGCGCGGGCCGAGCTGGCGCGCTGGCTGGGCGGCGACCATCGCAACAACAATCCCTATCGCCACTAGTCTCTGATGGCGGCGCGCTGGCCGGGCGGGCTTGTGCGCCGCGTGCCCGTTTCGGGCGGGGCGCTGGCGGTGGAGGTGCTGGGGCCGGAAGGGGCGCCGGCGCTGGTGATGCTGCATGGCTGGACGCTGGACCGGCGGATGTGGCGGCCGCAGCTTGAGCTGGCGGGGCGGCTTCGGCTGGTGGGCGTGGACCGGCGGGGCTTTGGCCAGTCGGACGCGGCGGCTGATCTGGCGGCGGAGCCCGACGATGTGTTGCGGGTGGCCGATGCGCTGGGGCTGGAGCGGTTTTTTCTGCTGGGGATGAGCCAGGGCGGCAAGGTGGCGCTGCATGTGGCGGCCGACGCCGGTGCGCGGGTGGCGGGGCTGGTGTTGCAGGGGACCGCGCTCGACGGGGTGGATGCGGCGGATGAGGCGGTGCCGCTGGCGGCGATGGCGGCGGCGGCGCGGCTGGGCGCGCTGGGCGCGATGCGGACGCTTTGGGCGGGGCATGCGCTGACGCGGCTGGCCGGCGAGGCGGGGCGCGACGAGGTGGCGGCGATGCTGGCTGACTATGACGGGCGCGATCTCTTGAGCGGGCCGGGGCAGCTGACGGCGGGGGCGGAGATGATGGCCCGTATTGAAGCGCCGGTGCTGGCGGCGGTGGGCGACCGGGACACGGCGCGGCGGCAGGCGAATGTGGCGGCACTTGCGGCGCGGGGCGCGCAGGCGCTGGTGATGACGGGGGCGGGGCATCTGGCGAATCTGGACAAGCCGCGTGAATTCAATGGGATTCTGGCGGCATTTTGTCGCGAAAGTCGTTGACAGTAGGTCGTTTTGGTCTATTATTCGAAAAAATATTCGTATATCGAAAAAAGAGCTGTCGGGGAGGATGAGAATGTGGCCGTTGAAGCCGGGGTATGAGTATCCGCGCAACCAATGGTATGTCGCTGGCTGGAGCCATGAGCTGAACAACGAGACGCCGGTCGAGCGCTGGTTTCTGGGCGAGCCGGTGGCGCTTTACCGCGACAAGGCGGGCAAGGCGATTGCGCTGGAGGGGCGCTGCCCGCACCGCAACTATCCGCTGGCCAAGGGTATCATCCGGGATGATGCGCTGGAGTGTGGCTATCATGGCTTCACTTTCGCATCCGACGGGCGCTGTGTGCGGATTCCGAGCCAGGAGGTGATCCCTGCCGTGTGCCGGGTGAAGGCCTATCCGCTGGTGGAGAAGTGGCAGTGGCTGTGGATCTGGATGGGCGACCCGGACAAGGCCGATGAGAGCCTGATCCCCGACCATGACGAGATCAGGCTGACCAGCCCCGGCTGGGTGGCGGTGGAGGCGCTGGACCGGGTGCTGGAATGCCGGCCGCAGCTGTTGCACGAGAATCTGACCGACATTTCGCACCTCGCCTTTCTGCATGCCGGGACCATTGGCACCGATGCGGTGGCTTCGACGCGAGTGGAGGTGAGCCAGAATGAGCGGTTTTTGCGGGGCAGCCGGCGGATTGCCGGCGAGACGCTGACGGGCTTTTTCTCGGATGTGCTGGGCTATGACGGCACGGTGGAGCGGGTGGTGCTGATCGATTTCTATGCGCCCTCGCTGCATGTCGCGCTGGAGAGCTTCCGCACGCCCGAGGGCGAGGTGATTGGCGAATTTCGGGTGCATCATGCGGTGACGCCGGCGGGGCCGGGGCGGACCAATTATTTCCTCGCCTGGTCACGGTCGTTTGCGCTGGAGGACCAGGGCGTGACCGACACGATGAACACCGTGTTTGAGGGCGTGATCCAGCAGGATGTGGAGGCGACCGAGGCCATTGAGGCGATGGTGCGCCAGATGGCGGAGCCGAAGGAGCTGCTGGTGCGCGCTGATGATCATTCGATCCGGGCGCGGCGCTGGATCGAGGAGCTGATCGAGGCTGAGCGCTGACATTTTTCAGGAACGACAACGACAAGAGAACCAAGGGGGAACGACGCATGAAGGCATATCTTCTGGCAGCGAGTGCGCTGTCGATGCTGGCTGGCACGGCGAGCGCACAAACGGCGGCCATTGACGGCGACGAGATTGTGGTGACGGCGCAGAAGCGCGAGCAGAATTTGCAGGACGTGCCGATTTCGATCGACGTGGCCTCGGGCGCGATGCTGGCGGCGCGGCAGATCGACAATGTGACCAAGCTGGCGACGATGGTGCCGGCGTTTGAGTTTGCCCGTTCGCCCTCGGACAGCCCCGGCATCACCTTTCGCGGCATCGGCACGGCGGCGGGCAATGTGGCCTTTGACAATTCGATCGGCATGTTCGTGGACAATGTGTTCATGGGCAATGTGCGGCTTTACAACCAGCCGGTGTTCGATGCGCAGCGGATCGAGCTGATCAAGGGCACGCAGAGCACGCTTCTGGGCAAGAACACCTCGCTGGGCGGCATTTCGGTGGTCAACACCCAGCCGGGCGACATGCTGTCGGGCCGCGCCGAGATTGGCGGCGAGGTGCAGAATGGCGGTTTTCTGGCCGACGGGGCGATCACCATTCCGGCGTCGGACACGCTGAGCCTGCGGCTGGCCGGGCGCTATACCTATGACCGTGGCTGGCTTTTGAATGAGACCACCGGCCAGCGGGTGCCGACCGACACCAACTGGGGGCTGCGCGGCATATTGAAGTTCACGCCCAATGACCGGCTGACGATGCTGCTTTCCTATCAGCATACCGACCAGATGCGGGTGGGCAGCGCCAACCAGATCACCGATCTGGGGCTGGCCGGCCTGGGGCTGGGCAGCGGGCCGGACGTGGGGCCGGTGACCTTTGGCAGCCGGGTGAAGCAGTCGTTCAGCTCCAGCCCCGAGCTGCGCGGCGGCGATGATTATTACCGCACCAAGATCGACCTGCCGATGGGCACCATCACCTATGATTTCGAGGGCGTGGAGCTGACCTCGATCACCTCGGCGGCGTGGTTCGACAATATCAGCAACTCGGACTTCGACTTCAACAACAAGGACGCCAATCTGTTTTTGCGCTCGGAGAGCTACAGCCAGTTCAGCCAGGAGCTGCGGCTGGCCTCGACCGGCGACAGCAAGCTGAGCTGGATCGTGGGCGGCTTCTTCTTCACCTCCAAATGGAACATGGACCAGCGCAGCATCTGGGGCATTCCCGACTTCCCGCCGGGCGATGCGCTGGAGGGGCAGCTGTTCAACGGCAGCTACAGCATGGACTTCCGGCAGAAGACCGATGCGCTGTCGGGCTTTGGCTCGGTGACCTATGAGGCCAGCGACGCGCTGACGCTGAATGTGGGCTTGCGCTATACCAATGAGCGCAAGCGGGTTGATTTCGGGCGCGAGGCGATTGCGCCGTTCACGCTGTGGAACACGGTGATTCAGGCGCCCTTCCCCTTCCAGCGGCTGGACCCGTTTGAGGACAATCTGGTGGCTGGCAATGCGTCGGTGCAATACAAGGTCAGCGACGATGTGATGATCTATGCAGCCGCCTCGCGCGGCGGCAAAGCCGGTGGCTACGGCGAATTTCAGACCATTCCCTTTGACCCGGCGGTAGGCGGCGGCAACCCCAATGTCGATGCGCGCATCGGCAATGAGCGCGCCAACAGCTATGAGATCGGCTTCAAGGGCGAGCTGTTCGACAGGCTGACGCTCAATGTGACGGGCTTCTGGATCGATGTGTTCGGCTTGCAGCAGTTGCAGTTCACCGCGGCCGGGACCTTTGTTTCAAGCAACGACCGGGCGCGCTCGCGCGGGGTGGAAGCGACCTGGGACTGGGAGCTGATCGACGGGCTGAGCTGGAGCGGCGGCGTGACCTGGGCGGATGCGGCGCAGCTCAACCCCAAGCTGCGGCTGACGCAATCGCCGCGCTTTTCGGGCGCGACGCGGCTCGACTGGCGGCAGCAGATCGGCGACAGCAGCTATCTGACGCTGGGGGGGCAGGTGAAGCATCGCAGCAGCAAGTTCAACCAGCTGGGCGAGGGGCTGTTCACGCCGAGCTTCACCACGCTCAACCTCAATGCCCGGCTGGAGCGCAGCGACGGCTTCTTCCTGAATGTGTCGGGCGAGAATGTCACCAACTCCAAGGGCGCGGACTTTGGCTTCAACGGGCCGGACCCCTTTGTGGCCGTGTATGAGACGCTGGCGCCGCTGCGCACGGTGCGGATCTCGGTCGGCAAGACGTTCTGAGGATGACGCGCGCCGGGCGGATCAGCTCTGCCCGGCGGCCTTTCGGTTTTGATCAAGGCGGCTGTCGATGCGCGCGCTGATGGCGGCGAGGCGGGCTGTGGACATGCCGTGCGCTTCGAGGAGAGCCGCGACGAGGCGGTCGATGCGTTCGACGGCTGTGGCGCCGGAGGCGAGGGCGCGGGCGAGGGACGAGGGGCGGGTGAGGCGGCGGGCGGTTTCGGCGTAGCTTTCGAAGGGGACCATGTCTTGCGGGCGCGCGCCGAGGGCGGCCTGTTCGTCGGCGGTGCGCACGACGATCCGGTCGCCTTCTTTGAGGCCGTGCGCATCAAAGGCGGCGCGCCACTGGCCGAGCGCGCGGGCGAGATCGGCGAAGCGGTAGCGCGCGTCAGGCTGGACGAGGAAATCGGACCTCCGGCGGGCCTCGATGGTGCGCCAGATGGCCTCAAGGCTGGGCGCGCTCATTCGCCGTCGTCCATGTCGAGCGAGGAGCGGCCCGGCGCTGCACTGACCAGCGTGGCGGGATGGCCGGCGACGAGCGCGCCTGCGGGCACATGTTTGCGGACCACGGCGCCGGCCGAGACCAGCGCATTTTCGCCGATGCGGACATTTGGCAGGATGGTGGCGCCGGCGCCGATCATGGCGCCCTCCCCGACCCGGATGTTGCCGGCCAAGGTGGCGCCGGGGCCGATGCTGACGAAATCGGCGATGAGGACATGATGGCCGAGCGAGGCGGCGCGGTTGACGAGGACATGATCGCCGATCAGGCCGGCCGCGCCGATGACGACGCCGGCATTGATGAAGCTGCCCGCGCCGACGCGCAGATGGCGCGGCAGGACGGCGGTGGGATCGATGAGCGCGGGCGCGGGGACGAGGCCGAGCGCAAGGGCCTGTTCGGCGAGCGCGCGGCGGCGGCGCGGGGCGAAGGCGGTGGCGAGGAAGGGGCTGCCAGCGGGGGCCCCGAAGGCGGCAAGATCGACAAGGCGGCTGCGGTCTTGCAGGCGGGGGACACCGCTGATGCTGACGGCGGCGGTGACCGCGATGTGGCAGCGGAAAAGCGTTTCCTCGACATCGACGATGAGCGGGGAACGCACACCGAAGAGGATCATGTCTGCCCCCAGACGCATGCCCGACCCCCCAATGGGCGGCGATGGCGCATCCGAAGGGATTCGAACCCCTGACCTCTGCCTTCGGAGGGCAGCGCTCTATCCAGCTGAGCTACGGATGCTTGGGCGTCCTGTTAGCAGCGCTTGTGGAGGTTTGCCAGAGCTTAGCTGGCGGGCTCTTTCTCGGCGCGCTTGCTGATGGGGACGAACTGGCCGAGGCCGCAGCTGGCGCCGCGCTGCATGGGGCTGGCCTGAATGAGGACGGTGATGATGTCGACATTGCAGAGCTGGGTGATGCTGGTCGAATAGGAGAAGGCGCGCTCGAAGCCGAGCTGGGGGCATTGGTTGGGCAGGCGGTTGCGGTAGACGGTGCCACCCCTTGTGATGAAGTCGATGGTCTGGCCGTCGACGACCTGCGTCTGGCGGATGTTTTGCAGGAGCAGGCAATTTTCCGGCTCGCCGATCGGCTTGATCTCGGCCAGCTCCTTGGGACCGGTGCTGGCGCAGGCGCTGAGCGCGAGCAGTGCGGTGGCGGGGAGCAGGATGGCAATCGGGCGGGACATGGCAGGGACCCCTTGATGAACACGCAGATATAATAAGCGACGCAACTGATACTGGGAAGCGTCAGCTAGGCGCGGCGGGGTGAACGGCGACTGAACCAGCGGTTTTGGGCTTTTCGGGCCAGTTGCACGACCGCGCGACGGGGCAGGCTTCGCACTTCGGCTTGCGGGCGATACAGGTGTAGCGGCCGTGGAGGATGAGCCAGTGATGGGCGCGGCGGCGGAAGCGCTTTGGCGTGGCGGCCATGACGGCGTGCTCGACCGCGAGCGGGGTCTTGCCGGGGCCGAGGCCAGTGCGGTTGGCGACGCGGAAGATATGGGTGTCGACGGCGCAGGTTTCATCGCCGAAAGCTTCATTGAGGACGACATTGGCGGTCTTGCGGCCGACACCGGGGAGCGCTTCAAGGGCCTCGCGCGACCTTGGCACCTCGCCGCCATGCAGTTCGAGGAGAAGCTGGGAAAGCGCGATGACGTTTTTTGCCTTGGTGTTGAACAGGCCGATGGTCTTGATGTGAGCGCGCACGCGGGCTTCGCCGAGTGCGAGCATCTTTGCCGGTGTGTCGGCTTCGGCGAAGAGCTTGGCGGTGGCCTTGTTGACGCCGACGTCGGTCGATTGGGCGGAGAGGACGACGGCGACGAGCAGCGTGAAGGGGTTGGAGTATTCGAGCTCGGTGCGCGGGGCGGGGTGGCGGGCTTCGAGCGCTTCGTAAAACGCCTCGACCTTGGCGCGGGACATCTTTTTGGGCTGCATGGCGCTGGTGTGGCGCTGTGGGTGGTGCATGTCTAGGGGCGGCGCGCTAATGTGGCGTCATGAGCGTGGCCCTTGATCTGACCCTGACGCCGAACCGGTCGTTTGCGCCCGACCATGTGCGCTGGGTGCTGGGCGGCGTGGGGCTGATCTTCTTTCTGGGCGGGCTTCGCTTTCTGGCGCTGGGGGCCTGGCCGATCTTGCCGTTCATGGCGCTCGATGTGGGGCTTTTGTGGTGGGCCTTCCGGGCCAGCTATGCGAGCGGGCGCGGGCATGAGCGGCTGGTGCTGGCGGACGACCGGCTGGAGCTTTTGCGGGTGACGCCGCGCGGGGACGAGCGGCGCTTCGGCTTTGAGCCGCTATGGACCCGGGTGATGCTTGAGGAAACCGCGCTCGGCGATGTGAAGCTGTGGCTGGCGATGCGCGGGCGGCGGGTGCGGCTGGGGCATTTTTTGAGCCCCGGCGAGCGGCGCGAGGTGGGGGCGCTGGTGTCGGCCGTGCTGGCCGATTATCGTGCGGGCAAGCCTAGCACGTCGTCCATGGTGTAGCGGCCCTTGGGCTTGCCGGCGAGCCACAGGGCGGCGCGGAGCGCGCCGCGGGCGAAGATGATGCGGCTTTCGGCGCGGTGGGACAGCTCCAGACGCTCGCCTTCCTGCGCGAAGATGACGCTGTGATCACCGGCGACCGAGCCACCGCGGAGTGCGGCAAAGCCGATGGCGCCGGGGCTGCGCGGCGGGCCGACGCCGTGGCGGCCGCTTTCTGTATTGGCCGCGAGATCGATGCCGCGCCCGCGCGCCGCTGCTTCGCCCAGCGCCAGCGCGGTGCCGGAGGGGGCATCGACCTTGTGGCGGTGGTGCATGTCGAGGATTTCGATGTCCCAATCCTCGCCCAGCGCGCGGGCGGCCTGTTCGACAAGGGCTGTGAGCAGGGTGACGCCGAGCGAGGTGTTGGCGGCTTGCAGGATGGGGATGGAACGGGCGGCGGCATCGATGAGCGCGTGATGCGCGGCTTCGAGCCCGGTGGTGCCGATGACGACGGCGGCCTTGCCTTCGCAGGCGGCATCGAGCGTGGCTTCAAGCGCCATGGGCGAGGTGAAATCGATGAGCACATCGGCGGCGCGGGCGAGCGGGCCGGGGTTGCTGCCGAGCGTGCAGCTGGCCGGGAAGGCGGGGCCGAGCGGCTGGCCGATCTGGGCATGGCCGGCCCGCTCGATGGCGCCGGCGAGGCTGAGGCCCGGGGTGTGGGGCAATTCGGCGAGGAGCGCATGGCCCATGCGGCCGCCGGCGCCGAGGATTCCGACCTTGACTGTCATGCGCTCTAGATGGGGGTTCGACAGCGGGCTGGCAAGCATCTTATGAAGGGGTTGAGGGCGGAGGACCGGGCGTGCGGATCGTGATCTTGACGGGGGCGGGGATATCGGCGGAGAGCGGCGTGCCGGTGTTTCGCGCCGCCGACGGGCTTTGGGAAGGCCATGATGTGCGCGAGGTGGCGACGCCCGAGGGCTTTGCCCGCAACCCTGTGCTGGTGCAGCGCTTCTATGATGCGCGGCGGGCGCATCTGGGGAATGTCGTGCCCAATGCGGCGCATCTGGCGCTGGCCGAGCTGGAGGCGGCACAGGGGCCGGGCTTTCTGCTGGTGACGCAGAATGTCGATGACCTGCATGAGCGTGCCGGATCAAGGCGGCTGGTGCACATGCACGGCGAGCTGAAACGGGCGCGCTGCACGGGCTGTGGGGCGGCGCCGCGCTGGGCGGCGGCGCTGGCCGATGCGCCGGCCTGCCCGGCGTGCGGGGCGCGGGGGCAGCTGCGGCCCGATATCGTGTGGTTTGGCGAGATGCCCTATGAGATGGCGCGGATCGAGGCGGCGCTGATGACCTGCGACCTGTTCGTGTCGGTGGGAACGTCGGGCGCGGTCTATCCGGCGGCTGGCTTTGTGGACATTGCGCGGGCGGCAGGGGCGCGGACGCTGGAGCTGAATCTGGATGAGAGCGCGGTGTCCGGCGTGTTTGACGAGAGCCGGCGGGGGCCGGCGAGCCAGCTGGTGCCGGCCTTTGTGGCGGAGATCTTGCGGGCGTGACCAGCCCGATGCACGAGGGGCGGCTGGCGGAGATCTGTGCGCTGGTGGCCGCGTTGGGCGCGCGGCGGGTGATTGATCTGGGCTGCGGCGAGGGGGATTTGCTGGTGCGGCTGGCGGAGATGGGGCTGGAGCGGCTGGTGGGGCTGGAGCTTGTTCCCGAGCGGCTGGCGGCGGCGAGGCGGCGTGTTGAGGGGCGCGCGGTGGAGCTGGTGCAGGGCTCGATGCTGGCGGTGGATGCTTCGCTGGGGGTGTTTGACTGTGCGGTGATGCTGGAGACGATCGAGCATGTGGCGCCCGAGCGGCTGTCGGTGCTGGAGGCGGCGGTGTTTGGCGGCCTCGCCCCGCGCCATGTGATCGTGACGACGCCGAACGCCGACATGAACGCGCGGCTGGGGGTGCCGCCGGGGCGGTTTCGGCACCCTGAACACCGGTTTGAATGGGGGCGGGCGAAATTTGTGCGCTGGGCAGACGGCGTGGCGGGGCGGCGGGGCTATGGCGTTCGGGTGGAGGGGCTGGGGGGCTGGCCCGGCGTGCATCCGGGCGCGACGCAGATGGCGGTGTTCAGCCGGGCCTAATCCTGCGGCTGGTCATCGTCGGCGTGATATTCGTGCCAGAGGCCGTTGACGATGCCGAAGACGACGGCGAGGCCGAGGCCGAGGATCCAGGTGAAATACCACATGTGATGCGCCTCAATAGAGATCGGAATTGCTGCGCACCTCGGCCGTGGTGATGCGGCCGAAGAGGACGCGGTAGACCCAGGCGGTGTAGAGCAGGATGAGGGGGAGGAAGACGGCGGTCATGAGCAGCATGACCCACAGCGTCATGGCGCTGGAGGAGGCGTTCCAGATGGTGAGGCTGGCGGACGGCTGGACCGAGCTTGGCAGGATGAAGGGGAACATCGACAGGCCGACGGTGCTGATGGTGCCGATGACGGCGAGGCTGGAGCCGAGGAAGACCGGGACATCGGCGCGGGCGCGGATGCCGATGAGCGCGATGAGCGGGCCGGCGAAGCCCATGGCGGGCGCAATCAGCATCCAGGGATAGCGGCTGTAATTTTCAAGCCAGGCGCCGGGTGCGGCTTCGGCATTGCTGTAGAGCGGATTGGAGGGGCCGGAGGTGTCAGGCGCGCCGATGAGGCGGAAGCCGTGGTCACCATAGGCGAGCATGACGCCGGCGACTGCGAACAGGGCGATGGCGGCGAGTGCGGCCCCCTGCCCCCAGCGCTTGGCGCGGGCGAGCACCGGGCCATGCTCGATCTTGAGGCTGAGCCAGCCCGCACCATGGACGACGAGCATGGCGACCGAGAGCAGGCCGGCGACCAGCGGCAGCGGCGTGAACAGATCGAGGAGCGAGCCGGACCATGTGCTGCGCAGGTCGGAATCGAGGGCGAAGGGGACGCCGACAAGGACATTGCCGACGGCGACGCCGAAGACGAGGGCAGGGACGAAGCCGCCGATGAACAGCGCCCAGTCCCACCGCGCGCGCCAGCCCTTGTCGGCGCGCTTGGAGCGGTATTTGAAGGCGACGGGGCGCAGGATGAGGGCTGAGAGGACAAGGAACATCGCCAGATAGAAGCCGGAGAAGCTGATGGCATAGACATAGGGCCAGGCGGCGAAGATGGCGCCGCCGCCGAGGATGAACCAGACTTGGTTGCCCTCCCATGTGGCGCCGATGGAGTTGATGACGAGGCGGCGCTCATCATCGGTGCGGGCGATGAAGGGGAGGATGGCGGCGACGCCGAGATCGAAGCCGTCGGTGAGCGCGAAGCCGATGAGCAGCACGCCCAGCAGCAGCCACCAGATCAGGCGGAGCGTCTCATAATCGAAGGGCATGGGGAGCATGGGCGTTACTCGGCGGGCAGCGGGATGATGCCGGGCTTTTCAGGGAGCGGCAGCAGGCCGGGCTCGTCTTCGCTGCGCTCGGGGCCATGGGCGATGGCGGCGAGCATGAGGCGGACCATGATGACGGCGAGCGTGCCGTAGAGCAGGGTGAAGCCGACGATGGTCACCCAGATCTGGCCCATGGTGAGGCTGGAGGCGGCGAGGAAGGTGGGCAGCTGGCCTTCGACGACCCAGGGCTGGCGGCCGATTTCGGCGAGCATCCAGCCGAGCTCGGCGGCGAGCCATGGGAGCGGGATGATGAGCACGGCGATCTTGAGGAACAGGCCGGGGCGGAAATCGAGCCGGCTGGCGCGCCAGAAGGCGAGCGCGAAGAAGCCGATGAAGAAGAAGCCGAGGCCCGCCATGCCGCGGAACAGCCAGAACATGACCGGCACATTGGGCACGGTGCTTTGCGCGGCGCGCAGGATGTCGGCGCCGGTGGCGAGGCGGGGATCTGGCACATGGCGCTTGAGGAGAAGGGCATAGCCGTAATCGGCCTTGTAGGTTTCGAAGCGGGCGCGGGCGGCGAGATTGGTGCGGTCGGTTTTCAGGGTTTCGACCGCATCATAGGCGAGGATGCCGCGGCGGATGCGCTCGGCGGCGGTGGCGACGAGATCGTTGATGCCGCGCACCTCGCCGTCGAAGCTGCGGGTGGCGATGATACCCAGCAGCCATGGGATCTGGACTTCATAATGGGTTTCGCGCGCCTCGACATCGGGGATGCCGAACAGGGTGAGGCCGGCGGGCGCTTCATGCGTGTCCCACATCGCCTCGAGGCTGGCGAGCTTCATGCGCTGGTTGTCGGTCAGCGCATAGCCGGACTCGTCGCCGAGGATGACGACCGAGAGGCTGGCGGCGAGGCCGAAGCTGGCGGCGACGGCGAAGCTGCGGCGGGCAACTTCGGTGTGGCGGCCCTTGAGGAGATAATAAGCGGAGACGCCGAGCACGAAGACAGCACCCGTGACATAGCCGGCCGAGACGGTGTGGACGAACTTGGCCTGGGCGACGGGGTTCATGATGACCTCCATGATGGAGGTGATTTCCATGCGCATGGTCTCGGGGTTGAAGGCGCTGCCGACGGGATTTTGCATCCAGCCATTGGCGATGAGGATCCAGAGCGCCGACAGGTTGGAGCCGATGGCGACCATGAAGGTGACGCCGAGATGGGCGAGGCGCGAGAGCTTGTCCCAGCCGAAGAACATGAGGCCGACGAAGGTGGCCTCAAGGAAGAAGGCCATGAGGCCTTCGATGGCGAGCGGGGCGCCGAAGACATCGCCGACGGCATGGCTGTAATAGGACCAGTTGGTGCCGAACTGGAACTCCATGGTAAGGCCGGTGGCGACACCGAGGACGAAGTTGATGCCGAAGAGTTTTGACCAGAAGCGGGTGGCGTCGCGCCAGGCGGCCTTGCCGGTCATGACATAGACACTCTCCATGATGACGAGCATGAAGGAGAGGCCGAGCGTGAGGGGCACGAAGAGGAAATGGTACATCGCCGTGAGCGCGAACTGGAGACGGGACATTTCAACGACGGCGAAATCGATCATGGGGTATCCGTTTTCGTGGCGGGTTGCGCCGGGTTCGAGTTGTGATAACTCACATTCATTAAGCGTGAAAGTGAATATTGGATTGCGGGGTCTGTGTCGATGAATAGTGCCAGACAGGCGGCGGCAGGGCCAGCGCCCATTGCGCCCGCGCGCGGCACGGCGACGCTGTGGTGGCTGTTTGATCTGGCCGGGGCGGCGCTGTTTGCCGGCGGTCTGGCGGTGATGCTGGGGCTTTGGGGCGATGGCCGCGCGCTGGCGCTGGGGCTGGCGGCGCTGATGGCTTCGGGGCTGGTGCGGGCGCTGGCGCAGGCGCGCGCGGCCGAGGCGGGCATGGCGGCCGCCGCGCGGGCCAAGGCGGATTTGCGCGCGGCGCGGCTGCCAGTGCTTTTGGGCAGCGCCTTTGCGCGCGGGCGGATGGCCGGGGAGGACGCCGCGCGCGCGGTCGACCAGATCGAGAGTATCGAGGGGTTTTCATTGCGTTATCAACCGCTTGCGAAGGCCTCAAGGCTTGCGCCGCTGATCGTGGCGGCGCTGGTGGCGACTGTGAGCCCGGTGGCGGCGGCGATTCTGCTGCTGACGCTGTTGCCCTTTGGCTTTGGCATGATGATTGCCGGGGGCGCGGCGCGGGCGGCGGCGGACCGGCAGGTGGACGCGATTGCGCGGCTGAACGGGCTGTTTGCCGACCGGCTGCGGGCGCTGGCCGAGATCCGGAGTTTTGGTGCCGAAAGCCGCATTGGCCGGCAGCTGGCAGCGGCGAGCGACGAAGTGTCGCAACGCACCATGGCGCTGTTTCGCGTCGCCTTTGTGTCGGGCGGCGTGCTCGAATTTCTGGCGGCGCTGTCGGTGGCGCTGGTGGCGCTTTATTGCGGCTTCAACCTGCTCGGGCTGCTGCCCTTTGACGTGCCGGAGCGGCTGGGGCTGACGGCGGCGTTTTTTGCGCTGGCGATGGCGCCGGAGTTCTATCTGCCGATGCGGCGGCTGGCGGCGGCCTATCATGACAAGCAGACCGGCGAAGCGGCACAGCTGGCGCTGGCGGACGCGCTGCCGCCCTTGCCTGTGCGGCGCGAGACGGCAGATTTTGAGGGCGTGCGGCTGGTGGGCGGCGTGGTGCGCTACGGCGAGACGCTTGCGGTGGGGCCGGTCGATCTGGCGGTGCCGGCGACCGGGCTGGTGGCCATTGTCGGGCCGAGCGGATCGGGCAAATCGAGCCTGATGGCGGCGCTGGCGGGGTTGCGGCCCTTGAGCGACGGGCGGCTGGACTGGGCGGCGGGCGCGCCGGCGGCCGCGGCCTGGGCGGGGCAGCGGCCGCTGGTGATGGCGGGCTCGCTGGAAGACAATATCCTGCTGGGCGGCGGCAGCGACGCGGCCGGGGCGGCGGCGGCAGCCGGCCTGGCGGCGCTGGTGGCGGGGCGCGGCGGGCTGGGGGCGATGCTCGATGCCAGCGGATCGGGGCTTTCTGGGGGCGAGCGGCGGCGGCTGGGGCTGGCGCGGGCGCTGGCGAGCGGGCGGGCGCTGCTGCTGCTCGACGAGCCGACCGCTGACCTTGATGCGGAGACGGCGGCGGGGATTTTGGCGACCATTTGCAAGGTGGCGCGCAGCCGGGCCGTGGTGGTGGCGACGCATGACCCGGCGCTGGCGGCGGCGGCGCAAGTGACGCTGGTGCTGGCATGAACGCGCTGCCGCCGGAGACGCTGACGGGCTCTGATGTGCTGGCGGACGAGCTGGCGGCGGCGGGGCGGACGCGGGGGCTGGGGCGCGCCGCGTGGGTGGCGGCGCTGGCGGCGATGGCGGGCGTGGCGCTGCTCGGCGTGGCAGGGTGGTTTTTGACCGGCGCGGCGCTGGCGGCGGGCGCGGGCGCGGTGGCGGGGTTCAACTATCTGGTGCCCTCCGCCACCATCAGGCTGGCGGCGATCGTGCGCACCGGCGGGCGCTATTTCGAGCGGCTGTGGAGCCATGAGGCGGCGCTGGCCAGCCTGGCGCGGGTGCGGGTGGGGCTGTTTGGCAGCCTCGCGCGGCGCGACCCGCGCACGGTTCGCGACCTGATGCTGGGCGACGGGGTGGCGCGGCTGACCGGCGATGTCGATGTGCTGGAGGATGCGATCATTCGTGCGCCGGCGCGGCCTGCGGCGCTGGCAGGCGGCGCTTTGGCGGTGGTGCTGGCGCTGCCGGCGGGGATATTGCCGGCGCTGGCGCTGGCGGCGGGGCTGGTGGCGCTGCCGCGGGCGGCGGGGCTGGTGGCGCGGCGGCTGGTTGATGCACCCGCAGCCGACGCGGCGGCGCGGCTTTCGGGACTGAAGGCGCTGGTGACCGACCAGCTGGCGGCGAGCGCGGAGATTGCCGTTTATGGGCTGGAGGATGCGGTGGCCGCGCGGGTGATGGCGGACGCTGCGGCCATGGACGCAGGCCGCGCGCGGCTAGTGCGCGGCGAGGGCTGGCTCTCGGGCCTGCTGGTGGCGGCCGGGCCGGCGCTGGCGGCGCTGGTGGCGGGGCTGGCGGCGGCCTCGGGCGCAGGGGCGGCAGAGACGGCGCTGGCGGCGCTGGCGGCGGCTGGCGGGGCGGAGGCGCAGGCGGCGTTCGTGCGCGCGCGCGGTCGCGACGGCGCACTGGCGGCGGCGCGGGCGCGGCTGGAAGGGCTGGGCGGCGCGCCTGCGGGTGCGGCGGCGACCGTATCAGGCGAAGAGCTGGAGATTGACGGGCGGCGGCTTGCGCCGGGCGGGCGGCTGGCGATCATCGGGCCATCGGGGCGGGGCAAGACGCGGCTTTTGGAGACGCTGGCGGGATGGCGGGCGGATGCCCCGCAACCGCTGCGACTGGGCGGCGCGGATGTGCGCGACCTCGATTTTGCAGCGCTTTCGGCACGCTTTGCGCTGGTGCCGCAAGCGCCGGTGCTGATCGCCGGCAGCGTGGCCGACAATCTGCGCCTCGCCGCCCCCGGGCTGGACGAAGCCGCGCTGTGGGCGGCGCTGGAGGTGGCGTGTCTGGCGGACGATGTGCGCGCCATGGGCGACGGGCTTTCGACCTGGCTGGGCGAGGGCGCGGGCCAGCTTTCCGGCGGGCAGCGCAAGCGCCTCGCACTCGCGCGCGCGCTGCTGGCCGGGCGGCCCTGGCTGCTGCTCGATGAACCGAGCGAAGGGCTGGACGCGGTAACCGAGGGCGAGATGGTGCGGCGGCTGGCGGACTGGCTGGCGCGGACCGGGACCGGGGTGATCTTGGCCAGTCACCGGGCGGGGCCGCTGCGGCTGGCGGGGGGTGTGTTGCGGCTTTGAGGTCGTTGGGCCTCCGGCGGGGGAGAAGGGCCTCCGGCGGCTGGGGCCTTGGGCCCCAGACCCCATTTGTGGGGTTGGGACAAGAATTGAGAAGGCAGCGACGGCGCGGGACGCGCTCTTATAGCCTGCGGCGCTGGGCTTGGGGGGAACGGACGTGCTTAGGCCCCGGATCAGGTCCGGGGCGACGGGGAGTTGTGGGCTGTTCCACTATTGGGGTCTGGGGCCTGAGGCCCCAGCCGCCGGAGGCCCTTCTGACCGCCGGAGGCCCTTCTTGGGGGGCCGGGGCGCGGGCGGAGCCCGCGCCTGACTTCAGACGCGATCGGCCAGCGGGGCTGTCCGCCGCGCTGGCCGGGCTTGCGCCTCTTTCGCGATAGCTGCGCTATCGCTTTGGGCGCTGCGCCGCGCCTTAGAACCGCCCGCGGACGCCGAGGAACATGAAGCGGCCGATGCCCGAGACTGGATAGGCGCGGCTGGCGACATAGGGGACGGCGTTGGTGAGGTTGTTGACGCCGCCGTAGAAGCTGACGGTGTCGGTGGCATCGACGTTGAAGCTGAGGTTGTGGATCCAGTAATCGGGGGCGAAGCCGGCGGGACCGAACTCCTCGTCGATGCGCTCGATCTCGATGACCGAGGCGGCGGCGGTCGACTGGACATATTGCAGGCCGTAGTTGAGGCTGAAGATGCCGCGGCGCCAGTTGACCGAGCCGAAGCCCGACCATTCGGGGACGGCCTGCTCGCGCAGGCCGGGGTTGACCAGCGTGGTGTCGACGGGATCGAAGAAGCGGTCGAGCTTTTCGGTCCAGTTGCCGGCGACGCTGAGGCCGAAATCATTCTTGCCGAGGCTGAACTGGTAGTTGAGCTGGAAGTCGATGCCGGAGGTTTCGATGCGGCCGAAGTTGATCTGGCTTTCGCGGATGAAGCTGAAGCCGAAGGGGAAGGCGGTGCCGGGACCGAAGCGATCGAAGGCGTCGCAGAACTGGTTGGGGAAGGTGGCGTTGTCGTAGCAGGTGTTGACAGTGTCCTGCGCCTCGACGGCGTCGATCGCATTGGTGATCTTGATCGAGTAATAGTCTGCCGACAGGGTGAGGCCGCGGATGAAGGTGGGCTGGATGACGGCGCCGACGGTCCAGCTGGTGGCGGTTTCTTCGCTCAGGTCGGGGTTGCCGCCGCTGGTGCCCGGCACGCGGCCGTTGAGCGGATCGACATAATTGGCGAGGAAATCGGCGGCGTTGGGGAAGCCGGCGGCGGTGACGGCGGCGAGGCAATTGGCCTGACGATTGGCAGTGGCGTTGATGTTGTTGAGATCGCACGGATCGGCCGGGCGGAAGGTGGCGCCCTGCGCGGGGTCGAACAGCTCCGAGATGTTGGGGGCGCGGATGGCGCGGGCATAGGTGCCGCGGAAGCGGATGTCCTCGATGGGCGCCCAAGTGCCGTTGACGTTCCAGGTGAAGGTGCTGCCGACAGTCGAATAGTCGGAATAGCGGGCAGCGCCGCCGAGGCTCAGCTCATAGGCGAAGGGCATGTCCTTGAGGAGCGGCAGGTTGGCCTCGCCGAACAGCTCCTTGACGTCGAACGAGCCGCCGGCGTTTTGCTGGCGCGTGCTGGGATCGAAGATCAGCTGCTGATTGTCGGAGATGTCACCGATGAAGGTGCCGGCGGGACCGGCGGGCGAGCCGGCGGGCAGCAGGCCGAGCTCGAGATCGCTGAAGTTGGAGCTGGAGTTTTCCTTGCGATATTCGAAGCCGGCGACGAAGCTGACGGCACCGCCGGGCAGGTTGAAGAAGCCGCCCGTGTCACCGGCGAGGATGGCGGTGAGGACGGTCTGTTCGAGGCGGAAACGGTCGGTGGTGGGCGTGGTGATGAAGTCCACGCCTTCGGGGCTGACCGAATTGCGGCCGTTGAACAGGTTGACCGGGACGCAGGAGCCGTCACCCGGTGTGAAGGTGAAGAAACCGGGGGCGATGACGGGGAAGAACTGCGAGCCGGGGTGCGGCGTGTCATCGATGTCGGAGCGGCAGATCGGCTGGCCGGTGACGGGATCGCTGATCACGTCGATGGCGGCGAACAGGCGATCGTAGCGGACCGAGTTGGAGAAGGTCACCTTGTTGTCGGTGCGGCCATAGTTGGCGACGAGTTCGTAACGCAGATGGTCGGTGAGGGTTCCATCGACGCCGCCGATGATGCGGTAGGTATCCCGATCGCCGGTGGTGATGCCCGGCCCGAGGTCGGTGAAGTCGCGGCTGATGCGCAGGCCGCCGCCGTCATTGGCATCGGCTTGCAGGATGTCGGGGATGAAGGGGTTTTCGGGGAAGATGAGCAGACCATCGTAGAAGGTGTTGTAGCTGGCGCGGCTGGTGGCCTTGTTGCGCGCATATTTGGCATCGACCCAGAAGCGGGCTTCGGGAGCGGCCTCGAAGCTGGCGCGGAAATTGGCATAGAAGCGCTCGGAAGCCGGGGTCAGCGAGGTGGCGTTGGTGCGTTCGATGGCGCCGTCGCCGCCGAACTGGTTGGAGGAGGAGGCGACGATGCCATCCTGGAAGATGCGGACGCCGCCGCCGGGCGTGGTGACATAGCAACCGCCGCCGCCGAAGCCGGTGAGGCCGATGTAGCTTTCCTCGCAGTCACCGATGCCGTTGCCATTGATGTCGGCGCCGAAGAAATCGAAATCGCGGCGGAAGACCAGACCCTGTTCCGACGAGATGGCGAAGACGGGCTGGGCGCCGAGCGCGAAGCGGGGCGCATTGGCGGCGCGGTCGATCAGCGCCTGTTCGGCGGCGGTGGGCGTCTGGCCGGGGAAGAAATCGGCGAAATCGGCGGCCGAGGGGATGGCGAAGCCGATGGGGAAACGGCCGCCGCCGACCTGGAAACGATCAAAGAAATTGGGAGTGGCGGACGCGCTGATGTCGCCGCGCTGGAAGCGGCGGGCGGGGTTGGGATAGGTGGTCGAGTTGTTGAAGCGGCCGTTGTTGGCGGTGAAATCACGGTCACCGAGCAGGACTTCGGCATCGTTGGTGTAGCCGAGCGAGAGGGTGACGTTGCCGCGGCCATCGGCGAAATTCTTGCCGATGGTGCCTTCGAGCCGGTAGCTCTGGCCGTCGAAATTGGAGGAGATGCCGGTCTGGGCGTCGATGGCGATGCCTTCGAAATCCTTCTTCAGCACATAGTTGACGACGCCGGTGACGGCATCGGCACCGTAGACGGCGGACGCGCCGCCGGTGAGGACTTCGACCCGCTCGATGAGCGCATTGGGGATGGTGGCGACATCGACGGCCTGCGAGCCGGCGACGCCGGAGACGTGACGCCAGCCATCGACGACGACGAGCGTGCGGTTGGCGCCCAACTGGCGCAGATCGAGGGTGGCCTGGCCGACGCCGCCGTCACCGCGCTCGAGCGAGTCAGCGACGGTGCCCGACGAGATCAGCGCCGGGATCTGGCGCAGCGTGGCGGTGACGTCGGTGTTGCCGGCGTTGCGGAAATCATCGGAGGTGAGCGTGCTGACTGGCAGCGGGGCGGTGGCGTTGGGATCACGCGACAGGCGCGAGCCGGTGACGATGATGGCGTCATCTTCTTCCGCGGCGGCTTCGGCGGCGGCCGTCTGGGTGGCGTCCTGCGCGAAGACGCTGGCCGGCATGGCGAGCAGCGCGAGGGCGGAGACGGCGGTGTGGAAGGCGGTGCGGTTGGAGAGACGCATGACTGTTACCCTTTTGCTGTAAATCGGCGAACGCTTGGGTGTATTACGTGAGTAATATACCCTAACAGTCGCTAATTCCTGTTAGCGTGGCAACATGAAATGCGTATGCAGGTACCGCAGCGCAGCAAAAACGGCGCGCCTATTGCAAAAATGTTACAGTTTGTGACAGCCGGGCGGCGTCTCGCAGGGGGCGCGCTCAGCGCTTCTTGGGCGGCAGGGGGAAGAAGCCCGAGGTGCGCTCGACATATTCAACGTAGCCGGGGCGGGATTTCTTCAGGCTCTTTTCGAGCATGGGGGCGCCGCTCCATTTGGTGAGCGTGTAGGTGAGGAAGATGGGGCCGAGCGTGACCCATAAGGGCGCGCCGGCGGCGACGGCGACCGCCCAGATGCCCCACCATGTTGCGGCGTCGCCGAAATAATTGGGGTGGCGGGTGTAGCGCCACAGGCCGGTGTCGAGCACCTGGCCGCGGCGGCTCTCATCCTTGCGGAAGGCTTCGAGCTGGGCGTCACCGATCGTCTCGAAGGCGATGCCGAACAGGGCGAGGGCGATGCCGGCCCAGGCCAGCGGGGTGAGGCCGGTGCCGGGATCGGTGAGCAGGCCGGCCTGGGCGGGCAGGCTGACCAGCCAGACCAGCGGGCCTTGCAGCAGGAAGACCTGAAGGAGGGCGGCCTTGGAGAAGCTCCACTGTTTCTTGGCCATGACCGACGACAGGATCTTGTCGTAGCGCGGATCGCGGCCCAGCCGCTGCCAGCGGATGAGCAGATGGGTGCCGAGCCGCAGGCCCCAGAGCGTGGTGAGGCCGAAGAGCGCCCAGCCGAGCGGGCCCTTGGGCTGCCCAAGCAGCAGAAAGGCGGTAAGCGCCACCAGAAAGACCATGCCGTAAGCCCAGACGGCATCGATGAAGCTGACATCCTTGATGGCGACCGCGATGCGCCAGAGGACCAGCATGGCGAGCAGGATGGCGACGAAATTGTGGAGCAGCGCCTGATAGAAAGGGGCGATCATGCGGCCTTGTTTTCCTTATAGTCGCTGGCTTCGACGATGCTCTGCATGGCGAGGCCGGGGTGGCGCGGGGTCACCGAGCGGTAATAGCCTTCGACCTGGGCCATGTCGCGGACATAATCGCCGCTGGGCATGAAGGCGGGGCCGAGACCGCCGACCTTGCGGGCATAGTCCATCAGGCCGCAGACCAGCGGCACGCCCGCACCCCGCGCGATATGATAGAAGCCGGTGCGCCATTGGCGGACGCGGCCGCGCGTGCCTTCGGGCGCGATGGTGAGGATGAAATCATCGCGGCGCTTGAACTCATCGACCATGGCCTGGACATAATTGCCGCCGCTCGACCGGTTGAT
This sequence comes from Polymorphobacter sp., assembly GCF_048007885.1. Taxonomy (GTDB): domain Bacteria; phylum Pseudomonadota; class Alphaproteobacteria; order Sphingomonadales; family Sphingomonadaceae; genus Sandarakinorhabdus. Next base: position 1,685,830 of record NZ_CP180346.1, read on the forward strand.
GGGGATGCCGCCGATATCATGGAGGAAGCCGTTCATGGGCCAGCGGAACAGCTCGCGCTTGGCCATGAAATGGGCCTTGATGCCGAGATCATGGGTGAGGCCGACGAAATAGAGAAAATCCCAGTTGCTGGTGTGGGGGGCGGCGATGAGCACGCATTTGCGCGGGATAGGGCCGGCGGTTTCGGCGCGCCATCCCTGACGGTGATAGAAGGCGACCAGCGCCCTGGTGGCGAGCCGCGACATCAGGCCGGGCTTGCGGTCTTCGATGGTCATGCGCCCTCCCCCACAGGCGTTTGTTGGTGCGCTATCATTGTGCACGGCGCCGCAGCTGTCAAAATATCTTGGCGGGGCTGGGCGCGCCCGACTAGGGTGGCGCCATGCTGAAAATCCTGACTGCTTATGTTGCCACCGGGCTGGCCTTTGCGCTGATCGACAGCGTGTGGCTGATCAACATGGCGCCGCGCCTCTACAAGCCGGAGATCGGCGAGATGATGGTGGAGCCGTTCCGGCTGAAGCCGGCGATCGTGTTTTACCTGCTCTATATCGGCGGGATGCTGTGGTTTGCCGTGTTGCCGGCGCTGAATGACGGGCGCTGGCAGACGGCGCTGGTGCAGGGCGCGGTGCTGGGGCTGATGTGTTATATGACCTATGACCTGACCAACTTCGCCACGCTGAAAGTGTGGAGCATGAAGGTGACGGTGCTCGACATGATCTGGGGCACGGTGCTGACCGGCAGCGCGTCGGTGGTGGGGATGCTGGTGACGGCGAAGCTCTTTCCTAGCGGCGGGTAATGACGCCGGGTTTTGCGCGTTCATCGACGCTGAGCTGGAATAGGTCGGGGCGGGCATAATGGCCGCTGACATCGAGATCGAAGCGGGCGGCGGAGAGTGAGGCGAGGTCGATTTCGCAGGCGAGGAGGCCGGGCTCGGGGCCGAGCGGGCCGGCGAGGATATCGCCCAGCGGGCTGATGATGAGGCTGCCGCCGCCGATGAGCGGCTTGTCTTCGGGCCAGTTCTCGACGGGCGGATTGGCGGGCGGCTGGACCTGACAGGCGCTGATGACGAAGACCCGGCCTTCATTGGCGATGTGGCGCATCGAGGCGCGCCAGATCTCCCGGTCATCGACGGTGGGGGCGCACCAGATGTCGGGGCCCTTGGCGTACATGGCGGCGCGGAACAGCGGCATCTGATTTTCCCAGCAGATGGCGGCGGCGAGGCGGCCGGCCGGCGTTTCGACGACCGGCATGGTGCTGCCGTCGCCCTGCGCCCAGATCAGCCGTTCGATGGCGGTGGGCATGAGCTTGCGGTGATGAGCGACGAGGCCGGATGTCGGCGTGATGAAGGCGGCGGTGCAATGGAGCGAGGCCCCTGCCCGCTCGATGACGCCGACGACGAGCGTTGCGCCGGTGCGGGCGCTCATCTGGCTCAGCGCCTTGATCTCGGGGCCGTCGAGACAGACGGCGGCGCGGAAATAGTCGGCGAAGCGGGCGCGGCCGGCGGCGGTGCGGAAGCCGAGCTGGGCGCCGAAGGTCTCGCCCTTGGGATAGCCGCCGAGCAGCGCTTCGGGCAGCACGACGAGGCGCGCGCCGCTGGCCTTGATCTCGGCCTCATGGGCCAGAATGTCGGCGAGCGTGGCGGCGGTGCCTTCGGGGTTTGAGCCGAGTTGCAGGGCGGCGACGGGGAAGCGGGTGCTCATGGGGTGAGGCTAGGGCGCGGGCGCGCGGGCGGCAAGCGGGCTATTCGGGACCGAGGAGCGCTTGCAGGCGGTAGGCGGTGGCGGCGCGGGCGCTGCGGGCCTCGGCGGCGCGGGCCTGGGCGATGAGGGCTTCACGCTCGGCATCGAGGAGGGCGAGTTGGGGCTTGAGGCCGGTGCGGACTTCATGCGCGGTGCTGGCGCGGGCGGCTTCGCTGGCGATGGCCTGGGCTTCTGCCGCGCTGGCCATGAGGCGGGTGGTGAGCACGCCTTGATGGAGGGTGGTGACCTGCTCTTCAACCATCGCGCGCGCGGTGCGCAGGCGGGCTTCGGCGGCGCGCGCCTCGGCCGACATTTCGGCGACCTTGCCGTTGGTTTGGCCGTTGAACAAGGTCCAGCGGGCGCGGACGCCGACGGTGGCGCTGTTTATGCTGTAATCGGGGAAGAATTGATCGCGCACGATGCCGGCTTCGGCAAAGGCGCCGACGCTGGGCAGGCGCTCGGCGCGCGCGCCGCGGGTGGCGGCGCGGGCGGCCTCAAGGGCGGCGCTGGCGGCCGCGATGACCGGGCTGTTGGCGCGGGCGCGGGCGAGTGCCTCATCGAGGCTGGCGGGCGCGTCGGGGCCTTGGGGGATGGGGGCGAGGCCGGCGGGCGCAAGGCCGGTCAAGGCGACGAAGCGGGCCTGGGCGGCGGCGCGTGCGCCCTCGGCGCCGGCGAGGCCGCCGCGTGCTTCGGCGAGCCGGGCGGCGGCCTGGGCAACCTCGGTGCTGGGGGCTTCGCCGGCTTCGAAGCGCAAGTTTGCCTGACGGTCGATCTCGGTCATTTGCGTGAGCGCGCGGGCATAGGCCTCGACCATGGTTTCGCTGGCGAGCACCGCGCCATAGGCAGACGCGACATCGGCGGCGAGGCTGGCCACGGCCATGGCGGCGCTGGCTTCGGAAGCTTCGAGGCCGGCCCGCGCACGGGCATTTGCGGCGGCGAGGCGGCCGCCGGTGTAGAGCGGCGCTTCGAGGCTGGCTTGGGCTGACAGGGGGGTTTGGGCAGCATTGCCGAGGCCGAAATAGCCCTGGGCATCGAGGCGGCCGAAGCCGGCGGAGCCTTGCACGCTGAGCGTGGGCAGGCGGGCGCCGCGGGCTTGCGAAAGGCGGCCCGAGGCGGCGTCGCGCATCGCCTCCGCCTCGGCCAGCGAAGGGGCATGGGCGCGGGCGGCGGCGATGGCGTCTTCAAGGGTGAGGGCCTGCGCGCTGCCTGACAGGAGCAGCGCGGCAAGCAGCAGGCGGACTGGCTTCATTTGAAGGCGGTTCCGGGTGCGATGCCGAGCTTGCGGAAGACGATGGCGGCCGGGCAGAAGCCGGTGAAGGCCGACTGGAAGAGGTTGGCCCCGGCGAAGGCGGCGAGCCAGATCCAGGCCGGGTGGACGAGCTGGCTGAGCAGCACGGCCATCAGGACGACGACGCCGGCGAAGGCGAGAACGGCACGGTCGAGGGTCATTTTGCGTTCCTTTCAGGCGTTTTGCTTGAGCTTGTGGACACCGATGAGTTCGAGGGCGAGCTTCTCGTAGAAGGGTTCGCTCTCGCCCTTGCGGATCTTGCGGAGGAAGTATTTTTCGAAGCCGATCTTGGCGACATGGACCCATTTGCCCTGTGAGGCCCAGTTGACGTTGCGCGGCGGGATTTGCGGCTGGGCGATGAAGGCGACGCCTTCATCACCGAAATCGGCGAGGCAGATGGCGTTCCAGCTGGCCTCGGCGGTGGGGGCATGGCCGTCGATGAGGGCGGCGATGTTGTGGGTGATGGCGGTGGCCATGGATTCGATCATGAAGCCTGTTTTGGGCACGCCGACGGGGACCGGGGTGGGGCCGGTGGGGGGGATGGCGACGCAGACGCCGAGCGCGAAGACCTCAGGGCAGCTGGGGTTGCGCTGGTGCTTGTCGACGATGACGAAGCCGCGCGGATTGACCAGCCCTTCGAGGCCGAAGATGGCCGGTACGCCGCGGAAGGCGGGGAGCAGCATGGCGAAGCCGAAGGGCAGATCGTGGGTTTTGGTGACGGCGCCGCCCTCGGCGACTTCCTCGATGTGCATGACGTCTTGATCGACGCTGGTGACGCGGGCGCTGGTGATCCACTTGATGTGGCGGTCGCGCATCGTTGATTCGAGCAGGCCCTTGGTGTCACCGACGCCGTCGAGGCCGAGATGGCCGACATAGGGCTCGGCGGTGACGAAGGTCATGGGGACCTTGTCGCGGATCTTGCGGCGGCGCAGTTCGGTGTCGAGGATCATGGCGAATTCATAGGCCGGGCCGTAGCAGGACGCGCCTTGCACCGCGCCGATGATGATGGGCCGGGGGTTTTTGACGAAGTCATCGAAGCGGTCGGCAGCCTGGCGGGCGTGGTGCGTCTGGCAGACCGAGACGGTGTGGCCTTCGGGGCCGAAGCCGGGGATTTCGTCATAGGCGTGATCCGGGCCGGTCGCGATTACAAGATAATCGTAATCAATAACAGCGCCGTCGTTGAGTTCGACGCGCTTTTCGGCTGGGTGGACGCGCTTGGCGCCGGCGCTGGTGAAGGCGATGCCGAGTCGCTCGAAGATCGGCGGGAGATGGACCTGAATGGCTTCGGGCTCCCGCCAGCGCACGGCGACCCAGGGATTGGAGGGCACGAACCAATAATCATCCGACTCGGAAATCACTGTGATTCTTGCCTTCTTCTTCAAGGCTTCGCGCAGTTCATAGGCGGCGATGGTGCCGCCCAAGCCGGCGCCGAGGACGATGATGTGCGGTGTGGTCATGTCTCTCTCCCAAAGGGGGCATTGATGTTTTTCGTTGCCCATGGCTTGACGGAATATAATAATTATCCGATATATGCAACCGTGAAATCGAAGGAGCAGGAAAATGACGCACAAGGAAATCACCGCGAACGAGCTGAAGGCGATGCTGGATGAGGGGCGCGTGCTGCTGGTCGATGTGCGCGAGCCGGGGGAATTTGCGGCCGGGCATATTGCGGGCGCGGTCAATCATCCGCTGTCGCGCTTTGAACCGGGCGCGATTGACGCGCCTGCGGGCAAGCGGGTGGTGCTGCAATGTGCGGGCGGCAAGCGCTCGGGCATGGCACTGGACAAATGCGCGGCCGCTGAAGCGGCGATCGATACCCATCTGGCGGGTGGCATCGGCGCCTGGGCGGCGGCCGGGCTGCCGGTCGTGACGGGCTGAGGGGCGCGGGCCAATGAAACGGGGCATATTGGCAGCGAGCGTGCTGGCGCTGGCGCTGGCGGGCTGTGGCGGGACAGCGGAGCCGGCGGCCGAGGCGGCGGCGCAGGCCGTTGCAGGCGAGCGGCTGACGCTGGCCGTGGCCGATATGCCGGAGGTGCGGCGGGTTTCGGGCGAGGTCAGGGCGCGCGACGAGGTGATGGTGCCGGCGCGGATTGGCGGCACGCTGGCCCGCCTTGATGTGACGGCGGGCGACCGGGTGCGGGCGGGGCAGCGGCTGGCGCTGGTGCGCGATGCGCGGCTGGGCTTTGAGACGGGCGCGGCGGATGCGCAGCTGGCGGCGGCCGAGGCGCGGGCGGCGCAGGCGGCTGCGGCGCTGGCGCGGATCGAGGATCTTTACGCCAACAAGGTTTACAGCAAGGCGCGGCTGGAGGCGGCGCAGGCCGAGGCGCGGGCGGCGGCGGCGGGAGCCGAAGCGGCGCGGGCGGGCGCGCGGGCGCGGGCGGATGTGGAGGGCCAGGGCGCTGTATTGGCGCCGGGCGATGGCCGGGTGTTGCGGGCCGATGTGCCGGTGGGTGCGGTGGTGATGCCGGGGCAGCCGGTGGTGCGCGTGACGGCGGGGCCGCTGGTGGTGCGGCTGCAACTGCCCGAGGCGCTGGCGGGTGCGCTGACGCCCGGTGCTGAGGTGACGCTGGACGATGGGCGCGTGGGCGAGCTGGTGCAGGTGTATCCCGGTGTTTCGGGCGGGCAGGTGATGGCGGATGCGCGCGTGGAGGGGCTGGATGACAGCTTCATCGGGCGGCGGCTGACGGTGACGCTGACCACCGGCACGCGGCGCGCGCTGATGGTGCCGCAGCGCTTTGTGGTGACGCGCTTTGGCAATGATTTCGTGACGCTGGTGGCAGATGAGGGCGCGCGTGATGTGCCGGTGCAGCTGGGGGCGGCGCAGGGTGACATGGTGGAGATCTTGTCGGGCGTGCGCGCGGGTGATGTGGTGGTGCGGCGGTGAGGGGGCGGGAGCCTGTGGCGCTCGGGATTTCCGGGCGGCTGACGCGCGCGACGATCGATTCGCCGCTGACGCCGCTGATGCTGATGGCGGCGGTGATTGTGGGGTTTCTGGCGCTTTTGGCGATTCCGCGTGAGGAGGAGCCGCAGATCAGCGTGCCGATGGTCGATATTCAGGTGATGGCGCCGGGCTATGGCGCGGCCGACGCCATCGAGCTGGTGGGGGTGCCGCTGGAGACGATCGTGAAGAGCGTCGACGGGGTGGAGCATGTCTATACCCAGGCCGAGGATGACGGCGTGATGGTGACGGCGCGGTTTCTGGTGGGCTCGGACCCCGAGGACGCAGCGATCAGGATCAACGAGAAGCTGATGGCCAACATGCACCGGGTGCCGCCGGGGATTCCGGCCCCGAGCGTGACGGTGAGGGGCATCAATGATGTGCCGATGATGGTGCTGACGCTGACGCCCAAGCCCGACGCCATGGGCGACTGGGACGAGGCGATGTTGCACGAGCTGGCGGTGCGGCTGCAGGCCGAAATGGCCAAGGTGGACGATGTGGGTCTGACCTTTCTGGCCGGCGGCCAGCCGGAGACGATCCGGATTGCGCCCGACCCGGCGCGGCTGGCGCTGCACAAGGTGCCGCTGGCCCATGTGATGGCGGCGACCGCGGCCGCCAACCGCGCCGAGCCTTTGGGCGATGTGCGCATGGGCGGGCGGGCGGTGTCGGTGATTTCGGGCGCGCGGATGGCGGATGCGGAGGCGATTGGGCGGCTGACGGTGCGCGCTGCTGACGGCAGCCCGGTGGAGCTGCGCGATGTAGCGGATGTGACGCAAGGGCCGCGCGAGACGCAGGCGCGCAGCTGGCGCTGGGCGCGCGCTGATGGCGAGGCCTGGACGCGCGCGCCGGCGGTGAGCCTGGCGATTGCCAAGCGGGCCGGGGCCAATGCGGTGGTGGTGTCAGACGCGTTGCTGGCGCGGCTGGAGGGGCTGAAGGGGCCGCTCTTAGGCGAGGATGTGACCGTGTCGGTGACGCGCAACTACGGCGAGACGGCAAACGAGAAGGCCAATGAGCTGCTCTACCATCTGGGGCTGGCGACGGTTTCGATCGTGCTGCTGATCGGCTTTGCGATTGGCTGGCGCGAGGCGGCGGTGACGGCGGTGGTGATCCCGACCACCATCCTCCTGACCATGTTCGCCTCCAATCTGATGGGCTTCACGATCAACCGGGTGAGCCTGTTTGCGCTGATCTTCTCGATTGGCATCCTGGTGGATGATGCGATCGTGATGATCGAGAACATCGCCCGGCACTGGGCGATGGGCGATGGGCGGTCGCGCACCGAGGCCGCGATCGAGGCGGTGGCGGAGGTGGGCAACCCGACCGTGGTGGCGACGCTGACGGTGGTGGCGGCCCTGCTGCCGATGCTGTTCGTCTCCGGGTTGATGGGGCCTTATATGGCGCCCATCCCGATCAATGCCTCGGCGGCGATGGTGTTCAGCTTCTTTGTGGCGGTGGTGTTTGCGCCGTGGCTGATGATCCGCTTTGCGCGGCGCGCGCTGGCTGGGAGCGCACACCATGACGAGGATGGCGGCAGGCTGGGGGCGCTTTATGCGAGCGCGGCGCATGCGGTGATCGACAGCCGGGCGCGGGCGAAGGGCTTCCTCATCTTGGTCGGGCTGGCGACGGTGCTGGCGGGCTCGATGTTCTACTTCAAGGCGGTGACGGTGAAGCTGCTGCCGTTTGACAACAAGTCGGAGCTGCAGCTGGTGGTCGATCTGCCCGAGGGGACCAGCCTTGAGGCGACGGCGCGGACGCTGGATGAAGTGGCGGCCGTGGTGCGCACGCTGCCCGAGGCCGAGGCCATGGAGGCCTATGCGGGGACGGCGGCGCCGTTCAATTTCAACGGGCTGGTGCGGCATTATTTTTTGCGCGCGCGGCCCGAGATGGGCGATCTGATGGTGACGCTGGTGCACCGCGACGAGCGCGACCGCTCCAGCCATGCCATCGCGCTTGATCTGCGCGAGAAGCTGAAGGCGGTGCCGCTGGCAGACGGCGCCTCGCTGAAGGTGGTGGAGACGCCGCCGGGGCCGCCGGTGCTGGCGACGCTTCTGGCCGAGGTTTATGGGCCGGACGCCGAGACGCGGCGGGCGACGGCCACCCAGCTGGCGGCGCTGTTTCGTGGGGTGGATTACATCGTTGATGTCGATGTGAGCCAGGGGCAGAGCCGGCCCCGGCTGCGCGCTGTGCCGCAGCGCGACCGGCTGGATTATCACGGGATTTCGGAAACCTCGCTGAAGGACCAGCTGGCGCTGCTGATGGGCGGGCAGGTGATTGGCCATGCGCCGCGCGGGGGCGGGCGCACGCCGCTGCCGATCGAGCTGGCGCTGCCGCAGAGCGCGCGGACATGGAATGCGGCGCTGGCGGCGACGCCGATGGCCGCCGGGCGGGACGGCGCGCTGGTGAGCCTGGGCGAGCTGGTGGAGATGCGCGAGGAAGCGGGCGGGCAGATGCTGTTTCGCCGCGACGGGCGCGCGGCCGAGATGGTGACCGCCGAGCTGGCCGGCGATTATGAGGCGCCCATCTATGGCATGCTGGCGGTGAACCGCGCGGTGGAGGCGTTTGACTGGGCGGGCGCCGGGCTGGTGAAGCCCGAGGTGCGGCTGAACGGCCAGCCCGAGGACGAGCGCGTGCCGAGCCTGCTGTGGGACGGCGAATGGGAGATCACCTGGGTGACCTTCCGCGACATGGGGGCGGCGTTTCTGGTAGCACTACTCGGCATCTATGTGCTGGTGGTGGCGCAGTTCCGGAGCTTCAAGCTGCCGCTGGTGATCCTCACCCCTGTGCCGCTGACGCTGGTTGGCATCGTCATCGGGCATATGATCTTTTCAGCGCCGTTTACCGCGACCTCGATGATCGGGTTCATCGCGCTTGCCGGCATCATCGTGCGCAACTCGATTTTGCTTGTCGACTTCATCCGCTCGGCCAGCCGGCCGGGGCGGCCGCTGCGCGATGTGCTGATCGAGGCCGGGCGCATCCGCTTCAAGCCGATCGTGCTGACGGCAGCCGCCGCGATGATCGGCGCGGCGGTGATTTTGACCGACCCGATCTTTCAGGGGCTGGCGATCTCGCTGCTGTTCGGCCTCGCCTCGTCGACCGCGCTCACCGTGCTTGTGATCCCGGCGATTTATGTGGTGCTGCGCGACGATGGCCTGCCCGCAGGAGGAACACCATGACCGAACGACTGGCCGAACGCGCCGAGGCCGTGTCACGCACGCTGAAGCTGATGGCCAATGACCAGCGGCTGCTGCTGCTCTGCCGGCTGCGGCAGGGCGAATGCGCGGTGGGCGAGCTGGTGGACGCGGTGGGCGTGTCGCAATCGAGCGTCTCCCAGCATCTCGCACGGCTGCGCGAAGGCGGGATGGTGAAGGCGCGGCGGGCGGCCAACAACATCTTCTATTCGACCGCAGGGCCGAAAATTGATGCCCTGATCGACCAGCTGTGCGACCATTTTGCGGGAGGAGAATCGACATGAGGCGCATCGGACTCGTCACGCTGCTGATCGCCAGCCCGGCGCTGGCCAATGGCGACGACGCGGAGACCCGGTCACGCGCGCTCGCCGACCAGTTTCAGGGTGCGCTGATGAAGGAATTGCAGGGCGCCATCGCTGACAAGGGCGTGGCCGGGGCCGTGGGCGCCTGCACCACCATCGCGCCCGCCTTGGCCAAGCGCCTCTCGGAGGAAAGCGGCGCGACCGTGCGGCGCACCGCGCTCAGAACCCGCAACCCGCTGGCGAAACCCGACGGCTATGAAGCCTGGGCGCTGGCCAGCCTCGACGAACAGCCCATGTCCGGCGGCAAGCCGCGCGAAATCTCGGGCTGGGTGGAAGAACAAGGCGGCGCCGCCTTCCGCTACATGCGCGCCATTCCCACAGGCGGGGTCTGCCTCGCATGCCACGGCAGCGATATCGCACCCGAGGTGAAAGCCGCCATCGCCGCCGCCTACCCGCAGGATCAGGCAACCGGATTCAAGATGGGGCAACTGCGCGGGGCATTCTCGATCCGCTGGGAGAAGGCGGCTTTGGGGGGCTCCGGTAGGTAGTTAAGGGCCTCCGGCGGGGGAGAAGGGCCTCCGGCGGCTGGGGCCTTGGGCCCCAGACCCCATTTGTGGGGTTGGGATGCACTTTGAGACGGCAGCGCTGGCGCGAAGCGCTTTGATAGCCTGCGGCGCTGGGCTTGGGGGGACGGGAGTTCGCTTAGGCCCCGGATCAGGTCCGGGGCGACGGGGAATATGCGCTGCGCCACTAATGGGGTCTGGGGCCTGAGGCCCCAGCCGCCGGAGGCCCTTGATGCCCGCCAGAGCCCCCTGCCCTTTCAGAGCATGCGGGCGAAACTGGCGGCGGCGGTGCGGCGGGGTTTTGGCTTTTCGGGGGTTATGGGTTTGGGGGCGGCGTGGCTGAGGGTGGCGAGGAGGGTGGCCGACCTGGGTGAAGGCCTGGGGGTTGAGGCTGTAGTAGACTTGTTTGGCGACGCGCCGCGTGGTGACGAGGCCGGCGCCGCGCAGGATGGCGAGTTGTTGGGAGAGGCCGGGCTGGCCGATGGCGAGGAGGGAGTCGATTTCGCCGACGGAGTGTTCGCCGGTTTTGAGCAGGCAGAGCAGGCGCAGGCGGGTTTCCTGGGCGAGGCTGCGGAACAGTTCGGCGATTTCGTCGAGGTTGGTGACGGGCGGGGTTGGGGTTTGGCTCATGGTTTGGCCTCGCGGTGGAACCAGAGGCCGGGTTCGGCGAGGACGGCGTCTTGCGCTTCATGGGCGGGTTTGAGGGCGCTTTGGCCGGGTTGCCAGTCGGCCGGGGTGACCTGGCCGCTCGTGTCGAAATGCTGGAGGGCGGCGAGTGCACGGAGCAGTTCATCGACCGAGCGGCCGATGCTGGCGGGGTAGCTGATGGTGGCGCGGATGATGCCGGCGGGATCGATGAACAGGCTGTGGCGGAGCGTGCCGGCGTCGGGGGCCTCGGGGTTGAGCATGGCGTAGCCGCGGCCGATGACCATGGTGGGGTCTTCGAGGATGGGGAAGGGGATGGTGACGCCGAACGTATCGTGGATGGCGCGGGCCCAGGCGAGATGGGCGTAGAGGCTGTCGACGGAGAGCGCGAGCAGATCGCAGCCGAGCGCCTGGAAGCGGGGGGCGGCGCGGGCGAGTGCGACGAATTCGGAGGTGCAGACGGGGGTGAAGTCGGCGGGGTGGGAGAAGAACAGCAGCCAGCGGCCGCGATAGTCAGACAGGGTGATTGGCCCCATGGTCGAGCGGGCGGTGAAATTGGGAGCTTCGTCGCCGATGTGGAGCGGGGCGGGGGGCGACGGAAGATCGGTCATGCAGCTCCTTGGGACTATAAAAGCTTTACATTTATAACCTAAATGAGGAACCTGCTGCCCGCAAGTGGAGATCAGCCGCCGCGTCCTTCGACGAGCGCATCGACGACGGCGGGATCGGCGAGGGTGGAGGTGTCGCCGAGGTTGCTGGTGTCGTTTTCGGCGATCTTGCGCAGGATGCGGCGCATGATCTTGCCCGAGCGGGTTTTGGGCAGGCCGGGGGCGAACTGGATGACGTCGGGGGTGGCGATGGGGCCGATTTCGCGGCGCACCCATTTGACCAGCTCGGCCTTGAGCTCGGGCGAGCCGGTCTCATTGGCGTTGAGGGTGACATAGGCATAGATGCCCTGCCCTTTGACATCGTGCGGCATGCCGACGACGGCGGCTTCGGCGACCTTGGCGTGGGCGACGAGCGCCGATTCGACTTCGGCGGTGCCCATGCGGTGGCCCGAGACGTTGATGACATCATCGACGCGGCCGGTGATCCACCAATAGCCGTCTTCATCGCGGCGCGCGCCGTCACCTGTGAAGTAGCGGCCGGGGTAGGTAGAGAAATAGGTCTGGAAGAAGCGGGCGTGATCGCCCCAGACGGTGCGCATCTGGCCCGGCCAGGAGCGGGCGAGGCAGAGATTGCCTTGCGTGGCGCCTTCGAGCAGTTGGCCTTCGGCATCGACGAGGATGGGTTCGATGCCGGGCATGGGGAGCGTGGCCGAGCCGGGCTTGAGCGCGGTGGCGCCGGGCAGGGGCGCGATGATCGCGCCGCCGGTTTCGGTCTGCCACCAGGTATCGATGATGGGGCAGCGGCTGTCGCCCACCACGCGGTGATACCATTCCCAGGCTTCGGGGTTGATGGGTTCGCCGACGGTGCCGAGCAGGCGGAGGCTGGCGCGGCTGGCCTTTTTCACCCAGTCATCGCCTTCGCGCATCAGGGCGCGGAGCGCTGTGGGGGCGGTGTAGAAGCTGTTGACCTGCCAGCGGTCACAGACCTGCCAGAAGCGGCTGAAATCGGGATAGTTGGGCACGCCTTCGAACATCAAGGTGGTGGCGCCGTTGGCGAGCGGGCCGTAGACGACATAGGTGTGGCCGGTGACCCAGCCAATGTCGGCGGTGCACCAGAAGACCTCGCCGGGCTGGTAATCAAAGGCGAGCCGCTGGGTGAAGCTGGCCCAGAGCAGATAGCCGCCGCTGGTGTGGAGGACGCCCTTGGGCTTGCCGGTGGAGCCGCTGGTGTAGAGGATGAACATTGGGTCTTCGGCCGACATCGGCTCGGGCGGGCAATCGGCGGAGACGGTTTCGAGCGCCTCGTGGAGCCAGACGTCGCGGCCGGGCACGGTGGTGACGGCGCCGCCGGTGTGGCGGACGACGAGGACGCGCGTGACCGAGGGGCAGTGCGCCAGCGCGGCATCGACATTGGCCTTGAGCGGGACCTTCTTGCCGGCGCGGCGGCCTTCATCGGCGGTGATGACGATGTTCGAGTCGCAATCCTGGATGCGGCCGGCGAGCGCTTCGGGCGAGAAGCCGCCGAAGACGATCGAGTGGATGGCGCCGAGCCTTGTGCAGGCGAGCATGGCCATGGCGGCTTCGGGGATCATCGGCATGTAGAGGGTGACGCGGTCACCCTTTCTGACGCCTTGGGCCTTGAGGACATTGGCGAAGCGGCAGACGGCGGCGTGCAGTTCGGCGTAGGTGATGGTGCGGCTGTCGGCGGGGTCATCGCCTTCCCAGATGATGGCGATCTGGTCGGCGCGGGTGGCGAGGTGGCGGTCGAGGCAGTTGGCGCTGACGTTGAGGATGCCGTCTTCGAACCATTTGATGCCGAAATCGGCCTCGTTGTAGGACCAGTTGCCGGCGATGCTGGGGGCCTTGATCCAGTCGAGGCTGCGGGCCTGTTCGAGCCAGAAGCCGTCGGGATCGGCGAGCGCGCGGGTGTGCATGGCCTGGTAGCCGGCTTCATCGACGTGCGCGCGGGCGGCCCACTCTGGCGGCACGGGATAGACGGACTGGCTCATGTGGTGGCTCCCCGAAGTCGGATATGTTTGGCCCCTTAGACCAAAAGCGGGGAGCCAGTGCAATCAGTCTGGCAGGCGGGCGCAGGCGCGGAGCTGTGCGGGCGTGGGGGACCAGCCGCTGGTCTGGCGCCAGCGCGTCAGCTCGGCCTCGATGAGCGGCAGGGTGGCGGGCTGGAGATCGAGGCGGCCGTCTTTGAGCAGCGCGGGGGCGAGCGGGCTGGCGCTGTCTTTGAGCCACTGGGCGAGGCCTGCGAAGGCGGCGCCGATGGGGGCGAGGCAGGCGGCTTGCAGCGGGGGCTGGTGCGAATAGGTGATGCGGCCTTCCTTGACATGGAAGACCGGAGCGTCTGGCACGGCGATGACGATGGGGAGGCCGACGGCTGAAAAGATGCGGCTGTGTTCGAGGACGCCCTTGACCGAGACGGCCCAGCCCTGCCCTTCCGGCAACTGCGTGGCGGACCAGCCGAAGGGGATGAGGATGGAGCCGGCGACCGCATCGAAGCGCTCAAGCTCGGTGATGGCGGCAAGGCCGGTGACGCGCTCGCGGCCCATGCTGAGCTGGAAGGCGGCGTCTTCGCTGTAATGCGCCATGGTGGCGGCGAGATCGTGGCGGTTGTGATCGTCGAGATAGGCTGTGGCGGCGGCAATTGCGGCCTCGGGGGTGGGTTGGGCGGCGAGCGGGGCCGACAGCAGCAGGGCGGCGAGCAGGCGGATCATTCGAGGCTTTTGGCAAAGGCCATGAGATCGGCGTTGAAGCGATCGGGCGCTTCGGCGAAGGGGGAGTGGCCGACGCCTTCATAGGCGACGGCGCGGGCGCGGGGCAGGCGGGCGGCGGCCGCCGCGATGGTGTCGGGCGGCACGCTGCCATCGGCGGTGCCGTGGATGAACAGCACCGGCAGATCGAGCCGGGGGCCGAGATCCTGATTGTCGAGCTGGAGGCCGGCCATGGCACGCCTTGTCATCGGGCTCATCATGGCGATGGTCATCTGCTTCTGGAACTTGTCGAGCGGGCTGGGCGGCTCGGCGGTCATGACGCGCGACAGCCAGTCGGCGGCGTCAAAGAACGCGTGGTAATTGTCGGCCCGCGCATTGCCCTTGGGCGGCGGCATGGTGCTTTTGGCCGGGTCTGGCGGGGGCGCAGGAGGCACGAGGCCGGCGACGCTGCCGGCAAGGACGAGGCCGCGGGCGCAGCCGGCGCCGCAGATGCGCAGATAATCGAGCGCGACATAGCCGCCGAAGGACCAGCCGACGAGGAGCGGGCGATCAAGGTTGAGCGCCTTGACGATGGCGGCGATGTCTTCGGCCCAGATGTCGTGGCGGTTGTACGCGTCCGGTGTCCAGGGCTTGGCGGAGAGGCCGTGGCCGCGCAGGTCGGGTGCGATGAGGCGGTGGGTTTCGGCGAGCGTGCCGATCTGGTTTTTGAAGGCGACGGCGCCGAAGGAGAAGCCGTGGATGAGGAGGATGGGCGGGCCGTTGGGATTGCCCCATTCCTGCACGACCAGCGGCACCTCGCCGTGGCCGGCGACGATGTGGCTTTTGGGGTCTTTTGGGGATTGGGCCAGCGCCGGGGCGGCGAGCAGCAGGGCGAGGAGCAGGCGGATCATGCGAGGAAGTCCGGGTGATCCCTGAGGATGCGGGCGCGCAGGTCTTCGGGGACCGCATCGAAGCTCGGCAGCTTGACGGCGTTGAGGCGCATCATGATGGCGCCGCTGGCGGTGCCCATGTTCATCCAGGGGCGGAAGCTGTTGAGGGTGGTATATTGCATGGTGGCGGGGACGAACTCGGCTGCGCTGGTGACATCATCGAGCGCGGCTTCGAAATTGGCCAGCGAATTGGCGATGCGCGGGCCGTTTTCGGGGGCGCTGCGGGCGGGCGGCGCCTTGACGAACAGCTCTTCGGCCATCCAGACGCGGCCCGCCTTGATGTCGGGCGGGGTGATGCGGCCGGTGTAATCAAGGCCGGGCGGCAGCGTGGGGAGATCGGGCAGGACGGCAAGCTCGGGGGTGAAGATGATCGCTTGCGGCGAGAGATAATGTTCGGGCGTCATCGGCGCGCCGGTGAGGACATTGGCGATGGGGCCATCGGCGATGGCTTCGACGCCGCGCTGATCGGGATGGCCGTAATAGCCGGCTTCGAGCAGCTTGTAGCCGATGCGGCCATCAGGGCGGCGGGTGATCTGCGAATGGCTGACGCCGATGACCGAGACCATGGTGCGCGCCGGCTCGCCGGTGAGGCGGGCGAGCATCTGGCCGCTGTACCACCAGAAGGTGCGGGTTTCGGGCGGCGAGCAGCGGATACGCAGGAAGGTTTCGAGCGGGCTGAGGCCGGTTTCGGCGGCGCGCAGGGCCCTTGGCATGGCAAGCAGCGCGGGGGCGGCGAGGAGGGTGCGGCGCGAGACTTTCATGGGCGGGGCGGTTGCGGCGTGCGGGTGCGCATGTAGCGGGCGAGCGAGGATTCGGCCTTTTTGACCTCGGTGGGGGCTGTGAGAAAATCGGGGAAGCGGGCGCGGGCCAGCGCCACGATCTCGCTGGGCATGGTCTCGAGGCTGGCGGCTGAGCCGGTGAAGCAGGTGTACTGGATATGGCCCTCGGCCGGGCCCATCAGCATCCACGGCTGCCAGGGGCGGTTGTGGGTCCAGTTGCCGAAGCTTTCGACCTTGGTGAGGGCTGCGTTTTGCAGATCGGCTAGGCTGACGTTGAAGCTGTTGCTGTCGGAGATGGAGATGAATTCGCCGCTGCTTTCACGCTGCCAGACCTTGGGATCGAGCGGGTTCTTGGCGCGGATATGGGCGTGGCGCTCGGTCATCACCCTGCCCCCGACTTCGCGCCATTCGAGCAGGAAGGGGGTGCGCTCGTCGGGTTTGCCGACCTCCTGATAGAGGCCTTGGCTGCGCTCATAGGGGCGGATGGGGGCGTTGATGGCAGGGTTGGCGAGGTGGACGACCTCGACATTTTCGGATGTGTAGGGATTGGTCCAGCGGTCGATGACCGCGCCGGTTTCGAGACTGGTGAAGAAGCCGAGCTCTTTTCTGAGCATCATCCAGCCATATTCGCCCTCAAGCGGCAGCAGGCGGACGGCGCCCATGCCGATGATACCCATCAGATCGACGCCCGCCTCGCCGGGCCTGTGCCCGCTGACCCGGCCGGCATACCAGCTGTAGCTGGTGGCCTTGGGATCGAGATTGCCCTGGATGCGGGCATAGGCGAGCGCATTGCCCTCAGGCGTGGCGAGATCGAGCAGCGGGCCTGAGCGGGTGGCGGCGCGGGCGGCGCGCAGCGGCTGGGCGAGGGCGGCGCCGCCAGCGAGGCTGGCGGCGATGAGCGCGCGGCGGCTGAGCGCGGGCATCAGAACTTGGCCCGGAGGTTGACCCCGAACTGGCGCTTGTTGGGGAGCACCGCTTCGAAGGCGCGCTCGAAGCAGGCGCTGGTGGTGGCGCAATCGGCATTGCTGCGCAGCGATTCGAAGGTTTCATCCTGGAGCAGGTTGGTGACGAAGAAGGTGGCGGTGTAATTTTCCAGCTCGAAGCCGAGGCGGAGGTTGAGGTCGAAGCTGTCGCCCGTCTCGGTCAGGTTGAGCGAGGAGGCGTAGCGGCTGCCGACGTAAATGCCTTCGGCGCGCAGGAACCAGCCGGCCGTGTCGGAGATGGCGCCGTCATATTGGGCGAAGGCGGAGCCGCTGAACTCGGGCGTCTGCGCCAGCCGCTCGCCATTGGGGCGGGTCTGGAGGAGGAAGCGGGCCTGATTGGCTTCCGACTGGTCGCCGGTGAGCTTGGTGTGATTCCAGGCGAAGGAGCCGCCGAGCGTGACGGCGTCGCTGGCGCGGATGGCGGTGTCGAGTTCGAGGCCGTAAGCTTCGATATCCGGCCCCGAGACGGTGACGAGGGTGCCGACGGGCACGCCGTTGCCATCGATGTCGGCGAGGAGCGAGCGCAGGTCCTGGCTTTCGCTCCAGTCGGAATAATAGGCGTTGGCGTTGAAGGTCATGCGGCCATCCATGAGCGTGGACTTGAGGCCGAGTTCATAGCTCCAGATGGTTTCGGGCGGGGCGAGGACATCGATGTTAAGCTCGGGGAATTCGGCCTGGATGCGGGCCTTTTGCGCGTCGGTGCGGCCGGCGAACTGCGAATTGATGGTGGTGGGGCGCAGGCCCTTGGCGGCGCTGGCATAGAGCAGCAGATCGGGGCTGGCCTGATATTCGAGGATGGCGCGCGGCAGGAAGGCATTGGTGCCGGCGGAAATCTGCTCGCCGGTGGCGCGGTTGACCGTGTCGGTCAGCTCGTCGCGCTGCCAGCGGCCTTCGACCGAGAGGCTGAGCTGATCGGTGAACTGATAGCCGAGCGAGCCGAAGACGGCGTAATTGTCGATGTTCCGGTCGACGATGACGCGCGGGCCGGCGCCGACGAAGACCGAGCCGGGGAAGCCGGCGAGGAAACCGAAGGCATTGGAGCCGAAGATGCCGCCGGGATCACGCTCGTAGAGCTTCTGGTTGAAGTATGCTGCGCCGATCAGCCAGGTGAAGCGGGCGTCTGCCGGTGAGGCGAGCTTGATCTCGTGGCTGTGGGATTCGGAATTGGTGCGGCGGCTGCCATAGTAATTGTCTTCGGGCGAGAGCTCGAAATCCCAGAGCCGCTCGGCCACTTCGTTGGAATAGCCGCCGTTGTAGCTGAGGGTATAGCCGTCGGCGACTTCGTAATCGAGGAGCAGCGAGGTGAAGAAGAAGCTGCGATCAAGGCCGTTGCGGCGCAGGCCGAGGCGATCGCTGCCGGGGCGGCTGTCGAACACGACGGGCGCCGGGAAGGGCGGGAAGATGAGCAGCTTGTTCGGATCGGCGGGGAAGACATTCTGGATGGGCGGCGCGCCGGTGGGGCGGAGCTCGCCGCGGAAGGTGGTGTTGCCGTTGGGCATGGTGAAATTATGGGTGGGCTTGCGGCCGACCAGCATGGCGGCGGCGGCGCCGTCGCGCTGTTCGGTGTAGCTGACACTGATCTTGGCGGAAAGGCGCTCGGAGGGCGTGATGTAGAGCTGGCCGGTGAGCGAGAGATCCTGCTGCTCGCCGAGCGCGCTGCCATCAAGGCCGTTTGTGTATTGGCCGCCGGCATCGCGGAAGCGGCCCGAGACGCGGGCGGCGAGCTTGTCGGTGATGAGCGGCAGGTCGAAGGCGGCGGACAGGCTGTAATCATCGAAGGTGGCGGCGGTGGCATTGATCTGGGCACCGAATTCATTGCCCGGTGTTTTGGTGATGAAGTTGATGGCGCCCGAGAAGGTGGAGCGGCCGAACAGCGCGCTTTGCGGGCCGCGGACGACTTCGACACGCTCGATATTGTCGGTGTTGATGGTGGCGACGCCGCCGGTGAAATAGATGCCGTCGATGAAGATGGAGGCGAGCTCGCGGGTGGTGTCACCGACCGGCGGGGTGTTCTGCAGGCCGCGGATGAAGACCTGGCCGTAGCCGCGATCGACATTCTGGAAGAGCTGGACGCCGGGCGCGAAGGCGGCGAGGCTTTCGAGATTGGTGATGTTGGAGGCCTCGAGTGCGTCCGACGTGAAGGCCTGCACCGAGATCGGCACATTCTGCAGGCTTTCCTCACGCTTGCGGGCGGTGACGATGATTTCGGAGCCGGCGGTTTCGCTGGCCGCGGTTTCGTTCGTTTGAGCGAAAGCGGGTGTGGCGGCGAGCGCGGCGATGGCGGCGCTGGCGCACCAGAAAGCACGGTTGGCGTTGATCATGACGGTGTCCCCCGAGAATGTTGTGCGCCACGGTCTCGGCTGCGGCTGTGGCTGCCGGCAAGGGCAATTTCGCGGATGTGTTTCGTGCAGCGTCGATGTGCGGTGGGGCCGGGCGGGGGCTTCGTGAATGACATTCATGCTGCACGAATTGCGGACGGGGGCGGTTGCGGCCTATAGTGACGAGTGGAGAGACGAATGCAGCGTTGCAGGACATGCTGATGGGGGGCACGGGCCATGACCAGCGCGACTGGCTGCGCGTCGTGCTGCTGCCGCCACTGGTGATCGGACTGGCAATCGGGCTGGGCCAGTTTGGCAATGTGCGGTTCGAGAACCGTCTCGTCCATGTGCTTTACGGCATGGTCTCGCTGATGTTTTCATGGCTGGTGATGGAGGCAGGCAGCGCGCTCTCAGCGCGCGCCGTGCGGCCGCTGCGGCTGCCGCTGTGGGTGCCGCTTTTGGGCGGGGTGGTTTTGGCGGGGCTGTTGCATGCACCGTTCACGGTGCTGCGCGACGGCTGGTTCACACCCTATCTGCGCGACGGCTCTGCGTTTTTCCGGAGCTGGCCCTGGGCTTTCGACGACCCGACCTACCGGACGGAATCGCTGCTGGCGCTGGCCAACCGGGCGGTGGTGTGGCTGACCTTCAACTATGTGCTGGTGCGCTGGCTGGGCATGGCGCGCTTTGGCTATCAGGACTTTTTCCGCGTGCCGGGGCTGGCGGCGCCGGTGGCGGCACGGGAACCGGCGGAGGCGGGCGATGACGCGCCTGTGGCGAGCGGGATTGCGCTGCTTTTGCAGAAGCTGCCGCCGCAGATCGGGCGCGACATCATCTGCCTGAAGGCGCAGGAACATTATACCGAGGTGGTGACGCGGCTGGGGCGGGCGACGATCTACATGCGCTTTTCCGATGCGGTGGCGCTGGCTTCTGGGGCGATTGAGGGGGCGCGGATCCACCGCTCTTATTGGGTGGCGCAGGCGGCGGTGGACGGGCTGGAGCGCGACGGCGGCAAGACGATGTTGCGGTTGGCGGGCGGCGAGCTGCTGCCGGTGAGCCGCACCTATCTGCATCAGCTGAGTGTGCTGAGCCCCGCCTGACGGGCCTGTGAATTGCGAGCGGTTGCACGGCCGTGATGGCGGGCTATGTCGGGGGCTGGCCTGAGGAGAGATGGATGGGGATGTTGCCGCCCGAGCGGACGCCGGTGATCGTGGGTGTGGGCGAGGTGCTGGACCGGCCGGCGGATCCGGCGGCGGCGCTGGAGCCGCTGGCGCTGATGGCAGCCGCGGTGCGCGCGGCGGACGTTGATGCGGGCGGCGGCTGGCTGGCACGGCTGGACTCGCTCGATGTGATCAATCTGGTGTCGTGGCGCTATGACCGGGTGGCGGCGCGGCTGGCTGACAGGCTGGGGGTGCAGCCGGCCCGCGCGATCTATGGTCTGGTGGGCGGCGAGACGCCGATGGCGAAGCTCGATCAGGCGGCGCTGCGGATCATGGCGGGCCAGACGCAGGTGGCGGTGGTGACGGGCGGCGAGGCGCAATATGCGGTGGCGCGGGCCAAGGCCGAGGGGGTGACGCTGCCCTGGACGCCGCCTGCGGCCAAGCCGGAGAACCCGATCGTGCCGAGCGAGCATGTGACGCCGGTGGCGATGCAGCATGGCATCTTTCAGCCGGTGCATATCTATCCGCTTTACGAGAATGCGGCGACCAGCGGCTGGGGGCAGACGCCGGGGGCGGCGCTGGCGGAGACGGGCGCGCTTTATGCGCGCATTTCGGACGCGGCCGCGGCCAATCCCTTTGCCTGGGGGCGGCGGGCGTTCAGCGCGGACGAGGTTGTGACGCCGGCGGCGGACAACCGGATGATCGCCTGGCCCTATGTGAAGCGGATGGTGGCGAACAACAATGTGAACATGGCGGCCGCCGTGGTGATGACCAGCCTGGCGGCGGCGCGGGCGGCGGGCGTGGCCGAGGACCGGCTGGTGTTTGTGCATGGGGGGGCGGCGGCGGGCGAGCCGATGGATTATCTGGCGCGCGACCGCTTCACGCGGTCAGCGGCGCAGGATGCGGTATTGGGGCAGGCGATGCGGGTGGCGCCGCATGGCTTTGACCGGGTCGAGCTTTATTCCTGCTTTCCGATCGTGCCGAAGATGGCGCGGCGCACGCTGGGGCTGGACGAGGATGCGGCGCTGTCGGTGAATGGCGGGCTATCGTTCGCGGGCGCGGGGCTGAACTGCTATATGCTGCATTCGGCCTGTGCGATGGTGCGCAGCCTGCGCGCGCGGCCGGCCGAGGCGGCGCTGCTTTATGGGCAGGGCGGCTATGTGACCAAGCATCATGCGCTGGTGCTGGGCAGCGGCGCGCCCGATGCGGAGAGGCTGGCGCTGCCGCGCGATGTGGCGACGGCGCATGAGGCGGCGCCGAGGCTGGCGCTGGACCATGAGGGCGCGGCGACAATCGAGACGTTCAGCCTTGTGTATGACCGCGAGGGCGCGCCTTCACATGGCAGCGTGGTGGGGCGCACACCGGCGGGCGCGCGGGTGTTTGCGCGCATCGACATGGGCGATGCGGCGCGATTTGCTGCGCTGGAGGTGAGCATGGTGGGCGTGGCCGGGCGGGTGCGGCTGGGCGAGGACGGGGTGCAGCGCTGGGCGTTTTGACGGCGGCTCAGGCTTGCGGCTGGCGGGTGAGGCCGCCCTTGACCTGCGCGTCCATCGACGTGTTTTCGGGGAAGAGGGGCCAGAGCAGCTGCTGGCCGAGCGTGGCTTCGGGGAGGTTTTCGACGCCGTAGCTTTGGGGATAGCTGCGGGTGATCTTTGCGGTGCCGAAGAGGACATCCCAGAAGAACAGCAGATTGCCGTAATTGCCCTTGTAATGGGTGGCGGGATCAGCGGCGTGGCGGCCGTGATGGGCATGATGGGTGGCGGGCGTGGAGATGGTGCGCTCGACGAGCCACATCAGCGGCGACAGCCAGCGGATCTTGTAGAGCGGGGCATCCCATTTGACGTCGCTATGGGCGCCGATGATGACCAACAGCTTGATGACGAGATAGACGGCATAGAACCAGCCAAGGCCGAGATAGACGAGCACGCCGGCCATCCAGATGCTGGGCATCATGGCGTAATAGATGATGTTGTTGCGGTAGACGAGGCGGACGCTCATGTAGCGGGCGTTGTGATGGGCGCGGTGCAGATTGTAGAGCCAGGGGACGCTGTGTGAGGCGCGGTGCCACCAATATTGCAGCATGTCTTCGCACAGGAGGAACAGCGGGATGACGAGCCAGACGCTGAGGCCGGCGAGCGCGCCCTGATATTCGGGCGCGACCTGTTGGCCGAGCGCGTGGACGGCGGCGAGGATGAGGGGCTGGGTGACGAGGAGCAGCAGGACGGTGGAGACAGTCTCGATAATGCCGTCGTTGCGGGTCTGCTCGGGCTTGGACAAGAGATCCGAGCGCAGGAATTCGAGCAGGCCGAAGCTGAAATAGATGGCGATGACGGCCCATGTTGCTGCGGGCATGCTTGGCGCTCCTTATTCTTGCAGCGGCGATGATAGCGGGGCATGAAGGGAGAGAATGCAAAGAACCTATCAATTGGCCGAGATCGGGCCGACGCGGGCGGATGCGGCGATGGCGACGCTGCTGGTGGGCGCCGGGCGGCGGCAGCACTTTGCTGCCGGCGCTATGGTGCAGCGGCGCGGCGATGCGGGCGACGGCTTCTGGTTCATCGAGACGGGGGCGGTTTCGATCTGCCGCTTCGGGGCCGACGGGCATGTGACGGTGTTTGCCGTGTTGGGCGCGGGCGATCTGTTTGGCGAGCTGGCGCATTTTGCCCAGCTGCGCCGCCAGGTGGACGCAGTGGCGGAGAGCGCGGCGACGCTGGTGCGGCTGGACGGGCGGGCGATCGACCGGCTGCTGGCGGACGAGCCGGACGTTGCGCGCTGGCTGCTGCGCTCGCTGGCCAACCAGTTGCGCGTGTCGCTGGACCGGATCGAGGCGGACCGGCAGCTTTCGGCCACGGCCCGGGTGGCGCGGACGCTGGCGGCGATGGCGCGGCGCGAAGGGCCGAAGCTGACGCTGACGCAGGAGGCGCTGGCGCAATTTGTCGGGGTTTCACGGGTGACGGTGGGGCAGATTTTGGGGCGCTTTGCGCGCGACGGGCTGATTTCACGCGGCTATGGGCGGATTGATGTGGTGGACTTGGGCAGGCTGGCGGGCTGGTCGGGGGACTGAGGGCCCCCTCGAAATATGAATCCTTGCGACTTTTGTTCATGATTTTTTGACAAATTTGAAATCCTGTCACACTATGCTCTGGCAGGTCGATTCTGCTGGTGTTGCCACAGTATTTTGCCGTTCGCAGGACTGTTCATCGATACAAAATGACCCATCTTTCATCGACTATTACAGCATCCTGCAGGTGCATCCCGAGTGCAATGCGCGGACTCTTGAAGTTGCTTATCGGCATCTGGCGAAGATTTATCACCCTGATCATCCGGAGACAGCGAACATCGAGATGTTCAACAAGGTGATTGAGGCCTATCGCGCGCTCAGGAACATTGATGATCGGGTAAATTATAATGTGCAATATGCATTGAATACGGGATTTTCGTTTGAATCATCGCGTGGTGGGCCGAACGAGCATATGGCGGCGCTGACCGATGCCAATCTTCATGCCAAGCTGCTGATGTATCTTTACAAGCGGCGGCGCGAGCGTCCGCGTGATCCGGGTGTGGGTCTGTATGATATCTTGCGCAACCTGAATTGCCCGGAAGACAATTTCGAATTTCATGCCTGGTATCTGAAGAAGAAGGACTTCATCGAGACGACCGATGAGGGCCGGCTCGCCATCACCATCGCGGGTGTGGACCATGTGATGGCGATGAGCCGCAGCAAGGCGGAAGAGCGGCTGCGGATCACGCGGTCGGACGAGCCGGAGCCGGAGCCGTGGCCGGAGCCTGAGGTGGCGATCAACCTGCAGTAGCGGGGTTCTGGCTTAGCGGATGTCCGGGTAGAGTTTGGGGAGGGTCTTGAGGCGGAGGCCCAGGCCCCAGCGGATCCCGATCTTGAGATAGATCCAGTTGGCCTTGAGCTCGCCCCATTGGGCGATGCGGCGATCCGAGGTTTCGACCGTCTGGGGCAGCAGCCGGGTGCGGCCGTGGGGGACGATGCGGACGCAGAGATCGGCTTCTTCCATGACGTCGAGGTTTTCATCGAAGCCGCCGATGGCTTCGAACGCGCTGCGGCGGACGAACATGGCGTGATCGCCGAACAGCAGGCGGCCGCCCTTCAGGAACAGATGGGGGCGGAACAGGGCGGGGGCATACCAGGTCTTGAGCCAATTATGGGCGGTGGTGATCCAGCGGGTCTTTTGTGGGCCGCGCAGGATGGCGGTGAAACCGGCGAGGGCGACCTTTGGGTCGGCCATGGTCTGTTCGACGAGCGCGACGGCATTTGTTGGCAGGCGGGTGTCGGCGTGGAGGAAGAGGAGGATGGGGCTTCTGGTGGCGGCGGCGGCGGCGTTTTGCTGGCGGGCGCGCCCCTTGGGCGCGGTGAGGGTGGGGAGACCGAGGCTTTGGGCTGTGGCCAGCGTTGTGTCGGTGCTGCCGCCATCGACGAGGAGGATTTCGGCCGGCTGGGGATCGAGCGTGGCGATGTTGGCAGCGAGTGCTGCGAGGCTGGGCGCTTCGTTATAGGCGGGGATGATGAGGGCGACACTCATGTGAGGAATTGGGGCCAGCGGGCGAGGTCTTCGGGGCGGTCGAGATCGGCGAGTGTTTCGAGGAGGGCGGCTTCGGGGAGGCGCGCGTGGGTGGCGGCGAAAACGCTGGCGCTGCCCCATTCGATGTCGGTGAAGAGCTGGGGCTGGGGGCGGGGCAGGCCGAGCAGCCAGTAGCCGCCGTCTTCGGCGGGGCCGATGCAGGGGCGTCCATCTGCCACGATGGCGGCGGCGGCCTGGAGATGGGCGGCGGTGAGGCCGGGGCAATCGGACCCGATGAGCAGGCAGGGCGCGGGCACGGCGGCGAGGCGCTGGCCGAGATCGCCGGCTGGCTGGGCGACGAGCGGGACATTAGGGCCGAGCCAGGCGGCGACCTTGGCCTCATCGGCGCCGGTGAAATGCACCGCATAGGGGAGGCCGGAGGCGCGCACGGCGGCGAGGGTGTGGGCGACGAGGGCGGCATGGACGGCGGCGGCGCGCAGCGGACCGAGCGCGGGGATGAGGCGGGTCTTGGCTTCGCCGGGGGTGGGATAGCGGGCGAAGACGGCGATGGTGGGCGCGCTAGCGGCGGCCACGGCTTGTCTTGGGGGCATCGGCTTCGAACAGGGCGGCCAATTGGTCGATGATGGTGCCGCCCAGCTGTTCGGCGTCCATGATGGTAACGGCGCGGCTGTAGTAGCGGGTGACGTCATGGCCGATGCCGATGGCGATGAGTTCGACCGGCGAGCGGGTTTCGATCTGGGTGATGACTTGCCGCAAGTGGCGTTCGAGATAATTGCCGCTGTTGACGGACAGCGTGCTGTCATCGACGGGGGCGCCGTCGGAGATGACCATGAGGATGCGGCGGTCTTCATTGCGGGCGAGCAGCCGGTCGTGCGCCCAGAGCAGGGCTTCGCCGTCGATATTCTCCTTGAGCAGGCCTTCGCGCATCATCAGGCCGAGATTCTTGCGCGCCCGGCGCCACGGCGCATCGGCGGGCTTGTAGACAATGTGGCGCAGATCGTTGAGGCGGCCGGGCTTGGGGGGGCGGGCATCGGCGAGCCATTTTTCGCGGGACAGGCCGCCTTTCCAGGCGCGGGTGGTGAAGCCGAGGATCTCGGTTTTCACCGCGCAGCGTTCGAGGGTGCGGGCGAGAATGTCGGCGCAGATGGCGGCGATGCTGATCGGGCGGCCGCGCATCGAGCCGGAATTGTCGATGAGCAGGGTGACGACGGTGTCACGGAAATCGGTGTCACGCTCGATCTTGTAGCTGAGCGCGTGGGCGGGATTGGTGACGATGCGCCCGAGGCGGGCGGCATCGAGAATGCCCTCTTCCTGATCGAAATCCCAGGCACGGTTCTGCTGCGCCATCAGCCGGCGCTGGAGGCGGTTGGCCAGCTTGGTGACGGCGGATTGCAGGGGCACCAGCTGCTGGTCGAGATAGGCGCGCAGGCGGGTGAGCTCGTCGGCGTCGCAGAGTTCTTCGGCGGTGATGACCTCGTCGTTTTTCGTGGTGTAGGCCTTGTATTCGAAGGCGGGCGCGGGGTCTGCGCGCGGCGTGTCGGGGCGCCAGGGGGTCATGCCCTCCTGGCCGTCATCGCCCATTTCGGCATCGGAGACCATGTCGGTGTCCATGTCGACTTCGCGGGTGTCGGCGTCTTCGGGGGGGTCTTCGCCTGCTTCCGCGCGGGTCTCGGTCGATTCCTCGTCGCCGCCGCCGGCGTCGTCGTCATCTTCGCTGTCGCCGGGCTGGTCCTGCTCCTGCTCGTCGTCGCTGTCGCTGTCTTCGTTTTCCTCGCTGTCGGCGTCGGGATCGGTGGCGAGGCCGAGATCGGCCAGCACGCGGCGCATGACCTGGGCGAAGGCGGCCTGATCATGGGTGACTTGCGCCAGCTCGTCGAGATGGACGCCGGCGCGGCTTTCGAGATCATCACGGACCAGCGCCAGCGCCGCATCGGCGACGCTGGGCGGCGGGCTGCCGGTGAGGCGCTCGCGGGCGAGCAGGCCGAGTGCCGTGGCGATGGGGACTTCGGCCGCGGTGCGGGCGCGGACGATGGGATCGGCGCGGACGCGGGTTTCGGTCATGCGGTCAAGATTGCGGGCGACGCCGGCCATTTCAGCCGCGCCCAGCGCTTCGCAGCGGACCTGCTCAAGCGCATTCCAGATGTCACGCGCCGGGCCGGCTTCGGGCTGGTCAGTGCCGTGGAGGCGGGGGTTGTGATGGCGGTGGCGGAGCGCGAAACTGTCGGCCCAGCCGCGCACTTCAGCGACCTGTTCTGGGGGCAGCGCGCGGGCGGGCTGGGGGACGCGGGCGCTGTCTCCGAAGCAGCTGGGCTTGTCGGCGGTATAGGCGACTTCGACATCCCAGCGCGGATCGCCGGCCTTGTGGCCCATGGCGCGCAGCGTGGCGGCGACGGCGGCGCGAAAGTCTTCGGTGGGGTTTTCTGGTGTCGGCATGGGGCTGTTCTAGCAGCAGCGAGGCGGTGTGCGCCACTGGATGTGTGCAGAGGTCGCAGCGGGATTTCTGAGCGAGATGTTAAAGATGTTTGAACAATAGTTCCGGTTCAACGGTCAAATATCGGCAAATTGAATCTTTAGGAGTGCGAACCTGCGCCAGACTGGATTAAATTTCCGTGGTTGAAGCCGAAGAAAGACTTAAGATTAATCATTGTTAGGGACCAGCGGAGATTTCCGATGAGCCGATATCAGCCGGGCAGCTGCCGCGACTGTCGCTTTGCCGAATGGCGCTGGGTTGAACAGCAGCGCGGCGAGCGGCGCTGGATCAACCCGTTTCAGCCGGGCTATTGCCGCGCGTCGGGCGCGAGCGCGGCGACCATCGGCGACGGGCTGAAGCTGCCGCTCGACCCGCAGGCGCCGCTGGTGCGCTGCCGCGCCTTTGCCGACGCCGAGGCGCGGACTTGCGAGATGGCCTAGCGGCGGGCCTTGACGGCGACGCTTTCGGGCAGGTCTTCGCCGAAGACGCGCTGATAATATTCCGCCACGATGCCGCGCTCGGCCTCATCGCATTTGTTGAGGAAGCTGAGGCGGAAGGCGAAGCCGATGTTGCCGAAGATCTTGGCGTTTTGTGCCCAGGTGATGACGGTGCGCGGTGACATGACCGTGCTGATATCGCCGGCGATGAAGCCGGCGCGGGTCATGTCGGCGACGCGGACCATGTTGGCGACCTGCTTGTGGCCAGCCTCGGTGTCGAAGCTCGGCTCCTTGGCGATGACGATGGCGGTCTCGGTGTGGTGGGGCAGATAGTTGAGGGTGGTGACGATGGACCACCGGTCCATCTGGCCCTGATTGATCTGCTGGGTGCCGTGGTAGAGGCCGGTGGTGTCTCCAAGGCCGACGGTGTTGGCGGTGGCGAACAGGCGGAACCATGGGTTGGGGCGGATGACGCGGTTCTGGTCGAGCAGCGTCAGCTTGCCTTCGACTTCGAGGACGCGCTGGATGACGAACATCACGTCCGGCCGGCCGGCGTCATATTCGTCGAAGACCAGTGCTGTCGGGGTTTGCAGCGCCCAGGGGAGCAGGCCCTCGCGGAACTCGGTGACCTGCTGGCCGTCCTTGAGGACGATGGCATCCTTGCCGATGAGATCGATGCGGCTGATGTGGCTGTCGAGGTTGATGCGCACGCAGGGCCATTTGAGGCGGGCGGCGACCTGCTCGATATGGGTGGATTTGCCGGTGCCGTGATAGCCCTGGACCATGACGCGGCGGTTGAAGGCGAAGCCGGCGAGGATGGCGAGCGTGGTGTCGGGATCGAAGACATAGGTGGGATCGAGATCGGGCACGCGCTCATCGGCGACCGAGAAGGCCGGGACCTGCAGATCGATATCGACGCCGAACACTTCACGGGCATCGACGCTGGTGTCGGGGGCACTGAGCACGGTGGTGCCGTGCGTGGCGGGGGTATCGGGGAGGGCGGGGGCGGTTGCCACTTTGATCAATGCTCCGTCTTGAAACGCGGTTGGGCTTTGAGATGCGTATAGGCTGTGACGACAGCCTGCAACTTTCTCTCGTGCGTCCGGTCGCCGCCATTGCTGTCGGGATGGTATTTGCGCACCAAGGCCTTGTAGACGCGTTTGACCTCGGCGCCACTGGCGGAATCATCAAGGCCGAGTGCGCCCAGCGCGCGCGCGTCTTCGGCCTGGGGCCAGCGGCGGGGGGCTGGCCGCGCTTTGGTGGCAGCGGAAAAGAGATCATGGGGATCGCCGAAATGAAAGGCGTCGCGGCCTTGCGGGGTCTGGGTGCGCTGCCAGCCGGCGAGGGGCGACTGGGCCTCGTGAACCTCATCGGGGGTGAGGCCGTCGAAATAATTGTAGCCGGCGTTGAAGGCGCGGACATGTTCGAGGCAGAAATATTGCCAGCCCGCGGCGTCGCCGGGCAGGCGGTTGGAGAGCGGCGCGCGGAACTCGCCCGCAGCCTCGCAGCCGGGATGCGCGCAGGGGCGCGGCTCGGGGCTGGCCTGGCGGCCATGGAAACGGGCAGAGGCGGTGGGAATGGGGGCGGGTCCGTGATGGCTGGTGATGTTGAGGGCTTATTGTGTAGGGATGCGGGCGATGACTGCAAGAGCGGGAGGATGGCGGCGATGACGGGCCCTGTGGCGAGCGAGATGGAGGCGCGGCTGCGTGCCGCACTGAGGCCGGTGCATCTGGAGCTGATCAACGACAGCGCCAAGCACCGCGGGCATATGGGCGATGACGGCAGCGGCGAGAGCCATTTCACGCTGATCATCGAGGCGGCGGACTTTGCCGGGCAGAGCCGGGTGGCGCGGCAGCGGGCGGTGTATGCCGCGCTTGGCGACATGATGGCCGAGAAGGTGCATGCGCTGGCGATTCGGGCCTTTGCGCCGGGCGAGCGGGCGGCGTGATGCGGTTGGCTCTGGCCCTGCTGGCGCTGCTGGCGACCCCGCTGGCGGCGCAGACGGTGGTGAGCGGGGCGCTGGGGGCGGAGCGGGTGATCGACCGGCTGGATGTGGCCGACCTGCCGGCGGGCGGGGTGAGCCGCTTCTGGTTTCGGGCCGGCGAGACCTCGACCGGGCAGCGCTGGCTGGTGCCGGTGGTGGTGGTGAAGGGCGCCCAGCCGGGGCCGCGGCTGCTGGTGACGGCGGGGATTCACGGCGATGAGCTGAACGGGATCGATGTGGTGCACAAGCTGGTGGCGCGGCTTGACGTGCAGGCGATGGCGGGAACGCTGATCGCGGTGCCGGGGCTGAACCCGCCGGGGCTGTTGCAGGATGCGCGGCAATTTGCCGAGGATGCGGGGCGATCGGGCGCCAATCTGAACCGGGCGATGCCGGGCGACCTGGAGGGCGACGCGGTGGCGCATCATGCCGCGCTCCTGTGGCAGAATCTGCTCAGGCCCAATGCCGATCTGGCGGTCGATCTGCACACCCAGTCGCGCGGCACGGCCTATGTGCTTTATGCCTTTGCCTCGAGCGTGCGGACGAAGCGGATGGCCGAACTGCTGGCGCCCGATGTGCTGAAGCTGGACCGGGGGGACAAGGGCACGGTGGAGAATACGCTGAGCGATGACGGGGTGCCGGCGGTGACGCTGGAGCTGGGGATGCCCGGCGTGTTTGACCCCGAAATGGTGCGGCGCGGGGTGGAGGGGCTGATGAACCTGATGCGCGAGCAGAAGATGATCGCGGGCGATGTGCGCGAGCCGCCGGCGACGATGGTGGTGGGCAATGCGCTGGCGCGGGTGAGCGCGCCGCGCGGCGGCTGGGCGACGCTGCTGACGCCGCTGGGGGCGCGGGTGGAGAAGGGCGAGACGGTGGCGACGATGGCTGACGCTTTTGGCCGGGTGACCGATACGCTGGTGGCGCCGGTGAGCGGGGTGATTGCGTCGGCCTTTACCGACCCGCGGCGGGGGCGCGATGCGATGATCGTGCGGATCATCCATATGAAGGATGATCCGGACTGTGCTTATGGTTGCCCCTGATATTGCGAGGCGGGGCATCTGGCGCTAGGGCGGGGCACCGGGCCGGATTAGCACAGCGGTAGTGCAGCGGTTTTGTAAACCGAAGGTCGGGGGTTCGATCCCCTCATCCGGCACCGGGTTTTTGATTGCGGGCCTGGCGCTTTCAGGCCGAGCGGCCGCGTGCGGTGATGGGCCAGATGTCGATGAGGGTGTCGCCGCGCACGACATGGTAGACATTGTGGAGGTTGACCGTCGGGTCGCAGTGCGGGGTCGCCAGCGTGACGACGGCGCCGAGCGGCAGCGTCGGCTTGCCCGGCGGCAGCAGGAGCGCGCCATATTCATCGCCGCGATATTCATAGCGGGTGCCTTCGGGCACGCCGGCGATCGGCGTTGGTGGCTGCGATGAGCCGGTGGAGGCCTTGAGCCCGGCATCGACCGTGGCCAGCGCCGGCCAGTTGGCGCTGATGACGCGCGTGTCGATCATCAGCGCGGTGTCGAAAGGGTTGGTATCGCCCGGGCGCAGGCCGCAGGCGGAATATTGGTCGTCCATGAAGACATAGGAGCCGGCCTGGAGCTCGGTCATCACGCCGAATTCGGCATCGAGGGCGTGGGTGCCGGTGCCGCCGCCGGTGACCACGGGCGGCGGCAGGCCGGCGTTGCGCAGCGCCTCGACGATGCTGGCGAGATAGTGCGTCTTGGCGGCGACATCGCTGCGGCGGGCCTCGTAGCGCTCGATATGCTGGCTTGGGCCGCTGAAGAACTGGACGCCGCCGAAGTGCAGCGTTGGTGATGCTGCGACCGCCCGGGCCAGCGCCACGGCATCGGCGAGGCTGGCAACGCCGGTGCGGTGCAGGCCGGGGTCGATATCGACGAACACGGTGAGCGGCTGGGCGGTGAAGGCCTGCGCGATCCCGGCGAGATTTGCTGGATGATCGACGACGACGGCGAGGCCCGGCGAACGGCGGGCGAGCGCATGGAGCCGGGCGATGGCACCGGTGCCGATGACGGGGGCGGTGATGAGCAAGGGGGCGGCGACATGCGGCGCCAGCGCCTCGGCCTCGCCCAGCGTGGCGCAGGTGAGGCCGACGGCGCCGGCGGCGAGCTGGAGGGCGGCGACATGGGCGCTCTTGTGGGTCTTGGCGTGCGGCTTGAGCGCCATGCCGGCCGCGCGGGCGAAGGTGGCCATGGTGGCGATATTGCGTTCGAGCCGGTCGAGATCGAGGATCAGCGCCGGTGTCGCCAGAAGCGCGCGCCCGCCGGGGCGGCCGATGAGCGGCTGGTTGGGGCCGAGCGACATGGGCTAGAGCGCCGGGCTGTCGGCGGCGACGGGCCGGGCGCGCGCTTCGGGGCTTTCGTCTTCAAGGGTGACGAAGCGATCGACAAAGGCGGCGGCGCAGGTGTTGCCGAAGACGTTGACGGCGGTGCGGCCCATATCGAGGAAGATGTCGACGCCGGCCATGATCGCCACCGCTTCGGCCGGCAGGCCGAGACCGAGGACGACGCCGGCGGCCGCGACCATCGAGCCGCCGGGGACATTGGCGATGCCCTTGCTGGCGATGAGGATGGTGACGAGGATCGTCGCCAGCGCCGCGAGGTCGAGGGTCATGCCATAGGCTTCGGCCAGGAACGGCACCATCAGCCCCATGTAGAGCGCGGCACCATCGAGATTGAAGCTGTAACCGAGCGGCAAGACGGTCGAGACGATGCGCCTGTCGATGCCTGCCTCGACCAGCTTTTCCATGTGCAGCGGCAAGGCGACCTCGGACGAGCGGGTGGCGAAGCCGAGCAGCACGGGCGGCACCATGCGCCGCAGGAAATCCGGCGAGCCGCGGCCGAGCAGCGCCAGCGC
The DNA here is from genome assembly GCF_048007885.1 of Polymorphobacter sp. Classification (GTDB taxonomy): domain Bacteria; phylum Pseudomonadota; class Alphaproteobacteria; order Sphingomonadales; family Sphingomonadaceae; genus Sandarakinorhabdus. The sequence goes on from NZ_CP180346.1 coordinate 1,718,291, forward strand.
CGCGATGCAGAGCGCAAGGACGATGACCATGCCGAGATACATGAGGGCGACGAGCTTGCCGAGCGCGACCACCACCGCGAAGCTCTGGGTGGCGGCGAACCAGGCGGCGACGGCGAAGACGGCGAACGGCGCCAGCCGGACGATCCAGCCGGTGAGGCGGAAAATGGCTTCGAACAGCGATTCGAGCAGCGCCACGATGGGCCGCGCCTTGTCTGGCCCGATCGAGGCGAGCGAGACGCCGAACAGCACGGCGAAGATGAGCGTGGGCAGGATCTTTTGTGCCGCCATGGCGGCGATGATGTTGCTGGGGATGAGGCCGAGCCAGAAATCCCGCCAGTTGACCTGCACCGCGTTGACTGCGGCATCGCCGCTCGCCTGAAGCTGGGCGCCGAGGCCGGGCTGGACGATCCGGTCGAGCGTGAGGCCGATCATGGCGGCGACGAAGGTGGCGAAGAAGAACCAGCCGAATGCCAGCAGGCTGAGCCGCCCCATGCTCGCGGCGCTGGCACCGAGACGGTAGCTGGCGAGGGTGACTGCGGAAAAGATCAGCGGGATGACGATCATCTTGATCGCCTGAACAAAGGCGAGGCCGAAGATTTCGAAGCCGGCGCCGACCGTTGGCAGCAGCACGCCGACCAGCGCGCCCAGCACCAGCCCGACCACCAGCGACAGCAGGATTTTTGGCGAGCGCGCGGGCGCTGATGAGGCTGTCATGGTTGCCTCATCAAGCCGCGCTCGGCCGGCCCCACGATCATCTCCATTGTCCCCCGGGTTGCGGCTTCGAGGATTGCGGGGAGGCCGCAACCTTGTCAAGCAACCGCCCGGCCCGGCCGCTTGCCGGGGCGCAGATGATTGCTAGCCGCAGATGATTGCTAACCCTTGTGGGGATCGCGGCCGGGGTTGGGCTGCAGGGCGAGGCGGGCGCCGGGGCGGGGCGCGGCGTGGCGGGTGCGTGACAGCGCGTCGTTCCTGTTGCGGCTGCCGTTCATCAGGCTTTGCTCCGGCCAGCCGGGCTGGGCTTTTTCGAGGGCGGCGAAGCTGGTGGCGATCGTGCCGGCCCAGTGCAGCGCGGCCTCATGCGCCGCCTTGTCGGCAAAGCGATAGGCCGGGGCCTTGCTGACGCTGAGCTTTGCCTCATGGCCAGCGAAGCTGAGGCCCTGCCCATCGACCCGGCGCCAGCCGCGCGCGTAGCTGACCGACAGCGCCTCGATGGCCGCCAGCGTTGAGCGCAGGCGCACCCAGCGGTGATTGGTCCAGCCCGGCGCCGGCGCATCGGTGGCGGCGAAGCGGGTATTGAGGCGCGCGGCGGCTTCCTTACCCGCGTCGTTGAGTTGGGCGATGGTGGCTTCGTCCATGTCGAGGTTGAGGCCGCCTTGCGACTGGGGATCGAGGAGGATGCTGACGATCCGGTCACGCTGGCCGGCCATGGCGAGAAGCTCGTTTTCACGGCCGTTGCGCGCCGCCCCGACGATGCTGGTGACAAAGCGCAGCACGCCGGCGGTGGGGGCGGCCTGGAGGGGGACGGTGAGGCCGTCTGAATTGTCTTCGGCGAGATCGACCACCGGATCGGCGTTGGTGCCCCAGCGCGCTTCCTCGATGTCGGCGAGGTTGATGCAGAAGGTGGGGCGGCTGGGCAGCGGCGCGTCGAACACCGTGACCGGGAAATTGGAGGTGATGCCGCCGTCGGAAAACCAGAGCGGATCGAGCGCGCCGTCGGGCTTGCCGCCCTTGATGCGGGTGGCCGCGAACAGCCGCACGGCGCTGATCAGGCCGGGGAAGCTGAGCGAGAGGCGGACGCCGAGCGCCACCGGCAATTGCTGCGGCAGCGGCAGCCGGTGATAGCGCTGCCCGTCATGCTCATGGGCGTGGCGCTTGTCGGCGACGGCGATGAGATGATCGACAATGGCGCCGGGCAGCACGGCGCGCAGATCATCTTCGCGGAAGAACAGCATTGTGCCGGTGCGCTCGAGGAAGGGGAAGCTGGCGGGGATGGCCTGGCTGAGATTGGTGGTGGTGAGCAGCAGGTCGATGTCGCGCGCTTCATCCCAGGCATCGGGGGCCTGATCGGGTCGGTCGGTGGTCCAGAGATCGCCGATGGTGAGCGGGGCATCGCCGTCTGCGCGGCCGGCGGCGCGCTGGATGAGGGCATGTATCCAGTCGGCAAAGCCGCCTTCGGCCTGCAGATTGTCGAGGCCCGGCGGATTGGCCTGCCAGCGCTGCACGGACCCGCTGCTGAGACCGAGGCCGGCACGCAGAAAGGCCTTGTGGAGCCCGGAGACGGCATCGACGAGCGTTGAAAGTTCGGCGGCGATGAGCAGGATGAAGGCAAGGGTGAAGACGAAGAACGCCCAGCCGAGCCCGGCCCCCAGCGCGCCGAAGGACCAGCCGACGAGCGACATCATGACGGCGATGGCGAGCGCGGACAGGAACGGCAGGCGGGACAGCGTGGCAAGGCGCGAAAGGGCGAAACGCAGCGGCGTCGTGCCCGCCTTGCGCGCCGCCAGCCACTGCCACACCAGCGCCATCACCGGCTCAAGGCCGCGGCTTGCCGGGAACAGCTGGCGCATCCGGCCGCCGGACATCTGCGCCGGGATGGCGGCGATCAGGTCGAACGCCTGCGAGTTTTTGCCCGAGCGGCGGCCATGTTCGGCCGCAGCGAGGACGCCGGCGGCGATGGCGCCGGCAGACGCCCCGCCGATGTTGCGGAAGCGCCAGTGCGGGGCGAGGGCGGCCAGCGCGGCGGGATAGACAAGGCCCGAGGTGATGCCGCCGCGCATGACGATATCGCAGTCCTGCTGGCTCATGCCTGGTGCCCCTGACGGGCGAGTGCTTCGCGGACGAGGATGAGGCGGTCCTGGCCGAAATACATGTCGTCGCCGACGTAGAAGGTGGGGGTGCCGAAGCCGCCGCGGGCGATGAGCTCTTCGGTGTTGGCCTTGAGCTGGGCGCGGCGGGCTTCGCCATCGGCTTCAGCGAGGGCGGCTTGGGGATCGAGGCCGGCTGCTTTGAGGGCTTCGGCGATGATGGCGGGGTCGGCGATGTCTCTGTCTTCGCCCCAGTAGAGCTCGAAGATGCGGCGGGCATAGGGGGCGCATTGGCCGGCGTCATCGGCGACGAGGGCGGCGCGCATGGCGCGGGCGGAATTGATGGGGAAGATGCTGGGGGTCCAGCGGATGGCGAGCCCCGAGCGGCGGATCCAGTCGTGGAGGTCTTTGGTGTAATAACGCGCCTTGGGGACGATGGGCTTTTCGCGCATCTGGTAGACGGACGGGTTGACGGTGTTGAACACGGCGCCGACGAGGAAGGGGTGCCAGGCGATGTCGAAGCCGTCTTGCGACTGCGCTTCGAGCAGCGCGTCGAAGGCAAGATAGGTCCAGGGGCTGGAGCAATCGAAGAAGAAGTCGACGTTGGCCATGGGCGGTCTCCTGTGGTGGGGCAGCTTGCCGCGCGCGGGGGCGGCTGACCAGTCCCCCCATTGCGCAGCGGGAGCGGGCGGGCCACAGTTGGGGGCATGAGAATGTTTTTTCTGGCGATGTTGATGGTGCTGGCGGTGCCGGCGGCGGCGCAGGTGGAGGCGGACGTGCCCGCAGGCGTCAGCGAGGGGCTGGCGCTGTTGCAGCAGGGGCAGGCCGAGGCGGCGCTGGCGCGGCTGGATGCAGCGCTGGCCGAGGCCGAGCTGCCGCGCGAGCGCGGGGCGATCGAGCGGCTGCGCGGGTTCATTCTGGCCGAGATGGGGCGGCTTCCGGAGGCGCGGGCGGCGATCGAGGTGGCGGTGGCGAGTGCGCCGGCGCCGCCCGCGCCGCTGCTGGCGATGCTGTTCAAGCTCAGGGCGCTGACCGATGACCCGGCGGCGGCGGCGGAGACGCTGGTGCTGCTGGCGGCGAGCGACCGGGGCGAGCTGGAAGGGCTGCCAACCGCACTTGTGGGGCGGGTGAGGGCTGGGCTGGCGAAGGACGAGGCGCGCGCTTTTGACCTGGATTTTGCGCTGGTGACGGCGGGCTGGACCGGCGAGGGCGGCGACGACGACACGCTCGACGGGCTGCGGATGCAGGTGATTGGCGGATTGTTGGCGCGCGAGCGGGGGGATGAGGCGCGGGCGATGCTGGGCGAGATCGTTTCGCCCAATATGCTGCTGCGCATGGGCATTGACCGGCGCTATGCGGCGCTGTGGCGCGATGTGGAGGCGCGGCTGGGGCCGGGCGCGCGGACGGCGAGCGCGGCCGATGTGGCGCGGGCGCGGGCGCGCTTTGAGGCGGCACCCGACGACCTTGGCGCGCGGCGGCTTTATGCGCAGGCGCTGAACCTGGCGGCGCGCGAGGCGGAGGCGCTGAAGGTGGCGCAGGCGGCGGGGCTTGAAGGCGCGGCGCTTGATGCGCTGAGCAATCAGGACCTGTGGCTGGTGGCGCTGGAGGCGCAGCTGCTGGCGCATTTCGGCCGCGAGGAGGAGGCGCTGGCGCGCTATGATGCGCTGGCGGAAAGCCGGCTGGAGGGGAGGCCGGACCTGATCGGGCCGATCATTGCCCGGGCGCTGTTTGCGGTCGCACTCGACCGGCCGGAGGCGGCGCTGGCGGCGGCGGACTATGCGCGCACCCATGAAGCGCTGGCGTCCCCCTCGGGGCGGCTGTTCATTGACGCGGCGCGCGCCTGTGCGCTGGCGGCGCGCGGCGAGGGCGCGGCGGCGGCGGGAGCGGCGACGGCGCTGATGGCGGAAAAGGGGGAGAACCGGCGCGCCGCGCTGATGGCGCTGATCTGCCTCGACCGGCTGGATGAGGCGGCGGCGCTGGTTGTGTCGGCGCTGCAAGATCCGCAGCAACGCACGGATATGCTTTGGGAATTACAGCCCTTCCTGATTGCCAGCCATGACGGCGCGACCGATCTGCAGGCGCGGGCGGCGATGCGGGCGCTGAAGGCGCGGGCGGATGTGAAGGCGGCGTTTGAGGCGGCGGGGCGGGACTTGCCGAAGGCGGTCAGCCCGCCGCGTTGAGTGGCTGCGTCAGCCGAAGACGCGCTGGAAGATCGTGTCGACCTGCTTGAGGTGGTAGCCGAGGTCGAAGTTTTCGGCGATCTGTGCGGGGCTGAGATAGGCGGTGACGTCGGGATCGGCTTCGAGCAGGGCCTGAAGCTGGAGCGCGCCGTCGGCATCCCAGACCTTCATGGCGTTGCGCTGGACCAAACGGTAGGCGTCTTCGCGGGACGCGCCGGCTTGGGTGAGGGCGAGGAGGACGCGCTGGCTGTGGATAAGGCCGCCCATCTTGTTGAGGTTTTTCAGCATCCGCTCGGGGTAGACAACGAGCTTTTCGATGACGCCGGTAAGGCGGGCGAGGGCGAAATCGAGGGTGATGGTGGCGTCTGGCCCGATCATCCGCTCGACGCTCGAATGGGAGATATCACGCTCATGCCAGAGCGCGACATTTTCCATGGCTGGCAAGGACATACCGCGCACAAGACGGGCGAGGCCGGTGAGGTTTTCGGTGAGCACCGGGTTGCGCTTGTGGGGCATGGCGCTGCTGCCCTTCTGACCCGGCGAGAAATATTCCTCGGCCTCCAGAACTTCGGTGCGCTGGAGGTGGCGGATTTCGGTGGCGAGACGCTCGACCGAGCTGGCGATGACCGCGAGCGTGGCGAAGAACATGGCGTGACGGTCACGCGGGATGACCTGGGTGCTGACCGGCTCGGGGGTGAGGCCCAGCTTTTCGGCGACATGGGCTTCGACGCGGGGGTCGACATTGGCGAAGGTGCCCACTGCGCCCGAGATGGCGCAGGTGGCGATGTCGGCGCGGGCGGCGACGAGGCGGGCGCGGTTGCGGCTGAACTCGGCATAGGCCTGCGCCATCTTGAGGCCGAAGGTGACCGGCTCGGCATGGATGCCGTGGCTGCGGCCGATGCAGACGCTGTGTTTGTGCTCCATGGCGCGGGTCTTGAGGGCGGCGAGCAGCGCGTCGATGTCAGACAGGAGGATATCGGCGGCGCGGGCGAGCTGCACGGCGAGGCAGGTGTCGAGCACGTCGGAACTAGTCAGGCCCTGATGGAGGAAGCGGGCGGGCTCGCCGACATGTTCGGCGACCGAGGTGAGGAAGGCGATGACGTCGTGCTTGGTCTCGCGCTCGATCTCGTCGATGCGGTCGATATCGAAGCCGCCCTTGGCCCAGATCGCCTCGGCTGCGGCCTTGGGGACGACGCCGAGTTCGGCCAGCGCGTCGGTGGCATGGGCTTCGATTTCGAACCAGATCTGGAAGCGGGTCTGCGGCTCCCAGAGCGCGGTCATTTCGGGGCGGGAATAGCGGGGGATCATGGCGATGCGGGTAGAGGCGGGCTTGCGGCGGGTCAAGCGGGCTGCGTATCGTGGGGCATGGCGGCGCAGGTTCGGGTGGTGGTGATGCAGGCGGGCCTCGGGCCGCTGGACTATGCCGTGCCCGAGGGCCTTGTGCTGGCAGCCGGCCAGCCGGTGCAGGTGCCGCTGGGGCCGCGCACGGTGACGGGTGTGGTGTGGGACGGGCTGGAGGGGCCGGCTTTCAAGGGCAAGGGGCTGCGCGCGGTGAGGGGCGTGCTGCCGGTGCCGCCGCTCTCTGCGCCGCTGCGGCGGCTGTGCGAATGGGTGTCGGACTATTATCTGGCGCCGCTGGCGAGCGTGCTGCGCATGGTGTTGCCGCAGGTGGCGCTGATGGGCGAGCGCCAGGTGGTGGAATATCGGCTGTCGGGCACCCTGCCCGCGCGGATGACGCCGGAGCGGGCGCGGGCGATGGACCGGCTGGCCGGGCGCAGCGGCACGGTGAGCGATCTGGCGCGGGCGGCGGATGTTTCGGACGCGGTGATTCGCGGGCTGGTGAATGCCGGCGCGCTGGCGGGCGAGACGGTGAGCGCGGGCGACCTGCCGCCGCCGCCCGACGCTGACTTTGCGCCGCCGCGGCTGGAGGCGGGGCAGGCTGAGGCGGCGGCGGCGCTTGTGGGGGCGGTGGATGCCGGGGGGTTTGCGCCGTTTCTGCTCGAAGGGGTAACGGGATCGGGGAAGACCGAGGTTTATGCGGAGGCGATTGCCGCCGCACTGCGGACGGGGGGGCAGGCGCTGGTGCTGCTGCCCGAGATTGCGCTGACCGCGGCGTTCATGAAACGGCTGGAGGCGCGCTTTGGGGCGGCGCCGCTGGCCTGGCATTCGGACCTGAAGACGAGCGCGCGGCGGGCGGCTTATGCGGCCATTGCCGATGGCCGGGCTCGGCTGGTGGTGGGGGCGCGCTCGGCGTTGTTTCTGCCCTTTGCTGACCTGCGGCTGACGGTGGTGGATGAAGCGCATGAGACGAGCTTCAAGCAGGAAGAGGGCGTGCATTATCACGCGCGTGACGTGGCGGTGATGCGGGCGCAATTCGAGGGCGCGGCGGTGGTTCTGGCGAGCGCGACGCCGGCGATCGAGACGCGGGTGCAGGCCGAGCGCGGCACCTATCGGCACCTGATGCTGCCGGCGCGCTATGGCGGGGCGGAGATGCCGGCGATCGAGACGCTCGACCTGCGCCGCACCCCGCCGCCGCGCGGGCGCTGGATCGCGCCGCCGCTGGCCAGCGCCATCACCGACACGCTGGCGCGGGGCGAGCAGGCGCTGCTGTTTCTCAACCGGCGGGGCTATGCGCCGCTGACGCTGTGCCGCGCCTGCGGCGAGCGGATCAACTGCCCCAATTGCACCGCCTGGATGGTGGAGCATCGGCTGCTGCACCGGCTGGCCTGCCATCACTGCGGGCATGAGATGTCGGTGCCGCCGGCCTGCCCGTCATGCGGCGAGGCGGACGCGCTGGTGGCCTGCGGGCCGGGGGTGGAGCGGATTGCCGAGGAAGTGGCGGCGCTTTGGCCCGAGGCGCGGGTGGCGCTGGTGACATCGGACACGATCACATCGCCGGCGCGGGCGGCGGCGCTGGTGGCCAGCGTGGAGGCACGGGAGATCGACATATTGATCGGCACGCAGCTGGTGACCAAGGGGTTTCATTTTCCCGAGCTCACGCTTGTCGGGGTGATCGACGCCGACCTCGGGCTCTCGGGCGGCGACCTTCGGGCGAGCGAGCGGACCTTTGCCCAGATTGCGCAGGTGGCCGGGCGGGCCGGGCGCGGGGCCAAGCCGGGCCGCGTGATGCTGCAGACGCACCAGCCCCAGGCGCGGCTGATGCAGGCGCTGGTGAACGGCGACGCCGCCGCCTTTTATGCGAACGAAACTGCCGCGCGCCGCGACCTCACGCTGCCGCCGTTTGGGCGGCTGGCAGCGCTGATCGTGAGCGCCGAAGACGAGGGCAAGGCGCGCGCCGCCGCCGCCACACTCGCCGCCGCCGCCCGCCCGCGCGAGGGGGTGCAGGTGCTGGGCCCCGCCCCTGCCCCGCTGGCGATGCTGCGCGGCCGCTACCGCTTTCGCCTGCTCGTCACCGCGCGGCGCACCGTGCCGCTGTCTGCCTGGCTGCGCGACTGGCTGGGCACGGCGCCGCCGCCGGCCGGGGTGCGGGTGACGGTGGATGTGGACCCCTATTCTTTTGTTTGAGTGGGGGGTCAGAAGGGGCCTCCGGCGGCTGGGGCCTCAGGCCCCAGACCCAATTTGTGGGGGTGGGACTGGATTTCGGAGGGCAGCGCTGCGCGGGTCGCGCATTTATGGCCTGCGGCGCTGGGCTTGGGGCGAACGTAGTCGCTTGGGCCCCGGATCAAGTCCGGGGCGACGGAAATTATGGGATGCGCCACGAATGGGGTCTGGGGCCTGAGGCCCCAGCCGCCGGAGGCCCTTTACTCCGCCAGCAAGGCCTTGAGGCGTTCGTTGACCAGCGCCGGGTTGGCTTTGCCGGCCATGGCTTTCATGGTCTGGCCGACGAAGAAGCCGAACAGGGCTTCTTTTCCGGCTTTGTATTGGGCGACCTTGTCGGCGTTGGCGGCCAGCACTTCGGCGATTTTGGTGTCGATGGCGCCGGTGTCGGAGACCTGGCGGAGGCCTTTGGCGTCGACGATGCTGGCGGCGCTGTCGCCGGTTTCGAGCATGGCTTCGAAGACGGTTTTGGCGGCGCTGTTCGAGATGGTGGTGTCATCGACGAGGGCGAGGAGTTCGGCGGCCGCATCGGGGGTGAGGGGGGCGTCTTCGAGTTCGGTGCCGAGGCGCTTGAGGGCGCCGAACAGCTCGGAGGAGACCCAGTTGGCGGCGGTTTTGGCGAGGGTCGCTTCGGGCTTTTTCGTGCGCGCGGCGAGCGCTGTGAGCAGGGTTTCGAACCAGCTGGCGGTGGTTTTTTCGGCCGTGAGGACTTCGGCGAGATAGGGGGTGAGGCCGAGGTTTTCGGTATAGCGGGCGCGCTTGGCGACGGGGAGTTCGGGGAGCGAGGCGCGGGCGGCGTCGATGAAGTCTTCGCTAAGTTCGACGGGCAGCAGGTCGGGATCGGGGAAATAGCGGTAGTCGTGCGCGTCTTCCTTGGAGCGCATCGGGCGGGTGGTGCCGGTGCCGGGGTCGAAGAGGCGGGTTTCCTGGACGATGGTGCCGCCGGCTTCGAGGAGTTCGACCTGGCGCCTGGCCTCATGTTCGACGGCGGCCATGATGAAGCGGACCGAATTGACGTTTTTGGTTTCGGTGCGGGTGCCGAAGGGCTGGCCGGCTTTCCGGACGCTGACGTTGACGTCGGCGCGCATCGAGCCTTCGTCCATATTGCCATCGCAGCTGCCGACATAGCGGAGCAGCTGGCGGAGCGCCGCGACATAGGCGCCGGCTTCGTGGGGTGAGCGGATGTCGGGCCGGGAGACGATTTCCATCAGCGCGCAGCCGGAGCGGTTCAGATCGACGAAGGAGCGGGCCGGGTGGAGATCATGGACCGACTTGCCGGCATCCTGTTCGAGGTGGATGCGTTCGATGCCGATCGACTTGGTGGTGCCGTCTTCGAGGATGATGTCGAGCGCGCCTTCGCCGACGATGGGGTGATAGAGCTGGCTGATCTGGTAGCCCTGCGGCAGATCGGCGTAGAAATAATTCTTCCGGTCAAAGCGGCTGACGCGGTTGATCTGGGCGCCGAGTGCGAGGCCGGTGCGCACGGCCTGGCGGACGCATTCGCCGTTGAGGACGGGGAGCATGCCCGGCATGGCGGCATCGACAAGGCTCACTTGCGTGTTCGGCTCGGCGCCGAAATCGGTGGCGGCGCCCGAGAAGAGCTTGGCCCGCGCGGTGACCTGGGCGTGGACTTCGAGGCCGACGACGATCTCCCAGTCTCCGGTCTGGCCCTTGACGGTGTAGCTCATGCGACGGTTCCGGGCTTGGCGGTGAAATTGGCGGCCTTTTCGAGCGCGAGGCCGGCATTGAGCACCGTCTGCTCTTCGAGCGGGCGGCCGATGAGCTGGAGGCCCAAGGGCAGGCCATCGGCGCTGAGGCCGGCGGGGACCGACATGGCGGGCAGGCCGGCCAATGAGGACGGGACGGTGAAGACGTCGTTCAGATACATCTCCAGCGGATCGGCCTTGGCGCCGAAGGCGAAGGCGGCGCTGGGGGCGGTGGGGGTGAGCAGCAGATCACACGACTGGAAGGCGGCTTCGAAATCGCGGGCGATGAGGGTGCGGACCTTTTGCGCCTGGGTGTAATAGGCGTCGTAGAAGCCGGCGGAGAGCACATAGGTGCCGATCATGATGCGGCGCTGGACTTCCTTGCCGAAGCCGGCGGCGCGGGTGGCCTCATACATGTCGGAGAGGCTGGCGCCTTCGGGGAGGACGCGGGCACCGTAGCGGACGCCGTCATAGCGGGCGAGGTTGGACGAGGCTTCGGCAGGGGCGATGATGTAATAGGCGGGGAGCGCGTATTTCGTGTGGGGGAGCGCGACATCGACCGTGCTCGCGCCGGCTTGCCTGAGCATGGCGATGCCGTCATCCCAGAGGCGGGCGATGACGGGATCGAGGCCGTCGATGCGGTATTCGCGGGGGATGCCGATGGTCTTGCCGCGGAGATCGGATGACAGGGCGGCGGCGAAATCGGGGACGGGGAGATCGAGCGAGGTGGTGTCGCGCGGATCATGGCCGCACATGACGGCGAGCAGATGGGCGCAATCCTCGACGGTGCGGGCCATGGGGCCGGCCTGATCGAGCGAGGAGGCGAAGGCGATGATGCCGTAGCGCGAGCAGCGGCCGTAGGTGGGCTTGATGCCGGTGATGCCTGTGAAGGCGGCGGGCTGGCGGATGGAGCCGCCGGTATCGGTACCGGTGGCGCCCGCGACGAGACGGGCAGCGACTGCGGAGGCCGAGCCGCCCGAGCTGCCGCCGGGGACCAGCTCGGCATCAGACCCGCTGGCCTTCCACGGCGAGATGACGCGGCCCGCAGCACTCGTTTCGTTGGAGGAGCCCATGGCGAATTCATCGAGATTGAGCTTGCCGAGCATGACGGCGCCGGCACCCAGCAGCTTGGCGGAGACGGTCGATTCGTATGGGGGGACGAAGCCCTTGAGGATGTTGCTGGCGGCCGTGGTCTCGACGCCCTTGGTGCAGAACAGATCCTTGATGCCGATGGGCACGCCGGCGAGCGGGCCGGCGGTGCCGGCCTTGAGCGCGGCGTCGGCGGCTTCGGCCTGGGCGCGCGCGAGATCGGGGGTCTCGAGGGTGAAGGCGTTCAGATGCCGGTTGGCGGCGACGGCGGCGATGTGTGCCTCGGCCAGTTCGGCAGCGCTGAACGCGCGCGCGGCGAGGCCGGCGCGCATCTGGCTCAGCGTCAGGTCGGTGAGGCTCATTCGATCACCTTGGGCACGGCGAAGAAGCCGGAGAGCGCTTCGGGGGCATTGGCGAGCACATCGTCACGGATGTTGCCATCGGTGACGGCGTCTTCGCGCCAGACATGAGGCTTGGGCATGACGGCGGCCATGGGCGGCACGCCGCTGGTATCGACCTCGGCCAGCTGCTCGACCCAGCCGAGGATGGCGCTGAGCTCGCTGGCGAGCGGGGCGATGTCGGTTTCAGCCACGCCGATGCGGGCGAGGCGGGCGATCTTGCGGACCGTGGCGGCATCGACCGACATCAGGCGCACTCTGGATAATCATGGGTCATGTGAGCGCGGTAGCAGGCGCGCGCGCTGGGCTCAATTGCCTTGATGCGGCGTGACGGCGGCTATGCGGCAGTTTCTCGCGCTTGCACGCAACCGCAGACCCGGTTAACGTTAGCGTCAACCAATCGGGGAGAGTGACAGTGGATCTGAATTTTTCGGCCGAAGACATAGCCTTTCGTGGCGAGGTGCGGACGTTCATCCGCGATCATTATCCCGTCGAGCTGCACGGCAAGATCGACGAGGGCGAGGAGCTTTCGAAGGAAGATTTCCTGAAGTGGCACCGGGTGTTGGCCAAGAAGGGCTGGATCGCGCCGGCCTGGCCGGTGGAATATGGCGGCACCGGCTGGACGGCGGTGCAGCGCTACATCTGGTCGGAGGAAGCGGCGCGCGCCGATGCTATTCGGCTGATGCCCTTTGGCCTGTCGATGGTTGGCCCGGTGATCTACACCTTCGGCACAAGCGCGCAGAAGGAGCGCTTCTTGCCGGGCATCCTTTCGGGCGATGTCTGGTGGTGTCAGGGCTATTCGGAGCCGGGCGCGGGCTCGGACCTTGCCAACCTCAGGACCAAAGCCGAGCGCTTCACCGGCGATGACGGCAAGGAATATTACCGTGTCAACGGGCAGAAGACCTGGACGACGATGGCGCAGCATGCCGACTGGGGCTTCTTCCTTGTGCGCACCGACCCGGCTTCCAAGCCGCAGGAGGGGATTTCCTTCCTGCTCATTGACATGAAGACGCCGGGTATCACCGTGCGCCCGATCATCACGCTGGGCGGCGAGCATGAGGTGAACGAGGTGTGGCTCGAGGATGTGATCGTGCCGGTGGAGAACCGGATTTACGAGGAGAACAAGGGCTGGACCTGCGCCAAGTTTCTGCTCGCCCATGAGCGCACCGGCATTGCCGGCGTGGCAGCTTCGAAGCGCGGTGTGGAGCGGATCAAGGATGTGGCGCGGGCCGAGCAGGATGGCGGCCAGCCGCTGATCGCCAACCCCTTCTTCAAGCGCAAGATCTCGGAGCTGGAGGTGGATCTGGCGGCGCTGGAGTTTACCGAGCTGCGCACGCTGGCGGGCGAAAGCTCCGGCAAGGGGCCGGGGCCGGAATCCTCGCTGCTGAAGATCAAGGGCACCGAGATTCAGCAGCGGTTGACCGAGCTGGCGCTGGAAGCCGCCGGCCATTACGGCGCGCCCTATTTCCGCAGCTTTGGCGAGGGTGACAATGCCACCGCAGTGGGGCCGGACCATAGCCGCCGGGTGGCGCCGACCTATTTCAACATGCGCAAGACCTCGATCTATGGCGGCTCGAACGAGATCCAGCGCAACATCATCGCCAAGATGGTGCTGGGGCTCTGAGCGGCCTCGCAAAAGACACAGGCGGCGGGAGGCTTGACCTTCCGCCGTTCGTGCATTGGGGCTAGACGGCCCAGAATAACGTTCCGGGGAGGCAGGACATGGACTTCAATCTGACCGACGAGCAGACCATGCTCAAGGACACGGTGCAGCGCTATCTGGCGGACACCTATGATTTCGACACGCGGATGAAGGCCGTGCATGCGGGCACGGGCTGGAACCCGGCGGTGTGGAAGGCCTTTGCCGAGGAACTGGGCATTTTGGGCGCGCCCTTTGCCGAGGCGCATGGCGGGCTGGGCGGCGGCGCGGTCGAGAACATGATCGTGATGGAGGAGATGGGCCGGGCGATGGTGCTGGAGCCTTATCTTTCGACCGTGGTGATTGGTGGCGGGGCGCTGAAGGCGGCTGGCGGGGCGCTGGCCGAGGCCGTGATCCCCGAGATCATCGCCGGAAACGCGATCATCGCCTTTGCCTATGCCGAGCCGCAGGGCCGCTATCACCTGACCGACCTTGTGACGACCGCGAAGAAGGACGGCGCGGGGTTCGTTCTGAACGGCCACAAGTCGGTGGTCACCTCTGCACCCTATGCGACGCATCTGCTGGTCAGCGCGCGCACCAGCGGCGGGCAGCGCGATGTGGGCGGCGTGTCGCTGTTCCTCATCCCCGCTGACCTGCCGGGCATCACGCGGCGTGATTATGCGACCGTCGATGGCGGGGCGGCAGCCGATGTCTATTTCGAGAATGTCGCGGTGTCGGCCGATCATCTGGTCGGGGCGGCGGACGCGGGGCTGGCGATTCTGGAGCGGGTGGTGGATGAAGCCACTGCGGCCGTGTGCGCCGAGGCGTGCGGGTTGCTGCGCGTGCTCCAGGCGACCACGCTCGACTATGCCAAGCAGCGCAAGCAGTTTGGCCGGCCGATCGGCGATTTTCAGGTGATCCAGCACCGGATCGTCGACATGTTTCTGGAAGTGGAGCAGGCGGTGTCGATCACGCTGATGGCGACGCTGAAGCTTGATACGGACGAGCGCGCGGCGGCGGTGTCGATGGCCAAGGCCAAGGTGGGCAAGGCGGCGAAGTTCGTGGGCCAGAATGCCGTGCAGATCCATGGCGGCATCGGCATTTCGAACGAGCTTTCGGTGGGCCATTATTTCAAGCGGGCGACGCTGATCGAGGGGCTGTTCGGCTCGGTCGACCATCATCTCGACCGCTATGAACGGCTGACGATGGGCTGAGGCGGCGCTAGCGCCGCGCGGTGAAGAAGCTGCGCAGAAGATCAGCGGCTTCGCGCTCGGCGACGCCGGCGACGACTTCGACCTTGTGATGGGCCTGGGGCTGATCAAGCACCCGCGCGCCGTGGAGGACGCCGCCTGACTTGGGGTCTTCGGCGGCGAAGACCAGACGATCGAGGCGGGCGGCGGCGACGGCGCCGGCGCACATGGCGCAGGGCTCGAGGGTGACGAACAGCGTGGCGCCGGTGAGGCGTTCATTGCCGGTGGCGGCGCAGGCGGCGCGCACGGCGAGCATTTCGGCATGTGCGGTGGGATCGGCGAGTTCGCGGGTGCGGTTGCCGGCGCGGGCGAGCAGGCGGCCATCGGCGGCGAGGATGGCGGCGCCCACGGGGACTTCGCCGCGCGCGGCGGCTGCGCGGGCTTCTTCAAGGGCGGCGGCCATGCCGGGGGAGGCGGGAAAGCCGCTCATCTAGGCGAGTTGCGCGCGGGCGTGGCGGGCGATGGCGCCGCGCGTCGTGACCCAGACCCGGTCGTGCCGGGCGACATGATCGAGAAAGGCGGCGAGCGCGCCGATGCGGCCGGGGCGGCCGATGATGCGCAGATGCAGGCCGAGGCTCATCATGCGCGGCAAGCCGGCGAGACCTTCAGCATAGAGCCAGTCGAAGCTGTCGATGGCATAGTCGAGCCATTGGCGCGGGGTGAGCGCGGGGTGGGTCCACATCTTCATGTCGTTGGTATCAAGGGCATAGGGCAGGATGACGAGGGGGCGGCCTGGGACGGTTTGGGAATCGAGGAAGGGCACGTCGCCCGAGTAATCATCCATGTGATAGTCATAGCCGGCTTCGATCAGCATGCGGCGGGTGTTTTCGGTGTGGAGATAGCGCGACAGCCAGCCTGTGGGGCGGACGCCGCAGCTGGCGGTGAGGCTGGCGGTGGCCTGGTCGATGAAGGCGCGCTCTTCGGCTTCGCTCATGCGGAACTGGTGGACCCAGCGCCAGCCATGGCTGATGGGCTCATCGCCGCGCTCGGTGATGGCGGCGGCGAGCGCGGGGTGCGCTTCGAGGCTGGCGGCGGCGGCGGCCCAGCTGGCTTCGAAGCCGTGACGGTCGAGCAGGTCGATAAGGCGCGGGGCGCCGGCCTTTATGCCGTAGAGATAGTTTGATTCGTTGCCGTGGCTGCGCGCCGGCGGCTTGGCGAAGACGCCGAGTTCATCGACCGGCTCCATGGTCCGGTCGCCGCGCGCCGGGCTTTGTTCGGCACCTTCCTCGACATTGATGACGATCGAAAGGGCGCATACGGCGCCGTCTGGCCATTCCATCCGCTCGCGGTTCAAGGCTCATCTCCGGCCATCTGCGTTGTGCTGCAGATGCCCCAGAACGGCGGGCGCGGCAATTGCGGGTCAGGCCTGAGGGGTCAGGCGAGAACGCGCGGCAGCTGGCCGGCGGCGATGCGGCGGCGGCGGCGGGCGGCGGCGCCGACCAGGCCGAAGCCGGCGATGAGCATGGCCCATGAGGCGGGCTCGGGGACGGTGACGCTGCTGAGGCTGATGTCATCGAGATAGCCGCCGACACCTTCGCTGTTGCCTGTGGCCTGGAAGGTGAGCGGCCCGCCCAGGGTGAAGAAGGCGACGCTGCGCTGCTGCCACACGGTCTGGCTGGCGCCGGCGCCGGTGACGCTGTCGAGCAGGCGGGTGCCATCGAGGAGGCTGATGCCGTTGGTGGCGGCGCTGCGGCCGGGGCGCGGCGAATAATAGTAGCTCACCTCATAGTGGCCGCGCGCCAGATCGACGAACATGGAGCTGTTGCCATTGGTATCGAGTTCGACATGCGAGGTGCCGGAAAAGGACCGGCCAGCGACATTGTTGAACTGGATCTCGATGCCGCGGGTGGTGCTGGTCCAGCCATCAGCGCTGGGGAGGATGCGGAAGCCGCCGCCGCTTGGCAGCGGGTTGATGACCGAATCGAAGTTGGAAAAGAGGATGACGGTCGCCTGGGCGCCGCTGGCGAGGGCCAGTGCTGCGGCTGCGGCGAGAAGAACGCGGACTTTCATAAGGGATACTCACACTCACGACATTGCGAACGGGCTTTACGCGCGATTGTCTGAAGAGTTGTCGTCATCAATGGTTAACTGCGGCCGGCTTTACATTGTTTTCCGATCGCGGGGTGGCTGATAGACGGGGCGCATGCAGCCGCCTGTTCCTGCCCCTCCCCTTGTCCGGCGGAGCCGCCGCGAGGATCTGGCCCGGCTGGCGGCGATCGAGCGGTCGGCGGCGGCGCTGTTTGTGGGCACGCACGCGGCCGCTTTTGCCGCTGGTCCCACCACCCATCCGCGCACGCTGGCGCGCGGCCATGCGGCGGGGCTGCTGTGGGTGAGCGAGATGGACGGGGCGGTGGCCGGGTTTCTGCTGGCCGAGCCCTGCCCCGAGGGGCTTTATCTGCGCGAGCTATCCGTGGCGGCGGCGGCGCAGCGGCGCGGCCATGGCCGGGCGCTGATGCGGGCGGGGATCGACCATGCCCGCGCCGCCGGGGCGGCGGCCGTGTTGCTGACCACGGACAGGACGCTGCCGTGGAACGCGCCCTTTTATGCGCGCCTCGGCTTTCGGCTCTGCACGGAAGGCGACATGCCGGCGACGCTGCGCGCGCGGCTGGACCGGCAGATTGCCGAGGGCATGGATGCGACCAAGCGATGCGCGATGGTCTTGCCGTTGGTAAATATTAATGAATAGTTTACTTCATCAAATCGCAAATTATTGAAAAGCGCAGTCGAAAAGCGTTGCAGCGATTTCGCTTTCGTTCATTTTGCCGAACTTATTGCTTTGGGCATTATGATGATGCGTGTCTGGCGCGGCCAGTATCTTGAAATGCATGTCAGCGGCACATGGGAATATGCCGCGCGCATTGGCGCGACGGGTGCTGCCGTGATTCTCGCTGTCACGCCCGAGGGCGAGATTGTGCTGGTCGAGCAATATCGCCATGCCTTTGGCGCGCCGTGCATCGAGCTGCCGGCCGGGCTGATCGGCGACACCTCTGACGATGACACGGGCGAGGCGGCGGCGCGGCGCGAGCTGGAGGAAGAGACCGGCTTTACCGCCGAGACCTTCGAGGACTTGGGGACCTATGCGACCTCGCCGGGCATGAGCTCGGAGCTGTTCACGCTGTTTCGCGCCCATGGGCTGAAGCGTGTGGGCGCCGGCGGCGGCGTGGCGGGCGAGGACATCACGCCGCATGTCGTGCCGATGGCCGAGCTGCCGGGCTTTCTGGACGGGCAGCGCCAGCAGGGGCGGATCATCGACAGCCGCCTGACCATCGCGCTGGGGCTGGCATGATCAGGGCGCTGTGCCTGGCCCTGATGCTGGCGGCGCCGGCCGTGGCAGACCCGGCCTTTGATGCGGCTGTGCTGGCCGAGGTGAACCGGGCGCGCACCCAGCCGCAGAGCGTGGTCCAGGATCTGATGGCGCTGCGCTCGAGCTATGGTCCCGAAGGCTATTTTCGCAATCTTTCGGGCGGGCCGCTGTGGTCGAGCAATGAGGGTGTGGCGGCGATTGACGAGGCCATTGACTTTATGAAGCGCATGAAGCCGCGGCGGCCGCTGGCGCCCGGCGCGCTGCTGTTTGCCGCGGCCGCCGACCATACCGCCGAACAGGGGCCGCGCGGCACCATTGGCCATGTCAGCGACGGCGGGCTGTGGCCGGCTGACCGGCTGCGGCGGCGCGGCGGCGGGCGCCATGTGGCGGAGGCGATCAGCTATGGCAGCGGCGAGCCGCGCGATGTGGTGTTGCAGTTGATCATCGATGACGGCGTGCCCGACCGGGGACACCGCAAGCTGCTGCTCGACAATGGCTATGACCATGGTGGCGCAGCCTGTGGCCCGCACATCCGCTATGGGCTGATGTGCACCATCGAACTGTCCGACAGCGCCGACGGGAAATAGCGGATCAGGGCAGCAGGGCGAGTGGCAGCGCTTCGAGGCGGTGGCCGTTGCCGGTCATGGTCTCGGCCATGGTGAGGGCATTGTAGATCGCCTCTTCGGTGGCTTCGGCGACGGCTGTGAACAGCGGCGACATGGCATCATTGCCGAGCGCGGCATAGGCGCTGACTTTGGCGCGCCGCTCTGCCGTTCGCCGCACGTCCGGGTGGGTGGAGAAGGCGATGACATAATCGCCGGAGCCATTGGCCATGGTGCTGCCGGTGCGGGCGAGGCCGACGACGGCGCGGCGCGCCAGCCGGCCGAGATTGCGGTCGGACAAGGGCGCGTCGGTGGCGACGACGATCATGATCGAGCCGTCGCCGACCTGCGATTCGAGCGCGGCCTGCGCCGGGCTGGCCGGGACAGCTTTGCCGGCGATCACGGGCTGGCCGCCGAAATTGCCCTGGATGAGCACGCCCAGCGTCCAGTCGCCGACGCGGCGCGAGGCGGTGCCGATGCCGCCTTTCCAGCCGAACAGGCGGGTGCCGGTGCCGGCGCCGACATTGCCTTCAGCGACCGGGCCGGGGCGGGCGGCGGCGATGGCGGCCTTGGCGTCGGCGCTGGTGAGGCTGCGGCGGCGGATGTCGTTGAGATAGCCGTCGTTGGTCTCACCGACGACGACATTGACCGAGCGCACGGCCTCGTTGCCGGGCTGGGCGAGCACCCATTCGACGCCGCCGGCCAGAGCCTCGCCGACATTCAGCGTGTTGGTGAGGAGGATGGGGCTTTCGATCTCGCCGAGCTCGGCGACCTGGCTGAGCCCGGCGAGCTTGCCGAAGCCATTGGCGACGAAGATGGCGGCGGGGACCTTTTCGAGAAAGACATTGCCGGGATGGGGCAGGATGGCGGTGACGCCGGTGCGCACGGCGTCCCCCTCGATGCGGGTGACATGGCCGACGCGCACGCCTTCGACATCGGTGATGGCATTGGCGGGGCCGGTGGGGAGCGTGCCGACGCTGCGGCCGGTATCACGGTAGCGCATCCGCTCTTCGGCCCCGGCGCTGCTGGCGACGAGCAGCAAAGGCACGAGGAGCACGGGCAGCCACTTCATCGGCGCGCGGCCTCGGCGGCGCTGAGCACTTCCCAGGCGGCCTGCACGGCGCGGAAGCGTTCGGCGGCGGCGGGGTCGTTGCCCGCCACATCGGGGTGGCTGGCCTTGGCGGCGGTGCGCCAGGCGGCCTTGGCGGCGTCGAGATCGGCGTCGGGATCAAGGCCGAGGACCTTGAGGGCGTCGAGTTCGGCGCGGCTGCGCGAGCCGTCTCCCGGTCCGCCCCAGCTCCAGTGGCTGGCGCGGCGGTAGCGGCTTTCGCCTTCTTCATCCTTGGCGCGGGCGGCGGCTTCGGCATCGGTGAGGCCGGCGAAATAATCCCAATTGGCGTTATATTCGGCGGCGTGCTTTTCACAGAACCACCAGCGCTCGGGGCGGTTGGGGGCCTTGGGGGCGGGACGGTCCCCGACATCGCCGCAGCCTTCACGGTCGCAAAGGCGCACGCGCGCGGCCGCGCTGGCATTGCTGCCGTAGTTGCGCCAGCGCGGGAACCCCCAGTCATCGGAACGTCGGTTGCGAGCCATGGCTCTCGATACGCCGGCTTGGGCGCGAGCGCCAGCACTGCACGGTCGCAGATTGCGCTGGCGCGCGACATCGCCCATCGTGCGCGTTCATGCTCGGCCTGATCACCGCCCGCCGTTTCGGCCCGCTGTTCGTCACCCAGTTTCTGGGGGCCTTCAACGACAATCTGTTCAAGACCGCCTTTGTCTTTCTGGTGACGTTTCGGCTGCGCGCCGATGACCCGGTGGGGGCGGCGACGCTGGCGACGGTGGCGGCGGGCGTGTTCATTGCGCCTTATGTGCTGTTTTCGGGGCTGGCCGGGAGCCTGGCCGACCGGCGCGACAAGGCGGCGATCGCGCGCTGGGTGAAGCTGGCGGAGATTTTGTTCATGGGCCTGGGTGCGGGGGCGTTGGCGCTGGAATCCGAAGCGCTGTGCCTCGCCGTGCTGGCGCTGATGGGGCTGCATTCGACGATTTTCGGGCCGGTGAAATATGCGGTGCTGCCGCAGCATCTGCGGGCGGAGGAGCTGCTGCTGGGCACCGGGCTGGTGGAGGGCGCGACCTTTGTGGCCATCTTGCTGGGCCAGATTGCCGGCGGGCTTTTGTCGACGCGGGATGCGGCGATTGCGGCGATCACGGTGGCGGTGGTGGGCTGGCTGGCCTCGCGGCTGATCCCGCCCGCGCCGCCGGAGACGCCGGGGCCGGTGCAGTTCAACCCGCTGACGACCACGCGGGCGGCGCTGGCGATGGCCTTCAGCAACCGCAGCCTGGCGACCGCGACGCTGGCGATCAGCTGGTTCTGGGCGCTGGGGGCGGTTTATACGAGCCAGTTCGTGCCGCTGGCGCGCAACAATCTGGGCGGCAATGAAGCGGTGGCGACGCTGTTTCTGGCGGCCTTTTCGGTGGGGGTGGCGCTGGGCTCGGGGCTGGTCTCGCGGCTGCTCCGGGGCCGGGTTTCGGTGCGGCTGGCGGCCCCGGCCGGGCTGGTGATGGCGCTGGCGGGGCTGGACCTTTATTTTGCCGAAGGCGCCTTTGCGGCGCTGCCGGCGCTGGATGTGCCGTCGTTTCTGGCGCGGCCTGCGGGCTGGCGGGTGATGGCCGATCTGACCGTGCTGGCGATTGCCGGGGGGATTTTCTCGGTGCCGCTTTATGGCGTTTTGCAGACGGCGACGCCGGCGGGCAGCCGGGCGAGCGCGATTGCGGCGAACAATATCGTCAATGCCGCCTTTCAGATTGCCGCCGTGCTGGCGATTGGGGTTGCGCTGTCGTTTGGAGCGACGGTGCCGCTGGTGCTGGCGGGCGCAGGGCTGACCATTTTGGTGCTGCTGCCATGGCTGAGAGGCTTCCCCTCGGGGGAGGCAGCGGCTAAGCCGCGCGGATGACCAAGACTGCACTCATCACCGGCGTCACCGGCCAGGACGGCGCCTATCTTTCGGAATTGCTGCTGGCCAAGGGCTATGTGGTGCACGGGGTGAAGCGGCGGGCTTCGAGCTTCAACACGGCGCGGATCGACCATCTTTACAAGGACCCGCATGAGGGGCCGACGAACTTTTATCTGCATCACGGCGACCTGACCGATGCCACCAACCTGATCCGGCTGGTGCAGGAGACACAGCCGGACGAGATCTACAATCTGGCAGCGCAGAGCCATGTGCAGGTGAGCTTCGAGACGCCGGAATATACCGCCAATGCCGATGGCATCGGCACGCTGAGGCTTTTGGAGGCGATCCGGATCCTGGGGCTTTCGGAGAAGACCCGCTTCTATCAGGCCTCGACTTCGGAGCTTTACGGGCTGGTGCAGGAAACGCCGCAGCGCGAGACGACGCCCTTTTATCCGCGCTCGCCTTATGCGGCGGCCAAGCTCTATGCCTATTGGATCACGGTGAATTATCGCGAGGCTTATGGGATGCATGCCTCGAACGGCATCCTGTTCAACCATGAGAGCCCGCTCCGGGGCGAGACCTTTGTGACCCGCAAGATCACCCGCGCGGTGGCCGCGATCGAGATGGGGCGGCAATCGACGCTGTATCTGGGCAATCTCGATGCCAAGCGCGATTGGGGCCATGCGCGCGACTATGTCGAGGGGATGTGGCGGATCGTGCAGCATGACACCGCCGAGGACTGGGTGCTGGCCACCGGCACGACGACCAGCGTGCGCCGCTTTGTCGAGCTGGCCTTTGCCGAGGTGGGGCGGCAGGTCGTCTGGTCGGGCGAGGGCGTGGACGAACAGGGGCATTGTGCGGCGAGCGGCAAGCTGCTGGTGGCGATCGACCCGCGCTATTTCCGGCCGACCGAGGTGGATCTGCTGCTGGGCGACCCGTCAAAGGCGCGGCAGAAGCTGGGCTGGGAGCACATATCGACCATGGAAGATCTGGTGCGCGAGATGGTGGCGGCGGATCTGGCGGCGGCGCGCGCGGGCTGATGTTTTCGCTTCTGGGCAAGCGGATCTGGGTTGCGGGGCACCGGGGCATGGTGGGGGCGGCGCTGGTGCGGCGGCTGGCGCGGGACGGTCATGCGGTGCTGGTGGCCGGGCGCGAGACGCTTGACCTGACGCGGCAGGCGGCGGTGGAGGCCTTTGTCGCGGCCGAGCGGCCCGAGGTGGTGATCATTGCGGCGGCGCGCGTGGGGGGGATTGCGGCCAATGCGGCGCGGCCGGTTGATTTTCTGGCTGACAATCTGCTGATCGAGACCAACATCATGACGGCAGCGGCGGCGCACGGGGTGGAGAAGCTGCTGTTTCTGGGCAGTTCGTGCATTTATCCGCGGCTGGCCGAACAGCCGATGCGCGAGGATGCCCTGCTGACCGGGCCGCTGGAGCCGACCAACCAATGGTATGCGATTGCCAAGATTGCCGGGATCATGCTGGGCCAGGCCTATCGGCAGCAGCATGGCCTGGATTTCATCTCGGCCATGCCGACCAATCTTTACGGGCCGGGCGACAATTATGACCTTGAGAGCTCGCATGTGATCCCCGCGCTCATTCGCAAGGCGGTGGCGGCGCGCGACGCGGGGGCGGTGGCGATGGCGGTGTGGGGCACGGGCACGCCCTTGCGCGAATTCATGCATGTCGATGATCTGGCGGATGCGCTGGTGTTTCTGCTCGAGAACTACTCGAGCGCGGAGCATGTCAATGTGGGCACCGGCGAGGAGGTGACCATCGGCGAGGTGGCGCGGCTGGTGTGCAAGACGGTGGGCTTCAAGGGCGATCTGGTGTTTGACACCAGTCGGCCCGATGGCACGCCGCGCAAGCTGATGGATTCGAGCCGGCTGCTCGGCATGGGCTGGCGGCCACGCATTGGGCTGCGCGAGGGGCTGGATTCCGCCTACCGCGCCTTTCTGGAGGGCGAGCGGAGAGGCGTTTAGGCGGCTGCGCGCGCCGGCTGGGGCACGCCGTTGACGATGGCGGGGTCGATGGCCAAGTCACGGGCGATTTCGCGCACGGTCATCTTGGCTGACATCATGACGGACGGCGTGCCGCCGCCGGGCTGGGTGCCCTGCCCCACCAGATAGAGGTTGCTGATATCCTCGGACTTGTTGTGCGGGCGGAAGAAGGCGGTTTGCGTCAGCACCGGCTCGACGCCGAAGCCGTTGCCGACATGGCTGCCCAGCACCTGCTCGAAATAATCAGGCGTGATGAAGCTCTTGTGCTTCAGACGGGCGGCGAGATCGGGGATATAGCCGCGCGCTTCGAGGAAGGTGAGCACCCGGTCGCAGAGCCTGTCACCTTCGACAGACCAGTCGATGTCCGACTGGTTGTTGGGCACCGGGATCAGCGTGTAGGCGGCGTGATGGCCCTCGGGCGCCATGCTCGGGTCGGTGAGCGTGGGGATGTGCAGATATTGCGAGAAATCCGGGCTGATCACCTTCTTGTCGAAGATTTCGGTGAGCAGCGCTTCGTAGCGCGGCCCGAGGATGATGTTGTGGTGACGGAGATCGGGGTCGTTGTCCCGCTTTTCATAGCCGAAGTAGATGACCATGAGTGACATCGACTGTTTGCGGAACTTGACCAGCGCGTCGCGGTTGATCTTGCGGTGTTTGGCCTCCACCATCTTGAGATAGGTGGTGGCATAGTCAGCGTTGGAGACGACGAGATCGGCTTCGAGCGTGCGGCCGTCTGCAAGGGTGACGCCGGTGGCGACGCGCTTGCCGGAACGCTTCTCGACATTGATCTGGGCGACTTCGGCGTTGAGGTGGAGCTTGCCGCCAAGCTCCTGATATTTCTTGATCATGGCCTGCACCAGTGCGCCGGTGCCGCCCTTGGCATAATGGATGCCCCAGGTCTTTTCGACGAAATGGATCATCGCGTAGATGGCCGGGACCTTGAGCGGATTGCCGCCGACGAGCAGCGGCTCGAAGCTGAACACCTGGCGCATCTTGTCGGACTTGAAATATTTGCTGATCAGCGAGAACAGCGGCTGGACGGCGCCGAGCTTGAGGAGATCGGGGACGACGCCGAGCATCGAGCCGAGGCTGCCGAAATAGGTATAGCCGAGCTCGAGGAAGCCGCGCTTGAAGATGGCGCGGGCCTGTTCGTGAAAGGCCTCATAGCCTTCGAGGTCTTCGGGCGCGAGGCGCTTGATCTGCTCGCGGGTGGAGACGGGATCACCGTCATAATCGAAGAAGGTGCCGTCATCGAAATAGATGCGGTAGAAGGGCAGGATCGGCATGACGTCGAGATAGCGGCTGGTGTTGGGGCCGCCTGAATTGCCCTCGCGCACGCGGCTGTTTTCATCAAGGACATGGGCCGGAAAGTCGGGCTCGCCGAGCATGGCGTGGTCGCGTTCGAGGCTGAACAGCTCTTCGATGAAATGGGGCACGGTGAGCACCGTTGGCCCCATGTCGAAGGTGAAGCCATCGACGCGGCGGACATAGGCGCGGCCACCCGGGGCATCGAGCTTCTCGACGATCTCGCTGTCGAAGCCGAGGCTCTGCAGGCGCATGGCGCAGGAGATGCCGCCGATGCCGGAGCCGATGACGATGGCCTTTTTGCGGGTCATGCTGTTGTCCTGTATTTTCCGGATTGCAGCTAGGCGCTTGGGCGCGGCTTCGCAAACCCTGAAATTGTCGCAGATGCAAGGCCGGGGTGGCCCTTGGGCGCGGTCTGGGTCTAGGTTGGGGGCTTGCAATGGAGATTTCGCCTGATGGCTGGCGTGTCGCGGTCGTTCGCGTGGTGGTTTTCAGTGCCCTTGTGGCAGCGGATTCTGGGCGCGCTGCTGCTGGGGGCGGCGCTGGGCTATGGAATCGGGCCGGACATCGCCGGCATCCGCTGGATCGGCGACCTGTTCATCCGCATGATCCGCATGCTGATCGCGCCGCTGGTGTTCGTCACCTTGGTGTCGGGCGTGGTCTCCATGCCTTCGCCGGGGCGGATCGCGTCGATCGGGCTGAAGGCGATGGCGCTCTATCTGGCGACGACCTTTTTCGCGATCTTGATCGGGCTGGGGCTGGCGGTGGCGCTTGCGCCCGGCGTGGGCGTTGACCTGTCGACGATGAGCGGCGACGGGGTGAAGCTGGCCGACGCGATGCCGCTGGGTGAGCGGATGATGGCGATTGTGCCGCAGAATGTGTTCGAGGCCTTTGCCAGGGGCGATGTGCTGGCGATCATCTTCTTCAGCCTGCTGCTGGGCACCGGGATCGTGCTGGCGGGCGAGGCGGCGGCGCCGGTGAAGCGGCTGTTTGTGGCGGCCAGCGACGTGATGCTCAAGATGACCGGCATCGTCATGGAGGTGGCGCCCTTCGGGGTGTTTGCGCTGGTGGCCTGGCTGATGGGCACGGAAGGCCCGGCGGCGCTCGTGAATGTGCTGAAGCTGGCGGCGATCGTCTATCTGGGCGGGCTGATTCACATGCTGGTGGTGCATGGCGGGCTGGTGCGGCTGATCGCGGGGATGGGGCTTGGCACCTTCCTGCACGGGGTGCGGACGCCGCAGCTTCTGGCCTTTTCAACCAGCTCGAGCGCGGCGACGCTGCCGGCTTCGCTGACTGCGGCCAAAACCCAGTTGGGGATTGGCGCGCCGATTGCCTCCTCGGTGTTGCCGCTGGGGGCGACCGTGAACATGGACGGGACGGCGCTATATGTGGCGGCGGTGGCGATCTTCGCGGCGCAGGTGTTTGGCATTCCGCTGACGCTTGGCGATTATGGGCTGATCGCGCTGACCACGGCGCTGGTCTCGGTGGGGACGGCGGCGGTGCCCTCGGCCTCGCTGTTCTTGCTGGCGGCCGTGCTGGAGGTGATTGGCGTGAGCGGCGCGCAGATCGGGCTGGTGATCGGCTTTGTGCTTCCCTTTGACCGGCTGCTCGACATGTGGCGCACGACCGTGAACGTGACTGGTGATCTGGCGGTGGCGACGGCGGTGGCGGCGTCGGAGGGTGAGCTCGATCCGCCGGTCAGGCTCGACTAGCAGACTGGGCTAGCGGGCCAGGAACTGGGGCAGCTTGCTGAGGTTTTTCATGGCCAGCGTGGTGAGGCCGCCGACCTTGTTGCGGCGCATGGCGGTGAGGTCTTCGCGGGATTTTTGCACGATGCGCGCGAGATTGCGGTTGGAGACGCCGCCGACGCGCATGCGGACCAGCACGCGCGGCAGATAGGCCGGCTGGATGCGCGCGCCGATGAACCAGCGCAGGATGGCGTCATAATCAGCCGCGATGCGCAGGCTGGTATCATAGCCGCCGAGCCGGTCGATGACCGGCTTGCGCACGAACAGCGCCGGATGCGGCGGCATCCAGCCGCGCCTGAGCCGCGCCGGCGTATAGGCGCCCGAACGCCAGTGGCGGATGATGCGGGCGCTGTCGTCGTCGGACACATAGTCGAGATCGCCGTAGACAGCGTCGGTGGGCACGGCCTCGAAGGTGCGCGCGACATCGGCGAGCACGTCGCGGTCGGCGAAGCTGTCATCGGAATGGAGGATGCCGATGACTTCACCGGTGGCGCGCACCAGCCCCTTGTTGAGCGCATCATAGATGCCGTGATCGGGCTCGGAGATGAGCCGTGTCTGGGGTCGCCTTGCGGCGGCTTCGAGGATGGGGAGCGTGCCGTCGGTGCTGCCGCCATCGATGATGATATGCTCGATGTCGGGGTGGGTCTGGGCATGGAGGCTGGCGAGCGCGGCGGCGATGGTCCGCTCGCGGTTGTAGACGGCGGTGATGATGCTGATCTTCATGCCCGCTCGATCAGCCAGTCTCCCAGCACCAGCACATCCATCCTGGTGCGCAGGAAACAGGCGAGCGCTTCGCCGGGGCGGCAGACGACGGGCTCATTTTCGTTGAAGCTGGTGTTGAGCAGCATCGGCACGCCGGTTCTGGCGGCAAAGGCGCTGATCAGGCGGTGATAGCGGGGGTTGGTTTCGGCGCGGACGCTTTGCAGCCGGCCCGAGCCATCGACATGGCAGACGGCGGGGATGAGGGCGCGCTTCTCTTCGCGGATGGGATAGACCTGCATCATGAAGGGGACATCGTCGGACTGGGTGAACCAGTCGGGCACGGCTTCGGCGAGCACGCTGGGGGCGAAGGGGCGGAAGCTCTCGCGGCGCTTGATCTTGAGGTTGAGGATGTCCTTCATGTCGGCGCGGCGGGGGTCACCGAGGATGGAGCGGTTGCCGAGCGCGCGCGGGCCCCATTCCATGCGGCCCTGAAACCAGCCGATGACCTTGCCCTCGGCGATGGCGTCGGCGGTGCGGGCGCACAGTGTGGCTTCATCATCGATGCGGGTGACGGTGCAGCCGGCGTCGGCCAGTGCGGCGGATTCCTCGTCCAGCAGCGCTTCAATCTCGGCGTTGCTGGCGTGGGGGCCGAGATAGGCATGGTCCATGATGTAGCGGCGGGGCGCGCCCGATTCGTGGTGGACGGCAAAGGCCGCGCCGATGGCGCCGCCGGCATCTCCGGCAGCCGACTGGACATAGGCGCGGGTATAGGGCGTGTGGAGGTAGAGGCGGCCATTGGCGACCGAATTCATGCCGCAGCCGCCGGCGATGCAGATGGCATCGCCGCCGTGGCGCTTGTGGAGCGCGTTCAAGAGGTTGAAGAAGGCCTCTTCATACATGGCCTGGACCGAGCGGGCGAAATCCTTATGGGTCTGGGTGAGCTCGGCGCCGGGGGCGCGGGCCGGGCCGAGGAGGGCCTCAAGGGCCGGCAAGAAGAGTGTGCCGACCTTGGGTTCGCCGCCCGACCATTCATAGTCGACCTTTTCGCGGGCGTGGCGGAAGAGGTCGAGATCGAGCTTGAAGCTGCCGTCGGCCTCGAGCCGGACGATCTTGCGCATGGCGTCCAGATATTTGGGTTCGCCGTAGGGGGCGAGGCCCATGACCTTGTATTCATCGCCGTAATTGGGAAAGCCCAGCCACTGGGTGAGTGCCTGATAGAAGATGCCGAGCGAATGGGGGAAATAGACCTTGTCGTCGATCTGGATGGTGCTGCCATGGCCATGGCCCCAGGCGGCGCTGGCGAAATCGCCGAAGCCATCGACGCTGACGATGGCGGCGTCTTCGAACGGCGAGACATGGAAGGCAGACGAGAGGTGCGCGAGGTGATGTTCGACCTGATGGACCTTGCCGGCGAAACCGGGGCCCAATGTGCGCGCCAGCTCTTCGGCGACGCCGGCACGCTCCTGCTTGTTTTTGAGGCGCTGGGCGATGAGCGAGAGACTGGGGCGGGTCCGCGCGGCATAGGCGATCTTGCGGCCGAGATTGGCGCTGCTGTCCTGATTGATGGCGATGCCGTCGACATCCGCCAGCGTCAGCCCGGCTTCGGCGAGGCAGTAGCGGATCAATTCGCTGGGGAAGCCCGCCCAATGCTTGATGCGGCGGAACCGCTCTTCCTCGGCGGCCGCGATGAGCACGCCGTCTCTGACGAGGGCGGCCGCGCTGTCGGCATGATAGGCGTTGATGCCGATGATGATACTCATGAAAACTCCGAACGCGGGCCTTCATCGGCCATAGCGGCTGTGGCCGGATGCGTCTATTCCGGCGGCGGGGTCAGGCGGGCGGCGAGCGCCTGACGGTGCATGATCGCTTCGGCGATGAGCTTGTCGAGCGCATAGACAAGACCGGGGCGGCCATCCAGCAGACCGCGCTTCCAGATGAGCGAGACCAGCGGCACGGCGAAGATGAGCAGCGGCCAGCGTGCGCGCAGCCGGTCACGCCCGCTGGCTTCGCCGCGCGCGAGGCGGCTGACGAAATTTTCGGAATAGCGCGCCTGGCCGGCGAGGAAGCTGGCGAAGGGCTTGCGGTCATCATGGCGGATGGCGCCCGCGAGGCTTGTGACGCTGACCCCGTCTATCACGCGCTCGGCATGGCCGGAGCGGACGAACCAGGCAGTGCCGGTGGCGAACAGGAAGGGCTTGGGCGGATAGAGCGAGCCGTGCGCGAGCGGCTGGCCGGCGACGCAGAAGATGACGGGCGCGCTGGCGACGGTGAGCGGCTGGGCCTGCGCCTTCACCTCGGCGATGAGCGCGGGGGTGAGCACCATGTCGGCATCGAGGATGATGACCCGTTCATGCGCGGCGCCGAGCGCGGTGGTGATCTCGTTATAAGCGTCGTGGTGATCGGTGTAGCGGTAGGGCTGGAGCGTGGCGAAGCCGTGGCGGGCGACGATTGCGGGGGTTTCATCGGTGGAGCCGCTGTCGAGCACGGTGACCGGCCAGCCGGTGGGGGCGAGGGCGGCAAGGGTGCGGTCGATGTTGGCAGCTTCGTTCCGGGCGAGGATGAAGACGGCGAGCGGGGCGGGCGCGCTCATGCGCCTTTTCTGAGCCGGCGCCCCGTCTTGCGACTGGCAGGCTCGCGGATGATGATGAACTTCGGCCGCTTGAGCGGCGGCAGCTCGGGCAGGCCGACGAGCATGAGATACTCCGGCGAGATCGCCAGAGCCTCGAAAAAGATGCTCTCGATGAAGGCCAGCATGAGACTTGATTACCGGCTCGCTGCGGCTGAATCCAGCCCTGAAAAGCTGACCCTAGCGGATGCGGAGAATGAGAGGCCCTAGCGGATGCGGAGAATGAGAGACTGGCTTGCGGTGGCCAGCAGCGTGCCGTCTTCGGCGAAGAGATGGGCGCGGCCATGGGCGAAGCCCTGGGCGGTGCTGTGGATGCGGATGTCGGCGAGCACCCATTCGGTTTCGGCCGCACGGGCGAAGCGGATGGTGTTGTCGAGGCTGTTGCCGCCGGCGGCCGTGCCGAGCGCATTGCCGACGCCCGAGGGCAGGAAATCGGCCATGACGGCGAGCGTGGTGCGGTTGACCGGGGATTTGCGCGGGCGGATCCAGAGCTGGGCGATGCCGTCTTCAGACGGTGTGCTGTCGGTGCGGGCCTTGCCGAAGCGGCCCTTGGCGACGCGCTTGTCGAAGGCGGAATTGATGTCATCCTCGCGGCGCAGCCAGTCATAATCGAAGGCCGGGCAGGCGCTGGGGGGCGGCACATCGGGCATCACCGCCCATTGCGCCTCGGGGCTGTCGGGGCGGGCGCCGAGCGCGGCGTTGACGGTGATGATCTCCTGGCCCTGATGGCTGGCGACCATGCGCGCCTGGCTGGTGTATTTGCCGCTGACCGGGACGGTGACATCGAGGCTGAGGCGGGTGCCGGGGCGGGCGTAGCTGAGATATTGCGCGGCCGCCCAGACCGCGGGACGGGCGGTGACCGCCTCGATGGCGGCCAGCCCGGCGGCGAGGCCGGCGCCGCCGAACAGGAACTGGCTGTCGGGATGGCCGACGCAGAGATCTGGCGTGACATCGAGCGCGAAGCTGTGGGTGGCGAGAGGCAGAACGGGGATCATGCGGTGATGAAGGCCTTGATGTTGGCGATGAGCTCGGGCGAGGCGTGGGGGGCGATGGGGGCGGGCGGGGCGCCGGTATTGGTGAGCAGCGCCTCGGCGCGGGCGGCGAGATCGGCTTCGTCTTCGGCCACGTGAAGGCCGGGGCGGCTCCCGACATGGACGGCGGTGGCGCGCTGATGCTCGGTGTTGTGTTCGCCCAGCGACTGGCGGCGGGGCAGCATGAGGAGCGGCTTGCCGGCCTCGATGGCGGTGATGATCGAGCCCATGCCGGCGTGCGCCACGAACAGCCGGCAGCCGGCGACCATGGCCTTGTAGTCGGCCGGTGGCATCATCCGCACCCAGCGGGCATGGGCGGGCTCGGTCTTGCCGCGGCCGATCTGGATGAGGACATCGAGGCCGGGATGGGCGGCGGCGAAGGCATCCATGGCGGTGACCAGCCGCTCGAAGGGCATCATCGAGCCGACGGAGACGAACACATCAGGCACCTTCACAGCACGCTGCCCCAATGCGCGACGCCGGGCGCCGCGAGGCCGGGCCATTGGGTGACGACCTGGCTGGCGAGCTTGCGCGCCAACTTGCCCGAGCCGGACAGGGTTTCGGAATTGGCGATGCTGTCCACCCAGAGCGTGCGCACGCCGAAGGGGCGGGCCAGCGCCAGCGCGATCAGTGGCGGCAGCGCGCCAGTGGTGATGATGACCTGGGGCCGGACGCGGATGAGCAGGGCGAGAATGTCGAGCGTGGTCAGCGGCAGGCGCCACCAGTCCGCGCGCGAGACGTCGCGGAAGCTGTGAAAGGGGGCGTCGCCGACTTCGGCGCGGCTTTCGGGATGGACGGTGGCGAAATGCACCTCATGGCCTTCGAACGCCGGGCGCAGGCGGAGCAGCTGGACGAAATGGCCGCCGCCCGACGCGATGGCGAGGATGCGCTTTTTCACCACGGCAGGATCGACCGCCTGACCTTGCGCGCCGGCAGGGCCGCCAGCACGGCGCGCTTCGCCTCGTCGGTGGCGGTGGGCCAGGCCATGATTTCATCGACGGTGCGGCGGCAGCCTTCGCAATAGCCGCTCTTCCGGTCGATCCGGCAGACGTTGATGCAGGGCGATGGCACACTCATGCGGGGTCTTTGCCGCAACTGCGCGGGCGTGTCACGCGCGGCGCAACATGCGCAGCAGCAGATAGAGCAGCAAGCCGGTGGGACCGGCGAGGAAGGTGAGCGCGAGGCAGGGGAGGAGCAGGACATGGGGCAGGCGCGCATCCTCGGCCTCCCAGCTGCCGACCCAGAGATCGAAGGCGAGATAATGCACCCAGCCGGCGAGCAGCGCGGCCTCGGATGTCATCAGCAGGCGGACGCCTTCAAGGCTGGTGAAGCTGGCGCCTTGCGGGGGGGCTTCACCGGCGAGGCCGGCGGCGAGCAGGCTGACGTAGAGACCGGCGAGGACGGCGGCGACGATGCGGGCCGTGCGCACCGCACCCGTGCGCCACAGCGGTGCGGTGGCCAGCGCCAGCCAGCCGGGCAGCACGGCGGCGCTGGCCAGCGCGAACAGCTGGGCATTGTCCATGGGCTAGTTGGCGCTGTTGGCGATCATCTGCGGCGCCTTTGGCAGGACCAGCCCGCCGCTGGCCGGGCCGAGCGTGGCCAGACGGTCCATCATCGCATCCGACAGGTCATCGGGCTCGGCGAAATTGGCGGCGACGGTGACCATTTCGCCGCGCGAGCGGCGGGTGAGCACCTTGAAGCCGGTGTCGAGCAGCTCGGTCATGTTGTCATCACGCTTGATGCGGGTCGGGCTGCCGAGAACGATGGCGATGAGGCGCACCCCGTCATGGACGGCGGATGCGGCCAGCGTGAAGCCCGAGGCGTTGGTGAAGCCGGTCTTGATGCCATCGACGCCGGGCACCTTGAGCAGGTAATTATGGCCCTTGATGATCTGGTCCCGATATTGGAACTCGGGCTGGGCGAAGATGCCATAGCGGGTGGGGAAATCGCGGATCATGGCGCGCGACAGCTGGACGAGATCACGCGCGGTGGTGACATGGTCCTTGTTGGGCAGGCCGTGCGGATTGACGAAATGGGTGGCGGTCATGCCGAGGCGCTTGGCGGTGGCATTCATGCGCGCGGCGAACTTGGCTTCGCTGCCGGCGAGATGTTCGGCCAGCGCCACCGAGATGTCATTGGCCGAGCGCACCGCCATCACGCCGATGGCATCAGCGACGGTGATGGTTTCGCCGGCGCGCAGGCCGAGCTTGGTGGGCGGCTGGCTTGCGGCATGGCGCGAGATGCGGATCTCGTCGGTCTCCTTGATGCGGCCGGCCTTGAGATCTTCAAAGGCGAGATAGAGGCTCATCACCTTGGTGATGGAGGCGGGAAAGCGCTGCTCGTCGGCGCGGCGGGCGTAAAGCACCTCGCCGCTTTCGGCGTTGATCAGGATCGCGGCATATTTGGGCACGTCATAGAGGCTGTCGGCCCGGACCGGCGCTGAAAACAGGAGGAGGATGAGGAGAAGGAACCGCTGCATGGGGGCACTCTAACCCATCTGCGATTCGCTGCGAAGGGGTGTGGCATTGCATCGGGCGCGCGGCACTGTCATGTGGCCGCGCATGACCATCCTCGAGCGGCGCACCTTCGCCATCATTTCCCACCCTGACGCCGGCAAGACGACCTTGACCGAGAAGCTGCTGCTGTTTGGCGGCGCCATTCATCTGGCGGGCGAAGTGCGGGCGCGCGGGGCCAACCGGCGGGCGCGCTCGGACTGGATGAAGATCGAGCAGCAGCGCGGCATTTCGGTGACCAGCTCGGTGATGACCTTCGCGCGCGGCGGCACGCTCTACAATCTGCTCGATACGCCAGGCCATGAGGATTTTTCGGAAGATACCTACCGGACGCTGACCGCGGTGGATTCCGCCGTCATGGTGATTGATGCGGCGCGTGGCATCGAGGCGCAGACGCGCAAGCTGTTCGAGGTCTGCCGGCTGCGCGATGTGCCGATCATCACCTTCATCAACAAGGTGGACCGCGAGGGCCGCGACCCCTTTGAACTGCTTGATGAAATTGCCGACATGCTGGCGCTCGATGTGGCGCCGCTGAACTGGCCGGCGGGCATGGGCGGCGAATTCAAGGGGCTTTATGACCTGCGAAGCCACGCCTTTCAGACGCCCGATGGCACGGCCACGGCGGCGGCGGGCGAGACCGTGGCGACGAGCGGGCTGGATGACCCGCAGATCGATGCGCTGTGCGCCGACATTGCGCCCCGGCTGCGCGAGCAGGCGGAGCTGGCGCAGGGCGGCTATGCCACGCTCGATGCCGATCTCTACCGCAAGGGGGCGCTGACGCCGGTGCTGTTCGGCTCGGCGCTCAAGGATTTCGGGGTGGAGGCGCTGATCGATGCGCTGGCCGAATTCGCGCCGTCGCCGCGGCCGCAGCCGGCGCTGCCCGAAGCGGTGCAGCCGGACGACGGGCAGGTCTCGGGCTTTGTCTTCAAGGTGCAGGCCAACATGAACCCGCAGCACCGCGACCGCATCGCCTTCATGCGCGTGGCCTCGGGGCGATTCAAGCGGGGCATGAAGCTGCGCCAGGTCGGCACCGGCAAGACCATCGCCATCAACTCGCCGATCATGTTCTTCGCGCAGGACCGCGAGATCGCCGACGAAGCCTATCCGGGCGACATCATCGGCATTCCCAACCACGGCGTGCTGCGGGTGGGCGACAGCCTGGTAGAAAAGACCGACCTGACCTTTACCGGCATCCCCAATTTCGCACCCGAAATCTTGCGGCGCGTGGCGCTGAAGGACCCGACCAAATCGAAGCAGCTGCGCACCGCACTGACCGACATGGCCGAGGAAGGCGTGACCCAGCTGTTCAAACCCGCCATCGGCAGCCAGTGGATCGTCGGCGTGGTCGGCCAGCTTCAGCTCGAAGTGCTGATCTCGCGGCTCGACGCCGAATATCGCGTCGCGGCCGAATTCGAACCCTCGCCGTTTGAAACCGCACGCTGGGTACGCGGCGAACCCGCGGCCATGAAACGCTTTATGGAACAGCACCGCGCCGCCATGGCCGAAGACCGGGACGGCAGCCCGGTGTTCATGGCCCGCGACGCGTGGGAACTGAACTATGTCGCCGAGCGCGAGAAGGACATCCAGTTTTCGGCGACGCGGGAGCGGGCTTGAGGGTTTTTGGGTTTGGGCCTCCGGCGGCTGGGGCCTTAGGCCCCAGACCCCATTCATGGGCTTTCGAGAAGACTTCGAAGGGCAGCGCCCGCGCGGAGAGCAGTTTATAGCCTGCTGCGCGCGCTTAGCCGGCCCGCTTGGCCCAAGATGACGAAATCGGGTCTGGGGCCTGAGGCCCCAGCCGCCGGAGGCCCTTCTCACCAGCCGGAGGCCCTTTACTTCAGACGCTGAGCAGCCGGTGTTGGCCGTGGTCGAAGCGGTGGTAGGGAACGGGGCGTGAGGGGTCGTGTTCGCGGGCGGTGACGTCGGCGAGGAGGGCTCGGGTGATGCTGGGCAGGTCGAGGGCTTCGGCTTCTTCGATGGTGAACCAGGCGACTTCGTCGAGTTCGCCGGAGCCGCTGGTGGGGTGGGGCGAGGCGAGGTGGCGGGCGTCGACGGTGAAGAAGCGGGCGTCGAAGCGGCGGCTGCGCAGCGGCGGGGTGATGGCGCGGCCGACGAGGCGCAGGGGGGCGAGGTCGGGCAGGTGGCCGGTATTGAGGAAGGGTTGCCAGTTGGGGCTGCGGCTGGCGGCCTGGCCGGGCTGGCCGAGGATGAGGCCGGTTTCTTCGAAGGTTTCGCGGATGGCGGTGGCCATGAGGGCGCGGGCGCGGCGCTGGCAATCGGCGCAGGCGCGGGCGGTCAGCGCCAGCTGGTCGGGCGCGGGGGGGCGGGCGGCGGCGACGCGGTAATCGGCGGGTGCGATGCGGCCGCCGGGAAAGACCCATTTGTCGGGCATGAAGGCGTGACCGCGCACGCGGCGACCCATGAGCACGCGCAAGGGGCCGGCGTCACGCCGCAGGATGAGCAGGGTGGCGGCGTGTTTGGGGCGGAGGGCGGGCGCGCTGGTCATGCGCGCACCCTAGCGCAGTTCTGGCGCTCAGAGGCCCAGCAATTGGTGGAGGGCGGCGCGCGCCGCGCGGGCGTGGTGCCAGAGATCGGGGTGGCCGAGGTCGGCGGGGGTGATGGCTTCGGGCCAGTGGGTTTCGATGAGCGCTTCCAGCGCATCGGCGCGGGCGTCGGTGAGGAGAAAGCGCGGGTCGATGGTGTGGGGAGCGGCGGCGACGCGCAAGCGCAGGCAGGCCGGGCCGCCGCCGTTGCGCATCGATTCGCGGACATTGACGACATGGACCCGGGCGATGGGGCCATGGCCGATGTTTAGGTCGAGCCAGGCCTTGACGCTGGGTGTGGTCTGGCATTCGTGGGGTACGATCAGGGCGTGGGTGCCATCGGGGCGCGTGAGCAGCTGGCTGTTGAAGAGATAGCTGGAGACGGCATCGGCGAGCGGGATTTCGGCGTCGCTGACTTCAAGCCAGACGGCGTCTGGCATCAGACGGGCGATGTCGGCGCGGAGCGCCTGTGGGTCAGCGAAGGCGCGTGCATGGGCGAAGAGCAGCGGGCCGTTGGCGACCGCGACGACATCATTGTGGAAGGCGCCGGCATCGATGGCCTCGGGGCTTTGCTGTGCGAAGAGCGTGCGGGCGGGATCGAGCTGGTGGCGGCGCGCGATGGCTTCGCTGGCGCGGCGGCTCTGGCGGGCGGGGAAGCGGCCGCCGTCTTCGCCGTAAACGAAGATTTCGAGGCCGGGCAGGTGGTGGGCAGGCGCGAGGCGCATGTGGTTGGCCGCACCTTCATCGCCGAAGGCAGCAGGGAGGGCCGGATGGACGGCGAAATGGGGGTGGGCGAAGACGCGGCGCAGCATGGCTTCGGTTTCGGTGTGTTCGTGGCTGCGGTGGACCATGCGGGCGAGATTGGCGGCGCTGAGATGGGTGCGCCGGTCGCGGGTGTCGGGCGCGGGCGAGACGGTGGCGGCGTTGGCGGTCCACATTGAGGAGGCGGAACAGGCCTGGGCGAAGAGACGCGGGTCAGCGGCATGGGCGGCGGCGCAGACGGCATCATCATCACCCGTGAAGCCGAGGCTGCGCAGCCAGCCGGTGGCGGGGCGATCGAGGGGCAGCAGATAGCCCTGCGGCAGGCCGAGGCTCATGACGAAGCGCATCTTGGCGAGGCCTTGAAGGGCGGCTTCGCGCGGGCGGCTGGTGGCGCCGGCGTTGGACTGGCTGGCGATGTTGCCGAGGCTGAGCGCGGCATAATTGTGGGTGGGGCCGATGAGGCCGTCGAAATTGATTTCCTGGAGCATCAGCGCAGCCCTGTGGTGATGGTGGCGGACGGGGTATCGGCTTCGAGGCTGGCGACGGGCCAGGCGGCATAATCGGCAGCATAATAGGCCGAGGGCCGGTGATTGCCACTGGCGCCGACGCCGCCAAAGGGGGCGGAGGAGGCGGCGCCGTTGGTGGGGCGGTTCCAGTTGACGACACCGGCGCGGCTGGCGGCCCAGAAGCGATCATAGAGCGCACGGTCGCCGCCGATGAGGCCGGCGGCAAGGCCGAAGCGGGTGGCGTTGGCTTCGGCCAGGGCGGCGTCGAAATCCGGCACGCGGACGAGCCGGAGCAGAGGGCCGAACAGCTCGGTATCGTCTCGGCCGGTCATGTGGGTGACATCGAGGAGCGCGGGCGTGAGGAAGGGGCGGCCGGGGACGGGGCGGGCGAGCGGGGCCAGCACGGTGGCGCCGCGCGCGGCCATGGCGGCGGCGGCGGCCTCAAGGCTGTCGGCGGCGCCATTGTGGATGACCGGGCCGAGGAAGGGCTGGGGATCGGCGAAGGGGTGATCAAGGATGAGCCGCTGGCTGAGCGCCAGCACGGCTTCGACGAACGGGGCGTGCGCGCCGTCTGCCACGATGAGGCGGCGCGCGTTGGTGCAGCGCTGGCCGGCGGAGAGATAGGCGGACTGGACGATGAGGGCGGCGGCGGCTTCGATGTCGTTCGCTTCGACATCCCAGGCGATGAGCGGGTTGTTGCCGCCCATTTCAAGGGCGAGGATGCGGCCCGGGGTTTCGGCGAACTGCCGGGCGAGTGCGGCGCCGGCGCCGGCCGAGCCGGTGAAGAGCAGGCCGTCCGTGTCGGCGGCGGCGAGCGCCTGGCCGGTGGCGGCGGCGCCGTGGACGAGGGTGAGCACGCCCGCAGGCAGCCCGGCTTCGGCCCAGAGGCGGGCCATGAACTCGGCCACCGCGGGCGTGTGCTCGGAGGGTTTGAAGACCAGCGTGTTGCCGGCGATGAGGGCAGGCACGATATGGCCATTTGGCAGATGGGCGGGGAAATTATAGGGGCCGAGCACGGCGAGGACGCCGTGCGGCTTGTGCCGTGTGACCGAGCGGGCGCCGGGGAGCTCGGCCTCGCTCTCGCCGGCGCGCTGGGCCTGCGCGGTGATGCTGATTTCGACCTTGGCGGCGGTGCTGGCGACTTCGGTCCGCGCTTCCCAGAGCGGCTTGCCGGTTTCGCGCGCGATGAGGGCGGCGAAGTCTTCGGCCTGGGCGGTGACGGCGGCGGCGAAGCGGCGGGCGAGCGCCTGACGATCTGCGAGCGGGGTGGCGGCCCAGCCGGGGGCGGCGGCGCGCGCGGCGGCCACCGCTGCGGCGACATCGGCGGGACTGGCGACGGGGCCTTGCCAGAGCGGCGCGCCGGTGCAGGGGTTGGTGCTGGTGAGGGTGTCAGAGCGGGACATGGAGGAGCTCGTCCTTGAGAGAGAGCCGGGCGGCGCGGGCGGCTTCGGCTGGGAGCGTGGTGCCTTGCGCACCGAGCGGGGTGGCGAAGGCGCGGAACTCTGCCCCCTGCCCGCTGGCGATGAGTGCGGGCGTGCCCTCCTCGGCATGGCCGCTGAGGCGGGTTCGCCGGGCGCTGCGCACGGTGAGCAGCTGGTCGGTGCGGGCGGTGAGGGTGGGGCCGCCGTCGAAGATGTCGAGATAATTTTCCTGCGCAAAGCCTTCGCGGGTGAGCATGGCGAGCGCGCCGCGGCCACCGGGATGGGGCTGGCCGATGACGGCCTGGGCGGTGTCGGGCAGGAGGGCGGTGTAGATGGGTTGGCGTGGCATCAGGTCGGCGATGAACTGGCTGCCGTGGGCGGCGTTGAAGGCATCGGCTTCGGGGAAGCTCATGCCGAAGAACTTGCGGCCGATGGCATCCCAGAAGGGCGACTGGCCCTGCGCATCGGAGACGCCGCGCAGCTCGGCGATGATGCGATCGGCGAAGCGGGCGCGGGACTGGGCGATGAACAGATAGCGGCTGCGCGCCAAGAGCTTGCCCAGCCCGCCGGCACGCTGATCAGGGTGGAGAAACAGACCGCCGACTTCGGACGCGCCGTCATGATCGGTGACGAGGCTGAGCAGCGAGAGCGGCACCACCCGGTTCAGCTCGCGGCTGGCCTGGCTGAACTGGCTGAGCTTGTAGGAATAGAAGGGCCAGCGCGCGCCCACCCGGCTGAACAGCATGGCGGTGCCGCCGATGGCGCCGGTTTCGCTGTGGCGGAGCACGAGGATGTAGAGCTCATTGTCGGGGGCGGTGGCGGTGCGGGCGAAGCTTTCGCACGACCAGGCAAGGCGGGCGGCGAGCGCGTCGGGGTCGGCGGGGAGGTTGGTGATGCCGCTGCCGGCGAGGCGGGCCAGCGCCAGCAGCGCCGGCAGATCATCGGTGCGCGCGGGCGTGACCAGCCACATCAGCGCACCCAGCCTGTGCGGGCGACACGAAG
Organism: Polymorphobacter sp.; assembly: GCF_048007885.1. Taxonomy (GTDB): domain Bacteria; phylum Pseudomonadota; class Alphaproteobacteria; order Sphingomonadales; family Sphingomonadaceae; genus Sandarakinorhabdus. The sequence goes on from NZ_CP180346.1 coordinate 1,757,927, forward strand.
CAGCAGAAGGGCGGCCAGCCGGGCGCGCTCTTCAAGCGAATCGGCGCAGAGATATTCCTGAGGGGAATGGATGGCGCCGCCGCGCGGGCCGAGCGTATCGACCACGGCGAGGCCGGTGGCGGCGAGGTTGTTGCCGTCACAGACGCCGCCGGTGTCGCGCCAGCGCAGATCGAGGCCGAGCGCGCCGCCGCAGGCGCGGACGAGATCGAACAGCCGCTGCTGATTGGCATCGAGCGGCTTGGGGGGGCGGGCGAAATGACCGTGGCAGCAGATGGTGACGCCGTGCGCGGCCTCGGTGGCGCGCGCGGCAGCGGCGATGCCGGCTTCGGCGCGGGCTTGATCGGCGCGTGTGGCGGGGCGCATGTTCCAGCGCAGCACGGCGCTTTCGGGCACGACATTGTTTGGCCCGCCACCATCGAGGCGGGCGACATTGACGCTGAGCGCCTCATCGGCGAGCGCGGCGAGGCGGAGCGCGAGATCGGCGGCGGCGACGACGGCATTGCGGCCGTCTTCAGGGTTACGGCCGGCATGGGCGGCGCGGCCCTGGACATGGGCCGAGAAATTGCCCGAGCCGCGCCTTGCGCCAGCCAGCGTGCCGTCGGGGAGCGCGGGCTCGAAGGTGAGGCCGAGGTGGCAGCGCTGCGCGGTCTCGGCGAGAAGGGCTGCGGAGCCCAATGAGGAGACTTCCTCATCACCGACAAGCACCACCTCCCAGCCGAGGCGGGGGGCGAGCGGGCTGGCCTCGAGCGTTTCAAGGGCGGCGAGCAGGACGGCGATGCCGCCTTTCATGTCGGCGGTGCCGGGGCCGTTCAGCCGGTGTTCGTCGAGCCAGACGCAGCGCTGGAAGGGGTGATCTTCGGGGAACACCGTGTCGAGATGGCCGGTGAGCAGGACCCGGACCGGGGCTTCGGGCCGCTTGACGATGTGCAGGCTCTCTCCATGGGGGATTTCGACCTCGCGGCCATCGGCGTCGAGGCTGGTGACGCGGCGGGGGGCGACGCGCCGGGCCTCGCCGCCGAGTGGGGCGAAGGCGGCCTCCACCCGGTCTGCGACGGCGCGGATGCCGGCGAGATTGCGGCTGCCGCTGTTGATCGAGGCCCAATCGAGGATCTGGGCGACCATGTGCGGCCGCTGCCCATCGAGGCGGGCGAGCGCCTGCGCCTCGTCGGGCGCGAGGGTTGCGCGGGTCTGGGTGATGGTCATGGTGCGGGGATACGCCCTTCAGGCGGCGATCGCCAGTTATTTTGTGATTTAGATAACATAATGGCTATCATGTGATATTTCATCATATGGTCACAGTCGGCTTGACCGGCTCGCGATTGCCTGTCCCTATGCGGCGCGATTGTGCAGCGCACGGTGGGGCGCTAGTTCTGACAACCGCAGGGTATCAAGAGGGGATCACCATTGGCTGACTGGCGTGTGAAATCGCTCGATTCGATTCTGGCGACCGCTGAGAAGAAATCGCTGACGCGGACGCTGGGGGCGTTTCAGCTGACCATGCTCGGCATTGGCGGCATCATCGGCACCGGCATCTTCGTGCTGACCTCGGAGGCCGCGCAGCTGGCCGGGCCGGCGATGCTGCTGAGCTTCGTGATTGCCGCGGTGGTCTGCGGGCTGGCGGCGCTCTGCTATGCCGAGCTGGCCTCGATGGTGCCGGTGTCGGGCTCTGCCTATACTTACAGCTATGCCACTTTCGGCGAGATGATGGCGTGGATCGTGGGCTGGGCGCTGGTGCTGGAATATGCGGTGGCGGCGAGCGCGGTGGCGGTCGGCTGGTCGGGCTATGCGGTGGGCGTGCTCAAGGAGTTTGCCGGCCTCGAGATTCCCTATGCGCTGACGGCCGGGCCTTATGCGGGCGGGATCATCAACCTGCCGGCGGTCATTATCGCGATGTCGGTGACGGCGCTGCTGGTGGTGGGCACCAAGGAGAGCGCGACGGTCAATGCTGTGCTTGTGGTGGTGAAGGTGGCGGCGTTGACGGCGTTCATCGCGCTGGCGCTGCCAGCTTATGAGGCGGAGAAGTTCGTGCCGTTCATGCCGCTGGGGCCGACGTCGGCGATTTCGGCGGCCGCGATCATCTTCTTTGCCTATGTCGGCTTTGACGCGGTTTCGACGGCCGCCGAGGAGACCAAGGACCCGCAGCGCAACATCCCGATCGGGCTGATTGGCAGCCTTGTCATCTGCACGGCCTTTTATCTGCTGGTGGGTGTTGGCGTCATCGGCTCCTATGGGGCGCAGCCGGTCGGCATGGTCGATGGCGCAGCCCCTTATCCCGGCTCGCCCGAGCTGGTGGCGGCCTGCAAGGCTGATCTGCTGCAGTCGGTGGTCTGCTCCAATGAGGCGCTGGCGCATGTGCTGCGCGAGATTGGCCATCCGGGCGTGGGCAATCTGCTGGGGCTGGCGGCCGGCTTTGCGCTGCCGAGCGTCATTCTGATGATGATGTTTGCCCAAACCCGGGTGTTTTTCGTGATGAGCCGCGACGGGCTGCTGCCGCGCGCGCTGTCGAAGGTGCATCCGAAGTTCAAGACGCCGCACATCGTCACCATCATCACCGGCACTGGTGTGACCGTGGCAGCGGCCTTCTTCCCGGTGGGTCAGCTGGCGGCGATTTCCAATGGCGGCACGCTGTGCGCCTTTCTGTTCGTCGCGCTGGCGATCATGATGCTGCGCGTCAAGCAGCCGGACCGGCCGCGCAGCTTCCGCACGCCGGCGGTGTGGGTGATTGCGCCGATGGCCGCGATCGGCTGCATCGTGCTGTTCTCCTTCCTGTCGACGACGGCGATCCTGTTCTTCTTCGCCTGGGCGGCGGCGGGCATCGTCTTCTACTTCGCCTATGGCCGCAGCCGCTCCAATGTGGCGCTGGGCATTGACGGGGTTTCGGAGCTTGACCCCGACATTCCGCCGCAGGGTGTGCCGCCGCTGCCGGGCATCCACACGCCGGGCGGCAAGGACGCCTGAGGCGTCCGGTTCAGCCCAGACGGGCTTTCACCAGCGCCTGAAGATCGGCTTCGGGGCGGGCGCCGTAATGGCTGATGACCTCGGCGGCGGCGACGCAGCCGGCGGTGGCGCAGTCGGGGAGGCTGCGGCCCTGAACGAGGGCGGCCATGAAGCCGCCGGCGAAGAGATCACCGGCGCCGGTGGTGTCGAGCACCCGGGCGGGGGTTTCGGCGGCGACGACATGGGTTTCGCCGTTGGCGACCACGACGGCGCCCTTTTCGGAGCGGGTGATGACGGTGATGGCACTGTGCTGGCGCAGCTCGGCGATGGCGGCGGTGAGATCCCTGGTCTGGTAAAGGGCGCAGGCCTCGTTTTCATTGGCGAACATCAGATCGACATGGCCGGCGAGCAGGCGCTGGAAATCGGCGCGGTGGCCTTCGACGCAGAACACGTCCGAGAGCGTCATGGCGACCTTGCGGCCGGCGCTGCGGGCAACCGCGATGGCGGTTTCCATGGCGGCGCGCGGCGCGGGCGGATCCCAGAGATAGCCTTCGAGATAGAGCATGCCCGAAGCCGCGATCATGGCTGCATCGAGATCGGCCATGGTCAGCTCCTGACAGGCGCCGAGATAGGTGTTCATGGTGCGGTCGCCGTCAGGCGTCACGACGATCAGGCAGCGGCCGGTGGGGTTGCCACCCGCACTTGGCGCTGTGGTGAAATCGACGCCGGCGGCGCGGATATCATGGGTGAAGACCTCACCCAGCTGGTCGCGCGCGACGCGGCCGACAAAGGCGGGCCGCGCACCGAGCATGGCCATGCCGACGACGGTATTGGCGGCCGAGCCGCCGCTGATCTCGCGGCCCGGCCCCATGGCAGCGTAGAGCGTCTCGGCCTCTTCGGCCGAGATCAGCCGCATCGAGCCCTTGGCGATGTCGCGCTCGCTCAGAAATTCGGGCGGGGCGGCGACGATCACGTCGACGATGGCGTTGCCGATGGCGAGAACATCATATGTCTGGTTCATGGGCGCGTCCCTAGCGCGGGCGGGCGGCAAAGGCTAGGAGGTTGGCGATGAGCTGGATGCGCGCGCCTTCCCTGTTCGGCCTGCTGGCGCTGGCGGGCTGTGCGGGCACGCCGACGATCAGGAGCGCCGCGCCCCCGCCCGTCATCAATCCCGACCCGCCGGGGCTGTTGCAGATCTTGCGCAAACCCGAGACGAGCATCACGGCGCTGCTTGGCGCACCCTCGATGGCGCGCAGCGAAGGGCCGGCGCGGCAGCTCCAGTTCATCCGGCCGCCCTGCGTGTTTGACGTGTTTCTTTACCCCACCGCCGAGAGCCGTGTGCCGCTGGCGCGCACCGCCGTGGCGCGGGCGCCTGACGGCACGGCGATGGACGCCGGGCGCTGCCTGGCGCTGATCGTGCCGGTGGCGCCCTAAAGCGGGCGGGTGGCCCAGGCGGCCATCATGGCGCGGACATCGACGCGGGCCTTGAGCCGGGCGCCGAGCAGGAACAGGCCGCCGAACTTGCGCTGGAGAAACAGCGTGTCGACGGGCGGGATGTGCCAGAAATCACGGTCCTGGGCGAGGGCGAGGCCATCATCCTTGAGGCGGGCGGCGATATCGGTGCTGCTGAAATCGAAGGTGCCGCTGGTCTTGACCGGCGCGAAGGCGGCCTCGAACAGATCGAGGATGCGGTCCTGCTTGTCGGCGCCGGTCTGGGGGCTGAAGAAGCCGATTCGGACGGCGGCGGTGCGGGTGGCGGCACGGTCTGAGGCGAGGCCGGCGACCATCAGCTCGTGGTAGCGCGCGGCGACATCAACTGAGATTTCGCGGGTGGCGCCGAAATCGAGGAGGACGAGCTGGCCGGTGGTGCGGTTCCAGCGGTAGTTGGCGAAATTGGGGTCGGTCTGCATGAGGCGGAACTCGAACAATTCGCGAAAGACGAGCGCGATCAGCCGGGTCATCGCCTCGTCACGGACTGGCTGCGGGGCCTCGGCGAGCGTCTCGATGGGGACGCCGGGGACATAGTCCATGGTGAGGATATCGGGCGTGGTCAGCTCGGGGTGGAGGCGCGGCACGAGGAAGGCGGGATCATCGGCGAGGAGCGCGTGGAAACGGGCCAGACACTCGGCCTCGCGGGCATAATCGGCTTCTTCATGGAGCTGGCGCTTGGCCTCGGCGAGCATGGGGGCGGTGTCGAGATGGGCGGGGACAAGGCCTGAGAGGCGCATCAGCATGGCGACATTGTCGACATCGCTGTCGATGCTGCTGCGCACGCCGGGATATTGCACCTTGACCGCCAGTTCGCGGCCATCCTTGAGCCAGGCGCGGTGGACCTGGCCGATGGAGGCGGCGGCGATGGGGCGGACATCGAAGCGGGCGAAGCGAGCGAGCCAGCCCCTGCCCCAGCCCCGATCAAGGACGCTGCGCAGCTGACGGGGCGGCATCGCCTGCCCGTCGGCGCGCAGCCGCGCCATGATCTCGGACAGCTCGGGCGGCAGGAAATCGCCGGTGTCCATGGAGATGAGCTGGCCCATCTTCATGGCTGCGCCGCGCAGATCGGCAAGCTGGTCGGTGATGCGGCGGATGTTGGCCGGGGTCAGCAGCAGGGCGGCGGGATCGGGGCGCTGGCCGCTGGCGAGCGCGCGCGCACTGCCGAGCGCGGCGCGCCCGGCCAGCCCGCCGGCCATGGAACCGAAGCGGGCGAAGCGGGCGATGCGGCCGCTGGGGACGGCAGAGGGGCGACGATCAGCCATCCGCCTGCCTTACGCGCTGGCTGTGCGCGCGGCACCCCACCACGGCGCCGCAGGCGCGCCTGTTCAGCAGCTCCGTCGCATGAGCATGGCGATCAGGCTGGTCAGCTGGGTTGCAGCGGTGGCGGCTTCGGGACCGAAGAGTGGCGCGAGCGAAACCTGTCTGGGGCTGCGCAGGGCCGAGAGGAGCAGCCGCTCGCCGGGACCGAGGCTGGCGGCGCCGAGGCAGCCGCGCGCCGCACAGCTGGGCATTGGGCAGGGGCTTGCCGGCGCCCGGCCCGGCCCGGCGGCGGCGGGCAGCATCTGGGCGAGGCAGCGCAGCAGCACCGCCATCTCCTGCCCGGCCTCGCCGAACTGGCGGAGCAGCGCGGCCTCGACCTTGGGCTCTCGCGCGTTGGCACCGCCGCTTGCCATGGTCGCGGCGAGACAGCGCAGGCTCCAGAGCAGCACCATCTCGCGCGCTTCGGGGGGGGCTGGCTCGCCGCTGCCGCCAAGGCCGTCTGCCACAAACATCCTGCGCTCCCTTGCGATGACCCGAGGGAGTGTGCCTTACTTGCAAGTCATTCGCAATAGCAAATCTATGGGTGATCAGCAGCTGCGCGGCGCAGCCGGTCGTTGATGGCCGCCCCCAGGCCATGTGCGGGGATGGGCGCGACCGCGATGCCGGCGCGGCCGCTGGCTTCGGCAGTGTGCAGCGCGGCGAACAGCCGGGCGGCGGCGGCTTCGAGGCTGGCGTCGGGCGCGAGATTGAGATCGCCTGCGACCGCGCCGAAGCCGATATGGAATTCATCGGCGCGCGCGGTTTCGGCATCCAGCCGCACTGGCTGGCGCGGCGCATAATGGCTGGCCATCATGCCGGGCGCGATCAGGGCCTGGGTGTTGGCGCCGGCCAGCGGGCCGGTGTGGGCGACGAGCGCTTCGGCCGGGACGGCACCGGGGCGGAGCAGCCGGGCTTCGCCACCCGCCAGCTGGATGATGGTCGATTCGAGCCCGGCGCGGCACGGCCCGCCATCGAGGATCAGCCCGGCGGCCGGGCCGAGGCTGGCGGCGACATGCGCGGCTGTGGTGGGCGAGACATGGCCCGAGCGATTGGCGCTGGGCGCGGCCAGCGGCCCGACGGCGGCGATGAGCGCGCGCATCACCGGGTGGGCGGGCGCGCGCAATGCCACCGTCGGCTGGCCGCCGCTCACCGCCTCGGCGAGCGGGGCTTCCGCACGGCGGGGGAGCACGAGCGTGAGCGGGCCGGGCCAGAAGGCGGCGGCGAGCGCGCGGGCGCGGTCATCGAAAACCGCCAGCGCTTCGGCCTCGGCGAGACCGAGGACATGGACGATGAGCGGATTGCGCGACGGGCGTCCCTTGGCGGCGTAGATGGCGGCGACGCCGCGCGGGTCGGCAGCGCAGGCGGCGAGGCCATAGACCGTCTCCGTCGGCACGGCCACCACGCCGCCGGCGCGCAGGCGGGCGGCCGCAGCGGCGATGCCGGCGCTGTCGGCGGGGCGGATGAGAGACGCGTCCATGCGCTTTCTTAATGGGCAAGCGGCTTGACGCAACACCTTCGGGCGGCAAGAGACAGGGGATGATCCTCGTGACCGGCGGCGCCGGCTATATTGGCTCGCATATCGCGCTGGCGCTGCTCGACCGGGGCGACGAGGTGGTGATTCTGGATGATCTGAGCACCGGCTACCGGGCGCTGGTGCCGGCGGGCGCGGAATTTGTGGAGGGCAGCAGCGGCGACGCGGAGGCGCTGGCGGCGCTGTTTGCGCGCTACCGCCCGTCGGCGATCGTGCATTGTGCCGGATCGCTTTCGGTGCCGGAATCGGTGGCGGTGCCGCTGGCCTATTACCGCAACAATGTGGCGGGCTCGCTGACGCTGATCGAGGCGGCGCTGGCGGCCGGGGTGGAGCGGTTTCTGTTTTCCTCGACTTGCACGGTTTACGGCGCGAGCGAGGCGCTCCGGCTGCATGAAGAACTGCCGGTGGCGCCGGTCAATCCCTATGCGGCGTCGAAGGCGATGGTCGAGCGGATGCTGTTTGATGCCGCGGCCGCGCACGGGCTGCGGGTGGCGGCGGCGCGCTATTTCAATGTGGCGGGCGCTGATCCGCAGGGGCGCTCGGGGCAGGTGTCGCGGCGCGCGGTGCATCTGATCAAGCTGGCGGTGCAGGCCGCCCTTGTGCCGGGCCGGGTGATGCAGGTGACGGGCGATGATTTCGACACGCCCGACGGGACCGGGATTCGCGACTATATCCATGTCAGCGATCTGGCAGCAGCGCATCTGGCGATGCTCGACCGGCTGGCGGGCGACCCGGCGCCGCTGGCGCTCAACATCGGCTATGGCCGGGGGGCCTCGGTGCTCGACGTTCTGGACATGGTGGACGAGGTGGCCGGCGTTCGGCTGGCGCGCGCGGTCGCGCCGCGCCGGCCGGGTGATGTGGCGCGGCTGGTGGCCGATCCGGCGCGGGCGCTGGCGCTGCTCGACTGGCGGCCGGCGCGGGACGATCTGAGGACGATCATTGCCGATGCGCTGGCCTGGGAGCGGCATCTGCTCGCAGACCCCTCCCGCTGGCCGCAAGGCTAGGCTATAGCCGGGTCGACCCCATCAAGATGCGAGCGACCATGACCTATACCGCCCCCACCGCCGAACAGCGTTTTGTGCTCGACTGCATTGCCGATCTGCCGCAGCTGGCCAGCCTGCCGCACTATGCCAATGCCACGCCCGATATGGTGGCGGCGATATTGGAGGAGGCAGCGAAGCTGGCGCAGAACGAATTTGCGCCGCTGAACCGGACCGGGGACACGGTGCCGACCCGCCTCGAGGATGGGCGGGTGACGCTGCCGCCGGGCTTTGCTGCGGCCTATGCCAAATATGTGGAGGGCGGCTGGGCCGGGCTGGGCGTGGCCGAGGCGCATGGCGGACAGGGCCTGCCCTTTGCGGTGACGGTGGCGGTGCAGGAGCAGCTGACCAGCGCCAACATGGCCTTTGCGCTGTGCATGATGCTGAGCCAGGGGGCGATCGAGGCGCTGGCGGCGCATGCCAGCCCCGAACAGCAGCAGCACTATCTCTCGAAGCTGGTGACCGGCGAATGGACCGGCACGATGAACCTGACCGAGCCGCAGGCGGGATCGGACGTGGGCGCGCTGACGACGCGGGCCGAGCCGCATGCCGATGGCAGCTACCGGCTGAAGGGGACCAAGATCTACATCACCTGGGGCGAGCATGATGTGGCGGAGAATATCGTGCATCTGGTGCTGGCCCGCCTGCCCGATGCGCCGCCGGGCACCAAGGGCATCAGCCTGTTCATCGTGCCCAAGTTTCTGGCCGATGGCCGGCGCAACGATGTCAAATGCGTGGGGCTGGAGCACAAGCTGGGCATCCATGCCTCGCCGACCTGCACGATGAGCTTTGGCGACCATGATGACTGTGTGGGCTATCTGGTCGGGGCCGAGGGCGCGGGCATGCGCGCCATGTTCACGATGATGAACAATGCGCGGGTGCAGGTGGGGCTGCAGGGCGTGGCGATTGCGGAGGCCGCGATGCAGCATGCGCTGGATTATGCGCAGAACCGGGTCCAGTCGGCGCGCTTCGGCCATGGCGGCAAGCCGGTGCGGATCATCGAGCATGCCGATGTGCGGCGCACGCTGATGACGGCGCGGGCGCTGACGCAGGCGACGCGGGCGCTGGTGTATCTGAATGCGGCGGCCGTGGACCGCGGCCATGCCGGTGACAGCGAGGGCGCCGGGCTGGCTGATCTGCTGACCCCGATTTCCAAGGCCTTTGCGACAGATTGCGGGGTCGATGTGGCCAATATGACGCTGCAGGTGTTTGGCGGCATGGGCTTTGTCGAGGAGACGGGGGCGGCGCAATTTTTGAGGGATGCGCGCATTGCGCCAATCTATGAGGGCACCAACGGCATTCAGGCGCTCGATCTGGTGGGGCGCAAGCTGAGCATGGATGGCGGCCAGCACTGGAAGCTGTTGCTCGCCGACATGCGCACCACCGTGCAGGAACTGGCCGCGCATTCGGCCCTGAACGGGCTGGCGCCCTGGCTGGAGGATGCGCTGGCGGCGGCCGAGACGACAACCCATTGGCTGGCGGCGACCAACGACCCTGACGACAAGGCCGCAGGGGCGACGCCCTATCTGCGGCTGATGGGGCTGACCATCGGCGGCTGGCTGTTGGCACGCCAGGCGCAGACGGCGCAGGCGATGCTGAGCGCCGGCGAGGGCGACCCGGCCTTTCTGGAGGCGAAGATCGCCACGGCGCGCTTTTATGCCGAGCAAATCTTGCCGCAGGCGGGCGCGCTGGCCCCGGCGGTGACGCGCGGCCCGTCGCCGCTCTACGCGATTTCGGACGCGACGCTCGCCGCCTGAGGCGGCCCTTTCGCACCCTGCCCCATGAACCCGCCCGCCGGCCCGGCGCTCTTGTGCTGCGGCTGAGAAAATTCCTGCGCGCCCGTCATTTGATTAACATAAAATAACAGGTATAAACAAAGCGTAAACGCTGCGAATCGGTCGGGCGGGTTCGATGGGAGCTAGGTATGCGCTTTTCTGCTGGTCTTTTGATGGCGACGGCCGGGCTTGCCCTTGCTGGCGCGGCACAGGCGACGACCACGATCGATTTCGAGGATGCCGCGGCAGACGATACGCTGGTGACCCCGCTCCGTTACAATGAGCTGGGCATTTCCTTTATGGCCCGCCCGGGCCTTGACCTGTTTCTCGAGCAGCGCGGCACGCAGACGTCACCGGAAGGCTTTGTCTATGACCGGGCGCCGGCAAACACCGACCGTTTCGATGTCGAGCGGGTCGGCTTTGTGCCCACCGCCGAGACGCCCGGTCTCGGCAATTATCTCCTGCGCGGCAACACGCTGTCGCAGACGCTCGAAGCCTCGACGCAGCCGTTCTTTTCGATCCTGTATCTGCGCCGCGTGGTCGGGCCGATCGGCGGGCAGATCTGGGACATTGATGGCACCAGTGCGAGCAACACCGAGCAGTGGCGGGTGGATGCGCGCAACAGCAGCGGAGCTTTGCTTGGCAGCGTGCTGAGCCCGCTTGGCAACACCAACGGCCTGAGCTCGCTCGACGGTTTGCCTTGGTCCTTTGGCTTTGACGAAACCTCGCCGTTCCTTGGTCAGATCGCTCGGCTCGATTTTGTCTTTACGGGCGGAAAATCAACAGGTCTGGGCGTGGCCTTTGATAATTTCGCTTCCGGCACCGGCCCGGATGCGCCGGTTCCCGAGCCGGCGAGCTGGGCGATGCTGATCGCCGGCTTTGGCCTGGTGGGCGCAGCGGCGCGGCGGCGGCGGCGGCAGGGCGTCGTCATCGCCTGAATTCAGGCGGCGGGCCGGGGCTCGCCGCCTCTTTCTTCCCGCTGTCCCAGCGGCTATGCCGGGCCGCATGCATCTTCACGCACGCTTTCTTGATCTCATTCTCTCCCAACTCGCTGCCATGCAGGCGGCGGGAGAGCTGCCGGCCGGGCTTGATACCGGCGCGGTGACGGCTGAGCCGCCGCGCGACCCCTCGCACGGCGACATCGCCACCAACGCCGCGATGGTTTTGACCAAGCAGGCCGGGCGGCCGCCGCGCGAGATCGCGGCGGCGCTGGCGGCGCGGCTGGCGGCGCTTGATGACATTGAGGCGGCCGAGGTGGCCGGGCCGGGCTTCATCAATCTGCGGCTGGCGCGCGGCGTGTGGGAGGCCGAGCTGGCCTCGATTCTGACGGCGGGCCATGACTATGGGCGCGGCGCGGCGCGGCCGGAGAGCCGCATCAATGTCGAATATGTGTCCACCAACCCGACCGGGCCGGTGCATGTCGGCCATTGCCGCGGCGCGGTGGTGGGCGATGCGCTGGCCAGCCTGCTGGCCTTTGCCGGGCATGAGGTGACGCGCGAATATTACATCAATGACGCGGGCGGGCAGGTCGATGTGCTCGCCCGCTCGGTGCATCTGCGCTACCGCGAGGCGCTGGGCGAGGCGGTGAGCGTGCCCGAGGGCTATTATCCGGGCGATTATCTGATCCCCATCGGCGAGGCGCTGGCGACAGAGCATGGCGACCGCTTCGTGGACGCGCCCGAGGCCGAGTGGCTGCCGATGTTCCGGGCGCTGACCGTCGAGCGGATGATGGCGCGGATCCGCGAGGACCTGGCGAGCCTCGGCATTCATCAGGACGTGTTTTTCTCCGAAGCCTCGCTAGGCAGCCGGGTGCAGGAGGCGCTCGACGCGCTCGACGCGCGCGGGCTGATCCATCAGGGCGTGCTGGAGCGGCCCAAGGGGACCAGCACCGAGGATTGGGAGCCGCGCCCGCAGACGCTGTTCCGCTCGACCGAGTTCGGCGATGACAGCGACCGGGCGATGAAGAAATCGGACGGCAGCTGGACCTATTTCGCCGGCGATGTGGCCTATCATTATGACAAGATTCAGCGGGGCTATACCGCGCTGGTCAATGTCTTTGGCGCGGACCATGCCGGCTATGTGAAGCGGGTGACGGCGGCGGTGAAGGCGCTGTCGGACGGCCGGGTGCCGCTCGACATCAAGGTGATCCAGATCGTCAAGCTGATGAAGAATGGTGCGCCGTTCAAGATGTCGAAGCGCGCCGGCAATTTCGTGACGCTGCGCGATATCGTCGATGAAGTGGGCAAGGATGTGGTGCGCTTCATCATGCTGACCAAGCGGCCGGAAAGCCCGCTTGATTTCGACTTCGCCAAGGCGGTGGAACAGACGCGCGAGAACCCGGTCTTTTATGTGCAATATGCTCATGCGCGCATTGCCTCGCTGGGGCGCAAGGTGGCCGAGGCCGGCATGGCGCTGCCGGCGGCGGACCTGTCGCTGCTTTGCGATGACGAGCTGGCGGTGCTGAAGCTGGCGGCCGGCTTTCCGCGCCTCATCGAACAGGCGGCGGACGCGCGCGAGCCGCACCGCATCGCCTTTTACCTGGCCGAACTGGCGGCGGGCTTTCACAGCCTGTGGAACGCCGGCAACGATGATGCGGCGCGGCGCTTCGTACGCCCGGACGATGCCGCGCTGACGGCCGCACGGCTGGCGCTGGCGCAGGCGGTGGGACAGGTGATCCGCAATGCGCTGGCGGTGATCGGCGTGGACGCGGCGGACGAGCTGCACTGATGGCAGGCGATGACGAGGCCCCCTGGCTGGCTGCAGCCACACCGCCGGGATCTGGCAAACGCAGCCTGACCTTTCGCATCATCGCCGGGCTTTCGGCGCTGGCGCTGGTCTCGATCATCATCGTGTTCGTGTTGCTGCGGCCGGGCGACGGCGGCGAGGCGGGCTATATGGAGGCCGCGCAGGCGCCGCTGATCCTGCCCGAGCCGGGGCCTTACAAGGTGCGCCCCGATGATCCGCGCGGGCTGGATGTGGAGGGACAGGGCGACACCATGTATGCGGCGGGCGCGGGCATTGACCAGCCGAGCGACATCGACCTTTCGGCAGCGCCCGAAGACCCGCTGCCGCGCCCCGGCACCGAGCCGGCGGGCGAGCCGGCGGGCGAGGCGGTCGACCTGTTGCCCGAGGCGATGCGGGCGACCGAGGCGCCGGCTACGCCCGCCCCTGCCCCCTCCCCTGCCCCGTCTGTTGCGCCTGCTGCGGCCCAGCCGCGCGCACCGGCGCCGCTGTCACTGGCGGCGGGCGAGGTGCAGCTTGGCGCCTATTCGTCGCGCGAGCGCGCCGAGGCGGCCTGGGGCCAGCTTGTCAGAAAGCATGGCATGCTGGGTCTGTCGCCGCGCTATGTCAGCACCCGGGTCGAGGGGCGGACGCTGTGGCGGCTGCGCACCGAGACGGCGGACCCGGCCAAGCTCTGTGCCCGGCTGGGGACGACGGGCGACCCTTGTGCGCAAGTGAAGACCAGCGAGGCCCAGCGATGATCCCGGCGTTTTTTGGACTGGCAGGCACGGTGCTCGGCGAGGCGGAGCGGGCGCTGTTTCGCAGCGCTGACCCGGCTGGCTATATTCTGTTTGCGCGCAATGTGGAGAGCCCCGAGCAGCTGCGCGCGCTGACCGCGTCGCTGACCGATCTGGCCGGGCGCGACCTGCCCATATTGATCGATCAGGAGGGCGGGCGGGTAGCCCGGCTGCGGCCGCCGCACTGGCCCGAATTTCCCAGCGGGGCGGTGTTCGACGCGCTGTACCGCCGGGCGCCGGTGACGGCCATAGAGGCCTGCCGGCTGAACGCGCTGGCACTGGCGACGATGCTGCGCGAGCTGGGCATCACGGTCGATTGCCTGCCGCTGCTCGATGTGCGTGATAACGGCGGCCATGACATCATCGGCGACCGGGCGCTGGGCGCCGAGCCGATGCAGGTGGCGGCCCTTGGCCGGGCGACGCTGGACGGGCTGCGGCAGGGCGGGGTGTGCGGGGTGGTCAAGCATATCCCCGGCCATGGCCGGGCGGCGGCGGACAGCCATCTGGAGCTGCCCGTGGTTGAGGCGAGCCTTGAGGCGCTGGAGCGCGATTTCGAGCCCTTCCGCCGGCTGGCGGCGGCGCCGATGGCGATGACGGCGCATGTCACCTACACCGCGCTCGACCCGGACAATTGCGCGACGCTGTCGCCGCGCGTGATTGAGTTCATTCGCAATGATATCGGCTTTTCGGGGCTGCTGATGTCGGACGATCTGGGCATGAAGGCGCTGAGCGGTGACTTTGGGGCGCGCGCCCGGGCCGCACTTGCAGCGGGCTGCGATATCGCGCTGCATTGCTCGGGCGAAATGGCCGAAATGGAGGCAATTGCCGCCGCTCTGGACCCGATTTCGCAAGCCGGGCGGCGGCGGCTTGATGCGGCCATGGCCTGGGCGGGCGGCGGCGACAAGACGCCGATGACGCGCTGGGCGGAGGCGCGCGACAGGCTGCTGGCGGTATGACCGACGGGCTGGAGGATGAGTTTGATGGCCCGCCGCGCGCCGCCGGGACGCCGGGGCCTCTGATCCTCCAGCTGGGCAGCTGGGAAGGCCCGCTTGACCTGCTGCTGACGCTGGCGCGTGCCCAGAAGGTCGATCTGGCGCAGATATCGATTCTTGAGCTGGTCGAGCAATATCTGACGTTCATCCGCGATGCGCGCGCGCTGAGCCTTGAGCTGGCGGCGGATTATCTGGTGATGGCGGCGTGGCTGGCCTATCTCAAATCGGCGCTGCTGCTGCCGCCCGAGCCGGATGCAGACCCGGACCCGGCGGAGCTGGCGCTGAAGCTGCAGTTTCAGTTGCAGCGGCTGAGCGCGATGCGCGAGGCGGGGCAGAAGCTGCTCGCCCGCCCGCAGCTGGGCTGGGACAATTTTCGGAGAGCCAAGCCGGAGGGGCTGACGAGCGAGGTGGAAAACCGCTATGATGTCAGCCTGTTCGAGCTGCTGAGCGCCTATGGGAATATCCAAGCGCGCGCTGCGCACGGGGTGCATGTCGTGCGCCGCCGCCCGGTGATGGCGCTGGATGAGGCGATCGAGCGGCTTGAGCGACTGCTGGGCGCGAGCCTTGACTGGGCCGAGCTGTCGCGGTTTTTGCCCGCCGGTCTGGTGGATGAAGGCTATGCGCGCTCGGTGCTGGCATCCAGCTTTGTGGCGACGCTGGAGCTGGTGCGGCAGGGCCGGGCCGAGATGAGCCAGGGCGCGGCCTTTGCGCCGATTTTGGTCAGGGGGCGGGCATGAGCGAGAATTTCGAGACGCTGCGCGCGCTGGAGGCGGTGATCTTTGCCGCCGAAGCGCCGCTTGGGCTGGCCGAGCTGGCTCGCCATGTCGGCACGCGCGGCGACCTGCCTGCGCTGCTGCGCGAGCTGGCGGACTCCTATGCGGCGCGCGGCATCAACCTTGTCGAGCGCGGCGGGCGCTGGGCCTTTCAGACCGCGCCCGACCTTGCCCATCATCTGCGGCCCACCCGCGAGGCGGTGCGCAAGCTGAGCCGGGCGGCGGTGGAGACGCTGTCGGTGATTGCCTATCATGAGCCGGTGACGCGGCCCGAGATCGAGGAGATACGGGGCGTGGCGGTATCGCCGGGCACGCTGGATGTGCTGATGGAGGCGGGCTGGGTGCGGCCGGCCGGGCGGCGCGAGACCCCGGGGCGGCCGCTGCAATATGCGACCACGCCGGGGTTTCTGGCGCATTTCAACCTGGCCAGCCGCCGCGACCTGCCCGGCCTTGCCGATCTGAAGGCGGCCGGGCTTCTTGACCGCGAGCCGCCAAAGGAGCTGCCGCTGCCGCTGGGCGGCAGTGAGAGTGACTAGGACCCCGAGCGAAGGCGAGAACGACTAGGACCCGAGCGAAGGCGAGAAAATCAGGCTCGAAGCGCCGCTATGTCGATGTCGTGGGAGAGCACGGTGCGGTCCTGCGCGTCGAGGATGCGCAAGCCGATGCGTGCGGTCTCCCAGTCGAGGGTGACAAGGCCGACATTGTCGGCGGAGAAGCTGGGGCCGAGGCGGTTCGGGCCGGCCTCTTCCTGATGCTGGCCGCGCGAGCCCATGTTGATGGCCGATGAGGTGAGCTCATAGAGCGGATAGGGCAGGCCGCGCGTCTCGCGGTAGATGCCGGCGCGGTGCCGGTCTCCGGAAACGAGGACGACGCCGCTGGCCCGGGTCTTGGCGAGCAGGGCGTAGAAGCGCTGGCGCTCGGTGGGGAACAGCCGCCAGCATTCCCAGCCATGGCCATCGGCGACGAGCTGATAGGAGGTGACGATGATGCGGACATCGGCGGGCTGGCGCAGCTGATCTTCGAGCCATTGCCATTGGTCGGCGCCGAGGATGGTGAGGGCGGGATCGGGATTTTCGATATAGCGCTCGCGCCCGGCGGCGCCGAAATCATCGGTGGCGGGCCAGTCATCGCGGAAGCTGCGCGTATCAAGGAGGATGGTCTGCACGCGGCGCCCCTCGGGGCCGGTGATGAAAGCGTCGTAGATGCCGGCGGTGCGGCGCCGGGGGTGATTTTCGGGGATGCCCCAGAAATCGAAGAACAGCGGGCGGGTCGCCTGCTTGTAGGCATAGGTGGCGCCAGCGTCGTTGAGGCCGAAATCATGATCGTCCCACACCGCGGCGATGGGCAGGCTGGCGCGGAAGCGGCGATAATCGGGCCGGGCGAGGGCTGCGGCATAGGCGGCGACCAGCTCGTCGAGGTCGGGCGAGCGGGTATCGCCATAGACATTGTCGCCCATGAACAGGAACAGCTGCGGCTGGCTGCGCAGCGCGGTTTCGAGCAGCGCGCCCGAGCGGTTCTGGTTGAAGCAGGAGCCGATGCCGATGCGGGTGAGCACGGTATCGGGATCGAGCAGCGGCGCGGGCGGGAGCGACATGCGGCCGGCGAGCGTGGGGAAGCCCGGGCGGGACGCGCCAGTGGCGCAGCCCGCCAGCGACGTGGCGGCGAGCCCGCCCAAAATCTGCCTTCGTGAAATCATGGCTGCACTCCTCTGCGGCCCGTGTTGCAGAGGCGTGTTAAAGGCGTGTGACGGTGGCTTATTTGCGGAACAGCGCCTCGCCGCGCTCGAGCGCGGTGGTGGGCTCGGCCGGTGCGGTCTCGCCGCTGGCGGCGGCTTCGGCAGCGCGGGCGGCGGCTTCGCGCTCGGCCTGAAGCTCGGCGACGAGGGCGGCGCGGTCTTCGCCCAGCTTGGCGATGTCGGGGGCGGTCTCGATGCCGGCCTTTTTGGCGGCGGCCGTGACCAGCGCGTCCATCTCGCGCTGGGTGGTGAGGCCGAGCGTCACGGGATCGATGGGGACGAGATTGGCATAGTCCCAATGCGTCTTGGTGCGGATGGCGGAGATGGTGTTCTTGGTGGTGCCGATCAGCTTGGAGATCTGGCCATCGGTGATTTCCGGGTGATTCTTGATGATCCAGAGGATGCCCTTGGGCTTGTCCTGCCGCTTGGAGACCGGCGTGTAGCGCGGGCCGGACGTGCGGCGCTGCTGCTCGGGCATGCGCGAGAGCTTGAGCGTGTAATCGGGATCGGCCTGGCCGCGGTCGATCTCCTCCTGCGTCAGCTCGCCGGCGCGGATCGGATCGCGGCCGGTCAGCTTGGTCTGGGCGGTGTCATCGGCGATGGCCTGGACCTCGAGGATGTGCAGCCCGCAAAACTCGGCGATCTGCGAGAAGCTGAGCGCGCTATTGTCCACCAGCCAGGCGGCGGTGGCGTGCGGCATCAGCGGAGTGTCGGGGCTTTGCGCCTTGGAGACGGCCATGTTTGTTCACCTTGTCGTTATGACGAAATAAAAAAGGCCGCCCCTCGGGGGCGGCTTGTGGATGTCTTCTACGCTGCGGGCCGGCGAATATCAAGGCGCGACGGTGAGCACCACCTTGCCGACATGGGCGCCTGATTCGAGATGAACATGGGCGGCGGCGGCCTCGGCGAGCGGGAACAGCCGGTCGGTGACCGGGGCAAGGCGGCCGGCCTCATATTCGGGCCAGACAGCACCTTCCAGCGTTTCGGCGATGGCGGTCTTGAAGGCGACCGGGCGCGGGCGCAGCATCGAGCCGGTGAGGGTGAGGCGCTTTGCCATGACGGCGGCGAGATCGACCTCGCCCCTGCCGCCGCGCTGAAAGGCGATGGAGACATGGCGGCCATCGGCGGCCAGACAGGCGATGTTGCGCGCGACATAATCGCCGCCGACCATGTCGAGCACGAGATCGACGCCGCGGCCGTCGGTCAGCGCCTTCACTTCGGTGACGAAATCCTGCGCCTTGTAATCGATGGCGGCGGCAGCGCCGAGCGCCAGAGCGGCGGCGCATTTGGCCGGGCTGCCGGCGGTAACGATGATGCGCAGGCCCATGAGCTGGCCGAGCTTGATGGCGGTGACGCCGATGCCGCTGGTGCCGCCATGAACGAGGCAGGTTTCACCCGTCTGGACGCGGCCACGGTCGACCATGTTGGACCAGACGGTGAACCAGGTTTCGGGCAGGCCGGCGGCATCGGCCATCGCCATGCCGGCCGGCACCGGCAGGCACTGGCCGGCGGGGGCGGTGCAATATTCGGCATAGCCGCCGCCGGGGACCAGCGCGCAGACCTTTTCGCCCACCCGCCAGCGGACCGTCTCATCGCCGAGCGCGACCACCGTGCCGGCGACTTCGAGGCCGGGGATGCGCGGGGCGCCGGGCGGCATCGGGTAGAGGCCCATGCGTTGCAGCACATCGGGCCGGTTGACCCCGGCGGCGGCGACGCGGATCAGCACTTCGCCCTCGGCAGGGCGGGGCACGGGACGGCTGACGGGCACCAGCACCTCCGGCCCGCCGGGCACTTCGGGATCGATGGCGGTCATCGTGTCGGGAATGGTCATGAGGGGATATTGACCTCGGCGCCTGTCCGGTCAACCATCAGGCGATGGACGAGGAAGAACTGGCACCAGCGCGAAAGACGAGCGGCCTGCTTGGCGAGCTGATCATGCAGGACCTCGACCGGATGAGCCGCGACGAGGTGGAGGCGCGGATCGCCACGCTGGAGGGCGAGATCGCGCGGTGCCGGGCGCGGCTCGCCGATGCCTCGGCGGTGCGCTCGGCAGCCGAGCGACTGTTCAAGAGCTAGCCCCCTTTCTTTGGCGGGTTGCGGCAGGTTTCCCTTTGCGTAAACTGAGGCGCAATGCTCGGATACGGAGCTGGGGAGACGGCGATGAATTTCGATTTTTCCGATGATGCCAAGGCGCTGGGCGAGCAGGCACAGAAGTTTCTGGCCGAGCGCGCCGGGCCGGCCCGGGCGCGCGCCGCCATGGCCGAGGGCGCGCCGGCGCATGATGCGGCGCTATGGTCGTCGGTGGCCGAACTGGGCTGGACGGCGGCGCGGGTGCCCGAGGCGCATGGCGGGCTGGGGCTGAGCGCCGAGGAGAGCGCGATGCTGGCGGAAGCTTGCGGCCAGCATCTCGCCTGTGTGCCGCTGGTCAGCCATTTGCTGGCGACCGAGGCGCTGCTGGTCGCGGCCAGCCCCGAGCAGCAGGCGCGGCTGTTCCCCAAAATTGCCAGCGGCGAGAGCATTGCGGTGGTGGCCTGGAGCGAGCCGGGCGGGGTGAGCCCGGTTTCAGTGCGGACGACGGCGGCGGGCGGCACGCTTTCCGGCGTCAAGGCGCCGGTGGCCGATCTGCCGAGCGCGTCGCTGGTGATCGTGGCGGCGGCCGGGCCGGACGGGCCTTCGCTGTGGCTGGTCGAGGCTGCCAACGCCAAGGTCGAGGCGGTGGAGACGATCGATCTTGTGCGCCGCCATGGCCGGCTGACGCTGGATGCTACCCCGGCGGAGCCGCTGGGCAGCGCCAGCGATTATCTGGTCTGGCTTGACCGGGCGGCGGTGATTCTGGCCTTTGAAGCGATGGGCACGACGGCGGCGGCGATGGCGATGACGGTCGATTATGCCAAGACCCGCGTCGCCTTTGGCCAGACCATCGGCCGCTATCAGGGGGTCAAGCACAAGTGCGCCGACATGTATATCAAGCTTGAACTGGCGCGCGCTCATGCGCTGCATGGGCTGGCGATGATTGAGGGCGGCGGCGAGCTGACGCAGGCGGCGAGTGCGGCGCGGGTGGCGAGCCTGGAGGCGCTCGGCTTCACGGTGGAGGAGACGGTGCAGCTGCACGGCGGGATCGGCTTCACCTGGGAGAGCGATTGCCAGTTTTATTATCGGCGGGGCCGCACGCTGAGCGCGGCGCTGGGGCCAAAGGCATTTTGGGCGGACCGGCTGGTGCGCGCGCTGGAGCTGCGAAACCGCGCCGCAGCGTAATCGGGGCGGCATCTGCCAATATTGGCATTGAAGGGGATAAGATATGGACTTCAACGACACCGCTGCCGAGGCCGAATATCGCGCCAGCGCGCGCGCCTGGCTCGAGGAAAATGCTGCCGAATATCGCAGCCCGCCGGCCCAGCCCTGGAAGCTTGACGAGTTCATCCGCCGTTCGAAGGCGTGGCAGAAGAAGAAGTTCGAGGCGGGCTATACGGGCATCACCTGGCCGAAATCGATGGGCGGTCAGGGCCTCTCGCCGATGCATTCGATCATCTATGGGCAGGAGGAGAGCCGCTTTCATGCGCCATCTGGCCTGTTTTCGATCGGGCTGGGCATGTGCATCCCGACCGTCTTCACCCATGGCAGCCCCGAGGTGATCGCGCGTTATGTCGCCAAGGCGCTGTTGGGCGAGGAGGTCTGGTGCCAGCTGTTTTCCGAGCCGTCGGCGGGCTCTGACCTGGCTGGCATCCGCACGCGCGCCGTGCGCGACGGCGATGAGTGGGTGATCGATGGCCAGAAGGTGTGGACCAGCTTTGCTCATGCGTCTGATTTTGGCATTGTCGTGTGCCGCACCGACCCTAGCCTGCCCAAGCACAAGGGGCTGAGCATGTTCATTGTCGACATGAAGGCCGAAGGTGTGGAGGTGCGCGGCATCAAGCAGATGTCGGGCGGCTCGGATTTCAACGAGGTGTTCTTCACCGGCGTCCGGGTGTCGGACAGCCACCGGCTGGGCGCCGAGGGCGACGGCTGGAAGGTGGCGCTGACCACGCTGATGCACGAGCGGCTGGCGGTGGGCGGCAAGCCGCGCCATGCGCCGGGCTATGCGACGCTGATGGAGCTGGCCAAGTCGGTGGAAGCGCCGGGCGGGCAGAGCGCCATCGAGGCCGCTGACGTGCGCCAGCGGATTGCGGCGAGCTATATTGCCGATGAGGGCATCAAGCTGACCCAGATGCGGGCGCTTTCGGCGCTGTCACGCGGGCAGATGCCGGGGCCGGAACAGTCGATCGCCAAGGTCGTGGTGGCCAAGACGATGCAGGACATGTCGGCCTTTGCGCTCGATCTGGCGGGCGGGGACGGCTTTGTGACCGAAGGTGCGGACCCCGAGATCGAGAAGCTGCAGGGCTCCTATCTCTGGTCAGCGGGCCTGCGCATTGCGGGCGGCACCGACGAGATCTTGCGCAACATCATCGCCGAACGCGTGCTCGGCCTGCCGGGCGACCTGCGGCCGGACAAGGACAAGCCGTTCAACGCGGCCAGCTGACAGCAGGGCGTGGCCGTGCGCGTGATGGTGATCGTCAAGGCGACCGAGGCCAGCGAGCAGGGGCTGTTTGCGCCGGAATGGACCGCGAGCATGATGGCGGCCATGGGCGCGTTCAACGATGACCTGCGCGCGGCGGGGGTTCTGGTGATGGCCGAGGGGCTTCAACCCTCGGCGCAGGGCAAGCGCATCCTGTGTGACGGGGAGGCGCGCACGGTTGCGGATGGCCCGTTTGCGCCCGCCGAGAGCCTTGTCGCCGGCTTCTGGCTCTGGGAGGTGCGGGACATGGACGAGGCGCTGGCCTGGGCAAAGCGCTGCCCGAACCCGATGCCGGTGCCGAGCGTGATCGAGATCAGGCCGCTGAACTAGCCGCTGCGCTATTCGCAGCGCAGGGTCTCGGCAGCTTCAAGCTCGGCCCTGGCGGCGGCGAGGTCGGCCTGGAAGGCGGGGGTGGCGCGCTGCTTTTCGTGGATGCTGACGGCCAGCACCCGGCCATTTTGCACGTCCGACATCCAGTGCACGCGGCAGGCGACGCGCAGATCGCCAGTGCCCTTGCCGAAGGCGCGGATCTCATTGGCGCGCGCGGGGAGCGCATCGGCAAGGGTCAGCGCCCAGAGCCAGCCGATGCCGGAATGGCCGGAAGGATAGGCCATGCCGAGCGCGGCGCCGACGCCGTCGGCGGTTTCGGGATCGCAGGCCTGGCCCTTGTCGGTGGTGAAGGGGCGGGGCCGGTTGAACTTGGCCTTGGCGGCGGCCATGGGCGGCACGAAATCGGCCGCCGTGCGCGCCAGCAGCTTTCGGGTAGCAGGACCCGGCAGCTTGCCGATGGCGCAGGTGAGCGCCTTCTGGAAGGCCGGGGCCTGGATGCTGATCTGCTCGGTGGCGGCCACCCAGTCCGGCCCGCCGATGCCGCGCGCGCTCAGCGCGTAGAGATAGCGGTCGGCGATTTCGGCGGGGCTGTTGCGCGCCGGCGGCGGCGGCAGCATGACGGCGCTGGCCATGGCAGCCTCGGGGGCGAGATAGCCCGGGGGCAGCTGCGGGGCCATCGATGGCTCAGGCGCGCCTTGGGCAAGCGCGCTGCCGGCCAGCAGGCTGGCGGCCAGAATCGCAAATCGCATCATGAACTTGTCTCCTGTTATGTGGCCAGATTGGCGGCAGCTGGCCTGTGCCGCAAGGCCGCAGTGATGATTATCTGCGCCTGCCCCCTTGATTGTTTGGCGCATGAAGGTGACATTCCTGTTGCAAGCCGAGCCCATGGAGGCCGTTCTCACAAGGGATGCGCCCCCGACCGGGTGACGCCGCACTTTTGCCGCCGCGCCCTTGCGTCGGCACCATGAGGAGACCGGGATGCCATCCTTCACCCGCGAGCTTGAAAAGACGCTCCACAACGCGCTGGCCGAAGCCGCGCGGCGCACGCATGAATATGCGACGCTCGAGCATCTGCTGCTCGCGCTGACGTCTGACACCCATGCGCTGGCCGTGCTCAAGGCCTGCAATGTCGATGTCGAGGAGCTGGGCAGCCAGCTGGCCAATTATCTGGACAATGAGCTGACGGCGCTGAAGGCCGACGCCAGCACCGACCCCTCGCCCACCGCCGGCTTCCAGCGGGTGGTGCAGCGCGCCATCCTGCACGTGCAGAGCTCGGGGCGGGACGAGGTGACGGGCGCCAATGTGCTGGTGGCGCTGTTTTCCGAGCGCGAGAGCCATGCCGTCTTCTTCCTTCAGCAGCAGGACATGAGCCGCCTCGATGCGGTGTCGTTCATCAGCCATGGCATCGCCAAGTCGGGCAGTGCTGAGGGCCGCAGCCCCAAGGGTGCGGACAAGGAGGAAGAGGTGGAGAAGCCGCGCGCGCGCAGCGAGAAGGGCAAGGAACCGGAATCGGCGCTGAAGCAGTTCACCGTCAACCTCAACGAGAAGGCGAAGACCGGCAAGATCGACCCGCTGATCGGCCGGGCCGCCGAAGTGGACCGGACCATCCAGATCCTGTGCCGCCGCTCGAAGAACAATCCGCTTTATGTGGGTGATCCCGGCGTCGGCAAGACGGCGATTGCCGAAGGGCTGGCGCGCAAGATCGTCGAGGGCAATGTGCCGGATGTGCTGAAGCCTGCCGTCATCTATTCGCTCGACATGGGCGCGCTGCTGGCCGGCACCCGCTACCGCGGGGACTTTGAGGAACGGCTCAAGAATGTGGTGAACGAGCTGGAGAAGCTGCCTGACGCCGTGCTGTTCATCGATGAGATTCACACGGTGATTGGTGCCGGGGCGACCTCGGGCGGGGCGATGGATGCCTCGAACCTGTTGAAGCCGGCGCTGTCTTCGGGCGCGATCCGCTGCATCGGCTCGACCACCTACAAGGAGTTCCGCAATCATTTCGAGAAGGACCGTGCACTGCTGCGGCGCTTCCAGAAGATCGACGTCAATGAGCCGACGGTCGAGGATGCGATCAAGATCCTGATGGGGCTGCGGCCTTCCTATGAGGCGCACCACAATCTCAAATACACGCCCGAGGCGATCAAGGCCGCAGTCGAGCTGAGCGCGCGTTACATCAATGATCGCAAGCTGCCCGACAAGGCCATCGACGTGATTGACGAGACCGGCGCCTCGCAGATGCTGCTACCCGAATCGAAGCGCCGCAAGACCGTGGGGGTGAAGGAAGTGGAGGCGGTGATCGCCACCATGGCGCGCATTCCGCCGAAATCGGTCTCGACCGACGACACCAAGGCGCTGGCCAGCCTTGAATCGGACCTGAAGCGTGTGGTCTTCGGCCAGGACAAGGCGATCGAGAAGGTGGCGTCGGCGATCAAGCTGGCGCGCGCTGGCCTGCGCGAGCCGAACAAGCCGATTGGCAGCTATCTCTTCTCCGGCCCCACCGGGGTCGGCAAGACCGAGGTGGCCCGCCAGCTGGCCAGCATCATGGGCATTCCGCTGACGCGTTTCGACATGAGCGAATATATGGAGCGCCACTCGGTCAGCCGGCTGATCGGCGCGCCGCCGGGCTATGTCGGCTTCGATCAGGGCGGCCTTTTGACCGATGCCGTTGACCAGCAGCCCCATTCGGTGCTGCTGCTCGACGAGATCGAGAAGGCGCATCCGGACCTGTTCAACATCCTTTTGCAGGTGATGGACAATGGCAGGCTGACCGACCACCACGGCAAGACGGTCGATTTCCGCAATGTCATCCTGATCATGACGACCAATGCCGGGGCGGCCGATATGGCGCGCGAGGGCATCGGCTTTGGTGCGGTCACCCGCATCGGCGAGGATGAGGAGGCGATCAAGCGGATGTTCACGCCCGAGTTCCGCAACCGGCTCGATGCGATCATCCCCTTCGATTATCTGCCGCTGTCGGTGGTGGCGCGGGTCATCGACAAGTTCGTGTTGCAGCTTGAGCTACAACTGGCTGACCGCGACGTGCATATCGCGCTAACCGACGAGGCCAAGGCGTGGCTGACCGAGCGGGGCTATGACAAGCTTTACGGTGCGCGCCCGATGGGCCGGCTGCTGCAGGACAAGATCAAGCAGCCGCTGGCCGAGGAGCTGCTGTTTGGCAAGCTGGCGCATGGCGGCGAGGTGCGGGTCTATGTGAAGGACAATGACCTGGCCTTCGAGATCGTGCCGGCGCCCAAGAAGCCGCCGCGCGCGAAGAAGCCGAGGGCGAAGAAGCCGCAGGCGCCGCCGGTCGAGGCCTGAGCGCGGTGCCGGGGGCGCACACGCCCCCGGCGCAGCTCAGAAACGCAGCTTGACGCCGCCCATCGCCATGCGCGGCGCGCCGGGCCGGGCGCCAGCAGGGGTGAAGGCGACGTTGTAGCGCGTGTCGAAGAGATTGGTGACCGTGCCGAAGAGTGACAGGCCGGGCAGAAGGTCATAGGCGGCCGAAAGATCGACGACGGCGCGGCCATCGATCCGGTCTTCGGGCGGGATCGCCCCCTGGCCGGCGGTCTGGCGGGTCTGGCCGACGAGGTTGACGGTGCCATCGAGCCTGAACTTGGGCAGCCGCACCCCGGCCCCGAAGGTCAGCTGATGCTCGGGCACGAAGGGCAGGCGGTCACCAGCCGAGACACTGCCCCAGGGGCCATAGCCGCTGACGAAATCGGTCTGGAACTGGGCGTCGGTATAGGTGTAGACGAGCAAGACCGGCACTTCGAAGCCTTGGGCAGCGATGGATCCGACCACCGTCGAGGCGCTGGCCTCGACGCCCTTCACCTCGACCGCACCGCCGGCAAACTGGTCGCCGATGTCGCAATCGGCGCCGGTGGAGGCGGTGCAGGTGCCGACCAGATTGCTGTAATCATTGAAGAAGCCGATGACTTCGACGGCCCAGCCTTCATTGCCGGCGCGCACGCCGGCCTCATAGTTCCAGGATGTTTCGGGATCGATGGTCGAGCCCGGGCCGGGGCTGACGAAGCCGCGGTGGGCGCCGGCGATCAGCCGCACTTCGTCGGTCAGTCGCCAGGTTGCCGAGATGCCGGGGATCCAGACATCGACATTTGAATCGCGCACTCCGGTCGGGGTTGTGCGTGCGGCGTCGCCCGGCGCCCAGTCGGTGCGGCGCAGGTCGATGGTTTCGTAGCGCAGGCCGGGCACCAGTGTCAGCGCGCCCACCTCGATGCGGTCCTGCACGTAAAAGGCCCAGGCCTTGGCCTCGCCGAGCCGGTTGGCCTGGCTGCCCGGCAGCCCGGCGCTGGACAGCACCATGCGGCCATCGACCATCTGATAGCGGTCATCCTGCTGGAAGCGGTCTTCGCTGTCTTCATGATAGCGCGCCGAGACTTCGAGCGTGTGGGCGATGCTGCCGGTATCGAAGCCGGCGGACAGCGCCGACTGGATGCCGGTGGATTGATAGACGCGGTTGTTGTTGCGCACCCTGAGCGCGCCGGCGCGACCGGTGAAGCCGGCCTGCCCCTCGAGATCGGCGAATTGGAGGGGATTGGCGGCTGGATCGGCGAGGACGCTGCGCAGGCTGGCCCAGCCGGTGTCTGTGCTGTTGCGGACATCCTGAAGCTTGTACCAGGAGCGCGAGGTGTCGTTGCGGTAGGCGATGGTGGTCATCCTCACGCGGTCGCTGATCTGCCAGTCATGGGTGAGCTGGAAGGTCTCATGCGCCACGTTCAGCTGGTCCAGCTGGCTGCCATTGTAGCGGCGGTCCGGGTCGGCGGCGAAATCGGCGAGGCTGCGGCCGAGATAGGTCTCGTCGGAGCGCTCGGAATAGCGCTGATATTTGAAGGTGAGCGCATGGGCGCCGTCGGTAGAGCGCAGGCCGAGTTTGGGGACCATGTCGGAGATTTTGAAGCCGGTCTCGCCGCCGGCATCGATGCGCTTGAAGCCGTCCGAATGTTCGTAGAGCCCCTCGATCAGGCCGCCGACTTCGAGCCCGCCGCCAAGGCCGGCCCAGCCGCCGACCGAGCCGAGCGCGCGCTGGGTGCCGAAATTGCCGGCGAAGAGATCGGCGCGCCCGGTCAGCTGGCCCGCCGGGCCATCGGGCAGCGGGGTGGAAAACAGGTTGATGGCCCCACCCACCGTGCTCGGGCCATATTTGATGGCGCCGGGGCCTTTGGTGACCTCGACGCCCTGGATGCGGGCGAGGCGGGGGAAATAATAGGCGGCGGGTGCTGCATAGGGCGCGGGCGCGATGAGCACGCCGTCTTCCATGACGGCGATGCGGGCCGAGCGGTCGGTGCCCGAGCCGCGGATGCCGATGTTGGGGCGCAGGCCGAAGCCGTCCTCCTCCTGGATGATGACGCCGGGAACCTGGCGCAGCACCCGGTTGACGTCGCTGTAGGAGAAGGTGTCGAGCGCCTCGGCATCGAGAACGGTGACCGAGCCGCCGATGTCGAGCACATCGCTGCGCTGGGCGGTGACGGTGATGAGGCCGGTGCCCCAGACATCCGCATCAGCGGCAGCGGCGTCAGCGGCGGCGGCGGCGGCGGCCGAGGAAAGGGCGACCGAGAGCGCTAGAAACGATGTTTTTCCAATGAGCTTCACGAAAATTGCCTTGCGAAT
This sequence comes from Polymorphobacter sp., assembly GCF_048007885.1. Taxonomy (GTDB): domain Bacteria; phylum Pseudomonadota; class Alphaproteobacteria; order Sphingomonadales; family Sphingomonadaceae; genus Sandarakinorhabdus. Next base: position 1,785,531 of record NZ_CP180346.1, read on the forward strand.
GCGAGTTGTTCGCAGCCGGCGTTAGGCGTGTGACGGTCGTGTTGCAAGGGGTTATTGCGACAAAGTAGCAAAACGCCGCGGCGTGTCAGCCCGGATCGGCCTGCCCTGTGAGCAGTGCCTTGACGCTGGCGGCGTGGGTGCGGCCGACGGGCAGGACGAGGCCATCGGCGAGCTCGACATGCCAGCCGCTGCTGCGCTCGTGAAACAGCCGCGCGACCCGGTCCCGGCGGACGATCACCGAGCGGTGGATGCGCACGAAGCGCGCCGGATCGAGCCGGGCTTCGAGGTTGGAGATGGTCTGGTGGATGAGGAAGCTGCGCCCGGCGGTGCTGAGCCGCATGTAATCGCGTTCGGCCTGCACATATTCGACATCATCGACCGAGACGCGGACAAGCTCGCCGCGCCGTGGCACCCAGAATTCCTCAAGCCATGCCGGGGCGGTCTCAGCGCTGCGCCGCCAGCTCGACGCCCGCTCGAAGGCGCGCGCGAGCCGGGCTGCGTCGATGGGCTTCATCAGATAGTCGATCGCCGCCACTTCAAAGGCCGCCAGCGCATATTGATCAAAGGCGGTGACGAAGATGATGGCGGGCATGGCGTCGCCGAGGCGGGCGGGCAGCCGGGCGGCAAGCTCAAGGCCGGTCATGCCCGGCATGTCGATATCAAGGAGCAGCACATCGGGCCGGATTGCCTCGATGAGCGGCAGGGCCGAGGCGCCGTCTGCGGCTGTGCCGGCCAGCTCGACAGTGTCGAGCCGCGCGCACAGCATCTTCATCCGCTCGATGGCCAGCGGCTCATCGTCGACCGCGACGGCGCGCAGCCGTGCGGCCGGCTCAGACAAGCGCCACCGCAGCCATGGGCATTTCCAGCCGCGAGGCGAAGCCACCGCTTGCCACCCGGCCGCTGCTCAGCCGCGCCGCTGTGCCGAAGCGCGCCTCCAACCGGGCGCGCACATTGGCCATGCCGATGCCATTGCCCGGCACCGGGGCCGCCTCAGGCACGGCATCGTCGCTGACGCACAGCACCAGACGGTCGTTTTCATGGGTCGCGGTGATGCGGAGCCGGACCGGCGCCCGGCTGCGCGCGACGCCGTGCTTGATCGCATTCTCGACCAGCGGTTGCAGGATCAGCGCCGGCACCGGCACCCGCTCAAGGGCCGGCGGCACATCGATCTCGACCCGCAGCCGGTCGGGAAAGCGCACCTTTTCGATGTCGAGATAGAGGCGCTGCAGGGCGATTTCATCGGCGAGCGGCACATCGGCCTCGGGATCGCTGGCGAGGCTGGAGCGGAAGAAGGTGGAGAGGTTGAGGATCATCGCTTCGGCATCATTGGCCCGCCCGGCCATGACCTGGGCTGACAGCGAATTGAGCGTGTTGAAGAGGAAATGCGGATTGACCTGATAGCGCAGCGCCCGGAGTTGCGCGGCCTGCGCTTCGGCGCGCGCGGCGACCGCGGCGCGCTCGGCGCGCTGGACGCGGCCGGCATAGGCGAGTGCGATGTAGAGAATGCCCCAGGCGACCACGAAGAAATACCAGTTGGCCGCCAGGCCGAAGATGAGGAGCCATGGCCCGTCTTCCTGAAGCGGGAAGGCGGCCAGCTCTTCGAGCAGGCGGGGGCTGGGAGCGATGACGAAGAAGACGAGATAGTTGACTGAGGAGAAGACGAGGCTGATCGGCACGCAGGCGGCAAAGACGAGGCCGACGAGCCGGCTGCTGCTGATGCCGGCGCGGCGCTGGAGCCATTGCCAGAGCAGCATCGTCAGCGCCGCGCCGAACAGCGTGACGATGAGGCGGCGGCCGGCCATGGGCAATTGCTCGGGCTGGTCGAAGACTGCGACGCGCAGCGTGTTGATGCAGAAATAGAAGACCCAGAAGCCGGCGATGGAGAGCAAAGCCACGCGCCGCGGCACCAGCGGCGCGCGCTCATCCTCTGGCACGAGCAGGGGCGCAAGCATTGTCATGCATCTGCCATATCCGCTTGGGGGGGCGGCGTCTGCCGCCTTGCCGGTCGTTCATCGAAGCGGAAGCCGCCTTGGTCGAGAAGCGCCTGCCCGCTCATTCCTCGCACAGCGCCTCGGCGGCGGCGGCATCGGGCGCGGCGAGCACGCGGCGCGCCTCTTCAAAGCCATGGCCGGCGCGGAGCATGGCCGCCATGGCCTTGCGCGCGTCAGCGTCGCCGGGCGGCGCATCGATGCGGCGAAACGGGCCGAGGCGGCGGCGGCGGGCGAAGCGCACGGCGGCCATGATGGCGGGTTCGGGCGTGTCTTCAAGGGCGTCTTCAGAAGGGGCGGCGACTCCGGCGGCGTGCAGGGCCTGCGCCACGCGGCGTGGCCCCAGCCCGCGCGCCTGCATTTCGCGCTGCTTCGAGGCTGCCCAGAGCGCGTCATCGACATAGCCGAGCGTCACCAGCCGGGCCACCAGCCCTTCGACATCGGGGGGTGTATCGCTGGTCCAGGGGCGCTGTTTCAGCTTGCGGCGGAGATAATCGGCGAGCCTTGCCGAGGTGGTGGCGTAGCGGGCCGCATAATGGAGCGCCAGCGCCTTGAGCTGCTCGGCATCAAGGGGTCGCGGCGCGGGCGGCGGGCCGTGGCGGCGGGTCTTGCGCCGCGTCGTACCGGGATGGTCATCGTCCATGCCACTTTCCTGCCATGATCGGGCCGGAATTTGAACCCGTCCGCCTGTCATGAGACAATGATTAGAGGCCCGGAACAGGGCCGAGGTCGCATGACGCAAGGAGAGACGGACTTGCAGAGCCACGCCGCAGAGCTTCAGGCACCCACCCCCACATTCGACACCCTGCCCTATCGGCGGGCCGATTTCGACACGCTGGGTGATGCGCTCGACTATGCCGCGCGCGGCGACAAGGGCTTCAATTTCCACGATGTTCGCGCCGATCTCATGCGCGCCTACCCCTATGCCGAGCTGGCCCGCGACGCGCGCGCCCGCGCTGCCGTGCTGGTCGCCAATGGGGTGAAGCCGGGCGACCGGATTGCGCTGATCGCCGAGACCGGGGCTGACTTTGCGGCGGCCTTTTTTGCCGCCATCTATGCGGGCGCGCTGCCGGTGCCACTACCGCTGCCCACCAGCTTTGGCGGCCGCGATGCCTATGTCGAGCAGATTGCGGTCCAGCTGCGGTCGGCGGAGCCGCGGCTGCTGCTGTCGTCATCCGGGCTCTTTGCCATGGCCGCACAGGCGGCCGAGGGCCTGTGCGCGGCCGATGACTGGACCAGCTTTTTCGACCAGCCCGCCGCCGAGGTGACGCTGCCGCGCGCGCAGAAGACCGATATCGCCTATCTGCAATATAGTTCGGGCAGCACGCGCTTTCCGCACGGGGTGGCGGTGACGCATGAGGCGCTGCTCGCCAATCTGGCCGGCCATGCGCATTGCATGGAGGCTGGCAACGGCGACCGGGTGGTGAGCTGGCTGCCCTGGTATCATGACATGGGGCTGGTCGGCTGCATGCTCGCCCCGCTCGCCAACCAGATCTCGGTCGATTATCTGGCCACCGAGGATTTTGCCCGGCGGCCGCTTTCGTGGCTGACGCTGATCAGCCGCAACCCTGACAACACGCTGAGTTACAGCCCGACCTTTGGCTATGACATTTGCGCGCGGCGCATCTCGCCCAGCATCAATGTTGCCGAGCGCTTCGACCTGAGCCGCTGGCGGGTGGCGGGCAACGGCGCCGACATGATCCGCCCCGAGGTGATGCAGGCCTTTGTCGATGTGTTCGCGGCCGCCGGCTTCCGAGCCTCGGCCTTTCTGCCGAGCTATGGGCTGGCGGAGGCGACGCTGGCGGTGACCATCATGCCGCTGGGCGAAGGCATTGTCTCTGATCTGATCGACGAGCGCACGCTGGCGGGCCTGTCGGGCAGCCGCACCGAGAGCCGCCGCCCGACCCGCTACCGTGCCATCGTCAATTGCGGCAAGGCGGTGCCGGGGCTGACCATTGAGGTGCGCGATGAGGCCGGCCAAGTGCTGCCCGACCGCAAGATCGGCCGCATCTTCGTGCGCGGGCTCGGCGTCATGGCCGGTTATTTCCGTGATGAGGAGGCCACCGCAGCCGCGCTGAGCCCCGATGGCTGGCTCGATACCGGCGACATGGGCTATCTCTCCAAGGGCTCGATCTTCATCGTCGGCCGGGCCAAGGATATGATCATCATCAACGGCAAGAACCACTGGCCGCAGGATATCGAATGGGCGATCGAGCAGCTGCCGGGCTTCAAGGCCGGTGACATTGCCGCTTTCGCCATCACCACGCCCTCGGGCGAGGAGGCGCCGGCCGTTCTGGTCCAGTGCCGGACCTCCGATCCGGCCGAACGCACCACGCTGCGCGAGGCGATCCGCAACAAGGTGCGCGCCATCACCGGCATGAGCTGCGTGGTCGAGCTGGTGCCGCCGCGCACGCTGCCGCGCACCTCGTCGGGCAAGCTGAGCCGCTCCAAGGCGCGCTCGCAATATCTTTCCGGCGAAATCCAGCCGTTTGACGCGGCCGCCTGAGGCGGCGCGCATGCTCGCCGTCACCGGGGCCACCGGATTTGTCGGCCGCCGGGTGCGCGCCCTTGCCTCTGTTCCGGTGCGTGCGCTGGCCAGGCGGCCTCAGGACGGCGCGGACTGGGTGACGGGCGACCTTGGCGACACGGCGGCGCTTGACCGGCTGTGCGAGGGGGTGGAAGCGGTCGTCCATGTTGCCGGCGTGGTCAATGCCGCCGACCGGGCCGGCTTTGAGCGCGGCAATGTGCGCGGCACGGCCAACATGATTGCGGCGGCCCGGCGTGCGGGCGTGCAGCGCTTCGTTCATGTCTCCAGCCTGTCGGCGCGCGAGCCGGGGCTGTCTGACTATGGGGCGTCAAAGGCCGCTGCCGAGGCCGAGGTGATGGCCAGCGGGCTCGACTGGGTGATCGTGCGGCCGCCGGGTGTCTATGGGCCGGGCGATACCGAGATGCTGGCGGTGTTCAAGGCCGCGCGCTGGGGGCTGGGGCTGGTGCCGGTCAGCACCGAGGCCAGGCTGAGCCTCATCCATGTCGATGATCTGGCCCGCGCGCTGCTGGCGCTGGCGGGCGGCGGACCGTCGGGCGAGATTCTGGAGATTGACGACGGCATGGGCGCGCAGGGCGGCTATACCCATGCCGGCTATCAGGCGCTGATCGGGGCGGCGCTGGGGCGGCGGCTGTGGACTTTGACGATGAGCGAAGGCGCGCTGAAGGCCGCGGCCGGCGTGGCCACAGTCCTTGCCGGCCTTGGCGGTCAATTGCCCAAGCTGAGCCGGGACCGGGCGCGTTATCTGACACATCCGGACTGGGTAGCGCGCGGCGGCAACGCCCGGCTGAACGGGCTTTGGGCACCCGAAATCAGCACCGCCGAGGGGCTGGCTGCCACCATATCCGATGCGCGGGCGAAGGGGCTGCTCTAGGCCTTGAGGAATTCCAGCAGCAGCGCGGCGAGGGTCAGGACGATGCCGATGATGAAGATGCGGTAAGCATAGCCGAGATAGCGGTATTTCTTGAGCTTGAGGACAAGGCCCTGCTGGTAGACGTCATGGAGCATGGCTTCGTAGATGCCGTCATCGGTTTCCATGATCTTGAGCATATGGTCTTGAAACTCGCGCTCTTCGAGCTCGGCGAAGACGCCGAAGAACAGCATGTTGGGCTTGAGATCGGGATTGGTGACGCGCGGAGGCTTGCGGCCGAAGGCGGGGATGACGGCCCCCATGCAGCATAGTGCGGCAAAGAAGGCGGTGAGCGTGAGGATGAGCAGCGGCGGCTGGAGATTGACCAGCGTGCCGTTGCGGACCACCAGCGCCAGCATCACCGAGGCGACGCCGAGCAGCATGTTGGCCTTTTGATCGGCCATGGCCGACAGCGTCATATGCTGCTGCTGCATGGTGCGGAGCAGATAGATGGAGTGGGCATGCGATTTCGGGCGTGTCTCGTCCATGAGTTTCAATTATCCCCCAGCGATTGCGACAGAATTGCACCGACTGCGACCTTTGGCCAGAGGCTTGCCATCAGACGCGCTTTTGCCCCCATTTGGCCATATAATGCTGCAAGGGGAAAATCATGACCGACCGCACCGCCATCTACACCCGCATCATCGCACTCATTGAGCCGCTCAACCCCAAGGGGGTGGCGCTGGGCGAGGATACGACCTTTGCCGGCGACCTTGAGATGGACAGCCTGACGGTCATGGACCTTGTGGCCAGCATGGAAGACGAATGGGACATTGTGATGCCCCTGAACATGCTGCCCGACCTTGAAACCATCGGCCAGGTGGCCGACGCTGTCACGAAGCTGGTCAATAAATGAGCGATCTCTTTTCCAAGTTCGATGCCCTGATCGCCGAGCGCGAGGGGCTGCTGTCCACTGGCATCCGCGACCCCTTCGCCATTGTGATGGAGGAGGTGAAGTCGCCGACGCTGGCGGTCATCAAAGGGCGCGAGACGATATTGCTCGGCACCTACAATTACATGGGCATGACCTTTGATCCTGACGTGATTGCCGCTGGCCGGCATGCGCTGGAGACCTTCGGCGCTGGCACCACCGGCAGCCGGGTGCTGAACGGCACCTATCAGGGCCACAAGGAATGCGAGGACGCGCTGATCGAATTCTACGGCACGAAGCACGCCATGGTGTTTTCGACCGGCTATCAGGCCAATCTCGGCATGGTCTCGACGCTGGCTGGCAAGGGCGACTATATCATCCTCGACGCCGACAGCCATGCCTCCATCTATGACGGCTGCTATCTGGGCAATGCCGATATCGTGCGCTTCAAGCATAACAGCGCCGAGGATCTGGAAAAGCGCCTACGCCGCCTGCCGCCGGAAGCGGGCAAGCTGGTCATCCTTGAGGGCGTTTATTCGATGCTTGGCGATGTGGCGCCGCTGAAGGAGCTGGTGGCCATCGCCAAGGCGCATGGTGCGATGGTTTTGGTCGATGAAGCGCATGGCATGGGCTTTTTCGGCGAACATGGCCGCGGCGTCTATGAAGCGGCTGGTGTCGCTGATGATGTGGATTTCGTCGTTGGCACCTTCTCCAAGTCGGTCGGCACGGTGGGCGGCTTCTGCGTCTCCAACCATCCGAAGTTCGAGATTTTGCGGCTGGTCTGCCGGCCCTATACCTTCACCGCCTCGCTGCCGCCTGCGGTCATTGCCTGTTCGGCCACCTCCATCCGCAAGCTGATGCACGCCCATGACAAGCGCGCTCGGCTCTGGGAGATGACCCGCACGCTGCACGCTGGCCTCAAGGCGCGCGGCTTCCGCCTCGCCACCGAAACGCCCGAGAGCGCCATCATCTCGGTGCTGATGCCGGACCAGGAAACGACGGTGCGGATGTGGGCGGCGATGATCGAGCTGGGCGTCTATGTGAACATGAGCCGGCCGCCTGCGACGCCGGCGGGTGTGTTCCTGCTGCGCTGTTCGCTCTGCGCTGAACATTCGGCCGAGCAGCTGGCCACCGTGCTCCAGCGCTTTTCGATGGCGGCCGAGCAGGTCGGCCTGTTTCGCCAGGCCGCCGAATAGCGGCTATTTCGTCATCATCGGCGGCGTGTCTGCGTCGGCGACGCGGGCGGTGAGGGCGTAGAAGAAGCGGTTGAAATCGCGCGCCGCGATGAAATCGATCGGCTGGGTGATGTCGTCCTGCGGCTTGTGGTAGCGGGTGCGATACCATTCCCGGAAGCGCGCCTCTTCCTCCGAGCCGGGATCATAGGCGAACATGAACGAGACCGCCGGGATGCCGGCGCGCAGGAAGGGCGCGGCATCGGTGCGCCCGATCATGCCGCGGATTGGCTCCATGTCGGGCCGGACCTCGACGCCCATGGGGGCGGCGACGGCGCGCACATGCTCGACCATGTCGCTGTATTCGAGCCCGATCAGGGTCAGCGCCTTCAAGGGAAACAGCGGGCGGATCGCATCGAGATTGATGTCGGCCACCATGCGTGCGCCTTCAGGGCGGGCATGTTCGACCAGCCAGCGGGCGCCAAGCAGGCCTTTTTCCTCGCCGGTGAAGATGGCGAACAGGACGGGGCGCCGATAGCCCTTGCCGGCCCGGCTGTGCGCCAGCCGGATGAGCGCGGCAACATAGGCGGCATCATCGAAAGCGCCATTGTACAGGCCGTCGCCGTCCACCGGCTCGCCGAAGCCATAGGCATCGATGTGCGCCGAGACGACGAGCAGCTGATCGGCCAGCGCCGGGTCGGTGCCGGGCAGCAGGCCGAGCACATTGTCTGAGGCGAAGCTGCGCTGGCTGCGGGCGAAGCGGATCGCCATGCGCGCCGGCAGATCGGCGGCGGCGAGCGGCGCGCCGGCCATGGCGGTTTCGAGAAGCGCGCCCGCCGGGAGACCTGACCCCGCCAGCAGCTTGGGCAGCGCGTTGAAATTGAGCCGCATGGTGGGGAGGAAGGGCGCTGGCTCGGCCGCAGTCGGGGCCGCGGCCGGAACGCGGATGCTGATGCGCCGGGCATAAGCCTCGGGCCAGCGTGGCGGCTCAAGGGTATAGCCGGGATCGTCGATGTTGATCAGCGCGACGGCACCAGCAGCAAGGGCGGCGGCCGTGCGGTCCTGCGCGCTTGGCAGGCCGGGCCTCCGGGCATTGAAGCACAGGAGGATGCGCCCGGCGACATCGGGGCCGACCTCATCCGGCCCGCAATAGCCGCGAAACGCCAGACCGGCCTCGATCCGCGCCGGCAGCGCGGCATCCGCCCTGACTGAGATGTCATGGAGGAAGCGCAGCTCGCTGGAGGCGCCATCGGCGATGACCTGGAAGCTTGTGCCCTCGCTCTCGACCCGGACCTCGTTGAGCGGCACGCTCTGCAGCCAGCCGCCATCATCGCCGGCCGGGCGCAGGCCGGCTTCGGCGAGCGCCCGCGCCGTCCAGGTGACGGCGCGCTTGTGACCGATCGAGCCGGTGTCACGCCCTTCATGGGCATCGCTGGATAGATGGCCGATGATTTTCCACCAGGCAGCGGTGTCGGCGTCTTGCGGGGTGTCCTGCGCCGAGGCGGCGCCGGTGAGAGACAATGTGCCTGCTGCGATTGCCGCCAGAAACCCCCGCATATCGTCCCCCTAGTCGCGCTTGATCGGCCTTGGTGAGAGACCCTGCATGTAATTGAGCACAACGTCGAGCCTCGTCAGCCCGCGCCCGGCGGCAAAGCGCGTCTTTTCGAGCTTGGGCTTGCCGAGCGGAATGCGCGGATTGTTGGAAAAGCCGATGCCGTCGGAAAAGACGTTGAGCTTGCCGTCCGAATTGCGGTCATGGAGCGCAACCATCACATAGCTGCCGGGCGCCGGCAGGGTCAGGCAGACCTGCATGTCGCCGGCTTGTGTGACCGGCATTTCCTGCCGGCGGATGTAGCGGCCGGAGCCGAGGTAGTCCTTTTTCTCATCGGGATAATATTGGACACGCAGCCGGCCGTCGCGGTCCTTGAAGCCGATGACCGTGACCAGCACCGCCGTGGCCTTGGCGCCCGGACGGCAATCATCCGCGTCGGTTCCCAAAATCGGTATCCCGGCCACGGCAGTGTCCTGCGCTGCCGCGGGCGCGGCCAGAGCCATGAGCGCAAGCGCGCCTGATGTCGAAATTTTCATGACCATATGCTTTCATCGCGTTATAGGTCGCGTCAAGCGTCCGCGCCGCCGGGCTGCCGGCTTCTCCTTTCGCTTTTGACGGTGGCATGCGGCAACAATGGGGCGTAAACCTTCTTTGACCACAATGGACTGAACGGCCCCTTGCTCAGCCTCACGCGTTTCGACCGCTATCTCGCCCGCCTGATCTTCGTGCCGCTGGTCGGCTCGCTGGTCATCGCAGCGATGCTGCTGGTTCTCGACCGGATGCTGCGGCTGTTCGATTTCGTGATGAACGAAGGCGGGCCGGTGGATGTGGTGTGGCGGATGCTCGGCAATCTGCTGCCCGAGTATCTTTCGCTTGGCATCCCGATCGGCGTGATGATGGGGATCCTGCTTGCGTTTCGCAGCCTGTCGCTGTCCTCCGAGCTTGATGCGCTGCGCGCCGTTGGCATTTCCTATTTCCGCCTGCTCAGAGTGCCGTTCCTGTTCGCCACGGTCTTTGCCATCATCAATTTCGGCATTGTCGGCTGGCTGCAGCCGCTGTCGCGCTATTCCTATGAGAATCTCCGCTATGAGCTGCGCTCGGGCGCGCTGGGCGCGTCGATCAAGGTCGGCGAGTTCGCCAGCCTCGGCAATGGCATGACCTTGCGGGTGGAGGAGAGCCTCGACAAGGGGCGCGACCTGCGCGGGCTGTTCGTGCGCGCCCAGAGCAAGGACGGGCAGCGGCTGGCGGTGACGGCGACCAGCGGCACCTTTCTCGCCACCGACGATCCCGAGGTCATTCTGCTGCGCCTGTCGAACGGGACGCTGGTGCATAGCCCGGACGACGCGACGGTGCCGCGCGTGCTCAGCTTCGTGCAGCACGACCTGCCGGTGAACCTGCCCGCCATGACCAGCTTCCGCGAGCGCGGCGACGGCAATCTGGAAGCCACCTTGCCCGAACTGTTCCGCAAGATCCTGAACACGGAGGCGACCTCGGAGGAGCGGCGCGACGCCAGCGCCACCTTCCATCGCCGGCTGGTGCAGTGTGTGGTGATGTTCATGCTGCCGTTTCTTGCCGTCGCGCTCGGCGTGCCGCCCAAGCGATCATCCTCCGCACTTGGCGTGTTCATCAGCCTGATTGCGCTGGTGACTTTCCACAAGATCACCGAATATGGCGAGCGCATGGGCTCGATCGGGCGGGTTGACCCGGTGCTGGCGCAGTGGGTGCCCTATGTGATCTTTCTCGTCATCGCACTGTGGCTCTATCGCACGCTTGCGCATGTGCCGGGCGGCCAGCCGCTGGGCACGCTTGACCGCTGGTTCTCCAAGGTGAGCAAGGCGGTCTCGGCGCTCACCGCGCGCATCGTGCGCAGGAACAGCTGGCGCGACGATGCGCTGTCGGCGGGCTGAGCATGAAGCTTTTCCCCTCCAACACCATCGCCTGGTATGTCGCGCGCATGTTTCTGGTGCGCACGCTGGCTTTCATCCTCGGCCTTGTCGTGATCCTCGAATCGCTCGATCTGCTCGGCGAATCGGGCAAGATCCTGGCTGCGGCCGGGAATGGCGAAGCCGAACTCTGGACCTATGTCAGCCTGCGGGTGCCGCAGATCATCGAGCTGTTCCTGCCCTTTGCCGTGTTGCTCGCCACGCTGGTGACGCTGGCGACGCTCAACCAGAACAGCGAAGTCGTGATCTTCAAGGCCGCCGGCATCTCGGCGCACCAGATTTTGCTGCCGCTGATTCTGGCCGCTTTTGGGGTGGCGGCGATCAACTTTGTCTTCAACGAGCGCATCGTCACCCGCGCGACCGCCACGCTCAATGTCTGGAAGGCCAATGATTATGCCCGCATCACCGAAGCGGCGGCGCCGCGAACGGCGCGCTGGGTGCGCGGCGGCGATGACCTGTTCAACGCCGAGACCGTGTCTGGCACGGGAGCGGGCACGAGGCTGGGCACGATCACCATTTATGACCGGGTCGACAACCGGCTGACCCGGGTGGTCAGCGCCGCCGCCGCCCGTCCCATGGAGGGCGGCTGGCGGCTGGAGGAGGTGAGCATCTTCGATGTCGGCTCCGGCACGGTGGCGACGCAGGACGCGCTCGATTTCAGCACGCCGGTCGTGGCGCGCCAGTTCACCACCGCCAGCATCGACCCGAAGTTCGTGCCGCTTTGGGAGCTGGTGCCGCAGATTTCGGAGCAGCGCGCGGCCGGCAAGCCGGTTGATGTGCTGATCGCGGCCGCCCATCACAAGATTTCCGGCCCGCTTTCGACCGTGCTGATGCCGCTGCTGGGCGCGGTCGCGGCCTTCGGGCTGGCGCGGTCAGGGCGGCTGTTCGTGCGCGCCGTCATCGGCATGTTCCTTGGCTTTGCCTTTTTCGTGGCCGACAATTTCATGCTGGCCATGGGCAATTTCGGCACGGTGCCGCCGATCATGGCGGCCTGGGCGCCGTTCATGCTGTTCCTGCTGATCGGCGAGGCCGTGCTGATCCGCACCGAGGAGTGAGGGCCGGTCGCAAATCGGCCTTATTGGCGCTCTAACTCTTGCCCAACATCAACGCCGGAACCGCCAAGCCTTGTCCAGTGTCACCATTCGCCGTGTCGAGACCGCCGCCGACCAGCGCCGTTTCATCGATCTGCCCTGGCAGCTCTACAAGGCCGATCCCCACTGGGTCCCGCCGCTGAAGTCCGAGGTCAAGGCGCTGATCGGCGGCGAGGCGACCAATCCATGGTTCGGCCATGCCGAAGCGGTCTTCTGGCTGGCCGAGAAGGCCGGCCAGACGGTGGGCCGGATTTCGGCGCAGATCGACCGGCTGGTGCAGGAGTATATCGACCCTGCGCTCGGCCATTGGGGGATGTTCGAGAGCATCGATGATCAGGCGGTTGCCGATGCGCTGATCGAGACCGCCGAGGCCTGGCTGAAGTCGCGCGGCATGGCGCGCGCGCAAGGCCCGTTCAGCCTGTCGATCTGGGACGAGCCGGGCTTGCTGGTGCAGGGCTTCGACCGGCCGCCCACGGTGATGATGGGGCATCACCTGCCCTATTATGAGCGGCTGGTGACGGCGCGGGGCTATTCAGGCGTCAAGGACCTGCACAGCTGGGGGCTGCGCATCGACCAGCCCTTCCCCGAAATGGCGCAGCGGATCGTCGCCTTTTCCGAGCGCAACAGCCGGCTGGTCACGCGCCGGGTCAACAAGGCCCGCTTCGACGAGGAAGCCGCGCTCATTCTCGAGATCTTGAACGATGCCTGGTCGAGCAACTGGGGCTTTGTGCCGCTCACCCCGGCCGAGGTTGCCCATGTCGGCAAGAAGCTGAAGCCGATCGTTTTCGAAGACCTGATCCGCATCGCCGAATATGATGGCGAACCGGTTGGTTTCATGATCACCCTGCCCGACATCAACGAGCTGACCCGCGACCTTGATGGCCGGCTGTTTCCTTTTGGCTGGGCCAAGCTGCTCTGGCGGCTGCGCGCGCCCAAGGTGAAGACCATGCGCGTGCCCTTGATGGGCATTCGCAAGACGCTGCAGGGCCACCGCGTCGCCTCGCTGATGGCCTTTCAGATGATCGAATACATCCGCCGCGATGCCGTCGCCAATTTCGGCGCGACCGAAGGCGAGATCGGCTGGATCCTCGACGACAATGGCCCGATGCGCTCGATTGCCGATGCGCTGGAGTGCGAGGTGACCCGCACCTACCGAATCTTCGAGCGCAGCCTCTAGTCGCGCAAAACCGCCCAGGTCGGGGCGTGGTCCGAGGCCTTTTCGGCGCCGCGCGCATCCCGGTCCACCCCGGCATCGACCAGCCGGTCGGCAGCAGCGGGCGAGAGCAGGAGATGGTCGATGCGAAAGCCATGGTCGCGCTGCCAGGCGCCGGCCTGATAGTCCCAATAGGTCCAGATGCCGCCCGAAGGGTGCAGGCTGCGGATGGCATCGGTCCAGCCTTGCCACAGCAGGCGGCGGAAGGCGGCGCGGCTCTCCGGCTGTCGCAGCGCATCGTCCCGCATCGCGCCCACGTCCCAGATGTCATCGTCATGAGGGATGACATTGTAATCGCCGGCCAGCACCACCGGGCCGCCCAGCGCCAGAAGGGCTGCCGCGCGGGCTTCGAGGCGCGCCATCCAGGCGAGCTTGTAATCGAACTTCGGGCCAGGCTGCGGATTGCCATTGGGCAGATAGAGGCTCGCCACCCGCACGCCGCCGATATCGGCTTCGAGGTAGCGGGCCTGTTCGTCGGTTTCATCGCCTGGCAGCCCACGCTGGACCTCGGTGGCGGGTTCGCGGCTGAGAATGGCGACGCCGTTGAAGCCCTTCTGGCCATGGACAAGGCAATGCCAGCCGGCCTCGGTCAGGGTTTCGACCGGGAACTTCTCATCGACCGTCTTGATTTCCTGCAGGCAGGCGACATCGGGGCTGGCTGCCGCCAGCCATTCGAGCAGGCGCGGCAGCCGGGCGTTGGTGCCATTGATGTTGAAGGTGGCGATTTTCATGCGCCCATTTAGGGCCAGCGCGCGGCTTTTACCAAGCTTTCACAGCCGCGGGCCGCGCAGCCTGCCGCCCCGCGTGCGGATGAGGCGCACCGCGATTCGCTCGAAGAACATAATGCAGATGATTAGCACGGCGGTCAGGAACAGCAGTTCGAGCCGCATCAGACCGATCATCGTGCCATCGACGGGACGCAGGAGAAGCCAGCCGGCGACAGCGATGACGAGGGCTGTGAAGACCACCGAAACCGCGCGGGCGATGAGGACGCCGCGCCCGTCCATTCAGATCGAGAAGCTGGACCCGCAGCCGCAGCCCGAGGCCGCATTGGGATTGCGCACCTCAAAGGCCGCCGCCCCGATGCGCTCGACGAAATCCACCTCGCAACCGGCGAGAAACGGCAGCGATTCAGGGTCGACGAGCATGGTCACGCCGTCGGTTTCGACCGTGACATCATCGGCAGCGATATCACTCTCCAGCCCGAAGCGATATTGAAAGCCGGCACAGCCGCCGCCATCGACGGCGAGCCTGAGTTTGAGGCCGGGATTGCCCTGCCGCGCAGCGATGGTGGCGACGCGGGCAGCGGCGGCGGGCATGAGTTGGGGCAAGGATGTGTCCATGCCGCCGATATAGGACAATATCGGTCCGCCTTCAACCGAGCGGCGGGATCGGCGTCATCATCACGCCGCTGTCAGCCGCCGGGGCCGGGGCGGCGCTGGCCAGCGCGATGGTCTCGCCGTCACGCTGCGCGGCAAGCAGGCGCGGCGAGGCGTCGATGAAAGGCTTGGGATTGATGGCGCGGCCATCGACGCGGATTTCGTAATGCAGGTGGGTGCCGGTCGAGCGGCCGGTCGAGCCCATGCGGCCGATCATGTCGCCCTGCTTGACGCGCTGGCCGGGCTTCACCAGCACCAGCGACATATGGCCATAGCGGGTGGACATGCCCTTGCCATGGTTGATCTCGGCCATGGTGCCATAGCCGCTCATGCGGCCGGCGCGGGTGATGCGGCCATCGGCGGCGGCATAGATGGGCTCGCCGCGGCTGCCGGCGAGATCGAGGCCGGCATGCTGGGCGATGCGGCCGTTGAAGGGATCATAGCGGCGGCCATAGCGCGACGACAGGCGATAATTCTTGACCGGCACCAGCGCCGGGATCGATGCCATCGCTGCCTGCATGTCTTCGAGCTTGCGCCAGCTGGCGTAGAAATCGGTGAAACGCGGCTCCAGCTCTTCGGTGGCCGGCACGAAGGGGCCGCCGATGGCCGACGCCCGCCAGTCGGACGCGGCGGCGAAGCGCTTGGGATTGAGACCCAGCTTGCGGATCATCGCCTCGGTGCCGCGCATCTTGGCCTGAGCGGCGCCCATTGCCTGATCGACCAGCAGCAGCTGCTGCGCCTCGACCGTCTTCAAGGGCGGCATCATCGCCTCGATGGAGCCATTGTCCGCATCGAGCTTGCGCGGCAGCAGCGCCGCCAGGGCCTCGGCATCGCCCTCGCCCGAGAGAATGGCAGTGAGAAATTCCTGCCGCGCTTCAAGAAGCTCGGCGCGCTGGGCGACATCGCCCTTGATCAGCTGCGCCTCGCTGCGGACAGCCGCCAGCTCGCTGGACAGGGCGGCAAGCTGCTGTTCCTTGACGGCCAGAGCCTCATTGTCCGTGCCCAGCCAGCCGATGGTGGAAATGCCAAGCCATGCGGCCAGCGCCACCACCATGCCAAGCCCGGACAGCTGGTGCGCGCTGCGCAGGATGATCACGGTTTCGCGATCACCATTGTGCCATGTGAAACGATGGTCGGGCAGGCGCTTTCTCAGGCTGTAGGCAAGCGCAGCGCGCGCCCGGTTCAGTCTTTGCACAGGCGAAACTTCCCAAATCAACCGGTTCTGTCCGGACCCTTGCGACCCGGTGGACTCGACCGGCAGGGCCGCCGCGCCATTCTTGCGAATGCTTCGGCAAACTTCTTCAATCAGTGTTGCCCGCACGCAACAAGCCGCGGGCGGGCAGAGCGTGACAAGGCCGCGATGAACCGTTCGTTCAGGAAGAAAAATTGTCGCAAAGCGCGCAACCTTTCTTCTGCTGGTCCGTTACTTCTCTCTGGTCCGCCGATCGAATCGTGCGCCAGAGAGGTCAGTCGAGCGCCTCTGCCGCTGCCAGAACCGCCTCGGCATGACCCGGCACCTTCACCTTGCGCCAGACCTGCGCGACCTTGCCGTCGCGGCCGATCAGGAAGGTGGCGCGCTCGATGCCCATATAGCTTTTGCCATACATGGATTTGGATACCCAGACGCCGTACGCCTCGGTGACGCTGCCATCCTCATCGGCGCCGAGCGCGACGCCCAGTTCGTGCTTCTTGCGGAACTTGGCGTGGCTCGCCACATGATCGCGCGAGCAGCCGATGACCACCGTGTCGGCGGCGGCGAAGGCATTGGCCAGTGCGGTGAAGCCCTTCCCTTCATTGGTGCAGCCGGGCGTGTCATCCTTGGGGTAGAAATAGAGCACCACCTTCTTGCCGGCATGATCGCCGAGCGCCACCGGCGCCTCGTTGCCGGCAGCGTCGATGCCGGCCATGCGGAACGCGGGGGCTGCATCACCTACGGAAATCTCGCTCATCTGGTCCTCCTGTCAGCTTTCGAACACCCTTGTCCATGCCAGCCGCACCCGCTCTCTGGCCAGTGTCAATTGCTCGGCTGCGACAGCGAATCCTTGCGCCCCGAGCGCGCGGGCGATGACCGCTTCGACGGCGGCCGAAAAATTGCCGGCCAGCGCGGCATCGCCGGGGGCGACGAGGCGCAGCACCACAAGCCAGCGGGTGAGCAGCGCGAGCGCGCTGGCAAGGGCCTCGGCTTCGTCTGTGGCCAGCCGGCCGGCCTCGGACAGTGCGCGGATGGCGCGGTCCATGTCGGGCGTGACAGCCTGCGGGGTGAGCAGTTGCAGATAATGGACGAGAAACTCCAGATCGACGAGGCCGCCCGGCCCCAGCTTGACATCGAAGGCGCCGCCCGGCGGCTTGGCGCGGGCGATTTCGGCGCGCATCGTCAGCACCTCATGTTTGAGCGCCATGGCTTCACGCGGACGGGCAAGCTGCTCTTCGATGATGCGCGTGGCTGCCGCCCGCGCGGCCGGGCTGCCAGCGACGATGCGCGCGCGGATCAGCGCCATATGCTCCCAGGGTTCGGCATCCTCTGCCTGATAGCGGGCGAACTGATCGAGGCTGACGATCATTGCGCCCTTGCTGCCCCAGGGCCGCAGCCGCGTGTCGACCTCGTAAAGCGCGCCCTCGGCGGTGGGCACCGACAGCGCCGAGGTCAACCGCTGCGCCCAGCGATTGTACCAGTGGCTGGCGCTCATCGGCTTGTCGCCGTCTGACTTGGCCGCGCTGTCGCCGTCGAACAGGTAGATGAGATCAAGGTCGGAGGCATGGGTGAGCATGCCGCCGCCGTAGCGGCCGAGCGCCAGCACCAGCCCCGAACTGCCCGGCACGCGGCCCTGGGCGGCCTCCATTTCGGCGGTGACCGCTGGCAGCAGCGCGTCGATGGCGGCATCGGCCAGCCCGGACAGGCCGCGCGCCACATCGAGCGGATCGGCCCGGCCTTCGATCAGCTGGGCGCCGAGCTGGAAACGCCGCTCGCCGGTCCAGCGGCGCACCCGGTCGAGCCGCTGCTCATAATCGGCCGTGCCGACATAGGCCGTCAGTTCGGCGCTCAGCGCAGCCGCGGGCGGCAGCGACGCAAAGGCATCAGGGGCCAGCATGACATCGAACAGCGCCGGGGCGCGCGCCAGCGCATCGGCCAGCGTGGGGGCGACGCCGAGCAAATGGCCGAGCAGGGCGACGAGGCGCGGATTGGCCTCGAGCAGCGCCAGAAACTGGGCGGCTGGCGGCAAGGCTTCAAGGAATTGGTCGAGCCGTGCGGCCGCCCGCTTGGGCTCGGCGGCGGCGGCGAGCGCATCGACCAGCGCCGGCAGCACCCGCTCGAAGCTTGCCCGTGCCGTCTCGCTCTTGAGCGCGCGAAGCTGGCCGGCGCGCCAGCGTGCGATGAGCGGCGCGAGGCCGCGCGCGAAGCGGCCGGCATTGCCCTCGGCGCGGCACGCGGCGTGGCGCGCCTTGAGCCAGTCGACAGGCTCGGCCGGCACCTGCGTGGCTTCGGGTGCGGCCGCCTTGATCAGCAGATCATAGGCGCGCGCCACCGGCGCCGTGACGGCCGCAAGCGCGCGCTCGACCGGCGGCCAGTCCCGCGCGCCGCACAGCCGCGCCACGGCGCGCCGGTCGGCGATGAGCTTTGGCACCATGTGCGTCTGTTCATCGCGGCGCATCTGCAGCCGATGCTCGAGGCTTCGCAGCACCCGGTAGCTTCTGCCCAGCGCCGCCGCCGTGTCGTCAGGGATCAACCCGGCCGCGGCCAGCGCCGCCAGCCCGTCGAGCGTGGCCGGCGCACGCAGGGCCGGGTCGCGCCCGCCCCAGATCAGCTGGTGGATCTGGGTAAAGAACTCGACCTCGCGGATGCCGCCGCGCCCGCGCTTCAGATCAAAGCCCGGCCCCATCGCCTGCCCGCCTTCGAAATGATCGCGGATGCGCAGGCTGACCGACTGAACATCGCGCACGGCGGTGAAATCGAGGCTGCGGCGCCAGACAAAGGGGCGGATCCGGTCGAGAAAGAGCTGTCCGAGCGCCTGGTCCCCGCCGACGGCACGGGCGCGGACAAAGGCCAGCCGCTCCCATGTTTCGGCCTCGGACTGGTAATAATGTTCGGCGGCCGCCATCGACAGGCTCATGGGCGTGATTTCGCTCGCCGGACGCAGCCGCAGATCGACGCGGGCGACATAGCCTTCGGGGCCGAAATCGTTGAGAATCGCCACGGCGCGGCGGGCAATGCGCACCGCGGCCTCGTCCGGCTCCTCATGGCTGCGGCGCGGCACAAGGTCCGGCTCGTGGAGCAGGATCAGGTCGACATCGGAGGAATAGTTGAGCTCGCGGCTGCCCAGCTTGCCCAGCCCGAGCGCGACGAGGCCGCGCCCGTCCCCGCCGCGCTCCAAGAGCGCGGCCCGGATGGCGGAATCGATGGCGAGATCGGCAAACTCGGACAGCGCCGCTGTGACTGGCTCAAGCGCCCAGTCGCCGGACAGATCGGCCAGCGCCACCAGCAGCGCGACATCGCCGCGCGCGCGGCGCAGCCGGGGCATGATGTCGGCCGTCGCGTCACCCGCCAGCGCCAGCGCATCGGCCAGCGCCGCCTCGGGACCGGCTTCGGCGAGGCGGGCGAGCACCCCGGCGCGGCTGCGCATCAGCCCCTTGAGGAACGGGGCCTGTGTCCAGGCCGTGGCGGCGGCCCGGGCCAGGCCTTCGGATCCGCTGCCGGGCAGCAGCGCGGCCAGATCATCGGGGATGGCGGTTTCGGGAAGCGCAAAGTCCATGCGTGTGGGATGCCGCCTTAACAAATGGCTGGCAAGCGACCGTTCATCATGCTTTTCCTATCGGCGTTAGACCGGAACCAACAGGACATGCCCATGCGCACCGCCATCATCATCGCCACCGCTCTGGCACTTGCCGCCTGCAACACCATTTCGGGCGCCGGCAAGGATATGGAATCGGTTGGCAAGGCCGTCACCAAGACGGCCGATGACGTGAAGAACGACTAGATTTTTTCCGCCACCCGGATCGCCACCCGGCAGCCGGCGCGGATCGCCGCCTGCATCAGCTGGAAGCCGTTTTCGCCGCTGTGTGCGGCGGCCGACTCGCGGTGTTCCACTTCGTCGGCGCGGTAGTCTTTCACCATGGCCAGCAGCTCGGGGTCGCTGCCGTCTGAGAGCGCGTCTTCCTGCGCGCCGTAATGTTCGTCGATCACCGTCTCGACTGCGACCGTGGCCGCCATCGCGGCCTTGGGGCTGATCAGCGCGGTGGCTGCACCCAGCGTATAGCCAGCGACATGCCAGAGCGGCGCGAACAGCGTCGGGCGCACGCGGCGCTCGGTCATCAGCCGATCGAAACCGTCGAGGTGCCGCTGCTCCTGCGCGGCCATATGGGCGATTTCATTGGCGACGCGGGAGCGCCGGCCCATCACTGCGAGCTGGCCGGCATAGATGCGTGCTGCGCCATATTCACCAGCCTGATTGACCCGCACCATCGCAGCCGTGTCGACCGCTGCCTCGGCAGGTTGTCGGTCGCCGGGCAGATGCCTCATGCTGCCTTCAGTCGCCATAGCGCATAGCCTCCGATCACCGTTGATATCACGAAATTCCATGCTGCCATGGACAGCCCCCACATGGACCAGGGAATGGCGTCGCAGCGCACGATCGGCGCGCTGAGCACTGCGCCGATGATGTCTGTGGTGCTGCCGCCGACCGGGCTTGCGGCGCACGCCGTGATGCCTTCCCACCATTTCTGCTCGACGCCGGCATGAAAGCCGGCGATGGCGGCGCCGACCAGCACCGCCAGCGCGCCCAGCCCGACCAGAAGCCGCACGCGCAGCACCAGCCCCAGCGTGGCGAGACCGAGCGCTGACGCCAGCGCCCAGCGCTGCCACATGCACATTTCACAGGGCACCAGCCCGCCCAAATGCTCAAAGGCGAGCGCGCCGGCGAGCAGCGCGCTGCCGCCGACGAGCACGATGGCGGCCGGCCGCAGGTCAGGCGCGGGCTCAGAGCGCATAGCGGACCACGACAAAGCCGCCGACGAACAGCACGGTTGCGGCCAGCGCGAGCTGGTTGAAATAGCGGTCGATGAGCCGTTCGGCGGTGGCGCCGTAGCGGCGCAGGATCAGCGCCACCAGAAAGAAGCGCCCGCCGCGACCCAGCACCGAGGCAATGACCAGCACCGGCAGGGCGAGCGAGATGCTTCCGGCCGCGATGGTCGCGACCTTGTAGGGCACGGGCAGAAAGGCGAAGGCGGCCATCCACCAGAAGCCATTGGCGGCGATGGTGCGTGAAAATTCGGCGAACTGCGCTTCATAGCCATAGAATTGCAGCAGCGGCACGCCGACTGCCTGATACAGCACCGAGCCGATCAGATAGCCGAGCAGCGCGCCTGCCACCGAAGCGGCGGTCGACACGGCGGCATAGCGCAGCGAGCGCTCGGGCCGGGCGATCGACATCGGAATTTGCATCACATCGGGGGGCACTGGAAAGAAGCTCGAATTGGCAAAGGAGATGCCGGCCAGCCAGCGTTCCGCCTGCGGCCCCGCCGCCCGCGCCAAGGTCCAGTCATAGAGCCGACGCAGCACGTCTAATCCTTACGCCAAAGAGCACGCCGCGCTGTCTTAGGCGGCGCGGGGCGCGCGCGCAATCGCTGGCTAGCGCTGCGCGGCCTGCCCGGGGAGCCCGGCCGCCTCGGCCATCTGCACGGCGCGATCAGGGGCGAGGCGCTCGAGCATCTTCACCGCGTAATCGAGCTGGAAGTCGAGCACGCCCTTCTCCTTCAGGGCCTCGGCGGTCATGGCGAAGCGGGGATCGGGCTCGTCATCGGTCTCGATGATCTTGGCGGTCTCGTCCTTGATCTCGTTGATCAGATGGCGCTGCAGATCAGCCTCGCGCAGCCGCGGGCGCTCGCCGCGATTGGGATCGGAGAGCTGGGGCACGGGCACATCGGGCTCGATGCCCGCTTCCTGCACGCTGCGCCCCGAGGGCGTGAAATAGCGCGCCGTCGTCAGCCGCAGCGCCGATTCCTGGCCAAGCGGAATGAGCGTCTGCACCGAACCCTTGCCGAAGGTGCGCTGGCCGATGACGACGGCGCGGCGCTGGTCCTGCAGGGCGCCGGCCACGATCTCGGCGGCAGAGGCCGAACCGGCATCGACCAGCACGACGATGGGCTTGCCGCCGGTCAGATCGCCGGCCTTGGCATTGTAGCGCAGGATGTCGCGCTTGGTGCGTCCGCGCTGCGAGACGATCTCGCCGCGATCGAGAAAGGCGTCGGAGACCTCGATGGCCTGATCGAGCAGGCCACCGGGGTTTGAGCGCAGATCGATGACATAGCCCGTCACCTTGTCGCCGAGCTTCTTCGAGATCGCCTGCAGGGCCTCGCGGGTCATGGGGCCGGTCTGCTTGTTGAAGGTCGAGATCCGCACCACGCCGACGGCGCCCTTGATCTCCCATTTCACCGGCTTGATCTGGATGACCTCGCGCACCAGCTCAAACTCGAGCGGCTCCTTCTCGCCTTCACGGACCACGGTGATGGTCAGCTTGGTGCCGGCCGCGCCGCGCATCTTGTCGACCGCCTCGTTGAGCGAGGTGCCGTAGATCAGTTCGCCGTCGAGGTGGGTGATGTAATCGCCGGCCTTGACCCCGGCGCGCGAGGCGGGCGTGTCATCGGTGGGGGCGACGACTTTGACGGCGCCGTCCTCGGTGGTCACGGTCAGGCCCAGGCCACCATATTCGCCGTCGGTGGTCTGCCGCATGTTGGCGAAATCACGGGCATCGAGATAGCTGGAATGGGGATCGAGGCTGGCCAGCATGCCGTTGATGGCACCCTCGATGAGGTCCGTATCCTCGACTTCGTCGACATAATCGACGCGGACCCGCTCGAACACGTCCATCAGCGCGTCGAGCTGCTTGTAGGTCTCGCTCTGAGAGGCCGCGCGCACCGCCGCGCCGCTGGCCAACGCCAGCGCGCTCACGCCGATCAGCACCATCTTCATGCGAGGCGTCATCTGATACTCCATCAACCGATACGCCGGAATGTAACATACTCTCCCCCAGATGCCAGAGTTGGCTGCTGCGGCTCTTCCGCCCGCGCGCCCTGCGCGCTAGGCTGATGCGAAATCGGGGAAGGACCTGCCCATGCGCGCCATTGCTCTTTTGCTGCTCGCCGCCGCCAGCACGGCGCACGGGGCCACGCTCAGCGTGTCACCGGGCGAGGATGACCAGCGTGCGTTGCAGGAGGCGCTGATCCTGGCCGAGCCGGGCGACACGGTGCTGCTGTCAGCCGGGCGCTTCCGGCTGCAGAAGGGCCTGAGCCTGGATGTGGCCAATGTCACCGTGCGCGGTGCCGGCCCATCCGAGACCATCCTTGATTTCACCGGCCAGACCGGGGATGCGGAGGGGCTGCTGATCACTGCTGATGGGGCACTGATCGCCGATCTGGCGGTCGAGAATGCGGCTGGGAACGGGCTGAAATCCAAGGATGTCGATGGCATCAGCCTGGTCAATCTGCGCGTCGAATGGACCAATGGCGCCAAATCGACCAACGGTGCCTATGGCGTTTATCCCGTCTCCTCGAAGAATGTGCTGATCGAGCGCACGCTGGTCAGGGGCGCGTCGGATGCCGGCATCTATGTTGGCCAGTCACGGAACATCATCGTGCGCCGCAATATTGCCGAGATGAACGTGGCGGGCATCGAGATCGAGAACAGCTACAACGCAGATGTGTATGACAATCTGGCCACCAATAACGCCGGGGGCCTGCTTGTGTTTGATCTGCCGGACCTGCCGCAGCAGGGGGGACATAGCGTCCGCCTTTACGGCAACCGCATCATCGCCAACAACCACGTCAATTTCGCCGCGCCGGGCAATATTGTCGCCGGCGTGCCTTCGGGCACGGGCATCATGGTGATGGCCAACCGCAATGTACATGTGAGCGAGAACGAGATCAGCGGCAACAGGGGCAATGCCGTGATGCTGGTCTCCTATACCCAGAGCTTCACCGACGCCGCCTATAATCCGCTGCCGCGCGGGGTCATGATCGCCGGCAACCTTTATGCCGACAATGGCAGCGCGCCCAGCTTCGCAGGCGGGGCCGAGATTGCGGCTGCGGTGGGCGGCACGCTGCCGCCGGTGATGTGGGACGGGGTGACCAGCTATACAGCGCCCGGCTCGGACGAGGCGATCCCCGCTGACGGTGCGATCCTCGCCACCGACGCGCCGATGCTCAACCTCAATCTTGGCACCTGGGGCACGCCGCTGAGCGCAGCCCAGCCGTCGGTCTCGCCGCCCGCCACCGGGCAGATGCCCGCACCGGCCGCCGTTGTGTTGCCCGAGGCCCAGCTGACGCGCGCGGCCGCCATAAGGGGCGACATCACGGCCAGCCTGATCGAGCGATGATTCGCGGCGCGCTCCTGCTGCTTGCCAGCGCGGCGCTTGTTGGCGCGGCCGAGGCGCCCGCGCCCGATCTCGACCGGCTGCTGGCGCCGCGCCCGGCGCCCATGCTTGCCGATTATGGCCTGTTCAGCGACGCGGCGGCCAACAGCCCGGCTGCGCGGGTGAGGCCCTACAACCTCAATACGCAATTGTTCACCGATTATGCCGACAAGGCGCGCTTCGCCTATCTGCCGCCGGGCACCAGCGCGCGGGTGGAAGGCGGGGTGATCGAATGGCCGGTCGGCACCACGCTCATCAAGCACTTCCAATATGGCAGCGGCGCTGACGTCCGCCGGCTCGAGACGCGGCTGCTGATCCGGCAGCAGAGTGGCTGGCTGCCGGTCTCCTATGTGTGGAACGAGGCGCAGACCGAGGCGCGGCTGCAGATTGCCGGGCAGACGATCCCGCTCACCATCCCGACGCCGGCCGGGCCGCGGGCGATCGATTATCAGGTGCCCAACCGCAACCAGTGCAAGCAATGCCACCAGCAATCGGGCGCTGTGACGCCGATCGGCCCCAGCCTCGCCAATTTCAACACGGGCGTCCAGCTCCAGTCATGGGCCGCGGCCGGCGTTCTCACGGACCTGCCTGACGCTCGGCCTCGCCTCGCCCGCTGGGACGACCCCGAGGCGCCGCTCGATGCCCGCGCCCGCGCCTGGCTCGATGTCAATTGCGGCCACTGCCACAGCCGCGCCGGCTTTGCCTCCAATTCCGGCCTTTACCTTCAGCATGATGAGCCGGACCCGACACATTTCGGTGTGGGCAAGCGCCCCGTCGCCGCTGGGCGCGGCTCGGGCGGTCGCATGGTCGGCATCGCGCCGGGCGCACCGGAGGCCTCGATCCTAGTCCACCGGATCGAATCGACCGAGGCCGGCGTGATGATGCCGCAGATGGGCCGCACCCTGGTTGATGAGGAAGGCGCGGCGCTGATCCGCGCCTGGATTGCCGCGATGCCGGTGGGGGACGACGACTAGGCTTTCGCTCAGTTGATGGCCATTTCGGCAGCGGCGCTGCGGATGCGGGCCTGTGCCTGCGGGTCGGACGAGAAGGCGGCGAGCGCCTTGTCGCGGTCCGCGCGGGCTTGCGCCGTTTCGCCGAGCACGGTGCGGGCGCGCATGAGGCGAAGCCAGCCGGCTTCATCCTGCGGATTGGCCTCAAGCCGGGCGGCAAGACCTTCGACCATGCCGCGGATCATCTGCTGTTGCTGGCCGGGGGGCAGGCGCTGGATTTGCGCCGCCTGTTCGGGCGTGGGACCGGGGAGCACCCCGGCCGGTGCGCTCTGGGGGGCCTGCGGGGGCGGCTGATTGGCGAGCGCGGCGGCGGCGATGGCGGGCGGCGCGGGGGCGGCGACCGAAGCGCCGCCGCTGGTGGGCGGCTGGATGGCGGCGAGCCGGGCGCTGACATCGAGGCCGGCCTCGGCGGCGGTGCCGTTGATGATGTCGCGAAGCTGGGGAACCCAGGGGGCGTCGGCCTGCGAGTCGGCGAGCAGGCTGATCCAGTCATCGATGGCGCCGGCGAGATTGCCGCTCTGGGCCTTCTGGATGCCGAGGAAATAGCGGGCGCGGGCATCCTGACCGTTCTGGGCATTGGCGCGGGTGAAGACTTCGAGGGCCTGCGGCGTGACCTGCCCTTCGGCGGCCTGAACGAGCGCCTCGCCATAGGCGGACTGATAGCCTTCGCCGTCGGGATTGAGGGCGACGGCGCGGGCATAGGCGCGCGCGGCATCGGGGAAGCGGCGGAGATTGTAATAGGACCAGCCCAGCATGCGCCAGCCTTCGGCATCTTCGGGGTTCTGCTCGAGCCGGGCTTCGAGGCCAGCGACGAGCCGGGCGACCTCGGCATCGGCTTCGGCCTGATCGGCCGGCGGCGCGCCGGCAGGCGGGGGCGCTGCGGCGGTGGCGGGGCCGGGCCCGGCGCCGGTGGCGAGCTCGGGCTGGCCCATGGAGGAATAAAGGGCAGCGGCGGCCAGCGCGACCATGGCGGCAAGGCCGACAGCGACGCCGGATAGGGCACGGGCGGCGAAGGGGCGCGCGACATCATCGGGCAGGTGGCCGGCGGCGAGCATGCGGCGCTTGATCTCGATGCGCAGGCCCTCGGCGTCTTGCGGGGGGATGGTGCCGGCGGCGAGCTGGACATCGACATCGGCCAGCTGGTCCTTGAGGACGGCGAGCGTGGCGGCGCGCGCGTCGGCTCTGGCTTCCTGGCGGCGGACGAGCGGGATGGTGAGCGCGGCGGCGACCAGCGCCGCCATGGCGGTGAGGATGATCCAGAGGGTCATGGGGGTGTCCGGGTTCAGGGTCTGGTGTCGGTCAGGACGTCGAGCGCGCGGGCTTCATCGGCGCTGAGCGGGGCCTCGGGAGCGGGCTTTTGCGGACGGCGCCAGATGATGAGGCCGGCGGCACCGAGAAAGAGAAGAAGAAAGGGGCCTGCCCAGAGCAGCCAGGTGCTGGGCTTGACCGGCGGGCGCAGCAGGACGAAATCGCCGTAGCGTTCCGAGACATAAGAGATGACCTGTGCGTCAGAGCGGCCCATCTGGATCTGCTCGCGCACGACGATGCGCAGGTCCTTGGCGAGCGGGGCATCGGAATCGTCGATCGACTGATTCTGGCAGACGACGCAGCGCAGTTCCTTGCTGATGGCACGCGCCCGGGCTTCCTGCGCCGGGTCGGCGAGCATTTCATCGGGAAGGACGGCGGCGGCGGGCGATGCGAGAACGATCAGGAGAAGGGCGGTGAGGATGGCTCTCATGCTTCGGCCCGGAGCTGGGCGAGGAGCGGCTTGATCTTGCCTTCCCATTCCTGCGGGGAAATGGGGCCGATCTGCTTGTAGCGGACGCGGCCGGCCTTATCGACGATGAAGGTTTCAGGCACGCCGGTGACGCCGAGATCGATGGCGGTGCGGCCCTGCTGGTCGGCGGCGACCTTGATGTAGGGGTTGCCCCATTTTTCAAGCCATTGGCGCGAATCGGCGGGCTCGTCCTTCCATGCCAGCCCATAGACCGGCACCCCTTCGGACGCGATCTGGGTGAGCACGGGATGCTCCTGCGGGCAGGCGGCGCACCAGCTGGCGAAGACATTGAGCAGCGCCGGCTCGCCGCGGATGCTGGCCGAGGCGAAGCCGCCGTTCTGCTCGCTGCCCTCATCGATGCCGGGAAGGGCGAATTCGGGCAGCGGCCGGTCGATCAGCTGCGAGGGGAGCAGCTTGGGATCATGGGTCAGGCCGACACCGAAGACGCCGATCAGGCCGACGAAGCCGAGGATGGGAAGGAGGAAGAGCAGGCGCTTCATGGGGGCTGATTACTCCGCTGGGAGCGGGGGGGCAACCGGGCGGGATGCGCTGGCCGGCAACGGGGTGCGGGTGGCAGCGCCGATGCGGTAGCGCCGGTCGGCGAGGCTGGCAGCACCGCCCATGGCCATCATCAGGCCGCCGAACCAGATCCAGCCGACCAGCGGGTGCCAATAGCTGCGCACGACGAGACCCTGGCCATCGGGGCCTTGCTGCGGATCGCCGATGGCGATGTAGCTGTTGCCGAGGATGCCGGCGTCGATGCCGGCCTCGGTGGTCTGGTTGCGGCTGTTGGGGTAGATTCGCCGCTCGGAATAGAGCGTTCTGGTGCGGCCGCCGCGCGTGACTTCGAAGCGGCCCTGCATGGCGCGGTAATTGGCGCCCTCGACATCGGCGAGGCTGACGAAGCGGACCGAGATGGCGCCGACATCGACCGACTGGCCGGGGCGCATGACGAGGATCTGTTCAGCCGAAAGGGCGCTCATGGCGCTTATGCCGGCGACCATGACACCAAGCCCGGCGTGCGCCAGCGCCATGCCGATGACGGCAGGCGGCGTGGTGCGCACGAGGCGCGCATTGAAGCCGGACGCGCCGCGCCAGCGGCGGACGAGTACCATCGCGCCGCCGGCGATCAGCCAGAAGGCGAGCGCGAAGCCGAAGGCGGCCGCCGCCTCCGACCAGCCCAGCGCAAAGCCGGTGGCGAGGAAGAGGAGGACGGCGGCGAGCGCCAGCCACTGAATCTTGGGGGCGAGGGTGCGCAGGCTGTCACGCTTCCAGGCCAGCATGGGGCCGATGGTGACGAGCAGGAGCAGCGGCACCGAGAGCGGCGCGAAGACCATGTTGTAATAGGGCGGGCCGACCGACACCTTCTGGTCGAGCGCCTCCATGACGACCGGGTAGAAGGTGCCGAAGAAGACAACCGAGGTGACCGCCATCAGGAAGAGATTGTTGAGGGTGAGCCCGGCTTCGCGGCTGACGCCGGAGAACAGCGCGCCGGAACGCAGCATGGGCGCGCGAAGGGCGAAGAGCGCCAGCGCGCCGCCGGTGCTGAGGCCGATCATGCCGAGGATGAAGACACCGCGCTCGGGATCGACGGCAAAGGCATGGACCGAGGTGAGGATGCCGGAGCGGACGAGGAAGGTGCCGATGAGGCTGAGCGAGAAGGCGAGAATGGCGAGCAGGATGGTCCAGCCGGCGAGCGCCTGACGCTTTTCGGTGACGATGGCGGAATGGAGGAGCGCCGTGCCGAGCAGCCAGGGCATGAGCGAGGCGTTTTCGACGGGATCCCAGAACCACCAGCCGCCCCAGCCGAGCTCATAATAGGCCCAGAAGCTGCCGAGCGTGATGCCGCAGGTGAGCGGCACCCAGGCGGCCAGCACCCAGGGGCGCATCCAGCGCGCCCAGGCGGCGTCGGCGCGGCCTTCGAGCAGGGCGGCGACGGCAAAGCTGAAGGTGACCGAGAAGCCGACATAGCCGAGATAGAGGAGCGGCGGGTGGAAGACGAGGCCGGGGTCTTGCAGCAGCGGGTTGAGCTCGGCGCCGTTGAGGGGCGCGGGGTCAAGCCGGGCGAAGGGGTTGGAGGTGAACAGGGCGAAGGCGAGGAAGGCGGAGGTGATCATCGCCTGGATGCTGAGAACCCGGGCCTGAAGGCTGGGGCGGAGATTGTCGCCAAAGGCGGCGATGCCGGCACCGAACAGGGCGAGGACCAGCACCCAGAGCAGCATCGAGCCCTCATGATTGCCCCATGTCGCGGCCAGCCGGTAGGGCAGCGGCTGATCAAGCGCGCTGTGATTGGCGACGAGCGCCACCGAGAAATCGGCACGGGCGAAGCTGATCATGAGGGCGGCAAAGGCAAAGGCGAGGAGGGCGGCCTGCACCTGGGCGGTGACGGCGCCGAAGCGCATCAGCGCGCCATCACCGCGCACCGCGCCGACCATCGGCAGCACGGCCTGGGTGAAGGCGACGACGAAGGCGAGGATCAGCGCGAAATGGCCGGTTTCTGCGAGCATGGGATAGAGGTGCCTTTATCGGTGCCGGGCGGCGGGTTTGAGGGTCTGTAGCTGAAACTATGGCTGAATTTATTCGTAAATGCAGCAAATATGGTTGCCACTGTAATGTGTCTGGCGCACCATGGCGCTTGAGTGATGTGTCGCACGGCAAGCGGCGTCATGGTGGTTGGGGGCTTGAGCTTTGGACCTGGGGTTTGCAAGGGGGCGGTAGCGGGTCGTGAGCGAGCATTTCCGCATTGCGATCGTCGGATCGGGGCCGGCGGGGCTGAGCGCGGCAGCGCGCGCGGCGCAGCTGGGGCTGAGCCATGTGCTGCTGGAAAAGACCGACCATCTTTCCGATACCATCTACAAATATCAGAAGGGCAAGCATGTGATGGCGACGCCGTCACAGCTTGTGTTGCGGTCTGACCTCGATTTCGAGGCGGGCAAGCGCGAGGTGGTGCTGGGCACTTGGGATGAGCAGACCGCCGGGCACAAGGTGAATGTGCGGCTGAAGGCCGAGATCAAGTCGATCGTCGGCACCGGGGCGCCGATCGAGGGATCGGTGCAGAAGATCGTAACGCGCGGGCGCGACGGCAGCAGCGAGGTGAAGGAAATCCAGCGCCTCGCGCCGCCCTACATGCTGACGCTGACCGATGGCAGCACGGTGATCGCCGATGCGGTGGTTCTGGCGATCGGCACGCAGGGCAACCCCAATCTCATGCGCTGCCCGGGCGGCAACCTGCCCCATGTGCAATATCAGCTCGACGACCCGGCGATGTACAATGACGAGCATATCTTCGTGATCGGCGGCGGCGACGCCGGGATCGAGAATGCGCTGGGGCTGGCGGCGGACGCGGCACAGGGCAATGTGGTGACGCTGGTCAACCGCGGGCTGGAGTTTGCCACCGCCAAGGGCGCCAATGTGAAGGCGCTGATGGCGGCGCGCGATGCCGGGCGGATCAGCATCATGACCGGTACCACGACCAAGGAGATCGAGCCGGGCTGGATCACCCTTGATACCACCGACGGCGAGGTGCGGGCGCGCTGCGACAGGGTGATTGCGCGGATGGGCTCGGCGCCGCCGCGCGGCTTTGTCGAGGCCTGCGGGGTGGAGTTTGCCAGCAACGACCGGCTGGCCTTTCCCAAGCTTTCGGCAGTGTTCGAATCGAGCGCGCCCGGCATCTTCGTGATCGGCGCGCTGGCCGGCTATCCGCTGATCAAGCATTGCATGAATCAGGGTCATGATGTCGTCGAGTTCATCAATGGCAACACCGATCTGAAGCCTGCGGACGAGCCGATTCTGGAGGCCAAGTTCGCCGGGCTGCCGGGTGGGCGCACGGTGGGGGACTGGCTGGAATTCCTGCGCTCACGCGTGGGCATATTGAACGGCATGAGCGCGCTGCAGATGCGCGAGTTCATGCTCGACAGCGAGGCAAGGGCTTACCGCGCGGGCGAGGTGATCTTCGAGCGCAATGCGCCGGGCTCGTCGCTGTTCGGCATTGCCGAGGGGCATGTGCTGGTCGAGGTCAACAAGGATGACCCCTCGATCACCGTGCCGATCGGCGAGGGCGAGATCTTTGGCGAGGTCGGGCTGATTTCGGGGCGCAAGCGCGGCGCGACCATCAGGGCGGGCAGCGACTGTGTGCTGGTGGAGATTTCGCGCACCGCGGCGCTGAAGCTGATGAGCGCGGTGCCGAGCGCCGGGCGCGAGGTGACGCGGGTGACGACCGAGCGCTCGCTGCTGCAGATCTTCAAGTCGGGGCTGACCTCGGCCGACCTGAGGGATGTGGTGGCGGCCGCCAAGGTGGAGACGCTGAAGGCGGGCCAGGCGCTGATCAAGGAAGGCGAGACCGGCGACGACATCTTCATCATCCGCTCGGGCTCGATGGTGGTGGAGAAGGCGATCGGCGGCAAATCCGTGTTCTTGAGCTATGTGCCGGCGGGCTCTTATGTGGGCGAAATGGCGGTGATCGACGGCGGGCCGCGCACGGCCACGGTGCGCGCGGCGGTGAAGAGCGATGCGATCCGCATTCCGGGCGAGGCCTTCCGCCCGCTGCTGGCGGCCAAGCCGGGGCTGACGGCGAAGCTGCGCGAGGAAATGGCGAGCCGCACCCAGCTCAACAATTTCATCGAATCGAAGAAGGACAGCTTCGAGGGCGTGGTCGACATGTACACCGGCGTCGCCAATTTCCTGGTCGACAATGGGGTGGGCGAGGCGACCGATGTGCTGCTGATCGACGAGAAGCTGTGCATTGGCTGTGACAATTGCGAAAAGGCGTGCGCCGACAGCCATGACGGGCTGAGCCGTCTCGACCGCGAGGCGGGCCGGACCTATGCGCATCTGCATGTGCCGACATCGTGCCGGCACTGTGAGCAACCGCATTGCATGGCCGATTGCCCGCCCAATGCGATTCACCGCGGGCCGACGGGCGAGGTCTATATCGACGAGACCTGCATCGGCTGCGGCAATTGCCAGCGCAACTGCCCCTACGGCGTGATAAGGATGGACAAGGTGCCGCCCAAGCGGCCCTGGCTGATCAGCTGGATGCTGTTTGGGCAGGGGCCGGGGCCGGGCGAGCCGGGCATGAAGTGGAAGAAGAAGCACGCCGACCCCGAGGCGCCCAAGAAGGCGATCAAGTGCGACATGTGCTCGGGGCAGGAAGGCGGGCCGGCCTGTGTGCGGGCTTGCCCCACGGGGGCGGCGATCCGGGTCAGCCCCGAACAGTTCCTGTCGATGGCCATGCTCGATGAGAAGGCGGACTGATGGCTGGCAAGGCGATGACCGGAAAGGCTGTGAGCCGGGCGCCGCGCGACACGGCGCATGAAGGGTTTTTGAGCCATGCCGGGATGCGCTGGGCAAAGGTTTCGGCCAGCCTCGCGCTGGTGGCGACGCTGGCCTATGCGCTGATTGACCAGACGCCGCGGCCCAATGGCGGCACGGCGCTGGGCTATGCGCTGGGCACGGTCGGGCTGCTGATGATCCTGTGGCTGAGCGCGATCGGGCTCAGGAAGCGGATCATCACCACCAAGCCGTTTTCGCTCAAGGCCTGGACCAGCGCGCATGTCTATCTGGGGCTTTCGCTGATTGTCATCGGCACGCTGCACGCCGGCTTTCAGCTGGGCTGGAATGTGCATTCGCTGGCCTATGTGCTGATGATGATCGTGATCATCTCGGGGATTTACGGGGTGGTCGTTTATGCCCGGCTGCCTGCCCAGCTTTCGGCCAACCGCAACGAGGCGACGCAGCCGCAGATGCTGGAAGCGATCCGCACGCTGGACCGGCAGCTCGACACATCTGCCCAGCCGCTGGGCAAGGCCGAGGCCGATCTGGTGCGGATGAGCCTTGAGGCGTGCGAGGTTTCGGGCGGGCTGTGGCAGCGGCTGACCGGGCGGCACCCGAAATGCGGCAATGCGCGGGCGCGGGACGCCGTGCAGGCGCTGGTCAACCAGCAGATGCGGCAGGGCAAGCCGGACCCGGCGCTGTCGCAGATCCTGTTTCTGCTCGAACGGAAGGACGCGGCGCTGGCGCAGGCGCGGCGGCACATCCGGATGAAGACGCAGCTCGAGATCTGGCTTTATGTGCATGTGCCCATGACCGTGGCGCTGATCGTGGCGCTCACTGCGCATGTGCTCAGCGTGTTCATCTACTGGTAGGGGCGGGCCATGAGCTTCATCATCCGCCAGATCGCCAAGCGCGCCGACGGGGGCGACATTATCCGCACGCGCACGCTGGAGGCGCCGGAGATTTCGGTGGGGCGCGGCACCGACTGCGACATCCAGCTGGCCGACCTTGGCATCATGCTGCGCCATGCCCGGCTGACCCGGCTGGCGGGCGGGCTTGTCGCTGTGGAGGCGACCGGCGGCATTCCGCTCGAGATCGACGGCAAGTTTGTCAACCGGGCCGAGCTTGTCGCCGCGGCCAGCCCGGCGATCAACATGGCCAGCCACCGGCTGACCCTGGGCGCCGGCGACAAGCCCGGGGATGTGACGATCAGCGCCGAGCGGGTGATCCCGGCGACCGATGCGGCGGATGCGGGCTCGGAAGTGGAGATTTTCTCGCTCGGCGGCGCGATGCCGACGAAGCGGGCAATGGCCTGGACGATGGCGCTGCTGGTGCTGGGCTTCGGGCTGCTCTGGCCGATGCTTTCGATGTGGGGGCGCGGGCCGGCAGAGCTGCCCGCCGCGATGGTGGCGGACGCGGCGCGAGTGACGCCCAGGGCCGCGAGCGGGGCCGCGCGGCTGGCGCCTGCGGGCAGCGCGGCGCCCGTGGCGCTGACGGCCATGCAACCCGATATCGTGTGGAACAGCGGACCGATGTCGGGCGCGCATGCGGGGACAAGCTACAGTTGCGGCGCCTGCCATCAGGAGGCGTTTGTCGCCACGAGCGACGCCTCCTGCGTGGCCTGCCACAAGCCCGAGGTGGTGCCTGACCATGCCGCGGCTGACCGGATGCGGACCGGCCGCTTCGTGCCGACAGGCGGGCTGGCGGCGGCGACGCTGGCGGTGCAGCAGGCCGCCGGGCTGCAGCCGGGCCGCTGCGCCAGCTGCCACAAGGAGCATGAGGGGCCGGACGGCGCCTTGATGGTGGCGCAGAGCTTCTGCACCGACTGCCATACCGGGCTTGACGGGCGGCTGAGCGACACGAAATTGGCCAATGTCGAGGGCTGGGACGAGCATCCGCAGTTCAAGGCGACGCTGGTAGCCAAGGCCTCTGACCTGTCACCGCGCTTCGAACGCGTGTCGCTGGATGCGACGCCGAAGGAGGCATCCGGGCTGATCTATCCGCATGAGCTGCACATGTCGAAGACCAATGCCGTGGCAAACATGGTGGTCAAGCAGGGGCTGCCCGCGAAAGACGGCGCGCTGGGCTGCAACTATTGCCATGTCAGCGACAGCGACGGGGTGCGCTTCAAGCCGATCGAGATGGAGGCCAATTGCGCGGCCTGCCACGATCTGTCCTTCGCCCGCGATGGCGGCGTGGTGCGCACGCTGCCGCACGGCAAGCCGGCGCAGGTGGCGGGCATCGTGCGCGACTTTTATCTGTCGCAGGCGCTGTCACCGCGCGCCGGGGTGCAGCGGCTGGCCTTTGAGCGGCGGGCGCCGGGGCAGATGGCGGAGGCCGAGGCGCGCGACCTTCGGGTGACGAGCGCGGCAGAAGCGCGGGTGCTGGCAGGGCGCGCCGTGGACCAGATCTTCAGCAAGGACGGCGTCTGCGCCGACTGCCATATGGTGAGCAACACGGGAGCCGAGAACCTGGCCGAACGGTGGCAGGTGGCGCCGGTGACGATCAATAACCATTATCTGCCCAAGGGGCTGTTTCCGCATGGTCGGCATGACAGCTACAATGGCAAGACCGGCGATGCCGCCTGTGTCGCCTGCCACACGGGGGTGACGAAATCGAAGCTGGCGACCGATGTGCTGCTGCCCAAGGTGGAGGGCTGCCGCGACTGCCATGGCTCGGGCGATGTGAAGACCAATGTGGCGGCGACCTGCGACACTTGCCATGGCTATCATTTTGGCAGCGACCTGCCGGTGCCGGCGGCGCTGAATGTGGCGGGCGGGTCGGCGGCCGGACATGCGGCAGGCCATGGCGCAGCGGCCGGCGAATGGCGCGGTCCGCCGCGGACGGCTGTGGCGAAGGCCGGGGTCGGCGGTTGAGGATCAAGCCGCCTTTCGGCTTGACCAGCTTTCATGATTTTACATTCGAGATGGTTGCGCCTGCATTTACCATGCGTCACTTTGTGTCGTTATTCCGTATCTGTGGAAAACTGGGACGCGGGCCGCTCTGATGTTGATTGCACAGGTCACGGATATTCACCTGGGCTTCCAGCCGGATGACCCGGCGGAGCTCAACCGCAAGCGGCTGGACGAGGTCGTGGCGACGTTGCTGGCGCTGACGCCGCAGCCGGACCTTTTGCTGATGACGGGCGATCTGACCGAATTCGGCACGGTGGCGTCCTATCAGACGTTGAAGACCGTGTGTGCCGCCCTGCCCTTTCCGGTGTTGCCGGCGCTGGGCAACCATGATCTGCGGGAGAATTTTTACGCGGTCTTTCCCGATGCGCCGCAGGTCGGGGGATTTCTGCAATATTGCTATGACGCCGGGCCGCTCCGGGTGATCGTGCTCGATACGCTGGAGGAAGGGCGGCACGGGGGCAGCTTTGATCCGGCGCGCGCGGCCTGGCTGGACGCGCGGCTGGCGGAGGACGCGCGGCCGACGGTGGTGGTGTTGCACCATCCGCCGATCGAGACCGGCAATGGCTGGATGACCGAGGATCTGGATGCGCCCTGGGTGCGGCGGCTGCGCGGCGTGATCGAGAGGCATGGCCATGTGGTGCGGCTGGTGACCGGGCATCTGCACCGGGCGATCGTGACCGGGTGGGGCGGGACGACGCTTGCGGTCTGCCCGTCTTCAGCGCCGCAAGTCGCGATCGACTTTCGCGAGATCGACCCCGAAGAGCCGGATGGCCGGGACATGATCGTGGCCGAGGGGCCGGGCTTTGCGCTTCACTATTGGACCGGGCGCGACCTGATCACCCATTTCGGCTCAGGCGGCGAGCATCCCGTGCTGGCGCGCTACAATGCGCGGATGCAGCCGACGGTGCAGCATATCCTGCACGAGCGCGGCAAGACCGACGCCTGATCGCGGCGCGCTGCGCGCTATACGCGCTCCATATGCGTCTGCGCGTTACACGCGAATCATGTCGGTCTTTGCGCGTTACACGCGCATGTTGTGGGTCTTTGCGCGTTACACGCGCATGGGCATCAACACATAAAGCGCGCGCGAATTGTCGGATTCGCGGATGAGGGTGGGGGCGCCGGCGTCGGCGAGATGAACGTCGACGCTGTCGGTGCCGACCTGGCCGAGAATGTCGAGCAGATAGCGGTAGTTGAAGCCGACCTCGATGGCATCCGAGCTATAGTCGGCCGAGACGTCTTCGGAGGCGGTGCCGTTTTCGGGGCTGGTGACCGAGAGGGTGACCTTGCCGGGGCTGAGCGCGAGCTTGACCGCGCGGGTCTTTTCCGTGGTGGCGATGGCCGCGACGCGGTCCACGCCTTCGGCCAGCGTTCGGGTTTCGACGACCAGCCGCTTGTCATTGGCGGTGGGGATGACCCGGCTGTAATCCGGGAAGGTGCCGTCGATGAGCTTGGAGGTGAGGGTGGCTTCCTTGCTGAAGCGGAAGCGGATCTTGGAGGTCGAGAGTGCGATCTCGACCGGCGTGTCGTCGGGATATTCGTCGATCAGCTTGCGCACTTCGGCGACGCATTTGCGCGGCACGATGACGCCGGGCATGGCTTCCGCCCCTTCGGGCAGGTCAAGCTCGATGCGGGCGAGGCGATGGCCATCGGTGGCCACGGCGCGCAGGCGGCCGAGACCCTCGGGGGCGTGGATGTAGATGCCGTTCAGATAATAACGAGTCTCCTCGGTGGAGATGGCGAAGCGGGTGGCGTCGATCAGCTCCTTGAGGCTGCCAGCGCTGAGCGTGAACTGGGTGGGCAGCTCGGTCTCGGCGATGACGGGGAAATCGTCGCGCTTGAGGGTGGACAGGCTGAAGCGCGAGCGGTTGGCGACGACGGTCATCCGGTCTTCGCTGGTGGCCAGCTCGACCTGCGCGCCCTCGGGGAGCTTGCGGACGATATCGAATAGCGTGTGGGCGGGCACGGTGGTGGCGCCGCCGATGTCGATTTGCGCCGGAATGGTCTCGACGATCTGCAGGTCGAGATCGGTCGCCATCAGGCGCAGGCCCTGCTCACGCGCCTCGATGAGAACATTGGACAGGATGGGGATGGTGTTGCGCCGCTCTACGACGGATTGCACATGCGCGAGGCATTTCAGGAGCGTGGCGCGTTCGACCGTGGCCTTCATTTATGATCCTTGCTCTGGAAGGTCCGCTGATGAGAAGCATGCACTATAGCGGCTGGGCCGCGCCGTGCTAGAGGCTAGGACCATGGATATCATCATCGCCCGCCACGCCGAGACGGTTTTCAACGCCGCCGCCCGCATGCAGGGACATATGGCGCACACGCCGCTGACGCGGGCCGGCATCGCCCAGGCCGAGGCGATGGGCGCGGCGCTGGCGGCCGACGGGCGGGCGGGCGGGCGCGACCTCTGGGTGTCGCCGAGCGGGCGCACCCAGCAGACGGCGGCGATCGTCAGCGAGCATCTGGGCCGCGACTTCTTCGACTGGCGGCATGACGCGCGGCTGCTGGAGATTGATGTCGGCGCCTGGGAAGGGCGCTTCTATGCCGATATCGTGCGCGAGAGCGGGCCGATCGTTGATACCGAACGGCGGCTGTTCTGCGTGCCGCCGCCGGGCGGCGAGTGGTTTCCCGAAATTGCGGCGCGGCTGCGCGGCTGGCTGGCCGAGCTGGACCCGGCGCGGCCGGTGCTGGCGATCAGCCATGGCATTACCGCGCGGGTGCTGCGCGGGCTGTTGGTTGGCGGGGAGGACTGGCACGGGGTGAAGGTGGCGCCCGATGCGCCGCAGGGCACGGTGCTTCATGTGAAAGACGGTGCCGAGACGGTGCTTCACCTCGGCGCGGGTGTGCAGGGCGTGCGCGCAGCCTGAGCTTTGACTAGCGGCCGACGGTGGCGGCCGACGGGGTTTCGCTGGCCATGGCGGCGGCGACCTTTTCCGCCTGTTCGAGGGCGCGCAGGATGTTGCCGCCGGCGAGCTTCTGCAGATTTTCGTCCGTCCACCCGCGGCGGATGAGTTCGGCGAAGAGCAGCGGGTAGGTCTCGACGCCTTCAAGGCCCTTGGGGCCAGCGGGGATGCCGTCATAATCGGCGCCCAGGCCGATGTGATCATGGCCGGCGACCTTGGCCATATGATCGAGATGATCGGCAACGACCGTGTAATCGACGACCGGCGCGGGATTGGCCTTGGTCCATTCAGCCATGGCGGCGGCGGAGCGATCGGGCTGGCCGAGATAGAGGAGATTGAAGCGGGTGAAGGCGGCCGAGCGGGCGGCGGCATATTCGACCGATTTCTGATCGATGAAGCCGGGGACGAAATTGGCCATGACGACGCCGCCATTGTCCTTCATCATCGCCAGCACATCATCGGGGACATTGCGCGGATGGTCTGCGAGGCCGCGCGCCGAACTGTGCGAGAAGATGACCGGGGCCTTGGTGACGGCGAGCACTGCCTTCATGGTGGCGGGCGAGACATGGCTCAAGTCGACGAGCATGCCGATGCGGTTCATCTCGTTGATGACGACCTTGCCGAAATCGGTGAGCGGCACGGCGCGCGGCGCTTCATTGGCGCTGTCGGCCCAGTCGGAATGCTTGGTGTGGGTGAGCGTCATGTAGCGGACGCCGAGCTGATGGTACATGCGCAGCACGGGCAGGCTGTTGTCCATCTGGCTGGCGCCTTCGACGCCGAGCAGCGAGGCGATCTTGCCCTGTTTCTGGATGCGGCGGATATCGGCCGCCGTGCTGGCGAGTGCGAAATGCTCAGGGTAACGGCGGATGATGCCATGCACGATGTCGATCTGGCTGATGGTGGCCTTGACCGCTTCGGGGCCAGTGACGCTTGCGGGCACATAGACCGACCAGAACTGGCCACCGACCTGGCCTTCATGCAGGCGCGGGATGTCGGTGTGCATCGGGTTCTGGAAACGGCGACTGTCGGCCATGAGATCGACCTGCCACCATTCCTCCCCAAAGCGGCCGCGCAGCGCGCCCGGCCAGTCATTATGGCCGTCGATGACGGGCTGTTTCTTGAGCACGGCGACGGCGCGCGCCATGTCCCTGTCAGTTGGTTGGGCGCTCGCGGTGGTGCTGAGCAGAAGGGCGGCGAGGGCGGGGAGGATCATCTTCATGAGATGCATCGTCGCACCATATCGGCCTCCCATGCAAGAGAGGTAGCGGCGATTTTCGCGGCGACTATCCTGTTGCGGTATCTATCAGGAGAATGTCGATGCTCGAGGTTGGCGAACGGACGGTTTATGGCGAGGAGCATAATGCGTTCCGGGGCACGGTGCGCAAGCTGTTCGAGCGCGAACTCTATCCCAACCTCGACCGCTTCGAGGAAGAAGGGCTGGTATCACGCGACTTCTGGCGGGCGTGCGGCGAGAACGGGCTGCTGTGCCCGACGGTGCCCGAAGAATATGGCGGGCTGGGACTGGATTTCGGTTTCAACGCGGTGGTGAACGAGGAGCTGGCCTATGCCGGGTCTTCGGCCGGGATCACGCTGCAATCGGACATCGTGGCGGACTATATCCTGGCCTATGGCAGCGAGGAGCAGAAGCGCAAATATCTGCCGAAGATGATCTCGGGCGAACTGATCACGGCGATTGCGATGACCGAGCCGGGGGCGGGCAGCGACCTGCAGGGCGTGAGGACCACGGC
This sequence comes from Polymorphobacter sp., assembly GCF_048007885.1. Lineage (GTDB taxonomy): Bacteria > Pseudomonadota > Alphaproteobacteria > Sphingomonadales > Sphingomonadaceae > Sandarakinorhabdus. The sequence goes on from NZ_CP180346.1 coordinate 1,825,226, forward strand.
GAAGAAGGACGGCAACCATTATGTGATCTCGGGATCCAAGACCTATATCACCAATGGCCAGAACGCCGACCTGATCATCGTTGTCGCCAAGACCGAGCCGGACAAGGGCGCCAAGGGCACTTCGCTCATTCTGGTGGAGGCCGGCACGGAAGGCTTCGCCCGCGGGCGCAACCTCGACAAGATCGGGCAGAACTCTGCCGACACCTCGGAGCTGTTCTTCAACGATGTGCGCGTGCCCATGACCAATTGCCTGGGCGAGGAGAACAAGGGCTTCATCTATCTGATGAGTCAGCTGCCGCAGGAACGGCTGGGCATCGCCATTTCGGCGCAGGCCGGCGCGCAGCGCGCGTTCGACGAGGCGGTGAAGTTCGTCAAGGAGCGCAAGGCCTTTGGCAAGACGGTTTTCGACTTCCAGAACACCAAATTCCAGCTGGCGACGATGAAGACCGAGCTTCAGGTCGGCTGGGCGCATGTCGACTGGGGGCTGAAGCGGCTGATGGAGGGCAAGCTGACCGCCGCCGAGGCGAGTGCGGCCAAGCTGTGGCACACCGAGATGCAGGGGCGCGTGGTCGACGAGGCGCTGCAGCTGCACGGCGGGGCGGGCTATATGAACGAATATCCGATTGCGCGGATGTGGCGCGATGCGCGGGTGCAGCGGATTTATGGCGGGACGTCCGAGATCATGCGCGAGGTGATCAGCCGAACGATCTGAGCGCAGCGCGGCCGAAAGCAAGCGGAGCTTGCGCGCGGACTCGCGCAAGCTCGGCCGGCGGGGCGGGCGGCGACGCCGACCGAACCCGTCCGACGTCAGCCGCGGCTTTGCCGCGGCCCGAAGCGGTCCCCTCAGCGGCCGGTGATGTTCTTGTAGATCCGGCCGTCCTTCATGATGACGAGAAAGTTCTTCGCCGGATCGGTGACCAGGGTGAGGTCTGTGGTGGGATCGCCGTCGACCAGCAGCAGATCGGCGAGCGCGCCCGCTTCGACCACGCCGAGCGCGCCCGGATAGGGGTTGCGCGGGCCGGACATGGCAAGCAGCCGGGCGTTGGTGCTGGTGGCCATGATCAGCGTCTCGGCGGGCGTGTACCAGCGGGTCATCTTGGCGAGAATGGCGCCTTGCAGCCGGGCATTGGCAGGCGAGAACAGTGTATCGGTGCCCCAGGCGACCTTGAGCTTGTATTTTTTGGCCAGCGCATAGGCATTGTCGGTGCCGGCGAACATTTCGCGCTGCTTGGCGGCATTGGGCGAGCCTGCGGGGTAGCTGTTGGCGCCGGGGCCTTCGATGAAGGGCTGGAGGCTGAGCCATGTGTCGTTCTTTGCCATCAGCTGGGCAGTCGGCTCGTCGATCAGCTGGCCGTGGTCGATGCACTGGACGCCGGCTTCAATCGCCTGGCGAATGGCGCGCGGCGTATAGGCATGGACGGTGACATAGGTGCCCCAGTTTTGCGCGGCTTCGACAGCGGCACGAAGCTCGGGCACGGAATATTGGGTGACATCGAGCGGATCATAGGAGGAGGCGACGCCGCCGCCGGCCATCAGCTTCAATTGGGTGGCGCCGAGCGCCAGCTGCTCACGAGCGCGCTTGCGGACGAGATCGGGACTGTCGGCGATGGCGTTGGCACCGACGCGCTCACCGTAGGTCATGCTGCCCTCGGCGGCAGGCATTTCGGTGGGCAGGCGGAAATCCCCGTGGCCGCCGCTTTGCGAGATCATGGCGCCGGCCGGATAGATGCGCGGGCCGGGCACAAGGCCCGCATCGACCGCGCGCTTGAGGCCGAAGGCGGGGCCGCCGAGATCGCGGATGCTGGTGAAGCCGCGCATCAGCATGGCCTCGGCTTCGCGCGCGGCCGCGATCGACATGAAGCCGAGATCGGCGGTGAGCGCTGCAAGCTGGGGCAGGCTGGCGAACATGATGTGGGTGTGCGCATCGATAAGGCCGGGCATCAATGTGCGGCCCTGGCCTTCGATGACTGTGGCGCCGGGCGCTGGCCGGGCGTCGGCCCCCATGGCGGCGATGATGTTGCCGCGCACCAGCACGTCGGTGGGCGGCGAAAGCGCGGGCGATGTGCCGTTGAAGACGCGGACGTTTCTGAACAGGGTTTCGGGCGGGCTCTGGGCGGCTGCGGGCGCGGCGACGAGCAGGGCCATGGTGGCAAGAAACTGGCGGCGGAACATGGAACGCTACTCCTTCACCATCCAAGTCTAGCAGGCCGGCGGCGCGCTGGCACCACCCATGCGGCATTGTCGATGCTGGTTTTGGTGGCTTTCTGCCCCTAAGCGGTCGCAATCGCATGCGATGAAGGCGACATGACGACTAAGACCCTTGCCCGCGATCTCCCGTTGGACGCGCCGCTGGTGCGCGAGGAACAGCGCGCGCGCGGCGAGGATGCGGCGATGATCCGGCTGGCGTCAGGACTGGCGCGCGAACTGGGCGACTATCGGCCGTGGGTTTATTGGGCCGACACACTGGCCTCGGCGCTCATCGGCTGGGGGGCGCTGGCGGCGCTCATGCTGCTGCCGGCGTTGCCGCTCTGGGCGAGCGCGGGGCTGTTTGTACTGAGCGTGCTCGGCCTCTATCGGCTGGGCAGCTTCATTCATGAAATCAGCCATATGAAGGATAGTTCGGTGCCGGGCTACCGGACGGGCTGGAATCTGATTGCCGGTGTGCCGCTGCTGATCCCCAGCTTCATGTATGAAGGCGTGCACAATCTGCACCATATGAAGAACCGCTACGGCACGGCGCGCGACCCGGAATATATGGCGCTGGCGCGGAAGCCCAAGCTGAGTGTTCCGCTGTTCGTGTTGGTTGCAGCGCTGGGGCCTTTGGGGCTGCTCATTCGCTGGGCGGTGCTGGCGCCGCTGTCGGTGCTTATGCCGGGGCTTCGCGCGTTCGTGGCGGCGCGCTTTTCGGCGCTGTCGATCAATCCGGAGTTTCGTCGCGAGCCGGTTTCGGGCGAGGCGCGGGCGCGCTGGCTGCGACTGGAGGTGGCGACGAGCCTTTTTGCCATGGCCGTGCTGGTCGGCGTGGTGAGCGGTGTCGTGCCGCTTCGTGCTTTTCTGATCTGGTTGGCCGTGCTGTCGGTGAGCATGGTCATCAACCAGATCCGCACGCTGGCGGCGCATCTCTGGGAGAATGACGGCACGCCGATGAGCATCACGGCGCAGTATCTGGACAGCGTGAATGTGCCGCCCCCTGCCCTGCTGCCTGCGATCTGGGCGCCGGTCGGGCTTCGCTACCATGCGCTCCATCATCTGCTGCCAGCGCTGCCCTATCATGCGCTGGGCGAGGCGCACCGGCGGCTGATTGCCGAAGTCCCGGCTGCCAGCGCCTATCATGGCGGCAACCATTCCTCGATGATGGGGGTGGTTGCGCGACTATGGAAAACGGCAGGGACGCACGCGGGCTGACTCAATCGTCCGTCTTGGCATCGCCTTTGCTTAGCGCCCCGCCGGGCAAATCAAGCGCGGGGAGCCAGACGCCGACATAGCCGTCATAGATCGCCGCGCGCACGGGGCTGAATGCCAGAATTCCGCCCTTGATCAATTTTACCTCGACGATCTCGCTGAGGAAATCCATCGGCACCCAATCGCTGGTGCGCGGATTCCAGGCCCAGACCTTCGCTTTGTCGCGGACATAAATGGTGTGGACCTTAGGAGCCTTTAGCGCCTTGTCCTTGTCGGTATCCTTTTCATCATTCTTGTCGCCACTTGCGGCATCCGGCTTCTTGTCATCCTTGGTCGGTGTAGGCGTTGCGCCGGGGCCCTTGCCCTTGTCCTTGTCGGGCTCGCCATTCTTGATGTTGTCGATCTTCTTCTTCAGCGCTTCGAGCTCGCGCTGCGCGGCCGCAATTGCCGCTTCGCGAATGTCATCATTTAGGTCCTCGACCTGTTTCTCGAGCTGCCGAATGTCGTTCTCGTCCTCAAGGCCGTCACGATGCTTGCGCGCGACCTTGAGTTTCTCGGCGATCCGCTTCTTCTCTTTCTCGACCTCGTCAAGATCTTCTAGGTCTTCGTTCTTCTCGACCGCCTGATCAGGATCAAGGTTCTGAGCGACCTGCTGGGCCATGCCGCCAAGCAGCTGGATTTCGCGCTTTGCTTCGATGGCGAGATGCTCGTTGACCTCATCCATCGCGAGTTTGAGCGCCTCGTTCAGCATCGAGACCAGGGCGGCGGGCGCGCCGATCTCGCCGAGATTCGCAATCTTCTTCCTGATGCGGCCAACTTCGTCGAACACATCCTGAACTGGCTGCGGCAGTTTCACGTCATCGGCCATGGCACCCTCCGCGATACGCGTCTCGCGAATGATAGCAGAATCCCGGCCCTGATACGAGGCGTGGGTGTGGACAGCGGGTAGAGGGTGGCTGGCGCTGACATGGTCAGCCGATCGCGCCCAGGAATGTCGTGACATTGTCCGACAATCCTGGGGCGTTGGCGATGGTCTGCGTTATTCGGCGGCGATGTTCTCGCCCGAGCGGGCGGCGTTGAAGGCCTCCAGTCGCTGGGTAATGATGGGCACGAGCGGCTCGGGGATCGGCACCGGCTCAGGGAAGCTGGTGAATTCGGGCTGGGCCGAAAGGACCTGGTCGCCACGACGGATGATGCAGCCTTCATAGCCTTTGGCGGCGACCGCATGGCAGACGTCGGTGTAGACGTTGAGACCACCGGCATAGGGCATGAAGCGGCGCGGTTTGCCGGGCACGTTGGCGCCCATGTACCAGCTGTTGGCGCGCGGCATCAGGGTCGTGGCGGCGATCTGGTCGACATGGTGGGACCAGGCATCCTGCGCCTGAGGGCTCGCCTCGATGCTGCCGGCCTGAGACGCGGCCAGATGGCCGATGCAATCGCTGACCCACTCGACATGCTGCTCGATGGCGTTGAACATGTTGGTGAGCACCGAGGGGCTGCCCGGACCGGTGATGGTGAACATGTTGGGGAAGCCGGCGACCATGAGGCCGAGATAGTTCACCGGACCGGCAGCCCAGGCTTCCTTTATGGTCTGGCCGTCGCGGCCGCGGATGTCGATGCGCTCGATGGCGCCGGTCATCGCGTCAAAGCCGGTGGCGAGCACCACGGCATCGAATTCATATTCATGGTCGCTGGTCTTGAGGCCCTTGGCGGTGAAGGTTTCGATCGGGGTTTCGCGCAGATCGATGAGACTGACATTTTCGCGATTGTAGGTGGCATAATAGCCCGTGTCGACGCAGGGGCGCTTGGTGCCGAAGGGGTGGTCCTTCGGGGTCAGCTTGTCGGCAACCACAGGGTCCTTGACCTGTTCGCGGATCTTGCGGGCGATGAAGTCCGCGACGACCTTGTTGGCCGCCTCGTCGATGCCCTGATCGGCGAAGGCGCTGAGGATGCGGAAGCCGCCGATCTGCCAGCGCCGTTCGAGCTCAGCCTCGATTTCCTCAGGCGTGGATTGGGAAATCAGGGTCTCGCGATACTCGTTCTGAAAGCCATAGGGCGAGGCCTTGGACGCGGCCGCATAACCGCGGGGGTCGGCCTTCCAGCGGGCCATCTCATCTTCGGGCACCGGGCCATTGTGCGCGGGTGTGGAGAAGTTGGGCGTGCGCTGAAACACGGTGAGGTGCGCGGCCTGGGCGGCGATCTCGGGGATCGACTGGATCGCCGAGGAGCCGGTGCCGATGCAGCCGATGCGCATGCCAGTGAAATCAACGCCTTCACGCGGCCAGCGCGAGGTGCGGATGATGCGGCCCTGATAATCGTCGATGCCGGGGAAATCGACTTCGGTGGGGATGGACAGGCAGCCGGTGGCGAGAATCAGGTGGCGGGCGGTCAGCGTTTCACCATTGTCGAGCGTCACCAGCCAGCGCTCGTCGGCCTCCTGCCAATGCGCGGCCATGACCCTGGTGTGGAAGCGGATGCTGCGGCGCAGGTCGAACCGGTCAGCGACATGATTTGCATAGGCGAGAAGTTCGGACTGGGGCGCGTAGCGCTCCGACCAGAGCCAGTCCTGTTCGAGGTCAGGATCGAAGGAATAGCTATATTCGATGCTCTGGGTGTCGACGCGCGCGCCGGGGTAGCGGTTCCAGTACCAGGTGCCACCGACATTGCTGCCGGCCTCGATCGCCTCTGCCTCGATGCCGAGCGCGCGGAGGCGGTGGATGAGGTACATGCCGGAGAAGCCGGCGCCGACGATAAGAACTTCGCGATCAGTTTCGGACGTCATCGATATCTCCCCAAACGACGAATTCAGCGCACCCTAGCAGTCTTTTCCGGCCTTGGAAGTTGGCGATGTGGAGAGGGGGCAAGAAAAAACCCGGACCGTCAGGTGACGGCCCGGGTTTATCGTGTCGCCTGTGTCGGGTCAGGCGGCGGGCTTTTCAGCCTCGACGGCGGCGACCGGAGTCGCCTCCATGGTTTCGGCTTCTTCCATGGCCTCGGCGGCGGGCGCAGCGGCAGCGATGGCCATGCCGTGCGGCGCCTTGAGGGCCGGATAGTCCTTCAGCATCTTGGCGCCGCCCATCGGACGGTTGATGCCATTGTGACAGGTCGCGCAATTGACCTTGAGGGGGTCACCCTCGGGGCCGCGACGATTGCCATAGGGGCCTTCGCCATTGGCCGGCCAGGTGTCGCCAAGCGCCGTGATGTAGTTGTTGTTGATGTCACGCACCATGCGGATGCCGTACCAGGCGTTGACCCGCTGGGCGCGGCTGTCGTCCCACTTCCCGAAATTCTGGGAATTGTGACAGAAGGTGCAGTTGACGCCGAGGCCCTGGCTCATGTGCATCATCAGGCCATAGGTGGTCTCGGTGCTGACGATCGACGCGTCACTCGGCTGGTTGGGATAGGCCGACTTGCCAATCACGCGGATCGGACCCTTGCCAGCCAGATAGGCCGAGAAGCTGTCATAGGGCAGCGAGGCATAGGCGGTCTGGATAAGCGGCGAATTCTGGCCAAGCTTCTTGCCGGGGCCGGCGGCCGCCCAGTTGTTGGCCGGGACCGGATTGCCACGGTGGCAGGTCCAGCAGGTGACACCCGCGCCTTCCGAGCCCTGTCCGTAGTTGTTGTTGAAGTGGGGCGTCCAGTTGGCGTTGATGTTGCGGGTCATCTGCAACATCTTGCGGGCGACGACCTTGGTGTAGACCTCGTCCGACGCCATGTTCTCGGGGTTGTGGCAATAGTTGCAGCCGCCGGTTTCCGGATATTGGTCGGCGGGCGCGATCCACTCGGTGATCGAGGCCATGATGTAGTTGAACTCGTCGACCGAGACGTCGCCGAGAAGCTGGACATTCTCATAGACGTCCTTCGCCCGGTCGCCCTCGCGCATGTCGGGGGTGAGTTCATAGGGCGGCGCGGGCACTTCGGCGGCGACCTTCATCGTTGCCTTGTGCTTGATGTCCGCGATGGCGACGCCATTGGGGCCCTGCTGTTCGACCACTTTGGTGCCGATTTCGCAGCCGCCCAGCATGAGCGCTGGGACGGCGGCGAGGAGAGTGAAGTGCTTTCTCATCATTGCGGTGCTCCCGGGAGCGTGGACGGATCGATTGTCCCGGTCGCCGGATATTGTTCGGCGAAATGGTGCTCGACCGCCCAGAGGTACCAATTGTCGACAACCGTGCCGGTGAGCAGGATGCCGATGCCACCGGTCAGGGTGGTCAGAACGGCGAACCACCAAGCCCAGCGGTGGATCGATTCCATAGTGGCGTTGAAGCCCATGGTCCAACGCCAGAACAGCGCAGCGCGTTCTGACGCAGTCCCGCGGTCGGTGATCTGCTCGATCTCGCGCTCACCGCCATAACGGCCGACAGCCAGGATGGTCGCGCCGTGCATCGCGAAGAGCAGGGTGGAGCCATAGAGGAAGGCGATCGAGAGGGCGTGGAAGGGATTGTAGAAGAGATTGCCGTAGCGGATCGAGAAGGCCGCCGTCCAGTCAAGGTGGGGGAAGATGCCAAAGGGCACGGCTTCCGACCAGGAGCCCATGGCGATGGGGCGGATGAAGCCCAGCACAAGATAGAGCCAGATGGCCGACGCGAAGGCCCAGGCGACATGGGTTCCCATGCCGAGCTCACGCGCGCGGCGATAGGTGCGTGCCCACCAGAGCAGGATGGACGCGGTGAGGAAGAAGCCGGAGATCAGCCACCAGCCGCCTTCGGCGAGCGGGGGCAGGATCTGGAGGCCATATTTGGCAGCCGGCGGCTCCAGCGACAGCCAGAAGAACTGGCGGACGAATTGGATCGGATCGTAATTGACCGACGCCGCCATGTTCATGCCCATGATGACGATGCTGATGGCGCCGCAGATCAGCGCGGCGACCCCGAGCTTGCCGAGATAGACGGGGCCGATCTGGGCGCCGCCGATCTTGCCCATGAGATAGGTGAAGCCGAAGGGACCGAACCGCGGATCATTGTTGGGGCTGAGCGGGACGCCCGGCTCCAGTTCGCCGCGAAGCTGAACCTGGGTGAAGATGTTTTGATAAGCCATGGTTCAAGCCTCCCTTAAGACCAGATCGGCAGATTGAGCCACCAGGTCCACCACTCCGGCCAGCCACGCGACCAGAAGGGGCCGCTGAGGATGATGCAGACGGCGCTCCAGAAGCCGGCATTGAGCGCCAGCAACAGGCCGACGCGGTGGATGCCGAGCGTGCCGACGGAATAGCCGATCAGGTCGCGGAAGAAGGTGTCTTCATATTCCGGCGACTTGACGTCTTCGCCCTTGGCCGGATTGACCGCCGAGAGGACGAGCGCGCCGTGCAGGCCGAGCGCCAGCGTGGTGGTGAAGAAGAAGCTCACCGCCAGCATGTGCGCCGGGTTGTAGTGGAAGTGGAGATATTGATAGCCGGTGTTCGACACCCAATCGAGGTGCGGGAAGATCCCGTAAGGGAAGCCCCAGCCCCAGGCGCCCATGAGCACCGGGCGGATGACGACCAGCGAGACATAGGCGAAGATGGCGACCGAAAAGGCGAAGGGCACGTGATAGCCCATGCCAAGCTTTCGGCAGATCTCGACTTCGCGCAGCGCCCAGCTGCTGAAGGCGCCGATGGCGCAGATGGTGATGATCTGCCACAACCCACCTTCGCGCAGCGGCGCGAGGCTGAGCCCATATTTGATGTCCGGCGGGGCGATGTTGATCAGCCACGGGTTCCACGTCGGGCCGATGGCCGCGCCGTAGAAGATCAGAGCTGTGCCCAGCGCTGCGAAGAAGATCGTCGTGACACCGAAGAAGCCCACGTAAAAGGGGCCGATCCAGAAGTCGAAGAGGTCACCGCCAATGAGCGTGCCTCCCCGCACACGATATTTGCGTTCAAAACTCAACAGCGCCATGGGGCACCTCCCTCCGGGCGACCGCTCGGGATAGAGCGGGTGCGCGGGCCTTCAGATTTTGGTGCGGTGGAACGGGGCCGGGGTTGCCAGCCCCGTTCGCATCGCAGTTTCAGTTACGCAATTGTTACTGATCCGCGCGCCTAGACGCGGGTGTCGACCTCGGTCACAGCGGCCATGGTGTCCGACGCGGCGGCACCATCGAGCCAGTTGTAGCGCTCGGTCGAGAGCAGGATGAAGTGGATCAGGATCGCCAGCGTGAACAGGAACACGGCGAGCGCGGTCATGATCCGCTGCGGGTTGAAAGTCTGCCAGATTCTCCACATTTTCGTTCTCCTTAGCTGCGGGGCGAAGCGGCGGCAGCCGTTTCGGCCATCTGGGCATTCTCAACCGACGAGAGCATCGGCTTGACTTCCCCGAGCCACGGGCGCCATGCCCAGACTAGGAAGTGAGCGATGATCGCCACGAAGGTAAAAAACGCCATCGACGCGACGAAGCCCTTGTGGAACTCCTTCGCTTCGGCGTCGGTCAGGTAGGTACCTGGACCAATCTTGCTGTCACTCATGCAGTTTTCCTCCAGTCTGTCCGCCAAACGGGGCCACTATGGCCTCGCCCGACCGGCGGCTTTGCGGCGTTGGAAACCACCGCAAAGGGGTTGATGGCCAAAGCGGCCAAAAGAGTTGAAGCACGGCTCATGCGGCCTGCGCTTCGTAAAGGGCAGCGGCGGCGCGCAGGCGCTCGACCGTCACGATTTTCTCGCCCGCGTCGCGGGTGGCGCGTTCGGCCGCATCGCGCAGCCGCTTGGCGGCCGAAATGCGGACGAGGACCGGCTCCTTCTCGACCATTTCGTCGAGCTCGGAACGGGCATCATCTTCCCACATCACGCTTTCGAGGAGCTTGGACGGCGTCGCCTCGGCCCGGTCCATCTGTGTGGACAGCGGCAGGATGAAGAACAGCGCATCAAAGAGCGCGTTGCAGACTTCCTGGATGAGGTAGGTGGCACCCGAATAGCCCATGAACGGCGAGCCGGTGTGACGGCGGATGGCAGCGCCGGGGAAGCTGGCCGGGATGAAGATGGCGCGCGAATTCTGCTCGGCCATGTACATCCGCTCATTGTAGGAGCCGAACACCATCAGCGGCGGCTTGGTGGCAATCGCCTCGCGCACTGCGGCATTGTCGGGCTTGACCCCGGCGGTGCGCATGAAGCTGAAGGTGCAGGGCAGGCCCATATCCTCTTCAAGGAAGGCGCGAAGGCCGCGGGAATAGGTTTCGGTGGCGACGACGGCGAAGCTGGCGGTGGCGAAGAAGTCCTGAGTGACCGAACGCCAGAGATCCCAGAGCGGCTTGATGGTGGTGTGCTTTTCCTTCTCGATGAAGGGCTCGGGATCGACATCGGTCAATTCGCCGAGCTTGCGAAGGAACAGCGTCGTCGAATTGAGGCCGATGGGGGCCTGGAGATAGGGCCGCTCGAGCGTTTCGCAGAGATTGCGGCCGAACTCCCGGTACATGCAGATGTTGACCTCGGCGTCGGCGAGCTTGCGGATGTCGGCCAGATGGCTGCCGAGCGGGAAGACCATGTTGACTTCGCAGCCGACGCCCTCGACGAGGCGGCGGATCTCGGCGAGATCGGAGGCCATGTTGAAGGTGCCATAGATCGGCCCGATGATGTTGACCTTGGGCCTGGCGCCCTCCTTGCGCGGCTTCAGCGCCGGGACCTTCTTCGGCCCATATTGCGTCCAGAGCCAGGTCATGGCGCGGTCAGCGGACTGCCACTGGTCTTCATCGATGGTGCGCGGCAGGAAGCGCTGGATGGTGGTGCCCTCCGGCGTGACGCCGCCGCCGATCATTTCGGCAATCGAGCCGGTGACGACGACCGACGGCAGCGTCGGGTCAAGTGTCTTCCAGGCGCGCTTCATATTGGCTTCGGTGCCGGTCTTGCCGAGCTCTTCTTCGGCCAGCCCGGTGACGACAATCGGCAGCTCATGTGGCGGCAGGCCATCGGTATAGTGAAGCACCGAGGTGACGGGCAGATTTTCGCAGCCCACCGGGCCGTCGATGATGACCTGCATGCCCTTGACGGCGCAGAAGACGTAAACGGCGCCCCAATAGCCGCCAGCGCGATCATGATCGAGGACGAGCGTCATGAGCCGATCGCCTCCTCTGCCTTGGCTGCGGCAATCTGCTTGGCAGCGAACTTCTTCTTGAACTCGGGCCGGTCGACCGGCGTGTCTTCCCAGATGCCGGCGGTATAGCCTTCACCCACACCTTCGAAAAAGGCGTGCATCCGGTCGAACCGGGCCTTGTTGGCGAGCGCGCCGTTGACGACCTGAGCGAGGCTACCGGCGCCGGCCGGGCCCATCAGCGGGCGGGCCGAGATGAGATTGGTGAAGTAGAGACCCGGGATGGCATGCTGTTTGGCATGCTGGACGACGGGCGTGGTGCCGATCGCGAGATCGGGCTTGTACTCGTCGACCGCGGCAATGTCCTGCTCGAGGCTGGCACGGTACTGGATGCGGGTGCCCTTGGCTTCGAGCCATTCACGATCAGGGTCTGACCATCTGGTGCGCGGCGCGGCCGTGCCGACATAGGGCACCTCGGCGCCGCTCTCGATCAGCAGCCGGGCGACGAGAAGCTCGGAGCCTTCATAGCCGGAGACAGTGATGCGGCCCTTGACCGGGGCGCCGGCGAGCGCGCCGGTGATGGCCGGCAGGAACTTGTTGTGGGCGGCCGCCACCTTGTCAGCAGCGATGCCGCAGGCTTCACCGATGGCGGTGAGCCAGGCAGCAGTCCCGTCACGCCCGACCGGGGCCGAGCCGACGATCTTGCGGCCGGCCGCTTCGAACTCACGGACGGCGGCGGTATAGAAGGGATGGATGGCGGCCACGGCGGCACAATCGAGCGCGGCATAGAGCTCGCGCCATTCGCGGGTGGGCACCACCGGCCCGGCGGCGAGGCCGAGCGGCTCCAGCATCATCGAGATGCCGACCGGATCGGCCGGGAACATCTCGCCGAGCAGCGTGATGGTCGGCTTGTCGGGGCGGACGTCGGGCGCGGCGACGGGGCCGGCCATGACTTCCTTGCGGGCATAGTTGAGCATCGCGCCGGCGAGCACATCCTTGGCTTCCGCATGAGTGGGCACGCCGAAGCCGGGCACGTCGATGCCGATGATGCGCACCCCGTTGATGACATCGGGGAGCAGCTGAAGCGGCACACCCGAGGCGGTGGGGACGCAGAGATTGGTGATGACGATGGTATCGTAGAGCGCAGGATCGGCCATGTCGTGAACGGCGTCGCGGATATCCTCGAACAGCTTGCCGGTGACCAGCGTTTCCGAATTGAAGGGCACATAACCGACCGTGCGGCGCGCGCCATAGAAGTGCGAGGTGAAGGTCAGGCCGTAAACGCAGCAGGCCGATCCGGAGAGGATGGTGGCGGTGCGGCGCATGCGCAGGCCGACACGCAGGGACCCGAACGCCGGACACATGGACTGCGGCTGATCGTGCGGGCCCTTGGGATAATCGGCGGCATAACGATCTAGAACTTCGGACTTGCCGGCCTTGGCAGCGGCGTCACGCATCGTCTCGGCGCCAGCATGACAGCCGGCCCCTTCGACAGGGGCATCGGCGATTGGCGGCGTCGGCTTCAGGTCAAGCGGCTCAGACATTGTCGTAGACCACCTCCAGCGACGGCTTGGTCTCATAGACACCGCCGCGCATATCGGCCTGGGTGGCGGGCTTGAGGGTGACGTTGCCGCCGGTGTCTTCGGGCTTGAACAGCGCGAGCAGGCCATCCTGATCGAGCGGCTTGGGCCGGACCGGCGGGGCAGTGGCGACATTTTCAGCCAGTTCGGCGAAGAGCGGGCCCCACTGGCTCTCGCTGGTGCCGATGATCTGGTAGTTCGCCGACTTCTTGCGGATGTCGTCGTGCGCCGGAATGGAGATCAGCTGGGGAATGCCGACCGCCTCTGCAAAGGCCTGAGCCTCACCCGAGCCATCATCCTTGTTGACGAGGATGCCGGCGACACCGACATTGCCGCCCATCTTGCGGAAATATTCGACCGCCTTGCAGACATTGTTGGCGACATAGAGCGACTGGAGATCGTTGGACGCAACAACGATGACCTTCTGGCACATGTCGCGCGCAATCGGCAGGCCGAAGCCGCCGCAGACAACGTCACCAAGGAAGTCGAGCAGAACATAATCGAAGCCCCAGTCATGGAAGCCGAGCTTCTCCATCGTCTCGAAGCCATGGATGATGCCACGGCCGCCGCAACCACGGCCGACCTCGGGACCACCGAGCTCCATGGCGAAAACGCCATCACGCTGGAAGCAGACATCTTCGATCTTGAGCTCTTCACCGGCGAGCTTCTTGATCGAGGACGTTTCGATGATCGTCGGCGTGGCCTTGCCGCCAAACAGCAGCGAGGTGGTATCGGACTTGGGATCACAGCCGATGAGCAAGACCCGCTTGCCCTGCTGGGCCATCATGTAGCTGAGGTTGGCGAGCGCGAAGGACTTGCCCGAGCCGCCCTTGCCGTAAATGGCAATGATCTGCGTTTCCTTGGTGACGGGACCGGTATGAACAGGATCCGGCTCCTGATTGGCTTCGTCACGCAGGGCGGCGGCTTCATCGAGAAGCTTTTCGATACTCATGCGACATCTCTCCAGTCGAAGACCATCTTCAGGCAGGATGGATTGGTGAATGCCTCGCCATAGGCGGTGGCGGCATCGTTGGCCGGGACCCGATTGGTCACCAGACCGTCCAGCGACAGGCGGCCGGCGTTGACCATCTCGATGGTGTCGGCGAGATCCTGGGGCTGGAATTCGGTGGCGATGCGCATGCGCATCTCGCGGCGGAACGCGGGCGCGAACTGGAAATGCAGCGGATCGGCATAGAAGCCGACGAGCACGATCTCGCCGCCCGGCGCGAGCCGCATGACGAGGGGATCGAGAATGTCCGAATCGCCGCTGGCATCGTAGATGCTCTTGTAATCCTTGCGCTCGTCAGCCTCTGCCGTGGTGACGACATAGCCTTGCGCGCCGCTCATCCGCTCCGGGGCGATTTCCCAGACGGTGGGGCTGGCACCTTCGGCCACCGCCATGCGGGCGAGCAGTCGGCCAAGCACGCCATGGCCAATGATCAGATCGGGCAGAGCGCCACCAACAAGCGCGTGCCGCGCGGTGGCGGCGAGGCTGATGAGCACCGCCTGCTCACCAAGGCCGGCGGGGATGGGCAGCACCCGGTTGGTGCCGGTGATGAGGGTCTGCGCCGAGCCGCCGAACAGGCCGCGCGCGCCAATGAACTTGGAGGAACCGGGGACGAACACCGATTCGCCGATGCGGGATCTGGCGTCTGCGCCGGCGTCGATGATGCGGCCAACCGCTTCATAACCGGGCACAAGTGGATAGCCGAGGCCGGGGAACGGCGGCATCGTGCCATTGTAGAGCAGCTTTTCGGTGCCCATCGAGATGCCGCTGTAATCGACGGCGACAACGACATCCGAAGCGTCGGGCGCAGCGACGGCGAGGGTGCGCAGTGACACCTGCCCCGGAGCCTCCACAACGACCGCTTTGGTTTCCATTCTCACTCCCCAACGCGGGCACCTTGATGGGGTTCCGCGTCATCTCCAGAGGCAATTTATCGCATCAGCGAGAGTTGTAAAGAGAACTTGACGGTTTGAAGCGTCAAAAAATTTTTACACCGGGCAGGCAATCCGGCTTGACGGCTATTTGCGGGCGGTGATCAGCCTTGTGACCATGGGAAGCGGCGTCGGCACCTCGCGGATGCGGGCGAATCCGGCGGCTGCGAGCAGCGCCTGATAGGCGGCGAAGCTGCGCGGGCGGCCTGATCCCATCGCCCAGAGATAGAGGCCGAAATAGGCGTCGCCCATGGCCTCGGCACCGGGCGTTTCGGCCATGGGCTCGGTGATCAGCAGCGTGCCGCCCAGCGGCAAGGCGTCGTGCGCCTTGGCGAGCACCGCGGCGACGACGGCGTCATCATGATCGTGGAGGATGCGGACCAGCGTGATGATGTCGAAGCCGCCGGGCAGAGGGTCGTCGCGAAAGCTGCCGCCATGTGCTTCGACGGCGCCGAGGCCACGGGCATCAAGGACGCCTCGCGCCGCCGCGGCAACCGGCGGCAGATCGAACAGGGCAAGACCGACGCCGGGGTGCCGGGCGGCGACTTCAGCGACGAAGGCGCCGTGACCGCCACCGACATCGAGGAGGCGCTTGTGCTTGCCCAGATCATAGCTTTCAAGAACTTGCTCGGCGACCATCGGCTGGGAGGCGGCCATCAGCGCGCTATAGGCCGCCGTGCCGGGGTCGGAGGCGCTGGCCGGCTCGCCGCGCCCGGCAGCTTCGGCATAGCTCCAGAAGGCGGCGAGCTTGCCGCCACCCCGACCGCGGCGGAGCATGGCGACGGGATCGGCGAGATCGTCGTAGAAGATCTTGTGATGCTCGATCATGGCGAGCGCGCCTCGGTTGTGGGCGAGCGCCGCGCCGCGCTGGCCGAGCGTCCAGCGCGGCCGGCCTTGCGAATCGGCGGGGAGCCGCTCGACCAGATCGATGGCGGCGGCGGCGGCGAGCAGCCGGGCCATGGCGGCGCTTTCAAGCGCGGCCTCGGCCGCCAGCGCGTCAGTGGTGGCAGGCGCACGGGCGAGACGGGCGAGGATGCCGAGATCAACCACGGCAGTGAGCGTCTTGGTGTAGACGAAGCCGGTGATGACCGCGAACATCGAGGCGGCATGGCGCTGAGAGACCCGGCGCAGGACAGGCAGGCGCATGGCGGCGCGCTGGAAGGCCGGACGCATCAGCCAGCTGTTGCGCCAGAGCAGGAAGCGCTCGCGAAGAGTCGGCCTGTCGGGTGGGTTGACATCCATGGTGTCATCTTCTCTGGACAGTGACGCGGGGACGGTCAATCATTCCCGGCAAGTGGTGGCCAGTTGCGCCGCCTGGGAGAGGTTTTCTTGGCGAGCGACGCGTCTGTCGTGATCATCGGGGCTGGCATGGGCGGGCTGTGTGCCGCTGCCTGGCTGGCGGGCGCGGGCGTGCCGGTGACGGTGGTCGAGCGGATGGCCCATCCCGGTGGCAAGCTGCGCACGGTGGACTGCGGCGGCGTGGCCGTGGATGCCGGGCCGACGGTGTTTACCGCCAAGCCGGTGTTCGAGGCGCTGTTTGCAGCGCTGGGCGAAAATCTTGAGGACCATGTGCGGCTGGTGAACAGCGAGCTGCTGGCCCGGCACGGCTGGCGGGACGGCTCGCGGCTCGATCTCTGGCGCGACGGGGCGCGGTCACGCGAGGCGGTGGCGGACTTTGCGGGTGCGGCCGAAGCGCGGGGCTGGGATGCCTTTCAGGCTGAGGCGAAGCGAATCTGGGACGCGCTGGAGACGCGCTTCATGGCGGCGCCGGCGACCTCGCCGATCGGGCTGGCGGCGCGCTTCGGACTGACCGGCTTGCCCGAGATGCTGGCGATCAATCCGTTTCAGACGATGTGGAAGGCGCTGGGCAAGCATTTCCGCGATCCCCGGCTGCACCAGCTCTATGGCCGCTACGCCACCTATTGCGGCGCTTCGCCTTATGAGGCGACGGCCACGCTGATGCTGATCGCGCATCTGGAGGCGCGCGGTGTCTGGCTGGTCGAGGGTGGGATGCACAAGCTGGCAGAAGCCGTGGCGGCGCTGGCAGCGCGGCACGGGGCGGTGTTTCGATATGGGGCCCATGTCGAGGGGATCCGCGTTGACGGCGGCCGCGCCACGGGCGTGGTGCTGTCCGGCGGCGAGGTGATCGAGGCGGGCGATATTTTGGCCAATTGCGATATCTCGGCGCTAGCCGATGGACGCTTCGGCGCCGCAGCGGCGAGGGCTGTGACCGGGGTGAAGCCGGCGCAGCGCTCGCTGTCGGGGCTGGTGCTGATGATGACGGGACGCGCCGAAGGCTTTGCGCTCGACCGGCACAATGTGTTTTTCTCGGACGATTATGCGCGCGAGTTCGACGAGATTTTCCGGCAGAAGCGCCTGCCTTCGGCGCCCAGCGTCTATGTGTGCGCACAGGACCGGGGCGCAGGCCTGCGCCCGGGCGCGACCGAGCGCTTTCAGCTGATCATCAATGCGCCCGCCACCGGCGACGGGCAGGGACCGACTTTGGAGGAGATCGAGGCATGTCAGACGGCGACTTTCGAGGGCCTCGCGCGGTGCGGCCTGCAGCTGACCCCGAAGGATCTGGTGGCGGTAAGCCCGCAGATGTTCGAGGGGCTTTTCCCTTCGAGCGGTGGGGCCCTCTATGGACGGGCCTCGCACGGGTGGCAGGCCAGCTTCCGCCGGCCGGGAAGCCGGACCCGGCTGCCGGGCCTGTGGGTGGCGGGGGGATCGGCCCATCCGGGCGCGGGCGTCCCGATGGCGGCCTTGTCCGGCCGCTTGGCGAGCGATGCGATCCTTTCGGCCCGCGCTTCGATCAGGACGTTCCGCCCCAGGGCTACCGCTGGTGGTATCTCGACGCCGAAAGCGACGACGGCGACTATGGGCTGACCATCATCGCCTTCATCGGCTCGGTCTTCTCGCCCTATTACAAGGCCAGCGGGCGGCCCAACCCCAAGGACCATGTCTCGCTGAACGTAGCGCTTTATGGCAAGCGCGGGCGGCGCTGGGCGATGACCGAGCGCGGGGAAAAGGCGCTGTGGCGCGATGCGGCGACACTGCGCATCGGGCCCAGCCAGCTGCACTGGGACGGCGAAACGCTGGTGATCGACATTCATGAAGTGAATGCGCTGCTGCCCCTGCCGGTGCGCGGGCGGGTGCGGGTGCGACCGCAGGTGCTGGGCCAGCGGCGCTTCCGCCTCGACCCCTCGGGCAAGCATATCTGGGAGCCGCTGGCCCCGCGCGCGCGGGTGGAGGTGGAAATGACCCACCCCGATGTGCGCTGGACCGGCACCGGCTATCTGGATGCCAACCACGGCACCGAACCGCTGGAAGAGGGCTTTGCCGACTGGCAATGGTCGCGCGCGCATCTGGCGGGCGGCGACACGGCGGTGATTTATGAAGGCCGGCTGCGCGACGGCAGCGACTTTGGCATGGCGCTCAGGATCGGCATCGATGGCAATGCCGAAGTGGCCGAGATGCCGGCCGCGGTGACCTTGCCCAGGACCGGCTGGCACGTGGCCCGCGCGACGCGCGCCGACCCCGGCGAAGCGGTGACCATCCGGGCGACCTGGGAAGACACGCCCTTTTATTCGCGCACGGCGCTGGCCACGCAGTTTTGGGGCGAGCCTGTGCATGCGGTGCATGAGTCGCTCTCGCTCGACCGGTTCCGGTCGGGGATCGTGCAGTGGATGCTGCCGTGGCGGATGCCGCGCCGGGGGTGATATCGGCGGCGCTCAATCCTCGTCGTCGCCGTCCTTTGGCTTGTCGCCGGGTTTTTCGCGCAAGGACCAGAAGGTCCAGGCGGTGAAGCCGCCGACGATGGCGAACATCATCACCATTTCGATGAGGCCGTAATATTTCGAGTTCATCAGGGCAGGATGCCGGTTTCGCGGGCGAAGTCGAGGATTAGTTTGGCATGGGCTTCGGGGGCTTCCTCATGGGCGAGGTGGCCGAGGCCGGGCAGGATGAGCGGCCGGGCATTGGGCAGGCGGCCGGCGACCTTGGTGGCGACCGAGGGGGGGATGGTGGTGTCGTTTTCACCATGCGCCAGCAGGACGGGGAGATCGAGGCCGGGAAGTGCGGCTTCGAGCGGTTCGAGGTTCCAGTTGGCCATCAGCGCCAGCGCGCCGCCGACATGGCCGGACGAGCGCATCAGCCGTTCATAGAGTTCGATGCCGCGCGCATCGATCTGCGAGCCCGTCGAGCGGGCGAGAAAGCGGCCGACTTCGCCCGGCGTACGGGCGCGCATGGCGAAGAGCTCGGGCATGAAGGGATTGACGAAGAGCATCCGCGCCATGGCGGGGAACAGCTTGCCGGCCATGCCGGGAAAGGGCAGCAGCGCGCCGCCGAGGCTGATGATGGCGCGGGGCGGAGCGAGGCGCTTTTCGGCCATGGTGAGCGCAAGTGCGGCGCCGGCCGAATGGCCAATGGTGAGCGCCGGCGCGAGGCCGAGCGCATCGGTGAGGGCGGCGACCGCCGCGCCAACATCGGCCGGGCTGGGCCGGGCGAGACGGCTGGAGAAGCCATGGCCGGGCAGATCGGGGGCGATGACGGTGAAATGGCGGCCAAGCAAGGGGGCGAGATCGCGCCAGCTATGGGTGCTGGCGGCCGTGCCATGCAGCAGCAGGCAGACGGGCGCGGGGGCTGCGAGGCCGGAGACCTGGACATGCCAGTTGACGCCACCGGCCTTGATGAAGCGGCTGGTTTCGCGCGCCGGCCAATCCTGGCCGTCGGTGGGCCAATGCGGCGCGCTCATGCGATGGCCTTTTGCGCGGTTTCAACCGCGGCGACGACGGCCTTGGCGTCCAGCCGGGGCAACGGCACATGGGGGGCGGCCATAGCGGCGGCGAGCGCGGGGCCCTCGGGGCGCGGGCGCGCCGCGCAATCGATGAAGACGCATTTGATGCCGGTGGCAGCGAGCGCCCGGGCTTCGGCAAGGGCGGCGTCTTGCGGGCTCTTGCCCCCATCGCTGCCGCCCACATTGGCGCGGCCATCGGTGAGCACGACGATGAGCGGCGTGCGACCCCGGGCGCGCTCGCCTTCGGCGACGCGACGGGCCAGCGCCAGGCCCGAGGCAATGGGCGTGCCGCCGCCCGCCGCCAGCGCGGCAAGCTCCTTCTTGGCGCGGGCGAGGCTTCGCGTGGGCGGCAGCGCCAGCAGCGCCTCGCTGCCACGAAAGGCGACCAAGGCCACTTCGGCACGCTTCACATAGGCCTGGGCCAGCAGAAGCTCGATGGCGCCCTTGGTTTCGGCAAGGCGGGTGAAGGCCGCTGACCCGGAGGCGTCGACGGCGAAGATGGTGGTGCTGGCGGCGCGCGCGACGAAGCGGCGGATGCGCAGATCATCATGGCGGATGCTGAGCCGGCCATCTTCGCGGGGCGGGCGGAGCTTCTGGCGCGGGGCTGCGGTCTTGATCGTTTCGAGGATGGCGAGGCGCGCGCCGCGACCGGGCGCGCCGGCCCGCACGCCGGCGGGGCGGCCGCTGGTGATCGAGCGCAGCTTGGCCCCGGCGCTGCCGCTGGCGCTGTTCTTGGCGGCGAGCCCCTTGGACAGCGAATTGAGGACGCCAGGCGGGATGGTGGCGGCGGCGGCTTCGAGAACGAGATCGGTGAGGTCTTCGGGGTTGGGTGTCTGGTGCTCGTTTTCAGGCGAATTGGGCGGGGTGTCGGGCGGCGGCGGGGGCGGCTCGTCAGGCGGGGTCTCGTCAGGACTTTCCTCGGGCGCGTCCCCCGGCGGCAGACGGGTGGCGCGGGGGCCGAGCACAAGGGCTGCGGCCAGCTGAAGATCGGGCGCGGCGGGTGCGAGCCGGCCATCGGACCGGGCATGGGCCAGCGCCAGGCGCAGCGCATGGAGCGGCGCGCGCACCGAAGCGATGCCGAGCGCAACGGCTGCCGAAGTAACATTGCCGGCCGGGTCCGAGATGGGCGTCATGTCGCCTTCGGGCATGAAGGGGTCGAGATCGGGCGTATCTTCGGCGAGAAGTGCCGCCATCGGCAGGCGCACGCCGGACAGATCGAGGTGAACGGCGAGCCGCTCGACCAGTGAAGCAGCGATCACTGCTTCGGGCGGCTCGCCGGGCTCGGGCGGGGGCGATTCATCGAGGAGGACAAGCGTGGGGCCACCGCGATCGAGGGCGGCGGCCAGCCGTGCCGACAGCGCCTGCGACAGCCGCTCCGCCATCGGCACGAGCAGGATGCCGTCGCCGATCTCGGCGAGGAGACCGGGGCGCATGACCGGCTTGCCGCTGGCCAGCGTGGCAGCGAGATCAAGCCCGCCGTCGAGCGCGTCGGCATCGGCGCTGGCGGGCAGGCGCCGCACCGGCTTGTGGCGGGCCAGCGCCTCGCACCAGATATCGCGCACCGGGCCGGGCGGTGCCTTGAGCCAGATGCCGCCCAATACCGGTGTTTCGGCCACCAGCGGGATGGCGGCGAGCGCCAGAGCCCAGCGCGCGGCGGCAGCGGCGGCTGGACCTTGCGCTTCCGGCGGCGCGACCAACCCCGCATCCGCGAGCTTGTTCATGCCGGGATGAGTTCGGCGACAGCGCGTTCGATGCGGGCGGTGCTGCCGGTATCGTCGAGGACGTTCTTGCGCATGCGATGCCGGAGCGCCAGCGTGGCGACGGCGCCGACATGGGCCGGCAGGACATGCTTCTTGCCCGCGAGCGCAGCGGTGGCGCGCGCGGCGCGCAGCAGGGTCAGCTCGCCGCGCAGGCCATCGGCCCCCACGGCCTGACACAATCTGGTGCCCAGCTCGAGGATGGAATCGGGAACATCGACCTTGGGCAGCTTCTTGCGGGCCGCCGCAATCTGGTCGAGCACGGCATGCTCGTCGCCCTCATAGGCAGCGCAAAAGCCTTCCGGGTCCCGGTCGAAGGCATCGCAGCGTTTCACGATCTCGATGCGGTCAGCAATGTCGGTGGGGGTGCGGACATCGACCGACAGGCCGAAGCGGTCGAGCAGCTGGGGACGAAGTTCGCCCTCTTCCGGGTTGCCCGAGCCAACGAGGATGAAGCGCGCCGGATGACGGATGCTCAGCCCCTCGCGCTCGACGACATTCTGGCCGGAGACGGCGACATCGAGCAGCAGGTCGACCAGATGATCCTCAAGCAGGTTGATCTCGTCGATATAGAGAAAACCACGATTGGCCTTGGCGAGCAGGCCCGGCTCGAAGCGCTTCTCGCCGGTTGCCAGCGCACGTTCCAGATCGAGACTGCCGACGACCCTGTCTTCGGTGGCGCCGAGCGGCAGATCGACGAAGGGAACCGACGCCGCTTCGGTACGCTTGCCGGCGCGCTCGCGGCAGCCTTCGAAGCAGGTGGTGCTGTCATCGGGCGCGCAGCCATAGCGGCAGCCGGGTACCACTTTCATCGGCGGCAGCAGGGCGGCCAGCGCGCGCACCGCAGTCGACTTGCCGGTGCCGCGATCGCCGAAGACCATGACCCCGCCGAGCCTTGGCTCGACGGCCGCCATGAGAAGGGCCTGTTTCATCTCCGATTGGCCGACAATGGCCGAGAAGGGAAAGGATTTGCGCATGACCGCCCGTCTAGGGCGATGGCGTGACTTGGGCAAGCGGGCTGGCGGGGGCGCGGTTTTTTGCCTCCGGCGGGATATGCCGCCGGGCGCTGTCAGTCTTCGCCGAACTTGTCGGAAACCAGGCCGGTGAGGCGATCGAGCGCTTCGGCGGCCTGTGGGCCGGTGGCACTGATCTCGATCGAATCTCCCATGCCGGCGGCGAGCATCATCAGGCCCATGATTGAGGTGCCTGGCACGCTGCTGCCATCATGGGAGACGGTGACCTGGGCATCGAAGCTGCTGGCCAGCGTGACAAACTTCGCGCTGGCGCGGGCATGGAGGCCGCGCTTGTTGGTGATTTCGATGGTGACGGGGCCCTGCGGCGTATGCTCGGTCATGCGCCCGGTGGAAATCAGGCCGCTTCGCCGAGCATCTTGGAGGCAACCGCGATATATTTGCGGCCGGCCTCCTGCGCGGCTTCAACGGCGTCGGCGACATTCATCGTCTTGCGGACGCTGGCGAGCTTGATCAGCATGGGCAGGTTGATGCCGGCGATGACTTCCGTGCCGGGACCAAGCAGCGAAATGGCGAGGTTGGAGGGGGTGCCGCCGAACATGTCGGTGAGCATGATGACGCCGCTGCCGCTGTCGACGCGGGCGATGGCGGCGGCGATGTCGGCACGGCGGGCTTCCATGTCGTCATCGGCATCGATGCAGATGGCTTCGATTCGGCTCTGCTCGCCCACCACATGCTCGGTGGCGGCGATGAATTCATCGGCGAGATGACCATGGGTGACAAGAACGAGGCCAATCATGGCGGCGGCGTTGGACCCCTGCATTTGCGCTGTCAAGCCTCGCTCCCGGTGGCCGTGGCGGTTTCGGGACCAGTGGAGGCGGTGTCGCGGGCGAGATCGCGGTGGGCGAGGTGGGCGGCGTGGCCGGCCGCCTCGAGACGGGCCTTGAGATCAAGGGCGACGGTGACGGAGCGGTGGCGGCCGCCGGTGCAGCCGATGGCGATGGTGAGGTAGGAGCGGCCTTCGCGGACATAGCCGGGGATGAGGGTTTCGAGCAGATCGGCGATGCGGGCGACGGCGTCCGGATAGCCGGGGTCAGCCTTGACATGGGCCTGGACGGGGGCATCGAGCCCGGTCAGCGGCCTGAGCTCCGGCTGCCAGTGCGGGTTGGCGAGAAAGCGCATGTCGAACACGAGATCGGCGTTGCGCGGCAGGCCATTGGCGAAGCCGAAGCTCTGGACCGAGATCGTGAGGCGCCGGGCGCCCGCCGGACCGAGCCGCTCGGTGATGCGACGACGCAGGTCGGGAACGGCGAGATCGGAACTGTCGATGACGAGATCGGCCCAGCGGCGAAGCGGTGCGGTGAGCACGCGCTCCTGGGCGATGCCGTCAGCCGCGGGGCGATCCTGCGCGAGCGGGTGGCGGCGGCGGGTTTCGGAGAAGCGGCGAACCAGCTCCTCATCGGCGCAATCGAGGAAGATGAGGCGGACATCGGTGCCGCCGGCCTTGAGACTGCGCAGCCGCTCGGCGAGCGCGTCGGCGTCAAAGCCCCGGGTGCGACTGTCGATACCGAAGGCCAGCGGGCGGCTGGCCAGGGCTGGCGGGCTGGCGATGAGCGCATCGAGCAGGGCGAAGGGGAGATTATCGACGACTTCATAGCCGATATCTTCGAGCGCCTTGAGCGCGGTGGACTTGCCGGCACCGGACAGGCCGCTGACGGCGAGCATCGGCATCTCGGCCGGTGGCGTTTCAGGGGACGACGACTCGGGGTCCATTGCGGCAGTTTCGGGGGCGAGGCCATGCTGACGCAAGGCGTGTTCGAGCCGCAGCGGCGCCGACGCGGCGGCGGGATCAAGCGCAAGGCAGGGAATGGGGGCATGCCGATGACCGGGGGCATGCCAGCCCTGCGGCTCGGGCAGGCGCGCCGGGCGGGCCGCGAGATCGAGAACCAGCGCGACCGGGGCCGGCCCGCTGGCAGGAAGCGTAAGCAGGCCGACGCCGCGGGCTTCGATGAGACCGGCGATGATGGCAGGCGCGCTGGCGATCAGCCGGCCGCTGTGGGTGGCGGCAAGGACGGTGCGATCATCGGCGATGAGCTGCCAGCCGCGATCGATCAGGCGCAGCGCCAGGTCGGACTTGCCGCTGCCGGGCGGGCCGATGAGGAGGACGCCGCGTTGGCCAAGCGCTGGCGGGGCCTTGAGCGCGGTGGCGTGGATGGTGGGCGGCGGGGGCATGCCGGGCTCAGGCGGCGGGCAGTCGGATGACGAAGGCGGCGCCGCGGCCCGACGGTGGGTCTTCGACATGGATATGACCGCCATGCGCCTTGACGATGGCAGCAGCGATGGACAGGCCAAGGCCCGAATGGCGGCCGAAATCCTCGGATTGGGGGCGCTGCGAATAGAAGCGGTGGAAGACGTCGCGGCGGTTTTCGGGGGGCACGCCGGGACCGTTGTCGGTGACGGTGAGAGTGACATTGCCGTCACCCGCTTCGACGGACAGGCTGACGGCGCCGTCATCGGGCGAGAAGGAGACGGCGTTGTCGATGAGATTGTGCAGCACCTGGGCGAGGCGGGCCGGATCGCCTTCGACATGGGCGGGCGAGCGGGGCGGGTGGTGGGTGATGCTGAGGCCCCGCGGCAGGCCAGTGGTGCGATAGGCCTCCACAAGGCCGCTGGCGAGCACGGCGGCGTCGACACGTTCGAAGCGGGCGCGCGACAGCTCGGCATCGAGCCGGCTGGCTTGCGAGATATCGGTGATCAGCCGGTCGATGCGGGCGACATCATCGAGCACGACGGTCATCAGCTGCTGGCGAAGGCCTGCGTCCTCAATCTGCGAGAGCGTGTCGATGGCCGAGCGCAGCGAGGCGAGCGGGTTCTTCAGCTCGTGCGCGACATCGGCGGCAAAGGCCTCTGTGGCGTCGATCTGGCCCCTGAGCGCGATCGACATGTCGGACAGCGCCCGGGCGAGCGCGCCGATCTCGTCACGCCGATCGGGCAGCCTGGGCACGACGACTTCACGCGAGCGCCCGAGTCGCACACGGTGGGCGGCGATGGCGAGCATGCGCAGCGGGCGGACGATGGTGCGGGCGAGATAGAAGGACAGGGTCAGGGTGAGTGCGGTGACGACGATCAGCAGCCAGAAGCTGGCCAGCCGTTCGGCGCGAACGATCTGCGACAGGTCTTCGGCACTGTCGGTGAGGTGGACGGCGCTGCCATCGGGCAGCGCTTGCGCAGCGGTGATGACGAGGCTGGCATCGGCGGCGCGGCGGAGCTCCGCGAGCGGTGCGCCGAGGGCGGCGGCGCGGGCGATTTCGGGCCAGGCGGCGGCGGTATCGGGCGCGGCCTCGGCATAGACGGCGGGCGGGCGGGTGCGGTTGATGCGCTCGAGCGCCTGATCGATGTAGAGCGCCGAGCGGCGGCGCCAGCTGGTGCTGGCAGGATCATCGAGGACAAAGCGCGGCGTTTCGGGCGTCTGCCAATTGTCGGCGAGGCGCTTGCCGCCCGCGCCATAGAGGCGGACCCTGGTGCCGCGCGCAAAGCCAAGGTCGGCGACGGCGCTGGCGCGGCGGGCGGCGGGCATGTCGTCGAGCAGGGCGGCGATGGTGACGGCCTCACGGGCCAGTTCGGCGGAGCGCTCGTCGAGCAGCCGGGCGCGCACCGTGTCGATGTAGAGCAGCATGATGGCGAGCGCGAGGACAGCGATAATGTTGACCGCGAAGATGCGGGCGCGCAGCGAGCCGAAACCGAGGCCACGCCGCCATTCCTGCACTTCGAGCGGCGGGGCTTCGGCGGGGGGCTCAGCCCTCATTGAACCGGTAGCCGACACCATAGAGCGTCTCGATGCCCTTGAACTGATGATCGACGGCGCGGAACTTCTTGCGCAGGCGCTTGATATGGCTGTCGATGGTCCGGTCATCGACATAGACATCATGGCTGTAGGCGGCGTCCATCAGCTGTTCGCGAGATTTGACGAAACCGGGGCGCGCCGCCAGCGTTTCGAGAATCATGAATTCGGTGACGGTGAGCGCAACGTCACCCGACCGCCCTTCCCCGCCGGCCCAGGTGACGCGGTGACGGGCCGGGTCCATGGTCAGCCGGCCGCGCACGATCGGTTCGGCCGCCGGTTCGGCTTCGGTGGCTTCGGGCATGGCCTTGCGGTTGGCGGCGCGCCGCAACACGGCGCGGATCCGCTCGATGAGCAGACGCTGGCTGAACGGCTTGCCGATATAATCATCCGCGCCCATGGCGAGCCCCAGCGCCTCGTCGATCTCGGTGTCCTTGGAGGTCAGGAAAATCACCGGCAGCTCGGACTTCTCGCGCAGCCGGCGCAACACCTCCATGCCGTCCATGCGCGGCATCTTGATGTCGAGCACGGCGAGATCGGGCGGATTGTCGGTAAGCGCCTTCAGCGCCGTGTCGCCGTCGGAATAGAGGCGCACGGCAAAACCTTCGGCCTGAAGGGCGATGGAGACGGAGGTGAGGATGTTGCGATCATCGTCGACGAGCGCGATCACCAGCGGGGCGTCTGTAGCGGACATGGCCCGCTTGTCGCGCCGCGCCGCCTGCTTGGCAAGAGCCGCCCGTCGCGCCAGATGCGCCGCCCGTCACATCCGTTTTGACGCGGGCGGTCGGTGCGGCTATGCGCCTCGTGACAAACGCATGACCGGAGTCTCGTCCGGCCTTTTTTCGCGGGAGGAACGCTGGTGTCTGCATTCGAGGGTCTGGTGGCGAAACATGGTCTGGCCGAGATGGGCCTGCCGGCGCGCGCACGGCAATATTGGAACCTTGGCACGGCCCCACTGGTCGAGCTGGCGGTCCAGCGCGGCGAAGGGCTTTTGAGCAAGGACGGCGCGCTGGTGGTGCAGACCGGCAAGCACACCGGGCGCAGCGCGCAGGACAAGTTCATCGTGCGCGATGCAGTGACTGACAAGGCCATCTGGTGGGGCAAGACCAACAAGGCGATGACGCCGGACCAGTTTGCCGCCCTCAAGGCCGACTTTGCGGCTGCGCTGGCGCAGAAGGACACGCTGTTTGTGCAGGACCTTTACGGCGGCTCCCAGCCCGAGCACCGGGTCAAGGTGCGGGTGATCACCGAATTTGCCTGGCACAGCCTGTTTATCCGCACGTTGCTGGTGCGGCCCGAAGCGGCAGCGCTGGCCGACTTTCTGCCCGAATACACGATCATCGACCTGCCCAGCTTCAAGGCTGATCCGGCCCGCCATGGCAGCCGCGGGGAGACGATCGTGGGCGTCGATTTCGAGGGCAAGACCATCCTCATCGGCGGCACCGCCTATGCGGGTGAGATGAAGAAGAGCGTGTTCTCGATTCTCAACTATCTGCTGCCGCTTTCGGGCGTGATGCCGATGCATTGCTCGGCCAATATCGGCGCGGGCGGTGACACGGCGGTGTTCTTCGGCCTTTCCGGCACGGGCAAGACCACGCTGTCGGCCGATGCGCGCCGCACGCTGATCGGCGATGATGAGCATGGCTGGTCGGATACCGCCGTATTCAACTTCGAAGGCGGCTGCTACGCCAAGATGATCCGCCTTTCAGCAGAAGCCGAGCCCGAGATCTTCGCCACCACCCGGCGCTTCGGGACCGTGCTCGAGAATGTCGTGATCGACCCCCAGACCCGGGAGATCGACCTCGACGACAACAGCCTCGCCGAAAACAGCCGTGGCTCCTACCCGATCGATTTCATTCCCAATGCGAGCAAGGACAATCTCGGCCCGGTGCCGCGCAACATCATCATGCTGACGGCCGATGCGTTCGGCGTGCTGCCGCCGATCGCACGGCTGACGCCCGAACAGGCGATGTATCACTTCCTCTCCGGCTATACCGCGCGCGTGGCCGGCACCGAGATCGGCGTCACCGAGCCCGAGGCAACCTTCTCGACCTGTTTCGGCGCCCCCTTCATGCCGCGCCATCCCAGCGTCTATGGCAATCTGCTCAAGGACCGGATCGCCCGGGGCGGGGTGAATGTCTGGCTCGTCAACACTGGCTGGACCGGCGGCGGCGCCGGCTCCGGCGGCACCGGCACGCGCATGCCGATCAGGGTGACCCGCGCGCTGCTCAATGCGGCCCTTGACGGCTCGCTCGCGGGCGCGGCGTTCCGCACCGATCCGAACTTCGGCTTCGACGTGCCTGTGTCGGTGCCCGGCGTGGACGATCGCATCCTCAACCCGCGTGAAACCTGGGCGGACCCGGCCGCCTATGACGAGCAGGCGCGCGCGCTGGTCACCATGTTCATCGAGAACTTCGCCCAGTTCGCCGACCATGTTGACGCCGGCGTGATGGACAGCGCCCCGCGCGCGGCCTGAGCCGGGCGGGGGCCTGCCTCCTGCCCTATTCGGCGGCGATTGCCGGGTCGCGCTGTTCGGCGGCCTGCATGGCCCACATCTCGGCATAGCGACCGCCTTTGGCGAGCAGCTGGTCGTGGGTGCCGCGCTCGATGATCCGGCCGGCGTCCATGACGAGAATTTCCTGCGCCGTGGTGATGGTGCTCAGGCGGTGGGCGATGGTGAGGGTGGTGCGATTTTTCGAGACGGTGCGCAGCGCGGTCTGGATTTCCGCCTCGGTGGCGGAATCGAGCGCGCTGGTGGCTTCATCGAGAATCAGGATCGGCGGGTTCTTGAGCAGGGTGCGGGCGATGGCGACGCGCTGCTTTTCGCCGCCCGAGAGCTTGAGGCCGCGTTCGCCGACCTGGGTTTCATAGCCCTGGGGCAGCGATGTGATGAAATCATGGATGCTGGCGCCCCGGGCGGCGGCCTCGATCTCCTCGCGGCTGGCGCCGGGGGCCCCATAGGCGATGTTGTAGGCAATGCTATCGTTGAACAGGACGGTGTCCTGAGGGACGATGCCGATCTGGGCGCGGACGCTGGACTGGGCGACATGGCGCAGGTCCTGATCGTCGATGAGGACGCGGCCTTCGCTGATGTCATAGAAGCGGTAGAGAATGCGCGAGAGGGTTGATTTGCCCGCGCCCGAATGGCCGACGACGGCGACGCTGCCACCGGCCGGGACATGGAAGCTGATGCCGTGTAGAATTTCGCGGTCGCTTTCATAGGCGAAGCGGACGTGCTCGAAAGTGATGCTGCCGCCGGTGACGCGCAGCGGCGGCGCGCCGGAGGCATCGGTGATTTCGGCCGGCGTGTCGATCAGGGCGAACATGTTTTCCATGTCGATGAGGCCCTGCTTGATCTCGCGGTAGACGAAGCCGAGCAGGTCGAGCGGGCGGAACAGCTGAATGAGCAGCGTGTTGATGAGGACGACGTCGCCCGGTGTGAACTTGCCCGACGCCCAACCTTCGACGGTGAAGGCCATGGCGGCGGCGAGCATCAGGTTGGTGATCAGCGACTGGCCGACATTGAGCCAGGCCAGCGAAGCGCCAGACTTTGTGGCGGCGCGGGCATAGCGGGCGATGGCCCGGCCATAATTCTCGCGCTCATGTTCTTCGGCGTTGAAATATTTGACGGTTTCATAGTTGAGCAGGCTGTCGACGGCGCGGCCGGTGGCATTCTGGTCGGATTCGACCATGTCGCGGCGGAGCTGGGTGCGCCAAGCGGTGACCCTCTGGGTGAAACCGACATAGGCGAGCATCATGCCGAGCACGGCGAACATCATGGCCGGGCCGAGCTTGACCCAGAAGATGATGCTGACGGCAGTGAGTTCGAAGGCGGTAGGCGCGATGTTGAAGAGCAGGAAATAGAGCATGGAATCGATGCTCTTGGTGCCGCGCTCGATGATGCGCGTGAGGCTGCCGGTGCGGCGGCTGAGATGGAAGCGCAGGGAAAGCTGGTGGATGTGGGTGAAGACATCGAGCGCGAGCTTGCGGGCGGCTTCCTGGCCGACGCGCTCGAAGACGGCGTTGCGCAGATTGTCGAACAGGACAGCGCTGAAGCGGGCCAGCGCATAGGCCCCGACAAGAGCGAGCGCGAGGCTGGCGGCGGCGGTATTGTCGGCCGTGCTGGCCTCTGACATGGCATCGACGATGCCGCCAAAGGCAAAGGGCATGACCAGCAGCGTGGACTTGGCGGCGAGCACCAGCACGACGGCGAAGACGATGCGGGCCTTGAGGTCGAAGTGGCCGGCCGGCCAGAGATAGGGGAGAAAGCGCCGGAGCATGGCGAGATCGGCCTTGCCGCTTGGCGGGGGTGGCGAGGGGGTGTCGAAGGCGCGCATGCCGGCGCTACATGGCGGCTGGGGCCGGGCACGGCAAGTGGGACTTGTGAGCGCGGCGCGGGAGAGGCAGGGTGCGGCGGATGGCGAACCTCCCGACACCACAGGCGATTCTCGACTGGATCGCGACCCAGCCGAGCGGTGTGGGCAAGCGCGAGATCGGCAAGGCCTTTGGCCTGCATGGCGCCGACAAGATCGCGCTGAAGGCGCTGCTTCGCGAGATGCAGGATGAGGGATTGCTCGATCTTGGCCCGGGGCGGACGCTGCACCGCGGTGGCGGGCTGCCAAAGGTGACCGTGCTGCGGATCGTCGAGGCGGGCGAGAACGGCGTGATCGCGGAGCCGGACCGCTGGGAGGGCGCGGGCGCGGCGCCGCGGGTGCGGATGGTGGAGAAGAAGCGCGGGCCGGCGCTGGGGCTGGGCGAGCGGGTGTTGGCGCGGATTGACGAGGACGACGGCGGCTACCGGGGTTTTGCCATGAAGGTGCTGGCGA
The DNA here is from genome assembly GCF_048007885.1 of Polymorphobacter sp. Lineage (GTDB taxonomy): Bacteria > Pseudomonadota > Alphaproteobacteria > Sphingomonadales > Sphingomonadaceae > Sandarakinorhabdus. The sequence goes on from NZ_CP180346.1 coordinate 1,856,329, forward strand.
AATCGGCCGAGTTCGTGCTGGGCGTGGTGCGCGCCGACGGTGACGGGCATGTGCTGGTGCCGGTGGACAAGCGGGCGCGCTTCGACCTGCCGCTCAGTGGTATCGGCGACGCGCAGGTGGGCGATCTTGTGCTGGCCGAGCCGAGCGGGCGGGGACCGGCGCAGCGCGGGCGGGTGGTCGAGGTTCTGGGCGATCCGTTTCAGCCGCGGGCCTTTTCGCTGATCGCGATCCACGCCAAGGGCATCCCGCATGTGTTTGATGCGCAGACGCTGGCGGAGGCCGATGCCAGCGCCGGGCGGGGGCTAGGGCCGGAGGGCCTGCGCGAGGATCTGCGCGGCCTGCCCTTCCTCACCATCGATCCGGCCGATGCGCGCGACCATGATGACGCGGTATGGGCCGGGCCAGACCCGGAAAAGCAGGGACATTTCCGCGCGATCGTGGCGATTGCCGATGTCAGCTGGTATGTGCGGCCGGGCGGCGGGCTGGACCGGGAGGCGCGGGCGCGCGGGAACAGCGTCTATTTCCCCGACCAGGTGGTGCCGATGCTGCCCGAGCGGCTTTCGACTGATGTCTGCTCGCTGGTGGCGGGCGAGGACCGGGCGGTGCTGGCCTGCCACCTGCTGGTGGCGCCAGACGGCAAGGTGGTGAAGAGCCATTTCAATCGGGCGGTGATCAATTGCCGGGTGAACATCGCCTATGAAGAGGCGCAGGCCACGATCGATGCGGGCGCGGGCGCGCATTTCGAGACGCTGCGACCTCTCTGGGATTGTTGGGAGGCGCTGCATGCGGCGCGGGTGAAGCGCGAGCCGCTGGCGATCGACCTGCCCGAGCGGCGGGTGCTGCTTGATGCGGCGGGGCGGATCGCGAAGATCGAGCTGCGGAAGACGATTCCGGCCAACCAGCTGATCGAGGATTACATGATTGCGGCCAATGTGGCGGCGGCACAGGCGCTGGAGGCGAAGAAGGCGGCGTGCATGTACCGCGACCATGAGCCGCCAACGCGCGAGAAGCTGGTGACGCTGAAGGACTGGCTGGAGAGCTTCGACATGAACTTCGCGCTGGGGCAGGTGATCCGGCCGGCGGTGTTCAACCGCATCCTCGCCAAGGTGAAGGGCGAGGACCATGAGACGCAGGTGATGGAGCAGGTGCTGCGCACCCAGACGCAGGCCTATTATGCGCCGGAGAACAAGGGGCATTTCGGGCTTTCGCTCGGCTCTTATGCGCACTTTACCTCGCCCATTCGCCGCTATGCGGACCTGATCGTGCACCGCTCGCTGGTCAGCGCCTATGGGCTGGGTGAAGGTGGCATCGACGAAGCCGGGCAGGCGGCGATGGGGCGGACGGCCGAGCATGTCTCGATGACCGAGCGGCGCGCGATGGAGGCCGAGCGCGACACGCTCGACCGCTATGTGGCGGCCTATCTTTCGGAGTCGGTGGGCGAGATCGTTAGGGCGCGGATCACCGGCGTGCTGAAGTTCGGCTTTTTTGCGCAGGTGGACGGGCTGGGCGGTGATGGGCTGGTGCCTGTGAGCGCGCTGGGGGACGAACGCTTCGCCTATGACGAGGACCGCCGCGTGCTCGAAGGGCTGGAGACGGGCACGCGCTATTTTCCCGGCCAGCGGCTCGATTTGCGGCTGGTGGAAGCGAACCCGATTACCGGCAGCCTGCGCTTTGCGCTGCCCGATGCGGAGGCTGACGACACGCGCGCGCGCAGCCACGACCGGCCGCGGGGCGACCGGATGCGGGGTGGACGAAAAGGCGGCGGGCCGCGCGGCAGTATCCCGCGCGGCATCCGGCGCGGGCGCCGGTGAGGACCGTCGCATTTCTGTGATGTTTGGTGGCTAGGGCACTGCCGATGAAACGCTTTCTTTCGCTTTTTCTGGGCATGACCCTGTCGGCCGGCTGTCCGGCCATGGCAGAGGAGGCGCTGTGGCTGGCCGGCATTGCCCAGGGGCCGGTCAGTGGCAAGCTGGTGACCTGGCTCGAGGTCCAGCCGCGCTTTACCGCGCCAGCGGACACGCTGATCCTGCGGCCTGCGCTCGGGGTGCAGCTCAACCCGGCGACCCAGCTTCTGCTCGGCTATGCGTTGATCGATACCTATCCGGAAGACGGCCCTCGGCGGCGCGAGCATCGCATCTGGCAACAGGCGTTGCTGCGCCTTGCTGGCACTCCGGGTGAGGCCGTGCTGATGAGCCGGACCCGGCTGGAACAGCGCTTCGTCGAGGGTGTCAGCGGCGATGGCTGGCGGCTGCGCCAGTTTCTGCGGGGGCAATATTGGCTGGATGAGGACTGGTCAGGCATTGCCGTTTCCGAGGTCTTTGTGCCGCTGAACGACACCCGCTGGGGCCAGCGCTCCGGACTGGAGCAAATGCGCAACTTCATCGGCGTAGGCCGAAAGCTCGGGCCGCGGTTCAACCTCGAGGCCGGCTATCTGAACCAGCGGCTGATCCGCTCCGGGCCCGATTCGACCGTCCATGTGCTGAACATCAACCTGTTCTACCGGCTGGGTTGAGTGGGTCGGGTGCCCGTCAGGGCTCTATGATCAGCAGGCTGCCGGGACCGATGCGGGGCAGCCAGCCGGCCAGCGTCTCGCGGGCGACGGCGACACAGCCTTGGGTCGGCCGGCTGTCTGGCTGGAGACAGTGAAGAAAGACGGCGCTGCCGAGGCCGGGCGTTGGCGGGGTGTTGTGCGACAGGGTGAGGATGATGTCATAGGCGTGATCCTTGCGCCAGAGTTGCTCGGCGCCGTGGCGGTGCGGGTGAGTGACCGGGCGATTATAGGCCGGATCGGCGGGATCGTCGGACCAGCCATCGGCGGGGCGGAGCCAGCGCCAGGGCAAGGATGTGCGCGGGGCCAGTCGATCGGGGCGGATGAGGGCGGTTTGCAGCCGGTAGGTGCCGAGCGGGGTCTTGCCGTCGCCTTCGCGCTTGTCTGCAGACGCGCAGGCGCCGCTGCGACCGAAGCTGGCGGGGACGGTCTCCTGATCGAACGTCAGCGTGCCAGCAGTGACGCGGGCGAGGAGCTTCACAGCTTGTGGCCCTGCCGGTCGCGCTTGGTAGCGAGATAATGGGCGTTGTGCGGATTGGCGGGCAGGCTGTGGGCGCGGCGGGTGGCTTTGAGGCCATGCGCCTCTAGGCCGGCGACCTTGTCGGGATTGTTGGTGAGCAGTTCGACGCTGCCGACGCCGAGCGCCTTGAGCATGGCGGCGGCGATGGTGAAGTCGCGCTCGTCGGGCTCGAAGCCGAGCCTTGTATTGGCATCGACGGTGTCGAAACCCTGATCTTGCAGGGCATAGGCGCGCAGCTTGTTAAGCAGCCCGATGCCGCGCCCTTCCTGCTGGAGATAAAGAAGAATGCCGCCTTGCGGGCTGGCGGCGATGGCGGCGAGCGCGGCGTGCAGCTGGGGGCCGCAATCGCATTTCAGGCTGCCGAGCACATCGCCGGTGAGGCACGCGGAATGGAGCCGGGCGAGGACGGGCGCGCGGCGCGGCGGATCCCCGATGATGAGCGCCAGATGCTCCGGCCCGCCGTCGGCCGCACGGAATGCGGCGACTTCGGTGTCGGGCGCCAGCGCCAGCGGCAGGCGAGCGCGCGAGGAGAGGTGGAGCCGGGCAGCGGCCGCGGGCAGGGCGGCGGCGGATTCGGCGCTGGTGGTAATGACCGGCTGCGCGCTGGCGAGCGGGACCGCATAGACGGCGGGGATGAGGGCTGCGTGTTTGGCCAGCGTGATGGCGGCTTGTGCGCTGGCCAGATCATCGCCCAGCGGCAGCGCGCGGAACGGGCCCTTCATCGGGGTTGCCATGTCGAGCACGGGATCGGCCACGGCGCGGCTTTCAGCCAGCCCCAGCCACGCCGGGCGGGCGACCCGCACCGGCTCAGGGTCGGCGGCGGCGGCGGCGCGCTGATTGGCCAGCGCGAGCACGGCGGCGCGGCGCGCGGTGATGATGAGGTCAGCGCGTGTCTGACATTCAAGCGCGGCGAGGCTGGCGGCGTCGGCAAGCTCGGCAGAGAGAAGCGCTAGGGTTCCGACCCCGACGATCTGGCCGCGGCGCAGGGCATCGGAGGCCGCGATGGCCGCATAATCGGGGGCAAGCGCGCTGCTCACAGGTCGAGCGTGACGATCTGGGGGATGTGATCGGAGGGTTTGCCCCAGTTTCGCGCGTCTTCGAGGACATGAAAGGCGCGGGCTTGCGGCGCGAGCTCCGGCGAGGCCCAGATGTGATCGAGCCGCCGGCCACGGTCGGAGGCCTTCCAGTTGGCGGCGCGGTAGCTCCACCAAGTATAGAGCCGCTCGGGCGCGGGGACGAAGCGGCGGCCGAGATCGGCCCAGTCATGGCTGTCCTGGAAGCGGGCGAGCGTCTCCACCTCGATCGGCGTGTGGCTGACGACATCGAGCAGCGCCTTGTGGTTCCAGACATCGCATTCAAGCGGCGCGATGTTGAAGTCACCCACGATCAGCGTCGGCTCGCGCAGCGCCTCGGACCAGCGGGTCATGCGCGCGAGAAAATCGAGCTTCTGGCCGAACTTGGGGTTGGCCTCGCGGTCGGGCAGATCGCCGCCTGCAGGGACATAGACATTTTCCAGCAGCAGGCCGCCCGGCAGGCGCGCGCCGATGTGCCGCGCCTCGCCATTGTCCTGCCAGTCATGCCGCCGGGCTTCGGCGAGCGGCAGCCTGGAGATGATGGCGACCCCGTGATGCATGCGCTGGCCGTTGAGCAGGCGATGCTTGTAGCCCATCGCCTCGAAGGCGGCATGGGGAAAGGCCTCGTCCATCACCTTGGTTTCCTGAAGACAGAGCACGTCCGTGCCGGTTTCGCGCAGGAACCGCTCGACGATGTCGAGCCGGAAGCGGACGGAATTGATGTTCCAGCTGGCGATGGTGATGGACATGCCCCGGTCTTAGGCGGCACCCGCGCGAAGGAAAAGAGGGGCTTTGGGTTTGTCGGGTTTGACGCCACTATCGGCATGTTGATGCAGGGAACGGGGCGTTGAAGGGAGGAACCATGAGGGTCTTGATGATTTCGCTGCTGTTGGCAGGGCCGGTGGCGGCGCAGGACTTCGATCCCGAGACGTGCGACGGCAAGCCGGTGATCATGCTGGTTTCGGGCATGATCAGCGATTGGGCGCGGGTCAGGGCTTACGGCGCGGCGATCCGCGACTTGGGTCTCTATGACCGGCTGGGGGGCTATTATCTGAACGTGCCCCGGCCGCTGGCGGTGTTCGAAGGCGAGCCGCCGCCGATGCAGAGCATATTGATGGTGCGTTTTCCCTGTCTGGCGCACGCGCGCACCTTCTGGTTTTCGAAGGAATATCAGGAGACGCTGAAGCCGCTGCGGCTGAACCCGAGCGCTGGTGAGTTTGTGGTGACGGTTTACCCCGAGAGCGCGCCGCCACCGGGCGTGGCGAACTGGTGGCCGAAGCCGGGAACGCGGAAGCAAGCCGGGCCGGAGATTGCGGCAGGGGTGCCGCAAGTGAAAGAGTAAGCCCCACAAACGTTGACCCCCGCTCCGGGGGCGTGGAGCGGGGGTCTGGTCTGCGCTCGTCACGCATGGGGAGGCGCGCTTTGGTGCCGGCTAACAGGGGGGCGAAAGGCCGGCTGCTGCGTCTCCCTTGAGGACCTTTATAACGCGTCTACATTGCGCCTGAATGAACGACTGCGACCGAAATGGGCGGACCTGCAAAAAATATGGTGAGATATCGTGTCAGCCGGCACGCCCGGCGCGGCGACGGGGATCACGGAAGCTCCAGTCGGTCTTGCTGAGATCGGCATTGTAGCGGACGTTGCTGAGGCTGATCTCGGCCCGGCCGCCCTGGGCGTCATAAGCGGTCCAGCCGGAAAGCGCGAGGCCGCCGGGCGCGCCGGGCTGGCGGGTGAAGCGGATGGCGAGCATCCCGAATTCGGGATGTTCGGGATCGCTGGCCTCGACGATGACCATCTCGCCATTGGCGGCCGCGATGGCGGCCAGGCCATCGAGCTTGGGCTGGCTGGCCAGCAGGATGCCGAGCGGGGTGGATTTGACCGGCCATTGGCTGACCTGACGCACCGCATAATCGACAAAGCTGAGATTGCGGCCATCACCGACGAGGAGGATCTTGGCCTCATCATATTCGAAGCGGACGCGGCCGGGGCGGGCCAGCGCCATATGACCGGTGAGGCTGGCGCCGTCGGCAGCGGTCTGGGTGAAATCCGCCGTCATGCTGGTGGTGGCAGCGAGCGTGCGGGCGATGTCGTCGAGGGTGACGGGCTCAGCCGCCGCAGGCGCAGCGAGGACAAACGACAGGGCGAGCATATGTTTCATGACCGGCACCTTGCCGGACATGAGGTTGCAGAAGGATGAACCGCCGTTCTCAGGCAGCGACGCCGAGGAAGCCGAGTTGGGCTGCCTTGAAGATGGTCTGCGAGCGATTGACCGCATGGAGCTTTTCACCGGCATTCTGGATGTGGAAGCGGACCGTCGCGTGGCTGCGCGAGAGAATGAGGCTGATCTCGCGGTCGGTCTTGCCGAAGCTGGCCCAGCGCAGGCACTCAACTTCGCGCTTGGTGAGCTGGCAGTCACCGGGCAGCGCGTGGCGGCTGTGATTGGGGCGGGTGCGATTGGCCTTGGCATAGCCGGCGACGAAACGCTGGGCGAGCAGGCTGAGCAGATCGCCGTGGGCGGCATATTCGGCGGAAAGATCGTCACGCTCGGGGTCGCGGCTGTTGAAATTGACGATGCCGATCTGGCCGAACGGCAGGTGAATGGGGGCGACGATGGCGGCGCGGGTCAGGGCGCGCTTCTCGAAATCATGCAGCGAGATCTGGTCGAGATAACGGTTGGGCTGGCGGGTGTAGAAGCCCCGGGCATTGGCCCAGAAGGGGTCACTCTCATAACGGCAAGCGCGCGGCAGCGGCGAGGAGAGGGCCAGGCGCGAGTTGTTCCACCAGCATTCGCTGTCTGCATCCCAGCCGAAAACGCTGGCGGCGAGGATATTGTCATCGGCGTCACGCATCGGCTGCTTGGAGGAGATGTTGTCCCAGGCGGCGACGCGCAGATCGGCCAGGTCGGCGGCGATATCGCGCAGCGCAGCAGCGGCGCGGGCGATGTCGTCCAGGCCCGTTACGGTCACAGCGTCGAGGCGGGCTGCGAGTTCGGTTGCAACGGATGCGGCACTGGCCATGTGTATCCTCCCCATAAATGATGCTGGCGAGGCCATCTGACGGGCCTCTGTGATTCCAGACTTGATAAAATGATTAGGGCCGGGGTGGGCCGGGGGTCAATCCTCCATGTGCAACTTTGTCCGTCGTTTTTGTCGCAGCGCGAACACGGTTTTCTGAAAAGATGAGAAGATTTCGGGCTTTTCGTTGCATCCGCCGGAGGCTTTGCTACCGTATGTCAGGGCAAGGTTGACGACAATCATGGCGACCGGGGGGTGGAAGAATGCCGATTGGGGGGAGAGGCGGGCGATGACGCTTCATGGCCCGAGTCGGCAGGCCCTTTTCCGGCATGTCGGTCGTTTTGTGCTGATGGCGGCACTGGTGGCGCTGGCGGCGACGGTTCCGACCTCGATGTCCAGCGAATTGGCGCGCGGCGCGGGCGGCTCCCTGAAGGCGGCGGCGGCCCTGCCGGCAGGGCATGACATGGCGGTTCATGAGGGGGTGGCGAGCTGTGGCTCGACCACATGCCATGGGCGGCAGGAGGCGACCGGGCCGCGCGTACGCCAGAACGAGCTGATGATCTGGCAGGACCCGACCAGCCTGACCGGCGCCCATGCCAGGGCTTGGGCTGTGTTGGCAGGAGCGCGCAGCCGGGATATCGCGCGGCGGCTGGGTATCGGCGACCCACAGGCATCGAGCGAGTGCATCGCCTGCCACGGCGATCCGGCACCGAACCGTGGCGCGCGCTTTCTGCAGGCGGATGGGGTGGGCTGCGAAGCCTGCCACGGCGGGTCGGGCGGCATGGCCGGTGGCCAGGCGGGCTGGCTGGCCAGCCATGCGGCGGTGGGCGCCCAGCATGCGGACAATGTGGCGCGCGGGCTCTGGGACGTGGCCACGCCCGGCGTGCGCGCTGATGTCTGCCTTGATTGCCACTTTGGCTCGGCCAAGCCAGGGCAGTTCGTCACCCACCGGATCATGGCGGCGGGGCACCCGCGCATCGCCTTCGAACTCGACCTGTTCACCAGCCTCCAGTCGCACCATGACGAGGACGACGACTATGGCCGCCGCAAGGGCATTGTGCCGGGGGTGAAGATCTGGGCGGTGGGTCAGGCCAAGGCGGTGAGCCGGGCGCTGGCGCTGTATCCGTCGCGCGCGGGCGGCGCCTTTCCGGAGTTCTATTTCTTCGATTGCCGCTCGTGCCACCGGACGTTTTCGGATGACCTGAACGTGGACATTACGGCACGGACCAACCCGGCACGGCCGCTGCCGCCGGGCGCGGTGGTCTGGAACGACGAGAATCTGATCATGCTGGCGGCGGCAGCGAAGGTGGCAGCACCGGATCTTGCAGTCGAGTTGGCGGCGCGCAGCCGGGACTTTCACAAGGCGGTGAACAGCGACCGCGCCACCGCGATCACGGCGGCGTCTGCGCTCGCGGCAACGGCAGACCGGCTGGCGGCGCGCTTCGAGGCGAGCGCGTTTGCGCCGGCGCAGACCTTTGCCATGATCGACACCGTGCTGCTGGCCGATGCGGCGCGGCTGACCGACTATCAGGGCGGGGCGCAGGCGGTGATGGCGGCGGACACGCTGATCGCGGCGCTGGTGAAGGATGGTGCGCTGAGCGCGGAGCAGGCAGCCACGCTGCGGCCACGGCTCGACCGCGCCTATGCGGCGGCGCGTGATGCCAACCGGTTCGAGGGGGCGAGGCTGCGCACGGCGCTGGCTGATGTTGCGGCGGGGGTGCGGGGCCTGAAATGACCAAGGGCCGGCCTTTTTGGGCGGTGCCCGGGGGCCGGGCGGCGCTGGGGGCTTCGCTGCTGGCACTGGCGGCCTGTGGCGGCGGTGGGGGCGAGACCGGCAGCGGCGCGCCCAGCCCGGTGACGGGGTCCTCGTCCGGCGGCGGCGCGCCGACCGCAGCGACGCCGGCGAGCGTTTATGAGCAGCCCGAAGTGCGCGCCTTGAGTGTCGCCGATGTCGAGCGGGTCATTGCTGCCGGCGTTGCCGAGGCACAGGCACGCGGGCGACCTTCGGTCATCGCCGTGGTTGACCGGGTGGGCAATGTGCTGGCGGTCTATCGGATGGCGGGTGCGCCAGCGGCGGCAACGACACGGCCGGGCACGAGCGGCAGCCTTGATGTGCAGGATGTGACGGTGCCGGCCGAGCTGGCGGCGATCGCCAAGGCGATTACCGGGGCCTATCTTTCAAGCGCGGGCAACGCCTTTTCGACCCGCACCGCCTCGATGATCGTGCAGGAGCATTTTCCGCCGAGCGCCAACACACGCGGGCTGGAATTGGGGCCGCTATTCGGGGTGCAGTTTTCCCAGCTCCCCTGCTCGGACTTCAACACCCGCTTCGGCGTCGGGGCGCCGATGGTGGGACCGAAGCGCTCGCCGCTCGGGCTGGCGGCCGACCCGGGGGGCTTTCCGCTCTACAAGGACGGCTTTGTGGTTGGCGGCGTGGGGGTGATGGGCGACGGCGACTATGGCTTCGACCACGAGATCACCGACATTGACGTGGATGATGAGGAGCATATCGCGCTGGCTGCCAGCGCGGCCTTTGCGCCGGGCGAGACGATCACGGCCAACCGGATTTCGGTCGATGGCACGCTGCTGCGCTACAGCGATGCGCGGGCGGACGGGCTTTTGAGCAATCCAGCGAGCGCGCCGGCGTTCTCGTCGCTGGGCGCGGCGGGGAGTCTCTGTCGCGGTGGGCGGCTTTTCGGCCGGCGGCATCATCGCGGGCGCGGGCTATGGCACCGAGGCGAGCGGGCTGCGCCGGGCGACGCTTGCCGAATTCAACCACCCGGATGCCTTTGTGGTGAGCGACGGGGCCGGGAACAACCGCTTTCCCGTGCACGGCGCGACCGATTCCGGCGATGTGGCGGCGCCGCTGTCGGAAGCGGAAGTGCGCGCGATTTTGGAAGAGGCGTTCAAGATGGCGAGCCGGGCGCGTGGCCAGATCCGCCAGCCGCTTGACAGCCGGGCGCAGGTCTCGATGTCGGTGGTGGATACGCGCGGCGCGGTTCTGGGGCTGGTGCGCGGCCCGGATGCGCCCATTTTCGGCGCCGATGTGAGCATCCAGAAGGCACGCTCGACAGCGTTTTTCTCCAATGCGGTGGCGGCGAGCGACCTTGGTGCGGTGGTGACAGCGGGCGGCGCGGCCGATGCCAATGTGCGCGACTTCGCGCCCCGGCTGGCGAGCTTTTTCAGCAATGCCAATGGCGGCTTCGACGGCGGTTTTGCCATCAGCAACCGGGCCATCGGCAATGTGGCGCGGCCCTATTTTCCCGATGGCGAAGTGGCGCAGGCGCCGGGGCCCCTCAGCCGCGACATCAGCCAGTTCTCGCCTTTTTCAAACGGCCTGCAATCGGCGCTAATCGTGCAGAACCTCGCCGCGCTGCTGGGGGGGACGGAGAGCGCGCGCTGCACCTTCCTGCCGGATTTGGGGGGCGGCTCGAACCGGCTCGCCAATGGCTTGCAGATCTTTCCGGGCGGGGTGCCGATCTATCGTGGCAGCACTCTGGTGGGCGCGATCGGCGTGTCGGGCGACGGCATCGACCAGGATGACATGACCGCCTTTCTGGGGCTCCACAATGCCAGCATCCGGGTGGGCGGGATCAACCTGCCACCGGCGGCCGTGCGCTCCGACCAGATCATCGTGCCGGTGCCCGGCGGCAACCAGGTGCGGCTGCGCTTCGTGGGCTGTCCTTTTGCGCCCTTTGTCGATTCGAGCGAGCAGAATGTCTGTCAGGCTCTCTAGGCTGCTTCTCGGCACCGCGCTGATCGGCGCTGCGTCTCCGGCGATGGCGGGGCCGTTTTCGAAATGGTTCGACTGTTACAAGCCCCTGCTGCCCGAAGAGCGAGAGGCGGCAGCCGAGGAGGAGGTGCGTGAAGGCGGCGCTGTGGCCAATGCCCCGACCGAAGGGCGGCGGCGGCCGGGGCTATTCAGCCGCGACCTTGCCGACCGGATCCAGCAGATGAACCCCGGCGCGGTGGACTTGCCGCGCGACAGCAATTTTCCGCGCGACCATCTGCCGGTGCCCGATCGCTGGCGGCTGGTGGAGACTTTGGGGCTGGTCAAGAGCGACTGGAAGGACCCCTATAACCAGAACACGCTGAAGGGCGACCGGCCGCTGTGCGGGACGCATGACAAGTTTTTCCAGCTCACCCTGATTTCGGACACGGTGGCCGAGCCGCGCAGCTTCCCCACGCCCGTGGGCAACCAGACGACCGAGCGGCCGGGCAACAATGATGTGTTCGGGCGGCAACACAGCACGGTCTTTGCCCAGACGTTCATCGTCGGGGCGGCGCTGACCAAGGGCTCGACGGCGTTCAAGCCGCCTGACTATGAACTGCGCGCCGCACTCGCGGTGCAGTTCAACCATGTTGATGTGTCGGAGCGGCGGGTGCTGCTGGTCGAGCCGTCGCGGGTGAGCGTGCGCTCGGACGCCTTTGTGGGCGTGCAGGAGCTGTTTTACGACAAGCACCTGCGCAACACCTCGGACCGTTATGATTTCGATTCGGTGCGGATCGGCATCCAGCCGTTCAGCTCGGATTTTCGCGGCTTTCTGTTTCAGGACAATCAGTTGGGCGTGCGGCTGTTCGGCACCCGCGACAACAATCGGCTGCAATATAATCTGGCGGCCTTCTGGCGGCTGGAGAAGGACAGCAACTCGGGGCTGAACGCGATTTTGCGCCGCCCGCGCGATGATTTCGTGCTGACCGCCAATGTCTATCGGCAGGACCTGCCGGTGCCGGGGATGACGAGCCAGTTTTCGGCAACCTGGAACATCAACCGCGAGAAGGACGATGTGCAGGTCGATACCAATGGCTTTCCGGTGCGGCCGGCGCTGATCGGCGAGCTGCGCGGCCGCGACTATGATGCGATCTACCTCAGCTACAATGCCGACGGGCGGATCGGGCGGGTCAATCTGACCGCGAGCGGCACCTATCTTCTGGGCAGCAACCGCAATTCGATCTTCACCGGCGAAAGCACGAAGATCAGCGCCTTTTTCGTGGCGGCCGAGCCGAGCATCGACTTCGACTGGGTGCGGGTGCGGCTTTCGGGCCTTTATGCCAGCGGCGACAGCGACCCCTTTGACGGGGTGGACCGGGGCTATGACGCGATTTTCGAGAATCCGCAGTTCGCGGGCTCGGACACCAGCTACTGGATCCGCCAGACAATCCCCTTTGCCGGCGGCGGGCGGGCCATTGCGGTCAATGGGCGCAACGGCATTCTCAATTCGCTGCGCTCATCGAAGGAGCAGGGGCAGAGCAATTTCGCCAACCCCGGAACAGCGCTGATTGGCGCGGGGGCGGATTTCGACGTTTTGCCCGAGCTTAGGGTGAGTGCCAACGTCAACCATCTCTGGTTCGCCACGACCGCGCCGTTGCAGACGCTCAGGGTGGAGGGCTCGATCCCGACTTCGATCGGCACCGACATGAGCCTGGCTAGCATTTACCGGCCGAAGATGAACCAGAATTTGGTGTTCCGCCTGTCGGGCGCGGTGTTGCAGCCGGGCGCCGGCTTCCGCGACCTGTTTGCCAACAGCCCGCGAAACGAGCGATATTATTCCGTGCTTTTCAACGCTGTTCTGGCCTATTGAGATGGCAATGCGGGGCCTCAAAATATTCATCGCGGCCGCTCTTGGCCTGCTGACCGCGGTTGGCACGGCCAGCGAGGGCGAAAAGCCGGTCGAGCGCGATTACGGCCGTGTGCGGGTGCCACCGGCGCCCAAGGTGCAGAGCTGGGCCGAGGCTGATGCCAAGAGCGCCGGCTGTGTCAGCTGCCACACCGCATCCGACCAGAAGACAATGCACGCCGCCCCCTCGGTGGTGCTGGGCTGTACCGATTGCCATGGCGGCGATGTGAACGTCGTGGCGCCTGCCAGCCTCTCGAAGGACGATCCCGCCTACAGCAAGCTGATCGAAGACGCCCATGTGCTGCCGCGCTATCCCGAAAGCTGGCACTGGCCTTCTTCGGCCAACCCCAAGCGCAGCTACACGCTGCTCAACAAGGAAGCGCCGGAGTTCGTCAAGTTCGTGAACCCGTCCGACTACCGCGTGGCGCGCGAGGCGTGCGGGGCGTGCCATCTTGGCACCATCGAGGCGGCCGAGCGCAGCCTGATGGCGACCGGCGCCATGCTGTTTGGCGGCGCCGCCTACAACAATGGCATTGCGCCCTACAAGAATTACGTCTTTGGCGAGGCCTATTCGCGCGAGGGCACGGCGGTGCCGCTTGACCATGGCAAGGTGAAGGAAGGCGGGCATCACGACCCGTCCGAGGGCGCGACGATGGTGAGCCCGCTGGTGGGAGCTGCGGACGGGCTGACCGAGGCGGAGAAGGCGCGCGGCGCCCTGCCCTTCCTGGTGCCGCTGCCGGCGTGGCAGGTGTTGCCGCCGGCCGACATCTTCCGCGTGTTCGAGCGCGGGGGACGCAACATCAACCCGATCTTCCCCGAAATCGGCCTGCCCAACTCGCTTGGGCAGATCCAGCGGCTGGAGGAGCCGGGGCGGCCCGACATCCGGCAGTCGAACCGCGGCGCGGGCACGGGCTTGCGCATCGCGGTGCCGGTGATCAACATTCACAAGACGCGCCTCAATGACCCCTTCACCTGGTTCATGGGCACCAATGACCAGCCGGGCGACTATCGCACCTCGGGCTGCGGCGCCTGCCATTCGGTCTATGCCAATGACCGCGACCCCAAACATTCGACTGTCTATGCCAAATATGGTCGCGACGGGACCACGGTGACCGCGGACCCGACGATCAAGCGGGACGAGCCCGGCCATCCGCTGCGCCACGAATTCACCCGCGCCATCCCCAGCGCGCAGTGCATGAACTGCCACATGCACCAGCCCAATGTCTTCGTGAACAGCTTCTACGGCTATACGATGTGGGATTATGAGGCGGACGCGCCCAATATGTGGCCGGGCCCGGAAAATGCGCTGCCCAGGCCCGAAGGGATGAGCGACGAGGATTATCAGCGCATCTACAAGCGCCAATATTATCCCACTGCCGCCGAGACCCGCGAGATCAACGAGCGCAACCCCGAAGCTGCGGCGGCGCGCGGGCTGTGGCGCGATGTCGATTTCCTGCGCACCGTCGCTGACCGCAACGGGCTGAACAAGGACACGCAGTTCGCCGATTACCATGGCCATGGCTGGAACTTCCGCGCCGTGTTCAAGCGCGACCGGGCGGGCAATCTGCTCGACAAGGACGGTAACATCATCCGCAACGATGACCCGGAAAAATTCCGAAAGGCCGGCGACCCGCTGTTTCCCGAGCCTGCCAGCGAGGCCGGGCCGGGCAATCCGGGCAAGGCGGTGCACATGCTCTCGGTACATGCCGAGGTGGGGATGCAGTGCGTCGATTGCCATTTCGCGCAGGACGGGCATGGCAATGGCTTCATTCACGGCGAAGTGGCCAATGCGGTCGAGATCGGCTGCAAGGATTGCCATGGCACGGCCGATGCCTATCCGAGCCTGCGCACCAGCAATCTGGCAGCGCGGCCCGAGGGCAAGGACCTGAGCCTCATTCGCAACCCGGACGGCCGGCGGCGGTTTGAATGGGTCATGAAGGACGGCGTGCGGCGGCTGGTGCAGCGCTCGGTGTCCGACCCCAAGCTTGAATGGACGATGAGCCTTGTGAAGGATTCGGTGACCAAGGATCACCCTGACTTCAACGCGAAATCGGCGCGCGCCAAGCTGATTGCCAAGACCGGGGACGCCTTCGGCCCCGGCGTGGGCAAGGATGCGCGCGCGCACAATGATGACAATATGGCGTGTTTCACCTGCCATCTGAGCTGGACGACGAGCTGCGGCGGCTGCCACCTGCCGATCGAGGCCAACTGGAAGACCAGCACCCACAAATATGAGGAGCAGGAGACCCGCAATTACGCCACCTACAACCCGCAGGTGGCGCGCGACCAGATGTTCCAGCTGGGCCGGCACCAGACCTCGAAGGGCGGCATCATCGCGCCGATCCGCTCCAGCTCGGCACTGATCCTGACCTCGACCAACATCAACCGCGAACGCATCTATGTGCAGCAGCCGCCGATTGCGGCCTCGGGTTTCTCCAGCCAGGCATTTGCGCCGCACTTCCCGCACACCGTGCGCAAGGAAGAGACCAAGACCTGCTCCGATTGCCATGTCAGCGAAAAGGACGACAACAACGCGATCATGGCCCAGCTGATGCTGCTGGGGACCAATTTCGTGAATTTCGTCGGGCTGAACAGCTGGGTCGGGCTTGATGGCGGCATCGAGGCGGTGCGCGTGACCGAGTTCGGTGAGCCGCAGGCGGTGCTCGGCTCCTACCTCCACCGCTATGCCTATCCCGACTATTACAAGGCGCATGTCGAGAAGAACGGCCGCGAGCTGGTCAACTGGGTGCGCGGCAAGGTGTTCGACAAGGACCTGTCCGGCGAGACCGACTCGATCGAGGAATTCGCCAGCGTGCACCAGGGCACCAGCGGGCCGGCGCAGTGCATCCAGAACCGCGGTGAATATCTGTTCGTGGCCGAAGGCAAGGGCGGCTTCCGCGCCTATGACATCGCCAATATCGGCAACAAGGGCGTCTCGGAGCGGATCGTGCGGGCGCCCTTCTCGCCGCTGGGGCATGACACGCACATCGGCTCGAAGAACGCCACCTGCTTCGCCATCGCCACCACCCAGCCGATCGCCGTCATCCGCAACGACAAGATGATCGCGGAACAGAAGCTGCGTGAAGCCGGCGAGACTCCGGCTGATCCGCTCGGCGGCATGAACCAGGAGCAGGCCTTCCACCCGGTCTATCGCTACGCCATCATCACCGACGCGGTGGAGGGGCTGATCATCACCGATATCGACACGCTGAACGACGGCGAGCCGCGCAACAATTTCTTCCGCCGGCTGAAGCTTGAGGGCGGCGCGACGGCCTTCAACCCGGACGGCCGGTTGAGCGGGGCCCGACACATTATTCTGGGTGGGCATTTCGCCTATATCACCACGCCGCGCGCGCTGGTGGTGGTCGATCTCGACAATCCGGCTGCGCCGCGCATCACCGCCGAAGTCACGCTCGATGATCCGCGCGCCTCGGCGCTGCAGTTCCGCTATCTCTGGGTGACGACGGCGAAGGGGCTTGAACTGCTCGACGTGACCGACCTCGCCCGCCCCGTCCATGTGCCGGAAGCAACCGTGGCGATGGCCGATGCGCGCCGGGTCTATGTGGCGCGCACCTATGCCTATGTCGCCGCCAAGAGTGAGGGGCTGGTGATTGTCGATGTGACGGCGCCGCGCCGGCCGTCGATCCATCAGCGCTACACGGCAGACGGCGCGCTCAACGACGCCGAAGATGTGGTGGTCGCCTCGACCAACGCCTCGCTGTTCGCCTATGTCGCGGACGGGCGCAACGGGATGAAGGTGCTGCAACTCCAGTCACCGGAAAGCCAGCCCAATTTCTACGGCTTCTCGGCCCCGCCCGTGCCGGAACTGATCGCCTTCCGCCGCACCAAGCAGCCCGCCATTGCGGTGGCCAAGGGGCTCGACCGCGACCGGGCGGTGGACGAGAGCGGCCATCAGGTCGCCGTGGTTGGCCGGCTTGGCTCGCGGCCCTTCACGCGGGCCGAAATGGAGCATTTCTTCATCGGGCCGGAAGGGCAGCTCTATACCGTGTCCGACGAGGCCAATACTGCGAACTGGTCGCCGCTGCGGGTGGCGGCGAAGTAGAAGGGCCTCCGGCGGCTGGGGGCGGCGCCCCCAGACCCCTTGAATGGGTTTATGTCTTTCCCGACCCTGCGTTCCGGAAACGACGGCTGAGGACTCTATTGCCGACTTGCAAGGAAACTCGGATTATTCGCGCATGAGGATGCTCGCCATTTTATCGTTTGCCACAATCTCGGCCTGCACAAAGGTCGAGAACGGCTTCGTTGTTGAAGATCAGCAGCGACGCGTTGAAACAGCCACGCTTGTGCTATGTGGGTCTGAGACGCCGTTGCGACGGCGAGGAGACCAAGTTACTATCAGCAAAGTGATCGAGTGCGAAGGCGACGGGCAAATCGAACTCCAATATTTTTCCGGCGATGCGTATCAATGCATCGTTGGGTATGTCACGCCCGGTGCCGCACAAGACTTTAATTACCATGCAATGGAGACCGGCTGCGCATAGTCTAAGCACTATGGCAGCAATCCATCCAAGCCCAGACATCAGACCAAGGCAGAAATCCACCCCGCCCCCATTCAAGGGGTCTGGGGGCTAAGCCCCCAGCCGCCGGAGGCGCTTTGCGCGACCTTTGCGCGCGTTGACGCCGGAGGACCTGAGGGGGACGGGAAGGCATGACGATCATCCTCCCCGTGCTGGCCGACCAGTTGTCGCTTGATCTGGCCAGCCTCAAGGCTGTGGACCGTGCGGACGCTGTCATCCTGATGGCGGAGGTGATGGGCGAGGCCGGGGCGCCGAAGCATCACAAGACGAAGATCGCGTTCCTGTTCAGCGCCATGCGCCACCATGCGGACGCCCTGCGCGAACAGGGCTGGCGGGTGGATTATGTGGCGCTGGATGACCCGGAGAACAGCCAGAGCCTTGGCGGCGAGGTCGACCGCGCCAAGGCCCGGCACAATGCGGACCGTGTCGTCTCGGTCGAGGCCGGCTGCTGGCGCTTGATCGAGGCGCAACGCAGCTGGGGCGAGGTGCTGTCGGACGACCGTTTTCTGGTGAGCCGGGCGTGGTTTGCGGACTGGGCGGAGGGGCGCAAGCGGCTGCTGATGGAGGATTTCTACCGGCTGATGCGCAAGCGCACGGGCCTGCTGATGGACGGCGATCAGCCGACGGGCGGACAGTGGAATTTTGACGCGGACAATCGCAAGCCGCCGGCCAAGGGTCTGGTCTATCCTGCGCCGCCGCAGTTTCAACCCGATGACACGACCGAGGCCGTGCTGGCGCTGGTCGAGGCGCGCTTTGGCGATCATTTTGGCGACTTGCGACCCTTTGCGCGGGCGGTGACGCGCGAACAGGCGCTGGTCTGCCTTGCGGACTTTGTCGAGACGCGGCTGGCGCGCTTTGGCGATTATCAGGATGCGATGGTGGCGGGCGAGGACGGGATGTTCCATTCCCAGCTCTCGGCGCTCATCAACTGCGGGCTGCTTGGGCCGATGGAGGTTTGCCAGGCGGCGGAGGCGGCATGGACGGCGGGGGTGGTGCCGCTCAATGCCGTGGAAGGGTTCATCCGCCAGATCATCGGCTGGCGCGAATATGTGCGCGGCATCCACTGGATCGCCGGGCCTGACTATGAAAGCCGGAACGTTCTGGGCGCCGCTCGGCCGCTGCCCTCATTTTACTGGACCGGTGAGACCGAGATGCGCTGCATGGCCGAAGCGGTGCGGGCGACGAAGCAGAATGCCCATGCGCACCATATCCAGCGGCTGATGGTGCTGGCGAACTTCGCGCTGCTGGCCGGCATCGACCCAGCAGAGGTGAGCGCGTGGTTTCTGATCGTCTATGCCGATGCTTATGAATGGGTGGAGACGCCGAATGTCATCGGCATGGGGCTGTTTGCCGATGGCGGGCTGATGGCGTCGAAACCCTATGCGGCGGGTGGTGCCTATATCAACCGGATGAGCGATTATTGCCGGGGCTGCGCCTATGATGTGAAGAAGCGGACCGGCGAGGGGGCCTGCCCGTTCAACAGCCTTTATTGGGACTTTCTGGCGCGTAACCGCGACAGGCTGGGGCGCAACCACCGCCTGCTGCGCATGTATGACGGTTGGGACCGGTTCGACCCGGCGGAACAGGCGCGCATCCAGGCACAGGCGGCGGGGTTTCTGGCGACGCTTTGAGGGGTGGAAGAGGCCTCCGGCGGCTGGGGGCGGCGCCCCCAGACCCCGGTAGTGGGTTGGGACAAGACGACAAACTGAGGGTATTGCGCACCCATTCGACGCGAGAGCGGAAAGACTCATGGGGTCTGGGGGCACCGCCCCCAGCCGCCGGAGGCCCTTTCGTCTTCGCGTGGCGGTGGTAGGACGGTCGGGATGGTCTGGATTGCCCGCCTTGGATTGACGGATGTGCGCAGCCATGCGGCGCTGACGGTGGAGGCCGGGCCGGGGCTGGTGGTGATTACCGGTGAGAATGGGGCGGGCAAGACCAACATATTGGAAGCGGCGAGCCTGCTGGTGCCTGGGCGCGGCCTGCGCAGAGCGGGGCTGGGCGAGGTCGCGCGCGTGGGCGGGGCCGGGGGCTTTGGCATTGCGGCGCGGGTGATGGCGGCGGGCGGCGGGGTGGAGATTGGCACCGGCGCGCGCGCGGCCGCACCAGAGCGGCGGGTGGTGCGGATCAACGGCGCGGCGCGGCCGGCGGCGGCGCTGGGCGAATGGCTGGCGATGGTGTGGCTGACGCCGGCGATGGACCGACTGTTTGTGGAAGCGCCGGCGGGGCGGCGGCGGTTTCTCGACCGGCTGGTGCTGGCGCTGCACCCCGGCCATGCCCGCGAGGCGCTTCGTTATGATGCGGCGATGCGGGCGCGCTCGCGGCTGCTCGCCGTGGAGGCTGGCAGGAGCGCCGACCCGGCCTGGCTGGCGGCGCTGGAGGCGGCGATGGCGGCGCACGGTGCGGCGATGGCGCGGGCGCGGGTGGATACGGTGGCGGCGCTGGCCGAGGCCTTGGGCGCAAGCGGCGAGGACGGCTTTGCGCGGCCGCTGATCGCGCTGGCGGATGACAGCCCGGAGGATCTGGCAGCCGCCCTGCGCGCCGGGCGGGCGCGCGACGCAGCCGCCGGGCGGGCGCTGAGCGGGCCGCACCGGGCCGATTTGCAGGTGGTGCATGCGGCCAAGGGCGTGCCGGCGGCGCGGGCCTCGACGGGCGAACAGAAAGCGATGCTGATTGCGCTGGTGCTGGCGCATGCGGCGTTGGTGCGGGCGCGGACGGGGGCTGCGCCGGTGATGCTGCTTGATGAGGTGGCGGCGCATCTTGATGCGGAGCGGCGGGCGCGGCTGTTTGCGCGGCTGGCGGCGAGCGGGGCGCAGGTGTGGATGACGGGGACGGACCGGGCGCTGTTTGCCGAGGCGGGTGCGGCGACACGGCTGCATCTGGCGGCAGGGCGATTGTGCGATGCGGGATAGAGTTGTTTGCATGTGGCGCGCGAATTTGCTCTTTGGGCTTGAAGGGCAAGGGTAGGGTTTATGTTTTCGACGTGGCGTAACGATCTGCCGGCCTCGATCGTGGTGGCGCTGGTGGCGTTGCCGCTCTGCCTCGGCGTGGCGGTGGCGAGCGGCGCGCCGCCGCTTTCGGGCCTTCTGGCCGGCATCATCGGCGGGCTGGTGGTGGGGGCGGTGAGCCGGGCGCCGCTTTCGGTGTCCGGGCCGGCGGCCGGGCTTACCGCGATCGTCTTCACTGCCATCGAGACACTGCCCAGCTATGAGGCTTTCTTGCTGGCCGTGTGTCTGGCGGGCCTGATCCAGCTGGTGTTCTCGGTGTCGCGCGGCGGGTATCTGGCGGAGTTCGTGCCGTCTTCGGTGGTGATCGGGATGCTGTCGGCGATCGGGCTGATCTTGATTTTGAAGCAGCTGCCCTATGCGCTCGGCTATGTCGGCGACTACGAAGGCAGCATGGAATTTTTCCAGCGGGATGGGCGCAACACCTTTTCCGAGCTGTTGCTGATCCTGCAGACCGACATTGCCTATGGCGCGCTGCTCATCGCGCTGGCGGGGCTGGCGTTTCTGTTCTGGTGGGACAAGGCCAAGCCCAAGGAGGGGCCGCTGAAGCTGCTGCCGGGGCCGCTGGTGGTGGTGGTGGCTGCGGTATTGGTCAACGCGCTTTATGCGGCCGTGGCGCCGGGGCTGATGGTGCCGGCAGACCAGCTTGTGCGCTTGCAGGTGACATCGGGCTTTGACGAGCTGGCGGGGCTGCTGCGCTTTCCCGATGTGGGCGAGATCGGCAATGTCGCGGTGTGGACGGCGGCGGTGACGCTGGCGATCGTGGCCAGTCTTGAATCGCTGCTCAGCATCAAGGCGGTGGACGAGATCGACAAGAAGCGGCGGGTGACCGACAAGAATCGCGAGCTGCTGGCGCAAGGCGTGGGCAATTTCACCTCGGGGCTGATCGGCGGGCTGCCGGTGACGAGCGTGATCGTGCGCTCATCGGCCAATGTGGAAGCGGGCGCAGACAGCAAGCTTTCGACGATGATGCACGGCTTCTGGCTGCTGTTGATGGTGGTATTGATCCCGACCATCATCAATCTGATCCCGCTTTCGGCGCTGGCGGCGGTGCTGATCCAGACCGGCTACAAGCTGGCAAAGCCGAGCCTGTTCGTGGCGCGCTGGAAGATGGGGTGGAGCCAGTTCGCGCCGTTTGTCCTGACCGTGGTGGCGATCCTGTTCACCGACCTGTTGAAGGGGATTGCGGTCGGGCTGGTGCTGGGCTTCGTGTTTGTGGTGGCGCGCAATTTCCGCACCGCTGTGAGCTATGTCGACCTTGGCGAGATGGTAATGGTGCGCGCGCGCCGCGACCTTTATTTCATTCACAAGCCGCAGCTGCAGGAGGCGCTGAACAAGGTGCCGGACGGGGCGGAGGTGGTGATCGACCTGTCAAGCACGACCTTTGTCGACCTCGACAACATCGACATCATCAATGGCTTCATCAAGGGCGCCGAGTTTCGCGGCATCAAGGTGAGCTTGCGCGGCGATGCGGCGGGGACCAATGCAGCGCTGATCAACGCCGAGGAGATCAAGCTGGTGGAGCCTGAGGTGGCGCCGCAGCCGGTCGGCCGGCGGGAGGTACGGGCATGAACCGGTTTAAGCAGCTGCTGCTCGCCAACCGGGCGTGGAGCGTGGAAAAGGCAGATGATGACCCGGACTATTTCAAGCGCGCGCTGACGCCGCACAACCCGGTGTTCATGTGGATTGGCTCGTCGGACAGCCGTGTGGTGCCCGAGCGCATCACCCGCTCACCGCCGGGCAGTCTCTATATTCACCGCAACCTCGGCAATCTGGTGGACGAGGGCGATCTCAACCTGATGGCCGATGTCGAGCATGCGATCGACGACTTGCATGTGCGGCACATCATCCTGTGTGGCCATTATGGCTGTACCAGTCTGGAGAAGGTGCTGCGCGGCGGCGCATCGGCGGCAATCGAGCGCTGGCTGGCGCCGGCCCGCGAGGTGCTGGCCGCGCACCGCGAAGAGATCGACGACATTCGCGGCCATGAGGCGAAGCTGTGCCGCTTCATAGAGCTGAATGTGCAGGCGCAGCTGTTGCGGCTCGCGCACACGGCCTCGGTGCGGGCGGCGTTTCGGCGGGGCAGCGAACTGAAGCTGCACGGCTGGGTTTATGACCTGCGCGACGGGCTGATCAAGCGGCTTCTGGAGATCAACCGCGAAACCGATCTGGCGGCGCTGCCACTGCCGCCCAAAGTGCTGGTTTGAGGGCATCTGGCGGCAGGAATAGCTGTCACAATCGGCCTTGGGCCTCTATAGAGTCAACATGAGCGACGACAGCAGCAATCCGAACAACGAATATGGCGCCGACTCCATCCAGGTCCTGCGCGGCCTGGAGGCAGTTCGCAAGCGGCCGGGCATGTATATCGGCGACACCGACGATGGCTCGGGGCTGCATCACATGGTTTTCGAGGTCTCGGACAATGCCATTGACGAGGCGCTGGCGGGCTATTGCGACCGGATCGATATCACGCTCAATGCCGATGGCTCGGCGAGCGTTACCGACAATGGGCGCGGCATCCCCACCGGCATCCATGCCGAAGAGGGCGTTTCGGCAGCCGAAGTGATCATGACCCAGCTGCACGCGGGCGGCAAATTCAACAACAATGACGACAATGCCTACAAGGTCTCGGGCGGGCTGCACGGGGTGGGCGTGAGCGTGGTCAATGCGCTGTCGGAATGGCTGGAGCTGACCATCTGGCGCGACGGGCAGGAACATTGGATGCGGTTTCGCCACGGCGAGGCGGAAGCGCCGCTGAAACTGACCGGCAAGGCCGAGGGCCGGCGCGGCACGCGGGTGACCTTCCTGCCCTCACCCCAGACATTCAAGACGGTGGAGTTTGATTTCGCGCGGCTCGAACATCGTTTCCGCGAGCTGGCGTTCCTCAATTCGGGCGTGCGGCTGGTCCTGAACGATGCGCGCCATGCCGAGCCGCAATCGGTCGAGCTTTATTACGAGGGCGGGATTGCCGCCTTTGTGCAATATCTCGACCGCTCGAAGACGCCGCTGTTTCCAGCGCCCGTGGCGATCAACGGCCGCGCCGGGGACATTGGCATCGATGTCGCGCTGCAATGGAACGACAGCTATCATGAGCAGGTTCTCTGCTTCACCAACAATATTCCGCAGCGTGACGGTGGCACGCATCTGGCAGCATTTCGCGCCGCGCTCACCCGCACGCTCAACAACTATGCCGAAAGCTCGGGCCTGTTGAAGAAGGAGAAGGTCTCGCTGACCGGCGATGACATGCGCGAGGGGCTGACAGGCATTGTCTCGGTGAAGCTGCCCGATCCGAAATTTTCATCGCAGACCAAGGACAAGCTGGTATCTTCAGAAGTGCGCCAGCCGCTCGAGAGCCTGATTGCCGAGCGGCTGGAGATCTGGCTGCAGGAGAACCCGCAGAGCGCGCGGGCGATTGTCAGCAAGATCATCGATGCGGCGGCCGCCCGCGAGGCGGCGCGCAAGGCGCGCGACCTGACCCGGCGCAAAGGCGCGCTCGACATCGCCAGCCTGCCCGGCAAGCTGGCCGACTGCCAGGAGCGCGACCCGGCGAAATCCGAGCTGTTTCTGGTCGAGGGTGACAGCGCCGGCGGCTCCGCCAAGCAGGGCCGCAACCGCCAGTTCCAGGCGATTTTGCCGCTCCGGGGCAAGATTTTGAACGTCGAGCGGGCGCGGTTCGACCGGATGCTGTCGTCCCGCGAGATCGGCACGATGATCCAGGCGCTGGGCACCGGCATTGGGCGCGACGAGTTCAAGCTCGAAAAGCTGCGTTATCACAAGATCGTGATCATGACCGATGCCGACGTCGACGGCGCGCATATCCGCACGCTGCTGCTCACCTTCTTCTATCGGCAGATGCCCGAACTGATCCGGGCGGGGCATCTCTATATTGCTCAGCCGCCGCTCTACAAGGTGAGCCGGGGGCGGTCCGAGGTCTATCTGAAGGACAATGCGGCGCTTGAGGATTATCTGATCGACGCCGGGCTTTCGGGGCTTGTGCTGGAAACGGCGGCGGGGCCGCGTACGGCCGATGACCTGCGCGCGCTGGTCGAGCATGCACGGCGCTTTCGGGCGCTGATGGACTATGTGCCGCGGCGCTATCCGGCGATCGTTATCGAGGCGCTGGCGCTCAATGGGGCCCTGGCGAGTGGGCTTGACGAGGAAGGAACACGCGCCGCAGCGCAGGCAACGGCCAAATGGCTGACCGCCGGCGACAGCGACGGCGCGACCTGGACCACCGAGCCGGCCGCGGAATCCGGCTATCATCTGCGCCGGGACTGGCGCGGCGTGTCGGATCATCATGTCATCGACGCGGCCTTTTTGCGCTCCCCTGAAGCACCGCGCCTGCACGCGCTGGCAGCGCAGGAGGCGGGCACCTATACCGGCTTTGCCAAGCTGGGCGAGCGGCGCATTTCGCGCCCATCCGAGCTGTTGCAGGCAATTCTCGACGCCGGGCGCAAGGGTCTGTCGGTGCAGCGCTACAAGGGGCTGGGCGAGATGAACGCCGAGCAGCTTTGGGAGACAACGCTCGACCCGGCGGCGCGAACGCTGCTCAGAGTGACGGCCGATGAGGCCGACCTCGCCGACGATATCTTCTCCAAGCTGATGGGCGATGTGGTGGAGCCGCGCCGCGCCTTCATCCAGGACAATGCGCTGAACGTCGCCAATCTCGACGTCTAGGCCGGCGGCTGTCCTTCCGGGTTGCCCTCATCCCTATCGTGTGGGTAGGTTAAGGGCATGCTGACGCAACGGTCTCGATATGCGCTTCGTGCGCTGATCTTCATCGCCCGCAGCGACGGCGGCGCGCCGGTCCCGATCTCGGTGATTGCCGAGGATCAGAAGCTGCCGCGCAAATTTCTGGAGATCATCCTTCTGGATCTCAAGAATAGCGGGTTGGTGGAGAGCTTTCGCGGCAAGATGGGCGGCTATCGGCTGGCGCGACCGGCGGGCGAGATCAGCTTCGGCGAGATCATCCGGCTGATCGAAGGGCCGCTGGCGCTGGTGCCCTGTGTCTCGGTGAGCGCGCGGGCAAAATGTGCCGATTGTTTCGACGAGGCGACCTGCGTGATCCCGCAAGGTGATGCTGAGCGTGCGCGACCAGACGGCAGCGATTCTCGACACGACCTCGCTCGCTGATCTTTCTGCCGATCTGGAGGCAGCTAGCGGGTCTGCTCGCGCCGAAGCTTGAGGGTCTGGCCGTCGGGCGCCTTGAGGATGGCGGCGCCGGTGCTGTCGAAGCTGACCGTACGAACAGCCTCGAACGTGGACAGGAACTTGCGCTCCATGTCCATCAGGGCTGGCGGACAAGCCATCATCGTGGAGGCCATCGGGCCGAACTTCACATTGACGCCGTTTTGCTGCCAGCTGCCGGTAAAACGGTTGCACCCCGAGCGGCCATAGACCCGGCTGGTGTTCTGGTCGCCGGGATCGAAGGTGACATCGAGCCGGGCATTGTCGATGACGCCGCCGCCGTTCACATCCTCGACCAGCCAGGGCCCGCCTTCGAGGCTGCCGCCGAGCGGGGGCATCTTGCCGGTCACGGCGCGGCCCGCTTCATCAGACGCGCAGGCCGCGAGGGCGAGGCTGGCGGCGGCAAGAAGGATCGTGCGCATGGGGCGCCCTTTCATGACGGTCAGGGGTTGCGGGCGCGGAGTGCATCCCGGATTTCGGTGAGCAGCTTTTCTTCGGCGCTGGGGCCTGGCGGCGGGGCGGGTGCTTCTTCCGGCTTGGTCATCAGCTTGTTGACGCTGCGCACCAGCATGAAGATGACGAACGCCATGATGACGAAATTGATGATTGCGGTGATGAAGGCGCCGTAGCCGAACAGCGGCACGCCGGCGGCCTTGAGGGCGGCATAATCGGTAAGCGCCCCTTCGAAATCAGTCGGCACCGGGCCGAGAATGACGAACAGGCTGGAGAAATCGACACCGCCGGTGACAAGGCCGATGATCGGCATGATCAGATCATCGGTGAACGACTTGACGATGGCACTGAAGGCGGCGCCGATGATGACGGCCACCGCGAGGTCCATGACGTTGCCACGCATGATGAAGGTTTTGAATTCGGCGAACATGCTTGCCCCTGTTGCAATCGATGTTTCGTCACTATCTTGTGCGAGCCTATGCAAGGTCAACTGCCGATTGCCCTGAGCCCGTTATCCAGAGAGGAATTTTGATGATTGCTGCCCGCTATTCGAAACATGCGCTGGTGATTGCCATGGCAGTGACGCTTTCGGGATGCGGAATCAATTCGATTCCGACGGCCGAGGAGAATGTGAAGGCGAAATGGGCCGATGTGGAAAACCAGTATCAGCGGCGCGCTGACCTCATCCCCAATCTCGTCAACACGGTGAAGGGCTTCGCTGCACAGGAGAGCGAGGTGCTGGAGGCAGTGACGCGGGCGCGGGCCAGCGCCACGCAGGTGACGGTGGACCCGACCAAGCTCTCCGACCCGGCACAGATGGCGGCCTTCGAACAGGCGCAGGGGCAGGTCGGCTCGGCGCTGGGGCGGCTGCTGGTGACGGTGGAGAAATATCCCGAGCTCAAGTCGAACGAAAACTTCCTGCAGCTTCAGTCCCAGCTTGAAGGCACCGAGAATTGCATCGCCGTGGCGCGGCGCGACTATAATCAGGCGGTGCAGGCCTATAATACCGAGATCCGCACCTTCCCGGCCATCATCGCCGCCAAGGTGGTCTATGGGGCCGAGCCGATCGCGCCCTTCAAGGCCACCACCGTGGGAGCCGAGACGGCACCGACCGTCAGCTTCTGATGGCGCGCGGGTCGCCCGAAGACGAGCGCACCGAGGACCGCCTCGGCCGGCTGATCATGCTGCTGCTGGTCGTGCTGGCGCTGGTGACGACCATCGTCGGCCTGGCGCGCGAAGCGCGCGCCCAGCCAGCCTTTCCGCCGCTTGAGGGACGGGTTACCGACGCGGCGCAAATCCTGCCCGGGGACGTTGCCGCGCAGATCGAGGCCGCGCTGAAGGAGCTGGAAGACACGACCGGCACGCAGCTTGTCATCGCCACCGTGCCGAGCCTGCAGGGCTATGAGATTGAGGATTATGGCTATCAGCTCGGGCGCGCCTGGGGCATTGGCCAGAAGGACGACGACAATGGCGCGATCCTGCTGGTCGCGCCCAATGAGCGCAAGGTGCGCATCGAGGTGGGCTATGGCCTTGAGGGCGTGCTCACCGACGCGATGACATCGCAGATCATCCGCCGCCAGATCATCCCGCGCTTCAAGGCCGGGGACATGGCCGGCGGCGTGGTGGCCGGCACGGGCGAGATGATCCGCCTCTTGCAGCTGCCGCCCGAAGAAGCCGCAGCAGCGGCGCTTGCCGCCCGCGATCGGCAGCGCGCGCAGGACGAGCCCGACCCGATCGCGGTGATCTTCTGGATTGCCATCATCGTCTTGTGGATATTCTTCTCGGTGGCGCGCGGCAACCGCGGGCGCCGGCGTGGCTCGGCGATCATCTGGGGCAGCGGGATGGGCGGCGGCTGGGGCGGCGGTGGTGGCTTTGGCGGTGGTGGCGGCTATGGAGGTGGGAGCTTCGGCGGGGGCGGCGGCAGCTTTGGCGGCGGCGGCTCGTCGGGGAGCTGGTAGCTGTGTTTTCAAAAGCCGATCACGAGGCGATTTCCGAGGCCATCAAGTCAGCCGAGATGCGGACCTCGGGCGAGATCGTCGTCATCGTGTCCAGCCAGCCGCACCGCTATGGCGGGACAGCGCTCAGCCTTGCGGCGCTTGCCGCGCTGGCCCTGCCCTTTACCGCCGTGCTGTTCGGCTGGTCACCGGCCGACCTGCTGCCCGACTGGGACACGCTCGATGCGCGCAGCCACGAGCAGCGCAGCCTCGAGGTGCTGATCTGCGTGCAGGCCCTGACCTTCGCCATCACGCTGGCGCTTGGCTGGTTCACGCCGCTGGCGCGCGCCGTGACCCCGGAAGGCCTGCGCCGCGACCGGGTTCATGCCACCGCCCTGACCCAGTTCCGGGCGCGCGGGCTCGATGCCACCCAAGGCCGCACCGGCGTGCTGCTCTATGTCGACGAGCCCGACCATGTCGCCGAAGTGATCGCCGACACCGGCGTTTTCGACAAGGTGCCGCCGGAGCATTGGGCCGACACCATCGAGGCATTGACCCAGGGGTTCAGGCGCGGTCAGCCCGTCGCCGGACTGACCGCTGCCATCGCACTTGCCGGCGAGGTGCTGGCAACGCACTTTCCCTCGAAAGGGACAGCCGACCGCAACGACCTGCCCGATCATCTGATCGAGATCTGATCGCTGCCCTTCTTCAGGCCGCAGCGCTGGGCCGGGCGGCGGCGCGCTTGTGCCATTCGGGCAGCCAGGTGGCGGCGGCCGGCATGGGCTGGCCCACCGAAGCGCCGAACTCGACAAAGGCGAGCAGCAGGATGTCGGCCATGGTGAAACGGTCACCGCAGATCCATTGGCGACCCTGCATCAGGCCGTCGAGCCAGAGCAACTTTTCCTGCGCGATAGCCTTCAGCTCGGCGGCGGCGGGCGGCGTCACCAGGGTCATGCGGCTTTCGAACATCGGCCGGCCTTCGCTGGCGCGGAAGCCGTTGGCCATGGGTTCGAGAATGTAGAGGTCGATGCGGCGCGTCCACATGCGGGTTTCGGCGCGCTCTTCGGGCGTGGTGCCGATGATCGCGGGGGTGGGGTGGATCTCTTCGAGATATTCGATGATGGCAGTGATTTCGGCGACGCACTGGCCGCTGTCGAGCTCAAGCGCGGGCGTGCTGCCGCTGGGGTTGATGGCCATATAGCCGGGCGTGCGATTGTTGCCCTTCATGATGTCGATCTGCGCGGTGGGGATGCTCATGCCCTTTTCGGCAATGGCGATGCGCACCGCGCGCGGGTTGGGTCCGATGGAATCATGCAGTTTCATGGCTTCGTCTCCTCAGGTTGAACGGGGGTCAGGCACGCGCAGCCAGCGCTTCGGCGTTGCGGGCCTGGGTATCGGCGCCTATCGGCCAGCGGCGCACCAGCAGGCCGCCAAGGCCGGCAAGGGTGACGGGGGGCACGACGAACAGAAAGGTGAGTGCAGCGACGGCCTCGGGGCTGTTTTCGGTGCCCAACGCGGGCTCGAAACCGATCAGGCCAAGGAGCGGATAAGTGAGACCGACGGGAATGGCATAGCCAAACTTCTGGACGGCGGTCAGCAGCGCGTAAAATAGCCCTGTCTGCTCATTGCCAGTGCGCAGCGTCTCGGCGTCTGAGAAATCGGCGAGCATGGCGCGCAGCAGGAAGGCGGGGGCGACATAGGGCAGGCCGGCGAGCGCCATGCCAAGGCTGGCCAGCGGAAGATTGTCACGCGGGATGAGCAGGGTGCCGGACTGGCAGACCATATAGATGCCGATTGCCCAGAGCACCGCATGGTGCTTCGAGGTGCGCCGCGCGAGCCGCATCCAGAGCGGGGCCGCCGCAAGACCAGCGACGAAATAGGGGATGAGCAGCAGGCTGGCTTCGGCGGGCGTGTAGCCGCGGGCGGCCTCGAAAAAGAACAGCAGCAGGGCACCAGCAATGCCCGGCGCGATGCTCGCGAGAAGATCGACCAGAAGGATACGGCGCAGCAGCGGCAGCCTGAAGGCATCGGCCATCTCGCGCCAGCCATGCGCATGGCCCTGACCGGAGCGCGAGGCGCGCTCGGGGACCATCGTGATGTTGAGCAAAACAGTCGGAACAAGGGCAGCAGCGATCAGCCAGCCCATGGCGTGAATGCCGCCGGCGCGGTCGGCATCGAAGAGGGCGGCGGTGAAGGGCGGCACGCCGAGGATGACCAGCATGCCGACCATGTTGAAGGCCATCCACCAGCCGAAGATGCGCGAGCGCTCATGATAATCATCGGAAAGGACGGCGCCCCAGGCCATGTGGGAGACAAGGACGACCGAATAGCCGATGTACATCAGCATCAGGCCGGCGAAGGCGGCGAGCGCCGAAATGCCGGGCTGCGCGAAAAAAACCGCCAGCACACCAGCCACAAGGAGCAGCGCACCGCCCGCCATCCAGGGGCGGAAGCGCCCGAGGCGGAACTTCGACCGATCGATGAGCAGGCCAAGCACGGGATCGAGCGGGACATCGATGACGCGCACGATGAAGAAGATGAGGCCGACGACGCCAATGTCGAGCCCCAGATTGCCGGCATAATAGGGCGGCAGATGGACCACCACTGGCAGGCCGACCGCCGCCAGCGGCAGGCACGGCGCGCTGAACGCAAACAATCGGCCAAGCGGCAGGCGTGACACAGTCTCTCCCCAGGGACTGACCGGGACTTTCTGTCAGCAGGCCCGCGATGGCAAGCCTGTCGATTGCGTCAAGTCAGGCGAGCTTGCCGAAGGCGGCGAGTTGGCGCGCAAGGTCCTGCGCCGCCTTGGCGTCGCCGCTTTCGAGCACCTTGGCCAGCGCAGCGCCCTGCTCCCGAAGCTTGCGCTCGAAGGCGTCGGCGGCCGGCAGCCGCTCGATGCCCTTGAGCGCGGCGGCAGCCTTGGCGGCATTTCTGGGGCCGAGATCGAGCAGGGTCAGTGCATAAAGGGTGCGATAGGCAGGGTTGCGCGGTTCGAGGGCGAAGACCCTTTCATAGCCCTTCTCGAACTCGCTGGTCTTGGCGCCGAGCACCATGCCGGCCATGAAGCCGCCAAGCGAGGCGACGCTGCCGCCGTGCCAGCCAGCGACGGCCGACCAGGCCAGCGCATTGTCGGGATGGGCATCGCGCACGGCCTCGAACATGGCGCGACATTCCTTGGCGAGACCGGGCGACTGGGCGAGCTTGGCGCGGTAACCAACCGCGACCGCCTTTTGCAGCCGGGCTTCGGGATCGTTCGGGGTGAGGGCGAGGGCGGCGTCAAAGTCTTTTTCAGCCGCCTCGACCAGCGCTTTGGCGCGGGCCTTCTCGCTCGTTTCATAGCCGGCAAGCCAGAGATTGGCGCGGCCGGCATAGATGAGGCTCTGCGCGGTGGCTTCGGCCCGGCCCTGGTTGACCGCCTCGCGCCACTGGCCGGCGCGGAAGGCATCTTCGGCAGCGGCATTCACGGGTGCCGCGACCATGAGGGCAAGGGCAAGGACCAGGGGACGCATGACGCTTCCTTATACGCGGGCAAGGGCCTTGGCGATGAGACCGCGCGTCTCATCGAGCCCGTAAAGGGCGATGAAGCTACCCATACGCGGGCCTTGTGAACTTCCGATGAGCGTCTCGTAGAGCGCCTTGAACCAGTCACGCAGATTCTCGAACCCATGCGCCTTGCCGGCTTCATAGACTTCGGCCTGATAGGCCTCGGCATCATGGCCCGGCCCGAGCGCTGCGAGGCGGGCGTCGAGATCGGCCAGGGCTGCGGCTTCGCGCGCATCGGGCGCGCGGCGGACGAGCTGGGGGATGACGAAATCGCGCGCATAGGCGGCCGCGTGGCGCACCAGCCGGTCAAGCAGCGGGTGGCTTTCCGGGCTGGCACCTGGCGCATGGCGGGCGACATAGGCCCAGAGCCGCGCCGGGTCATCGGTGGCGGCCACCGAGGCGAGGTTGAGCAGCAGGGAGAAGCTCACTGGCAGCGTGGTTTCGGGCGGCTTGCCCTCATGGATATGGTGAAGGGGATTGCCGAGCTTCTGCTCGATGGGTTGCTCGGGATAGCGGGCGAGGAAATCGGCATAATCGTCGATGGCGCGGGGAATGACATCGAAATGCAGCCGCTTCGCCTTGCGCGGGTTCTGATACATGTAGAGCGCAAGGCTTTCGGGCGGTCCATAGACCAGCCACTCCTCGATGGTCAGGCCATTGCCCTTGGACTTGGAGATCTTCTGGCCCTGGGCATCGAGGAACAGCTCATAGTTGAAGCCGGCGGGCGGGGCGGCACCAAGCACGCGCGCGACGCGGCCCGAGAGCGTGACCGAATCGATGAGATCCTTGCCGGCCATTTCATAATCGACCCCGAGCGCGACCCAGCGCATCGCCCAGTCCACCTTCCATTGCAACTTGCAGTGGCCGCTAGTGACGGGAACGGTGACAGTCTCGCCGCTTTGCGGATGGACGTAGCTGACCGTGCCGGCAGCCACGTCACGCCCGGCGAGCGGCACCTGCAGCACCTGGCCAGTGGCGGGATCGACGGGCAGGAAAGGCGCATAGGTGGCGCGGCGCTCGGGGCCGAGCGTGGGCAGGATGACATTGGCGACCTCGTCATGATGGGCGAGGATCTTGCGCAGCGTCGCATCGAAGCGGCCCGACGTGTAGCAATCGGTGGCCGAGAGAAATTCGTAATCGAAGCCGAAACTGTCGAGAAAGGCGCGCAGCCGGGCGTTGTTGTGGGCGCCGAAGCTGTCATGGGTGCCAAAGGGATCGGGGACGCGGGTGAGCGGCTTGCCGAGGCTGGCGCGCAGCAGTTCGGGGTTTGGCAGGCCGTCGGGCACCTTGCGCAGGCCGTCCATGTCATCGGAAAAGGCGATCAGCCGGGTCTTGATGCCCGGCGCCATCTCTTCAAAGGCGCGTCGCACCATGGTGGTGCGCACAACCTCGCCGAAGGTGCCGATATGGGGCAGGCCGGACGGGCCATAGCCGGTTTCAAACAGCACGCCGTCGGCCGGAAAGCCGCCGGCTTCGTAGCGTGCGATGAGCTTGCGCGCCTCTTCATAGGGCCAGGCCTTGCTGGCGAGCGCGGCGGCGCGGATCTCGGCGGGTGCTTCTTTGTGCATCATTTCTCGTCTATTCCTGTGTGATGGCTTCTGGCGGTGATGGTTCGGGCGCGCAAGCCCCGCAGGATGCGCCCGATGCGCTCATCGCCACCCATGCCGGTGTCTGGGTGGCGTCAGGGGGCGGCGTGGCCAAGGCGGTGTCGCGGCGGGAGGCCATCCGCCGCGCCGCCGACCGGCCGCACCTGTTGATCAATGCGCCGGTGACGGCGAGTCGGCTGGGCTATCCCGAGCTCTCCGGGCTCGACCTGCTTGAGCTCTTCGCCTTTGTGCATCCCGCACGCTTTGCCGTGCCAACACCGGGCGGGCTGGCCGCCGCGCTGGCCATCGACGGGCCAGCCTCAGGGCATGACACCGGCTTTCTGATGCGCGCGATGCAGGCGCTGCTGGCGCGGCTGGAGGCGCCCGACTGGCCGCAGCGGCGCGGCGCGCATCTGGTGTTCGCCGGGCTGTCGCGCCACCGCTGGCCATGGTCGCCCTGGGTGCGGCCGCGGCTGCGCGCCCCTGAAACGCCGGAGCGCAGCCTGTTCACGGTGTTGCCGCGCTGGGAGGAAGCGCCGCTGCGCGAAAGCCCGCGTGCCGTGAGCCTGGCGACAGAGACGGTGCAGGCCCGGCTGCGCGCCATCGTGGGGGAGAACGCCGAGCCCCGCCCCGGCCAGCGCGCCTATGCCGACGCCGTCACCGAGGCCTTTCAGCCGCGTGTGGCGGCGGGGGCGCCGCGGCTGGTGCTGGCCGAAGCCGGAACCGGCATTGGCAAGACATTGGGCTATCTGGCGCCGGCGATCAGCTGGGCCGAGGCCGCGGGCGGCGCGGTGTGGCTGAGCACCTATACACGCGCCCTGCAGCGCCAGCTCGATGCTGAAGCGGCGCGGGTGGTGCCGGATGCGCGCGGCCGGGTTGTGGTGCGCAAGGGGCGGGAGAATTATCTCTGCCTGCTCAACCTTGAAGACGCGGTGCAGGGCGGCTTTCAGAACCGGGCGGCGCATTTTGCCCAGCTGGTGGCGCGCTGGGCGGAATATAGCCGCGACGGCGACATGATCGGCGGCGACCTGCCGGGCTGGCTGCCGCGCCTGTTTGGCCGCACCAGCTTTGCCGGGCTGACCGACCGGCGCGGCGAGTGCATTTATGCCGCCTGCCCGCATTATCGCAGCTGTTTCATCGAGCGGGCGACCCGGGCCAGTGCGGCGGCCGATCTGGTGATCGCCAATCATGCGCTGGTGATGATCAATGCCGTGCGCGGCCGCGCCGAGGGGCAGGCGCTGACGCGGATGGTGTTTGATGAAGGTCATCATCTGTTCGACGCCGCCGACAATGGCTTTGCCGTGGCGCTGACCGGCCGTGAGGCGGTGGAGCTGAAGAACTGGCTGCTGGGGCCGCCGACGGCGAAGAGCGGGCGGCGGCGCGGGCTGGCGGCGCGGCTGGCGGACATCACCAGCCATGATGCCCGCGCCGCCGAACTGGTGGAGGCGATTGCCGACGCCGCGCGCGCGTTGCCGGGGGAAGGCTGGCTGGCGCGCACGGCGGCAGGCGAGGGCGAGGGCAGCGTCGAGCGGCTACTCACAGTCGTGCGCACCCAGGTTCTGGCGCAGGCAGCGGCGCGCGATCTCGATGCACCCTATGGGCTGGAAACCGAGATTGCCGAACCGCTGCCAATGCTGATCGAGACGGCGGCGGCGGCCGCGACTGCGCTTTCGCGCATGGGCGGGCCGATGGCAGGGCTGGCGGCGCATCTGGAGGCGGTGCTCGATGACCCGCCCGACTGGCTGGACACCTCGGGCCGGGCGCGGGTGGAGGGTGCGGCGGCCGGGCTGACGCTGCGCTGCGAGCTGCTGGCGGCCTGGGGCGCGCTGCTGGCGCGGCTGGGCGGGCCGGCGGATGCGAAGTTTGTCGACTGGCTGGCAGTGCCGCGGGTCGAGGGGCGCGATTATGATATCGGGCTGCACCGCCACTGGCTCGACCCGATGCAGCCCTTTGCCAAGCTGGTGCTGGCGCCTGCGCACGGCGCGCTCATCACCTCGGCGACGCTGCGCGGGCGCGGCGGCGAGAGCCACGATGACGGCTGGGCGGCGGCGGACGCGCTGACAGGCGCGCGCCATCTGACAAGCCCGGTCAGGCATTTCTTCACACCGAGCCCGTTCGACTATGCGGCGCGGGCCAAGGTGTTGATCGTCACCGATGTGCGCAAGGGCGATGTATCCGGGCTGGCGCAGGCGTTTCGCGGGCTTATCGAGGCCGCTGGCGGGGGCACGCTGGCGCTGTTCACGGCGATCGCGCGTCTGCGTGCCGTGCATGCCCGCATTTCTGACCCGCTGGCCCGCGCCGGGCTGCCGCTTTATGCGCAGCACGTTGACCCGATCGATACGGGCACGCTGGTCGACATCTTCCGCGCCGAGCGCAAGGCCTCGCTGATGGGCACCGACGCGCTGCGCGACGGGGTGGATGTGCCGGGCGAGGCGCTGCGGCTGGTGGTGATGGAAGGCGTGCCCTGGCCGCGGCCGACGGTTTTGCACAGCGCGCGGCGGGCGGCAGCGGCCAGCGCACAGGCTTATGACGACCGGGTGGTGATGGGGCGGCTGGCACAGGCCTTTGGCCGGCTCATTCGCCGCGCCGATGACAGCGGCTTTTTCGTGCTCATCGGCGCGGCGATGCCCTCGCGACTACACGCCGCCTTTCCGGCTGACACACCGATCCTGCGGGTGACGCTGGAGGATGCGGTGGCGATGGTGAAACACCATGGCTTGCAGGGGCGCGCGGACGCCGCCATGGTGCGCGGCGACGCCAATCCGGGGACGTGCGAGTGAAGACGCTGACGCTGCTGCGCCATGCCAAATCAGGCTATGACGACCCGTTGCTGCGCGATTTCGACCGGCCTCTGAATGACCGGGGCCGGCGCGCTGCGGTGCGCATCGGCGAGTGGCTGCGCGCGGCGCGGCGGCGCGGTGACATGCCGGAGTTTGACCATGTCGCGGCCTCGCCGGCGGTGCGCTGCCGCCAGACCATCGAAGGTGTCGAACAGGGCCTGGGTCAGCCGCTGGCGCCGATCTATGAGAAGCGCATCTATCTGAGCTCGTCGGCCACGCTGGTCGAGCTGGTGGCGGGCTTTGCTGCGCATCATGACCATGCCCTGCTGGTCGGGCATAATCCGGGGCTGGAGGACCTGCTGCTGGAGCTGGTGCCGCCGGGCAGCGGCGCGGCGCGCGACCAGGCCGAGATCAAATATCCCACCGCCACGCTGGCGCGGCTTGATCTCGATATCGAGCGCTGGGCGCAGGTGGATGGCGGCCATGCCGCACTGGTCCATTTCATTCGCCCGCGCGATCTCGACCCCAGCCTTGGCCCGGATGACTAGACGCCGATCATCAAGGAGACTCCCAATGCGCGTTTTTGCTGCAGCCCTGCTCGCTCTCGCCGCGCCCGTTGCGGCGCAAACTGCCACCGGCAAAGTGGCCGCCGGCGTGGAGACGCCGGAAACGCGCATCCCCACCGATGTGCGGCGGCTGACGATCCTCGTGCGGAACATGGAAAACAGTCTGAAGCTCTACCGCGATGTGATCGGGCTGAAGGTCAATTACGACCAGAATCTGACCGTGTCGGGCGTCGCGCTGCCTGCCGGACAGCCCGGCAATCCGGTGCGGCTGGTGCTGTTGAACGGCAATGATCCCTTCATCGGCTGGATCGGGCTGATGGAATATTCCAACCCGCCACTGGAAGCTGCGGCAGACTATCCCAAGCGGCTGCAGGCCGGCGGCACGGTGCTGATCCTGAATACCGATGATGCCGCCAAGCGCTGCGAGATGGCCAAGTCGGTGCCGGGCGTGACCTTTACAGCAGAGGTGCGCGAGCAGCGCTATCCGGGCCGCGGCGGCGGCCCGGAAATCGTGGTGATCGGGTGCAATTTCTTCGACCCCGACGGCCTGCTCATCGAGATGAACCAGATCGTCTCCCAATAGCAAGCCATGGGCGGGCCGGGCGCGCCGGCCCGCCTGAGGCTCAGAAATTGGCTGTCAGGCGCACGCCGACTTCGCGCTTCCGGGGCAGGACGCCGAACGACTTGCGGTTACCCCCCGCGGCGCTGGTGTCGCCACCCAGCGTATCCCAGCTCAGGTTGTTGGTGAGGTTGTTGCCATAGACCTCAAGGCCGACCTGCTTGCTGATATTGGCGCCGACACGGGCGTTGAACCGCCAATAGCCGGGCACGCTGTTGAACTCGAAATTGTCCACGAAGAAGCTGCCCGTGTAGAGGGCATCGACCCGGAAGAAGGCGCCCGGCTCGTAGGAAAGCAGCTGGCCCATGTCGAATTCGGTCGAAATGCTGCCGGTGATCTCCGGGTTCCAGCGGGGCCGCTTGCCAGCCGAATCGATCTGCACGCCGCCGGTGATGAGGCCCGGCGCCAGAACGGCATTGGCCAGCGAGCCGGCGGCGCCGAAGTTCTGCAGCTCGATGTCGTTGTAGTTCGCGTTCGCGGTCACGCGAAGCCACGGGGTGGGCGTGATGTTCGCCTCGAAATCGAGACCGCGGATGCGCGAATCGCCGGGCAGGTTGAGCGGCACGAAGCCAGGGCTCAAGTCGGCGAAAACCTGATCATCCCAATCGAACCAATAGGCCGCGAGCGAATAGTAGAGCCAGTCATTGGCCTGGTGCTTGATGCCGACTTCATAGGCGGTCAGCGTCTGGACCGGCGTGAAGAAGCCCACGGTTGTCGCATCAAGGCCCGAGCCCGGCACAGCGACCGCATAGTTGTTGGCATTGGTGGCCACGCCCTGAATGTTGCTCTTCGACCAGCTGGCATAGAGGTTGAGATCGGGCGAGGGCTGGTAGGAGAGGATGACGCGCGGCATGAACTTGCTGAACGCCTGCTCGACGTTCTGCGCTGCCGGCGTTTCAGTGGGCAGAATTTCGGTCGGCCCGTTGAAGACGATGGTCTGGCTGTCGCGGTTCCAGCGGCCTTCGAGCGAGAGTGTCAGCTGATCGGTGAAATCATAGTCGATCGAGCCGAAGATCCCGTAATTCTCGCCGCTTTCGAAGTTGAGGACCTTGCGGGCAGCGAGGTTCGAGGCTTCGATGTCCTGCTTGTAGTAGCTGAAGCCGAGCATGTAGCGCAGCTTGCCGGTGTCGGCGGAGGTGTAGCGCACCTCGGCGTAGCTGTCCCGCGTCCAGCGGATGAAGCCGAAGAGAGCGGCGCCGAGATCGCGGCGCTCGCCGAAGAAGGCATCCGCGATATTGTAGTTGTTCGAATCACCGCGCGAGACCGTGGCGGTGATCGTGGCATCGTTGGGCAGAGTATAGTCAGCCGACACATTGGCGCGCCAGACACTGTATTTGCCGCCCAGGCCATCGGGCGCTTCAAGACCGCCGCGGTTTTCAAGCTCGACCGGCAGGGTGGTGGCGAGAGCCGTGGTGACCGCGCCGAAGGCCGGGAAATCGGCACCGAATTTGCCGGCGGCCGTGAAGAGCGGCGGCTGGTCGTCCCAATCCGGGAAGTCGCGGCAGTGGAAGGCGCGGGTCGACTGCGACAGGTCGGTCGAGAAGGCGCCGAGATTGGCGCCGGTGACAACGTTGCGCAGATTGCCGGAGAAGGTGCCGTTGCACTGTCCCGCAGGCGTGGTGGCCGCCTGCGACTGCTGGGATATCGTGTCCTGCGAATCGACGTAGAAGCCGTTGACCTTGATCTTCAGCGATTCGCTTGGCTTGAAGACCAA
The DNA here is from genome assembly GCF_048007885.1 of Polymorphobacter sp. Taxonomy (GTDB): domain Bacteria; phylum Pseudomonadota; class Alphaproteobacteria; order Sphingomonadales; family Sphingomonadaceae; genus Sandarakinorhabdus. The sequence goes on from NZ_CP180346.1 coordinate 1,895,024, forward strand.
TGTGCCCATGATCGCATCGGTATCGATCTGGCCATAGGGATCGCCATTGCCATAGGCCCAGTCAGCCCCCACGCGCTCGGTCATGCCGGCGATGCGGATGCCGATGGTGTCGGTGAGCGGGCCACCGACGGCGAGGGTGACGTTATGGCTGTCGCCGTCGGTGGGAGCGTAGGAGACCAGCGCCCGGCCCGACCAGCTTTCGCCGGGCTCGACGGGAATGAAATTGACCGCGCCCGAGAAGGTGTTGCGGCCGAAGAAGGCGGTCTGCGGTCCCTTGATGACTTCAACCCGGCCAAGATCGAACAGCGGCAGGATGCTGACACCGTCAGACATATAGGCGCCGTCCCAGAACACCGCGCCGGTGCGCGAGGCGGGCGTGTTGACCACGGCTTCGAGGCCGCGGAAGCGGATCAGCGGGGTGACACGGTCGTTGTTGTTGAAATCCAGGCCCGGCGCAAAAGATGACAGGTCATCGAGCGAGTTGATGCCGAGACGATCAAGATCCTTCTGGGCGAATGCGGTGACCGAGACCGGGATCTCGACGAGCGTTTCGTCGCGCTTTCTGGCCGTGACGATGATTTCGGCAGCGGTCGTCCGCTCGGCCGATGCCGAGGCCCCCTGCGCGGCCGTTTCCTGCGCCATGACCGGCGCCACGGCGCCGACCAGCGTGGCCGACGAGAGCAGGCTTGCGCCAAGCATTGCTGTCTTCAGTGTCATGTCATGTCTCCTGTTCTGTTTTGGTGATTGATGATTGTCCGAATTGCCCCGTTTACGTTTCGTGCCTGTCCGTTTCGTCCCCGCTCATCCATCCAGCCAGGCCACGGGCCGGTCGAATTCCGCCCATCGCGGCTGGAGAAGTTCGGGGTGCTCGCGCTCGGTGCGGGCCAGGAACTCGCGCGGCAGATCTTGCGGGCCGTTCAGCTTGCGGCCGTCATAGAAGCCGAGCATGTGGCCCTTGATGCCCTCCATTCCCAGCCATTCGGGGAAGGGAAAGACATAGGAGCCGGCAAAGTGCGTCGGCAGCGAGGTGATGGCCGGATTTTCGAAATCGGCGAGCCGCACCCATTGGCAGGAATTCTCGATGTGCGTCACCGGCCAGTCGGGCGGCGCGGTGCGGACGCTGTCGAGCTTCATCAGCTCGTCCTCGATGCGGAACTGGCGGTAGGGCTGGACGAAGGTCTTCCCATCCGAACGGAGATTGCGGAAGCCTTTCGGTGAGCCCAGCGTGCCGGGATCATTGAGCAGCAGCGTGGGCATCGCCTTGACCCGGCGACCGGTCATTGGATTGTCCACCGTCTCGGCAAAGACACCGGTTTCGAGATCGCGCACATAGGAGAGGTTATGGGCGTGGATGCGGTATTCCAGCCCCCTCAAGCGGCGGAAATAGCTGTATTCAATGCCTTCGTAGCGCATCAGCGGAAAGGGCGAGCGGCCCTCGGCGATGACATAGGCGATCCAGTTGTACCAGGTCAGCGTCGTGCCCTCGCGCTCGACAAGGTCGCGCTCGATGCGCAGGTGCTGGCGAAAGGCCTCATCCTCATCCTCGAAGCGGACATATTCGGAGACGACCTTGGACAGCGCGAGCTGGCCGCCGCGCGGCTGGACGATGGTGGCCCGGGTCGGGCCGGCGCTCATCGCGCCGCCAGCCGCGCCAAGCGCGGCGCCGGCGAAGAAGCGACGGCTGATCGGGGGAAGAGGGTTCATTTCCGGAGGCTCCGCAGCGCCGTGTTGACAAGAAAGGCCATGTCCCAATCGGGATGCGAGGGCCCGTGACGAAAGATGACGAGATCGGCCGAAGGGACGATGTGGACGATGCGCCAGCCGCCGCCCTCCATCATCAGGACATCGTCGGCGAGAAAAGGTTCGGACTGGGGGACCAGCCCCTTCTGGCCCTGAAAATAGGGGCGCATGGCGACAAAGGGGTGGCCCCGCCACAGGCCGAGGCCGAAATTGGGATTGGCTGGCGAGGGCGCAGCCATGGTCCCTGTCCAGCCCTGCGGCAGCACCTGCGTGCCCTGCCAGCGGCCAGCATCGGCCACCAGCAGCCCGAGCCGCGCCCAATCCATGGCCCGCGCCCGCATGCAGCACATCATCCGCGCAACGCCCCCCGGCCGGTCAAGCTGGACATAGGCATCGCTGGCGCCAATCTTCGACCAGACCCGTTCCGAGAGCAGGGTCTCGATCCGCGTGCCCATCGCCTGCTCGATGACATGGGCGAGGAGCTGCATGTTTTCCTGCGCCACCTCGAACTTCGCACCCGGCGTGCCGGTCAGATCATAGGCAAGGGCGGCCCGCACGACGTCGCCGCAATAGACCAGGCAGAGGTCCTTGTTGCCGAGCAGCTGGGTGATCGGCAGGCTCGGCGCGACTTCGAGGCCGGACGCGTTTTGCGCCAGCTGGCGAACGGTAACCTGCCCGCGCGGATCATCGGCCCAGGCCGGGATATGCCGGCCGATCGGATCATCAAGCTCAAGCTTGCCGTCTGCAACCGCGAAACCAAGAAGCAGCGGCGTGACGCTGCGGGTGATGGCCCGACCATTGAGCGCGGCTTCGGCGGTGGCGCCGTTCCAATAGCGTTCGAGCTGGATCACGCCCCTGTGAATGACGATCAGCGCGGTGCTGTCCCTGGCCTTCGCCCAGTCCTCCATCGCCGCCAGCGCTGCAGTCGGGATTGTCGTCTTGCCGTCGGCACGCGGCAGGTCAGCCGGGGCCGCGCCGTGCACTGGCTGGGCGGGCCAGTAGAAATAGGGATCCGGCTCGTAGACATTTTTCGGGGCCGAAATGATCCGCCAGAACAGCACGGGATCGTTGAACATGGGATCGGTGATCGCCGTGTCGGGATCGGCGATGCCGGGCGGCATCTCGGCCTGCTGCGCCGCTACCGGGCTCGAAACCATCGCCAGCGCAGCGGCGATCATGGCCATCAGCCGCGTCACTGCGTCTGCTCCGGGGGCAGTGCTGCGATGACGGCATTGGCCAGCGCGGCGTCGTCCCAATCGGCGATCTCGGCGCCCGTGCGCACGATCACCAGCCGGCGCGAGGGCACAACATAGACACGCTGCCCGCCATAGCCATCGAAGAAGAAGGTGTCGTCGGCCAGATAGGGCGCGCTGTGGCGCACACCAAAGGGCCCGTTCGGCCGATAGTTGCGCACTGGCCGCCAGGGGCTGCCACGCCAGATCAGCTGGCCATAGGCAGGGTTCGCCGCACTGGGGGCGAGCAGCGCATCACGGCGCGCTCTGGGCAGCAGATCGCCCTCACCCATCAAAACCAGGCCGAGCCGCAGCCAGTCACGGGCGGAGGCAATCAGGCAGCAATAGCCGTGCGGCGTGCCGTCTGCGCGGTCCATCCACAGGCCGCCGGGCGCTTCGGCGATGCGGCGCCAGAGGCGGCGTGCCAGATAATCCTCATAGGCCATGCCGGTGGCGGCTTCGAGCACGGCGAGCAGCAGTTGCGGATTGACGTTGTTATATTCGAACACCGCACCCGGCGGCTTTACCTGCACCGCCTCACGCGCCACCGCCGCAATGTCGGTGCCGTGGAACAGCCTGACGGCAAAGGCGTCCGGCCCGGTTTCGCCCGGCGGCGGCAGGGCCAGGCCAGAGGCCATTTCGAGGAGGTGGCGGATGCGGATGATGCCCAGTGGCTGCGGGGTCCAGTCACCGAGATAATCGCTGACGGGCGCCTCGATGCTGGCGAGGTGACCATCTTCAAGGGCGAGCGCGATCATCATCGCCAGCACCGACTTGTGCATCGACTGGGACTGGGTGCGCGTGGCGGCATCGGCGCCGGGGCCATAATGTTCGAGCCAAAGCGCCCCGTCGTGCCAGACCAGAAGCGCCGTGGACTGGGCAGCCTCGGCCAGCGCAACGGCCTTGGCGAAGCGCCCGCCATCGTCGGGCGCGGAGGCCAGGGCAAGCGGCGCTGCGGCGGCCGGCAGTGTCGCCAGCGGCTTGAACCAGTCCACATCGAGCGCCAGACGGCCGCTTGGCGCGGTGCGCAGGCGCTCGGCGAGAATGTCGTCACCGGCGGGCGCGGCGGCAAGCATGAGCGGAAGGGCCGGCAAGGCAGCGAGCCGCGCCCAGTGACGCGCCCGCGCGCCGCCAGCCGATCTGGCGCTCTCACGCCTCATCTGCATCTGCCCCCTCATGACTCCCCTTTTCACACCCGAGCGGGGGCGCTTCTCCAGCGGATTGTCACGAACGGGCGTTCGTGACAGGGCCGCGGACGCGTTCAGCCGCTCGTGAGCGCGTCGCTGGTGAGCAGGATGGCCTGCTCGTAACGGCTGCTGACCGGGATGGCGGTGCCGTCCGCCAGCCGGAGCTGCAGCGACTTGCCGCTGTCGACATGATGAACCTTGCCAAAGGCCACCCAGTGCGACCGGTGCACCTGCAGGCCTGTGCCCGGTGGCATCTGGGCGAGCGCCGCGCGGAAGGAATGGCGGATCATGCGGCTGCCGAAGCGGGTGTGGAGCCTGAGATAATGTTCCTCCGCGCTGATCGCGTGCAGATCGTCGAGCAGGATGCCGGCCGCCTGACAAAACTCGGGACATGCCGCATCGCTGGGGGCGGATGGGAAAGCAGCGGGCGTTGAGGGCGAAGATGACGGGGGCGCAGCGACCGGCAAGCTGGACGTCTCGCGATAGACCGGGAAGCCGAGCTTCTCGATGAAGAGCAGGTTGAGCACGGTCCAGGTGAGCATGCCGGGGACGTTGATGAGCAGGAACCGCTCGACATGCTGCCAGAAGGTCTTCTCGGCGAGCCCGCCCGAAAAATGCGAGAGCTGGGGCGCCACCAGTGCGACCATTTCGAAGACCAGCTGATTATAGGGGCGAAAGATCAGCAGGCTGAGCATGAAGCCGACCATGAGCAACGGCACCAGCGGCAGGCTACGGAACCCCGGCACGCGCGCCAGAACCCGTGTCGTGAGCCAGGCCGTGAACATGCCCGGGACATTGAAGAGCAAGGCGAAACAGAGCGCCGGCCAGATATCGGCGCTGTCCATCACCGGCGCCTGCAACGACGTCTGCATGGTGGCAACGATCGAGGGGGCAACGAGGAAGAAGAGCAGCAGCGTGCCAAGCGACACGGGTTCGCGCCGGGCCGCCCTGGAGCTTGCCTGCCGCGTTGCAAGAACGGGCGAATGCATGGTCATTGGGCAAGTCTAGTCGCGCCCGGATATCGGACAAGGCGGGATCGTCGATTGTTCAGCCAGCGAGAAGCTTCGGGATCACGCCCTTGAAGTTGAAGAAGCCCTTCGAGGCTTCCGGCCAGGCGACGGCATCCCAGCGCCGGCGCAGCTGGACAATGGGGATGCCAGCGGCCCTGAGCGCGGCGATGCGCGCGGCCTCTGGGCCAATGGCGGCTTCGCCTGTGATCACCTGTTCAAGTCCGTGGCGCGCCACCCAGGCCCGCATTGCTTCAACAGGATGGTCTTCATTGAGGTGCTCGGGCGCGGCGCGGGCATGGCTGGCGGCGCGGGCCAGGCCATCGGCCAGTGCTGCCTCGGCATGGGCGCGCTTCAGCGGCGCGGGGTCACCGCCGATGCGGCTGGTGGCGGCAACGGCGACAATGGGCGGCAGGATCTGCGTTTCGGGCGAGAGATCGGCCGTGGTCAGGAACAGGCCCGTGCGCTTTTCGCTGTCGATGACATCCGCCCGGGGGATGCCGCGCGGCGGGCCGGGATCATCGATGGGAAGCGGCTGTGCCACCCTCGCCAGCGAGGCTTCGAGGCGGAAGCGCGGGTGCATCTGGCGGATGGCCTCGGCATTGGCAAGATAGGTCTTGCCGGCCGTCTGCAGACCCGCGACCCAGCGCCACGACAGGGTGTTGGAGGCGGGGCAGGCATCGAGAAGGTGCCGGTAGAAAAAGTGCGCGCCGAGCTGCCAGGGCAGCTTGAGGGTGAAGATCCAGATGCTGGCGAAATTCATCCGGGCGTGGTTGTGGAGCCAGCCGGTCTCGACGAGTTCGCGCGCCCAGGCATCAAAGGCGTCGATGCCCGTCTCGCCTGCAATCGCGGCGGCGTAGCGGCGCTGGGGCGCGCGGTCGAGATCGGTGCGCGCCAGCAATGCGGCCAGCTCTTCGCGGCATCGGGTCCAGACATGGGGGCGCTGCATCAGCCAGCCGACCCAATAGCTGCGCCAGCAGACTTCCTGCAGGAATTTCTCACCCGCCGCCGCACCCTGGGTGGCCATCACCCGTTCGGCGACGTCGGCTTCGCTGATCAGCTTGCGGCGGATTGCCGGCGACAGCAGCGAGGTGGTGCGCTCGGTTCCGGGGCCGCCGTCATGGTTGCGGCGGCTGGCATAGGCGCGCCCGGCGCGTGGCAGAAAGTCTTCAAGCGCGGCGAGCGCATCGGCGCGGGTGGCGGCAAACATACTCCCGCCTTAGAGCGCCGATGCCGCGCCTGCCACGGTGACCAAATGTCACCGCGCGGCTCAGACGGTGAAGCTCTCGCCGCAGCCGCAGGCGCCCTTGGCATTGGGGTTTTCAAAGACAAAGGCGGCCGAGAAGTCATCCTCGCGCCAGTCCATCACCGAGCCGATGAGATACATGAGCGAGCCGCCGTCGATGAACAGCGTGCCGCCGGGGGTCTCGACCGGTTCGTCGCCGGGCCTGGGGGCGTTCACATATTGGAGATCATAAGCCAGCCCCGAGCAGCCGCGCTTGGGCGTCGTCAGGCGGACACCGGCGGCAGGCTCGGGCGCCTTGGCGATGATTTCGGCAATGCGCCGGGCGGCCGCCTCGGTGACGGTGACGGGCGCAGCGCGGGGACGGCGGAGCGTGGGGGTTTCCATCAGAGCATTCCCATTTCGAGCTTGGCCTCGTCGCTCATCCGGCCCGGATCCCAGGGCGGATCCCAGACGAGGTGAATATCGGCGCTGGCGACCCCGGGCACCGACGTTACCCGCATTTCGACCTCGCCGGGCATGGTCTCGGCGACAGGACAATGCGGCGTGGTCAGCGTCATGGTGACATTGGCATGGCCGCCGTCCACCTCGACATTGTAGATCAGCCCGAGGTCATAGATGTTGACCGGGATTTCCGGGTCGTAGATCTGCCGCAGCGCACTGACGATCTCGTCGACCAGACTGTCCCCGCTGCTTTCGCTGGCGGTTTCCTCGCGCGGCGCTTCGTTCAAAAAGCCTTCAAGATAGTCCGGCTCGCGCTCGATCATGGCGCGCAGCGGCGGGGCCTTGGGCACAGGCCGGGCCTCGCTGACCTCTTCGACTTCGATCCTGCTGTTCTCGTTCATGCAGCACCTCCAAAAATGCGGGTCACCCGCTCGATGCCGGCGGCGAGCCGCTCGACATCGCGCATGTTGTTGTAAATGCCAAAGCTCGCCCGGGCGGTTGCCGGCACATCGAGCAGTTGCATCAACGGCTGGCAGCAATGATGGCCGGCGCGAATGGCGACACCGGCTTCATCAAGGATGGTGCCGATATCGTGCGGATGCACGCCGTCGATGACGAAGCTGAGGATGCCGGCCGCGTCTTCCGGCCCAAGCAGGCGAACCGAGTTGATGCGGCCGAGCGCCGTGCGGGCGGCGTCAACCAGCATGGCTTCATGCGCGGCGATCCGGTCCATGCCGATGCTCATGACATAATCAACAGCCGCCGCCAGACCGATGGCGCCAGCGATATGCGGGGTGCCGGCTTCGAAGCGCTGCGGCGGCGGCGCAAAGGTGCTGCCCTCGAAGCGGACCGTCTCGATCATCGCGCCGCCGCCCTGCCAGGGCGGCATGGACTCGAGGATTTCGGCGCGCGCCCAGAGCACGCCGATGCCGGTGGGGCCATAGAGCTTGTGGCCGGAGAAGACGAAGAAATCAGCGCCCAGCGCCTGCACATCGACCGCCATGTGCGGCGCGGACTGGCAGCCATCGACCATCAGCAGCGCGCCGGCACCGTGCGCGGCCGCCGCGATGCGCGGCACATCGGCCATCGAGCCGAGCACATTGGAGACCTGGGCGATGCTGACCAGCCGGGTGCGCGGGCCGATCATCGCGATGAGCCGCGCCTCGTCGATCCGGCCGTCTTCGGTCAGCGGCGCCACATCGAGGATGATGCCCTTGCGCTGAGCAAGAAGCTGCCAGGGCACGATGTTGGAATGATGTTCGAGCGCCGAGATGAGAATGCGGTCGCCCGCCTCGAGCCGATCGCCCCAGCTTTGGGCGACAAGATTGAGCCCCTCGGTGGCGCCGCGCACGAACACGATTTCCTGCGCGCTCGCAGCACCCAGGAAGCGTGCGACGGTCTCCCGCGCGGCCTCGAAGGCGAAGGTCATGTCCGCCGAGCGGGCATAGACGCCGCGATGCACGGTCGCATAATCGGGACCATAAGCCCGGGCGATCGCATCGATGACGGCCTGCGGCTTCTGCGCGGTGGCAGCGGTGTCTAGATAGGCCCAGTCCCCGCCAAGGCCGGGAAAATCGGCGCGGACATCGGTGTCGGGAAGGAGTGGCGCCGTCGCCATCAGGCAGCCTCAACCAGCGCTGCCAGACGGGCCAGCAGGGCCTCGCGCGCTGGCCCTTCGGCAAGCGCCACAATGGCATCATCGACAAAGGCCTGGGCGAGCAGGGCCTGCGCATCGCGCGGCGCAATACCCCGGCTTTCGAGATAGAAGAGGGCGGCCTTGTCCAGCTCGCCGATGCTGGCGCCGTGGGCGCACTTCACATCATCGGCGAAGATCTCCAGCTCGGGCTTGGCATTGGCGGTGGCACCGCGCGCCAGCAGCAGCGCCTTGAAGCTCTGCTCGGCATCGGTCTTCTGCGCCTCGCGGGCAACGGCGACCTGGCCCAGATAGCTGCCCACGGCGCGCCCGCCGAGCACGGCGCGGACGGTCTGCTCGCTGACCGCGTCCGGGCCGAGATGGCGGACATGGGTGACGATTTCGAGCGTCTGTTCGCCGCCGCCGACAATGGCGCCGCCAAGCGACAACCGCGCGCCTTTATGCAGCGAGATGTCGAGCGCGAGACGGCCATAGCGGCCGCCATGGTTGAGCAATGTGAGGTCGGCCTCGGCGCCTTCGTCGAGCGTGATCCTGTAGAGCTGGGTGGCAACGCCTGTCGCGTCCATCGCCTGCTCGATCAGGCCGGTCAGGCGGCCGCCGGGGGCGACACTGACCGTCACCTCCTCGTCGCGCCAGCCGCCGCCATCGATCCGCTCATCAAGGTTGAGCGCGGCACCGGACAACTCACGGGCCATCAGCGCCCGGTCCGGCCACAGGCCTTCGAGGGTCTTGAGGTCAGCGTAGCGCCACGCCTCCTGCCTGCGGGTAGGAAGCGCGGTCACGCGGCCGCATCCGTGATGTTGGCGAGGCCGGCTTCGGCGGCGATGCGGGCATAGCCTTCGGCTTCCAGCTCCAGCGCCAGTTCGGGCCCGCCCGAGCGGACGATACGACCGGCCATCAGCACATGCACACGGTCGGGCTGCACATGATCGAGCAGCCGCTGGTAATGGGTGATGAGCAGCGTGGCGCGGTCCGGCGAACGCATCTTGTTGATGCCATCGGCGACCACGCGCAGCGCGTCGATGTCGAGGCCGGAGTCGGTCTCGTCAAGCAGCGCCAGCTTGGGCTTGAGCATCGCCATCTGGATCATTTCGTTGCGCTTCTTCTCGCCGCCCGAAAAGCCTTGGTTGACGCTGCGCTTCATCATCTCGAAATCGAGACCCATGTCGGCCGCTGCCGCCTTCATCGCTTTCATGAAATCCGCGCCCGAGATTTCGGGCTCGCCGCGCAGCGTGCGTTGGGCGTTGAGCGCCGTGCGCAGGAACAGGAGATTGGACACGCCCGGGATCTCGACCGGATATTGCATGCCGAGGAACACTCCGGCGGCGGCGCGCTCATGCGGCGCCATGGCGAGCAGATCGACACCGTCCAGCGTGACGGAACCACCTTTGACCTCATAGCCCTCGCGCCCGGCCAGCACATAGGAGAGCGTCGATTTGCCGGCGCCGTTCGGCCCCATGATGGCATGAACCTCGCCAGCCCCGACCTCGAGGGTGAGGCCGTTGAGGATGGTCTTGCCGTCGATCTCGGCCGTCAGATTTTCGATTCTCGAGCACGTTTCAGCTTTCACTTTCTGCTTGTGGTTCGCCATTGGCGTTCTGACGCTTGACGATGGTGACAACCGCGGCGTTGCGGGCTTCATCCTCGAGCACCTTGACCGAGGCTTCCGCCACAGCCTGCACCTGTTCGGGCGTGCGGCTGGGATAGCCGATGGCGTTGAAGGCGGCGACCTTCTCGACGAGCGCCGCGCGCTCCGCGCTGCACATCTTGACGGCCTGGATGGCCAGCGAGCCTGCGGCCTCCTCGGCGACGTCCATGGATGTGGCATGGCCGTCAATGCAATCGGCAAACGCTTCGGTCGCTGCGTCCATCTCAGCGCGCGCCGCACCACCCTCGGTCGCTTCGCGGTCGGGCGGGCGCTGCTCGCCGCAAGCGACGAGCAAGGCCATGCTGGCGAAAACGGTGGCCAAGGCGATCCTGTTCATCAGCCGACACTCCCCTCCAGAGAGATTCCCAGAAGTTTCTGCGCTTCAACCGCGAACTCCATCGGCAGTTGCTTCAGCACCTCGCGGCAGAAGCCGTTGACGATGAGGCTGACCGCCGCCTCCGGGTCAAGACCGCGCGACTGGGCGTAGAACATCTGGTCTTCGGAAATCTTGCTGGTGGTGGCCTCATGCTCGATCGTGGCGGTGGGGTTGCGCACTTCGATATACGGCACGGTATGCGCCCCGCAGCGCTGGCCGAGCAGCAGCAAATCGCACTGGGTGTTATTGCGGGCATTCTCGGCTGTCGCGCTGATGCGGACGAGGCCACGGTAGGTGTTGTCCGAGCCGCCGGCGGAAATGCCCTTGCTGACGATCGTCGAGCGGGTGTTTCGCCCCAGATGGATCATCTTGGTGCCGGTGTCGGCCTGCTGGCGGTTGTTGGTGACGGCAACCGAGTAGAATTCGCCGACGCTGTCATCGCCCGAAAGCACGCAGCTCGGGTATTTCCAAGTGATCGCCGAGCCGGTCTCGACCTGGGTCCAGCTCACCTTGCTGCGCTTGCCGATGCAGTTCGCGCGCTTGGTGACGAAGTTGTAGATGCCGCCGCTGCCCCTCGGCATCGCCGGGATACCAGTTCTGCACGGTCGAATATTTGATCTCGGCATCATCGAGCGCGATCGAGCTCGACCACGGCGGCATGAAGCTGGTTTTCGTCGCGCATCGGTGCGGTGCAACCTTCGAGATAGCTGACATAGGCTGCCCTTGTCGGCGACGATCAGCGTTCGCTCGAACTGGCCGGTGTTGGCGGCATTGATGCGGAAATAGGTGCTGAGTTCCATCGGGCAGCGCACGCCTTCCGGTATGTAGACGAACGTGCCATCCGAAAAGACGGCGCTGTTGAGGCAGGCGAAATAATTGTCATTCACTGGCACCACGGTGCCGAGCCACTTCTTCACCAGCTCCGGATATTCCTTCACGGCTTCCGAGATGGACCGGAAGATGACGCCGGCCTTTTCAAGCTCGGCGCGGAAGGTGGTGGCGACACTGACCGAATCGAACACGGCATCGACCGCGACCCTGCGCGCGCCCTCGACGCCGGCGAGCACCTTCCTGCTCCTCGATCGGGATGCCGAGCTTTTCATAGGTGCGCAGGATTTCGGGATCGACTTCATCGAGCGACTAGAGCTTGGGACGCTCTTTTGGAGCGGCGTAATAATAAGCGTCCTGATAGTCGATCGGCGCGATGTTGAGCTTGGCCCAGTCGGGGCTTTCCATGCGTCAGCCAGCGGCGATAGGCCTTCAGCCGCCATTCGAGCAGCCATTCCGGCTCGCCCTTCTTGGCCGAGATGAAGCGGACGATATCCTCATTCAGGCCCTTGGGCGCGAAATCCTGCTCGATGTCGGAGGAAAACCCCCATTTGTAGGTGGACAGGTCAGCCACTGCCGCACGGGCGGCGGCATCCGTCACAGGCGCGTCGGCCGTCAGGGTGGTGTCAGGACTATCCATTATCGTCATCTTTCCACTCATAATGTTGCGTCGGCGCTCTGCACCGCCAGCCGCTGTCGCGGGCGCGGGGCCGGCTTGATCAGATCAGCGAGCGTGACCGCTTCGAAAGCAGCCCTTACAGCGGCGTTGATGGGCCCCCAATGGCCGCGAACGCCGCAGAGACCTTCGATCGCGCAATCATGGGCATCGCCCGAAACACAGGCGGTCAGCGAGATCGGCCCATCGACCGCCTCGACAATGGCGGCGACATTGACCAGCGCCGCCGGCCGCGACAGCGAAAAGCCGCCCGCCACGCCGCGCGAGGCTGTCAGCAGGTCTGCACGGGCCAGCGTGCCGAGCAGCTTGGCAACGGTTGGGGCGGGAATCCCCGTGGTATCGGCCAGCTGGGCAGACGAGAAGCGCTGCTCGGGCGCGCGTGCAACCGAGGTCATCAGCACCACGGCATAATCAGCAAGATTGGTCAGCCGGATCACACGCTCTCCAAATCGGAGCAAAACAGTCCGGCTTACATGGCGTCTGGGTGGGGCTGAGTCAACCGGTCTAGCTGTAGAGCGCGAGCTTGGGCAGGCCCGGCATCAGCCGCTTGCGGGCGATGGTCAGGCGGGTGACAGGCGCGGCCTCGGCGAGGAAGCGCTTCGGCGTCATGCCTGTGAACTGCTTGAACTCGCGAATGAAATGCGCCTGGTCGTAAAAGCCTTCGCCGGCCTGCATCCAATCCTGTTGCTCGCCGTTGCCAAGGCGGACGGCGGCGCCCAGCGCACGGTATTTGCGCGCCAGCAGCTTGGGCGTGGCACCGTAAAGACGCTTGGAAAGGCGCTCGACCGAGCGTTGCGACATGCCCGAAGCGGCCACCAGCGCATCGACATCGGGGGCCGCGCTGGCGGTGAGCCAGTCATCGGCAAGCGCCGTGAACCAACGCGGCGCAGCCCGCGCACGCGCCTGCCAGCCGAGCAGAAAGGCATTTGCGGCCGCCACGCGCCCCGCATTGTCGTGCGCGCTGGCCACGGCATCGAACAGGTCGTCGGCCTCACGACCCAGCACATCGGCCAGCGGGATGCCCTGATCGGCCAGCGCATCGGCGGGCACGCCGACAAGCTCGGCCCAGCCGAGCGGCAGCAGGCCGATGCCGAACACGCAAAGGCGGCCCTTGGCCAGGAAGCGCACCGGGCCGGTGGTGGGGCCCTGGAGCAGCGCCGAAACGCCGCTGGTGACGCTGCCATCCGGATAGAAGTTGGCGGCCGCGCCTTCGACAAGCAGCCGGATTTGCGGCAGCTCGGCGCGCATCATGTCGGAGAAGACCGGCAGGTCGAACTCGAACCAATAGTAGGAGGAGACAGCATCACGCAGCGCGGGCGCGGGCGAGAAATAGCGGATGCTGGCCATAAATCCCCCTTCACCGAGGAGTTTAACACATGGTTCTTTACGGAACAGCATCAGCCACGGCTGCAACAGCCGAAAAAAAACGGCCCGAAGCGGGGTCTCGCTCCGGGCCGGCAAGTTCAGGAGATGCGCCGCAGCGGCTCGGTTGCCAGCCTCGGGGCTCCCCTCGGGTCGCGGACTCTGGATAACCCGCCCCGATTGCGAGATATTGTAAATTTCCGACAGAAACGCCGCACCGGGGGGTCAGCCGGCTTTCTTCTTGGCCGCCTTCTTCGCCGGGGCCTTCTTCGCGGCGGTCTTTCGCGCTGGCTTCTTCTTGCCGCGCGCCGGCATGGCCGCCCGCGCGTCGATCAGCGCGGCGGCTTCTTCCAGGCTGATGGTCAGGCCGTCGCGGTCCTTGGGCACATTGGCGTTGGTGGTGCCATCCGAAAAATAGGGTCCATAGCGGCCATTGAGCAGCCGGATCGGCACGCCGGTGGCGGGATGCGCGCCAAGTTCCTTGAGCGGCGGCTGGGCTGCGCCGCGCCCCGGTTTCGCTGCCGCCGCCTCGGCCAGCTTGACGACGGCCGCGTTCATGCCGGTCTCGAACACTTCGGCAGACGAACCGAGCTTCGCATATTTGCCCATATGCTTGAGATAGGGGCCGTAGCGGCCAATGCTGGCGATGATCGGCTCGCCGGTTTCGGGATGGTCGCCGATGGTGCGCGGCAGGGCGAGCAGCTTGAGCGCGGTGTCGAGATCATCCGGGCCTTCCACGGTCATGTCCTTGGGGATGCTGGCACGCGGCGGCTTTTCAGCCTCGCCGATCTGGACATAGGCGCCGAAGCGGCCGTCGCGCAGGGTCACGGGCTCGCCGCTGGCGGGATCGATGCCGAGCAGCATCGGCCCATTGCTTTCCTTCGCCGCGCTTTCGGTGCCGAACTGCCGGGTGTAGCGGCACTCGGGATAGTTGGAGCAGCCGACAAAGGCCCCGAACTTGCCGGTCTTGAGACCAAGACGACCGGCGTTGCATGCGGGGCACAGGCGCGGGTCTTCGCCATCGGCGCGCTCGGGAAACAGCATCGGCTCGAGCCATTCATCGAGCGCCTTGGTGACATCGGAGGGGCGGATTTCGAGTACGTCCCTGGTGCGCGCCTCGAAATCGGCCCAGAAGGCGCGCAGCAGCGCCAGCCAGTCGCGCGCGCCGGCCGAAACCTCGTCGAGCTCGCCTTCGAGCGAGGCGGTATAATCATATTCGACATAGGTATCGAAGAAGCGCTCCAGAAAGGCGGTCAGCAGCCGACCCTTCTCCTCGGCATGAAAGCGCTTGGCCTCCAGCCTCACATAATTGCGGTCCTTGAGCACCTGCAGGATAGAGGCATAGGTCGAGGGACGACCGATGCCCAGCTCTTCCATGCGCTTGACGAGGCTGGCTTCGCTGTAGCGCGGCGGCGGCTGGGTGAAGCTCTGCTTCGCGTCGGCCGACTGGGTGGCGCAGGCCTCCCGCTCGCGCAGGCGCGGCAGGCGGCGTTCGTCGTTGCTGTCCTCGTCATCGCTATCATCGGCGGGCGTGTCCTCGCGGGTTTCACTATAGACGGCGAGAAAGCCGGGGCTGACGATCACCTGCCCCGACGCGCGCAGGCCGAGCATCCGGTCTTCGTCCTCTAGCGTGACGCTGGTGCGCTCGAGCCGGGCGCTGGCCATCTGGCTGGCGATGGTGCGCTTCCAGATCAGCGCATAGAGCTTGTCCGCCTCGCTTGAAGGCGCGCGCGCCGGCCGCGCGGCAAGGTCAGTGGGGCGAATCGCTTCATGCGCTTCCTGGGCGTTCTTGGCCTTGGTGGCATAGTGGCGGGGTTTTTCGGGCAGCGTGTCGAGGCCGCGGCCGAAATCCTGGGCGATGACCTCGCGCACGGCGGCAATGGCTTCGGGCGCCATCTGGACCCCGTCGGTGCGCATATAGGTGATGCGGCCCGCCTCGTAGAGCTGCTGGGCGAGGCGCATGGTCTGGTCAGCGGACAGGCCCAGCTTTTTCGAAGCTTCCTGCTGAAGCGTCGAGGTGGTGAACGGGGCATAGGGATTGCGCGTGGCCGGCCTTGTCTCGACTGCCGTGACGGTGAAGCGAGCGGCCGCGACGCGGGCACGGGCGGCCTCGGCATCGGCTTCATTGGCAAGATCGAACTGTTCGAGCTTGTCGCCGTCGAGGACGGCGAGACGGGCGGTGAAGGGCTCGCCCATGGCGGAGGCAAGGCGCGCGCTGACCTTCCAATATTCGCGCGGCACATGGGCTTCGATCTCCGCCTCGCGTTCGCAGACGAGGCGCAGCGCGACCGACTGCACGCGGCCCGCGCTCCTGGCGCCGGGCAGCTTGCGCCACAGCACTGGCGAGAGCGTGAAGCCGACAAGATAATCAAGCGCACGCCGCGCCCGATAGGCATCGATCAGCGCTGTATCGAGCGCACGCGGCGCCTGCATCGCCTTGGTCACAGCATCCTTGGTGATGGCGTTGAAGGTGACGCGCTGGGCGCCGCCCTTGGGCATCAGCTTCTTCTTCACCAGCCATTCGGTAAGGTGCCAGGAGATCGCCTCGCCTTCGCGGTCGGGGTCGGTGGCAAGGATGACGCTGTCGGCGCGCTTGGCGGCGTCGCCAATCTCCTTCAGCTGGCGGCTGCGGTCGGCGGAGACCTCCCAGTCCATGGCGAAATCATTGTCGGGATCGACCGAGCCGTCGCGCACCGCGAGATCACGGACATGGCCGAAGCTGGCCAGCACTTCATAGTCCCGGCCGAGATACTTATTGATCGTCTTCGCCTTGGCAGGCGATTCGACAATGACGAGTTGCATGGTTGCGCGGTCGCTTTCTTCGCTGGCTTACGCGCGAAGGTGGCGAGAGCAAGGCCCTGCCGTCAAGCGGCTTTGCATTTTCAGGCGCGCGCGACGCGGCCGCCGGCGTGGCGCTCCAGCGCGCCTTCAAGTTCAAGATCGAGCAGCACATGGGCGACCATGGCGGCCGGATAGCCCGATTGTCGCACCAGCTCGTCGATGGCGACAGGGGCGGGCGAGAGCAGCCCGGTGAGCGCTGTGCGAACCTCCTCGGGGGCAGCGGCTGCCACGTCATAGTCACCCGTGATTTCGGCGAGTTGGAAGCGCCCGCCAAGCGTCCCGCCACGGCCATCGGCATCGAACGCCGACAGCGCCTCGAGGACATCATCGGCACTTTGAACCAGCGTGGCCCCTTCGCGGATGAGCTGGTTGCAGCCCTGGGCCCGGGGATCGAGCGGGCTGCCCGGCACGGCCATCACCTCACGGCCATAGTCGGCCGCAAGCCGGGCCGTGATCAGCGAGCCCGAGCGCGGGGCCGCCTCGATGACCAGCGTGCCTGCCGCCAGCCCGGCAATGATGCGATTGCGCCGGGGGAAATGCCGCGCCTGTGGCTGCACACCGGGCGGCTGCTCGGCGAGCACCAGCCCTTCTTCGGCGATGCGCGCCATCAGCCCCTGATTCTCGGGCGGATAGACAACATCGATGCCGCCGGCGATGACGGCGATGGTGCCGCCAGCGATGGCACCGATATGGGCAGCCGTATCGATGCCGCGCGCCAGACCCGAAACGATGACCAGATCGCGGGCGGCAAGCTCCTCGCTCCAGCGCCGGGCGAGGCGGACACCGGCGGCGCTGGCGTTGCGCGCGCCCACCACGCCGAGACAGGCGCGGTCGGCAAGGCTGGCGTCTCCCAGGGCCGTGAGCAGCGGCGGCGCCGTTTCGGTCGCGGCGAGCAGCGCGGGATAGCCGGGGCTGCCGACAAACAGCAGCTGGGCACCGAGCCGCTGATAGCTGGCCAGCTCGTCTTCGGCCACCGCGAGGCTGGGCACATCGAGCTTGCGGCGGCCACGGGCGGCAAGCTCGGGCAGCGCCGCCAGCGCCGCGCTGGCATTGCCGAAGCGGGCCATCAGCTGTCGATAGGTGACCGGGCCGATGGTGGGCGTGCGAATGAGGCGCAGCCGGTCGGCGGCGTCGGCAATCATCCCTTCTGGCCGATCCGGCTCTCGGTGCCAGCGCGCAGCCGGCTGATGTTGTCGCGGTGCTTCCAGATCAGGAGCAGCGCCATCACGGCCAGTGTCGCGGCCGAATGGCTCTTGCCCAGCGCCAGCGCGGCCAGCGGTGCCGCAAGTGCGGCCGCCATGCCGCCGACCGAGGAATAGCGGGTGAGAAGCGCGCCCAGCAGCCAGGTGACGAGCGCCGCCAGCCCGGCAAGCGGAACCGCCGCCAGCGCGACACCAAGCAGCGTGGCGACGCCCTTGCCGCCGCGGAAGCCGAGCCAGACCGGCCAGAGATGGCCGGCAAAGGCCGCCAGCCCGGCAAGCATGCCCGCACCGGCGCCGGCGAAGCTAGATGCCAGAAGAACAGCCGCCGCCCCCTTGCCGGCGTCAAGCAGCAGCGTGGCTGCGGCAAGCCCCTTGTTGCCCGTACGCAGCACATTGGTGGTGCCGATGTTGCCCGAGCCGATGGTGCGGATATCCACGCCGACCATTCGCGTGAGCAGCAGGCCAAAGGGGACGGATCCGAGCAGATAGCCCGGCAGCGCCCAGATCAGTTGATCAAATCCCATAAGCGCCACGCTAGCCGCAATTGAAAGGGGGCGCCAAGCAGTTATGCTGATGGGTGAAGGGGAGTCTGCATGGCCTTAAGAAACCTGCTCGCAGCTGCGCTGGCGCTGGCGCTCGGAGCGCCACTCGCCGCACAGATGCAGCCGACGCCAAAGGCGAGCTTCGGCGCGGGGCCCTATGAGACACTGGTCATTCGCGGGGCCACGGTCATCACCGGAAATGCCGGGCCACCCTATGGCCCGGCTGACATCATCGTGAAAAACGGGCGAATCGCCGAGATCCGCAGTGCCGGCACGCCGGGGCTGGCAATGGCGCAGAATCGGCCACCGCAAGACGCCACGCGCGAGATCGACGCCACCGGCATGTATGTGCTGCCCGGCTTTGTCGACATGCACGGCCACCAGGGCGATGCGCAGAAGATGCCCGACCCGAGCTATGCCTTCCGGCTCTGGCTCGCGCACGGCGTGACGACGATCCGCGGCAACCCGCTCTATGGCGGCAATGCCGCGCGCGCCCTCGAAGAAAAGCGTCTGGCGGCAAGAGGCGAGATCGATGCACCGCGCATCTTCGCCTACCAGACGCTTGGCTCGGGCTGGGACGGCGGGCGCGTCCAGTCTCCCGAAAAAGCGCGGGAATGGGTGCGCTGGGCCGCCAGGGCCGGCATCGACGGGATCAAGTTCTTCAACCGCGGCGACGAGACACCGGCCATCGTGCGCGCGGCGATCGACGAGGCCAAGACGCTGGGGCTGGGCACGGTCGCCCATTTCTATGGCCATTTCGAATCGATGCTCGACGGGCGCCGGGTGCAGGACACGCCGGCCGACTATAATTTCAACAATGAGCAGCAGCGCTTCGGTGGGATCGCCGAGATCTGGGACCAGATTCACCCGCCCGGCGGGCCGGAATGGCAGGCCTATCTGAAGGCCCAGCTCGCCACCGGCGTTGTCTTTGACCCGACCTTCAACATCTACTCCGCCTCGCGCGACCTGATGCGCGCGAAAAATGCAGATTGGCATGTTCGTTACACCCCCCCGGTGCTGCGTAACTTCTTCCTGTCGAACCGGGACAATCACGGCAGCTATTTCTTCGACTGGACCAGCACCAACGAAGTGACATGGCGCAATTTCTATGGGCGCTACATGCGGCTCATCAATGATTACAAGAACATGGGCGGACGAGTGACAACCGGCTCCGACCCCGGCTTCATCTGGCAGAGCTGGGGGTTCGGCTATATTCTCGAGCTTGAGATGCTGCAGGAAGCTGGTTTCGCGCCGCTCGAAGTGATCCAAGCCGCAACCATCAACGGCGCGACCACGCTGATGGAGCCCAAGGGCGAGGCCCCTGATTTCGGGCTGATCCGCGTCGGCATGCGCGCCGACATGGTGATTGCGCCGGAAAATCCGCTGGCCAATTTCAAGACGCTTTATGGCACCGGCACCGAGCGGCTGAACGACGCGACCAACCGGCAGGAGCGCATCGGCGGCATCCGCTGGACGATCAAGGACGGGATCGTGTTCGATGCGCCGGCGCTGCTGGCCTCGGTGGCGCGCGACGTGGCGGCGGCAAACGCCGCAGTTGCCGACCCGGCGCCCGCCCCCTAAACGCGCGGCATGACCAAGCGTCTCACCATCGCCCTTGCCCAGCTCAATTCGCGCGTTGGTGATCTTGGCGCCAACATGGATGCGATTCTGGCCGTTCGCGCCGCGCACGGCGACGCTGACCTGATCGCCACGCCCGAGCTGAGCCTGATCGGCTACCCGCCTGAAGACCTTGTGCTGAAACCGGCGCTGGTCGAAGCCGCAGCGGCGACGCTGGAGCGGCTGCGCGCCGCCAGCGAGGACGGCGGCCCGGCGATGCTCGTCGGCCTTCCGTGGCGCAAGGACGACAGGCTGCACAATGCAGCCGCGCTGATCGACGGCGGCAAGGTCTCGCTCAGCCTCAAGCACAAGCTGCCCAATTACGGGACGTTCGATGAAGCCCGGGTGTTTGCGCCCGGCCCGTTGCCTGGCCCGCTGGCGTTTCGCGGTGCCCGGCTGGGTGTGGCGATCTGCGAGGATATCTGGTTTCCCGATGTGCCCGAATGTCTGGCAGAAACCGGCGCCGAGCTGCTGCTGGTGCCCAATGGTTCGCCGTTCGAGATGGGCAAGGTGGACCGGCGGCTTTCGGTGGCGGTAGCGCGGGTGGGCGAGACCGGGCTGCCGCTGGCCTATCTCAACCGTGTTGGCGGTCAGGACGAGCTGGTCTTTGATGGCGGCGGCTTCGTGATGAACCCTGACCGCACGCTGGCCGTTCAGCAGCCCGACTGGACCGAGGACGTGGTGGTGACCCATTGGACCCGCCCGACGTTCAGCGGGCATTTCACCTGCGCGCCCGGCCCGCGCGCGGTGCTGGAAACTGACCTTGCCGCCATCTGGCAGGCGATGGTGATGGGCCTGCGTGACTATGTGAACAAGAACGGCTTTCCCGGCGTTGTGCTGGGGCTTTCAGGCGGCATCGACAGCGCGGTTTCAGCCGCCGTGGCGGTCGATGCGCTGGGGCCTGACCGGGTCTGGTGCGTGATGCTGCCCTCTCCCTACACGGCCGACATCAGCCTTGAGGAAGCTGCCGAGACGGCGAAGCGGCTCGGCTGCCGGCTCGACACAGTGCCGATCGGGCGGGCGATGGCGGCCTTTGAGGCGATGCTGGCGGACAGTTTCCGGGGCAAGCCGGTCGACACCACGGAAGAGAATATCCAGTCCCGCATCCGCGGGCTGACGCTGATGGCGCTTTCGAACAAGTTCGGCCCGATGCTGCTGACCACGGGCAACAAGTCGGAGATGTCGGTCGGCTATGCGACCATCTACGGCGACATGGCGGGCGGCTATTCGGTGCTCAAGGATGTCTACAAGACGACCGTGTTTGCGCTGGCGCGGTGGCGCAATGCGCAACACCCACGCGGTGTGATGGGGCCTGAAGGCATGGTGATCCCCGAGCGCACCATCACAAGGCCGCCATCAGCTGAGCTGCGCGCCGACCAGAAGGACGAGGACAGCCTGCCGCCCTATGACCTGCTCGACCGGATCCTGATCGGGCTGGTGGAGCATGAGCGCGCCGCGCGCGAGCTGGCCGCGGAGGGAATCGATCCGGCGCTGATCGCGCGCATCGAGCGGCTGCTGCATCTGGCCGAATACAAGCGGCGGCAGGCGCCGCCGGGCGTCAAGATCAGCCACCGCAATTTCGGGCGCGACCGGCGCTACCCGATCACCCATGCCTTCCGCACTGCCTGAACCGGCTCAGGCAACCTTGGCCAGGGTCGGCGCGCGCTCGTCAGCGGCGCTGACGACCAGATTGCCGATCGCATAATCCACAAGCTCGGGCAGGAAATCGAGCGGCACGCCGCGGAACCGGCAGCCGGCGACAATTTGTTCGATGATGAAGCGCGGCTGGAAGGCGGCAAGCTCAAGGCCATGGGCCTCGGTGAGCGTCTTGATGATGCCGCTGACGACCGGATCGGTCAGCCGCTCGCCAAGGCCATGTGCGCGGGCGACGCCGGCGAAGATGCGCCGCCATGTCTCGGGCGCGGGCGCGCCGACTTCGAGCTTGTAGGGAATGCGGCGCAGGAAGGCGGGGTCCATCAGGTCGGAGGGCGCGAGGTTGGTGGACAGGATGACGACGGCTTCGAAGGGCAGCTGGAAAGACTTGCCCGTGTGCAGCTTGAGATAGTCGACCCGGTTTTCGAGCGGCACGATCCAGCGGTTGAGCAGCACCGTTGGCGAGACCAGCTGGCGGCCGAAATCATCGATCAGCAGACAGCCGCCAGACGCCTTGATGTGCAGCGGGGCGACATAGAAATTGGCCAGCGGCTCATGCTTCAGATCGAGCATTTCGAGCGTAAGCTCGCCGCCGGTGACGATGAAGGGCCGACGGCAGGCGACAAAGCGCGCGTCCGCCTCGTCGCGGTGCAGGCCGCCGTCGAGCAGCGAGGGCGCCTCGCCGAGCACCGGCTGGTGCACATCGGGGTCGAACACCTGCATGATCTGGCCTTCGACAGCAACGGCATGGGGAATATAGATGATCTGCCTGAACACCCGTTCCAGCCGCTGGGCGACCGACGTCTTGCCGTTGCCGGGCGGGCCATACATCAGCAGCGCGCGGCCACTGCACACCGCCGGGCCGATCTGGTCGATGAAGCTGCGCGGCACCTCCAGCCCCTCAAAGGCCTGCTGCATGACCTCGACATTGACCGCCTCATTGGTGATCTTCTGGCGCTGGAGCCAATGGGCATAGACATCGAGCGGCACCGGGGCGGGGCCGACATATTGCGACCGGCCGAGTGCTTCCTGGGCGCGGCGCTTGCCGGCGTCGGTCATCTCATAGCGCATCGCCATGGCGCCGCCGCTGCTGCCGGCAAGGCCGAGCAGCTGGCCGCGCACGGCGAAATCGACAAGATCGGACACGACCTTGGGCGGCAGCCTGAGCGCGGCCGAGAGTTCGGCCAGCGTTTCGACGGGCCGCGTCGTCATCGTCTTGAGGATCAGGTCGACGAGCGATTTCTCATCAATCCCGGTCTCGCGTGCGCTCAGCGGCTCGGGCGGGACGGCATCGATGAAGGCCGCCAGCGCGTCGGCATCGACAGCGCCCATGGCAACGAGGTTCTGCCCCAGCCGGCCCCCTTCGCGGCGCTGCCGACCGATGGCGGCCGACACGTCCGCCGCGCTCACCAGCCCTGCTGCCACCAATAGCTCGCCGATCCGCATGCCCTGCCCTCATGGTTCCTCCCATGAATTAACGGCCGCAGCAGTGGCGGGCTAAGCGTAGATGGCGCGCTCGGCAGCGCGGACGACGGCAAGGGCCGCCGGATCGGCGAAGGGCAGATGCTGCATCATCACGATCGCGCCAAGGCCGGCGGTGGCATCGACCCAGAAATAGGTGTTGGCGATGCCTGTCCAGCTGAGGCTGCCTGCCGAGCGCCCGTCCGACCCGGGTTCGGGGTTGATCAGTGTGCCCAGCCCCCAGCCGCAATGCTGGCCCGGCAAAGGGTCGAACGGTTGGGCCAGCCAGGGAGAGACCGAGGGCAGCAGGCCCGCGCGCAAGGCGCCGACCTGATTGGTGGCAAAGGCCTTCGCCATCTCGGCCGAGAGCATCCCATCGCCTCCGCGCAGCAGCATCTGCACGAAGCGGGCATAATCGGCCACCGGGCCGGCGAGGCCAGCGCCCCCGGGGATGAACTCATGGCTTTCATCGTAGAGCGAAAAGGCAGGAAAGGGGGCCATGACGCCGCCTTCGCCGCGGATGAGCAGTGGCACATCGCCGGCGCCATAGCGGGTGTCATGCATGCCGAGCGGCGCGAGAATTTCCCGCGTCAGCCAGACGTCCAACGGCTCGTCGATCACCGCCGCCATCGCCAGCGCCGCCCAGTCGGTGGAGACGCCGTAAGCCCAGCCGCTGCCCGGCTCGAACAGCAGCGGCATGGTGATGCTGTCGAACGTGCCCGGCACCGGCGGGGTCCTTCTCGCCTTGCCGACCTCGGCCTGCACATGGTCATAGCCAAAGCCTGAAGTATGGGTGAGCAGGTGCCGCAGGGTCATTGGCGTGGAGGCCGGGGTGAGGATTGGCGTGTCACCCTCGAAGCCGACGAGGATCTGCGGTGCGGCAAGGGCGGGAAGCACAGCGCCCAGCGGCGCATCGAGCGCAAGACGTCCCTGTTCGACGAGCTTCAGCGCGCCGACCGAGACGATCGCCTTCGTCATCGAGGCAAGGCTGAAGCGCGCATCGGCAGCGTGGCCGAGCGCCACCTGCGCGCGCACCCCGTCCGCATCGACGACCATCGCCACCACGCCGGGGATGCCGGTGCCTTCGAGGGCACGCCGAAGCGCAGTTTCAAGGCGGGTCTGCATGGGCGTATCTCCTCAGTGCCGGAAATGGCGCATGCCGGCGAAGACCATGGCCAGCCCGCGCTCGTCGGCAGCGGCGATGACCTCGTCATCCTTGATCGAGCCGCCGGGCTGGATGATCGCGGTCGCGCCCGCATCGGCGGCGGCGAGCAGGCCGTCGGGGAAGGGGAAAAAGGCATCGGACGCAACCGCCGAGCCGATGGTGCGGGGGCGTTCCCAGCCCCAGCGCTCGGCGGCATCCTCGGCCTTGCGCGCGGCAATGCGGGTCGAATCGAGGCGGCTCATCTGGCCCGCGCCAATGCCGGCGGTGGAACCTCCCTGCGCATAGA
This sequence comes from Polymorphobacter sp., assembly GCF_048007885.1. Lineage (GTDB taxonomy): Bacteria > Pseudomonadota > Alphaproteobacteria > Sphingomonadales > Sphingomonadaceae > Sandarakinorhabdus. The sequence goes on from NZ_CP180346.1 coordinate 1,919,188, forward strand.
TGATGGCGTTCGACTTGACATGCCGGGCAACGGTCCAGGCGAAGAGCATGTCCGCCCATTCGGCGTCGCTCGGGGCGCGTCTGGTCACCACCTTGCAGTCAGTCTGGGTGACGCTGCCATTGTCGCGGGTCTGGACGAGCATGCCGCCGCCGATCTGGCGCAGCGCGAGGCCCGTGCGGCGCGGGTCGGGCAGGCTGCCGGTGAGCAGCAGGCGCAGGTTCTTCTTTTTCGCAAAGACGGCGCGGGCGGCATCATCGGCATCGGGCGCGATGACGACCTCGGTGAAGATGTCGGTGATCGCCTCGGCCGTCGGGCCATCCAGCGGCGCATTGACCGCGATGATGCCGCCAAAGGCCGAAACGGGATCGCACTCGAACGCAGCCTTGTAAGCGGCGGCCAGCGTTTCGCCCGTGGCGACGCCGCAAGGATTGGCATGCTTGATGATGGCACAGGCAGGGCCAGCATCGCGAAACTCGGCGATCAGCTCCAGCGCACCGTCGGCGTCGTTGAGATTGTTGTAGCTCAGCGCCTTGCCCTGCACCTGATGCGCCGCCGAAATGCCGCCGCCGCCGCTCTGCGGCAGGTAGAGCGCTGCCGACTGATGCGGATTCTCGCCGTAGCGCAGCGTTTCGGCCCGCTTAAGTGCGAGCGGCAGCATGGCGGGGAAGGTCTCGCCCTGATCAGCCACGGCGAACCAGCTGGCGACAGCGGCATCATAGGCCGCGGTATGGGCATAGGCCTCGGCGGCGAGGCGGCGGCGAAGCGCCAGCGGCGTGCCCCCCGCATGCTCGGCAAGTGCGGCGAGAAAGCCCTCATATTGCGCCGGGTCGGTGAGGATGGCGACGGCCGCATGGTTCTTGGCGGCCGAGCGGACCATGGCCGGACCGCCGATATCGATATTCTCGATGATCTCGTCGCGCGCGGCCCCCCGGGCAACGGTCTGGGCAAAGGGATAGAGATTGATGACGGCGAGATCGATCGGCGCAATGCCGTGCGCGGTCATCGCCGCCTCATGCTCGGCATTGCCGCGCACACCGAGCAGGCCACCATGGACGCGCGGATGCAGCGTTTTCACCCGGCCGTCCATCATTTCCGGGCTGCCGGTCAGCTCGGAGACATCGCGCACCCGGTGTCCCATGGCGCGCAGCGCCGCCGCCGTGCCGCCGGTGGAGACCAGCTCGACGCCATGGGCGACAAGGGCGGCCGCAAGCGGCTCAAGGCCGGTCTTGTCCGAAACCGAAAGCAGGGCGCGCTCGATGCGCACGATATCCGTCATTCCATCATCCTTCTCATGGTCATTTGCCAGCGCGCCTGAAGCTCCAGCCGATGGTCGCGCGGCCATTCTCGGTCTTGCCTGAAATCACCAGCTGCTGGGTTTTCGCCATCACGCCATCGGGCCCGATCCACAGGCTCGGCTCGATGGCGACGGTGGTGCTGCCGCCAACCTTGGCCTTCATCGCCCAGACGCGGCCATTGGCCAGCTTGAGCAGCGCGCCAGTGCCGTCGGCCGTGGGCGTGGCGGCGATGTTGGTGCCAAGATGAAAGCGAACATCAAACGCGCGGGGCGTGCGCCGCTTGAGCAGTCCGCTCGCGGCATGGTCGATGATGTCTTCGCCGCGCAGATCGAGGCCATCAGGCGCGAGCCAGAGCCGCCGCGCCACGGTCAGGCCGAAGCGGCGCGCATAGCCGTCATGGCTGGCTTCGAGCCACAGGCCGTCACCGCTCGATCTTTGCTCGACGCTGACCGTCTCGACCCCCAGCCCGAGCGTGCCATCTTCGCGGATGCGGGTGCTGTTGGTGTCGGCGATGACTAGCGTGCTATGGGCGGCCGTGGTGCGCAAACCGGCGGCGAGCGGGCCAGGCAGCAGGCTCGCCAGCCCGCGCACGCCCCCGCAATTGGTGATCAGCCGCTGGTCGCCGTCGCTCATCTCGAAGGCCAGCGTGCCGGCATGGCCTTCGGGCGCCAGCCGCGCCAGCGCCGGCGGGCCGGCATCGACGACGATCACCGTCTTGCCAGCGCTGAGCCGGTGATAGCCCGAGCCCTCGCCGCCGTGGTTGAGGGCGGCGCCGCTTGGCGCCTGGCGCGCCAGGCGATCGAGGATGGCCGGCGCAATGGCAGCACTTCCAGCCCAAGCGCCGATGATGCCATCGCCCAGCGCCATGCCACGCAGACCCGGCACCAGCCGCGCCAGCGCATCGGCGAAAGCCAGCGGCGGGCGGCCCCCCACGGCCTCGGCGGCCGCGCCGGCGTGCAGCAGCAGGTCGGCCAGCGCCAGCGCATCGCAGGGCGCGCGGCTGGCCACTCCGCCGTCGGGCATAACCAGACGGCCGAGCAGCGCTTCAAGCCCGGCGAGCGCCCGGGCGGCGCGCGATTCGCCGCCGGGGATGAGCAAGCCTGCCGCCCACAGGCCAGCGAGCGCCGTCGCGCGGCCGAGACCCTCGGGCAGGCGGCCGGCAGCGCGGTCAAGGTGGCGCGCCCAGGTGGCCATCGCCGAGAGCAGGCGGGTACGATAGTCCTGATCGGCCGAAGACAGGATGATCGGCGCATGGCCGAGTGCCATCAGCAGCCGCTGGCCGGTCACATCGGCGCGCCAGGCCTGAGGTTCAAAACTTTCGAACCGTGCCAGCCAGCGCACGACCAGCGGCTCGGCCACGGCTGCTGCCGCCTCGATCGGCTGGCGAAGCGCTGCAAGATCGCGCAGCCAGAGCCAGCTGTCGGCCCATTGGCGCCAGCCCAACGGATGCGAGGGCGCAGCGAAATCGAGATCGCGCGTCATCGCGGTGTGGCCGGCGTGGATCAGCCGGCCGGCGACGATGCGCTCGCCGATCACGGGATTGCCAGGCACCGGGTCTGCGGCCACGCCAACCAGCTTGAGCGGATGCTGTCCACGCAGCCGCAGCGCATGGAGCGGACTGGCATAAAGGCTGGCGGCAAGCCGCGCGGTCAGCCGTTCGGAGAGCGACAGCCCCTTGTCCCCGCCGAGCCGCTGCAAGGTGCGGCGCTGCTCGTCAGGGGTCTCGGCGGGCGGTTTCGGGTCGGAAGCGCGGGCCACGTCAACCCCGCAGCCGGGCGATATTCTCGGCATAGTGGCTGGCCCCGCCGCGGAAGGTGGCGGTGCCGGCGACCAGCACATCGGCACCGGCGGCGACGGCGCGGCGGGCGGTTTCGGGATCGATGCCGCCATCGACTTCGAGATCGATGGCCTTGCCGGTCTTGTCGATGGCCTTGCGGATCGCCTCGATCTTGCGCAGCTGGCTGTCGATGAAGCTCTGCCCGCCAAAGCCGGGATTGACGCTCATCACCAGCACGAGATCGACGTCTTCCAGGACATAGTCGAGCATCTTGGCAGGCGTGGCCGGGTTGAGCGAGACGCCCGCCTTCTTGCCGAGCGCCTTGATGCGCTGGAGGCTGCGATGAAGATGCGGCCCGGCTTCGGGATGCACGGTCAGGATATCCGCGCCGGCTTCGGCAAAGGCATCCAGATAGGGATCGGCGGGCGAGATCATCAGATGCACATCGAGCGGCAGCGTCGTGTGCGGGCGCAGCGCCTTCACCACCATCGGGCCGATGGTGATGTTGGGGACAAAATGCCCGTCCATGACATCGACATGGACATAATCGGCTCCGGCGGCGTCGATGGCGCGCACCTCCTCGCCCAGCCGGGCGAAATCGGCGGACAGGATTGAGGGCGCGATGCGGACCGGCTGTTGCATGGCCTGTCCCTAGCAGCGCCGCGCGGCGCGCTCCAGTGGGATGCGGGGGAAAATCAGCCCGGCTGTAGCGACGTTGCCAATCGCCGCACCACCATGGCCATCAGGACCACGGCGACGACTGCCACCCACAGCGCGCGCGGGCCCCAGGCGAGGCTGGCGAGCGCGCCCAGCGTCGCGCCCCCAAGCATGGCCGCAAAAAGGCCGAGCGGCGCCAGCCAGCCCCAGCGGTCCCCGCCATGAAGCGCGGTCGCGATGCGCTTGCCCAGCCGCACCAGCGCGCCGGTGAGATAGGTGAGGCCGACCTTGACCTCGCCGTCTTCGGCGAAGGCGGTGTTCTTGGCGCCCATGGCAGCCGCAAGCAGCAGCACGGCCGGCACCATGGTGCCGCTCGAGAGCAGCGCTGCGGACAGCGCCATCAGCAGCGCGACCAGCCTCAGCACGGCATAGGCCTGCATATCGCCAGCAGCCCGGCCAACCGTGGAGCCCAGAACAACACCGGCCACGAACGACGCCAGCAAGGCCGCGCCGAGCAGGGCATTGTCCAGCACGCCGGCCAAGCCGAGCCCGAGCTTGGTGACATTGCCGCTCATGAACGACACGAACAGCCCGCCGGTGCTGATCCAGCCAACCGCATCGGTGAAGCCCGCTGCCATGGTGAGGCCGAGCGCCACGCGCCAGATGCGGGGATCTTCAAGCCGCGCCATCAGTCCGCCAGCTTGCGAAAACGCGCGATGAAGAAGCCGTCCAGCCCGCCCTCGGCTTCGAGCTGGCCAGGCAGCGTGCGGACCCAGCCTTCGGGCGTGGGGACGAGGCCTACGGGCAATTCCTCGGCCGCAATCGGCGCGCGCGGCAATCCGGCGATGATGCGCTCGGCGATGCGCTCGCCCTCGCGCGGATCGAGCGAGCAGGTGGCATAGACGAGCGTGCCGCCCGGTTTGAGCCAGCTCGCGGCACGGCGCAGCAAGGCGGCCTGCAACAGCGTTAGCGGCGCGAGGTCTCGCGCGCCCTTCAGGTGCAGCACATCGGGATGGCGGCGGAAGATGCCGGTGGCCGAGCAGGGCGCGTCGAGCAGGATCCGGTCAAACAGCCGCCCCGGCTCCCAGCGCAGCGCATCACCCGCCTCAAGCCGGGCGGAGAGACCCGTACGGGCCAGATTTTCGGCCACGCGCGCCAGCCGCGCCTCGGAGACATCGAGCGCGGTGACCTCGGCCCCGAGGGCGGCCAGCTGCATCGTCTTGCCTCCGGGCGCGGCGCACATATCGAGCACGCTGTCCCCGCGCTGCGCTCCGAGCAGGCGCACCGGCAGCGAGGCGGAGAAATCCTGCACCCACCAGTCGCCCTCGGCAAAGCCGGGCCAATCGGTGAGCGCGCCAAGCTCACGGTCCCGAGGCACACGCAAATGGCCCGGCGCAAGGCTGGTCGCGCCCAGCGCCTCGGCCAGGCGCGCGGTGTCGGCAGGTTCGCGCAGGGCAAGATCCGTGGCCGGCTCATGGGCCAGCATGCGGCTGGCCGCGTCGGCAACATCCGCACCCCAGTCCATCGCCCAGCGCACGGCAAAAAGATCGGGCAGATGCGGCGCGTCGGCCAGGCGCAGGTCACCGCGCAGCAAGGTTCCCAGAACACCGTGAACGAGGCGGCGCGGGCCACCCTCGACCAGCGGCAGCGCCGTCGAGACAACGGCATGGGGCGGCGTATCGAGCTTCTGCCAGCCCGCCAGCGCGATGCGCAGCACCATGCGGGCGCGCGAATCCTCGGGCAGCCGTTTCGCGGTGGCCGAATCGATCATCACGTCGAGATCGGGAAGCCAGCGCAGCACGGTGGCGGCGAGGTTACGGGCCAGCGCCCGGTCCTGCGGCAGCCGCACATCACTGAGCGCACCCTCCAGCGCCAGTTCAAGCGGCGTGCCGCGGCCGAGCACGGCCATCAGCAGCTTCAGTGCGGCGCGGCGGGCGGGCACGCCTGCGGTTGGTTGCTCTGCGCCCGAGGGCCTATGTCTGGCGATTGCCGCCTCCCAAAAATGCACCCAGCCGCCGGGCGTGACTGACCGGAAAGAACCGCACCATCCAGTCGATCAGCCGGGCATCGGGGCCGATGAGCACCCGGTGCTGGCGTCTCTCCATGCCGCGCACGATGGTTTGTGCGGCGGCTTCGGGCGTGGTGCGCGCGGCTTTCTCGAATTCGGCGGCCGGGTCAAGGGCCGGGTCGGTGCCGGGCATGGCGGCGATGTTCTCGGCGTTCCTTGCAACATTGGTCTTGATGCCGCCCGGATGCACGCGAATGACGGTGATCTGCGGGTCGGTCTCGCCGAGTTCGAGATAGAGCGCCTCGGTCAGGCCGCGCACGGCGAACTTGCTGGCATTATAGGCGGACTGGGTGGGATAGCCCATCATGCCGAACACCGAGGAAATGTTCACCAGCCACGCCTGATCGCGCTGGCGCAGGTGCGGCAGGGCCGCGCGGCAGCCTTCGACCACAGCGTCGAAATTGACGCGCATGACCAGATCGAACCGGTCCTTCGGGCAATCGGCGAAGGGCGCCACAATCGTCAGGCCGGCATTGTTGATGAGGCCATCGAGCTGGCTGAATTCAGCAGCGGCCCCGTCGATGAACGCCTGAAGCGCCGCCGTGTCGGTCACGTCAAAGGCGCTCGACCAGACATGGGCATTGCCGAGCATGGCGATGGTTTCGGCGAGGCCCGCTTCATCACGGTCAGCAAGCGCAAGACGGGCACCGCGGCCAGCCAGCGCCAGCGCCAGCGCGCGGCCGATGCCGCTGGCCGCACCGGTGACCGCAATGACACGGCCTTCAAGGATGCTCAATGGTCGCCCCCCCTTTTCGCGGGCCGACGATCGGCCTAGCTATGCACCATGACCGAGAAAACACCCCCCGCGCCAGCCCCCGAAACCGACAAGAAGGGCGATGCACCCGCCAAGGCCCCACCGGCCAGGGAAATCGGCGGCCGCGACGGGCTGGACCCGGTCCGCTACGGGGACTGGGAAAAGGGCGGCATTGCCGTAGATTTCTAGCCGCTATTCGGCCCTGAGCGGCCGGGCGAGCAGGGCATTGACAGTGTCAGTCAAGGACGCGCCGTCCAGGAGTTCAGCAACTGCGCTGGCAATCGGCATGTCCACGCCGACAGCGCGGGCGGCGGCCACCAGCACCGGCGCTGTGGCGGCACCTTCGGCCACCGTGCGGGCATTGGCAAGCAGCTCGGCCGCCGGCTGGCCCCGGCCAAGGCCGACGCCAAGGCTGAAGTTGCGGCTATTGGTCGAAGTGCAGGTCAGCACCAGATCGCCCAGCCCCGACAGGCCGGCGAGCGTTTCGGGCCGCGCCCCGCGGGCCACACCGAAGCGCTGCATTTCGGCAAAGCCGCGCGCAATCAGCGCAGCGCGGGCATTGAGACCGAGGCCTGCGCCTTCGACAACACCGCAGCCGATGGCCAGCACATTCTTCACAGCACCGCCGATTTCCGCGCCGACCACATCTTCGGACTGGTAGAGCCGCAAATGGCCTCGCACGAGGCGTTGCACTAGCGCCGCGCCCAGCTGGTCATCCTCGCAGGCCAGCGTGGCTGCGGTCGGCAAACCGCGCGCTACTTCAGCGGCGAAGGTGGGGCCGGATAGCACGGCCAGCGGCAGGTCGGCGACGTCACGGACGACTTCGGCCATCAGCTTGTGGCTGCCGGCCTCCAGCCCCTTAGCGCACAACACAAGCGTCGGCCGGCGCGCCAACGGGGCGGCGGCGAGCACGCGGCGAAGATGCTGCGCCGGCGACACGACCAGCCAGACATCGGCGGCCGCCAGCGCCCCCAGATCCTCGCATGCGCACAGCCGGGGCGCCAGCTTCACGCCGGGCAGAAAAGCGCGGTTCTCATGCAGTGTGTTGATGTCGGCCACGACCTGGGCTTCGCGCGCCCAGAGCAGCACATCTTCGCCCATCGGACCATCGGCCATGGTCTGCGCCAGCGCCGTGCCCCAGGCACCGCCCCCGATCACCCCGATGGTCATGCCTTTGCGCCCGCGCCGCGCACCGGCTCGGCGGTGGGATCGAGCGGCCAGCGGGCGCGCGCCGGCGCATCGAGCTGATCGACCTGACCCAGCTGCAACCGTTCGATACCAGCCCAGCCGATCATCGCCGCATTGTCGGTGCAGAGCCAGGGCGGCGGCGCGACGAAGCGGCGGCCATGCGCCTCGGCCAGCGCCGAAAGCGCGGCGCGGATGTGAGCATTCGACGCCACCCCGCCGGCAACGACCAGCGGCCCTTCGGCACGGGTCAGCGCGCGGGCGGTGCGGTCGACCAGGCAATCGGTGGCGGCGTGCTGAAAGGAAGCCGCCATGTCGGCCTGCGCCTGCGCATCAGGCGCCTCAAGCGCCGACCAGCCGCGCAGCACCGCCGACTTCAGGCCCGCAAAGCTGAAATGCGGTTCGGCGCTGCCAACCAGCGGGCGCGGCAGAGGAAAGCGGGCCGGATCGCCGGCCCGCGCGGCGCGCTCGACGGCCGGGCCACCGGGAAAGCCAAGGCCGATGACCTTGGCGGATTTGTCAAAGGCTTCGCCCACGGCATCGTCGATGGTGGTCGCAAGCCGACGATAGCGGCCGACGCCTTCGACCGCGAGCAGCTGGCAATGGCCGCCGGACACGAGCAGCAGCAGATAGGGGAAATCGAGCGCCGGATCGGCCAGGCGCGGCGAGAGCGCATGGCCTTCGAGATGATTGATCGCGATCAGCGGCTTGCCCGCCGCCATCGCCAGCGCCTTGCCGGTGACAAGCCCGATCATCACCCCGCCAATCAGCCCCGGCCCCGCGGTGGCGGCAATCGCATCGACATCCTCCAGCCGCGTCCCGGCTTCGGCAAGCACGGTCGCGACCATCGGCGTCAGCCGCTCGACATGGGCGCGCGCGGCCAGCTCGGGCACCACGCCGCCAAAGGGGATGTGCGCCTCGTCCTGGCTGGCGATCCGCTGCGCGCGGACCTGCCGACCTTCATCGACCAGCGCCACCGCCGTCTCGTCACACGAGGATTCAAGGCCGAGAACCAGCATCATATCCCCATAGCGATGGGCGCGCGCCGCTGCTAGGCTTCACCATCATGACGCCGGACGACACACTCCACCCCGTTCTTGCCGAGATGCTGCGCGCGGTGCCGCGCCTGCCGGCCGGCAGCCAGACACCCGCCGAGGCGCGCGCTGCGATGAAGACGCGGATGGCGCCGCTGGTGGCCGGCTTTGCGCCGAAGGGCGCCGTTTCGGACCATCTGATCCCGACCAGCCATGGCGGCATCAAGGCCGATCTGCCGGTGCGGCTGGTGCGGCCGAACGGCGCCGATACGGCGCTTCCGGTGATCGTCTTCTTCCATGGCGGCGGCTGGGTTGTTTGCGACAATGACACCCATCTGCCCATGGCCGATGCCCTCGCGGAGGCGAGCGGGGCGGCGGTGCTGATGGTCGACTATGCGCTGGCGCCCGAAGCGCCCTTTCCCGCAGCGATAGAGGACGGGCGCGCCGCTATCGACTGGCTGGCGGCGGCCGGCGCAGATCTGGGCCTCGACGCCGCGCGAGTGGCGCTGGCTGGCGACAGCGCCGGCGGCAATCTGGCCGCCGTGATGGCGCGGGACAGTCGCGACCGGGGTGTGGCCGGGCTGCGCGCGCAATATCTCATCTATCCCGCTATCGACCTGCCCGACCCGGCACGACATGCGAGCTATGCCGACTGCGGCGCATACGGGCTGAGCGGCGAGGACATGGCCTGGTATTGGAGCCTTTATGCCGGCGGCGCCACGCCGGGCCCCGACCTGCTGCCGCTGATGGCCGATCTGGAGGGTCTTGCACCAGCGCTGGTTCATACCGCGCGCTTCGACGTGCTTCGAGACGAGGGCCATGCCTATGCCGCCGCATTGGCGCGCGCCGGCGTGGAAGTCAGCGCAAAATGTTGGCCGGGGATGATCCATGGCTTTCTCTCGATGCGGGGCATGGTCGATTCGGTCGATGTGGCGATCGGAGAGGCAGGGGCCTGGCTGCGCGTGCGGCTGGCATGAGCTGCGACATGCGGGCGCGCCCTTTGGTGCTTGCGGGCCGGCGTGCTAAGCGAAATTGGAGAGTTCGTCAGGAGAGCCCATCATGTTGAAGCCGTTCGTTGTCGCCGCCGCTGCGGCGCTCACCATTGCCGCCTCGCCGGCCGGGCCGCAATCGGCCTTTCAGATCACCACCAAGACCATCGATGGCAAGCCGATGCCCTGGTCGCAGTTCAAGGGCAAGGTGCTGCTGGTGGTTAACACCGCGAGCTTCTGCGGCTTTACCCCGCAATATGAAGGGCTGCAGAAGCTGCAGGACGAATATGCCGCCAAGGGCTTCACCGTCATCGGCGTGCCGAGCGGGGATTTTGGCGATCAGGAATATGATGATGCCGGCAAGATCAAGGATTTCTGCGAGGCGACGTACCGCGTGAAGTTTCCGATGACCGAGAAGTCTGTGGTCAAGGGCGCCAAGGCGGCGCCTTTCTATCGCTGGGCTGCCGATACGCTGGGCAAGGACAAGGCGCCGGCGTGGAACTTCCACAAATATCTGGTGGGCCGCGACGGCAAGCTGATTGCTTCGTTCCCATCGAAGGTGACGCCGCAATCGCCTGAGCTGGTGGGCGCGCTTAGCGAAGCGATTGCTGCCAAGAGCTGATTAGTCAGGCTGCTCGGTTTTTGGGGTGGGCGTGATGTCGGCCTGCGCAGCGGCGCTGTCGTCGCTGCGCGGATCGCCTGGCGTGAACAACGAGCGGCTGAGCGCCTTGCGGCGAGCGAGGTTGGCGCGAAGCGCGGCGGCGAGCCGGGCTTCGCGGTTGGCGGTTTCGCCGGTCTTTGGTTTTTCTGCCATCACGGGCTGATAGCGCAGGCGGGGCCGGCCGGCCAGCTTGACACGCCGCCGCCCCTCGCCCATAGGCCCGCCCTCATGGCGGTCGCGCCATGGAATGGTTATGCTGCCGTAGCTCAGTGGTAGAGCGCATCCTTGGTAAGGCTGAGGTCGGGAGTTCAATCCTCCCCGGCAGCACCATTCACTTCCCAGATCCTCGTGTGGAGCGGGACCTTCCGCTTGCGCATAATGAAGGGCGGATTTGGGCGCCTTCGGGGTAAATGACCGCTGTGAAAGTTGCGATTCTCACCCAGCCCCTCGCCCATAATTATGGTGGCCTCCTGCAAGCCTATGCCTTGCAACATTATCTGAAGTCACTTGGCTGTGAGGTGCAAACGATCGACAGGCGTGTTTCCGCTCAACCGGGGCCGACCATCATCGATCAGCTTTGCAACCTGATGAGGTTGGCACTGGGCAGGATCAAGTCGATGCCCACCAAGGCCCGGGACGCCGAAATGTGGCGGAAGCTGGCGGCTTTTCGCGACACGCACCTATCGATATCGCCTGAGCTAATGAGCGAAGAAGCGCTGCGGCAATATTTTCAAAATGTCGATTTCGACGCGGTTGTCGTGGGCAGCGATCAGGTTTGGCGACCACGCTATTCGCCAAGCCTTTTAAATTTTTATCTGAATTTTCTTAATGATATCAATAGTCCTGCAAAGCGGCTGGCGTATGCGGCCTCCTTTGGTGTCGATGATTGGGAGTATCCCGATGAGCTGAGCGACGCTTGCTGGCGCGCTGGCAAGACGCTTCGATGCCGTTTCAGTTCGGGAGAAATCGGCGGTTGCGTTGTGTCGGGACAGGTTCGGCGTTTCTGCGCAGTGGGTTGTCGACCCGACGTTCCTGCTCGACATCGGGGACTATGATCGCTTGATCGCGGCAGCGGATGCTGGCCGAGGCGATGATTATATTCTTACCTATGTTCTTGACTTTGCAGAGGACAAAGCGCGCGCGGCAACCATGGTCGGCGAAACGCTTCAAATGCCGGTTTGGTCGATCAAGCCGCATTTGCCAATCAGCCAGGTGCCGCGTCGTCAGCACAACAGCTGCAGGCTTGTCAGCGTGGAGAGCTGGTTACGGGCATTCAGAAACGCGCGATTTGTCGTCACGGATTCCTTTCATGGCGCAGTTTTTTCAATCATCTTCAATGTACCATTCATAGCTGTTGGCAACACGGCCCGAGGGATGGCGCGTTTCGAGTTGCTGCTCGAACAGTTTGGGCTGAAGGAGAGACTGGTGGTGGATACCAGTGCGCTAACGTCGGCGCTGATCGCAACCGAGATCGACTGGCCCAAGGTCAACCAGAGGCGGCAAGCGCTGGCTGCAGAGGGGCGGGCCTTTTTGGCGCGCCACCTATCGGACATAAGCTGATGGCATCGCCGCCTAAAGTGTCGGTTATTGTGCCTGCGTATAACGCCGCATCCACGCTGGCTGCGAGCATCGACTCCCTGCAACGCCAGACATTGAACGAGATCGAGATTGTCGTTGTCGATGATGCCTCAACCGACGAGACGAACCGCATCATCCACAGTTTGGCGGCGGCGGATGCGCGGATCGTTGCGCTGCGCCTTCGGCAGAATGCGGGCGTGCACGAGGCGCGACTGGCGGGCATGAAAGCCTGTCAGGCGCCGTGGATCGGCTTTCTGGATGCTGATGATTTTGCAAGGCCGGCAATGTATTCGACCATGTTGGAGGCGGGCCTCGAGCACGCTGTCGACATCGTGATGTGCGGATCTGACCGCGTGACGGACGCACGCGTGCCTATCGCGCCAAAGCAGCACTTTGGTGAATCCAGGCGGATCGAGGCGGATATATTCAGACGGCTCTGCACGTGGGAGTTTGGTACCGGGTCGCTTTGGAACAAGCTGTTTCGTCGCTCGGTCATAGCGCCGTGGTTTGACCTTCATTTTCCTTGGAAACAGTCAATCAACGAAGACCTTTTGCTGAATATCGGGTGTTTCTCGAAAGCCAATTCAGTGTATCTGTTACGCGATGTGCTGCACGAGTATGTGCGGTCCGAGCGGAGCGTAACGAGTATTATCTCGCCAACGCAGGCATTTACCGAAACCTTTCGCGCCTATGCCCTTGCGGTCTCGTCGTTTCAGCATCTTGGTGACGCGGCATTGTCAGATATCATTGACCTTTACCGCCTGCAGCTCAATGGCGAGTCCTGTCGGGTCGATCGTTCAGCGGCGCTCGGCGCACATCGCGATGAGCTTGAGGCGGCAGTGACAATGCTGTTCCGGTCCAATCCTCAAGCATTGGCGGCCATTACCGCGCGCGGGGAACCCGCCACAGTAAGCGGTCACGAGGCCTTGCGGTCGCTCTACAAGGCGGTCCGCGGGCGATTTCGGAGTGCGGGCGGGCGCAAGGGGCCATAGTGGCGTTCCATGGCCTGGATCTGCACATCATTTTGGCCGCCTGTCACATTCTCGATGCTGAGCATGGTCTGCTGACTTCCGGGCCAGACGGTGCAATGAAAGCGGTTTGATGTGCGAACATGTGAGCTGCCACGCAGCCTCGCCATCCAGAAGAACCAAACATCATCGGCTGTGGGACAAAGCGAGCTGAACAATTGGCTTTGGACCACGTCCTTGTGAAGCGTGTCGGGGGTAGAGCGTCCCCGCACCCCCCGTAGGAAAGAGCAATTTCGAGGGACCCGTGGCTATCTGGCTTTGGGTGTCGAATTCCCAGTTGATATAGGGAATGAACCGACCATTTTCGTCCAATCTGGCCATATGGGCCCGCGCTGAAACGATTTTCGGGTCTTGAGGGTCGAGGCTTTCGACGAGAGTGGCGAGCCAGCGCGGTGGATAGTAGACGTCGTCATCTGCGGTCACGAGAAAAGCATCGGGAAACGCCAAGAGCGCTGGGACGAGCTTTTTGTAGGATCGCATTTCGATGCTGCCGCGAATCTCCAAACCATGTTGCTCCAGCGCGCGCACATCGTCCGGAAGCGCGTCCATATCCTCATGCGTGATCCACAGCACAAGGCGGTCGGCGCGCATCGATTGATCGAGCAGGCTCTTGATGGTGTTTGCAAGCATCGGGAAGCGCGGGGGGTAGGAGGTGAGCGTGATGATCAGCGGCGCTGGCAAGCGGTGGTCTTGTTGTGATTTGACTCGCGGAAAGCCGGCAACGGCGCGGACAGCGGCGCGGAGGCGAAGTTGCGCAGCGATGTGGAGGCGATGTCGGTTCAGGCGGCGCGCAAAACGCCGGACGATGCCCTCTTTCCTCGAAGCCTTATTACTCACGAACCCCACCCTTCTGCGCTCGGCTGACCCTGTTTCTGATCAGACGACGGATGCATCCGCTGCACTGGCGCCGGGCCACCGAAGTCTGTAAACACGCTTTGTCTGACGTCATACAAGGTAATTGTCATGGGCTCCTTCAGCCTCATTCACTGGGCCGTACTCATCCTCGTTGTCATCCTGCTGTTCGGGCGGGGGCGGATTTCCGATCTCATGGGCGATCTGGCCAAGGGCATCACCAGCTTCAAGAAGGGGCTGGCCGATGAAGACAGCACACCAGCAGCCAAGTCACCGCCCGCCCAGCTGACCGACAGCAAGTCGGCCGGGTCGGGTGCGCCGAGCGGGACGCCGAGCGCCGACGACGCACGGCGCTAATCGCGGCCGGAGGGGCCGCGCATGTTCGGCATTGATTTCGTCTGAGCTTTTCATCATCGGGCTGGTCGCGCTGCTGGTGATCGGGCCGCAGCGGCTGCCGCTCGCCATGCGCGCGGTGGGGCAATGGGTGGCCAAGGGACGGGCGATGTCGCGCCACGTCCGCTCGGGCTTTGATGCGATGATCCGCGAGGCCGAGCTGGAGGAGATGCAAAAGGCCTGGGCCAAGCAGAATGAAGCGATCATGAAGGCAACCGAGATGGACCCGACCGCCTTCATCGACCCCGGCAACCCGGTGCCGACGGCGATTGCCGATGCGGCGCCCGACGCCGCCGAGGTGGCTGACGCCGAGGCGGCGGCGCCCAAGCCCAAGCGGGCGCCGCGCAAGAAGAAGGCCGCCGAGGCCGACAAGACCGAGCCGCAATGAGCGAGGCTGAGGACAGCGAAATCGACGCCAGCAAGGCGCCGCTGCTCGACCATCTGATCGAGCTCCGGACGCGGCTGGTGCGCTGTGTGGTCGCGTTTTTTGCCTGTTTCATCCTCGGCTTTGTGCTCGCCGACCGGGTGTTCGGGATTTTGGTGCAGCCGCTGGTTGATGCCTATGGGCCGGAGACGGCGGGGACGCTGATCTACACCAAGCTTTACGAGGCGTTTTTCGTCAAGGTGAAGGTGGCGGCGTTCACTGGCATCCTGCTGGCCTTTCCGATCATCGCCAACCAGCTTTGGGCGTTTGTGGCGCCGGGGCTTTACCGGCGGGAGAAGAACGCTTTTCTGCCCTTTCTGATCGCGACGCCGGTGCCGTTTTCAGCCGGCGCGAGCCTCGCCTATTTTGGCGTGATGCCGGCGGCATTCCGCTTTTTCCTGTCGTTTCAGACCGATGGGACGATCAATGGCATCAGCCAAGAGGCGCTGCCGGCGATGGGGGAGTATCTTGACCTGGTGACCGGGCTTATTCTGGCCTTTGGCGTCTCCTTCCTTTTGCCGGTGCTGCTGATGCTGCTGGAACGAGCCGGCATCATCACGCGGGCCCAACTGAAGGCGGGGCGGCGCTATGCGATTGTGGCGGCCTTTGCAATTGCGGCCGTGATTACCCCGCCGGATGTGTGGAGCCAGTTCGCGCTCGCGGTGCCGTTGATCCTGCTCTACGAGCTTTCGATCATCGGCATCTGGTTTACCGAGAAGCGCCGGGCGGCGGCGGAAAACGCAGCCCAGGCGGGCAGTTAGTTGCGGATTTCGGGGCGCAGGCGGTAGCGGCCAGCCTCGAAACGGTCGAACATCTGCTGGACGGCGGGGTGTTGCACCGGTTCTCCGTCGGGTTCGAGGACCAGATTCTGCTGGCTGACATAGGCCACATATGAGGCTTCGTCATTTTCGGCGAGGAGGTGGTAGAAGGGCTGATCCTTGCGGGGGCGCACCTCTTCGGGGATCGAGGCCCACCATTCCTCGGTGTTGTTGAACTCCGGATCCACATCGAAGATCACGCCGCGGAACGGAAACAGCCGGTGGCGCACGACATCACCTATGGTGAAGGTGGCTGGCGAGGGTGTTTTCGTGGTCGGGTTGGTCTCGTTCGTCATGGGTTCGGGTCCTGAACTGCTCCTTTTTGCCCGTGATGGGCATGGGGTGAATATAGGGTGGCCATGGGCCAGCGTGAAGGGGTGGGCCGGCAGGGCTTGGCAAAGCCCCCCTGCTTCGGCTAGACGCGCGCCTTCGGCCGGCCACCATATGTGCGCCATGCCCTCGCGGAGAGGTGCCAGAGTGGTCGATTGGGACGGTCTCGAAAACCGTTGTGGGTGCAAGCTCACCGTGGGTTCGAATCCCACCCTCTCCGCCATTTATCATTGATTTTATTGTATTTTATCACGTTTTTGACAAGGGTTCCCATAATGGCTCCCTGATACAGGTGCTGCTGGGCACCTGTGGAGGCGGGAATCACCCCCCCCACCCCCCTTCAATTTCCCCACCAGCCAGACCCTACCCGGGGGGCACCCCCCGTTTCTCAGATATGGGACCCACGCTTCCTCTATGCATACTGTTTTGCTCGTTGGATGATGAATTTCGACCTCTGGACTAACGGTACCAGACGGCTAATACCAACCTGCATTGATCATAACCCACGTGCCCATTGGCGACGCCCGATGGTCATGATGCGCCATGGCTGATCGATGAGCTTGTTCCATGCCTCGCAGCAATGGTCGACGATGTTATCGTGGGATGTGAAGACGCGGTTGGATAGCCAGTTGTCGCGCATAAACTGCCATATGTTCTCGACCGGGTTCAGCTCCGGGCATTTCGCCGGCAAGGCGATGATGCTGATGTTTTTGGGCACGGTGAGCTTGGCTGTCATGTGCCAGCCTGCCTGATCCATCAGAACGACAGCATGGGCGCCGCGCGCGACCATGAGCGATATCTCGGCAAGGTGCAGGGTCATGGTCTCGGTATTGCAGAAGGGCAGGACCAGCCCGGCGCCTTTTCCCTCTTCGGGGCAGATTGCGCCGAAGATGTAGGCCGACTTGGTGCGTTGATCCTTCGGGGCCGAAGGCCGCGTACCGCGCCTGGCCCAGCGCCGCGTGATCTTGTTTTTCTGGCCGACGCGGGCCTCATCCTGGAACCAGATCTCTACGGGCGTGCCCTTTGGGAGGCTTGCCTTGACCTTTGCCAGCGCGTCCGCAAAGCCCCCTTTTTGAAGGCTTCCAGCGCCTGTTCGTTCTGCGCATAATGCCGAGGCCGCGCGGTGAGCTTGACGTAGCCCAGCTTCCTCAACTCGCGCCCCACCGTGGTCACATCCAGCGAGACCGCAAATTCGTCATGAAGCCACTGCACCAGATCGGTCAGCCGCCAGCGAACAACGCCGTGGATCGCCGGGATGGGACCTTGCTCGACGATCTCTACAAGCGACTGCCGCTGAGCATCGGTAAGGATCGGGCGCTTCCCGGGAGCCTTGCCATCAAGCAGGCCGTCAGGGCCGCGGGCGTTGAACCGGATCACCCAATCGCGCACGATCTGCAGCGTCACACCGCCGATTTTGGCCGCCTCGCTCCTACTGCTCCCATCGTAAATCTGCGCCAGCGCCAGCAGTCGCCGAGCCTGGTTCGCGCTCTTCGATAATCGTGCCAGTCGCCGCAACGCCGCTCCATCGAAATCATCCCGCAAGCCGATCGCTGAACCCATGACAAAGCCCTCCAAAATCGGCCTCCATAGATTTCAGACTTTCACCGCATTGGGAATCCCCGGCGTGAGTCTAAACTCACAGCCAATTGGTATTAGGTATTTATTTATTTCGGCGATTTTTTATTTGCCTGTAATGTTTTCAATTTCAGGATGCAGTGATAATCAAGATGTTGATAAACCACTTTTGATTGATTTTTATTTTTTCTGTGAGGGACAAAGAGAAAGCGAAGATCCAAATACTAAAAAAAGTTTAATCTCAGAGCAGAATTTTGTGTTGGGATTCCGAAGAGAATTTTCGTCCTTTGGTTCATATGATACAAAATACGTGTACATTGACGGAAAAATTGATCGTATTACAGATGCAATCTCACGCTACTCAAGTGTAAATGATTTGGAATATAAAATTTACTATAAAGAAAACTATGCAAGCGGTGGCGGCATGAGAATTTTGAGTTATAATTTCTTGTCAAAGAGGGGTAGTATTATTTCATACGACAATAATTCAATTTCTAATAGCTATATTGATAAATTTCAATGCACAGACGTTACCGATGAAAAATACTTAAAAATGATTATTAATAAAATGTGATATTATTATAAATTTAAGATGCTATTGCGGTTTCACCCAACCCGCGCTTCCACGCGGTAGTACTATATGATGATACTGCCTGTAGAACTGCCCTGCGTCGGTTGGGGCCTTTAGAATCACCCGAGCGTCAGCATTTTCTGGGAGGCTGGACAGATAGGCATGTAGCTTGTCTAGGTCCGTGAAGCCTTGCTCGTTGACGGCTACGAGTTGATAGCCGGGATAGGCCTTGGTGATCTCTGCCGGAGAGCCAGGGCGAATGAAGTCTATGACCGGGTAACGCTCGTGGTTGAACTCCGCTCTGTCCAGCCTCCAGGGCTCGGAGATGATGAGGCCGGAAAAGTCGATCGAGCGTGTGGCGAGTACATCTGGGAAGACCTCAGATATCACCGTCAACACAACCTCCTTGCCATTGCGCTCCACTACCACCGGAACGGGCTGGGTTTGCCCCCGCAATGCTGTTGCGATGTCGCTGGCGTTCCTGATGCCTGCTTGCCCGGCTACGGAGACAATGCGGTCTCCCAGATCGAAGCCCGACACTTTATCGAATACCTTCGCCACGATAGGCAGGTCATCGTCCTCAGCAGTGGCGTACGCAACAGGCAGTTGGCGGAAGCGGGCGTCCTTGCCTGCCCTCAGAAGGTCGAGGATTTTACACACTGGAGGAATGGGTTCGGACAGGGACGTCGCGGTGGAGTGCTTATCGTCCGTGTTCCGGTAGCTGGCGGCGGCAATGCCAACGACCTTACCGGTTTCAAGGCTGATCATCGGCCCGCCGGAGTTGCCGCCATTCACGACCGCATCGCTCTGTATGACTTCGGTTGGGAACACCCACGGGATGCTGGAGATGATGCCGCGCGTTGCCGTGTAGGAGAGTTCGCCCGGGTGGCCGAAGACTGCGACCGCTGTGCCGATCCGGGGCTGCTCGCTGCACTGAAGCGCGGCCTCGCGCGTGGTGGCGGGGATTGCTGTGGGAGCGATCTCGAGAACAGCGACATCGGTCAGGCGATCAACAAATACACGCTTTGCTTTCACATAGCTTTGTCCCTTGAAGGATATGGACAGAGTGGTGGGAGACCGCGTGGCCACATGGGCGTTGGTCAATATCCAGCCGCGCTGCTTGTCGACGAGAAAGCCAGTGGCGTGTGCCGATGAGCCGCTGTCTTCGTTAAGCCCGATGCCGCTGGTGCGCTTGATCTTCACGGTATAGCCGACCGCGGCCTCTAGCAGGACATCAGCTGCCAAACCGGCGGCGTGGACCGGGCAGGATATGGCGAGAGACAGGGCTGCAGATATCAAGTGCTTCAAGGGGAACTCCATAGCTAATGGTGACAGCCGCGACCTTCACAAACGCTGATTTGGGACTGGCAAGGAGAGCATCGGTCGCCCTATCTGCCTCCTGCAACAATGGTCTCGCCAATACCGCTCCCACATCAACGCCCAACCGCCCTTCACCATAGCGCAGGAGACGTCTCCGGCAGGCGGGGACACACACCAAGCGGCCGTCCGAGTGCCGACGCCGTTGCCGACTGAGGTGCAACGCATAGAGGGCCCTTTAACCAGCACGTGTCCTTCCATACTGCGTCCAGTCGGCACTCCGAGAAGTCTGACAAGAGCATCGCGGGCTTCGACAGCGGAAACGTCAGGGCACGGCTGGTTGACGCGGCAGCTACCGTCTAATTCCCGGGCAGCAATGCCAGCTAGGCGCACGCGGGGGCCTTCGGCGCACCATACGGGGCCATCACCATCCCACACTCTCACGGGGGTACATTGGAAGGTTTCGCCAGAGGCAATGACTGGAACCAGCGCGGCGGCAGCAAACAGGATCATCTTGGGCTCTGCGGGTTGAGCGATTCTTTCATTTCTTGCGCCACGCGCTGGCCAGCCGCTGCGCTTCTGCTATCTGGGCAGGCTGCATTTTGGCTGCAACATTCTCCCTAAGTTCGTTGGCTTCATTTCGGGTTTCAGTATCTGCAGCACCCGCGCCTGCAAGGTTGAGCCACTTGTGTGCCTGAACGTAGTCTTGCGCCACGCCTTCCCCCATGTCGTACGAAGCTCCAAGATTGAACTGAGCTTCGGCAAGTCCTTGGTCGGCCGCCTTGCGGTACCAACTTACAGCAGCAGCGTAGTCTTGCTCCAAGCCTCTGCCACTATAATACATATTCCCAAGATTGAACTGAGCTTCGGCAAGTCCTTGGTCGGCCGCCTTGCGGTACCAACTTACAGCGACAGTGTAATCCTGCGCCACGCCTTCCCCCATGTCGTACGAAGCTCCAAGCAAGAACTGCGAGAGGGCATCTCCTTGTTCGGCTGCCTTCCGGAACCAGTCGACTGCTGCGACGTAATCCAACTCCACGCCTTTGCCGATGTTGTACATTGCCCCCAAGTTGCGTTGCGCATCGACGTCCCCTTGCTCGGCAGATTTTCGGTACCAGCTGACCGCAGCGGCATCGTCCTGCGCCACGCCTTCTCCCGTGTCATACATATACCCGAGATAAAATTGAGCTACGGCATCCCCTTCTGTCGCGAGACCGCGTAGCTCGGCAACATCCTTCTGCTCGTATGCAGTAAAAGCTTCGCCATTGGTTTCGACAGCAGCTGCTATGTTCGAGGTGGGCTCTGAAAAAAGTGAAATTACAATAATCAGAAATATAGGGATCGCAAACGACCCAAATAACAAAAGCTTCGATATATCTCGCTCTTTCGACTGAGGTTTATTATCATCATTTTGAGTGTTTTGCTGGGTTTCGGTTTCCTTCGCGCGTCGCCGCGTCTCGCGCTGCTGCTTCTCCCCATCCGACGATTCCAATTTGCTTTGCAGCTTCTCAGGCCCCTGATCATCGCGATCGCGACTAAGAATAACTTTTTTATAAATTAAAATAACAATCCATGTTGATATAAGACATGCCAATGACTGCAAAACGAATTCAGATGCGCTGCGGTCGCCAGGAATTTTATCTGCATTAAATGCGAGAAATATAGATCCGGCAGATAATCCGAGTCCAATAATTAGCGAGGAATTTAAACAAAAAGAAATTTGCGATCTATTTAATAATTTACCGATAAATCCAACTATAAGAGATATGGTAAAAATAATAGTTACGGCTGCAAGCATAACTCCAATAAAATTTGCTGTAAAAGCGTATATCATAAATATAATCCCTTAATCTCCAGATGCGCTGTACAGTGACTGTTCGGCTTGCAGGAATACGTAAACCGGCGAAATCTCCATAGCTCGTTGTTCTAACCACAGCTTCACCGACACCAGAGTTGGAGCAATTGCTAGCATGCGTAGGGTTTGGCTGAGCGCTGACTCAGGGTGACGCTTCATCAAGTAGCGCCCGTAAAATTTAGCCATATTCTATCCCCATGTCCTCTTCCGGCTGGTGCCGGGTGGTTGAACACATGCGAGCACGGGGCAGCATGCCTCCCGTATTTCCTACGAGAGGTATTGTATTCGGGGAGCCGCCCGACATAGGCGGTTCCATGCTCAGCACGGGTTCGTGCACTGCTAAGGCTGTTCAGAACCGAGCAACGAAGCGAACGTGCCTCAGAAGTTTAAAGTTTGCTAGTGTAAAATTGTGGGCTGCTACCCCAGAGGTTCGCGGCCCCGCCACCTCGGCCCACTGGCTACCCCCGGGGCGTATAAAAGCCTTTCGAGTTCCCGTAACTCCGCAAGCCTACGGCTTCGCTCCGCCTTGGCTTAGAGGGCTTCCCCGCCGTGCCTATGCTGCGGGTGGCGCGCGCTCCGCCGTGCACCTTTGGGTTCTCCCTGAGGTGATGTTTGGCGGGTCAAAAGCACTTATAAGATTACCCTAGGCTTCCTACCCCGCGTTCGGGCCGATCCCGGCGCGAGAATGTTCAAGGCGGACATCAGCTCCTCTGTCTCGTGGAAGAAAACGGACATGAGCTGGCGCTCCCTCCGCTCCTGCAAGGTTTGGCCCGCAGCCCGGAAATTCCAATGCTGCTCACCGCGCTTCACCCGCCTATGCCCTCCGTGGTAGCGGCAATTTTTGCAACCAGTAACAGCCGGGTTCCTGCAGAGTTGGCCCGTGCTGCGGGCTATCGCAGCGCACCTTTTCGCGGTGCCGTACTCGACGCATTTCAGAGGCATACTAGTTGAGCCTCGCTAGCCGGGAGGCCCGAGTGAAGGCGGTTCCCGTCAATTTGCGTAAACCCAAAGAAGCGCGAGCAGGGGGGGTGTCCAAAAAGTCCAAAACCGGGATTTCTGGATATTTTAGCAAGCTGTCCATGTCCAAGAAGTCCAAACCCCCTATAGGGGTTGGACTTTGGACCCCCTTTTTTGGACACCCCATCACTGCCACAGCCAAGCCTCTCCGCTGCCATCAATGGCTGACTGCAAGTGCTTATTGCCCTTCGTGAGATCACCAACTAGCCGCCGGGCTTCATTGCTGCGCTTGTTAGAGGCCGTAGTGGTCAGTGTAGCCGCCACACCTGCGATGGCGTCGTCGACCTTGATGCAGCGCGTTTGAGGATCGCATCCTGCCTGCCCGAACGTGGACGAAGCGCCAAGCAGACGCCGTATAGCTGAGAGCGCTGACTTCTGGCTCTTCCCCGATGGCTCGGGTTTGCGGAAAATAGCGCCAGTATCCGGGCCCACTGCGCAACTGGTGATTATGTCGCCGTCAGCATCCCGACCAAGATCGATTACGTGCAACTTGAACGGCACCTGCTTGCCGTCCTCGCCATCCTTCACCTTGGCAGCAGACCAGCAGCGGCTGGTGGCACTGCGCTCCACCTCAATTGCTCCGTCAAGCGCGGCGTGCAGCGAGCTATGCCCACGCATACCCTTGGAAGCATCTTTGCCCGTATGGTGGACCACGATGACCAACCCGCCCGTGCTCTCTTGCAGCCGCTTCATGCCTGCAAGGATATGGCCCATGTCTTGGCTGGAGTTTTCATCCAGACCCGGCGCGGCACGGTTCAGCGTGTCGATGATCACAACCCCACCGGGTGGCAGGATCGCCCCAAGGTCCTCGACATCGCCCTGCTCGGCTAGCTGGAACGGCTGGGCCATGGCCTTGAAGCTAGAAGGAATAAGGCTTCCGTTATGGACCTCCCATGCCTCCACGCGGTTACGGAGCCCGGCCTCGCCTTCGAGTATGACGTATGTGACCCCGCAGGGTGTTGTGCGATGTCCGAACCAGTCGCAGCCTCGCGCTATGTTGATGCCCAGATCGATCCCGAGATAGGATTTGCCCGACCCGCTCGGCCCGTAGATCGCGCCAATTCCTGTTTCCGGGAGCAAACCCTTTACGCGCCACCGCATTGGTAGCTGCGCCATAATCGAAGCCCGATCCAGAAGGCGAAAACGAGCACTGTCTGGCGTCTGGGGAGCAGCAATGGGAGGTCTGTGGCTGGTTCCCGGCCACCCATTCAGCTTGGCCAACATGAAAAGCGAGCCGACAGTGATCGGTTTTGCAAGGTTCGGATCGTGCTGTTTCCAAGCGTGCTCGAAACCGCTGCCGTCCCCGTAGCGCAGGCTTTGCTGCGACCAATTACGCATCACCTCCTTGGCAGTCTCGCCATAAGTGCGGCGTGCCGCCAGCATACAGCCAAACCAATAATCAGTTTCGGGCTGACCATCTGCACCGATGATAGTGCCATTTCCACGCAGAACGTCGGAGGAGATGTACGACAGAGCACTAGCAAGAACCGAAGTATCTTCACGATACTCAGCCGCCAGCATCTGGCCGAGAGCCGACATTGGCCGCGCACTGAGAGCCTCAATAGGGGGCTCACTGACTGTGCCTCCAACGCCAAAGCCCTGTGCCTCGAAATCATCCAGAATCTGCTGGAGGCCAGTGGCAGATAGCGGCCTCATTTGACCACCGAAGCCATACGGTAGTAACGGTCGTGAAGGTCGTTGGGGTCCAGCACTTCGATACCCTTGCGGGCGATAGTGCCGGGCACCTTCGTGATCCGTGCAGCGTTGTACACGCTGGTATCAACCTTGACCGCCTCAGTGTCGTACTTGGTAGCGAGTGCTTTCAAAACCTTCTGGCACATGGCTTTGCCGGCCTTGTCGTTGGGCAGATTGACCGGCAGGTATATGTGGACGCCATTACCCGAGCAGACAGTGATAGGATCGTGGCCTTTGTCGAAGAAAAAGTCGTGCTCGAGCCGGTGCGCAACCGCAAAGACCGCATCGATTTCGTCGTCAGTTGCGGGCTGACTTGTTGCGTCACGGTCAAAGTCGATCAGGATATAACGGCGAGCAATGATGTCCCGGTCCTTCACAGCCAGACCATTGTGCTCGTCGCCCGCGAAGTCAGGTCGAATGCGATTGAAGCAGGTGTAGATGTTGTAGCCCTGCCAGTTGAGCCGAAGAGCTTCATTCTCAAACGCCTGCTTACGATCAGCGATGTTACGGTACGCAGCCTCGGTAAAGGTTATGTTCTTCGTAGGAAGCGGATTAGGGACGCGCTTGCCCCAGATCGCACGGATATGGAGAGGGTCCTTCTGGCAAACCGGAAAAAGGTCCCAAGTCTTCACTATGGCTACACGCTGACGCGCTTTTTCAACCGGCCAGATCATGCCGCATCCCCCGACAGGAGGGCATGGAGGCTATCGGCGGGGATGATGGTACGCCCGCCAACGCGGATGCCCTTCAGGCGTCCTGCTGCGATGTGTCCGTAGATAGTGGTTCGGCCGAGACTGCTGGCGGCGCAGGCCTCTCTGATGCTGTATGCGAGTTTCGGAAGATTGGGTTCAGCCATTTTGTCCTCATGCGTTTGAGTTTGAACGCAGAGGAACTAATCCGCCCAGAAGCGAGCTAACGGCCGTTAGCTCTCGCGCTCGATCCTTTTTTTTGCTGCTTTCATGCGGGATCGAACTTGCGCCCTAGAAATGGGGTCGGCAGCGTTTTCGATGTGACGGATCATCTTGCCGTCCCGTTCCACCTTGTCTGTCTCTAATACGTAGTTGATGACGTCGTCGCAGGAGGCCGAGAAGCTCCCTTCCAGACAATCCTGAATTTGCTGCCCCCACCAGTCCTGTGCCTTCGGACGATCCTTTTGAGCGTTCTCCGACTTCAGGCTGCTTTGCTCGGCATCGCGTTCCTCAATATGCCGGATAGCCTGAGCAGGCGTATCAGCAAGCCGATGCAGGACAGTCTCGTTGAACGCCAAACGCCAATCCAGCCGTGCATTAGCAAGCTGGTGCAACGCCCATTGATCAAACCCCGCATCGGTGTCGGTTATTCCGTATGCCAAGCGCATCAGCTCCAACGCGACCTGCTGCGCTTCATCTGGGTTATGATCTGCATCTAGCTGGTCGCCCTGCCTCCAATTGGCAAGAAATGCGCTCTGTTCAGAATTAAGAGGTAAATCTTCCAGAAGGCGGTCGACATGCTCATCGGCGCTACGAGGACGAGACTTCCGGGTCATCCCGCGCTCCTGATAGCCGTGATAGTCGCGCCTTCCATACCTTCGCCTGCGCAGTAGGTGGCCCAGTCTTCCGTCAGCCTGCGGCGCTTGTCGAACATGTCGCCTCGCCGGTAAGCCGCCTCGGCCTTGTTGCCGATGACATGGGCCAATGCCATCTCGCACACCTCATGGGCATAACTGGTGCACTCAGCAGACCAGTCCCGGAAGCTGGACCGGAACCCATGGACTGTCACATCGACCTTCATGCGCCGCAGCAGCATCGACATCGCCATGCCCGACATGGCCCCGCCTCGTATGGCTGGGAAGAGCCATGCGCTGCACAGAGGCTTCACAGCCTGGAGTATTTCGACAGCCCTTGCTGACAACGGCACCCGGTGATCCCTACCAGCCTTCATCCGCGATGCCGGTATCGTCCAGACGGCTTTGCCAAGATCAACCTCTGCCCATGTCGCCCCCAAAACCTCGCCTGTCCTAGTGGCCGTGAGGATAGTGAACTCCAGTGCCAAGGCGGCAACTGCCTTGCGCGCTCTCAAAAGCGCCATAAATGCTGGAAGCTCCTCGTACGACATCGCCTTATGATGCCCCCGTGCGAGACGGGTACGCTTTGGAAGGATTTGCTGGATATGTCCGCGCCAGCGTGCGGGGTTCTCCCCCTCGCGATAGCCACGCGCCTTGGCGGCATCAAGGACGGTCTCGATGCGCCCCCGCACACGGCTGGCGGTCTCCGCCTTGACCTTCCAGATGGGCTCTATGATCTGGAGCACATGCGCCGTGGCCACATCGCAGACAGGTATGTCTCCGATCACAGGGTAGACGTAGGTAGCGAGCGTGTTCTGCCATTGTTGCCTGTGCTTGGCGTTGCGCCAGATGTCCCCGTTGACCTCGATGTAGGCGTCAGCCGCCACCCTGAAGGTGACGCCCTTCACGCGTGCAGATTGCTCGGCAGCTGCCTTGACCGCCTGTTCTTGTTCCCGCTCTTCAAGTGGATCGATCCCGTCCTTCACCTTCAGCCGGTAGATCGCCGCCACATCTCGCGCCTGTGAGAGGGTGAGCTCCCGCCCACCAGAGCTGCGCAATAGCGCAATGGCTTCAGGGCACCGAGACAGCCCAAGGTCGCGAGCCCTCCCCCGCAGCATGAAGCGAAAGACCCAAGACCTCGCCCCGCTGTCCTTCACCAGAAGGTACAGACCGTCACCATCGGCATGGCGTCCGGGCTTCGCATTCTTCACCGCGAGAGGCGTAAGGGCTTTACTCACCTTCTTGGGCATCCGGCCTCCTGCTCACAAAGGTGCGTGCTTCAGCCAGTATGGCGGAGGCTATCGCGTTCCCCTAACCGTTCCCTGAAAATAGCGCGACTTTAGGGGAACGCAAGCGAACAGCGACGAACAGACGCCTAGATCAGTATCAATCAACATACTGTGCTACATAAATTATCTTTGACTTTTCGAACAGGCTCGACCAGTAATTTGGCGGACACCCTCTCCGCCACTGGCCTTTTCGGGCAATTTTTCGGGGGTTTGGAAGGTCAGGAAGGTTAGGCCGGGGGCTTGGCTTTTGAGGGGGTTGGCGCGGGTTTTGAGGGGCTGTGCGCTGACTTGGGGGGCTGATTCTACGATTTATATCCTATCTGGTTATTTTTTGCAAGGCTTCGTGGCGCCGGGCGGGCATGGACATGTGGCAGGCGGCGGGGCAGAGATTGGGGATGTTTGAGAATGCGGTTCCGGCGCTGAAGTGGGATGTGAAGCGGGCTTTGGCGCGGGCGCGGAGCCGGGGGATGGCGCGGGCCGCTGCAAAAGGGGGCGGGCTTCCGAAGCGGTTGCATATTGGCTGCGGCGGGCGGCGGGTGCCGGGGTGGCTCAATTGTGATGTGTCGCATTCGGAGGTGAACATCGACCTGGCGGGCGGGCCGCTGCCATTTGCGGACGGCGTGTTTGAGGCGGCGTGTGCGCAGCATGTGATCGAGCATCTGAGCATCGGGGGCACGAACGGGGGGAGCGGCGAGCTGGAGGGGTTGCTGGGCGAGGTGCATCGCTGCCTGATGGCCGGCGGCGAGCTTTGGCTGTCTTGCCCGGACATGCACAAGATTGCCGCCTCTTATCTGGCCGATGGCGGGGCGGCGCTGTTGGCGGACCGGCTTTCGCGCTGGCCGGAGTCGGGAACGGCAGGCTATCCGGCGTCGCAGGTGGTCAATCTGCTGTTCAGCCAATGGGGGGAGCACAAGAACCTGTTTGACCTGCCGCTCCTCAGCGCGGTGCTGGAGCGGTGCGGCTTTGGCGATGTGGAAGCCGTGGACGAGGCGCGGTTTCTGGCGCGGTTTCCCGAATCTCCGCCGCGCGGCGATGATGCGATTTCGCTTTATGTGTGCGCGCGCAGGCGCTGAGGGGCAGGCGGCTTGAACACGCTGGCGATTTTCGGGATTGCCGTGCTGCTGGTGGCGGCGACCGTGCTGGTGCATTATGAGGCGCTGCGCTTTACCGGGGCCTTGCTGCCACGGCTGCCGATCCGGCCGCGCCAGCGGGTGCTGGTGGTGATTGCGGCGTGCTTTGCGGCGCACGCTGTGGAGACGCTGCTTTATGCCGGCTGTTTTGCCGGGCTGGACCGGCTGGGAGACTTTGGCGCGATAAACGGCAATTTCGCCGGCGGGGCGCTGGATTATCTCTATTTCTCGGTCTCCAGCTATACGACGCTGGGCATGGGCGATGTCTTTCCGACCGGGCTGCTCAGGATATTGGCGGCGATCGAGGCGCTGAACGGCTTTTTGCTGATCAGCTGGTCGGCGTCGTTCACCTATCTGATGATGCAGCGCTATTGGCATCCCGAACGCGAGGGGGATCGCTAGCGGCAGCGGGGGGGGCTGAGGCCATTGCGCGGCGGGGCCGTCTGTCGCAAACTGTCGGCATGATGCGGTGGGTTGTCTTGGCCGCAACGCTTGCGGCGGCTCTGGCGGCGACGCCCTTGCTGGCGGCGGCGCGGATTGCGGAATCGGGGCATTATATCTGCGCGGATGGCAGCAGCGTGCGTTTTGACCGGCGTGGCTATGGGCCGGTGCTGCTGCGGGGCGGGCGCGAGATCCATTTGCGGCAGCGATTCGTGTTTTCGGGCTTTCGCTACACCAGCCGCTTTGCCGGGCATGACATTGATGTGCGCGGGCGCGGGCGCGAGGGCGAGAAACGGCTGACGCTGCGCGAAGGCGGACAGCTGCCGCTGGCCTGCGAGGCGGAACCGGGCGGCGCTGTGCCGGGGGTTGTGACGGGCGAGGTGGTGTTGCCGGACGGGCTGAAGGTGCCGGTGGGCGCGGTTTTGCGGGTGGAACTGCGCGACGCGGCGCGGGCCGATGCGGCGGCGCCGCTGCTGGGCGCGCGGACGATCAACCCGCGGCCGGGCGGGCAGCCGCTGGCGTTTTTGCTGCGTTATGAGGCGGCAAAGATCGACGGGCGCAGCCGGCCGGCGCTGTCTGCACGGCTGCGCGCGGGCGACGGGCGGCTGATGGCGGTGTCGGACACCTTCACGCCGCTGCCAGAGAGCAGCGACGGGGCCAATGCGCCGGCCGAGATCAGGCTGGTAGCAGTGCCCGGGCCGTCCAGTAGGTGAAGCCCGCCGCCAGCCATGCTGCGGCGAAGAGATAGCTGAACATGAAGATGGGCCAGCGCCAGCCGCCGGTTTCACGTTTGGTGACGGCCAGCGTGGACAGGCATTGGGGGGCGAAGACGAACCAGGCGAGGAAGGCGAGTGCGGTGGGCAGCTCCCATCGCGAGCGCAGGGTTTCAACGAGCGAGCCGGTGTTCTCCTCATCGACGTCTTGCAGGGAATAGACGGTGCCCAGCGCGCTGACGGCGACTTCGCGCGCGGCCATGCCGGGAACCAGCGCCAGCGCGATCTCGCGGTTGAAGCCGATGGGGCGGAAGAGCGGCTCAATGGCTTCGCCGATGCGGCCGGCGAAGCTGTAATCAAGGGCGGGACGATCCCAGTCGGCCGGGGGCTTGGGCCAGATGGCGAGCGCCCAGAGCGCGATGGTGGAGACGAGGATGATGGTGCCGGCGCGGATGAGGAAGGCCATGGCGCGTTGATAGAGACCGATGCCGACATCGCGCAGCGTGGGCCATTGATATTTGGGCATTTCCATGAGGAAGGTGGGGCTGGGGCCGCGCGTGACGGTTTTGCGCAGCAGGGCGGCGGCGGCGAGCGCGCCGAGCACGCCGAAGAGATAGAGGCCGGTGAGGACAAGGCCCTGCAGGTTGAACAGGCCGCCGACGCTGGTGGCCGGGATGAAGGCGGCGATGATGACGGCATAGACGGGCAGGCGCGCCGAGCAGGTCATCAGCGGGGCGATGAGGATGGTGGTGAGGCGGTCTTTGGGGGAATCGATGGTGCGGGTGGCCATGATGCCGGGGATGGCGCAGGCGAAGCTGGAGAGGAGCGGGATGAAGGCGCGGCCATTGAGGCCGACGCTGGCCATCAGCCGGTCCATGATGAAGGCGGCGCGGACCATATAGCCCGACTGTTCGAGGAGCAGGATGAAGAAGAACAGGATGAGGATCTGCGGCAGGAAGACGATGACCGCGCCGACGCCGGCGAGCACGCCGTCAACGAGCATCGAGCGCAGCGGGCCGGGCGCGAGCGCGCCCTCGGCGGCGGCCTGAAGGACGGCGATGCCCGCTTCGATCCAGCCCATCGGCGCTTCGGCCCAGGCGAAGACGGCCTGAAAGATGAAGAAGAGGAGGAGCGCGAGGAGGAGCGGGCCGAAACTGGGGTGGAGGGCGAGCGCGTCGATCCGGTCTGACCAGCGCTTTGGCGCGCCGACCGCGCGAGTGACGGTTTTGGCAATGCGCCGGGCTTCGCGCTGGAGCGGCGCGATGTCGGTGAGTGGCTGGGCGGGGGGAGGACGCCGGCGCCTTCGCCCGTGAGGACGCCGGAGAGGGCGGCGCCAAGCTCGTCAAGGCCGCGGCGGCGCACCGCGACGGTGGGCACGACGGGCAGGCCGAGTTCGGCTTCAAGGGCGCCAATGTCGATTTCGAGACCGTCGCGGGCAGCGAGGTCGACCATGTTGAGGGCGACGACCATCGGGCGGCCGAGCGCCTTCAGCTCAAGGGCGAAGCGCAGATGGTTGCGCAAATTGGTGGCATCGACGACGGCGACGATGGCGTCGATGGCCTTTTCCCCCGCCAGCCGGCCGAGCACGGCATCGCGGGTGACGGCTTCATCGGGGCTGCGCGGCTCGAGGCTGTAGCTGCCGGGCAGGTCGATCAGCTCGGCGGTGCGGCCATCGGCGAGTGGCAGGCGGCCGGCCTTGCGCTCGACGGTGACGCCGGGATAGTTGCCGACCTTCTGGCGGGCGCCGGTGAGCGCGTTGAACAGGCTGGTCTTGCCGGCATTGGGATTGCCGACCAGCGCCACCACGGGCGCGGCGAGGGGCACGTTCACGGGCCCGTTCCTTCGCCGTTCAATTCGACTTCGATGAGCGCAGCCATGGAGCGGCGGAGCGCGACCACCATGTTGCCGACGCGGACCGCGAGCGGATCACCGCCAAAGGGGGCGCGGTGGATGACCTCGACATCGACGCCGTCATCAAAGCCGAGTTCGTGGAGGCGGCGCGCGGTCTGGGGATCGAGGCCGAGCCGGTCGATGGCGACGATGAGCGCCGTCTGGCCCGGAAGCATCCGGTCGATTTCGATGGCGGCTGTCATGGAGATGGGATCGATATCCTCGCGGCGTGATGCGAGGCGTTATCATGTGGGGGGGGCGGGCGCCAGCGCAGACTTTGTGCGGCTCAGGAGACGGGATAGCGCAGCCGGCCGAGGATGCGGGCCGGATTGGGCACCCATTCGAAGGCGCTTTTGGCCTGGGCCTTGCCCTTTTCGATCTTCATCACATCATCGATGCGGCGATCAATGAAGGCGCGGGTGTCGGCCATGTCTTCGCTGTCATCTTCGAGCCAGTAGAGCAATGTGGCGGAATAGACCGAGCCGAGGATGATGCGCTTGGAATAATGGTTGAAATCTGTGGCGGTGTCGCCGGCGGCGCGCCACATGGCGTCCGCCGTGCGCCAGAGCGTGCGGACGCCGAGCGCGGCGTTGGCGGGCATGGCCATGACGGCGAGCGCGCAGCGCACGGCCTCCTTGTCCATGGCGGCCTGTTCGAGCCTTGTGACGAGCGCGAGGCGGATGCGGGCGCGGATTTTCATCGTCTCGACGCCCGCGGCGGCCATGGCTTCTGTCATCATCCGGTCGGCGCGCGCCGTATAGGCGTCGGTCATGGCCGGTGCATCGGGGAGCGCGAGGGCGGCGATGTCGGGATCGATGCCGGCCTCTTCGGCGGCGGCGGCGCGGGCGGCGGCGCTCCAGCCGTCGAAGGGGACGTGCGGGAGCATCGCCTCGATCAGGCGGGGGCGCAGATCGTCGAGGGGGATGTCGGTGGCGTCGTCCATGACGGGCTTCTAGCCTGAAACGGGGGCGCGCTCCAGCCGCCAGCTTGCCACAGTGTCTGCTTGTTTCGAGGTGCGGGCTCTGCTATGCGCGCCGCTCGCTTCGGTGGCACGGGCTGCCGGGATTTCGAGTCTTTTGACAAGCGTGGGTGCTGTGCCAGCCCCCTCGACGTGAATGGAGAGTACGGCTGCATGCAAATCATGGTTCGCGACAACAATGTCGATCAGGCGCTGCGCGCGCTCAAGAAGAAGCTGCAGCGCGAAGGCGTCTACCGCGAGATGAAGCTGCGTCGTCATTATGAAAAGCCGAGCGAGAAGCGCGCCCGCGAAAAGGCCGCTGCCGTTCGCCGCGCCCGCAAGCTGGAGCGCAAGCGCATGGAGCGTGACGGCATCAAATAAGCCGCACCAGATTTTTTTCAGGGATATTCAAAAGCATGGCCACTTCTGCGCCCGGACAAGCCGGCCCCGGCATCGGCCGCTGGATCCTTGGCGGCGGGGTGATCGTGGTTCTGGCCGGGCTGGGTGTCTGGGCCGGGACCCAGTCTCAGGTCGCGGCCGTGCGCACCAATGACATGCAGTTTCTGGCCGACAACAAGGGGAAGCCCGGCGTGATCACCACCGAGAGCGGCCTGCAATATCAGGTCATTACCGAAGGCACTGGCCCGAAGCCTGCGGCCACCGATGTGGTGCTGGTGCATTATGAGGGCAAGCTGATCGACGGCACGGTGTTCGATTCGAGCTATAGCCGTGGCCAGCCGGCGGCGTTTCCCTTGAATCAGGTGATCCCCGGCTGGACCGAGGGCGTGCAGCTGATGCCGACCGGCTCCAAATATCATTTCGTCGTGCCGCCGGCGCTGGGCTACGGCGCGCAGGGCGCGGGCGGGGTGATTCCGCCGGGTGCGGTGCTGGAGTTTGATATCGAGCTGCTGGCCATCCGGCCCGAGCAGTAAGGCTTATTCGGCGCCCTGCGCGCCGTTGCCACGCAGATTGATGAGATAGCGGTTTCTGAGCGCGCTGACCCAGGTCAGCGGGTTGAGCGTTGTCGAGCCGTCGAGCGAGAAGGTGATGAACTCGGCGCGGCCGACGAGATTTTCGAGTGGCAGCATGCCCAGCCCGTCGCGGCTGACATCGAAGCGGCTGTCCTGGCTGTTGTCGCGGTTGTCGCCCATCAGGAAGATATGGCCTTCGGGGACGATGGCAGGCGGGGTATTGTCCTGCGCCATGTCGCCGAGATCGATGGTCAGATAGCTGCGGCCGCCAGGCAGGGTCTCGCGGTAGGTGGGGTAGCGGCAGACGGGGACGCCGGCTTCATTGGTGGTGCGATATTGGGCATCGATGATCGACAGGCATTCGCTGTTGGCCGAGACCGGGATCTCGGTGTCTTCCACCCGCTCACGCGGGACCGGGGCGCCGTTGAGCCACAGCGTGCCGCTGCGCATCTGCACCGTGTCACCGGGCAGGCCGATGACCCGCTTGATGAAATCGACATGGCCGCGCGGCGACTTGATGACCGCGATGTCGCCGCGCTCGGGCATGGTGCCGAACAGCCGGCCGGGGATTTCGGGCAGCACTTCGACCGAGGGCGAGAGATAGGAATAGCCATAAGGATATTTGGAGACGATCAGCCGGTCCCCGATATAAAGCGTGGGGAGCATCGAGCCCGAGGGGATGTAGAAGGGCTTGGCGACGAAGCTGTGGACGGCCAGCACGGCGAGCACGAGCAGGAGCAGCTGCCACAGCTCATGCGCCCAGTTGGTCGGCTTCTTGGCCACGCTTGTCGATGCCTCGCTCATTCGGGTTCCGCGGTGATGAGAACGATCGCCTGTGCCCAGGGGTGATCGTCGGTGATCGTGAGATGAATGATTGCCTTATGCCCGGCAGGCGTGATTTGTGCCAGCCTTGATGCAGCCCCGCCGGTCAGATGCATCGTCGGCGCGCCCGATGGAAGATTGACGACCCCCATGTCCTTGAAGAAGACGCCGCGCCTGATGCCGGTGCCGAGCGCCTTGGCGCAGGCCTCCTTGGCGGCGAATCGCTTGGCATAGGTGGCCGCACGCGTCAGCACCCGGCGCTCGGCCTTGGCCTGCTCGATATCGGTGAAGATGCGGGCGATGAAGCGCGCCTCGAAGCGACTGAGGCTGTTTTCGATGCGCGCGATGTTGCACAGGTCGGAGCCGAGCCCGATGACGCGCAGGCCTTGCGGCAGATTCATCCGCGCGCGGCGTCCATCAAGGCGCGCATCCTGGCGATGGCCTGGGCCAGGCCGACGAACACCGCCTCGCCGATGAGGAAATGGCCGATGTTGAGCTCGGCCAGCTCGGGCAGCGCGGCGACGGGAGCGACATTTTCATAGGTGAGCCCATGGCCGGCATGGACCTCAAGGCCGAGCGAGGCCGCCAGCCGGGCGGCCTCGGCAAGGCGCGCCAGCTCGGCTGCGACCTCCGCCTCGCCTTCGGCATGGGCATAGGGGCCGGTGTGCAGCTCGATGACGGGCACGCCGAGGCGCGCCGCCGCCTCGATCTGATCAGAGTCGGGCGCGATGAACAGGCTGACGCGCGAACCATTGGCGCCGAGCCGGCGCACCATCGGGGCGAGCGTGTTGTGCAGCCCCGCAGCATCAAGCCCGCCCTCGGTGGTGCGCTCGGCCCGGCGCTCGGGCACGATGCACGCGGCATGGGGGCGGGCAGCGAGCGCGATGCCGAGCATCTCGTCGGTGGCGGCCATTTCGAGATTGATCGGCAGCGCGGTCGCTGCCGCCAGCCGGGTCAGGTCATCATCGGTGATGTGACGCCGGTCTTCGCGCAGATGGATGGTCAGCCCGTCCGCCCCGCTCTCGGCGGCGACCATTGCGGCGCGCACGGGATCAGGATGAAGCCCCCCGCGCGCGTTGCGGATGGTCGCGACATGGTCGATGTTGACGCCAAGACGCAGCCGCTTCATGCCGCGCGGCTTCCCGGCTTGACCGGTGGGATCGAGGCCAGCTCGGGCGGCAGCGCATCCGGCGCATAGCTGGGCACGTCAAGACGGATGAGCGGGGTGAACGGCACACCCAGATCAGCCTTGCCCGCCGACCGGTCCACCAGCGACGCGGCATGGATCACGTCACCACCCGCCGCGCGCACCGCGGCAATCGCCTCGCGGCTCGAAAGGCCGGTGGTAACGACATCTTCCATCAACAGCACCTTCTGGCCTGCCTCCAGCCGGAAGCCGCGCCGGAGCTCGAACGTGCCGGTGGGCCGCTCCACGAACATTGACAGCACGCCCAGCGCGCGGGCGAGCTCATGGCCGCAGATGAGACCGCCCATCGCCGGCGCCACCACCACCTCCACCGCCGTCTTGACCGCTTGGGGGATTTTATCGGCAAGCGCTTCAGCCAGACGGGCCGCACGCGCCGGGTCCATCAACACCCGCGCACACTGGAGATAACGCGACGACCTGAGGCCCGAAGAGAGGATGAAATGCCCCTCAAGCAACGCCTCGGCAGCACGGAATTCCGCAAGGATCTGCTCATCTGTCATGCGCGCTCCCCTAGCATCGGGGACTTGGGGTCGATAGCTGCAAAATGGCGCACGGGTGGGGGGGTTGTGGGCAGGAAGGGCCTCCGGCGGCTGGGGCCTCAGGCCCCAGACCCCATTTATGGGCTTTGGACAAGATTTCGACGGGCAGCGGCAGCGCGGAGCGCATTTATAGCCTGCGGCGCTGGGCTTGGGGGGACGGGCGTCGCTTAGGCCCCGGATCAGGTCCGGGGCGACGGTTCATTTTTGGGCGGTGCCACGAATGGGGTCTGGGGCCTGAGGCCCCAGCCGCCGGAGGCCCTTACCCGCGGATGCGTTCGACGCTGACGACGGCAGGGACGGCGCGGAGCGCGGTGATGATGTTGGTGAGGTGTCTGAGGTTTTCGACTTCGAGATCGAGGATGTCGGTGTGGAATTCGCGGTCGCGGTGTTTGAGGCTGAGGTTGACGATGTTGGTGCGTTCGGCGGCGAGTGCGGCGGTCATGGCGGCGAGTGCGCCGGTCTGGTTGTGGACGACGACGGCGAGTTGGGCGACGGCGCCGTCGCTTTCGCTGCCCCAGCCGACTTCGAGCCAGTCGCCGGTTTCGTCGGCGAGTGTGGAGCAATCGATGCTGTGGACGATGATCGGCTGGCCGGGTTGGCGGACGCCGACGATACGGTCTCCGGGGACGGGGTGGCAGCATTTGCCGAGTTCGAAGGCGGCGCCGGCGGCGAGGCCGTGGATGGTGACGGCGGCGGGGCCGGGCTTGCCGCGGCGGGTGCGGCGCGGGCGGGCGCTGGCGGTGGAGCCGGGGACGAGGGCTTCGGCGACTTGCTGGTCGGAGAGCTGGTTGGCGCCCATGGCGATTTCGAGGGCGGTCTGATCGGGCAGCTTGAGGCGGGCGAGGCCGGCTGAGAGCATGTCGCTGTCGAGGCCGATCTTGAGGCGGCGCAGCATGGCTTCGAGCAGTTTGGCGCCCATGGCCTGATGTTCGGCAAGTGCGCGGGCGCGGATGTGGCGGCGGATGGCGGCGCGGGCCTTGGCGGTGGCGACGAAGCTTTCCCAGGCGGGATCGGGGGTGCCGTGTTTGCCGCGCAGGATTTCGACCTGATCGCCGTTGGCGAGCACGGTGCGCAGCGGCACGACGCGGCCATTGACCTTGGCGCCGACGCAGGAATCGCCGAGGCTGGAATGGACGGCATAGGCGAAATCGATGGGGGTGGCGCCTTTGGGGAGCTGGTGGAGCGCGCCTTTGGGGGTGAAGGCGAAAACCTGATCCTGGAACATGGCGAGGCGGGCGTTTTCGAGCAGCTCTTCGGGCGAGGCGGAATCCTGAAGGATTTGCAGCAGGTCTTCGATCCAGGGATAGGCTTCGCGCGCCGGGGCGCCGTCGCGGCCCTGTTTGTAGGCCCAATGGGCGGCGAGGCCGAGCTCGGCTTCCTCATGCATCAGGCGGGTGCGGATCTGGACTTCGATGCGGCTGTTTTCGCCGGTGACGAGGGTGGAGTGGAGCGAACGGTAGCCGTTGCGCTTGGGGGTGGAGATGAAATCCTTGAAGCGGCCCGGCACCATGGGCCAGCGGCCATGGATGGCGCCGAGCGCGCGGTAGCAGCTGTCGATGTCGTTGACGATGACGCGGTAGGCGATGATGTCGGAGAGCTGTTCGAAGGCGAGGCCGCGGCCCTGCATCTTGCGCCAGATCGAATAGGGGCGTTTTTCGCGGCCCATGACTTCGGCCTGGATGCCTTTCTCGGCGAGCAGGCGGCGCAGGTTTTCGGCGACGGCATCGACGGTGTCGGCGCGGCGGCGGAGCTGATCGAGGCGGGCGGTGATAGTGGCATGGGCTTCGGGCTCGAGATGGGCGAAGGCGAGTTCGTTCAGCTCGTCCATGAAGCCGTACATGCCGATGCGTTCGGCCAAGGGGGCGTAGATTTCCACCGTTTCGCGGGCGATGCGGCGGCGTTTGTCTTCACGCGCGATGTGATGGAGGGTGCGCATGTTGTGCAGCCGGTCGGCGAGCTTGACGAGCAGGACGCGGATGTCGTTGGACATGGCGAGCAGGAACTTGCGCAGGTTTTCGGCCTGGCGTTCGCTGTCGGTCTGGGCTTCGATGCGCGAGAGCTTGGTGACGCCGTCGACGAGCCGGCCGACATTGGGGCCGAACAGCCGGTCGATTTCGGCCTGGGTGGCCACCGTGTCTTCGATAGTGTCGTGGAGGATGCCGGTGACGATGGTTTCATCGTCGAGCTTGAGATCGGTGAGGATGCCGGCGACTTCGATGGGGTGGCTGAAATAGGGATCGCCGCTGGCGCGCAGCTGGCTGCCGTGTGCCTTCATCGAGAAGACATAGGCGCGGTTGAGCAGATCTTCGTCTGCGCCCGGGTCGTAGGATTTCACCCGCTCTACAAGTTCATACTGCCGGAGCATGGTAGGATATTGGGCTTGCACCGCGCATTGCGCAACTGCTGGCGGCGGGGCGGTTGACGGCGGCGGCGGGAAGGCGCTTCATCGCGGCGTGATTGCTGCTGTTCTTCTTGGCCTTGCCATGGCCCAGCCGGGGCTGCCGGAAGTGATCAGGTTGCGGCCGCCGGCCGAGGAGGCGGAGGAAGAGAAAGCGGAGCCGGAACCGGAGCCGGAGCCGGAACCGCTGCGGCCGCCGCCCAATCTTGTGGGCGAATGGACGCTGGCGGTGGCGGGGCGCAGCACCAGCTGCCGGATCACGCTGTCGAAACAGCGGGCCGAGGGGGCGTTTCAGATTGCGTCACTGGGCAGCAATTGCCCGATGAGCCTGTTTTCGGTGACGCGCTGGCAGATGAGCGGTGGCACGCTGAGCCTGGCCAACCGGTCAGGGCGGATATTGGCGCGGCTGCGGCTGGCGGATGCGGAGCGGCCGCAAGGCGCGTGGGTGGGGCCGACCAGCGACGGGCCGGACGCGATGATGGAGCGGATGGACCGGCGCTGATCGATTGCTGTCGGGGGCCCGGCTTATTCGTAATCGGGGCCGATGTTCTGGTTGCGCGGCGGCTGGGCGGCGGTGATGCGCAGCGCTTCGGCCGAGGCCGAGAGCGAGCCGATGTCGTCGGGAGTGTCGTCCTCGTCCTCGATCATCTTCTGCATGGAGACGATGATGCCTTCCTTGAGGATGGCGGGCGAGACGGTTTCCTCGGCGATTTCACGCAGCGCCACGACCGGGTTCTTGTCGCGGTCGCGGTCGATGGTCAGCTCCGCGCCGCTGGAGATGGAGCGCGCGCGGGTGGCGGCGAACAGCACCAGATCGAAACGGTTGGGAACCTTGTCGACGCAATCCTCGACGGTAACGCGCGCCATGGGCGGAAACTCCGGCAATAGTCTGGGGAGGCGCTGCTTTGGCGGCAGACGGCGCGCGAGTCAAGGGCAAGCGGGGGTGTGAAGCCTTGACCCTTTGGGGCCGAGCGCCTATGGGGCTCGCTTCGCAATTGGCCCTGCACCCCCGGTGAAGCAGCGGCCGCGCCCGGCAACAGGCCGTGCGGTGCGAGGCCGGGGCCTTTGAAACACAGCAGATTGGACCATGAAATGAGCAAGCGTCAGAACGCCAAGTACAAGCTTGACCGCCGGATGGGTGAGAACATCTGGGGCCGGCCGAAGTCGCCGGTCAACAAGCGCGAATATGGGCCGGGCCAGCACGGCCAGCGCCGCAAGGGCAAGATTTCGGATTTCGGCATCCAGCTCAAGGCCAAGCAGAAGCTGAAGGGCTATTATGGCGATGTGACCGAGAAGCAGTTCCGCAAGGTGTATGAAGAGGCCGTGCGGATGAAGGGCGACACCTCGCAGAACCTGATCGGCCTTTTGGAGCAGCGGCTCGACATGGTGGTCTATCGCGCCAAGTTTGCGCCGACGATCTTTGCGGCGCGCCAGATCGTCAACCACGGGCATATTCTGGTCAATGGCAAGCGGCTCAACATCGCGTCGGCCAAGGTGAAGCCGGGCGACACGGTTGAGCTGGGCACACGTGGCAAGGACATGGCGCTGACGCTGGAAGCGCGCTCCTTGAGCGAACGTGATGTGCCCGAATATGTGAGCGTGGAAGATCACAAGGCGACCTATGTGCGGGTGCCGACGCTCGACGAAGTGCCTTACCCGGTGAAGATGGAACCCAATCTGGTCGTCGAATTCTATTCGCGCTGACCTGTTCTGGCCTCCGGCGCGCGGCAGGCGCGCGCCGGAGGCCTTCGCCCGGCATTTGTGCCCGGCCCCTTGCTCGGCCACTTGCCCTGCCCCGAAACCGCTGCTAATCATTTGAGGTCAGGCGGTTCACGCCTGACACTTCCGATTCTCGTCCTGCAGCCGTCTGGCCCGCGTTTGACGATGGGTCTGGAGCGCCGGCCGGACTTTTCCGCGCGCCGGCAGGAACATCGAGGGGCGGCATGCGCATCAACGGTCAACGCACGGCAGGAGGGGCTTTTTTGGCCTCGCCCGGCCATGCGGACGCCGGTCAGGACGGATGCCGCCATCACTCGCCCGCCATCGCTTTCTTTTTCAACCATATGCCGGCGGCCGCAGTCGCGCCGCCCGGCCCCATAACATTCAACCTGATCGCCCGCCCCCGCTGCGCCTCTGGCGCCCAGCGGCCCGGCGGCATGGAGCAAAGACATGTCACATCGTATGTTGATCGACGCCCGCCACCGGGAGGAGACCCGGGTCGCGGTCGTCAACGGCCAGCGGATCGAGGAATTTGATTTCGAGGCCGCTGACCGGCGCCAGCTGAAGGGCAATATCTACCTCGCCAAGGTGACCCGCGTCGAACCCAGCCTGCAGGCGGCGTTCATTGAATATGGCGGCAACCGCCACGGCTTTCTGGCCTTTTCCGAAATCCACCCCGATTATTACCAGATCCCCCGCGAGGACCGCGAGGCGCTGCTGCGCGAGGAGGCCGAGCTGGCCGCCGAGCAGGACGAGCTGGGCGATGAGGATGATGACCGCGAGGACCGGCGCGACGATGGGCGCGACGATGATCGGGACGATGACGACGGCGAGCGTGACGAGCGCGGTGAGGATGGGGACGATGAAGGGCGGATCGCCGAGACCGGCGGGAAGCAGGACGAGCCGTCCGATGTGCTGCGCCGCAAGCGCCAGTCTTTGCGCCGGCGCTACAAGATTCAGGAGGTCATCCGCCGCCGGCAGGTGCTGCTGATCCAGGTGGTGAAGGAGGAGCGCGGCTCGAAGGGGGCGGCGCTGACCACCTATCTGAGCCTTGCCGGGCGCTACTGCGTGCTGATGCCCAACACCGCGCATGGCGGCGGGATCAGCCGCAAGATCGCCAACCCGGCCGACCGCCGGCGGCTGAAGACGATCATGGCCGATCTGCAGCTTCCCGACGGCATGGGGGCGATCGTGCGCACCGCCGGGCTGAAGCGCTCGGCCGCCGAGATCCGGCGCGACTTTGATTATCTGACGCGGCTTTGGGACGAGATTCGCGAGCGCACGCTGGGCAGCACGGCGCCGGCGCTGATCCACCAGGATTCGGACCTGATCAAGCGCGCCATCCGCGATGTCTATAATCGCCATATCGAACAGATTCTGGTCGAGGGGCGCGAAGGCCATGAGGCGGCCTCGCGCTTCATGTCGATGCTGATGCCGGGACATGCCGCCAAGGTTGTCGAATATCAGGACAATGTGCCGCTGTTTCAGCGCTTCGGCGTGGAGCAGCAGCTGGAGGGCATGTATCAGCCGGTCGTGCAGCTGAAGTCGGGTGGCTATATCGTCATCAACCCGACCGAGGCGCTGGTGTCGATCGACATCAACTCGGGCCGCTCGACGCGCGAATATGGCATTGAGGAAACCGCGACCAAGACCAATCTGGAAGCCGCCGAGGAGATTGGCCGGCAGCTGCGGCTGCGCGACATGGCCGGTCTGGTGGTGATCGATTTCATCGACATGGAGAACAACTCCAACATCCGCCGTGTGGAAAAGGCGATGAAGGAGGCGATGAAGAACGACCGCGCCCGGGTGCAGATCGGGCGGATCTCGTCGTTCGGGCTGTTGGAGATGAGCCGGCAGCGGCTGCGCACCGGGGTGCTGGAAGCGAGCACCCATAGCTGCCCGATGTGCGAAGGCACCGGCATGGTGCGCTCGGTCGCCTCGGCGGCGCTGGCGGCGCTGCGCGAGCTGGAAGCCGAGGCGCTGCGCGGCCGCGCCAATGACTTCACGCTGCGTGCCTCGGAAGCGGTGGCGGTGTATATTCTGAACAAGAAGCGCGTCGAGCTGGCTGACCTGGAGAAGCTCTACGGGGTGACCATCCATACCGTGCCGGACGATGATCTGATCGGCGCCAATTTCACCATCGATGCGGCCGGCCCGGCGCCGACGCGCAAGGTGGAGATGAAGCCGCTGCCGCCGGTGGTGCGGATCGAGGATGATGCGGACGACGAAGAGGACGACGACCGCGACGCGGACGGCGAGGATGACGGCGAGAGCGACGACGGCGGCGATCGCCGCGAGCGCGGGCGCGGGAAGGACCGGGGCCGCGAGCGCGGGAGCGACAGGGATCGGGGCAAGAGCCGCCGACGCCGCCGCGACCGGGAGCCGGCACCGGCGAGCGACGGCGAGGATATGGCCGAGGCGGACGGCGAGGCCAGCGCTGCGCCCGAGGCGGACGGGGCCGAGGGGGGCACTGATGAGGAACGGGCGAGCAACGACCGCAAGCGCCGCCGCCGGGGCCGCCGCGGCCGCCGGGGCGGGGCGCGCGAGAATGGGGCCGAAAACGGCGCCCAGAATGAGACGGGCGAGGAGTCTGGCGAGGCGGCGGACGCCGTGAGCGAGGCTGTGAGCGAGGAGGGGGCCGAACCGACGCCCAAGCCGCGCCGCCGGCGCGCCAAGGCGGCCCCCGCCGAGGCAACCGCCGAGGCCCCTGTGGACGCGACTGGCGAGGCGACATCCGAGGCGACTGCGACGAGCGACCAGCCCGAGGCCGTGGACGCCGATGCGCCCAAGCCGCGCACCCGGCGCCGGGCGTCGAAGGCGGCGGCGGCCGAGACTGTGGATGCGCCTGCAACGGTCGCAGCAGAGGCCGAAGCGCCGAAGCCGCGGACGCGGCGCAAGCCCAAGGCCGAAGCGCCGGCAGAAGCCGAGGCTCTGGCTGAGGTGGTGGCGGAGGCCCCGGTTGAGGCGGCAGCGTCTGCCGACGTGAGCGAGGCGCCCAAGCCGAGCCGGAGCCGGAAGCCGAAGAAGGCTGAACCGGCACCGGTGGCCGAGGCGGACGGGACGGACGCAGCGCCCGAAGCGTCGGCGGGGCCTGCGCCCGCGCCGCGCAAGGGCTGGTGGCAGCGCACCTTCGGCTGAGCTGCCGGACAGGCTGAGCTGCCAATAACCGGGCGCGCGCCACAACCGCATCTGTCGCGCGCCCAAGAATCTCTTGTTCGCAGGGGAGGGCGTGGTGGGGCTATGCCCCCGCCATGGCCAGTCTTCACCCTGTTCAGCTTGTTGGCGCCGGTCCGGGCGCGGTGGACCTTCTGACGCTGCGCGCGGCGCGCGCGCTCGAGCGCGCGACCGCCGTGGTGCATGACGGGCTGGTGTCGGACGAGATCATGGCGCTGGTGCCGCGCGCGGCGACGCGGATTTCGGTGGCCAAGCGGCGCGCCCGGCACACGCTGCCCCAGGCCGACATTGGCGCGCTGCTGGTGCGGCTGGCGGTTGAGGGGCACCGGGTCGTGCGGCTGAAGGGCGGCGATCCCTTTATTTTCGGGCGCGGCGGCGAGGAAGTGGCGGCCTGTGAGGCGGCCGGCGTGCCGGTGGAGGTGATCCCCGGGATCAGCGCGGCGCAGGGGGCGGCGGCAGCGACGCTGATGCCGCTGACGCACCGCGACCATGCCAGCATCCTCAGCCTTGTGGCGGGCGAATGCCGGGGGCTGGCCGAGCAGGACTGGACGGGGCTGGCCGGGCCGGGGCGGACGCTGGTGATCTATATGGGGCTGGCGGGCGCCGAGGCCATTGCCGACAAGCTGATTGCCGACGGGCTGACGCCTGACACGCCGGTGGCGATCATCGAGCGCGCCACCCAGCACAGCCAGCGGCTGTTTCGCACGCTTTTGGCTGATTTGGCCGGGCAGATCGGGCGCGCGGGCGTGACCTCGCCGGCGCTGATCATCATTGGCGCCGTGGCGCGGCTTGGCGTGCCCGACACGATTCTCACCCAGATAGCGGAGGCGGCCCCATGCCCCATCTCCTGACCGGCAACCGGCTTGAAACCGGCGATGTGCTGTGGTGGACCGGCACTACATGGAGCCGGCACATTCGCGAGGCGGCCGCCCTGGACAAGGCCGAGGCCGAGGCGCTGGCCGAGCAGTTTCGCCCGGCCGAGACGATCAGCGATCTCGATGTTGTGGAAGTGACGGTGGAAAACGGCAGCTTCAGGCCGACCACCACCCGCCAGCGGGTGCGCGCCATCGGCCCCAGCGTGCGGCCCGATTTCGCCCTGCCGAGCCTGCCTGTGGAGAGCATCTGATGTATCAGTATGACCGGATCGACCAGGCGATCGTCGAGGCGCGGGTGGCCGAATTCAAGGACCAGCTGGCGCGGCGGCTGTCGGGCGAGCTGAGTGAGGACCAGTTCAAGCCGTTGCGGCTGATGAACGGGCTCTATCTCCAGCTTCATGCCTATATGCTGCGCGTCGCCATTCCCTATGGCACGCTGTCATCGACGCAGATGCGGATGCTGGCGCATATCGCGCGCACCTATGACCGGGGCTATGGCCATTTCACCACCCGGCAGAACATCCAGTACAACTGGATCAAGCTGGAGGAATTTGCCGACCTGCTCGATGATCTGTCGAGCGTGGAGATGCACGCCTTTCAG
Organism: Polymorphobacter sp.; assembly: GCF_048007885.1. GTDB lineage: Bacteria > Pseudomonadota > Alphaproteobacteria > Sphingomonadales > Sphingomonadaceae > Sandarakinorhabdus. The sequence goes on from NZ_CP180346.1 coordinate 1,963,331, forward strand.
ACGAGCGGCAATTGCATCCGCAACATCAGTTCGGACCAGTTTGCCGGTGCGGCCGCCGACGAGGTGGCCGACCCGCGGCCCTATGCCGAGCTGCTGCGGCAATGGTCGACGCTGCACCCGGAATTCAGCTTCTTGCCGCGCAAGTTCAAGATTGCGGTGATTGCGTCCGAGACCGACCGCGCCGCCATTCAGCTGCACGATATCGGCCTGCAGCTGCGCCGCGACGCGGGCGGGGCCCTGGGCTTCCGGGTCTATGTGGGCGGCGGCATGGGGCGGACGCCGGTTCTGGCCAAGGTGATCCGCGAGTTCATCCCCGTCAGCCAGTATGTGAGCTACTGCGAGGCGATCTTGCGCGTTTACAACCGCTATGGGCGGCGGGACAACATCTACAAGGCGCGCATCAAGATTCTGGTGAACGAGCTGGGGGCGGAGGAATTCGCGCGGCAGGTGGAGGCGGAATGGGAAGGCATGGCTGCCCTTGCGCTCGACCCGCCGCAGGCCGAGCTCAATCGGATCATCGCCCAGTTTCCCGAGCCGGAGTATGACCGCGAGGCGCCGGACGAAATCGACCTTGCCGAGCCGGGCTTTGCGGCCTGGGTTTCAAGGAATGTCCATGCCCACAAGCAGCCGGGCTATGCCATCGTTACCATCAGCCTGAAGCCCAAGGGCGGCATTCCCGGCGATGCATCAGCGGCGAAGATGGACTTGGTGGCTGATCTGGCCGAGCGCTATGCGGGGGCGGAGATCCGGGTGACGCACAGCCAGAACCTGGTGCTGGCGCATGTGCGCAAGGCCGACCTTCTGCCGCTGTGGCGGGCGCTGGTCGAGGCCGGGCTGGCCACCGCCAATGAGGGGCTGGTGACCGACATCATCGCCTGCCCCGGCATGGACTATTGCACGCTGGCCAATGCCCGCTCGATTCCGATTGCGCAGAAGATCGCGGCGCGCTTTGAGGATGACGTGGCCGGGCAGCAGGACCTGGGCGAGCTGCGCATCAAGATCAGCGGCTGCATCAATGGCTGCGGCCATCACCACGCCGGGCATATCGGCATCCTCGGCGTCGACAAGAACGGCGAGGAGGCTTACCAGCTGCTGCTCGGCGGCAGCGGGGCCGAAGACGCCAGCCTGGCCAAGATTCTCGGGCCGGGCTTTGACGAGGACGGCATCGTCAAGGCGGTGGAGACGCTGATCGAGACCTATCGGCAGCTTCGCACCGGGCCGGACGAGCGCTTTCTCGACACCTATCGCCGGCTCGGGGCCCAGCCGTTCAAGGAGGCCGTTTATGCCTGATGCGCCGACCATCACCACGCTCGACGAGCTTTTGGCGGGCGCCAATAGCAGCGCCGTGCGGCTGGAGCCGCATGACGATGCGCGCGCGCTGATCCCGCATCTGGGGCAGCTCAGCCTCATCGAGATCAACTTTCCGAAATTCCGCGACGGGCGCGGCTATTCGAGCGCGCGCATCCTGCGTGAGGCGGGCTATGCCGGGACGCTGCGCGCGGTAGGCGATGTGCTGGTGGACCAGCTGCTGTTCTTGCGGCGCGCCGGTTTTGACAGCGAAGCGCCCGACCGGCCGATGGACCCCAAGGTGGCCGCCGCAACGTTGGCGCGCTACAGCCATGTCTATCAGAAGGCGACCGACCCGATTCCGCCGGCCTGGGCGATCAGGCACGAAGACTGAGCCTACCATCGGACGGGCCAAGCGCGTATGGCCTCGGCCATGGTCATCACCCGCTTCGCCCCCAGCCCCACCGGCCGGCTTCATGCCGGCAACATTCGCACGGCGCTGGTCAACTGGCTGCTGGCACGCGCCATGGGCGGGCGCTTCCTGCTGCGCCTCGACGACACCGACCGGGCGCGCTCCACCGAGGCGGCGGCGGACGCCATTCGCGCCGACCTCGACTGGCTGGGGCTGACGCCTGACGGGGAAGCCCGCCAGTCTGACCGGTTTGCGCGCTATGATGCGGCGCTGGAGCAGCTGGCGGCAGCGGGCCGCGCCTACCGCGCCTATGAGACGCCCGAGGAGCTGGAGCTGAAGCGGCGGGTGCAGCAATCGCGCGGGCTGCCGCCGCTCTATGACCGCGCCGCGCTGGCGCTGAGCGCGGCCGACCATGAGCGCATGGTCGCCGAGAGCCGGGCGCCGCACTGGCGCTTCAAGCTGGACCATGACGCGCCGATCGCATGGGAAGACGGGGTGCGCGGGGCGTGCCACTTTCACCCCGAAGCGCTCTCCGACCCGGTGATCCGCCGCGCCGATGGCAGCTGGCTCTATCTGCTGCCCTCGGTGGTGGACGATGCCGAGATGGGGGTCACCCATGTCGTGCGCGGCGAGGACCATGTCACCAACAGCGCCGTGCAATTGCAGATGTTTGCAGCGCTCGGTGCGGCGCCGCCGGCGCTGGCGCACCTCGCGCTGCTGACCGGGGCGGACGCCGCGCTTTCGAAGCGGCTGGGCAGCGAAGGCGTGGACAGCTGGCAGGCCGCCGGTATCGAGCCGCTGGCGGTGTGCGCGCTGCTCGCCCGGCTCGGCACCAGCCAGCCGGTCGAGCCGGTGACCGGCCTTGACCCCCTCATCCAGAGCTTCAGCCTGAGCCATTTCGGCCGGGCCCCTGCCCGCTTCGACCCGCAGGACCTGCAGGCGCTGAGCGCGCGCATCCTCCACGCCCTGCCCCATGAGGCCGTGGCCGACCGGCTGCCGGGGCTGGGCGCCGACATCTGGACGGCGGTGCAGGGCAACCTCACCCGGCTCGACGACGCACGGGACTGGCAGGCGATCATCGCCGGGCCGGTGTCAGCCACAGTCGCCGACGAGGACCGCGACTATCTCCAGACCGCCGCCGAAACGCTGGAACGCCTCGACTGGACGCCGGACGTCTGGCAGGCGCTGACGGGCGCGCTGAAGGAAACGACCGGCCGCAAGGGGCGCGCGCTGTTCATGCCGCTGCGCCTCGCACTGACCGGAGAAGCCCATGGGCCGGATATGGCCAGCCTGCTGCCGCTGATCGGCCGCGACGCGGCTCTGGCGCGCTTGCGAGGGGCTTGAAGGGCCTGCGGCGGGCAGTTTAGGGCCTCCGGCGAGGAGAAGGGCCTCCGGCGGCTGGGGCCTTAGGCCCCAGACCCCATTTGTGGGGGTGGGACAAGGCTTCGGAGGGGAGCGCCAGCGCGTAGCGCTTTTATAGCCTGCGGCGCTGGGCTTGGGGGGACGGGAGTCGCTTAGGCCCCGGATCCCCAGTTCAAGCCCGGGGCAGGCAAGTCCGGGGCGACGGACTTTTTCTGGGCGGCTCCACTATTGGGGTCTGGGGCCTAAGGCCCCAGCCGCCGGAGGCCCTTCTACCCCCGCCGGAGGCCCATTCTTCAACGCCGGACGGCAAAAGGACGCCGGTGCTGGCGCAAGGCTTAGCGGCGCGATATGTATTGCGGCCATGTCTTATCTCAATCCTTCCAAGGCCGAGCGGCGGCGGCATTTCCTGATTGTGGGCGGGGCTTCGGTGGTGATTACCGGGGTGGTGATGTTTGCCTTTTTGATCGAGAATCGGTCGGGCTATATGAAGCCGGATCCGAAGCTGATTTATGCCGAGAGCTGGCCGGAGGACCGGTCGCGGGATGATGCGATTGCGGACCGGGTGGCGACCGAGAAGGCGCGTGAGGCGAAGCTGGCGGAGGCGCGGGCTTATATTGCCACGCTGGAGGGCGAGGCGCGAGCTGCGGCGCAGGCACAATATGATGCATATGTGGCGGGCGGCGCGATCCGGAAGGACGTGCCTTATGTGCCTGCTGAACCGCCGGTGATGTGAGCGGCGCTTCGTCAGACGACCATCGCTGGATGGGGGCGGCGCTGGCGCTGGCGGCGCGCGGTGTGGGGCAGAGCTGGCCGAACCCGGCGGTGGGCTGTGTGATTGTGCGCGGGGGCCGGGTGATTGGCCGGGGCTGGACGCAGAAGGGCGGGCGGCCGCACGGTGAGGCGGTGGCGCTTGAGGGGTGTGATGCGAGGGGGGCGACGGCGTATGTGACGCTGGAGCCTTGTGCGCATGAGAGCGGGCGCGGGCCGGCGTGTGCGGACTTGCTGATTGAAGCGGGGGTGGCGCGGGTGGTGATGGCCGCGCTGGACCCGGACCCGCGCACCGACGGGGCGGGAGCGGCGCGGCTGCGCGCGGCGGGGATCGAGGTGGTGACGGGGGTGAGGGCCGGTGAGGCGGAGGCGCAGATGGCGGGGTTTTTCAGCCAGATGCGGCGGCAGCGGCCGCATGTGACGCTGAAGCTGGCGCTGAGCCTTGATGGCTGCCTGGCGCTGGCGGATGGCAGCAGCCGCTGGATCACGGGCGCGCGGGCGCGGGCGCATGCGCATCTGGAGCGGGCGCGGGCCGATGTGATTGTGGTGGGATCGGGCACGCTGGCGGCCGACCGGCCGCGGCTGGATGTGCGGCTGGCGGGGCTGGAGGGGCGCGCGCCCTCGCCGATGCTGCTGGGGCGCGGGCCGGCGCCGGCGGGCTGGCAGCATGCGGCGGACCTGGCGGGGCTGTGTGGCAGCGGCGCGCATCGGATGCTGGTGGAGGGCGGGGCCGGGGTGGCGGCGAGCCTTTTGGACGCTGATCTGGTGGACCGGCTGTTGATTTACCGCGCGCCGATGGTGCTGGGTGGGCGGCCCGGCGTGGGCGCGCTGGGGCTGGACGCGATGCCGCACGGGCGCTGGCGGGCGCATCCGGCGATCCAGCTGGGGCCGGACCGGCTTGAGACCTTCACCCGCATCCGATAGGCGAGAGCTATGTTCACTGGCATCATCACCGACATTGGCACCATCAGCAGCGTGGAGGCGCGCGGCGACCTGCGCGTGGTGATCGACACCAGCTATGACATGGGCGGCGTGGCGATTGGCGCGAGCATTGCGTGTTCGGGCGTGTGTCTGACGGTGGTGGACAAGGCAGCAGGCCAGTTCAGCGTGGATGTGTCGGGCGAGACGCGCAGCCGGACGGCGGCGGGCCAGTGGCAGGTGGGGCGGCGGCTGAACCTTGAGCGCGCGCTCAAGGTGGGGGATGAGCTGGGCGGGCATATCGTCACCGGCCATGTCGATTGCATTGGCCAGATTCTGAGCCGGGAGACGGTGGGCGGCTCGACGCGCTTCGAGATTGGCGTGCCGGCCGATTTTGCGGCCTTTGTGGCGGCCAAGGGGAGCATTGCACTCGATGGGGTGAGCCTGACGGTGAACACGGTGGCGGACCGGCCGGAGGGGACGGTGTTTACCGTCAACATCATTCCCCATACCGCCGACTGGACGACCTTTGGCGCGGCGCAGGCGGGGGATGCGGTGAATATCGAGATCGACACGCTGGCGCGCTATCTGGCGCGGATGCGCGAATTCGCCAATTGACATTGCGATGTGATGCGCGCACGCGGGCATCACATTAGAATGTGAGATTGCCGATGTCCGTGATTGATCGTGTCCGTCAGCTTGTTGCCAGTGGCGAGGAGAGCCGCTCGGGGCTGGCCCGGGGGGCGGGGCTTCATGCCAATTCGCTGCGCAATCTGGACGAGGCGGACTGGAACCCGACCGCCGAGACGCTGCGCAAGCTGGCCGAATATCTCGACACGCGCGAGCAGGGCCCGGCGCTGTCGCCGATCGAGGACATCATCAACGAGGCACGCAACGGGCGGATGTTCATTCTGGTCGACGACGAAGACCGGGAGAATGAGGGCGACCTGGTGATCCCCGCGCAGATGGCGACGCCCGAGGCGATCAATTTCATGGCGATGCACGGGCGCGGGCTGATCTGTCTGTCGCTGGCCTCGGAACGGGTCCGCCATCTGGGCCTGCCGCTGATGGCGCAGCACAATGGCACGCGGCACAGCACGGCCTTCACTGTCTCGATCGAGGCCAAGGAGGGGGTGACGACCGGCATTTCGGCGGCCGACCGGGCGCGGACGATTGCAGTGGCGATCGATGCCAGCAAGGGGCCTGAGCATATCGTGCATCCCGGCCATGTCTTTCCGCTGGTGGCGCGTGATGGCGGCGTGCTGGTGCGCGCTGGCCATACCGAGGCGGCGGTGGATGTGGCGCGGCTGGCGGGTCTCAACCCCTCGGGCGTGATCTGCGAGATCATGAACGATGATGGCACGATGGCGCGGCTGCCCGACCTCATTCCCTTTGCCCGCCGGCATGGGCTGAAGATCGGCACGATTCGTGACCTGATCGCCTATCGCCACCGGCATGACCGGCTGGTGAAATGTGTGGCCGAGACCGAGCTGGAGAGCGTGCATGGCGGGCGCTGGCTGGCGCGGACCTATGCCAACATGGCCGAATATGGCGAGCATGTCGTGCTGATGAAGGGGCGCATCGAGCCGGGCAAGCCGGTGCTGGTGCGGGTGCACTCGCTGTCAGTGTTTGCCGACCTGTTTCATGAGAGCGGCGACCGGGCCGGGCAGCTGACCCGCGCCATGCAGGCGATTGCGGATGAAGGCGCGGGCGTGATCGTGATCATTCGCGACACCGCGCCGACCGCGATTTCGCAGCAGATGCGGGCGCGCGGCGAGGGCCAGGGCGGCGATTTGCGCGACTATGGGATTGGCGCGCAGATTCTGGTCGATCTGGGTGTGAGCGACATGATCTTGCTGACCAACAAGCATCGCAACATCGTCGGGCTGAACGGCTATGGGCTGAATGTCGTCGGCGAACGGGCGATTCCTGCCACCCCTGCAACTGGAGCCTGAGCCATGGCGCATATCCTGATCGTTGAAGCGCGTTTTTATGGCGCGATTGCCGATGCGCAGCTGGCGGGCGCGGTGGCGGCGCTGGAGGCGGCGGGCGCCAGCCATGAGCGCATCACCGTGCCCGGCGCGCTGGAGATCCCGGCGGCCATTGCGCTGGCCGACGGCAGCGGGCGCTTTGACGGCTATGTCGCGCTGGGCTGCGTGATTCGCGGCGAGACCTGGCATTTCGAGGTTGTGGCGGGCGAGAGCGCGCGCGGGCTGATGGCGCTGAGCCTTGACGGGCTGGCGATTGGCAACGGCATCCTGACCGTGGAGAATGAGGCGCAAGCCTGGGCGCGGGCGCGCGCCTCAGAAAAGGACAAGGGCGGCGAGGCGGCGAAGGCCTGCCTGGCGATGATTGCGCTGCGCGACACGCTGCAATGAGAAAGGACGGCCCCGCGAGGGACCGCCCTTTCCCGCAAAAACCGCTTGAGACGGTTACGGCATCACGACGGTGTCGATGACGTGGATAACGCCGTTCGATTCCATGATGTCGGTGGCGGTCACGGTCGAGGTGCCGCCCTTGGCGTCGGTGAGGATGACCTTGCCATCGACGATCGAGCCGGTGAGCTTGCCGCCCTGAACGGTGGTCAGCTCGGCCTTGCCGCCGCCGGCCTTGATGGCGGCGAGCACATCGGCCGCGGCGATCTTGCCCGGCACGACGTGGTAGGTGAGGATCGAGGTGAGCGTCGCCTTGTTCTCGGGCTTGAGCAGGGTTTCGACGGTGCCGGCCGGGAGCTTGGCGAAGGCGGCGTTGGTGGGGGCGAAGACGGTGAAGGGACCGGTGCCCGACAGGGTTTCGACGAGACCGGCGGCCTTGACGGCGGCGACCAGCGTGGTGTGGGCGGGCGAGCCGGCGGCGCCGTCAACGACGGTGGCGGCGGCGGGCACGGCGGCGATGAGGGCGACGGCGGCGAGGCCGGCGCGCAGGACGGTCTTGGTCAGCATGATGATTTCTCCTGAGAAGGGGAATTTTGGCCTGACGCGGATGCGAAAGGACGCTTGCTCATAGGGCGTGCGGCATGGCTGGACGGTTACAGCGACGTCGCATGGCGGATTTGCCGCAGCCGGGCGGGGACGAGCTGAGCCAGACGGGCGGTGAGCCGTGAGTGAGGGGAACTATCGGCAAGCTATCGGCTCTGGGCAGCCAGACTGGAGTGATCCATGCGCTGCCCAGAGCCGACGCCGATTGCCGCTGCCGTTTGTCTGATGCGTGGTCAGATGCTGGTCAGCTTGCCGGTGGCGATCACCGGCCCGGTCGGAAGGCCGGTGGGGCTGCCACCGATCGGTTCGATGGAGATGGCAAGCAGGGCGCCGGGTTGCAAGCCGGATATGACCTGCGACGATATGGCATGGGCGTTGGGGGCGGCGGTCTGGATGACGCCGAGCGAGCGCGGCGCGCTGTCACCCTCGATCACCCAGAGCTCGGTGACGCGGTCGGCCTCGGCCTGGTCATCAGCCACGGGCGTGAGCACCACGGTGCCGCGCAGCGGATCCCAGGTGGCGGCGAGCAGCGGCTTGCCGTCAGCGCCCGCGAGGCTGGCGGCGAGCAGGGCGGGCGGAGCTTCGGCGGGCGGGGCCGCGGGCAATTGCGGGGCGGCACCGGGCGCGGTGACGATGGCGACGGCCAGCGCGGCGAGCACCGGGCCGCCGAGCGCGAGGCCGCGCCACAGGGCGAGGCTTCGCCAGAGCGAGGGGCGGGCCGGCGGGGCCGGGGTGGCGGCGACGGGGGCGGGGGTGATTTCGGCCAGCACACCGGCCCAGACGCTGGCGGGCGGCAGCACGGGGGCGGTTTCCTCGTCGAGCGGGGCGAGGGTCTCCGCCCAGGCCTCGACGCGGGCGCGGAAGGCGGGATCGCGGGCGAGACGCAGCGCGGTCTCCTGACGGGCGGCGCGGCCCAGCGCGCCGAGCGCGTAATCCATCGCCAGCGCGTCGTCTGCGGCCATTTCGGGGGTGAGATCGTCGGGGCCGGTCATGCCGCACTGTCCCCCATGCTGTCGCGCATCTTCAGGATGCCGCGGCGCACCCAGCTTTTGAGCGTGCCGACGGGGACGCCTTCGCGCGCCGCCAGCGCCTCATAGGTCACGCCTTCGAAATAGCAGCTGCGGATGGCGGCGGCGTGGCGCGGATCGAGGGTGGCGAGCGCGGCCTGGACGCGCGAGGCGCCGCGCGCGCTGTCGATGAGCGCATCGGCCAAGGGGGCGTCGTCCTCGACGATGGCCGCGTCGTCCATGGGGGCGGTGGGCCGCACGCGCTTGGCGCGCAGCCGGTCGATGGCGCGGTTGCGCGCGATTGTTGCGGTCCAGGTGACGGGGCTGGCGCGGACGGGGTCAAACTCCGCCGCCTTGCGCCATATTGTCAGATAAACATCCTGCAGCACGTCTTCAGCTTCTCCTCGTTCGGGCAATATACGCAGGATGACGCCAAACAGCTTCGCCGATGTGCGATCATAAAAGTCACGAAAGGCAAGCTGGTCGCCGCTGGCGGCGCGCGACAGCAGCATCGCCAGCTCAGCCGCCCCGCTCAAAGCTTCCTCACCTGCATCCGGATCGGCCCCTCTGCCCGTCCATGAACGAACTGATCGACATAAGGATTGTCGGGATTGTCGATCTGCTCGCGGGGGCCATGCCAGATGATTCGGCCTTCGTAAATCATCGCGACGCGGTCGGCGATCTTGCGGACGCTGGACATGTCGTGGGTGATGGTGAGCGCGGTGATGCCAAGCTCGCTGACAAGCTCGCGGATGAGCGCGTTGATGACATCGGCCATGATCGGATCAAGCCCGGTGGTCGGCTCGTCGAAAAACACGATTTCGGGGCGCATGGCGATGGCGCGGGCCAGCGCCACGCGCTTCTGCATGCCGCCCGAAAGCGCGCTGGGGCGGAGATCGGCGACATCTTCGCCCAGCCCGACGCGGGCCAGATTGTCGAGCGCGGCGGCGCGGCGCACAGCGGCGGAGCCGCGCACGGCGAAGCTGATGTTGCGCCAGACGGGCAGCGAATCGAACAGCGCGCCGCCCTGGAAGAGCATGCCGAAGCGCGCCTGGTGCGCGGCGAGCGCGCGGCCCTTGAGGCCGACGACTTCGGCGCCGTCGACCCGGATCGAGCCGGCATCAGGCGTGATGAGGCCGAGGATGGTCTTGAGCATCACCGATTTGCCTGTGCCCGAGCCGCCGATGATGACCAGCGATTCGCCCTTGGCGACCTCGAGATCGATGCCGCGCAGCACATGCTTGCTGCCAAAGGCCTTGGTGACGCCTTGGAGAGCGATGCGGGGGGCGGGCGCGCTCATGTGGCAAACACGATCACGGTGATGATCAGGTTGGAGAGCAGGATGAGGATGAAGGCCGAGACCACGGCATTGGTGGTGGCGCGGCCCACGCCGGCGGCGCCGCCGGAGCTGTGATAGCCGTGGAAACAGCCCATCAGCGCGATGAAGAAGCCGAAGACGGCGGCCTTGACCATCGAGGAGATGACATCATCGGCTTCCAGATATTGCGCCGTGGTGGCGAGATAGGCGGCCGAATTGAAGCCCAGCCGCTGGGTGGCGAGGAGCCAGCCGCCCATCACGCCGAGCGCGTTGGAAACCAGCACGAGCAGCGGCATGACCAGCACGGCGGCGAGGATGCGCGGGCCGACGAGATAGCGCATCGGGTCGGTGCGCAGCGTGTTGAGCGCGTCGATCTGCTCGGTGACGCGCATCGTGCCGAGCTCGGCCGCCATGGCGCTGGCAACACGGCCAGCGACCATCAGGCCGCCGAGCACCGGGCCGAGCTCACGCACGATGCCGATGACCGTGACGGCGGGCACGGTGGAGGCGGCGTTGAAGCGGCTGCCGCCGATATAGATCTGCTGGGCCAGCGCCGAGCCAGTGAACAGCGCGGTGAGGCCGACCACGGGCAGCGAGAACCAGCCGATGACGAGCAGCTGCTCGAACATCTGGGCGGGATAATAGGGCGGGGTCAGCATGCGGGTGAGCGCGGCCCCGGCAAAGCGGGTGAGCCGGCCGATGGTGCCGAACAGGCCGATGACGACCGCGCCGAGCGCGACCAGCGCATGGCCAAGAGTTTGAACAAGTCCGCTCATCGATAGACACGGGCATAGCGATGCCCGAGACCGGTAAGCAACTCATATTCGGCGCGGCCCAGGGCGGCGGCGGCGGCGGCGAGGTCGAAATCGATGGCCAGCCAGTCCCCTTCGGCGATCTGAGGGGCGTCGCTGACATCAAACATGGTGAGATCCATCGAGACGCGGCCGACGAGCGGGCAGCGCACGCCCTCGTGGATGGCGGCGCCGTGGCCGGTGAGGCCGCGCGGATAGCCATCGGCATAGCCGAGCGCTGCGACGGCGACGCGCATCGGCCGGGGCGCGGCATAGGCGGCGCCGTAGCCGATGGCGTGGCCGGCGGGCACCTCGCGAAGCTGCAGGACCGGTGCCTTGATGGCGAAGACGGGCTCGAGCTGGTCGCGTTCGGCGGAGGGGCCGGCGCCGTAGAGGCCGATGCCGGGGCGGGTGAGATCGAGATGATAGTCTGGCCCCAGCGCGATGCCGGCGGAATTGGCCAGCGCGAGGGGGACGGGGGGCAGGGTGGATGCTGCGGCACGGAAGGCTGTGAGCTGGGCGGTGTTGAGCGGGTGGGACGGGGTGTCGGCGCAGGCGAGATGGCTGTGCAGCGTATCGAGCGGGAAGCCGGCGAGCACGGACAGGTCGGTGAGGCCGAGCCGGTTCATGCCGGTATCGACCATGACATCGGCGCTGCGGCCGGTTTCACGCCACAGCGCCACCTGGGCGGGCGTGTTGAGCACCGGGCGGACCTGTGGGCTGAGCCAGAGTGCTGTCTCCATCTCGGCCGGGGTGACGCCGTGAAAGACCGCGAGGCGCGCGCCTTCGGGAAGCGTGCCGAGCGCTGCGGCTTCGGCCCAGCTGGCGACGAAGAACTCGCGCGCGCCGGCAGCAAACAGCGCATCCAGCACGCCGTGCGCGCCCAGCCCATAGCCATCGGCCTTGATGGCGGCCCCGCAGCGCGCGCGGCCGCTGGCGCGGGCGAGCCGGCGCCAGTTGCCGGCCAGCGCCTCGGTATCGACAAGCAGATGCGGGGCAAACTCCATCGGCCATGGTTAGCCGCATGGCTGGCGCAACACAAAGGGGGCCTTTGAGGGCGGTTGTTCATGGCGCTGACAGCATGGAGGCGCTAATGAGGCGCCATGAAACAGCTTACCAAGACCTTGATCGGCATCTTCGCACTCGGCGGGATCGGCATTGCAGCCGCCCTGGCCCAGCCGCAGCCGCGCCCGGACACCGAATTCTGCGCCAAGATGCGCGCCCGGGACCCGGGCGGCATCTGCAGCCCCAAGGGCGAATATGTGACCGCCAGCAAGGTCTATCTGCCCAACGGCCAGATCGTCGACCGCAAGACCGGCAACTAGGGCGTTTCGGCGTCCGGGACAGGCGCCACGGGCTCGGGCTTGGGCGGCGGGATGAGGGCGGCGGTTTCGAGCTGACGCAGCCCGGCTTCGCCTGCGGCCAGACGGTCGGCGCGGGCCAGCCAGCGATCGACGGCCGCCGAATGCGGCTGGGGCAGGCGGCGGAGCGCTTCGGCGGCATCGGCGACATCGCCGCGCGCCAGCGCCAGCCCGGCGGCCAGCTGCGGTGAGGGCCCGCGCGGCTCGCTTGACGGGCGCACCAGCCGCTGGACCCGCGCGGTGAACACATGCCACCAGCTTTGCCCGCCGCCCGGACTGTCGGCGCCCAGCGTGGCCAGATCGCGGCGCAGCGTCTCGACATTTTCCGGAGCTTCGCCGAGCAGGGCGACGCTGCGCACGGCATCGGGATAACGGGCTTCAAAGGCGCGGCGCAGCGGCGCCTCGACGGCGCCGAGCGGGCGGCCTTCATCGAGCGCGCGCCGGGCGAGCATGACGGCGAGCAGCGCCTCGCTGCGATCAGCGGCGGCCGTGACTGCAGCGACGGCGGCTTCGCCGCGCGCCCGGTCGGCCTCAATGAGCGCGCGCGTGGCGGCGACGTCAGCGGTCAGCCGGTCGATCCGGTCGGCCTCGCGGGCGAGCAGATCGGTGCTGGTTTCGACCTTGGCTTCGGTGCGCGCCAGCCGCTCTTCGGCCGGGGCCTTTTCGGTGGTGTCGGCCTCTTCATCGCTTGCGTCAGGTGCAGGTGCGGCTTCAAGGGCGGCGAGGCGGGCGGCGAGGGTTTCGACCGACTGAACCACCGGATCGGGCGCGGGCGGGCTGGCAAAGGGCAGCCGGGTGCGGACATTTGCTTCGAACCAGGGGCTGGCGATCATGCCGCCGGCGAACAGCAGCAGGCCGCCGGCCAGCGCCCAGGGCAGCAGGCTGAGCCGGCCGCGCCCGCTCTCCTGCTCGCGGGCGCGCTCGCGGGCGAGGCGCTGGCGCAGCCGCTCGGTCGCCTCAAGGCTGGCGCGGTCTACTTCGCCACGGTCGAAACTGCTGTCCATGCGCCCCTATAGCCCCTCATCGGCCAGCGCCGCCAGCATCGAGGCTTCATTGGGCGCTGCCGCCACACGCAGCCGCGGCCAGCCAGGGCCGGCGGCGGCCGCCACCGCCGGGCTGATGGCGAGGAGCAGCAGCCCCTGCCTGCGCCCCAGCCGCGCCCATTCGGCGGCGAAATGCCGGGCGCTGCGCTGCGAATAGAGGAGCGCGCCGTCGAGGGCGGGCACATCATCGAGCGGCAGCAGGCGGGCGCGGTAGACCTCGCAGACCGTCAGCGCGACCTCGGGCGGGACGGTAACCGGCGTGCGCTCGACGCCGGCCAGATGGAGGACGCGGCCGAAGTCGCGCGCGCGCTGGAGGACGGCGGCTGCATCGACGCCGGCGACTTCGGCATGGGCGAAGCCGGCGGCGCGCGCGGCCTCGGCGCAGGCCTCGCCGACGCACAGCGCGGGCAGGCGCTTGAGCGGGTCTGCGGACGCGCCGGCATGGCGGACGGCGGCGGCGCTGGTGAGCATGACGGCGTCGAAATCACCCGCTGGCAGCGCCCAGGGCAGCGGCTCGGTGCGCATCAGCGGGCGGACGACGGGGGTGTGGCCGGCGGCTTGCAGCGCGGCGGCGGTGCGCGAGGCGCCGGGCTCCGGCCGCGTCACCAGCAGCCGCACCGCGCCTCAGCCCTGAAACAGGGCGCGGACCGCCGGGCTGGCATCGCCGAGCAGGCGGGCGGCGAGCGCCGCCACTTCGCCGGCGGCATGGGCGCGGCCGACGCGCAGCTCCCCGGCCAGCCGCTCGCTGCCATCTTCGGCGAGGAGCTCGGCGCGGAAATGGACGTCATCACCGTCAATCTGTGCGAGCGCGGCCACCGGGCTATGGCAGGTGCCGCCAAGCGCTGCGAGAAAGCCGCGCTCAAGCCGCACGGCTTCATGGGTGAGAGCGTGGTCGATGGCGGCGAGCAGCGCCTGCGTGGCCTCGTCATCGGCGCGGGCGGTGATGCCGACAGCACCCTGAGCGGAGGCGGGCAGCATCTCCTCGATGGGAACGACATGGCCGGCGGCGACGCCCAGACGGTCGAGCCCGGCGGCGGCGAGCAGCGTGGCGTCGATGGCGCCGGCTTCGACCTTGGCCATGCGGGTGGCGACATTGCCGCGCAGGATCTCGGTGACGAGATCGGGGCGCAGCGCCTTCAGCTGCGCGGCGCGGCGCGGGCTGCTGGTACCGATGCGCGCGCCCTCCGGCAGATCGGCGATGGCGGCCGCCCCGAGCAGCCGCTCGCGCACATCGGCGCGTGGCAGCATGGCGACCAGCGCGATGCCGTCACGCAGCTCGGTCTCGACATCCTTCATCGAATGGACGGCACAGTCGATCCGGCCATCGAGCAGGGCGGCGTCGAGTTCCTTGGTCCAGAGCGCCTTGCCGCCGATTTCGGCGAGCGCACGGTCCTGCACCCGGTCCCCCTGGGTGTTGATGATGACGATCTCGGTGGCGCTTTCGTCCCAGCCGTGTGCTGCGCGCAGGGCGGTTGCTGTCATGTTCGCCTGCGCCAGCGCCAGGGGGGAACCTCTTGTGCCGATCTTGATCATGCCCTGCTCATGCGTTGTCGGCTGTCGCGATTCAAGCGATTCAATCGGGGAGAATGCCCTCGGCGACGGTGCGGCAGGCGCCCGAGACCCAGAGCAGGCCGTCTTCGCGCGCATCGAGATGGATGCGCCCGCCATGGCCGATGGCCTGGCCCTGTGCCGCGCGCCATTCGCCGCCGGCCTGCCGCGTCTGGACGAGCCACTGGGCGGCGGCGGCGTTGAAGCTGCCGGTGACCGGGTCTTCGCGCACGGCAAGGCGCTGATCGGTGAAGAAGGTGCGCACTTCAAAGGCGACATCGACGCCGGGCGGATGGGCGCCGATGACGCCGACATCGATGCGCCGGACCCAGCTGCGCGCCGGGGTGAGCGCCAGCACGGCGGCGGCGTCGCTGAGCTGCACGGCAATCCAGCCGGGGCCATTGTCGGCCCAGGCCATGGCCATGACATCGCCGTCAGCGATGCCGAGCATGGCGACGACCTCGGCCCTGTCTTCGTGCGAGACCGGGCCGCTGCGCAGGAGCGGCGGGGCGGAAAAGCCGATCAAGCCATCGGCGAGACGCAGCGGCACCAGCCCGACGCCGCATTGCTGCACCAGCCGCCCCGGCCGTCGCGGCGCCCCGCCGGCGGCCAGCCACGCATGGGCGCTGCCGAGCGTGGGGTGGCCGGCGAACGGCAGCTCGCGGTCGGGGGTGAAGATGCGCACCCGGTAATCGGCCTCGGGGCTGTCGGGGGTCAGGAGGAAGGCGGTTTCGGAGAAGTTGAGCCAGCGGGTAAGGCGCAGCATCGCCTCACTGTCCAGCCCGTCGGCCTCATGGACCACGGCCAGCGGGTTGCCGGACAGCGGGCCGCCGGCAAAGACATCGACAAGGGCAAAGCGGCGGGCCATGTTTGGACCATGGCTGATAACCCCGACCCCGACAAGCTTCCGCATTTTGCCTTTGGCGACACCGCCCAGATGGCGGACGAACTGCTGGCGCTGGTGCGCGCGGGCACCAAGACGGCGACCTGCTGGGCAGCCGTGCACGGCCAGCGCGCCGCGGTGGGGATGCAGGCGGTGATCACCGACAGCCGGGGCAGGCCGGGCGCGCAGATCGAGATCACCGCGCTGGAATGCGTGCCGTTTCTGGAGGTGGGGGCGGCGCATGCGCATGACGAGGGCGCGGGCGACCAGAGCCTTGCCTTCTGGCGGGCCTATCATGAGGCCTGGTTTCGCCGCGCCGGGGTGTTTCGGCGTGACATGGGCGTGTGGTGCGCGCGGTTTCGGGTGGTGGCGCTACTCTAGCCGCAGCCGGATCGAGGCGGCATGGGCGGGCAGGCCCTCGATGTCGGCGAGCAGCGCGCCGGCTGCGCCGATGGCGGCCAGACCCTCGGGCGAGCAGTCGAGAAAGGTGGTGCGCTTCATGAAATCGACCACTGACAGGCCGGAGGCGAAGCGGGCGCGCCGCCCGGTGGGCAGCACATGGTTGGGCCCGGCCAGATAATCGCCGACGGCCTCGGGCGTGTGGCGGCCGAGGAACACCGAGCCGGCGTGGCGGATCTGGGCGAAGAGGGCGTGCGGATCTTCGACCATCAGCTGGGCGTGTTCGGCGGCCAGCGCATTGAGAAGCGGCACGGCATCGGCGAGCGCGGGGACGGTGATGATGGCGCCGTAGCGATCCCAGCTGGCGCGCGCCGCCTTTTCCGTGGCGAGGCGGGGCAGCAGCGCCTCGACGGCGGCGATGACCGCATCGGCCTCGGCGGCGCTGGTGGTGATGAGGATCGACTGGGCGACCGGGTCATGCTCGGCCTGGGCCATCAGGTCAGCGGCCAGCCAGTCAGGATTGTTGGCGCCGTCGGAGACGATGACCACTTCGGAGGGGCCGGCGATCATGTCGATGCCGACGGTGCCGTAGAGCTGGCGTTTGGCCTCCGCGACCCAGGCATTGCCCGGCCCGGTGATGACATCGACCTTGGGCAGGCGGGTGGTGCCGAGCGCGAGCGCGGCCACGGCCTGCGCACCGCCGACGCGGAACACGCGCCCGACGCCGGCAAGGTGCGCGGCGGCAAGCACCAGCGGGTTGATCTCGCCGTGAGGTGTGGGGGTGACCATCACCAGTTCGCGCACGCCGGCGACGGTGGCGGGGATGGCGTTCATCAGCACCGAGGAGGGATAGGCGGCGCGGCCGCCGGGGACATAGAGGCCGGCGGCATCGACCGGCGTCCAGCGCACGCCGGTGCGCACGCCGGCGGCGTCGGTGCGGTCATTGTCGGCGGGCTTCTGGCGGACGTGGAAGGCGTGGATGCGCTCGGCGGCGAGTTCGAGCGCGGCGCGCAGCTCGGGCGTCAGCCCGTCGAGCGCGGCCTTGCCGGCGGACCGGGCGAGTTCCCAGCCCTGTGCGTCGAGATCGACATGATCGAAGCGGCGGGTGAGATCAAGCAGGGCGGCGTCACCTTCGACGGCGACGCGCGCGATGATGGCGCGGACATCATCGGCGACATCGCCGGCGCTGGCGCGGACATCGGCGACGAGCGCGGCAAAGGCGTCGTCGAAGCCGGGCGCGCCGGCGTCAAGCCGCTGCGGCATCGCCGGCCTCCACAAGGCTGCGGATCGCCTCGACGAGGGGGACGACGCGGGGATGGGTTTTCCAGGCGGCGCGGTTGACGATCAGCCGCGAGGTGATGCGGGCGATCACCTCGACTTCGACAAGGCCGTTTTCCTTGAGGGTCTTGCCGGTGCTGACCAGGTCGACGATGCGCGGCGCCAGCCCGGTGAGCGGGGCCAGCTCCATGGCGCCGTTCAGTTTGATGCATTCGGCCTGCAGGCCGCGGCTGGCGAAGAAGCGCCGTGTGAGGCCGGGATATTTGGTGGCGACACGCACCGCCGAGAGCCGCGCCATGTCTTCATCGAGGGTGGCGGGCTGGGCGACCGAGAGGCGACAATGGCCGATGTCGAGATCGACGGGGGCGTAGATTTCGGAGAAATCGAACTCGAGCAGCACGTCATTGCCGGCGATGCCGACTTCGGCGGCGCCAAAGGCGACGAAGGTGGCGGCGTCGAAGCTGCGCACGCGGATGATGCGGATGCCGGGGTCGCTGGTTTCGAACATCAGCTTGCGGCTGTCTTCATCGAGAAAATCGGGCTCGGGCACGATGCCGGCGCGCGCCATGAGCGGCAGCGCTTCCTTGAGGATGCGGCCCTTGGGGAGCGCCAGGGTGAGAGGCTTTTCCATAGCCGCAGGCCCCTAGCGCACTCGCGCTGCGCTGGCCAGCGCCGAGCGCCGCCTCCGGGCAGCGACAAATGGGCTTCAGAGGCTGTGGCGGGGGCGTTTTTCGGTGGGCCAAGGGTCGCCCAGGTCTTCCATGATGAGATCGAGCGCCTCGACCTCGGCGCGCAGCGCGACATGATCGGAGAAGAGGAGCGTCAGATGGGGGGCGGTCCATTCGAGGCTGAGCAGGTTGAGCACGGCGTCGTCGCTCTGGGGCCAGCTTTTCTGCTGGACGCCGAGCAGGCCCTCGATACGCAGCGCGCATCTTGTGCGCGAGCCGGCGGCCGCTTCCCAGCGGTAACGGTTGAGGAGCAGCACCAGGCGGCGGGCGCGCACATCACGGGCAATGTCGGGGGTGCGCAGCGTGGCGTCCTGCAGCAGCGCGGCCAGGGCGGGCAGATCCTCGGCCGACTGGGCGAGGAGCGTGAGCCGCGCGGCCTCAGCCATCGGAGATGCGCTCGATATCGGCGCCGACGGCCTGAAGCTTTTCTTCGAGCCGCTCATAGCCGCGGTCGAGGTGATAGACGCGGTTGACCGTGGTGGTGCCTTCAGCGGCGAGGCCGGCGAGGACGAGGCTCATCGAGGCGCGCAGGTCGGTCGCCATGACTTCGGCGCCGGTGAGATGCGCGCCGCCGCGGACCACGGCGGCGCGGCCGCGCACGGCGATGTCGGCGCCCATGCGCGCCAGCTCGGGCACGTGCATGTAGCGGTTTTCGAAGATCGTCTCGGTGAGCAGCGAGGCACCGTCGGCGACCGCGAGCATGGCCATGAACTGGGCCTGCATGTCGGTGGGGAAGCCGGGATAGGGGGCGGTGCTGAGGGTGACGCCGTGAAGGCCGTTCAGGCGCGCGACGCGCAGGCCGTCTTCGGTGGGGGTGACCGCGACGCCGGCTTCGCGCAGCGCCGCCAGCGTGGCCCCGAGATCGGCCTCATTGGCGCCGACCAGCTCGACCTCGCCGCCGGTGATGGCAGCGGCACAGGCATAGGAGCCGGCCTCGATCCGGTCAGGCATCACCGCATAGGTGGCGCCGTGCAGATCGCGCACGCCGGTGATCTTCAGCGTTTCGGTGCCGATGCCCTGAATTTTCGCGCCCATGGCGACGAGGCAGTTGCACAGATCGACGATCTCCGGCTCGCGGGCGGCGTTTTCGAGAATCGTTGGCCCCTTGGCGAGGACGGCAGCCATGACCGCATTTTCGGTGGCGCCGACCGAGACCAGCGGAAACACGAAGCGGCCGCCGGGCAGGCCGCCCGCCGGCGCGCTGGCCTTCACATAGCCCGCCGCCAGCTCGATATGGGCGCCCATCGCCTCAAGGGCCTTCAGATGGAGGTCGATGGGGCGGTTGCCGATGGCGCAGCCGCCGGGCAGCGACACGGTGGCCTGGCCGGCGCGGGCGAGGAGCGGGCCGAGCACGAGGATGGAGGCGCGCATCTTGCGGACGATGTCATAGGGGGCGACGGTGCTGGTGATGCGCGCCGCGCGCAGCGTCATGACGCGGCCGAACTCATCGGGGTGGGTGCCCTCGATGGTGGTGCTGACGCCGTGATTGTTGAGCAGATGACCGAAGGTATCGATATCGGCGAGGCGCGGCAGATTGCGCAGGGTGAGCGGCTCATCGGTGAGCAGCGCGCACGGCATCAGCGTGAGCGCGGCATTCTTGGCGCCGGAAATGGGGATGCGGCCGTTGAGCGGGCGGCCACCGCGAATGACGATCTTGTCCATGAGGAACGCCTTAGCGCGAGACGCGCGCGCGCGCCATGGGGCCGGAAAAGGTGGTGACGGTATAGACCAACAGCCCGGCCCAGATCAGCGCAAAGGCGGCAAGCATCGCCCCGCTGAGCGGCTCGCCGAAAATGAAGATGGCTTCGAGCATGACGATGGTGGGCGTTGCATATTGCATCAGGCCGAGCGTCGAGAGCTTGAGGCGGCGCGCGGCGACGGCGAACAGCATCAGCGGCGTGGCGGTGAGCACGCCGGCCGCCGCGAGCAGCGCCAATGTGCCGCCCGGCCAGTGCCACGCCGGCTCGGGCCGGGTCGAGAGCCAGACCAGCGCCAGCGGCGTGAGCATGAGCGTTTCAAGGAACAGGCCGGTGGCGGAATCGACGACCGCCTGTTTGCGGATGAGGGCGTAAAGCGCGAAGCTGAGCGCCACACCAAGGCTGATGAGCGGCAGCGCGCCGCGCGAGATGGTGAGCACCGCCACACCGGCCAGCGCAAAGGCCACCGCCGCCCATTGCGGGCGCGACAGCCGCTCCCCCAGCAGCACCACGCCGAAAAGCACGTTGATCAGCGGATTGATGAAATAGCCAAGCGACGTATCGAGGACATGACCTTCGAGAATGGCCGCCGTGTAAATGAGCCAGTTGGCGGCGATCGCCAGCGCGCTGAGCAGCAACAGGCCCATCAGCCTTGGCTGCGCCAGCGCAGCGCGCACCCGGCCGGCCGCGCCGGTGACGAGCAGCAGCGCACCAACCGCCACCAGCGACCAGAGAATGCGGTGCGAGAGCACATCGGCCGCCGGCACGCCGGTGAGCAGCTTCAGGTAGAGCGGGAGGATGCCCCAGATGGCATAGGCACCCACGCCCGCCAGCAGGCCGTTGCGCATCTCTCGGGGATCGGGACTCATCGACTGGCCCTAGCGGGATGCCGAGGATTTAGGAAGGGGCCCCCGGCGGGCGTCTTTTAGCCTCCGGCGGGCGTCTTTTAGCCTCCGGCGGGCAGGGGACTTGTCCCCTGCACCCCATTTTTGGGGGTGGGGCTGGATTTCTGAGTTTGGATGCGCCGCAGGCATTTGATGGCGCTTCGCGCGGGGACCACGGCTGAAGATTGTGCACCAAACCAACAAATGGGGTCTGGGGGCGCCGCCCCCAGCCGCCGGAGGCCCTTTCAGAGCTTGGGCAAGGTGACCCCGCGCTGGCCCATATATTTGCCGGCGCGCTGGGCGTAGGTGACTTCGCAGGGTTCGTTGCCCTGGAGGAAGAGGAACTGGCAGGCGCCTTCATTGGCGTAGATGCGCGCCGGGAGCGGGGTGGTGTTGCTGAATTCGAGCGTGACATGGCCTTCCCAGCCGGGCTCGAGGGGCGTGACGTTGACGATGATTCCGCAGCGCGCGTAGGTGGATTTGCCGAGGCAGATGACGAGCACATCGTCGGGGACGCGGAAATATTCGACCGTACGGGCGAGGGCGAAGCTGTTGGGGGGGATGACGCAGACGTCGGTCTTGCGGTCGACGAAGCTGTCGGGCGAGAAGTTCTTGGGGTCGACGATGGCGGAGTGGACGTTGGTGAAGATCTTGAACTCGTCGGCGACGCGGGCGTCATAGCCGTAGCTGGAGAGGCCGTAGCTGATGCAGCCGTCGCGCTTCTGGCCGTCGACGAAGGGCTCGATCATGCCGCGGGTCTGGGCGGCTTCGCGGATCCAGCGGTCGGAGAGAACGGCCATTCAATGTCCCTTGATGTGGAGAACGCAGATGAGGGTGAAGAGGCGCCGGGCGGTGTCGAAATCGGTGATGACCTTGGGTTCGAGCCGTTCCTTCAGTGCTTCGGCGGCTTCGTCGTGGATGGCGCGCCGCGCCATGTCGATGGTTTCGATCTGGGCCGGGGTGGATTGGCGGATGGCCTGATAATAGCTGTCGCAGATGGCGAAATAATCGCGGATGGTGCGGCGGAAGGGGGCGAGCGGCA
This sequence comes from Polymorphobacter sp., assembly GCF_048007885.1. GTDB lineage: Bacteria > Pseudomonadota > Alphaproteobacteria > Sphingomonadales > Sphingomonadaceae > Sandarakinorhabdus. Next base: position 1,985,035 of record NZ_CP180346.1, read on the forward strand.
GCACGAACTGTTCGAGCGGGGTGTCATCGGCGCCGGCGATGGAGACGCTGAGCCGGCCTTCCTCGACGCCGAGCAGCAGCTTGTAGGGGCCGTGATTGCCATGGTCGGGGGCCGTCACGGGCTGGAACAGATTGCCTTCGAGCAGGTCGAAGATCGCCACGCGGCGCTCCTGCTCGATATCGGCGTTGCGCCAGAGGATGGTGCGCTCATCGAGCTTGATGTCGATGAGGCGATAATCGGGCTTGGTCATGGGGCAGGCGGTGCCACATCTGGGAGGCTATTGACCAGCCGCCCGAGACCGACCTTGAGGGGGGCGCGCGCGTCATCGGGGGTGAAGCCGAGGCGGACGACGACCAGCGCCTTTGAGGGGACGATGATGACATATTGGCCGAGATGGCCGATGGCGGCATAGGCATCGGGCGGGCCCTGATCGGCGAAGAGGGCGCTTTCTTCATCTTCCGCGACAGGGCGGTTGAGCCAGAAATGGCCGCCGTAACCGGCGGTGACCGGGGTGGGCGTTTGCACGAACTCGACCCATTGGGGGGCCACCACCTGCCGCCCGGCGACCTTGCCGCCGCTGAGGTAAAGCTGGCCGAAGGCCCCCCAGTCCCGCAGCGAGGCGTGGCAGAGCGAGCCGCCGAGCATGGTGCCTTGCGGATCATATTCGCACAGGAGCGTGGGCATGGCGGCGGGGCCGGAGAGGCTGGCCTTGAGAAAATCGTTGGTGGCGCGGCGGCGCGCGGCGGGGGTTTTCGCGTCTGGCGCGACGGTGCGGGTGATGATGTCGGAGAGGATGTGCGAGGTGAGCGTGCTGTATTCGAACACCGTGCCGGGGGGGGATTCGAGCGGGGCCATGGTGGCCGCGGCCGCGATGTCGCCCGAGCGGTCGGAAAAGAGCGCGCGGTTGGTGTCGGATTTTTCGGGGTCGGGGCCGGTTTCGACATGGGCGAGGCCGCTGTTCATGTGGAGGAGCTGGCGCAGCGTGATGGCGGCGCGCGGATCACCGGGCTTGACGCGCCAGGCGGGCACGGGGGCGGGGGCATCGAGATCGAGGCGGTTTGTGGTGACGAGCTTGCCGATCAGCGTGCTGGTGATCGACTTGGCCATGGACCAGCTGATGAAGCGGTTGGCGGGGCCATAGCCGGGGGCATAGCGTTCGTAGAGGGGTGTGCCGTTCTGGATGACGAGCAGGGCGCGGGTTTCACCGAGGGCGGGGTCGGTGAAGAAGGCGTCGGCTGTGGGGAGGGTCGCGGGCGTGCTCTGGGCATGGAGCGGCGCGCTGACAAGGATGGCCAGCAGAAACAGGCTTGATTGCAGACCTCGCATGGCGTCTCGTGCCGTCATCGGTGCAACCTAGTGGGGGCGGGCTTGTGAAGGCAAGCGGCGAGACGGCAAAATCGAAGGGGTTGCGGCGCTGGCTGCTGTGGGGGCCGGTGCTGCTGCTGTCGCTTTTGGCGGGCGGCTGGTTTGGCCTCAAATACAGCAAGGTCGGGCAGCAGGCCGGGCTGGGGGCGGGCTATATCGCCCATGTCGTCTGTTCGTGCCGCTATGTCGGCAACCGCGACATGGCTTCGTGCCGCACCGATTTCGAGGCCGGGACCGAGATTGTGCAGGTGCGCGACGATGTGGCGGGCAAGCGGATCATCGCCAGCGTGCCGCTGCTGGCGCGGCGCGAGGCGCGCTATGATCCCGAATTCGGCTGCGCGCTCGATAAACCTTAATCGAACAGGCTGGAGACCGAGCTTTCCTCGCTGGTGCGGCGCATGGCTTCGGCCAGCAGCGGCGCGATGGTGATGCGGCGGATCTTGCTGGCGGCCTTGACGCTGGGCACGGCGGCGATCGAATCGGTGACGACAAGCTCGGTCAGGTCCGAGCCTTCGACGCGGGCGACGGCGCCGCCCGAGAGCACGCCGTGGGTGATATAGGCGCGGGTGCTGAGCGCGCCGGCGGCGGTGAGGGCGGCAGCCGCGTTGCACAGCGTGCCGCCCGAATCGACGATGTCATCAACGAGGATGCAGTGGCGGCCGCGGACATCGCCGATGATGTTCATCACTTCCGATTCGCCGGCGCGCTCGCGGCGCTTGTCGACGATGGCGAGGGGCGCGTTGCCGAGGCGCTTGGCGAGCGCGCGGGCGCGCACGACGCCGCCGACATCGGGCGAGACGACCATGATCGCATCCTTGGGCATGCGGGTCTGGATGTCGGAGGCCATCACCGGCTCGCCGTAGAGATTGTCGACCGGGATATCGAAGAAGCCCTGGATCTGGCCGGCGTGGAGATCGACGCTGAGCACGCGGTCAGCACCCGCGACGGTGATGAGATTGGCCACCAGCTTCGCCGAGATGGGCGTGCGCGGGCCGGGTTTGCGGTCTTGCCGGGCATAGCCGAAATAGGGGACGACGGCGGTGATGCGGCGCGCCGAGGCGCGCTTCAGCGCATCGATGCAGATCAAGAGCTCCATCAGATTGTCATTGGCGGGTGCGGCGGTGGGCTGGACGACGAACACGTCTTCGCCGCGCACATTTTCATGCACCTCGACGAAAATCTCCTCATCGGCGAAGCGGCGCACCGAGGCCTTGGTCAGTTCCATGTCGAGATAGCCGGCGATCGCCTGTGCCAGCTCCGGATTGCCATTGCCCGCGAGAATCTTCATTTGCCCGACCCTGTTTCAAGCCACCGAGCGCGGCATAGCCCCCTGCCCCCGGCTTGTCACCCGTTCGTCATCATGGCGGCGGCCTGGACGGCGGGAATCAGGGGATAATCGGCCGCCGGCATCGCCAGCGCGGCCAGCGCATCGGGGGCCACCCAATCGAGCGACTGGCCGAGCCGGCCCTGCGGCGTGCCCTGCCAGTGGCGCACGGCATAGAGCAGCATGAGCAGGTGAAATTCGGGATAGGCATGGCTGACGAAGCCGAGCGGGGCGGGCGCTTCGATGGCAATGCCCAGCTCTTCGGCCAGTTCGCGGGCGAGCGCTGTTTCGGGCGTTTCGCCTGTCTCGAGCTTGCCGCCGGGAAATTCCCACAGCCCGGCCATGCTGCGGCCGGGCGGGCGCTCGGCCATCAGCACGCGGCCTTGCGCATCGAAGAGCGCGGCGGCGACGACGGTGACCAGCCTTGCGCCGCCAGGATCAGCCACGCGTGATGATCTTCACCCGGCTGCCGGGCGTCAGCACCGTGTCTTGGGATATGCCGTTGAGGATGGTGAAGCGGGCGAGCTGGTCGTCCGAATAGTCCATGCGGGCAGCGAGGCTGCGCACCGTGTCGCCGCGCTGGACGGTGATCACCCGCACCCGGTGGCCCTTGATGGCGGCGGCTTCGGCGGGCGTCAGACGGCGCACCGAATTGACCAGCGACTGGAAGCCCGCATCCTGCCCGGCGGGCGCGAGCATGAGCAGCTGATACCAGGCATCATCGCCCCAGCGATAGACAGCGAGTGTGGCATCGACCTGCTGGCGACCGGACTGGGTGCGCACGGCCGACAGCGCCGTCTCGATGCCGTTGATGCGGGTGATCTGCACCTGCGGCGGCTGGCGCTGGCCGACCGCGGCCCAGACGCGCGCCGAATAGGCGGCGAGCGACTGGCCCTCGGGCTTGCCGCCGCCGAACTGGAAGCGGGCGCTGCCGCGCGTGCCGGTGACGGCGGTGGGGGAATTGGCGAGCGTAAAGCCCTGCGGCGCCTGGAACTGCATGCGCAGCCCCGGATGACGGAAGCGCGCGCCTTCGATGATGCCCTGGGTGGCATTGTCATCATAGGGCAGGCCGTCGATGGCATCGAGGAAGGTGTCGCGGTTGGTGGTGCGCGCGCCGGCGCGGCCGATGAAGGTGGCGGCTTCCTTGCGGATGCGATCTACGCGCTCGACATTGGCGGGGTGGGTGGAGAGCCAGCCGGGGACGCTCTGGGCGGACTGGCCGGCGAGGCGCGCTTCGAGCGCGGTCTGGGCGCCCAGGGCGGCCAGCGTGGTGGCGCTGGCCATGGGATCATAGCCGCGCTGGCTCAGGTAGCGCAGGCCGAGGCTGTCGGCCTCACGCTCCTGATTGCGGCTGTAGCCGAGCGTGAGCAGCTGGCCGCCGGTATTGGCGAGCTGGCCGACGAGATTGGAGCCGGTGACGGCGCCGAGCACGGCGGCACCGAGCCCGGTGAGCAGGCCGCGGCTCTGCCGCTTCTGCGAATGCTGGGCGGCGACATGGCCAACCTCATGGCCCATGACGAAGGCCAGCTCGGCCTCGTTGTTCATCAGCGCGAGCAGCTGACGGGTGATGTAGACATAGCCGCCGGGCAGGGCGAAGGCGTTGTTCGCGCTCGAATCGAGCAGCGTGACGGTATAGTCCTGCGGGCGCGCCGACATGCCCGATTCGCCAGCGATGCGCTGGCCGACCGACTTCACATAGTCTGCCGCCTTGCCCTGCATGGCGCCGCCGAATTGCTGCAGCAGCTGGGGGTGCGCCTCGGCGCCGATCTGGCGCTCGCTGGCAGAGAAATCTCGACCCTGTGCCGAGACGGGCGCGCAGGCCGGCATCACCAGCAGGGTGGCAAGGAGAGCGGCGGGCAGCGGCGAGGTGAGGAATTTTTTCATGGGCGCACCTTAGCGCGCCCGGCCGCAGCTGACAAAGATTCAGGCGACGACGCCGCGGCCCATATCGAGGAACTTGCGCCGCCGCGCCTTGCGCAGCGCGGCACCGTCCATGGCCAGAAGCGGGGTGAGCTCGCTCGCCAGAGCCATCGCCAGCGCCGCTACGGCGGCGGCGGGATCGCGGTGGGCGCCGCCCAGCGGCTCGGCGACGATGGTATCGATGACGCCCAGCTTCTTGAGGTCAGCGGCGGTGACCTTCATGGCGTCAGCCGCGTCGGCGGCATGGTCGGAGGCCTTGTCGGCGGTGCGCCAGAGAATCGAGGCGCAGCCTTCGGGCGAGATCACCGAATAGATGGCGTGTTCGAACATCAGCACGCGGTCGGCCGCCGCCAGCGCCACGGCGCCGCCGGAGCCGCCTTCGCCGGTGATGGCGGTGAGCACCGGCACCGGGGCTTCGAGGCAGGCCTGGGTGGCGCGCGCGATGGCCTCGGCCTGGCCGCGCTCCTCGGCATCAAGGCCGGGGAAGGCGCCGGCGGTATCGACGAGCGTGATCACCGGCACGTTGAAGCGGCCGGCAAGCTCGATGAGGCGGATGGCCTTTCTATAGCCTTCCGGGCGGCCCATGCCGAAATTATGCTTCACCCGGCTGGCGGTATCATGGCCCTTTTCATGGCCGATCAGCATCACCGGGGTCTTTTGCCCGCGCAGACGGCCGAGCCCGCCGACGATGGCGTGATCCTCGCCAAAAGCGCGGTCGCCGGCCAGGGGTGTGAAATCCTCGACCATGCCGGCGACGAAATCACGGAAATGCGGCCGCGCCGGATGGCGGGCGACCAGCGTCTTCTGCCAGGGCGAGAGCCGGGCATAGGTTTCGGCCAGCAGGCGGCGCGCCGCGCCCTCGGCATGGCGCGCGCCGGCCTCGTCGCCGGCGGCCCTGTAGTCATCGGCCCGCGCCTGAATGGTCGCCACCGGCTTTTCGAAGTCGAGATAGCTGCTCATCGCTCCAGCGGTTAGGTCGAAATCCCGCACCGGTCAATCTGGCCGCGGCTCAGAGCAGCCGCAGCGCGCGCGCCATCTGCCGGGCCATGCGCGTGGCGGACGCGGCCGGATCATGACCGGCGTGGCGCGCGGCCGCGGCCGCGATGGCGGCGCGCTCGGGCGCATCCGGGCGGACCACGGCATCAAGGGCAGCGCCGATGGCGGCGGCGTCCCAGCCCTGCTCCAGGCCGGGAAAGCGCCGGGCCAGGCCATGGGCGGCGAGCGCGCGGGCATTGTGCTCGGTCTCCAGCGTGTCGGCGAGGACGAGCATGGGGCAGGCGGCGACGATGGCGTCGAGCGCGCTGCCATGGCCGCCGCGGGTGACGAACAGTGCCGCTTCGGCGAGCGCCGGGCCGAGCGCCAGCGGCTCGACCTGATGGTGGATATTGGCGGGCAGCGGCGCGGCCGGGCCGGCCTCGCTGACCCAGATGGCCGGCCAGCCGCGCGCGGCCAGTGCGGCGACGAGCGGGGCGGCGGCGGCGGCCTGCATCGGCAGATAGACGAGCAGCCTTGGGCCGGGCAGATCAGGCCAGTCGGGATGCGCGCCGCCGCCAAGGCCGGTGGTAGGGCCGAGATATTCACTGTCGGTGCGCGCCGCGCCGAGCTCGAGCTCGGGCCAGCTGGTGAGGAAGGGCCGCGCGCTGGCGAACAGCTCTGAAAGGCCGCTGAGGATGGGCGCGCCGAAGCGGCGGCAGACGGCGCGCACCACCCGGTCGGCGACCGCCAGCTCGGCCGGGGTGGCGGGGCGGACCCAGGGCATCAGCCCGGCATCTTGGCGCGCGGGCGGGCAGGAGAAGGGGGTGCCAATGCGGGCGGCGGGCAGCCGGGCGACATGGGCGGCGAGCAGGCTGACGGGGGCATGGCTGCCGTAGATGGCCTCGGCCCCGGCAAGCTCGAACAGGCTGAGCCAGGCCTGCACCAGCTCGCCCAGCGCCTCGTCATCGGCAAAGCCGGTGGCGGCATAGAGCTGGCCGTGGCTGAAGGTGGGGCCTTTGGGCGCGCCGCGCACCCAGAGCGGGGCTTGCAGCACCCGGTCAAAGGGCTTGTCGGCGAGTCCGCGCGCGCGCACCACGTCACGCGCGGCAAGCCAGCTTTCATGGCCCATGACCGCCAGCGGCCGCGCCGCCGAGGCGAGCTGGGCGACATGGCCGTAGCCGCCGCCCATCTCCCAGCAGGCCAGCAGCCGCGCCATGCTCAGCGCCGCCGGAAGCGGAAGTACCAGACTTCCTTGCCCTCGCGCAGCGCCTTTTGCTCATAGCGCGTGGGCGGCCAGTCGGCGGGGCGGGAGGTCCAGTCGGAAGGCGTCTGGGCCAGCCATTCGAAATCGGGGCTGCGCGCCATCTGCATCAGCGTCCAGCCGCAATAGACCGGATGGTCGGTGCCGATGCGCAGCTCGGCGCCGGGCTGGAGGGCGCGGGCGAGCAGCGCCAGCGGGCCGGGATTGACGAAGCGGCGCTTGGCGTGGCGCACCTTGGGCCAGGGATCGGGATGGAGCAGGAAGGCCCGCGCAAGGCTGGCCGGCGGGAGCCGGTCAAGCACGTCGAGCGCGTCGCCGTGATGGAGGCGGATGTTGGTGACGCCGGCCTCGCGGATGCCGGCGAGCGCGCCGACGACACCATCGAGAAACGGCTCGGCACCGATGAGGCCGACCTCCGGGTTGGCGGCGGCCTGGGCGACCATGTGTTCGCCGCGGCCAAAGCCGATTTCGAGCCACAGCGGCCGCGTGTCTCCGAACAGGGCGGGGGCATTGAGCGGGCCTTCGGCGGGCAGTTCGAACGCCGGCAGGTCGGCTTCGAGCATGGCGGCCTGGCCGATGCGCAGCTTGTGACCCGTGCGCCGGCCATAGAGCCGCCGGATTGTGGCGGGGTCAGTCACCTGCCCGGCTCAGAGCAGCGGGGTCAGCCGGTCGACGAGATCGGTCTTTTCCCATGAGAAGCCACCGGCACCGTCGGGGGTGCGGCCGAAATGGCCATAGGCGGCGGTGCGCTGATAGATGGGCGCATTGAGGCCGAGCTGTTCGCGGATGCCGCGCGGGGTGAGCGCGAAGCCGAGCCTTTCGGGGGCGGCGAGCAGCGCCTCGATCCGGTCTTCGGCGACACGGCCGGTGCCGTGCAGATCGACATGGATGGAGAGCGGCTCGGAGACGCCGATGGCATAGCTGAGCTGGATGGTGCAGCGCTTGGCGAGGCCGGCGGCGACGATGTTGCGGGCGAGATAGCGGGTGACATAGGCGGCCGAGCGATCGACCTTGGTCGGGTCCTTGCCGCTGAAGGCGCCGCCGCCGTGCGGGGCGGCGCCGCCATAGGTGTCGACGATGATCTTGCGCCCGGTCAGCCCGGCGTCGCCGTCGGGCCCGCCGATCTCGAAGCGGCCGGTGGGGTTGATGTGGATGACCGTCTCGGGGGTGAGGAAGCCATGGGGGAGGACATCGTTGAAGACGCCCATCACATAATCACGGAGCTGGCCGTAAAGGGCGGCGTCGCCCTCGCCGGCATGGAAGAAATAGCCCGGCTTGTGCTGGGTGGAGACGACGAGGGCGACGGCGCGCACCGGCACGCCGTCCCGATATTCGAGCGTCACCTGGCTCTTGGCGTCAGGCTCGAGGAAGGGGACGGTGCCGGCGTGGCGGTCGGTGGCCATGCGCTGCAGGATACGGTGCGCATAATAGAGGGTGGCGGGCATGAGATCGGGCGTCTCGTCGGTGGCATAGCCGAACATGATGCCCTGGTCGCCCGCACCTTCATCCTTGTTGCCGCTGGCATCGACGCCCTGGGCGATATGGGCGGACTGGGGATGGAGATGATTTTCGAAGTGCAGGTTTTGCCAGTGAAAGCCGTCCTGCTCATAGCCGATGCGGCGCACGGTCTCGCGCACGACGCGCTGGATGTCCTCCTGCGCGCCCGGTTCCCAATTGCCCTCGGCATCGATCATGCCCTTGCCGCGCACTTCGCCGGCGAGGATGACGCGCTGGGTGGTGGTGAGCGTTTCACAGGCGACGCGCGCCTGGGGATCGCGGGTCAGGAAGAGATCGACGACGGCATCGGAGATCTGGTCGGCGACCTTGTCGGGATGGCCTTCGGAGACCGATTTGCTGGTGAAGATATAGGATGAGCGCGCCATGACCTGCTCCCGAATGGATTTGGCCGGGGTGCTACAGGGCCGACTTGCCGGGCGCAAGGGGCATAAAGGAACCTTTATATGGCAGAACGCTTGCGGCGACCGATCACGATGCCGGCAAGGATGAGCAGCAGGGCGAGTGCGACGGGCACGGCATTGCCATATTGGGCATAGGGTGTGGCGGGCAGCGGCGGCGGCAGGGTGAGCGCCAGCGTGCCGGCCTCACCCTGCGCCAGCTGGCCGAAGATGCGCCCGCGCGGGCCGATGACGGCGCTGACGCCGGTGGGCGTGGCGCGCGCGATGGGCAGCCCTTCCTCGATGGCGCGCAGCCGCGCCTGCGCCAGATGCTGGGGCGGGCCGGTGGGGCCGAACCAGGCGTCGTTGGAGATGTTGACGATCCACGCCGGGCGCTGGCCATATTCGGTAACGCGGCCGCCGAAGATGATCTCGTAGCAGATCATCGCGCCGAAGGGCGGCAGGCCGGGGAGCGCGAAGGTTTTGGGGCCGGGGCCGGGGACGAAATCTATGTCGCCGGGCGCCAGCCGGGCCAGACCGAGCCGCTCCATGACCGCGCGCGCCGGCACATATTCGCCGAGCGGGGTGAGGTGCGCCTTGGCATAGCTGGCGATGATCTCGCCGCGCGCGTCGAGCACGAACAGGCTGTTGCGGAGCGAGACCATGCGCCCCGCCGCATCGCGGTTGGCGCCGACGCCGCCGAACAGCAGCAGGTCGTTTGGCCCCAGCACCGCGGCCAGCCGCGCGCGCAGGCCCGGGTCTTCCTCGGGCAGGCCGAAGACGGCGGACTTGGACCAGATGACCAGATTGGGCCGCTCATTGCCCAGCGCCCGCGCCCGCGCCAGCCGATCGGAGAGCGAATTGTCCGGCTGGGCGGGCGCCGGCCCCGTGGCTGGGCCAGTGCCGGGGCGGCGCAGGCCGGTGACGGGGTCGATCTCGCCGGGGGCGGCGGCCGCACCACCGCGCACCTCGGCGCTGTCGTCTCCGGCCAGTGCGTTTCGGGTCATCTGCAGATAGGTGGCGAGGTGACGGGCGTTGGCGCCGCTGTCATATTTCTCGTCCTGGCCGATGTTGGGCTGGACGATGATGAGCTGGGGGTTGTCGGGGAAATAGACCTCCTGCTCGAAGCCGCGACCGATGACGCCGCCGACCACCACCAGCCCGGCGATGGCCAGCCCGGTGAGCCGCTCGCGATTGACACGGCCGGGATCTAAGGTGAGCCAGAGCGCGCCGCCGGCCAGCACCATCACGCCCGAAATGCCCTGCGCGCCGGCCAGTTCGGCCAGCTGGACGACGCCGGGGGCCTCGAGCCAGGCCGCCCCCAGCGGATTCCAGGCAAAGCCGCTCAAGACCCAGCCGCGCATCCATTCGGTGAGCATGAAGGCGCCGGCCAGCACCAGCAGCCGCGCCACGCCAACGGGCGCCAACACGCGCGCGGCCAGCGCCGCCAGCATCACATAAAGGGCGAGGAACATCGACAGGCCGATGACCGCCACCCAGCCGAGTGCGGCCGGCATCGCCGCCTGATAGGTGAAGGCCTTGGCGATCCAGGTCAGGCTGGCGACGAACATGCCCAGCCCCCAGAACCAGCCGATGCCGGCGGCATGGCGGCGGGTGGGCGCGGTTTCGACGAGCGCCACAAGGGCTGCCGTGGCGATGAGGGTAAGCGGCCACAGGCCATAGGGGGCAAAGCCGGCAGACGCGACCAGGCCTGCGGCGAGCGCGACCAGCAGACGCACGATCAGTGTTCGCTGAAGCTTCACCGGCACCCCTTCCCTCGCGAATCGCCCGCGTCCGTCTAGCCATCGCGCGCGCGCTTGGCCACAGGCCGCTTGCTCCCGCCGCGCGGCTCGGCAACAACAGGGCCATGGCCGTGGCTCTCGATCTCCAGCGCATCTGCGTCACGCGCGGGGGACGGCTGACGCTGGACAGCATCGATCTGGCCATCGCACCCGGCACGCTGGCGGCGATCACGGGTGCGTCAGGCGCGGGCAAGACGACGCTGCTGCGCATCATCAACCGGCTGATCACGCCGAGCAGCGGCCAGCTGATGATCGACGGCAAGGACGCGGGCCAGATGCCGACCGCCCAGCTCAGGCGCGGCATTGGCTATGCCGCCCAAGGGGTTGGGCTGTTTCCGCACTGGAGCGTGGCGGAGAATATCGCCGCCGTGCCCTGGCTCAACGGCGAGGACCGGGCGGCGCGCCGCGCCCGCGCGCTGGAGATGCTCGATCTCGTTGAGCTGCCGCGCAGCTTTGCCGACCGGCGCCCGGCCGAGCTATCGGGCGGGCAGGCCAGCCGGGTGGGGCTGGCGCGGGCGCTGGCCGCGCGGCCCGGCCTGCTGCTGCTCGACGAGCCTTTTGCCGCACTCGACCCGGAAACGCGCGGTGCGCTGGCGGACCGGATCGAGACGCTGCACCGCGCACAGGGGCTGACGACGCTGATCGTGACGCATGATCTCGCCGATGCGCTGACGCGGGTGGGGCGGATTCTGGTGATTGATGAGGGCCGGCTGGTGGCGGACCAGACACCGGCCGCGCTGCTCGCCAATCCGCACCCGGCGGTGCAGGCGCTGGTGACGGCGCCGCTTGATCAGGCGCGGCGGCTGGTGGCGCTGGGTGCGCCGCAGGGGCAGCCATGATCAGCGACGCCGCCTGGGCGCGGGCGCTGGGCATGCTGCCGGAGCGGATGGCGGCGCATCTGGGGGTGAGTGCGGCGGCGCTGGCGCTGGCGATTGTGGTGGCGGTGCCGCTGGTGCTGGCAATGGCGGCGCGGCCGCGGCTGCGCGCGCCGGTGCTGACGGTGGCGGCGGTGATCCAGACGGTGCCCGCACTCGCGCTGCTGGCGCTCTTCTATCCGCTGCTGCTGGCGCTGTCGGCGCTGAGCAGCCGGCTTGTGGGGGTGGGCGTGCCGGCGCTGGGGTTTTTGCCGAGCCTGCTGGCGCTGGCGCTTTATGCGCTGCTGCCGCTGCTGCGCGGCGGGGCGGACGGGCTGGCGAGCGTGCCGCCCGCCACGCTCGATGCCGCCGACGGCATCGGCATGACGCGGCGGCAGCGGCTGCTCCATGTCGAGCTGCCGATTTCGGCGCCGATCATCATGGGAGGGCTGCGCACGGCGGCAGTGTGGACGATTGGCGCGGCGACGCTCGCCACCACCGTGGGCCAGCGCTCACTGGGCGATCTGATCTTCGCCGGGCTGCAGCTGGAGGACTGGTCGCTGGTGGTGACCGGCTGTCTGGCTGCGGCCGGGCTGGCGATCATCGCCGACATGGGGCTGTGGCGCATCGAGGCGGGGCTGGCGGCGCGCAACTGGCGCAAGGCGGGGCTGGGGGCGGCGCTGCTGGCCGCCATGGTGGCCATTGTGCTGGGGCTGTGGTGGCAGGCGCGGCCGCCGGCGAGCGCGGCGCGGCCGGTAGTGGTGGGGGCCAAGTCATTTGGCGAGCAATATGTGCTGGCCGAGCTGCTGGCGGAGCGGCTGCGCGCTGAGGGGCTGACGGTGCGGGTGCGTGCCGGGCTGGGCTCGGCGGTGGCGTTCCGCGCGCTCGATGCGGGCGATATCGACCTATATGTCGATTATTCGGGCACGCTTTGGAAGAACGCGCTCGACCGGACCGACATTGCCCCGCGCGAGACGATGGTGGCGGCGCTGAAGGCCGAACTGCCGAAGCGCTATGGCATCCGCGTGGCGGCGAGCCTGGGCTTTGAGAATGCCTATGCGCTGGCGATGCGCGCCGAGCGGGCGGCGGAGCTGGGCATCGAGAGCCTTGATGATCTGGCGGCGCGGTCTGCGACGCTCGACATCGCCACCGACACCGAATTTCAGCAGCGCGAGGAATGGACGGCGCTGCAACGCGCCTATGGGCTGCGCTTTGCGCGGATGACCGCCTATACACCCACGCTGATGGTGCGGGCGCTGACCTCGGGCGAGGCCGATGTGATCACCGCCTTTTCCACCGATGGACGGATTGCGGCGGAGAATCTGGTGTTGCTGAGCGATCCGCGTCAGGCGCTGCCGAGCTATGATGCGCTGCTGCTGGTGGGCAAGGCGCGGCCCGAGCTGGCGACGCTGCTGGCCCCGCTTGAGGGCGCAATTCCGGCCGAAATGATGCGCGAGGCCAATTGGCAGGTGGACCGCAGCGAGGACAAGAAGACCCCGCGCGAGGCGGCGGGCTGGCTGGCGCAGGCGATGGCCGAGAGGGCGCGCTAGAGCGGATGCTCGAAGCCGAGCGTGGCGGGCAGCGACACGGGCGCGCCGCTGCGGGTCAGGCGCAGGCCGGGTGCGGCCTCGACCGTGCCGATGCGGGTGGCGCCTTCGACCTCGCCCGTGGCGGTGAACAGCAGCTCATAATCATCGCCGCTGGTGGCGGCTGTCAGCGGATCAAGGCCGTGGGCGCGCGCGGCCGGGCTGAGGGGCAGCAGATCGAGGTCAATCGCCAGCCCGACGCCGCTCGCGTCTGCGAGGCGGCTGGCGTCGATGAGCAGCCCGTCGGACACATCCATGCAGGCGCTGGCCCGGCCGCGCAGCGCCTGGCCGAGCGCGAGGCGCGGGCTGGGCCGGCGCAGCCGCTTGAGCAGGCCGGGATGGACGGCGATCTCGCCGCGCGCCATGCGCAGGCCGAGGCCAGCGTCACCAATGGTGCCGGAGACGAACAGCCCGTCGCCCGCTTTCGCGCCGGCGCGGGCGAGCGCCGCACCCGGCGGCACATGGCCGATGACGGTGGCGCCGAGCACGGCGGCAGCCACGCCCGAGACGGTATCGCCGCCCCAGAGCGCCAGCCCGAACCCCTCCAGCGCCTGTGCCAGCCCGCGCGCGAAGCGGGCCTGCCAGGCGCCGTCTTCATGGGCCGAGAGCGCACAGCTGAGCAGCACGCCGGCGGGCGTGGCGCCCATGGCGGCAAGGTCGCTGGCATTGACGGCGAGCAGCTTCCAGCCGACATCATCGGCCGGATCGGTGGCGAGATAATGGACGCCGGCCACCATCGTGTCATGGGAGAGGACCAGGTCGCGGCCGAGCGGCGGTGTCCAGACGGCGGCGTCATCGGCGAGGTCGCGGCCCGGCGCGCCGGCCAGTGGCCGCATCAGGCGGGCGATGAAGTCCCGCTCCGCCACTTGTTCAGCCGCGCACGCGGCGGGCCAGCGTGTCGAGAAGGCCGTTGACGAACTTGGCCTGTTTGTCGTCGTGAAAGGCCTGGGCAAGGGCGACATAGGCTTCGATGATGCTGGCGGCGCTGACATCGGCGCGGGCCACCAGCTCATAGGCGGCGAGCCGCAGCAGCGCCTGCATCGGCCGGTCGAGCCGGGCCAGCGTCCAGCCTTCGGCGAGCGCGCCCGACACCAGCGCGTCCAGCTCTTCGGCCCGGGCCAGGGTGCTGCTCACCAGATCATCGAAGAAGCTGACATCGGCGTCGGCCATCTCAAGGCCCTCGGGCGCGCCGTCGGGCACTTCGCCGAGCCGGTGGTGGTGAAATTCGGTGATCAGCCGGGGCACGGTGTCGCCGGTCATGGCCTGTTGATAGAGCGCCTGCACCGCCGCCATGCGCGCTGCACCGCGCGCCCGGTTGATATTGGCTGGAGACTGGACCGCTGGCTTTGACATGGCGCCGCTCTAGCGCGCCGTCGCGCGCTTAGGAAGGCTTCAACTTGTCCACAGCCTGTCCCCAGCTTGTGCAGGCGTTGATCGCGCCGTCTTGCACAGCAAAAAACCGGGCCTGCGTTGCGCTCGGGAGTGGCATGCGCGACAAGACTGGATATGGCAACCAACCCCCGACTTCATGCGATCGAACCGACCGAGGGCGGCACATCGCTTCCGCAAAATCTGGAGGCGGAGGCCGCCCTTCTCGGCGCGCTGATGATCGACAACCGGCTGGCCGAGGACGTGATGCAGAAGCTGCGCGCTGAGCATTTCGCCGAGGATCTGCACGGCCGCATCTACACCCAGATCCTGGCGCTGATCGACAAGCGGATGACCGCCAATCCGGTGACGCTGAAGCCGCTCTTTGAGACCGACCCGGCGATGGCCGAGGTGGGCGGGCCGGCCTATCTGGCGCAGTTGACGCAGAACGGTGCCGGGCTGCTGGCGGCGCGCGACTTTGCCCAGCAGATTTATGATCTGGCGTTGCTGCGTGAGTTGATTCGCGTCGGGAGAGACATGGTGTCGGCGGCCGCCGACACGTCGGTCGAGGTCGAGCCGATCAAGCAGATCGAAGAAGCGGAGAAGTCGCTCTACCGGGTGGCCGAGGCGGGCGAGGTGGGCGGCGGGGTCAAGCAGTTCCGGGTGGCGGCGACCGAGGCGCTCGACATGGTGACACGCGCCATGAAGTCGGGCGGCAGCCTGTCGGGCTATACGACCGGGCTTGCGGGGCTCAACACCAAGATGGGCGGGCTGCACAAGTCCGATCTCATCGTGCTGGCCGGGCGGCCGGCGATGGGCAAGACGGCGCTGGCCACCAACATCGCCTTTGCCTGCGCCGAACGCTATATGCGCGACCTTGAGCTGGGCCTTCCGGCAGCTGAATCCTCGGGCGCGCCGGTGGCCTTCTTCAGCCTCGAGATGTCATCCGACCAGCTGGCGACGCGCATTCTCGCCGAGCAGGCCAATATCAATTCGGAAAGCCTGCGCATGGGCAAGATCAGGCAGGAGCAATATACCCAGCTTGCCCGGGCGGCGGGGGCGCTGTCGGTGCTGCCGCTGATGATCGATGATACGCCGGCGCTCTCCATTGCCGCGCTGCGCACCCGCGCGCGGCGGCTGAAGCGCCAGCATGACATCGGGCTGATCGTCGTTGATTACCTTCAGCTGCTGCAGGGCAGCGCGCGCGGCGGCTCGGAGAACCGGGTGCAGGAAATCTCCGAGATCACCCGCGGCCTGAAGACACTGGCCAAGGAGCTGCAGGTGCCGGTGCTGGCGCTCTCCCAGCTCAGCCGTGCGGTGGAGCAGCGTGACGACAAGCGCCCCCAGCTCGCCGACCTGCGCGAATCCGGCACCATCGAGCAGGATGCCGATATCGTGCTGTTTGTCTACCGCGACGAATATTATCACGCGCTGAAACGGCCCGACATCGAGGATGTGGAGAAGCACGCCAAATGGCTGGAGCGGGCGGAGACGCTGAACGGGCTGGCCGAAGTGATCGTGGCCAAGCAGCGGCATGGCTCGACCGGCACGGTGGCGCTGACCTTTGACAAGAATGTGACCAAGTTCAGCGACCGCGCGCCCGACAGTTGGTCGGGCGGGTATCAGGAGTAAGCCGGGCCGCAGCCATGCTGCGGCCCGGCTGAAAGGTCAGCGACCGGCCGTAGACGCAGCGGCGGGCTTGACGAACTTCAGCGTGAAGCGGTCGCTCTCGCCGATGGCGAGGAACTTGGCGCGGTCCTCGTCCTTCTTGGCGAGCGTGGGCGGCAGGGTCCAGACACCGCCCGGATAGTCCTTGGTGTCCTTGGGATTGGCGTTGACCTCGGAGGAGGCGACAAACTCGAAGCCGGCGGCCTCGGCCATCGCCTTGATGGCGGAGACCTTCATATAGCCGGTCTTGTTCATGTCGGCATCGGGCCGGTCTTCGGGCAGGCGGTGATCGACGACGCCGAGCGTGCCGCCGGGCTTGAGGGCGGCGTAAAAGGCCTTGAACGCCTCGAGACCGAAGCCGCCCATGTGCCAGTTATGGACATTGCGGAAGGTGAGCACGGCATCGACCGTGCCGGCGGGCGCGATCTTGTCATAGACGCCCTTGCCGAAGGCGCCCATCTTGGCGTTGGGCGCATAGGCCTTCACCTTGGCTTCGAAGGCGGCGACCGACGCGGCCGCCTTTTCGCTGGCCGCCGGGTCGGTGCCGGCGCCGATATACTGGCCGCTGCCATCAAGCCAGGGGGCGAGGATCTCGGTGTACCAGCCGCCGGCAGGCGAGATTTCGGCGACCGTCATGGTCGGCTGGATGCCGAAGAAGGTGAGCGTCGCCGCCGGGTTGCGATAGGTGTCACGCGCCTTGTTCTCGGGGCTGCGGTGCGGCCCCATGATCGCTTCAGCGAGCGTGGCGGCCTGCACGGCCGACTGGGCCGGCGCCACAAGGCAGGCCACTGCGACCGCGCTCATCAAAATCCGGTTCATTGTCTCTCTCCCGTCCGTTTCGTTCAAAAACCGATGCCGGCCCACCCCAGGCTGGTCATCTCCCCTGCCTTTGCAGTAGCGCAGTCGCGTGTCGCAAGAAACCACTATCGCGCTGCTCATCGCATCCTTGCTGCTCTCCGCCGCAGGCTGGCTGGGCGACGCGGCCCGCCGCCGCGCGCCGCTGGCCTGGCATGCGCTGCTGCCGTGGAATGCGGCGACCTTCATCGGGCTGACGCTCTCGATCCTGCTTGCCGTGCATCTGCTGGCGCTGCTGAAGGAGGGTTAACGGGAAATGGGTTAACACTGCCGAAGTGGATGCAAAGCGCCGTGCCGGCTCTTCATCTTTCGGCAATAAGGCGAGGCATGTTCCGCCTCGTTGTTCCGGAGTCCCGCCCATGACCCTTTCCGCCCGAATCCTGCTTGCTGCCACGGCGCTGGCCAGCGCGGGCCCGGCGGCGGCGGTCGTCGCCGTGGTTGGCAGCGTCGCCGGCGCGCCCGACCCCGGCATCAGCCATGCGGGATTTGTCGAGGTCATCACCTTTGATGCGCCGAGCGCGGCGGGCATTGTCAACACCACATCGGGCGCGGTCATCACGGCGGCGGGCAACATCAGCCGCGTTCGCGCAGCGCCGGCCGGCACGGCGCCGGGCGGGATCTACCAGTCGGTCGGGACGGGGGGCAGCAGCACCTTCGATTTCGCCGGCTATCTGCCGCAGTTCCGCGTGCTGACCGGGCTCAGCCTTTATTGGGGCTCGGTGGACAGCCATAATGCGCTCGAATTCCTGAACGCCGATGGCAGCGTGGTGTCTGCCTTCACCGGAAGCGACCTGCCGCGCTTCGACGGCAACCAGACGCTGGGCGCCACCAACCGGCGGATCACCTTCGCCATGGCCGGGCAGAACGAGATCACGCAGGTGCGCTTCCGTGGGCAGGGCAATGCCTTTGAGTTCGACACCATCGGCGCGGCGGTGGGCAGCGTGCCCGAGCCGGCGAGCTGGGCCATGCTGATTGCCGGCTTTGGCCTTGTGGGCGGGGCGATGCGCCGCCGCCGAAAGATGGCGCTGGCCTGAGGCTTCAGCGCAGGAAGGGCGCTGCGACCTCGGCGGGGACCCGCACCAGCCGCCGCGACGCCGCATCGAGCAGCGCCCAGACGGTGAGCGCGCGGCAGCGCAGCCGGCCATCTTCACTGCTGATCTCGACATGGCGATCGAAGCGCGCGCCGCGCGGGGTGCCGACCCATGTGACAGCCGTCAGCGCCTCGCCGGGCAGGGTGGGGGCGAGATAATCAATCTCGTGGCGGCTGACGACCCAGATGTAGCGCGCCTGATGCTCGGCCGGGGCGACCGCCTGCCAATGGGCGACGGCGACCGCCTGGATCCAGCGCAGATAGACGGCGTTGTTGACATGGCCGAGCTCGTCGATGTCGGCAGGCTCGGGCATCAGGGCGAGGCGGAAGCCGGTGCGGTCGGGCGGCAGCGGCATCAGCTGCGCACCCCGAACTGGTCCAGAATGAAGGCATAGGTTTCGGCCTGTTCCTCCAAAGCGGCATAGCGGCCGGACTTGCCGCCATGCCCGGCGCCCATGTTGGTCTTGAGATAGAGGGGGGCTTTGTTGGTGCGCAGTTTGCGCAGCTTCGCCACCCATTTGGCCGGCTCCCAATAGGTCACGCGCGGGTCGTGGAGGCCCGCGGTGACGAGCAGCGGCGGATAGGCCTGGGCGCGCAGCTGATCATAGGGGGAATAGCTGCGGATGAAGTCGAAGGCCGCCTTGTCGCGGATCGGATCGCCCCATTCCGGCCATTCGCCGGGCGTCAGCGGCAGGCTTTCATCGAGCATGGTGTTCAATACATCGACAAAGGGCACATCGGCGACCACGGCGCGCCACAGGGCGGGCGCATGATTGATGACGACGCCCATCAGTTCGCCGCCGGCCGAGCCGCCGCTGGCCGAGATCTGGCCCTCGGCGCCGAAGCCAAGCGCCGCCAGACCGTGCGCGACATCGATGAAATCGTTGAAGCTGTTGGTGCGCTTCATCAGCTTGCCGTCGAGATACCAGCCATGGCCGAGATCATCGCCGCCACGCACATGAGCGATGGCATAGGCGACCCCGCGGTCGAGCAGGCTGAGCCGCGAGGCGGAGAAGGAGGGCGGGATGGCGATGCCGTAGGCGCCGTAGCCATAGAGGTGGAGCGCGCCGCTGCCGTCCTTGGGCCAGCCCTTGCGGTAGACGATGGAGACCGGGACGTGCGTGCCGTCGCGGGCTTCGATGGTGAGGCGCTCGGTCTCGTAGCGCGCGGGGTCATAGCCCGACGGGATCTGCTGGACCTTGCGGGTGATGAGCGTCGCGCGCGCCACGTCATAATCATAGACGGTCGCGGGCGTGACCATGGAGCTGTAGCCAAGCCGCAACAGCGGCGCATCGGGCTCGCGGTTGTCGCCGATGGAGGCGGTGTAGCTGGCTTCGGGAAAGAGCACTTCGGCGACGCGGCCATCGTCGAAATGCAGCCGCACCTGATCGAGGCCCTGGGCGCGGCCGCTGACGGCGAGATAGGAGGCGAAGGCGGACAGGCCGCGCACGTAAAAGTCATCGCGGCCTTCGATCAGGGTCGTCCAGTCGGCGGGGGCATTGATGTCGGCGGTGGCGATCCGGAAATTGGGGTGGGTGTCGTTGGCGCGGACGAACAGCGTCTGGCCGCGCACATCGATATCATATTCCAGCTCGACTTGGCGCGCGCGGACCAGCAGCGGGCTGGCAGAGGGGGCGGCGCTGGGGACCAGCCGCACTTCGCTGGTCACCTTGTCGCCGGTGCTGATGATCAGCCACTGCCGGTCCTGGCCGAGGGCGACGCCGACCGAGAAGCCGGGGTCCTGTTCTTCGTAAAGGGTGGTGTCTTCGCTCTCGCCCAGCCGGTGCAGGCGGACGCGGAAGCTGCGCCATTGTTCATTGACCTCGGTCCAGGCCAGCGCCTGCGAATTGGCCGCCCAGACCGGGGTGCCGATGCTGGTGGTGGCCACCTCTTCGAGATCGGCGCCGGTGGCGAGATCGCGGATGCGCAGGGTGAAGCGCTCGGCGCCGCTGTCATCAACGGCATAGGCGAGACGGCGCCCATCGGGGCTGACGGCGAAGCCGCCGAGGCGGAAATAATCCTTGCCCTCGGCCAGCAATGGCTCGGCGAGCAGCAGTTCGTCCGGGCCGCCACCAACCGGGCGGCGCCACCAGGAGCGATATTGCGCGCCGTCCTCGAACTTCCACCAATATTCGAAGGCGCCGTCCTTCGCCGGCACGCTCGCCTCATCAGGCGTGATGCGGCCCTTCATCTCGGCAAAGACGGTGTCCACCAGCGGCCGCAGCGGCGCCATGCCGGCCTCGAACCAGCGGTTTTCGGCTTCGAGATGGGCGAGAATGTCGGGGTCCTCGATGACCGGATAGCCGGGGTCGCGCAGCCAGTGCCAGGGGTCGGCGAGCGCCTCGCCGTGCCACTGGCTGACATGCGGGCGTTCTTCGGCGCGCGGTTCGGTCGGTTCGGCCACCATCTTTCCCTTCATCTTCGCTGCGGCGGCGCAGAACTGGCGCATCCTGCGGCCGCTGCCTATGTTGGCTCTCACTAGGCTGTCAAAATCTGAGCGGGAACCCTGAATGTCTGATGCTGCCACCCGTCTTGCCGCGCTCCGCGAGGTGCTTGCTGCGCGCGATCTTGCCGGCTTTGTCGTGCCGCTGACCGATGAGCATATGAGCGAATATGTCGGCAGCTATGCCCAGCGGCTCGAATGGCTGACCGGCTTTGGCGGCAGCGCCGGGACGGCGGCGATCCTGCCCGACCGCGCGGCGATGTTCACCGATGGCCGCTATACGCTGCAGGTGCGCGATCAGGTGGACGGCGCGCTGTATGAATATCAGGACGTGCCCGCCACCAGCCCGGCTGCGTGGCTGGCCGAACACGCGACCCGGGGCGCGCGCATCGGCCATGACCCCTGGCTGCATACGCGCGGCTGGGTGAAGGCGGCGACAGCAGCGCTCAAGGAGAAGGGCGTGTCGCTGGTGGCGTGCGACAACCCTGTCGATGCGATCTGGACGGACCGGCCAGCGCCCTCGGCAGCGCCCATCGAGCCGCATCCTGACCGGTTTTCGGGCCGCAACCACGCCGAGAAGCGCGCCGAGCTGGCCGCCGGGCTCAAGGCGCGCGGGCTTGATGTCGCGGTCATCACGCTCCTCGATTCGATTGCCTGGCTGCTCAATATCCGCGGCAAGGATGTGACCCACACGCCGGTGGCGCTGGCCTTTGCCGCCCTTCACGCCGATGGCAGCGTCGATCTGTTCACGGCGCCCGAAAAGCTTTCGGGCGAGGTGCGCGCGCATTTGGGGCGCGAGGTGCGCACGCATGAACGCGACGATTTTTCCGGCTGGCTGGAGACGCTGGGCGGCAAGCGGGTGGCTGTCGACCCCGCCGGCACGGTGAATGCGGTGTTCACCGCGCTTGAGGCGGGCGGCGCGACGATTATGGAGGAGCGCGACCCCTGTGTGCTGCCCAAGGCGATCAAGAACGCGACCGAGATCGAGGGCAGCCGGGCCGCGCACCGCCGCGACGGCGCGGCGCTGACGCGCTTTCTGCACTGGGTGAAGACGCAGCCGCCGGGGAGCCAGACCGAGCTGACGGCGTCTGACCATCTGCATGCGCTGCGCCGCGAGACCAACATGCTCGAGGATTTGAGCTTCGACACGATTTCGGGGAGCGGCCCCAATGGCGCGATTGTCCATTACCGCTCCACGCCGGCGACGAGCCGGCCGCTGGCGCCGGGCAGCCTTTATCTGTGTGACAGCGGCGGCCAATACCGCGACGGCACCACCGATGTGACGCGGACCATGGTGATCGGCGCGCCGAGCGCGGAGATGCGCGACCGCTATACCCGGGTGCTCAAGGGCCATGTCGCGCTCGCCCGCGCGGTCTTTCCCAAGGGCACACGCGGCAGCCAGCTTGATGCGCTGGCGCGCGCGCCGCTGTGGCAGGCGGGCCTTGATTATGCCCATGGCACCAGCCACGGCGTCGGCTCCTATCTGGCCGTGCACGAGGGGCCGCAGCGGATCGCCAGCAGCCCCGGCGCGGTGGATGAACCGCTGCAGGCCGGGATGATCCTGAGCAACGAGCCGGGCTATTACAAGGCCGGGGCTTACGGCATCCGCATAGAGAATCTGGTGCTGGTGACGGACGCCAGCCCCGAGGGCGCGGAAAAGCCGATGCTGTGCTTCGAGGAGCTGACGCTGGCCCCGTTCGACCGCGAGCTGATCGACACGGGCCTGCTCGACGCAGGCGAGATCGAATGGATCGACCGCTATCATGCGAGGGTGCGGCGGGAGCTGGCCAAGGCCCTTCCCGCCGACACAAGGGATTGGCTGGAGGCGGCAACCGCGCCGCTCTAGTGCATCTCCTCGCCGCCTGACACGTTGAGCGCCTCGCCGCTGACGTAAACCGCATCGCTTGAGGCGAGCCAGGCGCAGGCGGCGGCGGTGTCGCTGCCGAGACCGGGGCGTCCCAGCGGATTTTTGGCGCGCATGTTGGCGAGATAGGCCTCGACACTGTCAAAGCCGAGCAGCTTGGAGAAATAGGCGTTCTGCTCCGCCCCCAGCCCGGTGGTGACATGATTGGGGCAGACGGCGTTGACGGTGATCCGCTGCGGCCCGAGCTCGACAGCGTTGGAGCGGGTGAGCCCGACCATGCCGTGCTTGGAGGCGGTATAGGGCGCCATGTGCGGAAAGCCCGATTTGGCGGCCTGTGAGGCGATGTTGATGACGCGCCCGGCGATGCCGTCTGCGCCCGGCCCCTGCGCGATGAACTGGCGTGCGGCGGCCTTTGTGCAGAGAAACGCGCCCTTGAGATTGACGCCCAGCACCCGGTCCCAGTCGGCGGCGCTGGTTTCGAGCAGCGGCTTCATCAAAAAGCCGATACCGGCATTGTTGACCATCACATCGAGGCGGCCGAAGGCGGCGACGGTGGCGGCGACCAGCGCCTCGGTTTCGTCTTCCTGTGTCACGTCGCAGGGCTGGAAGATGACCTCGGCGCCGCGCGCCTTCAGATCATCGACCACAGCCTGCGCGTCGCTTGAGGAGGCGAGGCCGCTGCCGCCCGAAGTGACATCGGAGACGACGCACGTCGCCCCTTCCTCGGCGAAGCGTTGCAGGATCGCCTGGCCCAGCCCCCTTGGCCGCCCTGAGCCGGTGACGACGACGACCCGGCCGGCAAAGCGCCCGCTCATGCGAGCACCAGCTCATCGGTGGTGAGGAACAGCGGCGCGTCGGCCCATTGCTGGAACTCGGCTGCCACTTCGACCATCATCGGCTGGGCGATGTCGGTGAGGAAGCCGTCCATATCGGCGATGTCGATGACCTCGGCATATTGGAAGGGCGGCTTGGCATCGGAGCCGAAGATGCCGGTGATGCCATAGACGCGGAAATCATCGATCGACATCAGCGAGCGCACGCCCGGCATGTCGCGGGTCTTGGCCCAATGCTCATAATCCGCCGCTGCGACGCCGGGCTTCAGGTTGAACAGCACCAATATCCGCATGATCGTCTCCTCTAGAAATAACCGGGCGGGGGTCGCCAGCCCTGCAGGACCGCATCGAGCCGCGCTGCCACAGCCAGCAGCGTCGCCTCATCCCCGGCGCGGCCCAGCAATTGCACAGCGACGGGCAGGCCGTCACCATCAAAGCCGACCGGCATCGCCAGCGCCGGCACGCCGGCATAGTTGGCGAGCGCCGTGAAGCTGGCCATCTCGTCGGCCCGCGCCCCGTGCGCGGGCGCGACCATCGGCATGACCGGCATCAGCAGGAGATCGGCGGCATCGAGCGCAGCCAGCACCGCTGCGCGTACGGTCTCGCGCGCTGCGCGGGCCTTGGCGATGCGCTCGGGCGCGGCGGCGGCGGCATGGTCCATCATATGGACGAAAGCCGGCGACATGGTGCCGGCGGCCAGCTCCGCTGCAAAGGTGAGCCGCGCTTCCTCGGCGGCTTCGAAAAAGCCGCCCAGCCGCGCGGCCTTGAGATCGAGGCCGGCCAGCGGCAGCGTTTCGACCGTGATGCCAAGCCCCTGCAGCGCCGTGCGCGCCGCGCCGTGCCCGTGGCGGACGGCGGGTTGCAGTTCGGCCGCCTCGAGATCGGCCAGCACGGCGACGCGCTGCACCGGGCGCGGGGCTGCGAGCGCCATCATCACGCCCGAAAGTGCTGCGAGATCCTCGACCGAGCGGGCCAGCGGGCCAATCACATCCAGCGAGGCGGCGAGCGGCACCAGCCCGGCGGCCGGCACGGCGCCGTGGCTGGGCTTGAGGCCGTAAATACCACAGCAGGCGGCGGGAATGCGGACCGAGCCCATGGTATCGGTGCCGAGCGCGGCGCGCACCATGCCGGCCGCCACGGCCGCGGCCGAGCCACCGCTGGAGCCGCCCGGCGTGCGCCCGGCGCGATGCGGATTGGCGGTGCGGCCGAAGTGCGGATTGTCGCTGGTGGTGCCGAGTGCGGCCTCGTGCATGTTGGCCTGCGCCACGATGGCGGCCCCTGCGGCGCGCAGCCGGGCGACGACCGGCGCATCGGCGCGTGCCGGCGCGCCGCGACCGCGCACGCCGGCGGTGGTTGGCCAGCCCTGCACGTCGATATTGGCCTTGACCGCGATGGAAAAGCCGGCGAGCGGGCCGCGCGCAGGCGCATCGAGCGGCGCCATGGCGGCGGCATCGACGAGCGTAAGCGCTTTGAGCGCTGGGTTGTCGCGCGCAATCCGCGCCAGCGTGCCGGCGGCGCTCATCCGCCCTCCATGATCAGCCGCAGCGGCTTTTGCCGGGTCTCGATCTGGGTGTCGGCGGCCGTCGCGCCCGGACCGACCAGCCGCACCGCCACCTCGACGCCGAGCCCGGCGCGCAGCCGCGCCGCCAGCGCCGTCATATCGCCGTGCGCGGGTGCCTTGTGCTCCAGCGTGACCGTCATCTGCTGGCCGCGCACATGGCAGATGAATTCGCCGGTCAACGCCGTCTCGCCCTCGATCAGCGCGCTGATGGCATGGGGAAAGACGTTGATGCCGCGCAGCTTCACCATATTGTCGGAGCGGCCCATGAAGCCCTGGATGCGGCGGAACGGCAGGCCATGGGGGTTGCCGCCGGGGCTGAGCGCCGAGATGTCATGGGTGTTGAAGCGGATGCACGGCGCGACGTCGGACTTGTAGAGGGTTGTGATCACCATGTCGCCGCGCGCGCCGGACGGCAGCGGGGTGCCGTCCTCGACATCGCAGATCTCGAGCCACTGCGCGTCTTCCCAGACATAAAGGCCGTCGCGCTCTGGCCCTTCGGCGGCGATGCAGCCGGTGTCGCCGACGCCGTACCAGTCAAAGGCCCGCGCGCCGCCCCAGGCGGCTTCGACGGCGCGCCGGTCTTCGGTGCCGAGATGGCCGATGATGAGCCTGAGCCGGATATCCTCGCCCGGTTCGAGCCCTTCGGCGCGGGCGACTTCCGCGAGCGTGCGGATATAGTCGATGAAGCCGACCGCCACGGTGGCGCCGAACTCGGCCATCAGCCGCACCTGCGCGGCCGAGCGGGTCTCGGCGCCGGTGCCGGCGCTGAGGAACAGCGCGTTGGTATGACGGGTGAAGGCCTCGCGGACATAATGGCCGCCGTTGATCATGCCATGCCCATAGACGCTGTGGACGACATCGCCGTCGGCCAGCCCCATCCAGTGCGCCATGCGGGCGATGAGCAGATTGCCGGTCTCACGGCCGCGCGGGCCAAACAGCAGCACCTGCGGCTTGCCGGTGGTGCCGCTGGTCGTGTGCATGATCAGCGGCGAGCGACCCAGCCCGCCTTCAAGGCCGTGAAAATCGCCGAGCGGCGGATGGGCGGCGATCGAGGCCATCAGATCGGCCTTGTCATAGGTCGGCAGGCGCGGAAGATCATCGAGGCTGCGGATATCGTCCGGCTCGATGCCGCGCGCGCCCCAGAGCCGCTGATAAAAGGGAATGGCCCAACCGCGCGCCATCAAGGCCTTGAAGCGGCGTTCCTGCAACCCGCGCAGCTCATCGACCGACATGCCGGCAAAGCGCGCCAGAAAGGCTGGTCCGGCCGGATAGTCACGGACGAGCTGGCCGACATCGGCGCGGGCGAAATAGGCGCCGCTCATCCATCCGCGCCGGTGAGCACGGCCAGCGGATCACCGACTGGCTGGGGGCGCACGCCGAGGGCGAGGGCAAAGGCGATCTTGGCGGCCTGCTGCGCCTCGGTCAGGTCGTTGGCCGGGCTGCCGAGCGTGGCGGGCACCTTGAGCTCGCGCACATGGCCGCCGGCGAGGTGAAAACGGAACCGCTGGGGGGCGAGCGCATTGGGATCGGGATTGCCATCGACCCGGATGTCGAGGCGGGCGGCCAAGGCCTTCAGTCTGTCATCGGCAAAGCCCTGGGCTATGAATTCGCGCGGATCGATGCGGCCATCGCGCAGCATCAGCGCGGCCAGAAACGGCAGGCAGAGCCGCGCATAGGCGGGCGTCATGCCCTCACGCCAGGGGCGGCCGACCAGCCGGGCGATCAGCTGCGGCACCTCGGCCTCGATTCGCAGTATGTCGGCGGCCGGCGCGTCTTGCAGAACATCGGCGATGGCGGCGAGCGTGGCGTGGCTGGCGCGGCCCGAGGGCCAGGGCTTGACGCTGATCTCGCCGACCCGCCAATGCGTGCCCAGCGTTTCGAGCAGCGGCAGCGGGTCGCCCTGGTCGAAGACAGGGAAATAGCCGAACGGGCCGGTCAAGGCGTCCTGCGGCCCGGTGAGGCCAGCTTCGACCAGATCGACCGCGGTGACGGCCGCGCGCGCGGCCGCCGCCACTTGCAGCGGCAGCGCCACCGAGCCTTCGACATGCGCCTGCATGGTGCCCGCCGCCTGCGCATGGGCCAGCCCCAGCACATCGCCGAACCGCTCGCGCGGCAGGCCGGCGAGCCGGGCGGCGGCGAGCGCGCCGCCGATCACCCCGGCGGTGGCGGGGCGGAAGAATTTGAGCGGGCTGGTGGCCGCCACCCCGAGCAGACAGGCCGTCTCGACGCCGACCATCACCGCTTCGAGCGCGGCCTCGGCCGGCTTGCCGCGCGCCGCCGAGAGCACGACGGCGGTGACCACCGACATGGCATGGACGACGGCGGGCTCATGCACCGCATCCCATTCGAGGCAGTGGATCTGATAGCCATTGACGAAGGCGGCGCCAGCGCGCGGCAGCCGGACATCGCGCCCGAGGATCGGCACTTCATCGCCTGCGCCCCATCGCCGCGCCGCCGTCAGCACCCCGTCAGCGCCCGGCGCGGTCGAGCCAGCCACGCCGACCGCCAGCGTGTCTTCGAGCAGCATCAGCGCGCGGGCCCGCACCGGGGCCGGCACGGCGAGCGGGCCATGGGCGAAATCGAGCAATCGGGCGGTCATCTGCGGTCCTTCAAATGTCCGGACTTATTGCGGTCTCGCGCCACATCAATCAAGGTGAGGGGCGAAAACAAGGGGGATGCATCGCACCATGGCCGGGGAAAGCGGCACAGAACCACGCTATGTGCAGGTCGCCACCGAGCTGCGCGCGGCGATTGTGGCGGGTGAATATGCCCGGGGCGACGCTGTGCCGACCGAAAGCGTGCTGTGCGCGCGCTACGGCGTGTCGCGCTTCACCGTGCGCGAGGCGCTGCGCCGGCTGCAGGCCGAAGGGCTGATCCGGCGGCGGCGCGGCTCGGGCACGGTCGTCGCCAGCCCCGAGCAGGGGCTGCGCCAGCCGCTCTCCGATATCGCCGATATCCTGCAATATGCCGCCGAATCGCAGTTTCTGTTCAAGGATTGCGGCACCATCAACCTGTCCGGGGCCAGGGCCGAGGCGCTCGGGGTGGCGCCCGGCAGCGACTGGCTGCACTTGTGCGGGCTGCGTCGCCTGTCCGCCGGCGGCCCGGCCATCGCCTCGACCAACGTCTATATCAATCCCGAGCTGGCCGCCCATGTGCCGGCGCTGCGGCCCGGCCCGCAGCCGCTGTTCGAGCAGCTGGGCCGCTCGGCGGGGTTCCGCGTCAAGCAGATCGTGCAGAACATCACTGCCGCCGCCGCCGGGCATCATGAGGCGAATGTGCTGGAGATTCCACGCCGCTCACCGGTGCTGCGGATCGTGCGCATCTACCGCGACACCAGTGACCGGATCGTCGAAATCTCGGATTCGACCCATCCCGGGGACCGTTTCACCTACACCATGCATATCGACCACTGACAGGGCGCCGGGCCGACACTTGTGCATTTGCGGGCAAGGTCGAATGTTCTACAAGTGAGGCGGACAGTGTGGAGAGTGAATGATGCGGGCGCTGGTGTTTCTCTTGGCCGCGACGGCTCTGGTGCAGACGGCCGCCTTTGCCCAGACAAGTGATCGGCCGGTAAAAGGTCCGCCCGTGCCGGATGCCGCGCCCGCGCCCGTCGAGCGGCCGGTGATCGAGCGGATCACGGCGGAGCCGGAAAGCCCGGTGCTCTCCACCCTCAAGCCGTCCATGGTCAGCGGTGATGGCACCCAGCCGCGCCAGCGGCTGGTGACGGTGTTTGGCACCGAGCCCTGCCCCAAGCCCGAATCGCCGGATGAGGTGGTGGTCTGCGCCCGGCTGCCCGAATCGGAGATTTACCGGATCCCCGAGCAGCTGCGTCAGCCCGAGAGCCAGCGCAGCCCGTTCGAGGAGAATCGCGCCCTGCTGGTGGGTGATGTGGCCGGCGGCGGCATCGGCAGCTGCTCGGCGGTGGCGGCCGGCGGCGCTGTGGGGTGCAACCAGAAGCAGGTTGACGCCTGGGCGCGCGACCGCACCGGCCGGATGGGCGCCGAGGAAGAAATTCCCCGGCGCTGAGACGTTGAGAACGCCCTAGCGGCCGGGGGTCACCTTGGGCGCGACGTCGGGCTTGGCGGGATCGAACTTGACGCGTACCGTCTCGCCGCTGTTGCCGGGGAAGTTGGCGAAGATCGCGGTGACCAGATTGGGCACAAGCTGGGTCAGGTTGTTGGAGCTGCTCACCGTTTCGGCGCGGCCCTCGAACACGCTGACATCATCGGCGTTGCGCTTGATCTTGAGCGCGACGACGCTGTTGTACTGCGTCACCGAATAGACATCGGCACCGCCGCCCCAGCCGCCACCCCAGCCGCCGAAACCACCCCAGCCGCCAAAGCCGCCCCAATAGGGGTTCCAGCCCCAGCCCGGGCCGAAGCCGCCCCAGCCGACGCCGGGCCGGGTGCGCACCTTCTCGCGCGGGGCCCCCACGGTGTAGTCGAGCATCACGGTCAGCGCGGCCTGCTGCGGGCTGGCGGCTTCGCTATAGCCATTGGCGATCAGCTTCTGGCGCACATAATTGGCATAGGTGGCAAATTCGAGGCCGCCGCGATTGGCCTGGTCATGCGGCTCGATGGTGAAGCTCTGGCTCTGCGGCGCCGGCATCTGCTGAAAGCGCGCCACCCGCGCCTCGAAGGTTGGCGCGCAGGCGGACAGCACGCCCAGCGCGGTGAGGGGAAGCATCAATTTGAGTGCACGCATGGCTCTGACCCTTGGTAATGACACCTATGAGATGGTGTCTCCGATACGTCAGCGCAAGTGAATTGGTTGTGAACTGAAAATGACCGTCAGTCGCGGAAGCCCACGGCCCGCTGCGCCTCGATGAGCACCGGCTCGGCGATGGCGCGCGCCTTTTCCGCGCCGCGCGCCAATATGGCATCGAGCGTCGCATGATCGTCCTTCAGCGCGTTGAAGCGCGCCGTGATGGGCGCGAGCGCTGCCACCATCGCGTCAGCGAGTGCCGGCTTGAAGGCCCCGAAACCCTGGCCGCCCCATTCGGCCAGCACCGCCTCGACGCTCTGCCCGGAAAGCGCGGCCATCAGGCCGACGAGATTGGCGGCCTCCGGCCGGCCAGCCAGCCCGGCGCGGTCCGAGGGCAGCGGCTCGGGGTCGGTCTTGGCGCGCTTGATCTTCTGGGCGATGGCATCGGCACTGTCGGTCAGGTTGATGCGGGCGGCATCGGAAGGATCGGACTTCGACATTTTGGCGCTGCCGTCGCGCAGGCTCATCACCCGCGTCGCCGGCCCCTCGATCACCGGCTCGGGCAGGGGAAACAGCTCGGTGCCGGTGTCGGTATTGAACTTGAGCGCGATGTCGCGGGCGAGCTCCAGATGCTGCTTCTGGTCTTCGCCCACCGGCACATGGGTGGCCTTGTAGGCGAGGATGTCGGCAGCCTGCAGCACGGGATAGGTGAACAGCCCGACGCTCGCACCCTCGCGGTCCTTGCCGCTCTTCTCCTTGAACTGGGTCATCCGCCCGAGCCAGCCCATGCGGGCGGTGCACATCAGGATCCAGGCCAGCTCGGCATGGACCCGGACCGCGCTCTGATTGAAGAGCACGCAGCGGTCCGGGTCGAGCCCCGAGGCGATGAGCGCTGCGGTCATCTCCCTGATGCCGGCGCGCAGCGCCTTGGGGTCTTGCGCCACGGTGATGGCATGAAGATCGACGACGCAGAAGACACAGTCATGGCTGTCCTGCATCCGCACCCAGTTGCGGATCGCGCCCAGATAATTGCCGAGATGGAGATTGCCGGTCGGCTGGATGCCGGAAAACACGCGGCTCATGCTTTGCCCCTTCGAAATTGCGCCTTGAACTCGGCGAAGGTGATCACGCCCAGAAGCCGCACCGCCGCCAGATAGGCCAGCGCACCGCCGATGATCAATATGAGCAGCAACAGCGCGCGCCCGGCCAGCGTGGCGGCAGCCGCAAAGGGCAGCGCCGCCAACAGGCCGGCGAGCAGCGCGCCCATGAGCGCGGTTGCCAGCACCAGCCGTGGCAGGGTCCGGCGCAGGCGCGCATCGATGGCGAACAGGCCGCGGCGATGCAGCAGTAGATAGAGCATGGCGGCATTGGCCCAGGCCGAAACGGCGGTCGCCACGGCGATGCCGATATGGCCGAGCGGCCAGATCAGCAGCAGATTGCCGATGAGGTTGATGGCAATGGCGCCCAACGCCACGCGCACTGGCGTCGCCGTGTCCTGCCGGGCGTGAAAGCCCGGCGTGAGCACCTTGATCAGCACATAGGCCGGCAGGCCGAGCGCGAACACCGACAGCGCCGCCGATGTGGCCCCGGTGTCGCTGGCCAGAAAGGCGCCCTGCTCGAGGAGCGTCCCGATGATCGGCGCGGCCAGCAGCGCGAGGCCGGCCGCACAGGGCAGGGTGAGCAGCAGCGCCAGCTCGATCGCCCGGTTCTGCGTGCGCTGCGCGGCGGCGTCTTCACCCGCGCCGATCTGCCGCGAAAGCGCCGGCAGCAGCGCCGTGCCCACGCCGATGCCGATGATGCCGAGCGGCAGCTGGTTGAGCCGGTCGGCATAATAGAGCCATGAGACAGCACCCTCGGGCAGGAAGCGCGCGGCCAGCGCGGTCGAGATCAAGAGGTTGATCTGCACCGCGCCTGCGCCCAGCGCGGCGGGCACGATCAGCTGCATCATGCGCCGCACATCCGCGCCCAGCCGCGGCCGGCGCAGCCGCAGCCGCACATCGGCGCGCAGGCAGCCCCAGAGCAGCCAGAGCAATTGCGCGACGCCAGCCAGCGACACCGCCAGCGCCAGGCCGCGCGCCACCAGCACATCCGCCTTACCGGCGAACAGCAGCAGGCTGGAAATGAGCGTGATGTTGAGCAGCACCGGGGCTGCGGCATTGACCCAGAAGCGGCCGAGCGAATTCAAGATGCCGCCCATCAACGCCACCAGGCTGACCAGCATCAGATAGGGGAAGGTGAGGCGGGTGAAGTCGACGGCGAGCGCGAACTTGGCCGGATCATCATCGCGGAACCCCCCGGTGAGCGCCCAGACCACTGGCCCGGCGGCCACCACCATGACGAAGGTGAAGAGCAGCAGCACCGGCAGCAGCACCGAGAGCACATCCTCGGCGAAGCGCCGGGCGCGCCGGAGGTCGCCGCCATCCTCGCCGACCTGGCGGTTGAACATCGGTACAAAGGCGGCCGAGAAAGCGCCCTCGGCAAACAGTGAGCGGAACAGATTGGGCAGGCGGAAGGCGATGAGGAAGACGTCGGCCGCCATGCCGGCGCCGATATAGCGCGCCATCAGCACATCGCGGACGAAACCGGCGATACGGCTCATCAGCGTCAGGCCGCCGATGGTCGCGGTGGCGCGCAGGAGATTCAGCGCCGCCTCCCCGCGGGGCCGCCGGCGGCCCGGTCCTCGTTGATGATCACGCGCTCGGCCATGGCTGCTGGCCTAGCCGATTGACCGCGCGCGCGCGAGTGCGCTTGGTCAGGCGTTGCCGATGGGCTGGCCATCGGGGCCAAGGCCGCGCTGGCTCATGTAGAGGCTGTGAAAGTCGATCGGGTCGAGCATCAGCGGCGGGAAGCCGCCATCGCGCACCGAATCGGCGATGATGCGCCGGGCGAAGGGGAAGAGGATGCGCGGCGCCTCGATGATGAGGAACGGCTCGAGCGCATCATCGGGCACATGCTGCAGCCCGAACAGGCCGGCATAGAGCAGATCGACGATGAAACTCGTCGTCTCGCCGACCTTGGCGGTGGCGCTGACCTTTAGTTCGACCTCGAACATCGTCTCGTTCACACGCCGGGCATTGACGCCGACATTGACGTCGATCTTGGGCTGGCCTTCGGCCTGAAGCGAGGCCGGAGCATTGGGGTTTTCGAACGACAGGTCCTTCACATATTGGGTGAGGATGGCAACCTGCGGCAGGGGCGCGTCAGTACCTTCGGGAAGCGTGTTGTCATCGGCCATGGCTCAGCCTTTCATCATCAAGAGGGGGTATCGATCCCGTAAGGATCAATCTTCGTCGTCGAAGCTCTCGACCGGACCGGAATCCTGGCCCTTGGCGCTGACATCGCGGTCGACGAACTCGACGATCGCCATGGGCGCGAAATCGCTGCGCCGAGTGCCGGCCTTGATGATGCGGATATAGCCGCCCGGCCGGTCAGCATAACGCGCGGCCAGCACGTCGAACAGCTTGACCAGCTGCGTCTCGTCGCCAAGGCGGGCCATGGCAAGACGACGGTTGGACAAGCCGCCATGCTTGGCCAGCGTCACCAGCTTTTCGAGATAGGGACGGATTTCGCGCGCCTTGGCGAGCGTGGTGGTGATCTGCTCATGCTTGATGAGCGCTGCCGACATGTTGCGGAACATGGCGATGCGGTGGCTGCTGGTCCGGCCCAGCTTGCGGTGTCCGTGGCGGTGACGCATGGTATTTTCTCCGTTCGTTCCGGGGCCGTGTCAGGTACCCCGGGCCAGGCTGAACTTGGGGCAGCCCATTGACCCCTGACGTGTGGCTCAGAAGTCCTGTTCGAGCTTCTTCGC
Organism: Polymorphobacter sp.; assembly: GCF_048007885.1. GTDB lineage: Bacteria > Pseudomonadota > Alphaproteobacteria > Sphingomonadales > Sphingomonadaceae > Sandarakinorhabdus. The sequence continues at coordinate 2,018,214 of NZ_CP180346.1, forward strand.
CATTTCCTCGATGTTCTCCGGCGGCCAGCCCGAGATTTCCATGCCGAGGCGCAAACCCATGTGGCTGAGCACTTCCTTGATTTCGTTCAGGGACTTGCGACCGAAATTCGGCGTGCGCAGCATTTCGCTCTCGCTCTTCTGCACCAGATCTCCGATGTAGATGATGTTGTCGTTCTTCAGGCAGTTGGCCGAACGCACCGAGAGCTCCAGCTCATCGACCTTCTTCAGCAGATAGCGGTTGATGGCGGTGTTGTCATCGACCTCGATCGGGCCGCCGGCGGGCAGCGGCGCGGGGGCTGCAACCGGCACATCCTCGAAGTTGACGAACAGCTGCAGCTGATCCTGCAGGATCTTGGCGGCATAGGCGAGGCTGTCTTCGGGCGTCACCGAGCCATCGGTCTCGACCGTGATGGTCAGCTTGTCATAGTCAAGCTCCTGACCGACGCGGGTGTTCTCGACCTTGTAGCTGACCTGACGGACCGGCGAATAGAGCGCGTCGACCGGGATCAGGCCGATGGGCGCATCGGCCGGGCGGTTGGCGCTGGCCGGGACATAGCCCTTGCCGGCTTCGACGGTCAGCTCCAGGTTGAGCGTCGCGCCCTCGTCGAGCGTGCAAATGACGAGCTCGGGGTTCATCACCTCCATGTCGCCAGTGACGCTGATCTGGCCGGCGGTGACTTCGCCGGGGCCGGTGGCGTTCAGGTGCACGCGCTTGGGCTGGTCGCCCTGCATGCGCAGCGCCAGCTGCTTGATGTTGAGCACGATGTCGGTGATGTCCTCACGCACGCCGGCGAGGCTCGAGAATTCATGGAGCACGCCGTCGAGCTTGATCGCGGTGACGGCGGCGCCCTGCAGCGAGGACAGCAGCACGCGGCGCAGCGAGTTGCCCAGCGTCAGGCCAAAGCCGCGCTCCAGCGGTTCGGCAACAAAGCTGACCTTGCGCCGGTTGTCGGCGCTCGGCTTGGTTTCCAGCCCATTGGGCTTCTTCAGTTCGGTCCAATTCTTGGCGACAACAGCCACAGGCTCACCTCATCATCATCAGGGCAGACGGGTCGTCACCCGCCCACCCCCGGAACCATAAACGCTCACGCAGCCGCGCCGGGGGACACGACCGCGCCACACGAGCAAAACTCAGACGCGGCGACGCTTGGGCGGGCGCACGCCATTGTGCGGGATCGGCGTCACATCGCGAATGGCCGTGATCTGAAAGCCCACCGCCTGCAGCGCGCGCAGCGCCGATTCGCGACCCGAGCCGGGCCCACGCACTTCCACTTCCAGCGTCCGGACGCCGTGTTCGGCGGCCTTCTTGCCGGCATCCTCGGCCGCCATCTGCGCCGCGAACGGCGTCGACTTGCGGCTGCCCTTGAAGCCCATCGTGCCGGCACTCGACCAGGCAATCGCATTGCCCTGCGCGTCGGTGATGGTGATCATGGTATTGTTGAAGCTGGCGTTCACATGGGCGACACCAGAGGTAATGTTCTTGCGCTCCCGGCGCTTGATGCGTGCGACTTCGCGTGCCATCGATTTTGTCCTGTTCCGTGTCTGCTGGAGAAAAGAAGGAAGCGGCGCTTACTTCTTCTTGCCGGCGATCGGCTTGGCCTTGCCCTTGCGGGTCCGGGCGTTGGTGTGGGTGCGCTGGCCACGGACCGGAAGGCCCTTGCGATGCCGCAGACCGCGGTAGCAGGCGAGGTCCATCAGCCGCTTGATGTTCATCTGGGTGGTGCGGCGGAGATCGCCCTCCACCATCAGCTCGCGGTCGATCTTCTCGCGGATGGACAGCACCTCGGAGTCGGTCAGGTCCTGCACCCGGCGCTCGGGCGGAAAGCCCAGCTCGGTGGCGAGTTGCTTCGCGGTGGTGCGGCCGATGCCGTGGATATAGGTGAGCGCGATCTCAACGCGCTTGTTGGTCGGGATATTCACACCCGCAATACGTGCCACAAACTGTTCCTTTCACGCTCCACGGTCACCGAGGGCAACGGTTTCCATCTCAAAGCTCGGTCATGCAGCGAAATTCTGCATGACCCTGTCCCGATTTGTCGGAGAGAGCGGCGTTATAGGCGAAGCCGTGGAGAGTCAACCCCCATCCAGAGCCCGTGGACCTGCGATCAGCCCGCGCTGTCGAGCACCTTGTCGATGCTCGCGGCCACTTGGTCCATGTCAGCCATGCCGTCGAGGCGGGTGACCAGCCCCTGTGCTTCATAATGGGGAAGAATCGGCGCGGTCTTGGCGCGATATTCCTCCATGCGGGTATGCACGGTCTCGGCATTGTCGTCTGCCCGGCGCTTGAAGCTGGTCCCGCCGCAGACATCGCAGACGCCCGCGACCTTGGGGGCCTTGTGGGCATCATGATAGCCTTCGCCGCAGCTGGCGCAGGTGAAGCGGCCGGTCACCCGGTCAACCAGCGCGGCTTCGTCGACGACCAGCTCGATGACATGGTCGAGCACCATCTGCTTGCGCTTGAGCATCGCATCCAGCTCATGCGCCTGGGCGGCGGTGCGCGGATAGCCATCGAGAATGAAGCCGGCGCGAACATCGTCCTGATCCAGCCGCTCGGACAGGATGCCGTTGACGATCTCGTCGGAGACCAGCCCGCCGCTGGCCATCACCTGCTTGGCAGCCAGGCCGACCGGCGTTTCAGCGGCGACGGCGGCGCGCAGCATGTCGCCGGTTGAAAGCTGGACCAGCCCGCGCTGCTTGACCAGCCGGCTCGCCTGAGTGCCCTTGCCTGCCCCCGGGGGGCCCAGAAGAATGAGGTTCAACGCCGTCCGCCCCGCAGCTTCGATTTCTTGATCAGGCCCTCATATTGATGGGCCAGCAAATGACTCTGGATCTGTGAGACCGTGTCCATGGTCACATTGACCACGATCAGCAGCGATGTGCCACCGAAATAAAAGGGCACGGCCAGGCTCGAGATCAGGAATTCGGGCAGCAGGCAGATCAGCACCAGATAGGCGGCGCCGAGCACGGTGATCCGGTTGAGCACATAATCGAGAAATTCCGCGGTGCGCTGGCCGGGCCGGATGCCGGGCACGAAGCCGCCATATTTCTTCAGATTCTCGGCGGTCTCTTCCGGGTTGAAGACGATGGCCGTGTAGAAGAAGGCGAAGCCGGCGATGCCGATGGCATAGAGCGCCATGTAGAGCGGCGCGCCGTGCTGAAGCGCGGTGGTGATGGTGATCAGCCAATCGGGACCAGTGCCGCCCTGCGCTGAGAACTGGGCGATGGTGAGCGGCATCAGCAGCAGCGAGGAGGCGAAGATCGGCGGGATGACGCCCGCGGTATTGACCTTCAATGGCAGGTGCGAGCTCTCGCCCTGGGTCATGCGGCTGCCGACCTGGCGCTTGGGATATTGGATGAGAATGCGCCGCTGGGCACGCTCCATCAGGCAGATGAAGGCGATGGTGGCGAGCGCCAGCACGGTGACCAGCAGCACGAAGCCGGACGAGATGGCGCCGGTGCGCGCCTGCTCGAACATCGTGCCGAGCGCGCTTGGCAGCTGGGCGACGATGCCGGCCATGATGATCAGCGAAATGCCGTTGCCGATGCCGCGCGCGGTGATCTGCTCGCCGAGCCACATCAGGAACATGGTGCCGCCGACAAGGCTGATGACGGTCGAGATGCGGAAGAACATGCCGGGATCGATGACCGCGCTCGAGCCATCGGCCGCGCCCCAGCTTTCAAGGCCGACGGCGATGCCATAGCCCTGCACGATGGTGAGGAAGACGGTGCCGAAGCGGGTATATTGGTTGAGCGTCTTGCGCCCGGTGTCGCCCTCTTTCTTGAGCGCGATGAAGCTGGGCACCAGCGAGGTCATCAGCTGCACCACGATCGACGCGGTGATATAGGGCGTCACGCCGAGCGCGATCAGGCTCATGCGCTCAAGCGCGCCGCCCGAGAACATGTTGAAGAAATCAAGGACACCGCCCTGGGTGCCCTGAAACAGCGAGCCGAGCGCCACCGGATCGATGCCGGGCAGCGGCACGAAGGAGACGAGACGAAAGACGATCAGCGCGCCGAGCGTGAACCACAGCCGCTGCTTGAGCTCAGTGGCCTTGGAGAAGTTCGCGAAGCTCAGGTTCGCGGCCATTTGTTCGGCGGCTGATGCCATCGTCCCTGCCTGTCACCTTTCGGCCATCATGGCCATCTGCTTGCTCAATAGGGGCAAGAGCCCCTGAACGCCATGCTGCTTTTTGACCGGTCAGACCTGCAGCGGCGCTTACTTCGCCGCCTTGGCCGCGCGCGCGTCGGCCCGCGCGGCCTTGGCTTCGTCCTTGCTCAAGGGCGCGGGCTTGGGCGCCGGCAGCTCGATCGAGCCGCCCGCAGCTTCCACCGCTGCCTTGGCGGCCGCACTGGCGCCGGCCAGCTTGAGCGACACCTTGGCGGTAAGCGCGCCCTTGGCGAGCAGGCGCACGCCGTCACGCTTGTGGGTGATGACCTTGGCGGCGACCAGCGCATCGGCATCGATCACCGACTTGGCATCAAGCCGGCCGGCGTCGATCATCGCCTGCAGCGTGCCGAGGTTGAGCTCGGCGAACTCACGGCGCGAGATGTTGTTGAACCCGCGCTTGGGCAGCCGCATGTGGATGGGCATCTGACCGCCCTCGAAGCCAGCGATCGACACGCCCGAGCGCGAGGTCTGGCCCTTCTGGCCGCGGCCCGCGGTCTTGCCGAGGCCCGAGCCGATGCCGCGGCCAACGCGGACACGGTCCTTGCGGGCACCGGGATTGTCGTGGAGATCGTGAAGCTTGGTCATGTCGTGCACTCGCTTTCGCTCAGGTCGCGCGTTGAAGATAAGACCCCTAAGGGGCTCAGGCGATGGGTTCCACCTTCACCAGATGCTGCACCGCGCGGATCATGCCGCGCACCGAGGGCGTATCCTCCAGCTCGCGCGAGCGGTGCATCTTGTTGAGGCCAAGGCCGATCAGGGTCTTTTCCTGAACCGGGGCCCGGCGGATCGGCGAGCCGATCTGGGTGACTTTGAGCTTTGCCATCTTGCCTGTCCTTATGCCACGGCTTCAGCGTCAGCTTCCGCCACGCGCGCCGACACATCGCCGCGGCGCGCCATGAGATCAGCGACCTTCTTGCCACGACGCTGGGCGACGCTCTTGGGGCTGGTCTGCTCCGAGAGGGCGGCGAAAGTGGCGCGGATCATATTGTATGGGTTGTTGGTGCCGACCGACTTGGTGACCACATCGGCAACGCCGAGCGATTCGAAGACGGCGCGCATCGGACCGCCGGCGATGATGCCGGTGCCCTGGGTGGCGGAGCGGACGTAAACCTTGCCGGCGCCGAAATGGCCAAAGCCATCATGGTGCAGCGTGCGGCCATCGCGCAGCGGCACGCGGATCATCGCCTTCTTGGCGGCGGCAGTGGCCTTCTGGATGGCTTCCGGCACTTCGCGCGCCTTGCCATGGCCAAACCCGACCCGGCCCTTGGCATCGCCGACGACGACGAGCGCTGCAAAGCCGAAGCGCTTGCCGCCCTTCACCGTCTTGGAGACGCGATTGATGTGAACCAGCTTTTCGACCAGCTCTTCGCCAGCCGGCTCGGCGGAGGCATCACGACGGCCGCGACCACGGTCCCCGCCACGATCGCCACCGCGCTCGCCGCCGCGACCCGGGCCCCGGCCACCGCCACCGCCGCCGCCGCGACCGCGACGACCCTGGCCGGCTTCACCGCCGGCGGCCGCGCCGCTATCCACAATCTCATCCGCCATCTTAAAACTCCAATCCGCCTTCGCGGGCGCCGTCAGCCAGCGCTTTCACGCGGCCATGAAACAGGAAGCCGCCACGGTCGAACACCACGGCCGAGACACCGGCCGCCTTGGCGCGCTCGGCCAGGCGCTTGCCGACATCGGCCGCCGCCGTGGTGGTAGCGCCGGTCGCGCCGCGCAGCGAAGGCTCCAGCGTCGAGGCGGCGGCGAGGGTGATGCCCTTGCTGTCGTCGATGACCTGAGCATAGATGTGCTGCGAGGTGCGGTGGATCGACAAGCGCGGACGACCGCCACCCTTGAGGCGAAGCGCCGTGCGGACCCGCCGCCGGCGCTGTTCGAAAACAGTCAGCTTGGCCATTACTTCTTCTTCCCTTCCTTGCGGAAGATATACTCACCGCGATATTTGATGCCCTTGCCCTTGTAGGGCTCCGGCTTGCGCCAGCGCCGGATCTCGGCGGCGACCTGGCCAACCCGCTGCTTGTCCATGCCGCTGATCTCGACCGTGGTCTGGTCGGGCGTCTTGATGGTGATGCCATCGGGAATGGCGAAATCGACATCATGGCTGTAGCCGAGCTGCAGGCGCAGGTTCGAGCCCTGCACCGCCGCACGATAGCCAACGCCGCTGATCTCGAGCGTCTTGGTGAAGCCCTCGGTCACGCCCTGCACCAGATTGGCGACCATGGTGCGCTGCATGCCCCAGAAGGCCCGCGCGCGCTTGGTGGCATTGGCCGGGGTCACGCCGATCTCGCCAGTGCGGACATCATAGCTGATATCGTCCGACAGCGGCATCGACATGGCGCCCTTGGGGCCCTTCACGTTCAGAATGCGGTCCTCGATCGTGGCGGTGACACCAGCGGGAACGGGAACCGGCTTTTTTCCAATGCGCGACATGATCAAAACACCTGGCAGAGAACTTCGCCGCCGACATTCTGCTCACGCGCTTCCGCATCGGAGAGAACGCCACGCGGCGTCGAGACAATCACGATCCCCAGACCGTTGCGAACCCGCGGCAGGTCAGCAGACCCCGAATAAACGCGGCGGCCGGGCTTGGAGACACGCGACACATGCTGGATGGCCGGCTCGCCTTCGAAATATTTGAGGTCGATGCGCAGCGCGGCAGTGGCGCTGCCGTCATCGGCCTTGCTGTAGCCACGGATATAGCCCTCGCGCTGCAGCACATCGAGCACGCGCGCCCGCAGCTTGGAGGCCGGGGAGAGAATGGAATCCTTCTTGGCCTGCTGGCCATTCCGGATCCGGGTGAGCATATCGCCCAGGGGATCGGTCATCGACATCTTTGTCAGCCCTTACCAGCTCGACTTCGTCACACCGGGAATCAGGCCCTTGTTGGCCAGTTCCCGCAGCATGACGCGCGAAAGCTTGAACTTGCGGTAATATGCGCGGCTGCGGCCGGTCAGCTCGCAGCGGTTGCGCACCCGCGTCGGATTGGCGTTGCGCGGCAGCTCGGCCATCTTCAGGCGCGCCATCAGCCGCTCATTGTCATCACGGCTCTCGTCATTGGCGATGGCCTTGAGCACGGCATATTTGCCGGCATATTTGACCACCAGCGCCTTGCGACGCTCGTTCTTGTTGATCGAGGAAAGCTTCGCCATGGTTCAAGCCGCCTTCTTGTCTTCGGTGAGGCCGATGAAGGGGAAGCCGAACAACGCCAGCAGGGCGCGCGCTTCCTCATCGGTATTGGCCGTGGTGGTCACGATCACATCCATCCCGCGCACCGCCTCGATGCGATCATAGTTGATCTCGGGGAAGATGATCTGCTCCTTCAGGCCCATGGCATAGTTGCCACGGCCATCGAAGCTCTTCGGGTTGAGCCCGCGAAAGTCCCGCACGCGCGGCAGAGCGATGGTGATCAACCGGTCGAGGAACTCATACATGCGCTCGCGGCGCAGCGTGACCTTGCAGCCGATCGGCATGCCTTCGCGCAACTTGAAGGTGGCGACCGACTTCTTGGCCTTGCAGATCACCGGCTTCTGGCCGGCGATCAGCGCCATTTCCTCGGCGGCCTTCTCGACCTTCTTCTTGTCCTGCGTGGCTTCGCCAACGCCCATGTTGATCACGATCTTGTCGATCTTGGGCACCTGCATCGGGTTCTTGTAGCCGAAGCGCTCGATCATCGCCGCGCGGATCTTCTCCGCATACAGCGTCTGCATCCGCGGCGTGTAGCTCGTCTCAGCCATTGATCACCTCTCCCGACCGCTTGGCGACACGCACCTTGCGACCGTCTTCCAGCACCTTGAAACCAACCCGCGTCGGCTTGCCATCCTTGGGGTCGGCGAGCGCCACATTCGACACCGCCAGCGGCGCCTCGATCCGCTCCAGCCCGCCATTGGGGTCGGACTGCGAGGGCTTCTTGTGGCGCGTCATGATATTGACACCAGCCACGACCACCTTGCCGTCACGCGGCAGGCTCTTCGTCACTTCGCCCGTCTTGCCCTTGTCCTTGCCGGCGAGCACGACGACCGTGTCGCCCTTCTTGATCTTTGCAGCGCTCATTACAGCACCTCCGGCGCAAGGCTGATGATCTTCATGTGACCCGTGGCGCGCAGCTCGCGAACCACCGGCCCGAAGATGCGGGTGCCGATCGGCTCCTCGCTCTTGTTGATCAGCACGGCCGCGTTCGAATCGAAGCGGATGACCGAGCCATCGGGGCGGCGAATGTCCTTGGCGGTGCGCACGACGACGGCACGGTGCACATCGCCCTTCTTCACCTTGCCCTTGGGCTGCGCTTCCTTGACCGACACGACGATGATGTCGCCCACGCCGGCAAAGCGGCGCTTCGAGCCACCGAGCACCTTGATGCACATCACCCGCTTGGCGCCGCTGTTGTCAGCGACATCCAGGTTCGTCTGCATCTGGATCATTTTTCGGTCTCCAGCACTTTCCAGGTCTTGAGCTTGGAGATCGGCGCGCATTCCTCGATGCGCACGGTGTCCCCGGTCTTGACCGTGTTGCCCTCATCATGGGCGTGATACTTCTTCGAACGACGGATGATCTTGCCATAGACCGGGTGCGCAACCTTGCGCTCGATCAGCACCACCACCGTCTTGTCGCCCTTGTCGGAGACGACCTTACCCTGCAAAACGCGCTTCGGCATATGTTACGCTCCTTCGCCGGCGACCGGCTTGCGAGCCGATTGCAGCGTCTTGATCCGCGCGATGGTGCGACGCACCTCGCGAATGCGGCCCGGCTTCTCGAGCTGGCCGGTCGCCGCCTGAAACCGCAGGTTGAACTGCTCGCGCTTCAGCTCGGAAAGCTGCACCGCCAGCTGGTCGTCGCTCTGGACCTTGAGGTCCTCGATCTTGATCTGTGCCATCACGCTCAATCCTGCTTCGCAGTCTGTTCGCCAAGGCGAACGACCATCTTGACCTTGATCGGCAGCTTGGCCGCGGCCCGCTCGAAGGCGCCGGCGGCGACATCATGGGGCACGCCGTCAAGCTCGAACATGATGCGGCCGGGCTTCACGCGCGCCGCCCAATATTCGGGCGCACCCTTGCCCGAGCCCATGCGGACTTCGGCAGGCTTGCTCGACACCGGCACATCCGGGAAAATGCGGATCCAGAGCCGGCCGGCGCGCTTGATGTGACGCGAGATGGCCCGGCGGGCCGCCTCGATCTGGCGCGCGGTGATGCGCTCGGGCTCCATCGCCTTCAGGCCGAAGGCGCCGAAGTTCGAGCGCCGTGCCGCCCTTGGCGTCGCCATGGATGCGACCCTTGAACTGCTTGCGATATTTGGTGCGCTTTGGTTGCAACATGTCTCAATATCCTCAGCGAGCCGGCCGCACGCCGCTGGTCTGCGATTCCATCATCAGACGGTCCTGCGCCATCGGGTCGTGCCCAAGGATCTCGCCCTTGAAGATCCAAACCTTGACCCCGCAAACGCCATAGGCGGTGTGGGCCTGGGCCTCTGCATAATCGACATTGCCGCGCAGCGTGTGCAGCGGCACGCGGCCTTCGAGATACCGCTCGGTGCGGGCGATTTCCGCGCCGCCAAGACGGCCCGAGCAGATGATCTTGATGCCTTCCGCACCCAGCCGCAGCGCCGACTGCACGGCGCGCTTCATGGCACGGCGGAAGGCGATGCGACGCTCGAGCTGATCAGCGACACCCTGGGCCACGAGCCGGGCGTCGACCTCGGGCTTGCGGATCTCGACGATGTTGAGGCTGACGTCCGAGCGGGTCATCTGCGCGATCTGGCGGCGGAGCTTCTCGATGTCGGCGCCCTTCTTGCCGATGATCACGCCGGGGCGCGCGGCATAGATGGAGACGCGGCACAGCTTGGCCGGACGCTCGATGACGACCTTGGAGATAGCGGCCTGGGCGTGGTTCTTGACGATGAACTCGCGGATGCGAAGGTCTTCGAGCAGCAGATTTCCATATTCGTCGCCCTTGGCGAACCAGCGGCTGTCCCACGTCCGGTTGATCTGGAGCCGAAGCCCGATCGGAGAGGTTTTATGACCCATTATGCCTCACTCCCAGCTTCGTCGGACGCTTCACGCACAACGACACGCAAACGGCTGAACGGCTTTTCGATGCGCGAGGCCCGGCCACGGGCGCGCGGCGTGAACCGCTTCATGGTGATCGCCTTGCCGACGCTGGCTTCCTTCACGATCAGCGCATCGACATCGAGATTGTGGTTGTTCTCGGCATTGGCAACAGCACTCGCCAGCACCTTGCGGACGTCAAGCGCCATGGCCTTCTTCGAGAAGGTCAGGATGTTGAGCGCATCGCCCACCTTGCGACCCCGGATGAGGCCGGCAACGAGATTGAGCTTGTAGGCCGAGCCGCGGATGGCGGTGGCCACGGCCAGCGCCTCGCGGTCGCCGACCTTGCGGGGGGATTTCGGCTTGGACATCAGCGCTTGCCCTTCTTGTCGGCGGCATGGCCGGGGAAGCTGCGCGTCGGCGCGAACTCGCCCAGCTTCATCCCCACCATGTCCTCGGTCACCGAGACGGGGATGTGCTTCTTGCCATTGTAGACATTGAAGACGAGGCCGACGAACTGCGGCAAGATCGTCGAGCGGCGCGACCAGGTCTTGATCGGCGCACGGCCACCGGACGCCTGCGCGGACTCGGCCTTCTTCAAAAGATGCAGGTCAACAAAGGGACCCTTCCAGACGGAGCGGCTCATCGGCCCTTACCTCTTCTTCTTGGCATGGCGCGAGCGGATGATCATGTGATCCGTCGCCTTGTTCGAACGCGTCTTGGCGCCCTTGGTCGGCTTGCCCCATGGGGTCACCGGGTTGCGGCCGCCCGAGGTGCGGCCTTCACCGCCGCCATGCGGGTGATCGACCGGGTTCTTGGCGACACCGCGGGTGAGCGGGCGATAGCCCATCCAGCGCTTGCGGCCGGCCTTGCCCAGGTTGGTGTTGCCATTGTCCGGGTTGGAAACGGCGCCCACGGTGGCCATGCAGTCGCCGCGCACATAGCGCTGCTCGCCCGAATTGAGGCGGATGATGACAAGGCCACGGTCACGGCCGACCACCTGCACGAAAGTGCCGGCGGCGCGGGCCAGCTGGCCGCCCTTGCCGGGCTTCAGCTCGACATTGTGGACGATGGTGCCGACCGGGATCTGGCCGATTTCCATCGCATTGCCGGGCTTCACATCGACCTTCTTGCCGGCGGTGACGACATCGCCAACGGCGAGGCGCTGCGGCGCGATGATGTAGGACTGGGCGCCATCGGGGTAGGACAGCAGCGCGATGAACGCCGAGCGGTTGGGGTCATATTCCAGACGCTCGACGGTGGCCGGCACATCCCAGGTCCGCCGCTTGAAGTCGATGATGCGGTAGAGCTGCTTGTGGCCGCCGGCGATGCCACGCGCCGTGGCGTGGCCCATGTTGTTGCGGCCGCCCGACTTGCGCAGGCCGACGGTCAACGACTTCACCGGACGACCCTTGAACAGGCCCGAACGGTCAACCAGGATCAGGCCGCGACGGCCGGGGCTGGTGGGGTTGTAATTCTTCAGTGCCATGGTCTCAAATCCCCGTGGTCACGTCGATGCGGTCGCCGTCGGCCAGGGTCACAATGGCCTTCTTCTCGTCCGACCGACGATATTCCTTGCCGCGCCAGCGCTTGGTCTTGCCCTTCTGGATCATGGTGTTGACGCCCAGAACCTTGACCCCGAACAGCGCCTCGATCGCCGCCTTGATCTGCGGCTTGGTGGCGTCGTTCGCGACCTTGAACACGACCTGGTTGAATTCCGACACCAGCGTCGACTTTTCGGTGATCACCGGCTTGGTGACCACGTCATAATGCTTCAGGTCGATGACCTTGGTTTCAGCCTTAGCCATTTGCCCGGGCCTCCAGCGCAGTGACAGCAGCGCGCGTCAGCACAAGCGTGTCGTGGTTGAGAATGTCATACACATTGGCGCCGATGGCCGGCAGCACGTCGATGTGCGGCACATTGGCGGCGCCAAGCGCAAAGCTGCGGTTCACTTCGGCGCCGTCGATGAACAGGCCCGAGGTGATGCCGAGGCCGCCGAGCGCGCCGATGACCGACTTGGTCTTGGCGTCGATCTCGAGATCCTCGACCACCACCAGCTTGCCTTCGGCTGCCTTCACCGACAGGGCGGTGAACAAGCCGAGCTTGCGGATCTTCTTGTTGAGACCCGGGTTGAAGTCACGCACGCGCGGGCCGTGGGCCTTGCCGCCGCCGATGAACTGCGGCGCGGCGCGGTTGCCGTGACGGGCGGTGCCGCCGCCCTTCTGGCGACCGAGCTTCTTGCCGGTGCGCGCCACTTCGGACCGCTCGCGGGCCTTGCGTGCCGTGCCACGACGCTTTTCGAGCTGCCATGTCACCACGCGGTGCAGAATGTCGAGGCGCGGCTCGCGGCCGAACACGGCGTCCGAAAGCTCGATTTCGCCGGCATCAGCCGCGGCCAGTGTCTTGACCTGAATCTTCATGTCCCTCAGGCCTCCGTTTCGGTGGTGGTGGGTTCGGGGGCCGCTTCGGGCGCGACCTCGGCAACCGGCGCATCATTGGCGGCGGTCTTGAGCGAGGCCGGATAGGGCAGGTCAGCCATCGGCTTGGCCTTGACCGCATCGCGCACGAGCAGCCAGCCGCCCTTCGAGCCCGGCACCGAGCCGCGCACGAAGATCAGGCCGCGCTCGACATCGGTCGAGACGATTTCGAGATTCTGCTGGGTGCGCTGCTTGTCACCCATGTGGCCGGCCATCTTCTTGCCCTTGAACACCTTGCCGGGGTCCTGGCGCTGACCGGTGGAGCCGAGCGAACGGTGCGAGACCGAGACGCCGTGGGTGGCGCGCAGACCGCCGAAGCCCCAGCGCTTCATGCCGCCGGCAAAGCCCTTGCCCTGCGTGACGCCGGTGACATCGACGAGCTGGCCGGCGACGAAATGATCGGCCGAAATCGTGTCGCCCGGCGCCAGCACGGCGTCATCGGAAACACGGAATTCGGCGACCTTGGCCTTGGGCTCGACTTCCGCCTTGGCGAAATGGCCGCGCTCCGGCTTGCTGGTGTTCTTGGCCTTCTTGGTGCCCGCGCCAAGCTGGACGGCGACATAGCCGTCGGTCTCGGCGCTGCGCACCGAGACGACCTGGTTGTTTTCGAGCGAAAGTACGGTGACCGGGATGTGCCGGCCGTCGTCGCGGAAAATCCGCGTCATTCCCATCTTCTTCGCGATCACGCCTGTGCGCATGACCAATTCCTTTCCATCAGAGGCCCCGGGATGGATATCCGAAGGGGCATGACCCATTCAAAAGTCGCTCCGCGTCTTTTGTTTGAGCAGTTACTTTCCGAGCTTGATCTCGATGTCGACACCAGCGGCGAGGTCGAGCTTCATCAGCGCGTCCACGGTCTGGGGCGTCGGGTCAACGATATCGAGAAGCCGCTTGTAGGTGCGAACCTCAAACTGCTCCCGGCTCTTCTTGTCGACGTGCGGCGAACGGTTCACGGTGAACCGCTCGAAACGCGTCGGCAGCGGGATGGGGCCACGGATGGCAGCACCGGTCCGCTTCGCCGTGTCAGCGATCTCACCCGTGGCCACATCGAGCACACGGTGATCAAAAGCCTTGAGGCGGATGCGGATATTCTGCGTTTCCATGACAGCCAATCTGAAAAATGCCAGAACACAAAACCGGACGGGGCTTCGACTCTATGGTCGGAACCCCGGCCTGGTGAGTGGTCTCAAAATCTGTTCCGCTTCGGAGAAAATCGAAGCCTGACGAATCGGGCCGCTTCCGCAGGGAAGCGGCCCTATAGCGTTACTTGGTGATGGTTGCAACCACGCCGGCACCCACGGTGCGGCCACCTTCGCGAATGGCGAAGCGCAGGCCGGGATCCATGGCGATCGGGGCGATCAACGTGACCTTCAGCTGGACGTTGTCGCCCGGCATCACCATCTCGGTGCCCTCGGGCAGCTCGACGGTGCCGGTGACGTCCGTGGTGCGGAAGTAGAACTGCGGGCGATAGTTGGCGAAGAACGGCGTGTGACGGCCACCCTCGTCCTTGGCCAGCACATAGACCTCGGCGGTGAACTCGGTGTGCGGCTTGATCGAGCCGGGCTTGCAGAGCACCTGGCCACGCTCGACATCTTCACGGCCCACGCCGCGCAGCAGCGCACCGATATTGTCGCCGGCCTGGCCCTGGTCGAGCAGCTTGCGGAACATTTCGACGCCGGTGCACACCGTCTTGCGGGTGTCCTTGATGCCGACGATCTCGATTTCCTCGCCGACCTTGACGATGCCGGTCTCGACGCGGCCGGTGACGACGGTGCCGCGACCAGAGATCGAGAACACGTCTTCGATCGGCATCAGGAACGGCTTGTCGAGCGGGCGCTCGGGCTGCGGGATGTAGGCATCGACCGCCTTCATCAGCTCGAGAATGGCTTCACGGCCGATCTTGTCGTTGGTGCCTTCAAGCGCTGCGAGCGCCGAGCCACGGATGATCGGAATGTTGTCGCCGTCGAAGTCACGCTTGGACAGCTCTTCACGGATTTCCAGCTCGACGAGCTCGAGGATTTCCTCGTCATCGACCTGATCGACCTTGTTCATGAACACGACGATCGAGGGCACGCCGACCTGCTTGGCGAGCAGGATGTGCTCCTTCGTTTGCGGCATCGGGCCATCGGTGGCGGAGACCACGAGAATGGCACCGTCCATCTGCGCCGCACCGGTGATCATGTTCTTCACATAGTCGGCGTGGCCGGGGCAATCGACGTGCGCATAGTGGCGCGCTTCGGTTTCATATTCGACGTGGGCGGTCGAAATGGTGATGCCGCGCTCGCGCTCTTCGGGCGCCTTGTCGATGTTGGCATAGTCAACAAAGGTAGCGCCGCCGGTTTCGGCGAGGACCTTGGTGATGGCGGCCGTCAGCGAGGTCTTGCCATGGTCGACGTGACCAATGGTGCCGATGTTGCAGTGCGGTTTGTTGCGTTCGAATTTTGCCTTGGCCATGGCCCTAACCTCTTCCTCGAAAAATATATGGAAACGAAACGGATTGCGCGGCGTCGAGAACATCCCGCCTGACGGCGAGGGTCACTAGCCGTGTGGTGAAATAAATCAAGCCAATTTGAGCTTGAGCTCCTCCGCCACATTGGAGGGAACCTCTTCATAGTGGCTGAACTGCATCGTGTATTGCGCCCGGCCCTGGCTCATCGAACGCAGCTGGTTCACATAGCCGAACATGTTCGCCAGCGGCACGATGGCATCAATCACCTGCGCATTGCCACGGGAATCGGTGCCCTGGATCTGCCCGCGCCGGCTGTTGAGGTCGCCGATGACATCGCCCAGATAATCTTCCGGCGTCACCACCTCGACCTTCATCACCGGCTCGAGCAGCTTGATGCCGGCCTTTTGCGCGGCTTCGCGCATGCCGCCACGACCGGTGATTTCGAACGCCAGCGCCGAAGAGTCGACGTCGTGATAGGCGCCGTCATAGAGGGTGGCGACGAAATCGATGATCGGGAAACCGATCAGCGAGCCCGAGGCCGCCACTTCGCGGATGCCCTTTTCCACCGACGGAATATATTCCTTGGGAATGTTGCCGCCCTTCACCTCATCGTTGAAGACGATGCCCGAGCCACGCTCGCCCGGCTCGACGGTGAACTTGATGCGGCCGAACTGGCCGGAGCCGCCCGACTGCTTCTTGTGAGTGTAATCAATGTCGGCCTTCTTGGCGAGCGACTCGCGGTAGGCCACCTGCGGCGCGCCGACATTGGCATCCACCTTGAACTCGCGGCGCATGCGGTCGACGAGGATCTCGAGGTGAAGCTCGCCCATCCCCTTGATGATGGTCTGGCCGCTCTCATTGTCCGAGCTGACCCGGAACGAGGGATCTTCCTGCGCCAGGCGATTGAGGGCGATGCCCATCTTCTCCTGGTCGGCCTTGGTCTTGGGCTCCACGGCCACTTCGATGACCGGCTCGGGAAACTCCATGCGCTCCAGAATGATCGGCTTCAGCGACGAGCACAGCGTGTCACCGGTGGTGACATCCTTGAGGCCGACCAGCGCGACGATGTCGCCGGCATAGGCTTCCTTGATGTCCTCGCGGTTGTTGGCATGCATCAGCAGCATGCGGCCGATCTTCTCGCGCTTGTCCTTGACTGAGTTGAGCACGGTCGAGGCCGCTTCGAGCTTGCCCGAATAGATGCGCGCGAAGGTCAGCGTGCCGACAAAGGGGTCGGTCATGATCTTGAACGCCAGCGCCGAGAAGGGCGCGTCGTCCGAAGCCTCGCGAACTTCGTCCTCGTCCTTCAGGTTGATGCCGTGCATCGGCGGGATGTCGAGCGGGCTCGGCAGATAGTCGACCACGGCATCGAGCAGCGGCTGCACACCCTTGTTCTTGAACGCCGAGCCGCACAGCACCGGCACGAAATCGAAATTGAGCGTGCCCTTGCGGATCAACCGCTTCAGGTCGGCCACCGAAGGCTCATTGCCCTCCAGATAGGCCTCCATCAGCGCGTCGTCCTGCTCGACGGCAATCTCGATCAGCTCGCTGCGCGCCGCAGCGGCCGCATCGGCATAGTCGGCCGGGATATCCTTGTATTCGAACTTGGCGCCGAGCGATTCCTCGAGCCAGATGATCGCCCGGTTCTCGACCAGATCGACGAGGCCGACGAAATCACCCTCCAGCCCGATCGGCAGATAGAGCACCGCCGGCCGCGCGCCGAGACGATCCTTGATCATCTGCACGCAACGGTCGAAATTGGCACCCGTCCGGTCAAGCTTGTTGACGAAGCACATCCGCGGCACCTTGTACTTGTCCGCCTGGCGCCACACCGTCTCCGACTGGGGCTCGACGCCGGCCACACCGTCGAAGCACGCCACCGCACCGTCGAGCACGCGCAGCGAACGCTCGACTTCAATGGTGAAGTCGACGTGGCCCGGCGTGTCGATGATGTTGATCCGGTGGTCGTTCCAGAAACAGGTCGTGGCGGCAGACGTGATGGTGATGCCGCGCTCCTGCTCCTGCTCCATCCAGTCCATCGTCGCCGTGCCTTCATGCACTTCGCCGATCTTGTAGGACTTGCCGGTGTAATAGAGGATGCGCTCGGTGGTGGTCGTCTTGCCGGCATCGATGTGCGCCATGATGCCGATGTTGCGATACCGCTCGAGCGGGGTTGTGCGTGCCATGTCTAACCTGCCAGACGAAAGAGTTGTGTGGACCTGTGTGCCGCCCGCTTACCAGCGATAATGCGAGAAGGCGCGGTTGGCTTCGGCCATGCGGTGCGAATCCTCGCGCTTCTTGACCGCAGCACCGCGGTTGGACGCGGCATCGAGCAGCTCGCCCGAGAGGCGCTGCGCCATGGTGTGCTCGGAGCGCTTGCGCGCCGCCGAGATCAGCCAGCGGATGGCCAGCGCCTGCGCGCGCTCGGGCCGCACCTCGACGGGCACCTGATAGGTGGCCCCGCCGACGCGCCGCGAGCGCACCTCGATGCCCGGGCGCACATTGGCCAGCGCATCGTGGAACACGCCCACCGGCTCGCGCCGGCTCTTGGCCTCGATGGTTTCAAGGGCCGAATAGACGATCGATTCGGCAACGGACTTCTTCCCCTGGAGCATCACCAGGTTCATGAACTTCGAGAGAACGACATCACCAAACCGGGGATCCGGCAGGACTTCACGCTTCTCGGGACGACGACGACGAGCCATTGATCCTGATCCTTACTTCGGACGCTTCGCGCCGTACTTCGAACGGCTCTGCTTGCGATTCTTCACACCCTGGGTGTCGAGCACACCGCGCAGCACATGGTAGCGCACGCCGGGCAAATCCTTGACGCGGCCGCCGCGGATCAGCACCACCGAGTGCTCCTGCAGGTTGTGGCCCTCGCCGGGGATATAGCCGATGACCTCGAAGCCATTGGTAAGACGGATCTTCGCCACCTTGCGGAGCGCCGAGTTCGGCTTCTTCGGGGTGGTGGTGTAAACACGGGTGCAGACACCGCGCTTCTGCGGGCAGGCCTCCATGGCCGGCACCTTGTTGCGCGCCTTCTGCAAATCACGACCCTTGCGGATCAACTGGTTGATTGTTGGCATCAAATCTTCCTGTCGCTTCGGCCATGGCCACCATGGCCATCGCCTACTCCAGAGCCGCCCCGCCTGCAGACGTTGCCATCTACGGCATAAGCGCATGAACCTGCCAAAGGCCGGTGCCATGCGCGCGGTGCACCCTGTCGTGTCATGTCCGGCACGCGCCGCGCCCGGGCCTCAAGCCCAATCACTGCCGTAACGGAAGGCGCCGCATAGTCGACCCGCACGCCTCCGTCAATCTTTATCCCCAGCCCGCAACATGGGCGAGGCCCGGCTCAGAGCGCGCCGTGGCAGTGCTTGAACTTCTTGCCCGAGCCGCACGGGCAGGGCGCGTTGCGCGGTACATTGCGCAGCCATTCGGCCCGCGTCTCCTCGTCAATGTCGGTCAGCTCGGCGGTGGCGGCCGCCGCACCAGCCAGCGCGCCGGGCGGCAGCGAGCCAAAGGCATCGAGCGCCGGCATCGGGATGCCGCCAGCGTCATTCTCGCCGCTGAAGGGGTCGATATGCGTCGTCACCAGCCCGGAAAAATCCGACTCCATCGCCGGCGCGCTCGCCGGCTCGAGGCTGAACTGGGCCTGGGCCAGCATGCGCGTCACATCCTCGCGAACAATGACGAGCATCCGCTCGAACAGGGCAAAGGCCTCGCGCTTATATTCGTTGAGCGGGGTCTTTTGCGCATAGGCGCGCAGATGGATGACCTGGCGCAGCGCATCGAGCGTGGCCAGATGCTCCTTCCAGTGATGATCGAGCGCCTGCAGCAGGAAGTTCTTCTCGATCGAAACCCAGGTCTCGGCCGGCACCTTTTCGGCCTTCGCCGCCATCAACGCATCGCTGGCCTCGACCAGCCGCTCGACCACCATCTCGGGGTCGATCGACGCTTCCTGCGGCCAGCCGGTCACATCGAGATCAAGCCCCAGCGTGTCCCGCACCGCCGCCTGAAGCCCCTCCACATCCCATTGCTCGGGGAAGCTGCCGGGCGGGCAGGCATCGGCGACGATCGCGTTCACAGTCTCGTGGCGCATGTCGACGACGACATCGCCCACGGTCTCTGAATCCATGATGTCGGCGCGCTGCTCATAGACGACCTTGCGCTGGTCGTTCATCACGTCATCATATTGCAGCAGCTGCTTGCGGATATCGTAGTTGCGCGCCTCGACCTTCTTCTGCGCCGTCTCGATCGCCTTTGAAATCCAAGGGTGGACGATCGCCTCGCCCTCTTCCAGCCCGGAGTTCATCATCCGCGACAGCATCGACTGCTGGCCGAAGATGCGCAGCAGGTCATCATCAAGGCTGAGATAGAAGCGGCTCAGGCCCGGGTCGCCCTGCCGGCCCGAGCGGCCGCGCAGCTGGTTGTCGATGCGCCGGCTCTCGTGCCGCTCGGTGCCGAGCACGAACAGCCCGCCGGCGGCGATCACCGCCTCGCGCTCGGCCTTGACTTCCTCGATGATCTTCGCGGCCGCCGCCTCTTTCTCCGGCCCCTCGGGCATGTCGCCCAGCTCGCGCGCGATGCGCTTTTCGGCATTGCCGCCAAGCTGGATGTCGGTGCCGCGCCCCGCCATGTTGGTGGCGATAGTCACCGCGCCCAGCCGCCCGGCCTGCTCGACGATCTGCGCTTCCTGCTCATGGTAGCGGGCGTTGAGCACGACGTGCTTCACCCCCTCCTTGGTCAGGAACTCGCTCAGCATCTCGCTCTTTTCAATCGACACGGTGCCGACCAGAATCGGCTGGCCCTTGGCTTGCGCCTCGCCGATCGCCTTGACGATCGCCTTGTACTTGTCTTTGGCATCCTTGTAGAATTCGTCATCCACATCGATCCGCCGCACCGGCAGATTGGTCGGCATCTCGACGACGTTGAGCTTGTAGATGTCGTAGAATTCGGACGCCTCGGTGGCGGCCGTGCCGGTCATCCCGCCGAGCTTGGGGTACATGCGGAAATAATTCTGGAAGGTGATCGAGGCCAAAGTCTGGTTCTCGGGCTGGATCGCCACGCCCTCCTTGGCCTCGACGGCCTGGTGCAGCCCGTCCGACCAGCGCCGCCCGTCCATCATGCGGCCGGTGAACTCGTCAATGATCACCACCTTGCCGCCGCGCACGATGTAATCGGTATCACGGCGGAAGATCACATTGGCGCGGAGCGCCTGATTGAGGTGGTGGACCACCTGGGTATTCTCGAAATCATAGAGGTTCGCGCCCTCGAGCAGCCCGGCCGCCTCCAGCGCGCGCTCGGCCTTTTCGGTGCCGTCCTCGGTCAGGATCACCGACTTGGCCTTTTCATCGACGATATAATCGCCCGGCTCCAGCGTCTTCACCATCGCATCGACGGCGATGTACATCTCGCTCTTGTCGTCGGTCGGCCCGGAGATGATCAGCGGCGTGCGCGCCTCGTCGATCAGCACCGAATCGACCTCATCGACCACGGCGAAATTGAACGGCCGCTGCACCATCTGCTCGCGGCTGTATTTCATGTTGTCGCGCAGATAATCGAAGCCGAACTCGTTGTTGGTGCCGTAGGTGATGTCAGCAGCATAGGCGGCGCGGCGGCTGGTATCGTCGAGATTGGGGATGATCACCCCCACGCTCATGCCGAGAAAGCGATAGACCTGCCCCATCCACTGGGCATCGCGGCTAGCGAGATAATCGTTCACCGTGACGACATGCACGCCTTTGCCGGTGAGCGCATTGAGATAGACCGCCAGGGTCGCCACCAGCGTCTTGCCCTCGCCGGTGCGCATCTCGGCGATCTCGCCGCGGTGGAGCACGATGCCGCCGACCATCTGCACATCGAAATGGCGCATGCCGAGCGACCGCACCGCGCCTTCGCGCACGGTAGCAAAGGCCTCGGGCAGAATGTCATCGAGCGTCTCGCCCGCGGCCAGCCGCGCCTTCAGCTTGTCGGTCTGGCCGCGCAGCGCCTCGTCATCGAGCGCCTGCATCTGCGGCTCGAGCGCGTTGATCGTCTCCACGACCGCGCCCAGCGACTTGACGTAGCGATCGTTGGCCGACCCGAACAGCCGCTTGGCGATTTTGCTCAATCCGAGCATGATGATCCTGACATTGGTCTGAAAAGCGATGCGCGACCGGATGTAAGAGCCGCCCCGCCGTTCGTCAATGAAGGCTCACCCGCCCAGCTTGCGCCCTTCGATCAGGCGGCGCCGCTGCCACCAGCGCCGGCCCGCGCTGCCACGCGGCTGCTTGCGCTGCAGGCCGAAGTCCACCGCCTTGCGAACCTTGGGATAGGGCTTGGTCCAGCGCAGGTAGCGCCGCTTCGCATAGCGCGAATTGCGCAGCACCAGCGCCAGGCCCAGGCCGAACAGCACCGTGCCCGTGGGCGGCGGCGTCGGCAGGGCTGCGATCGGCGCAACCACCATCAACAGCCCGCCCAGACCGATCTGGGCGAGCCGCATCGGCCGGCTCCGCATCACCGCTCTGACTTGATCTCGGGGACTCACGAAGCCGCCGTAAGCGCCTCTTGTGGCAAGCTCAAGGCAGGCCCGGCTTGAGTCTGTCAGTGCGGCCCGTTAAGCCTGTTTCTTGGCGGACCCGAGGCTTTTCCGCAACAGGAGCAGAGCTTGGTCGCACTCGTCGGAACCGTCGCCTTTCTGGGCCTCGAAGCCCGGCGCGTCGATGTCCAGGTCCAGATCTCCAGCGGGGCGGCCGCCTTCATCACCGTCGGCCTGCCCGACAAGGCGGTGAAGGAAAGCCGCGAGCGCGTCCAGTCCGCGCTTCATGCCATGGGCCTGTCGCTGCCGCCGCGGCGCATCGTCGTCAATCTCTCGCCCGCCGACCTGCCCAAGGAAGGCTCGCATTATGACCTGCCGATCGCGCTCGGCCTGCTCGCCGCCATGGGCATCGTCCCCACCGACGCGCTCGATGGCTATCTGGCGGTGGGCGAGCTTGGCCTTGATGGCCGGCTGAGCCCGGTGCCCGGCGTGCTGCTCGCCGCGCTGCACGCCGCCGAAGCCGAGCTCGGGCTGATCTGCCCGGCCGCGCAAGGCTCGGAAGCGGCCTGGGCCGGCGATGTCGAAGTGCTCGCCGCACCCGACCTGCTGGCGCTGCTCAACCATCTGAAGGGCACCCAGCTGCTCAGCCCGCCCGAGCGGCTGCTCGCCCCCTTCACCCGCGCCGGGCCTGATCTCGCCGATGTGAAAGGCCAGGAAACCGCCAAGCGCGCGCTCGAAATCGCCGCAGCGGGGGGGCACAACATGCTGATGTGCGGCCCGCCCGGCTCGGGAAAGTCGCTGCTCTCGGCCTGCCTGCCCGGCATCCTGCCCGAGCTGACGCCCGCCGAAGCGCTGGAAGTCTCGATGGTCGCCTCCATGGCCGGCAGCCTCGAAGGCGGCCGGCTGATGCGCGCCCGGCCGTTTCGCGCGCCCCATCACAGCGCCTCCATGCCAGCCCTTGTCGGCGGCGGCGCCAAGGCCCGGCCCGGCGAGGTCAGCCTCGCCCATCTCGGCGTACTGTTCCTCGATGAATTGCCCGAATTTCAGCGCACCGTGCTCGATTCGCTGCGCCAGCCGCTCGAGACCGGCAGCGTCTCGGTGGCGCGTGCGGCCGCGCATGTCAGCTATCCGGCGCGCGTGCAGCTCATCGCGGCGATGAACCCCTGCCGCTGCGGCCATCTCGATGATCCGGCGCGGGCCTGTTCGCGCGCGCCGCGTTGTGCGGCCGACTATCAGTCGCGCCTGTCCGGCCCGCTCCTCGACCGTATCGACCTGCATATCGACGTGCCCGCCGTCTCGGCGATGGACCTGACCCTGCCGCCGCCATCGGAAACAAGCGCCGATGTCGCTGCCCGTGTGGCGGCTGCCCGCGCCCGCCAGGCCGCGCGCTATGCCGGCACACCGGTGCGCACCAATGCCGAGGCCGATGGCAAGCTGCTCGAAGGCCATGCCGCCCCCGACGAGCCGGGCCGCACCCTGCTCGCCCAGGCGGCCGAGCGGCTGCGCCTGTCGGCGCGCGGCTACACCCGCACCCTGCGCGTCGCCCGCACGCTCGCCGATCTCGCCGGCGCCGACCGGGTGGAGCGCAGCCACATCGCAGAAGCGCTCAGCTACCGGCTGCGCGCACCGGTCAACTAGGCGCCCCGGGTTCCTTCACGCCGCCAAAGCCGATAGGCTGTGCCGCCCGAGCAGCGCACAGAAAGGCAAGGACGCGATGAACCAGCCCATAACCCACTGGATGTTCGCCCCCTTGCGCAAATTCGCGACCTTTGGCGGTCGGGCGCCGCGCGCTGAATTCTGGTGGTTCTGGCTGTTCTCGGTGCTGCTCATCGGCGCGGCGACGGTCGTGGATTTCGCGCTGATCGGCGCCGAGGCGCTCGCCGCCTTCGGCGTCGGCCCGCTCGGGGGGCTGGCGGCGCTGGCGCTCATGCTGCCTTCGCTCGCCGTGCAGGTCCGCCGGCTGCATGATCAGGAAAAGTCGGGCTGGTTCATCCTCATTGGCCTCATCCCCTTCATCGGCGGGCTGATCCTGTTCTGGTTCAATCTCCAGCGCGGCACGCCGGGCACCAACATCTATGGCGAAGACCCGCTCGAGACCCGCCAGTTCTTCACATGAAGCCAAGCTCGGGGTCGTCGCCGCGGGCCAGCCGCGCCGCCGCCGTGCGGGCAAAACGCAGCGTTTCCGCCCGCCGCCGCGCCGGCGCCATCGCCCGCCACGGGGCTTCGCGCAACAGCGCGGCATCAAAGCGGTCAGCCACGAGCACACCGGTCTCGTCCGGGCCAAAATCGGCCGCCATCACCAGCTCGCCGAGTGCGGCGGGCACCGCCCAGAAAAACCGGTCACAGCGCGCCAGATAGTCGGGCCATTTTCGGTCCCCGCGCAGATCACCCGCCGCCACCTTGATCTCGACGATGGTCAGCCGCCCCTGCGCATCCACACCCAAAATGTCAGCCGCCGCCCGCAGCCGAGCGTCGCCTCGGCCAGCGGCGCGACCCCGGCGCGCATCAGCCAGCGACACACGCCGCGGCGCACATCGCCGCTGTCCATCAGTCCCGGGCCAGCGTTTCGGCGATGAGCGCGGCCGCATCCGCCGCCTCGATCTCGACCAGCCACAGGTCCGGATCACGCGCCCGGGCGCGCGCCGCCCAGCCTGCAACATCGGCCGCGCGCGCCGCCTCGGCCCATTCATAACCGCCCGAAAGGCCCATCACCGGCGCCAGCACCACCTCATCCGCGCCGTTGCGCACGACGACCGCAATGCTGCCCGATTGCTCGTCGCCCCGCGCCAGCACCGCGCCAAACCCGCCCGCCGCGCTCACCGCGCGCAGCAGAGCCGAAACCTTGAGCCCGGCCGCGAGCCGCATCAGGCGGCGCGGGTGGCCCGCAAGGCCGGCCGGTCGATCGCCTCGAACAGCTCGTCGGCTGTCTCGGCCGCGCGCATCGCCGACAGGATCTGCGGGTTGCGCAGCGCCCGGCTGACCCGCGCCAGCGCCTTCAGATGGTTCGCGCCCGCCTCTTCCGGCGAGAGCAGCAGCACCGCGACATCAACCGGCTCATCGTCGAGGGCGCCATAGTCGATCGGCCGCGCCAGCCGCATGACCACCAGCGTCACCGCCTCAAGCCCGGGAATCCGCCCATGGGGGATGGCGGCGCCCTGACCAAAGCCGGTCGAGCCGAGCGCCTCGCGCGCATGCACATGCGCGGCAATGACCTCGGCCGCCACCCCGGCAATCGGCGCAGCGCGTGCCGCCAGCGCATCAATCAGCGCGGCCTTGCCGTCCACCTCGACATCGAGGAAGATCGAAAGACCGCGCAGAAGATCCGCGAAATCGCCACCGTTCATCACAAACTCCAAACCACGCTCACCACAAGGGCCCGATACACGCGCCTCAGGCGCGCGGCTCGACCCAGCCGATGCTGCCGTCGTCGCGCCGATACACCATATTATGCCGGCCGGATGCAGAATTCACGAACATCAGCGCATTGGTGTTGCGCAGGTCGAGCATCATCACCGCATCGCTCACGCTCGCTTCGGGAATATCGACCCGCATTTCGGCAATGACGAGCGGATGGTCGCCCTCCACCTCGCCATCTTCGGGCGACGGCGCAAACACCTTGTATTCGGCATTTTCCAGCGCGTTTGACAGTGCCCGTTCGGCCGCCACCTGCGCGCCGGGGCCATGCCGGTCCTTCAGCCGGCGCATGTAGCGGCGCAGCTGCTTGTCGATCCGCTCGGCCGCGCCGTCAAAGGCGAGATGCGCGTCAGCACCGCGGTTGGAGCCCTTCAGGATCAGGTCGGCCATCACATGCATCACGATATCGGCCTGAAAATGGCCGTGCGGTGCCGCACTCAGCGTCACATGGGCGGTCAGCGCGCGCGGAAAATATTTTGCCACCATGGCTTCCAGCCGCTCTCGCACATGCACGCCAAAGGCCGCACCAGTATCAACCTGATGCCCTGAAATCCTGATTTCCATCCATCGTCTCCCCGGCCAGGCTCAACCCCGGCGCTCGTCATCCGCGACACATTGAGTCGCACCATCATATTGCGTCAAAGCGACAGGCTTGTCCCCTATCAACACGCACGAAATACAGGTTTATCACCGCTCAGCGCAGCCAGACCGGATCCTTCAGCCCGGCCACAAAGGCGCGGTGACGCTCAAGCTCGTCCGCACTCACCACGGCCTTCACAGCCGCGCGCGGCGACGGATGGACAGCCACGGGGGCGGCAAAGTCCATCGCCTCGGTCTCGCTCTCCACCGCCAGGTCAAAGCCGATCTGCCGGCCGCCCATCAGCTCGACATAAACCCGCGCCAGCAGCTCGGCATCGAGCAGCGCGCCATGCTTCTGCCGGGCCGACAAGTCGATGCCATAGCGGTTGCACAGGGCATCGAGCGTGTGCTTGGCGCCGGGGTGAAGCTTGCGGCTGATCTCCAGCGTGTCGATCGACCGCGACATCGGCAGCGGCGTCCGTTTGGCGCGCTTCAGCTCCCAGTTCAGAAACTCCATGTCGAAAGCGGCATTGTGCGCGACCAGCGGCGCATCACCGATAAACGCCAGAAAATCATCGATCACCATCTCGAAGACCGGCTGGCCAGTGAGGAAATCGGACGACAGCCCATGCACATTCTGCGCATCCTTGGGCATCGGCCGGCAGGGGTCCAGATAGGTCTGATAGGTCCGCCCGGTCATCACCCGGTTGACCAGCTCGACCGCGCCGATCTCGACGATACGGTGGCCCTCCCCCGGCATGATCCCCGTGGTCTCGGTGTCGAAAACAATCTCGCGCATGCCTCTGTCTAGCCCAGCCGGCTCCGGCTGAGAAGCCTCAGCGCTTGCGCGGCAGCCGCGCCACCAGCCGCCGCACCTTGTTCCAGGTCTCGCGCCGCCCGCGCCCGGTCTCGATCACCACATCGGCGCGCCGCCGCTTCTCCGCATCGCTCATCTGCGCCTTCAAAATCGCCTCGAACTTCGCCCGCGTCATCCCCGGCCGCGCCAGCACACGGGCGCGCTGCACCCGCAGCGGCGCCGAGACCACAACCGTCATGTGGCAGCGCGCCCAGCCGCCCTTTTCAAACAGCAGCGGCACATCAAGCACGACCGCATTCTTCAGCCGGTGCGCGCCCAGAAACGCTGACTGCGCCTCGGCCACCAGCGGATGCAAGATCCCTTCCAGCCGGCTGAGCGCCACCCGGTCGCCGAACACCGCCGCTCCCAGCTTCTCGCGGTGGAGCCCGCCGTCATGCGTGGTGCCGGGAAAGGCCGCCTCGATCGCCGCCAGCGCGCGGCCGCCCGGCCCCTGCAGCGCGCGCACCTCGGCATCGGCATCAAAGACCGGCACCCCCAGCCGCTCGAACATGGCGGCCACGGTCGATTTGCCCATGCCGATCGACCCGGTCAGCCCGATGATCTTCATTTGAGCAGCCTCGCCCTAAGCGCCGCATCCTCGCCGCGCGGCGCCTCCGCCCCGAAAAACAGCGCAAAGCCCATCGCCGCCTGGCCAATCAGCATCTCCAGCCCGTCAATCACCGCCAGCCCCCGCGCCCGCGCGGCTGCCAGCAGCGGCGTTTCGAGCGGCGCATAGACGGCATCGAACACCATCATGTCATCCGGCAGCCGGGCCATGTCGGGGACAAAGGCGGGCTGCCCCGTCATGCCCAGAACCGAGGCATTGAACAGCAGCGCCGGCGCGCCCCATTTCGCTTCGGCCGCATCCATCGGCAGCACCTGCCCGTCCATCCCGAAGCCCTCCAGCAACGCCCGCCCCTTGGCCGGATCGCGCGCCAGAATCGTCACCCGCGCCGTGCCCAGCCGCACAAAGGCCGCCATCGCCGCCCGCGCCGCACCGCCGCTGCCCACCAGCACGACCTCGCGGCCCGCCAGCGCCCGGCGCTGCAACGGCTCGCAAATGCCTGCCACGTCGCTGTTATGGCCATGCAGCGCGCCGTCCGGCATCACCTGCACGACATTGACCGCGCCAACATCGCGCGCGCCCGCATCGATCACATCGACACAGTCCATCACCGCCAGCTTGTGCGGCACGGTAACGTTGACGCCAGCAAAACCCAGCGCCGCCAGCGCCCCCATGGCCTCGACAAGCCGCTCAGGCGCCACCGGAAAGCGGCCATATTCCCCGTCGATTCCCAGCCGCTCCAGCCAGAACCTATGGATGAGCGGCGACTTGGAATGCGCGACGGGCCAGCCGATGACGCCGGCGATGGGGGGGGTGGGGCGCATCAGAGGGCCTCCGGCGGCTGGGGCCTTGGGCCCCAGACCCCACACACAGACTTTACGCACAACGCGTCCAAGTGCAGCCCAACCCTAACAAATGGGGTCTGGGGCCCAAGGCCCCAGCCGCCGGAGGCCCTTTCCTTCATGCCAATAGCTCCCCCCGCTCCCGCAGCCAGCCAAACAACGCCAGCAGCGGCAGCCCCCGGATCACGTACTGATCACCGTCGATCCGGGTGAACAGCTGCGCGCCCAGCCCTTCGATCCGGTAGCAGCCGACACAGGCAAGCACGGCCTCGCCTTCGCGGTCCAGATAGTCGGTGATGAACGCGTCTGACAGCGGCCGCATCGTCAGCCGGGCGGCACCACCGGCCCGCCAGACGGGCTGGCCCCCCTGAGCAGCGACGGCGGCTGACACCAGCCGGTGCGTCGTGCCGGAGAGCTCACGCAGCTGCGCCTCGGCGCGCGGGCGCGTTTCGGGCTTGGCAAGCAGCGCGCCGTCGGCGGTCACCGCAATCGAATCCGCGCCGATCACCAGCGCGCCGGGGTGGGCGCGGGAGATTTTGAGCGCTTTCAGCTCAGCGAGCGCATCGGCGATGCGCTCGGCGGACGCGCCTTCGGCCAGCAGCCCTTGCGTGACGGAATCCTCATCGACATGCGCCGGCAGCGTGTCGAAGGTGAGGCCCGCGGCTGACAGCATGGCGCGCCGCGCGGCGCTCTGGCTGGCGAGGATGATCATGGTTGCGCGCTTTCGCGCGTCTCGCGCGCCTGCACAAGATTGATGATGGCGGCCGCCGTCTCCTCGATCGACCGGCGCGTGACGTCGATCACCGGAATATCATGGTCGGCAAACAGCCGCCGCGCATAGGCGACCTCGGCCTCGATGCGCTCGATATCGACATAATCGGTTTCCGGTGCCTGGCCCAGGCTGAGCAGCCGGTTGCGCCGCACCATCATCAGCCGCTCCGCCGCCGTCGTCAGCCCGACCACCAGCGGCGCCTTCAATTTGAACAAGATGGCCGGCGGCGGGGACTGCGGCACGATCGGGATATTGGCGGTCTTGTAGCCGCGATTGGCGAGATAGATGGAGGTCGGCGTCTTGGATGTGCGCGAGACGCCGGCGAGCACGATGTCGGCCTCTTCCCAGTCATCGCTGCCAGCGCCGTCATCGTGCACCATGGTATAGTTGATCGCATCGACGCGGCGAAAATAGGCGGCGTCCATGATGTGCTGGCGGCCGGGCCGTGTGGTTGCCGTCTGGCCGAGAAGGTCGGAGAGCGCCTGGATGGTCGGGTCGAGCGGGCTCACCATCGGCAGCCCGAGCGCGGCGCAGCGGCTCTGCAGCCGGTCACGCACCTTGCCATCCACCAGCGTGTAGATCACCAGCCCCGGCCGCTGGGCAATTTCGGCAATCACCCGGTCGAGATGCCCCTCGGAGCGGACCAGCGGCCAGAAATGCTTGACCGATTCGGCGCCTTCAAAGCGGGCCAGTCCGGCCTTGGCGATGATTTCGAGCGTTTCGCCGGTTGAATCGCTGACCAGATGCAGGTGAAGCCGGGTCGAAGCCGTCGTCATGCAAAAAACCCCCGGAACAATCCTGTGAATAACGCGTGGACGCGGCCGGTCAAGGCAAGGCGAGATTGAGGCCTGCATGAAATCGGGCTAGCCATGCTCCGCTGGTTGCGTCCTTCATCCCCTTGTGAGCGGCAGTGGACGAGCCCCTGTGAATCCTGAGCAAAACGTCATCCAGGCCAGGAATCTCAACCGCTTCCCTCATCGCCCGTTTCTGAAGAACTGCTCGAAAATCCGATTATCCCCAACAGTCCCAGCCCCAATAACCATTACTATCATCATGATAGGATTCATCTTTGTTGGACCTCTTGACCCTTTGCCCGCGCCCCGCGATGAGAGCGACATGACAGTCAAGACCGCAGCTGCGACACCGCATGATCCCCCGCTTCTGGCGGTGCTCAAGGGCGAGCATCGTGATCCCCCGCCTGTCTGGCTGATGCGCCAGGCCGGGCGCTATCTGCCCGAGTATCGCGCGCTGCGAGCCGAAAAGGGCGGTTTTCTCGAGCTGGTCTATGATGCCGATGCGGCGTGCGAGATCACGCTCCAGCCGCTGCGGCGCTTCAAGATGGACGGCGCCATCCTGTTTTCCGACATTCTCATCATCCCACACGGCATGGGCCAGCATCTGACCTTCGGCCCCGGCGAAGGCCCCCAGCTGAGCCCGCCACTCGCCAGTGCGGACTGGCAGGGCCTGACGCCCAACCCGGAATATTTCGATCGCATCTACGCCACCGTCGCCAAGGTGCGCGCCGCGCTCGATCCGTCGGTCACCATGCTCGGCTTTGCCGGTTCGCCCTGGACCATCGCCACCTATATGGTGAACGGCCATGGCTCCAAGGACCAGGCCGAAACCCGGGCGCTCGCCTACCGCGATCCGGCCGCCTTCCAGTCGCTGATCGATGCCATCGTCAAGGCGACCGTCATCTATCTCTCGGGGCAGATCAAGGCCGGGGCCCAGGCTGTCCAGCTGTTTGACAGCTGGGCCGGCTCGCTCAGCCCGGCACAGTTCGAGCGCTGGGTCATCGCCCCCACTGCCAGCATCGTCAGCCAGCTGATGGCGCTGCATCCCGACACGCCGATCATCGGCTTTCCCAAGGGCGCGGGTGCCAAGCTCGCCGCCTATGCGGCCGAAACGGGCGTCGATGCCGTCGGGCTTGATGAAACGCTCGATCCGGTCTGGGCCGACAGCGTGCTGCCGGCCGACATGCCGGTGCAGGGCAATCTCGATCCCCTCGCCCTGCTCACCGGCGGCGCAGCGCTGGAGGCTGCGGTCACCCGCATCCGCACCGCCTTTGAAAACCGCCCGCACATCTTCAATCTCGGCCACGGCATCATCAAGGAAACGCCCATCGCCCATGTAGAGGCGCTGATGGAGCTGGTGCGTGCGCCGCTGCAGACGGGCACGCGCGCATGACCGGCTGGCTGGGCAGCGCCTATCCCTGGATCAAGTCGCTGCACATCATCTTCGTCATCTTCTGGATGGCCGGGCTGTTCATGCTTCCGCGCTTTCTGGTCTACTGGATGGCGTCGGCGGGTGAGGCGGAAAATGCACTCTGGGCCGAGCGCTGCAACCGGCTGCGGCGCATCATCCTGACGCCGGGCTTGATCGTCAGCTGGGCGGCCGGGCTGGCGCTTGCCTTCCATCTCGGTTTTGCCGGCAATGGCTGGCTCCATGCCAAGATCACCATCGTGCTCGCGCTGTCGGGCTTTCATGGCTGGTCGGTCGCCACGACCAGGAAATTCGCGCGCGGCGAGCGGCCCTATGCCGAAAAGACGCTGCGGCTGGCCAATGAGATCCCGTCGCTCGCCACCATCGGCGCCGTCATCCTGGTGATCGTAAAGCCTTTCTGAGCCGCATGCCGCTCAAATGGTCAGCACCGTCGAGCCCGTCGTTCGCCGGTCTTCGAGGTCGCGGTGGGCTTGTGCCGCATCCGCCAGCGCATAGCGTTGGTCGATCGACACGGAGAGCGCACCCGAGGCGACCATGTCCAGAACCCGCCCGGCATGGCGCTCAATCTCCTCTGGCGACTGGTAATAGTCGAATAGCGTGGGCCGGGTGGCAAACAGCGAGCCCTTCTTCGCCAATATACCGAAATCCACCTCGCCCACCGGGCCGGAGGCATTGCCGAAGCTGATATAGAGACCACGCTTGCGCAGGCTGTCGAGCGAAGCCTCGAAGGTCGCCTTGCCCACCCCGTCGAACACCACATCAACGCCGCGTCCGTCGGTCAGATCGCGCACCGAGCCCGCCATGCCGTCTGCCTGCAGCAGCCCATGGTCAGCGCCGAACGACCGCGCCCGCGCCAGCTTGGCGTCCGAGCCCGCAGCGGCGATTACCGTCACCCCGCGCGCCTTCAGCCATTGCACCAGCAGCAGCCCGACCCCGCCGGCGGCGGCATGGACCAGCGCCGTCTGACCAGCCTCGATCCGCGCACAGCGCTCGACCAGAAATTCGGTCGTGCAGCCCTTCAGAAGCACGGCGGCGGCCACCTCGTCCGACACGCCGTCGGGCAGCACCACCACCCGGTCCGCGGCGATGTTGCGGTGGGTGGCATAAGCGCCGATCGGTCCCCAGCAATAGCCGACGCGTGTGCCGGGCGTCAGCGAAACGCCCACGCCGACCGCCTCCACCACGCCAGCCGCCTCCAGCCCCAGCCCGCTCGGCAGCGACACCGGATAGAGCCCCGAGCGGTGATAGGTATCGATGAAATTGAGCCCGATGGCAGTGTGACGAACCGTGATCTCCCCCGGCCCCGGCGGCTGAAGATCGGCTTCGACCAGCTGCAATACGTCCGGCCCGCCGGTGCTTTCAAAGCAAATTCTTTTCATCACCTTATCCCTATGCTGCGCAGCAAGATTTTGGATTCAAAGATTATCCCTGAAAAACGCCGCCGTGCGCCGGTCAGCCAATTCGGCCAGATCGGGCACCCGGCTGCTGCCGATCGCCCGGGCAAAGGCGTGGTCCGCGGCATAGTCATGCAGCGTGCAGCGCGGGTGTGCATTGAGCCGCGCATGAACCGCCGCCTGGGCCTCTTTCGAGACAAAGCCGTCTTCAGTGGCGATGTGCAGCATCAGCGGCTGGGCGATGGCATCGGCTTCCTCCAGCCTGCCGTCGATGCCCACGCCGTAATAGCCAACGCTGGCATCGCTGTCGGCGCGGCAGGCGGTGAGATAGGCCAGAAGCGCGCCGAGGCAATAGCCGACCACACCCACTTTTTCGCAGCCCGCATCGCGCAGTGCCTTGATGGTCGCGGCGATATCGGTGATGCCAAGATCGACATCGAACCGTCCGTAAAGGTCAAAGGCGCGCTGCAAGTCATCGGGCGTGTCGGCATCGAGCGAAACCCCCGGCTCCAGCCGCCAGAACAGGTCGGGCGCCACCGCCCGGTAGCCGAGTGCACCCCAGCGATCGACCATCTGCTGGATGCCGGGATTGATGCCGAAAATCTCCTGGATCACGATCACGCCAGCCCTGGCCGGGGTCGGCCCGGCCGCATAGGCGTCAAAGCCGCCGCTGCCATCAAGGCTGTTGATCTGAATCGTTTCGGTCATCGGCTGGTCCTCATGTTCATCGGAATATGTGGCGCAGATTACACATAGCGCCGCCGTGTGATAAAGGCTTGTCATCATGATGCGAAAGGTTCGGCAATGAAGGTCAATGTCCAGATCGACTGTACGCCCGAAGAAGCGCGCGCCTTTTTCGGCCTGCCCGATCTCGCGCCGCTCCACGATCTCTATGTCGAGCGCATGAAGACGATGATGACGGATGGCGTGTCGCCCGCCGATTTCGAGAAGATGACCAAGAGCTGGATGCCCGGCATGGCCGACAGCTTTGAACAATGGCGGCAGCTGATGCTGGCTGCCATGCCCAAGAGCGGCTGAGCTTTCTTTCCGCTGATGGCCTCGACAATTGTTGCTCTCGCCTCGGGTCGGCCGCCCGCCGGTGTTGCCGTGGTCCGCCTGTCCGGCCCCGCTGCCGGGCCTGTGCTGGCTGGGCTCAGTGCTGCGCCGCTCCCGTCGCCGCGCCGGCTGGTCATGCGCCGTCTTGCCGGCCCCGCTGGTCCCATCGACCATACGCTGGTCGTCTGGTTTCCCTCGCCCGGCAGCGCCACCGGCGAGGATGTGGCCGAATTTCACCTCCATGGCGGCCCGGCGGTGGTCTCCGGCCTGATCGAGGCCGTTCTGGCCCATGACGGGGTGCGCTTGGCCGAGCCGGGCGAATTCACCCGCCGCGCCTTCGAGAATGGCCAGCTCGATCTGGCTCAGGTCGAAGGGCTGGCCGATCTCGTCGCCGCTGAAACCAGCGCCCAGCGGCAGCAGGCGCTGTCTCTGGCCGGTGGCGCACTGTCTGCGCTGGCCGACGGCTGGCGCGCCCGCTGCCTCACCCTGCTCGCCGAAGCCGAAGCCGCGCTTGATTTCGCCGAAGATGAAGCCGATGTCGCCGAGCGTCTCGATGAGGCGGCTGCTGCGTCGCTCGCTGCCATGGCCGACGAACTGGACCGGATTCTTGCCGAAAGCACCCGAGCCGCACGCATCAGGGACGGGCTGACAATCGTCGTCACAGGCCCCCCGAACGTTGGAAAGTCAAGCCTTGTCAATATGTTGTCTCAGAGGGAAGCGGCCATCGTCACGGCCATTCCTGGCACCACGCGCGACGCCATCGAAGTGCCGCTCGATCTCGGCGGGATCGCGGCCATGCTGATCGACACAGCTGGACTCAGAGAGACCGACGACCCGGTCGAGCGCGAAGGCGTCGCCCGCGCTCGCGCCCGCGCGGCCCAGGCCGATCTTGTCCTGCACGTCACAGATGACCCCGATCTGCCCCCGCCGCCGGGCGGTCTGCTGATCCTCAACAAGCGCGATCTTCATCACAGGGCCCCGCCTGCGGGTCATTTCAGCCTGTCTGCCAGTACGGGTGAAGGCGTCGACACGCTGCGTCGCCATCTCGCCGCCTGGGCGCAAGGCGTGACAAGGCCCGGCGAATCGGTGCCGCTCGCCCATGCACGCCACCGGGCCGCGTTCGCCACGGCCGCCACCGAACTCCGTCAGGCGGCTGCGGCGCCGCTGCCCGAGCTTCGCGCCGAATCGCTGCGCCAGGCGGCCTTCGCCTTGGGGCGCATCACGGGGCGCATCGGCATCGACGATGTGCTCGACGAGATTTTCAGCCGCTTTTGCATCGGCAAATAGCGGCGCATCTTTGTTTCACGTGGAACACAGGCTAGAGACGCAGCCATGCAGCAATGGGATGTTCTCGTCATTGGCGCCGGCCACGCCGGGTGCGAGGCCGCGGCCGCCGCGGCGCGACGCGGCGCGCGCACGGCACTGCTCACCCTCGACGCCAGTGATGCCGGCACGCTCTCGTGCAATCCCGCCATTGGCGGCATCGGCAAGGGCCATCTCGTCGCCGAGATCGAGGCGCTAGGCGGCGTCATGGGCCGAGTCGCCGACCGCGCGCGGTTGCAGGCGCGCATTCTCAATCGCTCGAAAGGCCCGGCCGTCCATGGCCCGCGCGCCCAAGTGGACCGGCGTCGCTACCGCGCTGCCATGGCCGAAGCGCTGGCCGGCGTCCCCAATCTCACGCTGATCATCGGCCATGCCGAGGCGTTGATCGTCGAGCAGGGGCGGGTCATCGGCGTTGAGACCAGCGCCGGGCCGGTTCATGCCCGCGCCACCGTGCTCACCACCGGCACCTTCCTCGGCGGCGTCATGCATCGCGGTGCGGCGCGCGAAGCCGGCGGCCGCCAAGGCAGCGCCGCCTCGACGCTGGGCGAGGCCTTGCGCCGTCTCGGCCTCCCCGTTGCGCGCCTCAAGACCGGAACGCCGCCGCGCCTCGATGCCCGCACCATCGATTGGGCGGCGCTTGATTGGCAGTTCGGCGATGACGATGATCCCGCCTTTTCCGCCCGCGCCGCCGAGCAGACCCCGCCGCTGCCTTGTGGCGTCACCCGCACCACGCTCGAAACGCACCGGATCATCCGCGAGAATCTCGCGGCCTCCGCGCTCTATGGCGGTCATATCAACAGTGTTGGCCCACGCTATTGCCCCTCGATTGAAGACAAGGTCGTCCGCTTTGGTGACCGTGATGGCCATCAGATCTACCTTGAGCCCGAGGGCTATGACGATATCACCGTCTATCCCAACGGCCTCTCGACTTCGCTCCCGGCCGAGGTGCAGGCTGCCTTCATCGCCACCATCCCCGGCCTTGAGCGCGCCGCCATCCTGCGCCCCGGCTATGCCATCGAATATGACCATGTCGACCCGCGCGCGCTCAAGCCCACGCTTGAAGCCCATGATCTGCAAGGCCTGTTTCTCGCCGGACAGATCAACGGCACCACCGGATACGAAGAGGCTGCCGCCCAAGGGCTGGTCGCCGGGGCAAACGCCGCCGCCGCCGCCGCCCGTGGCCTTGCGCCGTTCACCCTCGACCGCGCCCAGGCCTATATCGGCGTGATGATCGACGACCTCACCACCCAGGGTGTGTCCGAACCCTATCGCATGTTCACCTCGCGCGCCGAATATCGGCTGCGCCTGCGCACCGACAATGCTGATGAGCGGCTGAGCGGCAGCGCCGCTGCCGCCGGCCTGCTGTCCGGGGCTGAGCAAGCGGCCCGGCAGGCCCGGCTGTCGGCATTGGCGGAAGGCCGTGCCCTGCTCCAGCGTCTCACCGCGTCGCCCAGCGCGCTCGCCAAGCTCGGCATCGCCTGCCGTCAGGACGGCGTCACCCGCTCTGCATTCGAATGGCTGCGCTTCCCCATGGTCGGCGAAACCGAGGCGCTCCGCATCTGGCCAGATCTGCAGGCGCTCGACCCGGCCATCTTCGCCTCGCTGGTCACCGACGCCCGCTACGCCGTCTATGTCGCCCGGCAGGAGGATGAGATCGCCATCTTCCAGCGTGATCAGGCGCTGCGCCTGCCCCCCAGCCTCGACTTTTCCGCCGTCCCTGGCCTCAGCCATGAGATGGCCGAACGGCTGCACGCCGCGCGCCCCGAAACGCTGGGCGCCGCCAGCCGCATTCCGGGCATCAGCCCAGCCGCGCTCATCGCGCTGCTCCCCTATGCAAAGCGCGCGGCGTGATCGAACGGGAGGGTTTCACGTCCTGCTTCGCTGTTTCACGTGAAACAATGGACAAGCTCGACCGCTACGCCGCCCTGCTCGCCGACTGGCAGACCCGGATGAACCTTGTCGGCCCCAGCACCCTGCCGCAGCTCTGGCACCGGCATTTCGCCGATTCAGCCCAGCTTCTGCCGGTCGCCGGGCCGGGGCGCACATGGCTTGATATCGGCGCCGGCGCGGGTTTCCCCGGTCTCGTCATCGCCACGCTTGATCCCGGCGCGCGCGTCACCCTCGTCGAATCGATTGCCAAGAAGTGCCGATTTCTGGAGACTGTCGTTTCCGACCTCCAATTGGACGACCGCGTGACCGTCGAAAACCGCCGTATCGAAGACCTGCCGCCGCGTCGTTTTGACGTCATCACCGCGCGCGCACTCGCTGCCGTCACCCGTCTTCTCGGCTGGGGTCGCCCCTTCGCCGGGCGCGACACGCTCTGGCTCCTGCCCAAGGGCGCGCGCTGGTCCGAAGAGCTGGACGAGGCACGGCGCGCCTACCGCTTCAAGGTCGAAACCCGACCGAGCCTCACCGACGAGGCGGCGCGCCTGCTCCTCATCCGCGGCGTGGCCGCGTCATGATCCTCGCGCTCGCCAATCAGAAGGGCGGCGTCGGCAAGACGACGACCACCGTCAACCTCGCCACAGCGCTCGCCGCCATCGGCCTCAGGGTGCTCGTCATCGATTCCGATCCGCAGGGCAATGCCTCCACCGGCCTCGGCATCGACCGCAAGAGCCGCTCGTCGAGCACCTATGAAGTCCTGCTCGGCAGCGCCGGAATCGCCGATGCCATGGTGCCCACCGCCATCGAGGGCCTGTTCGTCGTGCCCTCCACCGCCGCGCTGTCCGGGGCCGAAATCGAGCTTGTTGATGTCGAGCGCCGCAGCCACCGCCTCGCCGCCGCACTCACCGAGGCGCCAGCCTTTGATCATATCCTGATCGATTGCCCGCCCTCGCTCGGCCTCCTTACCCTCAATGCGCTGGTCGCCGCTGACCGCGTGTTGGTGCCGCTGCAGGCCGAATTCTTCGCGCTCGAAGGGCTGAGCCAGCTTCTGGGCACGATCGAGCGTGTCCGCGCCGGCCTCAATCCGGCGCTTTCGCTGCTCGGCATCGTCCTCACCATGGTCGACCGGCGCAACCGGCTCAGCGAGAATGTCGCCGAAGATGTCCGCGCCGTGATGGGCGCCAAGGTGTTTGAAACCACCATCCCGCGCAATGTCCGCCTGTCCGAAGCGCCGAGCCATGGCCTGCCGGCGCTGCTCTATGACAGCCGCTGCGCCGGCTCGGAGGCTTATATCGCGCTGGCGCGCGAGTTTCTCCAGCGCATTCAGTCCCTGCCGCAGGTAACCCCAGCAAATGTCTGACAGAAAACGTAGAACCGGCCTTGGACGCGGCCTCTCGGCGCTGCTCGAAGAGGCGGCCACACCCGCGGCCACCAGCAAGGCCTCGCAGCTGCCGATCTCGGACATCGCCCCCAACCCCGGCCAGCCGCGGCGTCACTTCGCGCCCCAGGCGATGGAGGAGCTGATCGCCTCGGTGCGCGCGCACGGTGTGCTGCAACCCATTCTCGTCCGCCCCGCCAGCGCGGGCGGCTATGAGATCATCGCCGGCGAACGGCGCTGGCGTGCCGCCCAGGCGGCCGGGCTGCACGAGATTCCCGCCCTTGTCCGCGACCTCAGCGATGCCGAAACCTTCGAGATCGCGCTCATCGAGAATATCCAGCGCAGCGACCTCAACGCCATGGAGGAAGCGCGCGGCTACCAGCGGCTGATCGACGAGTTCGGCCATACCCAGGCCGCGCTCGCCGCCATCGTCGGCAAGTCGCGCAGCCATGTCGCCAATCTGCTCCGCCTGCTCGATCTGCCGCCCGAGGTGCAGAAGATGGTGGAGGAAGGCGTGCTCGCCATGGGTCATGCCCGGGCGCTGGCTGCGGCGGCCGATCCGCTCGCCGTGGCTCGCCGTGTCGTCGCCGAGGGCCTGTCGGTGCGCGCCACCGAGGCGCTGGCCAGCGGCAGCAAGACGCCGCGCCCGCGCCACGGCCTCGCCCCCGCGACTCCCGCGGCGAGCGACCCCAATCTCGAAGCGCTTGAGCTTCAGCTGAGCGAGCAGATCGGCATGCCGGTCGCCGTCTCGGTGTCGGGCGCCAACAGTGGCAGCCTCACCGTCCGCTTCGAAAGCCTCGATCAGCTCGACTGGCTCTGTGCCCGCCTCGGCCAATAGCCGGGCGATTCAGCGCGCGAGGCGTAGCAGGGCGGCATGAACCTCAAGCTCACCCAGGCTCCCGCTTGATTTGACCGCCCGTTCCACCGCCAGCACATCGGCCAGCGCGTCCGCCAGCGCGGCTGAGGAAAAGCGCCGCAGCGCTGCGGCAAACACCGGCTTCTCTTTCCAGAACACCGGCGGCCGCGCCGCCTCGATCGCGGCCTGCGCGCTTGCGCCCCGGTCCATTTCCAGCCGCAGCTCAAGCAGCGTCGCCAGCTGCTTGCCGATCCCCCGCAGCGCCATGATGCCCAGGCCCTCGGGCAGCGTCGCCACCATCGCCGCCACATCCGCCCGCCCGGTCAACACCGCCGCGTTCAGCTCATTCTGGTCAAAAGGCTCGATGCCCGCGCCCACCGCCGCCAGCGTCGCCGTGTCCAGCGGCTTCTGCCGGTCGGGAGCGGCGTCCAGATAGAGCGCAATCTTCTCCAGCTCGCGGCGGATCAGCGCCCGCTCGCCGGCGCAGGCCTCGAACAGCATCGCCGCCGCCTCCCGGTCGATCGCCAGCCCGAATTCGCCCGCAAAGGCAGAGAGATCACCCGGCCGCGCCTCCTTGCTCTCGATCACCAGCACGCCCGGCTGCTTGGCCAGCACCAGCAGCGGGCTGCTCTTGCGCAGCCCCTCGGCCACCGCAATCACCGGATTGCCCGCTGGCCCCTCTAGCAGCAGCGTCAGCGCCGGGGCCGCCTTGTCACTCACCCCGTCAACGCGCACCACCGTCTGCCCGCCAAACATCGAGATTGCGCTGGCCGCCGCCACCAGCGCCTGCGGGTCAGTGATGATCTGATCGCCAGTCAGCCGCTCCAGCCCGGCCGGATTGTCGGCCGCCACCAGCCCCTTGCAGATCCGCGTCGCATGGTCGGCCGAGGCGCTAGGGTCATAGCCGTGCAGCAGCAGCAGCCGCGCGCCCGCCGGCCATTCGCGCGCGATCGCGGCCACGCGCTGCGCCGACACGGCTCAGTCCCTGCCGGACGGCGCGGTCTCGCCGGCCCCGCCGCTGCGCGCAAACAGCGCCAGACGCGCACTGATCTGGCGGGCCACTTCGGTCGCCAGCCGTTCCAGCGCCTTCTCCTCCGCCGCCACCACGGCATAGTTGGAGCTCACCCGGTCGATGCCCGAGTCCGATCCGGCCGTGGCATCGAGCACCACCTCATTGTTGCTGGTATCGACCAGCCGGTAGCGGGCGCGCAGCGTGCGCCGCTCACGCGCGGCCGAATTGTCGCCGCGCACACCAAAGGCCACGATCTGGTCATCCAGCTCAACCTCCAGCCGGTAGCGCGTGCCCTCGCGCACCCCGCCCAGCCGGTCATAAAGCGCCTGGCGCACCAGAAACCCCGAGCGGTCGGGGATGGCGGCCACGCTGATCTCCGAAAAGCTCGCTGCCGCCGCCCCGCGG
The DNA here is from genome assembly GCF_048007885.1 of Polymorphobacter sp. Taxonomy (GTDB): domain Bacteria; phylum Pseudomonadota; class Alphaproteobacteria; order Sphingomonadales; family Sphingomonadaceae; genus Sandarakinorhabdus. The sequence continues at coordinate 2,058,431 of NZ_CP180346.1, forward strand.
CTGCCATCGGAATAAACCGGCGCCAGCCCGCAGGCTGCCAGCGACAGCAGCAGCGCCGCAAGGCCGGACTTACGCAACAAGGTTCACCAGCCGGTCGGGCACCACGATCACCTTGCGCGGCGGCTTGCCCTCGAGCGCGCGCACCACCTTGTCCCGCGCCAGCACCTCGGCCTCCAGCTCCGCCCGGTCACGGCCCTTGGCGGTCTCGAAACTGTCGCGCAGCTTGCCGTTGATCTGGATGGCGATGGTCACCTGATCATCAATCAGCAGCGCCGGATCGGCCACCGGCCAGGGCGCATCGCAGACCATGCCGGCCATGCCCAGCGCGGCCCAGCCTTCCTCGGCAAGATGCGGACACATCGGCGCCACCAGCTGCAGCAGCACCGGTAGCGCGGCGCTGTGCGTGGCGCTCGGGGCGGCGCGTTCCAGCGCGTTCACCAGCTCATAAAGCTTGGCCACCGCCTTGTTGAACTGCAGCCGGTCGATATCCTCGCTCACCCCGGCGATGGTCCGTTGCAGCAGCCGCGCCAGTCGGTCGTCATGGCCTTCACCGCCGCTCCCGCCATCGCTCGCCAGCCGCCAGAACTCGCTGTACAAAGCGCCAGGCGCCGTCGATGCCCGCGTCAGACCAGGCGAGATCACGCTCCGGCGGGCTGTCGGACAGCATGAACCAGCGCACCGCGTCGGCCCCGTACGCTCCCAGAATCGCATCAGGGTCGATCACATTCTTCTTCGATTTCGACATTTTCTCGGCGCGCCCGACCGTGACCGGCGCGCCGCTTTCAAGCGCAAACACGCCGCCGTCGCGCCGCTCGATGTCGCCCGGCTCCAGCCAGCGGCCATCCTCCATGCGGTAGGTCTCATGGGTGACCATGCCCTGGGTGAACAGCCCGGCAAAGGGCTCAGCGGTGCCGATCCGCCCGATCCGCGCCAGCGCGCGGGTGAGGAAGCGCGCATAGAGAAGGTGCAGGATCGCATGTTCCACGCCGCCGATATATTGGCCCACCGGCAGCCACTGGTCCGCCACCGCGCGGTCGAACGGCGCGTCATCGGGCACGCTGGCAAAGCGGATGAAATACCAGGACGAGTTGATGAAGGTGTCCAGCGTGTCGGTTTCCCGCCGGGCCGGCTGGCCGCAGGCCGGGCAGGCTACGTCCTTCCAGCTCGGATGCCGGTCAAGCGGATTGCCCGGCACGTCGAAGCTGACATCCTCGGGCAGCACCACCGGCAGGTCGGCGCGCGGCACCGGTACCGCGCCGCACTCCGCGCAATGGATGATCGGGATCGGCGTCCCCCAATAGCGCTGCCGCGAAACGCCCCAGTCGCGCAGCCGATATTGCGTCACCGCCTCGCCCCAGCCCTCGGCCTCGGCGCGCGCGGTCACCGCCGCCTTGGCCGCATCGCTTTCCATCCCGTCGAGAACGCGCGAATTCACCATGCGGCCTGGCCCGGTATAAGCGGTGTCGCCGATGGGCGTGTCGGCCTCACCCTCGGGCGCCACCACGCGTGGCACCGGCAGCGCATATTTGCGCGCGAAATCAAGGTCGCGCTGGTCATGCGCCGGGCAGCCGAATACCGCGCCGGTGCCATAGTCCATCAGCACGAAATTGGCCACGAACACCGGCGGCCTCAGCGCCGGGTCGAGCGGATGGATGACGCTCAGACCGGTATCATGGCCGCGCTTCTCCTGCGTTTCGATGTCGGCCGCCGCCGTGCCGCCGGCCCGGCATTCGGCGATGAAGGCGGCCAGCGCCGGGTCGTCCTCGGCCAGCGCCAGCGCGAGGGGATGCTCGGCCGCCAGCGCCACGAAGCTCGCGCCAAACATCGTGTCGGGCCGTGTCGTGAACACTTCGATATTGTCCGCGCGCCCCTCGATGGCGAAGCGGAACTTCAGCCCCTGTGAGCGGCCGATCCAATTCTCCTGCATCAGCCGCACCTTCTCCGGCCAGGCCTCAAGGCCCTGCAGCCCGTCCAGCAACTCGTCGGCGAAATCGGTGATCTTCAGAAACCACTGGTTCAATCGCCGCCGCTCGACCAGCGCGCCCGAGCGCCAGCCGCGCCCGTCGATCACCTGTTCATTGGCCAGCACCGTCTGGTCAACCGGATCCCAGTTGACCGCCGATTCCTTGCGATAGACCAGCCCGGCCGCCAGCAGGTCGAGAAACAGCGCCTGCTCCTGCCCATAATAGTCGGGCTCGCACGTCGCCAGCTCGCGCGACCAATCGAGCCCGAAGCCCAGCCGCTGCAACTGCGCCTTCATGTTGGCGATATTGGCGCGCGTCCAGGCGCCGGGGTGCACGCCGCGCTCCATCGCGGCATTCTCGGCCGGCATGCCAAAGGCGTCCCAGCCCATCGGGTGCAGCACCTCGAAGCCCTGCGCCCGCCGTGTCCGCGCAATCACATCGCCCATCGTATAGTTGCGGACATGGCCGATGTGAATCCGCCCCGAAGGATAGGGAAACATTTCAAGCACATAGGCCTTGGGCTTGGGGCTGTCGTCATCGGCCCGGAAGGTGCCCTTCGCGTCCCATGCCGCCTGCCAGCGCCGTTCGGCGCTCTCATGGTCGAATTTCGTCGACATGGATGCCGATCAATCCATCATCTTGGAGCGGCGAAGGTCGCGGGCGCGCCCAAGGATCACCTCCTCAAGCTTCTGCACCGTGCCAGCGCGTACCGCGGCATTCACCCAGCCCGAGCCGGCCAGCGTCTGTCGCACCGCCGCCACCTGCAGCGCATCGGCACGCAGCTCGGTGTCGAGGATCGTCACTGTCACCTTCACGCGCTCGTTGGGCGCCTGGGGCGTCGAATACCAGTCGGTCACGATCACCCCGCCGTTCGAATCGACCTGCGTGATCGGCATGAAGCTCAGCGTGTCGAGCGAGGCGCGCCACAAATAGGTGTTCACCCCAATCGAGGTCATCCGCGCAGGCGCTTCGGTCAGCTTCACCTCCTTCGAGCCGCCGCAGCCGCCCAGCGCCAGGGCCAGACCAAGAATCACCGCAGCCATCGGGGAAAAACGCATCAGGCGGAGCCTTTGAAAATGTGAAACCTCGCCGCTTATAGGCCGCGCTGCCCGCCCCGCCAAGCGCCCAGCCACGCTCAAAACTGTGCGTTCACCGCCACATCTGGAAAAAAACCCTGAAAAAATGCGGCTCAGCGGACGTTAAGCCCTGTGCGGCGAAAACGACGGCTGATAGGACTTGCGCATGAACAAAGGAGCCGATTCGAGCGGGCTCATTCCCGCCCAGGGACAGGCATCGCCTGTCTGCGTCGCCCTTTTTTCGGTCGTCTCGGCGATTTTGATGACGGCGCCGGCGTTTGCGGCAGATGCGCAGAGCAGCGCGCCCAAGGCCAAGATCACGCTGGAAACACCGCTGTCTCCGTTCCAGCCGAAGCTCGAAAAGTCCACCAATTTCAGCTTCACCGTGCCCGGTGCCGCCTCGGCCCGCGCCCAGACCGAGGGCCGCGCCTTCCGCTTCACGCCCTCGGGCCGCTCCGATGACAGCAAGGCCTTCTCGCTCGGCGTCGCCGCGCGCACGCTGGCGCCCATGCCCAGCGCCCGCACGCTGTCCGCTGCGCCCGAAACGATTGTCGCCGGCCGCGCCTATAATGTCGATGTCTCGGTGGCCTGGAAGGGCTTCTCGCTCAACACTGGCTACACCCATTCCGACACCGCGGCGCAATCCACTCCGCTCGCCAGCACCCGCGATGCCGTCGATGTCGGCCTGAGCTATGGCGGCAAGAACTGGCGCACCGGCCTGCAGGGCACCGCCGAAGAGCGCTCCGTCCTCGCCTTCACCCCGCTCGAGCGGCGCTATTCGGTCGCGCTCGGCGGTGCCTATATGGTCGCCCCCCGCCTTTCGGTCACCGGCGGCGTCCGCTACAAGCTCCCGCCCGAGCAGCCCAGCCTCCTCGATGCGGACCGTGGCGACCAGTCGGTCTACGTCGGCACCAACATCGCTTTCTGACAAGGTGAGCGCGGCTGACCGGCTCGCCGGCGTCCTCGCGCGCATGGCCGTTGCCAGCAAGGCCGCCGGCCGTGCGCCCGCCGACACCAGCCTGATCGCCGTCACCAAGACCTTCGCCGCCGCCGACATTGCTCCGCTCATCGCCGCCGGCCACCGCCACTTCGGCGAAAACCGCGTTCAGGAAGCCGCCGCCAAATGGCCCGCGCTGCGCGCCGCCACCCCCGGCCTCACGCTCCACCTCATCGGCCAGCTGCAATCCAACAAGGCCGATCAGGCGGTCGCCCTGTTCGATGTCATCCATTCGGTCGATCGCCCCTCGCTCATCACGGCGCTGGCCCGGGCGATGGCCCGGGCCGGGCGGCAGCTGCCGGTGCTGCTCCAGGTCAATATCGGCGCGGAAGAGCAGAAGGGTGGCTGCGCCATCGCCGACACCCCCGCGCTGCTCGCCGCCGCGCGCGAGGCCGGGCTTGATGTCACCGGCCTGATGGCGGTCCCGCCGGCCGACCGCGAGCCAGCCCCCTATTTCGCGCTGCTCGCCAAAATGGCGCGCGAGCTTGGCCTGCCCCAGCTCTCCATGGGCATGTCGGGTGACTTTGAAACCGCCATCCAGCAGGGCAGCACCATGGTCCGCGTTGGCAGCGCGCTGTTCGGCGCCCGCCAATAGCGCTCAGGCCAGCAGGTCGGCGGCCGCCTCAATGATCGCGTCACTGTCCAGCCGATATTCGCGGTAGAGATCGGGCAGATCGCCGGTCTGGCCAAAGCGGTCGATGCCAAGCGGGCTGACCCGCTGCCCGCGCACCCCGCCCAGCCAGCTCAGCGCCGAGGGCGAGCCATCCAGCACCGTCGCCAGACCGGCGCTGGCCGGCAGCGCGCCCAGCAGCGTCTCGACATGCGAAGGCACGCTCTGCCCGCCCCGCCAGCGCCCCGCCCGCGCCGCTGACCAGCCCCGGTGCAAAAGGTCCGCCGAGGTCACGTTGAGCACGCCCAGCCCCGGCACATCCTCGGCCAGCGCCTCGGCCGCCGCCATCACCTCGGGCGCCACCGCCCCGGAGAAGACCAGCGCCAGGCGCGTGTCAGCCGCGGGCGCGCGCAGCCAATAGCCGCCCTTCAGCGCGCCCTCGCGCCAGCTGTCATCGGCGCGCGTCGGTTGCGGGATCGCCCGTGTCGTCAGCCGCAGATACACCGAGCCGCCATCCTCGGCCTGCATATGGGCAAAGGCCCAGCCCATCATCGCCGCCAGCTCATCAACAAACGCGGGCTCAAAGGCGGTCAGCCCCGGCTGGCCCATGCCAATGAGCGGCGTGTTGATCGACTGGTGCGCGCCGCCCTCCGGCCCCAGCGTCAGCCCCGAAGGCGTCGCCACCAGCAGGAAGCGCGCATCCTGATAACAGGCATAGTTGAGCGCATCGAGCCCGCGCGAAATGAACGGATCATAGACAGTCCCGATCGGCAGCAGCCGCGTGCCGAACAGCGGTCCGGTCAGGCCGGCCGCCCCCAGCACCAGAAACAGATTGTTCTCGGCAATCCCCAGCTCGACATGCTGGCCGGCCGCATGCCCTGCCCATTTCTGCGGCGAGGGGATTTTCGCGCCGGCAAACACATCCTTCAGCTCCTGGCGCCGAAACAGCCCGCGCGCATTCACAAAGCCACCAAGATTGGTCGAAACGGTCACATCGGGCGAGGTCGTCACGATCCGGTCCGCCAGCGGCGCGCCCGATTTTGCCAGGTCGAGCAGGATCCGCCCAAAGCCCGCCTGTGTCGCCTGCTCCGCGCCCGTCGGCACCGGAATCGCCGGCACTGCGACGCGCGCCGCCTCTGGCTCCGGCCCGCGCGCCGCCAGCGCGCTGCGGCTGACAAGCGCCTTCAGCTCGGCCGCCACATTGTCGCCCAGCCCCGCCCAGGGGTCCCACTCCTCGCCCTCGGCAATGCCCAGCCGTTCGCGCAGGCCCGCGATCTGGCTGGGGTTCATCAGCCCGGCGTGATTGTCCTTGTGCCCGGCAAAGGGCAGCCCCATGCCCTTGATCGTATAGGCGATGAACACCGTCGGCCGGTCGTCCGCCGCAGCCGTCTCAAAGGCGTCGAGCAGCGTCTCGATGCAATGCCCGCCAAGGTTGGTCATCAGCGCCGCCAGCGCCTCGTCGTCATGCGCCTCGATGAGCGCGCATGCCGCCGCGTCACCCGCCAGATCGGCCAGCAGCCGCGCCCGCCAGGCGCTGCCGCCCTGATAGGTCAGCACGGCATAATCGGCATTGGGGCAATTCTCGATCCAGTCCTGCAGCGCCTGCCCGCCCGGCTTGCGGAAAGCGGCTTGCAGCTTCTTGCCATGGCGCAGCGTCAGCACCCGCCAGCCACAGGTCTCGAAAATATCGTCGAAGCGGCGGAACATCCGGTCAGCCGTCGTGCTGTCCAGCGACTGGCGATTGTAATCGACAATCCACCAGCAGTTGCGCAGGTCATGCTTGTAGCCCTCGATCAGGCATTCATAGATATTGCCCTCGTCCAGCTCGGCATCGCCCATCAGCGCGATCATCCGCCCGGCCTCGGCCTCGGCCAGCTGGCCATGGGCGATCAGATAATCCTGCATCAAGGCGGCAAAGGCCGTCACCGCCACCCCCAGCCCCACCGAACCGGTCGAGAAATCGACCGGAATCCGGTCCTTGGTCCGGCTGGGATAGCTCTGCGCCCCGCCAAAACCGCGAAACGCCTGCAATTGTTCCACGCTCTGCTGCCCCAGCAGATAATGAATGGCGTGCAGCACTGGCCCGGCATGGGGCTTCACCGCCACCCGGTCCTGCGGCCGCAGCACATGGAAATAGAGCGCCGCCATGATCGCGGTCATCGAGGCGCAGCTGGCCTGATGCCCGCCCACCTTCAGCCCGTCGCGGCTGTCCCGCAGATGATTGGCATTGTGGATGGTCCAGGCCGACAGCCAGCGCAGCCGTGTGTCGAGCGCCTCAAGTGCTGCCACCAGCGCTGCCCGGTCATCCACAATCTCTGCCACCGCCATCAGGCCCTCCATCGAAGAGCGCAAGATAATCCAGTGCGCCCCGGCCAGTCCTTGCTATTTCAGCCTCGTTTGAGCCAGAAAGGGACGAAACCTGCCTCGAAAGTCCCCCTATGAGCAATGATCTGCCAATATCGCTCGACAGCTTCGACCGGGCGATTCTCGCCCATCTCCAGCGTGACGGCCGCGCCACCAATCAGGAGATCGCCGATGCCATCGGCCTCTCGCCCAGCCCCTGCCTGCGCCGCATCCGCCGGCTTGAGGCCGCCGGCGTCATTTCGGGCTATGTTGCGCTGCTCGATCCCGCCGCCATCGGGCTCGGCATCACCGCCTTCATCCGCGTCCGCCTCGATCGCCAGCAGGACAGCGGGCTGGCCGCTTTCGAGGCGGCCATCGCCGCCTGCCCGGAAGTCATGGAATGCTACCTCATGACCGGCGAGGCCGATTATCAGCTCCGCGTGCTGGTCGCCTCGATCGCCGATTTCGAGGATTTCATGCGCCACCGCCTCACCACCATCCCCGGCGTCGGCCAGGTCACCAGCAGCTTCGCGCTCCGCCCCGTCGTCACCCGCACCGCGCTGCCGGTTGCTCAAAGCCAGCCGCGCCAGCGCGCAATCACATAGGGCAGCACCGCAGACAGCAGCATCAGCCCCAGCGCCAGCGGATAGCCCCAGGGCTGGCCCAGCTCGGGCATGAAGGCGAAGTTCATCCCATAGATGCCGGCCACCAGCGTGGGCGGCAGAAACACCACGGCAAATACCGAGAAGATCTTCAGCACCGCATTCTGCTCGATGCTGATCAGCCCCAGCGTCGCATCAAGGAGGAAGGTGATGGTGCTGCCCAGATAGCTGGCATGGTCGGTGAGCGAAGCGAGATCGCGCGTCATCGACTTGATCTGTGCCGAGCGCTCGGCATCCTTGGGCAGGCTGAGCGCCAGAAAGCTGGTCGCGCGGGACAGGCTCACCGCCGATTCGCGGGTCTTGGACAGCGCATCCTGCGCCGTGCCCAGCCGCTGCAACAGCGATTGCAGCGCGATGTTGGACAGCCGCTGCGGCCGTCCGCTCGCCCCGCCCCGCCAGAAGGCCTGCCGGTTGATGTCGTCGATCTCGACGGCAATCCGCTCGATCGAATCCGCCAGCCGGTCGATCACCGTGTCGAGCAGCATCATCAGCAGCGCCGCCGGCGTCGCCGGGCAGCCCCGTGCCGTCTGCACCATCAGCCGGTCGATCGCCGTCAGGTCGGTGAAGCGCACCGTCACCAGGGCCTTGGGGCTGAGGATCACGGCGAGGGGATGCAGCTCGGCCGCCAGCACATCCTTGTTCTTCAAGATACCCGTCGCCAGGCTCAGCGTCAGCACCACCGCGTCGTTCTCGCGGTAGAGCCGGCTCGAGGCCTCGATCTCGCGCAGATCCTCCCGGCTGGGAATCTCCACCCCGAGCGCGGCCTCCAGCCCGGCATCCTCGGCTGCCGTCGGGCAGTCCACATCGACCCAGAGCGCATCGGCCGGCAGCGGCGCCTGCGCCCCCGCCGTCCCCGGCACCAGCCGCCCGTTCACCAGATGATGCACCACCAGCATGGCCAGAGAGGTGCATGAGCCGGCAAGCCCGGTCAACAACTGTAACCATGGCCCTGCCGCCGCCCGAACCGCGCGTGTCGACATGCCCGCTGTCCGCGGGCCTGCGCAGAGGTTAGGTTGGGTCATGACCACGTCCGCCACGCTTGTGAAGCGCCACCCGCTGTGGGTCCGCGCCGCCCATTGGCTCAATGCCGCTCTCGTCGTGCTGCTGCTCGGCACCGGGCTCAACATCTTCAACGCCCATCCCGCGCTCTATTGGGGCAAGCGTGGCGCCAGCGTCGATACCGAGGCCCGCTGGCTGATGATCGGCAACATCGGCCCGCGCGGCAAGACCTTGATCGGCGACACCATGTTCGACACCACCGGCCTGCTGGGCCGCTCGGCGTCGCCCGCGGGCACCGCGCAGAACATCGCCTTTCCGCACTGGGCCACCATCCCTGGCTGGCGCAACCTCGGCGTGGCGCGCAACTGGCATTTCTTCGGTGCCTGGCTGCTCATCCTCAACGGGCTGGCCTATCTCGGCTGGGGCCTCGCCAGCGGCCAGCTGCGCCGCCGCCTGCTGCCGGGCCGCGCCGATCTCGCGCCCGCCAATATCTGGCATGACATCAAGGACCATGTGCGGCTCCATTTCCCGCGCGGGGCGGCGTCGCTCGCCTATCAGCCGCTGCAGAAGCTCGCCTATTCGGGCGTTGTCGTCCTCTTGCTGCCGCTGATGGTCCTTTCCGGGCTGGGCATGTCGCCCGGCATCGATGCCAGCTGGCCCTGGCTGCTCGATGCGTTCGGCGGCCGCCAGAGCGCGCGCTCGGTGCATTTCCTCGCCAGCTTCGCGCTGGTCGCCTTTGTCCTCGTCCATCTGCTGATGCTGATTTCTGGCAGGCCCCTGGCGGCTGATGCGCGGCATGATCACCGGCTGGCAACGTGTGGAGACCGCGCCATGATCCTCACCCGCCGCGCCCTCGCACTCGGTTCCGGCCTCGCGCTGGCCGGCTGCGACAGCCTCATCCGTGACCCCAAGGCGCTGGCCGTGGCCAAGAGCGCAGAACAGGCCACCCAGCGCTGGCAACGCCTCATCGGCCGCGATGCGCTGGCCCGCGAGTTCAGCGCCGCCGACATCTCGCCGGTGTTCAAGGCCAATGGCACCGTCGCGCCCACGTCAGCCGCCTATCAGGCCCATGCCGCCAGCGGCTTTTCCGACTGGCGGCTCAAGGTCAGCGGCCTTGTCGAACGCCCGCTGTCGCTCTCGGTGGCCCAGCTTCAGGCCCTGCCCGCCCGCAGCCAGATCACCCGGCATGACTGTGTCGAGGGCTGGAGCGCCATCGGCGGCTGGGCCGGCCCGCCGCTCGGCCTGCTGCTGAACGCCGCCGGCGTGCGCGAGAGCGCGCGCTACGCCGTCTTCCTCTGCGCCGATACCTACAGCACCAGCGGCGTGCGCTACTATGAAAGCATCGACCTGATCGACGCGTGGCACCCGCAGACCATCCTCGCCCTGCGCCTCAACAATGCCCCGCTCGATGTCGCCCACGGCGCCCCCGTGCGGCTGCGCGTCGAGCGTCAGCTCGGCTACAAGCACGCCAAATATATCGAGGAGATCGTGCTTGCCGCCTCGCTCGACGGTTTTGGCGACGGCAAGGGCGGCTATTGGGAAGATCGCGGCAGCTATGAATGGTATGCCGGCATCTGAGCCTCAGCCCCCAAACGCCAGCCCCACCCACAGCGTGCGCGGCTGCGCCAAATCCAGCAAGCCGTTGCCCGAGATTCCGCTCACCACCTGCGTGTCGGTCAGATTCTCGCCGCGCAGCGTCAGCGCAAAGCCGCCGCCCAGCGCGAGGCGGGCGCTCGCGTCAAAGGTCGTCGCCGGCGGCAGCCGCCGCAGGTTCTGGTCATCTTCAAAGGCCGCTGCCGTGTGCCGCACCGTGCCCGAAACACCAAGCGCGCCGCGCGCATAGGCGAGCGTGCCCGACACGCTCGCCGTCGGGCTCTGCGCCGGCCGCAGCCCATCCAGCGCCGCCGCCGCCCCGCTCGCCCGCACCCGCGCATCGGCAAGGGCGGCCGACACGGTCGCCGTCACCGCGCCCGCCTGCACCCGCGCATCCAGCTCCAGCCCTTGTGTGCGGATGCTGTCGAGGTTGGTCCGCTGGCGGAAGCTGCCCGCCCCGCTGACAAAGCCGACCAGCGGAAACACCCCCGGCCCCCGCGCCAGCGTCACATTGCTGATCGCGCCGTTCAGGCTGTTGGCAAAGCCGGTCAGGCTGAGCTGCACAGCGGGGATGGGCTGCCAGTCAAAGCCCGCCTCCACGCCGCGCGCGCTTTCGGGCGCCAGATCGGGGTTGGCCGCCGTCGCGTCCGGCCCCACCCGGAACGAACGGTAAAGCTCATTGGGCGTCGGCAGGCGGAAGCCCGAATAGGCAGCCGCGCGCAGGCTCAGCCCCGCCACCGGCTGCCATACCGCGCCGCCGCGCGCCGTTGTGCGCGTGCCACTGCGCGGCGGGGTCATCACATTGCGCAGCCCCGCCCCGGTCGCCGCCACCTGCTCGAAAATCCGCCCCTCGCCGATATGCCAGCGGTCAACCCGCACCCCGCCGGTCAGCGTGAAGCCTTCTACCAGCGCCGCACTCGCCTCAACGTAGCCGCCGATCAGGCTGGTCGATCCACCCGCCTCGCGCAGATTGGCGAAATCGCCGTTCAAAAAGCGGAACCGCTCGTTGGTCGTGCCTTCGGCGCGCCGCCCGTCCACGCCCAGCCGCAGGTCGAAAGGCAGCGGCGGCCGCACCTCCAGCCGCCCACCCACGCCGGTCGCCGGGGTCTTGAACTGGTCGAGCGCCGGCGTCGCCGTGCTGCGGTCGGCCGAAATGCTGGCGAAGCGGCTGGTGAAATTGCGCGTCTGCACATAGGCCAGCGCATCCACGCCCCAGTCGCCGCGGTGCACCACCCTGATCGAGGCGTCCGCCCCGTCCGTGCCGCTGTCGATGATCTCCACGCCGCGCGTCCGCCGGTCGGTGAAGGCGCGGAAGCTCACCTGCACTTCGGTCTGCGGCCCCACCGGCACCACCGCGCGCAGGCTCCCGCCCGTGCTCCGATAGCGCGCCGGAATGTCCACCGCCCCGCGGTCATCTTCCGGCACCAGCAAATAGCCGTCACCCTCGTCATGGCGCAGGCTCGCCGTCACAAAGCCGCCGCCCAATGAGACCGCCAGCCCGGCATTGGCACTCAGGCTGTCACGGCTGCCATAGTCCAACCCCAGCGTGACGGGCGCCAGCAGCTCAGGCCCGGCGCTCACCAGGTCAAGCGTGCCCGCCACCGCGCCGCTGCCAAAGGCGCCGCCGCCGCCGCCGCGCACCACGCGGATCGCCGCCAGCCGCGCCGGGTCGATGGCGGCAAAAGGCAGATAGCCCGCAAACGGGTCTGCAATCGGCACCCCGTCGAGCAGCACCAGCGCCCGGCTCGCCGCATTGCCGCCCAGCGCGCGCAGGGTCAGCCCCTGGCTCGTCGGGTTGGCGCTGCGACTGTCGGTCCGCCGGAAGCTCGCCAGCCCGGCGACATCGCGCAGCGCATCCTCCAGCCGCCCCGAGGCCGTCGCGGTCAGCCGTTCCGGCGTCACCGTCACGCTGCTGAAGGCGGCCGCGCCCGCGCCCAAGGGCAGCGGGCGTCCGGTCACGATGATTTCGGCGGGCAGCGAGGGCGGGGGTGGGGGCAGGGCGTCCATGGCCCCTCATGGACAGACAGACCCCTTGCTGGCAAGACCTTCAAACCTATCAATTCAGGAGATGCCATGACCGGCTGGCTCTATCTTTCGGTTGCGATCATCCTCGAAATCGCCGCTACCACGCTCCTCAAAATGTCGAACGGGCTCGACCGCTGGGGCTTCGCCGCCGCCTCCATCGGCGTCTATGCGCTCTGCTTCCTCGCCCTCGCCCCGGCGCTCAAGTCGATCCCCGTCGGCATCGCATACGCCGTCTGGTCGGGCGTCGGCATCGTCGCCATGGCCGTCATCGGCATCATCGCCTTCCAGCAAAAGCTCAGCCCGGCGCAGATTGCCTGCATCGCCCTCGTTCTGGTCGGCGCGCTCGGCCTGCGCCTCACCACACCCGGGGGTGGCGAGCTTTAGAGCCTGACCAGCATCTTGCCGGTATTGGCCCCTGAAAACAGCCCGATGAACGCATCGGGGGCGCGCGCGATGCCTTCCTCCACTGTCTCCTGCCACTTGATGTCGCCGGACGCGATCCAGCCCATCATGTCCGACAGGAATTGCGGCCTCAGGGCGGCAAATTCGAACTGGATGAAACCACGGATCATCAAAGACTTGCCGACAACCTGCATGATGTTGCGCGGCCCCGGCGCAGGCGCGGTGGCGTTATAGTCGGCGATCATCCCGCATTCGACAAAGCGCGCAAAAGGCCGGGCATTCTCGATCGCCACTTCCAGATGCTCGCCGCCGACATTGTCGAAATAGATGTTGATCCCCTTGGGCGCCGCCGCCTTCACCGCCGCATTCAGGTCACCGCAGCTCTTGTAGTTGATCGCATGATGCACCCCCAGGGAGCGCAGCCAGTCGCACTTCTCGTCGCTGCCCGCGCTCGCCACCACGGTGCAGCCCTTGATCCGCGCGATCTGCGCCACGATCGAGCCCACGGCCCCGGCTGCACCTGACACGAACACCGTCTCGCCCGGCTGCGGCTTGCCGATCTCCAGAAGGCCCGCCCAGGCGGTAAAGCCGGGCATGCCCAAAACGCCCAGAAACGCCTGCTCCGGCACGCCGCCCGCGCGCGGCAGCTTTTCGAGCGCGCCCGCAGGTGCCACAAAGCCCTCGCGCCAGCCGAACATGCTCGACACCAGGTCGCCGGGCGCGAAATCGGGCGAGCGGCTCTCCACCACCTCGCCCACTGCTCCGCCCTGCAGCGGCTCGCCAATGGCAAAGGGCGGCACATAGCTCGCCCGGTCATACATCCGCCCGCGCATATAGGGATCAACGCTCATCCAGTGGTTGCGCACCATCACATCGCCCTCGGCGAGCGCGCCCAAGGTCGTCTCCGCCAGCTCGAAATGCTCATGCGACGGCACACCCACAGGGCGGCTCTTCAGCCTGATCTCACGGCTCTGCATCGTCACTCTCCTCAGGTCGCGGCGCCTGTCCGCGGCACGTCCACCGCACCTTCTTCATCCATCGCCCCGGCCGCATCAAGCGCAATCGGCCCCCGGATCAGCCGGTCCACGCCCGAATAATCGTCGCCCGAACACAGCTGAAGGTCCAGCCGCTCGGCATCGCGCCGCCGATACTCGGCCTCGATCGCGTCGATCATGCCCGCTGCCGTCCCCAGCTCGGCCAGCGCCTCGCGGCCCAGCATCACCCCGCTCTCGAAGGTCTCGCGCACCGCCCGCTCCACGCCCGAGCGCTTGAGCGACAGCCAGTGCATCCGGTCATGCGCGCGCGCCAGCACCGGCAGGTCGGGCCACACCGCCCACACCGGCCCCAGCGTCGTCACCGGGTCCCACGCCCCGTCCACCGCATAAACCAGCAGCGAGGCCTCCTCCACGCCAGCGGCGCGCAAAATGTCCACCCGCCGTCCATCGCCGAAATAGACCTTGTTGCCAAAGCGCCGCGCCACTTCGATCTGCTCGGGGTCGAAATCAATGGCCGTCACCTCCACGCCGCGCGCGCGCAGCATCTGCGCCACCACTTGCCCGACACGCCCCATGCCGACCACAATCGCCCGGCCCTCGGTGCCCGGCCCATGCACCGCTGCTTCCGGCCCGTCCGGCGCGGCGCGGCCGCGCCCCGGCAGCCGAAGCCGCATCGACAGCGCAAAGATGATCGGCGTCAGCGCCATCGACACCGTCACCACCGCGCCAAACAGCTGCACCGCCTGCGGCTCCAGCAGCAGCCCGCGCTGCGCCTCGGCAAACAGCACAAAGCCGAATTCACCGCCCTGGCTGAGCAGCAGCCCCATCTTCAGCGCCGACAGCCAGTCCTTCCCGAACAGCTTCGCCAGCCCCATGATGACCAGCGTCTTCACCCCCATTACGGCCGCCACCAACGTCAGCACCAGCGCCCATTGCCCCTGCACCGTATCCAGATCGAGCGTCATGCCGATGGCGATGAAGAACAGGCCGAGCAGCAGCCCGCGAAACGGCTCGATGTCGGCCTCCAGCGCATGGCGATAGGGGCTGTCGGCCAGCATCACGCCGGCGACAAAGGCGCCCAGCGCCATCGACAGGCCAAAGGACGCCATGAAATAGGCGCTGCCCATCACCGAGAGCAGCGCGGCTGCGACAAAGGCCTCGCGCGCGCCCAGCGTGCCGATGATGCGGAACACGGCGGGCAACAGATAGCGCCCCACCAGCACCAGCACGCCCAGCGCCGCCACGGTCATCGCCCCCACCTGCCAGCCCGGCGGCGCATCGGGGTTGGGCACCCGGCTCAGCGCCCCCACCACGGTCAAGAGCGGCACGATCGAAATGTCCTGAAACAGCAGAATCGAGAAGGTCCGCTCGCCAAAGCTCGTGCCCGCCAGCGAGCGTTCGGCCAGAAGCTGCATCACCAGCGCGGTCGAAGACAGGCCCAGCGGCATGCCCACCACCAGCGCCGCCTCCCAGCTCAGCCCGGTCAGCCCCTTCAGCGCCAGCGTCAGCGCCAGCCCGCACAACACCACCTGCGCCGCCCCCAGCCCGAAGATGTCACGCCGCATCGCCCAGAGCCGCGAGGGCTGCAGCTCCAGCCCGATCACGAACAGCAGCAGCACGATCCCGAATTCGGCATATTGCAGCACGCGCTCCGGCTGGCTCACCAGCTCCAGCGCCGATGGCCCGATCAATATGCCGGCAGCCAGATAGCCCAGCACCGCGCCCAGCTTGGCGCGCACGAACAGCGGCACCAGCACCACCGAGGCGCCCAGATAAACCACTGCCTCCGGCAGAAACGCCGGTGTCTCCGCCGCCGCCATGCTCAGGCCGCCACGCGCGCTGCGTCCACCGCTGCAATGGCCGCATCAAAGGCGAGCAAGATCGAAGGATGCCGCGCGCGGTAGGGGCGCGCAGGCGCAAACACCGTCATCCCCGGCCAGTCGGGCGCGCTCTCGCCGCCGGCCAGCCAGTCGGCCAGCGCCGCGCGCGCCGCCGCCAGCGCCGCCCGGTCGCGGCCGATGATCTCGCGCGCCACCAGCGTCGCTGCCGCCTGCCCCAGCGCGCAGGCGCGCACCTCCTGCCCATGCGCCGCCACACAGCCGGCCTCGTCCAGCCGCACATCCGCCGTCACCCGGCTGCCGCAAATGGGGGAAACCTTCGCCGCGCTGCCCTGCGCATCCGCCAGCCGGGTCGCCTCGCCGCCTTCGGCCGCCAGCCGCAGGATCTCGCGGTTGTAAAGTGTCTCGCTCATGCCTCTTTCATAGCCGAGCCGCCGCCCGCTGGCGAGACGCCTGCAAGGGCGCTCATTGCCGCCGCCAGCGCGTGCCCTGCGGCCCATCCTCAAGCACGATGCCGCGCGCTGCCAGCGCATCCCTGAGCCGGTCCGATTCCGCCCAGTCGCGCGCCGCGCGCGCCGCCGTGCGCGCCGCCACCATGGCCTCGATGTCGCCATCATCATCGCCGCCCCCGGCCGCCGGCAGCGCAATCCCCATCAGCGCCAGACCCGCCACCGCCTCGCCCGGTGCGGTGCGCACCGCCTTGCCCAGCTCGGCCAGCGCCAGCGGCGTGTTCAAGTCATCAGCCAGCGCCGCCACCACGCCCGCCGGCGGGGTCGCTGCCGCCGCCACCCCGTCCAGCGCCCGCGCCCAGCGCGCCAGCCGCGCCTTGCTGTCGGCCAAAAGCTGCGCGCTCCATTCGAGCGGCTGGCGATACTGGGCGGAAAGCAGCGCGAGCCGCAGCACGCCGCCGTCCCAGCCCTCGTCCAGCAGCGCGCCGACGCTCACCACATTGCCGAGCGACTTCGACATCTTGTCGCCGCCGCCCATGCTCAAAAAGCCATTGTGCATCCAGATCCGCGCCAGCGCCGCCCCGCCATGCGCGCAGCGCGATTGTGCCAGCTCATTTTCATGATGCGGAAATTGCAGGTCCAGCCCGCCGCCATGAATGTCGATCGTCTCGCCCAGCTGCTCCGCGATCATCGCCGAACATTCGATATGCCAGCCCGGCCGCCCGCGCCCCCAGGGGCTGTCCCAGCCCGGCTGGCCGGGCGTCGAAGGCTTCCAGAGCACAAAGTCCGCCGCCGCGCGCTTGTAATCGGCCGCCTCCACCCGCGCCACCGCCGCCATCTCGTCGAGCGGCCGCCGCGAAAGCTGCCCATAATCCGGGTCGCGCGCCACCTCGAACAGCACATGCCCGTCCGAAACATAGGCATGGCCGCTGGCGATCAGCCGGGCGATCATCGCCGTCATCGCGCCGATGCTCGTCGTCGCATGCGGCTCAAGGTCGGGCCGGCGCACCCCCAGCGCCGCCATGTCGGCCAGATAATGATCCTCATAGCGGCGGCTCACCGCCTCGATCCCCAGCCCTTCGGCGTCGGCGCGGGCCATGATCTTGTCGTCAATGTCGGTAATGTTGCGCGCATAGACGACATGGCCTTCGCCATAGACATGGCCGAGCAGCCGCTGCAGCAGGTCAAACACAACGGCGGGCCGCGCATTGCCGATATGCGCCCGGTCATAGACCGTCGGCCCGCACACATACATGGTCACCCGCCCGGGGTCGCCCGGCTCAAGCCGCGCCTTGGTGCGCGACAGCGTGTTGTAAAGCCAGATCTCCGCCATCGTCAGATCGGCGTCGAGGGGATCTGTTTTTCCTGCTCGTCCAGCAGCTTGTCGAGCGCGCTGCGGTCCTCGCCGCGGTAGCCATCGGCCTCGTCAGCGCCGCCGCCAAATCCCGGCAGCCCCAGTCCGGCATGCGGGTCGCCGCCCGCCAGATCGCCGTCGATCCGCCGCGCCTCATCGACAAAGTCCACCAGCAGGCGAGATGCGATCACCAGCGTCGGCGTCGATTTCGCCTGCGCCATCCAGTCGGGCTGCGGCTGGCCGGGAAACACTGTCTCGATCCCCATCACCACCAGCAAAAACATCAGCGTCGCCGCCACCACGCCCTTGGCCGCGCCAAATCCCAGCCCCAAAATCCGGTCCACCGGCCCGATCACCGAGGCGCGCGTCTTCCGGCTCAGCGCCCCGCCAATCAGCCGCACCGCCAGAAAGGACCCGACAAACAGGCCCAGCAGCGCCACCGCCGCTGCCCCCGCCTCATTGTCGATCCAGCCGCCGACATAGGTCTTGGTCTGCACATGAAGAACGCGCACCGCCAGCACGCCCGCCACCCAGGCCAGCAGCGACACCACTTCGCCGACAAAGCCGCGCGCCAGCCCGCCAATCGCGGCAAAGCCGACAATCGCCGCCACGGCATAATCGAAAACGGTCAGTTGCTCGAGCATATGACCGCTCTAGGCGGCGCCCGTCAAACGGTCAACGAGCGCGCCCAAGCTGCCCAGCGCCTCGATCCGCATCGCCCCGCCGCCGCTCGTCCCCTTGGGCACATAGGCGCCCGCAAAGCCCAGCTTCGCCGCCTCCTTCAGCCGCAGCCCCGCCAGCCCCGCCGGCCGCAGCTCGCCTGAAAGCGCCACCTCGCCAAAGGCCACCCAATCGAGCGGCACCGGCCGGTCGGTCAGCGCGCTCACAAGGGCTGCGGCCACCGCCAGATCCGCCGCCGGGTCCTGCACCCGGAAGCCGCCGGCCACGTTCAGATAGACTTCGTGATTGCCAAACCCCAGCCCGCAGCGCGCCTCCAGCACCGCCAGCAGCATCGACAGCCGGGCCGAATCCCAGCCCACCACGGCCCGCCGCGGCGTCGCGCCCGACGGCAGCTTCACCACCAGCGCCTGGATCTCGCACAACACCGGCCGGGTGCCCTCAAGCGCGGGAAACACCACCGCGCCCGATACCGAGCGCCCATCCTCGCGCGCGGTCAGAAACAGCGAGGACGGATTGGCCACCTCCTCCAGCCCGCTCGCCCCCATGGCGAACACCCCGATCTCGTCGGTCCCGCCAAAGCGGTTCTTCACCGCCCGCAGCACCCGGTACTGGTGGCTGCGCTCGCCTTCAAAATAGAGCACGGTATCGACCATATGCTCCAGCACGCGCGGCCCCGCCAGCTGCCCGTCCTTGGTCACATGGCCGACCAAAATCAGCGCGCAGCCGCTCGCCTTGGCATAGCGGATCAGCTCCTGCGCGCTCGCCCGCACCTGGCTGACCGTGCCCGGCGCGCCCTCCAACGTGTCCGAATGCATGGTCTGGATCGAATCAATGACCAGCAGCGCCGGCGGCGGCCCCGCCGCCATCGTCGTCAAGATATCGCGCACGCTGGTCTCGGCCGCCAGCGCCACGTCGGCCCTGGCGAGGCCCAGTCGCCGCGCCCGCAGCCGCACCTGATCGGCCGCCTCCTCGCCCGACACATAAGCCACCTTGTGCCCGGCCGCCGCCATCCGCCCCGCCGCCTGCAAGAGCAGCGTCGATTTGCCGATGCCCGGATCGCCGCCAATGAGCACCACCGAGCCCGGCACCAGCCCGGCCTTCACATTCGGCCCCCCACCGCCTTCGGGCCCAATGCCGCCCAGCGCCCGGTCCAGCTCGCCCACCCCGGTCGACAGCCGCTCCGGCAGCGCCACTTCATCGGCCAGGCTCGCCATCTCGATCCGCCGCCCGCCGCCGGCCAGCGAATGCTTGGCGGCAAAAGGCGTCACCACGGCGCTCGCCTCGGCCTGAATCGTGTTCCACGCCCCGCAATCGCCGCACTGCCCCTGCCAGCGCGCCGACACCGCCCCGCACGCCTGACACACATATCGCGTTGCCGATCTGGCCATCACCACCTCACGAACATAACCGGAACATATCCACAGCCGCCCGACACAACAAGCGCTTTTTCCGCCCGCCCTTTCCCAATCCCCCGCCTTGGGCTAGCAGACAGGAATGCGCATCCTCCCCGCCCTCCTCTCCGCCCTGCTCATTTCCGCTCCGCTCGCCGCGCAAACACCCACCGAGGCAGCGCACGCGAAAATCGCCGAAGATTACAACCGCATCGTCGCCGAGATCGCCGAGCTTACGGAAATCCCCGCGCCGCCTTTCAAGGAGGCCGCCCGCGGCGCCCGCTATCTGCAGATGATGCAGGCCGTCGGCCTTCAGGATGTGAAGCAGGACGAGATCGGCAACATCACCGCGCTGCGTCCCGGCAGGAACCGCACGGCCAAGGCGCTCGTCGTCTCCGCCCATCTCGACACCGTCTTCCCCGAAGGCACGCCGATCTTCGTCCAGCGCGACGGCAACATCCTGCGCGCGCCCGGCATCGGTGATGATACCATTGGGTTGGCCTCGATGCTCGCCTGGGTCCGTGCCATGGACACCGCCGGCATCGAGACCGAGCGCGACATCATCTTCGTCGCCACCGTCGGCGAGGAAGGCCCCGGCGACCTGCGCGGCGTCAAGCACCTGTTCACCGAAAACCCGCTCAGGGCGCGCATCGGCGATTTCATCAGCTTCGACGGCAGCAGCATCACCGGCATCACCCACGGCGCGGTCGGCTCGCGGCGTTACCGGGTCACCTTCAAGGGCCCCGGCGGCCACAGCTACGGCGCCTTCGGCATCGTCAATCCCATGGTCGCCATGGCCAATACGGTCACCGGCCTCTACGCCATCACCACCCCCACTGACATCAAGACCACCTATGCCGCCAGCACAGTGAGCGGCGGCACCTCGGTCAACTCCATCCCCAATGCCATCACCATGGAGTTCGACATGCGCTCGCGCTCGCCCCAAAATCTGGCCGCGCTTGAAGCCCAGCTGCTCGCCCTCATCAACCAGTCGGTCGCTGCCGAAAATGCCGCCCGCAGCACAAGGTTTGGCGAAATCAGCGCCGAGCCGGTGCTGATCGGGGACCGTCCCGCCGGTGAAACCCCCGCCGATGATCCGCTGGTCCGGGCCGCCGCCGCCGCCATGACGCGCGCCGGCTATGATGCGCCGCTGCGCGCCTCCTCCACCGATTCCAACATCCCCATCAGCCTCGGCATCCCGGCCATCACCGTGGGCGCCGGCGCCGGCGGCGGCCGCGCCCATGCGCTCGATGAGTTCATCAGCATCGAGCGCGAGCCCTTCGTCAAGGGCATCCAGACCGGCCTCGACATCGTGCTCGCCGCCGCCGCCATCACGCGCGACTGAGCCGAACCGCCCGCTTGTCGGGCTCCCCATTCGCGCCTAGCGTTGCGGCCATGCATCGCAAGGAGCTTCGCCTCGCGCTCGTCTGCTACGGCGGCGTCAGCCTCGCCGTCTACATGCACGGCATCACCAAGGAGATCTGGAAGGTCAGCCGCGCCTCGATGCGCCGCCACCATCCGCAAGCCCACCCGCTGCCGCCCGCCGAAGACACCGAATCCGTCTATCTCGACCTGCTCGAAGCGCTTGGCCCCGAGCTCAACCTCACCGTCAGCACCGACATCATCGCCGGCGCATCCGCTGGCGGCATCAACGGCATCCTGCTGGCCCAGGCCATCGCCACCGGCCAGAGCCTCGAGCCGCTGCGCAGCCTCTGGCTCGACAGCGCCGATTCCGACCGGCTGCTCGATCCCGAAGCCGCATCGCGCCCGCTCTCCAAGCTCTGGGCGCTGCCGCTCGTCGCCTGGACCCGCCGCCGCGGCCTCGGCCTTGACGAGATGGAAGATGAGGAGGTGCATCAGGAAGCCGCTGACAAGCTCTCGCGGTTGATGCGCTCGCGCTGGTTCGCGCCGCCCTTCTCCGGCCCGGTCTTCACCGGCCTGCTCCATGATGCGCTCAAAGCCATGGAAGGGTCCGAGGCCACCCCGCCGTTGCTCCCCGCCCAGCAGCCGCTCGATCTGTTCGTCACCGTCACCGATTATCACGGCGCCGGCGTCCGCCTCGCGCTGCACAGCCCGCCCGAAATCACCGAGACCGAACACCGCCTCATCTTCGGCTTCCACAGCGCCGGCGCCGCGCCCGATGGCCGCCGCCATCTCGCCGACCCCGCCGACCTCACCTTCGCCGCGCGCGCCACTGCCTCCTTCCCCGGCGCCTTCCCCCCGGCGCGCCTGTCCGAAGTCGATGCGCTGCTCGCCGCGCGCGGCCTCGACTGGCCGGGCCGCGCCGCCTTCATCGCCAAAAGCTTCCCCGGCCGCGCCAATCCCGAAGCCATCACGCTGATCGATGGCTCGGTCATCAACGGCCGCCCCTTCGGCCCGGCCATCGAGGCGCTGGCCCATCACCGCGCCCACCGCGAGGTCGATCGCCGCTTCGTCTATGTCGATCCCCGCCCCGGCATGCACGCCGACCCGGCAGATACCGCAGCGCTGCCCGGCTTCTTCGCCGCCATCCTGCGCAGCCTCGCCGACATTCCCCGCCAGCAGCCCATCGCCGACAGCCTCGCCGCCATCGAAGGCCTGTCCGCCCGCGTCCGCCGCCTGCGCCAGGTCACCGAAGGCATGGCCCCCACCGTCGATGCCGCCATCGAAGCCGCGGTCGGCCGCCGCTTCTTCCTGTTCAAGATCACGCCCGCCCGCCTCGCCGAATGGCGCAGCAAGGCGCAGAGCGAGGCCGCGACCCGCGCCGGCTTCACCTATGCCGGCTATGCCCATCTCAAGATCGCCCGCCTCACCGAGGCGCTCGCCGCCATCCTCCACCAGCTCGGCGGCGGCCCGGCCGAGGCGCTGCGCCTCGCCCTCGCCCGCCATCTCGCCGAAAACGGCCTTGATCAGCCCGAACAGGCGCTGGCGCGGGACGGCGCCTCCTCGCCCTTCGTCATGCTGCTGCGCCGCTTCGACCTTGATTTCCGCGTCCGCCGCCTGCGCTTTGTCGTGCGCCGCATCAACGCGCTCAGAGCCGCCGGCCTGCCAAGCGCCGCTGAAGCCCCGCTCGAAGCGCTGAAATCAGGCCTTTATGCGCTCATCGACACGCATCTCATGCGCCGCAACCCGGCCCAACTCGCCGCCCATCCCGCGCTCGCCGGCGTCGATCTCGCCGATCCTGCCGCAGCGCTCGCAGCGCTCGATGCCGCGCTCGACCTCAAGGCGCTCGATATCGACTCCGACGCCCGTATCTGCGCCCTGTTCGATCAGCCGATGCCGCGCGCGCTGCGCCGTAGCCTGCTCAACGCCTATCTCGGCTTTCCGCTCTACGACATCGCCACCCTGCCGCTGCTCGCCGGCGATGGGTCCGACGAATTTGACGCGATCAAGGTCGATCGCCTGTCCCCGCTGGATTCGCCGCTGCTCGCCCATGTCGGCGGCCGCCAGCTGAAGGGCGCCCGGCTCAATGCCTTTGGCGCCTTCTTCAGCCGCGCCTACCGCGAGCATGATTATCTCTGGGGCCGCCTCCATGCCGCCGAGCGCATGATCGACATCATCGCATCGGCCGCGCCCGCCGGTCATGCCCCGGACCTCGCGCCCTTCAAGGCCCGCGCCATGCGCGCCGTGCTCGCCGCCGAGCGCGAGCATCTGCCGCGCTCCGCCGCCCTCATCGAGCAGCTGGAAGCCGCCCTGGGGCCAGACTCCCGCTCTGGCGACGCGCCGGCGTCCCCCAGATCCGCAGGTGATGAATGATGATCCACATGCCCAGCACCGTCGGCACCGCCCAGATCACCGGGTTGAACGCCTGATCGGGAAACATGTCGACCAGCCCCACCGACAGAAAGGCGGTATAGGCCGCGATCCCGCACGCCACCATCGCCTTCAGATGCTCGGGCACATAGTCCCCGCGCGCCACGTTGCTGCGGAACATGTAATGCATATAGGTCGTCGAGGTGCCGAAGCCGAGGAGCGAAATCCCGATCATCAGCGGCTGGCCGAGCAGCACACCGTGCACCAGGCAATTCAGCCCGGTCGCAAACACCGCCAGCTGCAGCGCCACCATCGACCAGTGCCGGTTCGCCTCATGCCGCCCCTTGTTGGCCACCACCCCCAGCCCATAGCGCGTCATGCTCACTGCCAGCACGGCGAGATAGATCATCATCCAGCCGAACAGCCCCCGATAAAGCGGCTCGTCGGTCAGCTGCGGATGCATCGCCAGCGGCCACACCACCGACAGCGCCCCCATGCCCAGCGCCTGCGCGCTCGCCACATAAATGGCGGCCGAAAACACCCGGCCCCAGCGCCTATGTGCCGGGCCGCCCTTGCGCGTCGCCACCGCCCCCCAGAAGGTCAGCAACGCGACCACGCCCGCGCCCACATGAACGGCCAGAAACAGGTTGAACAACCAAGGCATGATGCTGTCATGCGAAACCCCGCGCGGCGCTTCAAGCCCCAAGATGCACGGCTGCCCCGTCGCGGGCGCTTGCAACCCCGCCATGCCCGTGCTAGCCGCCCCGCGTCCGGGCCGACAACCGTCGCGCGCGGCCATCAACACTAACCAGCCGGAACCCGGACCCTTGGACCCTTCAACTGGCACCGCCCGCGCGAACATCGCCCAGGGCCTGTCCGGTCGCTATGCGACCGCGCTGTTCGATCTCGCCGTCGAGCACAAGTCGCTCGACGCTGTGCTCGCCAGCCTCGACCAGCTGTCGGGCGCCATCGCCGCGTCGGAAGATCTCGCCGCGCTCATTCACAGCCCCATGGTCAGCCGCGGTGCCGCCGCCGCCGCCGTCAAGGGCCTTGCGGAGGCGATGAAGCTCGATTCGCTCACCGGCAATTTCCTCGGCGTGCTGGCGCAAAACCGCCGCCTCGCCTCGCTGCCGCAGATCATCCGCGATGTGCGCGCGCTCGCCGCCGCCCGGCGCGGGGAAATCACCGCCAAGGTCACCAGCGCGCACGCGCTGACCAAGACGCAGCAGACAGCACTCGCCAAAAAGCTCAAGGCCGGCCTTGGCCGCGACGTCACCCTCGATATCACCCAAGATCCCGCCATCCTCGGCGGCCTCATCGTCCGCATCGGCTCGCGGATGATCGACTCCTCGCTCCGCACCCGGCTCGATCAGCTCGGCCAGGCACTGAAAGGCTAAACCATGGACATCAACGCCGCAGAAATCTCGCGCGTCATCAAGGACCAGATCGCCAATTTCGGCGCCGAATCGCAGGTCTCCGAAGTCGGTCAGGTGCTCTCGGTCGGGGACGGCATCGCCCGCATCCACGGCCTCGACAATGTCCAGGCCGGCGAGATGGTCGAGTTTCCCGGCGGCATTCAGGGCATGGCCCTCAACCTTGAAACCGACAATGTCGGCGTCGTCATCTTCGGCTCCGATTCCGAAATCCGCGAAGGCGACACCGTCAAGCGCACCGGCACCATCGTCGATGTCCCCGTCGGCAAGGGCCTGCTCGGGCGCGTTGTCGATGGCCTCGGCAACCCGATCGACGGCAAGGGCCCGCTCACCGACGTCAAGCGCATGCGCGTCGAGGTGAAGGCGCCCGGCATCATCCCGCGCAAGTCGGTGAACGAGCCGATGCAGACCGGCCTCAAGGCGCTCGATGCGCTCGTCCCCGTCGGCCGCGGCCAGCGCGAGCTCATCATCGGTGACCGCCAGACCGGCAAGACCGCCGTCGCCATCGACACCTTCATCAACCAGAAGGGCGTCAACGCCGGCGATGATGAGAGCAAGAAGCTCTATTGCATCTATGTCGCCGTCGGCCAGAAGCGCTCGACCGTCGCCCAGATCGTCCGCCAGCTCGAAGAAAATGGCGCGATGGAATATTCGATCGTCGTCGCCGCCACCGCCTCCGAGCCCGCACCCCTGCAGTTCCTCGCCCCCTATACCGGCTGCACCATGGGCGAATATTTCCGCGACAATGGCATGCACGCCGTCATCGCCTATGACGATCTCACCAAGCAGGCCGTCGCCTATCGCCAGATGTCGCTGCTGCTGCGTCGCCCGCCGGGCCGCGAAGCCTATCCCGGTGACGTCTTCTTCCTTCACTCACGCCTGCTCGAGCGCGCCGCCAAGATGAACGACGCCAATGGCGGTGGTTCACTGACTGCGCTCCCGATCATCGAAACCCAGGCCGGCGACGTCTCGGCCTATATCCCGACCAACGTGATCTCTATCACCGACGGCCAGATCTTCCTCGAAACCGAGCTCTTCTATCAGGGCGTTCGCCCGGCCATCAACGTCGGCCTCTCGGTCAGCCGCGTCGGCTCGGCGGCGCAGACCAAGGCGATGAAGAAGGTCGCCGGCACCATCAAGCTGGAGCTCGCGCAATATCGTGAAATGGCCGCCTTCGCCCAGTTCGGCTCCGATCTCGATGCCTCCACGCAGAAGCTGCTCAACCGCGGCAAGCGCCTCACCGAACTGCTGAAGCAGGGCCAGTTCCAGCCGATGCCGTTCGAAGAGCAGGTCGTCAGCATCTTCGCCGGCGTCAACGGCTTCCTCGACACCATCCCGGCTGACGCCGTCACCCGCTTCGAGGCCTCGCTGCTCGCCCATGTCCGCGCCGAACACGCTGCGGTTCTGGCTGACATCCGCGAGAAGAAGGACCTCTCGGCCGACACCAACGCCAAGCTGAAGACGCTCATCGGCGACTTCGTGAAGACGTTCGCGTAAACCCAGATGCCCAGCCTCAAGGCCCTCAAGAACCGGATCACCTCGGTCAAATCGACCCAGAAGATCACCAAGGCGATGAAGATGGTCGCCGCCGCCAAGCTGCGCCGCGCGCAGGAGGCGGCCGAGGCCGCGCGCCCCTATTCGGAGCGCATGGCCGCTGTCATGGCGTCGCTCGCCAGCCGCGTTCAGGTCGGCCCTGAATCGCCGAAGCTGCTGGCCGGCACCGGCAAGGATCAGGTCCATCTGCTCGTCGTCGCCTCCTCCGAGCGCGGCCTCGCCGGCGGCTTCAACACCAACATCGTGCGCCTTGCCCGCAAGAAGCTCATCGAGCTTCAGGGGCAGGGCAAGACCGTCAAGCTGCTGTTCGTCGGCAAAAAGGCCCGCGCCCCTTTCATGCGCACCGACAAGGGCTTGATCGTCGGCACCATCGATCAGACGCATATCAAGACGGTCGCCTTCTCCGATGCCAAGGCCATCGCCGACGAGATCACCAGCCGCTTCGAAGCCGGCGAATTCGACGTCGCGCACCTGTTCTTCTCGCGTTTCCGCTCGGCGCTGGTGCAGGAGCCGACCTGCCTGCAGATCATTCCCGCCGCCCTCCCGGCGCTCGCCGACAGCGCGCCCGCCGGTGACGCTCCGGCGGCCGTCGAATATGAGCCCGATGAAGAGGCCATCCTGACCGAGCTTCTGCCGCGCAACCTCGCCGTGCAGGTCTTCCGCGCGCTCCTCGAAAATGCAGCAAGCGAACAGGGCAGCCGCATGACCGCGATGGACAACGCCACCCGCAACGCCGGCGAGATGATCGACAAGCTCACCATCACCTATAACCGCACCCGTCAGGCCGCCATCACCAAGGAGCTGATCGAGATCATCTCCGGCGCCGAAGCCCTTTGAGGAGCACCACCATGGCCATCACCACCAACAATGTCGGTCGCGTCACCCAGGTCATCGGCGCCGTCGTCGATGTCCAGTTCGACAGCGATCTCCCCGCCATCCTGTCGGCGCTCGAAACCCGCGTCGAAGACCGGCGCCTCGTCCTCGAAGTCGCCCAGCATCTCGGTGAAAACACCGTCCGCACCATCGCCATGGACGCCACCGATGGCCTCGTGCGCGGCCAGTCGGTCACCGACACCGGCAGCCAGATCCGCGTCCCCGTCGGCCCCGCCACATTGGGCCGCATCCTCAACGTCATCGGCGAGCCGATCGACGAGCGCGGCCCGGTCAATTCCGACATGACCGCCCCCATTCACGCCAAGGCTCCCGAGTTCGTCGACCAGTCGACCGAAAGCGCCATCCTCGTCACCGGCATCAAGGTCATCGACCTGCTCGCGCCCTATGCCAAGGGCGGCAAGATCGGCCTGTTTGGCGGCGCCGGCGTCGGCAAGACCGTGCTCATCCAGGAGCTGATCAACAACATCGCCAAGGGGCACGGCGGCACCTCGGTGTTTGCCGGCGTCGGTGAGCGCACGCGCGAAGGCAATGATCTCTACTATGAATTCCTCGAAGCCGGCGTCATCGCGTCCGATGCCGACGGCAACGCCATCTCGGAGGGCTCCAAGGTGGCGCTGGTCTATGGCCAGATGAACGAGCCGCCGGGTGCCCGCGCCCGCGTCGCCCTTTCGGGCCTCACCAACGCCGAATATTTCCGCGATGTCGAAGGCCAGGACGTGCTGTTCTTCGTCGACAACATCTTCCGCTTCACCCAGGCCGGCTCGGAAGTGTCGGCACTGCTCGGCCGCATCCCCTCGGCCGTGGGTTACCAGCCCACGCTGGCCACCGACATGGGCCAGCTGCAAGAGCGCATCACCTCCACCAACAAGGGCTCGATCACCTCGGTGCAGGCCATCTACGTGCCCGCCGATGACTTGACCGACCCCGCGCCGGCCACCAGCTTCGCCCACCTCGATGCCACCACCGTGCTCAGCCGCCAGATCGCCGAGCTCGGCATCTATCCGGCCGTCGATCCGCTCGATTCGACCAGCCGCGTGCTCGAGCCGCGCGTCGTCGGCGAAGAGCATTACAAGGTCGCCCGCTCGGTTCAGGAAGTGCTGCAGAAGTACAAGTCGCTGCAGGACATCATCGCCATTCTCGGCATGGACGAGCTGTCGGAAGAGGACAAGCTCACCGTCAGCCGCGCCCGCAAGATCCAGCGCTTCCTCAGCCAGCCCTTCCATGTCGCCGAAATCTTCACCGGCACGCCCGGCGTCTTCGTCGGCGTCGAAGACACGATCAAGGGCTTCAAGGCCATTGTCGCGGGCGAATATGACCATCTCCCCGAAGCCGCCTTCTACCTCGTCGGCACCATCGAGGATGCCGTCGCCAAGGCCGAGAAGCTGGCGGCGGACGCCGCCTGATGGCCGCGACCCTGCAATTCGAGCTGGTCTCGCCGGAGCGCAAGCTGGCCTCCGAAGCGGTGGCCATGGTCGTCGTGCCGGGCGTCGAGGGTGATTTCGGCGTCCTGCCCGGCCATGCGCCGATGATGTCCACCATCCGCCCCGGCATCATCGAGATCTACGCCAACGAAGGCACCACGCCTTCCGCGCGCTACGAGATCGACGGTGGCTTTGCCGAAGTCACGCCCGAAGGCCTGACCATCCTCGCCGAGGCCGCCACCCGGCTCTAAGGCTGCTTGCGGCCCGCCTTCTCGGCCAGCCCCGACACGCCTTCGCGCCGCACCAGCTCGGTGCGGATGTCGTCCATGCTCAGCCCGGCATCGACCAGCAGCACGCACAGGTGAAACATCAGGTCGGCGGCTTCCGACACGATATCGCCGCGGTCGCCCTGCATCCCGGCAATCACCGTCTCCACCGCTTCCTCGCCCAGCTTCTGGACGATCTTGGCCCGCCCGCGCGCGGTCAGCTTGGCCACATAGCTGGTCTCCGGGTTGCCGTGCCGTTTGAGCTGGATCTGCGCCACCAGCCGGTCGATCACATCATCGCTCATGTCCGCCTCCGCACCCGCACGCCCGCTGCCGCCAGCGCCGCCTTGGCCTCGTCGATCGACGCCTCGCCGAAGTGGAAGATCGACGCCGCCAGCACAGCACTTGCCCCGCCCTGCTTCACGCCCGCCACCAGATCGTCAAGCCCGCCCACGCCGCCG
Organism: Polymorphobacter sp.; assembly: GCF_048007885.1. GTDB lineage: Bacteria > Pseudomonadota > Alphaproteobacteria > Sphingomonadales > Sphingomonadaceae > Sandarakinorhabdus. The sequence continues at coordinate 2,087,571 of NZ_CP180346.1, forward strand.
CTCGCCACCACTGGCACAGGCACCGCATCGGCAATCGTGCGCGTCAGCGCCAGATCATAGCCCGATCGCGTCCCGTCCCGGTCCATCGAGGTCAGCAAGATCTCGCCCGCCCCCAGCGCCGCCGCTTCGCGTGCATAGGCAATGGCGTCAATGCCCGTCGCTCGCCGCCCGCCGTGCGTGAAAATCTCCCAGCTGTCGCCGCTCCGCTTGGCGTCCACCGCCACCACGACACATTGCTCGCCAAAACGGTCGGCCAGCTCGCGGATCAGCCCGGGCCGCGCCACCGCAGCCGAATTCACCGCCACCTTGTCGGCGCCCGCCAGCAGCAGCGCGCGCGCATCCTCCACCGAGCGCACGCCCCCGCCCACGGTCAGCGGCATGAAACACTGGTCGGCTACCGCCTCGACCATGTGCAAGAGCGTGCCGCGCCCCTCATGGCTGGCGCTGATGTCGAGAAAGCACAGCTCGTCCGCGCCCGCTGCGTCATAGGCCCGCGCTGCCTCCACCGGGTCGCCGGCATCGCGCAGGCTGACGAAATTCACCCCTTTCACCACCCGGCCCTCGGCCACGTCCAGACAGGGAATGACCCGGACCGCGAGCGTCATGACGCCAGCGCCAGCGCGTCGCCAAGGTCGAGCCGGCCATCATAAATGGCCCGCCCGGTGATCACGCCCTCGATATTCGGCTGCCCGCACAGGGCGCGAATGTCCTCAATCCCCGCCACACCGCCACTGGCGATCACCGGAATCCCCACCGTCCCCGCCAGCGCCACCGTGGCCTCGATATTGACCCCCTTCAGCATCCCGTCGCGCCCGACATCGGTGAACAACAGCGCCGCCACGCCCGCATCTTCAAAGCGCCGCGCCAGATCAACGGCCGTCACGCTCGACTTTTCCGCCCAGCCGCGCACCGCCACCATGCCGTCGCGCGCATCAACGGCCACCACCACCCGGCCCTTGTGCTGCCCGGCCAGCGCGCGCACCAGCGCCGGCTCCTCCAGCGCCGCCGTGCCCATCACCACCCGCCACACGCCCGCGTCGAGCCAGGCTTCGGCCTGGGCTGCGCTCCTGATGCCGCCGCCGACCTGCACCCGGCCCGGAAACGCCTCGACAATCGCGCGCACCGCCGCCCCGTTGCGGCTCTCACCGGCAAAGGCGCCGTCAAGGTCCACCACATGCAACGCCGTCGCGCCCGCCGCAGCGAAGCGCCCCGCCTGCCCGGCCGGATCATCGGCATAAACCGTCGCCCGCGCCATATCGCCCTCGGCGAGGCGCACCACCTGCCCGCCCTTCAGGTCAATCGCCGGATAAATCGTCAGTGCCAACGGCCGTCCTCCAGCCAGTGTTTCAGAAAGCCCTGCCCATAGGCCTGGCTCTTTTCGGGGTGAAACTGCACGCCGGTGATATTGGCCCGGCCAATGATCGCGGCAAACACCTGCCCATGGTCGCTGGTCGCGCGCACATCCTCGGGGCTGGCCGCCTCGAACACATAGCTGTGCACGAAATAGGCATCGCCCTCCTCAACCCCATTGTCCCGCGTCGGCGTCACCAGATTCCAGCCCATGTGTGGCACCTTCAGCCCCGGCGCCTCGATCCGCACCACCCGGCCCTCGATCCAGCCCAGCCCCTGATGCACGCCATGCTCATGGCCCTCGCTGGCCAGAAGCTGCATGCCCACGCAAATGCCCAGAAACGGCCGCCGCCGCTCGATCACGGCCTCGTGCAGCGCGTCCTCAAGCCCGTCGATGGCGCGCAGCGCGGTGATGCACTGGGCAAAGGCGCCGACACCCGGCAGCACGATCCGGTCGGCTGCCAGCAGTTCATCAGGCGCGCTGGTGATGTGCACGTCCGCCCCTGCCGCCGCCAGCGCGCGGCTGGCGGAACGAAGATTGCCGGCGCCATAGTCGATCAGCGCAACGGTGTCAGGCACCGTGATCGGCACCCGTGCCGATGCCCCGGGCAAGATCGCCACCAAGCGTCCCCTTGGTCGAAGGCACGGCGTCGGCCTTGCGCGCATCGATGCTCACCGCCGCGCGCAGGGCGCGCGCCACGCCCTTGAAGCAGCTCTCGGCGATATGGTGGTTGTTCACCCCGTAAAGCGTCTCGATGTGCAACGTGATTCCCGCGCCGCCGGCAAAGGCCGCGAAAAATTCCTTCACCATCTCGGTATCAAGCTCGCCCAGCTTCGGCTGGCTGAAGCCCGAGCGCCACACCAGATAGGGCCGCCCCGAAATGTCGAGCGCGACGCGCGTCAGCGTCTCGTCCATCGGGATCAGCGCATCGCCGTAGCGGGTGATGCCGCGCCGGTCGGCGAGCGAGCGCGCCACCGCTTCGCCCAGCGCAATGCCGCAATCCTCGGTGGTGTGGTGGCCATCGATATGCAGGTCGCCCTTGGCGGTCAGGCTGATGTCGATCAGGCTGTGCCGGCTCAGCTGCTCCAGCATATGGTCGAGAAAGCCGATGCCCGTCGAAACGCTGTAGCTGCCGTCCCCATCAAGGTCGATGGTCACGCTGATCTGCGTCTCCTTGGTGACGCGGTTGATGGTCGCTCTGCGGCTCATGCGCCGCGCCTAGGGCAAACGGGCGCGTCAGGCAAGAACCATGGCAGGCCGCCGCCGCCGCCGCGCGCTGGCGCCCACCAGCCCGAAGCCCATGATCAGCATCGCCCAGGCCCCCGGCTCGGGCACGAAGCCGGTCAGGCTGTCGATCCGGTAGCCCTGCCCAAGGTCACCGCCAAACAGCACATCGCCGCCCACCGCCGTGGTGAAGACGAAGCGGTCATAGCGCCCCGTCGGCGCCACGCTCAGGATCGTCGTGCCATTGTTGGCGCCAAGGTTGGTGAACGAAAGCGCCTGCCCGGCAAAGCCGGTCTGGATGCGGTCGTTGTAGCCAAGCAGCGTCAGGCTATCATCGGCATTGACGCCAAACAGCGCCATGGTGTCGTTCACATCGATCACCGAAAGCCGGAAGCCGGTGATGTTGAAGGCCGTATCGGCGCTCAGCAAAATCGCTTCGCGCGCCGCCGGCTGGTTGGTGTCGATCTGCGGGGCCGATGCGCCGCCGGTCACGCCGATGCCCGGCGCGGTCTGCTGAATGAGGCGCGTGCCGCTGGTAAACTCCGAAAAGCTCGTCAGCCCGCCCGGCGCCACCGTATAGTTCAGCGCCGTCGCGGTCACCGTCACGCCGCCATCGCTGCGCGTCACGCTGGCGACATTGGTCGTCCCCGAAGGCCCTGAAAAATCGAAGCTGACAACCGCCTGCGCCGGCCCATGGGCGGCAGCAGCCAGAACAAGCACAGGAAGGACAAGACGAGCAAACATGGAAAACTCCGCAGGACAAAGGCCCCGGCGGCTACCTTTCATTAGGCTTACGCTTCGTCAATATAGGGGCGTGGCAAATTAACTATCTTTGCGAATTCATTCGCACTGCCTTGCAATTGAAGGCCGGTCACTGCCCCGTCAGGCGGAATTTCTCCGGGTTTCGCCCCTGCGCGTCCGCATAAAAGCCCTGGATGATCGGCAGGTCGGCGGCATAATCCCCGCTCGGCCAGAAGGTCGCCGCCAGCGTCACCGTCTTCGTCGCATAGTCCATCACCGCAAAGGCGATCGGCACCCCTGCCCCCACGGCGATATGATAAAAGCCCGATTTCCACTTGTGCACCGTGTCGCGCGTGCCCTCGGGCGGAATCACCAGAATCAGCTCATCGGCAGCCGCAAAGGCGGCGATGCTGGCCGCCACCACATCATTGGACTTGCTGCGGTCGATGGGAATGCACCCCGACCAGCGCACCAGCCAGCCGAACGGCCCCTTGGTCAGGCTCGCCTTGCCCATATAGCGCAGCCGCGCCCGCCAGGCCCCGGCCGCCGCGATCATCCAGATGCCGTCCCAGTTCGACGTGTGCGGGGCCGCCGTGATCACCAGCTTCGCGTCTGCCGGCCAGTCGCAGCGGATGCGCCAGCCGCCGGCCAGCAGGAACAGCCGGCACAGCACATGCCACAGCGCCATGCCAAGGCTGGGGTTGGCCCGCGCCCGCGCGCTGGCCGGATCATGAACGACGAGGGTGCCGGGAGCTGCCACGGCTCGCCATACGAAGCCTGCCGCGCTTTGGCGAGCGCTTTTGCGCCGCAGGCTGAAGGGGGGTTGGCGCGCGCGCAGCCCGTCCTACATAGGCAGTCATGCTTGTGAAGGTTTTTTGATGTCCGACGAACTGCAATGGCACGGGACCACGATCGTCTCGGTGCGCAAGAATGGCCAGGTCACCGTCGCCGGCGATGGCCAGGTGACGATGGGCCAGACGGTGATGAAACCCAATGCCCGCAAGGTCCGCCGCCTGGGGCAGGACGGCGCCGTGATCGGCGGCTTCGCCGGCGCCACCGCCGATGCCTTCACCCTGTTCGAGCGGCTCGAATCCAAGCTCGAGCGCTTTCCGGGCCAGCTCACCCGCGCCGCCGTCGAACTGGCCAAGGACTGGCGCACCGACCGCTATCTGCGCCGCCTCGAAGCGATGATGATCGTTGCGGATGCCGATGTCACGCTGGTGCTCACCGGCACCGGCGATGTCCTTGAGCCGCAGGGCGGCATCGCAGCCATCGGCTCGGGCGGCAATTATGCGCTCGCCGCCGCCCGTGCGCTCGCCGATTCCGGCCTTGATGCCGAAGCCGTGGCCCGCCGCGCCATGGGCATCGCTGCCGAACTGTGCATCTACACCAACGATCAGCTCACCGTCGAAACCATCGCCGCCTCGACAAGCAGCGGCGGGAGCGCCCAATGAGCGGGATGGACAGCCTCACCCCGCGCGAGATCGTCGCCGCGCTCGACCGCCACATCGTCGGCCAGGATGACGCCAAGCGCGCCGTCGCCGTGGCCATGCGCAACCGCTGGCGGCGCATGCAGCTGGAAGACGACCTGCGCGACGAGGTCAGCCCCAAGAACATCCTGATGATCGGCCCCACCGGCTGCGGCAAGACCGAGATCTCGCGCCGCCTCGCCCGCCTCGCCGGCGCCCCCTTCCTCAAGATCGAGGCGACCAAATTCACCGAGGTCGGCTATGTCGGCCGCGACGTCGATTCGATCGTCCGCGATCTGGTCGAGGAATCGATCCGGCTGGTCCGCGACGAGCGCCGCCTCGGCGTCCGCGATGCCGCGCTCGAAGCCGCCGAGGCGCGGCTGCTCGATGCGCTGGTCGGCCGCGACGCCAGCGAAGCCACCCGCCTCGCCTTCCGCCAGCGCCTCTATGCCGGTGATCTGAAGGACCGCGAGGTCGAGCTGGAGATGGCTGACAGCGGCCCCAGCTTCGACCTGCCCGGCATGGGCCCCGGCCAGGTCGGCATGATCAACCTCTCCGACATGCTCGGCAAGGCCATGGGCGGCCGCACCCGGCGGCGCAAGCTGCCGGTCGAGGCCGCGCTCGAAGCGCTGGTCGCCGAAGAGAGCGACAAGCGCCTCGATGATGACGAGATCGCCCGCGAAGCCGTCCGCCGCGCCGAGGCCAATGGCATCGTCTTCCTCGACGAGATCGACAAGATCGCCGTCTCCGACGTGCGCGGCGGCTCGGTCAGCCGCGAAGGCGTTCAGCGTGATCTGCTGCCGCTCATCGAAGGCACCACGGTCGCCACCAAGCACGGCCCGGTCAAGACCGACCATATGCTGTTCATCGCGTCTGGCGCCTTTCATGTCTCCAGCCCGTCCGACCTGCTCCCCGAACTGCAGGGCCGGCTGCCAATCCGCGTCGAGCTGAAGGGTCTGGTCTATGCCGATTTCCGCCGCATCCTGACCGAGACCGAAGCCTCGCTGATCCGCCAATATACAGCGCTCCTCGCCACCGAGGGGGTCAGCGTCGCCTTCGCCGAAGACGGCATCGATGCCATCGCCCGCACCGCCGAGCAGGTCAACGCCAGCGTCGAGAATATCGGCGCCCGGCGGCTTCAGACGATCATGGAGAAGCTGCTCGAAACCCTGTCCTTCGAAGCCAGCGAGCGCAGCGGCGACACCGTCACCATCGACGCCGCCTTTGTCGAAACCGAGCTCGGCGCCATCGCCCGCAACACCGATCTGTCCAAATTCATCCTCTGAAGCGGCGCAATCGCCCAGCCGTGCCAGAAACCGTTCAACTTGGTCTGAGCTGCAATTGACAATCATGACATAGCCTCTAAGCGAGTTAAGCAGGTCTTAACGAGAGGCGCGGTGTTGCGCAGGGTTGCAACCGAAGATGTGGTGCCGGTGTTCGAGCCGGTCCGGCTCCGCCCGGCAGACCGGCGCGCCGTGCTGCTCGGCTGCACTGGCGAGTTGCGTGAGCAGCTCGCGCTGATGCTCGATCTGCTCGGCTGGCAGGTCGATGAAGCCCCGCAAGCCGCCCAGATGCCGGCCACCGGCTACCGCCTGCTGTTCATCGATCCCGCAGAGGTCGAAGATACCGATCTTGCAATTAATAGCTCCGAACTGGTTGTATTCCTGGGCCGGGCGCCGAGCCATGGCCGCTCCATTATCACTGGAAAATCAATCATTTGGCTCAAGACGCCGCTCGACATCGTCCAGCTTGAGCATGTCATCGTCAGCGCCGGATAGCTTTGTAAGAAACTATCAATCCAAATTGACGGCGGTTCGACCCCCGCGCCTTCAAGGCTTTTGCAATAACTGGTGACGGCTCTGGAGGGAGCGCCAGTTCTTCAACTCGGTTGGGGGCAACCCATGAATGCCATCGTGCATGGCGGTCTCTCCACGGGCAATGTCGCCCGCCTCGGATCCAGCGCCGCCACAGACAGATCCTCCCTCAGCGCGCCGCCCGCCGCGGCCGCCGAGCCCATGGCGTCAGCCGCCAATGACGGCAGCACCATCGCCGTCCAGCCCGGTGACACGCAGGATGTCGCCGCCCTCAAGCAGCGCCTCGCCGTGCTCACCCGCCAGCTCGCCGAGGAAATCGCCAAGATCTCGGAGGCCGGAGAGAGCGCGGCCGCCACCCCGGACACCATCCGCATGCTGCTCCGCCGCGAGATCAAGGCCCGCCGCCTGCGCGAGCGGATGCTGCCCGAGGGCCTGTTCGCCGATCCGGCCTGGGATATCCTGCTCGATCTGACGCTGGCCCGGCTGGAAGGCCGGCAAACGCCGGTCTCCAGCCTCTGCATCGCCGCCAGCGTTCCCACCACCACGGCGCTCCGCTGGATCAAGACCCTGCTCGAGCGCGGCCTCATCGAGCGCCGGCCCGATCCCGATGATCGCCGCCGCCACTATATCCACATATCCGAAACGCCGTTCGAGACGATGATGACGCTGATGGCCAGGCGCGCCGCCGAGGGCAGCCCCGCCTGACCTCCAACTGGGCCCGCCCTATCCGGCGAAATAATGCTCATAGGCGGGCAGCGTCAGAAACGGCTCCAGTTCGTCGGCCAGAATCAGCGTCTGCAACACCTCTGCCGCCTCGCGGTACTTGCCCGCCTCGAAGAAATTGTCGCCCACTTCGCGCCGCCACACCGCCAGCTGCCCCTGCACGGCCTGCTCGATCAGCGATGCCGTCACCGGCTCGCCGCTGTCCAGCGTCACATGCTGGGTGCGCCACTGCCAGAGCTGGGTGCGGCTGATCTCGGCGGTCGCGGCATCCTCCATCAGATTGTGCAGCGGCACCGCCCCCTGCCCGCGCAGCCACGCCGCGATATAGCCGATGCCCACATTGATGTTGTTTTCGAGCGCGCCGATCGTCTTCGGCCCCTCGGGTGCGGCCGTCAGCGCCGCGCGGGTCGCCCGGCCCTCGGGCAGCTTGTCCAGCTGGTTCGGCCCCGGCATGAACCGGTCAAACACCTCGCGGGCAAGGGCCACCAGCCCCGGATGCGCCACCCAGGTGCCGTCATGGCCCAGCTTCGCCTCGCGCTCCTTGTCGGCGCGCACCGCGGCAAAGGCCTTTTCATTGGCCGCCTCGTCATTCTTCACGGGAATGAAGGCGCTCATCCCGCCCATCGCATGGGCGCCGCGCTTGTGGCAGGTGCGGATGATGTGCGCGGCATATTCAGCCATGAACGGGCTGGCCATGGTCACCGCCGCCCGGTCCGGCAAAATCTTGCTCGGGTCGTTCTGGAACGTCTTGATATAGCTGAAGATATAGTCCCAGCGCCCACAGTTCAGCGCGGTGATATGGTCGCGCAGCTCATACAGGATCTCCTCCGCCATGAACGCGCCCGGCAGCGTCTCGATCAGTACGGTGGCGCGGATCGTGCCCAGCGGCAGCCCCAAAACAGACTGCGCCAGCCGGAAGACATCGTTCCACAGCCGCGCCTCAAGATAATGCTCCATCTTGGGCAGGTAGAAATAAGGCCCCGCGCCATGCTCGATCAGCGCGCGCGCATTGTGGAAGAAATACAGCCCGAAATCGAACAGCGCGCCTGACATCCGCTCGCCGTCGATGAGCAGATGCGCCTCATCCAGATGCCAGCCGCGCGGCCGCGCGATCAGCGTGCAGGGATTGTCAGACAGCTTATAGCTCTTGCCCTTGTCCTCCAAGCTGATCGTCCGGTGCGCGGCGTCGCGCAGATTGACCTGCCCCTGCACCATCACGTCCCAGGTCGGCGCCGAGGCGTCCTCAAGGCAGGCCATGAAGCATTGCGCACCCGAATTGAGCGCATTGATCACCATCTTGCGGTCGCACGGCCCGGTAATCTCCACCCGCCGATCGACCAGCCCGGCCGGCGCGGGCCGCACCTTCCATGTCGGGTCATCGCGCACCGCCGCCATTTCGGGCGGAAAATCGATGGTCAGCTCGCCGCTGTTATAGGCCGCCTGCGTCGTCGCGCGCGCGGCGAGCAGCGACTGGCGGGTCGGCTCGAAGCTGCGATGCAACAGCGCCAGAAAGGCGAGCGCCGGCTCGGTGAGGATGGTGTCATAGCCCGGAGCGAGCGGCGCGGTGATCTTGATGCTCATGTCAGTCCTTTGTGAAGCGAAAGGGGGTGAGACCACGAATATGTTCGTCGAAAGCGAGATGCGCAGATGCGGGCGGCAATCCTCTCTGGCGGCAATCGGCGCGGTGGCAGGCCACGCACCCGGGGCCTATTGGCACGGCCGGTCCGCTCAGGTCCAGCCCGGCCGACCAGGCCAGCGAGGCCGCATGGCGCGCCTCCGCGCCAATGCCGATGGCGAAGATCGGCGGCTGCGAGCCCCAGGGCCCCGCCGTCGTCCTCACCGTGCGCGCCAGCGTCAGAAAGCGGTGGCCATCCTCCAGCTCGACCAGCTGGCGCTGCATTTGGCCGGGTGCTGCAAAGGCGCCGTGCAGGTTCCACAGCGCACAGCCCGATTGGCCGGGGCGCGGCAGCGGCGAGGGTGAAAAGGGCGCAAACCGCTTCGAAATCGTCCCCGCCCGGTCAATGCGGACCAGAAAGAACGGCACCCCGCGCGCGCCCGGCCGGCCCAGCGTCGTCAGCCGGTGCGCAATCTGCTCCAGCCCGCGCCCGAAGCGCGCCTGCAACAGCTCGACATCATAGCCCGTCGCCTCGCACGCGGCCAGAAACCGCCCATAGGGCATCAAAATCGCCGCCGCCGCATATTTGGCCAGCGCCTGCACACCGGCGCGCCGCGCCAGCGGGGTTGGCAGCGCGCCTGCCGCCGCCTCGATCTGCGGCTTCAGCTCGATGAGCGCCAGCTGCACAGCGGCGGCAAAGCTGCGCGAGGCCGCATCCAGGCTCTCCGAAAGCTGGAGCTGCCGGGCATGAAGGTCGAGCCGGCGCAGGCTGGTCGACAGCACATCCATCGGCATCACCCGCACCGCCAGGCTGTGCCGCGCGCGCAGCCGGTCCACCACCGCGGCCCCCAGATCGCCGCCCGAAAGCCGCAGCTCGTCCGCCAGCACCTCGGCGGCACTATCGATCTCGGGAAAATGATTGCCGCAGCCCTCCAGAAGCGCCAGCACCTGCGTCAGCGGGCTCTCCGGCGGCGCGTCCTGCGCCGGCGCCGTCTCCGCCAGCCGAATGAGCGCCTGGGCAATGCTCGGCTGGCGCGCGGCGAGGTCGCGCAGCTCGGCGCGTGGCACATCGATGCCGATCAGCCGAGGGTCTGTGAAAATCTTGACAAGCGCCTCGGCGGCCTCCGAGGTTTCGCCGTCGGCCAGCGCCCGCAGGTCAAGGTCATAGGCGCCCGCCAGCTTGAGCAGAAACGCCGCCGACAGCGGCCGCTGGTCACGCTCGATCAGGTTGAGATAGGAAATGCTGATGCCGAGGTCCGACGCCATGCGCGTCTGGGACAGGCCACGCGCCGTGCGCAGCGCGCGCACGCGCTGTCCAGCGAAAAGCTTGCGGGTCATCTGTTCAGTCAAGACTTTTACACTTTGACAAATAAATCTGACGAAATGGGCACGTTTTTACACGATTCTTTGACCTATCAGCGTTGACCTACGCCGCCGGGGCGCGCATCGCAAGGGGGTAGGCAAGACCGGGCAGACAAGTCCCGGCGGCTCACGGTTCATGGGGAGGCGGCGGCGTCGGGCGCCTGTTCGACGCCGCCATTCACTTAATCGAGACGGAGTCTGTCATGGCGTACAAGGATCACATCGAAGCCACCGCAAAGCTGATCGGCAGGCACGGCGGCACATGGGACGGCATCAACCCCGAGAGCGTGGCGCGCATGCGCCTGCAGAACCGCTTCCAGACCGGGCTCGACATCGCCCGCTACACTGCCGCCATCATGCGCCGCGACATGGCCGCCTATGATGCCAACCCGGCCAATTACACCCAGTCGCTCGGCTGCTGGCACGGCTTCATCGGCCAGCAGAAGATGATCTCCATCAAGAAGCATTTCGGCTCCACCAAGGGCCGCTATCTCTACCTCTCCGGCTGGATGGTCGCAGCGCTGCGCTCCGAATTCGGCCCGCTGCCCGACCAGTCGATGCATGAAAAGACCAGCGTCCCGGCGCTGATCGAAGAGCTTTACACCTTCCTGCGCCAGGCCGACGCCCGCGAGCTCGGCCTGATGTTCCGCGATCTCGACGCCGCGCGCGCCAGCGGTGATCAGGTCAAGGCCCAGTCGCTGCTCTCGGCCATCGACAATTACGAAACCCATGTCGTCCCGATCATCGCCGACATCGACGCCGGCTTCGGCAATGCGGAAGCCACCTATCTGCTCGCCAAGAAGATGATCGAGGCCGGCGCCTGCGCGCTGCAGATCGAAAATCAGGTCTCGGACGAAAAGCAGTGCGGCCATCAGGACGGCAAGGTCACCGTGCCCCATGAAGACTTCCTCGCCAAGGTCCGCGCCTGCCGCTACGCCTTCCTCGAGCTCGGCGTCGAAGACGGCATCATCGTCACCCGCACCGATTCGCTCGGCGCCGGCCTCACCAAGCAGATCGCCGTCTCAAACGCGCCCGGCGACATCGGCGACCAGTACAACAGCTTCCTCGACTGTGAGGAGATCGACCCCGCCACCGCGCGCAACGGCGATGTCATCCTCAACCGGAACGGCAAGCTGCTGCGGCCCAAGCGGCTGCCCTCCAACCTGTTCCAGTTCCGCCCCGGCACCGGCGAAGACCGCTGCGTCCTCGATTGCATCACAAGCCTGCAAAACGGCGCCGACCTTCTCTGGATCGAGACCGAAAAGCCGCACATCGCCCAGATCGCCGGCATGGTCGACCGCATCCGCGACGTCGTGCCCAACGCCAAGCTGGTCTACAACAATTCGCCCAGCTTCAACTGGACGCTCAACTTCCGCCAGCAGGTCTATGATGCCTGGGTCGAAGCCGGCAAGGATGTCTCGGCCTATGACCGCGCCAAGCTGATGAGCGTCGATTACGACACGACCCCGCTCGCCGCCGAAGCCGATGAGCGCATCCGCACCTTCCAGCGCGACGCCAGCGCGCGCGCCGGCATCTTCCACCATCTCATCACCCTGCCGACCTATCACACGGCCGCGCTCAGCACCGACAATCTCGCCCGCGACTATTTCGGCGACCAGGCCATGCTCGGCTATGTCAAGAACGTCCAGCGCGCCGAAATCCGGCAGGGCATCGCCTGCGTCAAGCACCAGAACATGTCCGGCTCCGACATCGGCGATGACCACAAGGAATATTTCGCCGGTGAAGCGGCCCTCAAGGCCGGCGGCGCTCATAACACGATGAATCAGTTCGCGGCGTAGCGCGGCGCGCAATAGCGAAGCTATTGCAAGACTCGCGCAAGCCCGGCCGGCGAGCGAAAAAGAGCGGCCCCCAAGGCCGCCCTTTTTTGACTCGTCCGACGGCGCGGCTCCGCCGCGCTCTTCCTTCTCAAACCCCACCAAACTCGCCCCACGGCCCAAATCAGCGGCTCAACAGCCCCCCGCGCCTCTTCCCGCAAGCAACGCCCTCGGCTGCTGCGGCTCCGCCGCAGCCCGGACCATGCCCGCCTAATGCGCCAGCCACGCCCCCATCGCCGTCCCGAAGTCCGGCTTGGTCACCGCGCTCATATGATTGCCCGGAATCGACACATGGCTGGCATTGGGCAGCACCGTCGCCAGATCGGCCGCGCTGCCATTGTCAAAGTCCTCGGCCCCCGCAATCACCAGCGTGCGCGGGGTCAGCCCGGCCAGCACCGCCTCAGGCGTCGAGAGCTGCGCGCGCAGCACATGCGCCACCGCCGCACCATTGATGTTGTTCTGCCGCATGAACGCCTGCGCCGCATGTTCGGCGGTGCCGGCAGGAAACCGTTCAGTGGCTTCGATTACGCGCAGGAAGAACTCCCCCCGCGCGCCGCCGCTGGTCAGCCCGGCAAGCCCCATGCCCGCCAATATCACCCGCCCCGGCGCCGGAATCCGCCCCCGCGCCAGCAGCCGCACCACGGTGCGCGCGCCCAGGCTGTAGCCGCCCAGATCATAATCGCTCAGCTCCAGATGCTCGATCAGCGCCTCGATGTCGCTGGCCAGCACATCGGGCGGATACAGGCCGGCATCCTCGGGCGCGTCGCTGTCTCCGTGCGCGCGAAAATCGGGCATGATAAGATAATGGCCACGCCCGGCCAGCTCGGCTGCGGTGCCAAATTTCACCCAGTTCATCGCCGCGCTTGAAAACAGCCCGTGCAGCAGCAACAGCGGCCGGTCCTTCGCATCGCCCATCTCGTGCACCGCCAGCCGCGTGCCGTCCGGCGTCTTGAAGTGCCTCACGCCGCCTCGCCGCTGCGCAACCCGGCATAGACCACCGCCGGCAGGATCGCAGCCCCGCTCCAGGCAATCAGCTCAAAAGCAGCAAAAAGCAGCGGGTGCGGCCCCGGCAGGGTGGCCAACAATACCGCGGACGGCGCCAGCGCCAGCCCGAGGATCAGCCCCAGAATCAGCGTGCGGTCGCGGTTGCCCTGCGTCAGCGCCGCCGCCCGCCTGAGCGCCGCAACCGGTCCCAGCCGCTCCACCACCGCCGCCGGCACGGCCGGCATCAACGCCCCCAGCGCCCAAAGCCCGGCGATCATCAGCAGCGTCTGCAAGGCAAAGCCCTCGCCGGTGCCGTGCACGGCAAACAGCCGCAGCGTCAGCCCCATCACCACCGCGGCCCCTACCAGCAGCGCCACCTTCAGCCCCGGCTGGGCGCGGCGCAGCCCCTCCTGCACAAAGGCGCGCGGCGCAAGCGCCCGCCCGGTCAGCCGCGCCACCACACCCCAGCTCACCAGCGCCAGATAGAGCATCGCCAAGACTGCGCGCAGCGTCGTCACCAGCGTCGCCACATCGGCGCCGTAGCCGCCCTCGGGCGCCAGCCACCGCGCCGCCAGCCCGGGCAAGGACACCAGCAACGCCCCCCCGATCAGAATCGCCACAAGGTCAGCGCGTACCGCCTGTGCGGCCCGGTATAGCGCCAGCAAGACGTCAAGGCGGCCCCGTTCGTTCAAGCCCCCAAACTCATCCGGCCTGGCCCGCCCGCGCCGCGCGCGCCTCCGCCACCGCCGATTTCAGCGCCTCATAGCCGACCGCGCCCGAAAGCACGCGCTCGCCCACGATATAGCTCGGCGTGCCGGTCAGCCCCAGCGCCCGGCCCAGCTCAAGGTTCCGGCGCACCTCAGCCTGAAGCTCGGGCGCAACCAAAGATTTGGCCGTGCGCCGCTCATCCAGCCCGGTGCTGCGCACCGTGGCGATGATCCGTTCATGGCTCAGCTTGCCCGGCCCCTCGAAGAGCGCATCATGAAAGGCGACATAGCGCCCCTGCTGTGCCGCCGACAGCGCCGCCATCGCCGCCTCTTCAGACGCCGGAGACAGCACCGGGAAATCGCGGAACACGACCCTGAGCCCCTTGTCCTCGCCCACCAGCCGGGCGACGTCCTTCGCCCCTTTCTTGCAATAGGGGCAGGCATAGTCCGAAAATACCACCAGCGTCACATCGCCCTTGGCATTGCCCGCCCACGCCCCGGCAAAGGGCGTCTCGATCTCGGTGCGGTTCGAGGCCAGCAGCCGGCTTGCCTCGCGGCTCTGCAGCCGGGTCATCGCCTCGGGAATGATCTCGGGGTTGGCCAATATATAGTCGCGCACGATCTTCTCGATGGCCGCGCGCCCCTCAGGCGTCGCCTCGCTCGGCGCAGCATTCTGCGCCAGCACGGCCCCCCCGATGCCAGCCGCCACCAGCGCGGCGAGCAGCCATGGCAGCGGCACGCTGCGGTCGAGAAAGGCTTTCAGGCGAGGAGTCATCAGCGGCGTTTCTTTCGGCTCATGCGGTCAAAATCGTCAGCAGCGGCAAGCGCAATGTCGTCAGCGCGAATCCAGTCGGGCGTCCCCTTCGGCAGGCCGTCCCTCGCGATGCGCGCATTCATCATCGCGCCCGGCACATTGCCTTGCAAGCTCAACCTCTCGGCCGTCGCCAGCGCGGCGCGCGGCTTGTCGCCGGTGCGGTCATAGATGACTCCCAGCTGATACCAGGCAAAGGGGTTCGACCGGTCGCGCTGCACGGCGCGCCGCAGCAGCGTCTCCGCCTCGCCGAAAAAGGCCTCAGTCTCCGAGGCGATCAGCGCATGGCCGAGCAGCGTCATGATCAGCGGCTCGTCGGGCGCGCTCTTCACAGCCGCGCGCAGCGTCGGAATGGCCTCGTCCACCCGCCCCGACTCGAGCAAAATCTGCCCCTTCAGCTCCAGAAAATAGGGGTCGTCTGGCGCCTTCCTCAGCAGCGCATCGGCTTCCGCTACTGCGGCCTCCACATAGGCGCTGCGATGCCAAGCATAGGCGCGCGCATAATGGGCGGGCACGGATTTGTCATACTCCGGATAGAGCTGCATCACCCGCGCCGGCTCCTCGACAAAGCCGGTCAGCTTGCCCTTGATGCGGGCAAAGCGTGCCTCAAGCGCGGCCGGCCGCGGCCGGTCCCAGGCCGGGTCGCCCTGATAGACATCGCGCAGATTGGCGATGCGCGTGCCTGACAGCGGGTGGGTGCGCGCATATTCATTGTTCTGCGGGATGGCGAGACGAAACTCCTGCCCCTGCAGCTTCTTGAAAAAGTCGATCGAGCCCTTGCCCGAAATCCCCGCCAGCCCGAGGTAGCGCGCCCCCGCCTGGTCGGCCCGGCTCTCCTGGTCGCGGGTGAACGACAAAAACTTCCCCATCGCCGCCGTCTGGCCCATGCCCAGAAGCGCCATGCCCGCCTCGCCCGCGCCCGCCGCCACAGCGGCGGCAGCACCCAGCAGACTGAGCAGCGTGATTCGCGTCGCCGGCCCTGCGCCCTCGCCAAAGCGCACCCCGTGGCCGCCGGCAATATGGCCCAGCTCATGCGCCATCACCCCTTCCACCTCGTTCACATCATCGGCCGCCATGATCAAACCGGAATGGAAAAACACATTCTGCCCGCCGGTCACAAAGGCGTTGATCGAGGGGTCGCCCACCAGCACGATCTCCACCGAGCGCGGGTCCAGCTGGGCCGCCTCGATCATCGGCCGGGCCAGGTCGTCAAAGAAGCGCTCGGTCTCCGCATCGCGCAGAATCGACTGCGCCGCCACCGGCTGGGCCAGCAGCGCTGCGGCTGCAAGAAGGGCGAGTGGAGCACGCATGACCAAGGCCCTATCCTTTAGCACGGCTGAACCCCCCCTTAAACGATTCCCCTAAACCAGCTGTCCCTGCAGCAGCGCCGGCAGCTCGCCGGTCTCGCCGCGCGCCTCGGCCATGAAGCGCGCTTTCAGCGGCGCGATGCGCTCCACCGCCGCCAGCCCGAAGCGGCGCACGGCGGCCGCCGGCCGCCCCGGCACGGCAAACAACCGGTTGAGCCCATCGGTCACCGCGCCGACCATCGAATTGTCGAGCCGCCGCCACGCCGAATAGCGCGCCAGCACATCGGGATGGCCAATATCTTGCCCGGTGCGCAGCGCCTCCACCAGAACCTGCGCCAGCGCCGCCACATCACGGAAGCCCATGTTCAGCCCCTGACCCGCAATCGGGTGAATGCCGTGCGCCGCATCGCCCGCCAGCACCAGCCGGTGGGTGTAATAGCTGCTCGCGTGATGATAGCCGAGCGGCCACACCGCCTGGCGCGCAATCACCTCCACCTCGCCCAAAGTGCCGTCGATGCGCTTCTCGATCTCGGCCGCGAGCGCGCGCGGCCCCAGCTTGGCGCTTCCGGCGGCGGCATGGTCGTCCACCGTCCACACGATCGCGCTGCGCGGTCGCCCATCCTCATGGTCGCGCATCGGCAACAACGCCAGCGGGCCGGACGGGTAAAACAGTTCGCACGCCACCTCGCCGTGCGGCACGCTGTGTGCCACCATCGTCACCAGCGCATTGTTGGGATAGGACCAGGCGGCGATATTGATCCCCGCCGCCGCCCGCGTCGCCGACCGTCGCCCGTCCGCCGCAATCGCCAGCGGCGCATGCAAGCGCCGCCCATCCGCCAGCGTCAGCGTCGCCTCATGGTCGCCGCGCACCAGCCCCGCCACCTTGGCCGGCGCAATCAGCGTGATCCGCTCGTCCGCCTCCACCGCCGCCATCAGGGCTGCACGCAGCAGCCGGTTTTCCAGCATGATGCCCAGCGGCTCATTGCCCTCGCCCGCGTCGAAATGCAAAAATTGCGGCGCCGTGCCATCGGTCACCCGGATGGCGCGAATGGCGCAGCCGTGCGCCTCCAGCACAGGCCCCACGCCGATCGCGCCCAGCATCCGGGCGGACGCGCTGGCAATGGCGCTCGCCCGCCCGTCAAAGCCGGCATTCAGCGTCGTCGCCAGGTCGGCGGTGTCGACCATGATGCTCGTCACATCATGCGCGGCCAGCGCCAGCGCCACCGTCGAGCCGATCAGGCCCCCGCCGATAATCAGAACATCTGCATGCGAAACTGTGGTCATGCGCCCACATCTAGCCGCGAAATGCCCCGTCCCCAAGCCGAAGCTTGACCCGGACTCCCGGGTGCGTCACTCTCCACAGGTTCAAACCGTGAACAGAAGGGGTCCCATGGCCAGCCGCGCGTCGACAGCGCCAGACAGACGGGGCGTGCGGGGCCGCGCGCCCGCGCCCCAGCCGGGCTTCGTCGCGCGCGCCCGCGTCTGGCTGGCCGAGGCGCTGCGCACCACCGGCCGCTGGCTGGCCGGGCTGCTGCTGATCGCGCTGGCAGTCGGGCTCGCCGTCGCGCTTTTCTCCTATTCGCCTGATGATCCCTCGTTCAACACCGTCACCGGCCGCGCCGCCACCAATCCGCTCGGCAGCCCCGGCAGTCATGTCGCCGATCTCCTGCTCCAGGGCTTCGGCTGGCCGGCGCTGGCGCTCGCCCTGCTGCCGCTCGCAGCCGGCGTCCGCCTGCTCCGCGCCGAGGTCTATGCGCCGCTGCGCGCGCTCACCGGCATCGGCCTCGCCGTGCTGCTGCTCGCCATGGGGCTGGGCGCGCTCGCCTCGGGCAGCACATGGCTCATCGGCACGCCCATGGCCGGGCCGCAGGCCGGCGGCGCGGGCGGCATGGTCGGCACGCTCGCCGGCTGGGCTTCTGATGCACTGGCCGAGCTTGGCTGGCTCGCCGGCGTGCCGGTCGGCGTCATCCTCGGCCTCGCGCTCGCCGCGATCGGCCTCGCGCTCATGGTCTGGGGGCTGGGCCTGCGCGAAACCGATTTTCTCTGGCTCGACCGGCTGATGGCCCGCCGCGCCGCTGATGCGCCCGAAGATGAAGACGCCCCCCTGGTGCTTGAGCGCACTGAAGGCGAAGACGTGCGCATCCTCGAAGATGCCGAAGTCTCGACCCCGCGCGTCGTCACCGCGCCCAAGGCCGCCGCCCCGCCGCCCCGCGCCCGCCAGCAGGGCCTCAACCTTGGCGATATGGGCGTGCTGCCCGGCCTTGATCTGCTCAGCCCGCCGCCCGCCGCCCCCGCCCAGCGCGTCGATGAAGCCGCACTCGCCGCCAATGCCCGGCTGCTGGAAGGCGTGCTTGAAGATTTCGGCGTCAAGGGCCGCATCGGCGAGGTCCGCCCCGGCCCCGTGGTCACCATGTACGAGCTCGAGCCCGCGCCCGGCATCAAGGCCAGCCGCGTCATCGGGCTCGCCGATGACATCGCCCGCAACATGAGCGCGCTGTCGGCCCGCGTCGCCGTGGTGCCGGGCCGCAACGTCATCGGCATCGAGCTGCCCAACGGCACCCGCGAGATGGTCAGCCTCTCCGAGCTGCTCGCTTCCGAAGCCTTCGAGGCGCGCAGTCTCACCCTGCCGCTGGTGCTCGGCAAGGATATCGCCGGCGAGCCGGTGGTCGTCGATCTCGCCCCCATGCCGCACCTGCTCATCGCCGGCACCACCGGCTCGGGCAAGTCGGTCGGCCTCAATGCGATGATCCTCAGCCTGCTCTACCGCATGACCCCAGCCCAGTGCCGGCTGATCATGATCGATCCCAAGATGCTCGAACTCAAGACCTATGACGGCATCCCCCATCTCCTCGCCCCGGTCGTAACCGAGCCGACCAAGGCGGTGCGCGCGCTCAAATGGGCGGTCGAGGAGATGGAAGACCGCTACCGCAAGATGTCCGAGATCAACGTGCGCGGGCTGGCCACCTTCAACCAGAAGGTGCGCGAGGCCAAGGCCAGCGGCCGCCCCTTCGTGCGCCGCGTCCAGACCGGCTGGGATCCTGACACCGAAGCCCCGATCATCGAGGAGGAAGTCCTCGATTTCGAACCGATGCCGCTCGTCGTCGTCGTCGTCGATGAGCTTGCCGACCTGATGATGACGGCGGGCAAGGAAGTTGAGTTCCTCATCCAGCGCCTCGCCCAGAAGGCGCGCGCGGCCGGCATCCACCTGATCATGGCCACCCAGCGCCCCTCGGTCGATGTCATCACCGGCGTCATCAAAGCCAATCTGCCCACCCGCATCAGCTTCCAGGTCACCAGCAAGATCGACAGCCGCACCATCCTTGGTGAGCAGGGCGCCGAACAGCTGCTCGGCAAGGGCGACATGCTGTTCATGGCCGGCGGCAAGATGCCCCAGCGGATCCACGGCCCCTTCGTCTCCGATGACGAGGTCGAGGCCGTCGCCGATCACTGGCGCCGCCAGGGCATGCCCGCCTATCTCGATGCCGTCACCGAAGAGCCCGGCGAGGGCTGGGAAGACAATGCCAGCCTGCCGCTCGCCGGCGGTAGCACCGCGCGCAGTCCGGCTGCCTCAAAGGCCGACGAGATGGGCGATGAAGAAGACATTTACGCCCGCGCCGTGCAGGCCGTCGCCGTGGCGCAAAAGGCCTCCACCAGCTATCTCCAGCGCCAGCTCCGCATCGGCTACAACAACGCCGCCCGCCTCATCGAGCGCATGGAGGAAGACGGCTTCGTCTCGCGCCCCGATCACGTCAACCGCCGCGAAGTCCTCATCGACGAACACGGCAACCGCCGCTAGCCGCGCAAAAACAGCCCCACCGTCAGCGCCGCGCCGATCACGATCACGGCGACGCGCAACACCCGGTCAGGCAGCACGGTCAGCAGCCGCGCGCCCGCATAGCCGCCGGCAATCGCCCCTAGCCCGATGGTCAGCGCATAGGTCCAGGCCACCGCCCCCGAAAAGGCAAAGACGATCGCGGCTGACAGATTGGCCAGCGCGATCAGCACATTCTTGGTCCCCGCCGCATTGCGCACCGGCATCCGTGCCAGCGTCAGCGCCGCCAGCGTCATGATCCCCGCGCCGCCGCCAAAAAACCCGCCATAGGTGGCAATCACCGTCTGAATGAGCGCGCTCACCCAGGCCGGCGGCGGCACCGGCGGCGTGTCATGATTGCGCCGGCCATAGGTCGACCAGGCAAAGACCAGCGTCGCCACCAGCACCAGCCATGGCACCATCGCGGCAAACAGCCGGGCCGGCGTGATGATCAGCAGAAAGGCGCCGCCAATGCCGCCGGCAAAGCTGATGATCGCCAGCGCCCGGAACGACAGCCGCTCGGCCCCGGCCACCAGCTTGCGCCCGGCCAGCCCGGTGGTGATCTGGCCGGGAAACAGCGCCATGGTGCTGGTGATATTGGCGAGCTTCGGGTCCAGCCCGGCCAGGATCAGCGCCGGCAGGGTGATGAACGAGCCGCCGCCCGCCAGCGCATTCTGCGCGCCCGCCCAAAGCCCTGCCGCCAGCAGCAGGGCGATGGTCGCCAGATCAAGCGGAGCGGTGAGGGCGGCAGACATGAGCGGGGCCTTTGCCCGCTGCCTCCCGGCTTGGCCAGCCATTTTGGCAACGATGGCCCTTGGCGCGCCGCCGCATGGCAGGCATAGGGGGGATGCAAGGACCGAGCCATTTGCCGCCAGGAGTAGATATGGCAGAGCTGATCGAGGCCACCGAAGACCGGCCGGACGCGCCCGAGAGCGCCGCCGAAGCCCCGCTGCGCGGCCTCTCCGTCGATGGCATCGGCAAGCGTTACGACAAGCGCGTCGTGCTGCGCGATGTCTCGCTCTCGGTCCGCCGCGGCGAAGTCGTCGGCCTGCTCGGCCCCAATGGCGCGGGCAAGACCACCTGCTTCTATTCGATCATGGGCCTCGCCATGCCCGATTCGGGCCGCATCCTGCTCGACGGCCATGACATCACGGCGCTGCCCATGTACCGCCGCGCCGCGCTGGGCCTCGGCTATCTCCCGCAAGAAACCAGCATCTTCCGCGGCATGACCGTCGAACAGAACATCCTCGCCGTCCTCGAAGTCGCCGAGCCTGACAAGACCAAGCGCGCCGCGCGCCTCGAAGAGCTGCTCGGCGAGTTCAACATCACCCGGCTGCGCGCCGCCCCGGCCATGGCGCTGTCGGGCGGTGAGCGCCGCCGCTGCGAAATCGCCCGCGCGCTCGCCGCCAACCCCTCGATCATGCTCCTCGATGAACCCTTCGCCGGCATCGACCCCATCTCCATCGCCGATATCCGCGCGCTGGTCGTCCAGCTCCGCAGCCGCGACATCGGCGTGCTCATCACCGATCACAACGTCCGGGAAACCCTCGAAATCGTCGACCGCGCCTGCATCATCTACGACGGCCGCGTGCTGTTCGAAGGCACGCCCCAGGCGCTGGTCGCCGACGAAACCGTCCGCCGCGTCTATCTCGGCGAGGATTTCAGCCTGTGAGGAGCGGCTGAGCCATGGGGCTGGGTCCTCGCCTCGAGCTGCGCCAGTCGCAGCAGCTGGTGATGACGCCGCAGATGCAGCAGGCCATCCAGCTGCTCACCCTGACCAATGTCGAGCTTGAAAGCTTCATCGCCGAAGCGCTCGAGAAAAACCCACTGCTCAGCACCGAAACCGGCGAACCCGCCGCTGACACAGGGGCGCCCGAGCCCGTCCCCGAGCTCCCCGCCGACTCCGACCGGCTCGACCAGCTGCTCGCCCGTGAGCCCGCGCTGGCCCTCGCCGACGCCCCGCTTGAGCTCCCCGCCCCGGAGGCCGAAGGGCTCGACGGCAGCCCGCTCGCCAACAGCCTGAACACTGACCGAAGCAGCGCCCCAAGCGCCGACGGCCCCGATTTCGAGCGGATGAGCGATGACAGCGTCTCGCTCCACGATCATCTCATGCAGCAGGCCGGCCTCGCGCTCTCCGGCCGTGCGCTGGCACTCGCCGGCCACCTCATCGACATGATCGACGAGGCCGGCTACCTCGAGGCCGACCTCACCGAGCTGGCCGACCGCCTGTCCGTGCCCGAGGCCGAGGTCACCGCCGTGCTCGAAGCCGTGCAGCGCTTCGATCCGGTCGGCGTCGGCGCCCGCAGCCTCGCCGAATGCATCGCCCTTCAGGCCCGCGAGGCCGACCGGCTCGACCCCGCCATGCAGGCGCTCATCGATCATCTGCCGCTCGTCGGCCGCGGCGACATCCCCGGCCTGATGCGCGTCACCGGCTGCGACCGCGAGGATGTGATGGACATGATCCGCGAGCTGCGCGGCTATGATCCCAAGCCCGGCCTGCGCTACGGCGGCACCCCGGCCACGCCCGTCGTCGCCGATGTCTTCGTCCGCCGCACCCGGGGTGGCGGCTGGCGCGTCGAGCTCAACCAGGCCACGCTGCCGCGCCTGATCATCGACCGGGATTACCACGCCGAGCTGGCGCGCGGCGGCGGCAAGGCCGCCACCAGCTTCCTCGGCGAATGTCTGGCCGAGGCCAATTGGCTGCTCAAGGCGCTTGATCAGCGCGCCCGCACCATCGTCCGCGTCACCACGGCGCTGGTCGAGCATCAGCAGGGCTTTTTCGAATCCGGCGTCGCCGCCATGAAGCCGCTTACGCTGCGCGCCATCGCCGATGCCATAGAAGTCCACGAATCCACCGTCAGCCGCGTCGCCGCGAACAAATATCTGGCCTGCGATCAGGGCCTGTTCGAGCTGCGCTGGTTCTTCTCCTCGGGCGTCGCCTCCAGTGATGGTGACGGCGCGTCCGCCAATGCCGTCAAGGACCGGATCGCCAAACTCATCGCCGCCGAGGGCGACAAGCCGCTGTCCGATGAAGTGCTCGCCCAGCGCCTGCAGGCCGAAGGCTATGATATCGCCCGGCGCACCGTGCTCAAATACCGCGTCGCCATGGGCATCGGCTCTGGCGTCGAGCGCCGCCGCGCCCGCGCGCTCGCCGCTGCCTAATCCGCCTGCGGCAGCTCGCGCGCGCGCGCGGCCAGCAAGATCGGCGTGCCGTCCTCCACCGGATAGGCGAGCCCCGCCTTGTCCGACACCAGCTCGCCCGCCGCCCGGTCATAGCGCAGCGGCGTGCGCGTGAGCGGGCAGACCAATATGGCGAGCAGGCCGGGGTCCGGGTCCGCTGCCTCGGCCATGGCTCAGTTCAGCATCGGACCATCGGGCAAGCTGCCCGGCCCACGGCCATCCGGGCCCTGCGCAAAGGCCATCAGCGTGGTCAGCGTGTCGGCCCGCCGCGCCAGCGTCTCGGCTTCCAGCAGCGCCTGCTTCTCGGCCGGGTCAAAGGGGCAGACACAGGCCAGCGTCGTCACCAGCGCCTCATCATCCGCACCCTTCACCGCGTCCCAGTCAGCGGCCAGCCCCTGCGTGTCGAGATAGCTGCGCAGCACCTCCTCCAGGCTGGCGCGCGCCGCCGCACTCAGCGGATCGGGCTCGTCGCGGTCGCCCTGAAAGCCCAGATAATCGGTCATCACCTGCCGATAGAGCGTGGTCCGGTCCAGCTCGGCCGCCACCCGGAAGCGCGACACGCCCACCAGTGCAATCAGAATGCGACCATCCTCGGTCTCGCGAAAATCGCTGATCCGGCCCAGACAGCCCACCTCATAAAGCGGCGGCGTCTCGCTGCCCCCGGCGCGCGGCTGGATCATGCCGATGATGCGGTTGGCCGCCCCCTTGGCCTCCATCGCGTCGCGCACCATCGCCAGATAGCGCGGCTCGAAGATGTTGAGCGGCAACAGCCCGCGCGGAAACAGCAGCGCGCCGGTCAGCGGAAACACCGGCACCGCGCTCGGCAGCGGCAGGCTGTCCATGTCATTGTCTCCGCTCATGCGAACAAAATCGAGCGCAGCCGCGCCCGCACCTTGATGCTCCACGCGTCCGAAAGCCCCGCCGCCTCGATCAGCGTCAACAGCTTGGCCCGCGCCGCGCCCTCGTTCCAGTCGCGCTCGGCCGCGATGATCGCCAGCAGCGCATCGGCGGCCGCGTCGCGGTTGCCGTTCGCCAGATAGGCCCCGGCCAGCTCGAAGCGCCGCGCATGATCGTCCGGATGCGCCGCCACCTCGGCCTCCAGCGGCGCCACGTCCACCGCCGCCGGCGCGTCAGCAGCCAGCGCCACCGCAGCGCGCGCCTTGGCCACAGTCTCGTCCTTCACATCGTCCGGAATCTGCGCCAGCGCCGCACCAGCATCCGCCGCCCGCCCGGCCGCCAGCAGCGCCAGCACAAAATGCCCCGCCACATCATGCCGCTCGGGCAATTGCTGCAAAATCGCGCCAAAAATGCCCAGCGCCTGCTCATGGTCGCCCGCTGCACTGGCGTTGTTCGCCGCATCCACCAGCGCCTTGATCTCGGCCTCCTGCGCCTCCTCGTCCGCGCTCGGCGGCGCGCCGGCCAGAAGCCGGTCGATGAAGGCGGTCAGTTCGCGCTCGCCCAGCGCGCCCTGAAACCCGTCCACCGGTGCGCCGTTCATAAAGGCATAAACGGTCGGGATCGACTGGATGCGAAACTGCGCTGCCAGGCTCTGGTTCTTGTCGACATCGATCTTGACCAGCTTCACCTTGGGCGCCTTGGCCGCCGTCACCCGCTCCAGCAGGGGTCCGAGCGTCTTGCACGGCCCGCACCATTCCGCCCAGAAATCAACCAGCACCAGCGCCGTCCGGCTGGCCTCGATCACATCGCGCCGAAACGCCTCCAGGCTGGCTTTTTCGCTGGCGGGGGTGGCAAGGCTGGCCAAGGCAGGTCTCCGGGCTTCGTTTGAGTCTCTTCCCCGCACATATGGGGCCTTGGGGGGCCGCTTGCCAAGGGCACCCGCCCGGCCCTGCCGTCGCAGCCCCCTGCAACGCCCCGAGATTTGGGGCTTGCCATGCGGGCGCGGGGCATTGTATGGCCCGCCCTCTCCACGATGTGGGGCGCGGGCGTAGCTCAGGGGTAGAGCGCAACCTTGCCAAGGTTGAAGTCGAGGGTTCGAATCCCTTCGCCCGCTCCAGCGTTTCCCCTGTCGACAACTGGATGTGCTGCGGGCCTGCTGCTGCCGATGGTCCGCCGTCGCCCGGCTCTGCCCAATTCCGCGCAATGCGCAGGCAGCGACCATGCCATCGCAGACACATGCCCGAAAGCGAGGTCAACCGGCCCAAGCGCAGCGCCCCGGATGGTGGCCGGTTCGATCTGTGGACGGCCGCCATCCTGACGACCGCCGGTTTGCTGTCGGCCTGGGCCAGTTTCCAGGGCGGCATCTGGGGGGGGCTCGAATCCGAACATTTCCACAGGGCCAACGCCGCACTCACCCAGCGCAGCGAGTTGTCGATCGCCGCCGGGCAGCGCGAGCTGGAGCAGACGGGCCTGTTCGTGGCCTGGATGGCGGCCGTGGCCGAAGGTCAGGACGCGCGCGCCCGCTTCATCGAGCGCCAGTTTTCGCCGCCATTTGATGCCGAGTTCAAGCGCTGGCGCAGCTCGCTGCCCGACGATCTGAGCCAGGCAGCATCAAGCGCCGGCCGCCCCGGCTTTGTCGGCCTGCTGTCAGGGCCGGCGGCAACGGCGGCAGCCGAAGCGAAGACGGAAACCGAGGCCGCCAACCGCAGCGGCGTCATTGCCGACCGCTATGATCGCTGGACCGTCGCACTGGCGGGTGCGCTGTTTCTTGCCGGTATGGCGACCGTTGTGAAGCGCCCTGCGGGCCAGCGGATGATGATCGGGCTGGCAGCGTTGCTGACGCTGGCCTCCATGGTCGCGCTCACCCTGCTGCCGCTCAGCTTCGGCAGCTGAACGGCAGTGCCCCGCCCGATTCAGGCAAAGGGCCCGAGGCTTGCGGCCATCGCCAGCACGGCAAAAAGGCCGATCAAAAGCAGCAGGAACGCCGCGACGGTAATCGAGCCGCGCGGGAAGGGGGCTTCGGCCGGCATCAAGCCTTCGTCCGTCATCTGCTGGCGGTGGGCAGCGAGCCGCAAGCGAAACTGGCGCTCGGCCCACAGCCCGTGCGCCAGCACCAATATGCCCAGCAGAACGAGAGTCAGCCCGAACAGCGCCGGTGCCCGCTCCGGCACTTTGGGGCCGAGCAGATCCTGCGCCGCCAGCGTGCGGAAGAAGGAAAACAGGGTGAATCCGAAGCCGATCAGCGAAAAGCTGGTTCTGAGCGTGGCCATCATGGTGCGGTCGCTCGCCTGCCGTGTGCGGTCGAAGGCCAGCGAGGTGCGCTGCTGGGCGAGGCGGGTCGAAATGTTGGGGCCGGCGGGATCACTCATTGCCCGGATCTCCATGAATATCGTTGTTCGGAAGGGGAAATTCTGATGGAAGAATATTTTTTCGAGGTCGCCGGGCTGGTGGCGCTGGTCATCGAGGCGGCGGTGGTGCTGATCCTCGCGGTTGCGGCGTTGCAAGCGGCAGCGCGGCTGGCGCGGATGCTGGCGACCGGCGAGACGGCAATGGCGATCCGGCGCGATGTGTGGCTGAAATTCGGCGCGGCGCTTGCGCTCGCGCTGGAATTCGCGCTGGCCGCCGACATCATCCGCAGCACCATCGCCCCGACCTGGGACGCGATCGGCAAATTGGCGGTCATCGCCGCCATACGGACGCTCCTCAACCTCTTTCTGATGCGCGATCTGGAGTCGCTCGCCGGCAACAAGGAAGAGCGGGAATGAGGCGATCTGGCCATCACGCCCGGCCCTTGGCCCAGCGGCCATAGGGCGCGGTCAGCAGCGCGCCGGCCAGCAGGTAAAGCAGCACGATCGCCACAATCGGCTGTCGCGGCTCAAGGCTGGCGGCCGCAGCGAGGCCAATGGCCACACCCGGGTGACGGGACGCGGTGGCCACCGCCAGCGCATGGCGATTGCCCGCCTCTGGCCCGCCCAGCGCATGGCCGATGGCGAGACCGGCCAGCGTGATGAGCGCGATAGCCACCAGGGTCACGCTGGTGGCGGCTGCCACAATCCCCGGCCAGGCCTTCCAGATGACGATGACAAGTCCGACGGCCAGCATCGCCATGCCGGCCAGCCGCGCAGGCCGGGCCAGCCGCGCGGCCAGCGCCGGCACCACGGCGGCAATTGCGATCCCGGCTGTCAGAGGGGCCACGATGGTGATGAGGATGGTGCGGGCCATCGCCAGCGCATCGAATCCGGCCTCCCGGCCAAAGATCGCTGCCGAAATCAGGATCAGCAAAGGTGCCGCCACCAGCGCAGTCACCGACGCGGCCATCTGGATCGCCAGCGCATAGTCGAGTCCGCCGCCCAGCTTCTGCTCCTTGGCGGGCAGGATCGGCGGCATCGGCGAGACCGCCAGCGCCAGCAGCCCGACCCGGACCGGCGGATCGAGCGGCAACAGCCAGCTGACACCAAGGGCAACAGCCGGCAGCGCCACGAACATCGCCAGCATGGCGCGCAAGATGGCGCCGGGATCGCGGAAGCCGGCGCGGATGGAGCCGGGCGGCGCCGACAGGCCGATCGCCAGCACGATGAGGACGATGCTGCCGACAATGGCAAGCTTCAGGATGCTGGCAGGGTCCATTGCCTGTCCTGTCAAAAAATTGGCCGGGCGGCACTCTTTGCGCCGCCCGGCCGGATGCTGGCCTCAGGCGCCGCCGGTCGCGCCCTGATGCATCTTCTCCAGAACCCCGGCGAGGTTGAAGCTCGCCGCCTTCTGACGCGGCGGATACGCCTGGAAGGATTCGAGGAACTGCCCCACCAGCATCTGCGCCGGCACCAGCAGATAGACATGGTCGAACATCCAGTCCCAATAGCTGTTCGACGTGATGTCGGCATGCTCATAGGGGTCGGTGCGCAGGTTGAAGATCTTCGGCAGCCGCAGCGTCGTCAGCGGCTCCGCCCAGATCATGCAGGTGCCGGGGCAGCGCTGCTCCATGAACACGAACTTCCAGTTATCAAACCGCAGACCCGCCAGCTCGGCATCATCGGTGAAATACAGGAAGCCCGGCCGCGGCGAAGGGCCTTTCCCGGTGATGTGATCAAGGATGTTGTAGCCATCCAGATGCACCTTGTAGCTCTTGCCGTCATAGGTCCCGCCCTTCAGCAAGTCCGCCTTGACGTCACCGGCCCCGGCCATCGCCGCAAAGGTCGGCATCCAGTCGAGATGCGCCACAATGTCGTTCGACACGCTGCCCGCCGGCACCTTGCCCGGCCAGCGCACCATCGCCGGAACCCGGTAAGCGCCTTCCCAGTTGGTGTTCTTCTCGCTGCGGAACGGCGTCGTGCCCGCATCCGGCCAGCTGTTGCAGTGCGGCCCATTGTCGGTCGAATACATGCAGAAGGTGTCATCCGCGATGCCCAGCTCGTCCAGCAGGTCGAGCAGCACGCCAATCGCCTTGTCATGGTCGATCATCACATCATGATATTCCGACTGCCAGCGACCGGACTGCCCAAGGCTCTCCGGCTTGGCATGGGTGCGGAAGTGCATGTGGGTGGTGTTGAACCACACAAAAAACGGCACCCCGGCCTCATTGTGGCGCTTGATGAAGTCCACCGTCAGCGCCAGCACTTCATCATCGATCGTCTCCATCCGCTTCTTGGTCAGCGGGCCGGTGTTCTCGATGCTCTGCCCCCCCTTGCCGTCAGCCTTGCAGTGCAACACACCGCGCGGGCCGAACTTCGCCATGAAATTCGGATAATCCTCCTTGCTGGGATAATCGCGAAGCTCCGGCTCTTCCTCGGCATTGAGGTGGTAGAGATTGCCGAAAAACTCGTCAAAACCATGCATCGTCGGCAGATGCTCGTCGCGGTCGCCAAGGTGGTTCTTGCCAAACTGCCCGGTCGCATAGCCCTGGGCTTTCATGATCCGCGCAATCGTCGGGTCCTTGTCGTTCATCCCCGCCTCGGCGCCCGGCAGACCCACCTTGGTCAGCCCCGTGCGCAGCCCGCACTGGCCGGTGATGAAGCTGGCGCGGCCCGCGGTGCAGCTCTGCTCGGCGTAATAGTCGGTGAACAGCATGCCTTCATTGGCGATCCGGTCGATGTTGGGCGTGCGATAGCCCATCATCCCCTTGGTGAAGCAGCTGAGGTTCGATTGTCCGATATCGTCTCCCCACATGATGAGGATATTGGGCTTTCCTTTGGGCATGCTCGTCTCCTGTGCGCGCCTGCTGGTTGCATGATGGCGCGGCCGGACCAGGCGAAGTCCGGCTATCGCGCCTGCGATAGGCCTGTCCGAACTAGGCTGGCGTGGTCATTCCTGTTGCCCAAATCGGGGCAATCACATATCGTCGACATGCTTTCTCGGGGGGTGAGATGGTCAGCCGAAGTGCCTTGTTGCATCGTGTTCCCGAGCGGGTGGCGGCAGGAGAGGCGGCCCTGCGCGAGCGGGGCTGGCTCGCCCAGATGCCGCCAGCCTTTCAGGACGCGATCCTGGGGATCGGTATCTGGAAATCGGCACAGCCGGGCGATACCTTCATCCATGCCGGCGATGCAGACGGCGGCCTGCTCGCCATCGCAGCCGGCACAGCCGCCGTGTCGATGGAGGCCGGGCACCCGGACACCCGGTTCGTGCACCTCGTCCATGCCGGCTTCTGGGCCGGCTTCCGCCCGCTGCTTGGCGGGTCGCGCAATATCAGTCTCGAAGCACAAACACCGACCCTGTGGCTTCTGGTCCCGAAGCAGGCCACCGAACGGCTGCTGCACGAACAACCGGCATTCTGGCGCCACATCGCCCATCTGGTGAACAGTGCCTATGAAATCTCCGTCTCGGTCATGGTCGATCTCACCCGCCAGAATGGCCAGACCCGGGTGGCCGGCACCCTGCTGCGCATCGCCGGCTGCCGCTTCGAAAATCCGCGGCCGGGCGACGATACCGAAATCCGGGTTCCGCAATCCGAAATCGCAGCAGCGTCGGTCATGTCCCGCAACACGCTCGGCACCTATCTTGCCGACCTCGCGAGCATGGGGCTGATCGAGATCGGCTATCGCAGCATCCGGATCAAGGATCCGGGCGGTCTGCGCGCCCTCATGGATCTGGAGGAATAAGGCCTCAGCCCGGCGGCCCGTCGTCGCGCCTCACGCAGCGAAAGCCGATGTGGCTGGCCGCCGAATCGATCGCCTGCGCATGGCGTGCCGCCGGGCGATAGCGCCGGCAATAGCTCGGCGCACACAAATGGCTGCCGCCCTTCAGCACCCGGCGCGGGATCGGGATCTCGGGCTGCGTCGGATCAAGGCTCGCCTCCTTCGGGCCACCGCGCGGATTTTCCGGCGCGCAGCAGGGCCGTTTCGGATCGGCGGCGTGGCGGGCGCTGTACCAGTCCGCCGTCCATTCCCACACATTGCCGATCATGTCGTAAAGCCCGAACCCGTTGGGCGGATAGTGCCCGACCGGCGAGGTGCGAAGATATCCGTCCGCCAGCGAATTCTGGTGCGGAAACTCGCCCTGCCAGACATTGGCCATATGCCGGCCATCCGGCTCCAGCGCATTTCCCCAGGCAAATTCATGGCCGCTCATCCCGCCCCAGGCGGCATATTCCCATTCCGCCTCGGTCGGCAGGTCCTTGCCCGCCCAGGCGCAATAGGCCTCCACATCAGCCAGCGCCACATGCACCACCGGATGGTCCATCAGCCCCTCGATGCTGCTGTCCGGCCCCAGCGGGTGGCGCCATGAGGCGCCGAAGGTCCAGCTCCACCATTGCGACCAGTCATCGAGCCGCACCGGGCCAGCGGTGGGCATGAACACCAGACTTGCGGCGTGCAGCATGTCCGGCAGCGCGCCGGGATAATCCTCAGCCTTTGGCGCCACTTCGGCCACCGTCACATGGCCGGTGGCCGCCACAAAGGCCGCGAACTGCGCGTTGGTGACGGGCGTCGGATCGATCCAGAAGCCCGAGACGACAACCTCATGGGCCGGCGCCTCCTCCCGGTAATGCACGTCCGACCCCATGCGAAAGCGGCCGCCGGGAAGCCGGATCATCGAATCGCCGGCCCCCATCGTCAGCGCCCGATCAGAAACGGCGTCAACACGAGAAGCGCCAACACGCCAAGCACCGCCCCCATCACCAGCACGGGAAGCATGCGCGACCGCCGGTCTTCCTTTGCCGGCAACGGGAGTCGAAGATTTGCCATGGCTGATGTCCTCCAGGTGCATGAAACATAGCCGATCCGGAGCACGCGATTACCAGAAAATGGGCAATGTCGCCGGCCGTCTGCGCCTATCCATATCGTCGGTCAGAGAAGGAAGAACCGATGGCAAGACGACTTGTGATGGCCGCCACAGCGGCAATGGCCCTGCTGGCAGCCGCAGCAGCACCGCCCGCGCCCGCCCAGGCACAGGCGCAGACAGAAACGCCCGCGCTCGAGCCTGATGCCATGCTGGCGCTCAACCGCCTTGGCTATTCGCTGCGCCAATTGAAGCAGTTCGAAGTCACCTCGCAGGCCCGCCTCGAACGCGCCTTTGAAAACAGCCCGCCGCTCGAATTCCGGCAGGACACGACCTTCCTCGTCGAGATGCCCGGCCGGATCGCGGTCGACATTGCCACCGACAGCACCCACCGCAAGGTGTTCTACGACGGCAAGCAGATCACGGTCGTCGGCCTCATGGCCGCCAAATACATCAACCTTCCCATGGAAGGCACGGTCTCCGAGGTGCTGCGCCGCGCCTATGACGAGCTCGGCATCGACTTCCCGCTGCAGGACCTGTTTCGCTGGGGCTCCGAAACCGCCGTCACCGACCAGCCCAGCGCGGGTTTTCGCGTCGGCGACAGCATGGTGCGCGGCCAGAAGGTGGTGCAATATGCCTATCAGATGCCCGAGGTGAGTTTCCAGATCTGGATGACCGAAGGCGACCGTCCGTTGCCGCTGCGCATGGTCATCACCGAGCGGGAACAGCCCGGCCTGCGCTATGCCGCCGATCTGCTCTGGAACCTCACGCCAAAGATCGATCCGGCCAGTTTCGTCTACAGGCCCCGCCCGGAGGACACCGCCGTCGCCATTGAAGGCGTCACCACGGCCATCCGCTGACCCCCACCCGGAGTCATACGGCCCGGATTCTTCAGGAGATCATCATGCAGCGCATCATCATCACCGCCCTTCTGGGTGTCGGCCTCGGCGCTCTCGCCCTGTCCGTCCCCACCTCGGCCGCGCCCTCCCGTGCCGGCAAGGAAACGCGCGCCGCCCGCAGCAGCGTCCAGAGAACAAAGCCCGCTGCCACCTCCAGCCGGTCGAACGCGCGCAGCAACTCGAACACGCGCAGCAATTCGAACTCGCGCAACAGCTCGCGTCGTGGCGGCAACAATGTGGTCGCGGGCAACACCGTTGTTGTCGGCGGCAACCCCGGCGGCGGCTATTACAACGGCGGCAACTATTACGGCAGCCCCCGCTATGATGACGACGACAATGACTTCCTCGAGTTCGTCGGCAAGACGGCGGCCGTCACCGCCGGCGTCGCCGTGGTGAGCGCCGTCATCGGCGACGTGGTCAAGGACCAGCCGGACGATTGCGAGCCGATCAACGTCGGCGGCCAGCCCTATCTCAACTGCAACGGCGTGGCCTATCAGCAGGTCCAGGGCGGCTATCAAGTCGTCGCCCCGCCCCAATAAGGCCCCCATCCCGCCATGCGCGCCCTCGTCCTCACGGCCAGCCTGCTCGGCCTCAGCTCGCTCGCCGCCCCCGCCGCCGCTGCGCCGTGGGAGGTGATCGTCAACCCCTATTTCATGGCGCCCTACAGCGACGGCAAATTCGGCGTCGGCGAGCTTCAGACCAATATCGGCAGCAGCCCTGCCGATGTGTTCAGCAAGCTCAACTGGGGTGTCATGGGCGCCGTCGAAGTCAGCAATGACGACTGGAGCCTTGTCCTCGACGCCAATTATCTCAACATCGATGTCACCAACGACGACACGCGCAACATCTTGCTGAACGGCCATCAGGCCGCCTATACCGTCATGCTCATGAAGCGCATCGATCCCCGCGCCGAAATCTATGTCGGCTACAAGGTCACCGATTTCGGCCTCCAACTCGACTGCAACACCGTCTGCCCCCAGCCGCTGGACGGCGCCGTTCCCACCCCCGGCCTGACGGGCGCCTCGCGCAACCGCAGCTGGCACGAGCCGCTGGTCGGCATCCGCTTCCGTTCCGAGCTGTCGGAAAAATGGGATGTGATGGTCATGGCCGATGTCGGCGGCTTCTCGGTCGGCAGCGACATCTCCGCCAATGTCTGGCCGCAGATCGGCTACCGCATCGGCAAGGGCGCCTCGCTCCTCGCCGGCTACCGCCTCATCTACGTCCAATATGATGAAGGCGAAGGCCGCGAGCGCTTCCTCTTCGACGCCGTCACCCACGGCCCCACGCTCGGCCTCGAATTCCGCTTCTGATCGAAGCAGCCGGCCGGCGCTGCACGAAGATGAATGCCGGCGCCACGCGGCTGCGTTCAAGCAGCGGCAGCGCTTCATGGGTCAGGCGCAGCGGCGCAAGGGCATTGATTCTGATTTCGGCCTCAAGCTTCCGCGCTGTCGCCGGGTCGCCGGCAAAGTCATGGCTGAACATCACCCCCGCGCCAGCGCCGCTCATGGTTCATCACCGCCCCGAAACATCGTAGACACTCACATCGCGGCCCCAGGCCCGAAGGAGGCCCCCATCACCACCCCGCCCGATACGCCCCCCGCCCGCCTTCCCGCCCGCCTCGCGGCCTGGGTGGAGGCGCAGGTCGCCGCCGCCGCCCGTCCCCCGCTGCTCATGGTCTCCGGCGCGCAGGGCCTCGGCAAATCCACCGCCATCGCCGCCCTTGCCGCCCATCCGCAGCTCCGCATCGCCACCCTCAGCCTCGATGATGTCTATCTCACCCAAGCCGCCCGCCAGCGCCTCGCCGCCAGCATTCACCCGCTCTGCGCCACCCGCGGCCCGCCCGGCACCCATGATCTCGCCCTGCTGGCAGACACCCTCGACGCGCTCGCCAGCGGCCACGAAACCGCAATCCCCCGCTTCGACAAGCGCCTTGATGACCGCGCCCCCAAGGCCGAGTGGCCGCGCGCGCCCGCAGCACCCCACGCTATCGTCATCGAAGGCTGGCTGATGGGCGTCCGGCCCGCGCCCGCGCCGGAGCCCGCACCGATCAATGCCCTCGAAGCCGAAGAAGATCCCGACGGCCAGTGGCGCGGCTGGCAGGAAGCCGCGCTCCAAAGCGGCTATGCGCAGCTCTGGGACCGGGCCGACGCCTTCCTCCACCTCGATGCGCCCGGCTTTGAGGTCGTGCCCCGCTGGCGGCTGGAGCAGGAAGCCACGCTGCTCGGCACCACGCCCGCCCGCCTGCCGCCCGCCCGCCGCGCCTGGGTCGCCCGCTTCGTCCAGCATTATGAGCGGCTGACCCGGCGCATGCTCGCCGGCCACCGCCGCCCCGGCGCCGTCATCCGCCTCGGCCCGAATCGCCAGCTGCTTGCAGACGGCCCGGCACAGGGCTAAGGCAGTCACGCGACAGGTCCCCCGAGAGGGGGATAATAGGGAAGGCGGAAGCCGCATCATGCGGTCATCCGACGCTGTGCCCGCAACTGTGACCGGCGAGCGGTCGCTCCACATGCCACTGGCGGCGCAAGCTGCTGGGAAGGCGGAGCGGACGCGCTGACCCGGGAGCCAGGAGACCTGCCTGTCGCGGTCGGTCCTTCAGGCGGACGGGGTTTTCCGCATGATCGAGGTTCGCCTCGCGTGACGACATCGAAGGAGGTGGCGTGCGTGAAGGCGGTTTCGCTTTTTCATGGCCTGAAAGACCGTGCCCTTGGCGCGCGCTGCCCCCTGTTGTTCCCACAGGAGGCCCCATGCGACATCTCATTGCCCTTTCCCTTCTCGTCGCCGCGCCCGCGCGCGCCGACGAAGCGCCCGACACCATCGTGGTGACCGCCAACCGCGCCCCCCAGCCGCTCGCCCGCGTCGGCCAGTCGCTGTCGGTGCTTGACGCGGCCGAACTCACCCGCCGCCAGACTGCCACGGTCAGCGATCTGCTGCGCACGCTGCCGGGCGTCACCATCAGCCGCAACGGCGGCCCCGGCGGCCCCGCCACGGCCTTCATCCGCGGCGCGGAAAGCGCCCAGACCGTGGCGCTCATCGACGGCGTCAAATTGAACGACCTCGCCTCGCCCGCCGGCGGCTTCAATTTCGGCAATCTTCTCATTGGCAACATCGAGCGCATCGAGCTGCTGCGCGGGTCCCAGTCGGTGCTCTGGGGCAGCCAGGCCATCGGCGGCGTCGTCAACATGATCACCCGCCAACCCACCGAACAGCTCAGCCTCAACCTGCGCGGCGAAACGGGCTGGCGCGACACCGGCCAGCTCGTCGGCAACATCGCCGGCAAGCTCGGCCCGCTCTCGGCCAGCGTCGGCGCCGGCTGGTTCCGCACCGAGGGCCTGTCGGCGTTCAGCGAAGCGCGCGGCGGCCTTGAGCGTGACGGCTATGAAAACCTCGGCGCCAACGCCAATTTCAACCTCGCCCTCTCCGACGCCGTCTCGCTCGACGCGCGCGGCTGGTATTCGGATGGCCGCAACGATCAGGACGGTTTCGCCCCGCCCAGCTTCGCCTTCGGGGACACGCTGGAGACCACCGACACCCGTGAAATCGTCGCCTACACCGGCCTCAACGTCGCTCTGCTGGACGGCCGGCTGCGCAACCGCCTCGGCGTCGCCCTCACCGACACGCGCCGCCGCAACGACAATCAGGGCCTCGAGGCCTTCGCCGCCGACGGCCGCAACGAGCGTATCGAATATCAGGCCATTCTCGACATCGCCCAAGGCTGGCAGGCCACCGCCGGCCTCGAGCGCGAGACCTCGCGCTTCACCACGGCCGGCTTCGGCGCGGTAACCAATGGCCGCGCCCGGCTCGACAGCGCCTATGCCCAGCTTGTCACAGCGCCCATGGCCGGCCTCACCCTCACCGCCGGCCTGCGCCATGACGAGCATGACCGCTTCGGCGTCGCCACCACATTGGGCGCCAGCGGCGTGTTCGAACTGCGACCCGGCACCACCCTCAGGGCCAGCTATGCCGAAGGCTTCAAGGCCCCTTCGCTGTTCCAGCTGCAAAGCGATTTCGGCAACCAGAGCCTCCGCCCCGAACGCGCGCAGGGCTGGGACGCCGGGCTCACCCAGGCGCTCGGCGAACGCAGCGAAGTCAGCGCCACCTATTACCGCCGCGTCTCGCAGGACCTGATCGACTTCATCGCCTGCCCCACCAGCACCGGCATCTGCGAGAACCGCCCGTTTGGCACCTATGACAATGTCCAGCGCGCCCGCGCCCAGGGCGTCGAGCTCACCCTGCTGCTGCGCCCGGTCGACGCGCTCACCCTGCAAGCCAATTACAGCTGGACCGACACAACCAACCGCTCCGAAGGCACGGCCAATTTCGGCAACCGCCTCGCCCGCCGCCCCGAACACACCCTCAATGCCCTCATCGACGTCGAAGCCAGCGACCGGCTCAGCTTTGGCGCCACCCTCACCCATATCGGCCCAAGCTTCGACAATGCCGCCAACACCGCGCGGCTCCAGGGCTATGTGCTGGCCGACCTGCGCGCCGCGTTCCGCCTCACCGACGCCCTCGCCCTCTACGGCCGCATCGAAAACCTCTTCGATGCGCGCTACGAGACCGCGCGCAATTTCGGCCAGCCGGGCCGCGCCGGCTTTGTCGGTATCAGGGCGGCCTACTGATGCGCCGCGGGCTGGCCCTGCTCCTCCTGCTTGCCGCGCCAGCCAGCGCCGCCCCCCGCATCGTCTCGCTCAACCCCTGCATCGACGCGATTCTGGTCGAGGTCGCCGCCCCCGGCCAGATCGCCGCCATCAGCCATTATTCCAAAGATCCCCGCGCCGCCTCGATCCCGCCCGAAATCGCCGCCCGCTTCCCCGCCACCGCCGGCACGGCCGAAGAAGCGGTCGCGCTCCGCCCCGATATCGTCATGGCCGGGCCTCATGTGGCGCCTGCCACCGTCGCCGCGCTGCGCCGCCTCGGCATCCGCCTCGTCCAGTTCGGCGTGCCCGACACGATCGAGGACAGCCTCGCCCAGGTCCGCGCCGTCGCCGCCGCCGCCGGCCAGCCCACGCGCGGCGAGGCGCTGGCCGCGCGCATCGAAGCCGCCGCTGCCCACGCCCACCACACAGGCCCCCCGGTCCCGGCGCTGGTCTGGATGGGCGGCGGGCTGGTGCCGGGCCAAGGCACGCTCGTCGATGACATGCTCTCGCTGTCCGGCTTCACAAACGTCAGCGCCCGCCTCGGCCTCGCGCGCTGGGATGTCCTGCCCCTTGAGCGGCTGGTGATGCAGCCGCCGCGCCTGCTCCTCACCACATCCGATGACAGCGCTGACCGCATGCTCGCCCATCCCGTGCTGCGCCCGCTCCGCGCCCGCATCGCCGTTCATGAATTCGACGCCGACCTCCTCTATTGCGGTGGCCCCACCATCATCCGCGCGCTCGCCCGCCTCGCCGCCGTCCGGGACGCGCTGTCATGAGCGCCCGCCTGCATCTCGGCCTCGCCGCCGCCCTGCTTGCCGCCGCCGCCCTGTCGCTCGTCGCCGGCAAGCTCTGGCTGCCGCTCGCCGCCTTCAACACCGCCGATCCCCGCTTCCTCATCATCCTCGAGCTGCGCCTGCCCCGCCTCGCGCTCGCCGCCCTCATCGGCGCCGGCCTCG
Organism: Polymorphobacter sp.; assembly: GCF_048007885.1. Classification (GTDB taxonomy): domain Bacteria; phylum Pseudomonadota; class Alphaproteobacteria; order Sphingomonadales; family Sphingomonadaceae; genus Sandarakinorhabdus. The sequence continues at coordinate 2,125,103 of NZ_CP180346.1, forward strand.
GCCTCTCGGGCGCCGCCATGCAGGGCTATCTGCGCAATCCGCTCGCCGACCCCGGCCTGTTCGGCGTCTCCGCCGGTGCAGCGCTGGGCGCCGTCACCGCGCTGTTCTTCGGCCTCGCCGCAGCGCTCCCCGGCTTCGCGCTTGCCGGGGCCGCCGCCGCCATGGCGCTCCTCGTCCTGCTCGTCGGCCGCAGCGGCAGCCTCATCCTCTTCACGCTGGGCGGCGTCGTCCTCTCCAGCATCGCTGCTGCCCTCACCGCACTGGTCATCAGCCTCGCCCCCACGCCCTTTGCCACCGCCGAAATCGTGACCTGGCTGATGGGCGCGCTCACCGATCGCAGCTGGGCCGATGTCCGGCTCGCCGCCCCGCTCATCGCGGCTGGCAGTCTCATCCTCTGGCGTCAGGCCGCCGCCCTTGATGCGCTCACGCTCGGTGAAGCCGCCGCCCGCTCGATGGGCGTCGAGCCGCTGCGCCTGCAAGCCGCCATCGTGCTCGGCGTCGGCCTGTGCGTCGGCGCCGGCGTCGCGGTCGCCGGCGTCATCGGCTTCGTCGGCCTCATCGTGCCGCATCTCGTCCGCCCCTTCGCCGGTCACCGTCCCTCGGCCGTGCTGCTGCCCTCGGCGCTGGCCGGCGCCGTGCTGCTGGTCACCGCCGATGCGCTGGTCCGCCTCGCCCCCGGCGCCGCCGAGCTTCGCCTCGGCATCGCCATGTCGCTCCTGGGCGGCCCCTTCTTCATCGCCCTGCTGCTGCGCTTCCGGAAGCGCCTGCCATGACGCTCGCGGCCTCATCCCTCCACCTCCTGCGCGGCCAGACCCGCGCGCTCGCCGGCGTCTCGCTCGGCCTCGCCCCACGCCAGATCACCGCCATCCTCGGCCCCAACGGCGCCGGCAAGTCCACCCTGCTCGCCTGCCTCGCCGGGCTCAGCACGCCCGACAGCGGCACCGTCACGCTCAAAGGCCAGCCCCTCGCCGCGCTCGCCCCCCGCCAGCGCGCCCGCGCCATCGGCTATCTCCCGCAAAGCGCTGACATTCATTGGGATATCGACGTCCAGACCCTCGTCACGCTCGGCCGCACCCCCTGGCGCGGCCGCTTCTCGGGCCACCCGGATGACGCCGCCGCCGTCGCCCGCGCGCTCGAACAGACCGGCCTCACCACGCTCGCGGGCCGCGTCGTCAACACGCTCTCGGGCGGCGAGCGCAGCCGCGCGCTCCTCGCCCGCGTGCTTGCCGGCCAGCCCGGCTGGCTGCTGGCCGATGAGCCGCTCGCCAGCCTCGATCCCGCCCATCAGGCCGATGTGCTGGCGCTCCTGCGCAAAGCCGCCAGCGCCGGCGCCGGCGTCGCGCTGGTCCTCCACGATCTCAACCAGGCCGCCCGCATCGCCGACCATGTCGTCCTCATGCGCGCCGGCGAAGTCGTCGCCGAGGGCCCGCCCGACACCGTCCTCACCCCCCCGCTCATCGCCCAGACCTACGGCGTCGCCGCCCACATCGGCCATCTCCCGGATGGCCAACGCTTCATTGTAACGGGTGGCCGCGCCTGAGCCCTTCGCCTAAGCAAGCTCCAAAAGGGAGACCAACAATGCGCGACTTCGACATCATCGTCTACGGCGCCACCGGCTTCACCGGCCGCCTCGTCGCCGAGCACCTGCTGGCCCGCTACGGCACCGCCGGCCCCGTCCGCTGGGCCATGGCCGGCCGCAGCGCCGCCAAGCTCGCGGAAGTCCGTGCCGACATTGGCGCCCCCGAAAGCCTGCCCCTCCTCGTCGCCGATGCCGATGATCCCGCCTCGCTCACCGCCATGGCCGCCCGCACCCGCGCCGTCATCACCACCGTCGGCCCCTATCAGCTCTACGGGGAGCCGCTGGTCGCCGCCTGCGTGGCCGAAGGCACCGATTATCTCGATCTCGCCGGCGAGCCGCTGTGGATGGCGGCCATGATCGCCAAATATGACGACGCCGCCCGCACCAGCGGCGCGCGCATCCTCTTCTCCTGCGGCTTCGATTCCATCCCCTTCGAGCTCGGCGTCCTCTACGTCCAGAGTCTCGCCCGCCAGCATCTGGGCCAGCCCGCCCCGCGCGTGCTCGGCCGCGTGCGCGACATGCGCGGCACGCTGTCCGGCGGCACCGCCGCCAGCGGCCGCGCCACCATGGCCGCCGTCCAGGCCGACCCCTCGCTGATGGCGCTGCTGTTCGATCCCTTCGCCCTCACCCCCGGCTTCAAGGGCGCCGACCAGCCGCGCGGCACCAAGCCCTTCCACGATGAGATCATCGGCGCCGATGTCGGCCCCTTCGGCATGGCCATCATCAACACCAAGAACGTCCACCGCTCCAACTGGCTGCAAAACACCGCTTACGGCGCCGATTTCCAATATGAGGAAATGGCCATTGTCGCACCCGGCAAACAGTCCGAATTCCCCAGCCTCGCCGCCGAAGACACGCCCAAGCCCGGCGAAGGCCCAAGCCGCGAAGAGCGCGAGGCCGGCTATTACGACCTGTTCTTCGTCGCCGTCGCCGCCGATGGCCGGCAGGTCCGCGCCCGCGTCCACGGCGACCGTGATCCCGGCTATGGCAGCACCTCCAAGCTCATCGCCGAAACCGCGCTTTGCCTGCTCGATGCGCCCGATGTGAAAGGCGGCATCTGGGTGCCCGGCGCCGCGCTGGGCGCGCGCCTCATCCAGCGCCTGTCCCAAAACGCCGGCCTCAGCTTCACCCCCGAAACCAGCGGCTGACGCCCACCCTGCGCTCTGCTAGAGAGCCGCCATGGCAGGCCACCACCCTCACGACCATGGGCATGATCATCACGCCCATGATGCCGCCGCCGCGCTCAAGGGCGCCGGCCCGGCCTTTGGTTTCGGCATCGCCCTCAATCTCGCCTATGTCGCCGCCGAAGTCGCCGCCGGCCTCGCCACCGGCTCGGTCGCGCTGCTCGCAGACGCCGGCCACAATCTCTCCGATGTGCTCGGCCTCGGCCTCGCCTGGGGCGCCGCCACCCTCGCCGCCCGACCGGCCAGCCCGCGCTTCACCTTCGGGCTGGGCCGCTCCACCATCCTCGCCGCACTCGCCAACGCCATGATCCTGCTCGTCGCCTGCGGCGCCATCCTCGTCGAGGCGCTGCGCCGCCTCAGCACCCCCGCCGATGTGCCGGGAGATGTCGTCATGCTCGTCGCCGGCATCGGCGTCCTCATCAATGTCGGTACCGCGCTGCTCTTCGTCCGCGGCCAGAAAACCGACCTCAACCAGCGCGGCGCCTATCTCCACATGATGGCCGACGCCGCCATCTCCGCCGCCGTCGTCGCCGCCGGCCTCCTCATCCTCCTCACCGACTGGCATTGGATCGATCCCGTCATCAGCCTCCTCGTCGTCGCCCTCATCCTGCGCGCCACCTGGGGCCTGCTCAAACAGTCCGTCGCCGCCGCCCTTGACGGGGTGCCCCCGCAAATCGACCCCTTGCGCGTCCGCGCGTCGCTCCTCGCCCTGCCCGGCGTCGCTGCCGTCCATGATCTCCACATCTGGCCCATCACCACCAATCAGGTCGCCATGACCGCCCATGTCGTCATGCCCGGCGGCCATCCCGGTGATGCCGCCCTCGGCACCATGGCCCGCGCCATGGCCCATGATTTCGGCATCGGCCACGCCACCTTCCAGATCGAAGATGGCCTCGAGGCCTGCCCCGCCCCCTGTCCCGTCGAAGCCGCATTCCAGGAGCCAGCATGACATACGAAACCATCCTCACCGAGCAGCACGGCGCCGTCACCCTCATCCGCCTCAATCGCCCACAGGCGCTCAACGCGCTCAACTCCGCCGTCCTCGCCGATCTCATCCACGCCTTCGCCGCCTATGAGGCTGACGCCTCCCAGCGCTGCCTCGTCCTCACCGGCTCCGAAAAGGCCTTTGCCGCGGGGGCGGACATCAAGGAAATGGCCAGCCAGTCCTTCGCCGACATGTACGGCAGCAATTTCTTCGCCGGCTATGACCGCATCACCGCCTGCCGCAAACCCTGGATCGCCGCCGTCTCCGGCTTCGCCCTCGGCGGCGGCTGCGAACTCGCCATGATGGCCGACGTCATCATCGCCGCCGACAGCGCCAAATTCGGCCAGCCCGAAATCAAGCTCGCCGTCATGCCCGGCATGGGCGGCTCCCAGCGCCTCGTCCGCGCCATCGGCAAGGCCAAGGCCATGGACATGTGCCTCACCGGCCGCATGATGGACGCCGCCGAGGCCGAACGCGCCGGCCTCGTCGCCCGCACCGTCCCCCAGGCCGACCTCATCGACGAAGCCCTCAAAACCGCCACCCAGATCGCCGCCATGGCCCCGCTGGCGGCCATCGCCACCAAGGAAGCCGTCAACGCCGCCTTCGAAACCACGCTGACCACCGGCATCCAGCTCGAACGCCGCCTCTTCCACAGCCTCTTCGGCTCCGAAGATCAAAGCGAAGGCATGGCCGCCTTCATCGAAAAACGCCCGGGCGCGTTTACGGGTCGCTGAGGGGTCGTCAGCAAGGGCCTCCGGCGGCTGGGGCCTTAGGCCCCAGACCCCATTAGTGGCGCATCGCATAATTTCCGTCGCCCCGGACTTGATCCGGGGCCTAAGCGACTCCGTTCCCCCCAAGCCCAGCGCCGCAGGCTATAAAGCGCTACGCGCAAGCGCTGCCCTCAGACGTCTTGTCCCAAAACAACAAATGGGGTCTGGGGCCCAAGGCCCCAGCCGCCGGAGGCCCTTCTCCCCCGCCGGAGGCCCTTCAGATCTCCACCTGCGACCCCAATTCCACCACGCGGTTCGTCGGCAATTTGAAGAAGTCCATCGCGCTTTCGGCGTTGCGCATCATCCAGCTGAACAGCACTTCGCGCCACACGGCCATTCCCGGGTTGTCGGAGGTCAGCAGGGTCTGGCGCGACAGGAAGAAGCTGGTTTCCATCATTTTCAGTTTCGGCCCGCAGTTTTCGACGCGTTTGAGCGCGTCGGGCAGGTCGATTTCGTCCATGAAGCCGTAGCGGATGATGATGCGGTAGAAGTCCGAGCCGAGTTCGAGTGTGCCGATGCGGTCTTCGTCCGAGACGAAGGGCACGTCGTCGACGACGACGGTGAGGATCATGATGCGTTCGTGCAGCACCTTGTTGTGCTTGAGGTTGTGGAGGAGGGCGGGTGGCACGCCGGTGGGGGATGAGGTCATGAACACGGCGGTGCCGGGCACGCGCACGGCGGCGCTGCTGGCGGATTTGATGAACACTTCGATCGGCAGCGCGCTTTCGCGCAGCCGTTCCTGCATCAGGCGGCGCCCGCGTGACCATGTGGTGAGCATGGTGAAGCCGATGGCGCCCACGACGAGCGGGAACCAGCCGCCGTCGGGCACCTTGGTCAGGTTGGAGGCGAAATAGACGCCGTCGATGAGCAGGAACACGGCGAGCAGCGGCACGGCGAGCCAGCGGTTCCAGCGCCACACGGTCAGCAGCAGCACGCCGAGCAGCAGCGTGTCGATCAGCATCGTGCCGGTCACCGCGATGCCATAGGCGGCGGCGAGGTTGGAGGAGGATTTGAAGCCGAGCACGAGCAGCACGACGAGGATGGCCAGCGTCCAGTTGACCACCGGGATGAACACCTGTCCTTCGGCCGAGGCGCTGGTGTGGGTGATGCGCAGGCGCGGCAGGAAGCCGAGCTGAATGGCCTGGCGCGTCACCGAGAAGGTGCCGGTGATCACCGCCTGGCTCGCGATGATGGCAGCAAGCGTCGCCAGCCCCACCAGTGGCAGCCGCAGCGCCTCGGGCGCCATCAGGAAGAAGGGGTTTTCGGCCGCCAGTGGCGTGTCGAGCAGCAGCGCGCCTTGCCCGAGGTAGTTGAGCATCAGCGCCGGCAGCACGATCCACATCCAGCTCAGCCGGATCGGCCCGCGCCCGAAATGGCCCATGTCGGCATAAAGCGCTTCGGCCCCGGTCACGGCGAGCACGATCGAGCCGAGCGCGAAAAAGGCCACTGGCGGGTTGTCGGCAATGAACATCGCCGCCCAGTAAGGGTTGAGCGCGAACAGCATGTCGGGCCGGTTGACGAGGCCCGTCACCCCCAGCGTCGCCAGCGTGCCGAAATAGACCAGCATCACCGGGCCAAACACCGCGCCCACCCGCGCCGTGCCCCGCGTCTGCATGATGAACAGCGCCACCAATATGCCGATGGCGATCGGCACCACCAGCGGCGAAAGCTGGTCCTCGACCACGGTCAGCCCCTCCACCGCCGACATCACGGTCATCGCCGGCGTGATCAGCGCATCGCCAAAGAACAGCGCGGTCGCCATCACGCCCAGCAGCGCCAGATAGGAGGAGCGCCGCTGGTCCGGCGTCAGCCGCGAGATCAGCGCCAGCAGCGCCAGGCTGCCGCCTTCGCCACGGTTATCGGCGCGCATGATGATCGACACATATTTGACCGCCACCACCAGGATGATCGACCAGAAGATCAGCGACACCACGCCAAAGATATGCAGCTGGTCGACCGGCATCGGATGATGGCCGACAAAGGTTTCCTTGAAGGCATAGAGCGGGCTGGTGCCGATATCGCCAAAGACCACGCCCAGCGCACCGATGGCGAGCTTGGGAACACCGTCCTTATGGGGGTGGGGGGCTGGCAGCGTGGCCGCCGCCGCCGGGTCGCTCGACATGAGGTCACGGGTCCCGCGTTTTCAGACGCTGGCCGGTAGCACAGCCCCTGTTGTGTCGCAATGCAGCATGGTAGCACGGCCCGGACCTCCAGCGGAGCCTTGGCCATGCAACCCTTCCATATCGGCTTCCTGCTCTGGGACGGCTTGACCCAGCTCGACATGACCGGCCCGGCGCAAGTCCTCAGCCGCATGCCCGGCGCCCAGCTCCATTATGTCTGGAAAACGCTTGATCCGGTCATGAGCGACTGCGGCCTCGCGCTCCTGCCTACCCACACGCTCGAAAGCTGCCCACCGCTCGACATGATCTGCGTCCCCGGTGGTGCGCCGGTCGCCCCGGTGATGCGCGACGCGGCGGTGCTGAACTGGCTGCGCACCCGCGCCCCCCATGCCCGGCTCATCACCAGCGTCTGCACCGGCTCGCTGATTCTCGCCGCCGCCGGCCTGCTCGAAGGTTACCGGGCGGGCTGCTACTGGGCGTCCGGCCACCAGCTGTCGCTGTTCGGCGCCGAATTCGTGGCCGAGCGCGTGGTCATCGACCGTGACCGCATCACCGCCGGCGGCGTCACCTCGGGCATCGATTTCGCCTTCCACGTCATCGAGGTGCTGCACGGCCGTGATGTGGCCGAAGCGGTGCAGCTGGCCCTTGAATATGACCCCGCCCCGCTTGCCGGCGGCACGCCGGCCACCGCCCGGCCCGAGATCCTCGCGCAGGTGCGGGCCGCCATGGCCGACCGGCTGGCCGCGCGTGAGGCAGACATCGCCGCCATCGCCGCCGGTCAGGCCGGGCTGCGCTAGAAGCGCTCGGCGCCGCGCCGCGCCTCGGTCTCCCGAATCAGCGCCACCATCGCCAGCGCCGGCCACAGTCCGAGCAGCGAAACCCCCGCATCGAGCGCATGAAGCGCGCGCACCTCGGCCAGCGTCTCCGCCCGCTCCCACGCGGCAAAGCTGGCGATGCTGGCCAGGCTGTAAACCAGCACCGCCCAGCCAAGGCCGGCGCTGCGCGGCTGCCGCGCCCCCAGCCACCAGCGCAGGCCCAGCAGCGCGGCCAGCAGAAACACCAGGAGATAGGCCATTTCCAGCGCGCCGATCAGCGCCGCCTGCCGCGCCGCCATCTCGCCAAAGCGCAAGGCGCGCCACGCGCCGGCATAAACCGCCGCCATCACCACCTCGGCCAGCGCCCAGGCCTTCAGCGCAATAATCGGAGCTGCCGGCTTCATCCCCGCCTCATTACGCCAATATCGCACCAGCCGCTGGAAAATCCCCGCCCCCATGCCAATATGAAGCGCAAGGGAGACGCACATGATGGGACCGATCACCCGCACCGTCACCAAGCTGGCCAACAAGCGCGTGGCCGGCATGGTCGGCGGCGCCAGCGGCCCGGCCGGCATCGCCATGGGTCTGGCGCTCCCCTATGTCGCCCGCGCGCTCGGCCCCGCCGGCATGGTCAGCCTCGCCATCGGCGGCTGGGTCGTCGGCCGTCTCATCGATCGTCAGGCAGAGCGAAAGGACCGCTCTAGCCGCGAATCCACATCCGGCGGAGCGTATCGTCCTTGAGCAGATAATGGTGCATCAGCGCGGCGGCGGCATGCAGCCCGATCAGCCAATAGCCGATGGTGCCCACAGTCTCATGAATCTCCTTGATCTGCCCGGCCAGCGCCTTGTCCGGGCCAATCAGCGCCGGCAGCTCCAGCCCCCAGAAGGGAATCGTCGCTCCCGAGGCGCTCAGGATCAGCCAGCCGCCCAGCGGCATGCCCAGCATCAGCGCATAAAGCGCCAGATGCGCCACCCCGCCAGCGCGCCGCTGCCAAACAGGCGGCGGCGGTGTGATCGGCGGCGCGCTGGTGCACAGCCGCACCACGATCCGGATCAGCACCAGCAGCAGCACGGTCAGCCCGAGCATGAAGTGAAAGGTCTTGAAATCCTCGCGCGTCTCCGTGCCCTTGGGAAAGAAGGTGCGCAGCTCGATCGCAGCATAGGTCGCCGCCATCAGCAGCAGCATGCCCCAGTGCAGAATGATGGAGAGCCGATTGTAGCGGGCAGGCGAAATGCTGTTCATGCCCCGAACATGGTCGCCCAATCTGTCCCCAGCCTGACAGAATCGGCCGCCCCTTACTCCGCAGCTTTGGCCACGCTCACCATCGCCGGGCGCAGCAGCCGGTCCTTGATCGTCCAGCCCGCCTGCAGCGTCGCCACCACCGTCCCCGGCGCCACATCCGCGCTCGGCACCTCCAGCATCGCCTGGTGCCGGTTCGGGTCGAGCTTCTGCCCGTCCGCATCGATCCGGCTGATCCCGTGCCGGGCAAAGATGGCAATCAGCTCGCGCTCGGTCGCCTCGATCCCGCCTTTCACCCCGTCCACACCGGCGGTCGGCAACGCCTCAAGCGCGCGGCGCAGATTGTCGGCCACCGCCAGCAGGTCGCGGGCAAAGCCGGTCATCGCATAGCTGCTGGCGTCGGCCTTTTCGCGCTCGAGGCGCCGCCGCGTATTCTCCAGTTCCGCCGCCGCGCGCATCGCCTTGTCCTTCAAGGCCGCAATCTCCTCATCCCGCGCCGCCAGTTCGGCAGCAAGATCAGGCACCTGTGCCGTGTCCTCGCCGGTGTCCGGGCTTTCGGGGGCGTCGTTCTCGGGCGTTTCCATATCGGTCATGCAACAAGCCTGCTCAAAGATTTCGCGGTATAATCTACCATGGGGATGACACGCGCGTAGTTCAACCTCGTCGGCCCGATCACCCCCACAACCCCGATCACCCGGCCGCTGCCGCCGCGATAGGGGGCGGCAATCACCGACGAGCCCGACAGCGAAAACAGCTGGCTCTCGGCGCCGATGAAGATCCGCGTCGCCTCGCCCTCGCGCGCCATGTCGAGCAGCCGCACCAGCTCCTGCTTGTCCTCCAGCTCGCCCAACAGCTGGCGGATCCGCTCCGGATCCACCGATGGCTCCACCAGCTGCGCCTGCCCGCGCACGATCAGCACCGGCCGCTGCGCCCCGTCCGCCGACCATACCGCCAGCCCCGCCGACACGGCTTCCGCGGTCAGCGCATCCAATGTGCTGCGGCTGCGCTCGATCTCGGCCGCCAGCGCCGTGCGCGCCTCGGCCAGCGTCTGCCCGGCCAGATGCTGGTTGATGTAATGCGCCGCCGCCTCCAGCGCGGTCGGCGGCAAGTCCTCGGGCAGCGTCACCACCCGGTTCTCCACGCTGCCGTCCGCCCCCACCAATATCGCCATGGCCCGGCGCGGCCCCAGCGGCACAAAGCTCAGCTGCCGGATCACCGGGTCGGTGCGCGGCACCATCACCAGGCTGGCGCAGCGTGAAAGCCCTGAAAGAATTGCGCTCGTCTCGCCCAGCACATCCTCGATATTGTGCCCCGCCTCCAGCCCGCGCCGCAGGCTGGCATCAATCGCGGTGCGCTCCTCCGGGCTCGGCTCGGCCGCCTGCATCATCCCGTCAATGAACATCCTGAGGCCAATCTCGGTCGGCAGCCGCCCCGCCGAGGTATGCGGCGCCGCCAGCAGCCCCAGCTCCTCCAGGTCCTGCATCACATTGCGAATCGACGCCGGAGACAGCCCCAGGCTCGATTGCCTTGAAAGCGTGCGGCTGCCCACCGGCACACCGGTCTCCAGATAGGAATCGACGATCTGGCGAAACACCTCGCGCGCGCGGTCGGTCAGTTCGGCCACCGATGGGGATTGCATGGCTCCTCAATAGGACGCCTGCCTGCGATTGTCACGCGCGGCGCAACCCGCTAGGCGAACCCCTCGACAGCAACAAAGGACAATGCCCATGCGCCCCTCCGGCCGCGCCCCCGACCAGATGCGGGACATCGAGATGATCCCCGGCTTCTCCGCCCATGCCGAAGGCTCCTGCCTCGTCAAGTTCGGCCAGACCCATGTCCTCGTCACCGCCAGCGTCGAAGAGCGTGTCCCCCCTTTCCTGCGCGGTCAGGGCAAGGGCTGGGTCACGGCTGAATATGGCATGCTGCCCCGCGCCACCCACACCCGCGGCAGCCGCGAAGCCGCCAAGGGCAAGCAATCGGGCCGCACGCAGGAAATCCAGCGCCTCATCGGCCGGTCCCTGCGCGCCGTCACCAATCTCACAGCACTCGGCGAACGCCAGATCACCCTCGATTGCGACGTCATCCAGGCTGACGGCGGCACCCGCACCGCCAGCATCTCGGGCGCCTGGGTGGCGCTCCGCCTCGCCCTCGACACCATCCACAAAACGGCCCCCTTCGCCACCGATCCGCTCGCCCAGCAGGTCGCCGCCATCTCCTGCGGCGTCTGGCAAGGCACCCCCGTCCTCGATCTCGACTATATCGAGGATTCCGGCGCCGATACCGACGCCAATTTCGTCCTCACCGGTGATGGCGGCATGGTCGAGCTGCAAGCCACCGCCGAAGGCGCACCCTATGACGAGGAAACGCTGCTGCGCATGCTCCGCCTCGCCCGCATCGGCTGCGCCGAGGTCTTCAACGCCCAGCTGGTCGCCACAGGACGGGCCTGATGCGCCGTCTCGAAACAGGCCGGCTGGTGCTCGCCACCCACAATCCCGGCAAGGTCACCGAGCTCGCCGAACTCATGGCCCCGCGTGGCCTCCAGGTCGTCTCCGCCGGCGAGCTCGGCCTGCCCGAGCCTGAAGAAACCGGCCTCACCTTCAAGGCCAATGCCGAACTGAAGGCGCTCGCCGCCGCCCGCGCCAGCGGCCTGCCCGCGCTCGCTGACGATTCCGGCCTCTGCGTCGATGCGCTGGGCGGCGCGCCCGGCCTCTATTCGGCGCGCTGGGGCGGCCCGCAAAAAGACTTCAACCTCGCCATGGCCCGCGTCCACGCCGAACTCGGCGAGGACGCCCCGCGCACCGCCCATTTCATCTGCGCCCTCAGCCTCGCCTGGCCCGACGGCCACACCGAAACCGTCGAAGGCCGCGTCGATGGCAGCCTCGTCTGGCCCCCGCGCGGGCAAAACGGCTTCGGCTATGATCCCATGTTCGTCATGGCCGGCCAGACCCAGACCTACGGCGAAGTCCCCCGCCACGTCAAAGAGGCCGACAATCACCGCGCCCGCGCCTTCGCCCAGCTCACCCCCCTGCTGCCGCCACTCCAGCCCTGATGCGCGAAACCCTCGCCCTCTATATCCACTGGCCCTTCTGCGTCACCAAATGCCCCTATTGCGACTTCAACAGCCACGTCCGCGCCGAGGTCGATGACGCGGCCTGGCGCGCCGCCCTGCTCGCCGATCTCGCCCATGAAGCCGCCCTTACCCCCGGCCATCAGCTCACCAGCATCTTCTTCGGCGGCGGCACCCCCTCGCTGATGCCGCCCGAAACCGTCGCCGCCCTCATCGCCGCCGCGCAGGCGCACTGGCCGTCCCACCAGCCCCTCGAAATCACCCTCGAAGCCAACCCCTCCTCCGTCGAAGCCAGCCGCTTCGCCGCCTTCGCCGCCGCCGGCGTCAACCGCCTCTCGCTCGGCCTGCAAGCCCTTGATGATGACGCGCTCCGCCTGCTCGGCCGCCCCCACAACCTCGCCGAAGGCCTCGCCGCGCTCGACATCGCCCAGGCCCATTTCCCCCGCGTCAGCTTCGATCTCATCTACGATCGCCCCGGCATGACCGTGCCCGCATGGGAGGCCGAACTCGCCCGCGCCCTCGCCTTCGGCACCAGCCACATCTCGCTCTACCAGCTCACCATCGAACCCGGCACCCGCTTCGCCACAATGTTCCGCCGCGGCGAACTCACCCTGCCCGACCCCGATACCTCCGCCGACCTCTTCAGCCTCACCCGCGCCCGCGCCCTTGAGGCCGGCCTCCACGCCTATGAAGTCTCCAACCTCGCCCGCCCCGGCATGGAAGCCCGCCACAACCTCCAATACTGGACCTACGGCGATTACATCGGCATCGGCCCCGGCGCCCACGGCCGCCGCCTCGCCCGGGCCTCAACCCGCGCCCGCAAACCCGAAAACTGGCTCCGCGCCGTCCACACCCACGGCCATGGCCTCGATACCGACACCCCCCTCACCCCCGCCGAACGCGCCACCGAAGCCCTCGTCATGGGCCTCCGCCTCGCCACCGGCATCAACCGACACCAGTTCGAACGCCAGACCAACACCCCCCTCGAAGCCGCCCTCCACCCCGAACGCACCACCCGCCTCGCCGCTCAGGGCCTGCTCGTCACCAACGCCGACGGCATCCACCTCACCCCCGCCGGCCAACCCCTCGTCGACGCCGTCCTCCGCGAGATCGCGCTTTAGGGGCCTCCGGCGGGTGAGAAGGGCCTCCGGCGGCTGGGGCCTCAGGCCCCAGACCCCATCAGTGGAACCGCGCAAAATTCCCCGCCTAAGCGAGTCCGTTCCCCCCAAGCCCAGCGCCGCAGGCCATAAAGCGCTACGCGCAGGCGCTACTCTCTCAAAGTGCATCCCATTCCAACTAATGGGGTCTGGGGCCTGAGGCCCCAGCCGCCGGAGGCCCTTCTCGCCCGCCGGAGACCCCCCACACGCCCTCCTCAGATCGCCCGCGTGATCGCCCGCGCCAGTTCGCTGTCCAGTCCCGGCGCCGACCCGGGTGCCCATCCGGCCATGTGAACGAGGTCGATAGTCACGGCGGTCTTGCCGTCGCTCTCGGCGCGGGCGGCGAAGCGGCGGCGCACGTCGTTCAGCACATCGCGGCGCAGGGGCGAAACATGGGCCAGCGGCGAGCGGGCGCCCATGGCGGTCAGGTCGGCGAGCAGCCGGTCGAGCGAGGGGTATCGCACGCTCAGGCGTTCGCTGTCGGCCACGGGCATGACGAAGCCGGCGCGGCTGAGCAGCCCGGCGGCGGCCTGGGCTTCCACCATGGGCGCGATGCGCGCGGCGGCGCGGCCCAGAAGTGTTGATTCAGCGAGGATCAGGTCTTCGCGCAATTCGCCCAGTGTCAGGCCGCCGGCGATGCAGGCGGCGAACAGCCCGTCGGGGGCGAGTGCGCGGCGCGCCTGCACGAGGGCGCCGGGCAGGTCGGAGAGCGAGGCGAGTCCCGCGATGCTGATGATCAGGTCGAAGCTGGCCTCGGCAAAGGGCAGCCGGTCTTCCTCGCCGATGATGGTGGGTCCGGCTTCAGGCGAGAGTGAGAGGCGGGTCGCGCCGGGCCAGGCCGGTGCGGGTCCGCCAAGGTCGAGCACGCGCGGGAAGTTGCGGCCGAGCGCCTCGATGCGCGCGCGCGTTTCCTCGGCCATGGCGCGGTGCAAAAAGTCGGCGGCGGCGAAGCTCGCTTGCGCGCGCGCGTGCAGCCGCTTGCGGCGGTCGCGGCTGAAGGGCGCATGCGGGTCCATGAGCTTGGCCTAGGCGATGGCGGCGCGCGCGAAAAGGCGTAAACTCATGGGCGTGACCATCTCGCCTCTTGCTGCCGCCTTTGATCTGGTGCTGCCGCCGCGCTGCCCGGCCTGCGGGGTGATCGTTGACGGCGATGGCCGGTTCTGCGTCGATTGCTGGTCGGGCCTGCGCTTTGTCGCAGCGCCCCAATGCGCCTGTTGCGGCGTGCCCTTCGTCCATGATCAGGGGCCGGCGGCCCGCTGCGGCGCCTGTCTGGCCGAGCCGCCGCCGTGGCGCCGGGCGCGGGCGGCCTTGGTCTATGACGGCGCGGCGCGCACCGCGCTCTTGCGCTTCAAGCTCGCCGACAAGCCCCAGCTCGCGCCCATGATGGCATCAATGATGGCGCGCGCAGGGGCGGACATGCTGGCGCCGGGCGTGCTCCTCGTCCCCGTCCCGCTGCACCGCTGGCGGCTGTGGCGGCGCGGCTTCAATCAGGCGCTGCTGCTGGCCCGCGCGCTGGCGCGGGGCAGCGGGGCGGCGCTCAGCATTGACGGGTTGGTGCGCGTGCGCGCCACATTGCCCAGCGTCGGGCTGGGCGCAGCCGCGCGTGCCGCCAATGTGCGCGGCGCCTTCCGCGTGGCCGATCCCGCAGTCGTTTCGGGCCGCGCCGTGGTGCTGGTCGATGATGTTCTGACCAGCGGCGCCACCGCTGCGGCCTGCACCAAGGCGCTGCTCGCCGCCGGCGCTGCGACGGTGGATGTCTTGACCTTTGCGCGCGTCGTGCGCGAAGGGGAGAGTGCATAGGGGCTAAGGGGCCGCCCCCAAGGAGACATCATGGCAAAAATCGAAATGTACACCAAGCAGCTCTGCCCGTTCTGCACCCGGGCCAAGTCGCTGCTCGGCCGCAAGGGTGCGGCCTTTGAAGAGATCGACATCTCGATGGGCGGCCCGAAGCGCGCCGAGATGATCGAGCGCGCCGGCGGCCGCACCACGGTCCCGCAGATCTTCATCGACGGCAAGCACATCGGCGGCAGCGACGAGCTGGCCACGCTCGACCGGCAGGGCGGGCTGGACCCGCTGCTCGGCTGACACGCATGCGCATCGCGCTGGCGCAAACCACCACCGGCATCGATCCCGCCGCTGAGGCTACCCGCCTCGCCGCTCTCGTCGCCGAGGCGGCCGCACGGGGCGCCGACATGCTCTTCACCCCCGAAATGTCGGGCCTGCTTGACCGTGACCGCCGCCGCGCCGCCACCCATATCACCGATGAAGCCCATGACCCCGCGCTTGCCGCCGTCCGCGCGGCGGCTGCCGAACACGGCCTCTGGGTCCATCTCGGCAGCCTCGCTCTAAAAGGCGAAGGCGAGAAATACGTCAACCAGGGCTATCTCGTCCGCCCCGATGGCAGCGTGGCGGCCCGCTACGCCAAGATCCACCTCTTCGATGTCGAACTCGGCTCCGAAAGCTGGCGCGAATCCGCCGCCTATGCGCCGGGCGTTGAGGCCGTTCTCGCCCAGACGCCCTGGGGCGGCCTCGGCCTCAGCGTCTGCTACGATCTGCGCTTCCCCGCCCTTTACCGCGCGCTGGCGCAAGCGGGTGCGGCCATGCTGAGCGTGCCCGCCGCCTTCACAAGGCCCACCGGCCGCGCCCATTGGCACGTGCTGCTGCGGGCGCGTGCCATCGAGACCGGCTGCTTCGTCATCGCCGCCGCCCAGACCGGGGAACATCAGGATGGCCGCGCCACCTGGGGCCACAGCCTCATCGTCTCGCCTTGGGGCGAAGTGCTGCTCGACATGGGCGAAGCCCCCGGCCTCGCCGTCCTCGATGTGGATGTGGCCGAGGTCGAAGCGGTCCGCGCCCGCCTCCCCTCGCTGGCCCATGACCGGCCCTTCAAACTGGTTCGCGCATGATCGTCTTCGATCTCCAGTGCGATGCCGCCCACCGTTTCGAAGCCTGGTTCGCCAGCAGCACAGATTATGAAAGCCAGCAGGCGCGCGGCCTCATCGCCTGCCCGATGTGTGACAGCAAGGCAGTGGTCAAGGCCGCCATGGCCCCCGCCGTGCCCGCCAAGGGCAACCAGAGCGACCGCGGCACCGCCCGCCTGCTCGCCATGCAACGCGAGCTCGAAGCGGGATCGCAGTGGGTCGGCCCGCGCTTCGCCGAAGAAGCCCGGGCGCTCCATGAACGCGGCGAAACCCGCCCCATCCACGGCGAAGCCAGCCTCGAAGACGCCCGCGCGCTGATCGACGAAGGCATCCCGGTCCTGCCGCTGCCCTTCAAGCCCATCGCCAAGTCCGACGCCTGATTGCACCCACGAACGCCCGGATATATGAACGCCCCCAAGCACCCGTAGCTCAGCAGGACAGAGCGACGGTTTCCTAAACCGCAGGTCGCAGGTTCGAATCCTGCCGGGTGCACCACCCCCCGTCCAGCAGCCCAAGTCACACAACTTGTCACAATCAAGAACAGTTCCACAGACAACTCGCCAACTTGTTGATATTCTTCTACCCCGAACAAAATCACAAGTAAATTAGCCCCCGCTAATCTCGTCACCAAATCTTCAAAAAACTGTCGGCATCCCGTCACCGGCCGCCCCTAAAGCACGGTCGTGCCACTCGTCCGGCGCTTCCTTCTCGGGGCAAATCCATCATGCGTCTTCTCGCCGTCGCCGCCGCGACCGTCGCTCTCCTCATGTCCGCCCCGCTCGCGGCCCATGAGGGCGAGCACATGACGCCGCCCTGGCAGCAAGCCAGCCCATGGCCCGACCGCATCATCGCCACCTTCGAATCCGATCCCGCCCGCAGCCTCGCCGTCAGCTGGCGCACCAGCGCCGACGTCACCAGCACCCGCGCCGAAATTGCCCTCGCGCTCCCCGATGCCCGCTTCGACATGAAAGCCCAGTCCGAGCCCGCCCAGACCAGCATCCTCAGCCTCGATGCCGTCGAGCGCGCCGGCGTCAAAATCCCCATCAAGCACAACGAAGGCATGCCCGCGGTCGCCTATCATTCCGTCCGCTTCGACGGCCTGACCCCCGACACCCTCTATGCCTACCGCGTCATGGGTGCCGACGGCAAATGGAGCGAATGGTTCCAGACCCGCACCGCCCCCGAAAGCGGCCCGGTCAAGTTCGTCTACATGGGTGATGCGCAAAACGGCATCCTCAGCCATTGGTCGCGCACCATCCGCGCCGCCTTCCAGACCGCGCCCGACGCCCGCTTCATGCTCCACGCCGGTGACCTCGTGAACCGCGGCAGCCGCGATTTCGAATGGGCCGAATGGTTCAAGGCCGGCGGCTTCCTCCATGCCATGGTCCCCGCCGTCCCCGTCGCCGGCAATCACGAATATGAAGCCATCGGCCTCACCGAAGCCGACCGTGCCCGTGCGCTCTCCTTCCTCTGGCGCCCGCAGTTCCGCTTGCCCACCGAGGCCGCCCTGCCCGATGTGCTGAAAGAAACGGTCTATGCGCTCCGCTACACCCCTGATCTCCACCTCTTCGTCCTCGATACCAACCAGGCCGATCTCACGGTGCAGGCCCAGTGGCTCGACAGCCAGCTCGCCGCCTCCCAGGCCCGCTGGCGCATCGTCACCATGCACCACCCGGTCTTCTCGTCCGGCAAGGGGCGGGACAATGAAAAGCTCCGCACCCTGCTCCTCCCCATCCTCCTCAAGCACAAGGTCGATCTCGTCCTCCAGGGCCATGATCACACCTATGCCCGCGGCATGGTCGGCGAAGACATGATGGCCCCGCGCCGCACCAGCTTCGGGCAAGGCGAAAAGCTCGCCACCATGTTCGTCAATTCGGTCTCCGGCCCCAAGCAATATGAGTTCAAGGCCGATGGCTGGAAGACCTACGAGCCCGCCGCCGTCAACCTCGAGCGTCAGGGCGAGAACACCCAATTCTATCAGGTCATCAGCATCGACGGCGAGACCCTCGACTACACCGCCTACACCAGCGACGGCCTGCAATATGACCGTGTCGTCATCGAAAAGAAGCAGGACGGCATCAAGCGCGTCACCACCAACGAAAACACCGCCCCGCCCACCCGCACCCGCGAAAACACCGTTCCCTACGTAAGCCCCAACTTCTGACCCAAACCCCCTTAATAAGCTGATATATCTAGGAGAATTCAAGATGACCGACTTCGCGCCGATCGCCAAGTGCGCCCTGCTCGCAGGCGCCGCCCTCATCCTGCCGCTGCCGCTCATGGCCGCCCAGGCCCAGACCCCCGCCGCCGCCACCGCCGAAGTCGGCACCGGCCAGATCAGCGGCATCGTCACCAACGCCAATGGCAACCTCGTCGCCGGCGCCACTGTCCGGGTCGAAGGCTCCACCATTGTCGAAACCACCGGCCCCGACGGCCGCTTCGCCCTGCGCGGCGTGCCCGCCGGCCAGCGCCAGGTCACCATCCGCTATTTCGGCGCCGAGGATCTCACCCGCACCGTCACCGTCACCGCCGGTCAGGATACCGAAGTCGCCGTCGCGCTCGGTGAGCAGGCCCGTGAAGACGGCGAGATCGTCGTCACCGTCTCGCGCCCGATCGCCGAATCCGAAGCCGCCGCCCTCCAGCTCCAGCGCTCCTCCACCTCGCTGGTCAGCGTCCTCGCGGCCGACAGCATCGGCCGCTTCCCCGATCAGAACATCGCCGCCTCGCTCGCCCGCCTGCCCGGCATCGCCGTCCAGCGCGACCAGGGTCAGGACCGGTTCGTCAGCCTTCGCGGCGCCCGCACCAGCTGGACCACCGTGTCCTTCGACGGCATCAACGTCATCAGCCCCGCCGGCCGCGAAACCCGCTTCGACACCATCCCCGCCACCATCGCTTCGCGCGTCGCCGTGCGCAAGGCCGTCACCGCCGATCTTACCGGTGAAGCCGTCGCCGGCCAGGTCGATATCCGCACCCGCAGCGCCTTCGATTACCCCGGCTTCAAGGCGGCGCTCGATCTCGGCATGGGCTTCTCCGAGCTCGGCGGCGGCCGCCAGTACAACTTCGCCGGCCACATCTCCCAGCGCTTTTTCGATGACACCATCGGCATCCTCGTGTCGGCCTCGCGCTTCGAAGTCGACATGGTCACCGACAATTTCGAAGCCGACCCGTGGGAAATTGCGCCAGAAGACCAGCTGCCCGGCCGGGAAGACCGCGTCTGGGCGCGCGAGTTTGAGCACAAGCTCTATCGCCTGACCCGCTCCAACACCGCGTTTAGCGGCAAGATCGACTGGCGGCCGGACGCGGACAATGAAATCTTCCTGAGCTCGGTCCACACCGAGTTCCGCGACGATGAACTGCGCAACAACTACATCTTCGACTTCGACCAGAATGCGGTGTCCACCAATGACACCAGGCCGCAATCGCAGGCGCGTCGCACCGGCTATGCCGATATCCGCACCGGCAACACGCCGCTCCAGGGCACGCTGTTCGGCATCGAAATCGACAGCTCGCTGAACAGCCTGTCGACCCGCCAGCGCATCTTCACCAACACGTTGGGCGGCAACCATCAGCTTGACGAATGGGGCGTCAGCTGGCGCCTCAACTACACCCGCGCGCAGGACGACCAGCGCCACCCCTTCACCTCGGCCTGGGTCAGCCCGTCCGACCGTACCCTGCGCCCCAGCCTCATCTATGATTTCACCGACCCGAGCAACAACAAGGTCACGCTGTTCACCACGGTGGCCGATGAAGAAAACAATTACTCGCTGGGCAATCGGCGCGACATCATTTCGACCACCGAGCTCAATTTCGTCAACTTTGTCCGCCTGAACCGCCGGGACCAGACGGACGCCTACACCGCCCGTCTGGACTTTGACCGCAACATCACCCTGTTCGGCCAGGACACCAAGATCCAGTTCGGCGGCCAGTACAACAAGCGCACCAAGGAATCGAACCGTACGGCGATCGAAGTCCGCGCCGCCGAGCTCAACGCGGCCGGCATCCCGCTGCCGAGGCAGGATGATATCTCGACCGACGAGCAGACAAGGGTCGGGATCCCGATGACCTACAGCTTCCGCTACCATGACAGCCAGCTCGGCAGCGATCTGCTCGACAGCTACATTGATGCCGGCGCTTTCCGCATCCAGCCCAACACCACCGAAAACAACTTCTACCGCGTGACCGAAGAAATCTTCGCTGGTTACCTGATGGGCACGATGTTCTTCGAAAATGGCAACGTCGTCGCCGGCGTGCGCGCTGAACGCGTTGATAACACCGGCGCTGCGAACGGCTTCATCAACGGTGTTCGTACGCCGCTGACCGCCTCTTCCGGCAACACCCTGTTCTTCCCCAGCGTGCACATCAACTATGATGCCAGCGACGAGATCAAGCTGCGCCTTTCGCTCAACACCGGGGCTGCCCGGCCCGATTATGATCTCCTGCGTCCCAACCTGACGATCGACGATGAACTGCAGACCATCTCGGGCGGCAACCCCTTTGCGGTTCCGGAAAAGGCCGTCGGCATCGATGCCTATCTCGAATGGTATATGGCCAATCGCGGCTTCCTGTCGGTCGGTGTGTACTACAAGAAGATCCGGGACGTGCTGTTCGGTTTCACCCAGCCATTTGGCAATACCGACTTTGATGAGGGCGGGTTCGAGCGTTCGACCTACCTCATCACCACCGAAGTCAACGGCGGCGAAGGCGAGATCAAGGGCATCGAACTTGCCTATTCCCAGCCCTTTGGCGACATTCTGGCGAGCATCGGCGCACCGGAATGGATCCAGGGCTTCGGCTTCCAGGGCAACATCACCATCAACGACTCCACCGCCACCACGCCCGATGGCCGTCAGGTGCAACTGCCCGACGCCTCCGATCTCAACTACAACGCCTCGCTCTACTATGAGCAATACGGCCTGTCGCTGCGCGCCAGCTGGCAATATCGCAGCGACTATCTGTTCGGGCTCGGCACCGAGGCACAAGGTGGTGATGGCTTCTGGCAGAGCGTCGGCCGTCTCGACATCTCGGCCCGCTATGCCGTCAGCCCGCAGTTTGAGCTGTTCTTCGACGGCACCAACCTGCTCGATGAGCCGGGCCGTCGCTACCGCGGCATCCCGATCCGCGTTCTTGAATATGAGAAGTTCGGCGCCCGTTTCATGGCCGGTGCCCGCGTAAACTTCTAAACGTCAACCATCGGCTCGGCCTGCCATTGCCAGGGATCAGATCATGAAAACACCGCTTCTGATCCTCGCACTGGCAGGCCTTGCCACCACAGCCCCCGCATCTGCGCACGGCGGCCACGGCGGCCTCGCCGAGGCCCCGTCTACGGGCACCACGGCCAAAGCTTCCACCAAGGGCCGCAAATGGCTGGCGGGTGACCATCATATCCACAGCGAGTTCAGCGCCAGCTACCAGCCAGACCCGGCCAATCCGGCCGCACCCCCCCTGCCGCTCAAGGGCAAGGATGGCCGCTATGCCATCGTCAAAAATGCCGAAATGGCCGCCAGTTTCGGGCTCGCCTGGATGGTGTCCACCGATCATGGCGGCCCGCTCCATTCGAAATTCAACTTCGAACAAGCCTACCCCGAGCTTCTGCACGCCCGCACCGCCGTGCCGAACATCCTCATCTTCTACGGCATGGAGTTTGATACGCCCGCCGGCGATCACAGCAGCCTGATCATCCCCTTCACCAATGGCGAACGCGAGCAGCTCCGTGATCTCGAATCGCGCTTCTCCAAGCGCGAAGCCTGGCCCAATGATCCGGCCCGCGACACCGAGCCCAAGATGATCGAAGCGCTCCGCCACATGCGCACCCAAGCCAGCCCGCCGGTGGTCATCGCCAACCATCCCTCGCGCTCCGCCAGGGATGTCGGCGTCTACGGCCAATATACCCCGGCCGAATTCCGCAACTGGAATGACACTGCCCCCAATGTCTCGGTTGGCATGGAAGGCGCGCCCGGCCATCAGGCCGGCGCCCTCAACCCTGACGGCAGCAACGATCCCGAAGGCGCGCGCGGCGGTTACCGCAATGCCCCCACCATGGGCGGCTTTGATCAGATGACCGCACGGCTCGGCGGCTTCTGGGATTCGATGCTCGGCGAAGGCCGCCGCTGGTGGATCACCGCCACCTCCGATTCGCACTATAACTGGCGCGACGGCGGCAGCGATTTCTGGCCCGGCGAATATTCCAAAACCTATGTCCACGCCCGCGCCGAGCATGCCGATATTCTGGATGCCCTGCGCAGCGGCCGCATCTTCGTCACGACCGGCGATCTCGTGTCCGAACTCGACGTCACCGCCAAGGTGCGCGGAAAGCGCCAATCGGCCAGCATCGGGGGCGAACTCGCGGTCCAACCCGGACAGGATGTCGAAATCACCATCCGCCTGCGCGATCCCGCCACCCCCAATCAGGGCGGCCAGACCCCCGATGTCGCCCGCGTCGATCTCATCATCGGCGAGATCACCGGGCCAGCCGCCGACCGCACGACCGACCGCAACCCCAGCACCCGCGTCGAGCGCCGCTTCACCGCCGCCGACTGGCGCCGGCAGGGCGAAGTCCTGACCATGCGCCACACGCTCCGCAATGTTCAGGCCCCCCTCTATCTGCGCGTGCGCGGCACCAGCACGCAGGAAGCCGAGCCCACCCCCGATCCCCGGGGCGAAAACCCATGGGCCGACCTCTGGTTCTATGCCAATCCGATCTTTGTGTCGCTGGCAGGCGAAGCGCGCTGACGTCGGGCCTTGCAAAAAATAACCAGATAGGCTATAAATAGACTGTCAGTCGGAAAAGCCTGGCCCCGCTCAGATCTGCGGCCGCCAAAGCCTTCAGATTCCAGGCCGCCGGCCTAACCTTCCTAACCTTCCAAACCCCCGAAAAACGGGTCAATCAGGGCCGGGCGGCGACCGGAAACTTCTCAAAGGCCGCGGCCACCGCCGTATCGAGTGCAGCCGGCACATTGTCGAGCGCCTTCTGCGTCACCGCCTGCGAAACCACGCCCTCCCAAAGCAGCCGCTTCGCCGCACTGTCGGCCACATCGATATTGAGTGTGCCTTCCTTGTATTCACTCACCGTCGTCTGCTCGGCATAAAGGGGATAGGGCGCATAAAGACGGCCACGATAGCCATAATAGCCCATGCCCATCGTCGATGTCGGCGTGGTGTTCACCCGCATCTTGTCATTGAGCTGCGCGTTGAAATTGACCAGAAGCTGAGGGTTTTCGGCCACATAGGTAAAGCCCCGCGCCTCAAGCTGGCGCCGGGTCGATGTCTTCAGCGCCTCCGACACGACCGAGCGATAGCCACTGCGGTCCGTACCAAGCGGATCGGCAAAGCCAAAGGTCTGATAGCTGGCAAAGTTCGCCTGCGGATCAGACATCGACCGCACCGAAGGCCCAGATGCACACCCCGCGAGCGCCACCGCAAGACCAACAACAAGAGGCAGTGTCTTCATCATTTCCTCCTCAATTCCGCGGCAATGATAGCGATTCTTACTGGAAAATCTGCCCAATTCGCGCCTATCTGTGCCCATGAAGGCCAAAAACCCGCCAAAATCGCAGCAGCCAGCCATCGCCGCCCGCCTGCGCGAAACCGGCTGGCTGGCAGAGCGCCCCGCCGATGTCCAAGCCGTCATCCTCGAAGCCGCCATCTGGCACCGCGCCGTCCCCGGCGAGGAATTCATCCACGGACCCAGCAACGAAGGCGGCATCTACGTCATCGCCGACGGCATCGCCGAAGTCTCCTTCGTCCTCGCAAACCCTGACAATCGTGCGCAATATTTCGTCCGCGCCGGCTTCTGGTCAGGCCACCGCCCCCTCCTTGGCCGCGCCCGCACCCTCTCCATCACCGCCCGCACCCCGCTGGTCTGGGGGGCCGTTCCCCTTGCCCGTCTCAGGCAGATGCTCGTTGCCGAACCCGCCTGGTGGGAACATATCGCCCAACTCGCCGAGGATAGCGCCGAACTCGTCTGCTGGGCGATGGCGGACCTCACCCTGACCGACAGCCGCGCCCGCATCGCCGGACTGCTCCTGCAACTGGCCGGCTGCCGTCGCCCCGACGACGCAGGCCGCAAACCGCTCAGTATCGAGCTTTCTCAAAGCGATATCGCCACCGTCGCCGCCATGTCACGCTCGACGCTGGGCAAGATCCTCGCCGAATTCACCAAAAATGGCTGGGTCGAGACCTGCTACACACGCCTAGAAGTGCGCGCGCCCGAACAACTCCGGGCGCTTGTGAACGGCGCGGCTGACTGACGCCAGCCGCGCCGAACCGGCCCTCCCCGCCAGTCGCCTCTGCATATCACACCGCTGCCACGCTTTCTTTGTCCGCAATTGGACAATCTGCCCCGCCAAATATGCAAAGAGGGCGAGCAACGGACTTGGCAGAGGGACGATTGTCCTGCAGATTTGAGGCTGGGGTTAGCGTGGGGGTGTTATGCAGCCGGATTTGAAGCGAGCGCAGCGTCGCCGGTCCCGACTGCTGGTCGTGGTCATGGCGGGCCTGCTTGCCGCCTGCGGTCGTGAAGCCCCGCCCCCGCCGCCGCCCGTCCCCGTAGAAATCGCCCCGGCCCGCACGCAGGACACGCCGCTCTTCGCCGAATACATCGGGGACATCCGCGCCGGCGACGAAGTGGCGGTGTTCCCGCGAGTTTCCGGTGTCTTGCTCGATATTGGTTTTCGCGAAGGGGCAATGGTCGAAAAGGGCGACCTGCTGTTCGAGATCGATGCGCCCGAGCAGGCCACCGCGGTCGACTCGGCCCGCGCTCAGGTCGCAGGTGCCGAAGCGCAGGCCGCGCGCGCCGCAGAAGATGTCGCCCGTTATGAACCGCTTCTCGCCGCTGATGCCATTGCCGCGCAAGTCTTCGACAATGCGGTCGCCGGTTCCAAGGCCGCAAACGCGCAGGTAGACGCCGCGCGTGCACGGCTGACGAGAGCCCAGACGATCGTGGGCTATGCGCAGGTGCGCGCGCCGATCAGCGGCCGGATCGGCAAGGCCAATGTCGACGTCGGTGCGCTGGTCGCGCCGGGCCGGGACGAGTTGGCGCGCATTTCGGACGCCTCGCGGATCGAGGTCTATTTCAGCCCCAGCGAGCAGGACATGCTGCGCTTCTCCCGCCTTTCGCCCGAGGAGCGCGCCGAAGCGCAGACCGGGCTCAAGCTCGTGCTGGCCGACGGCAGCGAGCTTGCCGAAAGCGGCGTCATAGATTTCGCCGACCGCGCCGTTGACCCCGCCACTGGCAGCTACCGTCTGCGCGCGGTCTTCCCTAACCCCGGTCAGGCGGTGCGTCCCGGCCAGTTCGGGCGGCTCCGCGTCAAGGTCCGCACCCAGGCTGGCGCGGTCATCGTTCCCGACAAGGCGGTCATCGAGCAGTTCGGCACATTCTTCGTCATGGTGGTGGGCGCGGACAATGTCGCCGAGCAGCGGCGGGTGCAGGCAGGCGCGCATATCGGCGGCGACTGGGTCATCGATGATGGGCTGAAGCCGGGTGAACGGGTCATCGTCGAAGGACTGGCCAAGGTGCGGCCCGGCCAGCCGGTGCAGCCGCTTGGTGCCGCCCCGGCCGCTCGCGCTGAAAGCTGAGCGGCGATGGCGCGCTTCTTCATCGACCGCCCGGTCTTCGCCATCGTCATCGCGCTGTTCCTCGTGCTGGCGGGCGGCCTCTCGCTGCTCGGGTTGCCGGTCTCGCAATATCCCGACATCGCGCCGCCGACCGTGCGCATCACCTCGCTCTATCCCGGCGCCAGCGCTCAGGTGGTCGAGGAAACTGTGTCCTCCCCGCTCGATTTGGCGATCAACGGGGTCACAGGGATGCAGTCCATCCGCGCTGTCTCCTCCGCCGATGGCTCGTCGAGCATCACCGTGCAGTTCGCGCTCGAGCGTGACGCCGATATCGCCGCGGTCGAGACGCAGAACCGGGTCAGCCAAGTATTGCCGCAGCTGCCGCAGGACGTGAACACTATCGGCGTGTCGGTGCGAAAAGCGTCATCGGACACGCTGATGTACATCGCCTTTTACTCACCTGCCAACGCCTATGACCGGACCTTCATCAACAACTATCTCGACAACTTGATTGTCGACGAGCTGAAGCGGGTGCAAGGAGTTGGCGATGTGTCGGTCTATGGCGCGCCCTTCGCCATGCGCATCTGGCTGCGGCCCGACCGACTGTCCGCCTTCGGCCTGACCCCGATGGATGTGGTAAGCGCCGTGCGCGAGCAGAATGCGCAGGCTGCGCCCGGGGCCGTGGGCCAGCCGCCCACCCAGACCGAGAGCGGCTTTCAGTACGCCCTTGAACTGGAAGGCCGGATCAACCAGGCGAGCCAGTTCGAAAACATCATCCTGCGCAGCGGCGAGGACGGCGCGCAGGTCCGCTTGCGTGATGTGGCGCGCGTCGAGCTCGGTGCGAAGACTTATGCGCAGGAAGCCCAGTTCGATGGCAAGCCGGCGGCGGCGGTGGGCATTGCGCTGTCGCCCGGCGCTAATGCCATGGCGACAGCCGAGGCGCTCAAGGAAAAGCTGGAAACGCTGGGCGGCGCCTTTCCCCCCGATTTCGCCTATGACATCGTTTACGACACGTCGCTCTTCGTCGAAGAATTGATCGCCGAGGTGATGCACACGCTGCGCGATGCAGTGATCCTTGTGCTGCTCGTGGTCTTTCTCTTCCTGCAAAGCTGGCGCGCAACGCTGATCCCGATGCTGGCCGTGCCCGTGTCGCTGGTCGCCACGCTCATCGCCTATGTCGTGCTCGGTTTCTCAATCAACACGCTGTCGCTGTTCGGCATGGTGCTGGCCATCGGCATTGTCGTCGATGATGCGATCGTGGTTGTCGAGATGGTCGAGCACAAGATGGCGCACGATAAGCTCAGCCCCCTCGAAGCGACGCGCGCCGCCATGGACGAAGTGTCCGGGCCGGTGGTTGCCATCGCGCTGGTGCTGGCCGCGGTGTTCGTGCCCATGGCCTTTGTGCCTGGGGTGAGTGGGCAGCTCTACAAGCAGTTCGCCTTGACCATCGCGGTCTCTACGCTGTTCTCGGCACTGGTCGCTCTGACCCTGACGCCGGCGCTCTGCGCGCTGTTGCTGAAACCCAAGGACGAGCATCCGACCGGCGCGCTGGGCCGGTTCTTCGCCCGCTTCAACGCCGCCTTCGATCGCTTCACCGCGCGCTATGGCCGGCTTGTCGGCGCGACTACGCGCAGCCTCAAGCGGGTGGCCCTGGCGCTGGCGCTGGTGCTTGTTGGCATTGTCTTCCTGTTTCGAGTCACGCCGACAGGCTTTGTTCCCGATGAAGACGTAGGCGCCTTTTTCGTGCAGGCGCAATTGCCTGATGCGGCCAACAGCCAGCGCACGGCGGCCGTGCTCGATGGTTTCTCGGCCCGGCTGCGGGGGCTTGAAGGCGTTGATGGCGTGATGTCGATTTCCGACCTCGATGTGCTGTCGGGCACGGCGGCGCCCAATACGGGCCTGATGGTCGTCAAGCTCAAGCCCTGGCATGAGCGCGACGGCGCGAGCAGCGCCACGGCGCTGACCCGTCAGGCCAATCGCATGGGCTTTGCCGTGCCGCAGGCGATGTTCATTGCCTTCGGGCCGCCGGCTTTGCCGGGCTTTGGCGCATCTTCGGGATTTTCGATGATTTTGCAGGCGCAGGCCGGCCAGTTCGAGCAACGAGCTGGCGGCGGTGGCCAGACAGTTCGTGGCCGAAGCGGCCAAGGAGCCGGCGATCGGGCGCATCTCATCGAGCTTCAATGCCGCCACCCCCAATTTCCAGCTCAGCATCGACCGCGAGAAGACCAAGGCGCTGGGGCTGGCGATGACCGATGTCTACCAGTCGCTGCAGATCCTTCTCGGCGGGTCGCAGGTCAATGACTTCAATCGCTATGGCAAGAATTACAAGGTGATGGTGCAGTCCGACGCCGCCTTTCGGGGTGACATCGAGGCGCTGGGGCTGATCAATGTCCGCAGCCGCACGACCGGGCAGATGATCCCGCTGAGCGCGGTCGTGTCGATCGACAAGGGTGCCTCGCCGCGCTTCACGACCCGCTACAATCTCTATCGCTCGGCCGATATCAGCGGCGCGCCGGCGCCGGGCTATAGCTCGGGCGAAGCGCTCTCGGCGCTGGAGCGGGCGGCGGCAAAGGTCCTGCCAGGCGGCTATGGCTATGAATGGGCGGGGGTAACGCGCGAGGAAGTGGAGACCGGCAGCGCGGCCGCCGTGGTCATGGCCTTGTCGGTGGTGGTGGTGTTCCTGTTTCTGGCCGCGCTTTACGAAAGCTGGTCGATCCCGGTCGCGGTGCTGCTGGGCGTGCCGTTCGGCGTGCTCGGCGCGCTGCTGGCGGTGCTGATGCGGGGGCTGGACTTCAATGTCTATGGCCAGATCGGCGTGGTCACGCTCGTTGGCCTTTCGGCCAAGAATGCGATCCTGATCGTCGAGTTCGCCAAGCAGTTTCGTGAGCAGGGCATGCCGATTGCCGAGGCCGCGATCGAGGCCTCGAAGCAGCGTCTGCGCCCGATTCTGATGACATCCTTCGCCTTCATCATGGGCGTGGTGCCGCTGTTCATTGCCTCGGGCGCAGGGGCCGCTTCCAAGCAGTCGGTGGGCACAGTCGTGCTGGGCGGGATGCTGGTGGCGACTGTGCTGGCCGTCATCATGGTTCCGGCGCTCTATGTGATCGTGCAGACGCTGACCGAGCGGCTGGCTTCGCGCAAGACCCCGGCCAAGCCAGCGCTGGAAGCCCAGCCATGAAGGCGGTGCTTGCGGCGGTTTCGGTGCTGGCGCTGGCTGGTTGCTCGCTGGCCGGGCGGGACTATGCGCGGCCTGATCTTGGCCTGCCGTCGCGCCATGCGGTCACGATCGCGGCCGGTGAGGCCAGCAGCGCGGCCAATAGCCAGTGGTTCGAGCTGTACCGAGATCCGGAATTGCGTGGCCTGATCGAGGAAGCATTGGCGCATAATCTCGATCTGCAACTGGCCTTCGCCCGGGTGGACGAGGTGCAGGCGCGGCTGCTGGTGGCGCGCAGCCGGTTTTTCCCGACCATCGACGGCGTGATTTCGACCAGTCCGGTGCCACAGGCCAATGCCAATGACAGCAGTTTTGTCATGGGGCTGGTGTTGGGCTGGGAGATCGACCTCTTTGGCCGTATCCGTCGGCAGAATGAAGCGGCGCGGGCAGAGCTTCTTGCCACCGAAGCCGGCCGAAACGCGGTGGTGGCGGTGCTGGTCAGGCAGGTGGCGACAAGCTGGCTGACGATCAGGGAATTGCAGGCCGAGGAAGCGATCCTCAAGCGCAACATCGCGCTGCAGGAGGATGCGCTGCGGCTGGTGCAGCTGCTGCACCGCCAGGGGGTGGTTTCGGACAGCGAGGAGCAGCAGGCGACCACCCAGCTTGCCGGCACACGCGCGCAATTGCCGGCGGTGCGTCAGGCGTTGCTGGTCAACCAGAATCTGCTCGCCGTGCTGCTCGGGCGCTATCCGAGCGCGACCGAGCTTGCTCCCTTCGATGCCGATCTTCAGGCGCGTGGGATCGGCGCCTATCCGCTGCCCGAAGGCGTGCCGGCTGATCTGCTGGCGCGGCGGCCCGATATGATCGCGGCCGAGCAGGCGCTGGCGGCGGCGACTGCGCGCGAGGGCGTGGCGATTGCCAACCGTTTTCCTTTTCCCACTATCGGTCTGGGCGCGCTGTTTGGCGTCAGTGCCACCAGCCTTGGCGGGCTTTTCGAGGATGGCAATTCGGCGGCGATCAACAGTTGGGGGCCATCGGTTGGCCTGCCCATTCTCAATTTCGGCCGCGATCTCGGCAATGTGCGCGTAGCCCGCGCACAGACGCGCCAGGCGCTGATCGGTTATCGCCAAACGGTGCAGACGGCGCTGTTCGACGTCAATGCCGCCACCTATGCCTATCGGGCGGCGGAAGATCAGCTCGCGCCCCTGTCCGATCAGTTTGTGGCGGCCCGGCGCACGCTGGACTTGCAGGAGATGCGGTTCAAGTCGGGCGTGGCCAATTATCTGGCGGTGCTTGATGCGCAGCGGCTGGTACTGGCCAGCGAGCTGGAGCTGGCGCGCGCCCGGCTGCGCCGCGATTTGGGGTTTGTCGATCTGTACCAGGCGTTGGGCGGTGGCTGGTCACCCGCTTCGGCAGAGCCGCCAATCGAGGCCGGAGAATGAAGTCTCGTCTTGCAGCGGTCACCTTCTAAGCTGGTTGCTTGCCGGGCTTCAAGAAAAGGCGCACCATAATCAGCGTGTCGGAAGAGGGTATCTTATGACCGGTCAGGCGGGGCTCGCACCCGCGATGATTGCTGGCAATCTGACAGTGGCCGATCTGCGCGCCGCGCTGGCGGCAGGTTGGCAGGATTTTCGGGCGCATCCGCAGTTCGGCCTGTTTTTTGCGGCCATTTATGTGGCGGCTGCGCTGCTCCTGCTGTCCACGCTGTTCACGCGCGATGCGGCGGCCTGGCTGGTACCGGCGGCGGCGGGCTTTCCGCTGCTGGCGCCCTTTGCGGCTGTCGGGCTTTATGAAGTGAGCCGGCGCCGCGAGACTGGCGAGCCGATGCGCTGGGGGGCTGTTCTGGGCGCCCTGCGCGGCCGCGGCGACGAGCAGATCCTGAGCATGGGCGTAGTCGTGTTCGTTGCCTTCGGCTTCTGGCTGATTGTCGCCCACAGCATCTTCGCCATCTTCTTCGCCGAGCCCGGGATGAGCGCCAATCCCTTCGTCTTCCTGACCTCGAAGAGCGGCCTTCTCATGATCCTGACCGGCAGCATGGCCGGCGCGGTGATGGCGCTCGGCTTTTACACGATCACCGTGATGAGCTTGCCGATGCTGGTTGACCGTGATGTCGACTTCCTGACCGCGATCATCGTCAGCATCGGCGCTGTGCGGGCCAACACGGTCATGTTGATCGGCTGGGCGGCGTTCATCGCCGGGCTTCTGTTCCTCGCCATGGTGCCGTTGTTTCTCGGGCTGTTTGTGGCGCTGCCGGTGCTGGGGCATGCCACATGGCATCTCTATCGCCGGGTGGTGAGCGCGCCGGCTGCGGGTTGATCTGGATCAATGTTGATTGCCGCGCGTCTGGCTAGGATTTCGGCTCGGAGACGTGGCCATGATGATATTCCCCAGACAGGATGTGACGGGCGGCGGCATGATGGTCCCGGTGCCGGCCTTACATGCTGTCGGCGAAGCGGAGGTCGCGCCAATCATCGCGCGCCATGCCGCGATGCGCCGGCTGTGTCAGGAGCTTGAGGACTGCGCCAACCGGCTGCCCGATCATCATGTGGTCGGCCATGCCGCGCGGTTGAGCGCCGAGCTGGCCGCACATCTGCGCGCCTGTGAAGCCATGGGCCGCGCTGTATGGTGCCGGATGTTCGGCATCGACTGCGACCATGAAGGCAGCCCGCTCTCGCAGCGGCTGCGTCATTACCACACCGCCGATACGCTGCACGCCGAAGATCTGCACGAGGCGCTGGCGCAGATCGCCGCCCGCCCGCCTGGCCCGGCCCAGCCGACCGAGCTGATCGGTTACATGCTGCGCTGCCTGTTCGACGGGTGCAGGCGCGCGATCGATTGCCGTGAGAGTGCGCTGCTCCTGTTTGGGCGGGACCGCATGTCACGCGGGGCCGCAGCTGCGCTGGCGGCCAGTCTCGGCGCGGGCCATATGCCGGCCTAGGCGGCGTCGATCGTGCAGGCGCTGAGTGCTGTGCGGTTGCGAATGATCAGCGCCCGCCCGCCGGGCAGCTCGATATGGCCGGCGGCGCGGAAGTGCGTCATCTGCCGGCTCACGGTCTCGATGGTCAGACCAAGAAGATCGGCAATCTGGCCGCGCGAGAGCGGCAGATCGATGACGATATGGCTTGCCTGGGGCTCGCCGATCCTGTCCGCCATTTCGAGCAGGAAGCCCGCCAGCTTTTCAGCCGCAGTGCCACGCGAGAGCAGCAGCATGCGGCTGCGGGCGCTGTCGAGTGCGGCCATGGTGCGGCGCAGCAGCATGCGTTCCATCGCGATATGATTGTCGAGCACGCTTTCGAAGGCAGCGCGGGGGTAAAGACAGAGCCGGCAATCGGTCAGCGCGGTCACCGAGAAGGGCATCAGCCCGGCATCTGGCTGGCCCACGAAGTCGGAGGGATAGAGCAGGCCGAAAATCTGCTTGCGGCCATCGCGCGCGCTCGCGGAAAGCTCAAGCAGGCCCGAGACGAGCGTGCCGCACGACACGGCCTCGTCGCCCGCCCACATGACCACGGCGCCCTTCTCGAAATGGCGGTGGTGGCTGATGGCCTTGAGAGCGGCCCGGTCCGGTTCGCTCAGGGTGCTGCACAGCGCGATGTCGCGCACCTCACAGCCTGAGCAGAGCCCGGTTTCCATACCTTCATGTCTAGCGGCCCGAGGGCGATGTGTCTGCCCCTTTCAGTCCGGCTCGGGCGAACTGTCGCGCGCCTCCCCGGCTGGCGGCTGGGGCTGGATCGGCCCCTGATCGTCATTGAGAATCCTGAGTGCCGCGCCGTCCAGATCGTCGAACTGGCGGCTGCGGATGGCCCAGAAGAAGGCGATGAGGCCCGCCAGCCCCAGGCCCAGCGCCACGGGGATGAGGAGCGCCAGCCCGCTCATGCGACAGCGCGCTTCAGGCGCAGCGCATTGGCGACCACCAGAAGCGAAGACCCGGACATGGCGAGCGCGGCGACCAGTGGCGTGACATGGCCCATGACCGCGAGCGGAACCGCGAGCACATTGTAGCCGATCGCCATGGCGAAATTCTGCCGGACGATCGTCATCGTGCGCCGGGCGACATCGACCGCAAGCGCGATGGGCATCAGCCTGTCGCCAAGGAACACCAGATCAGCGGCCGTCTTGCCGACATCGCTGGCTGACGCGGGCGCGATGGAGACATGGGCGGCCTGGAGCGCGGGGCCGTCATTGAGACCGTCCCCGACCATCAGGACATGAGCGCCATCGGCCTCGCGGCGGTTGATCTCGGCGAGCTTGTCGGCCGGTGTGAGGCCGCCATGGCCGGGGATATCGAGCGCCTTGACCACAGCCGCGACAGCGGCCGGATGGTCGCCCGAAATGAGCGTGGCGCCGAGGCCGAGCGCCTGCAGCCGGGCCAGCGCGGCGGCGGCGTCGGGGCGGAGCTCGTCGGTGAAATGCAGCAACCGGGGCGGCGCATCGCCAAGGCGGAAGGCGGTGGTCAGCGTGTCGCTACGGTTCGTGTCATCGCCCTGCGCAGCGCCGATCCAGTCGGGCCGGCCGAGCATCGCCGCCTTGCCGTCGAACTGGCCGCTGATGCCGGCGCCGGGAGCCTCGGCAAGGTCTTGCAGGGGCGCGGGGCTCACGCCTTCAGCCTTGAGCGCTCTGGCGAGCGCGCAGGAAAGCGGGTGGCGGCTGGCTTCGGCGAGCGCAAGGGCCACCGGCCGTTCGTCATGTGCGAAGGGTAGGGGGCCAGCGAGCGTCGGGCGGCCCATGGTCAGCGTGCCGGTCTTGTCGAACAGCGCGGTGTCGGCGGCCGCGAGCCGCTCCAGCGCGGCGCCGTCCTTGATCAGGACGCCGGCGCGCATCAGCGTGCCGCTGGCCACGACCTGAGCGATGGGGACAGCGAGGCCGAGCGCGCAGGGGCAGGTGATGATCAGCACCGCGACCGCGATCAGCAGCGACTGGTGCCAGCCCGCGCCGGCCGCCATCCAGCCCACAAAGCTGAGCAGCGCGAGGCTGTGGACGGCCGGCGCATAGAGCCTAGAGGCACGGTCGGCGATGCGGACGTAGCGCGATTTGGACTGGGCCGCATCGGCCATGATGCGCGCGATGTCGGCGATCACGGTATCGGCTTCGGCAGCGGTGATGCGCACGATGAGCGGCGCATCCAGATTGATGGTGCCGGCCAGCACCTCGCTGCCCGGGCGCGCGCGAACAGGCGCGTGTTCGCCCGTGATCAGCGCGCGGTCGATGCTCGTTTCGCCGCGTTCGATGACGCCATCAGCGGCGAAGCGCTCGCCGGCGGCAACCTGCAGCCGCATGCCAGGTGCCAGCTCTGCGGCAGCCCGCCACGTCAGGCTGCCATCCGCCCCGATGACTTGGCCGCCCGCCGCGCTTTGCTGGAGCAGGGCGGCCACGCCGTCACTGGCGCGGGCGCGCATGCTGCTGTCCAGATAGCGGCCGGCAAGCAGGAAGAAGAGCAGCATCATGGCGCTGTCGAAATAGGCGTGCGGGCCCTGGACGATGGTTTCGTAAAGGCTCATGCCGCAGGCGAGCAGCACACCGATCGAGATCGGCACGTCCATGTTGGTCTGGCGGACGCGCAGCGCCTGCCATGCGCTCCTGAAGAAGGGCCGCCCGGCATAGGCGACGGCGGGCAGGGCGATGGCAGCGGACAGCCAGTGGAACAGCGCGCGGGTGGCCCCCTCGGCACCCGACCAGACCGAGACCGAGAGCAGCATGATGTTGATGGCGGCAAAGCCCGCGACGCCCAGCGCCTTCAGAAGCTGGCGCTGCTCTTCGGCCTGGGGATTGCCGGTTGCGAGCTGCAGCGGGCTGGCGGTGAAGCCGAGACCGGTGACGGCCGCCTTCAGCGCCTCGTCGTCAAGCGCTGGGTCATGGGCGATGCTGACCCGCCGGGTGGTGAAATTGACCCGGGCGGCCTGAACCCCGGGCATGGCGGCGAGGCCGTTTTCGAGCTTGGCGATGCAGCCGGCGCAGCGCAGGCCGTCGACGGCAAAGACGCTGGTGTGCGGCTGCGCGGTCATCCGCCGGAGACTTCGGCTAGGAAATCGGCGGTGCGGCCGGCGGACATTATCTCGACGCGCACCCGGTAGCGGCCCGGCGGCAGCGGCGCCTGTGAGACATAGCCGCCCGCCATGGGCCGGAAGACCAGCGTTTGCTCAGGCGCGCGGCCGAGCGGATGGACGGCGACGCCGCTGACCTCGGCCCCGGCCATTCGTGTCCTGACCTCGACATGGCGCGCGGGGTCGAGGCTGACTTCCACGTTCCAGCCCAGGGTGGCCTGCGCGCGGCTTTCGGCGAGCCAGCCATTATACTTCTGGCCAGCGACATAGCTGTTGTCGACGACAGTGCCGCCGAAGGTGCTGCTGGCGACCCAAGCCATGCCGAAATTGACCGCGATGGTGATGCCGAAAAAGCCCAGCATGAGCGCCCACATGTGGCGACCGGTGAAGGGGGTGCGCATCACGGCCGCTCCGGCCGCTCGAAGCGAAGCTGGGAGGACGCGGCGCGGGCAGTGTTGGAGCCAGGTTCGCCGTCGGTGGGCACGGCCTGCATCGTGAAATCGGTGCGGGCCTCGCCCTCACCGGGGGCGGCGACGAACATGCGCAGCCGGGTGGTGGCGTCCGGCGGCAAGTCGACCCGGACGGCGGCCCCGGCGCCTTCACGGCTGCCGGTATCGCTCCACAGCACGGCGCCGGGCAGGCCGGCGATGGTGATATCGACGCTGCGCGGGCGGGTCTCCATGTTGCGCAGCTTGACGGTATAGCCATTGCGGACGGCACCATCGGACAGCATGACAAAGCGCGGGTTGCGGTCGGATTCGACACTGAGGTCGAGCCGGGCGCGTTCCCCGAGGCTGAACAACATGGCCATTCCGATGCTGGCCCAGATGGTGAAATAGATGAGCGTGCGCGGGCGCAGCAGCGTTTTCAGCACGCTGGGCGCCGTGCCCCCGGCTTTCTCGATTTCGGCATCATCCAGCGTGGCATAATCGATGAGGCCGCGCGGGCGACCGATTTGGTCCATCACATTGTTGCAGGCATCGATGCAGAGCCCGCAGGTGATGCAGCCGAGCTGCGGCCCGTTGCGGATGTCGACGCCGGTCGGGCAGACGGCGACGCATTGGTTGCAATCGATGCAGTCGCCGCTTCTTGCTTTCGCCAGCTCGCCGATGGTTTCGACTGGGAAGTCAGCCTGTGTGCGCTTGAGACCCTGCGCCGGCTCGCCGGTGCGTTTCAAGCCTTGCGTACGCGGTTCGCCGCGCCAGTCCTTGTAGGTGACGATGAGCGACTTTTCGTCGAGCATGGCCGTCTGGATGCGGGGCCAGGGGCACATGTAGATGCACACCTGCTCGCGCATGAAGCCGCCAAGCAGGAAGGTGGTGCTGGTGAGCACGCCCACGGTCGCATAGGCAACAAAGGCGGCATCGCCCGACAGAAACTCGGCGAGCAGGGTCGGGGCATCGGCGAAATAGAAGATCCAGGCACCGCCGGTGGCGACTGCGATCGCCAGCCAGATGGCATATTTGAGGGCGCGCTTGCCGAGCTTCCCGGCGCTCAGCGGGGCATTGGCCAGCTTGATCTGGGCGTTGCGGTCACCGTCAATGGCGCGCTCGACATGGACAAACAGGTCGGTCCAGACGGTTTGCGGGCAGGCATAGCCGCACCAGGCGCGGCCGACCGCCGAGGTGACGAGGAACAGCCCGACGCCGGCCATGATCAGCAGGCCGGCGACATAGTAGAATTCCTGCGGCCAGATCTCGATGGAGAACATGTAGAAGCGGCGGTTGGCGAGATCGACGAGCACGGCCTGATCAGGGGCATAGGGCCCGCGGTCCCAGCGCAGCCACGGCGTGACGTAATAAATCGTCAGCGTGACCGCCATGATCACCCATTTCAGCTGCCGGTAGAAGCCCTTGACCGCCTTGGGATAGACACCCTGGCGCTTGGCGTAGAGCGGACTGTCGAGGTTGAAGAGCTCAAACGCCGACATCTGCATCGTCGCCTTCCGCGACGTCAGCTTGCTCTGGCACTGGAGTCGCCTCACCGCCGCCAAGCGAATGCACATAGGCTGCGAGCATGCGGATCGTCACATCGTCGAGGCGCGCGTTCCAGCGCGGCATCACGCCATTGCGGGCATAGGTGATGGTGTGGCGCAGCGTGTCGCGGTCGCCGCCGTAGAGCCAGATGCTGTCCGCCAGATTGGGCGCGCCAAGCTCACGGTTGCCGCCGCCGTTCTCGCCGTGGCAGGCAGCGCATTGCTCGGCGAAGAGCGAGGCACCTGCGGCGCTCCCGGGTTCCAGGCCCGAGAGGCTGCGGACATGGGTGATCAGCGCCTCGATGTCGGCCGTTTCGAGAATCTCGCCAAAGGCTGGCATTTGCGAGAAGCGGGTCTCGTCATGGCCGGGATTGCGGATGCCGTGGCGCAGGGTGAAGGCGATGGCATCGAGATCGCCGCCCCACAGCCAGTCGTCATCGTTGAGATTGGGGTAGCCGGGGGAGCCGGCCGCACCGGCACCATGGCATTGCACACAGTGCACCTTGAAGGCGGCGCGGCCGCCCTCGATGGCCTGGGCGAGCAGCGCCGGGTCGGCGGGCAGGTCGGCGACCGGGGTGGTGGCGATCTTCTGGAAGATGGGCGCGCGGCGCGCGGCATCGGCGGCCATGTCCTTGGCAAGCTCGCCGCGGCTCGACCAGCCCAGCGTGCCCGGCGTCGCCGTGTTGGCGAGCGGGATGGCGGGGTAGAAGACGACATAGCCGGCGGCGAAGACGATGCAGAGGATGAAGGTGATCAGCCACCAGCGTGGCAACGGGGTGTCGAGCTCCTCGATGCCGTCCCATTCATGGCCGACCGTCTCGGTGCCGGTGGCTTCGTCGATATGCTTATTGGCCATGGCCAGTGTCCTGATCGTCTTCGAAGATGCTGTTGGCGGCGCGGTCCATCTCGGCGCCGGCGCCCTTGCGGAAGGTCCAGCCGACAAGGCCGAGGAAGATCAGCCCGAGCATGACCAGACCCCAGCTGTCGGCGAAATGCCGGAGGGCGTCATAGGTTTCGACCGGGCTCACCGCGGCTCTTCCTGGGCTGCGACGGCTTCGAAATCGACCAGCGTGCCGAGCATCTGCATATAGGCGACCAGTGCGTCCATCTCGGTCAGCTTGTCCGGCTGGCCGTCGAAGTCACGCACCTGCGCCTTGGGGTAGCGGGCGAGCAGCGCCGATGCGTCGGCATTGGGATCGGCCTGAGTTTTCAGGTCTTCATTGGCTGCTGCAATGGCTTCGTCAGTGTATGGCACGCCGACGCGCGACAGTGCGGTGAGATGAGCGACCATGTCGCCAGCGTCGAGCTTGCGGCTGTAGAGGAATTCATAGCCAGGCATGATCAATTCCGGCGTCACGCTGCGCGGGTTGCGCAGATGCTGGACGTGCCATTCGTCGGAATAGCGGTTGCCCACGCGCGCGAGGTCGGGGCCGGTGCGCTTGGAGCCCCATTGAAAGGGGTGATCATACATGCTCTCGGCGGCCAGGCTGTAATGGCCATAGCGTTCGTCTTCGTCCCGGAAGGGGCGGATCATCTGGCTGTGGCAGGTATAGCAGCCTTCGCGGATGTAGATGTTGCGCCCCGCCTGTTCGAGCGGCGTGTAGGGGCGCATGCCCTCGACCTTCTCGATCGTCTCGTCGATCCAGAACAGCGGTGCGATCTCGACGATGCCGCCGATGGCGACCGCCACGAAGGAGAGCACGGCGAGCAGCGTCACGTTGCGCTCGATGGTGCGGTGGGTGAAGCCCTTGTCGGGTGTCTCTGCCATGGTCTGTCCTATTCGGCCGGCTGGGCGCTGGGCGGGGTGACGGCGGGGCGGTCGGTGACCGGGTTGTAGGGGGTCTCGGTCATCGGCTTTTCCGCGCGGACGTCGCCTTGAATCGTGCGGTAGATGTTCCAGGCGAAGATGACCGCGCCCGAGAGGTAGAAGAGGCCGCCGGTGGCGCGCATCACATACATGGGGTGCATGCGCTTCGACCGTTTCGATGAAGCTGTTCACCAGGATAGCCGTCGGCCCCATATTCTCGCCACATCAACCCTTGCGTGATGCCGGCCACCCACATCGAGGCGGTGTAGAGAACGATGCCGATGGTGGCCAACCAGAAGTGCCAGTTGATCAGCCGCAGGCTGATACATGCGGCTGCGGCCGCAACACGCGCGGCGCCATGTAATACATGCAGGCAAAGGTGATCATGCCGTTCCAGCCGAGTGCGCCGGAATGGACATGGCCGATGGTCCAGTCGGTATAATGGCTGAGCGAATTGACCGACTTGATCGACATCATCGGGCCTTCAAACGTGCTCATGCCGTAGAAGGCGAGCGCCAGCACCATCATGCGGATGATGGGGTCGGTGCGGATCTTGTCCCAGGCGCCGTTCAAGGTCATCAGCCCGTTGATCATGCCGCCCCAGCTGGGCATCCACAGCATGATCGAGAAGACCATGCCGAGCGTGCCCGCCCAGTCGGGCAGGGCGGTGTAATGCAGATGGTGGGGGCCAGCCCAGATATAGAGGAAGATCAACGACCAGAAGTGCATGATCGACAGCCGGTAACTGTAGACCGGACGCTCGGCCTGTTTGGGGACGAAGTAATACATCATCGCCAGAAAGCCGGCGGTGAGGAAGAAGCCGACCGCGTTGTGCCCATACCACCATTGGGTCAGCGCATCCTGCACGCCGGCGAAGGCGGAATAGGATTTGGACCCGAAGATGCTGACCGGGACGGCCAGATTGTTGACCAGGTGAAGCATCGCCACGGTGATGATGAAGGAGAGATAGAACCAGTTGGCGACATAGATGTGCGGCTCCTGCCGTCGCGCGATGGTGCCGACGAAGACCGCGAGATAGGCGACCCAGACGATGGTCAGCCAGATATCGACATGCCATTCGGGCTCGGCATATTCGCGCGCGGCGGTGACGCCCAGAACATAGCCGCTGGCAGCCAGCACGATGAACAGCTGATAGCCCCAGAAGACGAAGCGGGCGAGGCCGGGAAAGGCCAGCCGCGCCCGGCAGGTGCGCTGCACGACATAGAAGCTGGTGGCGATCAGCGCGTTGCCGCCGAACGCAAAGATGACCGCCGAGGTGTGCAGCGGCCGCAGCCGGCCGAAGCTGGTATATTCAATATCGAGATTGAGGATGGGAAAGGCGAGCTGCGAGGCGATGTAGAGGCCGGCGAACAGCCCGACGATGCCCCAGAAGGTGGTGGCGATGACCCCCCAACGGATGATTTCGTCATCATAGCGCGCCGGGTCTTCGGTGATGTCACCGCTCGCCAGCCGGCTGTCCCGGCTGAGCGTGAAATAGAGCATCAGCACGGACGCGGCCGCGAACATCAGCATGTGCACGGCAAAGGGCAGATCGACGGCCTGTGTATAGGCGTAGAGCGAGAGCAGGCCCGCGAACGACCAGCCGCCGGTCTTGAGGAGTTTGAGGTCCATGGATCCGTCCGTTCCGAGCGATTGTGCCTAGACTGCCTCGACCATATTGCAGGTGCGAGCATTGATCTGGATCAACGCCTGAAAAGTCTATTCCCGGTGGCCGGAAGGATAAATGCTACGAAGGTCCCATGCGGCGGTGCTAAACGGCGGGCTTTAGCCGTTGCCGGCCTCTTTCATCTTCGCGAGCTGTTCGCCCATCATGCGGTGCAACAGGTTGATCGCCTTGAGCGGCCGGACCATGACCTTGAAATGGATGATGCGCCCGTCATCAGCCCATTTGATCATGTCGATGCCGTTGACGCTGATGCCCTCGACCTCGGTCTCGAACTCGAGAACGGCGCTGCCCGGCGCGGTCCATTCGCCGGTGTAGCGAAAACCCGGGCCGCCCAGCACCTGGTCGGCGCTGGACAGATAGGCATAGGTCAGCTCCCGGCCACGCTGGGGCGTGTGCACCACAGGGCTTTCGAACACGACATCGGGATGCAGCATGTCCCAGAGGCGGGCATGATCGGGCGCCTTGATATAGGCATGCCAGTCGGCGAGCGGATGCGTCATGGCCGATAGTCTAGCACGGCTGTGCCGCTCAGGGGAGATAGGCGCGCCGGGTCTGTGTGAGCGTGAGACCCTTGAAGACGACGACGCCGAAATTCAGCGTTCCATTGTAGGTGACAGTGATGTCGACAAAATCCTGTCCGCCCTCGGTGCCGCGCACGATCGTCGGGGTGCCAAGCTTTGCGGCGTCCAGATTGAAGGCGGCCGCGGTGATGCGGTCCCTGATCTGGGTGTCGGTGCGCCGAGGGAAGAGCGTGGCTTCCCGCGCGCCCTCGCCGATCGCGTTTTGCAGGCTGGTGTAGTTGAAGAAGGTGATGCCCACCTGAATGACGCCGAATATCAGAGTCATGAGGGCGGGAATGAGCAGCGCGAACTCTGCCGCTGTCGTGCCGCTGCGGCCGAGCCGTCTGAGGAGGCGTGCCGCGCTCATTGCACCCTGACCGCCGCACTGCCCGAGACGGCCTTGGCCTTGCCGAAGACGCCTGGCAGCGGAAAGATAGGCGTATAGACGGTTCGCGCAGTGACCTGCACATAGCGGGCGTAGGTCTGGCCAGAGGGGCACAGGCCGTTGGCATTCTCGGCCTTCTGGCCGTTGCATTCCAGCCAGTTGGTGATGCTGGTGGAGACGGGCGCCTTCACCG
The DNA here is from genome assembly GCF_048007885.1 of Polymorphobacter sp. Lineage (GTDB taxonomy): Bacteria > Pseudomonadota > Alphaproteobacteria > Sphingomonadales > Sphingomonadaceae > Sandarakinorhabdus. The sequence continues at coordinate 2,166,292 of NZ_CP180346.1, forward strand.
CCCCGGACACTGCACTGGCAACATCGGTGCTGAGCGATGCATAGCTGCTCTGCACCTTGCCATTGGCTGTGACGCGCTGCACGGCCTGTGCCGTGGCGGCGGTCAAGCGCTGGCTGAGGGCAAAGGCCATGCCGTAATCGATGGCGGGCAGCAGCATCATCAGCATGACGGGCAGGGCAAGCCCGAACTCGACGGCGCTGGCGCCGCTGCGGGATTTCTTGACACGGCCGAGAAGGGTGCGCGCCATCATGCGACCAGCCTCACGGCATATCCGGCAAAGGCCTTGGAGCCCTGGCCGGACGGGCAGACATTGGTGATCTTGCTGTTGCCGCTGAAGGTCAGTTGCCGGGCGACAAGCTGGACGCAGGCGATGTTCATGCCGGTGGTGCCGAGAAAATCGATGGTCGAGCTGGGGAAATAGATCGCCCCTTGCAGCGTGGACGCAGAATTTCCGTTGATCTTGTGCGACTGGTTGGTGTCCAGCCGGTCCTGATAGAAGAGGACGCCCTGATAGGTGCCTGTCGTCGGCGCGGTCATGTTCAGCGTGGCGCCGCCATTGATGTTGACGCCGGCCACCGAGCCGGGGTTGCTGGCGGCGGTGCGGCTGGTCAGGATGATGGTGACGCCCTGGGCGTTGAGCACGGCCTGAGAGCCGACCGAAAATTCGCCGCCGTCGATGTAATAGACGCCGGGATTGAGCGTCGCGGTGCCCTTGATGTCGACGCTTGTGTAAGTGCCGGGGTTATAGGTGCGGCTCTGCTTCGGTTTGACGTCCATCTTGCTGTTTCCGGCGGGAACGACCGGGTCGGGAAGATCGGCATAGGGATCAAGCTGGGCCAGCGAATAGGGCAGCAGCACGGTGCCATCGGCATAATTGTCGCTGGGCGCGATGCCGCCGGATGCGACGATGGGCGAGGCAATCACGGTCGAGGAGCCGCCGGTGTCGACCGCATTGGCGGCAACCGAATTGGTGACCATCGCGCAGTTCATGTCGACCGTGGTGTTGCCGCCCATGAAGATGCCCGCGGTATCGGTATTCTCCAGCGCCAGCACGCAGACGTCGCCAGTCGGGACCAGGGCTGCTGTCGATTCGGCCGTGATGCGCGCGCCGCCGGTGATGAACATGCCGGCGAACGGCAGGTTGAGCACCGTGGCCAGCGCCACCCGCACCGCGCGGCCATCGCCGGCATAAGGGCCTGCGCTGGGGCCGCGTTCGATGATCGGCGGGCCGTCAAGGGAATAGCGGGCGTTGAGAGCGAGGTCGCGGGTCACGCTGGCTTGCGCATCGGCGCCCTGCGACAGGCCATAGACACCGGCCAGCGCGGCTGAGTCCGCCTGCCGCTGGAGCGACCGCTTGGCCAGCGTCCATTGCGCCACATCGACGGCCAGGCCGACGCTGCCAAGCATGACCGGCAGCGTCGCCCCGATGACGACGCCAATTGCGCCGCGACGGTCACCCAGGAGGGAAGAGAGACGTTTACTTTTCATAAACTAGATTTAGAAATCTCTATAACTTTCTATTAAAGCAGTATTTTTTACACACGGACTTTTGCAACGTATTTTTGCGGATTGCAACTCCATTATGGGTGCAAATTATGGTAAATTGTAAAGCGGTGTGGTTCGCGCCGGTGCTCCCGGCGCGTCATTGGTCAATCGCTTTGAGGCAATACGACCTTAGTCGTCGCGCACGACGCCGTAGCCGCGCGCCATCAGATTGGCGATTGTCACCATGGCCATCAGGTCAAGCTGGACCTCGGGCATGAGTTCGTCGCGGCCATAGCCCCGCGCCAGATAGGATTGGCCGCAGAGCCGCACCGAGACGCCGGCGGCGGCGAGCTCCTCGACCAGCTGGCGGCTGGGGTTGGGCGTGCCGAAGCGCTTCATGTGCGCCGCATCGGTCAGCAAATTGCTGTCAGGCGCACCGTGGACGACAATGGCGATGTCCCCCGGGTTCGGGCGCACGCCGTTTGCGGCCATGGCGTTGAGCAGGCTGGCGGCCCGGCGCAGCGTCTGGTGCGGGGCGGCCTTGTCACGGTTGGGCGCCGAGACATCGTAGAGAATTCGATAGACAAGGCGCGGGTCGGGCTTTTCCATGGCATCAGCGATGTCACGCGGGGTGCCGCCCGATGGCACCGCCTTGGGCAGCGCCTGCGCCGTCGCCGGCCCGGCAATGGCTGCGGCCAGCAGGCCCGCAATAATCGCATGTCGCATCTCTTGTCCTTCCCCATTGCCTGTCATAACGCTTGGCCATGAAGGTTAGTCCGATCCTTGCGGGCGGCATAGGGGTTGTGATCGGGGCCGGACTTGCCCTGCTGGCACGGCCAACGACCGCACCGCCGCCGATGCCGCTGCCGGAGCCGGCGCTGGTGGAAGCGCAGGTCTTTGCGCCGCCGCGCGCCGCCGATGCCCCGGCAGGGCCATGGGGTGATGCGGTGCGGCTCGGTGAGCGCATCATCATGGAGACCGGAACGGCCGCGGCCGCGCATGTCGGCAATGATCTGGCCTGCCGCAATTGCCATCTCGACGCCGGGTCGAAGGCCGGGGCGGCGCCGCTCTGGGCGGCTTTTCCCAATTTTCCGGCCTATCGGACGAAGAATGACGCCATCAACAGCTTTCAGAAGCGGGCGCAGGATTGCTTTCTCTACAGCATGAACGGTGTGCCGCCGGCGCTGGGGTCTGATACCTTGAACGCCATCGAGGCCTATGCCGCTTATATGGCGAAGGGTCTGCCGCTCGGGGAAAGCCCGGCCGGGCGGAGCTTTCCGGCCATCGAGGCGCCGCCATTGCCCTTTGACGCGGGCCGGGGGGCGGAGGTTTACGCGGAGAATTGCGCCGCCTGCCACGGCGAGGAGGGGGCGGGCCAGGTGCTGGGTGACATGGTCTATCCGCCGCTCTGGGGCGCGCGCAGCTATAATTGGGGGGCCGGCATGGCGACCATCAACAAGGCCGCCGCCTTCATCCGCGCCAATATGCCCCAGGGCATGGAAAACAGCCTCAGCGTGCAGCAGGCCTGGGACGTGGCGGCCTTTATCGACAGCCAGCACCGGCCGCAGGACCCGCGCTTCAAGGGCAGTGTGGCGGCCACGCGCAAGGCGCACCATGACAATGAATTTTCGCGCTACGGTCTTGAGGTGGCGGGGCGCAAACTGGGCGATCCGGACCAGTCGCCACCATTCGGGGCATCGGCCGGACGCTAGCGGGGGATTTGCGTCGCTGACGCGTATTGTGCTGGAAATGGCGGTGGATTAGGGCCAGCCGCTGTTGCCGTCCTGCCCTGAGTGAGAAGCCTTCGCCATGTCCATGTCTCGTGTGTGCCTGTCGGGCAGCAGCGTCGCTGTTCTGGCTGGCCTGTTGTTGGCCTCTGTGGCTCAGGCCGGGCAGCCTACGCCAGCAACGACGGTGCCGCCGGCACCCCTGATCGAGGACGCGGAGGAAGACGCGGCCGCTGTCGAGGCGATGTCGACAATGGCCGATACGGCCCAGCCCGCCGGACGTCCTGATGGCCAGGGGCTTGAGGAAGAAATCGTGGTGACCGGCACGGTGCAGCGCGGCCGGGTCGAGGGCGATATCGCGCCCGAACTTCAGCTTGATGCCGCCGACATCCAGTCCTTTGGTGCCGGCACGCTCGGCGACCTGCTCGAAGAACTGGGGCCGCAGCTGCGTTCGGCGCGGGGTCGCGGGGGCGGCCAGCCGGTCGTGCTGGTCAATGGCAAGCGGGTTTCGGGCTTCCGCGAGATCCGCAACCTGCCGCCAGAGGCGCTCGAGCGGGTCGATGTGCTGCCCGAGGAAGTGGCGCTGAGCTATGGGTTTCGCGCCGACCAGCGGGTGATCAACTTCGTGCTGCGCGAAAAGTTCATGGCGGTCACCGTCGAGCTGGAGCCCGGCCTTGCCACCGACGGGGGGCGCCCCAGATTCGAGGCGGATGCCAATTTCCTGCGACTGCAGGGCGGATCGCGGCTCAGTTTCGATAGCGAATATGAGTATAATGACGCGCTGACCGAAGCCGAACGGCGGATCATCACGCCGCCAAGCTCGCCCTTTTCGCTGGGCGGCACCTTCACCGGCGCCGATGAGGCTGCGGAGCTGACGACGAGCGGTTTCGCGGAGATCGACCCGGCGCTCTCCGCGTTGCTCGGCGCGCCCACTGGCCTGGTGCAGGCACCTGCCGCCGCTGCCGAGCGGCCGCTGGCGCTGGCGGACTTCACCGGCAGCGGGGCCAATCTGGCGGAGGCGACCGACCTGACGCCGTTTCGCACACTGCTGCCGGAAACCGAAAGCTGGAGCATCGGCGCGACCTACAACCGCCCGATCGGCAGCGTTGCGGCGACGCTTTCGTTGCGGCTGGAAAATGATGACAGCGAAGCCCGGCTTGGCCTGCCCACCGCACAGCTTGCCCTGGCCGAAGGCGGCCCGTTCAATCCCTTTGCCGGGCCGGTTGCCGTGTCGCGCTTCGGGACGGCCAATGGCCCGCTTCTGCGCAAGAGCGAGACGCAGACCGGCAGTCTGGGCGTGGTTCTGAACGGCGATGTCGCGGACTGGCGCTGGAGCCTCAATCTCAACTATGACCGCACCGAGACGGATACGCTGATCGACCGTGGCCTCGACACGGCGCCGCTTCAGGCCCGGCTCGACGCCAATGATCCAGCGTTCAATCCCTTTGCCCCTGACGCCATTTCCGGTCCCCTGCGGAAGGAAATTGCGCGCGCCACAACCGATCTTGGTGCCACCGAGCTGGTGGTGACCGGCAGCCCGCTGCTCTTGCCGGCGGGGCCGGTGGCGACGACCTTCAAGGCCGGGTTCGAGACCCGCCGGCAGCGCGCCTCCTCCAATCCCGGCGGGGTGGTGCAGGACGTATCGCTGGGCCGGGACCAGGGACGGTTTCAGACCAGCATTGATGTCCCGCTGACCAGCGTGCGCGATGATGTGCTGGCCGCGATCGGCGACCTTTCGCTCAATTTCAATGCCAGCCTCGATCAGCTTTCGGATTTCGGTGCGCTGACCACCTATGGCTATGGGCTCAACTGGTCCCCCACATCGCGGCTGCGGCTGCTCGTGTCGGTGACCGAGGAGGAGGCGGCGCCGGGGATCGAACAGCTTGGCAATCCGCTGATCGTGACCCCCAATGTGCGTGTTTTCGATCTGGTGAACGGCGAGACGGTGGACATCACCCGGCTTGATGGCGGCAATCCGGCGCTGACGGCGGACAGCCGCCGGGTGATCAAGCTGGGGGCGAACTGGAAGCCGCTCGCCGAGAGCAACCTCGACCTCAGTCTCAACTTCATCGACAGTCGCCTGCGCGGGCAAGTTGCAGGGTTTCCGACTGCCACGCCCGAGATCGAGGCGGCCTTCCCCGAGCGCTTCGTGCGGGATGAAAATGGCCGGTTGCTGCAGATTGACAACAGGCCGGTCAATTTCGCCGGCGCCGACCGGCAGGAATTGCGCACCGGCCTGACGCTGTTTCAGCAGCTTCCGCCCAGTGCCAGCGAACGCGCGGCGGCAGCGGCGCGCGGCGGCGGCAGGCCGGCGGGCGCTGCCGGACCACCCAGAGGGGGTGCCAGAGGCGGCCGAGGTGGCGGCGGGCGTGTTTTCGTCTCGCTGTTCCATACGCTTCACACCATCAACCGCATCAGCATTCGCGACGGTGTGCCCGACCTTGATCTGCTTCGTGGCAGCGCGACGGGTGGCCGGGGCGGGCAGCCGCGCCATGTCGTCGAGCTGCGTCTCGGCGCCAACAAGAACGGGTTTGGCGCGCGGATGAGCGCCAATTGGCAGTCAGCGACCACGGTCAAGACCGACCCTTCCAGCCCGTTGCCGTCGGACGGCGACCTGCGCTTCGATGATTTCGGCACGGTAGATCTGCGCTTGTTCGTCGATCTGGGCCAGCAGCGAAAGCTGGTCGAGAATATGCCGTTTCTGCGGGGCAGCCGGATCCAGCTCAATGTCGAGAATATCACCAATGCCCGGTTGCAGGTGCGCAACAGGCTCGGCGAGGTGCCGCTCGGATTCCAGCCCGATCAGCTTGATCCGCTTGGTCGGGCGGTGTCGATCCAGTTCCGCAAGGTGTTCTTCGCCGGCGGGACCACGGCGGGCGGCTGACTTTCAACTGTCATCCGCACGGCCTAAGGTGCAAGAATGCGGAAAATCCTGGGTCTCTTTGGAGCGATATTGATGAGCATCGGGGCTGAGGCGCAACCTTTGCCGCCCTCGGCGCGGGCGGGGCCGCCGCCGGGGCTGCCGCTGATCATCGCGCACCGCGGCGCCAGCGCCGAGCGGCCCGAACATACGCTGCTCGCCTATGCCCGCGCGATCGAGGAGGGGGCGGACTTCATCGAGCCCGATCTGGTTGCGACAAAGGACCATGTGCTGGTGGCCCGGCACGAGAACGAGATTTCGGAGACCACCGACGTGGCCGACAGGCCGGAGTTTGCCGCGCGCAAGCGCACGCAGATGATCGACGGCGTCGAGGTCACCGGCTGGTTCACCGAGGACTTCACGCTCGACGAGCTGCGCACGCTCAGGGCCCGCGAGCGACTGCCGCAGCTGCGGCCGGGCAACAAGGCTTTTGACGGGCAGGCGCAGATCCCGACGCTCACCGAGATCATCGCGCTGGCGAAATCGGCCAGCGAGACGTCTGGGCGGACCATCGGCATCTATCCCGAGACCAAGCACCCCTCGCACTTCCGCAAGATCGGCCTGCCGCTGGAGCCGGTGCTGCTGGCGGTGCTCGCCGAGGCGGGCTGGACGACGGCCGAGGCGCCGGTCTTCATCCAGTCGTTCGAAGTCGACAATCTGAAGGCCCTGCGCGGCCAGACCGGCGTGCGTCTGGTCCAGCTGATGGCCAATGGTGCATCTGCCGACGGTTATGACTATTCGGATATGCGCACCAAGGCAGGGCTGGCACGGGTGGCCAATTATGCCGATGCCATCGGCCCGGAGCGCGGGCTGGTGATCCCGCGTGATGCGAACGGCGTGCCGGGCGCGCCGACCACGCTGGTCGCCGATGCCCATTATGCCGGTCTTGAGGTTCACCCCTGGACATTCAGGCCGGAAAACTACTTTCTTGCGCGGCCATTCCGCCGGGGGGACAGCCCCATTGCGCGCGGCGATGCGGCGGGCGAGATCCGGCTCTATCTCGAAGCCGGGATCGACGGCCTGTTTTCGGACAGTCCGGCGGCGGCCTATGCGGCTATGCGTCCGGATAGTCGATCAGGAAATTGACATTGGCCCCGGCGATCGGCCGGGTGCGGTCGGCTTGCCAGGCCCGGACCACCACATTGGCGATGCGGCGCCCCAGCCGCGTGATCTCGGCGCTGGCGATGGTCTCGGCCGGCGTGCCCTCGCGCATGAAATCAACAGTGATGGTGACCGGGCGAATGCGCGGCGATCGATCGGTTTCGGGAAGCGCCGTGATGACCCGGGCAAGTGCGGCGATTTCGAGCAGCCCGGCGATGGCGCCGCCATGCAGCCGGCCCGGCGCGCCCACCAGCGCATCGGCATAGGGCATCGACAGCCAGACCTCATCGCCTGACTTGCGGAAGCTGAGGTCGAGCAGCCGACCATAGGGCAGCTGGTCGAGCCGGCCCTCGGCATCGCTGCGCAGGCTGGAGGCGAGGCTGCGGCTGGTCATGACTTTGGCGCATTCGAAAACATGAAGGTGCCGGCGGTGTTGGCGATCGGGTCGGCGGGGTCGCCGTCATGTGCAAGCCCGCGCACAAAGGCGATCTGGCGGGTGAGCCGATAGCATTCGCCGCGGCCGATGATGGTCGCACGGGCGCGCGGCGCGCGCAGATAGTCGATGCGCAGATCCAGCGTGGCATGTGGCTCGAGGGTGCCGCGGGTGACGAAGACCGAAAAGCCGCAGGCCGAATCGAGCAGCGTGAAGATGGCACCCGAGGCGATGATGTCGAAATCAGGATCGGCGAGCTGCTGTTCGGCAAAGGGCATGGCGAGCTCGGCCCAGTCGGGACCATGGGCGCGGTAGGCGATGCCCAGGGCAGCGAGATGCGGGACTGCGCCCATGAAGCGCTGGATGAAGCGCTGCTGACGTTCATCGGCGGTCATTGCGCGGCCAGCTCTCCGATGCGTGCGACCATGGAGGCGAGGCCCTGAGTGCGGTTGCTGCTGAGATGTCTGGCCAAGCCCAGCGCATCCATCCGGGCGCGGATTTCGCCCGTGTCGATCTCGTCCGCGCGCCGTCCGTTGGCCAGCATCAGCACCAGCGCCACCAGGCCCTTGACGATCGCGGCATCGGAATCGGCGTCGAAATGGAGCACGTCCCCGTCGCGCCGTGCGTGCAGCCAGACCTGCGAGGCGCAGCCCCGCACGCGCGTGGCGTCGGTCTTCAGCGCCGCGTCCATGGGCGGAAGCTCCCGGCCGAGCTGGATAAGCACCCGGTAGCGGTCGTCCCAATCGTCAAAGGCTTCGAATTCGGCCTCGACATCGTCGAAGGTGGTGATGGCCATGGCGACGCATTGCCGGGCGCGCCCGCCATGGTCAAGCTTCGCTCAGAAATTGACGCCCGAGGCGATGGCTTCGAGCTTGCGCACGCGCTCTTTGAGGTCGGCAAGGTGGATGCGTTGCAGTCCCTCCGGCTTGCCCTGTCCATGCGTCAGCTCGAGTTCGCGGATGCGGAGGCGGAGCCAGTGCGTCCAGGCCCAGGCGGCGAGCGCGGCGAAGATCAGCGCGCAGGCAATCGCCGTGCCACCGATGATGAGCAGGGTTTCAACGCTGGCCATTGTCGGTCTCCTCCGATGGGGCGGCGGGGGGCGCAGATTTGGGGGGCAGGGCCTTGAGACTGTCGATCTCGTCGGCAAGGCGCTTCGATGGATCGGTGGCGAGGCGTTCCAGCACGGCAATGCGCTCGTTGAGGCGGGTGATCTCGGCCTCAAGGCGGCGGTTCTCCGTGCCGCCGTCGCTGATCCGCCGCTTGGCCTTCTGCTGATTGTCGTAGATGCGCCCGATCGTCACGATGGCGACGATCAGAACGACCATGGTGAAGACCGACATGATGTTTCGCTCCCCCTCAGCCGCGCCTAGCGCAGATCCTCGATTTCGCGCGCCAGCCGCGCATTGCTGCTGGTCACATAGGCTTCCAGATCGCGCAGCCGGCGGTCGGCATCGCGGAAGGCAGCATTCACCTCGCGGATGGTGCGGCGGGGTGCGACCCGCACATTGGTCCAGAAGCGGCGGTCGTCATCGCTTTCGCTGTAGAGCGTGTCCGGCTTGGGATCGGCGATGAAGGCCGTTGCCAGATAGATCAGCGGCAGGAAGCCGACACCCGAGAAGGTCGCGACGACGAAACCAACACGGATCCACAGCGGGTCCCAGCCGAAATAATCGGCAATGCCGGCGCAGACACCGGCGAGGCGCTTGTTGCGCTTGTCGAGGTAGAAGTTGGTGCGTCGGGCCGACATTTTGAATTCCCTTTCCTGCCCCTGGCAGCTGCGCTCAGCGGGGGGTGGCATCGGCGATCAGGCCGATGGCGAGATAGACGATGATCAGCGCGCCGGCGCCGAGCAGCGTGCCCACGACAAAGGCGACGCGGACCAACGTGACATCGACGTCAAGATAGGCGGAAAGACCCGCGCACACGCCCATCAGCTTGGCGTTAGGCTTGTCGAGGTAGAAGCGCTTGCTGATCTTGTTCATGAGAAATGTCCTTTCTGCTCGGTTCAGGAGGAGCGTGACCGCCGGCGCGGCGGCGTTTCCGGGCTGCTGTCCTCGATCCGGCGGCGGCTGGCGCTGTCGGCGAGGCGGCCGTCTTTCCAGTTCGGGTCGTCGGCAGCGATGATGCGCTCGATGGTCACCAGCCGTTCGTCGAGCCGGCGCGCCATGTCGTGGAGATCATCGAGAAGTGCCTCGTCCTCGCGGCTGATGCCGGCGTTGGATTTCCAGCGGGTGAGATAGTGGAGCACCATCCAGGGCAGGGCCACGAAGAGCAGGCCGACGATGGCGATGGGGAGAAAGATGTCGTCCATCGGGCTCAGCCTTCCTTGCTCGACAGCCGGGCCTTGAGCGCCGCGAGCTCGGCCGAAACTTCGTCATCGGCGGAAAGGGCGGCGAACTCATCGGCGAGCGTGCGCTCAGGGCCTCCCAGCGCCAGAGCATCGGCATGGCTTTCGGCAAGATCGGCGCGGCGTTCCATGACCTCGAAGCGGGCGAGCGCGTCCTCGGTGCGCGCACCTTTGATCATTTCGCGCATCTTGCTGCGCTGGGTCGCGCTCTCGATCCGGTTGAGCAGCCCGGCCTGCCGGGCGCGCGCCTCACGCAGCTTGGCCTCGAGCTTGCTGATATCGGCCTCGTTGAGCGCCAAATTCTCTTCCAGCGCATTCACTTCCTCGCGCGTCTGCTCGACGAAGCTGCGCGCCTTGGCCTTTTCCACAAGCGCTGCGCGGGCGAGATCCTCGCGGCCCTTGGAGAGCGCCAGTTCGGCCTTTTCGGCCCAGTCAGCCTGGGCCTGTTCGGCGCGGATGATGGCGCGGCGCATTTCCTTTTGGTCAGCGATGGTGCGCGCGGCGCTGGCGCGCACTTCGACCAGCGTCTCCTCCATTTCCATGATGATCATCCGGATCATCTTGGCCGGGTCTTCGGCCCGGTCGAGAAGGTCGGTGACATTGGCGGCGATGATGTCGCGGGTCCGGGAAAAAATGCCCATGATGGTCGTGCTCCAATCGGCCTTGAAAGTTCGCGGGGGTCTCGGCGGCGGCCGATCCCCATGATGCTTTTGAAGCATGAGGCGTGCCAGTTTCGCGGTCGTGACAACGGGCTGAAAAACAACCGGAAAACACATCGCCGAAAATCCTTAGCATGAAATCGATTGCTAAAAAATGGCAAATTTAGCTAAACATTCGTAATGCAGTCGCCCGCTCAGCTCATCGGCTCATCGTCCAGCTTCCTCGATGCGGTCGAGCGCGCGTCGGCCGTGGCGGCGCTCAACCGTCCTGTTCTGGTGATCGGCGAGCGTGGCACGGGCAAGGAGTTGATCGCCGAGCGATTGCACCGCTTGAGCCCGCGCTGGGGCGGACCGCTGGTGTCGATCAACTGCGCGGCGCTGCCCGAGACGCTGATCGATGCCGAACTGTTCGGCTATGAAGCGGGCGCCTTCACCGGTGCGCAGCGGGCGCGGGCGGGCCGGTTCGAGGATGCTGACGGCGGCACCCTGTTTCTCGACGAGATTGCCACCCTCTCCGCTGCGGCGCAGGAGCGGCTGCTGCGCGTGGTCGAATATGGCGAACTCACGCGCATCGGGTCGTCGAGGCCGGTGCGGGTGGATGTGCGGCTGGTGGGGGCGACCAATGAGGACCTGCCAGGCCTGGTGCGGGCCGGGCGGTTCCGGGCCGATCTGCTCGATCGGCTGAGTTTCGAGGTGGTGACGCTGCCGCCGCTGCGGGCGCGCGCGGAAGATGTCGCGGCGCTGGCCGAGCATTTCGGCCGCCGCATGGCCTCGGAGCTCGGCTGGCAGCGTTTCCCCGGCTTTTCGCGCGCCGCGCTGGCTGCGATCGAGGCGCATGACTGGCCCGGCAACGTGCGCGAGCTGAAAAATGTGATCGAGCGCTCGCTCTATCGCTGGGGCGATGATGCTGCCCCGGTGGAGCGGATCGTGATTGACGCCTTTGAGAGCCCGTGGCGTGTGAAACTCGGTCAGGCGCCGGCGCGGCAGGAAGCGACGGCGATCGACAGGCTTGCTGCGCCGGCGCCCGAGCCGGGTGACTTTCGCGCGGCGGTGATGGCCTATGAGCGCGGCCTGCTGCTTGCCGGGCTTGAGAATCACCGCCACAATCAGCGGCGAGCGGCCAGGGCGCTTCGGCTCAGCTATGACCAGCTGCGCCATGCCATGAAGCGCCATGGCCTGTTGGGGACGGAGGCTGGCGGATGAGAGCGAAGGTTGCACTGGCGTGGATGTTGCCGGCCCTGATGCTGGCACCGCCGGCGATGGTTCAGGCCGCCGAGCTTGATGGTCGCGCGATCATTGCCCGAGCCTTCGAGGCCGCGGGCGGAGAAGACTGGGCCCGCGCGCGCACCCTGTCGCTGTTGGGCCGGGCGGTGTTTTTCGGTGCCGGCCCTGCGCCGCGCATCGTGGCCGATGACTACCGGATGTGGCGCGAATTCGAGGCCAGCCGCAGCAGCGCCCACGGCGAGGCCGGCAAGGTACGCATCGAATCGCGCAGCAACGGGCGGCTGATGTTTCTTGTCGGCTCCAACGGCGAGGTCAGCTTCAATGAGAAGGGCGTCATTCCCAAGGCCGAGGCCGACGCCTTCTGGGCCAATAATTTCGGCTTTGGCGTGATCCGCTCGGCGCTGGGGCCGGGCTTCAAGCTGGAGCGCATGCCCGATGACAATGTCGATGGGCATCCCACCTATACTGTCAAGGTCACTGACCCGGCGGGGACAACCACGCTGTTCGGCATCGACAAGGCGAGCCATTTCATCCGGCTGGCCGGTTTCGCCACGCCGTCCGGCTGGCATGTGCGCACCTATGATGATTTCGTGGCGCAGCCGGGCTGGACCCAGGCGCGCAAGGTCACCCTCTATTACAACGGCGTCATCGCCAATCAGGTGTTCTGGGACAAATGGGCCATCAATGATCCGATGGCGGCGGCTCTGTTTCAGCCCCCGTCTGAGCAGATGGCTCGGCAGGGGTCATCAGCCGCGCCTGACTGAGCGCGAAGGCGATGGTGGCGATCGGCAGGCCCCAGACCTTGAGGCTCACCCAGTCATCTGTGCCCAGCACGCGCCGCGCCACTTCATTGACGCCCATCAGCGCGACGAAAAACAGGCCCCAGTTGCGGGTCAGCGTGCGCCAGGCCCGCTCGCTCACGCCCGGCACCGCATCGCCGAGCACCAGCTGGAGATAGGAGCGGCCGCGCGCCAGCCCGCCGAGCAGGATGACGGCGAACAGGCCATAGATCAGCGTTGGCTTGAGCTTGATGAAGGTCTCGTCCTGCAGCCATAGGGTGAGGCCGCCGAAGATGCCGATGAGCGCCGCGCTGACCAGCGTCATCACCGGGATGTGGCGGGTCTTGACCCAGGAGACGGCGATGGCCACCGCCGTGGCGACCATCACTGCGGCCGTGGCGACGAACAGCCCGCCGAACTTGTTGGCGACGAAGAACACGAGCAGCGGCCCGAGATCGACGGCGAACTTGAGCGGGCCTGACATCTTCTGCATCGCCCGCCCTTAGCCCGATTTGTGCGACGAAGGAACCGCAGCGCCAAAGCCTGTTTGTTTTTGTGACGCCGCGCGGCTAGCGTCCGCGGCGTGAGCGCTGCCCTGAAAGTCGAGAATCTGGCCTGCCTGCGCGGTGACCGGCTGCTGTTCGAAGGCCTGAACTTCACGGTCGAGCCGGGTGGCGCCCTGCATCTGGAGGGGCCGAATGGCAGCGGAAAATCGAGCCTGATGCGGCTGCTGGCCGGTCTTCTCAGCCCCCTTGCCGGCGAGATCAGCGGGCCGGAGCGCAGCTATCTCGGCCATGATGTGGCGCTGAAGCCTAGGATGCAGCTGATCGACGAGCTTCGCCACTGGGCACGGCTCGATGATGGCACGGCGCGGCTGCCGCAAGCGATGGCGGCGATGAATGTGGCCGGGCTGGCCGAGGTGCCCTGCCGGCATCTCTCAAGCGGCCAGCGTCGCCGTGCGGGGCTGGCGCGCGTTCTGGCCAGCGGGGCGCCGCTCTGGCTGCTCGACGAGCCGACCGCCGGGCTTGATGCTGCATCAGCGGCGCTGCTGGCGGAAGCGATGGCGGCGCACCGGGCCGGGGGCGGCATGGTGGTGGCGGCGGTGCACGGCGATATCGGGCTTGAGCAGCCTGCGGTCGTGCGGCTCGGCTGATGCTCCTCACCCTCATCCGGCGCGATCTCGCGCTCACCGTTCGCTCGCCGGCAATCTGGATGCCGGTGATGTTCTTTGTGCTGGTCGCTGCGCTGTTCCCCTTCGCAGTCGGGCCGGATGCGCGGCTGCTGGCGCGCATCGCGCCCGGCGTGCTCTGGGTCTCGGCGTTGCTTGCCGCCCTGCTGCCGGTGGAAACGCTGCTGGCCCCTGACATGGAGGACGGCACACTCGACCAGCTGGCCAGCCGCGGCATCGCCATGGAGATGGTGGCGACCGCGCGGATCATCGCCCATTGGCTGGGTTTTGCGGTGCCGCTGCTCGCTGCCCTGCCCGTGGCTGGAATCCTTGTCGGCCTTGACGGCGAGACGGGCACCCGCCTCGCGCTTGCGCTTCTGCTCGGCACACCGGCGCTCGCTGCGCTGGCCGTTGTAGCGGCCGCGCTGACGGCGGGCTTGCGCGGTGGTGGCGCGCTGGCCGGGCTGATCGTGCTGCCGCTGGCGCTGCCGGTGCTGATCTTCGGCGTGGGCGCGGCGACACCGGGCGCGCTGCAATTGCTTGCGGCCGCGTCACTGGTGTCGCTCGCTGTCGCCCCCTTTGCCGCCGGAGCGGCGCTGAAGGGTGATTAGAACTTCACTTCGGCGATGACCCCGAAGCGACGCGGCGGCCGCAGACCGGCGATGAAGTTGCGGCGCAGGTCGTTGTTCGCGTCGGCATAGCGGATCAGCTGCTGCACCGAATCCTCGTTGAAGAGGTTGCGCACATAGAATTGCAGGCGGAAATTGTCGTTCTGCAGCCCGGCGCGGATGTCGGAGACGATTGAGTCTCCAGTCTGCGCCAGATTGTGCACCTGGGCGAAGCTGGTTGAGAGCACATAGGCGTTCATGCCGGCAAAGGCCTGCCAGCCGGTCGAGCCGATCTCGCGGCGATAGTCCGCATCGATGAACAGCGAGTGCTGGGGTGCACGCGGCAGCACCTTGCCGGTGATGTCGCCGAACAGCGGCTGGCAACCGGTGACGTCGGGGAATTGGTCGCCGGTCGAGCAATTGACCAGACCGTCGTCGGCAACGTCATTCAGCGTACCCTGATTTTCATCGACGCCGCGACGGAACTCGCTGTTGGCATAGGCATAGTTGGCGGTCAGCGTCAGTTCGCGCGTCGGGCGTGCCTGCAGCTCAACCTCGAAGCCATAGATCCGCGCGTCCCCGGCATTCTCGATCGCCGAAGTGGTCACCGGCGCTGCCGGCGGATTGACGATCTGCACCGGCTGGGTCAGCTGGTAGCCATCGATACTGTTGTAGAAGGCAGCGACATTGACGGTCAGCCCGCCGTTCAGGAAGGTGTTCTTCGAGCCGATTTCATAGGACGTCGCGTCTTCGGCATCAAAAGTGGCGCGGCCCACGGAGATGGCCGCCGGGCCATTGAAGCCGCCGGGTTTCTGGCCCTGCGCGAACACGGCATAGAGCAGATTGTTGTCGGTCACCTTAAAGTCGAGCGTGACGCGGGGCATGAACTTCTTGAAGGTCCGTTCCGCATCGAGCGGCGCGCCGACATTGCCCGCCTGCACCGTCGCGCTCTGGGCCAGCGTGCGGATACGCTCTTCCTGATAACGGCCTTCGGCGGTGATCGAGAAGGCATCGGTCAGATCATATTGCACCACGCCGAAGACGGCGATGTTGCGGATGTTGCTGACTTGGTTGTTGCGCAATTCCACAAGGCTCGACGTGTCCCCGGTCGGGAACAGGCAGAGCGGTGTGCGGGCGCAGACAGCCGCACGGGCGGCGGCCATGTTCGCGCTCGCCTCGGTTTGGGCATTGGCGGGCAGCACCCGGTTGTCGCGGAAATCGACATCCTGATCGAAGAAATAGCCGCCGACGAGAATGCGCGCCCGGTCCGCCTGATATTGCAGCCGCAGTTCCTGTGACCAGTCGGTCTGCTTCTGGCGGTTGGAGAAGGTGAAATCGGTTTTCGAGCTGGCGAAGCCAAGCGGCGCGGGCGGCCGGCCGAGCGGGAAGGCGGCGAAGATCACGCCCTGGAAACCGCCGGGCGAATAGTCCCCGTCGGTGCGCTGCGTGGTCACCCGGTTGTTGTACCCCGTGAGCGAGGTCAGCGTCAGGCTTTCGGACAGGTCAATGTCGATGCTCAGGCCGGTGTTAAGCGTGTCGACCGTGTTGCCGACAAAGTCGCCAGGTGCGAACTGTTCCGTATAGTTGGTGTTGATCTCCTGCGGCTGCACGATGCCGCAGAAATAGCGTCCATTGCCACGATAGCCGGCGCCGAAGCTGCCGCCATTGTCGAACAGGCAGTTGTTGTCATTGGCGTCAGTGGCGAAGACGGCGGGCTGTCCGTCCCGTGTGCTGTTGTAATTGCCGCGCAGGCTGGCGCGCACCGAGCCGCCATTGTCATATTTCAGCATGGCATAGCCGGACTTGGTTTCCTGAACCCCGATCGGCGTATTGTCGAAGGTGTTGGTGAACAGGCCTTCGTTCTTGAAATAGCGGCCACCCACGAAAAGCCCGAGGCCCTGGGCGATCGGCCCGCTCAGCGCGCCGGTGATGTCGTAGACCGTGCCTTCGGAGACATCGGCCTGCAGCCGCCCGCCCCAGCGATCCGTCGGCGCCTTGGAGATGATGTTGATCGCGCCCGAATAGGTGTTGCGGCCATAGAGCGCGCTCTGCGGGCCCTTGGCGACTTCGAGCCGCTCGATCGTGTCGACGTCATAATCGACCAGCGAGCCGTTGAAGTAGATGCCGTCGATGAAGAAGGCGACACCGGAATCGCCGAGGATGTTGGCCTGGCCGCGAATGACCGGGCGATTGGCATCACGGCCGAAGCTGTCGTCGAAAATCAGGCCGGCGGTGGCGCGGGACAGGTCGGTGATGCTGTTGAAACCAAGCCGGTCGATATTGGTGGACGACACCACCGACACCGCCAGCGGGGCGTCCTGCAGCCGCTCTTCGGTCTTGCGCGCGGTCACGACGATTTCGGCGATGGCATTGTCGAATTCGCTGGCCTGCTCCTGTGCGCCAGCAGATGTCAGTGGCACCAGCGCCGTGGCGCCGAGCAGGATAAGCTTGCGAATGGTCATGGTCCTGTCCCCTCTTTTCGATGGCGCGTTGCCATTTGCGCTATGTGAAGGATTTGTGGAGAAATGCGGAAAGTTGTCCAGACAAATTCCTGCGGACAGGCCAGCTAGCCGAGCGAGTGTGGCAAAAGTGCCGCACCCTCTTCGTGCCGCGAAAATGCCGCCGCACCGGCTGCGCGGTGCTGTTGCATTGCAGTTTTGCCCCGTCTCGGTGTAGACCCCTCCCGTTCAATCCAATTCGGGAGTGTCTCATGCTGTCTGCGCGTTTTTCGCTTCGTCTTCTCACCAGCCTTGCTGCCATGGCGGCGCTGACCGCCTGCGGTGGCGGCGGCGAAAGCGCGGCCGAGGCGCCGGCGGCGACCGAAACCGCTGCTGCCGAAGCGCCCGCAGCCGATGCCCCGGCCGAGGAGACTGCCCCGGCCGAGGCGCCCGCCGTTGATGTGGCTGCGGCCGAAGAGCCTGCGCCGGCAGCGGCCGAAGTGACCTATGCGTCGCTGACGGGTGACCCTGCCAAGGGCGAGAAGGTGTTTGGCCAGTGCCGCGCCTGCCATGTTGCGGAAGAGGGTGTGAACCGCGTCGGTCCCTCGCTGTGGAACGTGGTTGGCCGGCCGGCCGGCAGCATCGATGGCTTCAAGTACAGCCCGGCCAACAAGAACAGCGGCCTTGTCTGGACCGAAGAGCAGCTGTTCACCTATCTTGAAGCCCCGCAGCAGACGATCAAGGGCACGTACATGGCCTTTGCCGGCCTCAAGAAGCCGCAGGACCGTGCCGATGTGATCGCCTATCTCAAGACGCGCTCATAAGGCTTCGCACGCGATTTGAGGAAAGCCCCGGCTCTGCCGGGGCTTTTTTCATGTCTCAGCCAAAGGGGCCATTCAGTTCGACAACCTTGATGTTGAGCGCGCCGGCAAAGGTGACCCAGATCAGATAGGGCGCGAACAGCAGCGACGCGAGCCGCGAGAAGCGCCAGCAATAGAGAATGAGGATCAGGATCGAGGTCCAAAGGAACCAGACCTCGATGGCGGCCCAGTCGGGTCGCTGGACGCGAAAGAACAGGAAGCTCCAGAGCAGGTTGAGAAAGCCGTTCAGCGCGAACAGGCCGATGACGGTGTCAGCGCTGACCCGGTCGGGGGCCGCTCGCCAGGCGGTGGTGCCCGATATGGCGCAGAGCGCGAAGATCAGCGTCCAGGCCGGGCCAAAGGCGATGTCGGGCGGCGCCCAGCTCGGCTGTTCGAGGCTGCGGTACCAGGGGCCGAGCAGCGTGATCGTGGCGCCCACCGCCGCGGTAAGCGTGGCGGCGAGCGCGGCGATGAGACCAGGAAGAGCCCAGCGTCCCGGGTTCATCCCTGATTGCCTTCCATCGGATCAGGCAGCCTTCTGCTTGCCAAGGTTGCGCACCGCATTGGCCGCTGCCCCGATCAGCTGGCCGGTGTCCTTGATGAAGATCTTGACATGGGCCATCGGCTTTTTCTTCGCCAACTCCTTGTTCATATAGGCTTCCCAGGTCAGCTGCTGGATGTCCTTGTCCATGCACAGCTTGACGAAACGTTCGCGCATATTGTCGGAGCGGTACCAGAACCACTGCATCATCCCGAGCACCCAGAAGACCTGCCCATGCGCCTTCATGAAGCGCTTGCGGGCCTGCTTGAGGGCAGCGGCATCGCCGGTGCGGAGGAATTCGCCCGCCGCCTCAGCCGCCACCCGGCCGCCGAACATGGCATAATAGATGCCTTCGCCCGAAGCGGGCGCGACGGTGCCAGCGGCGTCGCCTGCCACCACCACATCCTTGCCATTGTCCCAGCGCTTGCGCGGGCGCAGCGGGATGGGCGCGCCTTCCACGCGCACGGTCTTGAACTCGGTCATGCCCAGCTCTTCGCGCAGATTGGCGACCGCCTTGCGCAGTTCGAAGCCCTTGACCGCAGAGCCGACGCCCACGCTGGTCTTGTCACCATGGGGGAAGACCCAGGCATAGAAATCCGGCGAATGCTTGCCCTGATAGAAGACGTCGCAGCGGTTGCCTTCAAAGCCCTTGAAGCCTTCCGGCGGGCTTTCAATCACCTCATGATAGGCGGAGACGAAGGGCGGCTTGTCCTCCTTGGGCAGAGCGGCGCGCGCGACCGCCGAATTGCCGCCATCGCAGCCGATGACGACCCGGGCGCGCGCGCGCAGCGGCTCGGAGCCGCGCGCAGCGCCCTTGGGGCGATAGGCGATCACGGCGGTGCCGTCCGCGTCACGCTCGAGCGCTTCGAAGGTGCCGTCGATGCGGGTGGCGCCGTTCCTGGCCGCACGCGCGCGCAGCCATTCGTCGAACACGTCGCGGTCGACCATGCCGACATAGCCGCCGTCGCCCACCGGCATATCGACCTTGCGGTCCTTCGGGCTGATCATGCGCGCCGAATTGGCAGTGGTGCAGAGCAGATCGAAGGGCACGTCGAAATCCTTGAGCATGCGCGGTGGCACGGCCCCGCCGCACGGCTTGATGCGCCCTGCCTTGTCGAGCAGCATGACCTTGTGACCGGCCAGCGCCAGATCATTGGCGGCCGTGGCGCCCGATGGGCCGCCGCCCACGACAATGGCGTCGAATTCTTCTGTCATGCCAACACTCCCCTAGATTGCGCGGCCCCTGCCGCCTGACGGTCGTTGAGTTGCACGGCGATGGCCGCCGCGATGAGGAACAAAAGCCCTTCGAACGCGAAAACCAGCTCGAAGGCGGCGCCGTCGGCGCCGATCAGCGCCCGGCCCCAATCAACGACGCTGGCGCCGAAGAAGCCGCCGAGCCCGAACGCCACCGCCTGTGCCGCGCCCCAAAGCCCCATGCGAATGCCTTCATGGCCCTTGAACTCGCCATTGGCGCCCCCGCGCCCGGCAAGCTCCAGCATCGAGCCGATGGCAGCGACGGCGAACACGCCATTGGCGAAGCCAAGTAGCACCACCGTTGGAACCAGCGGCCAGGCCGGGCCGATGCGGGCCGCCATGGCCAGGCCCGCCAGCGCCAGCGCTGAGGCGATACAGCCGCCGACGATCCATTTCTTGAGCCTGAGCCCCATGCGCCCGCCAAAGGCATGGCCACCGACGCCCACCACAATCATGCCGATGAGCACGCCGCCGTGCTGAAGGCCCGACAGCTTGGTCAATTCACCCGGCGTCATGCCGAACACCAGACCGGCGAAGGGCTCGAGAATGAGATCCTGCATCGAATAGGCGAGCATCGAGACGAAGACGAAGATCGAGAACAGACGCGTGAGCTGATCGCTCCAGATGCCGCGCAGCGCCGCCCCGAATCCGACCGTCGAGGGCCGCTCTTCGGGCGCAGGTGATGCCCCCTCGACGCGCCAGACCGCGAGGCTGGTGAGCAGCAGGGCGATCAGCGCCAGTCCGGCGGAAATCTCGATCAGCCGCGCCGGCGTGAACGGGTCGATGAGATTGCCGACCGTGGTGGCGGAAATGACGATGCCGAGGATCATCATGATCCACGTCAGCGACGCCGCCGCCGGGCGCCGGGCTTCGGCCGTGCGCGAGGCCAGCAGCGCCAGCAGCGAGGTGCCGGAGGCGCCCACACCCGTGCCGATCAGCGCATAGGCCAGCACGGCGAGCGCCAGCGCCGGAGCCAGCGGGCCGTCCATCATCGTCGTGGCCACCGACGCCAGCACCCCGCCCAGGCCAAGCACCGCCATCCCGCCGATGATCCAGGGCGTGCGGCGCCAGCCCTGATCGGAGCCATGGCCCCATTTCGGGCGGCTGAGCTGGACGGCGTAATGAAAGGCGACGAGCCCGGCCGGCAGGGCTGCGGCCGTGGCATATTCCACAACCATGATGCGGTTGAGCAGCGAGCTCGCCAGCATCACCACCGCGCCAAGGCTGCTTTGCACCAGCCCGAGCCGCGCGATGCCCAGCCAGCTGAGGGGCGGCAGGGCGGGCTGGGCGATGGCAGCAGACATCAGGCGAGCCCCCGCATGCCGATGGCCGCCGTCAACATGCCCAGCACATAGAGGCTGACGCCGGTGGCATTGTAGAGCGGCGCTTCCCTGGCCGGGTTGGCGATCAGCTTCTGCATGAACACGAACTGGCTGGCCACCGAGAAGGCGACAAGCGCTGCGGGAAAGATCAGGCCCCAGCGGCTGAGCAGCAAGGCCACGATCAGCTGCGGAATGGCCATGGTCCAGCAGGCGAGATGCGCGGCGCGCCGCTCACCGAGCATGACCGGGATCGAGCGCACGCCGGACACGCGGTCACCTTCCACCGCCTTGAAGTCATTCAGCACCATGATGCCGTGCGCGCCGAGCGCATAAAGGCACAGCACGGCAATGATCCGGCTGTCAGGCACGCCGCCAACCATAACCGCAGCGCCGGTGAACCATGTCAGCCCCTCATAAGCGGCGGCGCAGACAAGCGGCCCCCACCAGCCATTGGCTTTGGCGCGAATGGGCGGGGCCGAATAGATCCAGGCCAGAAATACACCGAGCACCGTCGCCCAACCGACAACGGTGTTGATGGCAAAGCCCACGCCGAGCGAGATAATGCTGCCGGCGACGGCGATATAGAGCCCCCAGCGCCCCGGCACGCGGCCCGAGGGAATCGGCCGGTCGGGCTCATTGATAGCGTCGACATGGCGGTCAAACCAGTCGTTGATCGCCTGGCTGTTGCCGCACACCAGCGGGCCGGCGAGCATCATGCCGGCGATGAGAAACCCCAGCCTGTCGGCCAGCGGCACGCCGGATGAAACGACCCCGCACATGAACGCCCACATCGGCGGAAACCATGTGACCGGCTTCAGCAGCGTCAGCACATCGCGGGGATGCGGAACCCTGCGAACACTGGTGGGAAAAGTAGCGGCATCCATGGCGGTGTAAGCTAAACTTGACAGTGGCGGTCGTCAACGCGGCTTGACGCCTGATCGCGCGCTTTTTTGCCCGGTTTCAGTCCTGATCCGGCATCAGATTGCCGAGCCCATGGCGGTGCAGCTTGGAATAGAGGCTCTGGCGCGAGAGACCGAGAATTTCGGCCGCCGACGCCCGGTTGTCGGAGGTGTAGGTGAGCGCGGCCTCGATGCACAGCCGCTCGATGAGGTCGGTCAATTCGCGCACGATTTCCTTGAGCGACACGCGGCCGACAAGCTCGGTCAGCTGCTCGACCGACCGGGGCAGCGGCTGGCCGCCCGGGGTTTCGGCGGCAAGCCGGCTGGCCCGGCGGATGGAGATGCCGTGGCGCAGCTCGCCGCCATCATCAGACGTCACGGCCGACACCTCGACCTCCTCTTCGCCCGAAGGAGCGCGGATGACCGTCGCGAAATTGCGGACCGCGCCATGCTCCTTGAGCTGGCCGGTGAGAAGCCCGAGGTCGATGCCCGGGCGGCCCAGAAACTGGCCGAGCGGGCGGCCGCGGACGTCTTCGGCGCGCGGACTGGCAACGAGATCGAGAAACAGGCCATTGGCCGCCAGAATGTCCATGCGCGCATCGACAAGCACAAAGGCATCGGGCATCCGGTCGAGCACTTCGGCAAGCGGGCGCTCGCCAGTCCGGCCCGCACGATCCGACAGCGGTTGCAGGCGGATCAGCAGATAGCTGCCGCGATCCTGCCGGAACAGCGTTGCCGACATCTGACAGGCCTCGCCGCCGATCATCTCGATGCGGCTGGGGTGGCGCTGGTCGGCAGCCGCGGCAGCGCCGAGCAGTGCGGTCGCGGCTTCGCGCTGGTGCGGCGCCACAATGCTGATGAAGGGCTGCTGGTCGAGCTGGGTGGCTGTCTGCCCGGCAAGGCGGCGCGCGGCCGGATTCGCCTCGACAATGCGCCGGTTGGCCGTGTCAACGACGATGATCGGCTCGGCTGCGGTCTCGAACAACAGGCGGTAGCGCGCTTCCAGCTGGCGCAACCGCAGCGAGTCGCGTTCCATGGATTGCTGCGCGCGGAGCAGCCTCTGCTGCAGCGCGGCGGCGGCGCGCATGTCGCGGCCGATGGCGACCAGCCGGCCGTCGTCACCAGCCGGCACGGCGAGGTAGCGGATTGGCAAGTCACCGGCCACCGAGGGATGGTTGACCTGCCGCCAGCGCCCGCCCGAGCCGCTTTCCAGCATTTCATCAATTTTGGCGCGATTCTCGGGCAGCACGGTTTCGGCCCAGCGTCGGCCAATCCAGTCCTGCAGGCCGTGTTCGGCCAGTTCGCTGTTGCCCATGGCGACGTCGCGCACACGCCCGTCGCCATCAATCAGCAAGGTGACGTCTGACGCAGCGGCCAGCGCCTGAACCGTGGCTTCTGCCGGCAGCGGGCCCAGCGCAGACAGGGGCAGCCGATCGCCCGAGGCAGGGCCGCTCAGGTCCTTGTCCGGGAACGTTCGGGCGTCCATCGTCGTGGCGTTTCCTTTATCCATCGAGCCGATGCCCGCCCAAGGTCAAACTGCGCTCAGGCGCCCGGCGGTGCGCTGGCATTCAGCGCCCGCCCGGCATCCGAGGTGTCCGAAGCCATCAGTGTCTCGGCCAGCTTGACCGCGAGCTGCCCGTCGGCAGCCGTGCCATCAGCCCCGATCTCGCTCGCCAGCGCCGGGTTTTCCGTAAACACCCGCCCGCCGACGAGGATGAGAACCTGCGGATTGCGGGATACCCGGCGAAGCTCGACGATGGTGCGAGCCAGCGGCGCGACATGCCGTTCCACGCTGACGGTGAGGCCGATCAGATCGAAACTGCGGCCCGCGGCCAGCGCGATGAGTTCATGGTCATCAAGTGCAGGCGCGCTCCACGTCTGCCAGCCAGCGCGCCGGAAGAATTCCTCGACAATCAAGGCGCCAAGTCCATGCTGCTCGCCGGGTGCCGGCGAAAACAGCGCCCGGCGCTCCGCGCCTGCGGCGGCGCCCGTGCCCGGCACCAGCGCAGACAGGGCATGAACGATTTCCTGCAGCCGCCAAAGGCCCATCGTTACATCGACGAAATCACAGGCATCCTGATCCCACCAGGTGCCCAGCTGGCGCGCAGCAGGTGCCAGAAGCTCCAGATAAATGGTCTCGACATCGATGCCGCCGGCCATCACTGCCTCGATCTGCGCCATCAGCGGGCCGACTTCCTCAGTGAGCGTTGCGGCGGCAAACCGCTCGGCAACTTCGACAGGCACCGAAAGATTGCCATCGGTCGGCTCGACCCGTCCAGCTGCCGCCACCGCCTCGACAGCCAGATCATGGCTGTTCAACCCATCACGGTGGGCCACCAGAAGACGCGGAATGATATCAGCTTCAATGACCCGGGCCAGCGCATCCGGGCTCGACGCTTCCTTGCCGCGCCCGGTCGCCCGGCGCGCCCGCTCAAGGCCATCGCTCAACTTGCGGCCTGCAGCAGATTTCGCCTCCCTGGCGACGTCAAGCATCGATGGCATCCCGTTCCCCGCTGCGTTCTGTTATCGTTCCCTCGGCGGCAAACGGTCGCGCATGCTGTCAATCCAGCAAGCCGCAGTCGTCTGCCTATGCGGGAACGCTACTTGAGCAGCGCTCATCCTTCAAGGCTTGGAGTGTGCCGTTTGCGCCTGAGTTGTCAAATCCTTTTGACGTAAAGTCAGGTTGACACTCACCGTCCGAATGCTAGTTTTTGCCGGCATGAGGAGAGACGGTTTGGACCGGCAATTGGGGAGGCCCGACGCGCGCGTCGGGCAGGAGGAGCAGGGAGAGCCGGCTGGCGCTGCGAGCGCTGGTCGCTGGCGCCTGCCGCCGCTGGTCAAGACACCGCTTTACACACCTGAAGAGCGCGTTCGCCGCGATACATCACGCTGGACGCTGGTGCAGGGGTTGCTTGCTCCGGTGCAGTTCCTGATTTTCGGTATCAGCCTCTATCTGGTGCTCGATTACCTTCGCACTGGTGAAAACAAGGACTGGGCGGAATGGTCTGTCGTCGTCAAGACGGTGGCACTTTACACGATCATGATCACCGGTGCGATCTGGGAGAAAGTTGTCTTTGGAAAATATCTCTTTGCTGAAAGCTTCTTCTGGGAAGACGTATTTTCGATGCTCGTCATCGCGCTCCATACGGCTTATCTCGTCGCGCTGTTCTTCGACCTCCTGCCCTCCGTGCAGCTGATGTGGGTCGCGCTCGCGGCCTATTTCACCTATGTCATCAACGCCGGCCAGTTCATCTGGAAGCTGCGTATGGCCCGGCTCGAAGGCGGCAAGTCGGCGCCGGCTGACGGCGCCAAGGATGTGGTGGCCGCATGAGCCTTGGTGCCGTCCCCGCCATCGACTCGGCCGAGCGGCCGGTGTTGCGCGAGCGGGGGCAGCGGGAAGTTTTCTGCGGTCTGACCGGCATCGTCTGGCTGCACCGCAAGATCCAGGACGCGTTTTTTCTCGTCGTCGGCTCGCGCACCTGCGCGCACCTGCTGCAATCGGCGGCGGGCGTGATGGTGTTTGCCGAGCCACGTTTCGCCACGGCGATCATCGAAGAGCGCGATCTCGCCGGTCTCGCGGATGCCAATGAAGAGCTTGACCGGGTGGTCACGCGGCTGCTGGCCCGCCGCCCCGATATCCGCCAGCTGTTCCTCGTCGGATCCTGCCCGAGCGAGGTCATCAAGCTTGACCTCAAGCGCGCGGCGGAGCGGCTCAACGCGCGCACCATGCCGGCTGTGCGCGTGCTCAACTATTCCGGCTCGGGCATCGAAACCACCTTCACCCAGGGCGAGGACGCCTGCCTGGCCGCGCTCGTCCCTGAGATGCCGGCCGATGACAGCGATCAGCTGCTGATCGTGGGCGCGCTGCCCGATGTCGTCGAAGACCAGTTCCTGCGCCTGTTCGCCGAGCTGGGCATCAACAAGGTTCGCTGCCTGCCAGCGCGCAAATCGACCGCGCTCCCCGGTGTCGGCAGGAACACGCGCTTTTTGCTGGCCCAGCCGTTTCTGGGCGATACCGGGCAGGCGCTTGAAGGCCGCGGCGCGCGCCATCTGCCGGCGCTGTTTCCTTTCGGCGCCGAGGGCACGACCGCCTGGCTTGAGGCGGCCGCGATCGAGTTCGGCATCGACCCGATGCACTTCCGCAAGGTGGTCGCGCCGGGGCGCGAGCGCGCCAAGCGCGCGATGGCCCGGCAGGCGGAGACGCTGGCGGGCAAACGCATCTTCTTCATGCCCAATTCGCAGCTCGAGGTGCCGCTGGCGCGCTTTCTGCAGAGCGAGCTCGGCATGGAGCTTGTCGAGGTCGGCACGCCCTATCTGCACAAGGCCCATCTGGCGGCCGAGCTGGCAGCGCTGCCGGCGGGTGTCCAGCTTTCAGAAGGGCAGGATGTCGATATCCAGCTCGACCGTGTGCGCGCCAGCCGGCCCGACCTGACCGTGTGTGGGCTTGGCCTTGCCAATCCGCTGGAAAGCGAAGGGCTGGCGACCAAATGGGCGATCGAGCTCGTCTTCACGCCCGTTCACGGTTTCGATCAGGCCGGTGATCTGGCCGAACTATTCGCGCGGCCGCTAGTGCGCCGCGATCGGCTGGTGGTCTGATGCAGCTGACGGTCTGGACATATGAGGGTCCGCCGCATGTCGGCGCGATGCGGGTCGCGACCGGCATGAAGGGGCTGCACTATGTGCTTCATGCCCCTCAGGGCGATACCTATGCTGATCTGCTGTTCACCATGATCGAGCGGCGCGACCATCGCCCGCCCGTCACCTACACGACCTTCCAGGCCCGCGATCTGGGCAAGGACACGGCCGAGCTGTTCCAGAAGGCCGCGCGCGAAGCCTATGCCCGCTTCGAGCCGCAGGCGATGATCGTGGGTGCCAGCTGCACCGCCGAGCTGATCCAGGATGACCCGGCCGGACTCGCCGAGACCATGGGGCTGCCCTGCCCGGTGATCGCGCTCGAATTGCCCAGCTATTCGCGCAAGGAGAATTGGGGCGCGTCAGAGACCTTCTACCAGATTGTCCGTCAGCTCGCCGACAAAGAGCGTCGCCCGGCGCCGCGCGAGGGCCGCCGCCCGCGCGCAAATCTGCTCGGGCCGACCGCGCTCGGGTTTCGCCACCGCGATGACATTGTCGAGATCAGTCGCTTGCTGGCTGCCATGGGCATCGATGTGCACAGTGTGGCGCCGATGGGGGCGACGCCGGCCGATATCGTTGCGCTCGGCGAGGCCGATTTCAACGTCCTGCTCTATCCCGAAACCGGGCTGGAAGCGGCGCGCTGGCTGGAAAAGACCTTTGGCCAGGCATGCACCAGCGTCGTGCCCATCGGCATCGAGGCCACGCGGCGCTTTATCGCCGAGGTGGCCGGGATCGCTGGTGTGCCCGTGCCGGCCGATCTTGATGCGGGGCGCATGTCCTGGTGGTCGCGGTCAATCAATTCGACCTATCTGACCGGCAAACAAGTCTTCATCTTCGGTGACGCCAGCCATGCGGTTGCCGCTGCCCGGATCGCCCGCGACGAGCTTGGGTTCGAAGTCGTCGGGCTTGGCTGCTACAACCGCGAATTCGCCCGCGATGTGCGCGCCATGGCCAAGGAGCTTGGCCTCGAGCCGCTGATCACCGACGACTATCTCGAGGTGGAAGAAGCCATCGCTGCCGCCACGCCCGAACTGGTGTTGGGCACGCAGATGGAGCGTCACATCGCCAAGCGACTGCGACTTCCATGCGCCGTGATCTCCGCGCCGGTACATGTGCAGGACTTTCCGGCCCGCTATTCGCCGCAGATGGGCTTTGAAGGCGCGCAGGTGATCTTCGATACCTGGGTGCACCCGCTGGTCATGGGTCTTGAAGAGCATCTGCTGACCATGTTCCGCGAGGATTTCGAATTTTCGGACGCCGCCGGCCCCAGCCATCTGGGCCATGGCGCAGCTCCTCAGGAAGCGCCGGCGCCCGTCGCCGAAGCCCCGCAGGCCGCACCCGAGCCGGAAGGCTGGCAGGTCGATGCCGAGCGCGAGCTGAACAAGATTCCGTTCTTCGTGCGCGGCAAGGCGCGCCGGAACACCGAACGCTTTGCCGCCGAGCACGGCATCAAGGCCATAACAGTCGAGACATTGTACGAAGCGAAGGCCCATTATGCGCGCTGACACGCCTCCCTCTGCCGGAAACCCCGCCGATATCGTGCGGGTGGTCATCATTACGCTGGACAACCATCTTTCTGGCGCCATCGAGCGGGCACGGGCGCGCTTCGCCCGGGAACAGCCGGGCGTTCAGATCGCCTTTCATGCCGCTGCCGATTTCGACCAGCCGGGCAAGCTCGACGCCGCCCGCGCCGACATTGCCAAGGGTGACATCATCCTGGCGACGATGCTGTTCCTCGAAGATCATATTCGCGCCGTCCGGCCCGCGCTCGAAGCGCGCCGCGATGACTGCGATGCGATGGTCTGCCTGATGTCGGCGTCCGATGTCGTGAAGCTGACCCGCATGGGCGACTATCGGATGGACAAGCCGCCCAAGGGGCCGCTTGGCTGGCTCAAGAAGCTGCGGGGCTCCTCCAAATCGGGTGCGCCCAATTCAGGCGCGGCGCAGATGGCGGTGCTGCGGCGCCTGCCCAAGCTCTTGAAGTTCGTGCCCGGAACCGCGCAGGACGTGCGCGCCTATTTCCTCACGCTCCAATATTGGCTGGCCGGTTCGGACGACAATGCCTTCCAGATGATCCGTGCGCTTGTCGACCGTTACGCCGATGGCCCGCGCAAGGGCCTGCGCGGCAAGTTCCAGGTCGAGGCGCCGCAGGATTACCCCGAGGTCGGCGTATATCACCCCGATCTACCGCACCGCATGAGCAGCAACGTAGCCGACCTGCCGCGCCGCAAGGATGCGGTCGGCACCATCGGCTTGGTAGTCCTGCGCTCCTATGTGCTCGGGCGCGACGCCAATCACTATGACGGCGTGATCCGGGCGCTGGAGGCGCGCGGGCTCAACGTCATCACCGCCTTTGCCAATGGGCTTGATGCCCGCCCGGCCATCGAGGCGCTGATGATGAAGGACGGGGAAGCCACCGTCGATGCGCTGGTCAACCTCACTGGCTTCAGCCTCGTCGGCGGTCCGGCCTATAACGATGCCGAAGCCGCCGAAGCAATCCTGGCGAAGCTGGACCGGCCCTATGTCTCGGCCTTTCCGGTCGAGTTCCAGACGCTTCAGCAATGGGGCGCCAACCGTCAGGGCCTGCTGGCGATGGAATCGACGATCATGGTCGCCATTCCAGAGCTTGATGGCGGCACCACGCCGATCATGTTCGGTGGCCGTTCGGAGGCCAGCGGCGAGGCCTGCACCGGCTGCGAGCGGCGCTGCACCTGGGCGCCGGCGGAAACCGTGCGCGCCATGCAGAGCTGCCCCGAGCGGGCAGAGGCGCTGGCGGACCGGATGGTCAAGATGGCCCGGCTTCGCCGCTCCAAGGAGGCGGAGCGCAAGATCGGTATCGTGCTGTTCAATTTCCCGCCAAATGGCGGTGCAGCCGGCACGGCGCAGTTCCTCGCCGTGTTCGAATCGCTCCATGCCACGCTCAAGCGGCTGAAGGCGGAGGGCTATGATGTCGACGTGCCCGCCGATGCTGATGCGGTGCGCGAGGCGGTGATCGGCGGCAATGCGATGCGCTACGGCACCGAGGCCAATGTCCATGCCAAGGTCAGCGCCGAGCATATCGTCGCGACCGAGCCGTATCTCAACGAGATCGAGGCGGAATGGGGTCCGGCACCGGGCAAATTCCAGTCCGATGGCAGCAATGTCTTCATCCTCGGCGCCCAGTTCGGCAATGTCTTCATCGGCATCCAGCCCGCACTTGGCTATGAGGGCGACCCGATGCGGTTGCTGTTCGACGGCCGCTTCGCGCCGACCCATGCCTTCATGGCCTTCTACCGCTGGCTGCGGAACGATTTCGGCGCCCATGCCGTGCTCCATTATGGCACCCATGGCAGCCTTGAGTTCATGCCCGGCAAGCAGACCGGCATGAGCGCGGCCTGCTGGCCCGAGCGGCTGATCGGGGATCTGCCCAACATCTATCTCTATGCCGCCAACAACCCGTCGGAAGGCGTGCTCGCCAAGCGGCGATCCTATGCGACTTTGGTCTCTTATCTCACCCCGGCGCTCACCAATTCGGGTCTCTACAAGGGCCTTGCCGACCTGAAGGCGAGCATCGACCGCTGGCGCTCGTGCGATCCCGAGGCCGGTGAACTGGAGACCCTGTCCGAGATCATCGCCGAGCAGGCCGAAGCGCTCGACCTCGATGGCAGCAACGTGCCGGCGCTGGCGGCGAAAATCTATGAGATCGAGCAGGAGCTGATTCCGCAAGGCCTGCATGTCGCCGGCGCTGCGGCGACACCGGAAGAGCGGATCGACATGCTGTCAGCGGTGGCCAGCGCCCGCGAGACGCCGCTGCCCCGTGAGACGGTGGAGGCAATCGTCTATGGCCGGATCGCCCCCGACACGCCGCTGCTGCGCGAGCTCGCCAATATGAACACCGCACTGTCGCAGAACCATGAGCTCGATGGGCTGGTGGCCGCGCTGGGCGCTCATTATGTGCGCCCGGTTGCGGGTGGCGACATCCTGCGGACGCCGGAAATCCTGCCCACCGGGCGCAACATCCATGGTTTCGACCCCTTCCGCCTGCCCTCGGCCTTCGCCGTGCGTGACGGCGCGGCGCAGGCGCAGAAGCTCATCGACCGCAGTCTCGCCGACAGCGGCCATCTGCCTGAAACGGTGGCGATGGTGCTTTGGGGCACCGACAATCTGAAGAGCGAGGGCGCGCAGCTGGCGCAGGCGCTCTATCTGATCGGCGCGCGGCCGCGGTTCGACAGCTACAACCGCCTCGCGGGCGCCGAGCTGATCCCGCTCGAAGAGCTGGGCCGTCCGCGCATCGATGTGGTCGTCACGCTGTCGGGCGTGTTCCGCGACCTGCTGCCGCTCCAGACCCGGATGCTGGCGGAAGCCGCGCTCCTCGCGTCACAGGCCGACGAGCCGACGCATTTGAATTTCGTGCGCAAGCACAGCCTTCAGCATTGCGCTGAGCACGGGGTCGACATGGAAACCGCAAGCTTGCGGGTCTACAGCAATGCCGAAGGCGCCTACGGTGCCAACGTCAACCTGCTGATCGATTCGAGCGGCTGGACCGACCCCAATGAACTGGCCGACTGTTTCGAGCGGCAGAAGGGCTATGCGTACGGCGTCAAGGGCGCGCCAGTGCGTCAGGCCGAAATGCTGGCGGCTACACTGAAGACGGTCGACTGCGCCTATCAGAATCTCGAAATCGGTCGAGCTCGGCATCACCACCATCGATCAATATGTCGATACGCTGGGCGGCATCAGCCGCGCCGTCACTCGCGCCAAGGGCGGCGAGGCCGCACCGGTCTATATCGGCGATCAGACGCAGGGTGCTGGCAAGGTCCGTTCGCTGGGGGAGCAGGTCAGCCTCGAGACGCGGACCCGCATCCTCAATCCGGTCTGGATCGAGGGTCAGCTGCGCCATGGCTATGAAGGCGTGCGGCAGGTCGAGGCGGCGGTGACGACGACGATGGGCTGGTCGGCGACCACCGGCGAGGTCGACCCCTGGGTCTATCAGCGCATCACCGAGACCTATGTGCTCGACACCGAAATGCGTGACCGGATCGCCAAGATGAACCCCCGGGCGGCCGCCAAGATGGCCAACCGGCTGATCGAGGCCAGCGACCGCAAATATTGGACGCCCGACCCCGAAACCCTCGCTGCGCTTTATGCAGCAACCGATGCCATCGAGGACGCCCTCGAAGGTGTGGGCCAAACTCAAGCGGCGTAAGGATGACGAACCATGGCCGTGATTGAAAAAACCCGTCCCGACGGCGAAGGCAGCCTTCAGGTCCAGCTCGACCCGCGCGACCGCATCGGCAATGCCAAGGTCATCGCGGTCTATGGCAAGGGCGGCATCGGCAAGTCGACGACGAGCAGCAATCTATCGGCCGCCTTTTCGCTGATGGGCAAGCGGGTGCTCCAGATCGGCTGTGATCCCAAGCACGACAGCACCTTCACGCTCACCAAGAAGCTGATGCCGACGGTGATCGACGTGCTCGAGACGGTGGATTTTCACCATGAAGAGCTGCGCCCCGAGGATTACATGTTCGAGGGCTTCAACGGCGTGATGTGCGTCGAAGCCGGCGGCCCGCCCGCTGGCACGGGGTGCGGCGGCTATGTCGTGGGCCAGACTGTCAAGCTGCTGAAGCAGCACCATCTGCTCGAAGAGACCGATGTGGTGATCTTCGACGTTCTGGGCGACGTGGTCTGTGGAGGCTTTGCAGCGCCGCTCCAGCATGCCGAACGCGCGGTCGTCGTGGCGGCCAATGATTTCGACAGCATCTTCGCGGCCAACCGTATCATGTCGGCGATCAACGCCAAGGCGAAGAATTACGAAGTCCGTGTCGCTGGCGTCATCGCCAATCGCTCGAAGGCTACCGACGAGATCGACCGTTTCGCCGAAGCCACCGGCCTCAAGCGGCTGGCGCATTTCGCCGATGTCGATGCCATTCGCCGCTCGCGGCTGAAGAAGTGCACGATCTTTGAAATGGAAGATGCACCCGAGGTCGAGGTGGCGCGCGCGGAATACATGCGTCTGGCCGCCCAGCTCTGGGCCGGCGGTGAGCCCTGCGATGCGCGGCCGATGAAGGACCGCGAGATCTTCGAGTTTCTGGGGTTTGAATGAAGCCGGTTGTCGCCTCGGTGCCTGAAATCAACGGGGATGCCGCGCAGGCGGTGGAGGGCTGGGCCGCCAAGCGTGCCCGGCTCGAGACCTATTTCGACCGCACCGCCTTCGATGCCTGGGCGGCGCTGACCAGCGATGCCCCGGTCAGCAAGATCCGCGCGACCGTGCGCGCCGGGCGTGACGAGATGCGCGCGCTGCTGCTCAGCTGGCTCCCCGCCGATCTCACCGGGCGTCGTCTGCTCGATGCGGGCTGCGGCACCGGCATGCTTGCCATCGAGGCGGCGCGGCGCGGGGCCGAGGTGGTCGGGATCGATGTGTCCGAGCAGCTTGTCTCCACCGGGCGCGAGCGGCTGCCGGATGATGTCAGGGGCCGGATCACCCTCATGTCGGGCGACATGCTCGACCCCGCGCTCGGTCAGTTCGACCATATCGTCTCGATGGACGTGCTGATCCATTATGAGGCCGATCAGATCGCCGAGGCCTGCGCCCAGCTCGCCGGCCGCGCGCGGGAGAGCCTCCTTTTCACCTTCGCGCCCGGCACGCCGCTGCTGCGCACCGCGCGCGCCATCGGCCAGTTCTTTCCGAAGTCGGACCGTAGCCCGAGCATCATTCCGGTTGGCCACGGCTATCTCAAGGCGCGGATGAGCCGGGTGGAGGGTGCCCGGCTAGGCCGCGATGCGCGCGTGTCGCGCGGCTTCTACACCAGCCACGCACAGGAAGTGCTGACCCGGTGAACGTGGCGACCGCCTCGAGCGCGCCACCAGCGCAAAAGGCCGGCGTCCGCTTCTGGGCGGGGCTTGGCACCAAATTCCTGCCTTTTGCCGATGCCGCGAGCGACGAACTGCCGCTGAGCCGGCTGCTGCGGCTGTCGCTTTTTCAGGTCTCGGTCGGCTTGGCGATGGTGCTGCTCAATGCCACGCTCAACCGGGTCATGATCGTCGAGCTGGGCATTTCGGCAACCGCGGTGGCCATCCTCGTGGCCCTGCCGCTGCTGTTCGCCCCGGTGCGCGCGATGATTGGCCACAAGTCCGACAATCATGCCTCATTTCTCGGCTGGAAACGGGTGCCCTATATCTGGGCCGGCACGATGCTGCAGTTCGCTGGCCTCGCCATCATGCCCTTTGCGCTTCTGGTGATGACCGGGCGCGGCGAGGTTGCCGGTGCCAATGTCGGCGAAGTGTTTGGTGCTTTGGCGTTCCTGATGGTCGGCGCCGGGGTCGCGGTCACCCAGACCGCGGGTCTGGCGCTGGCCAATGACCTCGCGCCCAAGGAGGTGCGGCCGCGCGTGGTCTCGCTGCTATATGTTATGCTGCTGGTCGGCATGTTCATCTCCTCGGTTCTCATTGGCCAGTCGCTGCGTGATTTCTCAGAGACCCGGCTGGTCGAGGTCATTCAGGGCACTGCTGTGGTGACCGTCGTGCTCAATGTCATTGCGCTGTGGAAGCAGGAAGCGCGTGTGCCTGGCGGCGTGCGCCCCGATGAAGACGCGCCCGATTTTGCCGCGCGCTGGGATGAGCTGATGGCGGCCGGGCCGACCAAGCGGCTGCTGATCGCCATCGGCCTCGGCGCTGCAGGCTTCGGCATGCAGGACATCCTGCTCGAGCCGTTTGGTGGGCAGATTCTGGGCATGAGCGTAGCCGCAACGACCGGGCTGACGGCGCTTTCCTCGGTCGGCACGCTCGTTGGCCTGGCCTTGGCCGCGCGGTTTCTGTGGAGCGGCGGTGATCCGGCGCGGATGGCGGGGCTGGGCGCCTTTGTCGGCATCTTCGCATTCGCCGTCGTGATCTTCTCGGCGCCGCTGCAATCGCCGGGCCTGTTCGGCTTTGGCGCGATGTTGATCGGGCTCGGCAACGGCCTCTTCGCCGTCTGCACATTGACCGCGGCGATGGCGCTCAGCGACATCGGCGGCGATTCGGCTGGCAAGTCGGGTCTTGCGCTCGGTGCCTGGGGTGCGGTTCAGGCCTCCGCCGTCGGGCTTGGCATCCTGCTTTCGGGCGCCATCCGCGATGGTGTCGGCGCGCTCGCCATGAAGGGCGCGCTCGGCCCCGGACTTGTTGGCGCCTCGACTGGATATTCTATGGTCTGGCATATCGAAATTGCGCTACTATTCATGAGCCTGATTGCGCTTGGGCCGCTGGCGCGGCGGTCCTCTGCGAAACCGACCCGCGCTCGTTTCGGCTTGACCGAATTCCCAACCTGAGGGGAGATAAGAAGATGCTGTCCAATGTGCACCTGGTAGGCGGGCTCGATATTGCCGAGCTGACCCTCTACCTGTTTTTCGGCTTTTTCCTGAGCCTTGTCTGGTATCTCAACCGTGAGAGCCGGCGCGAGGGCTATCCGCTGGAAGACGACCTGACCGGCGAGGTCCGTCAGGAGCTGTGGCGGATCGGCGACGATGTCCAGAAGCTCAAGGCCTTCCAGCTGCCGCATGGTCAGGGCACGGTCTATCAGCCTAATGGGCAGCGTGATCCGCTTCCGCAGAATGTCCTGCCGCGCGGCTGGGCGGGCGAGCCGCTCGATGTTGTCGGTGACAAGCTCTCCTCGGGTGTTGGCCCGGGCTCCTATGCCCCGCGCGCCGACCGGCCCGACTTCGACATGTTTGGCCGCCCGCGCATCGTGCCGATGCGCGTCGATGGTCACATGACCGTGGAAGGCCGGGATACCGACCCGCGCGGCCTGCCTGTCACTGGCCTTGACGGCAAGGTTGCCGGCACGGTTCGGGACATCTGGGTTGACCGCGCCGAGCATGTCATCCGCTATCTCGATGTCGCCCTCACCGATGGCGGCACGGCGACGCTGCCGATGACGATGGCCCGGGTGAAGGCGCGCGAAGTGCACTGCGACGCCGTCACTGCGGGCCAGTTCTCAGGCTCGCCGCAGCTGAAGTCGCCCGACCAGATTACGCTCCTCGAGGAAGAGAAGGTGCAGGCCTATTTCGGCGCCGGCTATCTCTGGGCGACCGAAGACCGGGCGGAGCCGCTTATATGACAATGGAATATGAAATCGAGCCAATCAGGGGGCTGCCGGGGAACCTGCCGAAGGGCGAGCATATCGTCTGGCAGGGGACCCCCGACTGGCGCGCCTTTGCGCGCAGCGTGTTTCACACGCGCCTCGTGATGGCTTGGTTTCTGTTCGTTGCCAGCCTCGCCTTTGTGGGCGGCGGCACCGGTCTGTCGGGCGCGGTCATCACCCTGCTCGTTGCCGTGCTGGGTCTTGCTGTCCTTGGCGCGCTGGCCTGGGCGGGTGCGCGCGCGACCATCTACACGCTGACCAATCGCCGGCTCGTCATGCGCTTCGGTGCGGCCGTGCCCAAGGCGGTCAACCTGCCGCTGTCGAAGATCGGCTCGGCGGATGTTCGCCCCGTTGGCGGCGGCTTCGTCGATATCGTGCTGGCGCCCACCGAGCGTTTTCCGCTTGGCTGGTTGCAGACCTGGCCGCATGTGCGCCCGTGGAAGGTCGCCGAACCGCAGCCGATGCTTCGCGCGGTGTCCGAAACGTTTGTGCCGATCCTTGCCGATGCACTGAAGAGCGCTGATCCGGCGGTTTCTGGTGGTGTGGCGCGGCAGGAGGCTCAGGCGCCGATCAGCGGGCTGGAGGCGGCTGCGTGAGCGATTTCCACAATGAGGAATTTCCTGTTGGTGCGCTTTATGCTGCAGCAGGACTGATCGGCATTTCGCTGATCGCTGTCTTCAGCGTGCGGCTCGGGCTGGTCGAGGGGCGGCCGACCGCGCCGGAAGTGCGCGCTGCCAACAATGTCGCGGTGGTTCATGAGCGCGAGTATCGCTTTTCCGACCGTGAGGATGGGGCGCTGGTGATTGCGGATGCCGCCAGCGATGAGCCTGTGGTGATCCTGGAGCCGGGCTCGAACACGGGCTTCGTTCGCGGCGTCATGCGCGGGCTGATGCGCGAGCGCACCTTGAAGGATGCGGGTCGCGATTCGCCCGTGCGGATTACCGAATGGGCCGACGGCGCGCTCACGCTGACGGATCTTGGCACTGGTCGGATCATCGAGCTGGGCAGCTTTGGACCGGACAATCGCCGGGCATTCGCTGCCATTCTTGCCGGGAAGAAGCCGCCGGAGCCGAGCAACCTGCCCAATCTGCGCGCGACGCTGCCGGTCTCGGCCGAGAGCGACAAGGCCGGAGGGCCGGCGTGATGGGTCTGTTTCGCGGTGAAGTCTTCGATACGGGCTGCACGATCGTCGCCGCGCATACGGCCGAAGAGCTTCATGCCCATGTCGAGCTTGACGGCGATGTGCCGATCGGGCCCGGCGACCGGGTACTTGTGCACGGCGAGCCGGTACGCTTGCCATTTGGCGGCGAATTGACCCTGCGCCGCACTGCCACCGTGCAGCGCGCTGGCCTTATCGACCAGTTCTGGACCAAGATGCGAGCCCAGCTCGACATCACCGAGCTTTACGAGATTACTTTCACGTCGGAGAAGCCGCGATGAATGCTCACGCCAAGATTGAATCCAAGGGCGATGTGACGCACGAAGACGCCGTCGCCATGGCGACGCAGGAGACCGTGCTCTCGCCGCGCTTCTACACGACCGATTATGAGGCGATGAACAAGATCGATGTGTCATCTGTGCGCGCCGAATGGGACTCGCTGATCGAGGAAATGCGCGCCGACCAGAACAAGCGGCATTTCAAGCGTACGCCCGAGTTTGACGGGGTCATCAATTCGCTGGAGCCCGAGCTTCGCCGCGAGTTCATCGATTTTCTGGTGTCATCGATGACCTCGGAATTCTCGGGCTGCATCCTCTATGCCGAAATTGCCAAGCGGATGACCAACCCGGATGCCAAGGCGCTGTTCAAGCTGCTGGCGCGCGACGAGTCGCGCCATGCCGGGTTCATCAATGACAGCCTCAAGGATGCTGGCGTTGGCATCGATCTCGGCTTTCTGACCAAGGCCAAGAAATATACCTATTTCAAGCCGAAGTTCATTTTCTACGCCACCTATCTCTCCGAGAAGATCGGCTATGCGCGTTACATCACCATCTATCGCCACCTTGCGCGCAACCCGGACAAGCGATTCCACCCAATCTTCAAATGGTTTGAGCAGTGGTGCAACGATGAGTTCCGCCACGGCGAGGGCTTTGCGCTGCTGATGCGGGCTGACCCAAAGTTGCTGACGGGTCTCAACAAGCTCTGGATCCGCTTCTTCCTCGTGGCGGTCTACACGACCATGTATGTGCGTGACCACAATCGGCCGATCCTGCACAAGGCGCTGGGCATCGACATCAGCGAATATGATTTCACCGTGTTTCGGATCACCACCGAGATCACCAAGCAGGTCTTCCCGATCACGATCGACGCCGACGCGCCGCGCTTCCGGGCGCTGCTGGAAAAGATGCGCGACATCTCGGCGAAGATCGATGACGCGCGGGTGCAGGGCGGATTGGCCGGTCGCATCAAGCGCGGCATTTATTCTGCGCAGGCGGCGCTGACCTTCGCGCAGCTTTACCTGCAGCCGACGCAGCCGAGCCAGCTGCCGGCCTCGGTTCGCATGCAGCCGGCCTGGTGAGCGCTGCGAACGACGCATGACCGCGCTCTTTCTGCCTCTGCTGTTTGCAACCCTTCTCTGGTTTGTCTCAACCGGTCTGGTGCTCTGGCTGGACCGGCTGCCGAGCACGACCTGGCCCTTGAGCATTGTTGCAGCGACCGTGCTGAGTGGCTTTGCCATGGCAGGGATCATCATGACGGCCTCGGTACCGGGTGACATTGCGGCCTATGTGGCCTTCACCTGTGCGCTGGTGCTTTGGGGCTGGCACGAGATGAGCTTTCTGATGGGTTTTGTGACCGGACCGAACCGGGCGCCTTGTCCGCCTGATGCGCGGGGCTGGCGGCGGTTTCGGTTGGCGGCCGCGACGCTGATTTATCATGAAGTCGCGATGTTTGCGACCGTTGTGGTGTTGATGGCTGCGACCTGGGGGCAGGTGAACCAGACGGCGACGCTGACCTTCGCGCTGCTGTTTGTCATGCGGCTGTCGGCCAAGCTCAACATTTTCGCCGGTGTGCCGCACCTCAGTCTCGAGATGATGCCAGACCGGATGCGCTATATGGCGAGCTATTTCAAAGTGGCGCCGGCGAGCTGGTTCTTTGTCGCGACTCTGGCGGGAATTGCCGCGCTGGCGGCGTGGTTGGGCAATGCGGCATTGCGCGCTGACGACG
Source organism: Polymorphobacter sp. (assembly GCF_048007885.1). GTDB lineage: Bacteria > Pseudomonadota > Alphaproteobacteria > Sphingomonadales > Sphingomonadaceae > Sandarakinorhabdus. Next base: position 2,204,946 of record NZ_CP180346.1, read on the forward strand.
GTGTTTCAACAAGTTATGCGCTGGCCTTTGCGCTTGTTCTGCTGGCGTTCATCGAACATGGGTTTCTGGTCTTACCATGGCAGGATACTGCCTTGTTTCGCTGGGCGATGCGCAATCGGTCAGCGCTCGAAAAAGTGACCGAACGTCAACAATCTACACTTGCAGCCTTGGAAACGGTGCGGCAATAAGTCTCGGGGAGAGTAAGATGGACTATGAGGCGCACTTCCAGGCCGCTCTGGATGGACTGAAGGAAAAGGGCAATTACCGCGTGTTTGCGGAATTGCAGCGCCGCAAGGGCGAATATCCTCGGGCGACGCGGCATCTGGATGACGGGACGCAGGAGGTGACCGTCTGGTGTTCCAATGACTATCTGGGCATGGGCCAGCATCCCGATGTGATCAATGCGATCCATGAGGAGCTCGATCGCTCGGGTGCGGGCGCGGGCGGGACGCGGAATATTTCGGGCACCATGCATGTGCATCGGCAGCTGGAGCGCGAGCTCGCTGATTTGCACGGCAAGGAAGATGCGCTTCTGTTTACATCGGGTTATGTGTCCAATTGGGCGGCGCTTTCGACGCTGGCGAGCAAGATTCCGGGCTGTGTGGTGTTTTCGGATGCGCTCAACCATGCCTCGATGATCGAGGGCATCCGGCATAGCCGGGCGGTGTGCCACAAGTTCAAGCACAATGACGCGGAGGACCTGGACCGGCTGCTGAGCCAATATGATGCATCGGTGCCGAAACTGGTGGCGTTCGAGAGCGTTTACTCGATGGACGGGGACATTGCGCCCATTCAGGAGATCATCGAAGTCGCTGAAAAACATGGTGCCATGACCTATATCGACGAGGTGCATGCGGTGGGCATGTATGGGCCGCGCGGGGGCGGGGTGGCCGAGCGCGACGGATTGATGGACCGGCTGACGGTGATAGAGGGGACGCTGGCCAAGGCTTATGGTGTTGTGGGCGGCTATATTGCGGCCTCCAAGGCGCTTTGCGATTTCGTGCGGTCGTTTGCGAGCGGGTTCATCTTCACCACGGCCCTGCCGCCGGCGATTGCGGCGGGCGCGCTGGCGAGTGTCAAGCATCTGAAAGACAGCCCTTTTGAGCGCAAGCGGCAGCAGGAGCGGGTGGCCAAGGTGCGTGCCGCGCTCAGGGCGATGGGGATCCCGCAGCTGGAGAACCCGAGCCACATCATTCCGGTGATGGTGGGCGATGCCAAGAAGGCCAAGATGATCTCGGACTGGCTGATGGAAAACCATGGCATCTATGTGCAGCCGATCAACTATCCGACCGTGCCGGTGGGCACCGAGCGACTGCGGATCACGCCCAGCCCGGTGCATTCGGACGATGACATCGACCGGCTGGTGAAGGCGCTGTCGGACATCTGGGGCCAGTGCGCGCTGCACCGGGTGGAAGCCGCCGCCTGAGCCCGTTTCCGGTGGGTTTGCGGGGGTTTTGACCTTCAGCTTCGGGCTGGAAGGTTAGGAAGGTTATTCCAGATCGCCTGAATTTCAGCGGGATTGGGGCGCTGATCGGCTTATTTGGTCTTTATAACCTATCTGGCACATTTTTGCAAGTGGCGTGCGGGCTGCGGGGGCGGCTTGGGCCGTTTTCAGATTTCGTTGGCGCGGGCGAAGCGGGCGATGTGTTCGGCGGCGCGGAAGGCCAGGGCTTCGATGGTCTGGGTTGGCTGGCCGCGGCCTGAGGTGACCATGCTTGAGCCATCGCAGAGGAACAGGTTCCGCACATCATGGGTGCGGTGGTATTTGTCGATGACCGAGGTCGCCGGGTCGTTGCCCATGCGGCAGGTGCCGAGGAGGTGGACGCCGCCGGTGGCTTCGCCGATCTCCCTGGCCTCGATCTGTTTGGCACCAGCGGCGTCCATGATCTCGACGGCGCGCTCGCTCATCCATTTTGCGTGTTTCACATCGTCGGGATGGTCCTTGTAGGTGACGCGGATGGCGGGCACGCCCCAGTCATCCTTCAGTTCGGGATCGATATCGACGCGGTTGGTCTCGACGGCCAGCGAGGTGCCATGGCCCGAGACGGTCATCCAATAGGTGTAGGATTTGAGATATTCCTTGAAGCCGGGCCCCCAGCTCGGCGTGCCCTTGGGGACGCTCTGGCCCCAGGTGAGCGGGCCGCCGGAGCGGGCATCGAAGCCGCCGCCGCCGTAAAAGCCGCGCTTGGGGTCGGAATCGTAGAAATCGTGCAGGATGCGCGTGACATTGGCGCCCTTATATTCGTTGAGGGGATGCTCGAAACGGGCGGCGGCGCCGCCGCCCTTGTTGAACATCAGATAGCGACCGACCATGCCGCTGGAATTGGCCAGCCCCTGCGGCTGGGCGTTGGTGGCCGAGTTGAGCAGCAGCCTTGGCGTTTCACCGCCATTGGCGCAGACCACCACGGCGCGGGCGTTCTGGAACTGCTCCTGGCGACCGGCATCGAAATAATGGACGCCGGTGGCGCGGCCGGCGGCGTTCATGCCGATGCGGAAGACATAGCTGTTGGCGCGAACCTCGCAGCGGCCGGTGGCTTCGGCTTCGGGGATGACGGTCCAGACCGAGGAGGATTTGGCCTTCACCTCGCAGGCGAAGCCGCCGCACAGGCCGCATTGGATGCAGGGCGGACGGTCCCGATATTCGACTGAATTGATGGCCATGGGCGCCGGGAACGGGTGCAGGCCGAGCTTGCGGGCGCCGCGCTCGAACAGCACGCCCGAGGACTTCACGGGCAGCGGCGGCATGGGATAGGGCTTGCTGCGCGGCGGATCGAACGGGCTGGCACCCGCAAGACCCGAGACGCCGACTTCCCATTCCACCATGGTGTAATAGGGTTCGAGCTCGGCATAGGTGATCGGCCAATCGACGAGATCCGCGCCGGGGATGGCGCCGAGCCGGCTGCGCTCGATGAAATCGATCTCATGCAGACGCCAGAAATTGGCGTTGAAGTGCGAACTGCTGCCGCCGACGACGCGGGCATAGGTGAGCGGGTTGCGCCCCTTGGCGCGCTTGGCGGTCTGGCTGGGATCGCTGCGGAAGCTTTGCGGATTGGTGGCCGGGTTGTTGGTGATGCCGGACAGGTGGCGATATTTCAGCTCGTCATGCTCGAACTCTTCCGCCTCGAGGCGCGGCCCCTGCTCCATGACCACGACGCTGTGGCCGGCGCGGGCCAGTTGCCGGGCCATGATGCCGCCCGACGCGCCGGAGCCGACGATGACGAAATCGACGGTCTCGCTGGTCTTGTAGGTCTTGCGCTCCATGGGGCTGCTTCCCTTCAGGCGGTGTAGGGCTTGGTGCCGGGATAGGGCTCGAAGCCCGGATAATCGGTGTCGTAATAGCCGAAGGGGGGCGCCCAGACGTGATTGTCTTCGACGCCGAGCAGGTTCCAGCCGGCATAATTCCGGTTGCCGCCATATTTGGGAAGGGCGATGAGGCCCAGCACGGTGAGGCGGCGGACGGCGCTGAAGAAGGGCGTCTTGTCGACCGTGTGCAGAAAGGCGATCTGCTGCGCATCCGGCGCGGCGGAAAAGCGCGCGCCGGCGCCGTGCGCCTCCGCGTAGCGGCGCTCGAACTCGGCGAGGCCCTGCAGGAAGGAGGGCCGCTGATCGGCGAAGAAGCTACCCAGCGCATTGTCGATGAAATAGATGACCCCGGCGTCGCGCGCGCCGGGCGTGGCCCCGCCGGGCACGATCTGGTTGGCGATGGCATCGACTTCGGCGGCCTGCGCCGCGCTCAAGGTGTCGAGCGTGCTGTGCGGGGCATCAGGATCGGCGTCTTGGCCCGAATGCTGGGCGGCATGGGCGATCTGCGGCCAGTTTGCGGCGACCCAGGCGGCGCTGGACAGATTGCCGATGGCCATCAGGAATTTGCGGCGCGAAGGACTGGCGTGTTCCATGTGACGCTCCGATTGTTCCCCTGAGCAGTGGCTGAGATTAGCGACCAATTTCGGCAACGCAAATTCGATTTTCCGGCCGGGAAACGCTGCCCTGCGGGCGGGCGGCGTTTGACTTTGGGCGGGGGGGTGGCATCCTTGCGCCCGGGAGGACGCCATGGCGATTTCTGTGACACCTTCGGGGCAGGCGTGCGGGGCGGAGGTGCGCGGGGTGGATTTGCGGCGGCCGCTGGACGCGGAGACGGTGGCGGCGATTGGCGCGGCCTGGGCTGACCATCATGTGCTGGCCTTTCCCGATCAGGATCTGAGCGATGATGATCTGGAGCGCTTTACCCAGGCCTTTGGGGTTTTGGGGGATGACCCCTATTTCCGGCCGATATCGGGGCGGCGGCATGTGGCGGCGATCGAGCGGCGGGCGGACGAGACGAGCACGATCTTTGCCGAGAGCTGGCACTGCGACTGGAGCTTTTGCGCAGCGCCGCCGATTGGCACCTGCCTTTACGGCAAGGTGATTTCCGCCTGTGGGCGGCGACACGCTGTTTGCCAACCAGCATGCGGCTTTTGCGGCGCTGCCGCCCGAGCGGGCGGCGGCGCTGGAGGGGCTGCGCGTCGTGCATTCGGCGGTGGCGGCTTATGCGCCGGAGGGCGTTTACGGGAAGGCGGACGCTGGCTCTGGGCGGACGATGCAGCCGATCATCTCCGAAGACGCGCGGGCGACGATGGTGCACCCGCTGGTGCAGACGCACGCGGGCAATGGACGACGGGCGATTTATGGATGCTGGGGGTATAGCATCGGGGTGGAGGGGATGACGGCCGAGGCGGGGGCGGCGCTTTTGATGGAGCTATTGGCGTGGCAGACGCAGGAGGCGTTTGTTTATGCGCACAGATGGCAGCCGGGGATGCTGGTGATGTGGGACAACCGCTCGCTGCTGCACCGGGCGACGGGCGGGTATGACGGGCATGCGCGGCTGCTGCACCGGACGACGATTTGGGAGGGGTGAGGGGGCGGCGGGGCGGTTTTCACGCACCGGGGTGGTAGGTGCGGGTGGTGCGGGGTTTTAGGGTGGTGGGGGTGAGGGGGACGGGGCGGAAGTTGTGGGTGGCGTAGCGGGCGGACTGGTCGTCGTAGTGGGGGCTGGCTGGGTTGCCGGACTGGCCGCCGGCCATGATGGCTTTGGCCTGCACGGTCTTGCCGAATTCGACGACGGCGACGAAGCTGTTGCCGTAGCGGCCGTATTGACGTTTCATGCCTTCGGGCCGCACGGTGCCGTAGCTGGCGAGGCTGCCCCAGTTGGCGGAGGCGAAGGGGACGGGGATGCTGGGGGCTTCGTCGGTGAAGGCCTGGTTGATGGCGGGGGAGACGCGCTGGTAGCGGTTGATCTCGGCCCAGGGCACTTGCCATGTGCCCCAGTCGGAGGTGAGGGCGGCTTTGGTGTCGGCAAGGGTGGTGAGCTTGTCGAGGGGGGTGACCTGCTCGTGGAGGTAGCTGATCATTTCGGCGCGCTCGGCGCGGGCCTTGGCGCCGTGGCGGGTCCAGAGGAGTTCGGCCCAGCGGGTGGCCAGCGTTGTGGGGATGCTGTCTATGGCCCAGCGGTGGTTCCATGTGCGGAGGGCTTCGATGGGGCCGCCGAGCGTCAGGCGGAGGGGGTCTGTGGGGGGGAGGGTATCGAAGGCGGCGACGAGGCCGGGGATGAGGGTTTCGAAGGCGGAGAGGCGGCTGTCATATGCGGCGTCGATGAGGGTATCGAGGGTGAAGCTCTTGTTTTCGCTGAGGACGCGGACGGCGTTGATCCCGCGCGGGTTTTCGGTTTTGGAGTCGATGTAGCGGGGATAGTCGGATTGTTTGGGGCTGGCGGGTCCGGCGGCGGACCAGGGCCAGTTGTTGGTGTTCATGACCCAGCCGGTGGACGGGTTGATGACGTTGGGGAGATCGGTGACGGCGTGTTCGCCCTGCCACATGGTGGCGGGGTCGTTGCCGTTGACTGGGCGGGTGTAATCGAAGCGGTTGTCGCGCTTGGGCATGAACTGGGGGTGGAGATAGGCGATGTCGCCCTGACGGCTGGCGAAGAGGGTGGCGTTTGAGCTGTTGGCGCGGAGGTCAGCGATCTTGAGGTAATCGTTGAGGCTGGTGGCGGTGGTGCGGAGCCAGCTTTGCTGGAGCGCGGCGGAGGGCTTGTGCATGAGGGCGACGGCAATCCATTTGTCGCCTTCGGCGCGGACGATGGGGCCGTGGAGGGAGGCCCAGGTGGTGATGGTGCGGGGGCTCGCGTCTTTGATGGCCAGCGTGATGTCGCGGCGCTTGAGGGGGCGCCATTCGGCGCCGTAGCGGTAGCCGGGCTGGCCGTCTTTCATTTCGATGGTGAGGGCGAATTCGTCGATGACGTCGGCGCCGGAGGATGTGTGCATCCAGCCGACGTGATTGTTGAAGCCCTGATAGATGAAGAACTGGCCCCATGTGGTGGCGCCATAGGCTTGCAAGCCTTCGTCGGAGGTCATCTGGCTTTCGGAGCGGAAGAAGAAGCTGGTGTGGGGGTTGATGAGGAGGAGGGCGTTGCCGGTGGCGCTGTTGGAGGGGGCGACGGCGAAGCCGTTGGAGCCGGAAGGCTCTGTGGGGCGGGCGCCGGTTTCGGATGGGGGCAAGGGGAGGTTGCGGGCTTCGATGAAATTCTGGAGGGCTGTGGGGCTGACGCTTTCGATGTCGCCGCCGATGGAGCCTTCGGAGAAGGCGAGCGCCATCCAGGGTTCGAAATGGGTGAGGACGCGGGCTTTTCCGGGGTTTTTTTCGAGCCAGAAGTTGAGGCCGTCGGCCCAGGCGGTCATCAGGGTTTGCAGCCATTTGGGCGAGGCGGCGTAATCGGCCTTGAGGGCGGCATCATTGATCCAGAGGCGCTGGCGGAGGTCGGTCCAGAGGGCGGACTCGCCTTCGGCTTCGGACAGGCGGCCCAGTGCGTTGAGGTAATTGACTTCGATGCGGTTGAAGTCGTCTTCGGCCTGGGCGTAGATCATGCCGAAGACGGTGTCGGCGTTGGTGCGGCCCTTGATGTGGGGGATACCGAAATCATCGCGCGTGATGGTGACGGCGGCGGCGTGTTTTTGATGGCGGGCGGCCTCCTGCGGGGTGGCGGCGAGCGCTGTTGTGGCGAGGAGCAGGGCGGGGGCGAGGAAGAAGATGCGCATGGACTGACTATGCGGGGTTTTTGGGCGCGTGCAAGGCTAGCGTTATGAGGGAGAGGGCGCAGGCGGCGGCGAGCCAGAGGCCGACGGGGGCGAGGCCGTAAGCTGTGGCGAGGCTTTGGGCGATGACGGGGGTGAGGCCGCCGCCGAGGATGCCGCCGGCGTTGAAGGCCAGACTCGCCCCGGTGTATCGCACGCGGGCTGGGAAGAGACCGGGGAGCCAGGCGCCGAGCGGACCATAGACGAAGCCCATGGCGAACAGCGCGAGGGCGAGGAAGGCGGCGAGGCCGGGGAGGCCGAGGGCGAGCAAGGGGGCCATGGCGAGGCCGGCGAGGATGCCGCCGCAGCTGCCGGCGATGAGGACGGCGCGGGGGCTGAAACGATCGGACAGCCAGCCGGAGAGCGCGATGCCGAGAGCGAGGAAAAGGATGGTGACGAGCTGGACTTGAAGCACGGCTTCGCGGGTGTAGCCCATGGTGGTGGTGGCATGGCCGAGCGCAAAGGCGGTGCTGATGTAGAACAGCGCAAAGCAGGCAATGACGCCGAAGACGCCGGTGAGCGTGTCTCGCCAGTGATGCTTCAGGAGTTCGGCGAGGGGGACCTTGGCGGGGGGGGCTTCGGCGATGGCGGCGGCAAAGGCCGGGGTTTCGGTGAGGCGCAGGCGCACCCAGAGGCCGATGGCGACAAGGAGGATGGAGCCGAGGAAGGGGAGGCGCCAGCCCCATTCACGGAACTGGGTGTCTGTGAGCGTCAGGCCGAGCAGCAGGAACAGGCCGTTGGCGGCGATGAAGCCCAGGGGTGCTCCGAACTGGGGGAACATGCCGAAGCGGGCGCGCCAGCCGGGCGGCGCGTTTTCCACCGCGAGGAGGGCGGCGCCGCCCCATTCCCCGCCCAGGCCGAAGCCCTGACCGAAGCGGAGGATGCAGAGCAGCAGGGGGGCGGCCCAGCCGATGCTGGCATGGCTGGGCAAAAAGGCGATGAAGAAGGTGCTGAGGCCCATGATGAGCAGCGAGGCGACGAGCGTGGACTTGCGGCCCACACGGTCCCCGAAATGGCCGAAGGCGAGCGCGCCGATGGGCCGCGCGATGAAGGCCACCGCAAAGCTGGCATAGGCGGCGAGCAGCTGGATGGCCGGATCATCGGCGGGGAAGAAGAGCGGGCCGAAGACGAGGGCGGCGGCGGTGGCATATATATAGAAATCATAGAATTCGACCGCGGTGCCGGCGAGGGAGGCGCTGAGGACGCGCGCGTTTTTCTTGAGCACTTGTTTTTGCCTCCGGCGGGCAGGGGACTTGTCCCCTGCACCCCGGGTGTTTGGCGGGGTGTGGCTGGGGGCGCAAGGGGTTGGTGGACTTGTGGTGGCGACGAAAGCGTCAGCCGGTCACATCAACCTTAGGGCTCCGGCGACTGATTTCAGGCTGGCGTGTGTTTTCATACGACAAATACGGACCGCACTGCCTCACGCTGGCGATAGCGCTTGTCCCAAGCATCAATGTGGTCATGGCGGTTCAGCACGTCCAGTTTTCCGAACCGCGCGAACTGCAGCGCGGCGCCAAGCGAACAGTCGGCGATGGTTGGCTTCTCGCCTGCGACAAAGGGGCGACCGTCTGACAGCGTTTGATTGAGCGCTGACAGAGGCACCTGCATCGAGGTTGTGAACCAATCGGCAACGCCCGGATTGTTGGGATAACCGGCCGGGGATCTGGTGGAATGAACGACCCAGGCGATGCCACAGAGAATATCGGTATCGATGCTCCTCTCCAGCGCGCGGGCCAGCGCGCGCTCCTGCGGCGTGCTGCCGATCAACGAAGGCTCTGGCCAGCGTTCTTCCAGATATTCGATGATTGCGAGCGATTCCGACAGGATCGTGCCATCATCAAGCTCAAGGAACGGAACGCGCCCAAGGGGGTTCTTCGCCTTGATGGCTGGCGAATGCTGCTCTCCCTTCATGAGGTTGACGAGGATGCGTTCTAGCGGGATTTCGGAGCCCAGCGCCGCCTTTTCGGCAAGGTAAAGGTCGAGCTTCGTCGGGTTTGGCGCGACCCTCTGCGTGTAAAGCTTCACGGTGAGCTCCATGGTTTCCTGTCAGGCTGCCCAGAACGACTCATGGAAAGCCTGAGGCCCCGTCAGCTTCCGCGCTGTCATCTGGAATATGTTGGCCGAACCACTCAGCAAAAATGGTGAGCTTGTTCCGGCGCACCGGGTCCGAACCTTCGGCAAGCTTCAACATCGCGTCACGAAGGGATTTCGCCCAAAGCAACTCGTTCTCAAGCCCGCGGACGAATGCGCGGTGCTTGTATCGAGAGGCGAGGCACTGAAATACCTGACATTCGACCTGCGCTGGTTGCTGCAGGACAGCCGCAAGAAAATCGGCAGGCTTGATCTCGCTTAGAACCGGCCCTTCGATCAAGTCCGATCCTTCTCCGCCATGCCCAACGAGGCGTCGGCAAAACAGGTCTGGATCTTCGCCTAGCTCGCTCATCAGGCGCTCTGCGAGTGCGGGTAGTCGCTCGATCCGCGCTAGCTGCCGCTGCTCATCGAGGAAATCGTAGATTTGCCCGAAGTGGTGCGATCCAGCATCAGCAAAACCGAGACCTCCCCACGAACCGTTCCTTATGCGTTCCATAAACGAGTTTGGGTTAAGGGGTGGCAATTCACCCCGTTCTCGCAAGGCCACGATATAGGTCCTTGCGCTTTCGATGACGCTTTCGCGGTCACCTTCGAGAAGATTGATCTCGGTCATAATCAGCATCATGCCGAAGATGTGCAGGATTTCGCCGGGTTCGCGATACTGGAAATTGGCCAGTTCACGTTGCAGCGTACCGATGGCTTCTACGACTGCGCCGTCATCTCGTTCGAACCGGTGCCATATCGTGCGCCAGGATGGCTCGTCAGCCGGCTCATAGAACCAGGAACTGGCATCCAGGTCGCGCTTGATTAGCGACTCGTCGATGACACCATTGACCAGCAGCTCGATCAGAAGCTCGTCTGACAAAGTCGTGTCGCTCAAGTCGACGCCTTTGTAGCGATCAAAGGAAGACTTTATCGGGGCGTCGTTGTTGCGGTCCACCATCGCCGCGATCCAGTGATCTTTGCGACCTCTGATCTGCGCGGCATCCAACCGTCCAAGCTTGATCTCAAACGAGAGCGCGAAGAGCAGGTGCAGGATATGCAGCATTGCTCTGGCGTGTTGTCGATGGTGGTGCTCTATAGCCTGATAGAGTCGTTCGAAGCCCCAAAGCGTCTGCTTGAGAACCCGTAGGTTATTGACCTCGCCCTGTTCGTAAAGTTCGACGATATGGTTCTCGACCGATTTAAGGTGATCGCGCGCCTCATCATTTGCCACGTCGGCGAGAAATGCAGCAAGCGCGCCCCGTACCGCAGACTTGGCTTCCAGGGTCTGCCCGACCAGCTTTTCCCGCTTGCGGCGATAGCCGTCGGAGTTCTCTAGTTCTGCTTCGTTGGCGACCAGGACAACTCGGCACCCTGAGTGCTCCACGAACTGATTGATGTAACCGAAGATGGCGTCAGACGACATCGACGAGCGCTCGATGTCGTCAAAGACGTAGATCGCACCGGTGGTCCTGCGTTCGAAATCCTGGAGCGTTATCGGGTTTTCAATCCCCTGGAATTTCAGGCCTGCGTTCAGTGCCCGTCCAACAACTTTTGCAGTCTTCGACCCCAGAATGGGATGGGTTGCGGCAAAGATGGCCGTGTCAATTTCAGAGGGGGCATCAACGCCGTAGAGGCTGACGTAGATATATTCTTTCTCGTCATCGAATAGGTCGGCGAGGATTTGACGGATCAGGAACGTCTTGCCGATACCCCATGGCCCGCGGATCATCACCGCGTAGCCTGGCGGGCTCGTAAGCCTAAGGTAGTAGCGTAGATATTCTCGAATATGGCGGTTGGGATCATCCGCTTCAGGCGTCGTCACCGCCGAGGGGGGCATAGGAGGGGTTTGATTCATCGGATGACCATTCCTAACCGCCTTGAAGAGCCGGATTTTGCGTAGCCAATTCAATTGTACGCGCGTTCCACTGATCGATCACTAGCCTGCTTCACCTCTGTTCTCTCGCGGCGTTTCACCATTGCAGCGCGGACACGATCAATGAAGTTAATCATGCTACAAAACATAAGTGAACATAAATAATTCTGCAAGCTAAAGAACATGTATTGAGGATCATTATTCTCACTTAAAGTGGCTCAGTTGCATTTGATGACCGCGCGGCAGCTTTCGGGCACTCCCAATCGTCGATCTTGCGTCCGCTATGTCGGCGGGTCCAGCCGTGCGGACTGTTGTGACCCGAGTGACTGCTATTGTCTGGAGTCGACGTTCGCGTTGGCCAGTCTTAACGACCGGAACTGGTAGAAACCCGTCGTCGCAGGATTGCGGCGTGGGCGGTGCTTAGGCCCCGGGTCGAGCCCGGGGCGACGGGGTAGGCGGGCCCGGGGCGACGGGGTGGGCGAGTGTGGGGCGACGGGGGGTGTTTGGGTGGGTGGCGGTGACCGGAGCGATGGCTTGGGAGGTTCGGCGACCTAATAACGGATGGGGTGCAGGGGACGAGTCCCCTGCCCGCCGGAGGCCCTTCTGCGGCAAGGCTACTTGATCTTGAGTTCCATGGTGGGGCGGTTGTCCTGCAAGGTGACGGCGGTTTGGGTGTTTAGGAAGATGCGGGCGGGGTCGAGGGTGTTGTCGGCTAGGAGGACTGCCTTGACGGCGTTGGCGCGGGCTTGGCCGAGGGTGGCGAGGGTCAGGTCTGTGGGGGTGTAGGTTTCGGCGAGCTGGGTTTCCATCCAGGCGATGCGGGCGGGTTTTTCTTTTATGTCTTCGGGGAAATCGGGGCTGGTGCCGCGTTTGGCTTTGTAGAGTTTTTTGAGGGTGTCGTGGCGTTTGTCTTCGCTGAGGCTTTCGTAGGTTTCGGCTTTGGCCAGCGTAGCGGCGGCTTTGTGGAGGGCGGCTTCGGCGAGGGCTGCGGCGTCTTCACGGATGGCGGGGCCGGCGGGGAGATCGAGATTCAGGACGGGTTTGTCGGCTAGGGCTTTGGCCAGCGTTGCCAGCGCCTCGGCGTTTTCGGGGGCGATTTGGGACTGGCCGGCCTCGAAGGCGATGAACTGGGCTTTTTCGGCCGAGCCGCCGCCGAACAGGCTGCCGAGTGCGGCGAAGGGGGCGGTGATGAGCTTGGTCATGACGTTGCCGACGATTTTCCAGACGACGGGCCAGATGCGGAAGGTGGGATCATCGACGGTGCCGGCGACGGGGAGATCGAGGGTGATGAGGCCGTTGCGGTCTTTGAGCAGCGAGGTGGCGAGGCGGATGGGCAGGCTGACCTTGTCCTTGCTGTCGGTGGCGTCGCCCCAGGTGAGCTGGTCGATGACGACCTGGTGATCGGCTTCGAGGGCGCGGTTGTTGATCTTATAGTGGAGGGTGGTTTCGAGCTTGCCGCGGGCGATGCTGTAACCGGCGAAGCGGCCGGAATAGGGGTTGAAGACGGGGAGTTCGATGTTGGCGAATTTGGCGGTGATGTCGGTGGCGTCGGCATAGTTGAAGGGGTTGCCGGTGCCGCTGACGGTGACGGGGGAGAAGCGGTCGACGACATGGCCCTTGAGATCGACGCTGGCGATGCGGCCGGGGCGGCTGTCGACGTTGGTGACGGTGCCTTCGAGCGCTTCGATGCGGACGGCGAAATTGGGGGTGATGGCGAGATCTCGGAAGCCGACGCTGCTGCCTGTGACGGCGAGGGTGTCGATATGGACGTCGGGCATGGTGCTTGGGGTGGGTTTGGGGGCGGGCTTGGGTTTGGGGGCGGTGTCTGGTTCGGGGGCGGGTTCGGCGGCGCCGGTGAGGGCGATGAGGTTGAATTTGTTGTCGGGGCCGAGCTGGGCGTTGGCGTTGAGGGTATTGAGGGTCAGGCGCTTGATGTCGATGCGGCTGGGGGTGGCGGTGATGCCCTGGGCGCGGAGCTGTTTGAGGCTGGCGAGGTCGGCGGGCGGTTGGGGGCCTTCATCTGCGGGGGGAGGGGCTGTTTGATGTCGAGGCTGGCGAGGGTGAGGCCGCCGGTGAAGCGGGGCACGGTGTTGCGCAGCGCCAGCTGGCCGTCGAGGCTGAGGCGGCCTTGCTTGAGGACGACGGGCATGGGCGGGGCCATGGGGGCCAGCGCTGCGAGATCGAGATTGGCCAGCGTGAGGCTGAGCGCGGCGCTGCTGGTGGCGGGGGTGACGGTGCCGCTGAGCTTGAGCGGCGCGCGGCCAATGAGCAGGTCGGCTTCTATGGGGGTTTCGGTATCGAGGCTGGAGGTGAGCGCGCCGAGGCTGAGGGCGCCGGTGATGCGGGTGCGGGCGGCGGGGTGGAGGAGGGTGAGGTCGGTTTCGGTGGCGGAGAGGCTTTCGAGGCTGACGGACCAGGCCGGCGTGTCGGGGGTTTCGGCTGTGCTGCGGCGGGGCCAGAGGCCGGGGAGGCTGGGGGCGTAGGTGCGGCTGAGGCGGGGGCTGGCGCTGAGGCCGGCGAGGCTTAGGGCGCCGAGGCTGACGCTTTGGGTGGGGGTGTCGATGCGGCTGGGGGCGAGCGCGAGGCTGGCGAGGCGGAGGGGGGGGTTTTTGCCGCCCGAGACTTGGAGTGCGGTGAGGGTGAGCGCGCCGGCCTCAAGGGCGTTGGTGCTGGGGGTGAGGCGGTTGCTGGCCAGCGCGAGGGTTTCGAGGGTGAGGTGTTCGCCGCTGGCGAGGCTGGCGTCGAGGGCTTCGAGGCTGAGGGGGCCGATGGTGAGGCTGTCTTCCGCGCTGCTGAAGCGCGTGTCGCCGAGGCGGGCGGATTTGAGGGCGAGGCTGTCGCCTTGCGCGGTGGCGAGGGTGACATCGGCCAGCGCGAGGCTGGCGAGATGGGCGCCGAGCTCGAGCGGCTTTTCGGCGTCGGTGGGGACGGCGACGCTGTAATCGCCGGCGAGACTGAGGGTGCCGCTGGCGGCGCTGAGCGGCAGCGCGTCGGCGGCGAAGCGGGCCAGCGTTTCGAGGCGGATGTTGGTGAGGGTGAGGGCGCCCGATGAGGCGAGCGGGGCGGCGGCGAGCGCGCCTTCGAAGGTGAAGGCTTCGCCGGCCTCGCTCTGGCCGGCGAGGCGGAAGCCGCCTTCATCGCCGGGCGCGGTGCTGAATTCGTTGAGGGTAAAGGTGATGGGGGTGAGGCGGGCGCTGTGCGGGGTGTCGGTGCGCCGGTCGGTGAGGGTGAGCGCGCCGTCGGTGAGGCTGAGGCTGGTGATGTGGACTTCTGGCAGGGGTTCACCGTCATCGGGGGGGACGAGCTCGACGAGGTTGAGGCTGCCGTCTGGGCGGAGCACGGCGTCGATGCTGGGCTCTGTGACGGTGATGGCGTCGAAGCGGGGGGTGAGGGTGAAGAGGCTGGCGAGGCTGGCGTTGAGGACCAGCTGTTTGACGGCGACCATGGGCGGGGCGGCCGTGTCGCCGATGGCGAGGCCGCCCAGGGTGAGGGTGAGGGTGAGGGGGTTGAAGCGGGCGTCGGCGAGGACCAGCGCCTTGCCGGGGAGGTTTTCAGCGACCCAGCTCTGCGCCGATGAGCGGACGAGGCGGGGGACGCTGAGGGTGGCGGCGATGAGCAGCAGCGCAAGGACGCTGGCGGCGATGGCGGCTGGCTTTGCTACGGCGCGCAACTTTGGCGACTCCCCTGTTCCCTGTGGCGAGAATGGAGCGGGCGCGCGCCTTGGGCAAGACTTTGGTGGCGGGCTGCGCTCAGCTGGTGGCGGGCTGGCGCGCTCTGCGCTTGCGCTGGGCGGCGCCAATGAGGCCGAAGCCGGCGATCAGCATGGCCCAGGTTGCGGGCTCGGGGACGGGGTTGCCGACGGGGGCGGTGAGGATTTCGCGGGTGAAGCGGACGGCACGGTCGGGAAAGACGAAGGTCGAGGTTGAGACGACATAGCCGAAATAGGTCTCGGTCGGGATGACGTAGAAGAGCCAGTCGGCGGTCGGGCCGTTGAGGGGAAGGCGCAGCGGCCGGATGCCCCGCGAGATGCCGCCGATGGCGAAGGAATCCTCAAAGGGTTCGATGCCGGTGTTGGAGGCGTCGAAGATGAGGTCGCCGATGCGGGAATCGACCGAGATCAGGGTTGGATTGAACGGCTCGTCCTGATCGTAGGAGAAGGAGAAGCTGCCGCTGTGGCTGGTGATGGGGCCGGTCGGCGTGCTGGCCTGGAAGGTCCAGTTTTCGATTGTAGTGGTGGCCTTGGCGGGCAGGGCCGCGACGAGGGCCAGCGGCACGAGCGCGAGTGCGAGACGCATGATGTTTTGAACCCCCTGAACGCGTGAGCTACGGAATGTTAACGTTCATTAGGCGGAACGGCTTGCGGGAAGCATCCCCCTTTTGGCTACTGGGCGGCGGATTTATTTGGCGAAACCTGTGTTTCTGTGCGGGGCCTTTCGCATTTCGCGGCGAGGACGGCGGCGATGGCCTCGGCGTGGCTGGTGATGGCGAAGCGGCCGGCGCCCTTGAGGACATGCCAGTCGGGCTGGCCGAGGACGTGCCAAGCGGCGCGGGCGGCAGGGTCGGTGAGCGAGGGCGCCCAGAGCGGGTCCTGTTCGGCGAGGATGATGGTCCAGGCGCGCGGCGGGCCGGGGGCGGGCTGCCAGTGCTGATAGGCGGCGAGTTCGGCGCTGATGCCCTGGCCCGAGCGGGCGCCGCAGGTGAGCAGTTCGGCGGCGAGGCCGGCGCGGAAGTCCGGGTCTGCGAGCAGGGCGGCATCGAGCGGGTGGCTGGCGAAGAGCCGCTCGGCGAGCCAGAGCGCCATGGCGGCGCCGGCGCGCGTGCGCAGCTGTTTCCAGAGGCTGTTGATGACGTCGGGGCGCTGCATGGCGGCACGGGCGAAGCGATCTGCGAGGCGGGTGCCGCTGCGCGGGCGGGCGGGCGGGCGCGGGGACATGAGCGCGCCGATGGTCATGCGCTCACCGTGGCTTTGCCAGAAGGCAAGCGCGGTGGCGGCGCCGGTGTCGAGCGAGAGCAGGGCGGCTTGCGGGAGATTTAGCGTGTCGAGGGCGAAGGCCATGTCATCGGCGGCGGCGGCGAATTGGGGGGCGCTTGACGAAGGATCGGTGAGGCCGAAGCCGGGACGGTCGATGCCGATGGGGCGGAAGCCTTGGGCCTGCAGGGCGCGGCGCAGATGGAGGCCGAGGCCGCGGGTGGCCATGCCGCCGTGGCAGACGAGCAGCGGGCGGCCGTGATCTGGCCCGAAGTCTGCCAGGGCGATCTGACGGCCTTCGCGGTGGAGGATGAGGGTGGCGTCGAGCAGGCCGAACCGGTCATGATGGAGGCCGTCGGCGCCGGTGACGATGCTGTGGACGGCGGCGGCTTCGGTGGCGACCTGGGCGAAATCCTTGAGGCGACTGACCTCGGCCTTTTCGCGGGCCATGCGGGCGTGATCGCGCACCGTGTGGGGGGAGAGGCGCAAGCGACTGGCGACAAGGGGCAGGCTGTGACCGGCGGCGATGAGGCGGGCGACGCTGGCCTGGGCAGGCGAGAGGCCGAGCACGGCCTGAAGTGCGGGCTCCTGCTGGTGATCGGAGATGAACTCATCGGTGAAGAGCTGGCTGATGGTGGCGATGAGGCCGGCGATGCTGGTGGTGCCGATGGTCCGGTAGAGCGCTTCGGCGCGCTTGCGGGCGCCGGCGCGGGTGACGCCGAGGCGGTGGCCGAGCTCGGCGATGTCGTGGGAGATGAGCAGCTGTTCGAGCGTGTCACGCTCCGTATCGGCGAGGCGGAAGCTGTGCGCGGCGCGGCGGGTGAATTCGGGGGCGCGGCTGGGGATGAAGGCGAGCGCATGGAGGCGGGCGGGTGTGGCGGGGCTGAGCTGGTCGATCTGCGGCCAGTGGCGGCTTTCCTCGGGGCGGGCGAGCGCGGCCCAGACGGGCAGGCGGTGATGGGCGAAGTGCAGGGGCTGGTAGCAGACGGTGCGGGCTGGCCGGAGCGGTGGTGGCTGGAGCAGCGCGCCGAGGCTGCGCCAGAGCGGATTGGCGGCGACGATGCCGCTTTGACCAAGGGCGGCGACGGCGACGCCGAAGCGGGGGACGACGGGATTGGCGGCGATGGGGGACGGCATGACGGGCGAGGGGCGGATCAGGCGGCCAGCTGGGCGACGGGGAAGCGGAGCAGCTGGCCGGCTTCGGGGATGAGGGCGGTGAGCGCGCCCGGCGCTGCGGCGGCGAAGGCGGGGTCGGTGAGATCGAGGCCGCCGGCGAGGCTGCCATAGGCGGGGAGGATGAGCTTGGTGGGGCTGAGCGCGAAGCAGCGGCGGCGGACGCTGCGGCCCTTGTGGCGGATGGTGACCTTGGGGTGGAAATGGCCGGAGAGCTCGGGCGCGGGGTCTTGGGGGTCCGCCTCGTGGCGGAGTGTGAGCGGGCCCAGCGTGAGGCTTTCATGGGCGGTGCCGTGAAGCTGGGCGGCGGTATCGTCATCATGGTTGCCGGTGATCCAGAGGATCTGGGCGTGGGCGGCGATGGCAGCCAGCTTGGCGCGGGCCGGGGCGGGGAGGCGGGACGGGCCGTGGGCGTCGTGAAAGCTGTCGCCGAGCGCGATCAGGGTGGTGGCGCGGGTTTCGAGGAGCGTCTGGTGCAGGCGGGTGAGCGTCGCTTCGCTGTCATAGGGGGGGAGCGGCCAGCCGCGGCGGGCGAAGTGGCTGGCCTTTTCGAGGTGGAGGTCGGCGGCGAACAGCGTGGCTCGGGCTGGCCAGTAGAGGGCGCCGCAGGAGAGCGGGACGAGGGTTTCGCCGGCGAAGAGGAGCATGGCCGCGGATGTGCCATGGCCGGGCGCGCTAGTCGAGACGCATGGCATCGCGGGTGAGGGCTTCGGCTTCGAGGAGCAGCGCGGTGTCGGCACTTTGGCCGGGGACGGATTCGCGGCCGGCTTCGAGCAGGACGGGGACGGCCAAGGGGCTGACGCGGGGCAGGCGGCGGTGGGTGAGGCTGGTCTGGGCGGCCTCCAGCATGGCGGCGAGGCGGTCGAGGTCGGTGAGTTTGGCGCGGGCGTCGTTCCAGGCGGCGGTGAGGAGGAGATGGTCGGGCTGGTGGCGGCGGAGCACCTCGTAGATGAGATCGGAGGAGACGCTGAGCTGTTTGCCTGTTTTTTGGTTGCCCGGCTGGCTGCGCTCGATGAGGCCGCCGATGATGGCGGTTTCGCGGAAGGCGCGGCGCAGGAAGGGGGAGGCGGCGACCCATTCGGCGAGCTCGTCTTCGAGGATTTCCGGGCTGAACAGGGGGGCGAGGTCGGTGGGTTCGATGAGCGACCAGGTGGCGACCATGTAATCGGAGGCGACGAAGCCCATGGGCTGGAGGCCGGCCTTTTCCATGCGGGCGGTGAGCAGCATGCCCAGCGTCTGGTGGGCGGGGCGGCCGGCGAAGCCATAGGCGACCATGAACCAGCGGCCGTTTTGGGGGAAGGTTTCGATGAGCAGGCCGGCAGGCGCCGGGAGCACGCTGCGCAGGCGCTGGATTTCGAGCCATTCGGCGACGTCGGGTGGCATTTCGGGCCAGCGTTCGGGGCTGTTGAGGAGCGCGCGGACGCGGCGGGCGAGGTTGGTGCTGAGCGGCATGCGGCCGCCGACATAGGTGGGGACGGACGGGGTGCCGCGGCCCATTTTCACGAGAATGTCGGCGCCGTCGAAGCCGGTGACTTCGAGGGTCTGGCCGGCGAACATGAAGGTGTCTGAGATGCGCAGCTGGGCGCCGAACCATTCCTCGACCTGACCTAGGCTGCGGCCTCTTCGGCCGAAGCGGACCGACATGGTGACGGCTTCGACGATGGTGCCGGCGTTGAGGCGGTGAAGCGCGGCGAGGCGGGGGTGGGTGAGGCGGTAGTGGCCGTCTGGAAGCGGGGTGAGGCGGCGGTAACGGTCATAGGCTCTGAGCGCATAGCCGCCGGTGGCGATGACATCGAGGGCGGCATCGAACTCGGCGCGCTTGAGGCCCGCATAGGGGGCGGCGGAGCGGACTTCGGCGAAGAGCACGTGCGGACAGAAGGGGCCGGCGCAGGCGCGGGCGAAGATGGCCTGGGCGAGCACATCGAGGCTGCCGGGGCGGAAGGGCTCGGCGTCGAGATCATGGGCTTTGACAGCGTCTTGGGCGGCCAATGCCTCGAGATATTCGAAGCGGTTGCCGGGCACGATGAGGGCGCGGCTGGGTTCGTCGAGGCGGTGGTTGGCGCGGCCCGTTCGCTGGAGCAGGCGCGAGGCGCCTTTGGGGGCGCCCATCTGGATGACGAGATCGACATTGCCCCAGTCGATGCCGAGATCGAGGCTGGCGGTGGCGACGATGGCGCGCAAGCGGCCTTCGGCCATGGCGGCTTCGACCTTGCGCCGGGCTTCGGGGGCGAGGCTGCCGTGGTGGATACCGATGGGGAGCGCGGACTCGTTTTCGGCCCAGAGATCGCGGAAGACGAGTTCGGCGATGGCGCGGGTGTTGACGAAGACGATGGCCAGCCTTGCCTGCTCGATGCGGCGCATGACGGCGGCGGCGGCCCAGCGGCCATTGTGGCCGGACCAGGGGATGCGGCCTTCGGGGACGAGGATCTCGATGTCGGGGGCCGCACCTTCGGCGCAGGTGATGAGGCGGACGGATTCGGGGTCGGTGTCGGGGGCGAGCCAGCTCTGGAAGGGCATGGGATCGGGGATGGTGGCGCTGAGGCCGGTGCGGCGCAGGCGGGGGGCGAGCGCTTGCAGGCGGGCCATGGCGAGCGCCAGCTGGTCGCCGCGCTTTGAAGGGGCGAAGGCGTGGATCTCGTCGATGATCAGGCTTTCGAGGCCGGCGAATAGGGTGTCGGCTTGCGGGTAGGAGAGGAGGAGCGCGAGGCTTTCGGGGGTGGTCAGCAGGATGTTGGGCGGGGCGGCGCGCTGGCGGGCCTTTTTATCGGAACTTGTGTCGCCGGTGCGGGTTTCGACGCTGATGGGGAGACTGGCTTCGGCAATGGGGGCGGCGAGGTTGCGGGCGATGTCGGCGGCGAGCGCCTTCAAGGGGCTGACATAGAGGGTGTGCAGGCCTTCGCGCGGGCGCGCGGTGAGGGCGGCGAGGCTGGGGAGGAAGCCGGCCAGCGTCTTGCCGGCGCCTGTGGGGGCGATGAGCAGGGCGTGGTGGCCGGCGGCGGCGGCTTCGACCATGGCGAGTTGATGGGCACGCGGGGCCCAGCCGCGGCGGGTGAACCAGCTTTCGAGGGCGGGGGGGAGTGGGGTTATTTGCAGGGTCCGAGATATTTGCCGGTGGCGTGGCTGGCCATGGTCATGGGGCCGGAATTCATGGTGTTGGTCATGGCGTAGCTGGTGCCGTTGTGAGTGCCCTTCATGGTCATGGTGGCGGGGCCCTGGTCGGTCTTGCAGGTGAAGGCGGCGTCGATGGTGGTGTCGGTGATGTCGAAGCGGTCGACCTTGCAGCTCTTGTCGGCGGCGAGCATCTTCTTGGGGTCGGCCTCGGCTTCTTCAGGCGTCAGGCAATAGGTGACGGTGGTGGGGCGGCCCTTCATCATGGCCAGCGCTTCGGGGGGCAGGCCGGGCATGGTGACGCTGTCGATGATGGTGGTGCTTTGCCATTGGCCGGGGGTGACTTTGGGGGCGGCGCTGGCCGCTGCGGGGACGAAGAGGGCGATGAGGATGAGGGCGCGCATGGCGGGTCTCCTGAGGCTTGATGCACTCTAGCCGGGCCGGGCCTGATGCGGCAAGGAACGATGATGGTGAGTTGGATCGAGCCGCACAGCCACGGGATTTTTGTGCCGCCCGCCGGCGCCTGGGTGGACCCGGGGCGCGCGGTGGACCGGGCGCTGGTGACGCATGGCCATGCGGATCATGCGCGCGGCGGGCACGCGCGCGTGCTGGCGACGGCCGAGACGCTGGCGATCATGGCGGCGCGCTATGGGCCGCAGCCGGGCGGGCAGGCGGCCAAGCCGCATGAGACGGTGCGGGTGGGCGAGGTGGATGTGCGGCTGGTGCCGGCGGGCCATGTGCTGGGCTCGGCGCAGGTGGTGTTGGAATATCGCGGTGAGCGGGTGGTGGTGAGCGGGGATTACAAGCGCGGCCCCGACCCGACCTGTGCGCCGTTCGAGCCGGTGAGCTGTGATGTGTTTGTGAGCGAGGCGACCTTCGGCCTGCCGGTGTTTCGCCATCCGCCGGTGCGCGCGGAGGTGGCCAAGCTGCTGGCGGCGCGGGCGGCGAACCCGGACCGCTGTGTGCTGGTGGGGGCCTATGCGCTGGGCAAGGCGCAGCGGCTGGTGGCCGAGCTGAGACAGGCGGGGTTTGATGCACCGGTGTATCTGCACGGGGCGATGGTGCGGCTGTTCGAGCTATATGAGGCGCTGGGGGTGGCGCTGGGGGATGTGCGGCCCGTCGGCACGCTGAAGGGCGAGGCGCTGAAGGGGGCGATCATCATTGCGCCGCCCTCGGCACTCGCCGACCGCTGGAGCCGGCGGCTGCCCGAGCCGATCACCGCCATGGCCTCGGGCTGGATGCGGGTGCGGCAACGGGCCAAGCAGCGCGGCGTCGAGCTGCCGCTGATCATCTCCGACCATGCCGACTGGGACGAGCTGACGGCGACCATCGCCGAGGTACGGCCCGGCGCGCTCTGGGTGACGCATGGCCGCGAGGAGGCGCTGGTGCATTGGTGTGGCTTGCGGCAACAGCGGGCGCGCGCGCTGGCGATGGTGGGGCGGGATGAAGAGGAGATAGGCGAATGAGCGGGCTTTATGCGGCGCTGCGGCCGCTGGTCTTTGCGCTTGACCCCGAGGCGGCGCATGGGCTGACGCTGAAGGCGCTGCCGCTCTGGCCGAAGCCGACCGGGGCGGACGATCCCATTTTGCGGACCTCGCTGGCGGGGCTGGACCTGCCCAACCCGGTGGGGCAGGCCGCCGGCTTCGACAAGAATGCCGAAGTGGCCGATGCGATGCTGGCGCTGGGCTTCGGCTTTGTCGAGTGTGGCTCGGTGACGCCGCGGCCGCAGCCGGGCAACCCCAAGCCGCGGCTGTTTCGGCTGCGCGAGGACCGGGCGGTGATCAACCGCATGGGGTTCAACAATGAGGGCATGGACGCGGCCGCTGCCCGGCTGGCGGGGCGAGAACGGCGCGGCGTGGTGGGGATCAATCTCGGCGCGAACAAGGACAGCGAGGACCGCACGGCCGATTATGCGACCGGCATCGGCCGGCTGGGCGCGCTGGCGGACTATGTGACGGTCAACATCTCCTCGCCCAATACGCCGGGGCTGCGCGCGCTGCAGGACGAAGCCGCCCTTGCCGACCTGATCGCCCGGGTGCAAGCCGCACGCCCGGCCGGCTGCGGGCCGCTGTTCGTGAAGGTGGCACCCGACCTTGCGCCGGGCGACTTCGACACCATCGCGCGCGCCGCCATCGACGGCAGGGTGGACGGGCTGATCGTCTCCAACACCACCCTCTCACGCGACGGCCTGACCTCGGACCTGCGCGGCGAGGCCGGCGGCCTCTCAGGCGCGCCGCTGGCGCCGCTGGCCATGGCCGCGCTCAAGGGCTTCGCCGCCGCCACCGGAGGCGCACTGCCGCTGATCGCCGCCGGGGGCATCAGCTCCGGCGCCGACGCACTGGCACGCATCCAGGCCGGGGCGAGCGCCGTGCAGCTCTACTCGGCCCTCGTCTATGAAGGGCCAGGGCTGGTGCAGCGGATCAAGGTGGAACTGGCAGCGGCCCTGCGCGCGGCGGGCTTTGCGAGCGTGGGCGCGGCGGTGGGGTCGCGGCGCTGAGGGCGTCGGGCGGGGGGAGAAGGGCCTCCGGCGGCTGGAGAAGGGCCTCCGGCGGCTGGGGCCTCAGGCCCCAGACCCCATTTGTTGGGGTGGGACAAGGTTTCGGAGGGGAGCGCTGGCGCGAAGCGCTTTGATAGCCTGCGGCGCTGGGCTTTGCGGGAACGGAGTCGCTTAGGCCCCGGGTCAAGCCCGGGGCGACGGATATTTTCTGGGCGGCTCCGCTGATGGGGTCTGGGGCCTGAGGCCCCAGCCGCCGAAGGCCCTTCTCGCCCGCCGGAGGCTTTCTCCAGTCGTGCGACCCTGCACGATTGGGGGACTGGCAAGGCTGCGGGGGGGCGGCTATGGTTTGGGGATGAGCAAGATGTATCGCCTGTTTCCTGTTCTCTTGTTGGGGGCTTGTGCGGCCACGGCGGAGCCGCCGGGGATGGCGGCGGCGCCCGTTGCCCAGACTGTTGCGGCACCTGCTGCCGAGGGGGCCTGGCGGGCGGCGACGACGGCCGCGGATGAGCGGGCGGCGGCGGCTGGGCTGGCGATGCTCAGGGCGGGTGGCAATGCGATGGATGCGGCGGCTGCGATGATGCTGGCGCTGACGGTGGTGGAGCCGCAGTCTTCGGGGATTGGCGGCGGCGGGTTTCTGGTGTTGCACCGCGACGGGGCGGCGGCGCCGGAGACGTTTGACGGGCGCGAGAAGGCGCCGATGGCGGCGGGCGAGGACTGGTTTCTGGACGGGGCTGGCAAGGCGCTGTCGCGCTCGGTCGCCGTGCCGGGCGGCAAGTCGGTGGGGGTGCCGGGCAATGTCGCGATGGTGGCGCTGGCGCATGGCAAGCATGGGGCGCTTCCCTGGGCGAAGGTGTTTGAGCCGGCGATTGCGCTGGCGCGGGGTGGCTATGTGGTGACGCCGCGGCTTGAGCGGTCGATTGCGGCGCGGGCGGACACGCTGGCGCTGACGCCGGAGGCGAAGGCGCTGTATCTGGGCGCGGACGGCAAGGCGAAGCCGGTGGGGACGCGGATTGTGAATGAGCCGCTGGCGCAGACGCTGGAGGCGATTGCCAAGGCCGGGCCGCAGGCCTTTTATACCGGGCCGATTGCCGAGGACATTGTGAAGCGGGTGCAGAGCGCGCCGATGAACCCGTCGCCGATGACCATGGCCGATCTGGCGGGTTATGAGGCGAAGGCGCGGCCGCCGGTGTGTGTGGGCTACCGGGTGTGGCGGGTGTGTTCGATGGGGCCGCCTTCGGCGGGTGGGTTTACCGTGTCGACGATTTTGAAGCAGCTGGAGGGCTTTGACCTGACGGCGCTGGGGCCGGACAGCCCGGTGAGCTGGCATCTTTTTGCCGAGAGCTCGCGGCTGGCTTATGCCGATTGGGGCACTTACGGGGCGGACAGTGATGTGGTGGCGGTGCCTTTGGCGGGGCTGATGGACCCGGCTTACATGACGGCGCGCGGCAAGCTGATCAGGGCGGATGCGCGGATGGCGACGGCCCCGGCGGGGCAGCCGGCGGGTGCGCTGGCCTATACCCATGCGCCGGGCGGCGAGGTGCCTTCGACGACGCATTTTGCCGCCGTGGACGAGATGGGCAATGTGGCGGCCTGGACCTCGACGGTGGAGGGCGGCTTTGGCAGCTCGCTGGTGGCGCGCGGGATGGTCTTGAACAATGAGCTGACCGATTTCAGCTTCGAGCCGGAGGAGGACGGCAAGCCGGTGGCGAACCGGGTGCAGGGCGGCAAGCGGCCGCGCTCGTCGATGTCCCCGACGATTGTTTATGATGCGGACGGGCGGGTTGTGCTGTCGGTGGGGGCGGCGGGCGGACGGACGAATTCCGGCGCAGGTGGCCAAGGCGATCATCGGCGTGCTCGACTGGAAGCTGCCGGTGGCGGATGCGATTGCGCTGCCGCTGGTGTTTGTGGCCGGCGACCGGGTGTTTGCCGAAGGCGGCGAGATGGGGGCGCGGATGGCGCCGATCGTGCCGGCCTTGAAGGCGCTGGGGCATGATGTGGTGGTGACGCCGCTCGGCTTGAAGGCGAACGGGCTGGAGCGCACGGCGACGGGCTGGCGCGGCGGGGCTGACCCGCGCAGCGAAGGTGTGTCGCTGGGCTATTGAGCGCAGAAGGGGGGAGCCGGGACTTGGAGATGAAGCTGCCGCCTTTGGGCCCTGCACGCTTTGCGGCGCGGGTGGATGCCTCGCCCAATCTGGTGCGGCTGTTTCTCGATTGGGCGGATGAGCAGCCTGATGCGCCGATGCTGGGCTACAAGGCTGACGGCGAATGGCAGACGATCAGCTGGGGCGCGGCGCGGGCGCGGGTGGCGGCGATGGCGGCGGCGCTGCTGGACATGGGGGTGAAGGCGGGCGACCGGGTGGTTCTGGTGAGCGAGAACCGGCCGGAATGGTGTCTGGCCGATCTGGCGATCATGGGGGCGGGGGCGATCACGGTGCCGGCCTATACGACCAACACGGTGGCGGACCATACGCATATCATTGGCAATTCGGGCGCGCGGGCGGTGATTGTGTCGGGCGCGAAGCTGGCGGCGAATGCCTTGCCGGCGGCGGCGGCGAGCAAGGACTGCCGGCTGGTGGTGGGCATGGACACGCTGAAGCCGGTGCAAGGGGGGGAATTGCAGCTGTTTCAGTGGGATGCGCTGCTGGCGGGGCGGACGCGGCAGCTGGCCGGGGATGTGGCGGCGCTGAGGGCGCGCGCGACGATGGCGCGGCATGACCTGGCGTGCATCATTTATACAAGCGGGACCGGCGGCGCCCCGCGCGGGGTGCGCCAGCATCACGGCGCGATCATGCGCAACATTGCTGGCGCGATCACGGTGATCGAGCAGGACTTTTTCCCGACCCCCTACCGCGAGCGGTTTCTGTCGTTTCTGCCGCTCAGCCATGCTTATGAGCATACGGCGGGGCAATATATGCCGATCGGGATGGGCGGCGAGATCTGGTATGCCGAGGGGCTGGAGAAGCTGGCGGCGAACATCGAGGAGACGCAGCCGACCTTCATGGTGGTGGTGCCGCGGCTGTTTGAAGTGCTCAGGATGCGCATTGCCAAGCAGATCGAGAAGCAGGGCGGGGCGGCGGTGATCATGCTCAATCAGGCGCTGAAGATCGGCCGCAAGGAGGCGCGCGGGCAGGGGCTGAGCCTGGCCGAGCGGCTTTTGGATCCGATTTTGGAGCGGACGATCCGGAAGAAGATTCAAGCGAAGTTTGGCGGGCGGCTGAAGGGGCTGGTGGCGGGCGGGGCGCCGCTGAACCCGGAAGTGGGGGTGTTTTTCTCGGCGATCGGGATCACGATTTTGCAGGGCTATGGGCAGACGGAAGCCGGGCCGGTGATCAGTTGCAACCGGCCGCGGGCGCGGATCAAGATGCATACGGTGGGGCCGCCGCTGACCGGTGTGGAGGTGAAGATTGCCGCCGACGGCGAGATTTGCGTGCGCGGCGAACTGGTGATGGACGGCTATTGGATGAACGATGCCGAGAGCCACAAGGTGTTGCAGGACGGCTGGCTGCTGACCGGCGACATCGGCCATGTCGACAAGGACGGGCATCTGGTCATCACTGACCGGAAGAAGGACATCATCGTCAATGACAAGGGCGACAATGTTGCGCCGCAGCGGGTGGAGGGGATGCTGACGCTGCAGGACGAGATTGCGCAGGCGATGGTTTATGGCGACCGGCGGCCCTATCTGGTGGGGGTGGTGGTGCCGGAGGCGGAATGGGCGCTGGGCTGGGCGCGCGACAACGGGATGCCGGCCGACCTGAAGAAGCTGGCGCATGAGCCGGAGTTTCAGCGCGCGATGATGGCGGCGGTGGACCGGGTGAACGGGCGGATGAGCGTGGTGGAGAAGGTGCGCCGGGTGATCGTGGCCGAGGAGCCGTTCAGCACTGACAACAAGCAGATGACGCCGAGCATGAAGATCAGGCGGCATGTGCTGAAAGAGGTTTACGGGCCGAAGCTGGACAAGCTTTATGGGGGCTGATCGGGGCCTTGTTCTGGTTACCGGGGCGTCGGGCTATATCGCCGGCTTTGCCATCAGGCAGCTTGTGGAGGCGGGCTGGCGGGTGAGGGGCACGCTGCGCGACCTGGGCCGGGCGGACGAGGTGCGCGCCGCTGTGGGGGCGGACATCGAGCTGGTGGCGGCGGACCTGCTGTCTGACGCAGGCTGGGCCGAGGCGGCGGCGGGCGCGGACCATGTGTTGCACATGGCGTCGCCGGTGCCGAACGGGGAGCCGAAGGACCCGGATGCGCTGATCAGGCCGGCGCGTGAAGGGGCGCTGCGGGCGCTGCGGGCGGCGCGCGATGCGGGCGCGAAGCGGGTGGTGATGACGAGTTCTGTGGCGGCGGTGTGTTACGGCGGGCCGCCCTCGAACGGCCGGGCGTTTACCGAGGCGGACTGGACCGATGTGGCGGGGCGCGATGCCTATGCCTATGTGAAATCGAAGACCATCGCGGAGCGGGCGGCGCGCGACTGGATGGCGGCCGAGGGCGGGGCGCTGGAATTTTGCACGGTCAACCCGTCGCTGGTGCTGGGGCCGCTGCTGGCGCGGGACTTTTCCCCCTCGCTTGAAGTGGTGCAGAAGCTGCTCTCTGGCGCGCTGCCGGGGCTGCCGCGGCTGGGCTTTGCTGTCGTTGATGTGCGCGACATTGCCGAGTTGCACATTCGCGCGATGACCGCGCCGGACATGAACGGCGAGCGCTTCATCGGCGCGGGCGACTGGATGTGGATGGAGGATGTGGCGCGGGTGCTGCATGAGGGGCTGGGCGCGGGGGCGGCGCGGGTGCCGAAGCGGCGGCTGCCGGACCTGCTGGTCAGGCTCTCGGCGCTGCTGGACCCGACAGTGCGCATGGTGTTGCCCGAGCTGGGGCGCGAGCGGCCCTGCGATGCGTCACACGCGCTGGCGCGGCTGGGCTGGCAGACCCGGCCGACGCGCAGAGTCGATTCTGGATTGTGCGGAGAGCCTGCTGGCTCAGGGGCAGTAATGGATATCGATATCCATTTCGAGATCGGCCAGCAGGCGGCCGATCGGGGTGGGGCTGGAGGCGCCGTCTTTCAATGCCTTCTGCACGGTCTTGCGCGCCGCGTCGCTTGAGAGGACCAGCGTCACCACCCGCGCGGTGACCAGCGCCGGCTTGCTGAGGGTGACGCGCGGGAATGGCGCGGCCTTGGGCAGGGGATCGGGCATGACACCAAGTGCGCGGCGGACCTTGGGGCCATTCAAGGCCGCGTCGAAATCAGGGCCGGGGAAGATGCTGGCGACATTGCCCGCCGCATCGACGCTGAGCAGCGCCAGATCGAGCGGCCAGTCGAGATCGGCAATGCGCTCATCCGCCGCCAGCCCGGCGGCGCGCGGGTCCTTCTCGCCCGCCGACAAGGGCACGACCCGCGCCTTTTTCGGCAGGAACATGCGCGCCAACAGGCCCACATTCGACGCGGCATCAGTGGGCGGCACCAGCCGGTCATCGGTGGGGAGGATCGTCACATCCGCCCACTCCAGCGACTTCGCCGACAGCTCTTGAAGCACCGCCAGCGGCGCATCATGGCCGGGGAGCGCGACAAAGGCGCGGCCGCGCGCCTCAAGCGCCTGCTCGATGAGAAAGGCCGCGTCGCCTGCCACCGCCTCGGCCAGCTCTTCGGCGTCTTCATAATCCCAGAATTCTGCGTCGATCATGCGAGGGGCTTTGGCACAGGGGGATTTGGGAGGAAAGGCTGCGCGTGCGGTTTATTTTGGGGGCGGTGGGTTGGAAAGAAGGGCCTCCGGCGGGTGAGAAGGGCCTCCGGCGGCTGGGGCCTCAGGCCCCAGACCCCATTTGTTGGGGTGGGGCAAGTCTTGCGAGGGCAGCGGCTGCGCGGAACGCGCTATTATGGCCTGCGGCGCGGGGCTTGGAGCGTAGGGTGTCGCTTGGGCCCCGGATCAGGTCCGGGGCGACGGAGATTTTCGGGGCGGTTCTACGATTGGGGTCTGGGGCCTGAGGCCCCAGCCGCCGGAGGCCCTTTTTGCCCGCCGGAGGCCCTTCTTTCCCCCCTTCCGCGCTAGTCGCGGTGGTAGGGGTGGCCGGTGAGGATGGTGTGGGTTCGGTAGAGTTGTTCGGCGAGCATGGCGCGGGCGAGCAGATGGGGCCAGGTGGTGCGGCCCATGGCGAGGAGGAGGTCGGCGGCGGCGCGGGTGGGTTCGTCGTGGCCGTCGGCGGCGCCGAGCAGGAAGCGGGTTTCGCGGGTGCCGGTGTCGCGCCACTGTTCGAGGGTTTTGGCGAGTGTGGTGGAGCTGAGGTCTTGTCCGCGTTCGTCGAGCACGATGGTGCGGGTGCCGGGTGGGGCTGGCGGGAAGGGGGCGGTTTCGGAGAGTTCGGTGACCGTGAGGAGGCCGCGCATGCGGCTGGTGTAGCGGGCCACGAGTTCGGCTTCCGGGCTGCGCCCGATGCGGCCGCGCGCGTATATGTGGAGTTTCATTCCTGCAGGTGATCGGGGATCATGCTGGTGGGGATGGGGTGTGTGGGGGTGGATTCGGGTTCCATCGACCACATTTTTTCGAGTGCGTAGAAGCTGCGGACTTCGGGTTTGAAGATGTGGACGATGATGTCGCCGAGGTCGATGAGCACCCAGTCGGCGGTGGCGAGGCCCTGGACGCGGGCGGCGCGGCCGAAGTCCTGTTTGGCCTTGTCGGCGATTTTGCTGGCCATGGAGGCGACCTGACGGCCGGAGCGGCCTGAGGCGATGACCATGAAATCGGCGATGGTGGATTTGCCGGCGAGGCTGATGTCGACAATGTCTTCGGCCTGATCGGCATCGAGTGAGGCGAGCACCATGGCATGCATCTCGTCGACGCGGTCGGGGGAGAGCGGCTTGGATTTGCGGCGTTTGGGGGCGGCTTTTGAGGGGGCGGGGTTTGTGGTCAAGGTCTGGCTTTCTGTGGGTGTTGGGGCGGATGATACCATGTCGGGTGGCTGGCCCGAAGGGCGGTGGCGGACAGGGCCGAGCGGCGGGTTTCGAGGAAGATGATGGCGGGTGGGGTGAGCGCTGTCCAGCGCCGGGCCTTGGATGCGGGCGCGCGGAAGCGGCGGAGCCAGGCCATGGCGGGGCTGGTGAGGGCGGGGCCGATATGGCCGGGGCGGGCGAAGATGGCCAGCGGCAGGCTGCGCGCGAGGCGGCGCCAATGGTGCCAGCGGTGGAGCTGGCCGAGGATATCGGCGCCGCCGAGCCAGATGAAGCGGAGGTGGGGCTGGCGGTGCTGGAGGGCGCGGACGGTATCGACGGTGTAGGTGGTGCCGAGTTCGACTTCGAGCGTGGTGACGCGGATGCGCGGGTGGCGGGCGATGGCTTCCGCCGAGGCCAGCCGAGCCTTGAGGCTGGCCATGCCGCGCACGGGCTTCAAAGGGTTCTGCGGGGAGACCAGCCACCAGACTTCATCGAGGCCGAGCAGACGCAGGGCCTCGAGGCTGATGTGGCGGTGGGCGGCGTGGGCGGGATTGAAGCTGCCGCCGAGCAGGCCGATCTTGCGCGGGCTGACGTGGCTCAGGGGCGCACCTGTCCGTTGCCGCGCACCACGGTCTTGTAGGTGGTGAGGCCTTCGAGCGCGACGGGGCCGCGGGCGTGGAGGCGGCCCGTGGCGATGCCGATTTCGGCGCCGAAGCCGAATTCGCCGCCGTCTGCGAACTGGGTGCTGGCGTTGTGCATGACGATGGCGCTGTCGATGGCGGCGAGGAAGGCTTTGGCGGCGCTTTCGTCTTCGGTGACGATGGCGTCGGTGTGGCCGGAGCTGTGCGCCTGCACGTGCGCGATGGCGCCGGTGATGCCGCTGACGGTGGCGACCGACGCGGTTTTGTCCAGCCATTCGGTGTCGAAATCTTCCGGCGTGGCGGCTTTTGCGCGGGGTTCGAGGCTGCGGGCCTTTTCGTCGGCGCGCAGCTCGCAGCCGGCGTCGGCGAGGGCGGCGAGGACGGCGCGGGCGGTTTCGGGGGCGAGCGCTTCATCGAGCAGGATGGTCTCGGTGGCGCCGCAGACGGCGGGGCGGCGCAGCTTGGCGTTGACGGCGATGGCGACGGCCTTTTCGGGGTCGGCATGCGCATCGATGTAGAGGTGGTTGATGCCGTCGAGATGGGCGAGGACGGGGACGCGGGCATCGCGCTGGACGCGGGCGACGAGGCCCTTGCCGCCGCGCGGCACGATGATGTCGATGAGGCCGTGGGCGGCGAGCATGGCGCCGACGAGCGTGCGGTCTCCGGCGGGGACCATCTGGACGGCGGCTTCCGGCAGGCCGGCGTGGAGCAGGCCTTCGCGCATGCAATCAAGCAGGACCTTGTTGCTGTGCGCGGCCTCCGAGCCGCCGCGCAGCAGGCAGGCGTTGCCGGACATGAGGCAGAGCGCAGCGGCATCGGCGGTGACGCCGGGGCGGCTTTCGTAGATGATGCCGATGACGCCCAGCGGCACGCGCACGCGGGTGAAGGCGAGGCCGTTTTCGACGGTCCAGTGGCGGATTTCCTCGCCGACGGGATCGGGGAGCGCGGCCACCGTTTCGAGGCCCTTGGCGAGGCCTTCGAGGCGCGATTCGTCGAGGGCGAGACGGTCGATGAGGGCGGCGGTGAGGCCTTTCTCCTCGCCTTCGCTGATGTCCTGCGCGTTGGCGGCGAGCAGCTCGGCGCTGCGCGCGCGGATGCGGGCCGAGGCGTGGCGGATGGCGCTGGCCTTGGTTTCCGTGGGGGCGGCGGCGAGCACGGGGAGCGCGGCGCGGGCGGCGCGGGCCATGGTGTGGATGGTGTGTTCAGCAGTCATAGGAGCACCAGATGGTCGGAATGGATGAGGGCGGCGCGGGCCGCATAGCCGAGGATTTCGGACTGTTCGTCGTTGCGTTTGCCCATGATAGCGCGGGCGTCGGTGGCATCATAGCCGATGACGCCCCGACCGATGGGGCCTTCGGGGCCGTGGACGGCGACGACATCGCCGCGGGCGAACTTGCCTTCGACCGCGGTGACGCCGGCGGCGAGCAGCGACTTGGAGCGGCGGATGGCGGCGACGGCACCTTCGTCGATGATGATGCGGCCGTTGACGCGCTGGCGGCCAGCGATCCAGACCTTGCGGCCGAGCGCTTTCACTTTTTTCGAGCGGCGCGGGCTGAAGATGGTGCAGGGCTCGCCGGACTGGTGGCGGGCCAGCGGATGGGGGGCGCGGCCATCGGCGATGGCGAGATTGATGCCGACGGCAGACGCCATGCGCGCGGCGACGAGCTTGGCGGCCATGCCGCCGGTGCCCATACCGGAGCCGCTGCCGCCGCTGGCCATGGCTTCGATCTCGGCATTGATGGCGGGCACATGGCGGATGAGCCGCGCCTTGGGGTCGGTCTTGGGGTTGCCGGTCATCAGGCCGGCGACATCGGAGAGCAGCAGCACGCCGTCGGCGCCGGCGGCGTGCGCCGTGCGCGCGGCGAGGCGGTCATTGTCCCCGAAGCGGATTTCGCCGGTGGCGACCGTGTCATTTTCGTTGAGCACGGGGACGACGCCCAAGGCCAGCAGCCGGTCGATGGTGGCGGATGCGTTGAGGAAGCGGCGGCGCAGCTCGAGATCATCGAGGGTGAGCAGGATCTGGGCGACCTTGAGGCCCTGGGCTTCGAGCACGCGCGACCAGGCGGCGGCGAGCGCGACCTGGCCGACGGCGGCGGCGGCCTGCGCGTCTTCAAGGCTGGCGCGGCCGCCTTTCTTGAGGCCGAGGCGGCGGGCGCCGAGCGCGATCGAGCCCGATGAGACGATGACGATCTGCTGGCCCTTTGCGCGCGCGGCGGCGACATCTTCGGCGACCGAGGCGAGCCAGTCTTCGCGCAGCTTGCCATCGGCATCGACGAGCAGCGACGAGCCGATCTTGAGGACGAGGCGCGGGGTGGTGGCCGGGAGGAGGGGCGCGGGGGCTGGTGCGGCCTTCGGTTTTCTGGCGGGGCTCATAGGGGGGACCAGGCTTTTTCGCGCGCCTGCCGGGCCTGGACGGGCTTCTGGCCGGTCTGGGCGATGAGCGCGTCGAGCAGGGCGTCCAGCCCTTCGGTGGTGGCGGACGAGACGGCGAAGACGGGGCGGCCGGTGGCGGCTTCAAGGGCGCGGCGCTTGGCGGCGAGGCCCTGGGGGCTGACGAGGTCGATCTTGGAGAGCGCGATGATCTCGGGCTTGTCGGTGAGGCCGGACCCATAGGCTTCGAGCTCGGCGCGGATGGTTTCATAGGCCCGGGTGGGGGCGGGCGCGCTGGCGTCGATGAGGTGGAGGAGCACGCGGCAGCGCTCGATATGGCCGAGGAACCTGTCACCGATGCCGACACCTTCGGCGGCGCCGGCGATGAGGCCGGGGATGTCGGCGGCGACGATCTCGACGCCCTTGTGGCTGATGACGCCGAGTTGCGGCTTCAGCGTGGTGAAGGGATAGGCGCCGACCTTGGCGGCGGCATTGGAGCAGGCATTGAGGAAGGTCGATTTGCCGGCGTTGGGCGCGCCCAGCAGGCCGACATCGGCGAGCAGCTTGAGGCGCAGCCAGACCCACAGCTCCTTGCCGGGGAAGCCGGGCTGGAACTGGCGGGGCGCGCGGTTGGTGCTCGATTTGTAATGGTCGTTGCCCTTGCCGCCGTCGCCGCCCTTGAGCAGGATGGCGCGCTGGCCGGGGCGGACCATGTCGACGATGAGCGTGCGCTCGTCGTCATCGGCGAGGATCTGGGTGCCGACGGGGACCTTGATGACGAGATCATCGCCGCCAGCGCCTGTGCGGTTGCGCCCCGCGCCCGGCGTGCCGCGCTGCGCCTTGAAATGCTGGGCGTAGCGGAAATCGATGAGGGTGTTGAGGCCTTCGACGCATTCGAAGATGACATCGCCGCCCTTGCCGCCGTCGCCGCCATCGGGGCCGCCGAACTCGACATATTTTTCGCGCCGGAAGGAGACGGCGCCATTGCCGCCTGCGCCCGAGGCGAGGAAGATCTTGGCCTGATCAAGGAATTGCATGGCGGCTATGTAGGGCCTTGGAGTGAAATTATCAAAAAAGCGGGCGGGCCCAAGAAAAAAGGGAGCCGGTTTTGCCGGCTCCCTTTCACGAAATCGGGTGTGTATGGCCGGTTATTCCGCAGCGGCGGCCTGTGGGGCTTCGACGATGCTGACATATTTGCGGCCCAGCTTGCCTTCATGGAAGCTGACGATGCCATCGGCGGTGGCGTAAAGGGTGTGATCCTTGCCGAGGCCGACGTTGGTGCCGGGATGGACGCGGGTGCCGCGCTGGCGGATGATGATGGTGCCGGCCAGCACGTCCTGCCCGCCGAAGCGCTTGACGCCGAGGCGGCGGCCTGCCAAATCGCGACCGTTGCGCGAGGAGCCGCCTGCTTTCTTGTGAGCCATGGGGGTTACTCCTTAGCCGAGGCTGGTGATGCGCAGCACGGTCAGCGACTGGCGATGACCATTGCGGCGGCAATAATTGTGACGGCGACGCTTCTTGAAGATGATGACCTTGTCACCACGCTTCTGCTCGACGATTTCGGCGGTGACCTGACCGCTGCCCAGCGTGCCGCCTTCGGCGGTGACGAGGGTTTCGAGGGTGACGGTGCTGCCGGCTTCGCCTTCGAGCTTTTCGACAACGATCTGGTCGTTGGCGGCTACCCGATACTGCTTGCCGCCGGTGCGGACGACTGCGAACATCTGACCATTCCTGATGAATGAGGACTGTGCGCCGCAGGCCTGAGCCGCAGCGAATGTGAGGGGCGGCTTTATGGGGCGGGGCGGGGCGTGTCAAGATGAGGCGGCCTGGCGGCGTGTTTGCGGCGCTGTTTTTTGGCTGCGGGCGCGCTATTGAGGGCGGATGGACGTGATCAACCCCTTTACCGGCCTTGTCGACCACCAGATTGCGCCGCTCGAATTCGGGGCGGCTCGCGGCCCTTGCGGCGCGGCTGAGGGAGGCCCAGCCGGGCTGGGCGGCGCTGGGCATGGACGGGCGGCTGGCGGTGCTGGGGCGGCTGGCCGCGCTTCTGGGCGGGCCGGCGGGCGCGGCGGTGGCGGCAGCACTTGAGGCCGACACCGGGCGGCGGCGGATCGCGCAGGTGGAAGTGATGGGGGTGCGGGGCATGGTGGCGCGCTGGCAGCGCGAGGCGCCTGCGCTGGTGGCGGCGATCGAGAGCGCCGAGACGGCGACTGCCATCCCCAGCGTGAAGGCCGGCACGAAGCTGCACCCCTATCCGCTGGTGGGCGTGATCAGCCCGTGGAATTTTCCGCTCACCCTGGCGCTGATCGATGCAATTCCGGCACTTGCAGCAGGCTGTGCGGTGATTGTGAAGCCGAGCGAGACCGCGCCGCGTTTCATTCGCCCGCTGATGGCGGCGGTGGCCGAGGTGCCGGAGCTGGCGGCGGTGTTTGCGCTGATCGAGGGCGACGGGGCGACCGGGGCGGCGCTGGTGGACGCGGTCGATTATGTGGCCTTTACCGGCTCGGTGGCGACCGGGCGCAAGGTGGGCGCGGCCGCCGCGGCCGCCTTCATTCCCGCCAGCCTGGAGCTGGGCGGCAAGGACCCGATGATCGTGACCGCCAGCGCCGACCCCGTGTGGGCGGCGGGCGTGGCGCTGAGGGCGAGTGTTTTGGCGACGGGGCAGGCCTGCCAGTCGATCGAGCGGGTTTATGTGGCGCGCGGGATTGCCGATGCGTTTCTGGATGAACTTGTGGCGCGGGCCGAGGCGGTCAGGATCAACTGGCCCGAGATCGGCGTGGGCGACATCGGGCCGTTCATCGATGGGCGGCAGGGCGAGATCGTGCAGGCGCAGATCGATGACGCGGTTGCTAAAGGCGCGCGGGTGCTTGCCGGGGGCCAGATCGAGCGGCACGGCGGGACATGGCTCAGGCCCACGGTGATCGTCGATGTGCGGCCCGACATGGCCCTGATGCGCGAGGAGACCTTCGGGCCAGTGGTGCCGGTGACCGTCTTCAATTCAATCGATCAGGCCGTGGCGATGGCCAATGAGGGCGTGTTCGGCCTGTCGGCCGCCGTGCTCGCGGGCACGCTGGAGGAGGCCGAAGCGGTGGGTGTGCGGCTGCACGCCGGCGCGGTCAGCCTCAACGATGGCTCGCTGACCTCGATGATCGGCGAGGCGGAAAAGACCAGCTTCGGCCTCTCCGGCCTCGGCGCCTCGCGCATGGGCGCCTCGGGGCTGCTGCGCTTCTTCCGCCGCCAGGCGCTGCTGCGCCAGCACGGCCAGGCCATGCCGCTCGCGGCCTGGGCCGAGGACGCCGCTACATGACGATGAGGCGCGCGCTGCTGTTCATCGGGCTGGGCCTCATCGTCGCCAGCATCGTCTCCTTCGTCATGCCGCGCCGGATCGACGCCAACCAGGCCGAGCGCATCGCCGAACAGATGCAACAACGCTTCCGCGCCCGCGCCGGACAACCCGCCGGCCGCTTCGAAAACGTGGAACGCCGCATCTGGGCCGACGGCTGGGAATTCCGCTGGCGCTTCAAACCCTGCGCCGAGGTGGCCTCCCTGCGCATCTGGATCAGCCATGACGGCAGCGAAGCCCGCTACGTCGAACTGCCCGAATGCGCGCCGGAGACCGGGTTTGGCGCGGGGGCGGCTACGGTTTAGGGGCCTCCGGCGGGTGAGAAGGGCCTCCGGCGGCTGGGGCCTTAGGCCCCAGACCCCATTTGTTGTTTTGGGACAAGGCTTGAGAGGGCAGCGATGGCGCGAAGCGCTTTTATAGCCTGCGGCGCTGCGCTTGGGGGGAGCGGAGTCGCTTAGGCCCCGGATCAAGTCCGGGGCGACGGAAATAATGCGCTGCGCCACGGATGGGGTCTGGGGCCTAAGGCCCCAGCCGCCGGAGGCCCTTACTGCTCAATGCGCGTCGCCCCACGACGGGCCGGTGCCGATTTCGACGCCCAGCGGCACGGAGAGGGTGACGAGGGGGTGGTGGGCGGTTTCCATGATCTGGCGGACGATGGGGGTGGTGGCTTCGATTTCGTGTTCGGGGACTTCGAGGACGAGTTCGTCATGGACCTGGAGGAGCATTTTGGCGGCGAGGCCTTGGGCGGCGAGGGCTGGCGGCAGGGCGACCATGGCGCGTTTGATGATGTCGGCGGCGGTGCCCTGGATGCGGGCGTTGACGACGGCGCGTTCGGCGAAGGCGCGTTCGTTCTGGTTTTTGGAGGTGATGAGGGGGGCGTGGCATTTGCGGCCGAACAGCGTGGAGACATGGCCGGCTTCGCGGGCTGCGGTGATGGTTTCGGCCATATAGTTGCGGATGCCGGGGAAGCGGCTGAAGTAGAGGTCGATGTAGCGGGCGGCTTCCGAGCGGTCGATGCCGAGGCGCTGGGCGAGGCCGAAGGCGGAGATGCCGTAGATGATCGAGAAGTTGATGGTCTTGGCCCGCGCGCGGGTGTCGCGGGTGACCTCGCCGAAGACTTCACGGGCGGTGAGTGCGTGGACGTCTCCGCCTTCTGCATAGACAGCTTTCAGTTCGGGGACGTCGGCGATGTGGGCGACGAGGCGGAGTTCGATCTGGTTATAGTCGGCGGCCATGAGGACGTGGCCCGGGGGGGCTGTGAAGGCGTGGCGGATGCGGCGGCCGAGTTCGGTGCGGATGGGGATGTTCTGGAGGTTGGGGTCGTTGGAGGAGAGGCGGCCGGTGGAGGTGGCGGCGAGCGCGAAATTGGTGTGGACGCGGTCGGTCTTGGGGTTGATCTGGGCTTGCAGTGCGTCGGTGTAGGTGGATTTGAGCTTGGTGAGCTGGCGCCATTCGAGGACCTTGGCGGCGATTTCGGAGCCGTCTTCGGCGAGGCGTTCGAGCTCGGCGGCATCGGTGGCCCAGGCGCCGGTCTTGCTGCTCTTGCGGCCTGAGGGGAGGCTCAGCTTTTCGAAGAGGATTTCGCCGAGCTGCTTGGGGCTGCCGATGGTGAAGGGGGTGCCTGCGAGCGCGTGGATTTCGGCTTCGAGGCGGGTGATTTCGGTTTCGTAAGCGGCGGACAGGCCGGCGAGCGCGTTGCGGTCCACCTTGATGCCGGCGATTTCCATGGCGGCGATGACGGGGAGCAGCGGGCGGTCAACCTGTTCGTAGATGCGGGTGGCGGCTTCGCGCCAGAGCCGGGCCTTGAGCAGGCTGTGGAGGCGGAGCGTGATATCGGCGTCTTCGGCGGCATAGTCGGTGGCGGGGCGGAGCGCCACGCGGGCGAAATCGGCCTTGGCGCTGGGGACATTGCCGGTGACGGTCTTGAAGCTGATGGGGGTGTGGCCGAGGTGTTTTTCGGAAAGCTCGTCCATGCCGTGATGGCCGCGGCCGGCGTCGAGCGCGTAGGAGAGGAGCATGGTGTCGTCGTATGGGGCGATGGTCTCGATGCCGTGCTGCTGGAGGACGACCATGTCATATTTGAGGTTCTGGCCGACCTTGAGGACGTTTGGGTCGGCGAGCAGCGGGCGCAGGGCATCGAGGACGGTCTGGGGCATGAGCTGGTCGATGCGTTCGCCGAGCAGGCCGTCATCGGAGACATGGTCGACGGGGATGTAGCA
Source organism: Polymorphobacter sp. (assembly GCF_048007885.1). GTDB lineage: Bacteria > Pseudomonadota > Alphaproteobacteria > Sphingomonadales > Sphingomonadaceae > Sandarakinorhabdus. The sequence continues at coordinate 2,243,231 of NZ_CP180346.1, forward strand.
GGCCTTGCCGGGGGCGGTGGCGAGCGAGACGCCGATGAGGCGGGCGCGCATCTGGTCGAGGCTGGAGGTTTCGGTGTCGATGGCGACGAGGCCGGCCTGACGGGCCTCCTCGATCCATTCGGCGAGGCGGGCCTCGGTGGTGACGGTTTCATAGTCGGCGTGGGTGAAGGCGGGCTGTTCGGCCTGGACGGCGGTGGTGGCGGCCTTGCCTTCATCGCCGCCTTCGCGGCCCAGCTTGGCGAGCATGGCCTTGAAGCCGTGTTTCGAGAGGAAGGCGGCGAGCGGGGCGGGCGGCGGGGGGCGCAGGCCGAGCGCATCCAATGGTTCGGCGAGCGGCACATCGTCCTTGAGGCGGACGAGTTCGAGCGAGAGGCGCGCCATGTCGACCGAGTTTGACAGGGTTTCCTTGAGCTTGGGCTTCTTGATGGTGTCGATGTTGGCGATGACGCCTTCGACATTGCCGAATTGCTGGATGAGTTCGGCGGCGGTCTTGGGGCCGACGCCGCGCACGCCGGGGACATTGTCGGCGGTGTCGCCCATCAGCGCGAGGATGTCGCCGACCTGTTCGGGGGGGACGCCGAATTTTTCGATGACGGCGTCGCGGTCGACGCGGCGGTTGTTCATCGTGTCGTAGAGATCGAGGCCGGGCTGGACGAGCTGCATCAGGTCCTTGTCGGAGCTGACGACGGTGACGTTGTAGCCGCCCGCCAGCGCTTCGCGGGCGTAGGAGGCGATGATGTCATCGGCTTCGACGCCGGCCTGTTCGATGCAGGGGATGGAGAAGGCGCGCACGGCATCGCGGATGAGCGGGAACTGGGGGACGAGGTCTTCGGGCGGCGGCGGGCGGTTGGCCTTGTAATCGGCGTACATGTCGTTGCGGAAGGTGTGGCTGCCGGCATCGAGGATGACGGCGAGATGGCTGGGGGCTTCGGCGTTGTTGAGCTCGTTGACCAGCTTCCAGAGCATTGCGGTGAAGCCGTAGACGGCGCCGACGGGGGTGCCTTCGGGGTCGGTGAGGGGGGCAGGCGGTGATAGGCGCGGAAGATGAAGCCCGAGCCGTCGACGAGATAGAGATGCGGTTTGCCCATGGGCGTATCGACTAGCAGTCAAAACGGGGAAAGGGTAGCGCGGGCGCGCGCATTGTGGCAGAGCGCGCCGCCATGCAGGCTTTTACCACCCTTACCGGCACCGCGATTCCGTTTGGCATGAAGAATGTCGACACCGATGTGATCATTCCGGCGCAATATCTGAAGACAGTGAGCCGGACCGGGCTGGGCAAGGTGGCCTTTCCGGCGATCAGGAAGGACCCGGACAATGTCTTTGACACGCCCCGCAACAAGGGCGCGCCGATTCTGATTGCGGGCGACAATTTCGGCTGCGGGTCGAGCCGTGAGCACGCGCCCTGGGCGCTGGCGGACATGGGCATTCGCGCCGTGATCGCGCCGAGCTTTGCCGATATTTTTTCGGGCAATGCCTTCAAGAACGGGATTTTGCTGGTGCAGCTGCCGCAGGAGGCGGTCGATCGGCTGATGGCGGTGGCGGCGGAGCATCCGCTGACGGTGGATCTGGAGAGCCAGACGGTGACGACGCCGTTTCAGGACCGGTTTTCCTTTGAGGTCGACCCGTTTCGCAAGCATTGCCTGCTGAATGGGCTCGATGAGATCGGGCTGACGCTGGCGATGGACGGGGCGATTGCGTCGCATGAGGCGCGGCTGGGGCGCGACCGGCCCTGGATCTGAGCTGACGCGCGTGCTGCATTGGCAGCGCGGGCTTTCCTGATTATGGCGGTGCGATGAGCACGGCAGCAAAGACCCTTCTTCTTCTCCCCGGTGATGGCATTGGCCCGGAGGTGACCGCGGTGGCCCGGCGCGTGGCCGGGCGGCTGATCTCGCAGGGGCTGGCGCTGGAGATCAGCGAGGCGCCCTTTGGCGGGGCGGCGATTGATGCCGGCGGCACACCGATTTCGGACGAGACGGTGGCGGCGGCATTGGCTGCGGACGCGGTGCTGATGGGGGCGGTGGGCGGCCCGCACTGGGCGGACCAGCCGTTTGACAACCGGCCCGAGGCGGGGCTGCTGCGCTTGCGCGCGGCGATGAATGTCTATGCCAATCTGCGGCCGGCGCGCTGCTTCAATGCGCTGGCGGATGCATCAAGCCTGAAGCGCATCTTTGTCGAGAATCTGGATATCTTGTTTGTGCGCGAGCTGACTGGCGGGGTGTATTTTGGCACGCCGCGCGGGATCGAGACGCTGGAAAATGGCGAGCGGCGCGGGGTGAACACACACGTTTATACGAGCAGCGAGATCCGGCGGGTGGCGCGGATTGCCTTTGAGCTGGCGCGTGGACGCAAGCGCGAGGTGGTGTCGGCCGAGAAGGGCAATGTGATGGAGGCGGGGCTGCTGTGGCGGCAGGAAGTGCAGGCGCTGCGCGATGCCGAATATCCCGACATTGCGCTGAGCCATATGCTGGCTGACAATATGGCGATGCAGCTGGTGAAGAACCCCAAGCAGTTTGACACGATTTTGACCGACAATCTTTTTGGCGACATTCTTTCGGACCAGGCGGCGATGCTGACCGGGTCTTTGGGGATGCTGCCGTCTGCGGCGATTGGCGATGCGGGCAAGCCGGGGCTTTATGAGCCGATCCATGGCTCGGCGCCGGACATTGCCGGGCGCGGCGTGGCCAATCCTTGTGCGGCGATTTTGAGCTTTGCCATGGCGCTGCGCTATAGTCTGGGCGCGCCCGAGCTGGCGGACCGGGTGGAGGCGGCGGTGTCGGCGGCGCTGGACGGGGGCGCGCGCACGGCGGACCTTGGCGGCAATCTTTCGACCGCGGCGATGGGGGACGCGGTTCTGGCGCAGCTCGGCTGATGGAGGCGCCGCGCACGCTTGTCTCGCGCGTGTTGGGGCCGTTCTTTACCGGGCTGGTGTTTCTGGCGCCGGTGCTTCTGACGATCATCCTCATTCAGTGGGTGGCGGGCTATATATTGGCGCTGCTGGGCCCCGAGACGCTGATTGGCGGGGTGTTTGCGCGCAGCGGCATGTTGCTGACGCGTACGCCGCAGCTCGCCTTTGTGACCGGGCTGGCGCTGGCGCTGGCGGTGATCTGGCTGTTCGGGCTGGCCATCCAGTCGCGGGCGCGGCCGCTGCAGGGGAAATTTGACGAGCTGTTGGGGCGGCTGCCGATTGTGGGCGGCATCTACCGGCCGCTGGCGCAGCTGGTGCGGATGATCGGCAAATCCCCGAGCGGGGAATTGCAGGGGATGAGCGTGGCGCTGATCCGCTTCGGGCCGGATGTGGAGATCATGGGGCTTTTGGCCAGTCCGCAGATCTATGATCTGGGGCAGGGGCCGCAGCATCTGGTGATGCTGCCGACTGCACCCGTGCCGATTGGCGGGGCCTTGATGTTTGTGAGCGTGGAGGCGGTGCGGCTGGTGCCGCAGCTGGGGGTGGATGACATGGCGAAATTCTATGTCTCGATGGGGACGATCGCGCCCAGAGGTCTTGCGGGCGGCTGGGCGAAGTGAGCCTGTCGCTGCGCATCTTTGCGGCGCTGCTGCTGGGGCTGGCGGCGGGCGCGGGGCTGAGCGCGGGGGCTTCGGACGCGGTGGTGGCGCAGGCGACCGCCGTGCTTGATCCGGTGGGCAGCCTGTGGCTGGCGGGCTTGCAGATGACGGTGATTCCGCTGGTGATCGGGCTGCTCTTTACCGGGATTGCCGATGCGGCGGGGAGCGCGGGCGCGAGCCGGCTGGCGGCGCGCGCGCTGGCGCTGTTTGCGGTGCTGCTCATTGGCACGGCCGGTTTTGCGGTGGTGTTTACACCCTGGCTGCTGAGCGTGTGGCCGGCTTCGGCCGAGGCGGCAGCGGCGATTGTGGGGCGGGCCGAGGCGCCGGTGGCGGCGGCGCTCGACCTTGGCGACTGGCTGAAGAGCTTTGTGCCGACCAATCCGTTTGCCGCACTTGCTTCGGGCAATACGCTGCAGATCGTGATCTTCACCGCGGCCGCGGCGCTGGCGACGACGCGGCTGGAGGCGGGGCCGCGCGATGTGTTGGTGGGGGTGTTTGACAGCCTGACGCGGGCGATGATCGTGCTGGTGCAGTTCATCTTCAGGCTGGGGCCGGTGGGCGTGTTTGCGCTGGCGGCGCTGGTGGGCTTGCGCGCCGGGCTCGATGCCATTGGTGTGCTGGCGCATTATGTGCTGGTGGTGATTGCCGTGCAGCTGGTGGTGATTGCGTTCATCTATGTGCTGGTGGCGGCGCGCGGGCAGGGCTTGCGCTTTGCCAAGGGCATGTTGCCGGCGCAGGTGGTGGCGGTGAGCACGCAAAGCTCGATTGCCAGCCTGCCGGCGATGATCGAGGCGGCGAACGGCTCGCTGAAGGTGCCGGAGCGGGTGTCGCGGCTGGTGTTGCCGCTGGCGGTCTCGGTGTTTCGCATCACTAGCCCCGCGGCGAACCTGGCAGTGGCCTGTTATGTGGCGCATCTGAACGGCATCGTTCTTTCCCCACAAGCACTTGTGACCGGCGTGGCGGTGGCTTTTGCGGTGTCGATTGCCACCATCGGGCTGCCGGGGCAGGTGAGCTTCATCGCCTCGGTGGCGCCGATCTGCATTGCCATGGGGATTCCGATTGCCGCCCTGCCGCTGCTGATCGCGGTCGAGATGCTGCCGGACATTTTTCGCACGCTGGGCAATGTGACCGCCGATGTGGCGGCCGCGAGCCTGCTGGCGGACGGGCCGGCGGCGGAGGAAAGGCTTGACAAGCCGCCCGCTTGAGCCAATGCGGGCGCGCTCAGGAGATTTTCATGGCTTATAAAGTCGTCGTTGTGGGCGCGACCGGCAATGTCGGGCGCGAGATGCTCAATATCCTGGCCGAGCGCCAGTTTCCCATTGCCGAGATTGCGGCGGTGGCGAGCTCACGCAGCCAGGGTGATATCATCGATTTTGGCGACAGCGGGCGCACGCTCAAGGTGCAGAATATCGAGCATTTCGATTTTGCCGGCTGGGACATCGCGCTGTTTGCCGCCGGATCGGGGCCGACGAAGATCCATGCGCCGCGCGCCGCCGCTGCCGGCTGCACCGTGATCGACAACAGCAGCCTCTACCGGATGCACAAGGATGTGCCGCTGATCGTGCCGGAAGTGAACCCGGAGGCCATCGACGGCTATACGGGCGCGCAACATCATCGCCAACCCCAATTGCTCGACGGCGCAAATGGTGGTGGCGCTGAAGCCGCTGCATGACTTCGCGACCATCAAGCGGGTGGTGGTGAGCACCTACCAGTCGGTCTCAGGGGCCGGCAAGGCGGGGATGGACGAGCTGTTCGAACAGGCCCGCGGCGATTTTCGTGGGCGACCAGGCCAGCCCGAGCAAGTTCACCAAGCAGATCGCCTTCAACGTGATCCCGCATATCGGCGACTTTCTGGCCGGCGGGGAATTTGAAGGCTACACGGCTGAAGAGCTGAAGATGACCCGCGAGACGCAGAAGATCCTTGACCCCGAGATCGAGGTGACGGCCACCTGTGTGCGCGTGCCGGTGTTTGTTGGCCATTCGGAAGCGATCAACATCGAGTTTGAAAAGCCGATCTCGGTGGCCGAGGCGCGCTCCATCCTGCGCGAATCGCCGGGCGTGATGCTCGTCGACAAGGCCGAGGACGGCGGTTACGTCACGCCGGTCGAGTGTGTGGGCGACTATGCCACCTTCATCAGCCGGGTGCGCCGCGACCCGACCGTAGAGAGCGGGCTGGCGCTGTGGTGCGTGTCTGACAATTTGCGCAAGGGCGCGGCGCTCAACGCCGTGCAGATTGCCGAGCTGCTCGGGCGGCGGCACCTGAAGAAAGCCGCATAATCGCCGCATTGTGTTCAGGGCACATTTAGCGCCGCCCTGTCATAGCTCCACGCATCGGCCGTATGGTCGGTGTAACACAGTGGAGTTATGTTATGCGTATGATTTTCCTGGGCCTTGTGCCCGCCGCGCTTTTCGCCGTCCCTGCGCTCGCCCAGCCTGCCCAGCCCTTTGACGGGGCCTTCGTCGGCGCTCAGGCCGGCTGGCAGCAGGACCGGCAGACGCTTGAAATCGGCAATGCGAGCGGCAGCGAGAGCAAGGACGGCCTCGGCTACGGCGGGCAGATCGGCTATGACTTCCGCCTCTCGCCCAGCACCGTGTTCGGCATCGAAGCCGCACTCACCGGGCGGACCGGCGAGAGCTTCATCGACGACGGCTTCACCGTCTTCCGCCTGACGCAAGGGCGGACGATCAGCACCACCGCGCGCCTCGGCGTGCTGACCGACCCGCAGGGCCTCGCCTATGTGCGCGGCGGCTATGCCAACGCGCGCTTCAACCTCGACGACGGCGGGCCGCTCACCGTGTCCGAAGACCGGGACGGCTGGACACTGGGCGCGGGCTATGAACGCTACATTACGCCCAACGTCTCGGCGCGGCTGGAATATGGCTATTCAGACTTCGGCCGCGACCGGCTGACCCAGGCCGCCGACCTGAAATATCAGCGCCACGCGGTGACGGCCGGGGTGAACTTCCGCTTCTGAGGCGCGTGTGTTGCCCGCCGGGGGTGGTTTGCCTCCGGCGGGCTATTTTGCCTCCGGCGGGCAGGGGACTTGTCCCCTGCACCCCGTTCATGGGCGTGGTGCGGTTCCTTTGAAGTTCAGCACGCGCGAAACGCAGTCTAACTGCCTGCGGCGCGCGCTGCCCTTTGAAAACTTATCCCAGAAAAACGGATGGGGTGCAGGGGACAAGTCCCCTGCCCGCCGGAGGCATTTGAGCACTCAGTCCGCGAGGAAGGCGCCTTCGGTTTTGCTGCGCAGGGTGGGCAGGTCGATGCCGGGGGCGAGTTCGACGAGGTGGAAGGGGGCGCCGCGTTCGGGGCGGGCGAGGACGGCGAGGTCGGAGATGACCATGTCGACGACGCCTTTGCCGGTGAGGGGGAGCGAGCATTGGTGGCGGAATTTGGGGCTGCCGTCTTTGGAGACATGGTCCATGAGGACGATGATGCGTTTGACGCCGGCGACGAGATCCATGGCGCCGCCCATGCCCTTGACCATTTTGCCGGGGATCATCCAGTTGGCGAGGTCGCCGTTTTCGGCGACTTCCATGGCGCCGAGGATGGAGAGGTCGATATGGCCGCCGCGGACCATGGCGAAGCTGTCGGCCGAGGAGAAATAGCTGGTGCGGGGCAGTTCGGTGATGGTTTGCTTGCCGGCGTTGATGAGGTCGGCGTCGATTTCATCTTCGGTGGGGAAGGGGCCCATGCCGAGCATGCCGTTTTCGCTTTGCAGCGTGATGTCGATGCCGGGTGCGAGGTGGTTGGCGACCAGCGTGGGCATGCCGATGCCGAGGTTGACGTAGAATCCGTCTTCGATTTCGCGTGCGGCGCGGGCCGCCTGTTCGTCGCGGCTCCAACCCATGGCCATCATGCGGCCTCCCTGATGGTGCGCTGTTCGATGCGCTTTTCGAAATGTGGCCCGACGGTCAGGCGCTGGACGTAGATGCCCGGCGTGTGGATGTGGTCGGGATCGAAGGTGCCTGGTTCGACGAGTTCCTCGACTTCGGCGACGGTGATGCGGCCGGCGGTGGCCATGACCGGATTGAAGTTGCGGGCGGTCTTTCGGTAGATGAGGTTGCCGAAAGGGTCGGCTTTCCAGGCCTTGATGATGGCGAGATCGGCGGTGAGGCCGGTTTCGAGGATATAGTCTTCGCCGTTGAAGCTTTTGATTTCCTTGCCTTCGGCGACCTGGGTGCCGACGCCTGTTTTGGTGTAGAAGCCGGGGATGCCGGCGCCGCCGGCGCGGATGCGTTCGGCGAGTGTGCCTTGGGGGTTGAATTCGAGCTGGAGTTCGCCGGCGAGATATTGGCGGGCGAATTCCTTGTTTTCGCCGACGTAGCTGGCGATCATTTTCGAGATCTGGCGGGATTCGAGGAGCTGGCCGAGGCCGAAGCCGTCGACGCCGGCGTTGTTGGAGATGGCGGTGATGTTTTTGGCGCCGCTGTCACGCAGCGCGGCGATGAGGTTTTCGGGCAGGCCGCACAGGCCGAAGCCGCCGGACATGACGGTCATGCCATCGAAGACGACGTCGGCGATTGCTGTGGCGGCGTCGGGGTAGATTTTGTTGGCCATCGGCTCTCCTTCGCTGCGCTGCAACTAACGCAGCGCGGGCGCGAGGGCCAGAGCCGATTTTGCGCCTCAGGCGGCTTGGGCGAGCGGCGTGGTGTCGTTGAGCGCGGCAGCTTCGGCCGGGGCCAGCGCGTTGAGCGCGGCGAGGTGCCATTCACGGCTGGCGGTGAGGCGGGCGGCCTGGGCGGCATCGTTGCCGGCGCGGGGGATGGCGACATCGAGCGCTTCGACGGCGGCCTTGTGGAGGGCGATCTGGCGGACGGTGCGCTCGGCCATCTTGCGCGGGGCAATGGCTTCGATAAGCCACCAGGCGGCGGCGACGAGGGCGCCTGTGCCGACGACCATGATGACAGCGATACCGGGAGCCATGGGATGACCTTTCAATGACGTAGCTTTGGGAATGCCTTGCCAGCTATGGCAGGGCGGAACGAGCGGCCAATATGCCGCAGCTGCGAAATAGTCCAGTGCAGAAATGGAAACGGGCCGGCCTCCGGTTGGAGAGCCGGCCCTGATCCGGGGTCGTCGGTCTCAGACTTCGCTGAGGTTGACGGCGGCCTGCTTGCCGCGACGGTCTTCTTCGAGTTCGAAGGAGACACGCTGGCCTTCGCTGAGGCCGGAGAAGCCGGCGCGTTCAACCGCGGAGATATGGACGAAGGCGTCGGGGCCGCCGTCTTCCCGCTGGATGAAGCCGAAGCCCTTCTGGTTGTTGAAGAACTTGACCGTACCTTCGACGCGCTGGCCGTTGGTGACGGGGGTTTCGTCACGGCGCATGGGGCGCGGCGGACGATCACCAAAGCCACCGGCTTCACGCTCGCGCGGGGCGCGGTCGGCGACCGGCAGCGGTTCGCCGTCGATCTCGATGTTGGTGGCCGAGATGCGGCCGTTGCGCTCGGTGAGGGTGAAGCTCATCGGCTGGCCATCGGCGAGGCCGGTGAGGCCGGCGGCTTCGACCGCCGAGATGTGGACGAACACGTCTTCGCCGCCGTCATCGCGGACGACGAAGCCGAAGCCCTTTTGGGCGTTGAAGAATTTGACGACACCGGTCGCGGTGCCGACATCGATGCCGGGGCTCGATGTCACGGCCGCCGCCGCCGCCGAAGCCGCGACCACCGCCGCCGCCGCCGCCGAAGCCGCCACCGCCGCCACGGCCACCGCCGCCACCGCCGAAGCGATCACCGCCGCCGAAACGGTCTCCGCCGCCGAAACGATCGCCACCGCCGAAGCGGTCTCCCCCGCCAAAGCCGCCTTCAAACTGGTCGAACCCGCGCTCACGCTTGTCGAAACCACCACGCCCGGGACCACGCCCGCGTTTATCAAAGCTCATTTTATTTCCAGGTCTTTCATGTACATCAAGAGTTGTTAGGCCCAGTCGGCGGCGATGCTGTGATGTTCAGTGCGTCGAAACCTGTACTGCTCCATTTACCACCATACATGACATGCATCGATTCGGCCATGCTGATTCGGATGGCGCCAAAGGCGCCTCAACGGCGGCGGGTGGCGAAGGCGGCGATGCCGCCGGCGGCGAGTGCGGCGAGCACCGCGGCGATGCCGTAGAGCAGGCTGTTTTCCTGCGCCATGACATAGACCCAGCGTTCGAAGCCGGACTTGCCGATTTCGATCGGCACGGTGGCGCTGGCGACGACGCGGCCTTGCTGGATGAGGAAGATTTCGGCGGCATAGTCTCCGACCGGCACGGCGCTGGGCAGCTGGAGGCGGGCCTGATAGAGGACGGCGCCGGTGACGGTGACGCCGGCGGGGTCTTCGGCGAACAGCCCGCTGCGGCGCTTGGCGGCGATGAGGCCGCGCTCGAACTCGGCGCGGATGCTTTCGTCTTCGCCGGAAGCGGGCGAGAGCTGGAGGCTGCTGACGCCGAGCTCGTAGATGGCGGTGACGCGGTCATCGGCGAGCTCGGCGATGGGGCGGGTGGTGGCGACCGCATAAAAGCCGGGCACGCTTTCGAAGCGCACCGCGTCGGTGTTCATCCAGATGCCGGCGACACGGTCTTTCTTGCGCACAGTGACGGGCTCGGCGGGGCCGCGCACGACGATGGCGACATCGGGGGCTTCATCGGGCACGCGGCCGCCGGGATATTGGATGGCGCCGAAGACGAGCAGCTCGGTGCCCTTGAAGGTGGTGTTGATGTCGATGCGGGTCTGGCTGAGCTCGGTGATGAGGCCGAGATCGCGGTTGCTGCTTTGGGCCAGCGCGGGGCTGGCCAGCAGCAGGGATGCGAGCAGCAGGCGGATCATGCCGGGACCTGCAGGGTGAAGATATCGACGGGGCGGACGGTGAGGCCGAAGAGCAGGCGGACGGCGACGCCGAGCACGAGCAGGGCAAGGGCGAGGCGGAGCTTTTCGGGGCTGAGCTTTTGCGCGGCCTGGACGCCGAGCTGGGCGCCGGCGACGCCGCCGACGAGCAGCATCAGGGCGAGCACGATATCGACCGATTTGGAGCCGGTGGCGTGGAGGATGGTGGCGGCGCCGGTGACGAAGATGATCTGGAACAGGCTGGTGCCGACCACGCTGGAGGCGGCCATGCCGAGCACATAGAGCATGGCCGGGACCATGATGAAGCCGCCGCCGATGCCCATGATGACGGTGAGCACGCCGACGAGGACGCCGAGGCCGAGCGGGGCGAGGGGCGAGATGTAGAGGCCGGACTTGTAGAAGCGGGTGCGGCCCGGAAGCGCCGCGATCCAGGCGACATGGCCGCGCCGGCGGCCGCGCACGCTGGCGCCGGCGCGGCTCTGGCGCAGCGCGGTGATCGCCTCCTTGAGCATGAGGCCGCCGATGACGCCGAGGAAGAGGACGTAGATGATGCTGATCGAGATATCGATCTGGCCCTGCGCCTGCAGCCAGGAAAAGAGGATCTGGCCGAGGCCGGCGCCGAGGATGCCGCCGGCGACGAGGACGGCGCCCATCTTGAGATCGACCTGGCCGCGGCGCCGATAGGCGAGCGCGCCCGAGACGCTGGAGCCGGTGATCTGGGTGGCGGACGAGGCGACGGCGACGGACGGCGGGATGCCATAGAAGATGAGCAGCGGCGTGGTGAGGAAGCCGCCGCCCACCCCGAACATGCCCGACAGGAAGCCCACCCCGCCGCCGAGCAGGATGATGACGAGCCAGTTGACCGACATTTCGGCGATGGGGAGATAGACTGTCATGAGGGTATGAACGGCATCATGCGCCGTTCATACGGCAATCTTGTGGCAGGCGCTCCCGGGGCTGATGGTTTCGCGCCTGCTATTTTGCAGCGGCGCGCTGGCGGTCGATCTTCTTCTTGAAATAGGTCCAGCTGGTTTCGTTGGGGCGGGTGTCGGTGCCGGGCGGCGGGGCGACATAGTCGGGATAGTTGGCGGCGATCTCGTCCTGCATCACCTTGGGCAGGTCGCTGATGCCGCCGGGCACTTTCTGGCCGACGGCGTTGAAGATGAGGATGCCGCCGCGGCCGGTCATTTCCATGAAGGGGAGCCAGGGGCTCATGCGGACCCAGGCGAGCGCGGGGTTGGCGCTGTCTTTTCTAGCGTCGCGCAGATCGGCTTCCTCGACCATGAAGTCGAAGATTTCCATCGAGTGATATTGGTTGCCGACATAGGGCTGGTAATCGCCGGCGAGGGGGTTTGTGTACCACAGAGGGACGACGCCGGGCATGAACACCCGGCCATTCTGGATGCGCATGTTGAGCTTGAAGGGCGTGCCGTCGGCGGTGACGGGGAAGACGGGGGCGCGCATGTTGACCGGATCATTGGCGACATGGACGACCTCGACGGTCTTGCCGGTCCAGGGGTTTTGCCATTCGCGGACGATCTCGCCGGTTTTCGTGTCGGTGTAGAACATGAGTTCGCGGCTGACCTGGCGGAAGCCCTTGCCGCGCTTTTCATCCTCGACGGTGACGCACTGGCGGATGTTCATGCCCTGCAGGTTGAAGAGATGCTTGTCGGGCTCGCCCTCGACGCGGGAATACATCTCGCCTTCCCAATGGTAGACGATGGGCTTGTTGTCGGTGGTGGAGCACTGGATCTTGCGGTAGGCGGCGAGGGCATCGGCGGGATTGTCGAGATCGAGCTGCTTTGCACGCTGGGCGGCGGCGGGTGCTGCAAGCAGGGTGGCCGCCATCAGGCTGGCAATCATCACGGACTTCATCATAAATCGTCCCCTTGAAGCTGGTCGGTTTGTTCGACCTGATGTTGACAGGTTGAGTTGTCCGGACAAATCTTGCCGAGGTCAAGGGGGAAACCATGCGTTCAGGCGCAATCGAGATCGGGCCGCAGCGCTACCGCGAGAGCCATGGGCGCTGGTTCGAGGAATTTCATGTCGGCGATGTCTATGAGCATCGGCCCGGGCGGACGATCAGCGAGGCCGACAACAGCTGGTTCACGCTGCTGACGATGAACACGCATCCGCTGCACTTTGACCATGAATATGCGGCGCGGACCGAATTTGGCCGGCCGCTGGTCAATTCGACGCTGACGCTGGCGATATTGGTGGGGATGAGCGTGTCGGATGTGAGCCAGAAGGCGGTGGCCAATCTGGGCTGGACGGCGATCAGGATGACGGCCCCGGTGTTTGCCGGCGACACGCTTTATGCCGAGAGCGAGGTGACGGCGCTGCGGCCCTCGGGATCGAGGCCGGAACAGGGGCTGGTGAGCGTGACGACGCGCGGGCACAATCAGGCGGGCGTGCTGGTGTGTGATTTCGAGCGCACGATGCTGGTGTGGAAGCGCGGCTTCGGGCCGGATGCGAGCGAAGGCGGGCGGGCATGAGCGGGGGCTATGCGCAGGTGCGCACGATCGACCCGGATTTCGAGGCGCAGCTGCTGGACAGCATCGACAAATGGGTGGAACGCGAGCTGGCGCCGGTGGCGATGGCGCATGACCATGCCGATGAATGGCCCGCGGCGATTGTGGACCAGATGGCGGCACTCGGGCTGTTTGGCGCGACGATTGGCGAGGAATATGGCGGGCTGGGGCTGCCGGCGGTGACCTATGCCAGAAATCGTGGCGCGCATCTCCAGCGTTTGGATGGCGCCGACCGGCATCTTCAATTCGCATCTGATCCTGGCGCTGGCGATCGAGAAATTTGGTACTGACGCGCAGAAGGCGAAATGGCTGCCGCGGATGGCGACCGGCGAACTGCGCGGCGGGCTGGCGCTGACCGAGCCGGACGCGGGCACCGACCTGCAGGGCATAAGGATGACGGCGCGGCGCGACGGCGATGATTATGTGGTGAATGGCAGCAAGACGTGGATTTCGAACGGGATCAAGGGGCATGTCTTTGCGCTTTTGGTGAAGACCGACCCGGCGGCGGAGCCGCGCTACAAGGGGATGAGCCTGTTCATTGCCGATAAGGGACGACCCGGCTTTGTGACGGGGAAGAAGATCAGGAAGCTTGGCTATAATTCGATCGATTCGGGCGAGCTGGCGTTTGAGGATTGCCGGCTGCCGGCGGACCAGCTGATTGGCGGCGAAGAGGGGCAGGGGTTTTTTCAGGCGACCGGCGGGCTGGAGCTGGGGCGGATCAATGTGGCGGCGCGCGGTGTGGGGCTGGCCGAAGGGGCGCTGGCGCTGGCCACGGCTTATGCGCAGACGCGCCACACGATGGGCAAGCCGATTGCCGAGCATCAGGCGATCCAGCTCAAGCTGGGCGAGATGGTGACGCGGGCGCGGGCGGCGCGGCTCATGACGCTGGATGCAGCCGCCGCTTATGACCAGGGCGCGCGAGTGGACATGGAAGCGGGGATGGCGAAATATTTTGCGTCCGAAGCCGCTGTCAGGAATGCCGAGGAGGCGATGCGCATCTTTGGCGGCTACAGCTATTCGAAGGACTATGCGATCGAGCGCTACTACCGCGATGCGCTGCTGATGTGCATTGGCGAGGGCACCAACGAGATGCAGCGGATGATCATCGCGCGCCAATGGGTGAAGCGGAACCCGGCATGACGCTGCCGCTTTCGGGCCTCCGGATCCTGAGTGTCGAGCAATATGGCGCGGGGCCTTATGGCACGATGTTTCTGGCGCAGCTGGGCGCCGAGGTGATCAAGATCGAGCCGCCGGGGACGGGGGATTCGAGCCGGCGCACGGGGCCGCATTTTCTGGGCGAGGCGGACAGTCTGTTTTACCAGAGCTTCAACTTGAACAAGCGCAGCATGACGCTGGACCTGAAGGCGGCGGCGGGGCAGCGGATCTTGCAGGCGCTGGTGGGGACGGCTGATGCGGTGACCAACAATGCGCGCGGCGACCAGGCGGCGAAGCTGGGGCTGGACTATGCGGCACTGGGGGCGGCGCGGCCGGCCATCGTGTGTGTGCATGTGAGCGCCTATGGGCGGGACAATGAACGCGCCGGCTGGCCGGGCTATGATTATCTGATGCAGGCGGAAGCGGGGTTCATGTCGGTGACGGGCGATCCGGAGGGGCCGCCGGTGCGCTTCGGGCTGTCGATGGTCGATTACATCACCGGCACGATGATGGCGACGACGGCGCTGGCCGGGATTTTGGGGGCGCGGGCGACGGGGATTGGCGGGGATTTTGATGTGAGCCTGCTCGATGCGGCGCTGCACCAGACGAGCTATCCGGCCTATTGGTATCTGAATGCCGGGCATGAGATTGGCCGGGCCTCGGCATCGGCGCATCCTTCGGTGGTGCCTTCGCAGCTGATCGAGGCGGCGGACGGGCATATCTTCGTGATGGCGCAGCTGCCGAAATTCTGGGAGCGGCTGGCGAGAGAACTGGGGCTGGCGCATCTGCTGGAGGATCCGCGCTTTGCCGACATGCCGGCGCGGCTGGCCAACCGCGCGGCGCTGATCGAGGAGATTGAGGCGGTGACGCGGACACGGCCGGCGGCGCATTGGGTTTCGGTATTGGGCGGCAAGGTGCCGGTGGCGGAGGTGAAGACGCTGGCGCAGGCGCTGGACGCTGCGGAGCCGCGGGACAATGGCATGATCGAGACGATATCGCACCGGCAAGGGCCGCTCACGGTATTGTCCAGCCCGGTGCGGATGGCGGGCGCGCGGCTGCCCAACCGGGCGGGGCCGGCGTTGGGCGCCGACACACGGGCGCTGCTGGCCGAGATCGGCATTGGCGACGCCGAGGCGGACGCGCTGCGGGCAGACGGTGTGATCTGAGGGGGGACTCGCCTGATGGGCCGGCTTGCTGCTAATCTGTTTTGTCATGTCTGAAGCGCCAACCTATCTTGTCGTGATCGATCGCAGCGAGGAGAGCGCCGTCGCGCTGCGCTTTGCGGCGTTGCGCGCCGGCCATGTGGGGGCGCGGGTGTTGTTGCTGCATGTGATCCGGCCGCCGGAATTCATGCCGCTGGGCGCGGTGCAGGATGCGATCCGGGCGGAAGCCGAGGAGGACGGCGAGGCGCTGCTGGCCTCGAGCGCCGACGCGGCGGAGGCGCTTTCCGGTCACCGGCCCGAGACGCGGCTGCTCTGCGGCGAGCCGGGGCCGGCGATCTCGGAATTCATTCGCGCCGCGCCTGATGTGCGGGCGCTGGTGCTGGCGACGGCCGCCAAGGGCAATCCGGGGCCGCTGGTGAATTATTTTTCGGGCGAGCGGGTGGTGCAGCTGCCCTGCGTGACGATATTGGTGCCGGGCGGTTTGCAGCCAGAGCGGATTCAGGCGATTAGCTGAAACTGGACTGTTTCGTTCCGATTTGACTTGATTCCGGACGGGGGCCTTGCCACATCGGGGGCAGGCTGATTGGAGACCATGATGTTTATCGAGACCGAAGCGACCCCCAACCCCGCCACGCTGATGTTTCGCCCTGGCCGTGCCGTGACCGACGGGGCGAGCGCGGATTTCACCACGCCCGAAGCGGCCGAGGCTTCGCCGCTGGCGGCCGCGCTGTTTGCGCTGGGCGATGTGACCGGCGTTTATTTCGGGGCGGATTTCATCAGCGTGACCAAGGCGGAAGGGGCGGCGGACTGGGCCGCGCTGAAGCCGCAGGTGCTGGGGGTGCTGGTCGATCATTTCAGCAGCGGGGCGCCGCTGTTTGTGCAGGAAAAGGCGGCGGTGGTGGTGGATGACGACCCGGCCGACAAGGAGATCACGACGCAGATCCAGATGCTGCTGGAGACGCGCATCCGGCCGCAGGTGGCGGCCGACGGCGGCGACATTGTCTATCGCGGCTTTCGCGAGGGCACGGTGTTTCTGGAGATGCAGGGGGCCTGTGCGGGCTGTCCGTCTTCGACCTATACGCTGAAGATGGGCATTGAATCGCTGCTCAAATATTATGTGCCCGAAGTGACCGATGTGCGCGCGGTGGAGGCATGAGCCTGTCTGAGGGGGCGCTCGACACGTTGTTTCTGGGCGCGCGCACGCGCTATGGCTGGGACGAGACGCCGGTCAGCGAGGCTGATCTGCGGGCGCTGTATGACCTGGTGAAGATGGGGCCGACGTCGGCCAATTGTTCGCCTGCGCGGTTTTTGTTTGTGACCTCTGACGAGGCGCGGGCGCGGCTGGCGGCGCTGGCGCTGGACAGCAATGCGGCCAAGATCCGGCAGGCGCCGGTGACGGCGATCATCGGCTATGACCTGAAATTCTATGACCGGCTGCCTGAGCTGTTTCCGCATACCGATGCGCGCCGCTGGTTTTCGGGCGATGCGAAGCTGGCGGAGGCAACGGCGTTTCGCAATTCGTCATTGCAGGGCGGCTATTTGATCATGGCGGCGCGCGCGCTGGGCTGGGACTGCGGGCCAATGTCGGGCTTTGATGCGGCCGCTGTCGATGCCGAATTCTGGGCGGGCACGGATGTGCGGACCAATTTCATCTGCTCGATCGGGCGCGGCACCGATGCGGGGCTGTATCCGCGCGCGCCCCGGCTGGCCTTTGAGGAGGCGGCGCGCATCCTGTGAGCGGGCGGACGCTGGCGATCGGCACCTCGTCGCCGGCGCTGTCGCTGGCCCTGTTCGAGGGCGGGCGGCTGCTGGCGCATGACCATCGGCTGATCGGGCGCGGCCATGCCGAGGCGGTGGTGCCGGCGGTGGCGGCGCTGGCCGGGCAGGGCCGGGCCGAGGCGATTGTGGTGGATATCGGGCCGGGCAGCTTCACCGGCATCCGGGTGGGGATTGCAGCGGCGCGCGCGCTGGGGCTGGCCTGGGGGGCGCGGGTGACGGGCGTGGGCGCGGTGCATCTGGCGGCTGCTCGCGCCTTTGCCGCGCGGCCCGAGCTTGAAGGGGTGACGGTGCTGCTTGATGCCGGGCGGGGGCAGCTGATCAGGGCCGAGGTCGCGCGCGACTTTGGCGGCGGCGCGGTGGAGATTGTGAGCCCCGATGGGCTTTGCCTGGCGGGGCCGGTGGCGGGCGCAGGCGTGCTGCTTCTGGGCGGGCGCGAGGGGCTGGATGTGGTGCATGACGGCCAGCCTGATGTGGCGGCGTTGATGGGTGTGCCCGAGGCGGCGCGGGGGATGCTGCCGGACGCAATTTATGTGCGGCCGCCTGACGTGTTGAAGCTTTGAGATTTCGCGGATAAATCTGGCACTTATGAGCACGCTTGCGCCGCCGGTGATTGTGCCGGCCGATGATCGCCATCTTGATGACCTGATGCGGGTGATGCGGGCGAGCTTTGACCCGGCATGGGGCGAGGGCTGGACCCGGCTGCAACTGGCGAGCGCGCTGGCGATGGAGGGGAGCTTTGCGCGTCGCGCGCTCGGCGCGGGCGATGCGCCGCTGGGGTTCAGCCTGTGCCGGCGGATATTGGACGAGGCCGAGCTGCTGCTGGTGGCGGTGGCGCCTGAGGCGCGCGGTCGGGGGCTGGGCCGGGCGCTGCTGTTGCAAGCCCGCAAGGACAGCCGCAATCTTGGCTGCAGCCGGATGTTTCTGGAAGTGCGTGAAAACAATCAACCGGCGCGACGTCTTTACCATGAGGCAGGATTTTTCGATGTCGGGCGGCGGCCGGACTATTATTCGGGCGAGGGCGGGCGTCGATTTGGCGCAGTGACGATGCAATATAACATTGTTGACTGAAAAATTTTCGGGCGGCACTTGCAATATGCGCGCTGGAGGTTCATTCCGCCAATCGCGGGGGAGGGCTCCGCATAAGAAGGAAGAAAATATGTCCGAGGGACCGCAAGATCATGCTGAATTGCTGGCGCTGACGGCGGATATCGTCGCGTCGCATTTTGCCAACAACAGTGTTGCACCCGGCGATGTTCCTGCCGTGATCGAAAGTGTTTACATGACGCTGGCGCGCCTTGGCACGCCCGAGCCGGCGCCGACGCCGCGTCCTGAGCCGGCGGTGCCGGTGCGGGCCTCGATCAAGCCGGATTACATCGTCTGCCTTGAGGACGGGAAGAAGCTGAAGATGCTGAAGCGGCATCTGATGACCCGCTATGGCATGACGCCCGATGATTATCGCGCCAAATGGGGTCTGCCGGCTGATTATCCGATGGTGGCGCCCAACTATGCCGAGCAGCGGCGGACGCTGGCCAAGTCGATCGGGCTGGGCACCATTCGCACCTCGAAGCCGGGCGGCAAGCCGCGCGGGCGGCCGCGCAAGGATCCGGTGGCCTGAGCGGGCGCTGAAAGACGCTTGATGGGGGCAGGACGGCGCGCGCTGTCTTGCCCCTTCGCGTCTCCCGGCCTATCCCAAAGCGAGAGAGACTTGCTGCGGGAGAGCCGAGATGACCAAGGCCATCGATATTGAGGCGCTGTGCGTTCAGAAGGGCCTGCGCATCACCGAGCAGCGGCGGGTGATTGCCGCCGTGCTGTCGGAGGTTGACGACCATCCGGATGTCGAGGCGCTGCACCGGCGGGTGGCGGCGGTGGACCCGCGGATTTCGATCGCCACCGTTTATCGGACGGTGAAGCTGTTTGAAGAAGCCGGCATTTTGGAGCGGCATGATTTTCAGGGCGGTCGGTCGCGCTATGAGATGGTGCAGGATGAGCATCACGACCATCTGATCAATGTCGAGACCGGCGAGGTGATCGAATTTCATGATGCCGAGCTGGAGGCGCTGCAGGAGCGGATCGCCGAGCGGCTCGGCTTCAGGCTGGTGGACCACCGGCTCGAACTTTACGGCGCGCCAGTGACCAAGAAGGCGGGATGACGCCACACCAGCGTTTTGGCCCGGCGAAGGGGATTGCGGGCGCGCTGACCACGGCTTCGATATTGGTGCCGGCCGAGCTGGTGTTGCGGCCGCTGGCGCCGGGGCGCAAGACGCCGCTGCCCTGGCTGTTTCACCGGGCGCTGTCCCGCGCGCTGGGGATCAGGATCGTGGCGCATGGGCGGCCGGCGCGGCGCGAGCGGGTGCTTTATGCGGCCAATCATGTGAGCTGGGCGGACATTCCGGTGCTGGGCGCGCGGATTCCGGGGGCGGCGTTCATTGCCAAGTCGGAAGTGGGCGGCTGGGGGGTGGTGGGCAAGCTCGCCGACCTCGGGCGCACCGTCTATGTGGAGCGGCAGCGGCGGCTGGCGGCGCCCGCGCAGCGCGACAGCATTGCCGCGCGGCTGGGGCGCGGGGACAGCCTGATCCTGTTTCCCGAAGGCACGAATTCGGACGGGGTGAGCGTGTTGCCGTTCAAATCGAGCCTGTTTGCCGTGGCGGACGGGGTGTCGGACCTGCTCATTCAGCCGGTGACGCTGGCCTATACGCGGGTCAACGGCCTGCCGGTGACGCGGCGCAACCTGCCCGACCTGGCGTGGGTGGGCGATACCGAGCTGATGCCGCATGCGCGCGCGCTGATGGCCTTGGGGACGATCCGCGCCGAGATCATCTTTCATGAGGCGGTGAGCCCGGCTGACATGGGTGGGCGCAAGGCCCTGGCACGGCACTGCGAGACGGTGGTGGCGGACGGTTATCGGCGGCTGATGCGTGCGCTTGGCTGATGGTCAAGCGGATGCGCCTCGGCTATGAGGGGGAAACCTTCGGAGACCTGTGCCCACGTGACTAACCAACCGGCCCGCTTTCATGTCAAGTCGTTCGGTTGTCAGATGAATGTGCACGATTCCGAGCGCATGTCGGACCTGCTCATGGGCGAGGGGATGACGGCGGTCGATTCGGCGGATGACGCCGATGTGATCGTGCTCAACACCTGCCATATTCGCGAAAAGGCGACCGAGAAGCTGTTTTCCGACATTGGCCGGATCGAGAAGCGGGCGCGGCAGGCCGGACCAGGCCGGGGCAAGCCGCTGATCGTGGCGGCGGGCTGTGTGGCGCAGGCCGAGGGCGGCGAGATTGCCGCGCGCGCGCCGGCAGTGGATGTGGTGGTGGGGCCGCTGGCCTATCACCGGCTGCCGGCGCTGGTGACGGCGGCGCGGGCGCGGGCAGAGGCTGGCGGGGCCGGGCCGGCGGTGGTGGATACCGACATGCCGGCGGAGGGGAAATTCGGCCATTTGCCGGCGCGGCGGCCGACAGGCGCGAGCGCCTTTCTGACGATTCAGGAGGGCTGTGACAAATTCTGCACCTTCTGCGTGGTGCCCTATACGCGCGGGCCGGAGGTGTCGCGGCCGCTGGCGGCGCTGGTGGCCGAGGCCGAGGCGCTGGTGGCGGGCGGGGCTGTGGAGATCACGCTGATTGGCCAGAATGTGAATGCGTGGTCTGACGGGGCGGCGGATTTTGCCACGCTTTTGCGGGCCGTGGCGGCGGTGCCGGGGCTGGCGCGGCTGCGCTATACGACCTCGCATCCGCGTGACATGAACGAGGCGCTGCTGCGCGCCCATGCCGAGGTGCCGGCGCTGATGCCCTATCTGCATTTGCCGGTGCAATCGGGGAGCAGCCGGGTGTTGAAGGCGATGAACCGGGCGCACACGCGCGAGAGCTATTTGGAGACGCTGCGGGCGCTGCGGGCGGTGCGGCCCGACATTGCGCTGTCGGGCGATTTCATTGTTGGCTTTCCCGGCGAGACCGAGGCGGATTTCGAGGACACGCTCAGCATTGTCGAGGAGGTGGGCTATGCGCAGGCGTATAGCTTCAAATATTCGCCGCGGCCCGGCACGCCGGCGGCCGCCATGGCGGGCCAGCTGGACGAGGCCGTGAAGGATGCGCGGCTGGCGCGGCTGCAGGCGGCGATCGGGGCGCAGGCGCTGGCCTTCAACAAGGCGACTGTGGGGCGGCGCACGACGATTTTGCTGGAGCGGCCGGGGCGCAAGCCGGGGCAGCTGATTGGCAAGACGCCGTGGCTGCAATCGGCGGTGATCGAGCAGCCGGGGGCGAAGATCGGGGATTTGGTGGAGATCGAGATCATGGAAGGTTTTGCCAATTCGGTGGCGGCGCGGCCGCTTGTGCCGGCGGCCGCCTGATGGGCAAGAAACCGCGCCCGCCCGCCCGTGTTGCTGCTGCCGGCATGTCGCCGCCCATTGCCGGGAACCAGCGGGTGCGGCTGGAGGTGGAATTTGACAAGCCGCAGCTGCTGGTGCCGCTGTTTGGCCAATATGACCAGAATCTGATCGCGCTTGAGGGGCAGCTGGGCGTCTATATTTCGGCGCGCGGCAACCGGGTGCAGATTGAAGGCGAGGCGGACGCGGCGGCGCGCGCCCGCGACGTGCTGGCGACGCTCTATCAGCGGCTGGTGCATGGCGGGACGATTGACCAAGGCGATGTGCCGGGCGCGGTGGCGCTGGCCGATGAGCCGATGCTTGACGGGCTGGTGGCGGTGCCGGGTGCGCCGCCGCAGACGGCGGCCATTCGCACGCGGCGCAAGACCATCGTCGCGCGCTCGCCGACGCAGGTGCGCTATATCGAGGCGCTGGCGCGGGATTCGGTGATCTTTGCGCTTGGGCCGGCGGGCACGGGCAAGACCTATCTGGCCGTGGCGCAGGCGGTGAGCCAGCTGGTGGCGGGCTCGGTGGACCGGCTGGTGCTGTCGCGCCCGGCGGTGGAGGCGGGCGAGCGGCTGGGTTTTCTGCCCGGCGACATGAAGGACAAGGTCGACCCCTATCTGCGGCCGCTTTATGACGCGCTTTATGACATGCTGCCGGCCGAGCAGGTGGAGCGGCGGCTGGCGTCGGGCGAGATCGAGATTGCGCCGCTGGCGTTCATGCGCGGGCGCACCCTGTCGTCGGCGTTCATCATTCTGGACGAGGCGCAGAACACCACGCCCTTGCAGATGAAGATGTTTTTGACGCGCTTTGGCGAGAACAGCCGGATGGTGGTGTGCGGCGACCCCAACCAGGTCGATCTGCCGGGGCCCAATGCCTCGGGGCTGGCCGATGCGGTGCGGCGGCTGGACGGGATCGAGGGGATTTCGTGCCTGCGCTTTTCGAGCCGCGAGGTGGTGCGCCACCCGATCGTGGGCAAGATTGTGGATGCCTATGAAGGCCCGCCGAAGGACGGCTGATGCTGGTTTGCGAAACGACCATTGCCAGCGGTGGCTGGGCCGGGGGAAAGGATTCCGGGGACGAGGACTGGCAGGGGCTGGCGGCGGATGCGGTGGCGGCGGCGCTGGCGGTTTCGCCTTATGGTGGGCTGGCGGCGCGGTCGTTTGATCTGGAGGCGGCGGTGCGGCTGAGCGACGATGCCGAGGTGCGGACGCTCAACCGGCAGTTCAGGGGCAAGGACAAGCCGACCAACATCCTGAGCTTTCCGCTGCTGGAGGCGGCGCATCTGGAGGCGCTGGCCAATACCGATGACGGCGAGGCGCTTTTGGGTGACCTTGTGCTGGCGGGCGAGACCTGCGTGCGCGAGGCGGGCGAGAAGGGCTGGGGGCTGGGGGCTTATGTGCAGCATCTGATTGTCCATGGCACGCTTCACCTGCTAGGCTATGACCATGAGACGAGCGAAGCTGCGGCTGACGCGATGGAATCGCTTGAGCGCGAGGCCTGTGTGCGCCTTGGGCTGGACGACCCCTATGCAGAGTGAAAAGGGCCGACATGCCTGACCAGGAAGGCGACAGTAGCCCCGATTTATCCGCGCGATTCTGGCGCTCGGTCCGGCGCTTGCTGGGCCAGGCGCCGGAAACCACCTTGAGAGACAGCCTGGAAGAAGCCATCGACGAGCGCCACGGGGCGCTTGATTCGGAGGATGATCTGAGCGCCGCCGAGCGGGCGATGCTGAAGAACCTGCTGCATTTCGGCGAGCGGACGGTGGGCGATATCATGGTGCCGCGCTCGGACATGACGATGTTTGATGTGTCGCAGGGGTTTCCCGCCCTTGTCGAGCTGATCCGGGAATCGGGGCATAGCCGGGTGCCGGTATGGCGCGAGGACCGCGACCAGATCATCGGCATGGCGCATGTGAAGGACATTTACACGCTGATCGCCAGCGCCTTTTCCGATGATGTGGCGGCCGCGCGCTTTGCCGAACAGCCGATCGAGCCGCTGCTGCGGCCGGTGCTGTTCGTGCCGGCCTCAATGCGGATCGTCGACCTGCTGGCGCGGATGCGGGCCGGGCGCACGCATATGGCGATCGTGATCGATGAATATGGCGGCTCGGACGGGCTTGTGACGATCGAGGATCTGGTCGAGGAGATTGTCGGCGAGATCGAGGATGAGCATGACGAGGCGGAAGCGGCGCTGATCCAGGCGATTGGCGAGGATGTGTGGGAAGCGGATGCGCGCATTGCGCTGGATGACCTGGAAGCGGCGCTGGGCATGGCCTTTGGTGATGCCGAGATCGATGCCGAGGTCGATACGCTGGGCGGCATGGTGTTCATGCTGGCGGGGCGGGTGCCGGCGGTGGGCGAGACGGTGGCGACGCCGGGCGGCTGGCGGATTGATGTGCTGGACGGCGACCCGCGCCGGGTGACGCGGCTGCGGCTGCATGCGCCGGCGGACTTTGTCGGCAAGCCGGCGGCGGCCTGAGGCAAGAGCGACGGAACGAGAAGCGGCGGGAGGGTTGCCCCTGCCCGCCGCCGGTCTCTTCGCTGTGACGCGCTTTACTTCAGGTGGCGCGAGAGGTGCTTGTTCATCTCGAACATCGAGCAGGCATCCTTCTCGAAGATCTTCTTGAGCGCGGCGTCGGCGAGGATCTCGCGCTTGTTGGCCGGGTTCTGCAGATTGTGCTTGCGGATGTAATCCCACATCTTGCTGACCACCTGGCCGCGCGGCAGCGGATCGCTGCCGACGATGGCGGCGAGCTCGGGCGAGGGCGTCAGCGGCTTTTGCAGGCCATCAAGCTTCTTCGGTTCTGCCATGGTTCTCCCCTTTTCGGCAGTGGGACCGGTCAAAGTGGCCGGCCTTCATACAATCTGCTTAGCGAAACTTAGCTGTCACGCAACTGCTTCGAGACGTCTTCCACAGACTTTTCGTGTGTTTCAAGGCTTTCCATGTCCTGCTGCACGCCGCGCAGGATGCGGGCGGCGAATTCGCGGTGCATCAGGCCACGGGCGTGGCCGGCCTCGCGGTCGGGGGCATAGGCCTCGATGTCGGCGCGGCTGATGGTGCCTTTCTCGTCGAGCAGGCGTTCGACGGTGTCGAGCCGCTCCTTGACGACGGCGACTTCGCCGGCGACCGCCATGACGATGGAGAGCAGCCGGTCGGTGGCCGGATCATCGAAATATTTGGGGCGCGCGCCCTTGGGCTTGGCGCCGGCGCGGGCGATCCAGTCGACGCTCATGCGGCGGCCTTCCGCTTCCAGGCGCCATAGGCGTGCCAGACGGCGGCGCGGCCGAAATCCTCGGCCTCGCCCTCGACGGACGGCGGGAAGACGGTTTCATCGACGACGGCGCGGACCTTGGCTTCGAACTGGACGGCGCGGGGGAAGCCGGCCTCTTCGAGGATCTCGTGGAGATCGACGGCGTGCATCGCCGACCAGAAGGGCTCGTTGTTGTTGAAGGCGTCCCAGTCGCGCATGAACTGCTCGAAGAGCGGCATGTCGTCGGAATATTGCGGCTGTTCGAGATGGAACATCAGGCCGTCTTCGGCGAGCACGCGGTAGCCCTCGTGGATGATGCGCGGGAGCGCCTGGCCGCTGGTTTCATGCAGGAACATGGTGGTTTGCACCCAGTCGAAATGGCCATCGGGGAATTGGGGCAGGGATTCGGCATCGGCCTGGACGAAGCGGATGTTGTTGACGCCCAAGGAGCGCGCCCGGGCATGGGCATAGCGCAGCACGGGTGCTGCCGTGTCGATGGCGATGACTTCGGCATCGGGGAAGGCCATGGCGAGGGGCAGCGCTGAATGGCCGACGGTGGTGCCGATATCGAGGATGCGTTTGGGGTGCCAGCCGGGGTGTTGTTCGCGCGCCCATTTGGCCAGCGCCTGGCCGCCGCCATCGGAGAGCGCGCCCATGCCGCCGCCGGTGGTGACGAAGATGCCGCAATCATAGTTGGCGCCGGCCGAGACATCGCCGGGCTGTTCCTCGCCGTGATAGCTGCCGGGCATGCAGTGAATGTCGACGGCACGCTGATAGGGGGGGATCTTGACGGAGGGGTCGAGCTCAAGGCCCTCATAGTTGCCGCTGGCGGCGCGCGCCCGGGCGTCGAGATCGTCGATCTGGCGCAGCACGATCGAGCGGCCGTTTTGCTGGCGCATCTCCATGTTGTTGCGTTTGAGCGCGCTCCAGAAGCGGTGATAGGGGTCCTTGTTCATCGCCTTGCGGATTTCGAAGCGGTCGGCGGGTTCGCGGCCATGTTCGGCGATGAAGGCGGGCAGCACGCGCTTTTCATAGGCGAGGCGGTTGCCCGGCCCGAGGCTGCCTGCGACATGCTTGTTGAGGTTGGCGAGGAAATTGAAGCGAGCGCGCTCGTCTTGGCTGGCCTTGGGGAAGACGCCGTGGCTGGCGACCATGGAATAGGGCGGCGGGATGTCGTTTTCGATGCTCATGTCCTGCTCCTAGCACAGAGAATTGGGACGAACTTGATTTGCGTCAATCAGATCAGGCCTGACTTTACCATCCGCGCGATGACATCGTCCTGAACGCGGCGGAAATGGTCGCGTGTCGGTGTGACGGGCTGGCCGTTGTCGAGGAGGCTGTTGGCCGGCTGGACCTGGCCGGCATAGGTGGCGGCGAAAAGCTCGAGCCGCTGGCGGCTGAGATAGTTGGTCATGCCGGGCTTGCGCCGCGCCCGGCGGACCGCGCCGATGTCGATGTCGGAGAAGGCGGTGAAGGTTTCGCCCGAGTTGGATTCGGCGAGCACATTGCCCTTCCAGTCGATGATGGCGGAATTGCCGTCGGCAGACGCCAGCGGCATGGCGGTGCCGGCGATGCCGGCGGTGTTGGCGCTGATGACATAGGCGAGATTTTCAAAGGCGCGGGCCCGCCTTGCGATCTGCTTGTGGGTGAGCATGGGCGAGCCGATTTCGGACGAGCAGTGCATCAGCACTTCCGCACCGCGCAGGGCATGGGCGCGGGCGATTTCGGGGTAGAGGATCTCTTCACTGGCAATCGCCGAGAGGCGGCCGATCTCGGTGTCGGTGACGGGGAAGACGCCCTCGATGCCGTAAATGTCGAGATAGCGGTCCCAGAGATCATGGGGGGTGACGGCATACATGGAATTGAGGCGGCGGTAGCGCAGCACGACATCGCCGGAGGGCGCGACGATGAAGCTGGTCTGGAAATAGAGGCCGGGGAAATGCGGGTCGGTCTCATAGGCGTTGCCGGCGAGGAACAGGGCGAGCCGCTGGGCGACACGGCCGAGCGCGTCATATTCGGGGCCATCCGGCGCGATGGCGGCCTTGTCGGCGAAATCGGGGATGGAGATGCGGCCGGGATAGGAAGTGAAGAGATATTCGGGCAGCACGGCGAGCTTGAGCGGGCTGCCGCCATATTGCTCGATGAAGATCTTGGCTTGCAGGATTTGCGCGCCGACGCGCTCGATATGGGCGAGCATGGCGGCGCGCGCGGCGGCACGGTCTGGCGCGGGCTCGACGCTTTCGGCGCGCAGCTGCATGGCCACCGCGGCATAGACGGGGCCGGTCGCGGTTTCCGCTGGGGCAGCTTCGAGAGGGGCGGCGCTCATGGCAAGGCTGCCGGCGAGGAACAGGCGGCGATCGAGCTGCATGGGCGGACCTCCCTCATGCCGGGCCGACCGCGCCGGCGCCTTCGTGCGGCACCGCATCGCGCGCGCCCAGCGCATGGGCATCGGGATAGCGGCCGAGCAGCAGCGGCAGCAGCGCGCCGACCATGAACAGGCCGCCGCCGACGAGCAGCATGGCGTCATAATTGCCGGTGGCATCACGCACCGCGCCGTAGATGGCCGGGCTGATGGCCGAGCCGACGCCAAAGGGCATGTAGAGCATGCCGTAGATCTTGCCGTAATGGGCCATGCCGAAATAGCGGCCCGAGAGATAGGCGATGAGATCGGATTCCGCGCCGGCGGCAAAGCCGAGCAGGACGGCGCCGAGCATGAGGACGGCGAGCGGCGAGCCGCTGCCCATGACCAGCCAGCAGGAGATGGCCGGCGCGGACAGGATGGGGACGAGGACGCCGGGCGCCCAGAAGCGATCGAACAGCATGCCGGTGATGAGGCGGCCGGCGAGGATGCCCACCGCAAGCACGCTCATCACCGTGGCGCCTTCAGCGGCGGTGAAGCCGTGGAGCTTGGTGATTTCGACCATGTTGATGAAGACGCCGCCGAACGCCACCGAGACGCAGGCGATGGAGACCCAGATGACCCAGAAGCGGTACCCGCGCACGGCGGTACCGAGGTCGATGCCGAAGAGCTTGCCATCGCCGCCGGCGAGGCCGGCGGGGCGCTCATGGGCGAGCGGCTCGCGGAACAGCCAGAAGGCGAGCGGCAGCGCGACGAACAGCGGCAGCATGGCGAGCGTGGGGAAGGCGGCGCGCCAGCCCGAGCCGACGAAGGGGAAGGCGCCGTCGATGGCGAGGCGGGCGAGCTGGGGGACGACGATGCCGGCGAGGCTGGTGCCGAGCAGCAGGATGCCGAGCGCGAGGCCGCGGTTCTTGACGAACCACATGTTGATGGCGCGGCTCCAGGTGACCGGCGTGGAGCCGATGCCGACGAGGCCGCCGATGGCCCATGTCATGTACCAGGCGAGCTTGGAATCGGGGATGAAGGCGAGCAGCGAGAAGGTGAGGCCGAAGCCGAGCAGCGACAAGAGCGCGACCGGGCGGACGCCATATTTGTCGGCCCAGCCGCCATAGACGGGCGAGAGCAGGGCGGCGATGACGCCGAAAATGGTGATGCCGAGGCTGATCTCGAGGAAGCTCCAGCCGAGCTCGTCGTGCATGGGGCCGATGACGGCGGGGATGACGTTGAAGGGGATGGGCGAGGCGCCGCAGGCGACGCCGATCATGCCCGCAGCCAGAATCGGGCCGCCCTTTTTGAACTCGCTCATCTGACACTGTCCTCCCGCCGCCCCGTGCCGCGCATACAGCCATAGTGCAGCAGGACGCCGCGCCCTTCAATGAAGGGCGCGGCTATCCGGCGTGCGGCAATCAGAAGTTGCGGCGCAGGCGGAGCTGCCAGGTGCGCGGCGGGCTGATGTAGGTGACGTTGGCGAGGCTGGACTGGGCATAGGCCTTGTCGAAGCAGTTCTGGCATTCGAGGCTGACCAGCCAATTGTCATCATCGGTGCGCATCTGGAGCGCCGCGCTGACCTGCCAGAAGGACGCGGTCTGCGAGCCGGTGATGAATTCGCCGCTGAAGGGATTGGCCGGGAACACCGTGCCGCTGCCCGCCGTGGTGCTGCCGGTGAAGATGGTGCCGTTGGCGGTGCCGGTTTCGAGCGCCGACATGAACTGCGCGTTGACCGACGGCGTGATGATGATGCCGGCGGATGGCAGGGCGATGTCATAGGAGCCGCCGAAGGCCAGCGTCCAGTCCGGCGTGCGGACCGGGGTGGCGATGCCGCCATCTGCCGTGATGACGCCGGCGGCGCAGGCGGCGGCGTTGTTGGCGCCGCTGGGCGCCAGCGGCACCTGGCCGGCGGCGAGCTGGGCGAGGCAATCGGCCTGCTGGGCGCGGACCGACTGGACGCCGAAGCGGTTGGGCTCAAGGCCTTCGCGGATCTTGTACTTGTCGTCCTGATAGCCGACGTTCATGTAGAGGTTGAGGCCGCGTGTGGGCACGGCGGTGATTTCGAGCTCGACACCCTTGTTTTCATAATCGGCGAAATTCTGGGTGATGAAGCTGATCGCGCCGGTCTGCGGATCGACGAAGGCGGTGGGCGTCTGCAGATCGGAGGTGTCGAGGAAGAAGCCGGTGACGTTGACGCGCAGCCGGTTGTCGAGGAACTGCGTCTTGGCGCCGATTTCGTAGCTCCAGACGGTTTCGGGATCGAAGGGCAGCAGCGTGTTGTTGGCGGTGCCGCGCGCGTTCCAGCCGCCCGACTTGAAGCCGCGCGTGGCGCTGGCGAAGAGCAGCGTCTCGTCGTTCGGCGTCCAGTTGAGGGCGAAGCGCGGGGTCCAGAGCTTGGCGCGCTGGGTGGTGGGGATCTGGAGCGGGCCGGTGGCCAGATTGACGATCAGATTCTCGTTGCTGAGGCAGCGCGCGGGTGCGGTCGGGCCATTGCAGAAGAAGCGATTGTCGGAGATGCGGAAGGTCTTTTCCTCATCGGTGTAGCGGATGCCGGCGGTGGCCTTGAACTGGTCGGACAGGGCAAGGTCGGCCTGGACATAGCCGGCCCAGGCTTCGGTCTTGTTGTCGAGGCGGCGGTCGGCGAGGAGGAAGCTGTTGCCGAACAGATCGGCGAAGTCGGTGGCGTTCTTCTCGTTGATGTAGAAGACGCCGGTGACGAACTCGACCGCACCGTCGAACAGCTTGCCGTTGAGCTTCACTTCCTGGGTGAACTGCTTGTGGACGCCGTCATTGAGGATGGAGAAGCCGCCGCGCGCGAAGCCGGCAACAGGCGGGATCGGATTGGCGATATTGGGCAGGCCGCGGCCATCGGCGAAGTCGAGCGCGAACTTCTGGCTCATGTCGATATAGCCGGTGATGACGTTGAAGGTGAAATCGTCGGCGGCCTGCCACTCGAAATTGGAGATGTAGATCTGGGTCTCGACCTCGTTGCCGAGCGGGTAGTTGAGCTTGTCGCCGGTGGCATCGACGGCGATCGGCACGAAGGGTGGCGAGATGGCCGAGATGAGATCGATGGTGCCTGCGAACGGCGTGGTGCCGGGCGCGGGGTTCTGGCGCATGCCGGTGGTGATGAAGCGGCCGTTGCAATTGGCGGGGTTGGCCGGGTCGCAGGTGAAGTTGGCGAGGTTTTCGCCGCTGTTGCGCATGTAGGTTGCGGAGCCGTTCCAGACGAGATCGTCGGTGATCTTCATTTTGATGGCACCGCGCAGGCCGGCCATGTCGCTGTCGTTGGCGCGCTCGCCGGTGGTGGTGTTGTTCACATAGCCATCGGTGTCCTGATAATAGCCGGAGACCTTGATGGCGATGCCGGGCGAGAGCGGCAGATCGATGGAGCCGCGGATCATCTTGAGGTCATAGGCGCCGTAGGCGGCTTCGGCGAAACCGCCGATCTCGTCGCCGGGCTGCTTCATGATGACGTTGATGGCGCCGCCGGTGGTGTTGCGGCCAAACAGCGTGCCCTGCGGTCCGCGCAGCACTTCGATGCGGTCGATGTCGAAGAAGGCGAAGTTGTTGCCGTTCTGGCGCGACATGTAGATGTCGTCGATATAGGTGCCGACCGGGGGATCGAAGGTGGCGATGGTCTCGGTGTTGCCCAAGCCCCGGATATAATAGGCGTTGGCCGAGCCGAGGCCGGTATTGTTGGCGCCGAACAGATTGGGGACGAAGGCGACGAGCTGCAGCGGCGTGGCAATGCCGCGGTTGCTGAGCGTGTCGGCGGAAAAGGCGCTGATGGCGATCGGCACGGTCTGCGCGCTTTCCGAGCGGCGCTGGGCGGTGACGATGATGGTATCGACCTGATCATTGGTGGAGGGCGAGCCGGACTGCTGGTCTTGCGCGTAAGCCGCGCTGCCGAGCACCATTGCGCCGAGCGCCCCAGCGCGCAGCGTGGCCTTGAAGGTGCGTGCGAAACCGTTGTTGCTGATCATGTCTGTTCCCCTGAATTGAACCACCCGCCCGTTTCGGCTTTGACCGAAACTGTTGCGCCCATTAATTGTCTGGACAAATTGGTGACAAGCCCCTTTTTGGCAAAATGAGAAACTTCTGTGACGGAGTTGCAAAGATACCATGGTTGAGAATGCTGGCCCCGAGGCTTTTCTGGTGGTGATTGCGCGGGTGAATGACCCCGAGCGGATGAAGGCCTATTCGGCGGCGCTGGCGGCCTCGGGCCTGTATGCGCGGCATGGCGGGCGCTATGAATTCATTGGCAGCGCGGCCGAGGATCTGGAGAATTTCGACATGGGGCTGCGGCTGGTGTGTGCGCGCTTTCCGAGCCGGGCGGCGGCGCATGCCTTTTGGCATGACGTGCAGTATCAGACCGAGATCAAGCCGCTGAGGATTGGGGCAGCCGAGGTACAGGTGGCGATTTTCGAAGCGCCGCAGCCATGAGCCTGTATCCCAATCTGGTGTGGCTGCACCTGCTGCTGCTGGTGCTGTGGCTGGGCGGCGATCTGGGCGTGTTCATATTGGGCCAGCATTTTCGCAAGCGCAGCTATTCGCTGCCCGAGCGGCTGACGATTTTGAAGCTGCTGGTGATCACCGATCTGGGGCCGCGCTTTGCCTGGGCGCTGATGGTGCCGCTGTCGATCTCGCTGGTGGCGGTGGGTGGCTGGTGGCCGGACCTGCCGGGCTGGGTGGTGGCGGCTTCATGGGTGATCGGGCTGGGCTGGAGCTGGCTGGTGTGGGACGCGCATGCGCATGACATGACCCCGCGCGCGGCGCGCAACCGGCGCTATGAGGGCTGGCTGCGCTATGCGCTGGCGGTGTTTTACATTGGCCTTGGCGCGCTCAGCCTTGGCACCGGGGCGCCGCTGGCCGAGACGTGGCTGGGGCTGAAGGCGCTGATGTTCGGGGTGATCTTTGTGGCGGCGATCATGATCGACCAGACCTTCAAGCCGGTGGGGCCGCAGCTGATGGCGCTGATCGAGAAGGGATCATCCGACGCGACCGAGGTGCCGCTCAGAGCGACGATGGACGCGACGCGGCGCTGGGTGCTGGCGGTTTATGCGCTGCTGTTCGTGACCAGCTGGCTGGGGAGCGTGAAGCCTTTTTAGCGCCGCGCGGCGCGCAAATAGCGGAGCTATTTGCCGACTCGGGCGGGGCTCGGCCGGGCGGGCGGCGCGCGCTCCGGCGCGCCGAACCGCTTCGACGTCAGGACGCGGCTTTGCCGCGGCCCCCTCCGCGCGCTCGCAAGGGGCCGCGGCAAAGCCGCGTCCTGACGTCAGACGAGTTCAGTCAGCTTCGCTGCCTGCCTCGCTGGCCGAGCCGCGCGCGAGTCTCGATTTAGCTTCGCTAAATCTTGCCGCGCTGGCTATTGCCTCCCACTCCCGTTCGGCCCGCCGCCTGGCCGGCCCACGGGGCCGCCGGCGGCGCCGACAGCGCCGATGTTGCCGAAGATGTCTTCGAACAGGCCGGTTTCGCGGCCCAGCGTGGGGGTCTTGTCGTCGCTGATGTCGACGTTGGCGACCTGTTCCATGCCGCGCCGCTCGACGTTGGTGACATTGCCGTCATCATCGAAGCTGATGACCAGCAGCGACTGGTTGAGGACCTTGGGCTGGATGAAGGCATATTGGCCGGTGTTGCGCGAGAGATAATACCAGGCCTTGCCGTCGAACTGGCTGGCCAGCGTGGGGCGGCCCAGCGTGCGCTCGACCGACTGCTTGTTGTCGACGCCGGCCTGGATCGAGGTGACCAGCGTTTCATCAACGATATAGCCTTGATTGGCGACGATGCGCGAGCAGCCGCTGGCGGCAAGGGCGAGGCCGAGCGAAAGGCCGATGGTCAGGAGAGAACGGGGCATGTCGATCACCATATGGTCACAGCCAGTTGCATCCGGCGCGAAGCCCCTCAATATGCCATCGGCGCGCGAGCGCCAACCCCAAGCGCGCGCGAGCGCCGGTCCAGCGGAGCGATGAGCCAGCCATGAGCCTGTTTTCTGCCCTGAAGCGCGCCATTGGCGCGACGCCGCCCAATCTGCCGGGCACGGCGCTTTACGGCGCCATCGTGGCCGAGGCACGGCGGCCGGACTGGTATCTGGCCGGCGAGGTGCCGGACACGCTTGATGGCCGCTTCGACATGGTGGCGCTGGTGCTGAGCCTGACGCTGCTGCGTTTTGAGGGCGACAGCGACCCGCGCGCGCCGCAGACCAGCGCCGACATCACCGACCGCTTCATCAGCGATATGGACGGCAATTTGCGGCAGGACGGGGTGGGCGATCAGGTGGTGGCCAAGCATCTGGGGCGGATGATGGCGGCGCTGGGCGGGCGGCTGGGCGCCTACCGCGAGGCTGGCGATGATGACGGCAAGCTGGGCGCGGCGCTGACGCGCAACCTGTGGCGCGGGGCGGCGCCTTCACAGGATGCGCTGGCCTGGGTGGTGGCGGAGGCGCGGCGGCTGCAGGCGCGGCTGGCGGCGACGGGCTTTGCGGCGCTGGATGAAGGCGGCTGGCCGCAGATATGAGCGAAGTCGAGTTTTCAAGGCCCGTGCGGGCGCATGAGGTGGGGCAGGCGCGCAGCCACCAGATCAGCGCCGGGCCGGACGAGTGCGCGGCGCTGGCGCGGCGCTTTGACCTGCTGGCGCTGGACGGGCTGGAAGCGGTGCTGGAGCTGGCGCGCACGGCGAGCGGCATCAGGCTGACCGGGCGGATCAGGGCGAGCGGGGCGCAGGCCTGTGTGCGCACCGGCACGCCTGTGCCCTTTGCCCTTGAGGACCGGCTGGCCTTGCGGCTGGTGGAGGCGGCGCCCGAGGGCGAGGAGATTGAGCTGAGCGCCGAGGATCTGGACAGCGAGCCGCTGGCGGGCGACGTGATCGACCTTGGCGAATATGCAGCGCAAGCGCTGGCGCTGGCGCTTGACCCCTATCCGCGCAGCAAGGCGCCGGCCCCGCTGATCATCAGCGAGGAGGCGGCGCGGGCGGCGGCGAGCCCCTTTGCGGTGTTGAAGAAGGGGGACGCATGAGCGGGCCAGAAGCGACAGGGACGGCGAGCATAGAGGATTTTCTGCGGCTCGACATCCGCGCCGGGCGGGTGGTGGCGGCGGCGCCCTTTCCCGAAGCGCGCAAGCCGGCGCTGAAGCTGACCATCGATTTTGGTGAGGACGTGGGGGTGAAGCGGTCTTCGGCGCAGATCACCCAGCATTATGCGCCCGATGCGCTGGTGGGGCGGATGGTGGCGGCGGTGGTGAATTTTCCGCCGCGCCAGATCGGGCCGTTCCTCTCCGAGGTGCTGGTGCTGGGCTTTGCCGATGCGGACGGGCACATCAGGCTGGTGGTGCCGGACGGTGAGGTGGTGCCCGGCGCCCGGCTGAGCTAACGATTATAGGCGAGGCGCAGGCCGGGGCGGGGCCAGCGGCAGCGGGCGAGCTTGCCGGTGGTGGACAGCGTGACATAGGCATCCATCATGTCGGCGCCGCCAAAGGCGATGTTGGTGGAGAGCAGGTCGGGGAAGGCGAAATCTTCCTGTGCGCCGGTTTCGGGATGGACCGAGCAGATGCCGGGGCGGGCAACGAGCGTGGCCTGGGCGATGCGGCCATCGGCTTCGATGGCGAGCGAATCGAGCAGCACATGGCCGGGGAAGCTGGTGACGACGCGGCCCGGCACGGCGGCCAGCGGCGAGGGCTCGACCTGGCCGGGGCCGGTGACGGCGAAGGCGAGGATGGTGCGCTCATAGGTGGTGGCGGCATAGACGGTCTGGCCATCGGGCGAGAGGCCGACGCCGTTGAAATTGGGCCCGCGCACGGCGCAGACGACGCGGCTGCCATCGGGCAGGCCGTAGAAGAGGCCGCCGTGATCGGTGTGATGGGGGTGATGCTTGCCGAGATCGGTGAACCAGAATCCGCCGGCCTTATCGAACACGATGTCGTTGGGGCCGGAGAGCGGCACGCCCTCGACATGATCATAGAGGCGGTCGACCGTGCCGGTGCGGATATCGACGCGCTCGATGCGGCCGCCGGCATAATCGGCCGCGGCGCCGCCGGGGATGCGCAGGCCGTCCATCTCCGACCATTCGAAGCCGCCATTGTTGCAGACATAGAGCGCGCCGTCGGGGCCGATGGCGAGGCCGTTGGGGCCGCCGCCGGGCTCGGCGATGGTCAGGCGGCGGCCATCGGGGAGGATGCGGGTGATGCGGCCGAGCGCGATCTCGACGATGATGACCGAACCATCATCCATCACCACCGGGCCTTCGGGGAACGCCAGGCCTTCGGCCATGATTTCATGCGCGTGCATCACTTTCTCCCAGCTCAAGAGAGGAATGATGTCTGGGATCAGGGGCGCTCGCCAGCCACCAAAAGCGTGGGGATGACCCCCTTCCCCTGTCGTGCTCGCCGGTCTATGTTCCCGTCTCGTTCTGTTTGGAGGCGCAGGTGCCCGAGATGATGTTGGCGGCGCTGGCCGGTTTTGTGGCGGCGCTGCTGCTGGGCTGGGTGGTTTGGGGCCGTGCGCTGGCGGCGGCGCGGGCTGTGGCGGCGGACGAGCAGCAGAAGCGGGCGGGCCATGCGGTCGAGGTGTCGATGATGCAGGCGCGGCTGGGCGAGCTGGCCGGAGCGGAGGCGGAGCGCGCCCGGCTGGCGGAGGCGCTGGCGGCGCTGCAATCGACGCTGGACGCGCGGGAACGTGCGTTTGCCGAGGAGGTGACGCGCACCAGCGAGCGCTTTGAGGCGCTGGCGGCGAAGGCGCTGGAGGGCGCGCAGGCGAAGTTTCTGGAGCGGGCCCAGGCGCGGTTTACCGAGCAGGCGAGCACGTCTGAGGCCAGCCTGAAGCAGCTTTTGCAGCCGGTTTCGGAGACGCTGAAGAAATATGAGACGCGGCTGGGCGAAGTGGAGGCGGTGCGCGCCGAAAGCTATGGGCAGCTGAAGCAGCAGCTGGAGCAGGTGGTGCTGGGCCAGGCGCAGGTGAGCGGGGCGGCGGCCAAGCTGGAGACGGCGCTGCGCTCATCGGGCAAGGTGGCGGGGCGCTGGGGCGAGGAACAGTGCCGCAATGTGCTGGAGGCGGCCGGGCTTGTGGAGGGCATTGATTTCGAGGCGCAGTTCAGCGTTGACGGCGATGATGGCAACCGCCAGCGGCCCGATTTCAAGCTGATGCTCCCCGGCGACCGGGCCTTGGTGATTGATGTGAAATGCTCGGTGGACAGCTATGTGTCGGCCGCTGAAGCCGATGACCCTGAGGCGCGAGCCGGCTTTTTGAAGGCGCATGCGCGCGCGGTGCGCAGCCATGCCGACGGGCTGGCGAAGAAGGATTACGCGAGAGCCGTGGGCAATGCGGTAGAATTCGTGGTGCTGTTTGTGCCGGGCGAGAATTTTCTGGGCGCGGCGCTTGAGCAGGACCGCGGGCTGATGAATGATTTTTTCAAGAAGCAGATCGTGCTGGCCGGGCCGGTCAATCTGGTGGCGGTGGCGCGCACGGTGGCGGCGCTGCGCGATCAGGCGCGGCTGGCCAAGGAGGCGGCCGAGATCGCCCGGCTGGGGCGCGACCTTTACGATTTCGATCCGCATCATGGGCAATAATTTCGCGGCCGTGCACAAGTCGCTCGAGGGGACGGTGGGCAATTGGAACAGGTTGGTCAACCAGGCCGAGAGCCGGGTGGTGAGCCGGGCGCGGCGGTTCCGCGATCTGGGGGCGGCGACCGGGCTGGACGAGATTGTCGAGCTGCCGCAGGTGGCGGCGCTGCCGACCTTGCCGTCGTCAGCCGAACTGAAGGCGCTGCCTGAGGCGGGGGAGGATTGAAACGCGCCGATTGCTCAGCGAGGCGGCGCTGGCTAGGGTGCGCGAAACGGGAGGATTTCGATGGCAGGGGTAAACAAGGTCATTCTGGTAGGCAATCTGGGCAAGGACCCGGAGCAGCGCAGCTTTGCCAATGGCGGCTCGGTGGTGCGCTTCACGGTGGCGACGTCGGAGACGTGGCGCGACAAGCAGAGCGGCGAGCGGCGCGAGAAGACCGAGTGGCACAATGTGTCGATCTTCAACGAGAATCTGGGGAAGATCGCCACCCAGTTTCTGCGCAAGGGCTCGAAGGTCTATCTGGAAGGGAGCCTGGAGACGCGCAAGTGGCAGGACCAGCAGGGGCAGGACCGGTATACGACCGAAGTGGTGCTGAAGCCGTTTCGCGGCGAGCTGACGCTGCTGGACAGCGCGGGTGGCGGCGCTGGCGGCGGCGCGATGGGTGGTGGTCGCGACACCGCGGATTATGGCGGCGGCTATGGCTCTGCGCCGGCATCAGGCGGGGCGTCGGGGGGGCGGCCGCCGGCGTTTGACGACGACCTCAACGATGATGTGCCCTTCTAGAGCCCCGACTGCTGGGTGACCATGCAATAGAGCATGGGGAAGCTGAGGATGAAGTTGATGCGGCTGCCCATCATCGCCTTGCGGGCGGCGGCGGCCTTGGCGTCGGCATCGGCGTCCACGATGCCCAGCGCGATCTTCTGGGCGGGCCAGATGATCATCCAGACATTGGCGGCCATGATGATGCCGAGATACATGCCGGTGCCGATCAGCGCATAGCCGGGCTGGAAGGTGAGCGGATTGCCCAGCGGATAGCCGGACAGGCCGGGGACGCCGAGGCCGAGGATGAGGGTGGCCAGCGCCGACCAGCGGAACCAGAACAGCGCTTCGGGCGCGATATATTTGCTGACCGCGGGCTTCAGCTCGGCCGGCACGCGCGGCATGGTGGGGATCTGGACGAAATTGAAATAGTAGAGGAGGCCGATCCAGAGCACGCCCGCCCAGGCATGGGCGGCGCGGATCAGCCAGCCGGCCCAGACCTTGGTATCGGCTTCGATGGCGGCGCCGTGAAAGCCGAGAATGACCGCCAGCATCAGCGCGAGGCCGATGAGAACAGCACGGTTGATGTTGCCAAGCAAAGTTGCCACTGCGCCGCCCCCTTTTGATGAGCGGCGACGCTAGCGGATTAATCGCGCGCTGTTAAGCGGTTCAACGGCCCCGCATGAGCGACAGACATTCGCGGCGTGAGCGTTCGTCATCGCGGAAGACGCCCATCATGCGGCTGGTGGTCATGGTGACGCCCGGCGTCATGACGCCGCGCGCGCTCATGCAGGCGTGGCTGGCCTCGATGACCACGGCGACGCCGACGGGATCAAGATGTTCCTGGATGCAGTCGGCGACTTCGGCGGTGAGGCGCTCCTGCACCTGCAAGCGCTTAGCATAGCCTTGCAGCACGCGCGCGAGCTTGGAGATGCCGACGACGCGGTCACGGGGGAGATAGGCGATATGGGCCTTGCCGATGATCGGCGCCATATGATGCTCGCAGTGCGACTGGAAGGGGATGTCGCGCAGGATGACGATCTCGTCATAGCCGCCGACTTCGGCGAAGGTGCGGGCGAGGTGGATGCCGGGGTCTTCCTCATAGCCGCGGAAATATTCACGGTAGGCGCGCGCGACGCGGCGTGGCGTGTCGAGCAGGCCCTCGCGGTCGGGATCGTCGCCGGCCCAGCGGATCAGCGTGCGGACGGCGTTTTCGGCATCGTCCAAGGGAATGGGCTGGAAGTCGGGCGCGGGCTTGCCGCTGTCATCATCGTCGTGAACCATCATCGTCTTTCATGGCCGGGCCGTTTGTTGCCCGCGCCTTATGTGTGCCTTGGCGCGCGTGGCGCAACCCTTGTTTGGACGCGAAAGTGTCGCATAAGAAAAACGGGGCGTGCCAGGCACGCCCCGTTTGAGGGTCTTCAGCTTGACCGGTCGGGTCAGGCGACGTGCACGCGGCCCTGGCGGCGGCGACGGGCGGCCGCGCCGACGAGACCGAAGCCGGCGATGAGCAGCGCCCAGCTTTCCGGCTCGGGGACGATGTTGACGAGGCTGACGTCATCGATGAAGAAGAAGTTGCCGCCGACACCGCCATGGTTGACCGCGAACTGGACCAGCGAGGACTCGGAGGTCGCCACGAACTCCTGGGTGAAGGAGGTGAAGCCTTCAAAAGGGCTCTCGAAGCTGGTCGAGGTGGTCGTGCCGCCAGTGGTGACGTCCAGCTGGTTGAACGTGTTGTTCTGGTTGAGCGCGAAGTAGGTGAGCCGGTAGCGCTCACCGATCGTAGTCACAACAGACTGGGACAGGGTGTAGAAGTTCGACACGCCTGTCCGGAACTGGGCGGCGGGAGCGGCCAGATTGAAGAAGATGCTGTTCGTGGAGACAAAGCCGGTTGCGCCGCCGATGCGGTCAACCGACCAGCCCGCGAGGTTGGCATCGAAATTGCCATTGACGAGCAGGGTGGCATTGGCCGGAACGGCTGTGGCCACGATGGCAGCTGCGGCGAGAAGCTTCAGTTTCATGTCGCACTCCTGAGTTTGATGGCTAACAGCCGGTAGGGATGATGCGATGCAACATCCTACACAATCAGGGTGAGCTGACAAGGCGGAAAATGACCTTCTCTAACGCTTCGTCGTATTAATCTGCCCCTCTAGCTACTTGATTTAACAGAAAAGTTTCGATTTAGTTAACCAGCGGCACGGGCCCGGCTGGCGCGCTTGCGCTCGTGCGGATCGAGGTGGATTTTGCGCAGCCGGATGTGGTTCGGCGTGACCTCGACGAGCTCGTCTTCGTCGATATAGGCGATGGCCTGTTCGAGCGTCAGCTTCTTGGGCGGGCTGAGCTGGATGGCGTCATCCTTGCCCGAGGCGCGGAAGTTGGTGAGCGCCTTTGACTTGAGCGGATTGACCTCGAGATCGTCATCGCGGGCGTTTTCGCCGATGATCATGCCCTGATAGACGGCTTCGCCGGGGGCGATCATCAGCGTGCCGCGCGGCTGGAGATAGCCGAGCGCATAGGCAACCGCCTCGCCGCTTTCGGTGGAGATGAGGACGCCGTTGGCGCGGCCGCTGATCGGGCCCTTGTGCGGGCCGTAACGCTCGAACAGGCGGTTCATGATGCCGGTGCCGCGGGTGTCGGAGAGAAACTCGCCGTGATAGCCGATGAGGCCGCGCGAGGGGGCGGAGAAGGTGAGGCGGGTCTTGCCGCCGCCGCTGG
Organism: Polymorphobacter sp.; assembly: GCF_048007885.1. Lineage (GTDB taxonomy): Bacteria > Pseudomonadota > Alphaproteobacteria > Sphingomonadales > Sphingomonadaceae > Sandarakinorhabdus. The sequence continues at coordinate 2,283,234 of NZ_CP180346.1, forward strand.
GCCGCATGTCGGTCATCTCGGCCTTGCGGGCGGCCATCTTCTCGACGACGGTGCCGGAATATTCCTCGTCGACATCGATAACGACGGTTTCGATAGGGCTCGGTGCGCTTGCCGCTCTCGTCGGTCTCGAAGATGACGCGCGGGCGGCTGATCGAAAGTTCGAAGCCTTCGCGGCGCATCGTCTCGATGAGCACGCCCAGCTGAAGCTCGCCGCGGCCGGCGACTTCGAAGGCGTCCTTGCTGGCGCTTTCGGTGATCTTGATGGCGACATTGCCTTCGGCTTCGCGGGCCAGACGGTCGCCCGATCATGCGGCTGGTGACCTTGGAGCCGTCGCGGCCGGCATAGGGGCTGTCGTTGACGGCGAAGGTCATGGAGAGCGTCGGCGGGTCGATGGGCTGGGCGGCGAGCGCCTGCGTGACACTGGGGTCGGCGATGGTGTCGGCGACGGTGGCCTTGGTGAGGCCGGCAATGGCGATGATGTCGCCGGCCTTGGCCTCGGTCGACGGGAATGCGCTCCAGGCCCTGGAATGCCATGATCTTGGCGGCGCGGCCTTCTTCGGCCACCGCGCCATCGGGCGAGAGGGCGCGGATCGGCATGTTGAGCTTGAGCGTGCCCGAGATGATGCGGCCGGTGAGGATGCGACCCAGGAAATTGTCGCGGTCGAGCAGCGAGACGAGCATCTTGAACGGGCCGTCGCTGTCGGCGCTTGGCGCCGGGACATGTGGCGACGATGGTTTCGAACAGCGGCACCAGGATCGCCCGAGCGGACGTCGGAGCTGCGGCCGGCATAGCCGTTGCGCCCGGAGGCGAAGATGACCGGGAAATCGAGCTGGTCGTCATTGGCTTCGAGCGTGACGAACAGATCGAAGACTTCGTCGAGCACTTCCTGGGGGCGGGCGTCGGGACGGTCGATCTTGTTGACGACGACGATCGGGCGCAGGCCGAGCGCCAGAGCCTTTCCGGTGACGAACTTGGTTTGCGGCATCGGGCCTTCGGCGGCATCGACAAGCAGCACGACGCCGTCGACCATCGAGAGGATGCGCTCGACCTCGCCGCCGAAATCGGCGTGGCCGGGCGTGTCGACGATATTGATATGGGTGAGATCGCCGTTATCGGGGCCTGCCATTCGATGCTGGTGCATTTGGCGAGGATGGTGATGCCACGCTCCTTTTCGAGGTCGTTTGAATCCATGGCGCGCTCGGCCACCCGCTGATTGTCGCGGAAGGTGCCGGACTGGCGGAACAGCTGGTCGACCAGCGTGGTCTTGCCATGGTCGACATGGGCGATGATGGCGATGTTGCGCAGCTGATTTGTCACGGACGATTGCTCCGGGGAGGGCCTGGCGGCGATTTGGGGGCGTTGGAGGGACAGTGCGACAGCGCGGCCGCATGGCCTGACATCGCGCGCGGCTAGTAGCCGGTTTGGGCGCGCGCAACAATAGCGCTGCGCAACTGTGCTGACGGGCTGCGCAAAATGTTGACGGATGGGGGGGCATACTGTCACGCTCAGCCTGGGTTAAGGACGGGTCTGCTGCAAGGCACAAGCGATTTTGAGGAAAGGGCGGAATGACGCCGGCCGACATGAGCGAGGACGGGGAACCAGCGTTGAGCGCCGGGGGAGCCGCGCGTGCCGGCGATGCGGACGGGCTTGGGGACGGGGAGACGACCACGGGCCGGCTGTTGATGGCGGCCCGCATCAGGGTGGGTCGGACGATTGAGGACATTGCCAGCGAGACGCGGGTGCCGATGCGGCATCTGCGCGCCATCGAGGCGGACGAGCATGAGGCGCTGCCGGCGCTGCCCTATTCGCAGGGCTTTGTGCGCAGCTTTGCTGCCGCCGTGGGGCTGAACGGCGATGCCCTTGCCACGCGGTTTCGCGCCGAGACCAAGAAGCAGCCGCACATGCCGCGCGCAGCGACAATCCAGCCGCTTGATGAACGCCGGCTGCCCGGCCGGGCGGTGCTGATCGGCTCGCTGGCGGCGCTGGTGGTGCTGGTGGGCGGGCTTTCAGCCTGGAGTGCGGGGGTGTTTGATGCGCCGGTGCCGGATGCGCCGCTGGTGAGCGCGGCGGCGCCTGCGCAGGCGCTGCGGGTGACGCCGCCGCCGCCGGAGGTGCCGGTGGATACTGTAGATGCGGCGGGTGCGGCGGCGCCAGAGGCGGGCGAGATGGTGTTGACGGCGACCGAGGATGTGTGGGTGAGGGTTTATGATCCGGCCTCTGCGCTGGTGCCGATCAGCCGGGTGATGCGGGCGGGCGAGCGTTTTGCCGTGCCGGCCGAGCCGTCGGGGCTGATGCTGTGGACCGGCAAGGCCGGGGCGCTGGAGGTGCGGGTGGGCGAGGCGCTGCTGCCGCCGCTGGGCGGGCGCAGCCAGACGCTGAGGGACATCAGGCTGACACCCGAGGCGCTGCGGGCGCAGGCGGCTGCGGCTGCAGGCGCGGGGGCGGCGAGTGGGGTGACTTCGAGTGGGGGGGCTGTTGAACCTGTGCGTGAGGATTTGGGAGTTTGAGCATGCGTTTTCTGCCCGGGCTGGCGTGGCTGGCCCTTGTTGCTGGCCCCGTGACGGGACCGGTGTTTGCACAGGACGCTGTGGTGGTGACCCGCGAGGATGTGCAGCGCACCGACCAGCGGCTGAAGAAGCTGGAGGGCGAGATGCGCGCGGTGCAGCGCAAGGTGTTTCCGGGTGCCAGCGCGGGGGCGATGGTGGCGCCCGAGATCGTGCCGCCGGGGGCTGACGGGACCGCGGCTGTTGCGGGCGGGGCGAGCAACCCGCTGGTGGACCTGACGCGGCGGGTGGGCGAGATGGAGCGGCAGCTGCGCACGCTGACCGGGCAGGTGGAGGCCAATGGCTTCAAGCTGAAGCAGCTTGAGGACGCGATGACGCGGACGCGCGGCGATGTCGAGTTTCGGCTGACGCGGCTGGAGGGCGGCGCGCCGGAAGGCGGCGAGACAGGGCCTGCTTCGGGGCCAGATCTGGGGGCTGCCGGCGCCATTGTGGCGCCCGAGGCCCCGGCGGCCAGCGCCAGCGTGCTATCACCGCCGGAAGCCTCACCGCCGGTTGCAGCGCCTGTGGCCCCTGCGCCGGGCGCGCGGCCGGGGACGGTGGTGCCGGCGGTGGGTACGGCGGCTGTGGCGGCGGCAGTGCCGCCCGAGCCTGAGCCGGAGCCCGGGCCGGCTGTCGCCAAGGGGGCGAGCGCGGCCGATGACTGGCAGGCGGCCTATACGTTTGCACTGAACAAGGACTGGGTGCAGGCGGGCGCGCATATGGCGGCCTTCACGGTGAATTGGCCGAACTCGTTTCGCATGGCGCAGGCCTGGTATTGGTTGGGGCGGAGCCATGCCGAGCGTGACCAGCATGCCGAGGCGGCGGACGCCTATCTGAAGGTCTACAACAATTATCCCAAGGCTGGGCGCGCGCCCGATGCGCTGATCGGGCTGGCGGGCGCGCTGATCGGGATCGGCAATCCGGCGCAGGCGTGCCGGGTGCTCGATGAGTTGAAGAGCGTCTATCCCGACAAGATGGGCGCGACGCGCAGTGCCGATGCCAAGGCGCTGGCGGCCAAGGCCAAGTGCGGATGAGCGACGACCTCGCTGCCCTGATGGCAGCGGCGGGGCGACCGGTGGGGCCTGACGAGCGGCTGGCAATTGCGGTGAGCGGCGGGCCGGACAGCATCGGCCTTCTGGCGATGGCGGCGGCGGCCTTTTCCGGGCGGGTGACGGCGCTGAGCGTGGACCATGGGCTGCGCGCCGGCAGCGCTGCCGAGGTGGCCGGGGTGGCGGCGCAGTGCGCGGCCCGCGGGCTGGCGCATGAAACGCTGGTCTGGACCGGCGAAAAGCCGGGGGCCAATCTGCAGGCGGCGGCGCGCGCGGCGCGCTATGCGCTGATGCTGGGCTGGTGCCGGCAGGCCGGGGTGCCGCTGCTGCTGACCGCGCACCATGCGGACGATCAGGCCGAGACGCTGCTGATGCGGCTGGCGCGCGGCAGCGGCAGCGCCGGGCTGGCCGGGGTGCGGGCGCGGCGCGAGGCGGACGGGGTGGAAATTGTGCGGCCGCTTCTGGGGTTGCGCCGGGCTGCGATTGCGCGCTGGGCGGAGGGCTGGGAGACGGTGTCGGACCCGTCCAATGCCGACCCGCGCTTTGACCGCACCGCAGTGCGGGGGCTGCTGGCGCGCGCGCCGGGGCTGTTGCCGGCGGGCGCGCTGGCGGCGAGTGCGGCGCATCTGGCCGACGAGGCGGCGGCGCTGGACTGGACGGTGGCGCAGGCCTGGGCCGGGCGGGCCGAGCCGGGCGCGGACGGGGTGTGGCTGGATGCGGATGGGCTGCCGGACGCGCTGCGGCGGCGGCTTCTGGCGCGCGCGGTTTTGGCGCTGGTGCCGGCAGCCGAGCTTCGGGGCGCCGGGCTGGACCGGCTGCTGGCGCGGCTCGAACTCGGGGCGGGCGGGGACGCTGGCGGGGGTGCGCGCGGCGCCTGCGGGCGGGCTGAAGGGAGGGTGGCGGCTGCGGCTGGCCCCGAAACGGCGCGGTTGAGCCGGCAAAACGGCCCGAAAGCGAGGCAGAAGCGCGCATCCCGATTGCGCTTCGTGCGTTCCGTCCTATCTTGTTTGTGCAGAAGTTTGAGAAAGTCCGTCAATGTCCGACAATGACAAGCGTTCCCCCAATCCCTGGATGAAGAACCTCGGCCTGTGGTTCGTCATCCTGCTGGGGCTGGTGGTGGTGGTGAACATCATGCAGGGGCCGTCTTCGGGCGGCAGCGGCAACACGCTCGCCTATTCGGACTTTCTGACCAAGGTCGACAGCGGCTCGATCCGCTCTGCCGAGATCCGGGGCGAGGAGATCGTCGGCAAGACCTCGGCTGATGAGGATTACCGGACCATCAACCCCGGCGACACGCAGCTGATCCAGCGGCTGCGCGACAAGAATGTGCGCTTTGACGCCAAGCCGGCGGAGAGCCGGTCGCTGCTGGCGCAGCTGTTCTTCAACATGCTGCCCTTCGTGCTGATGATCGGCATCTGGATCTTTCTGATGCGCCAGATGCAGAACGGCGCGGGCAAGGGCGCGATGGGCTTTGGCAAGAGCCGCGCCAAGCTGCTGGTGCAGAAGGAAGGCCGGGTGACCTTTGATGATGTTGCCGGCATCGACGAGGCGCGCGAGGAGCTGCAGGAGATTGTCGACTTTCTGAAGGACCCGGGCCGGTTTCACCGGCTGGGCGGCAAGATTCCCAAGGGCGCGCTGCTCGTTGGCCCGCCGGGGACCGGCAAGACGCTCTTGGCGCGCGCTATTGCCGGCGAGGCCAATGTGCCCTTCTTCTCGATTTCCGGTTCGGACTTTGTCGAGATGTTTGTGGGCGTCGGCGCGAGCCGGGTGCGCGACATGTTCGAGCAGGGCAAGAAGTTGGCGCCGTGCATCATCTTCATCGACGAGATCGACGCCGTGGGCCGCTCCCGCGGGGCGGGCCTTGGCGGCGGCAATGACGAGCGCGAGCAGACGCTGAACCAGCTGCTGGTCGAGATGGACGGTTTTGATGCCAATGAAGGCATCATCATCGTGGCCGCCACCAACCGGCCCGACGTGCTTGACCCGGCGCTGCTGCGGCCCGGCCGTTTCGACCGCCAGGTGGTGGTGGGCCGGCCCGACATTGACGGGCGCGAGAAGATTCTGGCGGTGCACATGAAGAAGGTGCCGCTGGCGCCCGACGTCAATGCCCGGGTGATTGCGCGCGGCACACCGGGCTTTTCGGGGGCTGACTTGGCCAACCTTGTCAATGAGGCGGCGCTGCTGGCGGCGCGGCGATCGAAGCGGCTGGTGTCGATGAAGGACTTTGAGGACGCCAAGGACAAGGTGCTGATGGGCGTCGAGCGCAAGACCATGGTGATGACCGACGATGAGAAGAAGATGACCGCCTATCACGAGGCCGGCCATGCCATCGTCAGCGTGCATGAAGCGGCGTCCGACCCGATCCACAAGGCGACCATCATCCCGCGCGGGCGCGCGTTGGGCATGGTGATGCGCCTGCCCGAGCGCGACCAGTACAGCTATCACCGCGACAAGATGTATGCGAACCTCGCCGTCTCGATGGGGGGCCGCGTGGCCGAGGAAATCATCTTCGGCTATGACAAGGTCAGCTCAGGCGCGTCATCGGATATCAGCTATGCGACCGATCTGGCGCGCTCGATGGTCACGCAATGGGGCATGTCGGACAAGCTGGGGCCGCTGAAATATGGCGACAACCAGGAGGAAGTGTTCCTCGGCCATTCGGTCTCGCGGACGCAGAATGTCTCGGAACAGACCGCCCAGCTGATCGATGCCGAAGTGCGCGAGATCGTGACCCATGGCTATGACCGGGCCAAGCAGCTCCTGAACGACAATATCGACCAGCTGCACGCGCTCGCAGGCGCGCTGCTCGAATATGAGACGCTGACCGGCGACGAGATCAAGAAGGTGATCGCCGGTGAGCCGATCGAACGCAGCACGGGCAGCAGCGCGTCGACCCCGCGCCCGGCCACCGGCGTCTCGGCCATTCCCAAGGCCGGCCGCCGCTCGGGCGACTTCGGCGGCGAACCCGCGACGCCGCCGGCCTGAGGCTGGGGCCATAAACATTGAAGCCGCCCGGGTGACTGGGCGGCTTTTTTGTTTTTGGAGCGGAAGGGCCTCCGGCGGGGAGAAGGGCCTCCGGCGGCTGGGGCCTCAGGCCCCAGACCCCATCAATGGCCTGTCGCACAATTTCAAAGGGCAGCGCCGGCGCGGAACGCGCAATCAAATGCCTGCGGCGCGCGCTGCAGCCTCAAAGTGCATCCCACAATCAGGATTGGGGTCTGGGGCCTGAGGCCCCAGCCGCCGGAGGCACTTCTTGCCCGCCGGAGGCCCTTCTAATCGATGGTGGCCTCGCGGGTGAGGGTGGGGGTGGCGAGGGTGTAGGCGAGGAGGGCGAGCATGGCGGCGGCGGAGAGCCAGTAGGGGAGTTCGCTTTGCAGGGTGTAGAGGCCGATGCCGATGGCGGGGCCGCCGATGTAGCAGGCGCCGTTGATGGCGGTGATGGCGCCGGCGGCGCCGCCTTGTTCATCGCGGCCCACCGCAAGGCTGGCGCCGGCGGTGAAGCCGGGGCGCGCGAGGCCGAAGCCGAGCGAGAGCAGGCCGAAGGCGACGACGAGGCCGTGGAAATTGGGCGCGAGTGCGATGCCGGCGCAGCCGAGTGCGGCGATGATGGTGCCCCAGCGCATCAGGGCCGGGGGCTGCAGGGCGAGGCGGGGGATGATGCCCCATTGGGCGAGCAGGGTGGCGCCGGCGCCGGCCATGAAGGCGATGGCGATATTGCCCTGGGCCTGCATGGCATCACCGCCGAGCCGGTCGATGATGAGGAAGCCGAGCGCCTGGCCGGTGGCGGCCTGCACCGAGCCGGAGGCGAAGCCGAAGACCATGAAGGGCAGGATGCGGGGATCGCGCCAGGCGAGGCGCTGGCCACGGCCGGCGGTGGCGGCCTTGAGGCTGGCGCCGCTCGCGCTGCCCGAGACCAGCGGCTCGGAGGTGGGGGTGCCGGCGGCGGGGCCGCCCTCTGCGAAGTGGCTGGGGTCATCATCGGGGAGCAGACGGCGGACGGCGATGATGACGAGGACGGCGAAGGCGGCGAAGGCGAACATCGGGCCAGCGAGCCCGAGCACGCCGATGACGAACAGCGGGGCGACGGCGGGGCCGATGATGGTGCCGAGCCCGAAGGCGGAGGCGAGGATGGAGAGCGCGCCGGTGCGGGTGGCGGGCGTGGTGCGCGCGGCGATATAGGCCTGGCTGGCGGGGTTTGAGGCCGAGCCGAAGATGCCGAACAGGGCGCGCATGAAGGCGAAGAGGATGAAGGTGGCGGCGGGCGCCAGCCAGCCGGAGAGGCCGGCGTGGATGATGACGGCGCAGCCGAGCATCGAGGTGCCGAAGCCGATGACGCCGACGAGGATGAGGCGGCGGCGGCCGCGGATGTCGGACTGGCGCGCCCAATAGGGGGCGCTGAAGGTCCAGAGCAGGGCGGAGAGCGAGAAGATGAGGGCGACGGCGAGATCGGGGATACCGATGACGCGGGCGATGCCGGGCAGGACGGTCTGCATGGCGGTGTTGCCGGCGGCGACGAGCAGCAGGACGATGAACAGCACGGCGAACTCTGTGCGCGGGATGGGGGTGTCTTCGGGGGCAGGCGTGACGGCGGACATTGCCGATGCATGGGCGAGGGGCGCGCGCTTGCCAAGCCCTGCGTGTGGCCGATGGTATGACATGTTGATGATGATGCAATTGGTGTGCTGGACGCGCTGGGGGGTTGGGCCTATCAACTCAGGCTAAGAGTTGCGGGGTTTCATGCGGCGTATCGGGTTTTTTGTGGTGGCCCTGCTGGGGCTGGCGGGGTGCGGCGAGACGCCGGCGCGGGGGCCTTCGGGACCGCCGAGCGTGACGGTGGCGGCGCCGCTAGTGAAGCCGATCGTGGACTGGGATGACTATGTCGGCCGGTTTGAGGCGCGCCAGATGGTCGAGGTGCGGCCGCGGGTTTCGGGCTATGTCGACCGGATTGCCTTTCGTGACGGCGATTTCGTGCGGGCGGGCGAGCTTTTGTATGTGATCGACCCCCGGCCCTTTGCGGCGGCCCTGGCGCAGGCCGAGGCCGAGGTGGCGCGGGCCGAGGCGGCGGCGGTGCTGGCGCGGGCCAATGCGGCGCGGGGCGAGACGCTGATGGCGGACGAGGCGGTGAGCCGCGAGGAGGCGGACACGCTGCGCGCAGCCGCGGCGCAGGCGGACGCGGCGCTGAAGGCGGCGCGGGCGTCGGCGCGGGTGCGGGCGCTCGATGTCGAGTTCACCCGGGTGACGGCGCCGATTTCGGGGCGGCTGTCGGACCGCCGGGTGGATGTGGGCGGCTATGTGCAGGCGGGCGACACGGTGTTGACCAGCGTGGTGGCGCTCGATCCGATCCACTTCGTCTTTACCGGCTCGGAGGCGGTCTATCTGAAATATCAGCGGGCGAACCGGGCGGGGACGCGGCCGAGCTCGCGGGTGGCGCCCAATCCGGTGGAGATCCGGCTGGCTGATGAGACGGTCTATCGCTGGAAGGGGCGGATGGATTTTGTCGACAATGTGATTGACCAGGGCTCGGGGACGATGCGCGGGCGCGCGGTGGTGCGCAATCCCGATGGCTTTCTGACGCCGGGGATGTTTGGCCATCTGCGGCTGCTTGGCTCGGGCAGCTATGAGGGCATGCTGATTCCGGAGAGCGCGGTGGTGACCGACCAGACGCGCAAGCTGGCCTATGTGGTGGCGGGCGAGGACAAGGTGGAGGCGCGGCTGTTGCAGCTGGGGCCGCTGGTGGAGGGGTTGCGGGTGGTACGCAGCGGGCTTGCGGCGGATGACCGGCTGATCATCGCCGGCGGCCAGCGGGTGCGGCCCGGCATGGCGGTGACGCCGGAGGCAGGCACCATCGAGCCGCCGGCGCCGGGGCTTGGGCCGAAGCTGCCCGAGGTGATCGAGCTGCCGGCGGCCGAGGCGACGGCTGCGCCCGACGCCGGTCTTTGAGCATGGGATTTTCGCGGTTCTTCATTGACCGGCCGATCTTTGCGTCGGTGATTTCGGTGTTGATCGTGCTGATCGGGCTGGTGGCTTATCCGACGCTGCCGGTGGGGCAATATCCCGAGATTGCGCCGCCGACGGTGGTGGTGAGCGCGGTCTATCCCGGCGCTTCGGCGGAGGTGTTGGCGGACACGGTGGCGGCGCCGCTGGAGCAGGAGATCAACGGCGTCGAGGACATGCTCTACATGACCTCGTCTTCGACCAGCGACGGGCGGATGCAGCTGAGCGTGGTGTTCAAGCTGGGCACTGACCTCGATAATGCGCAGGTGCTGGTGCAGAACCGGGTGGCTTCGGCCGAGGCGCGGCTGCCGGACACGGTGCGCCTTCAGGGTGTGCAGACGCGCAAGAACTCGCCCGACATTTTGCTGGTGGTGTTTCTGAATTCGCCCGATGGCAGCCTGCCGCTCGATTTCGTGTCGAATTATGCCAGCATCTATCTGAAGGACCGGCTGGCGCGCATCGACGGCGTGGGCGGGATCAACGCTTTTGGCGTGCGCGATTATGCGATGCGGATCTGGATCGACCCCGAAAAGGCGGCGGCGCGCGGGCTGAATGCGCAGGATATCGTCGATGCGCTGCGGGCGCAGAATGTGCAGGTGGCGGCTGGCACCATTGGCGCGCCGCCGTTTGATGCGGGGGGTTCGGGCTATCAGCTGAGCCTGGAGACCAAGGGGCGGCTGACCACCGAGGCGGAATTTGGCGCGGTCGTCTTGAAGGCGGACGGGCCGCGCATCACGCGCGTTTCGGATGTGGCGCGCATCGAGATTGGCGCCGACAATTATACGACCAATGCCTATGTGAACGGGCAGCCCGGCGTGGGCTTTGGCATCACCCAGCGGCCGGGCTCGAACGCGCTGGAGACGGCGGACGCGATTTTGGCGGCGATGGAGGAGGCGAGCGCCGATTTCCCGCCGGGGCTGGCCTATCGGATCCCCTATAATCCGACCGAATATGTGCGCGCCTCGATCGAGAGTGTGCAGGAGACGCTGCTTGAGGCGGTGGTGCTGGTGGTGCTGGTGGTGCTGGTGTTCTTGCAGAGCTGGCGGGCGGCGCTGATCCCGATCCTGGCGATTCCGGTGAGCCTGATTGGCACTTTCGCGGTGATGGCGGGCTTTGGCTATTCGCTCAACAATCTGTCGCTGTTTGGCCTTGTGCTGGCGATCGGCATTGTCGTGGATGATGCGATTGTGGTGGTGGAGAATATCGAGCGCGAGCTGGCCGAGGGGCTGAGCCCGCGCGAGGCGGCCTACCGGACGATGCGCGAGGTGGGCGGGGCGCTGATCGCGATTGCGCTGACCTTGTGTGCGGTGTTTGTGCCGACCGCCTTCATCAGCGGGATTTCGGGGCAGTTTTACAAGCAGTTTGCGCTGACCATTGCCTCAGCGACGCTGATTTCGGCGCTGGTGTCGCTGACGCTGTCACCGGCGCTGGCGGCGCTTCTGTTGAAGCCGCATGGCGACCATGCACCGCCGCCGGGCTGGCGCGGGTGGCTGGTGCGGGCGGGCGCGCGGTTCAATGCCGGCTTTGACTGGCTTTCGGCGCGCTATGGCCGGCTGACGGCGCGGGCGGTGCGCTCGGTGGCGGTGGTGCTGGTGGTTTATGCCGGGCTGCTGCTGCTGGCGGGCTGGCGGATGGTGGCGACGCCGCAGGGCTTCATTCCGGCGCAGGACCAGGGCTATTTCATCACCATTGTGCAGATGCCGCCGGGCAGTTCGCTGGAGCGGACCGATGCGACAGTGCGCGATGCGATCAAGCTGGCGATGGCGACCGAGGGTATTGACCGGGTGGTGGCCTTTGCCGGGCTGGACGGGGCGAGCTTCAGCAATGCGCCCGATGCGGGCACGCTGTTTGTGCAGATGGACGACTGGCCGGAGCGGGCGGCCAAGGGGCTTTCGAGCGATGACATATTGAACAATTTGCGGCGCGCCATGGGCGGGGTCAGCACTGGCAATGTGCTGGTGATTCCGCCGCCGCCGGTGCGTGGCATTGGCACGGGCGGCGGCTTCAAGATGATGGTGCAGGACCGCAGCGGCAAGGGCTATAGGGCGCTGGAGCAGGCGACCTTCGGGATGATGGGGGCGGCCAACCAGGAGGACGGACTGACGAACGTGTTTTCGCTGTTCAACACCGGCACGCCGCGCATCTATGCCGATCTGGACCGCGAGAAGGCGCAGCTTCTGGGGGTTCAGCCGGCCGATGTGTTCAGCACGTTGCAGGTCTATCTTGGCTCAAGCTATATCAATGATTTCAATCTGTTTGGTCGGACCTACCGGGTGACGGCACAGGCCGATGCGCCGTTTCGCAACGACCCCAGCGACATCACCGGCCTGCGTGTGCGCGCCGCCTCGGGCGGGATGGTGCCGCTGGGATCATTGGTGCGGCTGTCGGACACAAGCGGGCCTTACCGGGTGGTGCGGCACAATCTTTACCCGTCCGCCGAGCTTCAGGGCGACCGGCTGCCCGATTTTTCCAGCGGGCAGGCGCTGGGCGCGATGGAGCGGCTGGCGGGCCAGCTGCTGCCCGAGGGCTTTTCCTATGAATGGACCGAGCTTGCCTATCAGGAGCGCACGCAGGGCAATACGGCGGCGGTGGTGTTCGTGCTGGCGGTGGTGTTCGTATTCCTGTTGCTGGCGGCGCAATATGAATCGCTGGTGCTGCCGCTGGCGGTGATCATGATTGTGCCGATGTGTTTGCTGGCGGCGATCTTGGGGGTCAATCTGCGCGGCTTTGACAATAATATCCTGACCCAGATCGGGCTTGTGGTGCTGGTCGGGCTGGCGGCGAAGAATGCGATTTTGATCGTGGAATTTGCCAAGCAGGCCGAAGAAGCGGGCAAGGCGCGGCGCGAGGCGGCGGAAGCGGCGGCGCGGACCCGGCTGCGGCCGATTCTGATGACCAGCTTTGCCTTCATTCTGGGCGTGGTGCCGCTGGTGATTGCCTCGGGGCCGGGGGCGGAGATGCGCCAGGCGCTGGGCACGGCGGTGTTTGCCGGGATGCTGGGGGTGACGGTGTTCGGGCTGATGTTCACCCCGGTCTTTTATGTGCTGGCGAGCTGGGCGGCGGCGAAGCTGGGCCGGCCGATTGGCGGGACAAGGCCATGAGGGCGGGGCTGCTGGCGGCGATGCTGCTGGGCGGCTGCGCGATCGGGCCGCGCTATGAGGCCGCGCCTCTGCCCGAGGTGCGCGGCGGGGCGATTGCGGACGGGACGGGGGAGCTGCGCGACGATTGGTGGCGGCTGTATGAGGACCCGGTGCTGGATGCGCTGATCGGGCAGGCGCTGGCCGAGAACAGGGATTTGCGGGTGGCGGTGGCGCGGTTGCGGCAGGCGCGGGCCGGCCTTCTGGAGGCGCGCGGCAACCGGCTGCCGCAGACGAGCATCACCGGGAGCGCGGTGGAGGCGCGCCAGGCGGTGCCGACGCCGCAGGGGCCGGTGGCGTTTGAGAGCGAATTCTACCGGCTGGCGCTCGATGCCAGCTATGAGATTGATCTTTATGGGCGGGTGACGCGGCTCGTGCAGGCGGCGCGGGCGGATTATGAGGCCGAGGCGGCGGCGCGCGACACGGTGCGGATCAGCGTGGCGGCGGAAACCGCGCGGGCCTATGCCGACGCCTGTTCGTCCGCCGCGCAGGCGGCGGTGGCGACGCGCAGCCTGGCGTTGCAGCAGGACAGTTTTGCGCTGACCGAGAAGCGGGTGGCGGCGGGGCGGGATGCGCCGCTCGACCTGGCGCGGGCGCGGGCGCAGCTGGAGACGACACGGGCGACGCTGCCGGGCTTTGTGGCGGCGCGCACGGCCGCACTGGCGCGGCTGGCGGTGCTGACGGGGCGGCAGCCGGGCGAGGTTGATGCGCGGGCGGCGGCGTGTGTGGCGCCGCCGCGGCTGGAGCAGCCGATTCCGACCGGGGACGGGGCGGCGCTGTTGCAGCGGCGGCCCGATGTGCGGCAGGCGGAACGCGCGCTGGCGGCGGCGACCGCGCGGATCGGGGTGGCGAAGGCGGATTATTTTCCGCGCATTACGCTCGGAGGCAGCATTTCGGGGCAGGGGGTGACGCCGGATGCGGCGCTGAGCAGCGGCGGCTTTGCCTTCAGCATCGGGCCGGCGATCAGCTGGAGCTTTCCCAACATTGCCGCCACGCGGGCGCGGGTGATCGGCGCGGAGGCTGGCAGCGAGGCGGCGCTGGCGGCCTTTGAGGGGACGATCCTGAGGGCGCTGGAGGAGACCGAGGCGGCGCTGGCGGATTATGGCGCGGCGCTGGAGCGCAATGCCGCGCTCACCCGGGCAGAGGCAGAGAGCGCGCGGGCGGCGGAGCTGGTGCGGCAGCGCTACCGGGCGGGTGCGGAGGGGTTTTTGGCGGTGCTTGATGCCGAGCGGACGCTGGCGAGCGCGCAGGCGCAGCTGGCCGAGAGCGAGGCGGCGCTGAGCACGCGGCAGATTGCGGTGTTCAAGGCGCTGGGGGGCGGCTGGCAGGAGGCGGATTGAGGCGGGCTTGACTTCTGGCGGGCGAGCGGAACAAACAAAGAACATATGAGTCGTTCCGCTGCCTTGCCCAATTCTGATGCGCTGGCTTTCGAGGGGTATTTCGAAGGCGGGGCGCTGCATGAGCTTTATGCGGCGACGGCCGGGGACGATCTGGCGGCGCTGAGTCTGGCGCTGCTGCTGGCGGGGCGCAACGAGCGGGCGGGGGCGATTGTCTGGGCCTTTGAGGCGCGCCGCGCGCGCGGGGCGCGGCCCTATGCGCCGGGACTGGCGGGGCTGGGGCTGGCGCCCGAGCGGCTGGTGCTGGTGTGTGCGCCCGACCTTTTGGCGCTGCTGCGCGCGGCGGCGGATGCGGTGGCCTGTCCGGCGCTGGCGGCGGTGGTGATTGCAGCGCCGCAGGGCGGGGCGGCGTTTGACCTGACGGCCTCGCGGCGGCTGGCGCTGGCGGCGGCGCGCACCGGCGTGCCGGTGTTGGCGGTGCGCGGCGGCGGGGTGGTGCCGAGCGCGGCGCGCACGCGCTGGGCGGTGCGGCGGCGCTGTGCGCGGCCGCTGGCGGCACAGGCGCCGGGCCATGCCGCCTATGCGCTGGAGCTGCTGCGCAACCGCGCCGGGCCGGCGGGGCTGGCGCTTGATCTGGAGTGGGACGCCGATGAGCGATGCTTCCGCGCGGCGGCTGCTGGCGGCGTGGCTGCCGTGGCTGGCCAGCGAGCGGCTGCGCAGCCGCCAGCCATCGCTGCCTGACGCGCCGCTGGCGCTGGTCTGCCAACAGGCCGGCAGCACAAGGCTGGCGGCATGCGACGTGCGCGCGGCGGCGGCCGGGCTGAGCATGGGCATGACGCTGGCCGATGCGCGGGCGCGGCTGCCGGCGCTTGTTGTGGCGGCGGCGGATGAGGCGGCGGATCTGGCGTGCCTGGAGGGGCTGGCGGATGCGTGCCAGCGCTATACGCCGCTGGTGGCGGTGGCGCCGCCGGCTGCGCTTTTGCTCGACATCACCGGGGCGGCGCATCTGTGTGGCGGCGAGGCGGCGCTGGCGGCGGATCTGGCGGCGCGGCTGGCGCGCGCCGGGCTGAGCGCGCGGCTGGCGCTGGCAGACGGGCCGGCGGCGGCGCTGGCGCTGGCGGTGTTTGCGCCGGGGCCAGACATTGGGCTGGTGGCGCAGGACGGCGATGTGCGGGCCTTGCCGGTGGCGGCGCTGACGCGGGCGGAGGCGGCGGTGCCGGGGCTGGCGCTGGAGGCGCCCGAGGCGGCGGCGACGGCGCTGCGCCGCGCCGGGCTGCGGACGGTGGGGCAGGTGGCGGCACAGCCGCGCGCAGCCCTTGCGGCGCGGCTGGGGGCGGGGCTGGTGCGGCGGCTTGACGTGGTGCTGGGGGCCGAGCCCTGGCCGCTGAGGCCGCGCTGGCCCGAGCCGGCGATTGTGTGCGACGCGCGCTTTGCCCAGCCGCTGCTGACGGTGCCGGCGGCCCTGCGGGTGACCGAGCGGCTCGTGGTGCGGGCTTGTGCGCAGTTGGCGGAGGCCGGGCAGGGCGGGCGGGCCTTTGAGGCGCAGCTGTTTCGCGCGGACGGCGCGGTGCATGTGGTGCGGGTGGAGACGGCGGCGGCGCAGCGCGCGCCGGGGCCGGTGATGCGGCTGTTTGGCGAGCGGCTGGCAGCGCTGGGCGACCCGCTTGATCCGGGCTTTGGCTATGATCTTGTGCGGCTGTGTGTGCCGGTGGTGGCGCCGCTGGGCGACAGCCAGCTGCGACTGGAGGGCGGCGAGCTGGCCGAGGGCGAGCTGGCGCAGCTGGTGGACCGGCTGAGCGCGCGGCTGGGGGCGGCGCGGGTGCGGCGGCTGGCCGGCGCAGACAGCCATATTCCCGAGCAGGCGGGGTTTGACTTGCCCTTTGCCGCGCCGGGCGGGCGCTGGCCCGAGCCGGGCGCGCTCAGGCGGCCGATCGAGCTGTTTGACCCGCCGCAGCCGGTGGAGGTGGTGGCCGAGGTGCCGGACGGGCCGCCGCGGCGGTTTTTCTGGCGGCGGCGCACGCATGACATTGTGCATGCCGAGGGGCCGGAACGGATTGCTGCCGAATGGTGGCGGCGGGCGGGCGGGGGTGGGCTGACACGCGATTATTACCGTGTGGAGGACCGGGAGGGCGGGCGCTTCTGGCTGTTTCGCCATGGGCTTTATGGCGAAAGGCGCAGCCCGGCCTGGTTTGTGCACGGGCGCTTTGCCTGAGGGCGGCGATGGCCTTTGCTGAACTTGGCGCTGCCACGCACTTCTCCTTTTTGCGCGGGGCGAGCAGCCCGGCGGCGATGGTGGCCCGCGCGCTGGCGCTGGGGCATGGCGGGCTGGGGGTGGCCGATGTCAACAGCGTGGCCGGTGTGGTGCGGGCGCATGTGGCGGCGCGGGAGGCCTTGCAGAACGGCGAGGCGGACGAGGGGTTTCGGCTTGTGGTGGGGGCGCGGCTGGTATTTGCCGATGCGACGCCCGATGTGCTGGCTTATCCGGCGACGCGGCGCGGCTGGGGTCGGCTGTGCCGGCTGCTGACGCTGGGCAACCGGCGGGCGCGCAAGGGCGACTGCATCTTGCGGCTGGAGGATTTGCTGGCGCATTGCGATGACTTGTTGCTGGTGGCGATGCCGGGCGCTGATGTGCCCGAGGCGCTGGTGGATATGGGCCGGGGGCGGCTGTGGCTGGGCGCGGTGATGCGGCGTGGTGGCGATGACAAGCGGCGGCTGGCGGCGCGGATTGACGAGGGCGCCCGGCTGGGGTTGCCGCTGTTGGCGAGCAATGATGCGCTTTATGCGGCGCCCGAGGCGCGGCCGCTGCATGATGTTTTGCGCTGCATTGATGACGGCGTGACGCTGGCGGCGGCGGGGCGGCGGCTGGAGGCCAATGCCGAGCGGCATCTGAAGGCCGAGGCCGAGATGCGGCGGCTGTTTGCTGATTGCCCCGAGGCCGTGGCGGCGCCGATGCAGCTTGTGCGGCGGATTGCCTTTCGGCTGGACGATCTGCGCTATGAATATCCGCATGAGCCGGTGCCGCCGGGGCACAGCGCGCAGGGCTGGCTGGAGCAGATGACGCTGGACGCGGCGCGGGTGCGCTGGCCGCAGGGGATTCCGCCGCGCGTCGAGGCGCAGCTGGCCGAGGAGTTCCGGGTGATTGGCCGGGCGGGTTATGCGCCCTATTTTCTGACCGTGCATGACATCGTGCGCTTTGCGCGCGAGCGGGGCATCCTGTGTCAGGGGCGCGGCTCGGCGGCCAATTCGGCGGTGTGTTTCGTGCTGGGCATTACGGCGGTTGATCCTTCGAAGCACAATCTGCTGTTTTCCCGGTTTATTTCGGAGGAGCGGCGCGAGCCGCCCGATATCGATGTCGATTTCGAGCATGAGCGGCGCGAGGAGGTGATCCAGTATATCTACAGCCGCTATGGGCGCGAGCGGGCCGGGATTGCGGCGACCGTCATTCACTATCGGCCGCGCAGCGCGGTGCGCGAGGTGGGCAAGGTGTTGGGGCTCACTGAGGATGTGACCAACCGGCTGGCGGGCACGGTATGGGGCAGTTTTGCGCGGCATATGGAGGAGAAGCGCTTTGCTGAATCGGGGCTTGACATCGATGCGCCCGAGATCCGCCATCTGATTGGCCTGACCAGTGAAATCATGGGGTTGCCGCGCCATTTGTCGCAGCATGTGGGCGGGTTTATTCTGACCGAGGACCGGCTGGACGAGACGGTGCCGATTCGACAATGCGGCGATGGCGGACCGGACCTTCATCGAATGGGACAAGGACGATATCGATGCGCTGGGGCTGATGAAGGTGGATGTGCTGGCACTGGGGATGCTGAGCTGCATCCGCCGTGCCTTTGCGCTGATCGCGACGCATGTGGGCCGGCAATATACGCTCGACAATGTGCCGGACGAGGCCGAGGACGTGTTTGACATGCTGTGCCGGGGCGACAGCATCGGGGTGTTTCAGGTCGAGAGCCGGGCGCAGATCAACATGTTGCCGCGGCTGCGGCCGCGCGAATTCTATGACCTGGTGATTCAGGTGGCGATTGTGCGGCCGGGGCCGATTCAGGGCGACATGGTGCATCCCTATCTGCGGCGGCGGCAGGGGCGCGAGGCGGTGAGCTATGCCTCGCCCGCGCCCCCGCATGACCCGGACGAGCTGAAGGGCGTGTTGGGGCGCACGCTCGGCGTGCCGCTGTTTCAGGAGCAGGCGATGCGGCTGGCGATCGTGGCGGCGGCGTTCACGCCGTCGGAAGCGAACCAGCTGCGGCGCGCCATGGCGACGTTTCGCAATGTGGGGACGATGGGCGGCTTTGCGCAGAAGATGATCGAGGGGATGGTGGCGCGCGGCTATGAGCGCGATTTTGCCGAGCGCTGTTTCCGGCAGATCGAGGGCTTTGGCAGCTACGGCTTTCCCGAGAGCCATGCCGCTGGCCTTTGCCCGGCTGGTCTGGGTGTCGAGCTATCTCAAATGCCGCTATCCGGCGGTGTTTGCCGGCCGCACTGCTCAATTCGCAGCCGATGGGCTTTTATGCGCCGGCGCAGATCGTGCGCGATGCGCGCGAGCATGGCGTGACGGTGCTGCCGGTGGATGTGAACTTCAGCGATTGGGATTGCAGCATCGAGGTGGGCGCGTTGCGCCTGGGACTGCGGCAAGTGACTGGGTTCAGAGAGGAATGGGCGCAGCAGATGAAGGGGGCGCGGCCGTTTTCGGGGCTGGAGGATATGGCCCGGCGCGGAGGCCTGCCGCGACGTGCGCTGAAGCTGCTGGCGGACGCGGATGCGCTGGCGAGCCTGGGGCTGGACCGGCGGACGGCGGGCTGGGAGGCGCTGCGCACGCCGGGTGACAGCCTGCCGCTGTTTGCCGCCGCGGACGCAGCCGAACTGGGCGCGGAGCCGGCGGCCGAGCTGCCGCTGATGCAGCCAGGCGAAGCGGTGGCGGCGGATTATCAGACGCTGCGGCTGAGCTTGCGGGGGCATCCGATGGCGTTGCTGCGCGGGCGGCTGCCGCAGCCGGTGGTGAGCGCGGCGGCGGTTGGGACGGCGCGGGCGGATGCGAGGGCTTGCATGGCGGGGCTGGTGCTGGTGCGGCAGCGGCCGGGCAATGGCAATGCGATCTTCGTGACGCTGGAGGACGAGACCGGGGTTGTGAATGTGGTCATCTGGGCGCGGTTGTTCGAGCATTTTCGCCGCGCGGTGATGGCGGCGCGGCTGATGGCAGTGACGGGTGTGGTGCAGCGCTCGCCTGAAGGCGTGGTGCATCTGATGGCGCAGCGGATCGAGGATTGGTCGGGGCTGCTCGACCGGCTTTCGGAGGCGGGCGCTGTGCCGGGGGTGAAGGCGCGCGGCGACGAGAATCTGGCCGATCCGCCGGCACCGCGCGGGCGGCATCCGCGCGATGTGCGCATTCTGCCGCGCTCGCGCGATTTTCATTGAAGCGCTGGCGCGCGGGGCGCGGGGGTGGCAGCATGGGGCGATGCTGAAGGACTATCTTTCCGACCCCGCCAGCCTGTTTGTCGGCCTGCCGGTGGTGGATCTCATCATCGTTGCGGTGGTGACGGTGGTGGCCTGGCTTTCGGGTCAGTTGCTGGGCGAATGGGCGGAGGCGCGCTTCGGGGCGTCGGCGTGGCTGCCGGACGGCTTCCGGGGGCGGGTGGTGGGCAAGGTGCGCGCCGGGATCGTGTTTCTGGCGCTCATCGTGCTGCTGGCGGCGCCGGGCTTTGGCGCGCAGCCGCGGCTGGTGGCGGCGCTGGCGCTGGCGGCGGCGACCATGAGCCTCGCCAATCATCTGCTGCGCGGCTTCGGGGTGAAGGGGTCGGCGGTGCCGCTATTGGCGGTGCTGGCGGGGATTTTGGCGGCGGTAGCGGCGCTGGGCGGCTTTTCGCCCTTGCTGATGGCGCTGGACAATGCCGCGCTCAGGCTGGGCAGCCGGCGGATCTCGCTGCTTGATGTGATGGTGACGGGGCTGGCGGCGCTGGCGCTGTTTGGCCTTGCTGTGCTGCTCAACCGGACGCTGGGGCGCTGGCTGGGGCAGATGGCGGGGCTGGACGAGTCGCAGCGGCTGCTGGGGCAGAAGCTGGTGGGCATCGCCATTGCCGTGGTGGCGTTTTTCATCGGCATCGACCTGCTCGGCATCGACCTGACCTCGCTGGCGGTGTTTTCGGGCGCGGTGGGGCTGGCGGTGGGTTTTGGCCTGCAGAAGACGCTGGGCAACATGATTGCCGGTGTGCTGCTGTTGATGGACCGGTCGATCAAGCCGGGGGATGTGATCGTGGTGGGGGACCAGTTTGGCCAGGTCAATCGGATCGGGGTGCGGGCGGTCTCTGTGCTGACCCGCGACGGCAAGGAGCATCTCATCCCCAATGAGCAGCTGATGACGCAGGCGGTGGAAAACTGGTCCTATTCCGACCGCAAGGTGAGGGTGCATATTCCGGTGGGGGTGAGCTATGCCTGTGATCTGGCGAGGGCGCAGGCGCTGATGCTGGAGGCGGCGCGCGATGTGCCCCGGGTGATGAAGGAGCCGGCGCCGGGCATCTGGCTGCGCGGCTTTGGCGACAGTTCAGTCGATCATGACATCATGGTGTGGATCGATGATCCCGAGGAAGGCGTGGGCAATGTGCGGAGCGCGGTGCTCAACCGGGTGTGGGTGTTGTTCAAGGAGAACGGGATCGAGATTCCGTTTCCGCAGCGCGATGTGTGGATCAAGTCGGCGCCGGCGGCGGTGGATAAGGGGCTGGAGAGCGAATGACGGGCGCGTGCGAGATGGAGCGGATTGTGCTGGTGCGGCACATCGAGGGGGTGCCGAGCCCCGAGGATTTCCGGCTGGAGCGGGTGCCGATTGCGCCGCTTGAGGACGGGCAGTTCTTGATCGCGAACAGCCATGTGTCGTGCGATCCGGGCACGCGTTCGCGGCTGTCGCCCGGCGCAAGCTATGCGAGGCCGGTGATGCCGGGGGAGCCGGTGGACGGCTTTTGCATCGGCACGGTGGTGGAGAGCTTGAACCCGCGATTTCCCGTCGGGCAGCGGGTGACGGCGACGGGCTGGGCGAGCCATGTTGTGTCGAGCGGGCGGGGCTATGTGATGCCTTTGCCCGCGCTTGATGTGCCGGATTCGCTGTGGCTGGGGGTTTTGGGGATTCCGGGGATGACGGCGTGGTTTGGCCTCAGGCGGGTAGCCGGGCTGAAGGCGGGCGAGCGGGTGCTTGTCACATCAGCGGCAGGGCCGGTGGGGACGACGGCGGGGCAGCTGGCGAAGCGCTGGGGGGCGAGCGAGGTTGTGGGTGTGGCGGGCGGGCCGGAGAAATGCCGCTGGCTGCGCGAGGTGGCGGGCTTTGATGTGGCGCTGGATTACAAGACGGATGACTTCGAGGCGGCCTTTGCCGAGGCGGCGGGGCCGGGTTTTGACGTGATGTTTGACAATGTCGGCAATGCGATGATCGACCGGGCGCTGCCGCATATGAAGCTGTTTGGCCGGCTGGTGCTGTCGGGCGCGACGGCGGATTATGTGACCGACCGGCCGCCGGGGCTGGTCAATACCCGCGAGATGATTGCCAAGCGGCTGCGGATGGAGGGGATTTTGGTGTTTGATGACCTCGCCGGCTTTGCCGAGGCGCAGGCCGGGATGGCGGCGCTGGTGCGGGACGGGCTGGTTTACCGCGAGGAGATTTTTGACGGGCTGGCGCAGCTGCCGGAGGCGTTTTGCGGGCTGTTCACGGGCGCGAGCTTTGGCCGGCGGCTGGTGCGCATTTGAGCGAATTTGATGCGATCGTGCTCGGCGGGGGCGGCGCCGGGCTGATGTGTGCGGCGACCGCCGGGCAGCGCGGCAAGCGGGTGCTGGTGGTGGACCATGCGGCGCAGCTGGGGGCGAAGATTCTGATTTCGGGCGGCGGGCGCTGCAACTTCACCAATGTGGGGGCGGTGGCTGAGCGCTATCTTTCGGCCAATCCGCATTTCGCCAAGTCGGCGCTGGGGCGCTATCAGCCGGCGGACTTCATCGCGCTCGTCGAGAAGCATGGCATTGCCTATCATGAGAAGACGCTGGGGCAGCTGTTTTGCGATGGCTCGGCGCGCGCGATTGTCGAGATGCTCTTGGGGGAAGCGGCGGCGGGCGGCGTGGAGACGGCGCTGGGGGCGCCGGTGCGCGAGGTGAGCCACGCCGATGGGCGGTTCCGGGTTGAGGTGGGGGCGCGCAGCGTTTCGGCGCCGGCGCTGGTGATTGCGACCGGCGGGCCGTCGATCCCCAAGCTGGGGGCGACGGATTTTGCCTATGGGCTGGCGCGGCGCTTTGGCCTGTCGGTGGTGGAGCCGCGGCCGGCGCTGGTGCCGCTGACGCTGGCGGGCGACCAGCTGTTGTTTCGCGAGCTGGCGGGCGTGGCGGCGGATGTGGTGGCGCGGGCGGGGAAGGCGGCGTTTCGCGAGGCGGCGCTGTTTACCCACCGCGGGCTGTCGGGCCCGGCGATTTTGCAGGTGTCGAGCTATTGGCGGAATGGGGAGAGCATTGCCATCGACTTTCTGCCGGATGCCGCACCCGGCTGGATGGTGGCGGCGAAGCGGGCGCGGCCCCGGCTTTCGCTGAAGGGGCTTTTGGCCACCATGTTGCCCGAGCGGCTGGCCGACACGCTGGCGGAGCGGCTGGACCTTTGGGGCGAGCTCAACTCGATGTCGGACCGGTTGCTTGGCATGGCCGAGGCGCGGCTGGCGGACTGGTCGTTCCGGCCCAGTGGCAGCGAAGGCTTTGCCAAGGCGGAGGTGACGGTGGGCGGGATTGCGACGGCCGGGCTATCCTCGAAAACGATGGAGGCGAGCCGCGTGCCGGGGCTATATGCGATTGGCGAGGCGGTGGATGTGACCGGCTGGCTGGGCGGCTATAATTTTCAATGGGCCTGGGCGAGCGGCTGGGCGGCGGGCGAGGCGATTGCGGCGCGCTAGAGCGTGGCGGCATCCGTGGGCAGGCCGAGCGCGACGCGGCCGGTGAGCTCCCATGTTGGCGGGCTCACCATGATGTGCTGGGTGGCGACATGGGCATCGCGGAAGCGGCGCTGGAGCGGGTGCTTGCTGTAGACGGCGGTGCCGCCGGCGATGTCATAGGCGGCGGCGGTGACTTTGGCGGCGGTGCGGGTGAGGTGGGTGGCGGCCTGGCGCAGGCGCGCGCGGGCTTCAAGGCCGATGGGCTGGCCGGTCTCGGCCTCGGCCCAGGCGGCGGCGATGGCATTTCGGGCGAGCGCGCGGGCGGCTTCGAGGGCGGCGTCGATTTGGGAATATTCGGCTTGCACGGTGCCGCGTTCGGCGAGCGTGCGGCTGGAGCCTTGCGCCTTTTTGGCGGTGGCGAGCGCCTTGACGTCATCGAGTGCAGCGCGCGCATTGCCGCTGGCCACCGCGGCGATGCCGAGCGCGAGCAGGCCGAAGGGCGGGAAGAGATGGAGCGGGGCCTTGCTCAAGGGCGTGTCAGTGAGGAAGGAGACTGAGCGGTCGGCGGGGATGGCGACATTCTCGACCGCCATGTCGCCCGAGCCGGTGCCGCGCAGGCCCGAGGCTTCCCAGGTATCGATCAGGGCGACGTCTTTGGCGTTGAAGAACATCATGCGGTGATCGGGCGCGCCATTCGGGAGTTTGCGAAGCTCGCCGTCATCGAAGATCATGGCGCCGCCGAGCAGCCATTGGCAATTGGCCGAGCCCGATGCCCAGGCCCAGCGGCCCGAGACGATGTAACTGTCCCCGTCTGACTGGGCCTTGCCCAGCGGCGCGAAGACGCCGCCGGAGATGCCGGCGGGATCGGAGAACATGGCCTCGGCGTGGTGGCGCGGCAGCCAGGCGGCGGCGAGCGCGCTGGTGCTGGCGATCATCGTGCACCAGCCGGCGGCGGCATCGGCGGCGCCGATGGTCTCGATGACATCGAAGAAGGTCTGGGCGGTGGTTTCGCCGCCGCCATATTCGGCTGGCACGGTCATGCGGAACAGGCCGGCGAGCGCCAGCTCGCGGGCGAGATCGGCCGGCAGGCGGCGTGCGGTCTCGGCCTCGGCGGCGCGGGCGGCGACGGTGGGGGCGAGATCGCGGGCGTTGTCGAGCAGGCTGGTCATAGCTTCATCAGGCTGGCGAGATTGTTGCGCTGCATGTCGGACGAGCCGCCGACGATGGGCATGCCGAGCAGATCGCGGACGTGACGCTCGGTCTCGAAGGCATCGGAGAGGCCATAGGCGCCGAGCACCTGCTGGCAGGTGAGGGCGATCTCGACGCCGGTATCGGCGATGAACAGCTTGGCCATGCTGGTTTCGATGGAGCAGCGGCGGCCTTCATTGGCGAGCCAGGCGGCGTGGTAGAGCATGTGGCGGGCGGCCTGCAGCTTTGTCCGCGCGGTGACGAGCTTGTGGCGGACCGACTGGTGCTGGCTGATGGTCTTGCCGAACTGCTTGCGGTTTTGCGCATAGTCCCAGGCTTCATCGAGGGCGGCGCGCGCAATGCCGAGGGCGACGGCGCTGATTTCGAGCTTTTCGACATCAAGGGCGCGGCCGGCGAGCAGCTTCCAGCCCTGGTTCCAATTGCCTTCGCCGCCGACGATGGCGGTCTTTGGCAGCCGGACTTCGTCGAAATAGACGTCCATCGAGGCGGTGTAGCGGAGATTGGCGTGGTGGATGGGCTGCATCGAGACGCCGGGGGCATCGGTGGGGATGAGGATAAAGCTGAGGTTCTTGTAGCGGTCTTCGGCTGGGCCGGAGCGGACCAGCGTGTAGATCTGGTGGCACCAGTCGGCGCCCGTGCACCAGCGCTTGGCGCCGGTGATGACGACGTCGTCGCCCTCGATCCGGGCGCGGGTGGCGACGCTGGCGAGATCACCGCCGACATCGGGCTCGGAGAGGCCATAGGCGAAGAACAGCTCGCCGCGGGCCAGCGCCGGAAGGAAGGTGGCCTTTTGCTGTGGCGAGCCGTTTTCGGAGAGGTTCATGCCGCCGTAGAAGGCGGTGTGGATATAGGGGGCGGCGAGGCAGGGGCCGGCGCGGGAAAGCTCCTCAATGACGGCGATGGCGGCGACGATATCCTGCCCCGCGCCGCCATATTCTTCCGGCACGGTGAGCGCGGTGAGGCCGAGCTTGTTCAGCTCGGCATAGACGTCGCGCGGCCAGCGGCTGTCCCGGTCCCACTGTTGGCGGGCGTCGCGCGGGGCGTGGGCGGCGATGAACCTTTCGACCGTGTCGCGCAGCTGCTGGACATGGGCGGGTTCGTCGGTGAAGGTCTGGAAGCTCATCTCATTCGCCTGTGAGGTTGGGTTTGCGCTTTTCGCGCATGGCGGCGACGGCTTCGGCGCGGTCGGCGGTCATGTTGGACATCATTTCATAGGCGATGCTGGCGTCCATCATCTGGGCGACGGCGGCCTTGAGGGGCTGGTTGGTGATGGTCTTGGTCCAGCGCACGGCCCAGCGCGGATTGGCCTGCAGCTTGGCGACGATTTCGGCGACCTTGGCATCGAGCTGCTCGCTAGGGACGGCGTGGTTGATGAGGCCGATGCGGGCGGCTTCGGATGCTTTGAGCAGGTCCCCGGTCATCAGATATTCCTTGGCGCGGGCATAGCCGATGAGCTGGGGCCAGATGACGGCGCCGCCGTCGCCGGCGACGAGGCCGACCTTGACATGGGGATCGCCGATGAGTGCGTTTTCATCGGCGATGATGATGTCGCAGAGAAGTGCGATGGTGGCGCCCAGCCCGGCAGCGGCGCCGTTGAGGCGGCAGATGACCGGCTTTTCGATATCGAGGAGCGAGGTGACGATGCGCTTGGCATCCCAGCCGATGTCGCGGAACATTCTGGGGTCGGCGATCTGCTCGGCGAACCAGTCGAAATCACCGCCCGCCGAAAAGGCCCGGCCATGGCCGGTGAGGATGATGATGTCGGAACTCGCTGTCATGCTGGAGATCGGTGAAGACGCGGGCGAGCTCATCGTGGAGGCGGGCGTCGACGCCGTTGACCGGGCCGGGGGCGGCGATGGTGGCGGTAAGGACGCGGCCGTCGCGGCTGAATTTGAACCGCTCGTAATTGTCGAACATTCATCACTCCCGGGCGTCGCTTGCATGCCCATACTGGGCTGGGCGGCGGGCGGGGGCAAGCTGGCAAATTTGCCGCGCCGGCGGTCAGTCGAGCTTGAGGGCCTGTTTGATGGCGGCCCAGCTGACGAGCTTGAAGTTTTGCGCGAACGGGGGGTTTTCGCCGTCTTGCGCGACCATCAGGCCCTGCGGGTAATCGGGGCCGAAATCGCCGGCGATGACTTCGATGCCGTCGGTCTCCTGCGTGGCGCCGTAGCGGCCGGGGCTGATGCGGAAGCGGCCCATGTAGCGGTGATCGGCGAGACGGTAGACGGCATAGGCATTGTCGCCCTGGCTGGAGGCGATGAGATAGCCATCGGCGACGGCGAGGCCTTCGACATCATCGACGAGGCGGGTGCCGTCGACCATGGCGACGGGGGTTGGTGCGGTGGCGCCATCGGTGGCGGCGTCGAAGCGCCAGATGCCGGCGTCTTCCTCGGCGACATAGAGCTGGCCGCTGGCGGCGTCGACGATGCAGCCTTCGGCCTGGGTTTCGACCTTGAGGGTGCGCACGATGCGGGCCGTGGGCGGGCCGGCGAGATCGAAGACGAGCTGGTTGATGGTGCCGTCCTTGAGGACGATGAAGCCATTCAAGGGCGCGCTGCCGGGGGTGAAGCAGAAGCCGTACGCCTCGCCGAGGCCGGCGGGGACGGTGCCGAGTGCGGTGAGCTTGGCGGTGTCGGGATCGAGGGCGAAGAGGGCGACGGCGGCGTTGGCTTCGTCGTTGCGGTCGGAGGCGCCGAGGATGAGGCGGCCATCGACATCGGCGAGGTCGACATTGTTGACGCGGCCAGCGTCGAGGAAATCGCGGACCTTGCCGTCGAGGCCATAGACATAGAGGCCGGCCTTCTTGTCGGTGCCGATGATCAGGCTGGCGGCGGGGTTTTCGGGATTGCGCCAGATGGCGGGATCATCGGCAGCGTCGGCATTGCTGGTGCCGACGGGGGCGGTTTCGCCGCTGGCCGGGACGTTGAGGGTGGGCGCGGGCGGCACCGAGGAGCGCGGGGCGCAGGCGGCGAGGAGCGCGAGCGAGAGGAGCAGGGGGCGGTGGGGCATGGGGCGCTCTTTGTGAAAACAGACGTGTTGCAGGATGGTGACAGTGCGGCGCGGACGCAAGACCTTCACGCGATTGTCATGATTTTGTCTCGGCTCTGTCATGCGTGCGCGGCATCTGCGCCCTGACAAAAGGGAGATTTATCTATGTTCGACACACGCACCAGCCTGCGCGCGCTTGCCTTTGCCCTTGCCGCGGTGTCGGCGCCGGCGCTGGCCAATACGGTGAATGGCACCGTGGTCGACAATAGCGGCACCCGGCCGCTGCAGGGCGCGGAAGTGCGGATCGATGCGCTGGGCCGGGTGACGCAGGTGGATGCGGCGGGGCGGTTCCGCTTCACCAACCTGCCGGCCGGCACCTACACGGTTTCGGTGTCGTTTGCGGGTGCGACCAGCCAGACGCAGGACGTGATTGTGACCGACGGGGGCACGCGCGAACTGGCCTTTGCGCTGGCGCCGGTGGGGGCGGAGGAATCGCTGATCCTTGTTGTCGGTCAGCAGGCGACCCTGCTCTCGTCGATCTCGCGGCAGCGGGCGTCGGACACGGTGACGACGGTGCTGACGCGCGATTCGATTGGCCAGTTTCCCGACCAGAATGTGGCGGAATCGCTGCGCCGGGCGCCGGGCATCAACGTGCTCAACGACCAGGGCGAAGGGCGGTTTGTCTCGGTGCGCGGGCTTTCGCCTGACCTGAACTCGGCCAGCATCAATGGCAACCGCGTGCTGGCGACTGGCGGCGACGAGCGTTCGGTGGCGCTCGACGTGGTGCCCAATGAGCTGATCGAGTCGATCGAGATCAAGAAGTCGCTGACGCCGGACATGGACGGCGACACCATTGGTGGCTCGCTCGACATCAGGACGACGAGCGCCTTTGACCGCAAGAAGGGCTTTGTCGCGGTGACCGGGCAGGGCGATTACAACCAGCTTGCCGACCAATGGTCGCCGAAGTTCTCGGCCAATTTTTCGCAGCCGATCACCGAGGATTTCGGCATTGCCGGGGGCGCGAGCTGGAACCGGCGGCGCTTTGCCACCGATAACGTTGAGGCCGATGGCTGGACGACGAGCGACAATGGCGTCGATTATGCGGAAGATCTGGAATATCGCGATTATGACGTGCAGCGGGTGCGCTGGGCGGCAACCTCAGCCTTGACTGGCGGCCGAGCGATGGCACCACCCTTTATCTGCGGGGCCTGTATTCGAAGTTTGATGACACCGAGCTGCGTCGCCGGCTGATCTTCGGCTTTGACGAGGCGCCGGCGAGCGCGTCGGGCGATGTGGTGAGCTTTGACAGCGCCGATGGGCGCATTCAGGTGCGCCGCGACTTGAAGGACCGGCGCGAGGTGCAGTCGATCGCGACGATTTCAGCGGGCGGCAAGACCGAGACCGGGCCGTGGACGATCGTTTATGACGTCGCCTGGTCCTATGCCGACCAGTAGGAGAATGGTTCGATCGATCCGATCCGTTTTCAGCGGCGGTTCCAGGACGCCCGGCGCGCTGGGGGTGACGGTCGATTATTCGGACTTGCAGGTGCCGCGCTATGGGATCGATTTTGGCGAGGCCGGTTTTCTGGATGCCAGCAGCTATGGCCTGACGCTGCTTGAGCGCACGACGCGCGAGGACGCCAAGGACAAGGAGTGGAGCTTCCGCACCGATGTGGCGCGTGACATTGCGCTGTCGGGCGGCGATCTGGAGCTGAAGTTTGGCGGCAAGGTGCGGCTGCGCACCAAGCGGCAGGACTTCATCATCGACCTGTTCGAGGATGTGGATGGCGGGCTGACGCTGGCCGATGTGCTGGGCAGCCAGACCTATTCGCTGGCCGACATCAACCCGACGCCCGACCTTGGCGCTGTTCGTGCCTTTGCCGCTGCCACGCCGGACAGTGCGTTTGAGCGCAACGACCTTGAGAGCACTTTTGTCTCGAACAACGAGAGCTTCCGGGCCGAGGAAGACATTTACGCGGGCTATGTGCAGGGCCGCTATGACACGGGCAGCCTGCGGCTGATCGGCGGGGTGCGCATCGAGCATACGCGCCAGAAGACGTCGGGCAACCGGACCGAGCTGGTGGAGGAAGGGGCGCTTGTGGGCGGCGTGCCGCTGCCGGAGGATGCGGTGTTCATCACGCCGGTGCAGTTCGAGCGCAACTACACCAACTTCCTGCCGAGCGTGAACCTGCGGGTCAATCTGGCGGACAATCTGGTGGCGCGTGTGGCGGGCTTCCGCTCGCTGTCGCGGCCCGGTTTTGGCCAGGTGGCGCCGCGCTTCGTGATTGAGGAAAATGAGGACAATGAGCGCGAGGGCGAGTTCGGCAACCCTGACCTCAGGCCCTACAAGGCGTGGAACTTTGATGCGACGCTGGAATATTATTTCTCCAGCCAGTCGGTGGTGCAGGGCGGCCTGTTCTACAAGTCGATCACCGATTTCATCGTGACCTCGCGGCAGCTTGACGGCAGCTTTGCCGGCATCGATTTCACCGAGGCGTTCATTCCGATCAACGGCGACAAGGCCGAGGTGTTCGGCGCCGAGTTCAGCTATTCGCAGGCGTTCACCATGTTGCCCGCGCCCTTTGACGGGCTGCTGGCCAATGTGAACTATACCTACACCAATGCGCGCGGCGATGTGCTGGGGCGGCGGATCCCGCTGCCGGCGGCGTCGAAGCATACGGCGAACTTCGTGCTGGGCTATGAGAAGGGGCCGGTCTCGCTGCGTGCGGCGGCGAGCTACCGCGACGAATTTCTCGACGAGCTGGGCGACAGCGCCGAGCAGGACCGTTATGTGCGGCCGCTGTTCCAGGTCGATGCGACGGCGAAGTACCGGATCAGCCGGAACTTCCAGCTGTTCTTCAACGTGGTCAATCTGAACAACGCCAGCTTCACGGCGTTCCAGAATGGTCCGAGCCAGCGCCGGCTGCTGCAGTTCGAGACCTATCAGCGGACCTTCAAGTTCGGCGCGACGGCGAATTTCTGACGCTGCTGGGTGATGGACGGGCGGGCGGGCTTGTGCCATGCCCGGCCTTATGGACGGGGCGCATGAGACCTATGAGCCGGCGGTGCTGCCGCCGCTGTTGCCGCGGCTGCTGGCGCCGCTGAGGGCGCGCTGGTGGTGGATGCCGGCGGGGGCGGCGCTGCTGGTGGCCGCCGTGCTGGTCTATCTGTGGCGCGCCGAGCCGGAATGGACGGCGCGAATGACGGTCTATCCGGCGCCGGCTTCCGAAGGGCTGGCGCCGCGGCCGGCCGGGCTGGCCGGGCTGGTCGGGCTGGGGGCGAGCCTGGGCGTGGGGGGGAGCAAGAGCGGCGATGCGCCGCCGTTCCGCTATTTTCTCGACGGGCTGGCGACGCCCGATGTGGCGGCGCGGCTGGCGGCGGACGATGCGCTGTTGCGCACGCTTTATGATTATGAGTGGGATGCCGACGCGGGCCAGTGGCGGGCGCCGGGGAGGGGGCTGATTGGCGGCGCGCGCGACCTTTTGTTTGGGCTGCTTGGTGTGCCGGTGCCGGCGTGGCGGCCGCCGGATGCGGCGCGGTTGCGCGATTATATCGAGTATCGGGTGGAGGTGGTGACGTCGGTGCGCTCGCCACTGGTGACGATCAGCCACAGCCACCGCGACTCAGCCTTTGCGGCGCGGTTTCTGGAGGCCGTGGTGGCAGCCGCCGATGCCGAGGTGCGGCGGGCCGATGCCGCGCGCAGTGCGGCCAATATCGACTATCTGAGCCGGCAGCTGGCGCAGACGGCGGAGGCTGACACACGGCTGGCGCTGGTCGAGGCGCTGGCGGCCGAGGAACGCAGCGCGATGCTGACGGCGGCGGCGACGCCTTATGCGGCGGAGGTGTTTTCGCCTGCGGTCACGGGGCGGTTTCCCTCATGGCCGAGGCCGGTGCCGCTGCTTTTGGCGGCGGTGTTTGTGGGGGTGTTGCTGGGCGCGGCGCTGGCGCTGTGGCGGGGCTGGCGCTCAGTCGAGTAGCAGCCGCGCCTCATTGGCGAGATGGGCGAGCATGGCGGGTGTGGCGGGGCCGCTGCTGCGGGCGCGGTTGATGGTGGCGGCGAGGCGGGCGACGCTGCTGCTGCTGGCGGCGAGCCAGGCTTCGAGCGTTTCGTCGGGCGCGTCGCCGGGCTTGCAGAGCCGCGCCAGATGGGTGAGGCGCAGGCTTTCGAAGCCCTGGGCGAGGCTGGACTGGAGCAGCCGCTCCCAGGGGTCGGCGGGTTGCAGCACCTTGGCGGCGGCGTGTGCCCAGTCGAGCCCGGTCGACCTCGCCGAGGCGGGCATAGGCGCGGGCGAGCGCGAGGTCATCAAGGCCGTTTTCGCTGGCGATGATGCCGATGCCGATGGCGCCGTCGAGGCTTTCGAGACGGAGCAGGCGGGTGGCCAGTGGTGCGGGCGCGCCGAGCGCTGTGAGGCGGGCTGCGGCGGTATCATGGCTGCGGCGCGGCTCGGGGCCGAGCAGGCCTTCGAGCGCCTCGCCGAGCCTTGTGACGCTGGCGGCGAGGGTGGTGATGAGGGTGGCCGGGCTGCGGCCGGGCGCATAGCGCAGCACATCGGCCATATGGGTGGCGAGCGCCTCGCGGGCGTGGAGATGAAGGGCGAGCTGCTGCTGGGCGCTGATGGCGGGATCATCGAGCGCCGCCCAGAGCGCGCGGATGCCGAACAGATCACGCACGGTGACGAAGGCGGCGGCGACATCGACGAGGCTGGCGCTGCGCGCTTCGGCGAGTTCGAAGGCGAGCGGCAGGCCGCCGCGATTGACCAGCTCGTTGGCGAGTTCGGTGGCGATGAGCTCGCGCTTGAGACGGTGGCTGCGGATGGCCTCGGCGAAGCGGGCCGGCATGGGGGTGGGGAAGGCGGCGAGCAGATCGGGCTCAAGGGCCGGATCATCGAGCAGGGGGGCGGCTTCGGGGGCGGAGAGGGCGGCGGTGAGCGCCATCTTGGCATAGGCCATGAGCACGGCGAGTTCGGGCCGGGTGAAGCCCTGGCCGGCGGCGGCGGAGCGGCTGATGCTGGCATCATCGGCGAGGCCTTCGACGCGGCGATCGAGGCCGCCGCGGGCTTCGAGGGTTTGCAGCAGGCGCTGGAAGCGCGGCGTGGCGGCGAGGCCCTGCGCTTCGGCGAGGCTGAGCGCCTGCGCCTGGAGGCGATTGTCGGTGAGCACAAGGGCGGCGACGGCGTCGGTCATCTCGGCGAGCAGCGTGTCGCGGGCCGGGCCATCGAGGCGGCCGGCCAGCACCTCGGCGCCCAGCGCGATCTTGATGTTGACCTCATGGTCGGAACAGTCGACGCCGGCCGAATTGTCGATGGAGTCGGTGTTGAGCGCGTCCGCCGGCGCGGGCGAACTCGATGCGCGCCGCGCTGGGTGACGCCGAGATTGGCGCCTTCGCCGATCACGCGGGCGCCGCAGCTCGGCGCGCGTCGACGCGCAGCGCGTCGTTGGCCCGGTCGCCGACGTCGGCATTGGCTTTCGGTCGGTCGGCCTTCACATAGGTGCCGATGCCGCCGAACCAGAGCAGGTCGGCCGGTGACCTCAGCAGCGCGCGGATCAGCTCGTTCGGCGTGACGGCTCGGCTGGTCGACGCCCAGCATCGCCTGCGATCTCTCGGGGCTGAGCGGCGATCGACTTGGCAGACTGCGGGCAAAGACGCCGCCGCCTTTGGAGATCAGGCTCGTAGTCATAGTCCTCCCAGCTCGAGCGCGGCAGGTCGAACAAGCGCTGGCGTTCGGCGCAGACTGCTGCGGATCGTCCGGGTGCGGGATCGATGAAGATGTGGCATGTGATTGAAGGCGGCCACGAGCAGCAGGATTTCGGGCTGACAGCAGCATGCCATTGCCGAACACGTCGCCGCGACATGTCGCCGACGCCGATGACGCGTGAAGGGTCTCGGTCTGCGACATCGAGGCCGAGTTCGCGGAAGTGGCGCTCGACCGATTCCCAGGCGCCGCGCGCGGTGATGCCCATGTTCTTGTGGTCATAGCCCTTGCCGACCCGCCAGAGGCGAAGGCATCGCCCAGCCAGAAGCCGTGATCGCGCGGCGATGGCATTGGCGATGTCGGAGAACGTGGCCGTGCCCTTGTCGGCGGCGACGACGAGGTAGGGGTCGTCGCCGATCGTGGCAGCACGACCGTATCGGCGGGTGCATCGATCTGGCCGTCGCATCGAGATTGTCGGTGAGCGTCGAGCAGCGCGCGGATGAAGATGCTGGTAGGCAGGCCTGCCTTCGGCTTGAACCAGGCTTCGCGGTCGCGGACGGCGGGCAGCTGCTTGGCGATAGAAACCGCCCTTGGCGCCGACGGGGACGATGACGGCGTTCTTGACCATGCTGCGCCTTGACGAGGCCCAGCACCTCGGTGCGGATAATCAGTCGCGCCGGTCGGACCAGCGCAGGCCGCCGCGCGCGATAGGGCCGCAGCGAAGGTGCATGCCTTCGAGGCGTCGGGCTGTGACACCCAGATCTCGCGGTGGGGGACGGGCGGCGGCAGGCCGGGGACCTGCGCGGATTCGAGCTTCATCGCCAGCGCTTCGGGGCCGCCGGGGACAAAGGCGTTGGTGCGCAGACAGGCCTGGATGAGGGCGATGAACAGGCGCAGGATCCGGTCATCATCGAGGCTGACGACATCGGCGAGGGCGGCTTCTAGGCGCGCGCGTTGGGCGGCCTCGGCAGCGGCGCGGTCTGCCACGCCCGGCGCAAAGCGCAGGCGGAAGAGGGCGGCGATGCCGGTGGTGAGGGCGGGTGCGCGGCGCAGCGCTTCGACCACGGTGGCGATGCCGTAGGTGACGCCGGCCTGGCGCAGATAGCGGAACCAGGCGCGGAACCAGCTGGCCTCTTCAAGGCTGAGACCGCAGGCGAGGACGGGCAGGTTGAACAGGTCGTTTTCATGGCCGCCGCCGAGCACCGCGGTGAGGGCGGGGACGAGGCGGGCTTCGAGGCCGGCAAAATTCTGGAGTAGGGCTTCGTCCGGCACTTCGACGAGGAAATCATGGATCCAGCCGAGCCGGCCGCCGGCGAGATCGAAGGGGAATTCTTCGATGACCTTGAGGCCGAAATTTTCGAGCACCGGCACCGCTTCGGACAGCGGGATGATATGGCCGAGGCGATAGATTTTGAGGCGGAGCTGGCGCGGGCCATCGCCGGGGCGGCGGGAGAGGCGCACGGCGCGGCCGCTGTCATCATGCAGCGCTGTGAGCGCGATGATGTCGGCGGCCCCCTCTTCCGGGCTGTGCTGGGCGCGGTAGCTTTTGGAGAAGCTGCGACCATGGCTGAGGCTGAGCCGGGCGGCGCGGGTGGGGCCTGCGGACTGTAGCAGGGCGGCCTCGAGCCCTTCATCCCAGCCGCGGACGAGCTGGCGGAGGGCGGCATCGAGCGCGGCTTCTGCGGCGGCATCGAAGCGGGCGGCAGCCCCTTGCGGCAGGGTGAGGACGAGGTGGATGCGCGCCAGCCCTTCGGAGCGCAGCTCGACTTCGAAGCGGCTGGGGGTGCCGCCCGTTTCTTTGGCGAGCATGTCGGTGATGCTGGTGCGCAGGCCGGCGGTGTAGCTTTCGCGCGGGACATAGACGAGCACCGAGAGCGCACGGCCGAAGGGATCGGGCCTGGCGAACAGCCGGGGCGTGGCCGGTCGAGCAGCGACAGGAGGCCGAGCGCCATGGCCTGAAGCTGGGCGGCGCTGGCTTCGAACAGCTCTTCACGGGGGAAGGTTTCGAGGACGTGGAGCAGCGCCTTGGCGCTGTGGCTGCCGGGCGTGAAGCCCAGCGCCTCGACGATTTCGGCGACCTTTCGGCGCAGGAGCGGCACCTGGCGCGGCGAGGCGGCAAGGGCTGAGGAGGTGAACAGGCCGAGGAAGCGGGTTTCGGCGATGACCCGGCCCTGGGCGTCATGTCCCTTGACCGAGACGAGATCGAAATGGGCGCGGCGGTGGACGCGGCTGAGCGCCCCGGCCTTGGTGATGAGCAGCGGATCGGGGCTGGCGACGAGCGCGCGCCAGGCGGGTGCGGGTTCATCGGCCCAGATGTCGAAGCCGGGATCACGCAGCAGGCCGAGGCCGGGGGCGGCTGTGTCTTCGGGGGTGTAATCGGGGTCGGACAGGTCGCCGCCGAGTGGCCAGTGGCGCACGCCGAGCAGGGTGAAATTGTCGGCCGCCAGCCGTTCGAGAAAGGCCTGCGCCTCCTCGACGCGGTGGGGGGCGACCGGCGGCGGGTTTTCGCCGAGTGCCCGGGTGGTGGCGCGCAGCTGGGCGAGCATCGGCCGCCGAGTCCTCGACGGCGACGGCGACATCGGCGAGGACTTGTGCGATGGCGGCGAGCAGATCGGCGCGGGCGCGGGCATTGGCGCGGGCGAGCGTGATGCAGACAATGGATTCGCGGGTCAAGCCCGGTGCGAGCGGGCCGCTGGCGCGGCCATGGAGGCTGATGAGTGTGCCATCGGCATTGCGGGTGACATCGACGACCGGGTGCAGCAAGCGCTGGCTTTCAAGGCCGGCGGCGGCGACCGCAGCGGCGATCGAATCGACGAGAAAGGGCTTGTCGTCGGTGATGACGACGAGCGCGAGGCTGCGTTGGCTTGAGGGAGTTCTCGTTACGGCCAAGGGGTTGCAGCGTGATGGCCGGGGTGCCGGGGGTGCGGCTTGCCATGGCTTCGGCGACATGGGCGGCCAGCGCCTTGCGGCCCTCGGCGTCAAGGCCTTCGAGTTCGCCGGGCAGGGCCTGATCGAAGAGAAGAGGGGCGAGGGCCATTTGGGGCGGCTGATGGCCGGCGGGGTGGGTGGAGCGGGTCACGAGCGGCTGATCTGGACACATGGCAACATGGCCTTGGTTATGCGCCCCTGACAGGGCCGGGGCAAGCCCGTGATGAGTGAAATATATCTTTAATGCTATTTATGTTTGCTAGATAACATCGGCGTTCTTGGCGGGGCAGTGATGGGGAAGGGGTCGCGGAGCAGACGCGCCGGGCCGGCGGTGAAGCTGGTGTCGGCCGAGAGGCTACGCAGGGCGTCGCCGAGTTCGCGGCGCAGGCGCCTTGTGGCCGAACGGTTGAGCACTTCGCGCCAGCTGAGCACCACCTGCACGGTGTCGATGTCATGGCGCGGGCTGATGAGCGGCAGGACGATGCCGCGGACCAGCACCAGGCTGCCGCCCGCCGCGCTGAGGCTGGCTTCGAAGGGGATGGGCCGGCCGCCCAAAGCGACGAGATCGCAGGCGGCGCAGAGCTCGGCAGCGAGCGTGTTTTGGGGGGCCGTGGTGCGGGCGAGGCTCTGGCCGACGGTGAGCGCGAAGGTGGCCTGGAGCGCGGGGGCTGCGGCGAGCACCAGGGCTTCGCCGCCCGGATCAGCGACGGTGAGGCTGGTGGCTTCGAAGCCGGGCACGGCGGCGCGCTGGTGCCGGCGCCAGCTTTGCAGGGCGCGGCCGGCGAGGCGGCGCTCTTCGCGCAGGAAGCTCATCGGCAGGTCGGCGGCAGCGTGGGTCTGGGTGTCGGGGCTGGTCGTGTCGGGGTGGGCGCTGTCGGGGTGGGGCGTCACGCGCATGTTCGGCTCCTGCGAGGGGCTGGTGTTATGATGACGGCCGGCGTGGCTGGGCTTTGCGTGGATTTCGCGGTTAATGGCTGGCCAGCATGCGGGATGGGGCGGCGCAGGCGATGCTTGCGAAGGGCGGGGTGGGCTGATAGGAGCCGCGTGCGTTCGCGCATGCCGCAGTAGCTCAGTGGTAGAGCATCCGCTTCGTAAGCGGGGGGCCGGGGGTTCAAATCCCTCCTGCGGCACCAGCCTTGCCGTTATGTCCCGGGCCTTTCGGCTGGACCCTGAGGGGGTGGGCGGCTAACCCTCGCTGCAGGGCTTTTTCCTAATTCGGGTGAGGATGACCGCAGCGCTCCTGTTCGGCCTTGTTGTTCTGCCGCTTGTCGCGGGCTTTGCGGTGGGCTGGATGAGCCGTGCCTCGCGGCGGCTGGCGGCCTATGCGGCCGGGGCTGTGATGCTGGCCGGGCTGGTGATGCTGGGGCTGCTGGCGCCGGCGGTGTTTGCCGGCGAGACGCTGATCGTGACCATGAGCTGGCTGCCGGACTGGGGGCTCGATCTGGCGCTGCGGCTCGATGGGCTGGGGCTGCTGTTCGTGTTGCTGATCGACGGCATCGGGCTGTTGATCGTGCTTTATGCCTATTATTACATGCCCGACGATGACCGGCTGGGGCGCTTCTATTTCTATCTGCTGGCCTTTGCCGGCGGCATGCTCGGTGTTGTGCTGTCGGAAAATCTGCTGCTGCTGCTGCTGTTCTGGGAGATCACCAGCCTGACGTCCTTTCTGCTGGTGGCGTATAAATACAAGGACCAGGAGGCGCGGATTGCGGCGCGCATGGCGCTGGGGGTGACGGGGGCGGGCGGGCTGGCGCTGATGGCGGGGGTGCTGCTGCTGGGCCAGATCGTTGGCAGTTTCACGCTCAGCGATGTGCTGGCCAGCGGCGAGGTCATCCGCGCCGACCCGCGCTATCCGGCGATGCTGGTGCTGGTGCTGCTCGGCGTGTTCACCAAGTCGGCGCAATATCCGTTCAGCTTCTGGCTGCCCAATGCGATGGCGGCGCCCACACCAGCGAGCGCCTATCTTCATTCCGCGACGATGGTGAAGGCCGGGGTGTTTCTGCTGGCGCGGCTTTATCCTGCGCTTTCGGGGACGCAGCTGTGGTTCTACATCGTCACCGGTGTCGGCTCGGTGACCTTTCTGCTGGGCGCCTACAAGGCGCTGCTGCGGCATGATTTCAAGGGGCTGCTGGCCTATTCGACGATCAGCCATCTGGGGCTGATCACGCTGCTGCTGGGCTTGCAGACGGCGCTGTCGCCGGTGGCGGCGGTGTTTCACATCATCAACCATGCGGTGTTCAAGGCGAGCCTGTTCATGGTGGCGGGGATTGTTGACCATGAAAGCGGCACGCGTGACATGCGGCGGCTGTCGGGGCTGCGGCGGCTGATGCCCGAGACCACGGCGCTGGCGGTGCTCGCGGCGGGCGCGATGGCGGGCGTGCCGTTCTTGAACGGCTTTCTGTCGAAGGAGATGTTCTTTGCCGAGACGGTGGAGCTGAGCGGCGCGCTCAGCTGGGTGATGCCGGCGGTGGCGACGGTGGGCGGCGTTTTGGCGGTGGCCTATTCGGCGCGGTTCATCAACGATGTGTTTCTGGGCCCGCCGCCAACCGATCTGCCGCGCACGCCCAAGGAGCCGCCGCGTTTCATGCGGGTGCCGGTGGAGATTCTGGTGGGGATTGTCGTGCTGGTGGGGCTGTTGCCGCAGCTGGTGGTGGCGCCGCTGCTGGTGGTGGCCTCAAGCGCTGTGCTGGGCGGGCCGACGCCGCCGCTCGACCTGGCGATCTGGCATGGCTTCAACCTGCCGGTGATCATGAGCATCGTGGCGCTGGGCGGCGGCATCTATTATTTTTCGCGGCGCGAGATGGTGTTCAGCTTTGCCGACCGGATCGATTTCGGGGTGAGCAGCCGGGTGGCCTTTGAGCGTGCTTATAATGGGCTGACGATTGGCGCGCGGGCCCTGCTGAGGCGGCTCGACCGGCAGAGTGTACGGCAGAATCTGGCGCTGTTTCTGGGGTTCGCGCTGATTGTCGGGGTTTCGGCCTTTGCTGGCGGCGGGGCGGGTGTGGCCGGGCCGCTGGGCTGGGGCGCCTTCGGGCTGGCCGAGCCGCTGGCGGCGGCGGCGTTGCTGGTTGCCGTGCTGGGTGTGGTGGCGATGCACCGGCAGCGGCTGGCGGCGCTGGTGTTTCTGTCGGTGGCGGGGCTGATCGTGGCGCTGGTGTTTGTGCGGCTCGCAGCGCCCGACCTCGCGCTGACGCAGCTTTCGGTCGAGGTGGCCTCGATCATTTTGCTGGTGCTGGCGCTGCGCTATCTGCCGCCCGAAGCGCCGGCAGAGCAGGACCAGATGGCGGCGCGCGAGGCGGCGCGGCTGCTGCCGGATGCAGCACTTGCGCTGGCAGCGGGCGCGGGGGCGGCAGCGCTGGTGATGGCCATGCTGACCCGGCCGTTCGAGACGATTTCGGCTTGGCACATTGCCGAGGCCAAGCCGGGTGGCGGCGGGACCAATGTGGTCAATGTCATTCTCGTTGATTTTCGCGGCTTTGACACGATGGGCGAGATTGCCGTGCTGGCGATGGCGGCGCTGGCCATTCAGGCGATGCTGGCCGGGCTGC
The DNA here is from genome assembly GCF_048007885.1 of Polymorphobacter sp. Taxonomy (GTDB): domain Bacteria; phylum Pseudomonadota; class Alphaproteobacteria; order Sphingomonadales; family Sphingomonadaceae; genus Sandarakinorhabdus. Next base: position 2,322,552 of record NZ_CP180346.1, read on the forward strand.
GGTTGCCGCCGGCGGTGGCCAATGCCGAGAGCGCGGCCGACCGCTATCCGCTGATGCTGAAGATGATGATGCAGCCGCTGCTGCCGCTGCTGCTGGCGGTGGCGGCCTATGTGTTTTTGCGCGGGCATAATCTGCCGGGCGGCGGGTTCGTGGCCGGGCTGATCGTGGCGGTGGCGCTGCTGCTGCAATATCTGGGCAGCGGGCTGGCGGCGGCGCAGGCGCGCATGCGGGCGGATTATGTGCAGCTGCTGGGGATTGGGCTGGGGGTGTGCGTGCTGACCGGGCTGGTGCCATGGGCCTTTGGCCGGCCGTTTCTGACCTCGGCGCATGACCATGTGCATCTGCCGCTGGTGGGCGACATCGAGCTGGCTTCGGCGATGGCCTTTGATGCCGGCATCATGCTGGTGGTGCTGGCGAGCCTGGTGGTGGCGCTGGTCGAATTTGGCCGGCTTTCCCAGCGCGAACGGCAGAACGGCTGATGGCGCTGCTGCTGGCCTTGGTGGTGGGGATATTGATTGCCGCGGGCGTGTGGCTGACGTTGCGGCCGCGCAGCTATTCGGTGGTGCTGGGGCTGACGCTGATCGGCTACGGGGTCAATCTGTTCATCGTCAGCGCGGGGCGGCTGGGGCGGCGGACGCCGCCGCTGACGCTGGAAGGTGCGGGGCCGCTGGCTGACCCGCTGCCGCAGGCGCTGGTGCTGACGGCGATCGTGATCGGGCTGGGGATGACGGCGTTTCTGATTGCGCTGGCGCTGCGCGCGCTGGCGGCCAATGCGGCGGCTGGCGATGACGCCGACCGGCTGGGCGAGGGGCCGCTGCCGGACGACAGCGAAGACTGCCCGGACGGCGAAAGCGACGAGGGCGGCCGGTGAGCGCGCATCTGCCTGTCTTGCCGATCTTGCTGCCCTTCGTGGCGGCGCTGCTGATGATGGTGGTGCGCGGCCTTGCCGTGCAGCGTGGGCTGGCGCTGGCCAGCTCAGCGGCGAGCCTGATGGTGGTGCTGGCGCTGCTTGTGGAGGCGGATAGCGGCGCGGTGTCGGTCTATCGGCTGGGGGACTGGCCGGCGCCTTATGGGATTGTGCTGGTGGTGGACCGGCTGGCGGCGCTGATGGTGGCGCTGGTGGCGGGGCTGGGGCTGGCGGCGCTGTTGATGGCGCTGGGCGGGCAGGACGCGGCGGGGCGGCATTTTCATCCGCTGTTCCAGTTGCAGCTGGCCGGGCTTGCCGGGGCGTTTCTGACCGGCGACCTGTTCAACCTGTTCGTGTTTTTCGAGATTCTGCTGCTCGCCTCCTATGCGCTTTTCATGCACGGCGGGCTGGATCAAGGGGAAGAGCCGGCGCGGCTGCGGGCCGGGCTGATCTATGTGATCCTGAACCTGCTCGGCTCGAGCCTGTTCCTGATCGCGCTGGCGCTGGTTTATGCCAGCCTTGGCACGCTCAATCTGGCCGATGTGGCGCAGCTGCTGCCAGGCGTCGGGCTGGCGGATGCGGCGCTGGTGCGGGCGGCGATGGCGCTGATGGCGGTGGTGTTTTTGCTGAAGGCGGCGGTGTTGCCGGTGTCCTTGTGGTTGCCGCAGGTTTATGCGCGCGCACCGGCGGCGGCGGCGGCGCTGTTTGCCGTGTTGACCAAGCTGGGCGCGGTGATGCTGCTGCGGCTGGCGGTTTCGGGCTGGGGCGAGGCGCCGGTGATGGCGGGGCTGCTGATGCCGTGGCTGCCGGCGCTGGCGCTGGGCACGGTGGCGCTGGGCACGGCCGGGCTGTTTGCGGCGCGGCGGCTGGGCGAGGTGGCGGGCTGGCTGGTCCTGATTTCGAGCGGCACGGTGCTGTTTGGCGTGGCCTTTGCCGGGCCGAAGATGACGGCGGCGCTGCTCTATTATCTGGTGCAGTCGACGCTGGTGGGGGGCGGGCTGTTTTTGCTGGTGGGCCATGTGGCGGCGCGGCGCGGGCTGCTGGGGGACCGGCTGGTGCGCGGGCCGGCGGTGTTTGACCGGGAGTGGCTGCTCCCGGCCTGGGGGGTGTTGGCGATCGGGCTGGCGGGGCTGCCGCCCTTTTCGGGCTTCATCGGCAAGCTGATGCTGCTGCAGGGGATCGAGGGCGGCTGGCGGGCGGCGTGGTGGGCGGTGCTGCTGACCTCGGGCGTGGGGGTGCTGGTGGTCTTTTCGCGCTGCACCGGCATGATCTTCTGGCAGGCGGGCACGGCGACGCCCGATGCGCGGCCGCATGAGATGGGGGTGGCTGGGCTGGCGCCGCGCGCCGGGCTTTGGCTGCTGGTGGCGGCGGGGCCGCTGCTGGCGCTGGCGGCGGCGCCGGTGGCGGGATATGCGGCGCGCACGGCAGCGCAGTTGCATGGCGGCGGCTACGGCGATGCGGTTCTGGGGCCAGCCACGGTGTTGCGGGAGGGCCGGCCTTGAGAGCGTTGTTGCCCCAGCCGGTCACTTCGGCGCTGATCTTCGGGTTGTGGCTGGCGCTGGCCAATTCGCTGGCGCCGGGCACGCTGATCATGGGCGGGCTGCTGGCGCTGCTGCTGCCGCTGGCGACGCGTCGCTTCTGGCCGGATTCGCCACATGTGCGGCGGCCGCTGGCGGCGCTGCGGTTGGTGGCGCGGGTGTTGGGCGATATCCTGCGCGCCAATCTGACCGTGGCGCGGCAGGTGCTGGGGCCGGTGGGGAGGCTCAGGCCGGCGTTTTTCGAGGTGCCGGTGTCGATTGAGGATCCCTTTGTGGCGACGCTTCTGGGCGGGATCATCTCGCTGACGCCGGGCACGGTGACGATCGACATCGTGACCGAGGGCGGGGCGGTGAAGCGGCTTTTGGTGCATGGGCTGGATGTGCCGGATGAGGCGGCGGCGGTGGCCGAGATCCGGACCCGTTATGAGCAGCCGCTGAAGGAGATTTTCGGATGCTGAGCCTGGCTGTGCCCGCAGCGCTGCTGATGGTGGCAGCGGCGATGGCGCTCAATTTGTGGCGGGTGGTGAAAGGGCCGGATGTGACCGACCGGATCCTTGCGCTGGACACGCTGACGATCAATGCGATTGCACTGGTGCTTCTGCTTGATATAGCACTTGGCACGCTGGTTTATTTCGAGGCGGCGCTGCTCTTGGCGATGATGGGTTTTGTCGGCACGGTGGCGCTGGGCAAGTTCGTGCTGGGCGGGGACATCATCGAATGAGCGAGATCATCATCTCGGCGCTGCTGCTGGTGGGCGCGGGCTTTGCGCTGATTGGCTCGATCGGGCTGGCGCGGCTGCCCGACTTTTTCATGCGGCTGCATGGGCCGACCAAGGCGACGACGCTTGGCATCGGCGCGATGGTGCTGGCGAGCCTTGTCCATGGCCGGACGCTGGCGCCGCTGGCGGTGACGGTGTTTCTGTTCATCACGGCACCTGTGACGGCGCATGTGGTGTCGAAGGCGGCGCTGAAGCGCGGGCGGAAGGTGCCGGAGCAGGACTGAGCGCGGCGGCGTTGCGGGCTGCGAGCCAGGCCTGAGCGGCATCGGCGAGCATGGGCGGGGCGAGCAGATAGCCCTGGATGGCGGTGCAGCCATGCGCCTTGAGGAAGCTTTTCTGGCGCTCGGTCTCGACGCCTTCGGCCACGACATCGAGGCCCAGCCCACGGCCCAAACCGATGATCGAGCGGGCGATGAGGCCGCGCTCGCCGCTGGAGATGATGCCCTGGGTGAAGCTCTTGTCGACCTTGATGCGATCGACGGGGAAGGTGGTGATGTGCGAGAGCGAGGCATAGCCGGTGCCGAAATCATCGAGGCTGAGCGAGATGCCGCGGCTGCGCAGCGCCTCCAGCGTGTCGGCGATGCGCTGGACCGAGCGGTCGAGCAGCACGGTTTCGGTGATTTCGACCTCCAGGCTGCTGGGGCGGATGCCGTGCCGGACAAGGGCCTGGCGCAGGGTTTCGAGGAAATCATCGGCGAGCAGCTGGGCGGTGCTGACATTGACTGCGATCATGCCCGGGGCGAGGCCGGCGGCGGCGAGGCCGGCATGGGCGGCCAGCGCCTTGTCGATGATGCTGAGGCCGAGGCTGTGGGCGAGGCCGATGTCTTCGGCGATGGCGACGAACTCCTGCGGCGGGATCCATTCACCGGCATCATGCCAGCGGGCCAGCGCCTCGAAGCCGCTGATGCGGCCCGAGGCGAGATCGAGCTGGGGCTGGAGGGCGACGGCGAGCCGGTCTTGCGGGATGGCGAGGCGCAGCCGGTCGGCGAGGCGGGTGCGGCGCTCGATGCGCGCGGCCAGCGCTTCATCGTAGAAGGCATGGCGGGCGCGGCCCTGGCGCTTGGCTTCGTAGAGCGCGGCATCGGCGCGGCTGAGCAGGGTTTCGGCGCTGGTGTCATCGGGGCCGAAGCCGGTGACGCCGATCGAGATGGAGGGGGTGTAGCGGGCCTGGCCGAGGCGGACGGGGCGGCGCTGGCGGGCGAGCAGCTGATCGAGGAAGCGGCTGAGCTGGGCGCCTTCGGTGAGACCGGGGGCGTTGATGGCGAATTCATCGCCGCCCAGCCTGGCGATGGTCATGCCGGGGCGCGCGATGCGGGCGAGGCGGCGGGCGACGAGGCGGAGCAGCAGATCACCCGCACCGTGGCCGAGGCCATCGTTGACGGTCTTGAAGAAATCGATGTCGAAGAGGATGAGGCTGCCGCCCCGCGTGCGGGCGGCGGGCGCGAGGGCGGCGAGGGCGACCGCGCGGTTGGCGAGGCCGGTCAATGAGCAGCGCTCGGCCAATGCGCGAAGCTCGGCTTCGGCGCGCATGATGGGGGTGATGTCGGTGCGGATGGTGACGATGTTGCCCGACGGGGAGCGGGCGTTGCTGACCTGGACGAAATGGCCGTTGTTGAGCTCGAAGACGCGCGAATAATCGGGGCTGCGGTGGCGGGCGAGATAATCGGCGATCCAGGCTTCGCGCAGCGGTTCGGGGTCGGTGTCGAAGATTTCGGGGGCGTAGTGATTGGCTTCGACCTTGCGGCGGATGATGTCTTCGAGCCGGTCGCCGCGCGGGGCGAGGGCCGCGGCGTCGGGCAGGATGTCGTGATAGCTCCGGTTGATCAGCACGAGGCGTTCGTCGCGGTCATAGACGGTAAGGGCGGCGGGGATAGCGTCGATGACATCGCGCAGGAGCGTCTCGGTTTCGGCGCGCAGGCGGAGCTCGCGGCGGGCGGCGGCGGCGGCGGCGCGGCGCTCGGTGACGTCTTCGAAGGTGCCGATGACCAGCCGGCCGCCACTCTCCTGCTCGATGGTGCGGCCGCAGGCGCGGACATGGATGCGGCAGCCATCGGCGCGGTCGAGCGGCAGTTCGAGATCCCATTGGCCGCCCGTCTCGATGGCTTCGGCGACGGCGGCGGCGACATGGTGGCGGGCTTCGGGGGCGTAGAAGGCGATGGCCTCGTCGATGGTTGGCTGGGTCCCGGGCGGCAGGCCGTGGATGCGGCTGGTGGCGTCGCTCCACCAGAGTTCGCGGGTTTCGGAATTGAGCATCCAGGCGCCGATGCCGGCCACGGTGAGCATCAGCTCGGACTGGCCGAACAGGCGGTGGCGGGCGCGCTGGAGCCGGCTGGCGCGTCGTCTTGGCCACCCTATTTCGCTCATACGGCAGGCCTCCCCCAGCAAGATTTCGACAGATCAGGATGTTGCTACGGCCGGCGGCGGGGATGGTTTAGCGGTGTGAGCGAGGATCTCGATTGAGGTTTCGAAATCAATCAATTTCTCCAATCAGGGGGCGGACGGTAAAAGAGGCCCAAGCAGGAGATGACCGATGATGGAACTTCGTCCCTTTTCGACCCTTGGCAGTGCGGATCATGGCTGGCTGGATGCGCGCCATCATTTCAGCTTTGCCGGCTATCATGACCCGGCGCGCGTGCATTGGGGCGCGCTCCGGGTGTGGAACGATGACCGGATTGCACCGCATCACGGCTTTGATCCGCATGGCCACCGGGACATGGAGATCATCACCTATGTGCGCACGGGCGCGATCACCCATGAGGACAGCATGGGCAACCGCGGACGCACAGAGGCCGGCGATGTGCAGGTGATGAGCGCGGGCAGCGGCGTGGTGCACAGCGAGTATAATCATGAGGATGAGCCGACGACGCTGTTCCAGATCTTGATCATTCCGGATGCGCCGGGCGGCCAGCCGGGATGGGGCGCACGGCCGTTTCCCAAGGCGGACCGCGCCGGGCGGTTTGTGACGCTGGCGAGTGGGATGGCGGGCGATATGGCGGGTGGCGGGGATGCGCTGCCGATCCGCGCGCATGCGCGGGTTTCGGGCGCGACGCTGCGGGCTGGCGAGACGGTGAGCTATGCCACCAGCATGGACCGGCACCTTTATCTGGTGCCGGCCCGTGGCCGGGTGCGGATTGGCGACATTGAAGCGGCGGCGCGCGACGGGGTGGCAATTGCAAAGGTTGATCAGATCAGCGTGACGGCGCTGGAAGATGCGGAACTGGTGCTTGTCGATTCGCGATAGTCGTGCATTAATGTTTCCTGCGGTGTGACTTTGCCGTGACATATTTTATGATTTGGTCATGGATTGTTCATCTGTATTGCATCTGCGTAGTCCTGCTCTGCATTTGCAGGGGCTTGTGAAGCGGTTTTCGGGTTTGACCGCTGTCGATGGCCTTGATCTGCACATTCGTCAGGGCGAGCTTTATGCGCTGCTTGGTCCCAATGGCGCGGGCAAGACGACGACGCTGCGCATGGTGGTGGGGCTGGAGGCGCCGGACAGCGGCCGCATCGAGGTGTGTGGCATCGATGCGCTTGCCGAGCCGCTGGCGGCCAAGGCGCGGATCGCCTGGCTGCCCGACGACCCGCTGCTGTATGACAAGCTGACGCCGATGGAATATCTGGCCTTTGTGGCCGGGCTGTGGGCGGTGCCGGGCGCGGTGGCGCGGGCGCGGGCAGAGGCGCTGGTGGTGCAGCTAGGCCTTGAAGAGAAGCGCGATGCGCGCTGCGAGGGGCTGTCGCGCGGGCAGCGGCAGAAGGTGGCGCTGGCGGGCGCGCTGATTCATGAGCCGGAGCTGCTGATTCTGGATGAGCCGCTGACCGGGCTTGATGCGGCGGCGGCGCGCACGGTGAAGGACATGCTGCGCGCACGCACGCGGGCGGGCGGCACGGTCATTCTGACGACGCATATTCTCGAGGTGGCCGAGCGGCTGGCTGACCGGATCGGCATCATTCGCGCTGGCCGGCTGATTGCCGAGGGCACGCCGCAGGCGCTGGCGGCGGACGGCGAGACGCTCGAGGACGTGTTTCTCGCGCTCGCCACATGAGCCTCGGCCTTGCCAGCCTGCTGCGCCATGAGCTGCGGCTGGGCCTGCGACTGGGCAGCGGCAGCTCGCGCGGGCGCTGGCTGGTGGGGCTGCTGCTGGTGGCGAGCGGGCCGGTGGGCTTTGGCTGGCTGATAGCCCGGGCGGTGGCGCAGGCGGGGCCGGAGGTGACGCCGGCGGCGATGACGATGCTGGTGGCGCTGCATGCGATGTTGCTGCCGCTGATGCTGTCGCTGGCGGCGGTGCAGGTGCTGCGTGCCTTTCGTGACCGCGGTGATCTTGATCTGTTGTTGAGCGCGCCGCTGCCGCCGTCGCGGGTGTTTCTGGCAAAGGCGCTGGCGGCGAGCTGGATGGTGGCGATGCCCTTTGTGGCGTTGCTGGGCCCGTTCATCCTGTTCAGCGCGGTGCTGGGCCAGTGGCGCTGGCTGGGCGGTTTCGCTGTGCTGATGGCGACCGCGGCGACCGCCACCGGGCTCGGCTTTCTGGTGGTGGCCGTGCTGATCGGCTGGCTGGGTGGGCGGCGGGCGCGCATGGTGGTGCATCTCGGCTCGGCGGCGCTGGGGGCGGCGATCTTCATCGGCACGCAGGTGAGCGGGCTGGCGGGCACTGTGGGCGCGCAGGAGGGCAGCGCGGCGCTGCTGGCGCGGCTGGGGCAGGCGGCGCCGGGGCCGCCTTTCGACATGGCGGCGCGCGGCGCGCTGGGCGAGCCGGGCCCGCTGCTGGCGCTGATGCTGCTGGGTGCGGCCTCGCTGGGCGTGGCGGTGGGGCCGGGGGCGCGGCGGCTGGCGCAGCGCGAGATGGCGGATGAGACGCCGCGCGCGCGCCGGACGGTGCGTTTTGGGGCAGGGCCGACGCGGGCGCTGGTGGGCAAGGAACTGCGGCTGCTGTGGCGCGATCCGGAAACGTTGGCGCAGGTGCTGCTGCGCTTCATCTATCTCATTCCGTTGCTGTTTCTGGCGACGCGCGAGGGGGCGGCCCCGGACACGGTGGTGCGCCAGCTGCTGGCCGGCGGGGTGGGGCTGGCGGTGATGGCGGCATCGAGCCTAGCCTGGATCACGCTGTGCGCCGAAGAGGCGCGCGAGCTGGTGGAAGCGGCCCCGATTGCGCGCTGGCGGCGCGGCGCGGCCAAGTTGGCGGTGGCCTGCGGCCTGCCGCTGGTGGCGCTGCTGCCGCTGGCGCTGTGGCTGGCGACGCTCGATGCCGGCGCCGGGCTGCTGATGCTGGTGTTGGCGGCGGTCGCGGCGCTGAGCATGGCGCTGGTGCAGGGCTGGCATGGGCCGCGCATTCCGCGCACGGCGTTTCGCAAGCGCCCGGCGGCGCTGCTGCTGATGGGGCTGATCGAGATCACCATGGCCGGGGCCTGGGCCGGGCTGGCGGTGCTGGCCATGGCCGGCAGCGGCTGGGTGCTGCTGCCGGCGGGCTATGTGGTGCTGGTGGTCGGGCTGGCCTTTGCCCTGCGGCGCCGGCGCTAGGGCTCAGTCGCGGAGCAGCTCGTTGATGCCGGTTTTTGAGCGGGTCTGGGCGTCGACGGTCTTGACGATGACGGCGCAGTAGAGGCTGGGGCCGGGGCTGCCATCAGGGAGCGGCTTGCCGGGGAGATTGCCGGGGACGACGACGGCATAGGGCGGGACCTTGCCGACATGGACCTCGCCGGTGGCGCGGTCGATGATCTTGGTGCTGGCGCCGAGATAGACGCCCATGGAAAGCACCGCGCCTTCGCCGACCTGCACGCCTTCGGCGACTTCGGCGCGGGCGCCGATGAAGGCGCCGTCACCGATGATGACGGGTGCGGCCTGCAGCGGCTCGAGCACGCCGCCGATGCCCGCACCGCCCGAGATATGGACGTTTTCGCCGATCTGGGCGCAGCTGCCGACCGTGGCCCAGGTATCGACCATGGTGCCCTTGCCGACGCGGGCGCCGATGTTGACGAAGCTGGGCATCAGCACGACGCCGGGCGCGATATAGGCGCCGCGGCGCACGATGGCGCCGGGCACGGCGCGGAAGCCGGCGGTGCGGAAATGCTCGGGCGTCCAGCTTTCGAACTTGGTGGGCACCTTGTCCCACCACAGGCTGCCGCCGGGCGCACCGAAGACGCCGCTGTTGGGGGTGAGGCGGAAGCTGAGCAGCACGGCCTGCTTGAGCCACTGGTTGACGCGCCAGCCGCCGGCGCCGTCAGGCTCGGCGACGCGCAGGCTGCCATTGTCCAGCCCGTCGAGCGCGGCCTGCACGGCGTCACGCAGCAGGCCGGACTCGGCCTCTTTCATGGTCTCGCGGTTGGCCCAGCCTTCGCTGATGATGGTTTCGATGTTGCTCATAGGTCCTCCAGGATCGCCAGCGTGTTGGCGAGAAACTGACCGACGTCATGGACGCGGTAATCGATATGGTCATGGTCGACGCCCGGGCCTTGTTCGGAACCGTTGTCGACCCAGACGGTGGTCATGCCGATGGCCTTGGCGGGCACCAGATTGCGTGCCATGTCTTCGACGAAGAGCGCGCGGCCGGGCGTGATGCCGTGCGTTTCGCACAGATGCACATAGGCGCCGGCCTGCGGCTTGGGGACATAGCCGAGCGCGTGGATGTCGTGCATCGCATCGAAGCTGTCGGACAGGCCGAGGCGGGCGAGCACGCGCGTGGCATAGGGGGCATCGGCATTGGTGAAGACCAGCTTGCGGCCGGGCAGGCGGGCGATCATGTCGGCGAGCAGCGGCGCGGGCGTGACGACATCGATGTCGACATCATGGACGAATTCGAGAAAATCATGCGGGTCGACGCTATGGGCGGACATCAGGCCGGGCAGGGTCATGCCGTGGCTGTGGTAATAGTCTTTCTGGATGCGTCGGGCTTCGATGGCGTCGACGCCGAGCAGCCGCTCGATATAGCGGCCCATGCGCAGGTCGATCTGCGGGAACAGGCTTGCGGACGCCGGGTAGAGCGTGTTGTCGAGATCGAAGATCCAGGTGTCGATATGGGCAACCATCGCCCGCTCCTAGCGGCCTCGGCGCGTGGGGGAAGGGGCCGGGGGCGGGGTGGCCGGTCAGTCGTTGATTTCGGTGCAGGCTTCAGGGGCCATGCGGGCGAAGGCGTAGGAGAGTTCGGTGCCCTTGCCGCGAATGCTGTGCCTTGGACTGCCATAGGCAAAACCCGAGGCGGCGGGCTGGGCTTCGAGCCGGACCGGCGCTTCGCCATTGGCGCTGAGCATCGCGTGACCCTCGAAGAAGGTGACGCTGAGCAGGGTGCCGCGCTCGCAGCGGAAGCTGACGGTATTTTCTGCCGGTTGGGACGCGGTGGCGCAGCCGGCGAGCAGGACCAGCGGCAGCAGGGCGCGCATCAGCTGGCTTCCTTGGCCTCGGTGAATTTGTAGAAGATGCCCTGCTCGTCTTCGCCGTGGAGGGTGAGGACGCCTTCGATGGTGCGGACATCGTAGGAGACCTTGACCGGCGTTTCGGCGCGGACCTCGATGAACTGCATGGGCAGGGGATTGAGGTGGAAGGGGCAATCGGGCGGATAGGCGAGCAGCACGAAATGGGTCTGGTTGGTGCCGTTTTGCAGCGGCAGCATATAGCCGTTCACCTTGACGCGCTTGCCGGCGAGCTTCTTCACCGAATCGGGGAAGACCGGCTTGGAGCGGATCAGGTTCTTCTCGTCCTTGCGGGTGATTTCCTTGGTCGATTCGAGCACGGCCCAATCGACGCCGCCGGGCGGGGTGGGGGCTGGCTTCCAGACGCTTTCAGACGGCGTCAGCGTGCGGTCCGGCGCCATTTGGGCCTGAGCAGCGACAGGCAGGGCGAGCGTTGCGGCGGCGATGAGGGCAAGGATGCGCATCGGGTCTCCTAGCGGCTGTTGGTGAGCGTTTCGGCGATGTCGGCGCGGAAGACGCGCAGCGCCGGCAGCAGGGCAGCCGCAAACCCAATAGCAAGGGCGCCGGCGATAATCCAGAGTTCGCCCGCCTCGAAGCGGCTGGCATCGAGGCCGAGCTCGGCTAGCTGGCGGATGTTGGCGGCGGCAAGGCCGATGACGCCGTGGCCGAGCGCCAGGCCGAGCAGCGCGCCGGCGGCGGCCAGCGCCACGCCTTCGAAGATCATCTGGGCGAAGATGCTGGCGCGGCTGGCGCCGATGACGCGCAGCATCGCCATGTCGCCTTCGCGCTGGCGAAGTGCGGTGTAGAGGGCGACGAAGATGGAGAGGCCGGCGGTGAGCATGAGCAGCACGGCGAGCGCGCGCACGGCATCGAGGCCGAGCCCGACAAGGCCGAGCAGGCGGGTGATCTCGACGGCGGGCACGGCGGCCTGAAGGTTGGTCTGGCGGTTGATGAAGCCGGGCAGCTGGACGGCGGCGAGTGGCGAGGCATAGGCGACGAGAAGGGCGGTGACCTCGGGCTCCATGCCGCCGCCGCGAGGGTCGCCATGGTTGTGGTCCTCGTCTTCTTCGTGGTGATCGGCATCATGGTCGGGGGTGCCGTCGCCGTCGTGATCATGGTCTTCGTCTTCATCATCATGTTCGATGCCGTGGACGTCCCAGACCGATTCGATGCTGGTGAGGATCAGCCGGTCGACGACGCTGCCGCTCGGTGCGAGGATGCCGGTGACGATGAAGGGGGCATGGTCATGGCCCTGCGCCTGCTCATCGCCCGAGAGGCCGTGGCTGCCGATGAAGCGCTGGCCGAGCGCCATGCCGAGACCGCGGGCGACATCGGCGCCGATGACGACTTCGGACGGCGCGCTCCAGAGCTGGCCCTCGGCGAGGGTGGCGCCGTAATGTTCGGGGTAGGCGGGCTCGGTGCCGACGATGCGGTAGCCGCGGAAATTGTCGCCCTGGGCGAGCGGGATGACCTTGGCGACGGTGCGCTGGCTGCGCAGGACGTCGATGGACGAGAGCGGGATGTTCCCGGTGGGGACATCGGCCTGGTAGATGCTGGCGAGGATGAGCTGGAGCGGCGAGCCCTTGGCGCCGACGACGAGATCGATGCCCTGGGCGTCACGGTCGAAGCGGGTTTCGAGCTGGCGGGCGAAGAGCAGCAGGATGACGAGCGTGGCGACCGCAAGCGCGAGCAGCGCGATGTTGAGCACGGTATTGAGACCGCGGTCGCGCAGATAGGCGAAGGAGAGGCCGAGGAAGCTCATGCGGCGAGCCGGACGACGGTGTTGAAGCGCGGCGCGATGCGCGTGTCATGGGTGGCGACGAGCAGGGTGGCGCCGGTGGCGGCGGCGGTTTCGAAGAGCAGGTCGACCATGGCGAAGGCGTTGGCATCATCGAGTGCGGAGGTTGGCTCATCGGCGACGACGAGCCTTGGCCGGGTGATGAGGGCGCGGGCGATGGCGGCGCGCTGGCCTTCGCCCTGTGACAGGGTGCGGGGGCGGGCGTCGATGCGGTGGGCGAGGCCGACGCGGGCGATGAGCGATTCGATGGCGGCTGGATCATGGCGCCCAGTGCCGATGCGCTGGGCGAGTGCGAGATTTTGCCGCACGCTGAGTGCCGGGATGAGGCGGAGCGTCTGGAAGACGAGGCCGATGGTGCGGCGGCGCAGGCTGTCCCGGGCGGCGGCGCCGAGGGCGCTCATCTCCTCGCCGGCGACGAAGACCCGGCCGGCGCTGGGCGTGATCAGGCCGGTGACGGCGTTGATGAAGGTGGTCTTGCCCGAGCCCGAGGGGCCGAGGACGAGGGCATGGTCCCCGCTGGTCTGCTGCCAGTCTCCGACCGCCATGATGCGCTTGCCGCCGACCGCATGCGAAAGGCCCTCGGTTTTCACCAGAGGGCCTGTTTGCGACGGGGTCGATTCGGCCGCAGCCGAGGTCATCAGCGGTTGAGCGAATAGGCGGCGGGCATCGAGGCGCTGGCGACCGGCGCTGCGGGCGCCGCTTCGGCAACCTCGGTGGTGGCGGCCTGAGCGGCGGGCGCCGGCTCGGGATCGGCAAGGCCATATTGCTTGATGAAGGCGGCGCGGGCGTTGGCCATGGCCATTTCCTTGGCGCGGGCGGCTTCCTCGGCGTCCATGCCGACCGTGTAGCTGTGGCCGGCAAAACCGGGCAGATAATCAAGGTCGCAGGCCGCGGCCGGGGCGGCGGCGATGAGCAATGTGATGAGCAATGGTGTGCGCATAGGACGTCCCCTTCTTGTGCCTAGATAGTGCATGGGGGCGGCGAATGCCAGACCCCGAAGGACCGTGGCCGATTTGTCACAGTTTGCTACTGCTCAATGACGGATCGCGTAATTTTATGTTGCAAAGCGGCGGAGGATGCAGAACACCTGTGCACATTAGCGCCAGATGAACGGTGAAGACACCGATCGGCGTTAGTCCCAGCGTTGCCGGGTCCGGGGGTCCAGATTGCGCGAGAGCGTGGTGGTTCTGGTCCTGATCGGGTGCCGCTGGTTCAAGTCCGTTCCTGGGGAGGTGCGAGGCTTGTTCAACACTAAGGGGGTATGACTGATGAAGACGACACCGACCTTCGCCGTGCGCCGTTTGCGCGCTCTGGGGCTTGGCACTGTTGGCACGATGGCGCTGGTGATGGCCGCGCAGCCGGCGTTTGCTGCTGAAGATCAGCCCGCCGCGACCGCTGCTGCCGCTGAAGCGCCCGCCGATGCCATCGTCGTCACGGGTTCGCGCATTGCGCGCTCGGGCTATGACGCGCCGACGCCGGTCAATATCGTCTCCGAAGCCGAGCTTCAGGCCGAGCCGCAGCCGAGCATCGGTGATTATGTGAACACGCTGCCGGCGGTGCAGAACAGCGCCAGCTCGCAGAGCAACTCGGGTTCGCTGTCGAACGGCCAGTCGGGTATCGCCACGGTCAACCTGCGTAACCTCGACGCGCAGCGCACGCTGATCCTGATCAATGGGCAGCGCTCGGTCTCGTCGTCGACGGCCGGTCTGGTCGATGTGCAGACCATTCCGCAGGGCCTGATCAAGGGCGTTGAAGTGGTGACTGGCGGTGCCTCGTCCGTCTATGGTTCGGACGCTGTCGCCGGTGTCGTCAACTTCATCCTCAACACGGATTTCGACGGCTTCAAGGCCGAGTATGAGCATGGCGTCACCACCTACGGCGACGCGCCCAACCATCTGGTGCGCCTGACCGCCGGGCAGGGCTTCGCCGGTGGGCGTGGCCGCATCCTGCTGGCGGGTGATTATTTCAAGCAGGAGCCGGTCGACACCATCGACCGCGACTGGAACGACGCCGGCTTCTTCCAGATCACCAATCCCGACAAGTCGCCGGGCGCGCCTGAGCGTTTCGTCGGTAGCGGCATCGGCACCCACCAGTTCACGCCGGGCGGCATCGTGCGCTCGGGCCCGCTGGCGGGGACCTATTTTGGTCGGCCCGATGGCAATGGCCAGGCGTCGCTCAACCAGTTCTCCTTTGGGCCGCGGGATGGCCAGTGGATGCAGGGCGGCGATTATCTGGTCAGCCGCGAAGGCCATCACAGCTCCAACTCGCTGGTGGCTGACGAAGAACGGTACAACATCTTCGGTCGCGTTTCCTATGAAGTGTCGCCGGCATTCGAAATCTATGCGCAGGGGTCGTTCTCCAGCTATGAGAATGCCAGCTTCTATCAGAAGACGCCGACAACCAGCGTCACCATCCAGCGCGACAATGCCTATCTGCCGACCGAATTTGGCGATCTGATGGACCAGAACGGTCTGACCAGCGTCAGCGTCGGTACCGGAAACTGGGCGATCCCGGCGCAGGGCGCCAACAACCGCCGGCAGGTGCAGCGTTATGTGATCGGTGCAGACGGTGACTTCGACACCGGCGGCATCTCGTGGTCCTACAACGCTTACTACCAGCTCGGTATCGCCAAGACCCGCGAACTTCTGACCAACACCTGGCGGAATGCGAATCTGGCGCTGGCGACTGATGCGGTGTTTGCGCCCGATGGCAGCATCGTCTGCCGCTCGACGCTGACTGATCCGGGCAATGGCTGTCTGCCGGTGCCGCGCATCGGCTTCGGCGAAGCCAGCCCGGATGCGCTGAACTACATCTTCAATGGTGACCAGCCGACCTCGCGTCGTCAGCGCCTGCGGCAGGATGTGGCGGCGGTCACCTTCTCGACCAACGACATTTGGGACAATTGGGCTGGCCCGGTCAGTCTCGCGTTCGGTGCGGAATATCGCCGTGAGGCCGTGGACGGCGAAGTGACGCCGGCCGAACCGAACAGCACGGGCTTCCTCTATGGCAACTACCGTGTGACCAGGGGTGATTATGAAGTTCTTGAAGGGTTCGTCGAAACGATCTTCCCGGTTTATGAGGGGCTTGATCTGAACGGCGCCCTGCGTGTGACCGACTATTCGACCTCGGGCACGGTGACGACCTGGAAGCTGGGTGCGACGTGGCAGGTGATTGATGACATCAAGCTGCGCGTGACCCGGTCGCGTGACATTCGCGCGCCCAACCTGGCCGAGCTGTTCGACCCCGGCCGCGGCCGCACCAACACGGTCGACGTGCCGCTGGCCGGTGGTGGTTTCCGCGCCGACCAGTTCTTCGAGCAGTTCACTGGCACCACCGATCTCGATCCCGAAGTCGCGCTGACCTGGGGTATCGGTGCGGTGTTCACGCCGACGTTCCTCGATGGCTTCGCCGCCTCGGTCGATTACTTCGACATCGACCTTTCGGGTGCGATCTCGAACATCACGGCGCAGACGACGGTGGACCAGTGCTTCGAGCAGAACAACCAGGCGGCCTGCGCGCTGATCACCTTCGCCAGCCCGAACGACATCAGCCAGATCCGGCTGGTTCCGTTCAACTTCTCGTCGATCCGCACCAAGGGGATCGACTTTGAGGCCAGCTACCGCAAGCCGATCGGCGATGGCAACATGACCCTGCGTGCGGTCGCGTCGCACTATATCGACTCGATCACCGACAACGGCATCAACACGCCGCAGGACGAAGCCGGGCAGAACTCCGGTGGCGGTGTGCCGTCGTGGAACTTCCGTCTCTCGGCCAATTATGACACCGAAGACTGGGCGTTCAACGTGGTTGGCCGTGGTTTCTCGGGCGGCACCTATGACAACCGCTTCATCGAGTGCCAGTCGAACTGCCCGGAGATTGGTTCGCCGGAGCGGCCGAACGCCGACTTCCGCACGATCAACAACAACCGGATCGATGGTCAGTGGTATGTCGACACCTCGATCACGCGCCGGTTTGATGTGGGCCGGTCGCGGGCGGAAGTGTTCCTCTATGTGCGGAACCTTTTCAACAGCGATCCGGTGCCGGTTGGGATCGGGCCGACGGGCAACAACACCCCGGGCTATCCGCAGACCAATCGCGTGCTTTATGACGTCCTTGGTCGCCAGTTCCGTCTGGGTGTTCGCTTCGAATACTAGTCGGGTCTGAAAGCCTCTGCTAGACAGGTCCCGGGCCGTGGGGAAGCGGCCCGGGATTTGTCTATCTAGGGGACTAACATCATGACTTTGCTGAAATCCGGGCTTGTCGCTGCGCTGCTGGCGACGAGCGTTCTGGCGCCTGCGCATGCGGCGGCACCCGCTTCGATGAAGAAGGCGGCTGTGGCCGGCGTTGAGGCGCGGGCGAAGATGGCGGCCGAGATGGTCGACATGGTGTTCAGCTTTGCCGAGCCGGGCTTTCAGGAGGTCAGGACCAGCGAATATCTGTCGGGCATCCTTGAGCAGAATGGCTTCAAGGTGGAGCGCGGCGTGGCGGGCATTCCGACTGCCTTCAAGGCGGTGTGGACGTCACCGGCGGGCGCGGGGCCGATGATTGCGCTGGGCTCGGACATTGACGGGCTTTTGGGGCTGAGCCAGGTGCCGGGGAGCCCGGAAATCAAGCCGCTGCTGGAAGGCGCGCCGGGCCACGGCGAGGGGCATAACAGCGGGCTGCCGATGATGATCGTGGCCGCACTGGCGGCCAAGGATGTGATGATCAAGAACAACATCAAGGGCAGCCTGATGGTGTGGCCCGGGGTGGCGGAAGAGCTGCTGGCGACCAAGGCCTTTTTTGTGCGCGAGGGGATGTTCGAGGACGTCGATGCCTCGATCTTTGCGCATGTCAGCCGTGATTTCAGCACCGGCTGGGGCGAGGGCTGGGGCAATGGCATGGTGAGCGTGGAATATACGTTCGAGGGCTATACCAGCCATGCTGCCGGCGCGCCGTGGATGGGGCGTTCGGCGCTCGATGCGGTCGAGATCATGAATGTGGCGTGGAACTATCGGCGCGAGCATCTGCCGCTGCGGCAGCGGTCGCATTATGTCGTGTCCAATGGTGGCGGCCAGCCCAACATCGTGCCGGGCAAGGCGAGCGTCTGGTATTATTTCCGCGAGGGCGATTTCGAGACGATCCGGGCGCTGTATGAGGCGGGCAACCGGACGGCGCGGGCGGCCGCCATGGCGACTGACACCAAGATGACCAGCCGGATCCTGGGTTATGCGGCCCCGCAGCATGGCAACAAGGTGCTGGCCGAGGTGGCTTATGAGAACATCAAGGCGGTGGGCATGCCGAAATGGTCGGCGGCTGACCAGGCCTTTGCGAAGGCGATGCAGGAGACCAACAAGATCAAGGTGGAGCCGCTGGCGACCGAGATCGGGAAAATGTCTGCGCCGGACCCGACGCGGGTGAACATGGGCGGCGGTTCGGATGATATTGGCGATGTGATGTGGACAGTGCCGACGATCACGGTGCGCTATCCTTCGAACATCCCCAATGCGATCGGGCACAATGTGCAGTCTGCGATCGCCATGGCGACGCCGATTGCGCACAAGGGCGTGGTGGCCGGGGCCAAGGCGGTGGCGATGACGGTGCTCGACCTGATGACGACGCCGAAGCTGATCGACGAGGCCAAGGCCTATTTCACCGAGGTGCAGACCAAGACGCAGAAATATGACCCGGTGCTGACCAAGGACGACATGCCGGCGATCCATCTCAACAAGAACATCATGGCGCAGATGCGGCCCGAGATGGAGAAATTCTATTATGACCCGAGCAAGTACAGCTCCTATCTGGAGCAGCTCGGCGTGGCTTATCCGGGCGTGCCGGTGAGCGGGGCGGGCGACGGCGCCCGCTGAGCCGTCAGACGGACCAACGAGAAGGGGGCGGGCCTTGCGGCTCGCCCCCTTTTCTGTTGCCTGGCGGGCTGGCTCAGTCTTCGAGCATCATCTGGACGGAGACATCGAGCGTGGCGGGCAGCGGCAGCAGGCGGAAGACGGTGGACGAGGTGCCGGGGACCGAGACGTTGACGCGGACCTGATTGGCGCCGACCGCTTCGCTGGTGACGGTGACGTCAGCGGCGGGCACCCAGGCGGGCATCCAGTCGCGGACGGCCGTGCGCACATCGGTGGCGGCGGCATCGCCGAGCGAGAGGGCGCGGGCGCCGCTGCGGGCGCCGTTGAGCATGGCGTTATAGGTCATGGCCATGACGCCATATTGCAGGGCGCCGGCGACGACCATGAGCATGACCGGGAGAATGAGAGCGAATTCGGCGGCGGCGGCGCCCTGGCGGGCGCGGCGCAGGCGCGCGAGCAGGCCGGCGGGGGCCTTCGCGCCTGCGGGATGCTGCGACTCTGTCGTCATCGTCGGTCCTCGTGCTGTGTTTGTGCATCTGCCGAGAATCGGCCCGGCTTGATTTCAATATACGACAAAAGCCCCGAAACCCCAAGAAACTCCGATTTTACGGTTAACCATTGCGCCTCGTGTCAAGGTGAGAAAAGGTCCGTTTTGCCAAGTATTTGCCTGCCATGCTGGAGCAGGGGAAAACTTAACAACGTCGCGGCAATTGTAAGACTGTGTATGAGAAAGGCACCTTAACTCCCTTTAATATTGACCCTTTTTCGGGGCGGACATATCCAGATCTCGAGCTGGCGCTGTGCCGGTCTCTCTCGCACCTCTCGAAAGACAGGCGACGGAGACAGACCAAGCGGCGGTTCCTTATGGCCAGAACCGGGAACGGGGACGGCGTTTTGCCCGAACGACCGGCCCTGCCGGCCAATATAGAAGGAATGAGACCATGATGAAGCTTCTGAAGAACATCAAGACCAACGAGAGCGGCGCTTCGGCCGCTGAATACGCCCTCATCGTCGCCATCATCGGCGCGGTCGTGGTTGCCGGTGCTGCCATCCTCGGCGGCGGTATCACTGCGGCGTTCAACACCGCCAACGGTCAGCTGACCTCGGCTGGTACGGGCGGCGGCGGCGGCTCGTAAGCCAGCCGCGCGCAAGCGCAGACAAAGGAGCCCGCGTCCCCGAAAGGGGGCGCGGGTTTTCCTTTGTGCGTTTGGGGCCGAAAAGTGATGCGAAAACAGCACAGAACCGGGAAAATGCCCGGGCTTGCCAAGGGAAAAGGAATCTGAAATCAAAGACTTAATGAATTGCTAACGAGTGTTAACCTTGACGGGCTTGTCAAGAAACGACTTTATCCATATGGATTCAATCGGTTTCTGTTCGGCTCGCTGGTTGCATCTCACCGCTGGCGCGCTGAACGGGGTTCGCTGGAGGGGCGAGATGCAGATGCTGCTGATTGTTTGGCCCGGGCTTGGGGACGCGCAGACGGGGGCGCGGCTAAATGTCAGCCAATGTCAGCCGTTGACCGGGCATGGACATGGGCTGGCCAATGCGCGGGACGGACACAAGCAGCAGGGGCATACCCATGCGTAAATCTTCTATCTACATGCTGGTGGCGGCGATCGTTCTGGGACTGGTCGCGGTGTTTCTGGCGCGTTCCTTCCTCAACCGGTCGGACCAGCCGGTGGCGCAGTCGCAGGCGGTGCAGACAGTGAATGTCGTGGTCGCGGCTGACGCGATCGAATTTGGCGAAGAGATTTCGGCCGAGAAGCTGAAGGTGGCGCCGTTTCCGGCGGCGACATTGCCGAGCGGCACGTACAGCCGGGTGACCGATCTGACCGACGGGGATCGGCCGCGCGTGGCCTTGCGGCCGCTGGCAGCGAATGAGCTTCTGACCACGACGTCGGTTTCGGGCGAGGGTGGGCGGCTTTCGACATCGCCGCTGTTTGGCGAGTCGATGCGCGCGGTGTCGGTGCCGGTGAACGAGATTGTTGGCGCCGGCGGCTTTCTGGTGCCGGGTGACCGGGTCGATGTGTTTGTGACGCGGCAGGGGGATCAGGACGAGCTGCCCTATACCGACCTGCTGGTGCAGGGCGCGCGGGTGCTGGCATCGGGCCAGAACGCCGATGCGGCCGCCGCCAAGCCCTTTGTCGTCAAGTCGGTGACCATCGAGGTTTCGCCGCTTCAGGCGCAGAAGCTGGCACTGGCGCAGCAGGTGGGCACGCTCAGCCTGGCGCTGCGCAGCCTGACCGACGAGAGCCGGGTGCGGCTGGAAACCGCACAGCTGCTCGATCTGAATGACGGGACGCGCACGCGTATCTTGCGAAAGGTGAAGGCTGACGCCGGCGGCGAGGCTGGCGCGCCAGCCAAGCCGCGCGGCCCGACGGTTGAAATTTTCCGTGGCGGCAAGGATGGTGCAAGCTCTACTGTATATGGAGTGCCATCACGATGACGCGGGGGAGCCGGGGGATGCGGGTTATCAGGGGCTTGCTGGCAGCGGTGGCGATGGCGGGGCTGGCGACGGGCCTTGCCGCGCCGGCGGCGGCGCAGCAGGCGACGCAGGATGCGCGGACCGGGGCGGTGCTCGAGGTGCCGATCAACAAGTCGCAGACGCTGCGGGTGGGGCAGCGCTTTGCCAAGGCGGTGGTCGGCAATGCCGAGATTGCCGATGTGCTGCCGCTGAGCACGTCGAGCGTTTATGTTTTGGGGCGCGGCATCGGCGCGACCAACCTCAGCCTTTATGACGGCGGCGGCGGGCTGATCGCGGTGGTGGACATTGTGGTGGGGCCGGACAGCCAGGGGCTGAAGGCCAAGCTGGCCGAGCTGGCGCCGACCGAGGCGGTGGCGGTGACGGCATCGAACGGATCGATCGTGCTGAGCGGCGAGGTTTCGAGCGCGGCCGCGGCCGAGCGGATCGTGACCATTGCCGAGACCTATGCGCCGAAGAAAGTGGTCAACATGCTGGGCGTGAGCGCGGTGCAGCAGGTGCTGCTCGAGGTCAAATTTTCGGAGATGTCGCGCTCGACGGTGAAGCAGCTGGGCATCAACCGGTTCAGCTTCGACAATTCGACGATTTTGACGCCGGGGTCGAACGGCGGGATTGTCACGAGTCCGGACTCGGTTTCCAATCCCTTCTTTCTGGGGCTGAACCTGCCCAATGCAAGCAATCTGCTGATCAATATCGATGCGCTGGAGCGGCAGGGGCTGGTGCGGACGCTGGCCGAGCCGAACCTGGTCGCGCTGTCGGGCGAGACGGCGGCGTTTCTGGCGGGCGGCGAGTTTCCGATCCCGACGAACGTGCAGGTCAATGGCCAGGTGGCGATCGAGTTCAAGCAGTTTGGCGTGAGCCTGGCCTTTACGCCGACGGTGCTGGAGGACGGGCTGATCAACCTGCTGGTGGGGCCGGAAGTGAGCCAGCTCGACCCGAGTGCGGGCATCGAGCTGAGCGGCATTCGCATTCCCGGCCTGAAGGTGCGGCGCGCGCGCACGACGGTGGAGCTGCGCGACGGCCAGAGCTTCGCGCTGGCGGGCCTCATTCAGAATGATTTTGCCGATACGGTGCGGGCAATTCCGCTGCTGGGGCGGATTCCGATCATCGGGGCGCTGTTCCGCTCGACGGCCTATAACAAGTCCGAGACCGAGCTGGTGATGATCGTGACGCCGCGGCTGGTGCGGCCGGTGGCGGCCGGCAGCCTGGCAGTGCCGACGGACCGGGTGTTCGAGCCATCGGACCTCGACATCTTCCTGAACGGCAAGACCGAGCGGCGGGTTGCGCCTTCGGCGCCGGGGATGCCTGGCATGATGCCGGGTGCTGGTGCGCCGGTGGCGGCCAGTCCGGCCGGTGATTTCGGCCATGTGATCCGCTGACAGGAGGGCATTATGCGCGTCTTGCTTCCCCTTTTCGCCGCCTCGGCCCTGCTGGCGCTGCCGGCGTGCGAGACCGACCCCGACCTTGGCTATTCGGTGCGCCGTGCAGTGGCGTCGCAGGCGGTCGACATGAACCCGACCTATGCTGGTGTGCCAATCGAGGGGTCGAGCGGGGTTCGCGCGATTGATGCGCAGCGGCGCTATCTGAAGGGCGAGCCGCGCGTGCTGGGCAAGATCGATGGCACGGTCGACCAGACGGGCGGGCTGAGCGGGTCCACCGGCGGCGGACGTGAGGGCGGCGCGGCGGCGGCTAACAGTAATTGACATGTCCAACTCCGGACCGGGGATTATGGTTAGCGGTGTCTTTCAGGAGGGAATCGATTTGGGTGAGGCTTCGCCTGTGAGCGGCATCAGTGGTGGCAGCGCCTCGCGCGTCAGCATCGTGCTGTCGCCGCCGCTGGCCTCGTCGCTCAATGTCGACCGCCTGATGCTGCCGGATGTTTCGGTGCAGTTGCATTCGGGCACGCTGGACAGCTTTGCTGGAGATCCGGCGCGGGTGGACTCGACCGATGTGCTGGTGGTCGAGCTCGATCCCGCCGATGTGCGCGGGATGGAGGCGTTTGAGCGGTTCGCCAGCCAGCATCTTGGCCGGGTCGCGGTGGTGGCGGCGGTGCAGGAGCTGTCGGTGTCGGTGACGCGGCGGATCTTGCGGTCGGATGCGGTCGATGTGCTGCCGCTGCCGTTTTCGGCGGACGAATTGCATCAGGCGGTGGAAACGGCGCGGCAGGTTCGCCAGACGCCGCTGCCGCCGCCGGTCTTTGCCAATGCGGCGCCGCGGCGGCGCGGGCGGGTGATCAGCTTTCTGGGCGCGCTCGGCGGGGTGGGCACGACGAGCCTCGTGTCCCAGCTTGGCGCGCTCTGGGCGCAGGACAAGCGGGTGTGTCTGGTCGATCTGGATGTGCAGTTTGGCAATGCGGCGCTCTATCTCAACCTGCGGCCGCGGATGACGGTGGCTGAGCTGGTTGACGCTGGCGATCGGATGGACGGCGAGTATCTCGCCTCGGTGGCGGAAAAGCATGTCAGCGGGCTCGATGTGGTGGCGGCGCCGACCGACATTGTGCCCTTCGACATCATCACGCCGCAGATGGTGGAAAAGCTGATCGCGCTGGCGGCGGAAAATTATGACGTTGTGCTGATCGACCTGGCCAATGCCTGGACCAACTGGTCGGCAGCCGCGCTTGGAGTTTCGGATTCGATCATATTGGTGAGCGAACTTTCGGTGGCCGGCGTGCATCAGGCGAAGCGCCAGCTGGATGTGCTGGAGGCCAATAATCTCACCGACCGTGTGCGGCTGGTGCTCAACCGGATGGCGGTTTCACTGTTTCGCAAGGCCGATCTGTCACAGACCGAACAGGCGTTGAAGCGCAAGGTCGATTTTGTGGTGAGCAACGATTATCCGACCATGTCGGCGGCGATTGACGAGGGCCGGACGGTGGGCGCGATCAAGGTCAAGTCCCGGCTGGAGAAGGACCTGCGCGCGCTGATGGCCGGTCTTGCCGAAATCGAGGCGCTGTCATCATGATCTGGCCGAGCCGCAAATCGGGCGTTTCGGCCGGTGCGGACACCCTGCCCCCGCCTGCGGCCGAGGCGCCGCGGGCGCCGGCTGCGACGCCGGCCGCGCCCGCTGCGGCACCGGTGGCGAAGGGCCCGGCCAAGGTGCCGGCGGCGGCCGTCCCGCCGAAGCGCAGCGATGGCTATACCGAGCTGAAGGTCACGCTGCACCAGAAGCTGATTGAGCGGATCAACCTTTCGGCGCTGGAGACGATGACGCGCGAGCAGGTGGGCCGCGATATCGGCGAGATTGTGCAGGAGATGCTCAAGGAGCTGAACCATGCGCTGAACCTGACCGAGCGGCGGCAGCTGGTGGAGGACATTCTCGACGAACTGCTGGGGCTGGGGCCGCTCGAGCCGCTGCTCAAGGACCCGACGATTTCGGACATCATGGTCAATTCGGCCAGCGTCGTGTTCATCGAGCGGTCGGGCAAGATCGAGCTGTCGCCGACGCGCTTTGCCGATGACCGGCACCTGATGCGGATCATCGGCAAGATCGTGTCGGGCGTGGGCCGCCGGGTGGACGAGAGCTCGCCGATGGTTGACGCGCGCCTGCCCGACGGGAGCCGCATCAACGCGATCATTCCGCCGCTGGCGATCGACGGGCCGGCGCTCTCGATCCGCAAATTTTCGAAGACGCCGATCGATCTCGACAAGCTCGTGGGCTTTGGCGCGCTCACCGATGATGCGGCCACGGTGCTGCGCGGGGTGGTCGCGTCGCGGCGCAATGTCATCATTTCGGGCGGCACCGGCTCGGGCAAGACGACGATGCTGAACGCACTGTCGGCCTCGATCGATGACGGCGAGCGCATCGTGACGATCGAGGATTCGGCCGAATTGCAGCTTCAGCAGAGCCATGTGCTGCGGCTTGAAACCCGGCCGGCGAACGTCGAGGGCCGCGGCGAGGTGAACCAGCGCGATCTCGTCAAGAACTCGCTGCGCATGCGCCCCGACCGGGTGATTCTGGGTGAAATCCGCTCGGGCGAGGCCTTTGACATGCTGCAGGCGATGAACACCGGCCATGATGGCTCGATGACGACGGTGCACGCCAACACGCCGCGCGACGCGCTCTCCCGTATCGAGCAGATGATCGGCATGTCGGGCATCGACATCAGCCCGAAATCGGCGCGCGCCCAGATCGCCTCGGCGATTCAGGTGGTGTTGCAGCTGGCCCGTTTGTCTGATGGCTCGCGCAAGGTGCTGTCGATCGCGGAAGTGACCGGGATGGAAGGCGATATCATCCTGATGCAGGAGATTTATCGCTTCGAGCGGCAGGGCGTGGACGAGAATGGCAAGGTGCTGGGCGAGATGAAGCCGCTTGGTGTGCGGCCCAAATTTGCCGAGGTCCTGCAGGCGCGCGGCATTCACCTGCCGGCCGACCTGTTTGACCCCTACAAGCGGAAGCCGGGCTGATGGACAGCCTGATGACCGCCGAATTCGGCTTTTATGTCGTGGTGTTCATCACCGTGGTGCTGGTGATCGAGGGTGGTTTTCTGCTCTACCGTGATGTGATTGCGCCGCGCGGGCGGGTCAGCCGGCGGATGGAGCTGTTGTCGCAGGGCGCGTCCAACGCCGACATCATGGAGACGCTGCGGCGCGAGATGCCGGATACCAACAGCGCACTGCTGCCCTCGCTGATCAACCGGGTCGAGAAGCGCATGACCCAGGCCGGCATGCAGATGAAATCGACAACGATGGTGACCGGCATGGTGGCTACGACGGCCATTGTCGGTGTGCTGTTTCCGCTGATTGGCGGGATTACCGGGCAGCTGACCTCGCCGATTGCCTATCTGCTTGTGTTCGTGTTTGCCTTTGCCATCGGCGTGGTGTTGCCGATGACCTATATCAGCATGCGCGCGACCAAGCGGATGCGGCTGTTCGAGGCGCAGTTTCCGGTTGCGCTCGACATTTTCGTGCGTGGCCTGAGGGCGGGTTATCCGGTCAATTCAGCGCTGGAACTGCTGGTGACGGAAGTGCCTGATCCGATCAGCTCGGAATTTGGCCTGGTGCTGGCCGAGATGAACTATGGCTATAATCTGCGCGACGCGCTTTCCAACCTGGCCGACCGGGTGGGCACGCAGGACATGTACATGTTCGTGGTGTCGGTGGCGATCCAGTCGGAGACGGGTGGCAGCCTTGCTGACATCCTTGAGGGGCTGTCGAAGGTCATTCGGGACCGGGCGGCGATGGTGCTGAAAGTGAATGCGCTGGCCAGCGAGGGCAAGATGACCGGGTCGCTGCTGACCGCGCTGCCGATCTTGACCTTTGCCTTCACCTTCGCCAACCAGCCGAGCTTCTATCTCGATGTCATTGACGACCCCTGGTTTCTGCCCGGCGTTATCGGCATGGCGGTCCTGTATACGGTGGGCATCTTGCTGATGCGCCGTATCATCGACATCAAGGTCTAGGGGGATGCGGTGAACCAGGCCGATCTCGTCTCCTATGCGGTGATGGCGATTGTCTTTATTGCGGTCGTGCTGACCGTGCTGGCGGTGGCGCCGCTGCTGCAGCGGCGGGTCAACATCACCCAGCGGCTTTCCGGGCCGGTTTCGACCGCGCGTGCGCCCAAGGAGGGCCAGGCGGCGAGCCTGCGCACCGACCAGACGGCCTCGGTCTGGGCGCGGATCGTGGCCGAGGTCGAGAAGCGGGGCCTGTCGCTGGCTGACACCAAGGGTGATGCGCTGGCCGAGAAGCTGATGCTGGCGGGCTATGACCAGCCTTTTGCACCGCGCGTCTTCGTGTTGACGCGCACCGTGCTGACGCTGGCGCTGCCGATTTTTGCGCTGATCGTGATTGCGTTGCTCGACAATTGGCCATCGCCGGGCAAGCTTTACATCCTTCTGGTCGTCTTGGCGGCGGTGGGGCTTTATCTGCCGAATTTCATTGTCAATTCGAACGCGGCCGAGCGCAAGAAGGAGATATTGAACGGCTTTCCCGACACGCTTGACCTGATGCTGGTGTGCGTGGAGGCGGGGCTTGGTCTCGATGCAGCGTTCAGCCGGGTGGGCACGGAGATTTCGCGCTCGCACCCGCTCATTGCACGCCTGTTCGCCATTGTGTCGCTTGAGCTTCGCGCCGGGCGGACGCGCGAGACGGCGCTGCGCAGCCTGGCGCGGCGGACCGCCGTGCCCGAGATCGGGGCGTTTGTGACGCTGGTCATCCAGTCTGACCGGCTGGGGGCGAGCATCAGCCAGGCGCTGAAGGTCTATGCCGAGGAAATGCGCGAAGCGCGCAAGATGCGCGCCGAGGAAAAGGCGATGCGTATTCCCGTGCTGCTGGCGGTGCCGCTGGTCGGCTTTCTGCTGCCGACGATGGTCGCCGTGCTGATGCTGCCGGCGTCGATTCAGGTGAAGAATGCGATGGCGGATGCCGATGTCGATGACAAGGGAGACGAAGCCCGTGAGCCTTGATCAGTCGTTTCGCGGTGTGGATGCCAAGGCTCTGCTGAAGAGCGGGGCGGCGCTGGGCGCGGTTGGCGCCTCGCTGGTCGATGGCGGCGCGGCCGAGGCTGGCAACAAGGCGCTGAAGGCGGAGGCGGACGCGCTGCGGCAGGCGGCGGCGGCGCGCGCCGCGGCCAGCCGACCGGCCGCCGAGGCGCCTGCTGATCATTATGCGCGGGCCAAGCTGCTGCTGGCGGGCGGCGATGTGCCCGGTGCCATGGCGGCCTTCCGCCGGGTGCTGGCTGAGGAGCCGCGCTCGGTTGATGCGATGAACGGGCTTGGCGTGACCTATGACCGGATGGGCCGGCATGATGTGGCGCGGGGCTGGTATGAGGCGGCGCTGGCGGTGGCGCCCGAAGACGGCGCGGTTCTGGCCAATCTTGGCTATTCGCTGACCTTGCAGGGGGAATGGCGCGAGGCGATTCCCTGGCTTCAGGCGGCGGCGCGGAGCCGGGATGCAACCGCTGTGGCAAATGCGCGGCGGCTGCTGGTGCGAGTGAATGCCGAACTGACGGCGGCGCGGACGCGGGAACCGGTTTTCGCGCGCCCGGCCGAGATTGCGCTGCAGGTGCCGGTCCCGGTGCCGGCGCCGGTGCGAACGGCGCCGGTGCAGCTGGCCGCCGTGACACCGGTGGCCAAGGCGCCGCCGCCGGTGGTGGCTGACAGTCCTGTGCCGGTCGCGTCGGTGGAGGTTGCGTCTGTGGCGGTGCCGCCTTCGGTTGGCTTTGCGCCGGCGCCGCGCGAGGTGTTGAGCCCGGTGGCGATGCCGGATGAAGCGATTGAGCGCGTGGCCGCGCCGCAGCCGGACCTTCAGGCCGGCGCACATATCGAATTTGCGGCCAATGGCGAAGCGCAGCTGGTGATGGGCGGGGCGCCCGCGCCGGCGGCGGCGCTGGTGGCCAGTCTTGGCGATGCGGCGGTGCTGGTGCTGGCACCGCAAGCGCCGGTCGCGTTGGCGCCGCTGGTCGAGCAGGTGGAGACGGCGCGGCTGGCCGAAGCGGCGCCGCCCCGGGCGCGGCGCGCGGTTGCACGGCCTCGCGCGCGTTTGCAGCCGGCGCTGGTGACGGTCGAGATGCCGGTGGCGACGCTGTCTTTGGCGGCAGCGCCTGAAATCACGCTGATTCCGGCGCTTGTGGCAGCGCGCGCCGAGGCAGACGCGATGTTGGTCGCGGCGGCGCCGGTGGCGGCTCCGGTTGAGACGGCGGCCCGGCAGGTTGTCAGGCAGGCGGTAGCACGGGTCGAAACGGCGCGGGCGCTGGCGGCGACAGAGGATGCGCCGGTTGATATCATGGCCTTTGCGAGCGATGACGCGCTGGCGCCGGCGGCGCTGGCGCGGACATCGGTGGCCTCGGTGCCGGTGATGCGCGCCCCGGTTTCGATTGGCGTGAGCGGGCCGCTGGCGCGGGCGCCGGGCAGCCCAGAGGCCGATCCGGCCTGGTTGCTGCATGTGCGGCGCGCCGGCCCTGATGGCCGCACGGCACCGAGCGCGCCGGCGCTGGCGTTGCGGCACGGCGATATCGGCGGCACCCGGCTTTTTGAAAGCGACGATGGCGCGCTGAACAGCTTTGCCGCCCGGATGCGCGGGCCGCAGGGGGCGGGCATCGACCCGGGATCAGCGGTGGCGAGACAGGCTGCGATTGCGCGGCTGGAACGGGTGATCGCGCGCGTCCGCGCCGCATGAGTTCGGCCCGGCGGGTCATGCTGCCGATGGTGCTGGCAGCCTTTTTGACGTCGCCTGCGCTCTGGGCCGGGCAGGAGGATGCGGGGACGCCAATGACCCCGCTGGCGCTGATTGACGGGGCGATTGCCGATGGTCGGCTCGATGCGGCCGAGGAGATCATCCGGCGCGCGCCGCTGGAGGTGCGCGACCCGGAGCTCAGGCTGCGGCAGGCAGAGATTGCGCTGGCGCGCGGCCGCATGGCCGAGGCGCTGACCGGCTTTGGCCTGTTGATCGATGAGCCGGCGGTGGCGGCGCGTGCGCATCAGGGGTTGGGCATCTCGCGGTTGCGGCGCGACCAGATTGATGAGGCCAAGGAGGCGCTGGACACGGCGCTGGCGCTTGATCCCGGGCTGCTCCGCGCGCAGCGGGCGCGGGCGGCGGTGGCGGACCGGGAGCGCGACTGGAAGCGGGCAGACGCCGCCTATGCGGCGGCACTGGCGCTGGCGCCCGGCGATGCCGAGACGCTTTCGAACCGGGGCTGGTCGCGGATGCTGCGCGGCGAGCATGCGGCGGCCGAGGCGGACCTGATGGCGGCGCTGTCGGCGGACCCGGCGCTTGAGGTGGCGGCGGGGAATTTGCGGCTGGCGCGCGCCATGCAGGGCAAATATCAGCAGGCCTTTGAAGGCTCGACGCGCGAGACGCTGGCGGCGGATCTGAACACCGTGGGCTTTGCTGCCATGTCGCGCGGGGACCTGGACATTGCCGAGGCCTATTTTCGCCGGGCGATGATGATCAACCCGGTCTATGACCGCACGGCGGCGGCGAACCTTAGCTGGGTGGAGGCGGAGCGGGCGCGGCTGGCCACGGCGGGCGCGCCGAAGAAGTGACGCCGCTGGTCGATCTGGGGCCTGAGGTGCCGCTATGGCTGGCGGCGGGTGCGCTGGCTTGCGCGCTGGTGGCGGCGGGCTGGGACATGGTGAAATTCGAGATTCCCGACGAGATTTCGATCGTGCTGATCGCGCTCGCAGCCGCTTATGGGTTGGTGACGCCGGGCTTTGACTGGCTGTCGCATGCAGGCGCGCCGGTGCTGGTGTTCGCGGTCGGGCTGTTTCTGTTTGCACGCGGCTGGATGGGCGGCGGCGACATCAAGCTGCTCACCGCGCTGGCCAGCTGGACCGGGCTGGCGGGGCTGCCGCTGCTCTTGGTCGGCACGGCGCTGGTGGGCGGCGGGCTGGCGCTGGTGCTGCTGGTGGCGCGGCGCTTCAATGCGGCCGGCCAGGGGCCGCGCGTGTTGCATCGGGGCGCGCCACTGCCCTATGCGGTCGCGATTCTGGGCGGCGTGCTGTTCTTTGCCTGGCAGGCGTGGCGGGTCTGGCCGCTGGGCTGAACGGTCAGACCAGCGTTGCCAGCGCCGAACGCTCGAACCCCTTCAGCCTGTCAAGGGCGCCGGCGCGGACCTTGGCCGGCCAGTCGGGGTTGGTGATGAGGCTGCGGCCGACGGCGACGAGATCGAATTCACCGGCATCGAGGCGGGCTTCAAGCGCGGCGATGTCGGTGGCGGACGAGCTTTCGCCGCCGAAGCCGGCGATGAATTCGCCCGAGAGGCTGACACTACCGACGGTGATGGTGGGGCAGCCAGTGAGCTTGCGCGCCCAGCCGGCGAAGTTGAGGCCATTTTCACCATCGATTTCGGGGAATTCGCTCTCCCAGAAGCGGCGCTGCGAGCAGTGCAGGATATCGACGCCGGCCTCGACAAAGGGCTGGAGCCAGGCGGCCATCTCGTCAGGCGTGGCGGCGAGGCGGGCGGCATAGTCCTGCTGCTTCCACTGGCTGAGGCGGAGGATGAGCGGGACTTCGTCGCCGGTTTCGGCCTTGACGGCGCGGACGACCTCGGTGGTGAAGCGGCAGCGTTCGGGCAGGGTGTCGCCGCCCCAGCCATCGCTGCGCTGGTTGGTGCCGTGCCACTGGAACTGATCGATGAGATAGCCGTGGGCACCGTGCAGCTCGACGGCATCAAAGCCCAGCCGCACGGCGGCGGCGGCGGCGCTGGCATAGGCGGCGATGGTGTCGGCGATGTCGGCATCGCTCATGGCGTGGCCCCAGGGCCGGCCGGGCTTGAACAGGCCGGAGGGGGATTCGGCGTGGGTTTCGTCGGGCTGGGCGCGGTTGATGGCGCTGCCGACATGCCAGAGCTGGGGGGCGATCTTGCCGCCGGCGGCGTGGACGGCGGTGACGACTTCGGCCCAGCCGGCCAAGGCTTCCTCGCCGTGGAAGCGGGGGACGGCGCTGTCGTTGGTGGATCCGGGGCGATCGATGCCGGTGCCTTCGGTGATGATCAGGCCGACGCCGCCTTCGGCGCGCCTGCGATAATAGTCTGCGACATCATCGCCGGGGACGCCGCCGGGCGAGCAGCTGCGGGTCATGGGGGCCATGACGATGCGGTTGGGCAGGGTGAGGTTGGGCAGGCTGAAGGGCTGGAACAGGGCCTTGGTCATGATGTGAACTCCGGTTGCCCGTGATGGCTAGAGGGGGCGGCGCTGCGGTGCAACAGGTGTTTCACTTGACCCGCCATGCGCGGAGCGGCAGGGGCTGCGCTCCCTTATTCCGAGCTTTTGTAATGCGTGTTGCCGATGATCCTGCTCGCCCTGCCCTGCGGCCGCTGCTGCGGCTGGCGGGGCCTGTGGTGCTGTCGCGGCTGGGCATCATGGCGATGGGCGTGGTCGATACGGTGGTGGTGGGGCGCTATTCGGCCGAGGAGCTGGGCTATCATGCCATTGGCTGGGCACCGACCGGCGTGGTGCTGACCACCGCGCTGGGGCTGCTTTACGGGATCCAGGTGATGACCTCGCAGGCGATCGGCGATGGCCGCGCCGAGGAGACCGGGGTGATATTGCGGCGCGGCGTCGCCTATGCCTTTCAGGTCGGGGTGGCAGCAGCGCTGGTGCTGGTTTTGCTGGGCGGGCCGGCGCTGCACCTGGTCGGGCTGGAGCCGGCGCTGGCCGACGGGGCGACGCCGGTGTTGCAGGCGCTGGCGCTGTCGCTGGTGCCGATCTTGGTGGCGGATGCGGGGCTGTTCTGGCTGGAGGCGCATGGCCGGGCAGTGCCGGGCATGGTGGCGATGTGGGCGGCGAACCTGGTCAATCTGGGGCTCAACCTGTGGCTGGTGCCCGGCAATTCGGGGTTTCCGGTGGCCGGAGCGGTGGCCAGCGCCTGGTCGACGGGGCTTTCGCGGCTGGTGCTGATGGTGCTGATCTGGGTGGTGATCGCGCGCTGGGCGGAGGCGCGGCGGTTTGGCGTGTTTGACAAGACCGCCCCCGACCCGCAGGCGGCCGCAGCGCAGCGCGCGGTGGGCTATGGCACGGCGGGCAGCTATTTCATCGAGAGCGCGGCCTTTGGCGCGATGAGCATCTTTGCCGGCTGGCTGGGCACGCTGGCGGTGGCGACCTGGGCGATCGTGCTCAATGTGGCGGCGGTGATCTTCATGGTGCCGCTGGGGCTGGCGGCGGCAACCGCGGTGATGGTGGGCCGTGCCCACGGCGCGCGCAGCCCGGCAGGCGTGCGGCGCGCGGCCGGGCTGGGCTTCGGGGTGACGGTGGCAGTGCTGCTCGCCATCTGCCTTGGCGTGGGGCTGGGCAATGAAGCGCTGGCGGCGGCCTATACCAGCGAGCCGACGG
This sequence comes from Polymorphobacter sp., assembly GCF_048007885.1. GTDB lineage: Bacteria > Pseudomonadota > Alphaproteobacteria > Sphingomonadales > Sphingomonadaceae > Sandarakinorhabdus. The sequence goes on from NZ_CP180346.1 coordinate 2,355,060, forward strand.
TGCGCGGGGCGGCTGCGGCGGCGCTGCTGCTCTCCTGCCTGTTTTATGTCGGCGACGGCCTGCAGGCCGTGGGCGCGCAGGCGCTCAGGGCGCGCGGCGATGTCTGGATGCCGACGGCGACGCATTTTGCCAGCTATCTGTTCGTGATGATGCCGCTGGGCTGGGCACTGGCGCTGCCGCTGGGGCTGGGCCTGATGGGACTGGTCTGGGCCGTGATCGTCGCCTCGGCGCTGTCGGCGCTGCTGCTCTGGGGGCGCTTTTGGTGGCTGGGGCGGGGGGCGCTTGTTTAGGGCCTCCGGCGGCTGGGGCCTCAGGCCCCAGACCCCATCAGTGGATTTGGGACAAGTCTGTGAGCCGGAGCGCCCGCGCGGCACGCGCAATCAGGGCCTGCGGCGCGTCCTGCACTCGCCAAGTGCAGCCCAAAATGACGAATGGGGTCTGGGGCCTGAGGCCCCAGCCGCCGGAGGCCCTTAACTGCCGCCGGAGGCCCCTAGCTGCGCAGGGCTTCTATGGGCGAGAGCCGGGCAGCGCGGGTGGCGGGCCACCAGCCGAAGAAGATGCCGATGGCGGCTGAGACGGCGAAGGCGGTCAGCACGGCTGTGGCGGTGACCTGGGTATCGAAGCCGATGAAATTGTCTGCGGCTTTGGCGAGGCTGGTGCCGGTGAGGACGCCGATGGTGCAGCCGATGAGCGAGAGCATGAGGGCTTCGAGGAGGAATTGCAGGCGGATGGCGCGGCGGGGTGCGCCGATGGCCATGCGGATGCCGATTTCGCGGGTGCGTTCGGTGACGCTGACCAGCATGATGTTCATGATGCCGATGCCGCCGACGATGAGGCTGATCGAGCCGATGGCGGCGAGCAGGATGGAGACGGCGGCGGTGGCGGTGCTGAGCGTGTCGGTGATGGCGGTGAGGTTGGCGACCTGGAAATCATCGACATCGCCGGGGCGGAGATTGTGGCGGCGGCGCAAGCTGCGGGTGATGTCGTCGATGGCGGGTTCGAGTGCTTCTGCCGAGGCGACGCTGACCGAGACGGTGCGGACGGCATCGCGAAAGGCGTTGGCTTGCAGCAGGCGCTGGGCGCTGGTGAGTGGCACGATGATCTGATCGTCGCGGTCTTGGCCGCCGAAGCCCTGGCCGCGTGGTTCGAGGATGCCGATGACGGTGAAGCTGACGCCCTTGATGCGGATCTGCTCGCTGGTGGCGAGGCGTGCGCCGAACAGTTTTTCGGCGACAGTCTGGCCGATGACGGCGACGCGGGCGCCGGCGCGTTCTTCGCGGGTGTTGAAGGCGCGGCCGTCCTCGACAGGCCATTCGTTGACGGTGAACCAGCCGGGGGTGGCGCCGGTGACATTGGTGGCCCAGTTGTTGGGGCCGGCGACGACCTGGGCGGGGACGGCGGTGCTGGGGGCGGCGGCGACGACGCCGGGCAGGGCGGCGATGGCCTCGGCATCATCGATGCGCAGCGAGGCGCCGGTGCCGGCGGCGCCGAGCACGCCGCCGGTGCGCGGGGCGCCGGCGGTGACGATGAGCAGGTTGGAGCCGAGGCCTGAGATGCTGTCGGCGACCTGTTTCTGCACGCCGCCGCCGATGCCGAGCATGAGGATGACGGCGGCGACGCCGATGATCATGCCGAGCATGGTGAGGAGCGAGCGCAGCCGGTTGGCGACGAGGGCGGCGAGCGCTTCGGCGAGCATGGCGGCGATCATGCGGCGGGCGCTTGTTCGGCGATGGCTTCGGGTGGGCCGTCATGGGTGATGCGGCCGTCCTGGATACGGACCACGCGGTTGGTGGCGCGGGCGACGGCGGGATCATGGGTGACGATGACGACGGTGACGCCGCGGCTTTCGTTCAATTGGCGGAACAGGGCGAGGACTTCGACGCCGGTCTTGCTGTCGAGCGCGCCGGTGGGTTCGTCGGCGAGCAGCAGGGCAGGCTGGTTGGCCAGCGCGCGGGCGATGGCGACGCGCTGCTGCTGGCCGCCGGAGAGCTGGGTGGGGCGCGAGGCGAGCTTGTCGGCGAGGCCGACGCTGGCGAGAAGCTCGGCGGCGCGGGCCTTGCGGGCGCTGGCGCTGGTGCCGGCATAGACCATGGGCAGCGCGGTGTTGGCGAGCGCGGTGAGGCGCGGCAGCAGGTTGAAGCCCTGGAAGACGAAGCCGATGCCGCCACCGCGCAGCGCTGCGAGCTCGGTTTCGGATAGCTCGCGCGTGTCCTTGCCCTTGAAGCGGTAATGGCCGGCGCTGGCGGTATCGAGGCAGCCGATGATATTCATGAGGGTGGATTTGCCCGAGCCGGATGGCCCCATGATCGAGACCAGCTCGCCGGGCATGATGCGCAGGCTGACGCCGTCAAGCGCGCGGAAGCTGCCGGCTTCGGAGGCATAGTCCTTGATGACGCCTTCGAGATCGATGAGCGCGGTCATTCGGATGTTTCTGTGCCGCCCTTCCGGTCGCGGGGTTGCTGGCCGGGGGGCCCGCTGAACATGCCGCCGCCGGGGCTGGTGTTGAGGCCGGTAATGACGCTTTCACCTGCCTTGAGCGGGCCTTCGAGGATTTCGCTGTTTTCGGTGTCGGCGACGCCGAGGCGGATGCGGCGCGGCGCTGGCTGGCCGCTTTCATCGACAAAGACGATGGCTTCATCATCGGCGAGGTCGCGCACCGGGGCCATGGCTTCGGGGCGGAAGCCGAGCGCGCCGTTGGGCAGCAGCAGGGCATCGGCACGCTCGGTGACGATGAAGCGGGCATCGGCGGTCATGCCCGGCAGCAGCGTGCCGTCCGGGTTTTCGGCCTCGACGACGACGGTGTAGGTCACGACATTCTGCTGTGTGACGGGATTGAGCCGGATCTGCTTGACGGCGCCTTCGAAGCTGCGCTCGGGATAGGCATCGACGGTGAAGACGACGCGCTGACCGGGGCGCACGCGGGCGATATCGGCTTCGGCGACCGAGGCTTCGATCTGCATGCGGGCGAGATCGAGGGCGATGGTGAAGAGGGTGGGGGTGTTGAAGGCGGCGGCCACGGTCTGGCCGAGATCGACTTCGCGGCTGATGACGACACCCGAGACCGGCGCGCGGATGACCGAAAAATCGAGATTGGCGCGGTCTTGCGCGACTTGCGCGCTGGCGGCGGCGACCTGGGCAGCGGCGCCGCGGGCATTGGCGACGAGCGTTTCATACTCCTGCTGGCTGATGTAATCGCGGGTGACGAGATCTTGCGCGCGGCGGACATTGGCGGCTTGCAGCGCGGCTTGCGCCCGGGCCTGGGCGAGTGCGGCCTCGCTGGCGGCCAGCCGGCTGGCGAACAGGGCGGGATCGAGCCGGAGCAGGACCTGGCCCTTCTCCACGGGATCGTTGAAATCGACGTCGAGGCTTTCGACCGTGCCCGAGACCTGGGTGCCGACATTGACGACGCGGATCGGGCCGAGCACGCCGTTGGCGGTGACGCTCTCGGTGATGCGGCCGCGGCTGACGGCGGCGGTGCGGAAGGGCGGCGGGGGCGGCGGGGCGGTGACGATGCGCCAGATGATGAGCAGGCCGAGCGCCATCAGGACGAGTGTGACGGCGATGAGCCAGCGGTTGCGGATCATTGCGGGGCCTCCTGATAGCGGGTCATGTCGCCGACCGCGCGGGCCAGCTCGGCCTGGGCGGTGCGGGTGTTGAACTCGGCCTGGACAAGCTGCTGGCGGGCGCTGGCAAGCGCGCTCTGGGCATTGAGCAGATCGGCGAAGGTGCCGGTGCCGGCGCGGTAGCGGCCTTGCGCGAGATCGGCGGATTCGGTGGCGCTGCTGACCAGCGCGCGCGCCGGGGACAGGCTGGCCAGCGCGTTTTCATAGGCGATATTCGCCTGCCAGACGGCGAGGCCGGCGCTTTGCCGGGCCTGTTCGAGGGTGGCGGCTTGCTGCGCGGCCTGGGCGCGGGCCTGGGCGATCTGGTAGCGCGTGGTCCAGCCCGAGAACAGCGGGACCGACAGCGTGATGCCGGCGCTGGTCAGGTTGCGGTCGATATCGGTATCGAGCGCGGAGAGCGTATTGGAGGCCTGAAAGCCGAGGCTGGGCCGCCCGGCCGAACGGGCGACGCGGACATTGGCTTCAGCTGATTCGAGCTGGGCGCGGGCGGCGCGCAGATCGGGGCGGAGCGTTTCAGCTTGCGTGATGAGCGTTTCGGCATCGCGGGCGAGAACGGCGACGCTGCCGAGCGGGGCGAGCGGGCCGAGGCTGAGCGCCGTGCCGGGCGGCAGGCCCATGGCGACGGCGAGGCGGGCGGCGGCGCTGGCGACATTGCCGCGGGTCTGGATCAGCGTGAGCTCGGCTTGGGCGGCTTGTGTTTCGCCTTGCAACCTGTCGGCGCTGGTGGCGACGCCGGCGGCCTTGCGCGCCGCAGCGAGATCGGCGGAAAGGCGGGCGAAATCGAGGTTGGCGAGATTGGCGGCTTCGACGGCGCGATTGGCTTCGAGCAGGTTCCAGGCGCTGACGACTTCGAGGACGACGGCCTGGGTGGTCTCATCGAACTGGGCGCTGAGCGCCTGGGCATTGGCATCGGCCGCCTCGATACGGCCGGCACGCGCCCCGCCATCGAGGATCAGCCAGTTGAGACCGAGGCGGACCGAGGTGGTGGTGGCGGTGGTGGTGGAGGCGCCGCCGCCGATGAACTGGCCATTGCCATCGACAAAGCCGGTGCCGCGAAAGCTTTGCGAGCGGTTGAGATTGGGGCCGATCTGGGCGTCGATCTGGGGCAGCAGGGCGCCGCGTGCCGCACCTGCGCCGGCGGCGGCGGCCTGGGCGGCGGCCCAGGCGGCGGCGGTGCGCGGGTTGCGGCACAGCGCGATGTCGACGGCGGCTTGCAGGCTCAGGGCCTCGGCTGGGGCTTCGCAGCGACCGGCGCGCTCGGCAGGAAATCAGGCCGCGGGGGTCATCGTGGCTCGGCTCGCCTTGGGCGAGGGCGAGCGCGAGGCTGAGGAGGAGCGGCATGGGGCGGGTCTAGGCCAAGGCGTGAGGATGGGGAAGCGCGCCATATTTGCGCAGCGCAGCATAAGCGCTAGTCTGCTTTCGATGAACGGGCACGCGCTGGGGGCTGAACGACTGGTGGTCGGCGATGTGGGGGGCAGCCATGCCCGCTTTGCCGTGGCCGTGCGCGCGCCGGACGGGGCGGTGCGGCTCGAGCGCGTGCGGGTGATGCCGGTTTCGGCGCATGACAGTCTGGCGGCGGCCTTTGCTGCCTATCGGGCCGAGCAGCGCGACCTGCCGGCAGCGGCGGTGCTGGCGGTGGCGGGCGGGGTCGAGGGTGGCTGGCTGCGCTTTGTCAACAATGGCTGGTCGGTGCCGCAGAGTGGGCTGGAGGACGCGCTGGGGCTGACGGGGCTGGCGCTGATCAATGATCTTGAGGCGGCGGGCCATGCCGTGGCGGCGGCCGGGCCGGGGGATGTGGCGAGCGTGTGCGGGCCGCGCGACGGCGCGCTGAGCGCGGCGGTGACGAGCATCATCGGGCCGGGGACGGGGCTGGGCGTGGCGATGCTGGTGCGCCATGCAGGCGGGCATGTGGTGGTGCCGACCGAGGCCGGGCATATCGGCTTTGCACCCACCGACGGCATTGAGGACCTGCTGCTGAGCGCGGTCAGGCGGGGGCTGACGGGGCGGGTGTCGGTAGAGCGGCTTGTCTCGGGGCCGGGGCTGGCGGCGATTCACCTGGCGCTGGGCGGCGCGCCGGCGGCGGACCAGCGGACGCTGTGGCGCGATGTGCTCGATGGCGAGAGCAGCGACGTGGCGGCGACGCTGGAGCGGTTTCTGGCGATGCTCGGCGGTTTTGCCGGCGACATTGCGCTGGCGCAGGGGGCGGGTGCGGTGGTGATTGCCGGCGGGCTGGGGGCGCGGCTGGGGGCGCGGCTGGCGCATCCGGCGTTCGAAGCGCGCTTTGCCGACAAGGGCCGCTTTGCGGCGCGCATGGCGGGGCTGCCGGTGGTGCGACTGCTGATCGACGAGCCGGGGCTGGTGGGGGCGGCGCGGTTCGGCTTCAGTCGGTAAGGTCGTTCCAGGCGTCGCGCAGCTTGTCGAAGAAACCTGACTGGCGCGGGGTGTTCTTGCCGCCTTCCTCGGCTTCGAGCGCCTGAAACTCCTCGAGCAGCTCGCGCTGGCGGCGGGTGAGCTTGACCGGCGTTTCGACATCGATCTGGACGACGAGATCACCGTAGCCGCCGCCGGCGCGGCCGCCGTTGAGCGCGGGCATGCCCTTGCCGCGCACCCGGAACTGCTTGCCGCTCTGGGTGCCGTGCGGGATTCGGATCACGGCGGCCTCGCGGTCGAGCGTGGGGACTTCGATTTCACCGCCCAGCGCGGCGGTGGTGATGGAAATGGGGGCGGTGGTGTAGAGGGTGGTGCCGTCGCGCTTGAAATAGCTGTGCGGCTTCATGTGGATGAAGATGTAGAGATCGCCGGCGGGGCCGCCGCGCGCACCTGCCTCGCCTTCGCCGGCGACGCGGATGCGGGTGCCGTCATCGACGCCCTGGGGCACGTTGACGGTGATGGTACGGCGCTTGTCGACCCGGCCCGAGCCCCGGCAATCGTCGCAGGGGTCGGGGATGATCTGGCCGGTGCCGTGGCAGGCCGGGCAGGCGCGCTCGACCATGAACAGGCCCTGGCGCATGGCGACACGGCCCTGCCCGTCGCAGGTGGTGCAGGCGCGCGGCGACGTGCCGGGCTTGGCGCCGGTGCCGCTGCAGGAGTCGCAATTGACCGCTGTTTCGATCTCTAGACTGGCGGTCTTGCCGGCGAAGGCGTCTTCGAGGGTGATGTCGAGATCGTAGCGCAGATCGGCGCCGCGGGCCGGGCCGGCGCGGCGGCCGCGCTGGCCGCCGCCCATGAATTCGCCGAAGATATTCTCGAAAATGTCGGAGAAGCCGCCGAAATCCTGCGCGTTGAAGCCGCCGCCGCCCTGCTGGAAGGCGGCATGGCCGAAGCGGTCATAGGCGGCGCGCTTCTGCGGGTCTTTCAGGCAGTCATAGGCTTCGTTGATCGCCTTGAAGCGCTGTTCCGCTTCGGCATCGCCGGGGTTCTTGTCGGGATGCCAGCGCATGGCGAGCCGACGATAGGCGCTTTTCAGCTTCCCGTCGTCTGCGGTGCGCTCGACTTCGAGCAGCTCATAGTAATCGATCTCGGTGGTCATCGCAGATGCGGCCCTTTCGATGCAGCGGCCGGGCGGTGAATGGCTTCACCGCCCGGCCGCCTGTCGGGTCACTTCTTGTCGTCTTCGGGCTCGACGTCCGAGAATTCGGCGTCGACGACATTGTCGTCCTTGGGCGCCTCGGCCGCAGGCGCCGCACCTTCCTGCTCGGCCTTGTAGATGGCTTCGCCGAGCTTCATCGCGGCCATCGACAGCGTGCTGGTCTTGGCGGTGATGGCGTCGGCGTCATCGCCGGCGAGCGCGGTCTTGACCTCGGCGATGGCGGCTTCGATCTCGGCCTTGACGCTGGCTTCGACCTTGTCGCCGTGTTCGCTGAGCTGGCGCTCGGTGGTGTGGACGAGGCTGTCGGCCTGGTTGCGGGCCTCGGCCGTGGCGCGGCGCTTCTTGTCTTCCTCGGCGAAGCGCTCGGCATCCTTGACCATCTGCTCGATGTCTTCGGGCGACAGGCCGCCCGAGGGCTGGATGCGGATCTGCTGTTCCTTGCCGGTGCCCTTGTCCTTGGCGGACACGCTGACGAGGCCGTTGGCATCGATGTCGAAGGTGACTTCGATCTGGGGCACGCCGCGCGGGGCGGGCGGGATGCCGACGAGATCGAACTGGCCGAGCAGCTTGTTGTCGGCTGCCATTTCCCGCTCGCCCTGGAAGACGCGGATGGTGACGGCCGACTGATTGTCGTCGGCGGTCGAATAGGTCTGCGCCTTTTTGGTGGGGATGGTGGTGTTGCGGTCGATCATGCGGGTGAAGACGCCGCCTAGCGTTTCGATGCCGAGCGACAGCGGTGTCACGTCGAGCAGCAGCACGTCCTTGACGTCGCCCTGCAGCACGCCGGCCTGGATGGCGGCGCCCATGGCGACCACTTCATCCGGGTTGACGCTGGTGTTGGGTTCCTTGCCGAACAGCTCTTTGACGAAGGCGCGCACGCGGGGCATGCGGGTCATGCCGCCGACGAGGATGACTTCGTCGATTTCGGACGCCTTGATGCCGGCTTCCTTGATCGCGTCGAGGCAGGGCTTGCGCGTGCGCTCGATGAGATCGACGACCAGCTTTTCAAGGTCGGTGCGGGTGATGGGCTTGACGAGGTGCTTGGGCCCGGTGGCGTCTGCCGTGATGAAGGGCAGGTTGACTTCGGTCGAGGCCGAGGACGACAGCTCGATCTTGGCCTTTTCGGCGGCCTCCTTGAGGCGCTGCAGGGCGAGCTTGTCCTTGGTCAGGTCGATGCCTTCGGCCTTCTTGAAATCGGCCGCGAGAAACTCGACAAGCTTGGCATCGAAATCCTCGCCGCCAAGGAAGGTGTCGCCGCTCGTGGACTTCACTTCGAAGACGCCGTCGCCAAGCTCGAGGACCGAGACGTCGAAAGTGCCGCCGCCGAGGTCATAGACGGCAACGGTCTTGGCGTCGGTCTTCTTGTCGAGGCCATAGGCGAGCGCGGCCGCGGTCGGCTCGTTGATGATGCGCAGCACTTCGAGTCCGGCGATCCTGCCGGCGTCTTTGGTGGCTTGGCGCTGGGCGTCGTTGAAATAGGCCGGCACGGTGATGACGGCCTGGCTGACGGTTTCGCCGAGATAGGCCTCGGCGGTTTCCTTCATCTTCTGGAGGATGAAGGCGGAAATCTGCGAGGGGCTGTAATCCTGACCGCCGGCCTGGACCCAGGCGTCGCCGGTGCTGCCCTTGACGATCTTGTAGGGAACGAGATCAGCGTCCTTCTTGGTCAGCGGATCATCGAAGCGGCGACCGATCAGGCGCTTGACGGCGAAGACCGTGTTTTCGGGGTTGGTGACGGCCTGGCGCTTGGCCGGCTGGCCGACGAGCCGCTCGCCGTCCTTGGTGAAGGCAACCTGGCTCGGCGTGGTGCGCGCGCCCTCGGCATTTTCGACGACCTTGGGCTGGCTGCCTTCCATCACGGCCACGCAGCTGTTGGTGGTGCCGAGGTCGATCCCGATAACTTTGGCCATATGTGTCTCTTCCTTTGCTCCCGGCCCGTGCGATGTCGCCCCCGAAGGCAGCGGCACCCATCGTCCGACATATTGTGTTCAGGTGAGGGGGATATAGGAATGACGTTTTGAGGCTGCAAGACGTGCGCGTGACAGGCAGGCGGCTGCAGGCTATCGCATGGCTTGCCGATGGGAGAGACGCGATGATGAAGCCTCTGATGATTGCAGCCCTGGCGCTGCTGCCGCTGCCGGCGCTGGCGGCGCCTGCCGAGGACGGGATCAAGAAGGCATGGGTGCGCATCAACCCGGCACCGGGGCGGCCGGCGGCCGGCTATTTCGTGATGATCAACGGACCCGAGGCGGACGCGCTGGTGGCAGCCGAAGCGCCGGGCGCGCGGATCGAGCTGCATACCGTGGCGATGACCGACGGTGTGATGCGGATGCGCCCCATCGACCGGCTGGCGCTGGCGCCGGGCGAGACGGTAGAATTCAAGTCGGGGGGCTATCACCTGATGCTCTTTGGCCTGACGGCGCCGGGCAAGACGCTGCCGGTGACGCTGGTCTTCGACTCTGGCGCACGGCGTACCGTCGAGGCCGAGGTGCGGATGGCCGGGGCCGGGCCACGCTGAGCCGCGATGGCGCATGAGGCTGACCGCGCGCTGACGGCGGCCGAGCGGCAGCTCGCCGGCGGCGTCTTCAACACCGCCATCGACTATGCGCAGGTGCAGGTGCGGCGGCGCAAGTATTTTCCCTTTCAGCCGCGCCGGATCACCATGGCGCCCAACGGCCATATCTGGTGCCACCCCGAGGGTGACAGCTGGGCGCCCTGCTATGCCTCGGGCCCGCTCGGCCAGCAGGCGCTGTTCATCCACGAAATGACCCATGTCTGGCAGCACCAGAGCGGCATCAATCTGCTGCTGCGCCGCCTGCCGTTTGCCCGCTACCACTATCGGCTGAAGGACGGCCGCCCGCTTTCCGCCTATGGCATCGAACAGCAGGCCTGCATCGTCGCCGACGCCTTTCTGGCCCGCGCCCGAGGCCGCGCTGACCCGGCGCTGGAGGCGCTGCTGCCGTTTGGGGTGTGAGGGCCTCCGGCGGGCAGTAGGGGCCTCCGGCGGCTGGGGCCTCAGGCCCCAGACCCCTTGAGTTGGTTTGGGATAGAGGCGGCGAGGGCAGGGCGCGCCGCAGGCTTTTGATTGCGCGTGCCGCGCGGGCGCTGCCGTCTCCGGGCTTGGCCAGATACCATGATTGGGGTCTGGGGCCTGAGGCCCCAGCCGCCGGAGGCTCTTATCGCTCAATCAGGCGGCGAGACTTCGACCAGCAGCTTGCCGAAATTGCTGCCCGAGTAGAGGGCTTTGACGGTTTCGGCGGCGTGTTCGAGGCCGGGGCGGATGTCTTGGCGGGTCTTGAGCTGGCCGGAGAGCATCCAGCCGGCCAGGGTCTGGGCGGCTTCGGCGTAGCGGGGCATGAAGTCGGTGACGATGAAGCCGCGGATGGTGAGGCGGCGCATCAGGATCATTGTCCAGAAGCCGGGGGGTTCGGTGGGCGTGAGGTCGTTGTAGCTGGAGATCAGGCCGCAAAGGGGCATGCGGCCGAAGAGGTTCATGCGCTTCACCACCTCGACCATGATGTCGCCGCCGACCTGCTCGAAGTTGATGTCGATGCCTTTTGGGGCGAGGCGGTCGAGTTCGGCGCCGACGTCTTGTGACTTGTAGTCGATGCAGGCGTCGAAGCCGAGCTCGGAGGTGACGAAGTCGCATTTGGCCTTTCCGCCGGCGATGCCGATGACCCGGCAGCCCTTGATCTTGCCGATCTGGCCGACGATCTGGCCGACGCCGCCGGCGGCCGCGCTGACGACGAGGGTTTCGCCGGGCTTGGGCTGGCCGATGTCGAGCAGGCCGAAATAGGCGGTGGGGCCGACGAGGCTGAGCGTGCCATAGGCGGCGGCGAGGCTGAGGCCGGGCAGCATCGGCATGGGCGCCATGGCGGTGCCGTCGGAGATGATATGGTCGGCCCATTCGCCGAGGCCGGCCATCAACTGGCCGACGTCGACGCCGGGCTTGCGGCTGGCGATGACGCGGCCGCAGACGCCGCCGCGCATGGCGTCGCCAAGGCCGACGGGGGGCATATATTGCTCCATGTCGCTCATCCAGATGCGGTTGGTGGGATCGAGCGAGAGGTAGATGATCTTGAGCAGGAACTGGCCCTCGGCGAGCGCGGGCAGCGGCTCGGCGGCATAGGCGAGATCCCCTTCGGCGATATCGCCGGTGGGGCGGCGGCGCAGGCGCCAGGCGTGGCGGTGGCTGGGCAGGTCGGTCATGGATGTTCCCTTTCGAGGACGAGGGCGAGCAGCGTATCGATGGCCTGGAGGGCGGCGGGTTCGGTGAGGGTGGGAGCATGGCCGACGCGGGGCACGGTGGCGACCATCAAATCGGGGAGGCGGGCGGCCATGTCCTGCTGGGCGGCCGGGCTGAAGACATCGGACAGGACGCCGCGCAGGCTGAGTACGGGCAGGCCGGTGAGGCCCTTGAAGGCGGCCCAGAGATTGACGCCGGCGTTGGCGCCGGGCAGGCGCAGGGCGTCGGCGATGCGCGGATCATAGTTGAAGACGACCCGGCCCGAGCTGCTGAGACGGCACAGGCGGTGCGCCTGAGCGAGCCAGTCCCGCAGCGTCCAGTCGGGGTGAGCGGCGTGATTGCGGGCTTGCAGATCGCGGGCGGCATGGACCCAGGTGAGCCAGTTGGCGGCGCGGCCGACATTGGCGCGCAGCCTGGCGAGACCTTCGGTTTCGAGCACGGGGCCGATGTCATTGAGGACGGCGCCGGCCATGGCGGCACGGTGGCCGGTGGTGAGCTGCATGGCGAGATGGCCGCCGAGCGAGTTGCCGATGACGACGAAGCGGCGGATGGCGGCGGCGTCTAGGAGGCGGCCGAGATCGAGCAGATAGGTGAGCGGGACATAGGTGAGCGAATCGCGTGGCCATGCCGATTCGCCGCGGCCGCGCAGGTCGGGCGCGATGAGACGCCAGCGGCCGGCGAGATGGGCGGCGAGGCCTTCGAAATCGGCGGCCGTGCGGGTGAGGCCGGGCAGGCAGAGCAGCGCCGGGCGGGCGGGATCATCGCCCGGCCATTCGCGGTAATGGAGGCGCAGATTGTCCTGGCTCCAGAACCAGCCGTCTTGATGGGGCCTGATTTCGGCAGCTGGCATCGGGGGCCTTTTTTGGGGAAGTTGTGAGTTTTTTTGACTCTGACTCAGTTGTCAGCTTATAGAAGCGACAATCTTGGGGATAGGAAAGAACTGGCAGAGTGGCAACGCGCGCGATCGATACAAGTGAAACCGAGGGCAAGGGCGAGAGCCGGGCCCGGCGTTATGACCCGGCGGAGACGCGGGCGAGGGTGCTTTCAGCCGCCTATATGCTGTTTTCAACCAAGGGTTTTGCGCGCACTGGCACGGCCGATATCGCGCGCGAGGCAGATGTTTCGGAAGGCTCGATCTTCTATCACTTCGGATCGAAGCAGAAGCTGCTGGAGGAGTTGGGGCGGCGGCACGGCGAGATGATGATCGCCTATATGCATGGCGAGGACGCGCTGGAGGATCTGGAGCCGGGCATCATCGTGCCGCGGGTGTTCGAGTTTGTCCGCGCCAATTCGATGTGGGAAGGCATGACCGGCGAGAGCTGCGAGGCGACGGCGCGGACCAAACTTATGATGAGCGCTGAGGTGGAGCCGTTTTATCATGCCGCCAAGGACACGGTGGTGGAATGGGTGCAGCGGCATATGGCGGCGGCCTTTGCCAAGCGCGGCATTGATGGCATCGAGATCGATATCGCCGCCTCGTTCACCCATTTGTTCGTGGGTGAGGCGATCGACCGGATTTTCGCCACCGATGATGCGGCGGAGCAGGCGCGGGTGGAGCGCGAGACCATCCGCTTCATGCGCGCGGCGTGCCGTTACGAGGTCTGAGCGCTGAGCATTGCGGTTGTTCAGGAGATGGGCGCGAGCATCGCGCCGAGCGGGCGGCCACCAAAGACATGGACATGGAGATGCGGCACTTCCTGGTGCGCATCGAGCCCGGCATTGGCGAGCAGGCGGTAGCCGGGAGTTTCGAGGCCGAGCTGGCGGGCGACGAGGCCGACGGCGCGGATGAAGCCGGCGATCTCCGCATCAGACGCATGAGCGGAAAAATCGGCCCAGCTGCGCCATTTGCCCTTGGGGATGACGAGGACATGGATGGGGGCCTGCGGGTTGATGTCGTGAAAGGCGAGCGACCATTCGTCTTCATGGACGCGCTTCGAGGGGATTTCGCCGCGCAGGATGCGGGCGAAGATATTGTTGTCATCATAGGGACCGGTGGCTTCGACGGGCATGATGGACCTCTGCTGGGCGGACCTGCTGCTGGTTGTGCCCGGACAGGTAGCATTGCGGCGCGGTGGGGACAATCGCGCGGGACGGGTTGCGCCAAAGCTGCGCCCGGCTGCGGGCGGCTGTGTTGCAGTGCGGCAGAGCGGGGCCTAGCCGGGGTCGGGTTTGCCTTGCCTGACTGTTGGCAGGGTCTGGCTTGAGGTAATGTGCGCGCCATGAACATTCTGCAATTTCTGGCGGAAATGGCCGGCACGGCGCTGCTGACGCTGGCGCTGCTGTCGGTGTTGAGTGCGCTGTGGACGGTGTGGGCGGTGCCTGCGATGCATGTGGTGCGTGAGCCGCGCTGGCTGCGCGTGCCGGCGGTGACGGGGATGGTGGGCGTTTCGGCGGCGGCTTCGGCTGGGTTTGCCGATGGCTCCGGGGCGCTGGCCACAGCGCTTCTGCTGCTTGGGGTGGCAGCGCTGGTTGGTTGGCGGTTGCCGCGGCTGCACGCCGCCGGTGTGGTGATGATGACGGTGGCCGGGCTTTCGGTGCCGGTGACATCGGTGTGGATGTGGGGGCTTTTGGGCGAACTGGGCTTTCCCGGCTGGGCGCGGGGGCTGTTTCTGGGCGCGGTGGTGGCGGGGCTGGTGCCGGCGGTGATGCGCACGGCGGCGCTGCTGGTGCATGATGCGGCGCTGACCCACCGCGACTGGCGGCGGCCGCACCGGGCGCTGGCGGCGCGCGCGGAGGGCGCGTTCGTGTCGGTGCATGTGCCCTGCCATGCCGAGCCGCCGGCGCTGGTGATGGCGACGCTCGATGCGCTGGCGGCGCAGGACTATGCGGATTTTGAAGTGCTGGTTTGCGACAACAATACTGCCGACGAGGCGCTTTGGCGGCCGGTGCAGGCGCATTGTGCCTGGCTCAACCAGCGGCTGGGGCAGCGGCGGTTCCGCTTCTTTCATGTGTCGCCGATTGCCGGGGCCAAGGCCGGTGCGCTTAACTATCTGCTGCGCGAGATGGCGGCCGGGACCGAGCTGGTGGCGGTGGTCGATGCTGATTATCTGGCCGAGCCGCAGTTTCTGAGCCAGCTGGTCGGCCATTTTGACGATCCGGCCATTGGCTATGTGCAGACGCCGCATGATTACCGCGACTTTGCTTCCGAGGCCTATCTGCGCGGCTGCTATTTTGAATATATGCCGGCCAACCGGGTGAGCTTTCCCGGGCTCAATGAATATGGCTGTGCGGTGACGATCGGGACCATGTGCCTGCTGCGCGCAGAGGCGCTGGTGCGCGCCGGGGGCTGGGCGGAATGGTGCTTGTCGGAGGACAGCGAGCTTTCGGTGCGGCTGCGCGGGCTGGGCTATCAGGGCATTTTCGTGGACGAGACCTTTGGGCGCGGGCTGATTCCGGCGACCTTCCTCGATTACAAGAAGCAGCGCTTCCGCTGGATGGCGGGGCCGGTGCAGCAGGTGGTGCGGCATTGGCGGATGCTGTTGCCGCGCGCGCTGGGCGGCGTGGGGCAGCTGAACGGCTGGTCGAAGCTGCTCGAGGTGGAGCGCAGCATGGGGCCGGTGATGCTGGCGGCGCGCACGGTGATGGGCACTGCAGCTGGTGTGCTGGCGGGGCTGTTGACGCTGGCGGGTCTGTTGCCGGTGTTTGTGCTGCCCGCGGTGGGTTGGTGGGCGCTGGTGCTGGCGAGCACGGCCTCGCTCATTCATGCGACGACGCGGATGCGGCTGGCGGGCTGTACGCGGCCGGGCGACATGGCGCGCGCCGCACTCGCCCGCATGGCGCTGAGCTGGGTGACGATGGTGGCGGGCGTGGCGGGGCTGACCGGGCGGCGGCTGGCGTGGCGGCGGACGCCGAAGTTTGAAGCGGCGCGGTCAGGCGTGGCGGCGCTGCGCAGCGTCTGGGCCGAGACGGCGCTGGGCCTTGGCTTTTTCGCGGTGACGATGGGGATGGCGGCGCTGGGCGGCGCGCTGGGGCGTGACCTGGCGCTGCTGACCGGGGCGAGCGCGCTGCTGGCGTCGATGCGCTTTCTGGCGGCGCCGGTGATGGCCCTGATGAGCGAGGCGCGGCTGGCGGCGCGGCCCGAGGCGGTGGCCGAGCCGGAGATCATGCTGCGCAAGGCGGCCTGAGCGCGGTGGAGGCGCTGCCGCTCTTTTTGACGCTGAGCGGGCGCGAGGTGATCGTGCTTGGCGACGGCGAGGCGGCGGCGGCCAAGGCGCGGCTGGTGGTGGCCGCCGGCGGGCTGGTATGCGGTGAGAGCGCTGAGGCGCCGGTGCTGGCCTTTGTCGGCATCGAGGATGAGGCCGAGGCGGCGGCGGCGGCGGCGCGGCTCCGGGCGCGCGGACTGCTGGTCAATGTGGTGGACAAGCCCGGGATGAGCGATTTTCTGATGGGGGCGATTGTCGACCGCTCGCCGGTGGTGGTGGCGATTTCGACGGGTGGGGCCTCGGCCAGCCTGTCGAGGGCGCTGCGCGGCCGGCTGGAGGCGATGTTGCCGGCCTCGCTGGGCGCGCTGGCACGCGCCATTGGCGGGGCGCGCGGGGCGGCGGCGGCGCGGCACGGGAGCGTGGCCGACCGGCGGCGGCTCTGGGAGCGGGCGCTGGCGGAGGGTGGGCCGCTTGATCCGCTGGTGGCGCTTGATGACGCGGCGGCGACGGTGGCGGCGGCGATTGACGGCGGCTCGGCGGCGGTGACCGAGACGCGCGAGATTGTGGTGACGAGTGCGGACCCGGGCGAGTTGACGCTCAACCAGCTGGGCTGGCTGGGGCGGTGTGATGCGCTGCTGGTGGCGGGCGATGTGCCGGCGGCGGTGGTGGACCGGGCGCGGCGTGATGCAGTGCGGCTCGCAGCACTGCCTGCCGAGCCTGTGGAGGGGCTGACGGTGGTGCTGCGCTATTCGAGCAGCTCGGTGTCCCAGTAGAGATAGTCGCGCCAGGTCTCGTGGAGATAATGCGGCGGGAAGGCGCGGCCATTTTCCTGAAGGCTGTGGGTGGTGGGCTGATGGGGTCGGCTGTGCAGCTGCATATGCGCTTCGGCCGGCGTGCGGCCGCCCTTGCGGAGGTTGCACGGCGCGCAGGCGGTGGTGACATTGGCCCATGTGGTGCGACCGCCATAGGCGCGCGGCACGACATGATCGAAGGTGAGATCATTGTGGGCGCCGCAATATTGGCAGGTGAACTTGTCACGCAGGAACAGGTTGAAGCGGGTGAAGGCGGGATGGCTGGAGGGGCGCACATATTGACGCAGCGCAATGACCGAGGGCAGCCTCATGTCGAGATTGGGGCTGCGGATCACCCGGTCATATTCGGCGACGATGTCGACGCGTTCAAGGAAGGCGGCCTTGACGGCGGTTTGCCAGGGCCAGAGCGAGAGCGGATAATAGGAGAGCGGCGTATAATCGGCGTTGAGGACGAGGGCGGGGCAGCTTTCCGGCGGGGTATGAACATCATGGCCATGAGGCGGCGGGGAAAGGATGTCGGAATGGTACATGACTGCGCCGTCTCCCTGCTATGGGAACGGCCGATGACCACAGGCCCTGTCGCACTCAAGGCCGTGCGATGCAGCGGCCATTTCCGTGGTTGGAGCCTCCATACAACAGTTCGTGTGTCAGGCAAATGACAGCACAGCATATGGTTGGGGATAAGTTGGTCCGCACGCGCTTTGCGCCGAGCCCGACGGGGCGGCTGCATCTGGGTCATGTGCGCTCGGCGTGGGAGGGCTGGCGGCTGGCACGGGCGGCCGGCGGGCAGTGGCTGATGCGGATGGAGGACATTGACGAGGGGCGGTGCCGGCCCGCGTTTGAGGCGGGGATTTTTGAAGATCTGGCATGGCTGGGGCTGGACTGGGATGAGCCGGTGGTACGGCAGAGCGCGCGGAGGGACTCCTATCGGGATGCGCTGGCACGACTGCGGGACATGGGGCTGATCTACCCCTGCGTGTGCACGCGGGCGGATATTGCCGCTGCTGTTTCGGCGCCGCATTTCGGGCGGATGGGGCCGGAGGGGCCGCTTTATCCGGGGACCTGCCGGGGACGCGGTGTGCCAGAAGGCGGGGGGTTGGACGGGGCGGCATGGCGGCTCGATGCGGCGCGGGCGGCGGCGATGCTGGGGGACTTGCGGTTCGAGGATGCCAGAGCTGGCGAGGTGCTGGTGGAGCCGGGGCTTCTTGGTGATTTCGTGGTGGCGCGGCGGGATGCGGGCGTGGCCTATCATCTGGCGGTGGTGGTGGATGATGCGCATCAGCAGGTGAGCGATGTGGTGCGCGGTGAGGACCTGCTGCCGGCTTGCCATGGCCAGCGGCTGTTGCAGGCGGCGCTCGGCTTGCCGGCCGTGCGCTATCATCATCACCCGCTGCTGCTGGGGCCTGACGGCAAGCGGCTGGCCAAGCGCGACCACAGCATGACCGTGGCCGACATGCGGGCGCGCGGCTTGTCGGCGGCCGAGGTGCTGGCGGCGGCTGGTGCGGCAGTTTGACCGGATTTGCGCGTGGGCCGGTTTTTCGGGCTTTGGGCATGGCGTCCGGGGTGAGGGGGCGTTAAGGGTGGAGAATGCAGGTCGCGCTTATCGTTCTTATGGTCTTTGCCGCCGTGGCGACGCTGGCGGTTTTGGCGCGCGGCATCATCATCATGGCGCGCGGCAAGGATGTGGGCGGCAAGAAGTCCAATCTGATGATGAGCTACCGGGTCGCCTTTCAGGCGCTGGCGATCATTTTCATCGTGCTGCTGTTCCTGGTCAACCGACAGGGCTGAGCAGGCGGCTTCGTGGTCAAGCTCAACCGGATCTACACACGCACGGGTGACGAGGGCACGACCGGGCTGGTGGATGGCTCGCGGCGGTCGAAGGCCGATCCGCGCTTGCAGGTGGTGGGCGGGGTCGATGAGCTGAACGCGGCTGTTGGCATGGCGCGGGTGTTGGCCGAGGGCGACATCGCGGCAGCGCTCGCCCGGGTGCAGAATGACCTGTTCGATCTGGGTGCTGACCTTGCCACGCCGGGCGAGATTGAAGGCGCGCTCAGGGTGAGTGACGCACAGGTGGTGCGGCTGGAGCGCGAGCTGGACGCGGTGACCGATACGCTGCCGTCGCTCACCAGCTTTGTTCTGCCGGGCGGCACGGCGCTGGCGGCGGCGCTGCATGTGGCGCGGACCGTGTGTCGGCGCGCGGAGCGGGACGGGGTGGCGGCGGTGGCGGCGGGCGAGGCGCTGTCGGGCCCGGCGATGCGCTACCTCAACCGGCTTTCGGACCTGTTGTTTCAGCTTGCACGGTTGGCCAATGCGCCGGACGGTGACATATTGTGGGTGCCCGGCGCCAACCGCGAGTGAGGAGCGCATGAACGTTCAGAGCCTCTCTTCCGCCGTGCAGGGAGATCGTCTGAGAGCGCTGTTCGAGCAGGTGCGCGGGCGGACGGTGGCGCTGATTGGCCCACTTTCGGATGCGGATGCGAGCGCCCAGTCGATGCCCGATGCCTCGCCGGCGAAATGGCATCTGGCGCATACGACCTGGTTTTTCGAGACGTTCGTCCTGGCCGGCGAGCCGGTGTTTGATGCGGATTTCGGCTTTCTGTTCAACAGCTATTATGAGGCGCTGGGGCCGCGGCTGGCGCGCGACCGGCGCGGCATGCTGACCCGGCCGACGCTGGCGCGGGTGCTGGAATGGCGTGCCGACATTGATGCGCGGGTGGCACGGCGGCTGGACGGGCTTGATGAGGCGCAGCGCGCGCTGCTGCTTTTGGGCTGTCATCATGAGATGCAGCATCAGGAACTGCTGCTGACCGATCTGCTCGATTTGATGGCGGCGAACCCGACCGAGCCGGCGGTGTGGCAGGCGGGGCCGGCGGCACCGAGCCCGGCGCGGGAATATGGCTGGCGCGAGGTGGCGGGCGGGCTGCATGAGATTGGTCATGATGGCGATGGTTTCGCCTTTGATTGCGAGGGGCCGCGCCACCCTGTGTATCTGGCGCCCTTCCGGATCTGCGAGGCGCTGGTGAGCAATGCCGACTGGGCCGACTTCATTGCCGATGGCGGCTATGACCGGGCCTCGCTGTGGCTGTCGGATGGCTGGGCGTGGCGGCAGCGCGAGGGGATCTCGGCGCCGCTGCACTGGCGCGCCGAGGAGGGCTGGTGGTCGGGGTTTGGGCTTTCGGGCCGCCAGCCGCTCGACCCGGAGGCACCGGTTTGCCATGTCAGCTTTTATGAGGCGGATGCCTTTGCCAGCTGGGCCGGGGCGCGGCTGCCGAGCGAGGCGGAATGGGAAGTGGCGGCGGCTGACGCGGACCCGGCGGGCGGCAACCAGCTTGACCGTGCCGGGGCGGTGCGGCCGATCGGCTCGGCTTCGATGTTTGGTGATTGCTGGCAATGGACGGCGAGCGCATTTCGGCCCTATCCGGGGTTTCGGCCCGCGCCTGGGGCTGTGGGCGAGTATAATGGCAAGTTCATGAGCGGGCAGATGGTGCTGAAGGGCGCCAGCTGCGCGACGCCGCGCGGCAGCTCGCGGGCGAGTGTGAGGAACTTTTTTGCGCCGGAGGCGCGCTGGCAATTTTCCGGTGTGCGGCTGGCACGCGACATTTGAGGGGCGGTCATGGCCGATGCGGACGAGTTTGAGGGGGCGGGCGATTTTGCCCGCGATGTGCGCGCCGGGCTGGCGCAGGCGCAGAAAGTGATCCCGGCGCGCTGGCTCTATGACCGGCGCGGTTCGGAGATTTTCGAGGCGATTACCGACCTCGCTGACTATTATCCCACCCGCACCGAGGTCGCGATATTGGTGGATTTTGCCGGCGATGTGGCCGACGCGGTGGGGCCGGGGCGGGCGGTGATCGAATTTGGTTCGGGATCGAGCACCAAGACGCCGCTGCTGCTGCGCGCGGTGGCGCCTGCGGCTTATGTGCCGGTGGATATTTCGGGCGCTTTTCTGCGCGCCTCGGCGGGTGCGCTGGCGGCGGATTTTCCGGGGCTGGCGGTGCATCCGGTGGAGGGGGATTTCACCCGGCGCTTTGCCTTGCCGGCGCTGGGCGCGCCGTGGCTGGGCTTTTTTCCCGGCTCGACGATCGGCAATCTGACGCCGGCGGCGGCCGTGGACCTGCTGCGCGGCTGGGGCGGCTTGCTGGGGGCGGGCAGCTGGCTGTTGATCGGCTTTGACCTGGCCAAGGACAGCGGCGTGCTGGAAGCGGCCTATGACGACAGCGAGGGCGTGACGGCGGCGTTCAACCTCAATCTGCTGGCGCGGATCAACCGTGAGCTGGCCGGCACGGTCAGGCTTTCGGATTTTCGGCACCTTGCGCTCTGGAATGCAGCTGCGAGCCGGGTGGAGATGCATCTGGAGGCGCTGCGCGATACCGCGTTCGAGGCGGCGGGGCAGCGGTTTTCGATGCGGGCGGGCGAGACCATCCACACCGAGAACAGCCACAAATGGACGCTGGATGCGGTGCGGCTGATGGGCCGGGCGGCGGGCTGGACGCCGGTGACGAGCCGCGAGGACGCGCAGGGCTGGTTCAGCCTGCAGCTGTGGCGGCGGGATGCCGGGGGCATGCAGCCCTGACAGGTCTGAAGCGATCCTGCGACGGCTGCGAGGTTGACGTTTGCGTGAGGTTGGGCCAATCCGGGAGGCAAGAAGTGCGCCTTTGGGAGAGCTGGTCATGAAGGTTCTGGTGCCCGTCAAGCGGGTGGTTGATTACAACGTCAAGGTGCGGGTCAAGCCCGACGGGTCGGGCGTGGACCTGGCCAATGTGAAGATGAGCATGAACCCCTTTGACGAGATTGCCGTGGAAGAGGCGATCCGGCTGAAGGAAAAGGGCGTGGCCAGCGAGATCGTGGTGGTTTCGGTGGGGGTGCAGCAAGCGACCGAGACGCTGCGCACCGCACTGGCGATGGGCGCGGACCGGGGCATTTTGGTGACCACCGACGTGGTGACCGAATCGCTGGCGGTGGCGAAGCTTCTGGCGAAGATCTGCGAGGACGAGGCGCCGGGGCTGGTGATTTTGGGCAAGCAGGCGATCGATGACGATGCCAACCAGACCGGGCAGATGCTGGCCGGGCTGCTGGGCTGGGCGCAGGGCACCTTTGCCAGCAAGGTCGAGCCGGGCGACGGCAAGGTGATGGTGACACGCGAGATTGACGGCGGGCTGGAGACGGTGGCGCTGGCGCTGCCGGCGGTGGTGACCACCGATCTGCGCCTGAATGAGCCGCGCTATGCGAGCCTGCCCAACATCATGAAGGCGAAATCCAAGCCGATCGCGGCCAAGACGCCGGCTGACTATGGGGTCGACATGACGCCGCGCCTGACGGTGGTGAAGGTCGAGGAGCCGGCCAAGCGGCAGGCGGGGATCAAGGTCAAGACCGTGGACGAACTGGTCGAGAAGCTGAAGACGATGGGAGCGGTGGCATGAGCGTTCTGGTTCTGGCCGAACATGACAACAAGGATCTGAAGGATGCCACGCTGGCGGCCGTGACCGCGGCGGGCGAGCTGGGCGGCGAGGTGCATCTGCTGGTCGCGGGCGCGGGTTCGGCTTCGGTGGCGAGCCAAGCGGCGGCGGTGGCGGGGGTGCACAAGGTGCTGCACGCCGATGACGCGGCCTATGCCCATGCGCTGCCGGAGAATCTGGCGCCGCTGATCGCCGGGCTGATGGCGGGCTATGACGCCTTTGTGGCGCCGGCGACGTCGCGCGGCAAGAATGTGGCGCCGCGTGTGGCGGCGCATCTCGATGTGGCGCAGATTTCGGACATTCTCTCGGTGGTGTCGGCGGACACCTTCACCCGGCCGATTTATGCCGGCAATGCGATTGCGACGGTGAAGTCGTCGGATGCCAAGAAAGTGATCACCGTGCGCGGCACGGCCTTTGCCAAGGCGGCGACCAGCGGCGGTTCGGCCAGCATTGAGGCGGTGGCGGCGGCGGCGGCCAGCGACAAGGCGAGCTTTGAAGGCGCCGAGCTGACGGCGTCGGCGCGGCCTGAGCTGACGGCGGCGAAGATCATCGTGTCGGGCGGCCGGGCGCTGGGATCCTCCGAGAAGTTCCACGAATATATCGACCCGCTGGCCGACAAGCTGGGGGCGGCGGTGGGCGCGTCGCGCGCGGCTGTGGATGCCGGCTATGCGCCCAATGATTATCAGGTGGGGCAGACCGGCAAGATCGTGGCGCCGGAGCTTTACATGGCGATCGGCATTTCCGGCGCCATCCAGCATCTGGCGGGGATGAAGGATTCGAAGATCATTGTCGCCATCAACAAGGATGAGGAAGCGCCGATCTTCCAGGTTGCTGACCTGGGGCTGGTGGGCGATCTGTTCAGCCTTGTGCCCGAGCTGACGGGCAAGCTGTGATGCGCGCGCTCGCTCTCGCCCTGCTGCTGGCCGCGCCGGCTTCCGCGCAGATGGTGGTGCAGAAGCCGGTGCTGGCGCTGGCGGGTGCAGATGCCGTGGTCAAGGCGGCCGAAGCCAAGGCTGCGGCGATGGGGCTGAAGGTCTCGGTGGTGGTGGTCGACCCTTCGGGCGTGCCGATCGTGATGCGGCGGATGGACGGGGCGAGCCTTGTCGGCCCTGATATCGCGCTGGCCAAGGCGCGCACGGCCGCCGGCTTCAAGCGGCCGACCAAGGCGATGCAGGAGGCGCTGATGGCGCCCGAAGGCATGCGGCTGCTGACGCTGCCGGCGACGCTGGTGGACGGTGCGGTGCCGGTGATGGCAGGCGGCGAGCTTGTGGGCGCGGTCGGCGTGAGCGGGGCAACGTCGGCCGAGGACGGCGAGATTGCCGGGGCCGGGGCGGCGGCGGTCAAATAGCCTATTTGCGGACCAGCGTGCCGGCGCCGCGCCGGGTGAAGATTTCGAGCAGCATGGCGTGCGGGATGCGGCCATCGAGGATGACGGCGGCATCGACACCGCTCTCGACGGCGCGGGTGCAGGTCTCGAGCTTTGGGATCATGCCGCCGGTTATGGTGCCATCAGCGGTCAGGCTGGCGATGTCGGCGGGGGTCAGGTCGGTGAGCAGCGCCTTGTCCTTGGAGAGCACGCCCGGCACATCGGTGAGCAGGAACAGGCGCGAGGCACCCAGCGCGGCGGCGATATGGCCGGCCATGGTATCGGCGTTGATATTGTAAGTATGCCCATCGGCGCCGGTGGCGACCGGCGCGATGACGGGCACGATGCCCGCGGCGAGCAGCGTGTCGATGAGCGTGCGGTCGACAGTTTCGGGCTCGCCGACGAAGCCGAGATCGACGACCTGCTCGATGGCGCTGCCCGGATCGCGGGTGGTGCGGGTGACCTTGCGGGCGCGGACGAGGCCGCCGTCCTTGCCGCTGATGCCAGCCGCGCGGCCGCCCGCCTGTTCGACCCAGGCGACCAGCTCCTTGTTGATGCTCCCGGCCAGCACCATTTCGGCAATGCGGGCGGTGTCTTCACAGGTGACGCGCAGGCCATCGACGAAGGTGCTCTCGATGCCGAGCCGCTTGAGCATGGAGCCGATCTGCGGGCCGCCGCCATGGACGACGACGGGCAGGATGCCGACCGCCTTCAGCAGCACGATATCCTCGGCGAAATCGCGCGCCAGCTCGGCATTGCCCATGGCGTGGCCGCCATATTTGACCACGAAGATCTTGCCGGCATAGCGCTGGAGATAGGGCAGGGCCTCGACTAGGGTTTCGGTCTTGGCCATCATCTCGGGCGTGGGATCGTGTGCGGACATGGCCGCGCTATAGGGGGATGGGGGGCGGACGGAAAGGGGGTTTCCCTGTTTCCTCAGCGCGTGGGGACGGGTTCGGGGCCGGAATAATCATAGAAGCCGCGGCCGGATTTCTTGCCGGTCCAGCCGGCTTCGACGTATTTGACCAGCAGCGGCGCGGGGCGGTATTTGGGATCGCCGGTGGCGGCCTGCATGACCTGCATGATGCTGAGCAGCGTGTCGAGGCCGACGAAATCGGCGAGTGTGAGCGGGCCCATGGGGTGGTTGGCGCCGAGCTTGAGGCCGGTGTCGATGTCGGTGACGCTGCCGACGCCTTCGCCGAGCGCGAAAATGGCTTCGTTGAGCATCGGGCAGAGCACGCGGTTGACGATGAAGGCGGGACTGTCGGCGGCCTCGATGGCGGTCTTGCCGAGCCGGCGCGCGAATTCATGCATCTTCGCCTTGGTATCCTCGGAGGTGGCGAGGCCGGGGATGATCTCGACCAGCGCCATCAGCGGCACGGGGTTGAAGAAATGCAGGCCGCAGAACCGGTCGGGGCGGTCGGTGGTGCTGGCCAGCCGCGTGATCGAGATGGAGCTGGTGTTGGAAGCGAGCAGCGCATGGGGGGCGAGGCTGAGCGACTGGAAGATGCGCGCCTTGACGCCTTCATTTTCGGTGGCGGCCTCGATGACCAGATCGGCGGCGGCGTGATCGGCGTTGTCGGTGGTGAGGCGGATGCGGGCGAGGGCGGCGTCGGCATCGGCCTCAGTGACGCTGCCCTTGGCGACCATGCGGGCGAGGTTTTTCTGGATGGTGGCGCGGGCGGCCTCGGCGCGGGCCATTTCTATGTCGGAGAGGATGACATCATAGCCGGCCAGTGCGCTGACATGGGCGATGCCATTGCCCATGAGGCCGCTGCCGATGACGCCGATGGTGTTCATGTCGTTTCCTCCCATGTGCCGTGGCGGCTGGGTAGGCGGGCGCGGGCGCGGCGGCAAGAGGCGAGTTGTGATGCGCAGGCGGGCGCGGTAGAGGGAGGCTTGGAAAAGGAGTTGCCATGAATACGATGGTCGCCTTGGTGGGTGTGGTGATTTATGCGCTGCAGCTGCTGATCTGGGCGCTGGTCATCTGGGCGGTGATGAGCTGGCTGGTGGCGTTCAATGTCATCAACATGAACAATGGGTTCGTGCGCGCGGTGGTGACCGGGCTGGACCGGTTCTTTGCGCCGATGCTGCGGCCGATCCGGCGGGTGCTGCCGGACATGGGCGGCATTGATCTGGCGCCGATGGTGCTGATTTTGGGGATCATTTTGGTGCAGCGGCTGCTGCCGGCGCTGCTGCTCGATGTCGGCATGATGTGACGCCCCGGCGGTGAGCGCGGTGGTGATCGATGGCAAGGCGCGGGCGATGCGCCTGCGCGAGGCGGTGGCGGCCGATGTGGCGGCCTTTGTGGCCGCGCATGGCCGCGCGCCGGGGCTGGCGGTGGTGCTGGTGGGCGAGGATCCGGCGAGCCGGGTTTATGTGAAGAACAAGGGCGTGGCGACGCGGGCGGCGGGGATGGTCTCGTTCGAGCATCGGCTTGATGCGGGGGTGAGCGAGGCCGAATTGCTGGCGCTTGTGGCGGCGCTCAATGCCGATCAGGCGGTTGACGGGATTTTGGTGCAGCTGCCGCTGCCGGCGCATATCGACGGTGACAAGGTGTTGGCGGCGATCGACCCGGCCAAGGATGTTGACGGCTTTCACCCGGTCAATGCCGGGCGGCTGGCGGTGGGGCAGAAGGCGCTGGTGCCGTGCACGCCCAAGGGCTGCCTGATGCTGATCGAGGAGGCGCTGGGCGATCTTTCCGGGCGGGAGGCGCTGGTGATCGGGCGCTCGTCGATTGTGGGCAAGCCGATGGCGGCGCTGCTGACAGCAAAGAGCGCGACGGTGACGCTGGCGCACAGCCGGACGCGTGACCTGGCCGGCCATGTGGCGCGGGCCGAGATTGTGGTGGCGGCCGTGGGCGTGCCCGAGATGGTGCGCGGGGACTGGATCAGGCCGGGGGCGTGCGTGATCGATGTCGGCATCAACCGGGTGGTGGCGGCGGACGGGACGAGCCGGCTGGTGGGGGATGTGGAGTTTGCGGGCGCAAGCGTACGGGCTGGCTGGATCACGCCGGTGCCGGGCGGGGTGGGGCCGATGACGATTGCCTGTTTGCTGGCCAATACGGTGGAAGCCGCGAGCGCCCGGCTGGCGGCATGAACGAGGCGCTGACGCTGTTTGTTTCAGCGTTTGTGACGCTGTTCGTGGTGATCGATCCGCCGGGCTGTGTGCCGATTTTTTCGTCGCTGACGGCGGGAACGAGCAAGGGGCATCGGCGCGCGATGGCGCTCAGGTCGTTCTGGATTGCGCTGGCGGTGCTGCTGGCCTTTGCACTGGGCGGGCAGCCGTTTCTGAATGCGCTGGGCATCAGCCTGGCGGCGTTCAAGGTGGCGGGTGGGCTGATGGTGTTTCTGATTGCCATCGACATGGTGTTTGAGAAGCGCACCGAGCGCCGCGAGAACCGGGCCGAGGAGGTCTTGGCGTCTGCCACGTCGCCGGAAGAGGATATTTCGGTGTTTCCCATGGCGATCCCGATGCTGGCCGGGCCGGGGGCGATTGCGGCGATGATGCTGCTGACGGCGCGGGCGCACAGCGCGCTGGAGCTGGCGGCGGTGCTCGGCGCGCTGGTGGCGGTGATGGTGCTGACGCTGCTCAGCCTGCTGGCGGCGGGGCCGATCATGGCGGTGATGGGGGCGAAATTCGAGGGCGCGCTGACGCGGCTGTTGGGCGTGGTGCTGGCGGCGCTGGCGGCGCAGTTCGTGATTGACGGGGTGAAGCAGAGCTTCGGGCTTTGAGGGGCGGGACATGACGAAGTCGGCGATCATCATCGGGGCGTCACGCGGGCTGGGGCTGGGGCTGACGCGCGAGCTTGTGGCGCGCGGCTGGGATGTGGTGGCGACGCGGCGCGGGCCGGCGGCCGAGCTGGAGGCGAGCGGGGCCGAGGTGGCGGTGGTCGATATGGACGTGCGCGCCGATGTGGAGCGGCTGGCGGCGGCGCTGGGGGCGCGGCGCTTTGATGTGGTGCTGCTGTGCGCCGGCACGATGGGGCCGGACCATGCCTTTGCCGAGCGCACCGCAGACGGCGTGGACAAGGCGGCGGTGGCGGATTTGATGTGGACCAATGCGGTGGCGCCGGTGCGTGCCGGGCGGGTGCTGTTGCCGCTGGTGAAGGACGGCGGCACCATGGCCTTCATGAGCTCCATTTTGGGCTCGGTCAGCTTGCGGCAGACGGGGTTTGCCGAGCTTTACAGTGCATCTAAGTCAGCGCTGAATTCGCTGGTGACGAGCTTTGCCAATGTGGATGCCAAGGGCCGGGTGGCGACGCTGGCGCTGCATCCGGGCTGGGTGCGCACCGAAATGGGCACGGAACATGCCGATCTGGATGTGGATACGAGCGTACGCGGGATGGCGGATGTGCTGGGCGCGGCGCAGCCGCTCGAGTGCCGCTATGTGACTTATGCGGGGGATACGCTGCCCTGGTAGCGGCGCCGCATGGCGGCGCCGATGAGGCCGAAGCCGGCGATGAGCATCGCCCAGCTGGCGGGTTCCGGGACCTGCGAGACCACGACATTGTCGAGCATGGGGCCGACATTGTCGGCGCTGGTGGTGCCGAAGCTGAGCGCGAGGCTGCCGGCGGTGGTGGGGATGAAGGACAGGGCGTAGGTGAGGAAGGGACGGGTGCCGGCGATGGTTTCGGTGTAGGGGCCGGTGCCGGTGAGGCTGGTGAAACCCGAGAGCACGGTCAGGCCGGTGAGCGCGGTGGGCGCGGCGAAGCTGGTGTTGAAGCTGAACCCATCGGAGGCGCTGCCGCGCTGGCTGCCGCTTACATCGAAGCTGATGTTGATGCGCTGGCCGGCCTTGAAGGCGATTGCATCGGTGGTGATGGTGGCGGCGCTGCGGGTGCCGTCGAGATCGATGCAGGCGCCGCTGCCGCCGGCGCAGGCGATGCCGAAGGTGTTGGGCATGGCGACAATGTCGACATTGGTGGAGACGGTGAAGCCGGGCACGCTGTTGGTGATCAGCGTGGTGGGCAGGGTGTCGAAATCTTGCGAAAACAGGGTGACAGCCTGCGCGCTGGACGCGCTGGCAATGGCCATGACGGCGGCGAAGATGATTTTGCGCATGAGGAACCCCTTAAATTCAAGGGTTCATTAGCATTCTCGAAAGCGTGTTGGGAGTCGAATTTCGTAATTTATGGTTAACGCCCGTCGCGGCGGCCGAGCAGGCGGAGGCGGAGCGCGTTCAGCTTGATAAAGCCTTCGGCGTCGCGCTGGTCGTAGGCGCCGGCGTCGTCTTCGAAGGTGACGACGCTGGCGGAATAGAGGCTGTCGGGGGATTTGCGGCCGACGACGCTTGCCGACCCCTTGTAGAGCTTGAGGCGGACGGTGCCGTTGACGCGGGCCTGGCTGTGATCGATGGCGGCCTGCAGCATCTCGCGCTCGGGGCTGAACCAGAAACCGTTGTAGAGCAGGCCGGCATATTTGACGGCGAGCTCGTCCTTGAGGTGGGCCGCACCCCGGTCGAGGGTGATCTGCTCGATGCCGCGGTGGGCGAGGTGGAGGATGGTGCCGCCCGGTGTTTCGTACATGCCGCGTGACTTCATGCCGACGAAGCGGTTTTCGACCAAGTCGAGGCGGCCGATGCCGTGGCGCTTGCCCATGTCGTTCAAGGTGGCGAGCAGGGTGGCGGGCGATTGGGGGTCGCCGTTGATGGCCACCGCATCGCCCTTTTCAAAGTCGATGGTGATGTATTCGGGCGTGTTTGGCGCATCTTCGGGGTTGTCGGTGCGGCTGTAGACATAGTCCGGCACTTCTTCCCACGGGTCTTCGAGGACCTTGCCTTCGGACGAAGTGTGGAGAAGGTTGGCGTCGGTGCTGAACGGGCTTTCGCCGCGCTTGTCCTTGGAGACGGGGATCTGATGCTCTTCGGCAAAGGCGATGAGCGCTTCGCGGCTATTGAGCGACCATTCGCGCCAGGGCGCGATGATGCGGATATCGGGGGCGAGGGCATAATAGCCGAGCTCGAAGCGGACCTGATCATTGCCCTTGCCGGTGGCGCCGTGGGAGACGGCGTCGGCGCCGACTTTGCGCGCGATTTCGATCTGTTTCTTGGCGATGAGCGGGCGGGCGATCGAGGTGCCGAGCAGATACTGGCCTTCGTAGAGCGCGTTGGCGCGCATCATCGGGAAGACATAATCGCGGACGAACTCTTCGCGCAGGTCTTCGATGAAGATGTGTTCGGGTTTGATGCCGAGCAGCTGGGCCTTGGCGCGGGCGGGCTCAAGCTCTTCACCCTGGCCCAAGTCGGCGGTGAAGGTGACGACTTCGCAGCCATATTCGGTTTGCAGCCATTTGAGGATGACCGATGTGTCGAGGCCGCCCGAATAGGCGAGGACGACACGGTTGATGGCTTGGGACATGGGGGGCTGGTCCTTTGGAAATGTTCAGGCGCGCTTAGCGGCCGGCGGGGCGGCGGGGAAGAGACGTTGTTCGGCTTGGCCCATGTAATCGCGGGTGAGGGGCAGCGTGTCACGGCGCTTGGTGAGCTGGATCTGCACGTTCATATGGCCATCGTTGATGAAGGCCGAGCGGGCGGCGGCGAGATAGAAGCTCCACATGCGGAAGAAGCGGGCGTCGTAGAGCGCTTCGATCTCGGCGCGCTTGGCCTGACAGCGATCATACCAGGCGTCGAGCGTGTAGGCATAATGGAGGCGCAGCACCTCGATATCGGTGATCCACAGCCAAGAGCGCTCGATATGGGGGATGATCTGGCTGACGGCGGGGCTGTAGCCGCCGGGGAAGATGTATTTGGCGGTCCAGGGGTCGGTGGCGCCGGGGCCGTCGGCGCGCGCGATGGTGTGGACAAGGGCGACGCCGTCATCGGCGAGCAGGCGCTCGATGGTTTCGAAGTAGATGCGGTAATTGGGCAGGCCGACATGCTCGAACATGCCGACCGATACGATACGGTCGAACTGGCCTTCGAGGCGGCGATAGTCGATCAGCTCGAATTTGACATGGTCGGACAAGCCTCGGCGTTCGGTCTCGGCGCGGGCGTATTTGAGCTGTTCTTCAGAGAGCGTGATGCCGAGCACATCGGCGCCGGTGTGGGTATGGATGTAGCGGGCGAGGCCGCCCCAGCCGCAGCCGATATCGAGCACCTTCTGGCCGGGCTTCAGATCAAGCTTGGCGGTGATATGGGCGAGCTTGGCTTCCTGCGCGGCTTCGAGCGTGGTGGCCTCTGGAGACCAATAGGCGCAGCTATATTGGCGGTGGGGATCGAGGAAGAGATCATAGAGCCGGTCATCAAGGTCGTAATGATGGGCGACGTTGCGCTTTGACCGGCGCTCGAAATTGCGCTGATCGACCCAGGCGGCGATGGCGGCCTGTCGCCAGAGCGCGAAGCGGACGGCGTTGGAGCGCTCCCAGCGGAGATTGTAGGTGACGAGATCGACGAGATCGCGGACATCGCCCTCCTCGATGATGAGGCGACCATCCATGAAGGCTTCGCCCGCACCCAGCGCGAGATTGAGCGCGAGCTTGCGCGGCGTGGCGCTGTCGGTGAAGCGGATGCGGACATTGGGGCGGCCGTCGATGCGTGCGCCATAGACATGGGCCTTGCCGCTGGCATCGGTGATATGCAGCTCGCCGTCACGGATGAACTTGCGGAACAGTCTGTCGAGCAGGAACATGCTTTGACTATAGCTTTGATGGGCCGGGTTGCCAGACCGGAGTTTGCCTTGGGGCGTCAGTTTGTGGGCGTGCTGGTGAAGGGGCCTGCGGCGGCTGGGGCCTCAGGCCCCAGACCCCATTAGTGGGCCTTGGGCAAGCCGGGGGGAGACGAACGCCGCGCATGGAATTGGGGTCTGGGGCCTGAGGCCCCAGCCGCCGGAGGCCCCTAACTGCCGCCGGAGGCCCTTAATCGACCCAGGCGGCCTCTTTTTCAGCGGCGCGGCGGTCGAGTTCGGCGCGGGTGATCTTTTCGGACGCTGACTTGAGCTGGCCGCAGGCGGCCATGATGTCCCGGCCGCGGGGGCGGCGGACGGGCGCGCTGATGCCGGCTTCAAAGATGATGTTGGAGAAGCGGCTGACCTGCTGGTCGGTGCTGGTCTCGTAGATCGAGCCGGGCCAGGGGTTGAAGGGGATGAGGTTGACCTTGGCGGGCAGCTTGTATTTGCGGATCAGGCGGACGAGCTCATGGGCGTGTTCGTCATGGTCGTTCTTGTCCTTGAGCATGACATATTCGAAGGTGATGCGGCGCGCGTTGCTGGCGCCGGGATAGGCGGCGCAGGCGGCGAGCAGCTCCTCGATGCCGTATTTCTTGTTGAGCGGCACGATCTCGTCGCGGATCTCCTTGCGGGTGGCGTGCAGCGAGACGGCGAGATTAACGCCGATCTCCTCGCCGGCGCGGGCCATCATCGGGACCACGCCCGAGGTGCTGAGCGTGATGCGGCGGCGCGACAGGCCCAAGCCTTCGCCGTCCATGACGATTTGCAGCGCATCACGGACGTTATCGAAATTGTAGAGCGGCTCGCCCATGCCCATCATGACGATGTTGGTGAGCATGCGGCCCTGGGTGGTGTAGTTGGCGCCGGGGTTGTGGGCGCCGGGGATATAGGGGGCTTCCTCATCGTCGGGCGCGTCATCGGCTTCCGGGAGCGCGGGTAGTGCGGGGCCGGTGGCGGACGGCCATTCGCCGAGCGCGTCGCGGGCGAGCATGACCTGACCGACGATTTCGGCCGGGGTCAGGTTGCGGACCAGCTTCATCGTGCCAGTGTGGCAGAAGCGGCAATTGAGGGTGCAGCCGACCTGCGACGAGACGCAGAGCGTGCCGCGATAGGCATCCGGAATGAAGACGCATTCGGCTTCCTCGCCGTCATCGAAGCGGAGCAGCCATTTGCGGGTGCCGTCGGTGCTGACTTGCGCCTGGACGACCTCGGGCCGGCCGACGACGAATTGCGCGTCAAGGAGCGCGCGCGTGTCCTTGCTGATATTGGCCATCTGGGCGATTTCGGTGACGCCGCGCTGGTAGATCCAGTTCCAGACCTGCTGGCTGCGCATCTTGGCCTGTTTTTCGGGGATGCCGGCTTCGATCAGCGCTTCGCGCAGCGCGGGCTTGGCGAGGCCGAGGAGCGGGCGCTTGCCATCGGCGCGCGCCGGCGCGGGGCGGCGCGGCGTGACGATGGGATCATTGGGACCGGGGATCTGCATGGCGGCCCCTATAGAGGCTCACCGCCCGGCTGGAAAGGCGCGCCTACATGGCCGAGATGCCGCCATCGACGTAGAGGCCGTGGCCGGTGACCATCTTGGCTTCATCGGAGACGAGATAGACGGCGGCCCAGGCGACATCATCGGGCTCGCCGACCTGACCGAGCGGGATCTGGCGGCCGAGCTTGGCCAGCCCTTCCTCACGGCCCATCGCGCTGGTGAGGCCGTCGAGGATGGGGGTATCGATGAAGACTGGGTGGATGGAATTGCAGGTGATGCCGTAGCGCTGCTTGGCGCAGTGGAGGGCGACCGACTTGGTGAGGTGGCGCACGGCCGCCTTGGCGCTGTTGTAGGCGGCCGAATTGTGCGCGGCGATGACGCCGGCGATGGACGAGATGTTGAGGATCGAGCCGCGCACGCCGCTGGCCTTGACGGTGCTCGCCATGAGCGGGAGGGCCAGCTTGCAGCCGTAGAAGACGCTGTCGAGATCGATGGCGTGGACGCGCTTCCAGTCTTCGATGCTGGTCGCCTCGACGGTGCTGCCCGCTGCGATGCCGGCGTTGTTGACGAGAATGTGGAGGCCGCCGAACCGGGATTCGGCTTCGGCGATGGCGGCCTCCCAGTCATCGGTGCTGGTGACATCATGGCCGATGGCGGCGGCGCGGTCGCCATATTGGGCGGCTTCGCGGGCGGCGCCTTCGGCGTTGATGTCGGTGAGGAGGACGCGGGCGCCTTCATCGATGAAGCGGCGGGCCATGGCGGCGCCGAGGCCCTGGGCGGCGCCGGTGATGAGGGCGGTCTTGTTGGCGAGGCGGTTCATGGGCGGCTCCTGCGTGGCAAATTTGTGACAGGCGGCGAAAACCGCTGCCCGCGTCAGTCTTGTTTATCGACAGGTGACGGGGCTGCGATACTCTCTATAGTAAGACGGCGGTGACGCTGCGGTGTTTTTTGGGGAATTGATCATGCTTCGGACGTCTTTGCTGGTTTCGGCGGCGGCGATGATGGTGCCGCTCGGCGCGACCATGGCCCAGGAGACCGCGCAGGCCGAGCGCGAGGCGCCGGCCGAGATCATCGTAACGGCGACGCGGCGCGCGCAGGCGCTGTCGGATGTGCCGATCGCGGTGAGCGCGGTGGGCATGGAGCAGCTGCGCCAGTCGGGCGGGACCGACATTCGCGCGCTCAACCAGCTGGCCCCCTCGCTGCTGGTGTCTTCGGCAACCAACGAGTTCGAATGGTGTGGCGCGGATCCGCGGCATTGGCACGGTGGGCGAAAACCCGGGGCTGGAAAGCTCGGTGGCGGTGTTCATCGACGGGGTCTATCGCTCGCGCACTGGCGTGGGGCTGACCGACCTTGGCGAACTGGACCAGATCGAGGTGTTGCGCGGGCCGCAGGGCACGCTGTTCGGGCGCAATGCATCTGCGGGTCTGATCAATATCACCACCGCCAAGCCGACGTTCGAGCCGGGCGGCATTGCCGAGGTGACCTATGGCAATTTCGACAATTTCCGCTTTCAGGGCGGCATCACCGGGCCGGTGATCGGCGACAAGGTCGCCTTCCGCCTCGACGGGCTTTACAATACGCGCGACGGCTTTCTGACCGATGTCGTGTCGGGACGAGACCTTGCCAACCGCGACCGGTTTCTGGTGCGCGGCCAGCTTTTGATCGAGCCGTCGCCTGACGTCTCGATCCGGCTGATTGGTGACTATAACCAGAAGGACGAGGAATGCTGCGGCGCGGCCATTTTGGCGCCAGTGCGCGGGCTGGCGCGCGACGGCGCTGGCAATGTGGTGAGCACGCCGAACAACATTGCCGGGCTGATCCCGCTGCTCGGCGGCACGCCCTATCAGGTGCCGAGTGCTGCCAGCGGGGAGCTGTTTGTGCGCGAGACGTCGATCACGCCCGGCGCCAGCTATGACCAGCGCACACGCGACTGGGGCGCCTCTGGCGAGCTGAACTGGGATCTGGGGGCGGTCAATTTGACTTCGATCACCGGCTACCGGCGCTTCGTCAACCGCGCCGCGCAGGACGCGGATTTCAACTCGATCGATATCCTGCAGCGGAGCAACCAGTATCGGCGCTTCTCGACCTTCACCCAGGAATTGCGCTTGCAAGGCGCCGCCTTTGATGGCCGGCTGGACTGGCTGGTGGGCGCGTTCTACGCCGATGAAATTCTCGATTCCGACGATGACCTGAAGTATGGCGCCGACTATGATGCCTATGCCAATGCGCTGCTGGGCGGCAATCTGGCGTTGGCGGCGGGCGTGGCGGGCTTCACCCCGGGGCCGGACGGGCGCTTTCTTTCGGGCACGGGGGTGGAGCAGGCGCAGTTCCGCCAGCGCAGCCGCAACTATGCGATTTTCACGCACAACGTCATCGATATCATCCCCGACAAGCTCAACCTGACGCTGGGCGGGCGCTATACGAATGAGACCAAGTTTCTCGATTCGACCTTTGTTTCGAGCAACAATCTGTGCGGCGCGCTGCGCGGCCTGACCGGTCCCTTGCCGGGCGCGCTGGTGCCGTTGGTCGCGGGCGCGCGCTCGCTCTCCTGTGTGATCAACAACACGTCGGGGCCGGGCTTCAGCCGTGATGATCCGGGCGGCACGCTGAAGGAGGACCGCTTCACCGGGACGGCGGTGCTGTCGTTCCGGCCGGTTGACGAGCTTTTGACCTATGTGAGCTATTCGCGCGGCTACAAGGCGGGCGGGTTCAACCTTGATCCTTCCGCGCTCAATGCCGCCACGCCGAGCGCCAACGACCTGCAGTTCACTGCCGAGGATGTGGACGCCTATGAGCTTGGCGCCAAGCTCGACCTTGATGGCTTCACATTGAACGCGGCGCTCTTCTATCAGGAGTTCGACAATTTCCAGCTGAACACCTTCAACGGCGTCAATTTCGAAGTGGCCAATTTGGGGGGCTGCAGCGCTGACCTGGGCGGGCGCGACCGCGACCTGATTGCGGGCAATTCGGCCTGTGCGCCCGAGGATGTGGGGCCGGGGCTGCGCACCCGCGGTGTGGAACTGGAATCGGTGATCAGGCCGATGCGCAACCTGACGCTGACCTCGGGCATCACCTATGCGCGGACCACCTATGCCCAGCAGCTGACCGGGCGCGACGGGGCCTCGCTGGCGCCGACGCTGTTCCAGCTGCCCGGCGAGCGGATTTCGAACGCCAGCGACTATGTGGTGACGGGCAGTTTTGCCTGGACGCCGCCGGTGTCGGACATGCTGTCGAGCCTGATCTACATGGACTTCCGCTACCAGTCGGCGATGAACACCGGCTCGGACCTTGATTTCGAGAAGATCCAGTCGGGCTTTGTCGTCGCCAATGCGCGGATCGGGCTTTACGGGCCGGGCGAGGTGTGGGGGCTGGAGCTTTGGGCGCAGAATCTGTTCGACACGCTGTATCAGCAGGTGGCGGCCGATGCGCCGCTGCAGGGCGGCGGCACCTTCCGCGCCGTGGCGCAGGGGCTGTCGGCGACGTCGAACGGGGTGTTCATCACCTTCCCGGCCGAGCCGCGGACCTTCGGGGTGACGCTGCGGACGAGGTTCTAGCCGAGCCGGCTGAAAATAGCGGAGCTATTTTCAGACTCGGCGCAGGCTCGGCCAGCGAGGCGGACAGCTTCGCTGGCCGATCTCGTCTGACGTCAAGCGCGGGCTTTGCCCGCGCCCTTCCTGCTTTCGCCCCTATTCCGAAAGCGACGCCGTCTTCTGCATCGAGTTCGGCAATCTCGGGCGGCATGTAATTCTCGTCATGCTTGGCGAGAATCGTGTCGGCGCGGAAAACGCCGGTGGCGGGGTCGAAGCGGCCCTCGGCGATGACGCCCTGGCCTTCGCGGAACAGGTCGGGGAGGATGCCGGTGTAGGTGACATCGCGCTGTGATTTCATGTCGGTGACTCGGAAGGAGACGGTTTCACCGGCGCGCACGAGCGAGCCTTCCTCGACCATGCCGCCAAGGCGGATAGCGTCGGTGGGCAGGGCTTCGGCGAGATCGGAGGGGGCGTAGAAATAGGTCGCCTTGTCACCGAGCGCGGTGATGGCGAGCGCGCCGGCGCCGCCAAGGGCCGCCAACGCGCCCAGCACGAGGGTGAGGCGCTGATGCTTGGCCTTGAGTTTCATGGCTTCCTCTTCAGGCTGTCGGCGCGCTTTTCGGCGCGGCGCATGGCGGTGTAGCTCCAGACGAGGAGTGCGATGAGGCCGCCGATCGTGAGGATATAGCTTGGCCAGATATAGCTGGCCCAGAGATCGGGACGGGTGATCATGCTACTGCCTCGGCGAGGCGGCGGCTGCGTGCCTCGACGCGCTGTTCGGCCAGCAGCGCGCGCATGCGCATCAGCACGATGGCCGCGAACAGGAAGGTGAAGCCGGCGACCGAGATGAGCAGCGGCGTGAGCATTTCGGGCGCCATGGCCGATTTTGCGTTGGTGATGCTGATGCTGCTGCCCTGATGGAGCGTGTTCCACCATTCGACGCTGTATTTGATGATCGGCAGGTTGATGGCGCCAACCAGCGCGAGGATGGCCGCGCCCTTGCGCTCGCCGCCACGCTCCTGCTCGGAAGCCGACAGCGCAAGATAGCCGAGATAGAGGAAGAGCAGCACCAGCATCGAGGTGAGGCGCGCATCCCAGACCCAATAGGTGCCCCAGGTCGGCTTGCCCCAGAGCGAGCCGGACATCAGGCAGATGGCGCTGAAGGCCGCACCTGCGGGCGCGATGGCGCGCGCGGCGATGGTGGCCAGCGGGTGGCGCCAGATGAGCGCTGTGGCAGACGCGATGGCGAGGCCGAGATAGCCGCCCGAGCCGAGCCAGGCGGCCGGCACATGGACATACATAATGCGCACGCTTTCCCCCTGCTGATAGTCAGGCGGGGAGGCGAACAGGCCGATGTAGAGACCAGTGACGGTGAGCGCGAGGCCGAGCACGAGCGTGAGCGGCGTGGCGATGCGGGCGATCTTGAGGAATCGCGTCGGGTTTGCGTGGCGATGCACGGTTGCGGATATAGGGGAGTGAGGCTGAACCGGAAAGAGACAAGATGCCCGGGGGGCAGGAAGGGCGCGGGCAAAGCCCCGAAAGAAGAAAAAGGGCGCGGGCAAAGCCCCGAAAGAAGAAAAAGGGCGCGGGCGTCGGACGGGTTCGGCTGGCGAAGGGCCAGCCGCCCCGCCGGCCGAGGTCATTCGCGAGTCCGTTCGCAAGCTTCGCTTGCTCTCGGCCGCGAGCGCACCCCTATCGGGGTGCTATGACCATCAGCATCTGCCGCCCCTCCATCTTCGGCGTCTGCTCCACCTTGGCATAGTCGGCGGCGTCGTCGCGGACGCGTTCGAGGAGGCGCAGGCCGAGTTCGCCGTGGCTGAGTTCGCGGCCGCGGAAGCGGAGCGTCAGCTTGACCTTGTCGCCTTCCTCGATGAAGCGCTGCACGGCTTTCATCTTGGTGACGTAATCATGGTCATCGATGTTGGGACGCATCTTGATCTCCTTGATCTCCTGCGTCTTCTGGTTCTTGCGCGCGGCGGCGGCCTTTTTTTGCGCTTCATATTTGAACTTGCCGACATCGAGGATCTTGCAGACCGGCGGATCGGCGCCGGGCGAGACTTCGACGAGGTTGAGCCCCGCTTCGTGCGCGGTGGCGATGGCCTCCCTGGTGTAGAGGACGCCCAGATTTTCCCCATCCTGATCGATGACGCGGACTTTGGGGACGGTGATGAACTCATCATAGCGCGGGCCGTTCATGGGGGCCGGCGTGTTCATCATGCGGCGAGGGGGAGGGGGTATGGCAAATTCTCCTGTTGTGTTGACTGTTTTCTTTTAGCGCAGCGCTGGCGCAAGCGGAAGGGGGGGCGAGGCGTCAGCGCAAATCGGGCGGGGTGGCTTCGGCCTGCAGAAAGGCGACCGCTTCGGCCAGCGGCATCACCTTCTGTTCGCCGCCGGCGAGGTTGCGGAGCGCCACCGTGCCTTCCTCCGCCTCGCGCCGGCCGACGACGAGCATGAAGGCCGCCTTGGTCAGGCTGTGTTCGCGGACCTTGAGGTTGATCTTCTCGTTGCGCAGGTCGGTTTCGGAGCGGATGCCGGCCTTTTCGAGCGCGGCGGCGACATCTTGTGCATAGGCATCGGCATCGGAGACGATGGTGGCGACCACGGCCTGAACCGGGGCGAGCCAGGTCGGGAAGCGGCCGGCGTAATGTTCGATGAGGATGCCGATGAAGCGTTCATAGCTGCCGAGGATGGCGCGGTGGAGCATCACCGGGCGGTGGCGGGCGCCGTCTTCGCCGATGTAGCTGGCGTCCAATCGCTCGGGCAGCACCGTGTCGGTCTGGATGGTGCCGACCTGCCAGGTGCGGCCGATGGCGTCGGTCAGGTGAAATTCGAGCTTGGGGGCATAGAAGGCGCCTTCGCCGGGCAGCTCTTCCCAGCCCCATTCGGGCGTGTTGCGCCCGGTGGCGGCAACCGCGTCGCGCAGGGACTGTTCCGACCAGTCCCACATTTCGTCCGAGCCGAAGCGCTGCTCGGGGCGGAGCGCGAGCTTGATGGCATAGTCGGAAAAGCCGAGATCCTTGTAGACGACATCGAGCAGGTCGCAGAAGGCGGCGACTTCGCCGACCAGCTGATCTTCGCGGCAGAAGATGTGCGCGTCATCCTGAGTGAACTGGCGCACGCGCATCAGGCCGTGCAGCGCGCCGTGCGGCTCGTTTCTGTGGCAGCAGCCCATTTCGGCGAGGCGCAGCGGCAGGTCGCGGTAGGATTTGATGCCTTGGCGGAAGATGAGGACGTGCGCCGGGCAGTTCATCGGCTTCAGCGCCATCCAGGCCGCGTCGTTGCTGATGACGGGGCCTTCATCCTCGGTGTTGGGCACTTCGTCGGGGATGACGAACATGTTTTCGCGGTATTTGCCCCAATGGCCCGATTGTTCCCATTGGCGGGCGTCCATGATCTGCGGGGTTTTCACC
The DNA here is from genome assembly GCF_048007885.1 of Polymorphobacter sp. Lineage (GTDB taxonomy): Bacteria > Pseudomonadota > Alphaproteobacteria > Sphingomonadales > Sphingomonadaceae > Sandarakinorhabdus. The sequence goes on from NZ_CP180346.1 coordinate 2,394,375, forward strand.
TCGCGGTAGCCGGCGGCGTCGAGGCGGCGGCGCAGATAGGCTTCGAGCGCGCGGTAGATGACGAAGCCGTTGGGATGCCAGAAGACGCTGCCATGCGCCTCTTCCTGGAGATGGAACAGGACCATCTCGCGGCCCAACTTGCGGTGGTCGCGCTTGGCGGCTTCCTCGAGGTGCATCAGATGCGCGTCGAGCTGCTTCTTGTTGAGCCAGCCGGTGCCGTAGATGCGGCTGAGCATGGCGTTGTTCTGGTCGCCGCGCCAATAGGCGCCTGAGACGCGGGTCAGCTTGAAGGCCTGTGCGTCGAGCTTGCCGGTGGAGGGCAGGTGCGGACCACGGCACATGTCGAGCCAGTCATCGCCCGACCAATAGACGGTGAGCGGCTCGGTGCCGGGGAGCTCGGCGGCCCATTCGGCCTTGAAGCGTTCGCCTTGCTGCTTCCAGCGGCTGATCAGCTGCTCGCGGCTCCAGACTTCGCGCCGGAGCGGCTTGTCGGCAGCGATAAGCGCGCGCATCTCGGCCTCGATGGCGGGCAGGTCTTCTTCGGTGAAGGGGCCACGGCCCTCGGCGGGGGCGAAATCATAATAGAAGCCGTCGTCGGTGGCGGGGCCGAAGGTGATCTGCGTGCCGGGGAACAGGCGCTGCACGGCCTCGGCCAGAAGATGCGCAAAGTCATGGCGGGCGAGCTCGAGCGCGTCGGCTTCGTCCTTGGCGGTGATCAGTGCGAGGCTGGCATCCTGTTCGATGGGGCGGGAGAGATCGACGATCTCGCCGTCGATGCGGGCGGCGAGTGCGGCCTTGGCGAGGCCGGGGCCGATGCTCGCCGCCACGTCTGCCGCGGTGGTGCCGCGCGCGACGTCGCGCCGGGAGCCATCAGGGAGCGTGAGGGTGATCAGATCGGACATGGGGCCTTTGCCTTGGTGAATGGCTTGCTCTCCTGTGGTGGCGGCGCGCCGCTGTCAACTGTGCGGACGGTCTTGACGGCGCGGCGGCTTGCGGGCCAGTCGGGGGCATGAGCGATGTGATGCGGAGCGCGGAGGGACTGGCCTATCGCCATGTGGCGGGCGCGGGGCCGCTGATCGTGTTTCTGCCGGGCTATATGTCGGATATGACCGGCGGCAAGGCGACGGCGCTGTTTGACTGGGCGCAGGCGCGGGGCCGGGCGGCGCTGCTGCTCGATTATTCGGGCTGCGGGGCGAGCGCGGGGGATTTTCTGGCTGGCAGCATCTCGCGCTGGACCGGGGATGTGTTGCGGCTGATCGAGATGGTGGCGCCGGGCGGGCAGGTGGTGCTGGTCGGTTCATCGATGGGCGGCTGGGTAGCCTTGCGGGCGGGCGTGAGGCTGGGCGCGCGGCTGGCCGGGCTTGTGGGCGTGGCGGCGGCGCCTGATTTTGTCGATTGGGGGCTTGATGTGAGCCCGGCGGAGGCGGCGGCGCTGACGGCGCAGGGCTTCTTCAGCCGGGCGAGCGGCTATGGCGGCGATTATCTCTATTCGCGGGCGTTTCTGGAGGATGCGCCGGGGTGCCGGATGCTGGCCGGGCCGATCGGCATTTCGGCGCCGGTGCGGCTGCTGCACGGCCAGCGCGACGAGGTGGTGCCATGGCGGCTGAGCCTTGAGATTGCCGAGCTGGTGACGGCCGAGGATGTTCAGGTGACGCTCATCAAGGATGGCGACCATCGGCTGTCGCGCGAGGCCGATATCGCGCGGTTGACGGAATTGGTGGCTGGACTGTGCTGATCAGGATTTTGGCTATTGTGATGGTGATGGCCGCGCCCGCAGCCGCGCAGCCGCGCGCCAGCGATGTGTCGCGCTTTCGGGCATGCACGGCGGTGGCGCAGGCCGACCCGGCGCGGGGCGTGGCGGCGGCCAATGCCTGGCGGGTGGAGGGCGGCGGCAGTGCGGCGCGCCACTGTCTGGCGCTGGCGCAGTTTTTGAACGGCGATCATGAGGCGGCGCTGGCGAGTTTCGAGGCGGCCGCGACACTCGCGGCATCGGGACAGGACGGCGAGGCCCCGGCTCGCGCGCTGTGGACGGCGGGGGCCAATGCGGCGCTGATGGCGGCGCGGCCCGAGGCGGCACTGCGCTTTGCCGAGGCCGCGCTGGCGCTGGCACCGCCGGCGGGCGAGGCGGCGGCGCTGGAGCTCTTGCGCGCCGAGGCGCTTGTGGATCTGGACCGCAGCCGCGAGGGGCTGGCGGCGATCGAGGCGGCGCTGGCGCATGACATGGCTGTGCCGAACGGCTGGCTTTTGAAGGCGACGCTGGCGCGGCGGCTGGGCGATTTCGAGATGGCCGAGAGTGCCATATTGGAAGCGGCGCGGCGCACGCCGGTGGAGACGCCTGAGGCCGGCGATGTGCAGCTGGAAGCGGGGATGATCGCGCTGGCGCAGGGCAAGCGCGACCTGGCGCGGGCCGCCTGGACATCGGCGGCGAGCGGCGATGAGGAATGGGCGTCGACCAAGGCGGCGCGCGAGGCGCTGGCGCGGCTGGCGGCCGAAAAGTAGCTATTCGAGGGCGAAATTGACCGTGGTGACGACGCGGACCTTCTGAAAGGGGGAGGCGGTGGCGCGGCCACCGGCATTGTCACCGTCGCGCGGGATGATCGAGAAATAGCCTTGGGAGGCTGTCATGATCGGGCCGACGCTGGCGCCCGAATCGCTGGCGAACTGGTCGGCACCGGCGCGGGCGTCTTTGGTGGCGGCGGCGATCATCGCCGGCTTGACCTCGTTGAGCCTTGTGAAGCTGTAGACCATGCCGCCGCTGTTCGAATCGAAGATGACACCGGCGCGGACGAGTTCGCCTTGCGCTGAATAGGCATCGCGGGCGGCCATGACGCGGGTGGTGCGGAGCGTCAGGTCGCGGCGGATGGTGATGTTGGGGACGCCATTCTGGTTGGTATATTGGTTGATGTTGATGGCGCCGGTTTCGATCTCGTCATCACTGAAGCCCTTGGACTTGAGGAAGGCGATGATCGCCTGGGCATCGCGCTCGCTGCGGGCTTGCAGGCTGGTCATGTCCGAGCCTTGGGCGGTGGCGGCGAGCGACCAGGTGGCGAGATCGGCGGTGACATCCTGTTCGGCGAGGCCGCGCACCGTAACGACACGGTCCGCGAGGCGGGCGTTGATGACGCTGTTGCCGACGAGCGCGGCAGAGGCGACCATGCCGATGGCGAGAATCGCGGCGGCGGGCCAGAGCGGTCGGTCGGTCATCTATCACCTTTCGGATGCGACGCTGGAGCATACAACGCGCTAGAGAGGATGAACATCGGGGAGTTTGGCATGGCGCGCAGTGACTTTCGGTTCGGCTTTGGAAAGCGGGTGCGCTATGCCGAGGTGGATGCGCAGGCGGTGGTGTTCAACAGCCGCTATCTCGAATATTTCGACATCGGACTGACCGAATATTGGCGCGCGGTGGGGATTTACGACGCGCAGGGGCCGGCCGATGGGCCGGAGTTTTTCGTGGCGCGTGCGACCATCGACTTCAAGGCGTCGATGCGGCTCGACGAGATGATCGAGATCTGTGTGCGCGCGACGCGGGTGGGGCGCACCTCGATGACCTTTGCCTTTGAGCTGCACGGAAGTGGCGGCGAGGATTTGCGCGCGGTGGGGGAACTGGTGCAAGTGCATGTGGCCGAGCTGACTGGCCCGCCGACGCCGGTGCCCGACTGGGTGGTGGCGAAATTCGAGGCCTTTGAAGGAGCGAAATTGCGGTGAAATATCTCCATACCATGCTGCGGGTGTCGGACCTTGACGCCAATATCGCCTTTTTCAACCTGCTCGGGCTCAGCGAGGTGCGGCGCATCGACAATGAGGGCGGGCGCTTCACGCTGGTGTTTCTGGCGGTGCCGGGTGACGAGGCGGCGCAGATTGAGCTGACGTACAACTGGGACCCCGAGAGCTATGGCGGTGGGCGGAATTTCGGCCATGTCGCCTACGGCGTCGAGGATATCTATGCGGCGTGCGCGCATCTGATGGCGAACGGGGTGACCATCAACCGGCCGCCGCGTGATGGCTTCATGGCCTTTGTCCGCTCGCCCGAGGGCATTTCGGTGGAGCTGTTGCAGATGGGCGCGCGGCTGGCGCCGGCCGAGCCCTGGGCCTCGATGCCCAACATCGGGGAATGGTGATGCTCGAGGTCGTGCAGATTCCGGTGTTGTCGGACAATTATGTCTTTCTCGCCCATTGCAGCCTGACCGGGGCGACGGCGGTGATCGACCCGGCGGTGGCCGAGCCCGTGCTTGAAGCGGCGGCGGCGCGGGGCTGGAAGATCTCGCAGATCCTGAACACGCATTGGCACCCTGATCATGTTGGCGGCAATGCGGCGATTGTGGCAGCGACCGGGGCAGTGGTGACCGGGCCGGCCGCCGAGGCGGCGAAGATCCCCGAGATTTCGCGCGCCGTGACGGACGGCGACACGGTGCGGGTGGGGGCGAGCACGGGCCGCGTGATCGATGTGGCGGCGCACACCGCCGGGCATATCGCCTATGCCTTTGAGGATGACGGCGTGCTGTTTCCCGGTGACACGCTGTTTGCGCTGGGCTGCGGGCGGCTGTTTGAGGGGACGGCGGCGCAGATGCATGCAGCACTTGGCCGGCTGATGGCGCTGGCGCCTGAGACAAGGGTTTATTGCGCGCATGAATATACCCAGTCGAATGCGCGCTTTGCGGTGACTGTGGAGCCGGAGAATGCCGCGCTGATGGCGCGCGCGGCCGAGATTGACCGGCTGCGCGGTGACGGCGTGCCGACCGTGCCTTTCACGCTGGCCGACGAAGCGGCGACCAACCCCTTTGTGCGCGCGGAAAGCGTGGCCGAGCTGGCGGCGCGTCGGGCGGCCAAGGATGCGTTTCGCGGCTAGGCGGCTTGCAGCGCGCCCATTTGCGCCTATTCTGATCTGGCAGGGGCGTGGATGGAGAGAGAAGATGCGTATCAGTCTTTTTGCCATGGCCGCATTGCTGATGACCTGCGCGGCATCGGCTGCAGAACGGGAGCCGCGCGATTGCCTCAACAACCGGTCGATCCGTGAGACGCGGCTTACCACTGATCAGGGCTATTTTGCGCGCAGCGCGGGCGAATGGTGGCAGAACAAGGTGCGTGGCTGCACGCTGCTCGGCCCCGACCGGTCGATCCGGACGCTGAGCACGATCACCCGCCAGTGCAGCGGGGACCAGATCGTGGTCTTCCAGAATTTCTCGCAGCAGGAATTCGGGACTTGTGTGCTGGGCCCGTGGGAGCCGGTGGCGGATGAGGCCGTGCCGGCGCCGCCGCGTGCCGGCGAGAAGAACTAGCGCGCCTTCAGCCGGGCTTCGATCGCGTCCCAGATGCGCGCCGGCGTGTTGGAGCCGTTGAACCGGTCGATGGCGACGATGCCGGTGGGCGAGGTGACGTTGATTTCGGTCAGATGGCCGCCGATGACGTCGATGCCGACGAAGATGAGGCCGCGCGCCTTGAGGTCTGGGCCGATGCGGGCGCAGATCTCGGCTTCGCGCGGCGTGAGGTCGGTGGACTGGGCGCTGCCGCCGGCGGCGAGGTTAGAACGGATTTCGCCCGATTTGGGCAGGCGGTTGATGGCGCCTGCGGGTTCGCCGTCGACGAGCACGATGCGCTTGTCGCCCGCAGCGACGCTGGGCAGAAAGGCCTGCACCATGAACGGCTCGCGCCAGACGGACCCGAACAGCTCGGTGAGCGCAGGCAGGTTGCTGTCAGCCTTGTCGATGAGGAAGACGGCAGCACCGGCATTGCCATAGAGCGGCTTGATGACAACGGCGCCGTGGCGGGCGCGGAAGTCCATGGCGTCTTTAAGGCTGCGGGTGACGAGCGTGGGCGGCATGAGATCTGGATAGCGCAGCACGAACAGCTTTTCGGGCGCGTTGCGAACCTCGGTGGGGTCGTTGACGATGAGGGTCTGGCCGGCGACCATCTCGAGGAGATGGGTGGCGGTGATGTAGCCCATGTCGAAGGGCGGATCCTGCCGCATCAGCACGACATCGACGTCATCGGCGAGATCGAGCGTCTGCGGTTCGGCCAGCCACTGGAAATGGGCATTGGACTCGCGGCTGACGCTGAGCGCGCGGGCGCGGGCGCGCACACGCCCGGCTTCGGCCGAGAGCGCAGGTGCCAGATAATGGAACAGGCCATGGCCGCGGGCCTGGGCTTCGAGCATCAGCGCGAAGCTCGAATCGCCAGCGGTGTTGATATGTTCGATCGGGTCCATCTGGACCGCGACGCGCAGCGCCATGGCGGAGGTTCCTAGCTGTCGGAGCGGGCAAGCGCGGCCAGCGCCGCCTTGATGCGGCGGGTGAGGCCCTGGTCGTGGGTGGTTTCGAGCATGGCGGTGAGGCTGGCGCGCGCGGCGGTGTTGAGGCCGAGCAATTGTTCGAGGCGGGCGCGCTCCCACCACAGGCTGGCCATGCGCGGCGAGACGCTGGTCATGCGCTCGTAAAGGGTGAGCGCACGGCGGATGTCGCCGCTGGCGCGCGCCCGGCTGGCCTGATTGGTGACCAGGCGGATGAGGATGTGGCGGTTGTTCATGGGCGCAAACGGCAGCTGCGGCTCGCCGCCAGCATGGCGGGCGATTTCGAGCGCGCGTTCCTGCGAGATGATGTTGCCATGGTCGAACACGTCGATGAGGGCGGTGTCGACGCCTGAGCGGACCTCGACGATGACATGACCGGGCAGGTTGAGGGCGTTGGCCTTCCAGCCGACGCGGCGGGCCAGCGCCACATAGAGCAAGGCCAGCGCCACCGGCAGGCCGCGCTGCCGCTCGATGACGGCGATGAGATCGCAGTTGCGCGGGTCATCATAATCTTCGGTGGCGCCGGTGATGCCGGCTTCGCTGGAGATCAGCGAGGCGAGGCGGCGGGCGCGGGCGGCGGCGGAGACGGGGGCGGTATCGCGCTGCAGCGCAATCGCCCAGCCAGTGACGAGGCGGCGCAGGCGACCGGCATCGCCGCCGGGCCTGTCCGCGAGCGAGAGCGCGATGGCGGCTTCGACGAGATCGATATCACTGTCATCGAGCAGGCCGACCGCATTCAATTCCATCGTCACATCTCCCGCCAGGCAGCGACCAGATGTTCCGGCCAGCTCCAGGGTCTCATCAAAATGGCATCGACCCGGGTCGTGGTGCAGCGCCCCAGATAGCGGGGCGTGAGCACGCGCGCGGCCGCATCGATACGACGCCGGCCGGCAGGATGCAGCGCCTGATGGCCGCTGTCGAGAGTGCGGCGCAATTTGACTTCGACAAAGACCAGCGTGTCGCCTTGGCGGGCGACGATATCGACTTCGCCAACCGGCGTGCGGGCGCGGCGGGCGAGGATTTGGTAGCCCTTGGCGCGCAGATAGAGCGCGGCAAGCGATTCGGCCCAGCGGCCGTGACGCTCGGCCTTCTGGCGGCTCATGTCTGCTTCAGCGCCAGCGCGCGGGCATAGACCTGCGCGCGCGGCAGGCCGAGGCTTGAGGTGACATTGGCAACGGCGGTCTTGAGGCTCGATTCGACAAGGGCGGCGGCGAGGGCTGCATCAAGGTCTGCTTCGCTGGCGGGCGCAGGCGCAGCAGGTGGGGCGATGATGATCACGATCTCGCCCTTGCGCGGCTTGGCGGCGATGAGGGCGGCGATTTCGGGCAAGGTGCCGGTCAGGGTTTCCTCATAATATTTGCTGATCTCGCGGGCGACGGCGGCGGGGCGGGGCCCGAGCCCTTCGGCCAGGGCTGCGAGGCTGGCGGCGAGGCGGGGGCCGGCCTCATAGAGGATGAGCGTGGCGCGGATGCTGGCCAGTTCGGCGATGGCCTCGGCCCGGGCCTGGGCCTTGGCGGGCAGGAAGCCGGCGAACAGGAAACGGTCGGTGGGCAGGCCGGCCAGCGTGAGTGCGGCGATGGCGGCGCAGGGGCCGGGCAGGGTGGTGACGGCCACGCCGGCGGCGCGGCAATCGCGTACCAGCTTGTAGCCGGGATCGGAGATGAGCGGGGTGCCGGCATCGCTGACCAGCGCCACCACCTCGCGCGCGGCGCGGGCGACCAGCGCTGGGCGGACATGCTCGGCGCTATGGTCATGATAGGGCTGCATCGGTTTCTTCAGGCCGAGATGGGCGAGCAGCTTGGCGGTGACCCGCGTGTCTTCGGCGGCGATGACATCGGCGGCGGCGAGCGTGGCGGCGGCGCGCGCGCTCAGGTCTTGAAGGTTGCCGATGGGGGTGGCGACGATATAGAGCCCCGGTGACAGGACTTTGTCCTCGGCTGGCTGGGAAGTGTTCATATGTTCATCCTGACGCGCTCTTGGGGCCTCGCGCAAGCGGGGCGTGCGCTGGCCATCGGGCTGGCGACGCTGGTGGCGGCCTGTGCGGCACCGCAGCGCGGCCCGGCGCCGCCGCCGCCACCGCCCGTGCAGCCGGCCGAGCCCGATGCGCCGCCGCCGCTGCCGCAGGCGGCGCAGAACAAGGTGGCGCTGCTGGTGCCGCTGACCGGACCGAACGCGCCGGTGGGGCGGTCGATCGCCAATGCCGCGAGCATGGCGCTGACCGACCTTGGCGACACCAATATCAACCTGCGTGTCTATGATACCGCCACGGGTGCGGAGGGAGCGGCGGCCCGCGCGCTGGGCGAGGGTGCGGGCGTGATTCTGGGGCCACTGCTGGCGCGCGATGTGCGGGTGGTCTCGGCGCGCGCACGGGCGCGGCAGGTGCCGGTGATTGCCTTTTCCAACGATGTGTCAGTGGCGGGCGACAATGTCTGGATCATGGGATTTCAGCCCGAACAGGCGATTGCCCGGGTGGTGCGCTATGCGCGCAGCCGCGGGGTGGAGCGCTTTGCCGCGCTGGTGCCGGCGGGCGTCTATGGCGAGCGGGCGCAGCTGGCCTTTGTGCGCGCGGTTGCGGCGGCGGGCGGGCAGGCCACCGCAGTGGCGACCTATACGCGTGAGCCGGCCAGCCAGGGGGCTGCGGTGCGCACCGTGACGGCGATTGACGAGCGCAGCCGGGCGCGCAGCGCAACCTTGCCGCCGGTGCCGTTTCAGGCGCTGCTGATTGCCGATTCGGGGAGCAATGCGGTGCGCTTCGTGCCTGCGCTGTCGCGCTTCGGGGCGGGGCCGGGCGAGACGACGCTGCTCGGCACCGAGCTATGGAACAGCGAGCCGGGGCTGGCGCGTAATGCGGGCATGAACGGCGCGTTGTTTGCAACCGTGCCGGACGGAAATTTCCGCACGCTGCAGACGCGCTACCGGGCGCGCTATGGGTCAACGCCGTCGCGGCTGGCGAGCCTTGGCTATGATTCGGTGCTGGTGATCAATGCGATTGCCGGGCGCTGGGCGCTGGATGCGCCGTTTCCGGTGCGCGAGCTGACCAGCCGGCAGGGCTTTTCCGGCGTGGACGGCGCATTCCGCTTCGGCGGGGCGCATATTGCCGAACGCGCGATGGAAGTGGAGCAGATCGGCGAGGGGCGGCTGCGGGTCGTGTCGCCGGCCCCGCGCGGCTTTTCCGACTAGGCGGGCAGGGCGATCAGCGAGATCTGGCGGCCATAGTCGGGCGCGCCTTCATGGGTCGTGCGGCGGTAGCTGAACCAGTTTTCGGCATCCGAGCAGGTGTCGTGACCAGTGGTGATGATGGTGCGCACGCCCGCGTTGGCGAGGCTCTGGACAATGAAGCCGGGCAGATCGAAATGCGGATGGCCGGGGCGGCCGGGCGTGAAGAAGCGGTCATGCGCTGGATCCTGAGCGAGGAAGCGGGCGCGGAAGGCGTCATCGATCTCATAGGAGGCACGCTGGATGCAGGGGCCGATGGCGGCGGTGATGCGGGCGGGATCGGCACCGAGCGCCTGCATGGCGGCGACGGTGGCGCCGGCGATGTTGGCGAGCGTGCCTTTCCAGCCGCTGTGGGCGGCGCCGATGACGCCGGCAGCGGCATCGGCGAGCAGCACCGGCGCGCAATCGGCGGTGAGGATGCCGAGCGCGAGGCCGGGCGTGGCGGTGACCATGGCGTCGGCGTGCGGGCGGGCGTCGTCTGGAAAAGGGGCGGTGACGGGGATGACGGTGCCGCTGTGGACTTGATGGAGGCTTACAAGCGCGGCTCCCGGCGTGGCCATGGCCAGCGCCCGGCGACGGTTTTCATGGACGGCAGCGGGGCTGTCATCGGAGCCGAGGCCGGTGTTGAGGCTGGCGTAAAGGCCGGTGCTGACACCGCCCTTGCGGGTGAGGAAGCCATGCGGCACGCCGAGGGCGGGGACGGTGATCACAGCTCTGTCACAGGCGCCTGCGGGCGAGAATGTCTTCATCGGACTGGGTGCCGACCATGAAGGCGTAGGGGCGGATTTCTTCGAACCCGTGGCGGGCGTAGAAGCGCCGGGCGCGGTGATTGTCGGTGAAGACGGAGAGCCACATCTCGCTGGCGCCGCGCGCGGCAGCGCGGGCGAAGGCCCAGGCCATGAATTGCTCGGCGATGCCCTCGCCGTGCCATAGCTTGAAGATATAGAGCTGGCGAAGCTCGATGGCGGGGCCTTCTGGTTCCGCGGGCAGGGTGAGGTTGGACAATTTACAGAAGCCGATGGGGACTGGCCCAGCCATTGCGAAGCGCACTTCAATGTCGGATTGCGCCAGTTCGGCCGCATAGGCCTGATCGGAGCCCTGGGCGAGAAAGGCTTCGAGGTCGGGCAGCTTGTAGAGATGGCCGAAGGTTTCGAGGAAGGTGGCGCGGGCGAGGCCGCCGAGCATGGGGCCGTCATCGGGCGTAGCGTCACGGTAGCTGATCATTGGTCGAACCCTGCCGGAATGGGCCAGCCGGGCGCGGTGAGCGCCATGGCCTTGAACAGGGCCCCCATTTGCGCTGGTGCTGTGAGCCGGGCAAGCCCGGCGTTGATGCTGGCGGCGATATCGCTGGGCTTGCCGCGTGAAAGTGCAGCGGCGCGGCTGTGGATGCCGAGTGCGGCGAGGAAGCGGCCTTGCGGGACCGGGCCATGGACCGTGAGCGGCACGGCGACGTCAGCGAGGCGGGCGAAATCGACATGGGCGGTGAGATCAGCCTCGCCGGGATCAGCGTAAGGATCGGCGGGCTGGCCGCCGCGCAGCGCCTGAAGCGTGTTGATGGGGGCTTCGGTGGCGCCATAATCGATGACCAGCGCTGCGCCGCCTTGTGCCTGAAGGCGGGCGGCAAGCGCCGTGACCATGGCTTCGGCGGCCTCACAGCGTTCATGCGGCTCGGTTTCGGGCGTGGGAAGGGTGGTGGCTGCGAAGCCTTGCGGACCATGGCCGACGGCGCGTTCAAGGCCATGGCCGAGGAACTGGCGGATGGGCAGGGCGTCGAAGAATTCATTGGCGATGATGAGGAGCGGCGTGTCGCGGGGGAGCGTGTCGGGGCTGTCATGCCAGCTTGGCGCCCAGCCGGCGAGCGCTCGCGCTTGGGCCGCGCGCAGCACCGGCGAGGTTTCGACGAGTGCGAGGCGGCATTGGCTGGTGAAGCCGGACAGGCGGGCGAGGACGCGCAGCGCATCGGCCAGCAAGGTGCCGCGGCCGGGGCCGAGCTCGACCAGGGTGACGGGCTTCAGCAGCAGCGGGTTGTGGTCGATGGCGCGCTGCCAGAGATCACCGATCCAGCCGCCGATCATCTCGCCGAACAGCTGGCTGACCTCAGGCGCGGTGGTGAAATCGCGGCCCAGGGGGTCTCGGGTGGCATAATAATGGGCGTTGCAGGCGGCCATCCAGTGATCGAGGCGCATCGGGCCTTCTGCGGCGATGCGTGCGGCGAGACTTTCTGCAAGTTCGTTCAAGCAGGTGCCCCCGGCACGCTCTGGCGGCGGCTGCGGATGATGAGCCAGAGGCCGGCGGCGAACAGCGGCAGGGTGAGCGATTGGCCCATGGTGAGGCCGGTGGAGAGCACGCCCAATTGGGCGTCGGGCTGGCGGAAGAATTCGACGATGAAGCGGGCAAGGCTGTAACCGACCGCGAACACGCCCGAGAGCAGGCCGGGGCGCAGCCGGGCGCCGGTTTTCCAGTGCAGCCATTGCAGGATGATGAGCAGCACTGCGCCTTCGAGCGCGGCTTCATAGAGCTGCGAGGGGTGGCGCGGCTCGGCGCCGGCGCCGGGGAAGATGATGCCCCAGTCGGTGCCGGTGGGGCGGCCCCAGAGCTCGCCATTGATGAAATTGGCGAGCCGCCCGCAGAGCAGGCCGAAGGGGGTGACGGTGGCGACGCTGTCGAGGATGCGCAGGCCGGAGATTTTTTGCGAGGCGCCGTAGGCGAAACAGGCGAGGATGACGCCGGCGCAGCCACCGTGGAAGCTCATGCCGCCGTCCCATAGCCGCAGGATGGCGAGCGGGTCAGCGAGATATTGGGCCGGATTGTAGAAGATGACATAGCCCAGCCGGCCGCCGAGGATGATGCCGAGCGCCACCCAGGTGATGAAATCATCGAGCTGCTGTGCGGTCATGACCGGCTGGGGCAGCTTGATCATGCGGCCGATCTGCCACCAGCCCATGCCGATGGCGGCGATATAGGCCATGCTATACCAGCGCAGGGCAAATGGCCCGAGCTCGAGGCCGAACAGACTGAACGGCGCAATGGTGAAGATCTCCGGGCGGAGGCCCAGGCTTTCGAAGTCCAGCGCTGTCTGCAGGAGTTGCAGCACGTTCACCCTCTCATAATGCCAAGGGCGGCGATGCTTGCCCCCTCTGGCCGCGCGCACCATAACGGGACACGCGGATTTTGCCAGCAGGGAGAGGTTGATGACGGCTGAACTCGAAGCGTTTCGCGCCGAGACGCAGGCCTGGCTGGAGGCGAACTGTCCGCCCGAGATGCGCCAGCCGGTGAAGCGCGAGGAGGATGTCTGCTGGGGCGGGCGAACGTTCGTGTTTTCCTGCCCCCAGCAGAAGCTGTGGCTGGAGCGGATGGCCGACAAGGGCTGGACCGTGCCGGAATGGCCAAAAGCCTATGGCGGCGGCGGGCTGAGCCGCGAGGAGGCGAAGATTCTGGCGGCCGAGATGCGCGCGATTCGGGCGCGGCCGCCGCTGTCGAGCTTCGGCATCTGGATGCTGGGGCCGGCGCTGCTCAAATATGGCAGCGAGGCGCAGAAGCTGGAGCATCTGCCGAAGATCGCGCGCGGCGAGATCAGATGGTGTCAGGGCTATTCTGAGCCGGGCGCGGGCAGCGATCTGGCCAGCCTGCGCACCTCGGCGGTGCGCGAGGGCGATGATTTCATCGTCAATGGCCAGAAGGTCTGGACCAGCTATGCCGACAAGGCGGACTGGATTTTCTGCTTGGTGCGCACCGACCCTGACGCGCCCAAGCATCTGGGCATTTCCTTCCTCCTGTTCGACATGGCGAGCGAGGGGGTGAGCACCTCGCCGATCCGGCTGATTTCGGGCGCCTCGCCCTTTTGCCAGACGTTCTTCGACAATGTGCGCGTGCCGGTGGGCAATTTGATGGGCGAGGCCGGCAAGGGCTGGGACATTGCCAAATATCTGCTCACCCATGAGCGCGAGATGATCGGCGGGATGGACGGGGCGGACACGCGTGCCAGCGTCTCGCAGATTGCGAAGAAGGTGTTGGGCGAGAACATCGATCCGCTGCTGCGCGCCGAGATCGTGCGCCACGAGATTGATGCCTGGGCTTTCCTGCTGACGATGGAGCGGGTGAAGGACGAGGCCAAGGCCGGGCAGGGCACGGGCGCGCTGTCGTCGATGCTCAAATATTATGGCACCGAACTCAACAAGCAGCGCACGGAGCTGTTGATGAGCGTGAATGGCTCCGACTCGCTGACATGGGAGGGCGAGGCTGAAGGCGATGGGGATCTGGCGCGGTCATGGCTGCGCAGCCGGGCCAATTCGATCGAGGGCGGCACCAGCGAGGTGCAGCTCAACATCATTGCCAAGCGCGTCTTGCAGCTGCCGGGCGCCTGAGGGGAGAATAAGCGATGGCCCTTGTCCTGAGCGATGACCAGCGGATGATCCGCGAGGCGGCGGACGGATTTTTCGCCGACCATGCCCCGGTGAGCGCGCACCGGAAGTTGCGTGATGCGGGCGACACGCTCGGCTTTGAGCGGGCGACCTGGAAGGCGATGGCCGAGATGGGCTTTGCCGGCGTGCTGGTGCCCGAGGCGCATGGCGGTGCGGGGCTGGGCATGGTCGAGGCCGGGCTGGTGATGGAGGCGATGGGGCGCAATCTGTCGGCAGCGCCGATGCTGTCGACCGCGCTTCTGGGCGCGGCGGCGCTGGTCAAGGGGGGCAGCGCAGCGCAGCAGGCGGCGCATCTGCCGCTGATGGCGGCGGGCGAGCGGCTGGTGGCGCTGGCGGCCGATGAGGCGGCGCGGCATGCGCCCTTTCAGGTGGCGACGCGCGCCGAGCCTTCGGGCAATGGCTTCCGGCTGACGGGCGTGAAGCCCTTTGTGCTCGACGGGCTGGCGGCTGATGTTCTGATCGTGGCGGCGCGGACCGACGGGGCGGACGGGGACCGGGCCGGGATCACGCTGTTTCTGGTGCCCGCCGAGGCGGTCGGGGTGAGCCGGGCGCGGCGCGCCATGGTCGACAGCCGTGGTGCGGCGCGGATCGCGCTGGAGGGCGTGGAGGTTGACGGCGCCGATGTGCTGGGCGCGGTTGGCGGCGGCGCGGCGCTGCTGGAGGCGGTGCTCGATGTCGGGCGGGCGGGGCTGGCGGCCGAGATGCTGGGTGTGGCGGGCGAGAGCTTCGGGCGCACGGTCGACTATCTGAAGCAGCGTGAGCAGTTCGGGGAAAAGATTGGCAGCTTTCAGGCGTTGCAGCACCGTGCGGCGCATCTGTTTTGCGAGCTGGAACTGGCGCGCTCGGCGACGCTGAAGGCGCTGTCGGCGCTTGACGCGGGCGATGGCCGCGCGGCGCTGTTCGTGAGCCTGGCCAAGGCCAAGGCGGGCGATGTGGCGAAGCTGGCAACCAATGAGGCGGTGCAGATGCACGGCGGCATTGGCATGACCGATGATTTCGACATCGGCTTTTTCATGAAGCGGGCACGCGCAGCGGCCGAGACTTTTGGCGATTCGGCCTTTCACGGCGACAGGCTGGCGCAGATGGTGGGTTATTAGTTGCCAGTGGGGACAGTGTTATCGCAAACTGCGCCCGGAGAGCCGAGGCAGAACATCGGTTGAGGTTGCTTGGGGAGAGGTATGAAGACCGCACTTGATACGGCCATTGATGCCACTGTGGAAAAGATCATCGCGCCGGGCGGCCAGCTTGAGGTGGGCGAGGCCGTGGTGCGCGGGGCGAAGCTGCCGGTGTTCAAGGCCGCACCGCCAAGCCTGCGCGAGTTTTTCGGCTTCTTCGCCATGACGCACGGGGCGAAGGAATTTCTGGTGTACGGCGATGAGCGGCTGAGCTTTGGCGAGGTCTATCAGCGCGCGGTCAAGATGGCGGCGATGCTCCAGCATTGTTACGGCATCGCCAAGGGCGACCGGGTGGCGATCGCCATGCGCAACTATCCCGAATGGGTGGAGGCGTTCATCGCCATCACCCATCTGGGCGCGGTCGCGGTGCCGATGAACGCCTGGTGGACGGGCGAGGAGCTGGAATATGGCCTGAGCGATTCCGGCACCCGGCTGGTGTTTGCCGATGAGGAACGGGCACGGCGGATCAACGGCACCGATTTCAAGGGTGTTGTGGTAACCGTGCGAACAAGCTCGGACGTGTCAGCCTCGCTCGGCTATGCGCGCGTGGACGATGTGATGAAGACCTGCCCCGACAGCTGCTGGTATCTCTCCGAGATCGCGCCCGAGGATGATGCGACGATCATGTATACCTCGGGCTCGACCGGCAACCCCAAGGGCGCGGTCTCGACCCATCGCGGCGTGATTTCGGGGACGATGAACTATCTGGTAATGGGGCTGGCGCTGTTGAGCCTCGCCGAGCAGCAGGGCATCAAGGCGCCGGAGCAGCAGGTGATGCTGTTGAATGTGCCGCTGTTTCACATCACCGGCTCGGTGCCGGTGATGATGGTGTCGGTGGCGATCGGCCGCAAGATGATCATCATGCACAAATGGGACGCGGGCGAGGCGCTGCGGCTGATCGAGGCGGAGCGCTGCACCTATTTCGTCGGTGTGCCGACGATGAGCCTTGAGATGATGATGCACCCCGACCGGGCCAAATATGACACCTCGTCGCTGATCGATGTGGCGTCGGGCGGCGCGCCGCGGCCGCCGGAGCATGTCGAGCGGCTGATCCGCGAGCTGCCGGGCAAGAACCCGTTGCAGGGCTATGGCTTGACCGAGACCAACGGCGTGGGCGCGGGCAATTTGCGTGACAATTACCGCGCCAAGCCCAATTCGACGGGGCGGGCTTCGCCGCCGCTGGTCGAGATCCGGATCGTGGCGGCCGATGCGCCCGATTGTTCGGTGGCGCTGGCGGCGGGCGAGGTGGGCGAGGTCTGCATCCGCTCGGCGGCCAATGTGCGCGGCTATTGGATGCGGCCCGAGGCGACGGCCGAGGCCTTTCCCGGCGATGGCTGGTTCCGCTCTGGCGATCTCGGCTATCTGGACGAGGACGCGTATCTGTTCATCGTCGACCGCAAGAAGGACATCATCATTCGTGGTGGCGAGAATATCTCGTGCCAGGAAGTGGAGGCCGCGCTCTATGCGCATCCCGCAGTTGCGGAGGCGTGCGTGTTCGGCCTTCCGGACGACCGGCTAGGCGAGATTGTCGGCGCGGTGGTCCATGCCAAGGACGGGCAGGCGCTGGAGGCCGAGGCGCTGACCGAATTCGTCAAGCGCGACCTCGCCGCGTTCAAGGTCCCGGCGCGGCTGTGGTTTTCGAAGGAGCAACTGCCCAAGCTCGGCTCGGGCAAGATCGACAAGGTGGCGCTGCGCAAGCATTACCGGGCGGTGCATGCAGGCTAGAGGAGAGGCATGATGTTCACGACGATGGTGGAGGGCACGGCCGAGGATTGGGCGCATATCGCGGCCGAACATGGCAAGCACCAGATGAGCGCCGCGCCGCGGCAGATCATGGACTCGCTGGCGCGGCTGGCGGCCATGGAGGTGGGCTTTGGCGCCAACCAGTTGCAGCACAGCCTGATGGCCGGCACGCTGGCGCGGCGCGCCGGAGCCAGCGACGAGGAGGTGGTGGCGGCGCTCTGCCATGATCTGGGCAAGCTGTTCTCGATCCCCAATCACGGGCCGATCGCCGCCGAGATGCTGAAGCCCTATGTCTCTGACGACATCTATATGGCGGTGAAGCACCATCAGGACTTTCAGGGCCGCTATTATTATGAGTATCTCGGCAAGCCCTCGACGCTGCGCGAGAATTTCCGGGATGAGCCCTGGTATGAGTTTGCGGTAAAGCTGGTCGATGAGTGGGACGCGCCGGCCTTTGACCCGGATTATCCGGCCGACACGCTGGAGAGCTTTGCCGAGGTGGTGACCCGGGTGTTCACCGCGCCCAAGCGGATGATCTAGAGCCGCTTCACGCAGAGCAGATCGACACGGGCGCGCACGGCTTCGAGCGGTTCGTCCATGGTGCACATCCAGTGTGCATTGGCGTGGAAGAGCGTGGCCTTGCTGCTCAGGATGCCGACATGGCCGGGGAAGAAGGCAAGGTCGCCGGCGCGCGCATCGGCCAGGGCAACGGGCGTGCCCAAGGCTTCGCGCTGCAGATCGGAATCGCGCGGACAGGGGAAGCCGCAGGCAGCGAGCGCGGCCTGCACCAGCCCAGAGCAATCGACGCCGGCGGGCGTTCGGCCGCCCCAGACATAGGGCGCATGTTCGAACAGCCTGGCAACGCCGAGCGGGCTTGGCGTGGCCAGGGCGGCGACATGCCGGGTGTGGACATGGCCGCCCGAGGCCAGCGCGATGAACTTGCCGGCGGGCACGCCGTGGATGCGCGCGCCGTGGTGCAGATGGGTCTCGACCGGGGCCTTGATGTCGGGCCGGGTGAAGACCGGGGCGGCGCGCGCGGTGATGACGTGAACCGGCGCAGGCTCTTCGGCGGGCTCGTCAAGTGCTGTGAGCGGCAGCCAGCCGGTATAGCCGTCATGGACGGTGCGGCCGAAGGCCCAGTCGGTCTGAATGTCATAGACGTCAAAGGCTTCGCCGAGGAGCAGCTCGGAGGTGGCGGGGGCCTTGGGATCAGGGTCGCCGCGCATCGGCGTGTGGGGGGCAGCGCCCAGCATCGGCATGGGCGCGGTATAGCGGCCGGCCGCGACCTGGGCCGCGAGCGCGATTTCGACGAGATCGCCGCGCGCGATATGGATGCGCGGATCAAGCGCCGGGCGGGGGCCGGTGAGGCGGGCTTCGCGGCTCATTTGCCGTAGCGGCTCTTGATGAGGGCGAAGCTGGCGCGCAGCGCCAGCGCCTCGCCGCCCTTGGGACGGCCGGGGCGGGCGTGATTGTTCCAGGCGAAGGTGTCGAAATGCGCCCAGCGCTGGCCCTCTGGCACAAAGGCCTGGAGGAAGAGCGCGGCGGTGATGGCGCCGGCGAAGGGGCCTTCGGCGCTGTTGACCATGTCGGCGATGGTGGATTTGAGCAGCCGCGCATAGGGCTGCCAGAGCGGCAGGCGGTGGAGCGGATCATGCGCGGCGTCTGCGGCGCGCGCGAAGTCGGCAGCGAGCGCCTCATCGGGGGTGAACAGCGCTGGCAGCTCGGGGCCGAGGGCGACCCGGGCCGCGCCGGTGAGTGTGGCGAAATCGAGGATCAGGTCGGGCTTGTCTTCGGCGGCCAGCGCAAGGGCATCGGCCAGCACCAGGCGGCCTTCGGCATCGGTGTTCGTGATCTCGACGGTCTTGCCGGCGCGCGAGGCGAGGATGTCGCCGGGGCGCATGGCATGGCCGCTGATGCAGTTTTCTGCGGCCGCGATGAGCAGGCGCAGGCGCACCGGCAGGCCGGCCTGCATGACCAGCCGGGCCAGTGCCAGCGCCGTGGCGGCGCCTCCCATATCCTTCTTCATCAGCGCCATGGAATTGCCGGGCTTGAGATTGAGGCCGCCGCTGTCGAAGGTGATACCCTTCCCGATGAGCGTCAGCTTGGGGTGGCTGGCCTCGCCCCAGCCGAGATCAATCAGGCGCGGCGCCTGTGTGGCGGCGCGGCCGACGGCGTGGATCATGGGCAAGTTCCGGTCGATGAGCGCCTCGCCGACGATCGTCTCGACCTTGGCGCCAAAGCCCCTGGCCTCAACGGTGACGGCGGCGGCGAGATCGGCCGGGCCCATGTCGGCGGCGGGCGTGTCGATGAGGTCACGCGCCAGTGCGGTGGCCTCGGCCATTCTGAGCGCTTCGTTGATGGCGGCCGGGCTGGTGCTGAGGAGGAGGCGCGGGGCGCTGTCCTTGGCGGCCTTGTAGCGGGTGAAGCAATGCTGGGCGAGGAGCCAGCCGAGCAGCGGCGGCGGGCTATCGGCGACCAGCCGGTAGCGGCCGGGAGGCAGCTTGGCTGCGGCTGCGGCGAGCGCAAAGGGGTCGGCAGTGTCGATGCCGGCAAGCGCCGTCTGGCTGTCATCCGGCCGGTCGCCCGGGATCAGCAGCACGCTGTCAGCCTCGGCCTTGAAGCGCTGGGCGGCGACATGGCTGCGCAGCCGCTCCGGGGCAGAGCGCAGCCAGGCTTCGAGCGCAGCCGGCGCCAGCGCGACGAGGCTGGTGGCCGGGGCGCCGTCATCGGGGCGCAGCAGGCTGGCAAAATCGGTCATTCGCATCGGCTCCCGATGGCCTTTTGGGCTGTAGCGGTCTGGATGGCCATGGCGGGCTGAAATCGCAAGCGGATTTGCGGGCGCTAGCGGCCGGGGAGCAGGGTGGTGGGGTCAAGCGCGGTGCGGCCACGGCGGATTTCGAAATGAAGCTGCGGCTCGGCGACGGCGCCGGTGCTGCCGGCGCGCGCGATGGGATCGCCGGCGCGGACCTTGTCGCCGCGCGCAACGAGCAGCGCTTCATTATGGCCATAGGCGGTGACCCAGCCCTTTTCATGGCGGATCAGCACGAGATTGCCGAAGCCGGTGATGGCATCGCCGGCATAGGCGACGGTGCCGCTGGCGGCAGCACGCACTGGCGTGCCGGCGCTGACCTTGAGATTGATGCCATCGTTGAAGCGGCCCGCGCTCTTGGGACCGAAGCCGGAGATAACGCGGCCATCGACCGGCCAGAGGAAGGTGAGGGCATCGGCGGGCGCGCTGGCGACGCGGCTGGGCGGGCTGGTGTCGGCGGCCTTGGGCCGCGGCGCCCGGCTCGCCGGCTCGGAGCCGGTGATCAGCGTGTCGACATCGAGGCTGAAGGCCTTGGCGCGCTCCTCGATGGGGCGGGCCTCGACCGTCTGGCGGCTGGGCAGGCGGAGCTTGTCGCCGATGCGCAAGAGATAGGGCGGCTCGAGATTGTTGAGCGCGGCGAGCTCGGGCCAGGGCACGCCGTAGGCCCGGGCGATGGCGATGCCGGTCTCGCCGTTCTTGACCGTATGGATGCGCACGCCGTTCACCTCGCGCGCGTCGGGCACGACCTTGCGCGCGACCCAGGCGGGGCGCTCGTTGCGCGGCGCGGCCGGTTTGGCGGCCGGGCTTGCCGAGCTGGCACGCGGGGGCGTCTGGCCGGGCTGGAGCGGCGGCGGGCTGCCGCAGCTGGCCAGCAGGAGCGGCGGCAGCAAAAGCAGGAGATGGATGGCGCGAGGCATCGACACAGCGAAGGTTTAGGGCGCAGGCGCTGCGATGGCCAGTCGTGATCGGTCGGTCTATTTCTCGGCGAGCGGGGCCAGACTTTCGCGCAGCGCTTCGAGCGTCTGGAAATGGGTCATGTCGAGGTGAAGCGGCGTGACCGAGATGGCGGCTTCGTGCATGGCCTGAAGGTCGGTGGCGTGGCCGGGGGTGGCCTTTTCCTTGCCGAAGCCGTGCCAATAATAGGGGAAGCCGCGCGGGTCGGTGCGCTTGACGAGGTGGATATTGCCATAGTCACGGAAGCCCTGCTCGGTGACGCGCACGCCCTTGACCTGATCAGCGGTGACCGGCGGGAAGTTGATGTTGATGAACACACCGCTCGGCCAGTCGATTGTGGCGACATGGCGCAAGACGGCGGCGCCGTGGGTGGTGGCGGTGGAGAAATCCTCCTGGCCCGCGGTGTAGTTCATCATCACCTGCGAGAGCGCGACCGAGCGAATGCCGGCGAGGCAGCCCTCCATGGCGGCCGAGACGGTGCCGGAATAGGTGACGTCTTCGGCGAGATTGCCGCCGCGGTTGACGCCCGACAGGATAAGATCGGGCTTGTGATCCTCGAGCACGGCGCCCAGCGCCAGCATCACGCAATCGGTGGGGGTGCCGCGCACGGCGAAGCGGCGGGGGCTGACTTCGCGCAGCCGCACCGGCTGGGAGAGGGTGAGCGAATGGCCCGCGCCCGACTGCTCTTCGGCCGGGGCCACGACCCAGACATCATCGGAGAGCTCGGCGGCGATGGCTTCGAGCGCGACAAGGCCGGGCGCGTTGATGCCGTCATCATTGGTCACGAGAATGCGCATCAGCGGGGCTCCAGCCGGGTGATGCCGGCCATATAAGGGTGAAGGACGGGCGGGATGGCGACGCTGCCATCGGCGGCCTGATTATTTTCGAGGATGGCGACGAGCGTGCGGCCGACGGCGAGGCCGGAGCCGTTGAGGGTGTGGACGAAGCCGCGCGTGCCCTTTTCGCCGCGCGTCTTGAGGCGGGCATTCATGCGGCGGCCCTGAAAATCACCGCACCAGGAGATGCTGCTGATTTCTCGGTAGGCGTTCTGCCCCGGCAGCCAGACTTCAAGGTCGAAGGTGCGGCGCGCCGAGAAGCCCATGTCGCCGGTGCAGAGCAGCAGCTTCCGGTAGGGCAGGCCCAGCGCTGTCAGGATGGCCTCGGCGCAGGCGACCATATGGGCGTGTTCGGCCTCGGCCTGTTCGGGGGTGCAGATGCTGACCAGCTCGACCTTCTCGAACTGGTGCTGGCGGATGAGGCCGCGCGTGTCGCGTCCCGCACTGCCGGCTTCGGAGCGGAAACAGGGGGTGAGCGCGGTCAGGCGCAGCGGCAGGCTGTCATCCTCGACGATCTGTTCACGCACGAGATTGGTGAGCGACACTTCGGCGGTGGGGATGAGGTAGCGGTCGTCGCTGGTCTTGAACAGGTCTTCCTCGAACTTGGGCAGCTGACCAGTGCCGAAGGCAGCCTCGGGCCTGACCAGCAGCGGGACGGCGGTTTCCTGCCAGCCGGCGCTGACCTGATGATCGAGCATGAACTGGCCGAGCGCGCGGTGGAGGCGCGCCAGCGGGCCGGACAGGACGGCGAAGCGGGCGCCGGCGATTTTCGCGGCCGCCTCGGCATCATAGCCGAGCCGGGCGGCGAGATGGTCATGTTCGAGGGGGGCGAAATCGAAGCTGGGCAGGGTGCCATGGCGGCTGACCTCGACATTGGCGGTCTCGTCGGGGCCGTCGGGGACGTCATCGGCCGGCAGGTTGGGCAGGGCGGCGAGCAGCGCCTCGATCTCGAGCTTGAGGCTGCGCTCGGCCTCCTCGAGCGCGGGAACCTGTGTCTTGAGGGCTGCGACTTCGGCGGTGAGGGCGTCGGCGGTTTCGCTGTCGCCTTTGGCGCGGGCCTGGCCGATGTCCTTCGACAGGCTGTTGCGGCGGGCGAGCGCGGCCTGAAGCTCGGTTTGCACCTCGCGTAGCCTTGTATCGACGGCGAGGATCGCTTCGGACGGATTGGCGAGGCCGCGCCGGGCGAGGGCGGCATCGAAGGCGGGCGCATCGGTGCGGACGGAACGGATGTCGTGCATGGGGCTGTCTTAACCGCTGGCACGCGCGAGGCAAGGCGGAGCCGTGCAAAATGGGGATTCACGCGCGGCGGTTTTGCTACTAGATATTGTGGTGTGATCGTCATCTGCCCCAATTGCGGCGCGCAATATCGGCTGCCCGACACGGTGTCTGTGGTGGGCAAGCGCATGCGCTGCGCGGACTGCGAGCATCGCTGGACGATTGAGGCGCCTGAGGAGACGCCTGCCGGGGCGCCCGAATTGCCCGAGGCTGCGGCTCCTGAACCGCCGTTGCCCGCTGTTCCGGCTGCGCCACTGCCGGCCGAGACGCCGGCCGCCGAATCGCCGCCTGTTGAGGAGGCCGAGGCGCCGCCTGCTGACGCTGTGGATGAGGACGCCCCGGAGGATGGAGACGACGAAGCGCCTGCGCGCAGTGGCCGGGGTTGGCTTTGGTGGCTGGGCGGGCTGGTGCTGCTGTTGCTGGGCGGGGTTGCGGCGCTGGTCGCGATGGAGCGGCTGGACCCGGCGCGGGTGCCGGTTGTGGGCGGTGCGCTTGCCCGGCTGCAGCCGGGGCCTTCGAAGCTGGTGATCGAGGCCGAGGCGCGGGTGACGCGGGTGCCGGGCGGCGCGCTGGTGCTGGAGGTGACGGGGCAGCTTCGCAATACGGGCCGGGTGGCGATGAGTGTGGGCGCGCTGAAGGCGACGCTGGGCGGCGCGGCGGTGGGCGGCGGCACCAGCGTGGCGCGGCGCTGGACCATCGCGCTGCCGGTGAGGCGGCTGGAGGCGGGCGCCAGCGTCGATTTTTCAAGCACGCTCACCGATGTGCCCGGCGGCGCGACAAGGCTGCGCATCACCACCTCCTGAGGCGGCCTGCGCCCTATCGAGTTTGTGGCTGGATTTGCCCCGCCTCGCGTGGGAGAAGCGCATTGGCAACGGCCTGACAACGCGATTGGGGATGGGTGATGATCTTTGAATATTCGGACAAGACCAAGGCGCTGATCGAGCGCGTGCGGGCCTTCATGGACGAGCATGTCTACCCGAATGAAGAGCGTTATGAGCAGGAAGTGGCCGAGGGCGAGCGCTGGAAGGTGCTGCCGGTCATCGAGGAGCTGAAGCCGCTGGCGCGCAAGGCGGGGCTTTGGAACCTGTTTCTCAACATCTGCGACCATGATGTCGGCGAATGGAAGGGGCCGGGGCTGACCAACCTCGAATATGCGCCGCTGGCCGAGGAGATGGGCCGGGTCGGCTGGTCGAGCGAGGTGTTCAACTGCTCCGCGCCTGACACCGGCAATATGGAAGTGCTGCGCACCTATGGCAGCGAAGAGCAGAAGCAGATGTGGCTGAAGCCGCTGATGGCGGGCGAGATCCGCTCGGCCTTTCTGATGACCGAGCCGGCGGTGGCCAGCTCGGATGCGACCAACATCGAGACCTCGATCGTGCGGCAGGGCGATGAATATGTGGTCAACGGACGCAAATGGTGGAGCTCGGGCGTGGGCGATCCGCGCTGCAAGATCGCCATCGTGATGGGCAAGACCGACCCCAATGCCGCGCGCCATGCCCAGCAGAGCCAGATTCTGGTGCCGCTCGATGCGCCGGGCATCACCAAGCTGCGGCCGCTCAAGGTGTTCGGCTTCGATGATGCGCCGCACGGGCACTTCGAGGTGATCCTCGACAATGTGCGCGTGCCTGTTTCGAACATGATTCTGGGCGAGGGCCGCGGTTTCGAGATTGCGCAGGGCCGGCTCGGGCCGGGCCGCATCCACCATTGCATGCGCTCGATCGGTGCGGCCGAGCGCGCGCTCGAGAAGATGGTCAAGCGGTTGAAGTCGCGCGTGGCCTTTGGCAAGGCGATTTCGGAGCACAGCCTCTGGCATGAGCGCATTGCCGACAGCCGCATTGCCATCGAGCAGGCGCGGCTGCTGACGCTGAAGGCGGCCTATATGATGGACACGGTGGGCAACAAGGCGGCGTCGAACGAGATCGCGATGATCAAGGTTGTGGCGCCCAACATGAGCTGTCTCATTCACGATCATGCCATTCAGGCGCATGGCGGCGGTGGCGTGTGTCAGGATTATGGGCTGGCCTCGGGCTATGCCGGGCAGCGGACGTTGCGTCTGGCCGATGGCCCGGACGAGGTCCACCGCCAGGCGATCGCGAAGAACGAGCTGCGCCGCTATAACTGAGCGGCGGTTGGCGCGTTCGGGGGCTTAGCCCCTTGCGCCCGGCCTGTCTGGCTGCTAACCGCCGCTCTCTACCGGACGGGGCCTCGCCCCGTACACTGGGTCGTGCGGCCATGGCGGAACTGGTAGACGCGCAACGTTGAGGTCGTTGTGGCCGAAAGGCCGTGGAAGTTCGAGTCTTCTTGGCCGCACCAACCCGTTTCGGGCTCAACCCGAAGATCAACCCCCAAGAGGGTTTGCCCGATGAGATCCTTGTCGTCCGCGCAGCCTCCGGCCCGGTCATTCCTCGCCTGGCTGGTGGTGGTGCTGGCCGGGCTTGCGGCCCCGGCGCTGGCCATGCTGATGTTGGTTGATGCACCGGCGCCGGCCCCGCTGGCGCTGGTGGGCGGCCCGATCCTGGCTGTGGGTCTGATGGGCGTTGGCATGATATCAGCTGCGGCGGCCGGGCGGCTGTGGGTTGGCTTGCTGCTGGCGCTGCTGAGCGGCGCGGGCCTTATCCTGCTGGCGCGTGAGCTCGGCATGCCGGCGCTGCCGCACCCGTTTTCGACCGGGATGGCCGTGATCATCGCTGGCTTCAGCTTTGCCTCGCGCGGCGCGCTTTTTGCCCGCTCTGCCGCTGCCAGAGGGTGGTGGATCGCTATCTTTGTGGTTGCAGGCGAGGCGGCCATGCTTTGGACGGCGTCGGCCCTGCCGGGCGCGTTGCCGGACTGGTTGCTGGTCCTGTTGCCGGCGCAATGGGCCAGTGTGGCGATCCAGACGGCGCTGACCGGTACAGGCACACGCGCGGCGAGCTCGGCGCTGTTCGCGCTCGCCGGCACCGGGGCGGTAACGCTGCTGGTGGCCCGGCTGCTGCCGCGCCGCTGGCCCTATCTGCTGATGTTCACGGCTTGGCTCGCCCTGTCCGCGCTGGTCTGGGTCCGGCCCGGCCCGCCTGCGCCGCGCGCTGATCTCGCGGTCGCCGCTGCCCCTGCCGGGCGCATTGCGCCCATGGTCATGACGCCGCCCGATGCCGCGACCGCGAGCGCGCTTGCCCGTGTGCAGCGGCAGATCGAAAAATGGCCCGCGGCTGCGGAAGGCGACCTCACCCAGCGCGCACGCAACCTGCTGCTGATCGCCGCCGTGCCCGATCTCTATGACACCGAGCCGCTGCAATCCCATTTGCCAGCACTGGTCGCAGCCGAGCTGGACGCGCGCCTGCCCGCCGACCGGCGCGCCGCCATTCTTGCCGCCATTGCCGCTGATCCCTCGGCGGGCAGTGTCGCGGCCCGGGAAACGCTGCCAGCGCTGGGCCTGCCGGCCAATCTGGGCGATGAGGCGCCGGTGCGGAACCGGATGGCGCTCTATGCTGCACGGTTGGCCGTTCCTCATGAGGCGGGCCCAACTTGATATCCGCGCTGCTCGACGGATGACCTGGCCATATTGATTTGTTGATAAAGAGCCTGCCTGCGGTTGGCCTGTATGCCAGCGTTTCCATAGATTGCGATGCCGCCGGGTCAACCAATTCGAAACGTGTTGACAGGGTCTCGATTTTCGTCGAGCGGCGAATCTGGACCGTGTTTGATGTGCTGGGGGCGTGGCGCGGGTCTGAAGTCTGTGAGAATGGCGTTGCTGGTGACGGCCAGCGCAAGCCTTGCGGCGTGCGGCGGCGCTGGCGGCGGCGGTCCTGCGGTGGGCAGGCCAGCGCCTCCGCCCGCACCGACGCCGACGCCCAGCACATCGTTGCTCAGCCTGACGGCGAGCGAAAGCTTTCCCACGGATGCGGCGACGGGAACGGTCAGCGTCAACCGGACCACGCAGGCGGCGACCGCGACGGCTGCGCGTTCGACCGTCACCATTGCCTTTGATCAGCCCAGCGGTGGCTACACCATCACGGCGGGCGCGCGCAGCATCACCTTTCTGCCGTCCGATACCGATGCGGCGCAGAGCAATGACGACCTGCTCGTTCTCGTGAAGCGAAACGGGACAACAACCGACAGCCTCACACTCACGCGCGGCGGCACAGCGGGGCGCTTCACCTTCCAATATGTCGGCAGCGGCTTCTGGCAGCGCGCCACCGAAAATACAAACACGGTCGATGGCACCATCGATGCGTTTGTCTATGGCTTCCCCACCGCTGCGGCCGCCGTGCCGCGGACCGGCAAGGGCAGTTATGACGTCGACCTGATCGGTGTGATCTCGCCGGATCAAGGCATCACCGGCAGCGGGCAGCTGGAGGTGCTGTTCGATAGCGGCACCATCCTGATCAGCGGCAACCTCGACAACACCGGTGCGCTGCCACAGAATAGCGGCTTTTCCGGTGCGGCGCAGCTGGGCGCGGGGCGCAGCTTCACCGGCAGTTTCGTCCTTGATGCCCTTGGCGAATTCACTGGCAGTGTTGACGGCGGCTTTTATGGCCCCCAGGGTCAGGAGGTGGGCGGCGCCTTTGCCGTTGCCCAGTCCGATGGCCGCCGGGCGGTGGGCACCATCACCGGGCGTGGCGGGCCGCAAGCGGCGAGCAACACCAGCCTGCGGGCGCAGACGGTCAATGATTTCTATGTCGGTGAAGGCGGCCGTTTGCAGGCGACCTTGTCGGGCGCATCGGGCAGCAACACCAGCGCGGCCAGCTATAGCGGGCTGAATGCCGCCAATGGCGATTTCGTTGTCAACTACAATGCCGCCAGCCAGGCCTATACGGTGGTGGCCGGCAACCGCAGCGCCAGCGGCGACGTTTCCGGCGCCACGACGATCGAGCGCTTTGGCCTGCTCGACACGCAGGGAGCATTCACGCGCACCTCGGCCGGTTTTGCCACCAACCGATACAATGAGCTGGAATATGTCGCCGCCGCGCGCTGGTTCAGGCAGGACGGCAATGGCAACAACAGCGATTATCTGATCGATGAGCTTGCCTTTGGCATCACCACGCCGAACAGCGCGCTGCCGCGCACCGGCGAGGGCGGCTATGCCATTGGCGTGTTCGGCACCGCGGCCGATCCCGATGCCAACAATCTGATGCTGTTTGCCGGGCAGGGCACGCTGCTTGCCAATTTCGGCAGCGGAGCGATCATGCTGAATGCCGGCGTCAACTATGCCGAGGACATTCAGCTTTCCGGCGTCACGCCGCAGACGGCCTCGGGCACGCTCACGGGCACGGCCACGCTTTCGGCCAGCAGCAACGCCTTTGATGGCAGCGTGACGCTGACCGGCCTTGGCAATTACAGCGGCGCCTTGTCGGGCAGCTTCTTTGGCCCGGCCGCCGAGGAGGTGGGCGGCGGCTTCAGCGCAAGCGACGGCGCCGGGCGGCTGGTGGGCAGCTTTGTGGGTGAACGGGACGACAGCATCCTTGCCGCCGGCACGCCCCTGCTCGAGCTGCCCAGCCCGTCGAGCTTCGAGGTGTTCGGCCTGCTCTCCGGAAGCCTTGCGACCAGCAACTTTGATGGCCAATCGATCGTCTATTCACCGGACACCGGCGCCTATCGGCTGGCCGTGGATGCTGGCGAACTGCAGCGGCTGGGCCTTGATCCGGGGCTGGCCACCGCCTTTACGGCGGCCAACCGGGTGGCGGGCGAAAGCAATGCCAGCTTCACGGTCAACCGGGTGGTGGAGCCGGGCACTGGCTCTGACAAGCGGATCACCGGCCGGCTGTTCAACGCCGGGGCTGGCAACACCACCCTGGCGCTGACTTATACCAGCTTTATCGATGTGGTCGTGCAGGAGGTGGATTTGCAGGGCCAGCTGCTCGGCAACGCCAGCACGATGGCGGTGCCGTTCGGGGTGGTGACGCCGCCCGCAGCGCTGCCGCGCAGCGGCACGGCCACCTATAATGGCGTGGCCTTTGCGCGCGGCGTCGTCGTCTCCAGCGTCAATCTGGAGGTCAGCGGCACCACCAGCCTCGTTGCCAATTTCGGCGACAACAGCTTCACTGCCAGCGTGGCCCTGCCCAATGTAGGCGCCGTCCAGAATGTGGCGCCGTTCAATTTCGCCGGCTTCATCGCCACCAACGGCTTTGTCGGCAATGGCACGGTCAGCGTTCCGGAGGGGCAGGTGGGCAATTCCGGGACGTTCATTGGCCGCTTCTTCGGCCCGGCGGCAGACGAGTTCGGCGCGGTGTTCGATGCGTTCCGGAGCGGACCGGACGGCAGCCTTTCCGTTTCAGGCATTGCGGTGGGCAAGAAGAACTGAGCCCGGCGTGACAGCCCTGCCCGTGCTGGCGGCGGCGCTGGCCGTCGCTCAGGCTGTGCCTGCACCCGCACCGCAAGACCCGGCCGCGCCGGTGGCGGTCGAGCTGACCGCCGTGCAGCTGCTGGCGCTCGCCACTGCGCGCGCCGAAGAGGGTGATGTGGCGACGGCTGAGGCCCTGTTCGCGGCGCTGGCCAGGGACCCGGACCTCGATATCCGCAGCGAGGCGCGCTTTCGCCATGGCCGCATGCTGGAGGCGCAGAACCGCTTTGCTGATGCGGCCGTGCTGTATCGGGCCATATTGGATGAGCAGCCCGGCGCGCAGCGGGTGCGGTTGCAGCTGGCGCGCGCGCTGCTGTTTGCCGGCGATGAGGGCGGGGCCGCCCGCGCGCTGCGGCAGGCGCAGGCGGGCGGGCTGCCGCCCGATGTGCAGCAGGTGGTGGCCCAGTTTCAGGGCGCGCTGCGGGCGGTGCAGCCGGTGGGCGGATCATTCGAGCTGGCGCTGGCGCCCAGCACCAACATCAACCGCGCGACGCGTAGCAACACGCTGGACACGGTGATTGCGCCGCTGGAACTGTCGGAGGATGCGCAAGCGCAGTCCGGACTGGGGGCGAAGCTGGCCGGGCAGGGCTTTGTCCGGCTGCCGCTGTCCAGCCGGCTGCGCTGGACCCTGAGGGCATCTGGCCAGGGATTTCTCTATCGGAAGAGCGCGTTCAACGACATCATCGTGCAGCTGGAAACCGGGCTTGAATATACCGCCGGCAAATCACGCCTGCAGCCATCGATTGGCCGCAGCCAACGCTGGTTCGGTGGACGGCCCTTTGTCGATACCGATCTCGCCAGCCTGAGCTGGCTGCGGGCGCTGGGCCGGCGATCGCAGCTGGATGTCAGCCTTGCTGTCGGGCGGAGCAATTTCCGCCAGAATGACCTGCAGGACGGGACCAGCTATGATCTGGGCGTCGGGCTGGAACACGCCTTCGATGCGCGCAGCGGCGGTCGCCTGAGCCTGACGGGGCAGCGGCTGGACGCGCGGGACCCGGGCTATGCCACCACCGGCGGCGGCGCCGGCCTTCTCTATTATCGTGAACTGGGCCGCACCACGGCCTTTGCGTCGGCCAGCCTGTCCTATCTGGAAGCTGATGGCCGCATCGTGCTGTTTCCAAGCCGGCGGGTGGAATGGCTGGCGCGCGCCACGCTCGGCGCCACGCTGCGCCAGGCCAGTGTTCGCGGCTTCGCGCCGGCGGTTCGCCTCGCCTATGAGCGGAATATTTCGACGGTCGGCCTGTTCGATTTCTCCCGCACGGGTGTGGAACTGGGGATCACACGCGCCTTTTGATTCCAGTCCCAGGGGCTGGGATCGCCCTCACCGCAAAAGCCTGTGTCACTCCTCCCGCCAGCCTGCCAGGCGGTGAGCCGGGTGAGTGCCGGGGCTGCAGTGGCCTGGCTGGTCAGGGTCGGCGATGGCGGGAATGGCCGAGAACACGTCCCGATGGCCTAGCGCCGCCAATTGATGAGCGACACCGTGGCCGGCTTCGACATGGCCATGGCCCATCAGCGCGACGACCCGCGCTTCGGGCGTTTCGGCCAATATGGCGGCGATGCCCTCGGCCATGGCGCGGTCCCATATGGTTTGCGCGGCGATGAAGCGCGCAAGCGCCTCGGGTTTGGGCGGCGACGCCTCGCCCGCGCCATGTTCGGCGAAGCTGGCTTCAAGCCGGGCCTTGTAATCAGCACTTGGCGCGGCAGGGCGGCCGAGCGCCGTGCCGGCTTTGCGGGCGGTGTCCAGCCCGGCGTCGAGCCCGTTCTTCGAGGTGGCGCGGACGATGCTGCGGTCGATGTTGACGGCACGCACGGGCAGCGCGTGGCTTCGGGCGAGCTCGAAGACCGGGCGATAGGCGGCGAAGTCATAGCCCCAGCGGATCTCCCATTCGCTCTCGGTCAGGAATTTGGCTTCGTCGCTCGCGCCGCTGGTGAACGCGTCGAGCGCGGCCTGCGCGGCGCGCGGCAGCCATTCGACCGCGATGACGAGCGGGCGGCCATCGGCGGCAAGCTGGCGGGCGGTGTCGGCCTGCCAGCGGTGGATGCCCGGGGTTTCATGCGCTTCGCCGAGCAGGATGATCCGGGCGCGGGCGGCTTCGGCGAGCGCGGCGTTCTGACTTAGCGGCCGGCCCTGGCCATCTTGCCACTGTGCGGGGGGCAGGCAAGGCGCGGCGGTGTCTTCCGGGCTGGGCTGGGCGAGGGCGGCCGCGGCGACGAGCGCGAAGAGTGCGCTCATTCGGCGGCTATGGCCTGGGGATCGCCGCCATGCGCGGCAGCCAGCACCCGGCGAGCCTCGTGCAACGACAGGGCAAAGGCGGCGGCGATGATCTCGGGTCGCATCAGCACCTCTGGCGGGGCGAAGGCGGGCGGCTGGTCAGGCCCCAGAAGCAGCAGCCGATCCGCATAGGCGGCGCCGAGCGCGAGATCATGTAGCGAGAGGAGAACCGTGGCGCCATCGCGTGCAGCCTGCGCGAAACGGCGCATCAAGGCAAATTGATGCGCATAATCGAGGCCGGTCAGCGGCTCGTCGAGGAGCAGCAGCGGATGGGCGACACCGGCATGGCGGGCGGCTTCGACCTGGGCGAGGGTGCGCGCGATGTGCACCCGCTGCTGTTCGCCGCCCGAGAGCTGGGTGGCCGGGCGGGCAGCAAAGCGGGCGACATCGGCATCGGCCATCGCGGCTTCGACAATGGCGCGTCCGGTGCCGCTGGCGGCGGCGAGGCCGAAGGGGGCGAGACCCATGGCGACCACATCGAGGACCGGGAAGGCGAAGGCGAGGCTGACGCGCTGCGGCAGGAAGGCGCGGCAGCGGGCGCGGGCCGCGAGCGAGAGCCGGTGCATCGGCTGGCCGCTGAATGTGACGTGCCCGCCGGCAGGCGCGGCGTCGCCGGCCAGCGTGTCGAGCAGGGTGGATTTGCCGACGCCGTTGGGGCCGGCGATGAGGGTGAGGCTGGCCGGCGGGGGTGCGGCGCACAGCCCCTGCACCAGTGTGCGGCCGCCCCGTGCGAGGCGCAGGTCGGATAGGGCAAGAACTCATGCGAAGCCGCCGCGGACGCGGCTCAGAAGCAGCGCCAGAAAGGCCGGCGCACCGACCAGCGAGATGACCACGCCGACCGGCACTTCGGCCGGCAGGGCGACCATGCGCGCGGCCAGATCAGCCAGCGACAGCGCCACCGCGCCGCCGAGCGCGGCCAATGGCAGCAGAGCGCGGTGGCCCGGCCCGGCGAGCAGGCGGATGCCATGGGGGACGATCAGGCCGACGAAGCCGATGACCCCGGACAGGGCCACGGCCGAGCCAACCGTGACGGCGACGAGCAGGCCGAGGCGGCGGCGCAGCCGGTCGGTATCGAGGCCGAGGTGGCGGGCGGGAGCCTCGCCCAGCGCCAGCAGGTCGAGGGCGCGTGATGTGCTGAAGATGCCCGCAGCAGCGGCACCGAGCAGCAGCAGTGCCGGCATCAGCACCGTCCGCTCCACCTGCGCCAGTGAGCCGAGCATCCAGACGGTGAGGGCGCGCAGCTCGCTGTCAGTAGCGATATAGCTTGCCGCGCCAATGAGCGCGCCGCCCATGGCGTTGACGCCGATGCCGATGAGCAGCATCAGCAGCGTGGCTTCCGGCCCGCGCGCGCGGCCGCCGAGCAGCAGAACCAGCGCGATGGCCCCGATGGCCCCGAAGAAGCCCATGACCGGAAGACCGAAGGGCAGCAGCGGCGCGAGGGCGGCGGGCAGGGCCGCGCCGATGGCACCACCGGCGATCAGCCAGGCGGCGGCGCCAAGTGCCGCCCCGGTGCTGACGCCGAGCAGGCCCGGCTCGGCCAGCGGATTGCGGAACAGCGCCTGCATCGCGGCGCCGGCCAGCGCCAGTGCCGCGCCCACCGCCATGGCGGCGACCATGCGCGGCAGGCGGATGCCGAGCAGCACCAGCTCGGCGGCGGGATCGGCGGGTGTGGCCCCGCGCAGCACGGCAAGAAGATCATTGCCGCTGATGACGACTGCACCGAGCCGCAGATTGGCGACCAGCGAGGCGAGCAGCAGCAGCGAGAGGGCGGCGCCGACGAGCGCTGGACGTGATACGCCGCGCCGGGACGGCGGCGCAGCGGCGAGGCTGGCGGCGGCGGTGGCCATCAGGCCTGGCGCGGCAATGCGAGCGGCGCCAGCGCCTTGCGCGCGCGCTCGACGGCTTCGGGCAGGCGCGGGCCGAAGCCGAGTGCGGCCTGGCTGTCGATCACCTCGAAACGGCCGGCGCGGCCGGCGGGTGTGCCGGCAAAGACCGGGTCGGCCTTGAGGCGGGCGAGTCCGCCAGCGATGCCGACGACATGCGAGGGCAGCAGGATGACCGCTGGCGCGCCGGCGATGGCGGCTTCGGCGGACAGAGGCTTGTAGCCGTTGGCGCGGAAGATGTTGCGACCGCCGACGAGGCTGATGAAGCTGTCACCGGCGCTGTCCTGCCCGGCGGCGAGGATGCGGCCTGGCGCCTGGGCGAGTACCAGCAGACAGGCCGGTGCTGACCAGCCCTGAGGCAGCGGCATCGCGAGCCTCTTCAGCAGGTCGGTGGCCAGCGCCTCGGCGGGCGCGGCCCGGCCGACAGCAGCGCCTATGGTGCGGATGCGCGCGGCGACATCGGCGGCGTCGTAGCCGGGCTTGAGGCGAAGGATGCGCACGCCTGCGCTCTCGATCTGGCGGAGCACGGCGTCTGGCCCGGCGCCATCGGCGGCGATGATGAGATCTGGCCGGGCGGCGAGGATGGGTTCGGGCGCCAGGCTGCGCAGATAGCCGAGCTTGGGCAGGCTGGCGGCGGCTGCGGGATAGGTGGCGGTATCGTCGGTGGCGACGACCATGGCGCCCGCGCCGATGGCGAACAGCGTCTCGGCGACGTCAGAGCCCAGCGCCACGATGCGGCGCGCTGAAGGTTGTGCGGCCAGCGGCGCGGCGGCGAGCGCGAGGCCGCTGGCAAGGACGAGGCGGCGGCTGAGCATCACAGGGTCGGGATGGCCTGCACATGCTCGGCCCAGGCCGGGATTTCCGGGATGCCGGGTTTGCGCTCGCCGAAGAACTGGGCGATCATGCTGCCGTCTTCGGCGAAGAGCTCGATCGAATGGACGGCGGCGTCGCTCTGCGGCTTCCACACGGCATAGGCGGCGGCGATCATGTCTTCGCGCAGGTGCAGGTTGAAGCCCTTGTCGAGCACGTTGAGCCAGGGACCCATCACCTTGATGTTGTGCACAGGGCCGCTGTGGATCTGGATGCAGCCTTCGTTGCCGACGAAGCACATGATCGGAACCTGCTTTTCGGCGCAGTCCATCAGCAGCTGGCGGATGGCGTCGGTGGCGATGGGGCGCGCATAAGGCGCGCCGGCGAGGCGCAGCGCCTGCTGGCGGCCGGCGCCGAGCTTGCGCAGCATGCCGAAGAAGTCATGGACATCCTTCAGCTCGGTCCAGCCATCGCGCAGCGCTGCGACATCGATCTCGCCGTCCGGGCGCTCTTCGGCGGGTGCGGCGCGCGGGGTGGCGGTGATCGGCTCGAAGTCACCGGCGAACCGTTCGACGAGCGCGGCCCAGGCGGTCATGTCGGTGACGGGACGGGCGAAGATCTTGTGGATGGCCGTGCCGTGGCGATCGAAGAATTGCAGCGAATGGCGCAGGCTGCCGTCTTTCTGCGGCGTCTCTACGGCATAGGCGCTGGCCCATTGGCGCATGAACAGGCGCAGGTCGATGTCATAGTTGACCACCAGCCCCATGCCGGGGCCGATGTCGATCTTGTCGTAGATGCCGTCCTTTTCATGGACGCAGGCGGGGTTGCGGGTGAGCGCCATCACCGTGCCGAGCGGGGTGAGCGCCTTCAATATGTCCTTGGCCGGCGCGGCCAGCCGGGTGATGCGCGCGCCCTGATCGTCAGCGGCGTGGCGGGTCAGCCATTCGCCTTCGGAAAGGCCCATGGCAGCGGCCTGCTCGATGGGCCGGAGCGGGCGGGCGGGGGTGGCGGGCTGGGTGAGGGTAGCGGTCTGGTTCATGGCGAGCATCCTTGCGCGATAGCGAATCAGTTGCAATAGCAGGATAGGGAATTGCGGGTGCGTTTCAATAGCGCAGTATCAGGCTGGCGCTGATGTTGCGGCCGGGCATGGTGAAGGCATCTTCGATCCCGGAATTGGCGGCCAGCCCGCGGACGTCGTTCCACCACCAGTATTTCTGGTTGGTGACGTTGAAGACGCCGATGCGGGCCTGGGCATGGCCGCTGAAGCTGAAGGCGGCGGTGAGATCGAGGATGGTGAAGGCCGGGCTGGCGAAACAGTCTGGCGAGCAGGCCTCGGCGATGCCGGCCTGGTTCTTCGATGCGCTGTGGGTGGCGATGGCCTGAATGAACAGCTTGTCCTCAATCCCGCGCCAGTTGAGCCCGGCGACGAGGTTGAACGGGCTGATCGGCGACAGCGGGGTTTCGATGTCGACCTGTCCCGGCCGGGCGCCAAGCGCCTCGCCGCGCGCCCAGGCGGCGGCGATGTTGAGGCCGAAGCCGAGACCGAGCGTGGCGTCGAGCCTGGCTTCCACGCCTTCAATCTTGACGCTGGCGAAGTTGATGAACTGGAAGATTGCGGGATCGTTTGGCCGGAAGCTGCCGCTGACCTGCACCTGATCGATGAAATCGCGGTAGCGGGCGCTGAAGACATTGACCTGGCCATTGAGCGTCGCGCTGCCGACCACGGCTTCGCGCAGCCGCAGGCCGCCTTCCCAGGCGCGGCTGGTCTCGGGGCGCAGATCGGGATTGGCGACCGACAGATAGCCGGCGACCGGGTTGATGAAGCCATTGTTGACCTGGCTTGGCGTCGGGCTGCGGAAGCCCTCAGCATAGCTGACAAAGGCGCCGAAGGCGGGCGTGAGCCAG
Organism: Polymorphobacter sp.; assembly: GCF_048007885.1. GTDB lineage: Bacteria > Pseudomonadota > Alphaproteobacteria > Sphingomonadales > Sphingomonadaceae > Sandarakinorhabdus. Next base: position 2,430,276 of record NZ_CP180346.1, read on the forward strand.
CCGACTGCACCCAGCTTGGGTGACAGGCGCGAGCCGGTCTGGCTGGCGGCCTGACCCGGAAACAGCGGGTCGTCATCGACGCCGAGCCGGTAATGATCGAGGCGCAGCGAGGGGTAGAGCAGCAGCCGGCCATCGGCGATGTCGATGCTGTCCTGAACGAAGATGCCGCCCTGATCATAGTCGGTATCGGGGAAGGCCTTGCTCGGGAAGGTTTCGCCGAACGGCGGCACGGTGCCGTCGCGCAGGCCCGTCTGGCGGGTGCGCGAGAAGTCGCCGCCCAGCATGAAGCGGTGCTTGATGCTGCCCGTGGCGAAGCGCAGCGCCAACTGGCTGTTGATGCCGGTGACCCGGTTGTCGAACTGGTTGTCGCGGATCCGGTCGGGCAGCAGGTTGCGGTCCTCGAAGCTCTGCTGCCGGTTGCGGCTGTTCTGGTGGTAAAGGATGACGAAAGCATCTTCGACCAGACCTTCACCGCTGTAGCGCCAGTCGAGGCTCACGCGGTCGCGGGCGATGTCATCCTGAAGCTTGAGGTCGAGGACGGCGCGTGGGGAGAGCATGCCGCCGGGCGGCACCGGGGTGCGGCCGGTCAGAACATCGGACGTTGTCTCGCCGCGCAGCAGTTCGCCGGTGAGGCGCAACTTGTGGCCACCGCCCGCATCATAGACCAGCTTGGCAAGGACGGAATCCTGATTGGCTTCAAGAGGATTGGGCACCGTGCGGGTGGCGTCGGCGGCGTCATTGGTGCCGAAGTTGCTGGGCGGGCCATTGTCACGCCGGCTGTAGGCGATGAGCGCCGAGAGCCGGCCGCTGCGGCCGGCCAGCATCAGCGACTTTGCCCAGCCTTCATCAGCACCCGTATAGCCGAGGCGGGCGCGCACGCCGATGTTGTTGCCCTCGGCGATCAGGTCTTCCGGATCGCGCGTGGTGAAGCTGACCGCGCCGGCGAGCCCGTCGGAGCCATAGAGCGCCGCGGTCGGGCCGCGCAGGAATTCGACCGTCTTCAGAAGCTCGATGTCGGCATAGTCACCGCGGCCGGCGCTCTGGGCGCCAAAGGCGAAGCTATCGGGCAGGCGGATGAGATCTTGCTGGATCAGCACCCGGTTGCCCGACAGGCCGCGCACGGTGAAGCCGCTGTTGCCATCCCGCCCGGTGGTGCCAAAGGCCGCGCCCGGCCGGCTCGGCTGGCTGCGCACATCGATGCCGGGCTCGAAGCGGACCAGATCCTTGATGTCTTCCATCAGATTGTCCTGGATCTTTTCGGCGGTGATGACGCTGACCGTGGCCGCGACATCGGCCGCATCGGTGGGGGTGCGCGTTGCGGTGACGGTGATCACCGGCGCAGCTTCGGCATCTGCTGCGGCCGCTGCATCGGCGGCGCGACTTGCGCCGAGACTGGGCGTGGCAAGGGTGGCGGCGAGGCAGCTTGTGGCGAGAAGGCGGCGCAGCGCGACGGGGCGAAGCATGGAATGCAGATCCTTGTTACGAACGATTCGCAGGAGCATTAGCAATCGATGCTGGATCCGGGCAAGCGGTTTTTCGCAAATGCGAACCAATCGCGACAAATGCCGTTGATCGGGCCTTTTCTCGCCGTGGCTTTCGTCTAGGCTGGGCGCAGAGCGAAGGGGGACCTGATTGATGCGTGCATTGGTTTTCGGCGTGATGATGGGGCTTGCGGTGCCGGTGGCGGCCCAGCCCATGGAGCAGGCAATGCCGGCCTATGGCGGCGGCGAGATATTGTGGGACAGCTACGGCGTGCCGCATGTGTTCGCCAATCGTGAGGCCGGGGCCTTTTATGGCTTCGGCTGGGCGCAGGCGCAGGCGCACGGCAACATCCTGCTCAAGATGTATGGGGAATCGCGCGCGCGCGGGGCGGAATATTGGGGCGCAAGCGGCGAGGCGCTCGATCGCTGGCTGCTCGCCAATGACGTGCCGGCGCGCGCCCAGTCATGGTTTGCTGCACAAACACCGGCGATGCGCGAGAACCTTGAAGCTTTTGCCGCCGGCATCAACGCCTATGCCGCTGCGCATCCCGACGCCATCGCCCCCGAGATGCGCCAGGTCCTTCCCATTTCGGGCGTCGACATCATCGGCCATGCGCACCGGCTGATGAACTTCAACTATGTCGTATCCGAAGGGCGGGTGATGGCTGACCTTTCGCCCGCTGGCGAAGGCGAAGCGCCGAGCGCGCTCGAGCCCGAGGGCAGCGACGGCTCCAATGCCTGGGCGGTGATGCCGAAGCGGACGGCGGCGGGGAAGACGCTGCTGCTGGCCAATCCACATCTGCCCTGGGCGCCCTCGATGCTGACCTATTTCGAGATCCACCTCGAGGCGCCGGGCTACAGCATTTATGGCGGCACGCAGGTCGGGCTGCCGATCATCCGCTTCGCCTTCAACGACAACATGGGCTTTACCCACACGGTCAACAACATGCGCGGCTTCACCCGCTATGAGCTGAAGCTCGACGGCGAGGGCTATCGGTTCGACGGCGCGCTCAGGCCGTTCGAGACGGCGAAGAAAAGCTACAAGGTGCGCCAGCCCGATGGCACGCTGAAGACGGTGCGCTTCACCCAGCGCCGCAGCCTGCATGGCCCGGTGTTCGACATGCCAGGGGCCAAGGGCGCCTTTGCGCTGAAGGTGGCCGGGCTCGACCGTCCGGGGGTGATCCAGCAATATCTCGACATGGCCAAGGCGCAGAATTTCGCGCAGTTCGAAGCCGCGCTGAAGACGCTGCAGGTACCGACCTTCAACATCATCTACGGCGACCGTGACGGCCATATCATGTATCTCGACAATGGCATCCTGCCCAAATACCCCGACAACAAGAGCTATGATCACTGGGCCGGGCTTGTGCCGGGCGACACCTCGGCGACGTTGTGGAGCGAGGTTCACCCTTATGAAGACCTGCCCAAGGTGATCGACCCGCCGGGCGGCTTTGTGCAGAACGCCAATGACGGGCCCTGGGTTTCGACCTGGCCGCGCGTGCTCAACCCGGCTGACTGGCCGGCCTATATTGTCAACCAGTCGACTATGAGCATGCGCGCGCAGATGGCGGTGCGGCTGATGGCGGGCGAAGACAAGATCAGCTGGGATGACTTTCTCAGCCGGAAGGTGACGACGACCTCGCTGATGGCCGAGCGGATGATCCCGCCGCTGCTCGAGGCCGTGGGCGAGACCGATGACCCCGATCTGGTGCAGGCCAAGCTGCTGCTGGCGGGCTGGGACCGCCGCTATGAGGCCGACAGCCGGGCAGCGCTGCTCTTTGAAAGCTGGGCCAAGCGATTGGCCGGACCGAGCCTGACCGGCGAGGGCGGCTTTGCCGAGGGCTGGCGGCTTGAGGATGCGATTGAGACGCCGCGCGGGCTGAAGGATCCGGCTGCGGCCGTGGCGATGCTGAAGCAGGCGGTGGCCGATACGCGCGCGCAGTTCGGCGCGGTTGACCGGCCGCTGGGCGAGGTGTCGCGCTTCAAGCTGGCAGGCGCCAAGCCGGGCGATTTCAGCATCGCCGGGCACGGCGGGCTGGGCAATCTCGGCATCTTCCGGGTGATGACCTGGAGCCCGATGAAGGACGGCGAGCGCCAGCCGCTTCACGGCGAGACCTGGGTGAGCATGGTCGAGTTCGGCACGCCGATGAAGGCGGTGGGTGTGATGAGCTATGGCAACAGCAGCCAGCCGGGATCGAAGCACCGCACCGACCAGCTCGAGCTGGTGCAGAAGAAGCAGTTCCGCACGCTGTGGCGCACGCGCGCCGAAATCGAGCAGAACCTTGAAGAGCGGGTGGCGTTCTGATGCGGATTTTTCTGATCGCAGCGGCGCTGGCCGCCCCGGCCGCCGCGCAGCTGCCCCCGCTCACCCCGGTGCAGGAAGATATGTTCAGCGTGCCGGGCTCGCTGTCCAACGCCTGGGCGGATTTCGACGGTGATGGTGACCTTGATTTCGCCGTGTCGCTGAAGGGCGGGGCGATCCGGCTCTACCGCAATGATGGCGGCAGCTTTGTTGATGTCGGACCGCAAATGGGGCTTCCGGGCGCAGACGGCGGCGAATATCGCGGGCTGAGCTGGACCGATTTCGATCAGGATGGTCAGCTCGACCTCTTCGCCGGCTCCGCGCTGCGCGACCGGCCGAGCCATCTGTTTCGCAGGACCGGCGACCGGTTCGAGGATGTTGCGCCCGCCTTGGGCCTGACGCTCACCGGGCGGTCATCCCGGCAGAACAATTTCATCGACTATGACAATGACGGCGATCTCGACCTGTTCATCACCGACCGGCTGGGCGGCAACAAGCTGTTTCGCAACGATGGCGGCGCCTTTGTGCAGGTGATGGCCGCGGCGCCGATCAGCGCGGCGCGCTCGACCGTGGGCGCCTGCTGGCTCGACTTTGACCGCGACGGTGACCTTGACCTGTTTCTGGCCAACCAGTCGGGCAAGGAGGATTCGCTGTTTCGCAATGACGGCGATGCCTTTGTCGATGTGGCGGCAGAGCTTGGCGTGAACAGCCCGGGCCGGCTGAAGACCGAGGGCGGGGTCGGTTGCGCCATTGGTGACTATGACGGCGATGGTCATCTCGACATCTTCGTGCCGGGCTATGGGCCGAACCGGCTGTGGCGCGGGCTGCCGGGCGGCAGCTTTGAAGACGCGGCGACCAAGGCCGGTGTGGCGGAAGATGCCGAAAACCACGCGGTCGGGCCGGCGTTCGGGGACATGGACAATGACGGCCGGCCCGAGCTTTCGGTGATGTCCTATCACGGGGCGCCGGGGGAGCAGGTGCCGGCCAACCGGCTGTATTACAACGAAGGCAACGGGCGACTGGTCAACCGACTGGTGCCGGGGAGCCCCGCGGACCGCGGCGACCACGGCACGGCGCTGGTCGATTTCGACGGCGACGGCGATCTCGATCTGGCAATCACCAAGGGCTACAATGTCACCGGCGGGCATTTCCTGTTCCGCAACGAGCTTGCAGCGGGGCCGGCGGCGCGCAGCATTCAGGTGATGGTGCTGGATGCCGACGGGCGGGCGACGCAGGCGGGCGCTGAGGTGCGGGTCTATGCGCCGGGTGGTGCCTTGATCGGCAGCGGGCAGGTTTCGACGGGCGGTGGCTACGGTGCGCAGCATGTGATGCCGGTGCATTTCGGGCTGGGCCGCGTGGCGATGGTCGATATCGAGGTCAGCTTCATGAGCGCCGGCGGGCGTGTTGTGCAACGCATGGAAGGGGTGCCGGCGGGGCCGAAGCCAGTGGTGGTGCGCCGCGCGCGCTGACATGAGCGGGCGCCTGCCCGTGCTCGCCCAGCGACGACGCTGGCGCAATGTCACCCTGTTTGCGCTGTATTTCGCACAGGGCGTGCCGGAGGGGCTGCTTTATGTGGCGGTGCCGGCGTGGCTGGCGGCGAACGGGGCGAGTGCAGCCGAGATCGGCAGCTTCATCGGCATCATCCTGCTGCCGTGGAGCTTCAAGCTGGTGAACGGCGTACTGATGGACCGGTTCCAGTTCCCCGCCATGGGGCGACGGCGACCGTGGATCATCGGGGCGCAGCTGGTGCTGGTGTCGGCGCTTGTCGTGCTGAGCCTGCAGGACCCGCAGCCGGGTGCGCTTTTGTGGCTCAGTGTCAGCGGGTTTCTGATCAACATGGCAGCCGCCTTTCAGGATGTGGCGATCGACGGCATGGCTATCGATATTGTGCCTGAAGACGAGCGCGGCCGGGCCAACGGGCTGATGTGGGGGGGCAAGACGCTCGGCATTGCGGGGTCCTCGATCGTCTGCGGGGCGCTGATTGCCGAGCTTGGTTTCGCCGCTGCCGTTCTGGCCCCGGCGGCGACGATCTTCGCCATCCTGCTGCTGCCGCTGTTCTTGCGGGAGCGCGCTGGCGAGCGGCTGCTGCCCTGGAGCGCCGGCATGGCCGATGCCGGCACGCTGCCGGCGCCGGGGCTGTTGACGATCGTGCGGACGCTTTTTGGCGTGATGCTGCGCCCGGTCAATCTGGTGCTGGCGGCGGGCATTTTCGTGGCTTTTGCTGCCTATGGGCTGAAGACGGCGCTGGTTCCGGTGTTTGCGGTGCAGGCGCTGGGGTGGGACCAGCAGGCGTTCACGCGGCTGGCGGGCGCGGCCGATATCGCCGGCGGGCTGTTCGGCATGGTGGCATCGGGGTGGATCGCCGACCGGCTTGGTCACGGCCGGGCGGTTCTCCTGTCGCTGGCGTTGCTGGCGGGCCTGCACGGCAGCATGGCGCTGGCCGCGCCGCTATGGCCGCAGACCTGGGTGTTCAGCGCCTATTTCGTGGCGCATGCGATGCTGTTCGTGCTGCTGTCGGTGTCGGTTTATGCGCGCGCCATGGCGGCCTGTGACCGGCTGGTGGCAGCCACGCAATTTGCCGCCTTCATGGCGATGCTCAATCTCGGCACCTCCTTTGGCGCGCAGCAGCTTGGAGCCATCCAGCGGCTGGGTGGCAGCGCCGGGGTGTTTGGTGCGGCCGCCGCGCTGTGCGTGGCTGCGATGCTGTTGTTCGCGCGGCCAACCCCTCAGGGGTCGCGCCAATCGATCCGGTAGAGATCGAAACGCCGGTCGCGCAGGTTGCGCACCGAGCCTTGCGCCCGCGCCCAGTTGAGATCGGCGAGATTGACGTCGGCGACCGTGACCGTCTCGACATTCTCGCTCGCCTCGGCCGCGATGCCGTCACGCGCGAAGGGAAAGTCGCAAGGCGTCAGGATGCAGGACTGGGCATATTGAATGTCCATATTCTCGACGCCGGGCAGATTGCCGACATTGCCGGACATGACGACATAGCATTGGTTTTCGATGGCGCGCGCCTGGCAGCAATAGCGCACGCGCAGATAGCCCTGCCGGCTGTCGGTGCAGAAGGGCACGAACAGCAGCCGCGCGCCCTGATCGACAAGGCGGCGCGCGACCTCGGGGAATTCGCTGTCATAGCAGATCATCACGCCGATCGGGCCGCAATCGGTGTCGATCGTCTGGATGCCGTCGCCGCCCTTGATGTTCCACCAATAGCGCTCATTGGGCGTCGGGTGAATCTTCTCCTGCGAATGAACCGAGCCATCACGCAGGAAGACATAGGCGACATTGTGGATGTCACCATCGACGCGGGTCGGGTGCGAGCCGCCGATGATGTTGATATTGTAGCTGATCGCCAGCTGCTGAAAGGTCTCGATGATCTGCGGGGTGAAGCTGGTCAGCGCCTCGATCGATTCCTCGGGATCAAGCTTGCGGTCCATCATCGACAGGAGCTGAAGAGTGAACAGCTCGGGAAAGACGACGAAATCGGCGCGGTAATCGGCGGTGACATCGACAAAATATTCGATGTTGGCGGCGAACTCCTCATAGGATTTGACGGCGCGCATCTGCAGCTGGACCGTGGCGATGCGCACGGCTTCGGAATCGGCGCGCATCAGTCGCTTGGGCTGCGGCTCGGGCGCAGCATTGGGGTTTCGCCACACCATCTTGGCGGCAAAGCCGGCGGACTCCTTGTCGGAGCGCAGATAATCCGCGAGCACGCCGACCGGCTCGAAGCCGAGTCGCAGCTGGAACGAGGCCACCGGATCGCGCACCTTGCGCGCCTGGATGGCGTCGAGATAGGCCTGCGGGGTGTCATAGGTCTTGCGGCGCTTGGCATAGCCCGGCAGCCGGCCGCCGAACACGATGCCCTTCAGCTCCAGCTGCTCGCACAGCCGGCGGCGCGCATCATAGAGGCGCTGGCCGATGCGCAGCCGGCGAAAGGCGGGATCGACGCAGACATCCATGCCATAAAGCCAGTCGCCATCGGGATCGTGGCGCGAGCCATAGCCGCCGCCGGTGATCTCGGACCAGCTATGCGGTTCGAAGGCGGTCTTCTCGTCGATGATGAAGGTGGCGCAGTAGCCGACGATGGCGCCGTCATATTCGGCGACGATCTTGCCTTCGGCAAAGGTGCTGATCTGGCCCTGGATCATGCCGAGCGTATAGCCGCCGATGTCGGTGTAGGAGCGGTCGACCAGCGCGAGGATGGCCTTGGCGTCTCGCAGCGTGGCGTTGCGAAGGGTCAGGCGCGGCGCGCTGCCGGCCTGGGTGCTGGAGGTCAAGACTTGGCCTTTCGGGGTTGCTGATTGTCTTGTCACTGTAGCCCGTTTGGAACGTGGCAGGCAAATCAGCGCGCGAACAGGCCGTAAAGCAACGCGCGCTCTTCGGTGCTGGTCGGTGGCGGCGTCTGCATCATCGTGCCGGGCACCAGCGCCTCTGGGTTGGCGAGAAAGGCATCGAGCCTCTCTTCTGTCCAGACCAGCCCGGCCGCGCCTGCCGCCCGCATCGCCGGGCTATAGTCAAAGTCGGGCACGCTCGCGGCGCGGCGGCCGATCACGCCGCCGAGGCTCGGGCCGGGCAGGCCGGTTTCGGCCGGGTCGAGGCTATGGCAGCTGATGCACTTCTGAAAGGCGCGGGCGGGCGCCGCTGCCGGGTCCGCGCTGGCGGCGGCGAGCAGCAGGGCGGCGAGGATCACGGATCGGTCTTGACCAGTACCAGCCGGTCGAGCGCCGATTCGGGCAGCCAGACCTCGCCCTTGCGGCCAAGGATCTGGCGGACATTGGCGCCCGGCGCCGAGCCGGGGATGGTGGCGATGAAGCGCTCGCTGGCCGGATCGAAGGCGAGCGTGGCATTGGCGGACCATTCCGAGACCCAGACGATGTCGCGCTCATCGACATAGACCGCATAAGCACGCGGCTTGTCGCCGGGCAGCTTCCAGCGCGACCAGCTGCCGGTTTCGGGATTGTAGCGCGCCAGATGCCCGGCGTTCCACTCCGAGACCCAGAGCATGCCCTTGCTGTCGGCCCAGACCCGGCGCGCGCCCTGGCCCGGCTCCGGATGCTCGATCATGCGCGCCTCGCCGGTTGCCCGGTCGATCTTGGCGAGGTGGCTGCCGGCGAGCGAGACATAATAGATCTCGCCCTCGGGCGTCGCGTCAATGCCATAGGGGCCGCGGCCCTTGGGGGCGGCCCAGACGGCGATGCTGTCGGCCTTGGGGTCGACCTTGCCGTAAAAGCCCGACTGGCCGGTGAACCAGAGCACGCCGGCCGCATCAAAGGCGGCGGTGTTGAGGTTGGCGTAGCCGGTGTCTTCAGGCAGCACCCAGTTTTTCTGGGTGCGCGTGACCGGGTCCCAGCGGACGATGGCGTTGAGACCGGAATCGGTGATCCAGGCGGCGCCGTCAGGCCCCATGATGACCCCGTGCGGGGCCGAGCCTTCGCCGAGCGGCACCTGCTCGACCTTGCCGGAGGCGGGGTCGAGGATGCCGAGCGCGCCCTGGCCCTGCGCCGTATACCAGACCATGCCGCCCGCACCCGGCGAGACATCATGCGGCTTGGCGCCCTTGGGCAGATCGAAGACGCGGACCGTCTGCGCGGCGGCCGGCACGGCAATGAGAACGGCGGCGAGAAGTGCTGCAACAAGACGGAAGATGGTCATGTCAGGCTCCTTTCCCGGCGGCACCGGAGCGGCTGTGCGAGACGTTGACGCTGGTCGGCTCGCCATTTTCGCCCGGCGTGATGGTGACGAACAGGGTCAGCCCCTTGTCCTTGTTCTGGCCGCCCAGCGACAGACCGCCGGGCGCGCTCATCTCGGTGCTGATCTCGATGCCGGCCTTTTCGAAGGCGGCGCGGTTGAAGGCGATGACATCGGCGGCGGGCGCGTCGACGCTATAGGCGAAGACGCCGCCGCGATTGTCGCCCTCCTGGCTGGTCATGTTCATGATCGGCGTCGCCCCTTCATAGACGGGCACGAAATCGGGCAGGTTCGAGGTGTCGACGAGCCCGGTTGCCCCCTGCGCCGCGATGTCGGCGACGGTGGCGGCGTCGGATGAGGCGCTGTCGGCGACATTGTCATTGCTGCCGCAGCCAGTCAGCAGCAGGGCGAGGACGACGGGCATGTGGCGCATGGCGGGTCTCCGGCGAAGGCTCAGTGGGCGGTCCAGCCGCCGTCGATGACCAGCTCGGAGCCGGTCATGTAGCGGCTGTCCTCGCTGGCGAGAAAGGCGATGCCGGCCGCCACATCTTCGGGCGTGCCGGGGTAGCCGACGGGCGAGGCCAGACCGATCTGCTCGGCGGTCAGCGCGTTGGAGCCATCGATGAGGTCGACGTCGCTGGCGGCGATGCTGTCCCAGATCGGCGTGACGATGATGCCCGGATGTACGCTGTTGACGCGCACGCCGTCACGCGCGGCTGCACATTCCATGGCCACGGCCTTGGTGAACAGCCGGACCGCGCCCTTGGTGGCGCAATAGCCCGACATGGTGGCGGCGCCAGCAAGGCCGGCGACCGAGGAGATGTTGATGATGCTGCCGCCGCTGCGCCCCGCAAAGGGGCCGTCCGTGCGCGGTGTGCGCATGGCGGGCAGCGCATGCTTGGTGCCGAGGAAGACGCCGGTCACGTTGATCCCCATCAGCTTGTTCCAGGTCTCGAGCGTCATGTCGGTGACCGGGCCGCCGACGCCGATGCCGGCATTGTTGACGAGAATGTCGAGCCGCCCGAACAGGCTGACCGTCTGTTCAACGAGTGCGGCCCAGCGCGCCTCGTCCATCACATCCTGCTCGGCAAATTCGGCCCGGCCGCCGGCGCCCGTGATCGCGGCGACGGTGGCCTTGCCGCCCTCCACATCGATATCGGTCACCATCACGGCTGCACCTTCTTCAGCGAGCCGGATCGCGGTGGCGCGGCCGATGCCGCTGGCGGCTCCGGTCACAAAGGCAGTTTGTCCTTGCAGGCGCTGGCTGGTCATCGTCTCTCTCCCCATCGTTCACCAATATTCGCTGCCGGGTGGCCCCTTGAAGGGACCGGCGACATGGCTTGTTATCCAGCCACCATAGAAGCCGCCGGGCTGCGGGACCACCCTCTCACCATCGACGGTGCATTCGCTGAACGGTGCCGGATAAAAGGCGACATGGCCGAGCAGCGCGGCGAAGGGTTCGGTCGGCTTGTCATAGCACCAGGCCGCCAGCGGCAGCCGGTCGCGGCCGATGAACACGTCGAAATAGCGCGCCCGGCCTTTCCATTCGCACATTGAGCGGCGCTGGGCGGGGCGCAGCGCACCGGGCGCGATGCTGTGCACAGGGAAATAATAGGTCGGCGGGTGGCTGGTTTCGAGCGTTTCGAGCCCCTCCCGGGTTTCCGCCAGAAGCTGGCCGTTGTGGATGATCCGCAGGTGTCGGCGGCTTGGCCGCCAGATCGCCGGGCGGGGATAGTCCCAGACGCTCTCCTGCCCCGGCCGGGGCGCATCGGGGAGCGGCCAGCCGGTCATTGGCCCATCAGGCCAAGCACCGCGCCCACGATCGCGGCGATGATCATGATCAGGCTCGGCAGCAAGGTGAGGCCAAAGCCCGGGCCGCGCTTGGCCGGGTCGGCATAATAGCTGCGAGCATAGATGATGCGGCCGATCGACCAGGTGAAGGTGAGGGCGGCTGTCACCATGTCCCCCAGCACATGGGCTGAGAGCAGGACGGCGGGGACAAGCAGGATGAGCTGTTCGAGCGTGTTCATCTGCACCCGGTAGCGCTTGTCGAACTCGGGATGGCCGCTGCTGGCCGGCGCCGGCACATTCCAGGTGAAGCGGGCGCGGCCAACATTGATGGCGATGCCGAAGAAGGTGAGCAGGGCAAGGGCGAGCGCGATGGTGGAGAGCGGATAATCGGCCATGGACCTGTCCTTGCTGAAAACGCCTTGCTGATGACGCGCTCTGGTTTGCCTGCTAGGCGTGGCAAGGGCAAGCGGCTTGAGGGGGATTTGGCAGCAGTGGTTCACAGCGTTTTCGAACTGTTCAAGATCGGCGTCGGGCCGAGCTCGAGCCACACCATGGGGCCGATGACGGCCGCTGCCCGGTTCGTGCGCGCCGAGGCGGAGACCGGGCGGCTGGCGCAGGCGGTGCGGGTGCGCGCCGAGCTTTATGGTTCGCTGGCCTTGACCGGCAAGGGCCATGCCACCGACCGGGCGGTGATGCTGGGGCTGGAAGGCATTGAACCGGCGCTGATCGACCCTGATGCGGCCGATCTGCGGATTGCGCGGATCCGGGAGACCGGGACGCTGGCGCTGGCCGACATCAAGCGCGTGGCCTTCGACGAAGCGCGTGATCTCCTGTTCCTGCAGAAGGAGCGGCTCGACTTTCATTCGAACGGCATGCGCTTTTCGCTGCTCGACGGCGCCGGCGAGACGCTGGCCTCGGCGGTGTTCTTTTCGGTCGGCGGCGGCGCCATCGTTGCCGAGGACGAGATCGCCGGCAATGCGCCGCCCCCTAGCCTTGGCGATGTGCCGCATCCGTTTCGCTCGGGCGCGGACCTCTTGTCGCGCGCGGCGACTGCCGGGCTGACCATCGCCGGGTTGATGCGCGAGAACGAACTGGCCGAGCGCAGCGCCGAGGAGTTGAGCGCGGGGCTGGCGGCGGTGCGCGCGGCGATGTCGGCGTGCATCGACCGCGGCATCAGGCAGGACGGTATCTTGCCCGGTGGCCTGCGCGTGCGGCGCCGGGCGCCGGGCATTCATGCCCAGCTGCTGGCCCGCGCCGAGCGCGCCCATTCCGATCCGCTCGGCGTCATCGACTGGCTCAATCTCTGGGCGCTGGCCGTGAACGAGGAGAATGCCGCGGGCGGCAAGGTGGTGACGGCACCCACCAACGGCGCGGCGGGCATCGTGCCGGCGGTGCTGCGCTATTATGAGCGCTGCGTGCCGGGGGCTGATGTGGCCGGCGAGGAGGCGTTCCTGCTGACGGCTGCGGCCGTTGGCAGCCTGTTCAAGAGCAATGCCTCGATTTCGGGGGCCGAGGTCGGCTGCCAGGGCGAAGTCGGCGTGGCCTGCGCCATGGCGGCGGCGGGGCTGACGGCGGCGCTCGGCGGCACCAACATGCAGATCGAGAATGCCGCCGAAATCGGCATGGAGCATAATCTGGGGCTGACCTGCGATCCCGTCGGCGGGCTGGTGCAGGTGCCCTGCATCGAGCGCAATGCGGTCGGCGCGGTCAAGGCCATCGAGGCCTCGCGTCTGGCGCTGCTGGGCGACGGGGTGCACCGGGTCAGCCTTGATGAAGTGATCGAGACGATGCGGCGCACGGGCGCCGACATGAACGACAAATACAAGGAAACCGCGCAGGGGGGTCTTGCGGTCAACGTCGTCGAGTGTTGATATCGAAGCGCTTTCCTGTCGGCTGAGACAGGCGACTTCTTGAGGGGACTGACATGATCCGGATGTTGATGGCGGGCGCGGCGCTGGTGGCGCTGGCGGGTGCGGCGCAGGCGCAGGACGCGCCGCTGCTCGCGGTCAAGGCGGATACGGGGACGGGGCGCATTCTGGTGACCCTGCCCAAGGCGGACGGCGAGGGCGTGATGGGGCGCTTCATCCACGCCACCATGTTGCGCTCGGGGCTGGGCACGGCCGATCTTCGCATCGACCGCGGCATGCAGGGCTCGAACGAGCTGCTGGTCTTCAAGCGCATCGGCACCAAGATTGCGGTTGCCTATGAGAATCCGCGCTTTCAGGCCGTGGGCGGCACGCCGGCCGAGCGTGCCGGCGTGGCCAACAGCTTTGCCTTCAGCACGCTGGCGCTGCTCGATCCGGTCGAGCGGCTGGACGATGGCCGGGTCACGGTCGATCTCGCGCCACTGCTCGCCAGCGATACGCTCGACCTGGCGGAGCGGCTCAACAGCGGCACGACCGGCGGCAAGGGCTTCCGGCTGGTGCCAGCGCTGTCGACTGCCGATGCCGGATCGGTGAAGGTGTTTCCGACCAACATGGAGGCCGATGCGCTGCTCACCTTCGCGCCGGTGACGCCGGGCCGAGAAGTGCGCGATGTGATGCCCGATCCGCGCGCCATCAGCCTGCAGGTGCATCACAGCTTCATCAAGCTGCCCGAGCCGGGCTATGTGCCGCGCCGGTTCGATATCCGCACCGCCGCCAACGGCCTGCAGGTCTTCGATTTCAACCAGCCGCTGGGCAGCGAGATCGTGCAGATGCTGGCGGTGCGCTTCCGGCTGGAGAAGACCGACCCGAGCGCTGCGCGGTCGCCGGTGAAGAAGCCGATCGTCTTCTACATCGACAATGCCGCGCCCGAGCCGGTTCGCACGGCGCTGGCTGACGGCGTGCGCTGGTGGGCCGATGCCTTTGATGCGGCGGGCTTCATCGATGGCTTTCAGGTGAAGATCCTGCCCGAAGGGGTCGATCCGCTCGATGCCCGCTACAATATCGTCACCTGGGGCAGCCGGCTGACGCGCAGCTGGTCCTATGGCCAGACCATCACCGACCCGCGCACCGGCGAGATCATCAAGGGCTCGGTGGTGCTGGGCGCGCTGCGGGTGCGGCAGGATGTGAACATTTTCGAGAGCCTTGTCGGCGCCGGTGCCACCGGCAGCGGCGGACCCAATGACCCGGCGCAGGCGGCGCTGGCGCGCATCCGCCAGCTCGGCGCACATGAAGTGGGCCATGCCATCGGCTTCATGCACAATTTTGCCGGCTCGACGCAGAACGACAGCTCGGTGATGGACTATCCGATGCCCTTTATCGCGCTCAGGGACGGCAAGATCGACATCAGCCGCCCCTATGGCACGGCGATCGGCGCCTGGGACAAGTTTGCGGTCGACTGGCTCTATGGCCAGCCAAAGCCGGGCGAGGATGCCGAGGCCGTGGCGGCGGCCAAGGTGACGAAAAGCGTGGCATCGGGCCTGCGCTTCCTCACTGACATCGACGGCCGCGCGCCTGATTCGCCGACGCCATGGTCGACGATGTGGGACAATGGTCCCGATCCGGCCGCTGAGCTCAGCCGGCTGCTCGAGGTGCGGCGCGTGGGTCTGGCCAATTTCGGCGAAGGCGCGATCAAGCCCGGGGTGCCGATGGCCGAGTTGCGCCGCAAGTTCGTGCTGCTCTGGCTGCTCCACCGCTATCAGGTGATTGGCGCGGCCAAGCTCGTGGGCGGGGTGGACTATGGCTATACCGTCGCCGGTGATGGTCAGCCACCAGCGACCCCGGTGCCGGCCGCGATGCAGGCGGCAGCGCTCGATGCTTTGTTCGCCAGCCTTGCCCCCGAGACGCTCACCGTCCCGGACCGGCTGGTCGGCCTGCTCTCGGCGGGCATCAATGGCCGGTCCAATCCGCAATATGTGCAGGAAATCTTCGCCAGCGCCGGCGGCGCCGTTTTCGATCCGCTGGTCGCGGCCGATATCGCCGCCCAGGCCGTGCTCGAAGCCCTGCTGGCGCCCACCCGGCTGACCCGGCTCAACCAGCAGGCGATGGCCGATTCGGGCTTGCCGAGCGCGGCTGCGGTCATCGACCGGCTGATCGCAGGCCCGGTCGAGGCGGCGGACGGTGCGGTGGCGCGGCGCGCCGCCTATCGCGCCATCCTGACGCTGGCGCGCACCAGCCGCGACCCGAAGACCTCGCCCGACGTCGCCGCGCTGATCGAAGACCGGCTCGACCGGCTGGCCGGGCGGCTGGGCAAGGTGCGCGGTGAGGGGGATGCGGCCGCCTGGTCGCGCAGCATGGCGCGGCTCTTGAGCGACAGCGAACGGCTGGACCGGGATATCGCCCGGCTGCCGCGCGCGCCGGCCATTCCCGAAGGCATGCCGATCGGCGGGGCCAGCACCGATGCCTCGCTCTGGGCCGCCTCTCTTTGGGCCGATGCCGACTGGATGGGGGACCTGCGCTAGGCTCAGGCTTGGCGCATTGCCTCTTCCATGCGGGTGAAATGCCGGGCGATGCCGGGCGCAATGGCCGGGCCGAACTTGCTGACCAGCACGGCGGCCGCAAGGCCGACGGCAAAGCCGGGGATGATCTCGTAGATGAACGCCGATGGCGCCTCGCCGGCGATGGTGAAGGGGGCGTAGAGCCACGCCAGCACGGTGCCGGCGCCGGCGATCATGCCGGTCAGCGCGCCCTCGCGCGTCAGGCCGCGCCAATGCAGGCTCAAGAGCACGATGGGGCCGAAGGCCGCGCCAAAGCCCGCCCAGGCGTTGCCGACAAGGCCGAGCACATTGTTGGACGGGTCGAGCGCCAGCAGGGCGGCGACGAGCGCGACCGCGAAGGTGGTGATGCGCCCGACCAGCACCAGCTCCTTCTGGCTGGCCTCGGGGCGCAGGAAGGTCTTGTAGGCATCTTCCGTCAGGCTGGAGGAGGAGACGAGCAGCTGGCTCGAGATGGTGCTCATGATCGCCGCCAATATGGCAGCGAGCAGGAAGCCGGCGACATAGGGATTGAACAACGCCTGCGAGAGCAGGATGAACACGGTTTCGGGGTCGGGCACGGTCAGGCTGGTGCTGCGCGTCCAGGCGAGGCCGGTGATGCCGGTGAGAACGGCACCGATGACGGTGACGATCATCCAGCTCATGCCGATACGCCGCATCGGGCCGACATCGGCGAGCGAGCGCACCGCCATGAAGCGCACGATGATGTGCGGCTGGCCGAAATAGCCAAGGCCCCATGACAGGCTGGAGAGCAGGCCGATGGCGGACACGCCCTTGAACCAGCTCAGGTAATTGGGATTGTCTGCGGTGACGATCTCGGTGGTGGGCGTCCAGCCGCCGAGAATGACGAGCGCCATCACCGGCACGGCGACCAGCGCGATGAACATGATGACGCCCTGCACGAAATCAGTGAGGCTGACCGCCAGAAAGCCGCCAAACAGCGTGTATGCGAGTACGACGCCGGCGGTGATGGCGATGCCGAGCCGGTAATCATAGCCGAAGCTCGCCTCGAACAGCTTGCCGCCCGCGACCAGCCCGGCGGAGGTGTAGAGGGTGAAGAAGATGATGATGACGAGGGCTGCGATGATGCGCAGCGCGCGCGAGCGGTCATCGAAGCGCTTTTCGAGGAAATCGGGAATGGTGACCGCGTCATCGACCTGCTCGGTGTAGATCCGCAGGCGCGGCGCGACGAGGTGGTAATTGGCCCATGCGCCGATGGTCAGCCCGACCGCGATCCAGGCGGCATCAAGGCCCGAGACGAACACTGCGCCGGGCAGGCCGAGCAGCATCCAGCCCGACATGTCGGAGGCACCAGCGGAAAGCGCGGCGACTGCCGGCGGCAGCTGGCGACCACCAAGCATGAACTCCGAGACATTGCTCGTCGACTTGCGATAGGCGTAAAGGCCGATGGCCAGCATCAGCAGGAAATACCCTGCCAGCGAAATTCCGGTTTCAATGCTCATGGAGGCCGCATGGGTAAGGAAAAGCGCCGGCGATGTCAAAATCGCCTTGCAGCGCCAACCTTCACGGCCTGTCTGTTGTTATTGTACTAACTATTGAAACCTATAGTAAATTTCTGCGACGCTTTGTCATGTCTTGGCGCTTGCGGCTTGTGTCAGGGGCGCTTCTGGCGTTATGAGAAGGTCGCGGACGAGGTCCGTTGGGGGCGCACCGCTGCTGCAGATGGCGGGATCAATCAATGTTGGTATCCAGAAGTCTTGGTGGTCTTGCCACCGATGCTGGTCTGGTCCGTATCTGTGTGCGAAGCCGAGGGGGATGCCGAGTGACAATGCCGATCAAGTCCGGACATGCCGCTTGGCTGGAGCCCGTGATGGCGCGTCCGGGGCGCACGCTGCTGGCAGCGCTCTTCGTGCTGCTGCTGCTCGCCGTCGGGCTGGGGCGCATCGTCAAGGATGGCTCGGTCGATGCCTTTGTGCCGCTCGACCATCCCGCCGCTGTGGCGCGTGACAAGGCGGCCGATCTGTTCGGGCTGGAAGACCCGATTGTCATCGGTCTGAGCGCAGCGGACGGGGACGCCTTCCAGCCGGCCTATCTGGAGGCGCTGCGGCGGCTTCATGACGGGGTTCGCAAGGTCCCGGATGTGCGCAAGGATGATGTGCTGAGCCTGGCCGGCGAAAAGGCGATGCTGGGCGATGGCGGCGATCTGGAGGTAGAGCCGTTCCTGCCAGATGGCGCCATCGACGCCGAAGCCGCCGCGACGGCCAAGGCGCGCGCGATGGCGATGCCGATGCTGCGCGACCGGCTCTATTCGGCCAGTGGCGACATGCTGGTGCTGCTGGTGCCGCTTGCTGATCCCAATCACGGCGAAGCTGCCGTGGCGGCCGTGCAGGCGCTGGTCGATGAAGGGCTGCCTGAGGGCCTGAGCGCTCAGGTCGCCGGTGTGGCGACGATGAACGCCCGGCTCTCGGAAATGGTCAGCGGCGACACCCGGATCTTCGTGCCGGCGGCTGTGTTGACCGTGCTAATCATTCTCTGGGCAGCACTGCGCCGGCCGCTGGCGCTGATCGGGCCGCTCGCGGTCATCGCCGGCGCGGCACTGGCCTCGCTCGGGCTGATGGGCTGGACCGGCGGTCGCTATTATCTGATCACCACAGCGCTGCCGGTGGTGGTGATGGCCATCGCCGTGGCCGACAGCGTGCATATCTGCAGCCATTTTCTCGAACATCGCCGCGCGCATCCCGACGTCGATGCGCGCACGGCCGCCCGCGAGGCCATCGCCATGACCTTTCTGCCCGTGACGCTGACCAGCGTCACCACCGTGGCGGGGTTTCTTGGCCTCGCCTTTGGCGCAGCGATGCGGCCGATCAGCGAGTTCGGCGTCTATGCTGCTGCCGGCGTAATGGCGGCCTGGGCGCTCAGCCTGACCGTGCTGCCGGCGATCCTTGTGCTCACCAACGTGGCGCCCGGCACGACGCACCGCGGCATCATGCAGGCCTGGCTGGAGCGGCTGGTGCGCAGCCTGACGGGCTGGTCGGCGGCGCGGCCGGTCGTGATGCTGGCGTTGAGCGGGGTCGTGCTGTCCACGCTGCTGATCGGCGCCATGTCGGCGCGCTTCGACTATCAGCGCCGCAATTATTTCATGGACGGCGAGGCGGTGCGCGCCGCTGATCTGGTGCTCAATGACCGGCTGGGCGGCATCAACTTTCTCGATGTTTCGGTGACGGCGCCCGAAGAGGGCGGGCTGATGACACCCCAGGCGCTGCGCGCGCTGGCCGAATTGCGCGCCGACATGGCGGCCATGCCGCATGTCGGGCGGGTGAGCGGCATCGACGAGCATCTGGCCTATATGCACAGCGTCCTGACCGGTGCGGCGCCCGGCGAATTGCCGAGCCGCGACCGGGCGCCGGCGCAATATATGTTTCTCTATGAAGCGTCCGGCGAGCCCGATGACTTTCACCGGGAGATCAGCGCCGACCATAGCGCAGCGCTGCTCCGCGCCCAGCTTGATACCGACCGGTTCACCGAGACCGAACCACTGGTGGAAGCGCTGCAGCTGGTCGTCGACGACTGGTCGGCGAAGCATGGGCTTGAGGCGGTGGTCAGCGGGCGTGTTGCGGTGACTGACGGCTGGATGTCGCGGCTGGCAGACAAGCATTTCCAGGGCCTTGGGCTGGCCTGCCTGCTGGTGTTCCTGGCCAGCTGGGCGGCGTTCCGATCGTGGCGGTCGGCGGCGCTGGCGATGGTTCCGGTGCTGGTGGGCGTGTTGTTCGTCTATGCCGCAATGGGCTTTCTGGGCATCGACATTGCACCGGCAACCTCGATGACAGCGGCGATCGCCACCGGGCTGGGGGTGGATTTCGCCATCCATCTGATCAGCCATGTCCGCGTGCGGCTGGCCGAGGGCGCGACAATGGCTGACGCGTTCGACAGCGAGTATCGCCGGATCGCCGTGGCCTGTGTCTGGTGTGCCGTGTCACTGGCGGTGGCGCTGACGGTCATCTGCTTGTCGTCAGCGCCGCCGCTGCGCTGGTTCGGGGCGCTGGTTGCGGCCGGTGCCGTGGGCAGCCTGATGGGATCGTTGATCCTGGTGCCGGCGCTTCTGGGCTTGCGGCGGCCAGCGAAACCGGCAGGGGAGGTCGTCCATGTTTGAACGCATTGGTCTGGTGATTGGGCTGGCAGCGATCTTTGCCACCCCGGTGGCGGCTGCAGACGGCTTGCCGCTGGCCCGGGCGATGGCCGAGCGGCCCGACAATGTCGCCCGCACCGGCCTGATGCGCTTTCGTCTGGTCAACAAGCGTGGCTCGGAGCGGCTGCGCGAAGCGATTGTCGTCCATGGCGAGGACAAGGCCGCCACCCGCACGCTCATTCACTTCAACAGGCCGGCGGGCATTTCGGGCACGGCCTTTCTGACCGAGGACCGCAAGGCGGGTGCTGACGAGGCCTGGCTGTTCCTGCCCGCCACCGATCGGGTGCGCCGCCTGCCAGCCTCCGACCGGGGCGACAGCTTTCTGGGCACCGACCTCAGCTACGGCGACATCAGGGACAATTTCCGCTTCCCGCTGGAGGACTGGGCCTTTCAGGAAGGCGCCCGCAAGTCGCACCGCGGCAAGCCGCACCGCACGCTCAGCGGCAAGGCGGTGAGCGCCGATGCGGCAAAGGAAATGGGCTATGGCAGCTTCGAGGCGCTGGTTGACCCCGACACGTTGCTGCCCATGCGCATCGACTTCACTGACCCCGAGGGCGCGGCGCGCAAACGGGTCGAGGTGATCGAGGCCGGGCAGGTGGACGGCGTCTGGACGGCGCTGCGCTTCACCATGACCGATGCGCGCTCGGGCCACATGACCGAAGTGACGCTCGAGGGCCTGCGCGCGCTGGCCGCCTTGCCGGCCCGCGTCTTCGAGGCGGACCGGCTCGCCGATGGCCCGCCGCGCCTGCCATGATGCTGGGCTGACCCATGCGGATCATGGCGATTTTGCTGCTCGGCGCGGCCGAGCCGCTGGCAGCGCAGGAGGTGTCGGCCAGCTACCGCGCCGAACTGTGGACCGGCCTAGAGACGCAAGGCGGCGAAGCGGCGCTGTCGCGGCTGACGCTGGAGCCGACGCTCGAGTTTACGGGCGTGGATGTGACCGGCGAATTTGTCGCCCGGCTCGAAGTGGCGCCCGATGCCACGGGTCTGGGCCGGCGCGACGGCTTTTCCCCCGCTTCGCGGCCGATCGGGCTTGGCGATGACGCGCAGATCGAGATCGACCGCGTCAGCCTGCAATGGCGGGTGGCCGGCGCACGGCTTACCATTGGCAAGCAGGTGATGGCCTGGGGCGTGCTTGACGGGGTGCAGGTGACGGACCGGTTCGACCCGGTCAGGCGGCGCGATTTCGTTTTTACTGAATATCGACCCGAGCGGATTGCGCGCTGGGGCGCGCGGGCGCGCGGGCGGCTCGGCGGCGTCGCGCTCGATCTGGCGTTTGTGCCCGATCCGACTGTGGCGCAGCTGGCGCGCCCGGGCGACCGGTTCGATCCGCCCGCAACGCGGCTGCGCGGCGGCTTGCCGCTGGTCGACGGCGCGCCCGACACGGTTTTTTCCGCCCGCAACCGCTGGTGGGCCGATGCCAGCTATGGGGGCCGCGCCAGCGCCCGGCTGGGCCGGCTGGCGGTGACGGCGCTCGCCTTTTCGGCGCCCGAGCCGGATCCGCTGGTGGCGCTGGGGCCAGCCGGGCCAGAACTCGTCAGCCCGCGCCGCACACTGGTTGGCGGCACGGCGACGCTTTCGGCAGGTGCTGTGGTGCTGCGCATGGAAGCGGCGCATGTGCCCGACCAGCCGGTCAATTTCGCGCCTCTCCCGGTCGGCGGTGGCCTGGTGCCGCAAGTCGGTCAGCGGCCGCGCACGCTGTTGGGGGCCGGCATGGACTGGAGCGCCCCGGCCGGCATCTTCGTCAATGCCCAGGCCGTGGTCGATCATATCAAGGCCGATGCGCGCGGGCTGGTGCGGCCCGAAACCGAGGTGATCGCCACGCTGCGCGCGCAGAAGACCCTGGCCCGCGACACGGTCAAGCTGAGTGCCGAATGGCTGGTGTCGGTGCGCGAGGGCGACGGTGCGGTGCGCCCCGCGGTGGAATGGCAGCTCAGTGACAGCCTTGCGGCCACATTTGGCGCCGACCTGATGCACGGCGATACCGAGGGCCTGTTTGGCCAGTTTCGGGATCGTTCGCGGGTGTGGCTGCGCTTGCGGGTAACCGGCTGAGGCGCGGTTTCGCTCTGTGATTCGGACAGGAAGGGCGATAGCTAGCCTGTCATGAAGATCTTGCAGCTGATGAGCGGGCCGCTGGCCTCGGGTGCAGGCCGCGGCGCGCTGGCGCTTGATCGCGGCCTGCGCGCGCGCGGCGTCGAGACGCGAATCCTCGGCCGGCTCGAGGCCGATCCGCCCGCCGATGTCGCAGCAGCGCGGTTCGGCGCGGCGACCTGGCTGGCCACCGGCCTTGCCAACCGCCTCTATCTGCGTCGGCTGCGGCGCCGTTTCGGCACGCCCGAGGTGCTGTTTCACCCGGTCAGCCATGGCTATCGGCCGGACCGGCATTCGCTTTTTGGCTGGGCTGATCTGGTGCATGTGCAATGGGCGCAGGCGGCGATGCTGGGGCCGGGTTTTTTCCGCGCGCTGCCGGGCCTTGCCAAGCCGATCATCTTCTCGCTGCGCGACATGTGGTTGCTCACTGGCGGCTGCCATTACGCCGGGCCGTGCGACGGGTTCACCGCTGATTGTGCCGGCTGCCCGCTGCTGGCCGGTGACAGCGACGGCGTGACCGGGGCCGATCTGGCGTTCAAGGCGCGCTGGCTGGCCAGTGCCGATGCCTTTGTGGCGATCTCTGCGCATGTCGCGGCGCTGGCGCGGCGCAGCACCGTACTGCGCGATGCCGATGTGCGGGTGATCCCGAACAGCATCGACACGGCGCGGTTCGCACCCGCCGACAAGGCCGCGATGCGCCGCCGGCTCGGGCTGCCGGACGGGAAGTTCATCATCGGTTTTGGCGCGCTGCACCTTTCGGAGGCGCGCAAGGGCGGGCCGATGATGGCGCGGATCATGGCCGAGATGGCCGGCGATGACGGGCTGCACTGGGCGGTTTTTGGCGCTGACCCGCCAGCGCTGCCCGGCAATGCGACCTGGCTGGGCCGGGTCAGCGATGATGCGCAGCTGAACGCCGTTTATGCGGCCTGCGACCTGTTCGTGATGCCGAGCCTGCAGGAGACCTTTGGCAAGATGACCGCCGAGGCGCTGGCCGCGGGCACGCCGGTGCTGGCCTTTCGGGAGACGCCCGCAGACGAGATCGTGCAGCATGGGACAAGCGGCTGGCTGGTGCCGCTGGGCGACGAGGCGGCCCTGGCGCGCGGCATCGAGGCGGTGCGCGCGCTTTCGGCCGAGGCGCGGGCCGAAGCCGGCCTGGCCGGGCGGCGGCATGTGCTGGCCAGCTATGCGCCCGATGTGGTGGCGGACGCGCATTTGCGGCTCTATGCGGAGAAGATCGAAGCGCGGCGCAGGGCCGTGCGATGAGACGGTTTTTTTCCAACGCCGGCTGGCTGGTTGCCGAGCAGGTCGGCGTCAATCTGATCGGGCTGGGCGTGATGGTGGCGCTGGCGCGCGGGCTGGGGCCGGCTGACTATGGGGCCTATGCCTATGTCATGTCGCTGGCCCTGCTGGCCGGCACGCTCGGCACCATGGGCCTTGACGGCGTGCTGATGCGCGAGCTGGTGCAAAAGCCGGATGCCGCCGGCACAACGATGGGCACGGTGATGGCCCTGCGCATCGCAGGCTATGGGCTTGGCGCAGCGGCGCTGCTGCTGTTCGCGCTCGGCCAGCCGCAGCACGGGCCGGGCGAACGCGCGCTGTTCGGTTTTGTTGCGGCTGCGTTGCTGCTGGCGGCCGTGGTGCCCATGCTGGCGACCTGGCTGCGCGCGCGCGAGCTGGCGCGGCCGGCGGCGCTGGCGGCGCTGGCGGCCGCACTGGCGGGCGGTGCCGGCAGGCTTGCGGCTGTTTCGCTTGGGCTGCCGGCGCTCGGCGCGGTGCATCTCGCAGCCGCTGTGCTGGGTCTGGCGCTGGCGTGGACTGGGTACCGGGCGCATGGCGGGCCGGGGCCTGCGCAGTGGCGCTTTGCCGGCGACCGGGCGCGCGATCTTCTCGGGGAAAGTCTGATCCTGTTTCTGGGCGGGCTGCTGGCCACGGCCTATATGAACATGGACGTGGTGATGCTGCGGCTGCTGCTGGGCGCCGAGGCGGCGGGCCTTTATGCGGTGCCGGCCCGGCTGGTGCAGGCGGCCAATGTGCTGGCCGCAGCGCTCAGCCTCGCGGTTTTTCCACGCCTGATCGCAGCCCATGGCCGCCGCGATGGCAGATTTCGAACGGCAGCTTCGGCTGGGCTTTTCGGCGATGGCCGCCATGGCCTATGTGCTGCTGCTGGCGGCGGCGACGCTGGGCGGGCCGGTGGTGGCGCTGGTCTTTGGTGCCGAATGGGCCGAAACCGGGCCGCTGCTGCTGCTCCTCGCGGTCACCTTGCCGATGTCGTTCATGCGCTATCTGGTCACGCGCTGGGTGATCCTGGCCGGGCAGGGGCGCTATCTGATGGTGTCCGAAGCGGTGGGCGCGACGCTCAACCTGCTGCTCAACCTGCTGCTGATCCCGACCATGGGCGCGGTCGGCGCGGCGCTGGCGACCATTGCCGGCTTTGTTGTGGCCGGCCCCGTGTCGCTGTTGCTCTGGCCGCAGGGCCGCGCCATCGGGCGCTTGCTGCTGCTGTCGCTGCTTGACCCGGTCTCGCCATTGTGGCGCTGGCGGCGGGACACTCTGTTGCGTGAGGAGAAGTGATGATCGAGCGGACGGCGAAATGGCTCAGGCTGGCACAGGCGCAGGCGCTGGATGCCCGGGCGGCGACCGAGCTGTCCCGCCTCGGGCTGCCGTTTCTGCCCTGGACCTCGTCTTCGCTGCGGCCGGCGGCGATGTGGCAGCTGCTCAACGAGGTGATCATCAACCAGCGGCTGCGCGTGGTCGAGCTTGGGGCCGGCGTGTCGACACTGGCCTTCGCCAAGGTGCTGGGGCCGCTGGGCGGGCGGCTGATCTCGATCGAGGATGATGCGGGCTGGGCGCAGATGGTCCGCGGGCTGCTGGCCCAGCATGGCCTTGGCGAAGCGGTGACAATCGTCGAGGCGCCGCTGGCGCCCTGCGCGGCAGCGGCGGACGGGCTGGCATGGTTTTCGTCCGATGCGGTGGCGTCTGCGCTATCCGGTTTCGAGATCGACCTGTTGCTCGTCGATGGCCCCAAGGCGATTGCACCGGGCCATGCGCTGGCGCGGCTGCCAGCCTGGCCCATGCTCTGCACCCATATGGCGGCGCGTTCGGCGATTGCGCTCGATGACGCCGCGCGGGACGGCGAACGCGAGGTCATGCGCCGCTGGCAGGCCGACCCGGCGTTTGATTTTTCGGTCGCCATGCAAGCCAGCGGCATCGCGCTGGCGACGCGCGGCGCGGCCTTCAACACGGCGCCATGACCATTTCCGCCCCGGCCTCGGGCCTTGACGGCAGGCGGGCGCGGCAGTAGGGCGAGCGGGTTCCCGTGCCTGTCCTGGTGTGCGGATGACGTGTGCAAAATCTCCCTGACCGTCCGGCCCTGAAAAGGGGCTCTGGCTCTGGTTCATGCCTCTACCGTGAAGGCCCCCCATGCATCTCCATGACCTGAAGAAGAAGACTCCCGCCGAGCTGGTGGCGATGGCCGAAGGCCTTGATGTCGAGAATGCCTCGACGCTCAGGAAGCAGGACATCATTTTCGCGCTGCTCAAGGCCACGGCCGAGGCTGGCAACGAGATCACCGGTGCCGGCACCATCGAGGTGATGCCCGACGGCTTCGGCTTTCTGCGCTCGGCGGAAAGCAACTATCTGGCCGGGCCGGATGACATCTATGTCACGCCGCAGATCGTGCGCCGGTACGGGCTGCGCACTGGCGACACGGTGGAGGGCGAGATCAAGGCTCCGGCCAATGGCGAGCGCTATTTTGCCCTGAACCGGGTGGTCTCGATCAATTTCGACCAGCCCGAAGCGGTCAAGCAGCGCGTCAATTTCGACAATCTGACGCCGCTCTATCCGCAGCAGAAGCTCAACCTCGAAAATTACGACCCCACGATCAAGGACAAGACCGGCCGGATCATCGATGTCGTCGCCCCGCTCGGCAAGGGCCAGCGCTGCCTGATCGTGGCGCCGCCGCGGGTCGGCAAGACGATGATGATGCAGAATGTGGCCCGCGCCATCTCGACCAACCACCCCGAATGCTATCTCATCGTGCTGCTCATCGACGAGCGCCCCGAGGAAGTGACCGACATGCAGCGCACGGTGAAGGGCGAGGTGATTTCCTCCACCTTCGACGAGCCGGCCACCCGGCATGTGCAGATCGCCGAAATGGTCATCGAGAAGGCCAAGCGGCTGGTCGAGCACAAGCGCGACGTGGTCATCCTGCTCGACAACATCACCCGCCTCGGGCGCGCCTACAACACGGTCGTCCCAAGCTCGGGCAAGGTGCTGACCGGCGGTGTCGATGCCAATGCCCTGCAGCGGCCCAAGCGCTTCTTCGGTGCGGCCCGCAACATCGAGGAAGGCGGCTCGCTGACCATCATCTCGACCGCGCTCATCGATACCGGCAGCCGCATGGACGAGGTGATCTTCGAGGAGTTCAAGGGCACCGGCAACGCCGAGATCGTGCTCGACCGCAAGATCGCCGACAAGCGGGTGTTCCCGGCCATCGACATCGGCAAGTCAGGCACCCGAAAGGAAGAGCTGCTGGTCGACCAGGCGACGCTGTCGAAGATGTATGTGCTGCGCCGCATCCTCATGCAGATGGGTACCGTCGATGCCATCGAGTTCCTGATCGACAAGATGAAGGACTCGGTCACCAACAAGGACTTCTTCGACGCGATGAACCACTGAGCCACGCGGCCGCCGGGGGGGTCATGGTGACACACCCCGAGGCTGCGGCGTGCGCGGGGGTGATGCTGCGAAGCGCTATCGGCTATGGGCCGTGGCATGGCGGTTGATGATCCATTTGCCGGGCGCACACCGGTGCTCGACGTGTCGGGGCTGGCCAAGGCGGTTGGCGCCAGGCGGATGCTCTTCGAGCGGCTGTCGCTGGCCGTGCGGCCGGGCGAGGCCGTGGCCATCATGGGCGAATCGGGCGCCGGAAAGTCGACGCTCCTCAACCTGCTTGCCGGGCTCGATCTGCCCGATGCCGGCACGGTGTGCGTGGCCGGGCTGGCGCTGTCGGCGCTGGATGAGGCGCAGCGCACCGCGCTTCGGCGCGAGCGGATCGGCTTTGTCTTTCAGGCCTTTCATGTGTTGCCGCATCTGACGCTGGGGCAGAATGTGGCGCTGCCGCTGATGCTCAAGGGACGCGGCGCGAGGGACGGGCTTGCGCAGGCCTCTGCTCTGCTGGCGGCGGTCGGGCTGGCGGGGCGCGAGGGCGATTATCCGGCAGCACTTTCGGGCGGCGAGATGCAGCGCGTGGCGATTGCCCGCGCGCTGGTCCACGGCCCGATGCTGCTGCTCGCCGATGAGCCGACCGGCAATCTCGACCCCGCCATTGCCGACAAGGTGCTCTCGCTGCTGCTGCAGCAGGCGCGGGAGCGGGGCGCAGCACTGGTGATGGTGACCCATTCGGCCCGCGCCGCGGCGCGGGCGGACCGGGTGCTGTGGCTCGGCGTTGACGGCCTGCACCCCGTCGAACTGGTGCCCGATGATGGCGATTGAGCTGTCGGGCGCGTCGCGCTGGCTGGTGGCGGGCGAATGGCGGGCGCACCCCGCGCGGCTGGTGGTGGCGGTGCTGGCGATTGCCGTCGGCGTCGCGCTGGGCTTTGCCGTGCATCTCGTCAATGCCGCCGCACTCGCCAGCTTTTCGCAGGCGGTGAGCACGGTTTCGGGGGCGGCCGATGTGCAGGTGCGTTCGGTGGCGCCGGTGGGCGTGGACGAGGCGCTCTATCCCAGGCTCGCGCGCTTGCCCGGCGTCGCGGCGGTCAGCCCGGTGGTTGAGCTTCGCGGTCGCTTTGCCGGAGAAGACGGTGCGCGGCTGACGCTTCTCGGCATCGATCCGCTGCGCGCGGCGCGGGTGACGCCGGGCCTGATCGGCCGGCCGGTGGGCGGCGCGGTGGGGGCGGCCGGCAATCCGCTGGCGGATGATGTGGTCTATCTCTCTCGCGCGGCGATGCGGGCGGCGGCGGTGCAGCCGGGCGACACGGTGCGGATTGTGGCGGCAGGCCGGGTGCGCGCGCTGCGGGTGGCCGGTGTCATGACCAGCCTGCCGGGCATGGACGACGATGCGGCGCTGGCGGTGATGGACATTGCCGGCGCCCAGTGGCGCTTTGGCCAGACAGGCCGTTTGCAGCGGTTCGATCTCGCGCTTGAGGACGGCGTTTCGCGCGCGCAGCTGCTGGCGGCGCTGGCGGCGGCGCTGCCGGCAGGCGCCGAAATCGTGCGGGCCGAAGATGAAGCGCGGCGCAGCGCCAGCCTGTCGCGCGCCTACCGGGTCAATCTCGGCATGCTGGCGATGGTGGCGCTGCTGACCGGCGGCTTTCTGGTCTTCTCGGCGCAGTCGCTTTCGGTGGCGCGGCGGGTGCCGCAATTTGCGCTGCTGCGCGTGCTGGGCATGCCGCGTGCCGGCCTGCGCGGCCAGCTTCTGGGCGAAGGGCTGGTGCTGGGGCTGGCGGGCGCGTCGCTGGGCGTGGCGCTGGGCTATGCGCTGGCGGCGGCGGTGTTGGGCGTGCTGGGTGGTGATCTGGGCGGTGGCTATTTCAGCAGCGGCCGCGCCCGCCTCAGCTTCGAGCCCTGGGCGGCGGCGGGCTTTGCTGCGCTCGGCGTCGCGGTGGCGCTGGTCAGCAGCTGGTGGCCGGCAGAAGCGGCCGCGCGCGCCCAGCCGGCGGTCGCGCTCAAGGCTGGCGGCGAGGCCGGCGACCCGCGCCGCCGCTGGCCATGGTGGCCCGGCGCACTGCTGCTCGGCGCGGGCGGGCTGGCGGCGCTGGCACCGCCGCTCTGGGGGCTGCCGCTGTTTGGCTATGCCGCGATGGCGCTGCTGCTCGCCGGCGGGGTGGCGATCATGCCGTGGCTGGCGCGCGCACTGGTGGCGCCGGCGCTCGGCCTGCGCTGGCCGGTGCCGGTCGATCTCGCGCTGAAACGGCTTTGGGGCGCGCCTTCGGCCGCCGCCGTGGCGCTGTCGGGCATTGTCGCTTCCACCAGCCTGATGGTGGCGATGGCGGTCATGGTCGAGAGCTTTCGCGGCTCGGTCGATGCATGGCTTGGGCAATTGCTGCCGGCTGACGTCTATCTGCACATCGAGGGTGCGGAGGCTGGCGGGCTGGACCGGGCGGTGCAGGCGCGGCTTGCGGCGCTGCCCGGCGTGACGGCGGTGCGCTTCGTGCGGCAGATGCCGGTCAAGATCAGCCCGGACCAGCCGGCAGTGGTGCTCTCGGGCCAGCCGATCCGCGATGATCCGGAAGCAAGGCTGCCGCTGATCGGTGACAGCCTGCCGGTGCCGCCGGGCGCGGTGCCGGTCTGGGTGAGCGAGCCGATGGCGTGGCTGCACGGGCTTGCGCGCGGGCAGACCGTGACGCTGCCGGTGGCGGGCGAGGTGTTTGTGGCGGGCATCTGGCGCGATTATGCCCGGCAGTTCGGCGCCGTGGCGATGGAGGCGGCGGATTTCGAGGCGGCAACCGGTGATCTCACCAAGACCGAGGCGGCGTTCACGCTGGCGCCCGGGCAGGCGGCGGCCCCGGTGATGCGCGCGGTGCGCGCGGCGCTTCCTGAAGGACTGGACGCGCAGGCGGTGATCGCCGAGCCGCGGGTGATGCGCGCGCAGGCGCTGGCGATTTTCGACCGGAGTTTTCTTGTCACCTACGCCCTTGAAGTGATCGCGATCCTGATCGGGCTGGTCGGTGTGGCCACCGCCTTTTCGGCGCAGACGCTGGCGCGCACCCGTGAATTCGGGATGATGCGCCATCTCGGCGTGACGCCCCGGCAGATCGGCTGGCAGCTGGCGAGCGAGGGGGCGGCGCTCGGCCTGCTTGGCGGCGTGGCGGGCGTGGCGCTGGGGCTGGTGATGGCGCAGGTGCTGATCCAGGTTGTCAACCCGCAGAGCTTCCACTGGACGATGGAAACACGCCTGCCCTGGCCGCTGATGGCCGGGCTGGTGGCCGCGCTGATGGCGGCGGCGGCGGGGACGGCCGTGCTGGCCGGGCGCCGCGCGCTGTCGGGCGATGCGGTCAAGGCAGTGAGAGACGATTGGTGAGGCGCTGGCTGGCCCTTTTTCTGCTCATGCTGGCCGGGCCGCTATGGGCGGCGGACTATCCGCAGGTCGTGCCGGGGCGGGCCTTTGCCTTTCCCGCCGATCACGGCGCGCATCCCGATTACCGGACCGAATGGTGGTATGCGACCGGCTGGCTGCGCACGAAGAGCGGCGAGCGGCTGGGCTTTCAGGTCACCTTCTTCCGATCGCGGCTGCTGGTTGACCCGGCCAACACCAGCCGGTTTGCGCCGCGCCAGATCCTGTTTGCCCATGCCGCCCTGTCCGATGCGGCGCATGGGCGGCTGCGTCATGCCGAGCGGACGGCGCGCGCCGGCTTCGGGTTGGCCGAGGCCCGCCTTGGCGACATGGACGTGCGGATTGACGACTGGTCGCTGGTGCGCAGCGAAGGCGGCGTGATGCGCGCCAAGGTTGCGGGCGACGATTTCGCGCTCGATCTGGCGCTCACGCCGACCCAGCCGGTGCTGCTGCAGGGCAAGGGTGGCTATAGCCGGAAGGGGCCGGACCCTGCCGAGGCGAGCCATTATTACACCCTGCCGCAGATCAAGGTGTCGGGCGAGATCCGGCGTGGAGATGGCGCTGAGAGCGTTTCCGGCACGGCCTGGCTGGACCGGGAATGGTCGTCGACACTGCTCAACGAAAAGGCCGTGGGCTGGGACTGGCTGGGGCTCAACATGGACGATGGCGGCGCGCTGACGCTGTTCCGTGTGCGCCGCGCGGACGGGACGGCGCTCTGGGCCGGTGGCTCTTACCGCGCAGCAGACGGAGCGCTGACTGCGCTGGGCGTGGAGGATGTGCGGTTCCTGAAGGCGCGGCGCTGGACCAGCGCGCGGACAGGTGCGCGCTATCCGGTGGCCCCGGTGGTGGAGGTGCGGCTGCCTGCCGGCGTGCGGCGCCTCACGGTGCGGCCGTTGATGGACGATCAGGAGCTCGACAGCCGCCGCGGCGGCGGGCCGGTCTATTGGGAAGGCGCGGTCGAGGTCGATGGCGGCGCGGGCTGGCGCGGGCGTGGGTATCTGGAAATGACCGGCTATCTCGCGGCGCTGAAAATGTAGCGGCTCAGGCCAGCGACAGCAGCGCGTCGGCAACCATGTCGGGGTCGGTCAGCATGCCCATGCGGCCGAAGTCTAGGTCGATGTTGTTCCAGCCTGGCGCGCGCGAAGGCCCCCACATCCGTTCGGAGGACGGCGCAAAAATCTGGCCCATGCAGCGGATCGAGCTGCGCGGCACACCCTCCCAGCCGCCGTTTTCGAGGCGGAGCCGGTCGGTCCAGCCGCGCGCGGGGTGGGGCGTGATGCGGCGGCGCAGCCGGGCCTGGATTTCGGGGTGATCATCAGAAACGAGCATCTGCATCGGATAGCTTTTGAAGAAATCCATCAGATATCCGTCGATGAACTCGGCGCGGCGCTTGGTGAAGCTTGGCAGCTCGCGGCCCTCGGCGTCGGTCTCGATGCCCGACATCCGGTCGCCGGCGGGGATTAGGCCATCGAAAAAGGCGATATGGCGGACCTGAGCCCGGCGCCGGTCGAGCGCGCCGGTGGCCGCGATGCCGGAAAAGCTCTGGGCCACCAGGATGACGTCGGTCATCTCCTCGCAGTCGATGATCGCGGTGATGTCGTTGATATGGGTTTCAAGGCCGACCTCGGGCGAGGCGAGGTGGGCGCGGTCACCCAGACCGGTCAGGCTGGGGGTGTGAACAACATGGCCGCCCGCGCGCAGCCGGGCAGCGACATCGGCCCAGATCCAGCCGCCGAGCCAGGTGCCATGGATGAGGATGAACGGCGGCTTGTCGCCAAGCGGGGCCGCGCGTGCGGCACCGGCAACAGCGGCCATCGGGGCGGCGGCAAGAACGGTTCTTCGGTTGACGGACACGGCTCTGGTCTTTCACTTGCGCGGATGAGGGCCGAAGCTAGGGTGGCGGGATGAACGAGACAAGCCGCATATCGATGAAGGTTGCAGACGGTGTGGAGGCCCCCGCAGTGCGGGCGGCAGCGCCGCGCGGGCTGTGCACCGATTGCGGGGTCTCGCGGCTGAAGGACCCGAGCGCGTGCGGCACGGCGTGCCAGTTCATCAAGCCCGATTATGCCGCGACCGAGACCATGGTGCATGGCCGGGCGCGCGACCCGCAGACGGAGCCGGACGAGCTGTTCTTCGGCCCCTTCAAGGCGATGTGGCGGGCGCGGCTGAAGGCGCCGCTTGCGGGCGCGCAGTGGACCGGCATCACCTCGCGGCTTGGGCAGCGGCTGCTGGAGGAGGGGGCCGTTGATGCGGTGTTGACCATGGCACCCGACCCCGAGGACCGTTGGAAGCCGATGCCGGTGATCGTCACCAAGGCTGAGGGCATGGCGGCGGTCAGGGGCATGCGGATGGGCTATGCGCCGCTGCTCGCCATGTTGGAGCCGGCGCGGGACAAGGGCTACAAGCGGATCGCGGTGATTGGTATCCCCTGCCAGGTGCATGCACTGCGCAAGATCGAGGCCGATTTCGGCTTTGAGCGCATCTATGTGATCGGCACGCCGTGTTCGGACAATACGACGACGGCCAATTTTCACGAGTTTCTGGCGCTGCTGTCAGACCAGCCCGAGACGATTTCCTATCTGGAGTTTCGCGCCGACTACAAGGTGGAGCTGCGCTTTGATGACGGGCGGCGCAAGCTGGTGCCGTTTCTGATGCTGCCGCTGTCTGACCTGCGCACCGATTTCTGGCCGACCACCTGCCGGACCTGTGTGGATTACACCAATGCGCTCGCTGATATCACCGTGGGCTATATGGGCGGCGAGGGGGAGCAGTGGCTGCTGGTCAGGAACGACCGCGGCGCGGAGCTGCTGGCGCTGCTGGAGGGTGAGGTCGAGCTCTCTGAAGTGCGCTCGAAGGGTGACCGGTCCGGGCCGGTGAAGGGCTTCATGGCCAACACGATACTGGCGGCCGGCGGCCTGCCGCTCAGGAAGATGCCGAACTGGCTCAGGCCGATCGTGGGGCGGATCATGCCGCTCGTTGGGCCGAAGGGGCTGGAATTTGGCCGGGCGCGGGTGGAGATGAAGGCGATCGAGAGCGTGCTGTTTTTGCGGCGGCTGCATGGGGCCAGGATGAAGAACATGATCCCGCCGCATGTCTGGCGGCTGGCGGCGCGCTATGGGCTGACGCCCGAAGACGGCGAGACGCGCTAGGCGGCGACCTGAAGCGGTGCGCCCTCAAGCCCGACGAGCTTTGAGGTGAGCGTCCAGAGACGAGCCGAGCGGGGGGCGGATTCGGCCTTGGCGCTCAAGGGCTGGGCGAAGGCCTTGGCGCCGGGCTTCTGCCGGTTGCCCCAGCTCCAATGGACGCCCGAGCGGGTGAAGCCGGGATCCGCGACGACATCGGCCACGCGTTCGCCCGACAGCGGCTGGCTGACATAGCCCTTGGTGATGTTCTTCTGGAACCAGGGAAAGATGCGCTGGAAGGCGCGTGGCGCGTGGCGGAACAGCGGCGTGTCGGCGACGCAGCCGGGGTAGAGGGTGGAGAAGATGATGCCCGTTGTCTTGTGGAAGCGGGCGTGGAGCTCGCGGCTCATCATCATCAGGGCGAGCTTGCTGTCCTTATAGGCCTTGCCGGGCTTGAAGGGCTTGCCGTCGATCATGGCGACGGGGGTCAGGAAGCCGGCTTCAAGGCCTTCGAGATTGCCGAGATCAGCAGGCGCGGGGATGGGGATCTTGCCGCCGAACTCCTCGGAATTGGCGGTGACGGTGCCCAGCGTGACGAGGCGGGGGGCCTTGGCCTTGGCGAGGCCGGGGATGAGCAGGTTGGCGAGCAGGAAGTGGCCGAAATAATTGGTGGCGACCGCCAGCTCATAGCCTTGGGGCGAGCGCAGCGGGGCTTCGAGGCGGGGCATGTAGACAGCCGCATTGAGGACCAGCGCATCGAGCGGGCGGCCGGTGGCGAGAAAGGCGGTGACGAACGCGCGCACCGAGTCGAGATCGCCGAGATCGATGTGCATCAGGCTGTGCTGGCCCTTGGGGATGCCGGTTTCGGTGGCGGCGGCTTCGGCCTTGGCGAGATCGCGGCAGGCCATGATGACATGCCAGCCGCGGTCGGCCAGGGCCTTGGCGGCCCAGAGGCCGACACCGGAGGAGGCGCCGGTGATGATGACGGTCGGGGTGGGTTCGGGGCTGGTCATAGGGGTATTTTTGCCGCAGTCGGGGGCGGTTCGCAACTGTTTGGAGCGGGTGATGTCGGGTTGGCTTCTGGGCGTGATGGGGGGATCGGGGCTGTACGCGCTCGATGGGCTGGCGGACGCGCGGTGGGAACGGGTGGAGACGGCGTTTGGCCGGCCTTCGGACGACATATTGGTGGGGCGGCTGGGCGAGGTGCGGCTGGCGTTTTTGCCGCGCCATGGGCGGGGGCATGTGGTGCCGCCGGGCGAGATCAATGCGCGGGCCAATATCATGGCGCTGAAGATGCTGGGCTGCACCGATGTGCTGTCGGTGTCGGCGGTGGGGTCTTTGCGCGAGGAGATGGCGCCGGGGGATTTTGTGGTGGTGGACCAGTTCATCGACCGGACCAAGGGGCGGCCGGGGAGTTTTTTTGGGGCCGGGCTGGTGGCGCATGTGCCGCTGGCTGACCCGGTTTGTGCGCGGCTGGCTGGGCTGGCAGGCGATGCGGCACGTGGCGCAGGGGCGCGGGTGCATGAGGGGGCGACCTATCTGGCGATGGAGGGGCCGCAGTTTTCGACGCGGGCCGAGAGCCGGTTGTATCGGGCCTGGGGGGCGGATGTGATCGGGATGACGGCGATGCCGGAGGCGCGGTTGGCGCGGGAGGCGGAGCTGCCCTATGCGCTGGTGGGCATGGTGACCGATTATGACAGCTGGCGCGAGGCGGATGATGTGGATGTGGCGGAGATCATCAAGGTGATGGGGGCCAATGGGGCCAAGGCGCGGACCATGGTCAGGGGGCTGGCTGGCGCTTTGCCGGGGGTGCGCGCGGGGGTGGCGATTGATACGGTTTTGGATACGGCGCTGATTACCGCGCCGGAGATGCGGGACGGGGACATGATGCGGACATTGCAGCCGATTTTGGCGCGGGTGCTGGGGTGAGGCGGGCCGTCATTAACGGCGCGTCGGCGCTGGTGTGGGAGGCGGGCAAGGGATTGCCGTGGCTGCATTTTGGCCATGCGACGGGGATGCATGCGGCGCTTTATGCGCGGCTGCTGGACCCGCTTTCGGACCGGTTCAATGTGGTGGCGAGTGATGCGCGGGGGCACGGCGAGACGCCGGCCGGGGGCGACATGGCGTGGGACGTGCTGGGGCGGGACACGCTGGCGTTGATGGAGGTGGTGGCGCCGGGGCAGGCCTTCTGGTTGGCGGGGCATAGCATGGGGGCGACATCGGCTTTGCTGGCGGCCGTGATGGCGCCGGAACGGGTGTTGGGGGTGGTGATGCTCGATCCGCCGTTCATTCCCTTTGATGTGGCGCGGGCGGCGGGGGGGGTGCCGGTGCCCAATCCGCTGGCGGACCAGGCGGAGAAGCGGCGCGCGGTGTTTGCCAGCCGGGACGAGGCGTTGGCGAGCTATGCCGGGCGGGGGGTGTTCCGGCAGTTTTCGGAGGAGGACCTTGCAGCTTATGTGGCGGGCGGGTTTGTGGACGACGGGGATGGGGTGCGGCTGGCCTGTGCGCCGGGGGTGGAGGCGGCGGCCTATCGGGGGGTGCGGCTGGATGTGGAGCAGCAGCTGGCGCGGCTGGTGCGGCCGTTCGTGATGCTGGCGGCCGAGACTGGTTCGACGGTGGGCGAGGCGGAATTTGCCGCCTTTGCCGGGCATCCGCAGTGCGTGCGCGCCGCGCGGGTGCCGGGGACGGGGCATTTTCTGCCGCTGCAGGCGCCGGATGTGGTGCGCGCGGCGATTCGCGGGCTGTGTGTTTGAGGTGTGTTTGCGGGGGTTTGGGGCCTGACCTTCGGGGCGGAAGGTTAGGAAGGTTAGGGCGGCGGCGTTGTTTTTCAGCCGCTTGGGGGTGGATTTTCGGGGCCGGCCCGGGCCGGTTGATGGTGCATTATAACCATTTCGGTTAATTTCGCAAGTCAAAGATTTTGGGTTATGCTGTGCATCCGGGGACGGGGAGTCGCCGTAGATTGGGCATTGGCAACCAGATGGGCCAATCAGATGGGAGTGGACATGATGAGCGAGAAGGACATGAAGGCGGCGGATGCGCCGGAGGTGGTGAGCGATGCGGCGCTGGATGAGGCGGCGGGCGGGATCGGGCTGTTGTTGCCGGCGGTGCAGAAGGTGCGCGAGAGCGGCCCCCGGGTCGTTGGTGATGGCTCGGTGAAGCCGGGGGCGGATGGCTTTGCCGATTATGGGGCGGGCACGACGAGCCTTTGAGGGCTGGCGTGGTTTTTCAAGGGAGAGATGCGATGAGCGAGAAGGACAAGACGCCGGCGGATGCGCCGGAGGTGGTGAGCGATGCGGCGCTGGATGAGGCGGCGGGCGGGATCGGGCTGTTGTTGCCGGCGGTGCAGAAGGTGCGCGAGAGCGGCCCCCGGGTCGTTGGTGATGGCTCGGTGAAGCTGGGCGATGGCTCGGTGAAGCCGGGGGCGGATGGCTTTGCCAGTTATGGGGCGGGCACGACGAGCCTTTGAGGGCCTGAGCCGTCTGGACTCAGGGCCGGCCCAGCGCGTCGGTGAGGGTGTTGGCGCCGCGGGAGCGGAGCAGGGCCAGCGTGCGGCGGTGGAGCCGTGCGGGGTCGAGCGCGCCTTTGGGGATGGCGCGCACCGTTTCGGGGCTGGGGCGGCCGGAGAAGGCGGCTTCGGCGCGGGCCCAGGCGAAGGCGCGGGTGAGATGGCTGCCGTAGCTGTCTGGCACCAGATTGGGGATGTGCGCATGGGGGCCGGGGATGATGGGCTCGGGCGCGAGGCCATACGCTGCTGACAGGCGGGCGGCGAGCACGCTGCTGGCGCCGTCTCCGGTGATGCGGCTGGGGGTGGCGGTGAGCAGGGTGGAGAGCGCTTCGCTGAGGATGGCCAGCGCTTCATCGGGATTTTTGGCCTCGGGCACGCTGAGGCCGTGGCCGGGGAGATCGAGGGTCAGCTGGCCCGGCTCATGGGCGAATTCGGCGGCCGAGCCGGGGGCGTGGAGGTGGACATGGCCCGAGGCGCGGTCCCCCAGCCAGTGGAGCTGGTTCAGGCTATAGCCTTCATCATCAGGCGCGCGGGGCAGCGGCTGGCCGTCTCCGGCGTGGGTCTGGAGCCATGACAGCGCTGCGGCTTCGGCCTCTTCGGGGAGTTTGTGCTTCGCCGTCGCCCAGCCCTGCGGCAGGCGCTCGATGCGGTCGATATGGGCGGTCAGCGGATCGCCGTCATAGCCGGTGATCAGGACGGGCGGGGTGGGCTGGCCGGCCTCCGGCAGGTCGCGCGGGGCTTGCAGCACGGCGGCGTAACCCAGCGCATAGCTGGGGCCGGCGGCCATGACATCCATGACCATGGCGTGATTTTTCAGCGCGTCATCATGCGGGAAGGGCAGGCGGTTGGCGTCCGAGGCGGCATACCAGGGGAAGAACCAGCTTTGTTCGCGGATGCGCGACCAGGTCCAGGTGAGATGTTCCCCGTATGGCATGAAGACGTAAGGCGGGGTGTAGTTGGCGGCAAAGGCCCGGCGCTCCTCATCGGTCCACATGGCATAGCCGCCGGCTGCGATGGTGGAGAAGCGCTGGGGCGCGTGTTTGGCCGCGGTGATGAGGATGATGGCGCCCGAATGAAAGCCGTAAGCCGCGACCTGCGGCAGGCCGATCGCATCGAGGAAGGCGAAGACGGCCTCGGCATAGTCCTTCACGTCGGGGGCGGCATGGGGCAGGGGATCGCTCTCGCCGAAGCCGGGCGTGTCGGGGGCGATGCAGGTGAAGTGCGGCGCCCATTTTTCGATGAGCGGCTCATATTCGGCGGACGAGCGCGGCGACTGGTGGACGAGGAGCAGCGGGCGGCCCTGGCCGGCGCGGCGATAATGGACGCGGCGCGCGCTGCCATCGGGGTTACGCACGTCGATGAAGTGGCGGGTGATGGTCATGCTGTCAGTCATTGGGCAGGTCCGTTCATGCGGCTTCGATGAGCTCGATGATTTCCCCGCTGGGGCCGCGCACGGCGGCCGAGCGGCGGCCGGCGTAGAGCGGGCCGTCGCGGTGCAGGACCGGGCCGAGAAGGGGGGCTGCGACGGCATCGAGGCTTTTGGTGAGGAAGCTGACTATGGCGTTGCCGGGGGGGAGTTCGCCGGGTGCGGTGGGGCGCGGGGTGGCGGCCTCGGGATATTGATCGACTTCGCTGGCCGGGATGCGGCCGGTCTTGGTCATGGTCATGGCGGTGGTGGTCTCTGGGGGCAGACCGAAGCTGTTGTTGATGACGCTGTAGGGGATGACCCAGGTCTCGCCCTGCTCGAAGCCGAGCATCTTGGTGTGGAAGGCGAGGGTTGCTTCCCGGTCCCTCGCTGCGAGCACGGCGATGAACATCTGGTCGACGCTGGCGCGTGTATTGGGCAGGTCGAGATCGGACATTGAGCCGTTCAGCACCTGATTGAGGTAGAGCGTCTCGCCGGCCCGGCCGGTGACCTGGAAGGGGATGAAATTGTCAAAGCCGGGGACCAGCTTGGGCTCCCCGATGACGGTGAAGCCGGAGCCGGGCATTTTTGCGAAGAGGGCATCGCAATCGACGACGCTGTGTTCATAGGCGGCCCAGCCGAAGGTCTTGAGCGGCCTGTAGCCGGGCACGGGCGTGGCGGCGATGAGGCGGGTGACATAGGGGGTGGCGTGGGGCGCGCGGAGCAGGCGGGCGGGGCGGCCGGCCATGGCGGGGGCGGCCCAGCTGGCTGCCTCTTGCGGCGAAATGGGGCTGTCATCGATGACTTCGAGGCCGAGCACGCCGGTGTAATCGGCGAGGCTGGCGGCGAGATCGGGGGTGAGGACGGTGCCGGCGGCGATGCGGCCGGGGGTTTGGAAGGCCTGTGCGGTGACGATATGTGCGGTCATGGGCGGCACCTTGTCCGGACAAATGAAGGGCGGCAAGTTATTTGGGCGGGGTTTGCTCGCCTGCTGGTCTTTCGGGGACGATGAAGGTGCCGGAGACGCGGCCGGTCTGGGCACCCGGTGTGCGGGCATCGAAGCTGGTGGCGCCGCTGGCGAGATTTAGGACGAGGCGCTGGCCGCTGAGCTTGGAGCCCTGCCGGTCGAGATTGACGCGGCCCAGCATGGTGATGAGCCGGGCGGGGACATCATAGATGGCGCTGGTGGCGGTGACGGTTTCGGACGGGCTGACGAGGCGGACATTGCCGCGCGCATCGAGGCGCTGCATGGCGGGATTTTCGCCCTGCCGCGTGTAGAGCACGGTGACACGGTCGGCATTGAGCGTGAGCCGGCCCTGACGGATGACGACATTGCCGATGAGCACGGCCTGGCTGATCTCGTCGCGGATCTCGATTCGGTCGGCGTCGAAATCGATGGGGGCGCCGGTGTCCTGGCCCGCCAGCGCGGAGGGGCGGGATTGGGCCAGAAGCGGGGAGGCCGAGAGCGTGAGGGCGATCAGGAGCGCGCGGATCATGGTGTGGCTCTGCCTGTGCGGCCCTTGATGCGCAAGTGGGCGCGGCCCTCGAGGATGAGGACGCGGCCTTGCAGATCGGCTTCGAGATGATCGGCATTGAAGCGGCCGATGGGGATTTCGCCGGCCACCGCCTCCCGCGAGACGAGGCTGCGGGTGTTCATGTCGATGTCGACGGTGCCGGTTTCGACCGTGTAGCCGGCGGCCGAATCGAGGCGGATGGGGCCGCTGACGCGCAGATTGTCGTCATTGAGGAAATAGGTGCCGGCGGGGGCGGTGACGAGCGCGAGGCCGTCGCGCCCCTCGATGCGGGCCTGGAGGCGGGTGAGCTCGACTTCGGCGACGGCGCTGGTTTTTTGCACGGCCTTTTCGGCTTCGATGAGGAAGGGCTCGCCGCGCGCGGTCTCGCCGCGGTAGCTGGCGCGGTCGACGCGCAGCCGCTCGGTGGCCATTTCGACATTGTCCTTGGCGAGCAGGAAGCTGAACTCCTGCACGCTGGACAGCGGCCAGATGATGATGAGGGCGAGCAGCAGGGCGGCGAGGCTGGGGAGCAGCCATTTCAGCCGGACCATCAGCTTTTCATGGGCGCTGCCGGGGAGCGCGCGGCGCTGGCGCGGCGTCAGAAGTGTGGCGGTGAGGGGGGGCGCGCTCATCGGGGCTCGCTACATATGGGCGAAGATGTCGCTCTCCGCCCAGCCGGCGAGATCGAGGCGGGCGCGGGTGGGGAGGAAGGCGAAGCAGGCGTCGGCGATGGCCGTGCGATTCTCGCGGGCGAGGCGCTGGACGAGGATTTCGTGGGCGCGGTGGAGATAGCGCACATCCGAGGCGGCATAGTCCTTCTGGGCTTCGCTGAGCGTGTCGGCACCCCAGTCCGAGGATTGCTGCTGCTTGGAGACCTCGACGCCGAGAAGCTCGCGCAGCAGGTCCTTGAGGCCATGACGATCGGTGTAGGTGCGGGTGAGCTTGCTGGCGATCTTGGTGCAGAAGACGGGGCCGGCCTCGATGCCGAGATGATGTTCGAGGACCGCCAGATCGAAGCGGGCGAAATGATAGAGCTTGAGGCGCGCGCGGTCTGACAGCAGGGCCTTGAGGCGCGGCGCGCTGTAGTCGACATGGCCGCTGGCATCGGGGGCAAAGCGGACGAGATGCTCATCGCCCTGGCCATCGGAAAGCTGGACGAGGCAGAGCCGGTCGCGGTGGGGGTGGAGGCCCATCGTCTCGGTGTCGACCGCGATCGGGCCGGGGGCGAAGCGGACATCGGCGGGGAGATCGCCTTCATGGAGATGGACTGTCATGGATGCGCGCTTAGCAGGGGCGGGCGCTTTTGGTAAGGCGGTGTGATGGCAGAGGGACTTTTTGACGTGGACGAGGTGGAGGCGCTGATGCGCGCCGCCGCGCGCGCTGGC
This sequence comes from Polymorphobacter sp., assembly GCF_048007885.1. Classification (GTDB taxonomy): domain Bacteria; phylum Pseudomonadota; class Alphaproteobacteria; order Sphingomonadales; family Sphingomonadaceae; genus Sandarakinorhabdus. The sequence continues at coordinate 2,471,180 of NZ_CP180346.1, forward strand.
ACGGCGCTGAGCTATTCGGACGCGCTGGGCGCGCTGGGCTTTGCCTTTAGCCGGCCGAAAATGCGGGCGCTGTGCGCCGTGCTCGACCGGGTGGACGAACGGGCGGCGGCGGTGGGCGAGCCGGAACTGGCGGTGCTGGTGGTGCGCGCGTCCGACGGACTGCCGGGGCAAGGCTGGTGGGTGGGGCGGCGCGACTGGAACGGGCTGTTTGAAGGGCCGGATGCGGCGCGGTTTGTGGCCGAGGTGCAGGGGCGGGCGTTTGCCTATTGGCGGGGGCGGTAGTTACGGGCCTCCTGCGGGGGAGAAGGGCCTCCGGCGGCTGGGGCCTTGGGCCCCAGACCCCATTTGTTGGTTTGGGACAAGACTGGAGAGGGGAGCGCCTGCGCGTAGCTCTTTTATTGCCTGCGGCGCTGGGTTTGGGGCGGAGCGAGTCGCTTGGGCCCCGGATCAGGTCCGGGGCGACGGGGAATTTTGGGCTGTGCCACGGATGGGGTCTGGGGGCGTCGCCCCCAGCCGCCGGAGGCAGTGCCTAGATCAGGCCTTGGGCGCGGAGTGAGGTTTCGCCGGTTTGGCCGATGATGATGTGGTCGTGGACGGTGAGGCCGAGGTGGCGGCCGGCTTCGACGATGGTGCGGGTCATGGCGATGTCGTCGCGGGACGGGGTGGGGTCGCCGCTGGGGTGGTTGTGGACGAGGATGACGGCGGCGGCTTGCAGTTCGAGGGCGCGTTTGATGACTTCGCGGGGGTAGACGGGGGCGGCGTTGACGGTGCCTTGGCCGAGGACTTCATCGCGGAGGATCTGGTTTTTGGTGTCGAGGAAGATGACGCGGAATTCTTCTGCGGTGCGGTGGGCCATGGCGCTGTGGAGATAATCGAGGAGCGCTTGCCAGCTGGAGAGGACGGGGCGGTTTTCTAGCGCGCGGCGCTGGGCGCGGAGCTGGACGGCCTGGACGAACTTGATGGCGGCGGCGGCGGATGCGCCGAGGCCGGGGACGCGCTGGAGCTCCTTGGGGTCGGCGGCGAGCAGGGCGGCGAGGCTGCCGAATTCGGCGAGGAGGTCTTTGGCGAGGCCCTTGGTGTCGCGGCGGGGGATGGCGAGGGCCAGGAGATATTCGAGCAGCTCGTAATCGTGGAAGGCATCGCCGCTGCCGTCCATCAGGCGCTGGCGGAGGCGTTCGCGATGGCCGGTCGGGTCCGCTGATGCGTCCATGTCAGGGGAGGGGGGAGCGGGTGAAGACTTCGCAGCCGGTTTCGGTGATGCCGATGGAATGTTCCCATTGGGCGGAGAGCGAGCGGTCGCGGGTGACGGCGGTCCAGCCGTCTTCGAGGATCTTCACATCGGGTTTGCCGGCGTTGATCATGGGTTCGATGGTGAAGATCATGCCGGGCTTGAGGGTGAGGCCGCGGCCGGGCTTGCCGTAGTGGACGACATTGGGGGCGTCGTGGAAGACCTGGCCGAGGCCGTGGCCGCAGAAATCGCGGACGACGGTGTAGCGGTTGGCTTCGGCGTGGGACTGGATGACATGGCCGATGTCGCCCAGGGTGGCGCCGGGCTTGGCGACGGCGATGGCGCGCTCGAGACATTCGAGGGTGACATCGACGAGGCGGCGGGCCTTCAGCGGCACGTTGCCGACGCAGAACATGCGGCTGGTGTCGCCGTACCAGCCGTCGACGACGACGGTGACGTCGATGTTGGTGATGTCGCCGTCCTTGAGGCGCTTGGCGGCAGACGGGATGCCGTGGCAGACGACGTGATTGGGGCTGATGCACAGGCTGTGCGAATAGCCGCGGTAGAAGACGGTGGCGGATGCAGCACCATGGTTGCGGACGAATTCCCAGGCCATCTGGTCGAGATCGAGGGTGGAGACGCCGGGGACGACGTGCGGCGTGAGCATGTCGAGCACTTCTGCGGCGAGGCGGCCGGCGCGGCGCATGCCTTCAAAGCCGGCTTCGCCGTGGAGGCGGATGCGGCCTTCGGGGGTGTCGATGAGGGTGGCGGTCTGGTCCATGGGCCTGAGATAGGACTTTGCGCGCCTGTCGGCAATCGGGGGCGGCGATTGGCGCTTTGCGCGGGTGTGGCGGCTCGGCTAGAGGATGCGCATGAGCGATGCGATGCATGATGAGGGCCGGATCTGGACGGCGGGGCTGGTGATCATCGGCGACGAGATCTTGTCGGGGCGGACGCAGGACGCCAACCTTGGCTATCTGGCGCGCTGGCTGGGGGTGCAGGGGATCCGGCTGAAGGAAGTGCGGGTGGTGGCCGATGACATGGCCGCCATCGGGGCGGCGGTGACGGCGCTTTCGGGGGCGCATGATTACCTCTTCACCACCGGCGGCATCGGGCCGACGCATGATGACATTACCGTGGACGCGATTGCGGCGGCGCTGGGGCTGGAGGTGGTGGTGCACCCCGAGGCGCGGGCGATTTTGGCGGATCATTACGGCGACAAGCTGAATGACGCGCGGCTGCGCATGGCGCGGACGCCGGAAGGGGCGAGCCTGATTCACAATCCGCGCACCAAGGCGCCGGGCATCAGGATCGGCAATATCTTCATCATGGCCGGGGTGCCGATGATCACCCAGGGGATGCTGGCGGCGCTGGATGGGCAGCTGGAGGGTGGGCTGCCGGTGCTGAGCCGCACCGTGGGGGCGTGGACGCAGGAGAGTGCGGCGGCTGATACGCTGGTGGCGGTGGAGACGGCGCATCCGGGCGTGCAGATCGGCAGCTATCCCTTTTGGCGGGAGGGCAAGACCGGGGCGAATTTCGTGTTGCGGTCGACCAGCGCGGCGCAGCTTGAGACGGTGGTGGGCGCGCTGATGGCGGCGCTGGCTGCGGCGGGGATTGCGGCTGTGGACGGCGAGATCTGATGCTGCGGGCGCTGCTCGTGGCTTTGGTGGGCGCGGCGTTTTTGCTGCTGTCGGTGGCCAACTGGTCTCTGGTGCCGTTTTTGCTGCCGGATGGGCAGGCCGTGCAGGTGCCGCTGCCGCTGATCATTGCGGCGGCCTTTCTGGCGGGCTGGCTGCCGACCTGGCTTTCGGCGCTGGCGGCCCGCGCGATGATGAAGCGCAAGCTGGAGCGGGTGGAGCGGCTGCTGATCGAGGCGCAGGCGCGTGCGCAGGCGGGGCCGCCGCCTGCGCCTGCTCCGCCGACCCCGCCGGTGGAGGGCTGAGCGGGTGGGCAATCCGGTCTATCTGGCGGTGGACACGACCGATGTGGCGGCGGCTTCCGCGCTGGTGGCGGCCTGTGCGCCGCATATCGGCGGGGTGAAGCTGGGGCTGGAGTTTTTCTGCGCGAACGGCGCGGCGGGTGTCGCGGCGGTGATGGCTGGGACCGGCCTGCCGCTGTTTCTCGATTTGAAGCTGCATGACATCCCCAATACCGTGGGCAGTGCGGTGGCGGCGCTGGCGCCGCTGGCGCCGTCGATTCTGACCATTCACGCCGCAGGCGGCACGGCGATGGCGAAGGCGGCGCGGGCGGCGGCGCCTGAGGCGACGCAAATCGTCGCGGTGACGGTGCTGACCAGCCTTGATGATGCTGACCTTGTGGCCGCTGGCGTGGCTGACGGGGCGGGCGCGCAGGTGGCGCGGCTGGCGGGTGTGGCGCGCGCGGGCGGGCTTCAGGGGGTGGTGGCCTCGGCGCATGAGGCAGCGGCCGTGCGGGCGATGTGGCCGGACGCGCTGATCGTGGTGCCGGGCGTGCGGCCGGCGGGTGCGGACATGGGGGACCAGAAGCGGGTGATGACGCCTGCTGCGGCATTGGCGGCGGGTGCGTCAGTGTTGGTGATCGGGCGGCCGATCACGGCGGCCGTGTCGCCAGCCGATGCTGCAGCAGAAATTGCAGCAAGCCTATGACAGATTTCAAGATTTGTGGGCTGACGACGCCCGGGACGGTGGATGCGGCGCAGGCTGTCGGCAGCTTTGCGCTGGGCTTCAACTTCTTTCCGCCGTCCCCTCGCTTTCTGCCGCTTGACCGGGCGGCGGCGCTGATTGGCCGGGTGCGGGCCGGCGTGAGGCGGGTGGCGGTGTTGGTCGATCCTGATGATGCGCTGATCGATGCGGTGACCTCGGCCGGCATCGACACGTTGCAGCTGCATGGGCGCGAGGATGCGGCGCGCGTGGCGGCGGTGGCGGCGCGGACGGGCTTGCCGGTGTGGAAGGCGGCAGGCGTGTCGACCCGCGACGAGATCAGGGCGGCGGTGGCGGCGGCGGGACCGGCGGAATGGTTGCTCCTCGATGCCAAAGCGCCTAGGGACGCCAGCTTGCCCGGCGGCAATGGGCTGGCCTTTGACTGGCGGCTGCTTTCGGGCATGACCATTGGCCGGCCCTGGGGGCTGGGCGGTGGTCTTTCGCCGGCCAATGTGGGCGCGGCGATTGGCGCGGCCAGCGGCCTTTCGGGCTTTGGCTTTGTCGATGTGTCGAGCGGTGTGGAAGAAGCTGTGGGTGTGAAGTCGGTGAGCTTGATCGAGGAGTTTGCGAAGGTGGTGCGGGCATGAACGTGATTACGCCGTCGCTGCGCAGCGGGCCGGATGCGAACGGGCATTTCGGCGAATTTGGCGGGCGCTATGTGGCCGAGACGCTGATGCCGCTGATCCTCGAACTGGAGGCGGCCTATACGGCGGCCAAGGCGGACGAGGGCTTTCGCGCCGAGTTTGACGATCTGCTCGAACATTATGTCGGCCGGCCGAGCCCGATGTATTTTGCCGAGCGGCTGACCGCGCATCTGGGTGGGGCCAAGATCTATCTGAAGCGCGATGAGCTGAACCATACGGGCGCGCACAAGATCAACAATTGCATCGGGCAGATCTTGCTGGCGCGGCGGATGGGCAAGACGCGGATCATTGCCGAGACGGGCGCGGGCCAGCATGGGGTGGCGACCGCGACGGTGGCCGCGCGCTTTGGTCTGCCCTGCACCATCTATATGGGCGCGCGCGACATTGCGCGCCAGGCGCCCAATGTGTTTCGCATGAAGCTGCTGGGCGCCGAGGTGCGCAGCGTCGAGAGCGGCTCGAAGACGTTGAAGGATGCGATGAACGAGGCGCTGCGCGACTGGGTGACCAATGTGCACGATACTTTTTACATCATCGGGACCGCAGCGGGGCCGCACCCTTACCCGGAGATGGTGCGCGATTTTCAGAGCGTGATCGGCACCGAGGCGCGCGCGCAGATGCTGGCGCGCGAGGGGCGGCTGCCGGACATGCTGGTGGCGGCGATTGGCGGCGGATCGAACGCGATCGGGCTGTTTCATCCGTTTCTGGATGATGCGGACGTGAAGATGGTGGGCGTCGAGGCGTCGGGGCATGGGCTTTCGTCAGGCGCGCACGCTGCGTCTTTGGCGGGCGGGCGGCCCGGCGTCTTGCACGGCAACAAGACGATGCTGCTGCAGGACGAGGATGGGCAGATCACCGAGGCGCATTCGATTTCGGCGGGGCTGGATTATCCGGGCATCGGGCCGGAACACGCCTGGCTGCATGCCATTGGCCGGGTGGAATATCAGTCTGCGACCGATGATGAGGCGCTGGCGGCGTTCAAGATGCTGTGTGCTGTGGAGGGGATCATCCCCGCCCTTGAGCCGAGCCATGCGCTGGCGGCGATTGCGCGGATGGCGCCCGGGATGGGCGCGGACCAGATCATTCTCGCCAATTTGTGCGGGCGCGGGGACAAGGATATTTTCACCGTGGCCGAAGCGCTGGGGGTGGAGCTGTGATGGACCGGCTGGCGACGCGCTTTGCGGCGTGCCGCGCTGAGGGGCGCGCGGCGCTGGTGACCTTTGTGACGGCGGGCGATCCGGACCTGGAGACCTCGGCGGCGATATTGGCGGCGCTGCCGGGCGCGGGCGCGGACATCATCGAGATCGGCATGCCCTTTACCGACCCGATGGCCGATGGGCCGGCGATTCAGGCGGGCAATTTGCGCAGCCTGTCGCATGGCACGCGGCTGCGCGATGTGCTGGCGATGGTGCGGGCGTTTCGGGCCGGCGATGCGACCACGCCGCTGGTGCTGATGGGCTATTACAACCCGATTCTTGCCTATGGGCCGGAGCGGTTTGCGCGCGAGGCGGCGGCGGCGGGGCTGGACGGGACGATCGTGGTCGATCTGCCGCCCGAGGAGGCGGACGAGCTGTTGCCGCATCTGGAGGCGGCCGGGCTGCACCTGGTGCGGCTTGCCACGCCGACGACCGATGCGGCGCGGCTGCCGAAGGTTTTGGGCGGGGCGTCGGGCTTTCTTTATTATGTGGCGGTGGCGGGCGTGACCGGGGCCAATGCGGCGAGCGCGGACGAGATTGGCGCGGCGGTGACGCGGCTCAGGGCCGCGACCGACTTGCCGATTGCGGTGGGCTTTGGCGTGCGCACGCCGGAGCAGGCAGCGGCCGTGGCGCGGCACAGCGATGCGGTGGTGGTCGGCTCGGCGATTGTCGATGCGATCGGCGCGGCGGCGGAGGCGCGGGCCAATGACATTCCGGCGCGGGTGGCGGCGCAGGTTGGCGCGCTGGCGGCGGCGGTGAGGGATGCGCGGGTGATGAGTGGGGAGATGCAGGCATGAGCTGGCTGACACGCACGCGGCAGCGGATGACGGACTTCATCAGCCGCCGCGACACGCCGGACAATCTGTGGACCAAGTGCGGCAATTGCGGCGCGATGGTCTATACCAAGGAATGGGACGAGAATGACGCGGTCTGCCCGCGCTGCGACCATCATGAGCGGATCGGGCCGAAGCAGCGCTTTGCGCTGGTGTTTGACGGCGAATGGACGGTGATCCCGAGCCCGAAGGTGGTGGAGGACCCGCTGAGGTTCAAGGACCAGAAGCGCTATACCGAGCGGCTGAAGGCGGCGCGGGCCAAGACCGGCGAGAGCGAGGCGATGACGCTGGCGCGCGGTGAGATCGGCGGGCGCACGGCGGTGGTGGCGGTGCAGAATTTTGCCTTCATGGGCGGCTCGATGGGGCTGGGCGTGGGCGAGGCCTTTCTGGCCGGCATTGATGCGGCCATTGAGGCGGATGCGCCCTTTGTGGTGTTTACCGCCGCTGGCGGGGCGCGGATGCAGGAGGGCATTTTGAGCCTGATGCAGATGCCGCGCACGACGGTGGGGATTGCCGCCCTGCACGAGGCGGGGCTGCCCTATATCGTGGTGCTGACCGACCCGACGACGGGCGGGGTGACGGCGAGCTATGCGATGCTGGGCGATGTGCAGATTGCCGAGCCGGGCGCGCTGATCGGCTTTGCCGGGCAGCGGGTGATTGAGCAGACGATTCGGGAGAAGCTGCCGGAGGGCTTTCAGCGGGCGGAATATCTGCTGGAACATGGGATGCTCGACATGGTGGTGCACCGCGCCGAGCTGAAGGAGACGCTGGCGCGGCTGATCGAGCTGTTGACGGCGCGGCGGCGGGCGGCTGCCTGAGCATGAGCGGCAGCGCAGGCGGCGTGAGCGGGCCGACGATGCCGCGGGCGCGCAGCGATGACGCCGTGCTCGATGCGCTGCTGGCAGCGGCCTATGCGTTGCACCCGCGCGAGATCGACCTGACGCTCGACCGGCTGGTGCGGCTGCTGGGGCGGCTGGGCAACCCGCATCAGAAGCTGCCGCCGGTGTTTCATGTGGCGGGCACCAATGGCAAGGGCTCGACGGTGGCCTTTGTGCGCGCCGGGCTGGAGGCGGCGGGGCTGCGGGTGCACTGCTATACCTCGCCGCATCTGGTGCGCTTCAACGAGCGGATCAGGCTGGCGGGGGCGCTGATTGAGGATGAGGCGCTGGCCGAGCTGTTGCGCGAGGTGCTGGCGAAGGGCGGGGGGCAGCCGATCACCTTTTTCGAGCTGACGACGGCGGTGGCGCTGCTGGCGTTTTCGCGCGTGCCGGCGGATGCCTGCGTGATCGAGGTGGGCATGGGCGGGCGGATGGACGCGACCAATGTGATTCAGCAGCCGCTGGTGACCGGGATTGCGGCGCTGGGGCTCGACCATCAGCAATTTCTGGGGAACACGATTCTGGCGATTGCCGGGGAGAAGGCGGGGATTGCCAAGAAGGGGGTGCCGCTGGTGACGGCGCGCTATCCGCGCACGGTGGCGGCGCGGATTGCCGAGGTGGCGGGGGTGGCGGGGGCGAAGCTGCTGATGCGCGGCGATGACTGGGACGCGGCCGGCTATGAGGGGCAATTGCATTACCGCGACGGGGCCGGGCGGCTGACGCTGCCGCTGCCGCGGCTGGCGGGCGGGCATCAGATCGACAATGCGGGCCTCGCGATTGCCATGCTGCGGGCGCAGGACCGGCTGGCGGTACCCGACGGGGCGCTGCGGGCGGCGATGGGCTGGGCGGAATGGCCGGCGCGGCTGCAGCGGATTTCGGCGGGGCCGCTGTTTGAGTTGTTGCCCGAAGGCTCGGAGCTGTGGCTGGACGGGGCGCATAATCCCTCGGCCGGGCGGGCGCTGTCGAGCGCGGTGCTGGCATGCAAGCCGCCGCTGCCGCTGCTGCTGGTGTGCGGCATGTTGGGATCGAAGGACCATGACGGGTTTTTGAAGTGTTTTCCGGCTGGCACGCGGCTGATTGCGGTGCCGGTGGAGGGGCATGCCGGGCTGAGTCCGTTTGAGCTGGCGGCGAAGGCGGCGGCGGCGGGGCTGGAGCCGGTGACGGCGGACACGCTGGGCGAGGCGCTGGCGCGGCTGGGGCAGCCGGCGCGGGTGCTGGTCTGTGGCTCGCTGCATCTGGCGGGGAGCTTTTTGAAGGAAAACGGGCCGCTGCCGGTTTGATTGTCGGCGCATCGTGCGTAGATGGGCGCATGAAGACGGACGCCTTGCGACTGGGGGTGCTGGCGGCAGCGGTGGCGCTGGCGGGCGCGCTGTGGTGGTGGCTGGAAACGCGGCCCGTGCGCGTGGCCGTGGTGAGCGTGACGCAAGGGCCGGTGGAACGGGTGCTGGCGGTCAATGGGCGGATCAGGCCGCGGCTTGAGGTGGCGGTGCGGGCGAACGGCAGCGGGGCGCTTGCGGCGCTGCCCTTTGATGTGGGCGACGCGGTGAAGGCGGGCGCGGAGATGGCGCGGATTGATGATGCGCCCGAGGCGGCGGCGATTGAGGCGGCGGAAGCGGCGGTGGCGGCGCAGGGGGCGGTGTTGGCGCAGGCGCGGCGCGAGCTGGCGCGCTTTGAGGGGCTGGGCGATTTTGCGACGCGGCGCGAGGTGGAGCGGCGGCGGCTTGAGGTGAGCGAAGGCGGGCGCGAGCTTGCGCGGCGGCGCGCGGTGCTGGCGCAGGCGCGCGAACTCAGGGCGCGCCGCGTGTTGCGGGCGCCGTTTGACGGGGTGGTGACGGCGCGGCCGGTTGATCCGGGGCAGATGGTGGGGCCGGAGACGGTGATTTACCGGCTGGCTGACCTCACGCGGCCGCAGGTGAGCCTGGAGGTGGACGAGATTTATGCGGGCGAGATCAGCGCCGGGATGACGGCGCGGGTGGCGCTGCCGGGGCGGGGAGAGGTGAGCGGCACGGTGGCGTTCATCGAGCCGCGGGTCGATGCGGCGAGCGGGGCGCGGACGGTGCGGCTTGATCTGGACGAGGCGGTGGACGGGCTGGCGGCGGGGCTGACGGTGACGGCCAATCTGCTGATCGAGCGGCGCGAGGCGGCGCTGAGCGTGCCGCGCGGGGCGGTGATGCAGGGGGCGGGGGGCGCGGAGGTGCGCGTGGTCGGCGCGGATGAGGTGGTGGAGGCGCGGGCGGTCGCGATCATCGACTGGCCGGCGGCGCGGGTGATCGTGACCAGCGGCCTTGCGGCGGGCGAGCGCATTCTGGCGGCGCCCGATGCGGCGGCGCCGGGCGCGCGGGTGAGGCCGCAGGGCTAGATGCAGCCCTATGCAGCCAAGCTGGCGCTGCGCCATCTGCTGTCGCATCCGGGGCAATCGCTTCTGCTGATGGCGGGCGTGGGGCTGGGGGTGAGCCTGTTCATCTTCATCAGCGCGCTGATCGGCGGGCTGGCGACGCTGCTGACGCTGCGCACCGTGGGCAGCATTCCCCATGTCGTGCTGGAGATGGCGGAGCGTGATCCGGTTGTGCTTTCGGCGGACGCCGCCACGCTGGCGGTGGTGCAGAAGGACCTTGGCCGGCGCGAGCAGATCGCCGTCTGGCAGCCGCTGCTGCCGATCATCACCGCCACGCCCGGCGTGCTCAGGGTGGCGCCGCAGATCCGGGGCTCGGCCTTTGTCGCGCGCGGCGAGGCGGTGGTGCCGGTGAGCGTGATCGGCGTGGCCCCCGCTGACCTTGGCAAGATCGCCGATATTCCCGCCGCCATTGTCGATGGAAGCGGCGCGCTGCCCGCCGACGGGGTGCTGATCGGCAGCCGGCTGGCGCGCGACCTTGGCCTCAGCACCGGCCAGGTGGTGGTGTTGCAATCGGACCGGGGGCGGGCGCGCAGCTTTCGCATCACCGGTATCTTCACCCTGGGTGTCGCCAGCGTCGACCGGACCAGCGTCTATATGAACTTCACCGCCGCGCGCGCACTCTTCGATTTGCCCAGCGGCATTTCGCGCATCGAGATCAAGACCCTGCCCGCCACCGCCGCCGATACGGTCGCCGCCCGGCTGCGCCGCGCCACGGGGCTGAAGACGACGCCGTGGACCGAGGACAACGGCCAGCTGTTCGAAGCGCTGCGGGCGCAGGCGCGCACCGGCTATATCATCAAGGCGGCCTCGCTCGTCACCATCATCGTCGGCGTGGCCAGCGCCATGCTGCTCTCCATCCAGCGCCGGCAGGGCGAGATCGGCATCATGCGCGCCATGGGGGCGAGCAAGCGGCTCGTCGTCTCGGTCTTCGTGCTCGAAGGCACGCTGATCGGCCTGTTCGGCGCGCTTCTGGGCGCACTCGCCGCCTGGCTGGTGCTGCTGCCGCTGCCCAGCGTTGATGCGACCATGGCCGCCGTGCGCGACAGCAGCCTGCCCATCGACCGGGGACAAGGCGACTTTCTGCTCGCCGTCACGCTGACCACGCTGGCCGCCACGCTCGCCTCGATCCTGCCCGCGCGCCGCGCCGCCGCGATCGACCCCGTGGACGCGATCGGCGCATGAGCGGCGAAGCCATTCTGACGGTCAAGGGCCTGACCAAGCGCTTCGGCAGCGGTGAGGCCGAAGTCGAGGTCCTGAAAGGCATCGACTTTTCGATGACCTCGGGCGAAATGGCCGCCCTGCTCGGCCCGTCCGGCTCCGGCAAGAGCACCTTCCTGACCATCATCGGCACCCTGATGCGCGCCACCAGCGGTGCCCACGAGATGCTCGGCACCGACCTGATGCACGCCAGCGACGCCGAACGCACCCGCTTCCGCTCCGAACACCTCGGCTTCGTCTTCCAGTTTCACCACCTGCTGCCCGACCTCTCGGCACTCGAAAATGTGATGATGCCCGCCGCTGCTGCCCAAGGCCGCGAAACCGCCGCCATGCGCGCACGCGCCAGCGAGCTGCTCGACGCCGTCGGCCTCGCCAACCGCCGCGACTACCGCCCCGGCGCCATGTCCGGCGGCCAGCGCCAACGCGTCGCCGTCGCCCGCGCCCTCATCAACAACCCCGCCCTCGTGCTCGCCGATGAACCGGTCGGCAGCCTCGACCGGGCCTCGGCCGATGATGTGATGACGCTGATCCGCGAGATCAACGCGACCATGAACACCAGCTTCCTCATCTCCACCCACGACGAATATATCGCCGGGCAGTGCGCGCGCCGGGTGGAACTGCTGGATGGGCGGATCGTGCGGGGGGCTGTGGGCGGGGAGGTTGGGCCTCCGGCGGGGTAGAAGGGCCTCCGGCGGCTGGGGCCTTAGGCCCCAGACCCCATTTGTGGGGGTGGGATGTACTTGGAGAGGGCAGCGCTGGCGCGTAGCGCATTATAGCCTGCGGCGCTGGGCTTGGGGGGAACGGAGTCGCTTGGACCCCGGATCAGGTCCGGGGCGACGGAGATATTGGGCTGTTCCACTAATGGGGTCTGGGGCCTGAGGCCCCAGCCGCCGGAGGCCCTTCTTCACCCGCCGGAGGCTCTTTTCTGGTCGCAGGGGCGGCGCGGTCAGGCGGCTTTGGTGGTGAGTTTGTGGATGAAGTTTTCGAAGGCTTCGGGGGGTTGGCCGCCGAGGATGAGGTATTGGCGGTTGAAGATGATGGCGGGGACCGCGTTGATGTCGGCGGCGCGCCACTGGGCTTGGGCGCTGCGGACTTCGGCGGTGTAGCGGTCGGAGGCGAGGACTTCGGCGGCGGCGTCTGGGTCGAGGCCGGCGGTTTTGGCGGCGTTGGTGAGGGTTTGGGGGGTGTTCATGGGTTCGCCGTTGGTGAAGTGGGCGGTGAACAGGGCGAGTTTGAGGGCGCGTTGGTGGGTGGGTGAGATGAGGCCGGCCCAGTGGAGGAGGCGGTGGCAGTTGAAGCTGTTCCAGATGCGGCTTTCGGGGCCTGAGTTGATCTGGAAGTTGTGGGCGGCGGCGGCGTCACGCAGGGCGGAGCGGCTGGCGGCGGCGCGGGCGGGGTCGGCGCCATATTTGCGGGCGATGTGTTCGGCGGTGTTCTCGCCTTCATCGGCCATTTCGGGGTTGAGTTCGAAGGGTTGGAAGTGGAGGCTGGGGGTGACGAGGTGGGTGGTGCGCTCGAGTGCGGTTTCGAGGGATTTGAGGCCGATGACGCACCAGGGGCACATGACGTCGGAGACGAAATCGATGCGCAGCGGCTGGGGGGCTTGCGGGGTGGTGGTCATGTGGCTCTCCTTTTGGGGGAGAGGTTAGTTGCTATCGTTGGCGGCGGCAAACCTTGCGGCGTAGCGGCTGGTGATGCGGTCGACGGGCATGACGACGAAGACGTCGGTGGTGTTGAACTGGGTGTCGATGAAGCCGCCGTTGCCGACCATGGCGCCGACGCGGAGATAGCCCTTGATGAGCGGGGGGAGCGCGCGGGCGGCGGCGCGGCTGTCGATGGCGGCGGCGTCGAGCTGGTTCATGGGGACGTGGTTTTGGGGGTGGGCGGTGGCGCGCAGATGGGGGGGCGCGAGGTGATTGTGGTGGAGGTAGGAGAGTTCGGCGGCGTGGAGGAGCGGGTTGGCGCCGGGGAGCGAGGCGCAACCGAACATGTGACCGATGTTGTGGCGCTGGAGGTAGGTGGCGATGCCGCGCCATAAGAGCGTGATGGTGGTGTTGTTGCGCCAGGCGGGGGCGACGCAGCTGCGCCCCAATTCGAGCAGCTGGCTGTGCGGGCTGGACTGGGCGATGAGGGGGCTGAGGTCATATTCCTGTGCGGAATAAAAGCCTTGATGGGCTTCGGCGACGGATTGGCGGAGCAGGCGGTAGGTGCCGACCACATGGGGGCTGCCATCCAGACCGTGATCGACGACGAGGAGATGGTCGCAGACGGCATCATAGGGGTCGATGTCGCGGCGGGCGGCGGCCATTTGGGCCGTGGGGCGGGCACCCATTTCTTCGTAGAAGATCTGGTAGCGGAGCGCCTGGGCGGCGGCGACTTCGGCGGGGGAGACGGCGAGCCGGACATCGAGCTGGCCGACGCGGTGGATGGCCGGGGCCTGGGCGAGCAGGCTGGGCGGGACCGCGGTGGCGTGGCTGAGGGGAAGGCTCATGGCGGATGCTCCGGCTGTGAACGCTGATGGGGCGCTCTAGCCGAGTTTTGTTACAGTCCCGGTGTGGCGGGTTATGTGGTGGGGGGTGGCTCGAAGACGAGACCGGCGCGCATCATCCAGAGGAAGAGGAGGATGCCCGGCAGTGCGGCGAGCGTGGTGAGCAGGTAGAAATCGACATAGCCGAAGAGTTCGATGAGGCCGCCGGCGGTGGTGCCGGTGAGGAAGCGGCCGACAATCGAGGTGGCGGCCGAGATCATGGCATATTGGCTTGCGGTGAAGCGCAGGTCGCAGAGCGCGGAGAAATAGGCGACAAGGCAGACGCCGCCGATGCCGCTGGCGATGTTTTCAAAGCCGATGGCCGCCGCCATGGCCCAGTTGTTGTGGCCCGAGAAGGCTAGGCCGGCGAAGCTCAAGTTTGAGACGGCCATGAGGATGAGGCTGAGCAGGACCGAGCGCTTGAGGCCGAGCCGTGTGTAGAGGGCGCCGCCGATGAAGATGCCGATGAGATAGGCCCAGAAGCCGAAGCCGATGTCGTAGATGGCGATTTCGTCGTTGGTGTAGCCGAGATCATCGAAGAGCAGGCGGAAGGTAAGGTTGGCCAGCGTGTCGCCGATCTTGTGGAGGAGGATGAAGGCGAGCACGAGGCCGGCGCCGGCGCGGGAGAGGAACTCGGTGATGGGGCCGATGATGGCGGCCCAGGTTTCTGAAAGGCCGCGCTTGGCGGCGATGATGAGGCGGCGGGGCGGCTCGCCCATGGCGAGGCCTGTGAGCATGGCCGGAGCTGCGAAGGCGGCGCAGGCGAGATAGGCGGCTTGCCAGCCGATGCGCGAGGCGAGGACCAGGGCGAGGGCGCCGGCGGCCGTGCTGCCGATGCGCCAGCCATATTGGCTCATGCCGGAGCCCACACCAAGCTGGCGGGGCTCGAGCAGCTCGATGCGGTAGGCGTCGATGACGATGTCGAAGGTGGCGCCCGCCACGCCGACGAGGACGGCGGCAATGGCGGTGGCGATGAGGCTGGCGGTGGGATCGACGAGCGCGAGATTGGCGACCGCGGCGATGACGAGGAGGCCGGCGAAGAGCAGCCAGGAGACGCGCTGGCCGAGATGGCCGATCAGCGGCAGGCGGACGCCATCGACCGCCCAAGCCCAGAGCCATTTGAGATTATAGGCGAGGAAGGCGAGGCTGAAGGCGGTGACGGCTTTCTTGTCGATGCCGTCTTGGGCGAGGCGGGTGGTGAGGGTGGCGCCGATCATGGCGAAGGGGAAGCCGGACGAGATGCCGAGCATGAGCGCGGCCAGCGGCGCGGCCTCGGTATAGGGGCGGACGGCGGCGGGGAGGAGGTCGCGCCAGCTGGGCTCGGTTTGGGACATGGCGGCGACTGTAGCGGGGGAATTTGTCTGGGGCATTAGGGTTTTGCGTGGGCGCGGGGTTGGGCTAGGATTGGGCATGGATGTGCATGCGCCTGTGCCGCGCCCGAGCGAGGGGCAGTTTCGACTGGCGTCGGCGATTCCGGGGGCCACGGGGGTGGCGGCGTCGGGCGTCGTGAGCCGGGTGCCGGCGGCGAATTATACCTGTGCGGCGCGGTTTGAGCGCGAGATGGCGCGGGTGTTCCGGCGGCTTCCGGTGCTGCTGGCGCCGTCTGCGCTGTTGCCGGAGCCGGGCATGGCGGTGCCGCATGACGGCTTTGGGGTGCCGCTGCTTTTGGCGCGGGGGAAGGACGGGGCGGCGCGGGTGTTTTTGAACGTGTGCCGGCACCGGGGGACGCGGCTGGTGGAGGGGTGCGCGGCGGTGCGCGGGCTGATGACCTGCCCTTATCATGCGTGGAGCTATGCGATGGACGGGCGGCTGATGGCGGTGCCGCGCGCGGAGACATTCGGGGGGCTGGACAAGGCGGCGCATGGGCTGGTCGAGCTGCCGAGCCTGGAGGCGGGCGGGGTGATATGGGCCGGGCTGGAGCCGGGGCGGGACTATGATTTTTCGTGGGCCGGGGGTGAGCTGGCGGCGGATTTTGGGGCGCTCGGCTTTGGCGGGCAGCATCTTTATGCGCGGCAAACGCACCATGTGGCGGCGAACTGGAAGCTGATCATGGATGCGTTTCTGGAGAGCTATCATGTGTCGCGGCTGCATGCGGGCTCGATCGGGCGGTTTTTCAGGACGGGGTGACGACCGGCGACATGGTGGGGCCGCATGCGCGCTCGGCCGTCGCCCGGCTGGCGGCGCTGGAGGGGTGCGATTTCGAGGACATGCGCGACGTGCGCCGTGCGGTGACCTTTGCCTATCAGCTGGTGCCGGGGTGCGTGATCGTGGCCTCGCCGGACTATATCAATATTCTTGTGCTGATGCCGCGCGCGGTGGATGAGACCTGGGTGGAGGATTTCATGCTGATCCCCGAGCCGCCGGCGACGCCGGAGGCGGCCGAGCATTGGGCGAAGAGCTGGGCGCTGCTCGATGGCAAGGTGTTTGGGGGCGAGGATTTTCGCGCCGCCGCCCTTGGACAGCAGGGGCTGGCTTCGGGGGCTGTGGACCATGTCACGCTGGGCGGGCTGGAGCAGGGGATTGCGCGCTTTGCCGCCACGCTGGACGAGTTGATGCGCTGATGGCCGAGCCGCTGGTGGGCATTGCGCAGACGATCCAGCTGGCGGTGACGCCGGTGTTTCTGCTGACCGCGATCGGGACGATCCTCAATGTGCTGACCGCGCGGCTGGGGCGGGTGGTGGACCGGGCGCGCGCGCTGGAGGACGAACTGACCGGGCCGCCGCTGCCGGGCGGGGAGGAACGACGATTGGTGGCGCTCGACGACCTCGCCGTGCTCGACCGGCGGATGGGGGCGGTCAACCTTGCCATCGCGCTGTGCACGGCCTCGGCCTTTCTCGTCTGTGTGGTCATCTCGGTGCTGTTCATCGGCGAATTCACCCGCCTCGAATGGGGACAGGCGGTGATCTGGGTGTTCCTCGCAGCCCTGCTGCTGCTCGCCTTCGGGCTGGGGCTGTTTCTGGCCGAAATCAGGATCGCGCTGACGACGGTCAGGGTCCGCGCCGGGCTTTTGGGCGACCGGCGGCCACGCACGGGACGCGGCGCGCGCGAGGCCTGAGGGGGCCGCCCTATCCCTTTGGCGGCGATTGCTGCATAAGGGACGCGAAAGTGAGGCGTGTCTGTGGCCGATCCCGATCTGCCGCTGCTCGCCGTGATCGCATGGGCCGTGGGGCTGCTGCTGATCGGCGGGCTGATGACCCCGCGCGCGGGCTGGTACGAAAATCTGCGAAAGCCGCCATGGCAGCCGCCGGGCTGGGCCTTTGGGCCGGGCTGGACGATCATCCTCGGCCTCGCCGCATGGTCAGCCTACCGCGCCTGGACCGTCGCCGGCCCCGCCGGGCAGGACGCAGTGCTGATCCTGTTCGGGGTCAACGGCCTGTTCCACCTTCTGTGGAGCCCGCTGTTCTTCAAGCTGCAACGCCCCGACCTCGCGCTCGTCGAAGTGCCATTCCTCTGGGGATCGGTGCTGGCCATGGTGATCGGCCTGTGGCCCATCGACCAACTCGCCGCACTGCTGATCCTGCCCTATCTGGGCTGGGTGGCGTTCGCCGCGTCGCTGAACTGGAAAGTGGTGGACCTGAATCCGCGGGAGGGGTTCGGACGGTAGGTAGGGCCTCCGGCGGGGAGAAGGGCCTCCGGCGGCTGGGGCCTTGGGCCCCAGACCCCATTTGTTGGGTTGGGACAAGGTTTCGGAGGGCAGCGCCTGCGCGTAGCGCTTTGATAGCCTGCGGCGCTGGGCTTGGGGGGACGGGAGTCGCTTAGGCCCCGGATCAGGTCCGGGGCGACGGGTATGTTTTGGGCGGTTCCACTAATGGGGTCTGGGGCCTGAGGCCCCAGCCGCCGGAGGCCCTTTCCTTCCGGCGGCGGGGTGCGGCTTAGTTACGGGCTTTGTCGACCAGCGCGTTCTTGCCGATCCAGGGCATCATGGCGCGGAGGTTGGCGCCGACTTCTTCGATGGGGTGGGCTTTGGCGGCGATGCGGCTGGCCTTCAGTTCGGGCTGGCCGGCGCGGTTGTCGAGGATGAAGTTTTTGACGAAGCGGCCGGCCTGGATGTCGGCGAGGACGCGCTTCATTTCGGCTTTGGTTTCAGGCGTGATGATGCGCGGGCCGGTGGTGATGTCGCCATATTCGGCGGTGTTGGAGATGGAGTAGCGCATGTTGGCGATGCCGCCTTCGTACATCAGGTCGACGATCAGCTTCACTTCATGGAGGCACTCGAAATAGGCCATTTCGGGGGCGTAACCGGCTTCGACGAGGGTTTCGAACCCGGCCTGGATGAGGTGGGAGAGGCCGCCGCAGAGCACGGCCTGTTCGCCGAACAGGTCGGTTTCGCATTCTTCGCGGAAGGTGGTTTCGATGACGCCGGAGCGGCCGCCGCCGATGGCGGATGCGTAGGAGAGGGCGACGTCATGGGCGTTGCCGGATGCATCCTGATGGACGGCGATGAGGCAGGGGACGCCGCCGCCGCGCGCATATTCGGAGCGGACGGTGTGGCCGGGGCCTTTGGGGGCGATCATGAACACGTCGAGATCGGCGCGCGGCTCGATGAGCTGGAAGTGGACGTTGAGGCCGTGGGCGAAGGCCAGCGCCGCGCCGGGCTTGATGTTCGGGGCGACGTCTTCGGCGTAGATGGCGGCCTGATGTTCGTCGGGCGCGAGGATCATGATGACATCGGCCCAGGCGGCGGCTTCGGCATTGGTCATGACCTTGAAGCCGGCGGCGGCAGCCTTGGCGGCGGTGGCGGAGCCGGGGCGGAGCGCGACGGCGACATGTTCGACGCCCGAATCGCGCAGGTTGGCGGCGTGGGCGTGGCCCTGGCTGCCGTAGCCGATGATGGCGACCTTCTTGGACTTGATCAGGCCGACGTCGGCATCGGCATCATAGTAAACGCGCATGTTGGAGTTCCTGTTCTGGTCGTTTTGTGTTGGTGGATTGGGCACGAGATGGGCCCCCGCCTTCGCGGGGGTGACGGGAAGGGCGGGATTTAGGCGGCTTCGGCGCCGCGGGCAATGGCGACGACGCCGGTGCGGGCGACTTCGACGAGGCCGACTTCGCGCATGAGCGTGATGAACTGGTCGACCTTGGGGGTGGGGCCGGAGACTTCGAAGACGAAGCTGGTGGTGGTGGTGTCGACGGGGCGGGCGCGGAAGATGTCGGCGAGGCGCAGGGCCTCGACGCGCTTTTCCCCGGTGCCGGCGACTTTGACGAGGGCCATTTCGCGCTCGACGTGCGGGCCGAGCTCGGTCAGGTCGATGACCTTGTGGACAGGGACGAGACGTTCGAGCTGGGCGATGATCTGGTCGATGACCGGGGGCGGGCCGTTGGTGACGATGGTGATGCGGCTGATCGCGTGATCGGGCGTGATGTCGGCGACGGTCAGGCTGTCGATATTGTAGCCGCGCGCCGAGAACAGGCCGACGATGCGGGCCAGCACGCCGAACTCATTGTCGACGAGGACCGAGAGGGTGTGTTTTTCGGAAGGGGCGTGTTTCATCAGACGAGTGCTTTCGCGTCTTCGTCCGGCTCGGTGCCGGGGCGGGTGTCGCCTTCGAGGAGCATGTCGGTGTGGGCGGCGCCTGAGGGGATCATCGGGAAGCAGTTGGCGAGCTTGGCGACGCGGCAATCGACCATCACCGGGCCGGGATGGTCGAGCATGGCGGTAATGCCGGCGTCGAGATCGTCGGTGCTTTCGATGACGATGCCTTTCCAGCCATAGGCCTCGGCGAGCTTGACGAAATCAGGCAGCGCGTCGGAGTAGCTTTCGGAATAGCGGCTGCCGTGGTTGAGTTCCTGCCACTGGCGGACCATGCCCATATATTCATTGTTGATGATGAAGATCTTGACCGGCAGCCGGTATTGAATGGCGGTGCCGAGCTCCTGGATGTTCATCTGGATGCTGGCTTCGCCGGCGATATCGATGACCAGCGCATCCGGGTGGGCGAGCTGGGCGCCGATGGCGGCGGGCAGGCCGTAGCCCATGGTGCCGAGGCCGCCTGAGGTGAGCCATTTGTTTGGCGCATCGAAACCGAAATGCTGGGCGGCCCACATCTGGTGCTGGCCGACTTCGGTGGTGATGATGGGGGCGACGTCACGCGTGCGTTCCCACAGGCGCTTGATGGCGTGCTGGGGGAGGAGGGCCTTGCCTTGTTGCTTGAAGCCGAAACTGTCGCGCGCGCGCCAGCCGGCGATATCGGCCCACCAGCCTTCGAGATCGGGCTTTGCGTGGCCGCGGGCCAGCCAGATTTCGAGCATGGCTTCGAGGACATGGCCGACATCGCCGACGATGCCGAGATCGACACGGACGGTCTTGTTGATGGACGAGCGGTCGATGTCGACGTGGATCTTCTTCGATTCGGGCGAGAAGGCATCGAGCCGGCCGGTGACACGGTCATCGAAGCGGGCGCCGAGGCAGAGCATCAGATCGCAGCGGTTCATGGCCATGTTGGCCTCGTAGCTGCCGTGCATGCCGAGCATGCCGAGGAACTGGGGGTGGGTGTGCGGCATGGTGCCCAGCCCCATCAGCGTGGAGGTGACGGGCGCGCCTGTGAGCCGGGCGAGCGTGCGGAGCGCCTGGGCGGCATGGGGGCCGGCGTTGATGATGCCGCCGCCGGTGTAGAGGATGGGGCGTTCGGCCGCGGCCAGCATGTCGACGGCGGCTTCGATGGCCGAGCGGTCGCCCTCGATCTGCGGCTTGTAGGTCTTGTGGCTGGGGATGGGCTGGGGGCCTTGATAGGGGGCGCGCAGGATCTGGACATCCTTGGGGATGTCGATGACCACCGGGCCGGGGCGACCGGAGCGGGCGATGTAGAAGGCCTCGTGCACCGTGGCGGCGAGCTTGCCGGTCTCCTTGACCAGATAATTGTGCTTGGAACAGTGGCGGGTGATGCCGACGGTGTCGCACTTCCTGAAAGGCATCGGTGCCGATCAGATGGGTGGGGACCTGGCCGGTGAGGACGACGAGGGGGATCGAGTCCATCATCGCATCGGTGATGCCGGTGACGGCGTTGGTGGCGCCGGGGCCGGAGGTGACGAGGACGACGCCGACCTTGCCGCTGGAGCGGGCATAGCCTTCGGCGGCGTGGACGGCGGCCTGCTCATGGCGGACGAGGATGTGGCGGATCTTGTCTTGCGCGAACAGCGCGTCATAGATGGGCAGCACGGCGCCGCCGGGATAGCCGAAGACGACCTCGACGCCCTGATCGATGAGCGCCTGGACGATGATGTCGGCGCCTGTGATTTCGGGGGGCTTGGGGGAAGGAGACATGACAAAACGCTCTGGCGTGACGGGGGGGCATTGTGGGGCATTGCCCGGATGCGGGGGGCGTACGCACCACAAGTTGCGCTGTCAAGGCGTTTGTGCGCAATAAAAGTGCGCGAACTTGGCTTTGGCGGGAAGCTTTTGGCGTGTGGCCGGGGGTCAGGCGGACAGGAGCTGACGCTGGCGGCGGCGCATCATGGTGCCGACGAGGCCGAAACCGGCGATGAGCATGGCCCAGGTGCCGGGCTCGGGAACGGCGGCGGTGATGACGCGGACGATGGAGGGATCCTGCACAGTGCCGCTGCGCTGATAGGCAAGCGTGGTGCCGCTGGTGGTGAAGCTGATCTGCTGGGGCGCGGCGAGGTCGCTGAGCGCGACGAGGCTGATCTCGGGCTTGGCGAGCGGCTGGCCGAGGCTGCGGCTGGTGTCGGCGAATTCGGTTTCGTCGGTGATGACGGCCAGCACCGGCTTGTCGAAGGCGATCGCACCGGCATCGGCTTCAATGGCGACGAGATAACTGCTGATGCGGGTGCCGGCGGGGATGGTCTTGTCGGCAGTGACCAGCGGCTGGGTGAGGAGGAAATTGCGCTGCTCGGTGACGCGCAGGGGGGTGTTGGCAGTGGCGACGGTGGTGGCGGCCATGGCCGGCGCGGCGGGCAGCGCGGCGCAGAGCATCAGGGCGGCGAGAGCGGCCCGGATGGCAATGCGAGGCTGAGGGTGGGGCATGACATGGGCCTGATGTTGCGCGCGCGGCGGGGCAGGGTGCCGCAACGCGTTGTTTACAGGGCGACGGAGGGTGGGGGCGACAGCAACTGCTTCCGGAATGGATGTATTCATGGCCGCCCCCGCGCCTGCCGGGGCGTCAGGCGAGCACGCGGGCGGTGGTGGTGCGGCGGCGGCGCATGGTGCTGCCGACGAGGCCGAAGCCGGCGATGAGCATGGCCCAGGAGGCCGGCTCGGGGACGGCGACGGCATAGACGCGGTCGATGACGATGTCCTTGGAGGGGCGGAAGTTGGAATTGAAGCTGAAGGTGGTGTCGTAATTGCCGGCGGTCGTGATCACCACTTCGCCCGAGGCGAGCAGCCAGGTCTGGCCGAGGCTGGCGGCGGTGATGTTGGTGGTGGCGATGGTCTGGCCAAGCACCGTGGCGGTGAAGCTGGAGTTGCCAGCGTTGTTGAGGCCGTTTTGCGGCAGATAGAAGCTGAAGCCGACTTCGTAACGGCCGGGCGTCAGGAAGGTGGACTGGCTGATCGATTCGTCGACCGCGAAATCGCTGACGAAATAGGCGGCCTGATTGCCGACGGCGTCGGGCGAGTTGGAGGTGGCCAGATTGTCCGGGGTGACGGCTTCGCCAAACGCGCCGAGGGGATAGGGCAAGGTGACGTTGTAGCTGATGACGCTGGCGGGCAAATCGGTGGGGGTGTTGGACTTGGTCCAGCCGACAAAGCCGCCGGTGCCGGGGGACCCATCCTCGAAGCTGCCATTGACGATGAGGTTGGTGACGGCGGCGGCCGGGCTGGCGGCGATGAACAATGCCGCGGTGGCCGTGAGCAGATAGGCCTTCATCGTAGGTCCCCTGTTAACGATTAGATAACAGATACTAACAATTCGTTAGCGAGGGAGTCAATGCAAATCTTGTGACAGTTTCTTGCAATTCGATTGTCGCAGGGGCTCAGCGGGCGAGCTGGGCGAGGGCGGCGTGGGGGCTGGCAGTTTCCAGCGCGTGCCAGCCGAGCGTCTGCTGGCGGCCGCGCGCCCAGGTGCTCTGGCGCTTCTGATATTGGCGGGTGGCGAAGAGCGTCTGGGCGCGGGCTTCGGTGAGGGAGATCTCGCCGCGCAGATGGGCCATGAGCGGGGGCACGCCGAGCGCCTTCATGACCGGGAGATCAGCGGGCAAGCGGCGGGCGGCAAGGCGGGCGACCTCGTCAAGGGCGCCGGCGGCGAGCATGGCATCCAGCCGCGCCTCGGCGGCGGCGTGGAGCGCTGTGCGTGGCGGGGCGAGGATGAGGCCGCGCACATCATGGCTCCGGGCGATGCCGCCTTCGCGCCGGGCCAGCCAATGGGCCATGGGCTGGCCGGTGCTGCGCACGACTTCGAGCGCGCGCTGGAGGCGGGTGGTGTCGGTGGGGCGCAGGCGGCGGGCGGCCTCTGGGTCTTCGGTGGTGAGGGCGATATGCGCTTGCGATGCCGGGAGCGCGCGGACCTCGGCGCGGATTTCGGGGTCGATCTCGGGGATGGGGGCGAGGCCTTGCAGCAGGGCTTCGAGATAGAGGCCGGTGCCGCCGACGAGAATTGGCAGGCGGCCTCCAGCCAGGCTCTGGGCGATGGCGGCGCGGGCGAGCGCGGCGTAGCGGGCGGCGGTGGCGGGATCGGCGCCGTCGAGGACGCCGTAGAGGCGGTGGGGGGCGGCGGCTTCCTCCGCCGCGCTGGGCCGCGCGGTGAGGAGGCGCAGATCGGCATAAAGCTGGCTCGCATCGGCGTTGATCAGCGTGGCCGGCGTGTGCGCGGCGACCGCCAGCGCGAGGCCGGACTTGCCGCTGGCAGTGGGGCCGCTAATCACGGCGACCATGGGACGCGATTCGGACACGCTTGTCACTCTGATGGCAGAAGGGGCCTTGTCGGACGCCGACGCGCGGCTGGCAAGCGATGTGGCGCGCGCCGCCGGCGCCGAGCCGCTGGGCTGGGACTGGATCGACCGGGGCTGTGCGCTCGATCTGCGGCTGCGCGGCGGCCTCGATTTGCGCCTGCGCGGCGGCGGGGGTCTGCGCGCGGCGCTGGAAGACGCGTTTGAGGCGGTGGACGTGATCGTGCAGCCGGCGCGCGCGCAGCGGCGGCGGTCGCTGCTGGTGGCTGACATGGATTCGACCATGATCACCTGCGAATGCATCGACGAGCTGGCCGATTATGCCGGGCTGAAGCCGCAGGTGGCGGCCATCACCGAAGCCGCCATGCGCGGCGAACTCGACTTCGCCGACGCCCTGCACGCCCGCGTGAAGCTGCTGGCCGGCATGCCAGTCGAGACCCTCGACGCCTGCCGCCTCGCGCGCGTGCGGCTGACGCCCGGCGCAACCAGGCTGGTGCGCACCATGCGCGGCTGGGGGGCGCAGACCCTGCTCGTCTCGGGCGGGTTCACCGCCTTCGCCGAACCCGTCGCCGCCGAGATCGGCTTCGCCGAGGTGCGCGCCAATGTGCTGCTGCACGAGAACGGCCGGCTGACCGGCGAGGTGGCCGAACCCATCGTCGACGCCGCCACCAAGCGCGCCGCGTTGCTGGGCGCCGGCGTGCCCGCGGCCGAGGCGCTGGCCGTGGGCGACGGGGCCAACGACATCCCCATGATCGAAGCCGCTGGCCTGGGCATCGCCTTCCACGCCAAGCCGCGCGCCGCCGCCGCCGCCGACGCGGCCATCCGCTTTGGCGACCTGCGCACGCTGCTCTGGGCGCAGGGGGTGGGGCGTGGGGACTGGGTGGGATGAGGGGGTTGTTAGGGCCTCCGGCGGGGTAGAAGGGCCTCCGGCCGGTCAGAAGGGCCTCCGGCGGCTGGGGCCTTGGGCCCCAGACCCCATTCGTTGTTTTGGGACAAGACTGGAGAGGGCAGCGCTGGCGCGTAGCGCTTTTATAGCCTGCGGCGCTGGGCTTGGGGGGACGGGCGTCGCTTAGGCCCCGGGTCTGGCCCGGGGCGACGGGTGAATTTGCGCTGTTCCAACTATTGGGGTCTGGGGCCTGAGGCCCCAGCCGCCGGAGGCCCTTCTGACCCGCCGGAGGCTTTTGGTCAGGGGCTGGGCGCGGTTTCCGGCGGGTAGGATTTGCCGCGGAGTGAGCGGGCGAAGAGCAGGCGGTCGGCGCCTTTGAAGCCGAAGCGCCAGATCAGGCCGGCGAAGGTGCCGAGGATGGCGAAGTTGCCGATGGTGAGCTGGATGGGTTCGGGGGTGCGCAGCACGATGAGGCCGAGGCCGAAGGCGGGGATGGCGGCGATGAGCAGTGACCAGCGCCAGCCCGCAACCGGTGCGCCGAGCAGGCGGGCGAGGAGGCGGGATTTGGCGACCGAGAGGATGAGGGCGGAGGCCGCGAGGGCGGCGGCGGCGCCTTCGCCCCCGTAGCGGGGCACGAGGAGGAGCGAGAGGCCGATCTGGATGGCGATGCCGGCCATGGACCAGCTGACGTTGCGGCCGCGCGCGACATAGACGAGGGCGGCTTCGGCGACGGCAGCCTGGGCGGCGAAGAGTTCGGCCAGCAGCAGGAGGGCGAGGACGATGGCGCCGCCGGCGAAGATGGGGCCGAACAGGCCCATGCCGGCTTCGCCGGGCATGCCGAGCGCGAGGACGACGCCGAGCTGGGCGGCGCTGACCCAGAAGCCGACCTGTCGGATGTGCTGGGCGGCCTTGGTGGTGAGGCCCTGGGCGAGGTTGGTGGCGAGCACGGGGGCGAGGATGGGATCGAAGCTCGATTTGAGGCGCTGGGGCAGCGAGGCGATTTGCTGGGCGACATAATAGATGCCGACGATTTCGGGCGGGGCGAAGCGACCCAGGATGAAGATGTCGAGGCGGCGCGCGCCCCATTCGGCGATGTCGGCGCCGGCGAGCGCGATGTTGCGCTTGGCGAGGCGGGCGAGCTGGCCGGGGTGGGGGCGCCAGCCATGGGGGGCGCCGTAGCTGCGCCAGGCGGGCATGAGGCTGGCGGCGGCGGCGGCGACCATGGACAGGAGATAGGCGATGATCAGGCCGTCGGGCTTGAGGATGGTGAAGGCGAGCGTGAGTGCGGCGATGGACAGCACCCACGGCTCGACGAGCGAGCGGGCGCGCACGGTGGCGCCGATATCGTGGCGGAAGGCGCAGGCGGCGAGGCTGATGTCGGAGGCGACGATGGCCGGGATAATGAGCGGGAACAGGCGTTCGAGCGGGGTGATCTGGGCGCCGGGGAAGACGAGATCGGGGATGATGATGAGCAGCGCGGCGCCGGCGAGGCTGGCGAGGAAGGAGACCAGCATGGCGTCGTAGAGGCTGTGGGTTTGATGGTCTGGCCGGCGGGCCATGTCTTCGGCGAGGCCGCGCTTGAGGCCGAGCGTTGCGAACATGGCGACGAGTTCGACGACCATGGTGGCATAGGCGAAGCGGCCGAGTGCTTCGGCGCCGTAGAGGCGGCCGGCGATGAACAGGAAGGGGAAGCGGGCGGCCAGCCGCAGCACGAAGCCGAAGAAGCTGGTGCGGCCGCCGCGGGCGAGGGCGGCGGTTTCCTCGGCGGAGGGGCCGGCAGGTGGCTCAGCTGCCGACATCGAGACGCCGGTAGCGGCCGTGGAGATAGAGGAGCAATTCGCGGGTGGTGTTGAGGCCGAAGCGGGTGATGCGGCCGACGATGATGCGGTGATCGCCGCCGTCGTGATCGGCGTGGAGGGTGCAGGCGAAGGCGGCCTTGGCATCGGCGAGGACCGGGACGCCGTCCCAGTCTTCCCAGCTGGCGTCGGCGAAGCGGTCGATGTTCTTGCGGGTGAAGCGGTCGGCGACGGCCTGGCTGGCGTTGGCGAGGATGTTGACGGCGAAGCGGCCCGAGGTGTGGATGCCGGGCAGGATGGAGGCGTTGTTGGCGGGGCAGAAGAGCAGCAGCGGCGGATCGAGGCTGACGGAGGTGAAGCTGTTGGCGGTGAGGCCGAGGCGGTTGCCGGCGTCGTCCTGTGTGGTGATGACGGTGACGCCGGTGGCGAAGCAGCCGAAGGCATCGCGGAGCGCGCGGGCATCGAAAGGGGGGGCGGCGGGGGTCATTGTTGCTTGTCCTAGGGGTTGTGCGGCGTGGGTCAATGTTGGAAGCGGGATTGGCGGCCCGATGGGCGGGTGGCGCGACGATTTGGGAGCGGAATGATGCGGACGACCGGGCTCGGGCTCTTGCTGGCGGTGTGCGGATTTGGGTTGGCGGGCGTGGGCTGGGCGGCGCCGGTTTCGGTGCCGCTGGGGCTGGAGGGACTGTCGCGGCAGCGGGTGGAATGGCGCGACCATGGCGCGGCGCGGGTGTGTGAGGGGGTGTTGCTGGGGGACCTGCTGGCGCGTGCCGGGGCGCCGGTGGGCGAGGCGGTGCGCGGCGAGGCGCTGAGCCTGGTGGTGGTGGCGGAGGCGGCCGACGGCTACCGGGTGGTGTTCAGCCTGGGCGAGATTGACGCGAAGCTGGGGGCTGGGGGGATGCTGGTGGCGGACCGCTGCGACGGCGCCGCACTGGGCGCGGACGAGGGGCCGCTCAGGCTGGTGGCGCCGGGCGAGGCGCGGGGCGCGCGCTCGGTGCGGCAGCTGACCGCGCTGACGCTGCGGGCTGTGGAGGACTGACGGCGATTTTTGCTGGGGCTGGTCTTTGCCCCGGTTTTGGCAAGGATTGTAAAGTCGTGCCGCTGGCAATGTCATACAGACGTAAGCGATGGTAATAGGCTTGCCATTCAGGGCGTTGGCGAGAGGCCTTAAATCACTTTGGGAGCTTGTTATGCGTTTGGCTGTTCTGGATGATGACAAGGAGCTGTGCGGGCAGGTGGCGATGCTGCTGCGTGACGCCGGGCATACTTGTTTTGAATATCATCAGGGTGAGGCCTTGCGCCGGGCGCTGCGGCGCGAGAGCTTCGATTTGCTGGTGATGGACTGGGAGCTGCCCGATGTGTCGGGCGTGGAGCTGGTGGGCTGGGCGAAGGAGAATCTGTCGCCGGCGCCGCCGGTGATCATGCTCACCGGGCGGACCGGCGAGGAGGATATCGTCAAGGGTCTCGATGTGGGCGCTGATGATTATGTGACCAAGCCGCTGGTGCCTTCGGTGCTGAAGGCGCGGGTGGAGGCGCTGCTGCGGCGCAGCTACGGCGCGTCTGACGAGCCGAAGGTGGAGGAATTTGGCGAGCATCGCTTTGACCCGCTGACGATGACGGTGACGTGGCGGGGCGATCCGATCACGCTGACGGCCAAGGAATTTGGCCTTGCGCTGGTTTTTTTCCGGAATTTAAACCGTCCGCTTTCGCGTGCGTATATCATGGAAACGGTGTGGGGCCGGAACCCGGATATCCCCAGCCGCACGCTCGACGCCCATGTCTCGCAGATCAGGGGTCGGCTGGGCTTGCGGCCGGAGAATGGGTTGAGGCTAGCATCGGTGTATAGTTTCGGCTATAGATTGGAGAGGTTAGAGGCGATTGTTGAAGCTGGTTAAGAGCATTTAACAATCGTCTGGAGCCGAAAACAGGGGACAGGCATTGGCGAAGGGTCGCTCGATTGCTGCGATGATGCTTCTGGCGCTGCCGATGGCGGCGCCGGCGCTGATTCCGGCTGACAGCGCGGTGCCCTGGGCTGATGCGCCCTCGCTGGAGCATCGGGCGCGGAGCGGCGACACGCTGGCGCGCATTGCGGCGCGGGGCTTGCAGGACCCGGACGATCTGGCGCTGCTGGCCGAGGCGAACGGGCTGGCGGTGGATGCGCGGCTGGCGCGCGGGCAGCGGATCGAGGTGCCCGGCGCGCTGTTGAAGCGCGAGAAGCTGGGCGCGAAAGTGACGCGGTTTTTTGGTGAGGCGCGGCTGGCGGGCGGGACGCCGCTGGCGGTGGGCATGACGCTTTCTGAAGGCGATATCATCGAGACCGGGCCGAACGGCTTTGTCTCGCTGGAGGCGGCGGGCAAGGCGGTGACGCTGCCATCATCGTCGCGGGTGAAGATTGCGGCGCTGCACCGGGTGGTGTTGAGCGGCGACGTGGTGCGCGAGTTCAGCCTGTTGCCGGTGCGCGAGGACTGGCTGGCGCAGCTGGGCGTGCGCCGCGAGGGCGAGGGGGTTGCGCTGGCGCTGGCCGAGGCCGATGATGCTGGCACTGTGGTGCGCGACTGAGATCTTCGGGGGATGAATTGGCCATGGCGGGCGGGACACGCCGTTGTTTGGCCGCGGCTTGCCGGGTGTGTTTTGACGCGTGCCGTGCTGCCTTGGGGGCCGTGGTTTGAGTAGCGTGCTTGATCCGGGCAATGCGCCGTCGCGGCGGCCGCTGGCGAGCACCAAGCCGCTGCTGCGCGAATGGCTGCTGGCGCTGACCGTGATGAGCCTGGCAGTGGTGGTGCTGAGCAGCGCCAGCAGCTTCGCGCGGATCGACCAGGCGATTTATGACATCACGACGCGGCTGACGGCGCCGCTGCCGCCTGACGATGTGCTGATCGTGGCGATTGATGACAGCAGCATCGATGCGTTGGGCGAATGGCCATGGCCGGCGGCGCGCCATGCGGCCGCGATCGATGCGCTGCGTCGCGCGGGCGCGCGCGCAGTGGGCTATGATGCCGGGCTGGGGGCGGAGGACGAGGCGGCGCTGGCGCCGGCGCTGGGACGGGCGCGGGCGGCCGGGGTGCCGGTGGCGATGCCGGCGGCGTTTCGCGCGCCGGGCGCCAATGGCCGGGCCTATGATGTGACACCGCCGCCGGCGGGCGCGCTGCCCAGCCATGCGCAGGTGCGGCCCGATGATGACGGGGTGGTGCGGCGGCTGTCTTTGGCGCTCGACGGGGCGCGGCGCTGGCCGCACATGGCGGCCGCACTGGCGGGCGAGCGGGTGATGCGCGACTTGCCGGCCTTTGCGCGGCCCGAAGGCCCGCTGAGGCTGAGCACGCAGGGCGACCGGCTGGTGGGCTTTCGCGGGCCGGCGGGGAGCTTCCGCTCCTTTCCGATTGCGGCTGTGCTGGCGGGCGAGGTGCCGCGCGAGCTGATCGAGGGACGGGTGGTGCTGGTCGGGCTGACGGCGACGGGGCTGGGGGCGCAATATGCGACCGCGAGCTCGGGGGGCAGCGGCGGCATGTCGGCGGTCGAGGTCAATGCCAGCTTTGTGGCCGACCTGATGCAGGGGCGGGTGCTGTCGATGGCCGATGGGCGGGCGGCGCTGACGCTGGCACTGGGGCTGCTCTGGGCGGTGATGGTGGCGATGCTGCTGCTGCGACCGGGGCTGGCCGGGGTGTTTGCCCTGCTGCTGGTGCTGCTGGTGCTGCTGCTCTCGGCAGCCGGGCTGCTGACCACGGGGAACTGGCCGCAGCCGGCGGCCGCGGTGGTGGCGCTGCTGGTGGCGCCGCCGGTCTGGGCATGGCGGCGGCTGGTGGTGGTGAACGACTGGATGACGCGCGAGCTCGACCAGCTTGGCGACCTGGGCCTGCCCAAGCGGCGGCAGCAGCTGGCCAGCGACCCGGTGACCCAGGCGACCGAACGGCTGGCCCAGACGATCGACCGGGTGCAGGAACTGCGGCGGCTGGCCGACGCAGCCCTGCGCGGGCTGCCCGATGCGACGCTGCTGGTGAGCGGGTCGGGCGAGATCGTGGCGGCCAATGGCGCGGCCGAGGCGCTGTTTGGCGAGAACCCGGGGCGCATGGCGGTGGAGGCGGCCTTCAAGGGCAATGAACTGCCGCCGTTCCGCGTGGACGCGCTGACCATTCCCAACGGGCCGTGGCACGGCGAATTCAAGGCGCGCGACGGCACCATGCGCGAAGTGCGCTATACGCCGTGGCGCGACGCCGACGACCGGCCGCTGGGCTGGATCATGCGCTTTGCCGACATCTCGGCGCTGCGCAAGGCGGAAGCGGCGCGCGAGGAGGCGCTGCAACTGCTCACCCACGACATGCGCGCGCCGCAGGCCTCGATCCTGTCGATCGTCGACCGGGCCGAGGGGCTGCCCAAGGAAACCGGCGACCGGCTGCGGGCGCTGGCGCGGCGCACCATCAGCCTCGCCGACGGCTATCTGCAACTCGCCCGCGCCGACGCCGGCGGCTATGCGATGGACGAAGTCGACCTTGCCGCCATCGCCACCGAGGCCGTGGACGAGATGTGGGCGCTGTCGACCGAACGCAACATCCGCATCCGGAGCGTGCGGCTGGACCGCGAGGCGCTGTCATGGGGCAACGCCAGCCTGCTGATGCGCGCGGTCGTCAACCTGATCTCCAACGCCATCAAATATTCGCCGGTGGGCAGCGAGATCACCGTGCAACTGAAAGCCGATGTCAAGGACTGGCGGCTCGACGTGATCGACCATGGCCCCGGCGTCTCGGCCGAAGTGCAAGCACAGCTGTTTGGCCGCTTCAAGACCAGCGGCGACATGGGCGGCGTGGGACTGGGACTGGCCTTTGTGAAATCGGTGGCCGAAGGGCATGGCGGGCTGGTGCGCTGCCACTCGGTGCCGGGCGAAGGGGCGATGTTCTCGCTGTATCTGCCGGGGTTGCGGAAGAAGCGCTGATGGGGCTTTGAAGGGCCTCCGGCGGGTGAGAAGGGCCTCCGGCGGCTGGGGCCTTGGGCCCCAGACCCCATTTGTTGGGTTGGGACAAGCTGGCCGAGCGCAGCGCTGGCGTGAAGCGCTTTGATGGCCTGCGGCGCTGGGCTTGGGGGGAAGGGACTCGCTTAGGCCCCGGATCAGGACCGGGGCGACGGGGTTGTTTTTGGTGCTCCACGGATGGGGTCTGGGGCCTGAGGCCCCAGCCGCCGGAGGCTCCTAAAGATCCCGGGACTTGAGCCAGGCGGCGACGACGGGGCCGATGTCGGGGCGGGCGAGGGCCAGCGCGATGTTGGCGGTGATGTGGCCGGCCTTGTCGCCGCAGTCGAAGCGTTCGCCGGTGAAGGTGAGGGCGTGGAAGGGCTGGGTGCCGATGAGGCGGGCCATGGCGTCGGTGAGCTGGATTTCGCCGCCCGCGCCGGTCTGGCCCTGGGCGAGGAGCGGCATGATTTCGGGCTGGAGGATGTAGCGGCCGATGGCGGCGAGGCGTGAGGGTGCGGTGCCGGCCTTGGGCTTTTCGACCAGGCCTTTGACTTCGGTGATGAGGCCGTTGGTGGTGCCGGGGCTGACGATGCCGTAGCGGTGGGTATGGTCTTCAGGGACTTCGAGGACGGCGATGAGGTTGCCGCCGAGCTGGCTCTGGGCTTCGACCATGGCGGCGAGCGCGGGCTGTTCGGGGTTCCAGAGCAGTTCGTCGGGGAGCAGCACGGCGAAGGGCTCGCGGGCGATGACGTGGCGGGCGCACCAGACGGCGTGGCCGAGGCCGAGTGCCTGGGGCTGGCGGACGGAGAGGACGCGGCCGGGTTCGAGCACCATGTCGGAGGCGGCGGCGAGTTCGGCGGTCTTGCCGCGGGCGCGCAGTGTTTCGGCGAGTTCGAAGGCGAGGTCGAAATGGTCTTCCATCGCCGTCTTGCCCGAGGCGGTGACGAAGACGAGGCGTTCGATGCCGGCGGCGAGGGCTTCTTCGACGGCATATTGGAGCAGCGGCTTGTCGACGACGGGCAGCATTTCCTTGGGCACGGCCTTGGTGGCGGGCAGGAAGCGGGTGCCTTTGCCGGCGATGGGAAAGACGGCGGTGCGGACGGGCGATTTCATGATCTCAGGCCGTTAGAGCCACGGCGCGCGGGCGTCCAGCGCGAGCATGGCTTCGGGCTGGTTGCGCTGGCTGACGATGGCCCATTTTGCGCCAGAGACCATGATTTCCGGGATGAGTGGCCGGGAATTATAGGTGCTGGCCATGGTCGCGCCGTAAGCGCCGGCGGTCATGAAGGCGATGCGTTCGCCCGCATTCACGGTTTCGACCTCGCGGTCTTCGGCGAAGGTGTCCCCGGTTTCGCAGATCGGGCCGACGACGGTGGCGATTTCGGTTTCGGCGTGGGGGCGGAGCGCCTTGATGTCGTGCCAGGCATTGTAGAGCGAGGGGCGGAGCAGGTCGTTCATGGCGGCATCGACGACGATGAACTTTTTCGATGCGCCCTGCTTGGTGAGGATGACGGTGCTGACGAGCACGCCGGCATTGCCGACGATCATGCGGCCGGGCTCGAACATCAGCCGCCAGCGCCAGCCGCGGGTGGCCCGCGCCACCATGGCGGCATAATGGGCAGGACTTGGCGGGGCGGGCTGATCTGAGCGGTAGGGCACGCCGAGGCCGCCGCCGCAATCGATGCGCTTGATGCTGTGGCCTTCGGCTTCGAGGGCTGTGGCGAGCGTGCCGAGCTTGCCGATCATGTCTTCGACGGGGCCGAGGTCGGTGAGCTGGCTGCCGATATGGGCGGCGAGGCCGACGGGGCGGAGGTGGGACTGGGCGGCGGCCAGCGCGAAGGCGGCTGGCACACGGTCCCAGGGGATGCCGAACTTGGCGTCGGCGCCGCCGGTGCTGATCTTGCCGTGGGTCTTGGGATCGACGGCGGGGTTGATGCGGATGGCGACTTCGACTGGCTTATCGAGGCTGGCGGCGACCGAGCCGAGCATCAGGATTTCGGCTTCGGATTCGATGTTGAACTGGAGGATGCCGGCCTCGACGCCGGCGCGCAGCTCGTGGGTCTGCTTGCCGACGCCGGAGAAGACGATGCGCTCAGGGGGCACGCCGGCGGCGAGCGCGCGGGCGAGTTCGCCGCCCGAGACGACATCGGCGCCGGCCCCGAGCCGGGCCAGCGTGGCCAGCACCGAGAGGTTGGGATTGGCCTTGACGGCGAAGGCGACGAGCGGATTGCCGTCGGTGAGGCCGGCCACCGCTGCGGCGAAGACATTGTAGTGTCGCTCGATGGTGGCGCTGCTGTAGACGTAGAGCGGCGTGCCGACTTCATTGGCCAGCGTTTCGAGGCTGACGTCTTCGGCGTGCATGACGCCGTTTCGGATGGTGAAATGGTCCATTTTGGCCTTAGCGGGGAGGAGGGAGGTTGAAACGGTCGTCTGGCCGGGCTTCGGAGCGCGAGAGCGGATCATCGACGCGGCCGGGGATGGCCTGGGGCGGGAGCTTGAGCATGTCGTCGGGGGTGATCGGGCGCACGGCGTCGGCGGGTTGTTGCGGCGGGGTGTTGGGGGCGACCGGGCGGAGCGCGCCCTGCTTGCCGCAGGCGGCGAGCAGCAGGGCGGCTGCGAGGAGGAGGGCGCGGGGGCTCACAGGCGCTGGCGGGCGGCGGCGATGGCGGCGCGGACGTTGGCCGGCGCGGTGCCGCCGAAGCTGGTGCGGCTGGCGACCGAGGCTTCGACGCTGAGCACGCTGCGCACGGCCGGTGTGAGGCGGGGGTCGATGGCGGCGAGCTCTTCGTCGGAGAGGCCGTCGAGATCGGTGCCCTTGGCTTCGGCGGCGCGGACGCTGCGGCCGGTGATGTCATGGGCTTCGCGGAAGGGGATTTTGGCTTCGCGGACCAGCCAGTCGGCCAGATCAGTGGCGGTGCTGAAGCCGCTGGCGGCGGCGGCGCGCATGCGGGACTTGTTGAAGGTGATGGTTTCGACCATGCCGGTCATGGCGGTGAGGCAGAGCGCCAGCGTGTCATGGGCGTTGAAGACGGGGCGCTTGTCGTCCTGCATGTCCTTGGAATAGGCGAGCGGCAGGCCCTTCATGATGACGGCGAGGCGCTGGAAGGCGGCGAGGAACAGGCCCGACTTGGCGCGGACCAGCTCGGCGGCATCGGGGTTGCGCTTTTGCGGCATGATCGAGCTGCCGGTGGACCAGGCATCGGGCAGCGTGATGAAGCCATAGGGCTGGCTGGCCCAGATGATCAGCTCTTCGGCGAGGCGCGAGAGATGGAGGCCGGCGAGCGCGGCGGCGGACAGATAATCAAGGGCGAAATCACGGTCGGATACCGAATCGAGGCTGTTGGCGGTGGGGCGGGCGAAGCCGAGCGCGGTGGCGGTCGCGGCGCGGTCGATGGGGAAGCCGGTGCCGGCCAGCGCTGCGGAGCCGAGCGGGCATTCGTTCATGCGGGCGGCGGCATCGTGGAAGCGCGAACGGTCCCGCATCGCCATTTCGACATAGGCCATGAGATGATGGCCGAGCGTGACCGGCTGGGCGATCTGGAGATGGGTGAAGCCGGGCAGGATGGTGTCGGCATGGTCTTCGGCGCGCAGCAGAAGCGCGGTGATGAAGGCCTTGAGGGCGGCGTCGGCCTCGAGACAGGCCTGGCGGACCCAGAGGCGGAAATCGGTGGCGACCTGATCGTTGCGCGAGCGGGCGGTGTGGAGGCGGCCGGCGGCGGGGCCGATGAGCTCGCGCAGGCGGGTTTCGACGGTCATGTGAATGTCTTCGAGCGCGAGGACTTCGGGGACCCCGTCCGCCTCATATTCGGCTTCGATCTGCGCCAGGCCCTGGAGGATGGCGTCGACATCGGCCGCTTCGAGGATGTTTTGGGCGCCGAGCATCTGCACATGGGCGCGCGAGCCGGCGAGGTCCTGTCGCCACAGGCGCTTGTCGGTGCCGATGGAGGCGTTTATCTCGGCCATGACGGCATCGGGGCCGCCAGCGAAACGGCCGCCCCACAGCGGATTAGACGAGGGACCTGACATGATGAAACGCGCACTCCTGCTGGCGGCAGCGATGGGCCTTATGGGCTGTGATGGTGGCGATAAGGGATTGCCGGCTGAGCCGCAAGCTGAGGCGGCGGATGCCTCCGCCACGCAAACAGGCGAGGCGGCGGCGGCGCTGAACGAGATTGACCGCAGCTTTGCCGGGAGCGAGGCGCCCGATGTGCGGCTTGAACTGCCGGGCGAGGGCGAGACCAGCCTGAGGGCGGCGATTGCGGACGCGGGCGGCAAGCGGGTGCTGGTCAATTTGTGGGCGACATGGTGCCCGCCGTGCCTGGCCGAGATGCCGGCGCTGGATGCGCTGGCGGGCGATGCGGCGGATGCGCTGATCGTGCTGCCGGTGAGCCAGGACATGGAAGGCTGGCAGGCGGTGGACGGGTTTTTCGAGGCCGGCAAGTTTTCGGTGCTGACGCCGGTGCTGGACCAGCCGGGGAGCCTTGGCGAGGCCTTGAAGGCGCGCGGGCTGCCGATGACGGTGCTTTATGGGCCGGACGGCAAGGAGATCTGGCGGGTTTCGGGCACCCCGGACTGGGCGAGCGCGGCTGTGCGCGGGGATGTGCTGAGCTGAGGCTCGGCTGGAATGGTGCCCGGGGGCGGGGTCGACCCGGCAAAACCTAAGGCTGGTCCAGCCATTTGGTACTAATCCGATACATATGTGGTGTGTAAAAAACCTATTCGTTGATTTCGATGTCAACCAAATCCCATCCTAACCCATCGCGACGAAAAACGAGAGAAACATTGCTTTTAATCTCTGCATCTGCGTCATTTTTGGGGATAGCGCGAAAAATATCAATTCCATCACGTATGATTTCCCATTTAACGGGCGCAGTCTCGTCATCAGATAATGAGTTATTAGGGTCATCCAGTTTGCCACGATCAACCATCACTTTCAATCCGGACGGCGACACTGCTGAATCGATCAGGCCATCTATTATAGCTCCGGCCATCATGAGACCCAGCGCGGCAAACGGATTAAAGTCGTCGTTCTGTATTGACTTCATCATGTAGGCGCGAACTTGTTCCTTTAATGACTCCCTAATTGCAGGAAAATCGACGCGCTCCGCTAGAGCCTGTCGGTCTCCGGCCAATGCCGCGTCACGTAACCCCGACATCGCAATGCTCGGAGAGGCAAAGTACCAACCGCCTGCGCATAGTGCTAAAGCGGCCGCTGCTCCAAAAAACCACCTTTTCATAAATGCCCCTGTACGTGCGGTCGTTTGAGTAGATGATGTTAACGACTTTTCAAAGTTAGGCCAGACCTAGGCACGTTCCCATCGTTGTACCTCCGTCGGTTAAGTCGGCTCTATCTTGCGCGTGTGATCTTTCCGCCAGTGGTGACAGCTATCACCGACGGAATAGCCATAGGCTTGGGTATGGAGGAAAGTGGCCCTAGCGCATTGCCAAATCGCTGACACAAGTTTGATAGGATTCGCCGACCCTGCACCTTTTTCACGTACGCGCGAAGCGGGCTGACAGCAGGCCACCAAGCGTTATCGGGTGGATATTTGGGAGGAGAACCAAACCAGAACTTGAGATATCGGATTTGAAAATCGGACTGTTAGCCGATCAAAATGGTGCCCGGGGGCGGATTTGAACCACCGACACGGGGATTTTCAATCCCCTGCTCTACCCCTGAGCTACCCGGGCGCTCCGATGGGGAAGCGGGGACTTAGACCGGGTCTTCGTCTGTGTCCAGTGGGGTGTTGTCAGGAAGTTTGTAGGTTTCGCCGAGCCAGTGGAGCAGATCGCGGTCGGCGCAGCCCTTGGAGCAGAAGGGGGCGTAGGCGGGCGTACGCGGGCGCTTGAGGCAATAGGCGCATTTGGGGGCGGGTTCAGGCGGGGATTCAGCTGACATGGGCGGCGCTTGTTGCAAGGCTGGCGTCGGGGCGCAAGGCGAGGCTGCCGCCGCGCTGCCGTTCGGCGGCTTCGATCAGCGCCGGGCGGGCGGCGAGCCACTGGATGAGGGCGGGCGGGGCGTGGAGGGTGGCGGGGCCATGGCCGTGGCGGGCGGCGCGGCGGAGCAGTTCGAGCGCGTGAAAGCCGGGGGTGCGCACGGCTTCGACGAGGCTGGGGCGGGTGCGCGGGCGGACGATCTGGACGAGGCCGAAGCCGTTGATGCTGGTCGCTTCATGCGGGCCGGGCAGGTGCGCCTTGAGGGCGGCTGACAGGGCCTCGTCGAGGGCTTTGCGGGCCTGGCCCTTGAGGCTGGGGAAATCGACGGCGATGCTGCCCTGGAGATCGAGCCGGCGAATGGCCTTCGCCAGCGGGACGAGGGCTGAGTGGGCGAGCAATTCGGCGGCGCGGTCGCCGTCGATGTCGATGGTGATCATGGCGGGTGTGGGGGTGACGGTGAGCAGGCCTCCTGCGAAGGGGATTTGGCCGGTGGTGGCTTCGTTGACGGTTTCGGACCAGCCGGCGGCTTCGAGGGCGTCATGGGGGCCGGTGACGGGCCTCACCGTGTGACCGGCGGCGCGGAGCCGGGCTTCGAGGCTGGGGCCGGGGGTTTCGGGCGGGATTTCGCCCAGCGGGCGGGCGCGGGGCAGGCGGGGGCGGTCGGCTTCGGGGAGCGCGCTGCGGGTGATCTCGAGGCCGATGCGGCTGCCTTCAGGCGCCTTGGGCAGCGGGCTGAGCAGGACTTCGGCGCCGCCAGCGAGCGTGGCGACGGCGCGCAGGCCGGGGACGAGGATCTTGGTGAGGTGGGCGGGCGCGCGGTGACCGGGGCGAAGGGGTTGGTCTTCGCGTTCGAGATGGGCTTCGAGGACGGTGTCGCCTTGGAGGACCAGCGCGCGCACGGCGCCGGGGGCGGCTTCGAGAAGGGCCTCAGCCAAGCGGATAGCCGGCGCGCAGGAGGAGGCGGCGGGTTTCGGCGAGCGGCAAGCCGACGACGCCTGACCAGCTGCCCGAAAGCCAGCGGATATGGGCTTCGGCGGCGCCCTGGAGCGCATAGCCGCCGGCCTTGCCCTGCCAGTCTCCCGCCGCGATGAGGCTGTTGGTGTCGGCTTCGGTGAGGCGGTGGAAGATGATCTGGCTTTCGCTGGCGGTGGCATGGGCGCGGCCATCGGGGGTGATGAGGTGGACGGCGGTGTGGACGCGGTGCCGGCGGCCTGACATGAGCGCGAGGCAGGCGCGCGCGGTGGCTTCGTCTTCGGCCTTGGGCAGGATGCGCGCGCCGACCGCGACGACGGTATCGGCGGCGAGCACCCACTGGCCGGGGCGAAGGGCGGCAACCGCAGCGGCCTTTTCAGCGGCCAGCCGGGCGGCATGGGTGCGCGGCGGCTCGGCCTTGTGGGGGGTTTCGTCGATATTGGCGGGGAGGATTTCGGACGCGGAGAGGCCGAGGCGCGCGAGAAGGGCGGCGCGGCGCGGGCTGGCGGAAGCGAGAATGAGGGGGGCGGGTGCGCTCAGGCGGGTGCTCAGTCTTCAGGGGCGATGGTGACGCGCAGGCCGTCGAGCGCGTCGGTGAAGGGGATCTGGCAGGACAGGCGCGAGGCGGGGGTGAAATGGTCGGAGCTGTCGAGCAGGTCGAGCTCGTCCGGCGTGGCGGTGCCGGTGCGGGCGAGATCGGGCTCGGCGACATGGACATGGCAGGTGGCGCAGGAGCAGGCACCGCCGCACAGCGCCAGCAGCTCGTCGAGGCGGCCTTCGCGGATGATCTCCATGACCGAGAGGCCGGCGCGGGCCTCGAGATCATGGGTGGTGCCGGCGCGGTCGGTGACGAAAATCTGGGCCATTTTGTGCCTTTCGAAATGGGAGGTTGCGCTGAGGCTTTAGCGGCGGCGATTATGGGGGGCAACAGGATAGGGGATGCGGCTTATGCGCGTGGTTCATCAGTTTGCGCCGGCGATGTCGGCGCTGTTGGCGGGTTTGCCCGGCGTGAGCGAGGCGGTGGCGATGGAGACACTGGGCCGGTCGCGCTGGGATTTTCCGGTGGACGCTGATGTGTTGTTTGTCGTGCATGACGAGGAGAAGGGCGGCGCGCGCGCGGCGGATGCGCCGCGGCCCGAGGGCTGGCCGGGCCAGGTGAAGCTGGTGCAGACGGCGAGCGCGGGGCTGGATGACTATCCGGACTGGCTGTTTGACGCGCCTGCCGTGGCCAGCGCTTCGGGGACGACGGCGCGGCCGATTGCGGAATTTGTGCTGGGGCTGATGCTGGCGCGGGTGAAGCGGCTGGACGAGGTGACGCTTGGCCGTGGCGCCTGGGGCGCACGCTGGCCGGAGCGCGATGCGGTGATTGCAGCGCCCATGGGCACGCTGGAAGGGCGGACGCTGGGGCTTTTGGGGCTGGGGCAGATTGGCCAGGCGGTGGCGCGGCTGGGGCTGGCCTTTGGCATGGAGGTGGTGGCGAGCCG
Source organism: Polymorphobacter sp. (assembly GCF_048007885.1). Taxonomy (GTDB): domain Bacteria; phylum Pseudomonadota; class Alphaproteobacteria; order Sphingomonadales; family Sphingomonadaceae; genus Sandarakinorhabdus. The sequence continues at coordinate 2,510,628 of NZ_CP180346.1, forward strand.
CGCCAGCGATGCGCCGTCACCCGTGGACGGCGTGACTCTGGTGGGGCTGGACGCGCTGGCGGGGCGCGCCGACCATCTGGTGCTGGTGGCGCCGATCACGCCGGTGACACGGGGGATTGTGGGGGCGGATTTCCTGGGCCGGATGAAGGCGGGGGCGCATCTGGTGAATGTCGCGCGCGGCGCGCTGGTGGACGAGGCGGCGCTCAGGGCAGCGCTGGATGCGGGGAAGATCTGGGCGAGCCTGGATGTGGTGGACCCCGAGCCGCTGCCGGCGGGGCACTGGATGTTTGAACACCCGCGGCTGCGGCTGACACCGCATATCTCGTGGAGCAGCCCCGATGTGATGCGGCGGATCGTCGAGCGGCTGGTGGGCAATCTGGCGCGGCTGGCGGCGGGCGAGCCGCTGGTGGGGGCGGTCTAGAAGGGGATGATCTTGCCCTTTTTGCTGAACTTCATGTAGCCGGCGTTGAGGCCGAGGCGCCAGCCGACGCCGAGCTTCATGGGGACGATGATGATGTCGCCGCGCTGCATGTAATTTACGGCGATGCCGCCAATGAGATAGGCCTTGCCCTCGGCGGCCGGATAGCGGCGGAACAGATCTTCGGTGTCGTGGAGATTGTAGACGAGCGCGAAGGTCTTGGAGCCGTCGCCGCCGATGTCGAAGCCGACCGACGGCCCGGTCCAGTGGACGGTGCGTTCGCCTTCGACGGCGTGATAAAGGGTGCCGGAGCCGTAGCGGACGCCGATGATGAAGGCGCCGCCGGCTTCGCGGCCGACGATATAGCCATTGGGCTGGCCATATTGGGCGAAGCTGCGGCGCACCGCTTCGGCCAGACCCTCGGTGCCGCGGCCGAACACGCCTTCGGCGGCGCCGAGCACGTCTTCCTCGGCATAGGTGACGTCGGTTCTGGGCGGGGTGGGGGCGGGCTGGGCGGGGGCTGGCTCTGATTGGGCGACGGCTGGCGCGCCCTGGACGGGGGCTGGGGCTGGGGCGGCGGCAGGGGCTGGAGCCGTAGGCGCTGTTTGGGCGCTGGTCTGTGCCGAGGGGATGTCGACGGTCTGGACGGTCGTTTCCTGGGCTGCAAGCGGGGCCGCGAGCGAAAATGCGAGGATGGTGGCCAGATGCTTGAGGGTCAAAATCGGTCTCCCGCCGGTTGTGTCGGTCTTGCTGTGGCACCGCTGTGATGAACCAGTGCTGAGTTTGAGACAAGAGCAGGCGCTTGCGCGGTTTTTTCGGGCGTCGCATCGTGCTAGGCGCTCGCGCATCAGGGCCGGGCTGGTGCTGCGGCGGTTTCGAAAGGGCGTGGAATGCGCGTTGCGATGATTGGGTCGGGCTATGTCGGGCTCGTGTCGGGGGCGTGTTTTGCCGATTTCGGCCATGATGTCGTGTGTGTGGACAAGGACCCGGGCAAGATCGAGCGGCTGAAGGCGGGCGTGATGCCGATTTTCGAGCCGGGGCTGGACCAGCTGGTGGCGAGCAATGTGAAGGCCGGGCGGCTGAGCTTCACCACCGACCTGGCCGAGGGGATCAAGGGGGCGGAGGCGGTGTTCATTGCGGTGGGCACGCCGAGCCGGCGCGGCGATGGCCATGCCGACTTGAGCTATGTCTATGCGGCGGCGCGCGAGATTGCGGCCGGGCTGTCGGGCTATGTCGTGGTGGTGACCAAGTCGACGGTGCCGGTGGGGACGGGCGATGAGGTGGAGCGGGTGATGGCCGAGGCCAATTCGGCGGCCGAGTTCTCGGTGGTGTCGAACCCGGAGTTTTTGCGCGAAGGGGCGGCGATTGGCGATTTCAAGCGGCCGGACCGGATTGTGGTGGGGCTGGAGGATGAGCGGGCGCGCGCCGTGATGGCCGAGCTTTACCGGCCGCTGTTCCTCAACCAGTCCCCGTTGATGTTTGTCGGGCGGCGGACGGCGGAGCTGATCAAATATGCGGCCAATGCCTTTCTGGCGACCAAGATCACCTTCATCAACGAGATTGCCGACCTTTGCGAAGTGGCCGGGGCCAATGTGCAGGATGTGGCGCGCGGTATCGGGCTGGATAACCGGATCGGGTCGAAATTTCTGCATGCCGGGCCGGGCTATGGCGGCTCGTGCTTCCCCAAGGACACGCTGGCGCTGGTGAAGACGGCGCAGGACCTGGGCGCGCCGATGCGGATCGTGGAGACGGTGGCGGCGGTGAATGACCAGCGCAAGCGGGCGATGGCGAAGAAGGTGATTGCAGCGGCCGGCGGCAGCGTGCGCGGCAAGGCGGTGGCGGTTTTGGGGCTGACCTTCAAGCCGAACACCGACGACATGCGCGATTCGCCGGCGATCGACATCATCCAGGCGTTGCAGGACGCCGGCGCCACGGTGCGCGCCTATGATCCGGAGGGGCATGAGCAGGCCGCACTTGTGCTGAAGGATGTTGCTTACGCGGCCGACCCCTATGCCGCGCTGGAGGGGGCGGATGTGGCTGTGCTGGTGACGGAATGGGATGCGTTTCGCGCGCTCGACATGGACCGGGTGAAGGCGGCGCTGAAGACGCCGGTGCTGGTTGATTTGCGCAATGTCTATGATCCGGCCGAGATGGCGCGGCGCGGGATCAGCTATAGTTCGGTGGGGCGCTGAGGGCTGCACGAGAGCGGTTGCCAAGCGGGCGCGGGGGCCGGTATAGGCGGCGCTCTGGTGCGGAGTCGTGCCAGTGCGGAGTCGTGGGTGAGTGGCTGAAACCAGTAGTTTGCTAAACTGCCGATCTGGGTAACCGGATCCGAGGGTTCGAATCCCTCCAACTCCGCCACCACTTGCGCTGCTTCATCCGACACCCGCTCGACGCTTCTTTTGCGGGCGCAGGGGCCTGGCTAGAGCCGATCGGGGTGGCGTTCGACGAGGACGCGTTTGTGGAAGTCGGGCAGGGTTTCGGGGGTGTGGACCTTTTTGCCGGTGGCGAGGGAGCACATGCTTTCGAGGTCGCCGAGCTTGTAGCCGGTCCAGGGCTTTTCGAAGGCCTTGTTGACGCCCATGAAATTATAGCCGGTCTGGACCAGCGGCACGTCAGGATTCATCACCTGGGCGGCGGGTGAGCGCCAGGTGTTTTCGGTGAAGCGGGGCTGGTGTTTGCCGGGCTCCTGATAGACGCCGCCGTTGAACAGGATGAGTTCGTCGCCCCAGCGCTTGATGAGTGCGGGCTTGGGGGTGTCGGGGCTGTCGTTGGCGAATTGCGGCTCTTCGATGAACACCGAGCCGCCCTTGGGGAAGATCAGGAAGTTTTCGACGAAGATATAGTCCTCCAGCTCCATGACGGTGTCGTTGTAGGGGTTTTTCAGCGTCTTGACCGGCTCGAGGGTGTGGGGATCGAGATAGACCGAGGTGAACATCGAGCGCATCAGCGCGGTGCCTTCGGGCAGGCCGGTGAAGTTTTTGGGATCGGGCACCTGCAGCTGCCAGGTGAACATCGAGGCCGCGCCCAGCAGCAGCCCGCCGGGCAGGTCTTCACGCGCGATGAGGATGCGGGTGAGCATCGGGATATAGGTGCGTTCGCCTGCCAGATTGGCCGAGATCTTGAGCTTGGCGAGCGCGTTCTGGACCGGGTCTTCCAGATCGAAATTGCCTTGCTGGGGGGCGACCCAGGGGGTGCCGTTCATCTCGTTTTCGAGGAAGCGGCGCTTGCGGTCATAGGCGTTGAAGACGGGCTTATCGTCCTTCTTTTCCTGCGCATTGGCGCGGCCTGCAGCGGCGGCGGCGGCCAGGCCGGCGAGGCCGCCGAGCATGATGCGGCGCAGCGGGTCCTGCGGCTCGTCGGCGGTGTGGCGTGTGGTCTGGCTGGTCATGGCTGGTCCTCCCCGAAACTGTGGACCTGCTTCTGCCTGAAGGGAAAGGTCCGGACGTGGGCTGGCGGGCGTTTTTTCGCCAGATGAACTTTTTGTGGCGCGCTCAGGGCTGTTGGGCGGCGCTGATGGCGATGGCGGTCTGGTGCATCAGGCTGGCATAGGCCCTGGCGGCTTCGGCGATGGTCATGGCGGAGGCGAAGAACACCAGGCCGAGCGTGGCGGCGAGGCGGCCCTCGATATGGATGGGCACGGCGAGTGCGGAGGTGCGGCCGGGATTGGCGGAGAACTGGTTGTGCGAATGGCTGGCATAGCCGGCCTTGCGGATATCGGCGAGCAGGCTGCTTTCGGGGGCGAGCTGCAGCCGGGCGCGCTTGTCGATGGCGCTGTCGAGGCGGGCGAGGCTGGAGATGATGATGGCGCGCTCTTCGGGGTCGCACCAGGCGAGATGGGCCTTGCCGACGGCGCATTCGAGCAGCGGCAGGCTGTAGCCGGCGGCATAGTCATTGAAGGTGAGGGTGGTGAGGCGGTGGGTCGAATCGCGGACCATCATGGCGTTGCCGACGCGGGTGCAGATGGTGACGGGCCAGCCGACCTCGCGGCAGAGCGCGACGATATGGGGGCGGGCGAGCGCGACCAGCGCCAGCTCGTCCCGGTAACCGAGCGACAGGGTCTGGACCAGTGCCGTGGGCCGGTAGCGGCGGCGGCCGGGCTCAAGCTCGACCATGCCGGCATCGACCAGGGTTTCGACGAGGCGGAAGACGGTGGGATAGGGCAGGCTGGTGGCGGCCGCGATATCGACCAGCCGCATCGCGCCAAAGCGGTTGATGGCCTGCAGCACCTCGAGGCCGCGGCGGAGCGCGCGGATGGAGACCTCTGGGCCGGCACTTGGTTGTGATGTTGCGATTGGACACCTTCCACTTTCATCATAGCCGAAAAATTTGCCTGATGAACATTGTGACTGGTGGCTGGGCGGGCGAGGGAAAAGCGGATTAGCTGGAGGGCGCGAGCAAGGAGACTGTGATGACGGGGCCTGATCTGCTGCTTTTGACCGGCGCCAATGGCCGGACCGGCCGGGCGCTGCTGACCGCGATGGCGGCGCGCGGCGTGCCGGTGCGCGCGATGGTGCGCAACCCGGACCAGGCGCCGGCGCTGGCGGGGCTGGGCGCGCGCGAGGTGGTGGTGGCCGATATGGAGCGGCCAGAGACGCTGGCGGCGGCGATGGCGGGGGCGGACGCTGTTTTGCATATCGGGCCGCCGATGCACCCGCGCGAACTGGAGATCACGACCAACCTGATCGGCATGGCCGCCGCGCAGGGGCTTGGCCATTTCATCTATTATTCGGTGATGCATCCGCAATCACGCGCGATCCGGCATCACCGGCTGAAATCGGAAGCCGAGGCCGTGCTGATCAATTCGGGCGTGCCGTTCACGGTGCTGCAGCCGTCCCGCTATATGCAGCATCTGGCGCCGATCTGGGCGACGGTGGTGCGCGACGGCGTGCATGCCATGCCCTTTGATGTGACGCGGCGGTTCAGCGTGGTGGACTTGGCCGACCTGGCCGAGGCGGCGGCGATTGTGGCGGCGGAAGGGCAGCGGCATCATCATGCGATTTATGAGCTGGCCGGGCCGGAGGCGCTGAGCCAGCGCGACATGGCGGCGATCATCGGCGCTGTGCTGGGCCGCGAGATCGAGGCGCGGGCGGTGCCGTTTGCGGAGATGGAGGCCCGTGCGCGCGCGGCCGGGGCGAGCGAGGACCGGGTGCAGCAGATGCTGGCGATGAACCGCCATTATGATGCGCATGGCTTTTTGGGGAACCCCAATGTGCTGGCGATGCTGCTGGGGCGGGCGCCGGGCGATTTCCGGAGCTATGTGGCGCGGTTGGCCGAGGGACTGGCCTAGCGGGGCAGCGTGCCAGTTTGGCGGCAGGCTTCGCCGAGCGCGAGGGCGGCGGCGGTGGCGAGGTTCATCGAGCGGACTTCTGGCCGGATGGGCAGGCGCAGGCGGGCATCGCAGGCGGCGGCGACCTCGGCGGGCACGCCGGCGCTCTCCTTGCCGAAGAGCAGGACATCATCGGGGCGGAAGGCGAATTCATAGGCCGAGCGGTCGCCTTTGGTGGTGAACAGCACGAGGCGGGAGGGGCCGAGCGCGGCGCGGAAGCTGGCGAAGCCGGGATGGCGGGTGACGCTGACGTGATCGATATAGTCCATGGCGGTGCGGCGGACGCGCTTGTCATCCCAGGGGAAGCCGAGCGGCTCGATGAGATCGATGGCGGCCCCGAGGCAGGCGCCGAGGCGGAGCACGGCCCCGACATTGCCGGCGATTTCAGGCTCGAACAGGGCGATGCGCATGGGGGGGCAGCTTCTTGCCTGGATAGCCACGGTTGCGTGCGTGACGGACAGCTTCGCTCGGGGGCGTTGTGATCGGCGCTTGCCTGTCAGTTCGCCTTGCGATGGCCGCTGTTGGCAATCTGGATCGAAACATCCTTGGCAGGCGCATCGAGCATTGATGTGGCGACATATCCCGTTCCGTCGGGCAGTTGCGCCATCTTGATGGTCAGCGTGATCTTGTCATCCGGCGTGTCGAGATAGCTGGAAACCGAGACGTTCTTCAGCTGGGTGTATGACCCGTCAACGGTGAGGACCAATTGATCGCCAGCCTTCTGGTAATTTTTGATCGTGATGGGAACTGGCGCATTGGCGCTCGACACGCCGACATTGACGTTGCCCGCGGCGACCGCCGCCTGTATTTTTTCGGGAGATGGCGGCACATAGTTGGCCATCAAGGCCTTGGCGGCTTTCAGATACTCCTCGATTTCAGCTTTTTTGTTGGCAATGATCTTGCCGCGCAGCCCCCGTTTGGCTTTTTCGGCAGCGGGTGCAGAGACCGGCACCTTCTGCAATTTGCCATCTGCGCCGTAATAGTTGCGCGTCTGCGTGGAGCCCCTCACCTCGCCCTTGACGCTGGCGGTCGTCGTTTCAATCCATTCATAGCTGCGCAGCGCGGCCGCACTGGCGGCCAGCGACGCCTTCAGACCTTCAATCTGTTTGGCAGGCGTTGTCTGCGCCGATGCGGCGACGGATGACAGCAGCGAAAGGGCGATCAAGGCGGCGGGGCAAAGGCGCACGGGAATCCTCCGAAGCAAGGAACGGCGGGAATGATCCGGCCGCCGCAGATCAACGTCAGTGTTTGCAATTTCTACCCAGTTGCCGCCGTTCTTACAACGATGGTTGTGCAGATCGCAGCGCAGAATCTTTCGACCTGCCTGAAACATTGACACGCCTTCCGCGACGAAGCCTTCCGCGACGAAGCATATGGGTAATCGGCGTAAATCCAGCAGCTTGGCGATGCTGCTGGATATGTCAGGGGATGTATAGATGGTGCCCAGAAGAGGACTCGAACCTCCACGCCCTTGCGAGCGCCAGCACCTGAAGCTGGTGCGTCTACCAATTCCGCCATCTGGGCACGGGGTAGGGGGTGGCTGGTATGAGGCGCTGGGCGGCTTGTCAATGGCGATTTGCCTGCGCCATTAGGTGACGCGACAGCGGCGGGCGCGCGCGCTATGGAGCGGACATGGACAGGACAGCTTCTCCCCTTGGACCCTCTGATCTGGTGACCGTGATTGGCGGCTCGGGCTTTCTCGGGCGCTATATCGTGCAGCGGATCGCCGAGACGGGCGCGCGGGTGCGGGTGGCCGTGCGCCATGTGCCGGCGGCGAATTTTCTGAAGCCCTTGGGGGCTTTGGGCCAGGTTTCGGTGGTGCGCGCCGATGTGGGCATGGGCGCCGGGCTGGCGGCGGCGTTTGAGGGGGCGACCGCGGGCGTCAATCTGGTGGGCATTTTGGATGAGCGCGGCAGGCAGCGTTTTGATGCGGTGCAGGCGCGCGGCGCCAAGCTGGCGGCCGAGGCGGCCGCCGCGGCGGGCGTGCGCGCCTATGTTCAGATGTCGGCGATTGGCGCGGATGCGGCCTCGCCGGTGGCCTATGCGCGGACCAAGGCCGAGGGCGAGGCGGCGGTGCTGGCGGCGCTGCCGTTTGCGACCGTGCTCCGGCCCAGCCTTGTGGTGGGGCCGGAGGACCAGTTTTTGAACCGGTTTGCGGCGATGGCGGTGATGTCCCCGGTGTTGCCGGTGATCAGCGGGGATTCGAAGTTTCAGCCGGTTTATGTGCTTGATGTGGCCGCCGCCACGCTGGCGGCGCTGGAGAGCGGCGCGGCGCGCGGGCGGACCTATGCGCTGGGCGGGCCGGATGTGATGAGCTTCCGGGCGATATTGGCGATGATCAACCGCGAGACGCAGCGCGGGCGGATGTTGCTGGCGCTGCCCGATGTGGCGGCGAAGCTGATGGGGCGGGTGGGCGATGTGTTGCCCTTTGTGCCGATGACGTCGGACCAGTTTGCGATGTTGCAGAAGGACAATGTGGTGCAGCTGGGCGAGCCGGGGCTGGAGGCGCTGGGGGTGACGCCGACGCCGATGGCGAGCTTTGTCCCGGCGATGCTGGCGCGCTACCGGCCGAGCGGACGGTTTGCCAAGGCCTCGTCGCTCGCCTAAGCGGCGCGGATGGAACAGAGCCTTTTCGACATCATATTGCTCGGCATCATCGAGGGGCTGACCGAGTTTTTGCCGGTGTCTTCGACCGGGCATCTGATTCTGGCGTCTGAACTGCTGGGCTTCAAGGGCGAGGCGGAGTTGGCGTTCAAGATCGCCATCCAGCTGGGCGCGATATTGGCGGTGCTGGTGGCCTATCGGGCGCGTTTTGCCGGCGTGATTGGCGGGCTGGTGCGGCGCGAGGCGGGGGCAGTGGCATTCACGCGCAATGTGCTTTTGGGGTTCATGCCGGCGCTGGCTGTGGGGGCGCTCGCCTATGAGACGATCCGGCGGCTGATCGAATCGCCGGTGACGGTGGCGGTCGCGCTGATTGTGGGTGGGGTGGCGATTTTGGTGATCGAGCGACAGCTGCACCGGGTGCGCTTTGACAGTGTGGAGGGGATGCCGGGCGGCACGGCCTTTGCGGTGGGGGTGGGCCAGTGTGTGGCGATGATTCCCGGCGTGTCGCGCTCGGGGGCGACGATCATGTTCGGGCTGCTGGCCGGGCTCGACCGCAAGACGGCGGCGGAATACAGCTTTTTTCTGGCGGTGCCGACGATGGCGGCGGCGACGGTTTATGCGCTGTGGAAGGAGCGCGATGCGCTGGCGCTGGGCGATCTGACGGCGATTGGCATCGGCTTTGTTGTGGCGTTTCTGGTCGCGCTTGTGGTGGTGCGGGGGTTTGTGGCGCTGGTCGGGCGCTTCGGCTTTGCGCCCTTCGCCTGGTACCGGATTGTGGTGGGGAGCGTGGCGCTGGTGTGGCTGTTGGCGCTATAGGGCCGGAACGGACGTAAATATGCGCCTGCGCTTGCCAGTTTTGTCGCAGTGCACCAAAAATAGGTAAGGCAAACTGTCTCATATGTCCGGTTTTGCGTGACATGGGAGCGGGAAATGGCTATGTGCGCGCCTCTGGAAGGGGTTTTGCGGCCATGGCCACCAAAAAGATGCTCAAGTTTATTGATCGCCCGCAGGCGCAGCCGACGAAGCGCGCCGTGGACGAGCGCGCCGAGGATTTCCTGGAAATCTCGCGGCCTTATATTCTGGCCAAGGCGGAGGAGCAGGCGGGGCGCTGTTCGCAGTGCGGCGTGCCTTTCTGTCAGGTCCATTGCCCGTTGCAGAACAATATTCCCGACTGGCTGAAGCTGACCGCGGAGGGCCGGCTGGAGGAAGCCTATGAGCTGTCGGCCTCGACCTCGACGATGCCGGAGATTTGCGGGCGGATCTGCCCGCAGGACCGGCTGTGCGAGGGCAATTGCGTGATCGAGAAGGACTTTGGCGCGGTGACCATCGGCGCTGTGGAGAAGTTCATCACCGACACGGCCTGGGAGCAGGGCTGGGTGAAGCCGATCGTGCCGGTGGCGGACCGCTCAGGCCAGTCGGTGGGGATCATCGGTGCCGGGCCGGCGGGGCTGACGGCGGCGGAGCTGATGCGGGTCAAGGGCTATGAGGTGCATGTCTATGACCGGCATGACCGGGCGGGCGGGCTGCTGACCTATGGCATTCCGGGCTTCAAGCTGGAGAAGCCGGTGGTGATGCGGCGCGTGCAGCGGCTGGCTGATGCGGGCGTCGTGTTTCACCAGAATTTCGAGGTGGGGCGTGATGCGAGCCTGGCCGAGCTGCGCGCGCGCCATGATGCGGTGCTGATTGCGACGGGCGTTTACAAGGCGCGGGAAGTGGATGTGCAGGGTGCGGACGGGCCCAATGTGCTGCCGGCGCTGGATTATCTGATTGCGTCGAACCGTGCCGGCTTTGGCGATGCCGTGCCCGAGGCTGCGCGCTTTGATGCGCATGGCAAGCATGTCGTGGTGATTGGCGGCGGCGATACGGCGATGGACTGTGTGCGCACCGCCGTGCGGCAGGGGGCCTTGAGCGTGAAGTGCCTCTATCGGCGCGACCGGGCCAACATGCCGGGCTCGGCGCGCGAGGTGATGAACGCCGAGGAAGAGGGCGTGGAATTCGTCTGGCTGGCAGCCCCCGCACGGATCGAGGGCGGCGCGGTGGTGGCGAGCCGGATGCGGCTGGGGCAGGCGGGGCCGGACGGCCGGCGCGCGCCCGAAGCGGAGCCGGGCGCGGATTTTTCGACGCCGGCCGACATGGTGATCAAGGCTTTGGGCTTTGACGCGGAGGACCTGCCGGGTGCCTTTGGCGCGCCTGAGCTTTCGGTGACGCGCTGGGGCACGATCCGGGTTGATCACAAGACGATGATGACCTCGCTGCCGGGCGTGTTTGCGGTTGGCGATATTGTGCGCGGCGCCAGCCTTGTGGTCTGGGCGGTGCGCGACGGGCGCGATGTGGTGCCGGCGATGCACCAGTGGATGCGTGCGCAGCTGGCCACGGCCAAGCAGGAGGCGGCATGATGCGCGCGGGCGTGATGATGGCTGTGGTGGCGCTGGTCGCGGCTCCGGGTGCGGCACAGACGGCGGCTGAGCCTTCGGCGGCGGCGCTTGCTTCGGCGACGGCGATGATCGAGGCGATTTCGCCCAAGGCGCGCGAACAGGCGGCGCTGGAGACGCAGATTGCCAATATCCGGCGCGGCGCGCTGGTGGCGCAGCAGATCGGCCGCAATGCGCGGGTGCAGCAGGCGGCGAAGGACAACAAGGTGGCGCTGGAGGCGATGCTGGCGCGGGCCGGCGCCCTGCAGGCCGATGCGCTGGCGCCGATCTTTCGCCAGCGCGCCGAGGCGACTCGCGAGGCGACGGTGAAGGCCTATGCCAGCCGCTTCACCATTGCCGAGCTGAACGCCATCACCGCCTTTTACAAATCCGGCCCCGGCGCCAAGCTGCTGGGCGCGCAGCCGGGCATTGCGGCGGATGTGAACCGCACCGTGAATGCGCGCTTTGCGCCCAATGTGCAGGCGGCGCAGGAGACGGTGGCGCCGCAGGTGGCGGCCGAAGTGAAGAAGATGTTCCCCGACCAGCCGGCGGCCGCGCCCGCGCCCGCCAGGCGCTGACCTGAACGAAAGCGACTGCGATGACCTTTGACCCGACCCTTGAAGCCCGCCGCGCCTGGGCAGCCGAGCACGGCATGTACCGCCCCGAATTCGAGGGCGATGCCTGCGGCGTGGGGCTGGTGGCGGCGACCGACGGCAAGCCTTCAAGGCGTGTGGTGGAGGCCGGGATCGAGGCGCTGAAGGCGGTGTGGCACCGGGGCGCGGTCGATGCCGATGGCAAGACCGGCGACGGGGCGGGGATTCATGTCGAGCTGCCGGTCGATTTTTTTCAGCAGCATATCGAGCGCGCCGGGCAGCGCCGCGCGCCCAACATGCTGGCGGTGGGGCAGATCTTTTTGCCGCGCACCGATCTGGCGGCGCAGGAGACCTGCCGGACGATCGTGGAATCCGAGATCATCGGCTTTGGCTACAAGGTTTATGGCTGGCGGCAGGTGCCGGTGGATGTGAGCGTGATTGGCGACAAGGCGATGCGCTCGCGCCCCGAGATCGAGCAGATCATGATTGCAGGGCCGCTGCCGGGGACGGGCGCGCAGGCGGCCGAGACGATGAACGCCTTCGAGAAGGACCTGTATCTGATCCGCCGGCGGATCGAGAAGCGGGTGATTGCGGCGCAGGTGCAGGATTTCTATGTCTGCTCGCTGTCGGCACGGTCGATCATCTACAAGGGGCTGTTTCTGGCCGAAGAGCTGTCGGTCTTTTACCCGGACCTGCAGGACAAGCGCTTTGTCAGCCGCTTTGCCATTTATCACCAGCGCTACAGCACCAACACCTTTCCGCAATGGTGGCTGGCGCAGCCGTTTCGCTGCCTCGCGCACAACGGCGAGATCAACACGGTGCGCGGCAACATCAACTGGATGAAGAGCCATGAGATCAAGATGGCGGCGAGTGCTTTTGGTGAGCATTCGGAGGACATCAAGCCGCTGATCCCGGCGGGTGCATCGGACACGGCGGCGCTGGATGCGGTGTTCGAGGCCTTTGTGCGCTCGGGTCGCGACGCGCCGACGGCCAAGCTGACGCTGGTGCCGGAAGCCTGGCAGAAGGACGACCGGATGCCGCCGGCGCACCGCGACATGTATGCCTTTTTTGCCAGCATCATGGAGCCATGGGACGGGCCGGCGGCGCTGGCGATGACCGATGGCCGCTGGGTTGTGGCGGGGCTGGACCGCAATGCGCTGCGGCCCATGCGCTATTGCCTGACCCGGGACAATCTGCTGATCACCGGCTCGGAAGCGGGCATGGTGGTGATCCCCGAGATCGACATCACCGAGAAGGGCGCGCTGGGGCCGGGGCAGATGATCGCCATCGACCTTGACGGCGAGGATGGGCGCGGCGCGACGCTTTATCATGACCGCGAGATCAAGGACCGGATTGCCGGCGAGCGCGACTATGGGGCGAAGGTGGCGGGCTTTACGACGTTTGAGGAGCTGCCGGGCCATGATGCGCCCGCGCCCGGGCTGGCCTATGAGCGCGACGAGCTGCGCCGCCGGCAGGTGGCGGCGGGGCAGACGATCGAGGACATGGAGCTGCTGCTGGCGCCGATGGTGGAGGACGCCAAGGAGGCGGTCGGCTCCATGGGCGATGATGCGCCGCTGGCGGTGATTTCGGAGACGCCGCGCAATCTCAGCCATTTCTTTCGCCAGAACTTCAGCCAGGTGACCAATCCGGCGCTGGATTCGCTGCGCGAGACGCGAGTGATGGCGCTGAAGACGCGCTTTCACAACCTTGGCAACATTCTTGACGACCAGGCCAGCCAGCAGGGCGTGATGGTGATGGACACGCCGGTTGTGACCGGCAAGGGCTGGGGCCTTTTGAAGGCGCATTTCGGCAAGCAGGTGGCCGAGATTGATTGCACCTTTGACGTGGCGGGCGGGGCGGCGGCGCTGCGCGATGCCATTGCGAGGGTGCGGCAAGAGGCTGAAGTTGCTGTGCGTTCGGGGCGCGGGCAGCTGTTTTTGTCGGACGAGGGGATTTCGGCGGCACGCGCGGCCATTCCGATGATTTTGGCCACCGCCGGCGTGCATACGCATCTGGTGCGCAAGGGGCTGCGGACCTTTGCCTCATTGAATGTGCGGGCCTCGGAGGCGCTGGATACTCATTATTTCGCCGTGCTGATCGGTGTGGGGGCCACGACGATCAACGCCTATATGGCGGAAGCGGCGATTTCCGACCGGCATGGGCGCGGGCTGTTTGGCGAGTTCACGCTCGACCAGTGCATCCAGCGCTACAAGAAGGCCGTGGATGACGGGCTTTTGAAGATCATGGCGAAGATGGGCATTGCGGTGATCTCGGCCTATCGCGGCGGCTATAATTTCGAGGCGGTGGGGCTGAGCCGGGCGCTGGTGCAGGATTTCTTCCCCGGCATGCCGACGAAGATTTCGGGCGAGGGCTTTGAATCTTTGTTCATCAACTCCCAGATGCGCCACGAAAAGGCGTTTGACGAGGATGTGATCGCGCTGCCGATCGGCGGGCTTTACCGCTACCGCGCCAATGGCGAGGCGCATGCCTATGAGGCCGGGCTGATCCATTTGCTGCAGCATGCGGTGAATGCCGACAGCTATTCGGATTACAAGAAATTCAGCCAGAAGGTGAGCGCCTTGCCGCCGATTGCGCTGCGCGACCTGATGGACTTTGTCGAGGGCACCGAGCCGGTGCCGATCGAGCAGGTGGAATCGATCACCGAGATCAGGAAGCGCTTTGTGACGCCCGGCATGAGCCTGGGCGCGCTCAGCCCGGAGGCGCATGAGACGCTGGCGATTGCGATGAACCGCATCGGCGCCAAGTCGGTGAGCGGCGAGGGCGGCGAGGCGAAGGAGCGCTACACGCCCTATCCCAACGGCGACAATGCCTGTTCGCCGATCAAGCAGGTGGCCTCGGGCCGCTTCGGGGTGACGAGCGAATATCTGCTCGCCTGCGAGGAGATCGAGATCAAGGTGGCGCAGGGCGCCAAGCCCGGCGAGGGCGGGCAGCTGCCCGGCTTCAAGGTCAATGAGCTGATCGCCAAGCTCAGGCATTCGACGCCGGGCGTGACGCTGATCTCGCCGCCGCCGCACCATGACATTTATTCGATCGAGGATCTGGCGCAGCTGATCTATGATCTGAAGCAGGCCAATCCGCGCGCGCGTGTGTGTGTGAAGCTGGTCAGCCAGGCCGGCATTGGCACGGTGGCGGCGGGCGTGGCCAAGGCGCATGCCGATGCCATTCTGGTGTCGGGCAATGTCGGCGGCACCGGGGCGAGCCCGCAGACAAGCATCAAATATGCGGGAACCCCCTGGGAAATGGGGCTTTCCGAGGTCAATCAGGTGCTGACGCTGAACGGGCTGAGGCACCGGGTGAAGCTGCGCACCGATGGCGGGCTGAAGACCGGGCGCGATATCGTGATCGCCGCCATTTTGGGGGCCGAGGAATATGGCATCGGCACGCTGGGGCTGGTGGCGATGGGCTGCATCATGGTGCGGCAATGCCATTCGAACACCTGCCCGGTGGGGGTGTGCACGCAGGATGATGCGCTGCGCGCGAAGTTTACCGGCACGCCCGAGAAGGTGATCAACCTGATGAGCTTCATTGCCGAAGAGGTGCGCGAGATTCTGGCGCGGCTCGGCGCGCGCTCGCTGGACGAGTTGATCGGCCGGACCGAATTGCTGCGGCAGGTGAGCCGGGGGGCCGAGCATCTTGACGACCTCGACCTCAACCCGATTCTGGCCAAGGTGGATGCGCCGGACCATGAGCGGCGCTTCGGCATTGCCACGCACCGCAACGACGTGCCTGACAGCCTGGATGCGGACATGCTGCGCGACGCGGAAAATCTGTTCAGCCGCGGCGAGAAGATGCAGCTGACCTATACGGTGCGCAACACGCACCGCGCTGTGGGCACGCGGCTTTCGGCCGAGATCACGCGGCGGTTTGGCATGACCGGGCTGGCGCCCGGGCATGTGAGCATCCGGCTGCGCGGTTCGGCCGGCCAGTCGCTCGGTGCCTTCGCGGTGCAGGGGGTGAAGATCGAGGTGTTTGGCGAGGCCAATGACTATGTTGGCAAGGGGCTTTCGGGGGCGACGATATCGCTCAGGCCGATGGTGTCTTCGCCGCTGGTGACGCAGCACAACACGATCATCGGCAACACCTGCCTTTACGGGGCGACGGCGGGCAAGCTGTTTGCCGCCGGCCGGGCGGGCGAGCGCTTTGCCGTGCGCAACTCGGGCGCGCAGGCGGTGATCGAGGGCTGCGGGGCCAATGGCTGCGAATATATGACCGGCGGCACGGTGGTGATCTTGGGGCCGGCGGGCGACAATTTTGCTGCCGGCATGTCGGGCGGCATGGCCTTTGTGCTGGAGACGGGCGACGACTTCCCGACCCGGGTGAACCATGAATCGGTGATCGTGCGGCGCATCGGATCACGTCATTGGGAGGAAATCGCCCATGACCTGATTGCCGAGCATGCGCGCGAGACCAGCTCGAAATGGGCGCAGGGCCTGTTGACCGAATGGGACCGGACCCGCGCGCAGCTGTGGCAGGTGGTGCCGCGCGAGATGATTGCGCGGCTGCCGCACCCGCTCGATGATGAGCCGGGTCATGCGCCGGATGCGGTGGCGGCCGAATAGGTTGAAATTCGCGCATCCAGTGCCATATCCTCACAACACAGTGAGAGGATGGCACCGCCATGACCAAGTCGACGCAGGACCCGTTGGTTGAAACGCTGATGCAGCTGGCTGCGAGTGCGGCACCGCTGATCAGGCGGGCGCGCGAGGCGGGCGTGTTCAACAGCGACTTTGCCGCCAAAGCCGCGAGAGCGGCGAAGCCGGACGAGGAGGTGGTGGAGGCCGAGGTGGTGATGCCGAAGCCTGCCAGCGCGGACAGTGCCGCGCTGGAGGCGATATTGGTGCGTCAGGCGCTGCGCATTGCCGAGCTTGAGGCCGAGGTGGCGGCGCTCAAGGCCAAGCCGGCGCGCAAGGCGGCGGCGGCAAAGAAGGTGGCGGCAAGGAAGCCGGCGAAATAGGCGCTATTCCTTGCGGAACAGCACCTTGCCGCGCTGTTCGACATAGAGCTTCTCGAAGCTGACGGGGTGGAAATAGGCTTCGACGCGGTTGCCGTCGGGCATGGTGCCATAGACTTCATAGCAGCCGCCGTCGGGCTTGGCCTTGCGCACCTGCCAGCCTTCCTTCTCCAGCATGGCGACGAGGTCGGCCTGGGGCTTCATGTCGGCCTTGGCGACGTCGCAGGTCATCTTGCCGGTGGCGAAGGCCGGGGCGGCGAGGCCGGCCATGGCGAGGGCGAGCAGGTATCTGATGGTCATCTTGCGGTCCTTCCGAGGTTGAAACGATAGAGCTGGAATATGGCCAATGTGAAGGCCAGTAGCAGCGCCAGCCTTTGGCCATCATGAACGAGATAGCCATGGGCGAGGGCGAGGGCGGCGGCGGGCCAGGCGAGGCGTTGCAGCCGTTTCCAGCCGCGGCCCATGCGGCGCTGGGCGGCATCGGTGGAGGTGAGCGCCAGCGGCACGAGCAGGGCCAGCGCGGCCCAGCCGGTCCAGATGCCGGGCGCATCAAGCTCGGCGAGCATGGGGGCGAGCGCGCCCATGGCGGCGGCGTAGAGCGCCAGATGGACGACGCTGGTGCCGAAGGCTGCAAGGCCGAGCGCGCGGCGATGGCGGATGAGCGCCTGAGGGCGGGCGAGCCAGCGGGCTGCGCCCGTGGAGGCGATGGCGGCGACGAGCAGGATAGCGGCAGCCTGGCCGGACAGGGCCGTGAGTTCATCGAGATCGGCATCGGCCTGGCCGGCGGCGGCGAGCAGCGCCAGCGACGGCAGCGCAAGAGCGAGCCAGAGCGGCCAATGGGGCTGCGGCAGGGGGCGGCTGATCACGGCCTTGCGATACGCCTGCTGCGAACGGCTAGCAACTGGCAATCTCGACTTTGCCGGCGTTGCGGGCCAGAAGCGAGGGCATGGACGATCCCGACATCATGGACCTTTGTCGCCCCCATGCGGGCTGCTGGCGCGGCCATTACCGGCATTTCGACGCGGAGGGCGCGCTGGTGGATGCGCATGAGAGCGAGATCCTCAACGAATTTCCGGCCCAAGGCGAATTTGCCTATGTGCAGACGAGCCGGTTTTTCTGGGCCGATGGGCGGCACGAGCGCCATGTCTTTCCAGGGCGACTGGTGGCGAATCGGCTGATCTGGGAGACCGAGCGGTTGCGGGGGGTGGCCTTTACCAGCCGTCATGCGCCGCAGGCGATGTTCCTGCGCTTTGCCCGGGTCGATCTGCCGGGCATCGAGATATTGGAGATGATCGAGGCGGACCATGGCGCGGGGATCCGGATGCGCAGCTGGCAATGGCGCAAGGATGGCCAGCCGTTTCGCCGGACAATCGTTGACGAACGCCGTGTCTGGTAAAGCCTGCGGCAGGCGTTAAGAGTGGCGGCCCAATATGTGGCGCCTCCTGCAATTCCCGCTCTGTCCATTCAGCCGCAAGGTCCGCTTCATGCTGGCCGCGAAAGGGGTGACCGTGGAGCTGGTGCGGGTGTTGCCCTGGGACAAGCCCGCGGAGCTGATGGCGCTGAACCCGGCCGGGCAGACGCCGGTGCTTGAATTGGACGGCACGGCGATCGCCAATTCGGCGGCGATCTGCGATTATTTCGAGGAGACGGTGAGCCGCACGCCGCTGCTGGCCGGGACGCCCGAGGAGCGCGCCGAGACGCGGCGGCTGACGGCGTGGTTTGACCAGAAATTCTATGCCGAGGTGACGGTGCCGCTGCTTTCGGAGCGGATGTACAAGCGGCTCTATCTGCGCCAGCCGCCCGACGGCACGGCGCTGCGGCAGGCGAGCCGGGCGGCGGAAGTGCACGTTGATTATCTCGACTGGCTGCTGGAGCGGCGGCGCTGGCTTTCGGGCGCGGCCTTTGGGCTGGCTGATATTGCGGCGGCCGCGCAGCTTTCGGTGGCGGATTATCTTTCGGGGCTGCAATGGGACGGCCATGAGCCGTCGCGGATCTGGTATTCGGCGCTGAAATCGCGCCCGACCTTTCGGCCGCTGCTGGGCGAGCGGATGGAGGGCCTGCCGCCGCCCGACCATTATGACAAGCTCGATTTCTGACGCTTTTGTGGCTGGCCCTTGCGGCTGGCCTGCGCCTATGCACAGAATAGGCTGATTTTTGGGGGCGATGGCTTGGAGCAGATCGGGCTTTCGGTAAGGATCGAACGGCGCTGGCCGCTGCAATTGATGCTGGCCTTGGCCGGGGCCTGGGCGGCGCTGGCGGTGGCCCGCATCTGGCCAGCGCCGATTGCCGATGTCGCGCTGGCACTGCTGCCGCCGCTGGGGCTGGCGGCGCTGGCGCTGGCGCTGTTGCCCGAGGCCGTGCGCGAGGTGCCGCTGGAGGATGTTGAGACGCGGCTGGCGGCGGTGCGTGCCGAGACCGAGGGCCTGCATGTGACGCTGGAGCGGCTGAATGCGGCGCTGGAGGCGGCGGCTGGGCGCACCGCGGGCCTGGGGGCGGCGCTGGCGGGAGACGGGCCGTCGCTGGCCGGCGAGGCCGAGCGGCTGGCGGCGTCAGCAGCGAGCATCGAGGCGGGGGCGGCTTCGGCGGCGGCGAGTGCGGCCGTGCTGCAGGCGGCGATGCCGGCGCTGAAGGCGCAGGTGGATGCCGTGGGCGAGGGGCTGACGGGACTTGGCGAGGACGCGGCCGTGCAGCTGCGCGCCGTGGAGGCGATGCTGGCGCGGGTGCAGGCGGAGAACAGCGAGGCGAGCAGCCGGGCGGACCTGGCGCTGACCGCGCTGGCGGCGCAGGTGGCGCGGATCGAGGCGGCGTCGAAGGAGACGACCGACAATCTGGCCAAGCGCAGCTATGCGCTGGACGGCGCGGTTGACGGGGTGTTGCTGCGCGCCAGCACGGCCTTTGCCGATATCGACAAGCGGCTGACCGAGCTGCTCGACCGGCTTGACAGCGAGCTGGACGGGGCGAGCGGCCAGCTTTCGAAGGTGGGCGAGGAAGGGGTGCGCCGATTTGTGCAGCGGTTTGACACGCTGATTGCGACCAGCCGCGCGCTGGAGGAGGCGCTGGCGGCGCATGAAGTGGCGGCGACGACGATTCAGGCGCGGTTGAGCGAGGGCGAGACGGTGGCGGGGCGGCTGGCGACGCCGCTGGCCGGGCTGGCCGAGGGGGCGGAGACGCTGGCGGCGCGGACCGTGGTGGCGCTCGGCGAGGCGGAAGCGAAGCTGACGCGGCTGGTGATCGGCGCTGAGCAGGTGCGCAGCGCCAGCGCTGATCTTGATGCGGGCGAGGACCGGCTGGTGGCGCTGGCCGGGACGCTGGAGACGCGGATCGCCAGCACGCGGGACAGCCTGGAGGCGCTGGAGGCGGCGGCGCGGGCGGCGGCCGAGATGGGCGCGGACAGCAGCGCCCGGCTGACCGAACAGGCGGGCGAGATAGTGGCGCGGGTGGAGGCGGTGGACGCGCGGCTGGACGCGGTGGAGACGCGCTTCATCACGCGCGAACGCTCGACACTGGCGCGTGATGCGCAGCGGCTGATGGCCGGGCTGTCGTCGCAGTTTGGCGATCTGGTCGAGCTGCTCAACCTGCCGGTGCCGGAGGCGGACTGGGCGGCGTGGCTGAAGGGCGACCGCACGGCGCTGCCGGCGAGCGTGAAGGCGCTTCTGGGCGAGGAGGAGCAGCGGCGGATCGCGCGCTATTTTGCCCATGACCCGCTGTTTCGGGCCGCCGCGCTGCGCTTTCTCGATGGCTTTGAGGCGCTGATCACCCGGCTTTTGGGCGACCGGGAGGGCGATGCGCTGGCTGCCACCATGCTGAGCGCGGACTTTGGCAAGCTTTATGTGCGGCTTGGCGAGGCGGCGGGGCGGCAAGACCTCGGCTGAGCCTGTGCAGTCAAGCGGGGCCTGACGGCCGGATCTTGAAACATTGGTGACAGGGTTGTGCCGAGCAGGCACAATTGATATTTAGCGTTAACTACTCAGGGTGGGAGTATTTATTATGATGAAGAATGAATTAACGACCGCGATCTGCGTGGCGTCGGCCTTTGTTCTCCATGCACCTCTTCAGGCGCAACCTGTGTTTGAATTCGAGAATCTGGCCATTTTGGGTGGCGAGGGGGGCGCGGAAATCGCCAATGGCTCGATCGAGGTCGACCCGGAAAATCCGCTGAACTTCACCATGACGGGGTCGGACGGGGACTCGCTCGAAATCGTGCCGTTGGCCGGGCCGCCGGGGAGCGATGAAGATGCGCCGCCGCTGGACTTTCAGGTCGTGCCGCTGAGCAGCTTCCCAGCCTTCGAGGCCTTTGATGCGGTTTCGATCTATTTCACTGTTGCCGAGACGAACGGGTTCGTCAGTGGAGACTTCAGCTATCTGACGTTCGACGAAGACGGCGGCTTTGATCCGGCCGGCTTTTTCGTCAATTCCAACCTGACTCAGCTTTCGGACAACTCGTTGACGACATTTGATGGCGAGGGGCCGATCCAGTTTGGCAGTTTCAGCTTCAATGTCATGACGGGCGACACCTGGGGCTTTTACATCAACGCCACCGACAATTGCTGCGGGTTCAGCGAATTCGCCGTTGATGCAACGTTCGAGCCGGGCGTGGTGCCGGAGCCGGCGTCCTGGGCGATGCTGATTGCCGGGTTCGGGCTGGTGGGCGCGTCGATGCGGCGTCGTCGCAGCGCGCTCGCGCACGGCTGAGAGCGCTTGCCAGCCCCGGCGGCGCGGGGCAGGGGGAGGACATGAAAGCTTCTCCCCTCCTGCCCGCGCTCGCGGCCTTTAATGCGGTTCTGGCGCTGACCTTTGGCACCTTTGCGGCGCATGGGATCAAGGACCCGCAGGCGCGCGAGTGGATCATGACCGGGGTGATCTTTCAGCTGCCGCATGTGGCGGCGGTGTTTGCGCTGCTGGCGTGGCGCAACAACAGCTTTGTGCGCACGGCCGCACTCGGCGTGGGGCTGGGCAGCCTGATCTTTGCCGGCAATCTTTATGCGCTGGCGCTGGGCGCGCCGCGCTGGATTGCGGCCTTTGCGCCGATTGGCGGCGCGCTGATGATGTTCAGCTGGCTGGGCGTGGTGGCGGCGGCCTTTGTGTCGGATCGGCTGCCGAAGGACTGAGCGGCTCTTTGACGAAGCCGCTGGCGAGCGCGAAGCCGATCAGCCGGTCAAGCCAGGCGCTGTCGGTGGGTGGGCAGGCGGGGATGAGCGGGTGGCCGGCCTCGAAGGCGGGCGCGCGCAGCAGATAGGCGGTGTAGAGCGCGGCCGCCGCGGCGTGCCAGCGGGCTTCGCGCGGCGGCAGGGCGGCGGCGCTGAAGGCGTCGGGAGATATGAAATCGGGGGTGCCGACGCGGGCGCGGGCCATGGCCTCGCCGATGGCGGGGACCGGCGTGGGCGTGTGGGCGACGAGATGAACGGTCTGGCCAGTGAAATCGGCGAAGCGCTCGCACATGGTCAGGAGCCCGGTGATGACATGATCGATGGGCACGAGATCGAGCGTGGCGCCGCTGGCGGCGGGCAGTGTTTTCACCCGGCCTTCGGCGATCAGCTTGGAGATCATGTAGATGTTTTCGAAGCGCGAGATGCGGCCCTGCGCCCAGTCTCCGACGACGACGCTGGGGCGGGCGACGGCATGAGGAACGGGGCCGGCGCGGACCAGGGCTTCGGCGCGGGCCTTGCTGGCTTCATAGCCGTTGGTGAAGGCTTGGCCGATGAAGCCGGGCGCGATGGGCCCGTCGGTGCGGCCGCAGACATAGGCGGTGCTGACGTGGAGCAGGGCGGCGCCGCTGGTCTGGGCGACGGCGAGCGCGGCGCGGGTGCCGCCGATGTTGACGGCCTCGTAGAGGGCCGGCTCCGCATCAAAGGCGGTGACGGCGGCAGAATGGACGATGAGATCTATGGCGGGCGGGGCGGCGAGGCCGAGATTTTCGGCGCGGACATCGCCGGCGCGTGTGACCAGCTCGCCGGGCGCGGGCGGCGGGCCTTCGGCGCGGCTGGGGAGCGGGCGGCCGTGATTATCGAGGATCTGGTGGCGGCGGTGGACAAGGGCGGTGACGGCGTGGCCGCGCGCGGCGAGGCGGGCGCAGAGCTCGCCGCCGATCAGCCCGGAGGCGCCCGTTACCAGTATTCGCATCCTGTCCTTGCCCCCGCGTCGTTCCACCATTCGTATCTGGCCGCGTAACCCGTTACAGGGGCGTTGCGAACCCCAGAGGATGATGATGGCTGTTAACACCCTGCTCGACCCCGCCAAATTCAGGGACCCGCTGCGCACGGCCAAGGGCGAGCCGCGCGCGCAGGTGGGACTGACGCGGCTGGAGACGCTTTGGTTCAACACCGGCACGCTGTGCAATCTGACCTGCGCCAACTGCTATATCGAGAGCTCGCCGAAGAATGATGCGCTGGTCTATCTGAGCTACGGCGAGGTGATGGGCTTTCTGGACGAGATTGCGCAGCATGGGCTGCCGACGCGCGAGATTGGTTTTACCGGCGGCGAGCCGTTCATGAACCCCGACATGATCGCGATCCTGCGCGATACGCTGGCGCGGGGCTTTGAGGTGTTGGTGCTGACCAATGCGATGCGCCCCATGCGGCGCTTTGAGGCCGAGCTGGCGGCGCTGCCGCGCGAAGGGCTGACGCTGCGGGTCAGCCTCGATCATTATACGGCGGCCGTGCATGATGCCGAACGCGGGGAGGGGGCTTTTGCCAAGGCGATGGATGGGCTTCGCTGGCTAATGGCGAACGGCTTTTCGGTGGCGGTGGCGGGCCGGCATCTGGCCGATGATGATGACGCCGCGGCGCGCGCTGGCTACGGGGCGCTGTTTGCCGGAGAGGGCCTGACTTGCCCGCCGCTGGTGCTGTTTCCCGAGATGGATGCGCGGGCCGATGTGCCGGAGATCAGCACCGGATGCTGGGAGATTCTGGGCACCACGCCCGAGGCGCAGATGTGTGCGACCTCGCGCATGGTGGTGCGGCGGCGCGGCGAGGCGGCGGCCAAGGTGCTGGCGTGCACGCTGATTGCCTATGACCCGGCCTTTGAGATGGGGACGACGCTGGCGGCGGCGCAGGGGGCGGTGGCGCTCAACCATCCGCACTGCGCGCGTTTCTGTGTGCTGGGCGGGGCGAGCTGCTCGGGCTAGCGCTGGTTCACGGCTTCGAGGAACACATCGCCCCAGGCCTTGAGCTTGCCGGCGCCGACGCCGCTGATGCGGCCCATCTCTTCAAGCGTGGCGGGGCGGCTGCTGGCCATGGCGCGGAGCGTCGAATCGTGGAAGATGACATAGGGCGGCAAGCCGGCTTCGGCGGCGAGTTCGCGGCGCAGCGCGCGCAGCTTTTCGAAGAGCGGCGCATCGGCTTCTGACAGGCCCTCGACCGGGGCGGGGGCGCTGCTGCTGCCGGCGCGGCGGCGGCTGGCGGGGCGGGCCTGGGCTTCGCGCAGGGTGAAGCGGGCCTCGCCCTTGAGCAGTGGCCGGGCGCCGGGGCCGAGCATCAGGCCCTTGTGCTCGGGATCGCGGCGCAGCGCATCGGCAGCTTCGAGCGCGCGGGCGAGGTCTTTCCAGCGGTGTTCGTCGAGCTCGGCGCCGATGCCCCAGACGCTGAGCTGGTCATGGCCGAATTTCTCCGCGCGCTCGGATGCGGCGCCGCGCAGCACGTCGATGACATGGCCGGCGCCGAAGCGCTGGCCGGTGCGGTAGACGGCGGAGAGGAATTTGCGGGCAGCCTCGGTGAGATCGTCGAGCCTGGGGGGGTTGAGGCAATTGTCGCAGTTGCCGCACGGGACGGGTTCGGGCTCGCCGAAATAGCGCAGCAGCGGCTGGCGGCGGCAGCGGCCGGTTTCGAGAAAGCCGAGAAGGGCATTCAGCCGGGCCTCTTCGCGGGCCTTGTGGGCGGCGTCGCCCTCGCCCGCGGCGATGAAGCCGCGCAGGCGCTGGACATCGGCGGCGCCCCAGAACAGCTGGGCGGTGGCGGGATCGCCGTCGCGGCCGGCGCGGCCGGTTTCCTGATAATAGGCCTCGATCGACTTGGGCAGGCCCATATGGACGACGAAGCGCACGTCGGGCTTGTCGATGCCCATGCCAAAGGCGATGGTGGCGGCCATCACCATGTCTTCGGCGCGGACGAAGGCGGCCTGGGCTGAGCGGCGCTCCTCGCTCTCCAGTCCGGCGTGATAGGCGCGGGCGTTATGGCCATCGGCGAGCAGCCAGTCGCGCGCCTGTTCGGCGGCGCGCCTTGTGGGGGCATAGACGATGCCGCAGCGGCCGCGCTGGCCGGCCATGAAGGCGAGCAGCTGGGCGCGGGCATCGCGCACGGCGCTGACCTGATAGCGGATATTGGGCCGGTCGAAGCCGGCGACGACCATGTCCCGCTCGGCGATGCCGAGCTGGGCGCAGATGTCAGCGCGGGTCTCGACATCGGCAGTGGCGGTGAGCGCGATGCGGGGCGCGCCGCGCAGATCGTCGCACAGCGCCTTCAACTGGCGATACTCGGGGCGGAAATCATGGCCCCATTGGCTGACGCAATGCGCCTCGTCGATGGCGATGAGGGCAATTTCGGTGCGGCCGAGCAGCGTCCGAAAGCCCGGCGCCAGCGCGCGCTCGGGGGCGACATAGAGGAGATCGAGCGTGCCGTTTTCGAGCGCGTCGAAGGTGGCGTCGGTATCGAGGCTCTGGCTGTTGAGGCTGGCGGCGCGCACGCCGGCGGCGCGCAGCGCGCGGACCTGATCTTCCATCAGCGCGATGAGCGGCGAGATGACCAGCCCGACGCCGGGGCGGGCGAGTGCGGGCACCTGATAGCAGAGCGATTTGCCAGCACCCGTGGGCATGATCGCCACCGCATCGCGGCCCGCGCAGACGGCCGCGATGATTTCGGCCTGCGCGCCCCGAAAGGCCTGGAACCCGAACACCTCATGCAGGATTTCGAGAGGGTCACGGATTGGGGACGCCAGCATCACGGCATTGGATAGCGATTGTCATCTCCGCCTGCTATCCCTTGATGCCATGTATCTTGCCCGCCTGTTCACGGCTCGCACGCTGATCGCCGGCCTCGCGCTGTTGCTGCTGCTGCCCTATGGGCTGGGCGCGGCCTCGGGGCGGCAGTCGCTCGCCGTGGATAGGCCGGCTTCGATTGTCGTGACGACGACGCCGCTGCCGCTCAACCGCGACGACCCCGGCCAGACGCGCATCGGCGCGCTCGACTATCGCGGCGGGCTGTTGCTGCGTTCGACCGCCAAGGGCTTTGGCGGGGTGTCAGGGCTGGCCAGCGACGGGGCCGGGCAGTTTCTGGCCGTGACCGACACCGGCAACTGGTTTGCCTTTCGCACGCGCGAGCGCGGCGGGCGGCTGGTGGGCCTGGGCGAGGCGGCGCTGGCCCCCATCCTCGGGCTTGACGGGCAGAGCGCGCCGACCAAGAGCGACGGCGACGCCGAAGCGCTGCACTGGGATGCCGCCAGCGGCGCGGCCAGCATCGTCTATGAACAGGACCACCGCATCGTTCACGTCAAGGGGCTGACGCCGGACCGGCTGGATGCCCCCGCCACGCGCGAGGAACGCTGGGCCGGCATGGCCGACTGGCGATCGAACGGCGGCGGCGAATCGCTCGCCCATGTGCCGCTGGCCGATGGGCGGACCGCGCGGCTGATCATCGCCGAGGACGCGGTGACGGACGATGGCCACAATCTCGCGCTGCTCGAAATCGACGGCACCGTCCGCCGCATCCGCATTCCCGCCATCGCCGAGCACCGGCCGACCGACGCCGAATGGCTGGACGGCACGCGGCTGCTGCTGCTCCACCGGCGCTTCAACCAGAAGGGACCAGGCGCGGCACTGACCCTCGTCGACCTCGCGCCCGCACTGGCCGGCGACACACCAGCGGCCAGCACCACGCTGGCTGCGTGGGAGGCGCCCGTGGTGCTCGACAATATGGAAGGGATCACCATCACGCGCGTCGGGGGAGAGACCTTTGTCTACCTGATCTCGGACGACAATCTGAACAGCTTGCAGCAGACGGTGCTGCTCAAGTTTGCGCTTTTGCTGCCTGAGTAGGGCCTCCGGCGGGCGAGAAGGGCCTCCGGCGGGCGAGAAGGGCCTCCGGCGGCTGGGGCCTTAGGCCCCAGACCCCGTTTGTTTTCTTGGGATGCACTTTGAGAGCTTGGCGCGCGCCGCAGGCATTTGATGGCGCGTTCCGCGCGGCCGCCTTGTTCTGGAGGTTCAGCGCATGCCCGTGAATGGGGTCTGGGGCCTAAGGCCCCAGCCGCCGGAGGCCCTTCTGACCTGCCGGAGGCAAAAAAACGGCCCGTGGTGGCCGGGCCGTTTTCGCAATATGTATGCGCTCAGGCGGCTTCGGTGGTCGCGGCGACTTTCTTGGTGATTTCGCGCTTCAGCTTGACGCAGCGGTCCGAGAGTTTTGAGGCGTCGGTCTTGATCAGCCAGTTGTCGAGGCCGCCGACGTGTTCGACCGAGCGCAGGCCGTTGGTGGAGACGCGCAGGCGGACCGAGCGGCCGAGTGCTTCGGACATCAGCGTGACGTTCTGCAGGTTGGGCAGGAAGACGCGCTTGGTCTTGTTGTTGGCGTGGGAGACGTTGTTGCCGACCATCCGGCCCTTGGCGGTGAGCTCGCAAACGCGCGACATGATGAACTTCCCTGAGCAAGACCGGCCGGGGCCGGCGACTAAGAATCGTTGAGCCGGACCTTTGGGAGACGCTCCGGCGGGTCTGGCGGCAAGGGCGGGGCATTAGCCGACGCGCTTGCCATGGTCAACCTTTAAGCGCGCGCGGGGGATTGGCGGGGCGGGCTGCGTAACGCTTGTGGATCACCGGTGACCACAGACAATGCCCATGAACCATCTCTTGATGAGGAGCCAGACTGATGATCAAGCCTTTCCTGCTTTTCGGCGCGCTTGCGCTCGCTGTTCCCGCGCTTGCCCAGCCTTATGAGACGCCGCGCAGCGATGCGCGGCTGGCGGCTGATGAGGCGCGCAATGCGCGCCAGGCCGTGCGGATCGACAAGGGAGTCGAATCGGGTCGTCTGAACCCGAATGAGGCGGCGCATCTGACGCGGCGCAACGAGCGCACCACGGCTGCCACGGCGCATCTGGCGTCGGACGGCTTTTACAGCCGCAAGGATGCGGCGCGGGTGGACCGGCGGCAGGACACGACCAGCCGTCGGACGTGGCGCGCCGGGACTAACCGCCGATAAGGGCCCGCCACACAGGGGGCAGCACAAGGCTCGCCATCAGCCCGGCCAGAACCAGGCCGATGATGGCGAGCCCGCCCTGTTCCGGATCGCGGCGCAGGGCATATTCGCTGCCGACCAGATGGGCGCTGACGCCGAGGCCGAGTGCGCGGGCGGCGCGTTCGGCCTCGAGGCCGGCGAGGCGGTAGACGGGTGGCAGGCAGACGGCGCCGATGGTGCCGGTGAGCACCGAGAGCGCGGCGGCGAGGGCGACCGGGCCGCTTTCGCTGCGCAGGATGGCGTAGATGAAGGGGCCGGAGATGCTCTTGACGGCCACCGCAGCGCGCAGCTGGGGGGCGAGGCCGAGCGCCATGGCCATGGCGAGCGCGCTGGCCATGCCGACGGCGCTGCCGAGCAGCACGGCGAGGAGGACGGCGCGGCCGCGACCGCGGAGCAGCGGCCTGGCGCGGTCAACGAGCAGGGCAAGCGCGACGATGGCTGGCCCCAGCATCCAGCGCAGCGGGGCGCTGGCGGCTTCAAAGGTTTTGACCGGCATGCCCGACGCGATGACGCCGCTGCCGAGCAGCAGGGCGGCGAGGACGATGGGATTGGCCCAGGCCGGATTGCCGAGGCGGGCGGCACCGGTGCGCAGGGCGGCAAAGAGCAGCAGGACCAGGCCGCAGACAGCCAGCGATGTGAGCGGGGCCGGCATCAGAGCACGCGCACCAGCCAGCGGTAGATGAGGGCGGTGGCGAGGCCGGTGACGATGGTGGTGACGAAGAGCAGCAGCGCCAGCGGGGCGAGCGTGCCGGAAACCAGCGCCGGATAGGCGGCCAGGCCGACGAGCACGGGCACGAGGCCGGCGCCGATCCAGCGGGCGAGCAGTGCTGCACCCGGGCGGCTCCAGCGCGTCTGGTGCGGTGCGAGTGCCAGCGCGGCGGTGAGGATGATCAGGCCGAGTGCTGCGCCGGGGATATCGAGGCCGAGCCGGGCGACCAGCCAGTCCGCGCCCTTGGCGAGCAGGATGCAGAACAGGATGCCCGGCAGGACATCGATGGCCAGTGCGCGTCCGCGTTTTCCCGGCTGGTCGTGCATCTCACCCCTTTCCCGACGCGCTGCAGCCGACTAGGCTGATTCGAGATTGCCGCAGCTCGAAAGCCCCCGATGCCCTATTTCGCCATTCACTGCATCGACAAACCCAATTCCTTTGACCTGCGCGCCGAGACGCGGCCCGAGCATCTTGACTATATCAATGGCTTTGCCGACCGGATTTTGGTGGCGGGGCCGCTGCTGCGCCCTGATGGCCGCGCCATGGGCAGCCTGCTCATCATGGATTTCGAGGACCGGGATGCGGCGATCGCCTTTTCGGCGGGCGACCCCTATCACAAGGTCGGCCTGTTCGAGAGCCGGTCGATCACCAACTGGCACAAGGTGTTGCCGGCCTAAGGGGGTTTGCCGGCCTAGAGGCCGAGGTCAATTCCCTGGGCTTGAGCCAGTGCGCCAAGTTCGCGGCGGATATCGACGCCCGGGGCATTGAGCCATTCGGTCATGGCGGCGCTGGCGGCGGCGAGATTGGCGGAGCGCACCATGGCCTTGACCGGGCCGACGCCGGCGGGCGTGATCGAGAGACGCTCGACACCGAGCGCCAGCAGCGCCAGCGCTTCGAGTGGCCGGCCGCCCATTTCACCGCAGACGGTGACCTGGATCTTGTGGGCGGCCGCTTCGCGGACGATGCGGCGCATGACCCGCAGGATGGCGGGGGACAGCCAGTCATAGCGGTCGGCGAGGCGCGGGTTGGCGCGGTCGGCGGCGAACAGGAACTGGGTGAGGTCATTGGTGCCGACCGAGACGAAATCGACCATGGGCAGCAGCAGGTCGAGCACTTCGATGACCGCCGGGACCTCGATCATCGCGCCGTAGCGGACCTGGGCCGGGAGCGCATGGCCGGTGCGCGCGAGCAGGGCCGCCTGGGCTTCGACCAGCGCCTTGGCTTCGGCGAATTCCCATGGCTCGCTGACCATGGGGAACATGATGTTGAGATCCTGCCCGGCGGCGGCTTGCAGCAGGGCGCGGGCCTGCACCTTCATCAGGCCGGCGCGCCCCAAGGCGAGGCGCAGCGCGCGCCAGCCCATAGCCGGGTTTTCATCATCTTCGCCGCCGCCGAGATAGGGCACGGTCTTGTCGCCGCCGATGTCGACGGTGCGGAAGACCACCGGCCGGCCCCGGGCGGCGGCGAGCACCTGGGCATAGAGCGCCTGCTGCCGCTCGCGGCGGGGCAGGGTGGCGGAGACGAGAAACTGGAACTCGGTGCGGAACAGGCCGATGCCGTCAGCGCCTGTCGCATCGAGGGCGGCGGCATCATCGGAGAGGCCGGCGTTCATGAGGATCTGAACGCGGCGGCCATCGAGGCTCTGCGCGGGCAGATCGCGCAGCCTGGCATAGCGCTCGGCACGGCGGGCCTTGGCGGCGCTCATTTCGGCATAGCTCTTGATCATGGCGGCCTGCGGCCGGATCAGCAGGGTGCCATTGCCGGCATCGACGATCAGCTCGTCACCTTCGGAGACCTGGCCGAACAGCTCGTTGACCCGGCCCAGCACCGGCACGCCCATGGCGCGCGCAACGATGGTGACATGGCTGGTCAGGCTGCCTTCCTCCAGCACGACGCCCTTGAGGAAGCGGCGGTCATATTCGAGCAGCTCGGCGGGGCCGAGATTGCGGGCGATGAGGATGGTATCGCCGCGCAGGCCGAGCTGGGCGGCGGTGCCGAGCTGGCCGGCGACGATGCGCATCAGCCGGTTGGCGAGATCGTCAAGGTCGCTCAGCCGCTCGCGCAGATAGGGATCGTCGATCGAGCGCATGCGCTGGCGGGTCTTGGCCTGGACGCGGTCGATGGCGGCTTCGGCGGTGAGACCGGTTTCAAGGGCTTCGTTGATGCGCCGGAGCCAGCCTTCGTCATAGGCGAACATCTTGTAGGTTTCGAGCACCTCCTGATGATCGCCGGCGCCGGCGAACTCGGCCTGTCCCATCAGCCCTTCGATCTGTTCGCGCAGCCGCTCGAAGCCCTTGCGCACGCGCTGGCGCTCGGTTTCGGCGTCTTCGGCGACCGTATGCTCGATGATGACGCGGGGCTGGTGGAAGACCGCGGTGCCGCGCGCCAGCCCGTCGACGAGGCGCAGGCCGGCGAGGCGGCCCGGCCCGGAATTGGCGGCGCGCGCCCGGGCGGCCTCGGCATCATCGACCAGCCCGGCGCCGTGGATCAGCTCGGAGAGCGCCATCGCCACCGTCTGCAGCGCCTCGACCTCGACTTCATCATAGTCGCGCGGCTCGCGGTGCTGGACGGCGAGCACGCCGATGGCGGCTTCGCGGCGCACGATCGGCACGCCGGCGAAGCTGTGGAAACGCTCTTCGCCGGTTTCGGGGCGATAGGCGAAATCCGGGTGCGCCTGGGCTTCGGCGAGGCTCATCGGCTCGCGGGTGGCGGCGATGACGCCGACAAGGCCCTGGCCCATGGCCAGCCTTGTGACATGGACCGCCGCCTGCGACAGGCCCTCGGTGGCGAACAGCTCCAGCATGCCGTCGCGCAGCAGGTAGATGGAGGCGACTTCGCTGTCGAGCGCGCGCGCGACGATGTGGACGACACGGCCGAGCTTGGCTTCAGCGCCCGTCCGGGAGGCCATCACCTCATGGAGGCGACGCAGGATCTCCCGGGCAGCGCTGACTGGCGGCATCTCAGGCCGCCGCCACGGCGACAGGCGGGGCGCGCGTCGCCAGCGCTTCATTGGCCTCGCGGGTGAGCTCGGCGATGATCTCGGCGACGCTCTGTTCGGACTTGACCATGCCGACCGACTGGCCGGCCATCAGCGAGCCGTTTTCGACATCGCCGTCGACCACGGCGCGGCGCAGCGCACCGGCCCAATAATGTTCGATCTCGAGCTGGGCTTCGCCGAGATCGACCTCGCCGCGGTCAAGCCTTGCGGCGACCTCGCGCTGCTTTTCGACAAAGGCCTCGGTGCCGGCGTTCTTGAGGGCGCGCACCGGGATGACGGGCAGGCGGGGATCGAGCTGGACGCTGGCCACCGCATCGCGCGCCGAGGCGCGGAAGAAGGCGCGCTTGAAATTGGGGTGGGCGCTGCTTTCGAGCGCGGCGGCGAAGCGGGTGCCGAGCTGGACGCCCGAGGCGCCCATGCGCGCCCAGAGCGCGATGGCCGTGCCGCGGCCGATGCCGCCGGCGACGAACACCGGCACCTCGTCGATGACCGGCAGGATCTCCTGCGCCAGCACCGAGAGCGACACCGGGCCGACATGGCCGCCAGCCTCCGAACCTTCGATGATGATGGCATCGACGCCCGAGCGGACCAGCTTCTTGGCCAGCGCGGCGGTGGGGGCGAAGCACATCAGCTTCATGCCGCCGGCCTTGATCGCCTCGATGGCCGCCCCCGAGGGCAGGCCTCCGGCGAGCACGACATGGCTGACGTTGCGCTGCGCGCAAACGGCGATCAGCTCCATCATCTGCGGGTGCAGCGTGATGAGATTGACGCCGAAGGGCTTGTCGGTGAGCGACTGGGTCTTGGCGATCTCGGCCTCCAGCATGGCCGGGGTCATGGAGCCGCAGGCGATTACGCCGAAGCCGCCGGCATTGGAGATGGCCGAGACAAGACCGGCATCGGACACCCAGGTCATGGCGCCGGCCATGATGGCGTGGCGTGTGCCGAGGAAGCTGCGGCCGCGCGTGGTGAGCTGGTCGAGCCGGGTCATGCGCTCACCTCGTCTTCGGTGATGGGGGCATCAAGGCCATAGGCGGTGTGAAGGACGCGCACCGCCAGCTCGACATATTCCTCGGCGATGAGGACGCTGACCTTGATTTCAGACGTGGTGATGGCCTGGATGTTGATGCCGCGTGCGGCCAGCGCACGGAACATGGTGGCGGCGACCCCGGCATGGCTGCGCATGCCGACACCGACGACACTGACCTTGGCGACGGCGGCATCGGAGAGCAGGGCGGTGAAGCCGATCTCGGCCTTGGCCTTTTCAAGGACATCGAGGCTGAGCGGCAGCTGGGCGCGCGGCACGGTGAAGGTGACGTCGGTATGGCCTTCGCCCTTGGCGATGTTCTGGACGATCATGTCCACATTGACACCGGAATCGGCGAGCGGGCCGAAGACGGCACCGACGACGCCCGGCCGGTCGGGCACGCCGACCAGCGTGACCTTGGCTTCGGACTTGTCATAGGCCACACCGGCAATCAGCTCGCGTTCCATCTCGCCATCCTCATCTTCATCCACCACCATGGTGCCGGGCGCATCGCTGAAGCTCGACAGCACCTGGAGGCGGACCTTCTCCTTCATTGCCAGCTCGACCGAGCGGGTCTGCAATACTTTCGCGCCGACACTCGCCAGCTCGAGCATCTCCTCATAGGTGATACGCGAAAGCTTGCGCGCGCGCGGCACAATCCGGGGGTCGGTGGTGTAAACCCCGTCCACATCGGTGTAGATATCACATCGCTCGGCCGAAAGCGCCGCCGCCATTGCCACCGCTGACGTATCAGATCCGCCCCGGCCCAGCGTGGTGACGCGGCCGCCTGCCGTGAGCCCCTGAAAGCCCGGCACCACGGCGACCTCGCCGCCCGCCATCGCCGCCAGCACGGCCTCGGTCTCAATGCCCTCGATGCGCGCCAGGCTGTGCGCGCCCGACGTGCGGATGGGAAGCTGCCAGCCGAGCCAGGAGCGGGCGCGCACACCCATCGCCTGCAAGGTCATCGCCAGCAGCCCCGCCGTCACCTGCTCGCCCGCCGCCACGACGACATCATATTCGGCGCGGAAATCAGCGCCGACCGCGCGCGGCGCGGCCTCATGGCAATAGCCGACCAGACGGTCCGTCTCGCCCGCCATCGCCGAGACGACCACCGCGACCTCGTCACCCGCCTCGACCGCCCGCTTGACGCGCGCGGCGACATTGCAAATCCGCTCGCTGCCCGCCATCGACGTGCCACCAAATTTCATCACGATCCGCGCCATCAGGGCCGTTCCACATTCCCGCTCGAACACCAGCAATGCAGCCACTTAGAAACGCGCTCGGCAATTGGCAAGCAACGCGCTGGGTTGTGGATGAGAAGTGCCTCCGGCGGCTGGGGCCTCAGGCCCCAGACCCCATTCATGGGATTGGGATGCACGTGGAGAATTTGTCCTGCGCCGCAGGCTGTTTATTGCGCTTCGCGCGGGCGCTCATCTCTGAAGGTGCAGCGCATTAAAAATGATCGGGGTCTGGGGGCGTCGCCCCCAGCCGCCGGAGGCTCTGTCTCTATCGCCGGAGGCAAAAGGCCGCCGGTGCTTCAACTGGGGGCGGGGTTGGGCTAAGGCGGGGGGATGAGCAATCCTGCGAGCAGCATTGACGCGCGTGAAGCCGGGTTTTTCGGTGCCTTGGCCGATGACTGGTGGAATCCGCGTGGGTCGTCGGCGATGTTGCACCGGATCACGCCGGTGCGTTCGGCGTTCATTCGCGATGAGGCGGCGCGGCATTTCGGGCTGGACCGGCGGGCGCGGCGGCCGCTTGCGGGGTTGTCGGCGCTGGACATTGGTTGCGGCGCGGGCTTGCAGGCCGAGCCGCTGGCGCGGATGGGTGCTGAGGTGACGGCGATTGATGCGGCGCCGGAGAATATCGAGGTGGCGCGGGCGCATGCGGCGGCGCAGGGGCTGGCGATCGACTATCGCTGCATGGCGCTGGAGGAACTGGCGGCGGAGGGGCGGACGTTTGAACTTGATTACCTGTCTGGAGGTGATTGAGCATGTGGCCAACCGCGATGCCTTTCTGGCGGCGCTGTCGGCGTTGCTGGCGCCGGGCGGGATGGCGGTATTGAGCACGCCGAACCGCACGCCGGCGAGCTGGGCGGTGGTGATTGCCGGGGCCGAGATGATCACGCGCTCAATTCCGCGCGGGGCGCATGACTGGAACCGCTTTCTGACGCCGGCCGAGCTGGCCGAGGCGCTGGTTCATGCCGGGCTGCGGGTGGAGAGCAGCCATGGCCTGAGCTGGCGGCCCGACCGGGGTTTTGTGATGGGCGCGGACCTGAGCGTGAATTACTTCATGGTGGCGGCGAAGGGCTGAACGCTAGAACCAGACGCCGCGCACGGCCTGCACGACGATGCCGTTGCCGAGCGAGATGAGCAGCGCGTCTGGCCCGTAGCGGACCCAGCGGGTGCCGCGCCAGGCGGGCGGGAGCCGGTAGTAGCGCGGATTGGCGACCCAATAGGGGCGACCCAGGAAGGGCGGCGGCACGCGGACGCCGATGGGCAAGGGGCGGTAGCGCTGGCCGCGGGGGATGACATAGGCGGGGCCATGGTAGCGCGGGCCGGCCCAGCGCCAGTCATCGCGCCCTACGTGGCGCCAATAGCGGCGGTCACCGTACCAGTCGGCACGGTTGTCGCGGCGATAGTCGTATCGGTGGTCGCGGCGGTCGTCACGGCGGTCATATCGCCGATCGTCGCGGCGATCGTCGTGCCATTCGCGGTGGTCGTCGCGGCGGTCGTAACCTTTGCCGCGCTTGTCATCGGCGAGGGCGGGGCCGGCGAGGATTGCGGTTGCCATCAGGCCAAGGAGCAGGGTGCGCATTGTCAACCTCCGTTTGGATTGAGAGGCAGAATGCGCCTGAGTGGCTGAACCCGTTCTGAAACGCGGGGAAAGCTCGTGTTCAGAGAAAGCGGGCGACGACATCGCGGTAGGAGCGGGAGACCTTGACCTGAGCATTGGAGGCCAGCACGAGGAAGCATTCGCCGTTGGTGTGCGGCTTGACGCTCTTGATATTGTCGAGATTGACGATGGTGGAGCGGTGGATGCGCTGGAACTTGCGCGGGTCGAGCCGCTTTTCGAGGTCTTTCATGGTTTCGCGCAGGATCAGCGTCTGTTCGGCGGTGTAGATGCACATGTAATCGCCGGCGGCATCGATTCGCTCGATATCGTCGACATCGACGCGGAAGATCTGGCCGCGGTCCTTGATGTTGAGGACTTTTTCAAAGCGGTCGGCGGCGGGGGCTTCGCTGGCGGTCATGGTTTCGGTGACGGCGCCGGGCGCGAGTTCGGCGAGCAGGCCCTGCAGGCGGTTCTTTTCCTCGGCGCTGCGTTTTTCGCTGAGGCGCTGGCGGACGCGCTCGATGGTGGCGGCGAGCCGGTCTTCCTCGACCGGCTTGAGCAGATAGTCGACGGCCTGGGCTTCAAAGGCGCGGATCGCGTGTTGCTGATAGGCGGTGACAAAGACGAACAGCGGCGGCGCGACATCGGCGATGCCCGAGACGACCGAAAAGCCGTCAAAGCCGGGCATCTGGATATCGAGGAAGACGAGATCGGGCTTCAATGTCTTGATGGCGCGGATGGCTTCGCGGCCATTGGCGCAGCGCTCGACGATCTCGATATCATCAAAGGCCTGAAGCCTGAGTTCGAGGCCCTGGATGGCGAGCGGTTCGTCGTCGACGATGATCGTGGTTATCGGCATCGGTCATTCATCCTGACTGGCTCCCACGGCGCCGGTGACCGGCGCTGCGGGGAGCGGTGATGCCCCCATGGCAAGACGCGGGCTGCCCAGACCTGCGTCATTTGCTTCCGTCTGATACGGAATGTCGATGAGCACGATCAAGCCGTGCGGTTCATTGTCGGCGAGTTCGAGGCGGTGATCGGGGCCGTAGGCCTGGGCGAGGCGCTCGCGGATGTTGGCCAGCCCGACATTGGTGCCTTCGGGCGGGCTTTCGGACGGCTCGGGCAGGGTGCCGCCCGTCGTGCCGCCGAGGCCGGGGCCGGTATCGGCGATGGTGATGACCAGCCGGTCGCCCATGCGCCGTGCATCGACGAGGATGTCGGCCCCGTCTTCGGACGGGGTGACGGCATATTTGATGGCGTTTTCGACGATCGGCTGGAGGAGCAGGCTGGGCAGCCGGGCTTCCATCACCTGTGGTTCGATGTCGAAGCGGGTGCGCAGCCGGTCTTCGAAGCGGGTGCGCTCGATGTCGAGATAGAGTTTGAGCGCTTCGGCCTCCTGCGCGACGGTGGCGAGGCCCTCACGCTCGCCGACGAGGCTGTAGCGGAGGAAGGAGGCGAGCCGCGAGAGCATGGCGTTGGCGCGCTCGGTCTGGCGCAGCAGCACCAGCGTGGAGATGGAATTGAGCGTGTTGAAGAGGAAATGCGGGTTGAGCTGGTAGCGCAGCATTTCGAGCTGGGCGACATTGGCCTGACGGGCGACATTGACCATGCGTGCCGATTGTTCGGCCAGCAGCAGATAGAAGTTGATGCCATAATAAAAGCCGGTCCAGGCGCCGAGCACCGAGAAATCGAGCAGCACGGCGCCCAGATATTCGACGCCGCGCGGCTGCCAGCCATCACCGTAGAAGGCGGCGTGCGCCCAGACCTCGATGACCGAAAAGAGGGCTGCGGCCGCGCTCAGCACGAGCGAAGACAAGAGCAGCACCATCAGCGGGCGCATGGTAATGATGCGGCGATAGGCCGAGCCCATGATGAGCGAGAGGGAAAAGCCGGTGAGCGTGGCGAGAAGCGCGGGCAGAAGAAAGCCCGGCTCCATGCGGTTGGCGATGCCGGAGAGGCCGCGCAGCAGCAGATAGGCGAGCCAGCCGCCGCCCTGCAGGATCCAGAAGGCGCGCGTCTTGTCGGTGAAGAAGCCGCCGACGGCCGGCCGCTCAGGTCGAAGCTTGGGGCGAAGCGCGTCCTCCATCGGCTCTCCATAGCCCAGCTTGGCAGGCAAAGCCTATCCTTCGCGAGCAAGCCGGCTTATCGCTGGGCCATGGGCCTGTCCGTGCAACAGATTGAAGCTGCCACCGCAGCGCTTGCGGCGGCGGATGCGCGGCTTGGGGCGGCGATTGCGCGGCTTGGGGCCCCGCCACCGCGCATCCGCTCGCGCGGGCCAGAGACGCTGCTGCGCGCGATCATCGGCCAGCAGGTGAGCGTGAAGGCGGCGGCGAGTATCTGGGCGCGGCTGGAGGCGCTGGTGGGCGGCGATGCGGGCGATGTGGCCGCACTTGCCGCCCTGCCGGTGGACGCGCTGCGCGGGGCCGGGCTTTCGGGGCAGAAGGCCAGCTATGCCCATGCGCTGGCGGGTGCGGTGCTGTCGGGCGCGCTCGATTTCGGGGCGCTGCCGGCGGATGACGAGGATGCGATAGCCGCACTCACGGCGGTCAAGGGCGTGGGGCGCTGGACGGCGGAGATCTATCTGCTGTTTGCCGAGGGGCGCGGTGATGTCTTTCCCGGCGGCGATCTCGCCGTGCAGATCGAGCTGGCCCGGCTTTTGGGCGCGGCTGAGCGGCCGGGCGAGCGCGAGACGCGGCGGCTGGCGGCACCCTTTGCCCCGCACCGCGGCACGCTGGCGATGCTGTGCTGGCACAGCTACAACAGCAGCACGCTATGATTCTCGATGTGACCAGCGCCGCCAACCCTAGCGTCAAGCGGCTGAAATCATTGGCTGACAAGAAGGCGCGGCGGCTGGAGGGGCTGTTTCTGGCCGAAGGTCTCAGGGTCTGCACCGAGGCGCTGGCAGCGGGCCGGGTGCCGGTGTTGCTGGCGGTGACGGCGCAGGCGGAGGCGCATCCGTTGGGCGCGCGGCTGATCGAGGCGAGCCTTGCGGCGCGGGCGCAGGTGATGCGGGTGACGCCGCTCCTGATGAGCCGGATTACGGGCAAGGACAATGCCGGCGGCTGTGCGGCGGCCTATGCTATTCCCGATACCAGCCTGTCGGCGCTGGATGTGGCGGCGGCACCGCTGTGGCTGGCGGGCGAGACGATTCGCGACCCCGGCAATATCGGCACCATGCTCAGGACCTGCGACGCGACCGGGGCGGGCGGGCTGATTTTGCTTGATAGCTCGGCCGATCCGTTCAGCGTGGAGGCGGTGCGCGCTTCGATGGGGGCGGTGTTCAGCCGGCGGATTGCGCAGGCGAGCGGGGCGCAGTTCTTTGACTGGGCTGGCCCGCGCGGCGAGATCGTGGGGGCCGCACTTGAGGGGCGGACGGTCGACTACCGGGCGCATCGGTTCAAGCCGCCGAGCTTTCTGCTTCTGGGCAATGAGCAGGCCGGGCTGCCGGCGGACTATGCGGCGCGGTGCGATGCGCTGGTCAGGCTGCCGATGCAGGGCAGCGCCGACAGCCTGAATGTGGCGGTGTGTGCGGGCGTTTTGCTTTACCATGCGCTCGACCAGCTGGCGCCGCTGGCCGGGCGCTGAGAGGTCAGTCGCGGAAGGAGGGGTCGGCGCGGTCGAGCTTGCGCAGCAGCGCGGGCCAGGCGAGCATGTTGCCGATGAGCTTGAGGCCGTCGCGGCCCTGATTTGCGGCCTTTTCAGGCGTGCCCTGCGGCGGGTGGTTGAGGAGCGCGGCGCCGCCTGACAGCGCAAGGCACTGGGCCTCGCAGGCGCGTTCGAGGAAATACATCTTGATGAACGCCTCGGCGACCGTTTCGCCAACGGTGAGCGTGCCATGGTTGCGCAGGATCATGGCGGACTTGGTGCCGAGATCAGCGACGAGGCGCTCACGCTCATCGAGGTCGGTGGCGACGCCTTCATAGTGGTGATAGGCGATCTCGTCGCGGATCAGCATGGCGGTCTGGGTGATGGGCATCAGCCCGTCGCTCATCGCGGCGACGGCCTGGCCGTGCGGCGTGTGGAGATGGATGACGGCATGGGCATCTTCGCGCGCCATATGGATGGCGGAATGGATGGTGAAGCCGGCGGGGTTGGTGAGATAGGGCGTCTCCATCACTGGATGGCCATGGACGTCGATCTTGACGAGGCTGGAGGCGGTGATCTCCTCGAACATGAGATTATAGGGGTTGATGAGGAAATGATGCTCGGGGCCGGGCACGCGCACCGAGAGATGGGTGAAGATGAGATCATCCCAGCCATGCATGGCGACGAGCCGGTAGGCGGCGGCGAGATCGACGCGCAGCGCCCATTCCTCGGCGGACACCTGATCCTTGACGCCTGTCTGGTCTTTTGGGTCGGTTGTCTTGAGCTGGGTTGCCATGATCATTCTCCCCTTTGCTGCTGTGCCTTGGCGCGCGCGAGGCTGCCGGTTCGGCAGGCATCGGAACAATAGCGCACATTGGCCCAGTCGCGCGCCCATTTCTTTCGCCAGCTGAACGGGCGGCCGCAGGCGGCGCAGGTCTTTTGCGGCAGATCGGCCTTGATGCGCATCTTCGCCACGGGTGTCTTCTCCAAAAACTGTCACAAAGTCGTTCTAACGAACGTTTCATTCATTTAACCGGAGAACACCCCATGCGTCTCGCTCTTGATCGCCGCGCCTTTATTGCTGCGTCTGCGGCTGGCCTGCTGTTGCCGGTGCGGCCGGCGCTGGCCGGGCTTTGGCCGGCGGCGGGCTTCACCCACGGCGTGGCCTCGGGCGACCCCGGGCCTGATTCGATCCGGCTGTGGACGCGCTATGCCAGCGCCGATGGCCGCGACGCGGTGTTGAAGGTCGAGGTGGCGCGCGATCCCGGGATGATGGATGTGATTGCGCGGGCCGAGACCGTGGCCGGGCCTTCGAGCTGGGGCACGGCGCAGGCGCATATCAAGGGGCTGCCAGTGGGCGGTTGGCTGTTCTATCGGTTCACCGCGCCCGACGGCAGCCAGTCGGTGACGGGGCGCACGCGCACGCTGCCGCGCGGGCCGCTCAGCCGGTTCAACATTGCGGTGGTGAGCTGCTCGAACAAGCCCTTTGGCCATTTCAATGGCTATGCGCATCTGGCGGCGCGCAATGACATCGATCTGATCGTGCATCTGGGCGACTATATCTATGAGTATCAGCAGGGCGCCTATCCTTCGGCGGCGCAGGCGCTGGCGGGGCGGGTGATCGAGCCGGCGCACGAGATTGTGGCGCTTGATGATTACCGGCAGCGCTATGCCAGCTACCGGGTCGACCCGGCCCTGCAGGAGCTGCACCGCAACTTCCCGATGATCGCGATCTGGGACGATCATGAAATCTGCAACGACAGCTGGAAGGCGGGCGCAGAGAACCATCAGGCGGGCGAGGGCGATTATGAGGTGCGCAAGGCGGCCGCGACCCGGGCGCACAAGGAATGGCTGCCGCAGGCCGACCGCATGTGGCAGCGCTATGACATTGGCGACCTTTTGAGCCTGATCACGGTTGATACGCGCATTGCCGGGCGCGACCAGCAGCTTGAGCTTGGACCGGTGCTGCGCGAGGGCGCAACCGCGGTGGCGCGGTTCCGCGATGGGCCGCTGGCTGATCCGGCGCGCCAGTTGCTGGGCGCTGAGCAGGAGGCCTGGCTGTTCGAGACGATGAAGGCCTCGGTGAAGGATGGCCACAAGTGGCAGCTGCTGGCGCAGCAGGTGATCATGGGCAATGTCTATACGCCGAAGAATGCGATGGATTTCGTGCCGGCCGGCGCCGACAAGCGGCTGCAGGGCTATGTGCAGGCCGGGATGGCGGCGAGTGCGGCCGGGATTTCGGCGGCGATGGACATGTGGGCGGGCTATCCCGCGGCGCGCGCCCGGCTGCTGGGCGCCGCACAGGCGGCGGGTGCAGAGCTGATCGTGCTCGCGGGCGACAGCCACAATGCCTGGGCCTTTGATCTGGCGCATGACGGCAAGCCGGCGGCGGTGGAGTTTGACGTCCAGTCGATCACCTCGCCGGGCTATGAGCAGGCCTTTGCTGCCAATCCGGGCGGGGTGCGCGATGCCGTGGTTGCGGCCAGCCCCGAGCTGAAGTGGTGCGACACCAGCCAGCGCGGCTATATGACGGTGACGCTGACGCCGGAGGAGGCGCGCGCTGAATGGACGTTCATGCGCACCATCCGCGAGGTGAGCACCCAGACGACGGGCACGCAGGTGGCGACGACGCGGCGCGGCACGCACAGGCTGAGCCTTGGCTGAGGCTTGACCTGTGCGGCGGCGCGCTTCAGCCTTGGGGCGATGCTGCGCGCGCTGTTATTGCTGCTGATCTGCACGGCCGCTCCGGCTTGGGCGGCCGTTTGCGAGAGCGTGGTGCGTGACCCGGCGCGGGGGCGTGACATTCCGGTGCGCCTCACGCTGCCCGACAATGGCGCGCCGCTGGTGCCGCTGATTGTCTGGAGCCCGGGCCTTGGCGGCACGCTGGCACAGGGGCGGCTTTATGCCGAGGCCTGGGCCGAGGCCGGGCTGGCGACGCTGCAATTTTCGCACCCCGGCTCGGATGCGCGCGTCTATGCGGAGGCGGATGCGCGGGCCAAGGCGGCGCCGACGCCGGAGGCGGCGCGGGCGGCGCGGCTGGCGCGCGTGCGCGAGGCTGCGGGCAGCGTGCAGCTGGCGGCGCGCATTGCCGACATTGGCTTTGCGCTTTCGCAGCTGCCTTATGGGCTGGGGGCGTGTGAGACGCTGCGGATCGACCAGAGCCGGCTGGGCGTGGGCGGGCACAGCATGGGGGCCTGGGTGGCGCAGGTTCTGGCGGGGCAGCGGCTGGGCGGGCCAGCGCTGCCGGCGCGCCAGCCGTTCAAGGCGGCGATGGCGATTGCCGGCAGCCCGCTGGCGCCGCCCGACGCGCGGGCGGCCTCGGCAGCAGCCATGACCCGGCCGTTCATGCTGGTGACGGGCAGTCTGGACGGGATTTCGCCGGATGCCACGCCTGAGGCAGCGCGCGCCCAGCTTGAGGAGCGGACCGGGCTGTGGCCGCATCTGCCCGCGGGGCGGAAATACCTCTATGTTGCCGCTGGCGCCAACCACATGCAGCTGGCCGGCACCAGCGAGACGGCGACCTCGCCGGCGCTGGCGGCGCGGCTGCTGCCGATCCTGACCGGATTCTGGACCGAGACGCTGCTCGACGGGCCGGCGCTGGCCGACCCGGCGCTGGCGGTGGGCGATGTGTTTGAGGCGCGCTGATCAGGCGGCGAGGGCGTGGGCGAGGAAGGCCTGCACCTCGGCCTTGTCGACATCATGGGCGACAAAGGCCTGACCGATGCCGCGCACGAGGATGAGGGTCAGCCGGCCGGCCTCGACCTTTTTATCCTGCATCATATGGGCGAGCAGCCGCTCGGGGGGGGCGTCGAGGCCGAGTGCGCGCGGGCTGAGCGGATAGCCATGGGCGGCGAGATGGGCGCGCACCCGGGCGGCGTCATCGGGGCTGCACAGGCCGGTGCGGGCGGAGAAATCAAAGGCCAGCGCCATGCCAAGGGCGACGCCTTCACCGTGGAGCAGCCGGTCGGAGAAGCCGGCCTCGGCTTCGAAGGCGTGACCGAAAGTGTGGCCGAGATTGAGCAGCGCGCGGACATCGCCGGTTTCGCGCTCGTCGGCAGCGACAATGGCGGCCTTGGCGCGGCAGGAGGCGGCGATGGCTTCGGCCTGGACCATGGCATCACCGGCGAGCAGGCGGGCGGCATGGGCCTCGCACCAGCTGAAGAAATTGGCATCGCCGAGGAGGCCATATTTGACGACTTCGGCATAGCCGGCGGCGAGCTCGCGCGGGGGCAGGGTGGCCAGCACGGTGGGGTCGATGAGCACCATGGCGGGCTGGTGGAAGCTGCCGATGAGATTTTTGCCGGCCGCGGCGTTGATCGCGGTCTTGCCGCCGACCGAGCTGTCGACCTGGGCGAGCAGCGTGGTCGGGATCTGGACGAAGCCGCAGCCACGACGCAGGACGGAGGTGGCGAAACCGGTGAGATCGCCGATGACGCCGCCGCCCAGCGCCACCACGACATCGCGCCGCTCGACGCCGTGGGCGAGCAGGGCTTCGCACAGCTGTTCGAGGCCGGCCCAGCTCTTGCTGGCCTCGCCGGCGGGCAGGATGACCGGCACCGCCTCGACGCCACTTTCAGCCAGCGCGGCGGTGAGGGCGGGGAGATGAAGCGGTGCGACGTGCGTGTCGCTGACCACGACAAGTCGGTTGCCATCGGGGCGGGGACGGACCAGCGGCGCCAGCAGCGCGCCGGCGCGGCCGAGGAGCCCGGCCTCGATATGGATGGGGTAGCGCCGCGCGCCGAGTTCGACATCAACGATCATCAGCGTCTCCGTTCCACTGTGCGAGTGCGTCGATGATCGCTTCGACGACTTCGCCGTGCGGTCCGGCACCGCTCATGACGCGCACATGGGCCTGCGCATAGACGGGGCGACGCTCGGCCGCGAGCGCGCGCAGCACCTCGCCGGGGTCGCGGCCGGCGAGCAGGGGGCGGCTGTCGCGCTTGCCGACGCGGGCGACGAGCGTGTCGATATCGGCATCGAGCCAGACGGCGACGCTGCGCGCGAGGATGAGGGCGCGGGTGTCATCCTGCATGAAGGCGCCGCCGCCGGTGGCGACGACCTTGGTCTCGCCGTCGACGAGGCGGGCGATGACGCGGCGCTCTCCGTCGCGGAAATGGGCTTCGCCGAAGCGTTCGAA
Organism: Polymorphobacter sp.; assembly: GCF_048007885.1. Taxonomy (GTDB): domain Bacteria; phylum Pseudomonadota; class Alphaproteobacteria; order Sphingomonadales; family Sphingomonadaceae; genus Sandarakinorhabdus. Next base: position 2,554,453 of record NZ_CP180346.1, read on the forward strand.
GATTTCGGAGATGGTCATGCCGCTGGCCAGCTCGATCTCGGCATCGGCATCGACGAAGGGCAGGCCGAGCTTTGCGGCGAGGCGCTTGCCGACGCTGGTCTTGCCCGCGCCCATCAGGCCGACGAGCGTGATCGGCCGGCGGGCGGCGGCTTCGAGGCGCGTGCGGCCGCGCCGGGCGGGGGCCGATTTTCTGCTCTTTTTGGGTTCGCACTCCATGATGCCCCCCGCTATACACGCTGCGGCCATGGGTGAAAGACCAGCACATCTGAAAGCGCAACAGCGGCTGCGCCTGCTTGCCGCCGCAGCGCTGGTCTGGGCTGGCCCGCTGGCGGCGCAGCCGGCGCCCTCGCTGCTGCCCGATGCCTTTCGAAACGCGCCGGAGCCGGAGCCCGAGCCGGATGTGGCGCCGCTGCCGGGCGTGACGCCGCCGAGCCTGCCGGGCGTGGAGGGGCCGGGTGTGGAGGGGCTGCCGCTGCCGGGTGTGGACGGGCCGCCCGGGGAGGGTGCTGGGGACGGTCTGGTTGATGCGCCTGTGGTCGCGCCGGTGCGCGATCCGCTGGCGGCCTTGCCGCGCAGCGCGCGCCGCATCGGTCTTTATCCGTCCGGGCTGCGGGGCTGGCGCGAGACGGCCTATGCGGCCAGTGATGGGCGGTTTGTGGCGGCGCTGATGCGGCGCATCGAGGCACCGCTGGCCTCACGCTGGGCGACGATCGGCCTGCGCAATGCGCTGCTGACCCGCGCCAGCGCGCCTGCGGGGCTGAGCCCAGGGGACTGGGTGGCGGCGCGGGCCGGGCTGCTGGTGCGGCTGGGTGAGATTGACGGGGCGCGGGCGCTGATCGACGCGCTGCCGCTGGAGGCCAATACGCCGGCGGCAACGCGCGTGGCGGCGAATGCGGCGATGGCGGCGGCTGACCTCGGGGCGCTTTGCCCGGTGGCGCGCACCGGGCGACAGATCAGCGCCGATCCGCTGTGGGAGCTGGTGCTGGGCATGTGCGCGGCGCTGGAAGGCGATGATATTTCAGCCGCCGCGGTGTTCGATTCGCTGCGCAACCGGGCGAGCAGCGTGTCGCCTTTTGACCTGCGGCTGGCCGAAGGCGTGGCGGTGGTGGCCGGGACCGGCGGCAGCGCCACCAACATCGCCTGGGGCGAGGCGCCGCCGCTGACGCTGTTTCGCTTTGGCGTGGCAACCGCTGCCGGGGTCCAGATTCCGGAGGCCGCGCTCGGCGCGCTTGGCCCGGCGCGGCATGGCTGGATCGTGCGCCAGCCCGGCATCGCGGCCGAGCGCCGGCTGGCTTCGCTTGGTCCCGCGGCGGTGATCGGCACGGTCTCGGCGGCGGAATATGTGGCCGGCGTGTCGGCGCTGGCGGCCGATGATGGGCCGGACAGCGCGGCCGCCCGGCTGCGCGCGGCCTTTGCGGCCGGGAGTGCGGCGAGCCGGCTGGAGGCGATGCGGGCGATCTGGGGGAGGAGCATTCCCGGCCTGTCGCAGGCCTCGGCCCGCTATGCCGGCTATATTCTGACGGCGCGCGCGGCGGCGCGGCTGGAGCCGGCGGACGCGCTGGCCGAGGACGCGGCTGATGTGATCGCCAGCCTGTTGAGCGCTGGCAATGTGCGCGCGGCGCGGCGCTGGTGGCCGGTGGCAAGCACGGCCAGCGGGCCGGTGCGGGCGCGCGCCTGGGCGCTGCTGGCGACCAGCGGCGCCTTGACCGCGACGCCCGAGGCGCTGGCCGACTGGCGCGAGCAGACCGGCGCTGATGACGCCAGCGCCGGGCGGCTGCTGGCGGCGCTGACGGGGCTGGGGATGGCGGAGGCGGAGGACTATCCGGACGGTCTGGTGGCCGAGACGGAGACGCGCTGGAGCCGGGCGCTGGCCGAGGCGGCGGCGGCGGGGCGGCGCGGCGAGGTGATGGTGCTGGTGGCGACGGGATTGCAGGGGGCGTGGCGGGCGGTGCCGCCGCATCATCTGCGCGCGATCACGGCGGCGCTGGTGCGGATCGGCAAGCCGGGGCTGGCGCGCGCCATTGCGGCTGAAGCGGTGACCCGCGGCTAGCGATGGCCGCTGGGCAGCCTTTGGGCGAGATCAGCGACGGCCGGGCGACGGCGCTGTTTCTGGACATGATGGCGAGCGAGCGCGGAGCGGCGAAGAATACCATTGCCGCCTATGGCCGCGACCTTGCGCAGGCCTCGGCCGCTTGTGGCGGGGCGCTGGCGCGGGCGGATGCGGCGGCGCTGGCGGCGCTGGTGGCGGGCTGGGCGCCGCTGGCGCGGGCGAGTGCGGCGCGCAAGACCTCGGCGCTCCGGCAGTTCTTCGGCTTTTTGCAGCGCGAGGGGCTGCGGGCCGATGACCCGGCGCGCGATATCGCCCGGCCGCAGCAGCCGCGCGCGCTGCCGAAGTCGCTGGACGCCGGTGCTGTGGAGGCGCTGTTTCAGACGCTTGAGGCCAAGCGCGCGGCCGCACCCGAGGATGTGCGGCTGATCCGGCTGCAGGCGCTGGTCGAGCTGCTTTATGGCTCGGGGTTGCGGGCGACCGAGCTGGTCAGCCTGCCGCGCCAGGCGGTGCGGCCGGGGCGCGGGCATCTGGTGTTGGCGGGCAAGGGCGGGCGCGAGCGGCTGGTGCCGATCGGCCGGGCGGCGGAGGCGGCGGTGGCGGCGCATCTGGCGCATGTGCCCGAGCGCGCGCGCTGGCTGTTTCCTTCGCGTGAGGGGCATTTGAGCCGGTTGCGGCTGTGGCAGCTGATCAAGTGGCTGGCGGGCGAGGCCGGCATTCCGCCGAGCCGGATCAGCCCGCATGTGCTGCGCCATGCCTTTGCCACCCATTTGCTCGAGGGCGGGGCTGATTTGCGCGCCGTGCAGACGCTGCTCGGCCATGCCGATATCGCCACCACGCAAATCTATACCCATGTTGCGGGGCGCGCGCTGATCGAGCTGGTGAACGCGCGCCACCCGCTGGCGCAGGGCTAGATCTCGCAGCCAAGCCCGCGGGCGCGGCCCTTGAGATAGGACCGGCGCAGCGAGCCGGCATAAAGGGCGGCGGCCACATATTTGTCGCGCTTGTCGGCGCCTGAGATGAAGCGGACGACGCCGGCGAAGGGGATGACGCTGCCGACCAGCGCTTCGGTGGCGCCAAAGGCGAATTCGGCCGGAGTCTGCTTCTTGTCCCTCGCGGCCAGCGCTTCGGGCGAATCGACATCGGGGCCGATCATGCCGTCGATCTTGCGGACCTCGGCGATATAGTGGCGGCAGTAGCGGATGCCTTTGAGCGAATAGGGTTCGGCCATCATCGCCTCAAGCTCGGGGTCGAGCTTTTTCTGGACGATGTTCATGTCCTTCAAGGGGCGGGTGGCGATATTCTCGACCGTGTCGAGGGCACGGTCGCCGTCGTTGATGTTTTCGCTGCCCTTGTCGGCAGGGTCGGCGGGCTGGGCCAGCGCGGCGCCTGCGAGCAGGGCCGACGCCATGGCCATCAACATTGTCTTCATTGTGTGTTCTCCTGCGCTGCAACCAGCACTTGCCCGGCGCGCGCGCTCGCAGTATAGCAGGCGCACTTCCACATGGGTAACCAGTTGGGGTCGGCAGGGGTTCCCCGCCGCCGCCACCGGCCTTTGCCCGAAGCCATGGTCTTGCACGGTCTTGAGTTTGAACGCCACCCTTGAAGCGCTTGTCGCCCCGATCATCGCCGATCTCGGTTATGAGCTGGTGCGCGTGCAGATGAATGGCCGTGCTGGCGCGCAGACGCTGCAGATCATGGCCGAGGACCCGGCGACGGGGCAGCTGACGCTGGCCCAGTGCAGCGAGATCAGCCGCGCGCTCGACGAGCCGCTGGATGCCGCGGACCCGATCGAGGGGGAATATGCGCTTGAAGTGTCTTCGCCCGGCATCGACCGGCCGCTGACGCGGCCGGGCGACTGGACGCGCTGGGCTGGCCATGAGGCGCGGCTGAAGCTGGCCGCGCCCTTGGACGGTGGGCCGCAGGCGGGCCGGGTCGCGCTGAAGGGCGAGATCATCGGGCTGGAGGCGGATGCGGCGGCGCTCAGCGTCGCCGGCGCCCGGGTGAGCGTGCCGCTGGCGCAGATTGCCAGCGCCAAGCTGGTCTTGACGAACAAGCTGATCGCCGCGACCCGCCCGCTTGATGCGGGAGATGCGGACACGGTGATCGACGACACCGAGTTTGAACCCGATAACGACAACTAAGCCCTTAAGGACCTGATCATGGCCACTGCCGTTACTGCCAACCGCGCCGAACTTCTCGCCATCGCCGATGCGGTGGCGCGCGAGAAGTCGATCGACCGCGCCATTGTCATCGAGGCGATGGAGGACGCCATCCAGCGCGCTGCGCGTGCCCGCTACGGGGCGGAGAACGACATTCGCGCCAAGATCGACCCGAAGACCGGCGACACCCAGCTGTGGCGGGTGCTGGAAGTGGTTGAGGAGCCCGATGATTTCTTCAAGCAGACCAGCCTGAAGGATGCGCAGAAGAAGGACCCGGCAGCGAGCGTGGGCGATTTCATCGTCGACCCGCTGCCGCCGGTGGAATTTGGCCGCATCGCTGCGCAGGCCGCCAAGCAGGTGATCGTGCAGAAGGTGCGCGATGCCGAGCGCGAGCGGCAATATGAGGAATATAAGGACCGTGCCGGCGAGATCATCACCGGCGTGGTGAAGCGGGCCGAATTCGGCCATGTCGTGGTGGATCTGGGCAAGGCCGAGGGCGTGATCCGCCGTGACCAGCAGATCCCGCGCGAGGTGCTGAAGCCGGGCGACCGGGTGCGCAGCCTGATCTTGAGCGTGCGCCGCGAGCAGCGGGGTCCGCAGATCTTTCTCAGCCGCGCGGCGGGCGAGTTCATGAAGAAGCTGTTCGCGCAGGAAGTGCCGGAAATCTATGACGGCATCATCGAGATCAAGGCGGTGGCGCGCGACCCCGGCAGCCGCGCCAAGATCGGCGTGATCAGCCGCGATGGCTCGATCGATCCGGTGGGTGCGTGCGTGGGCATGAAGGGCAGCCGCGTGCAGGCGGTGGTGCAGGAGCTGCAGGGCGAGAAGATCGACATCATTCCCTGGTCGCCCGATGTTGCCACCTTTGTTGTCAATGCGCTGCAGCCGGCCGAAGTGGCCAAGGTGGTGCTTGACGAGCAGGACAACCGCATCGACGTGGTGGTGCCCGATGACCAGCTGAGCCTGGCCATTGGCCGGCGCGGGCAGAATGTGCGGCTGGCGAGCCAGCTGACCGGCCGGCAGATCGACATCATGACCGAGGCGGACGAGAGCGAGCGGCGGCAGAAGGAATTCATGGAAAAGTCGCAGATGTTCGAGGCCGAGCTCGATGTCGACGAGACGCTGGCGCAGCTGCTGGTGGCCGAGGGTTTCTCCGAACTGGAGGAGGTCGCCTATGTCGAGGTGGACGAGGTGGCCAGCATCGAGGGGCTGGAGGATCTTGCGGCCGAGCTGCAGAGCCGCGCGGTCGAGGCGCTGGAGCGGCGCGAGGCGGCGGCGCGCGAGGAGCGTCGCGGGCTCGGCGTCGAGGATGCGCTGGCCGAGATTGCCGGGCTGACCGAGGCGATGCTGGTCGTGCTCGGCAGGAAGGAGATCCGCACGCTCGATGATCTGGGCGATCTGGCCACCGACGAGCTGGTGGGCCGAAACGGCTTGCTCAAGGATTTTCCGCTGGGCGAGGATGACGGCAACCGCATCATCATGGCGGCGCGTGCCCATTGGTTTGCCGACGAGGAAGGGGACGCTGCGGCGGATGGCGAGCAATGAGCCCCTCGAGGCGGAACGCCGCTGCATCCTGACCCGCGCCAGCGGGCCCAGAGCTGAGCTCATTCGCCTGGCGCTGGGCCCGGCGGGCGAGGTTGCGGCTGATCTGGGCGAAAAGCTGCCGGGCCGCGGCGCCTGGGTGAGCGCCGACCGGGCCTTGATCGAGACGGCGATGGCGCGCGGCCAGCTGCAGGGCGCGCTGGTGCGTGCGTTGAAGCAGAGCCCGGTCAGGGTTTCGGAGACGCTGGCCGATGACATTGCGCGCGGGCTGGAGAAGCGGATTCTGGACCAGCTGGGGCTGTGCACGCGCGCCGGGCTGCTGGTCTGGGGGCATGAGCGGATTTCGGATGCGCTGGGCAAGGGCCGGGTGGTGTTGTTGTTGCATGCAGCCGACGCGGGCGAGGATGGCTCGGGCAAGCTGGAGATGAAGCGCCGCGCGGCCTGTCCGGACTCGCAGAGCCGGGTGCTGCCCTTTGACCGGGGCACATTGTCGGTGGCCTTGGGGCGTGGAAATGTAGTAAGTGCAGCCATTGTCGATGCGGGAGCAGCTGCGCGCGTGCGGGCAGCCTTGGCGCGCTGGGTCGCCTATCAGGGGCTGGACGCCCGATCAGCCGATGGGCCCGGAATGACTGGGATGGAAGACGAAGCGCCGACGGCGGTTGCCGGCGGCGTCGATGAAAGGCATGAGACGCGACTTATATGAGTGACGAAAACAAACCCAAGCTTGGCATGCGTGCCCCCCTCGGCCTGAACAAGGCCGTGGAGGTGGGCAAGGTCAAGCAGCAGTTCAGCCATGGCCGCACCAAGCAGGTGGTTGTCGAGGTGAAGCGCCAGCGCGTGTTGCACCGCCCCGGCGACCCGGCCCCTGCGGCTGCGCCCGAGCCGACGCCGGCCCCGGAGGCCAAGGCGCCTGCGCCTGCACCGGCCCCTGCCGCAGCGCCTGCGCCTGCTGCGACGCCAGCCCCTCCCAGCGCAGCACCTGCGCCTGCAGCCGCGCCGGCCGCACCGGCGCGGCCGGTGCCGCCGCCGGTGAAGTTCAGCCCTGTGGAGCGGCCGCCGTTGCCGACGCCGGCGGCCAAGGCGCCGCCCGCGCCCGAGCCGGCCGCGCCGCCTGCGCCCGTGGCCGAAAAGCCCGCGCCTGTGGCCAAGGCCGCGCCGCCGAAGCCGGCACCCAAGCCGGCCCCGAGCAACCTGACGCCCAAGGAGCGCGCCGCGCTGCTGATGCGCCAGGCCGAAGAGGAGCGGCTGCGGCTGGGCGAGGAAGCGCGCATCCGCGAGGAGCAGCAGCGCGCCGCCGAAGCCGAGGCCGAGCGCATCCGGCTGGAAGAGAAGCGGGCGCGCGAGGAGGAGGAGCAGCTGCGCATCCTCACCGAGCCGGACCCGGTGCCGGCCATTCCCGGTGTCGATGGGGCGGTGCCCGATCTTGATGAAGACGATGACATGCGCGTGCGCGCCATTCCCGGCCGCAAGTCGGAGGCGCCCAAGCCGAGCAAGCTGCGGATTGGCGATGACCGGCGCAAGTCGGGCAAGCTGACCGTTGTGCGGGCGCTCGAATCGGACGATTCGGTGCGCGTGCGCAGCCTTGCGGCGCTGCGGCGGGCGCGCGAGAAGGAGCGCGGCCGGCTGGGCAGCCAGCCCAAGCAGGTGCGCGATGTGACGGTGTCGGACTCGATTACCGTGCAGGAGCTGGCCAACCGGATGGCCGAGCGCACCAACAATGTCGTGCGCCTGCTCGCCCGCATGGGCGTGCCGACGGCGGCACATGAAGAGATCGACCAGGACACGGCTGAGCTGGTGCTCAACGAGTTCGGCCACAATATCGTGCGCATCTCGGCGTCTGACGTCGAGAAGGGCATGGTGGGCGAGGACGATGTCGACGAGAATCTGTCGCCGCGGGCGCCGGTGGTGACGATCATGGGCCATGTCGACCATGGCAAGACCAGCCTGCTCGACGCGCTGCGCGGCACCAGCGTGACCAAGGGCGAGGCCGGCGGCATCACCCAGCACATTGGCGCCTATCAGATCACCCGCAAGACCGGCGAGAAGATCACCTTCCTCGATACGCCGGGCCATGAGGCCTTTACCGCGATGCGCGCGCGCGGCGCGTCGGTGACCGATATCGTGGTGCTGGTGGTGGCTTGGGATGACGGGATCATGCCGCAGACCATCGAGGCGATTCAGCACACCAAGGCGGCCGGCGTGCCGATGCTGGTGGCGATCAACAAGATGGACAAGACCGGCGCCAATGCCGCCAAGATCCGCACCGACCTGCTGCAATATGATGTGCAGGTGGAAGAGATGGGCGGCGATGTGCAGGATGTCGAGGTGTCGGCCACGGCCAAGACCGGGCTTGATGAGCTGATCGACAAGCTGCTGCTGCAGGCCGAAGTGCTGGAGCTGAAGGCCAACCCCGACCGCGCCGCCGAAGGCACGGTGGTGGAGGCCCGGCTGGACAAGGGCAAGGGACCGCTGGCGACCGTGCTGGTGAAGCGCGGCACGCTGCGCCAGGGCGACATCTTCGTGATGGGCCAGACCTGGGGGCGGGTGCGTGCGCTGACCAATGACGAGGGCAAGCAGGTCAAGGAGGCGCTGCCTTCGACGCCGGTTGAGGTGCTGGGCCTGACGGGCGTGCCGCAGGCGGGCGATGCGGTGACTGTGGTGGAGAATGAGGCCCGCGCCCGCAAGGTGGCCGAGTATCGTGCGGGGCTCGCGCTGGAGAAGCGCACGGCGCAGGAGCCGACCAATCTCGAGACGATGTTCTCGGTGTTGCGCGCGGCCAAGGTGGCGGAATATCCGCTGGTCATCAAGGCGGACACGCAAGGCTCGGCTGAGGCGATTGCCGGGGCGGTCAACAAGATCAGCACCGATCTCATCAAGGCGAGGGTGCTGCTGGCCAATGTCGGCGGCATCACCGAGAGCGATGTGACGCTGGCGAGAGCGAGCGGCGCGCCGATCATCGGCTTCAATGTGCGCGCCAATGCCAAGGCGCGCGAGGCGGCCCAGCGCGAGGGCGTGGCGCTCAAATATTATGATGTGATCTACGATCTCATCGATGATGTGAAGGCCGCCATGGCCGGGCAGCTTGGCCCCGAGATGCACGAGACGGTGGTGGGCCGCGCCGATGTGCTGGAGGTGTTCCAGGCGGGCAAGACCGGCAAGGCAGCGGGTCTGCGCGTGACCGAGGGCTATATCAAGAAGGCGCTCCGGGCGCGTGTCATGCGCGATGATGTCATCATCTACACGGGTTCGATTGCCTCGCTCCGGCGGTTCAAGGACGATGTCGCCGAGGTCAAGGCCGGTCTGGAATGCGGCATCACGCTGGCGGACAGTTCGGATGTGAAGGCTGGCGACGTCATCGAGACCTATGAGGTCGAGAGCCGCGAACGCGTGCTTTGAGGGGAGGCGGTCTGGTGCGGGTGATGGCCTTTTTGCTGGCGACACTCGCGCCCTTGCCGCTGCTGGCCCAGCCTGTGGCCGGGCTTCCCGAGGCGGTCTGGGCTGATCCGCCGGCTGACGCGGCGCATCCGGCCAAGATGGTCGAGGCGCGGATCGACAGCCATGGGTCGGCGATGAATGCGGTGGTCTATGTGCCGGCGGGTGCGGGCCCGCATCCCGCGCTCCTGCTGTTGCACGGCTATCCCGGCAATGAGCAGAATCTCGACCTGGCGCAGGCGGCGCGGCGGCAGGGCTGGGTGGTGTTGACCCTTCATTATCGCGGCTCATGGGGGAGCGAGGGCAATTTCAGCTTTGCCCATGTGGTGGAAGATGCCGAGGCGGCGCATGACTGGCTGGTGGCGCCGGCGCAGCGCGAACGGCTGCGGATCGACCCGGCGCGCGTCGTGGTTGCTGGTCATTCAATGGGGGGGTTTGCCGCCACGCTGGCGGCGGCGGCGCGGCCCGGCGTTGCCGGTGTGCTGCTGCTCGATGCGTGGAACCCGGGGCTGGGCGCCAAGACGCTGCCGGCGGGCGTTGACGAGGCCGCGGTGGCGGCATTTCTGGCGCGCAACATGGCGCCGCTGTCGGGCACCAGCGGGGCGGCGCTGGCGGCGGAATATCTCGCCAGCAAGGACCGGTTTGACCTGACTGCCTATGCGGGCCAGCTGGCGACGCGGCCGGTGTTGAGCCTGGTGGCGACGCGCGGGCTGGCGGCCGAGAACAAGGCGCTGACGGCGGCGATGCAGGCGGCTTCGCCGGCGCGTTTCGAGGTGCAGGAATGGCCGACCGACCATAGTTTCAGCGACGCGCGCATCCGGCTGATTGCGACCAGCCTTGATTGGCTGCGCCAGTTCGAGGGGCGCTGATGGCGCGCGCCGGGGCTGATGGGCAAGGTCGTTCGGTGCGGCTGCTGCGGGTGGGCGAGCAGGTGCGCCATGCGCTGGCCGAGGTGCTGGCGCGCGGCGACTTGCGCGATGACAGCGTGCCGCCGGGGCTGGTGACGGTGTCGGAGGTGCGGCTGTCGCCCGATCTTCGCCATGCGACGGTGTTTGTGAAGGCGTTTCACAGCGATGATGATCAGGCGCTGGTGAAGGCGCTGGCGGCCAATGCGCGCTTTTTGCGCGGCGAGGTCGCGCGGCGGCTGGCGACCAAATATACGCCGGACCTGCGCTTCCGGGTCGACGAGAGCTATGATGCCAGCGCGCGGATCGATGCGGTGCTGAAGCGGCCCGATATCGCGCGCGACCTGACGCCGCCGCCGGCCAAGGGGCTGGACCCGGAAGACGAGATCGAGTGAGCGGGCTGCATGGCTGGATCATCCTCGACAAGCCGCTGGGCCTGTCGAGTGCGCAAGGGGTGGCGGCGGTGAAGCGGCTGTTGCGGGCGGCGGGCCATGCGCGGCCCAAGATCGGCCATGGCGGCACGCTCGACCCGCTGGCCACCGGCGTGCTGCCGATTGCGCTGGGCGAGGCAACCAAGCTGGCCGGGCGGATGCTGGACGCGCGCAAGGGCTATGAATTCACTGTGGCGTGGGGCGCGGCGACGAGCACGGATGACGGTGAAGGCGAAGTGGTGGCGACCTCGGACGTGCGCCCCGACAGGGCGGCGATCGAGGCCGTGCTCGGCCGCTTCACCGGGCCGATCCGCCAGACGCCGCCGGCCTATTCGGCGCTGAAGGTGGACGGCAAGCGGGCCTATGCGCTGGCACGCGCAGGCGAGACGGTGACGCTGGCGGAGCGCGCGGTGACCATCGAGGCGCTGAGCCTTTCGGCAGCGACGCCGGACAGCGCGACGTTTCGCGCGCTGGTGTCGAAGGGCACCTATATCCGCAGCCTGGCGCGTGACATGGCGCTGGCGCTGGGCACGGTCGGCCATGTCAGCATGTTGCGGCGGACGCGGGCCGGGCCGTTCGGGCTGGACGCGGCGATATCGCTGGACAATCTGGCCGCTCTGGTGCAGGAGCGTGGCCCAGAACAGGTCATCCTGCCACTGATGGCGGGGCTGGACGACATCCCGGCTCTCTCCATCGATCCCGATCAGGCGGCGGCACTCCGACAGGGGCGCAAGCTGACGGGACACCCCGCCCCTCCCGGCACCTATCTCGCCTGTCACGGCTCTGTTCCCGTGGCGCTGGTCGAGGTCGGATTGGACATGGTCCGGGTGGTTCGCGGGTTCAACATCTGAGATAAGGAGTATCCGATGTCGATTGCAGCAGACCGCAAGGCCGAAGTCATCAATTCCAACGCGCGCGGCGCCGGCGACACCGGGTCCCCGGAAGTCCAGGTCGCCATTCTGACCGAGCGCATCGCCAACCTCACCGAACATTTCAAGACCCATGCCAAGGACAATCATTCGCGGCGCGGTCTTCTGGTTCTGGTCAACAAGCGGCGCTCGCTGCTCGATTATCTGAAGCGGATCGACAACCAGCGCTACACCGACCTGATCACCAAATTGGGCCTGCGCAAGTAAGCCCCTTCACCGAACGGCCCCCACAAGGGGCCGTTCACATATCCGGCAGGCCGGCGATGGGCGTCGGCACCGGGACTATGCCCCGAACATGGGGACACAAGGCCGCCCAAGGCAATCTGGCCGCGGGCAGACAGAAAGACAGACATGTTTGATATCCATACAGTTGAAATCGAATGGGGTGGTCGCACCCTCAAGCTGGAGACGGGCAAGATCGCCCGCCAGGCAGACGGCGCCGTGCTGGCGACCTATGGCGAGACGGTGGTGCTTTGCGCCGTGACCGCCGCCAAGTCGGTCAAGGACGGGCAGGACTTCTTCCCGTTGACCGTGCATTATCAGGAGAAGTTTTCGGCCGCCGGGCGCATTCCGGGCGGCTTTTTCAAGCGCGAGCGTGGGGCGACCGAGCATGAGACGCTGACCTCGCGCCTCATCGACCGTCCGGTCCGCCCGCTGTTTCCGGAAGGATTCTTCAACGAGATCAACGTCATTGCCCAGGTGCTGAGCTATGACGGCGAGAATGAGGCCGATGTCGTGGCGATGGTTGCGGCGTCCGCGGCGCTGACCATTTCGGGTCTGCCCTTCATGGGGCCGATCGGGGCGGCGCGCGTTGGTTTCAAGGACGGCGAATATCAGCTCAACCCGACCAAGGGCGAGATTGCCGAGGGCCGGCTCGACCTGATGGTGGCGGGCACCTATGACGCGGTGATGATGGTCGAATCCGAAGCGCATGAGCTTTCGGAAGACGAGATGCTGGGCGCGGTGATGTTTGCGCACCGGGGCATCCAGCCGGTGATCAAGGCGATCATCGAGCTGGCTGAAAAGGCCGCCAAGGACCCGTGGGAGCTGAAGATTTCCGATGACAGCGAGATGCTGGCGAAGATCAAGAAGGCGGTCGGCAAGGACATTACGGCTGCCTACAAGATCATCCAGAAGTCCGACCGTCAGGCGGCGCTCGGCGAGGCCAAGGCCAAGCTGAAGCCGCTGTTTGAAGGCGAGGACAGCACCACCCAGCAGAAGGCGGGCAAGCTGTTCAAGAAGCTGGAAGCCGAGATCGTGCGCGGCGCCATTCTGAAGGACGGCAGCCGCATCGATGGCCGGGACACCAAGACGGTGCGCCCGATCATTGCCGAGGCCGGCATTCTGCCGCGCACGCACGGTTCGGCGCTGTTCACCCGCGGCGAGACGCAGGCGATCGTGACGACCACGCTCGGCACGTCTGATTCCGAGCAGATGATCGACGGCCTCGACGGGCTGAAATATGAGCGCTTCATGCTGCACTACAACTTCCCGCCCTATTCGGTCGGCGAAGTGGGTCGCTTTGGCGCGCCGGGTCGCCGCGAGATCGGGCATGGCAAGCTGGCGTTCCGTGCGCTGCGGCCGATGCTGCCCTCGAAGGAGGACTTCCCCTATACCGTCCGTGTGCTGGCCGACATCACCGAGAGCAATGGCTCCTCGTCGATGGCGACCGTGTGCGGCGGCAGCCTGGCGCTGATGGATGCGGGCGTGCCGCTGGTGCGTCCGGTGGCGGGCATTGCCATGGGGCTGATCCTTGAGGGCAAGAAGTTTGCCGTGCTCTCCGACATTCTGGGCGATGAAGATCATCTGGGTGACATGGACTTCAAGGTGGCCGGCACCAGCGAGGGCATCACCTCGCTGCAGATGGACATCAAGATTGCCGGCATCACCGAGGAGATCATGCGCGAGGCGCTGGCGCAGGCGAAGGAAGGCCGCGCGCACATTCTTGGCGAAATGGCCAAGGCGCTGACCGGCGCGCGCACCGAGATGTCGGCGCATGCGCCGCGCATCGAGAGCTTCCAGATCGACAAGGCGAAGATTCGCGATGTCATCGGCACCGGCGGCAAGATCATCCGCGAGATCGTCGCCACCACGGGCGCGAAGGTCAGCATCGAGGATGACGGCACGGTGAAGATCGCCTCGTCGGACCAGGCGCAGATCGACGCGGCCAAGGCCTGGGTGCTCGGCATTGTCGAGGAGCCGGAGGTTGGCAAGGTCTATACCGGCAAGGTGGTCTCGACGGTCGATTTCGGTGCCTTCGTCAACTTCATGGGCGCGCGCGACGGGCTTGTTCACATCTCCGAGATCAAGAACGAGCGGGTGGCCAATGTGAAGGACGTGCTGTCGGAAGGGCAGCAGGTGAAGGTCAAGGTGCTCGGCATTGATGACCGGGGCAAGGTGCGCCTGTCGATGCGCGTGGTCGATCAGGACACTGGCGAGGAACTGCCCGACACGCGCCCGCCGCGTGAAGAGGGCGAGCGGGCGCCGCGCAGCGACCGTGGGCCCCGCAGAGATGGTGACCGTGGTGGTGACCGCGGTGGCCGTGATGGCGGCCGTGATCGTGATCGTGGTCCCCGCAGAGATGGTGGCCGCGATGGTGGCCGGGAGCGGGCGCCGCGCGAGGAGAGCAGCGAGGGCGGCAGCCTTCCCGACTTTCTGACCGGCGGCAAGGACTGAACCTTTCGCCATGTTGGATGGGGCCGGCCTTCGGGTCGGCCCTTTTCATTTGCGGCGGAAACGCCGCGGCGGACCACGGGTATCTTGCATTGACGCGCGGCGGCAAGCATGGAGGGGCGGCAAAGGGAAGGGTATCGATGACAGTCCTCAAGGGCATTTCGATGATCAGGATGGGCGGCCGCGAGGTTTGGCCGCTGGTGGAGGGTGGCAAGGGGGTGGCGGCGACCAATCACATGTCTTCGGGCGCCTGGGCGATGGCTGGCGGGGTGGGCACCATCTCGGCGGTGAACGCTGACAGCTATGACCCGACCGGCAAGATCATTCCGCAGGTCTATAGCGCGCTGACCCGGCGCGAGCGGCATGAAGAGCTGGTGGAGTATGCGATCGAGGGCGGGGTGCAGCAGGTGCAGCGCGCCTATGAGATGGCGGCGGGAGAGCTTTCGCGCGGGATCGGCGCGCTCAACATCAATGTGCTGTGGGAGATGGGCGGCGCGCAGCGGGTGCTGCACGGGGTGCTGGAGCGCACCAAGGGCATGGTCAATGGCGTCACGTGCGGCGCTGGCATGCCCTACAAGCTGTCGGAAATCGCGGCACATTACGGGGTGCATTATTATCCGATCATCAGCAGCGCCCGGGCTTTTCGGGCGCTGTGGAAGCGCGCCTATTCCAAGGCGGCGGAATGGCTGGGGGCGGTGGTGTATGAAGACCCCTGGCTGGCGGGTGGGCACAACGGCCTGTCGAACGCCGAGGACCCGCGCGCGCCGCAGGACCCCTATCCGCGCGTGCGCGACCTGCGCAGCGTGATGCGCGAAGCGGGCATTCCCGACAGCACCCCGATCATCATGGCGGGCGGCGTGTGGCGGCTCGATGAATGGACCGACTGGCTGGAGAATCCGGAGCTTGGCACCATCGTCTTCCAGTTTGGCACGCGCCCGCTGCTGACCAAGGAAAGCCCGATTCCCGAAGGCTGGAAGCAGCGGCTGATGACGCTGGAGAAGGGCGATATCCTGCTGCACAAATTCTCGCCGACCGGCTTTTATTCGTCCGCCGTGCGCAACCCCTTCCTGCGTGATCTGGAGGCGCGCTCGGAGCGGCAGATTGCCTTTTCGACCACGGCGACGGGGGACCATCAGTTTCAGCTCGATGTGGGCGTGGGCGCCAAGCGCTATTGGGTGACGCGGGATGACCTGCTGCGCGCGCGCGAATGGCATGGGCAGGGCTTTACCGAAGCGCTGAAGACGCCTGACAATACGCTGGTGTTCGTGACGCCTGCCGACAAGAAGACGATCCGCAAGGACCAGGCCGATTGCATGGGGTGTCTGAGCCAGTGCGCCTTTTCGAGCTGGGCCGACACCGAGGGCAACAGCACGGGCCGGCTGGCCGACCCGCGCAGCTTCTGCATCCAGAAGACGCTGCAGGACATCGCGCATGGCGGGGACACCGAGCAGAATCTGATGTTCGGCGGGCACAGTGCCTATCGCTTTGCCACCGACCCCTTTTATTCGAACGGCTTTGTGCCGACCGTGAAGCAGCTGGTCGACCGGATCCTGACCGGCGCCTGAGCGGCGCTGGCGGGATTATTCGGTGACGGTTTCTTCCTCGGCCTCTTCCTCAGCCGGCGGGGTGTAGACTTCGAGGGGCGCGGGGGTGACTTCGCCGACGAAGACCTGGCCTTCTTCGGCCGGCTTGGGGGCGGCGGTTTCCAGCTTGGCGGCAAGGTCGCCACCGGCCTCCGACTTGGACTGGCCGCAGGCGGCCACGGCAAGCCCGAGCACCGCCACCAGCGTCACAGAAATCCCACGCATCTTTGCTCCCCTTCGGACAATCGCCTGCACCTTACACAAAAACACGAGCCGCGCGAAAGCCTTGAATTGCGCTTTCAGGCGGCCTCGAACACCCGGTCGAGGATGCGCGCATAAACCTGCGCCAGCGCGCCCAGATCATCGACCTCAGCATGTTCGTCGGTCTTGTGCATCGACTGGCCGGGCAGGCCGAATTCGACCACCGGGCAGAGCCGGCGGATGAAGCGCGCATCGGACGTGCCGCCGCTGGTCGAGAGCTCGGGCGTCTGGCCGGTGACCTCGCGCACGGCATCGGCGACGAGCGCGGAGAAATGGCCCGGCTCGGTGAGAAAGGCCTCGCCCGAGATGCGCACATCGACATCGGCCGAGCGGGCATGGCGCGCCACCACCTCGCGGATCCAGGCTTCGAGGGCGGTGCCGCTGTGCTGGTCGTTGAAGCGGATGTTGAGCCGGGCGCGGGCCAGCGCCGGGATGACGTTGGTGGCCGGATTGCCGACCGCGATGTCGGTGACTTCGAGGTTGCTCGGCTGGAACCAGTCGGTGCCTTCGTCGAGCAGCCGGCCCTTGAGCTCGGCGAGGATGGCGACGAGATCGGTGATGGGATTATGGGCGCGGTGTGGGTAGGCGACATGGCCCTGCGCGCCGCGCACGGTGAGCCAGGCGTTGACCGAGCCGCGGCGGCCGATCTTGATCATGTCGCCCAGCCGCTGGACGCTGGTCGGCTCGCCGACGAGGCAGAGATCGGGCACGAGGCCGCGCGCTTCCAGCCAGTCGAGCAGCGGCTTGGTGCCGTGCACGGCGGGGCCTTCCTCGTCACCGGTGATGAGGAAGCTGAGCCGGCCCTGCGGCAGCCCGGCCTCGAGCCGGGCGCGCGCCGCCCAGACCATGGCGGCGATGGCGCCCTTCATGTCGGCCGCGCCGCGCCCGACGAGCTGGCCATCGGCGACCACGGCCTCGAAGGGATCGACGCTCCAGGCGGCGCGGTCGCCGGTGGGGACGACATCGGTGTGGCCGGCGAAGGCGAAATGCGGGCCGTCATTATTGCCGATGGTCGCCACCAGATTGTCGACCGGGCCATCGGGGGCCGCGCCGTAGCGGACATGATGGACGGTGAAGCCGAGCTCGCTGAGCGCCTCGGCGAGAACGGCCTGCGCGCCGGCATCTTCAGGCGTGATGCTGGGGCACCGAATGAGCGCCTGCGCCAGTGGCAGCACTTCGCTGGACACCGCTGCGTTCGCGGCTTCAGCCATTGGCGAGCTTGTCCAGATAGGCGGTGATGCGCTCGGCATTGACGCCGAGATCGCCCTGGCCGACGCGCGACTTGGAGCGGACATCGATAATGGTGGCGCCGCTGTCGGGGGTCAGGCGGATGACGACATCATCTTTGAAGCCCCACCAGGGCACGGTCGCGGTGGCCTCGATGCGCAGCGCTGGCTGGTCGGTGGCGACGATCTCCCAGCCCATGGCGCGGGCGGCGGCTTCGGCGCGGGCGAAGGCCTCTTCGGGGGTGGCGGCAAGGCGCATCGGGCGGATCTGCGGATAGGCTTCGGCCTGCTTGGGCGCGATCGCGGGATCATAGCTGACCGGGTTTGAGTCCGGCCCGCGCAGCTCGGCGGTGATGGCGACGAACGCGGGCGGGTTGTCCATGTCGGTGGTGATATCGTGGATCGGCGGGGCGTTGCTGGCGCCGAGCACGATCGCCGCCGGCACACCGGCCCCGAGCAGGCCGGCGATGAGGCCCGTGGTGAGCAGGCCCTTGGCGGGTGTGCGCGTGGCCTTGCGCGCGAGCGCGACCAAGAGGGCGATGCTGCCTATCGCACAGACCAGCGCCGAGACGGCGAAGGCGAGCAGGCCCAACTGCCAGGGCAGGAGGCCGCTGCTGATGCCGGGGCCGGCGATGAGGACGATGAAGGCGGCTGCCAGCGTGAGCAGGGCGAAGACGCGGGGCCATTTTGCGGTCATCATAGGGGCATGCCTCCTTCCACATGATAGCGGTCGAGCGGATAGTCTTCGGCGCGCGCTGCGGCGGCCCATTCCTGCATCCAGGGGTGGGCGAGCATCGAGTCGGCATAGGCGCGCGCGACATCGCTGAGCGGCAGGCCGTAATGGGCGACGCGGAAGACGACGGGCGCATACATGATGTCGGCGCCGGAGAAATGGCCGAACAGATAGGGCTCGTCGAGCTGTTCGCCGAAGCGGCCGCGCGCTTCGCACCAGAGCGCATCGATGCGCGCGACATCGGCCATCACGGCCGCGGGTGCTGTGGCGGCGAAGGCGGGGAAGCGCATCTTGAGGTTCATCGGGCAGCCGCTGCGCAGCGCCTGAAAGCCGGCGTGCATCTCGGCGCTGATCGCATAGGCGAGGCGGCGGGCGTGCAGGTCGCGCGGCCAGAAACGGTCATGGCCGCCCTTGTCGGCGAGCCACATGAGGATGGCCATGGAATCCCACACCGGCTCGCCGCCGTCCCACAGCACCGGCACCTTGCCGGACGGGATTTCGGACAGGCGCGCGGTCCATTCGGGCGTGTCCATGGGCACGACCACGCAGGTGAAGGGCAGCATGGAGAGCTTGGCCGCCAGCCAGCCGCGCAGGCTCCAGCTCGAATAGGCCCGGTTGGCAATCAGCAGTTTCACACCAATTCTCCTGCAGCGGCCGCCACGGCGGCGCGCAATTCGGCAATGCCGGTGCCGACTTCCGACGAGGTGGCGAGCACCTGCGGAAAGGCAGCCGCATGGCTGCGGGCGGCGGCATCGGCGGCGGCGAGCGTTTTTTCGAGCTCACTGGGCTTGATCTTGTCGGCCTTGGTCAGGACCAGCTGATAGCTGACGGCGGCCTTGTCGAGCAGGTCCATCACTTCATTGTCGACCGGCTTGACGCCGTGGCGCGCATCGATGAGCAGCAGCACGCGCTTCAGGACCACGCGGCCGCGCAGATAATCGAAGACCAGCGCCTGCCAGCGGGCGACGACATCCTTGGGGGCCTTGGCATAGCCATAGCCGGGCATGTCGATGAGCCGGAACCGCATCGGCGCGCCGACATCGAAGACGTTCAATTCCTGCGTGCGGCCGGGCGTGGTGGAGGCGCGCGCCAGGCCGTGGCGGCCGGTGAGCGCATTGAGCAGCGAGGACTTGCCGACATTGGAGCGGCCGGCGAAGGCGACTTCGGGCACCTTGGGATCGGGCAGGAATTCGAGCGCCGGGGCCGAGAGGCGGAACTCCACCGGGCCGGCGAACAGCCGGCGCGCGGCCTCGATGGGGTCGATCTCCTGATGGCGGCTCATTTGGCGCGGCCGCGCGAGGGCTTGGCACGGCGCTGCGGCGCGGCGGGCTTGTTGGCGGCTTGCGGCTTGGCGGTTTGCGGCTTGATGGGCTTGGCCTCGACCACGGCCTGCGACGGCGGGGTGGCGGGCATGGGGTATTTGCGCAGCATATAGGCCTGCTGGGCGATGGAGACGATATTGTTGACCGTCCAGTAGAGCTGGAGCCCGGCCGCAAAGGGCGCCATGATGAACATGAACATCCAGGGCATGATCGCGAAGACCTGCTTCTGGACGGGATCGAGCGGGGTCGGGTTGAGGCGCTGCTGCAGCCACATGGTGACGCCGAGCAGCAGCGGCAGCACGCCGATGGCGATGATGGCAGGCGGCTGCCAGTCAATCGCGCCGAACAGGTTGAGCGGGGTGAGGGGATCGGGGGCGGAGAGATCCTTGATCCACAGCGCGAAAGGCTGGTGGCGCATTTCGGTGGAGACCAGCAGCGTCTTGTAGAGCGCGTAGAAGATCGGGATCTGGACGATGAGCGGCAGGCAGCCGGCCAGCGGATTGACCTTCTCGTCCTTGTAGAGGGTCATCATCTCCTGCTGGAGGCGCGGCTTGTCGTCCTTGTACTTCTCCTGCAGCGCCTTCATGCGCGGGGCGACGACGCGCATCTTGGCCATGCTCTCGAACTGCTTGTTGGCGATGGGGAAGAGGATGAGGCGGATGATGATGGTCAGCCCGATGATGGCGAGGCCGAAATTGCCGGTGATCTTGAACAGCCAGGACAGGAGATAGAAGATCGGCTGGGCGATGGCTTCGAACCAGCCCCAGCTGACCGCCCGGTCGAGGCGCGGGATGCCGAATTCGTCGCGGTAGCGGTCGAGCAGGGCCACTTCCTTGGCACCGGCGAACAGCCGCTGGACGGTCTCGCCGCTGGCGCCGGCCGGCACGACGAGCGCGCTGGAGAGATAATCGACCTGATAGACATTGCCCGCAGGCGTGGGCGGGGCGGCGATGAAATTGGCCTTCAAGTCGCGCGACTGGTCGGGCACGAGGGCGGCCAGCCAGTATTTCTCGGTCATGCCCAGCCAGCCGCCCTTGGAGGTGAAGCTCTGGTTGCCGTCTTCACGCAGGCTTTCGAAATCGAGGCCGCTGTCTTTCAGTGTGCCGTCGAGGACGCCCAAGGGGCCGACATGGAGGTTGAAGGCGTTTTGTTCCGGCCCTTCGCCCAGCCGCGAGACCAGCCCCCAGGGCTGATAGCTGACGGCAGCACCGCTGGCGTTGACGACGCGCTGGGTGACGGTGAAGAGGAAATTCTCGTCAACCTCGAGCCGCTGCTCGAAGCGCACGCCTGCCGCGCTGGTCCAGCTGAGCGTGACCGGGGTTTCGGGGCTGAGGCGGGTGCTGTCGGTGGCCCAGAGCGCATCGACGGGCGGCGCGCCGGCGCCGGTCCAGCCATATTGGGCAAAATAGGCGCCGGCAGCCCCGCTCGGGCTGAACAGCCGCACCGGGCCGGCGCCTTCATCTAGGCTGATACGGTAATCGCGCAGCACCAGATCATCGAAGCGGGCGCCGCGCAGGTTGAGCGAGCCCTTGAGGCGCGGCGTCTCGATGGTGACGCGTGCGCCCTTGGCCAGCGCCTGTTGCGGCAGCAGCGTGGCGGCCGCTGACGTGGCGGGTGCGGTCAGGGCGTCGCTGCTGGTTGCCGCGATTTCGGCGGTTTCGGGGGCGGCGGCCTGCGGGAAATAGCGCTCGCTGACCAGCGTCCAGCCGATCAGGACGATCGCTGACAGCAGGACGGCCAGCACCATGTTTCGATTTTCCTGGGTCACACGCTCTCGACTTTTCTGCGGCTTCGGCCCCGCCTATAGCCGCTCAGGGCACCGGGTCATAGCCCGAACCGCCCCATGGATGGCAGCGGCCGATGCGTCGCACCGCGAGCCACAGGCCCTTCAAGGGGCCATGCTTCTCGATCGCCTCGATGGCATAGGCCGAGCAGCTGGGTGCATAGCGGCAGCTGGGCGGCAGCACGCGCGACGGGCCCCATTGCCAGAGGCGGATCGGCCAGATGAGCAGCCGCTTCATTGGGTAGCTTTTGCGCAGGCGCGGACCAGATCGGCGCGCATGGCGGCGAAGTCGCGCGTCAGGCCGGCGGAGCGGCCGATCAGCACATGGTCGGCGCCGGCCAGGCCGCAGCCGGGCAGCTCAAGCCGCGCGATCTCGCGCAGGCGGCGCTTGAGGCGGCTGCGGACGACCGAGCCGCCGATTTTCTTGGTGACGGTGAAGCCGGCGCGCAGGGCCGGGTCTGCGTCGCCGCGCGAGCGAATCAGCAGGATGAAGGCGGGGGTGACGATGCGCGTGCCGCGATTGGCGGCGAGAAAGTCCGCGCGCTTGCGGATGGTCGGCGGCGGAGACCCCATGCCGCCGGCTTCAGGCTCAGGCCGACAGCTTCTTCCGGCCGCGGGCGCGGCGGGCGCGCAGGACCTTGCGGCCACCGACGGTCGCCATGCGGGCGCGGAAGCCGTGACGGCGGGCGCGGACGAGCTTGGAGGGCTGATAGGTGCGCTTCATGACAAAGTTCCGAATGACAGAGGGGCTACGCGCGCAGCCCGGAATTTGGACAAGCGCGGCGCATACGCAGGCCGGCAGCGCATGTCAACCATTCCCCCCTTTACGCGGGCCCCGCTTTGCCTTCAAACACCGGCGATGGATATCTCGCCCCTTGCCACACCACTGCCGCCGCTGCCCGCCATTGCCGGGGTCCGGATCGC
Organism: Polymorphobacter sp.; assembly: GCF_048007885.1. GTDB lineage: Bacteria > Pseudomonadota > Alphaproteobacteria > Sphingomonadales > Sphingomonadaceae > Sandarakinorhabdus. The sequence goes on from NZ_CP180346.1 coordinate 2,576,406, forward strand.
GACCGCAACCGCCGGCTACAAGCGCTGGACACGGGCCGACACGCTGCTGGTGGCGCTGGCGCCGGGCACCAGCGTGGCCGGGGTGCTGACGCGCTCGCTCTGCCCCTCGCCCGAGGTGGAGCTGTGCCGCGCCCGGCTGGCCGGCGGGGCGGCGCGGGCGCTGATTGTGAACGCGGGCAATTCCAATGCCTTTACCGGCGAGGCGGGCCGCGGGGCGGCACTCGCCCAGGGCGAGGCGGTGGCGGCGCATCTGGGCTGTGCGCCGGAAGAGGTGTTTCAGGCGAGCACCGGGGTGATTGGCGTGCCGCTGCCGGTGGACAAGGCGCTGGCGGGTGCGGCGGCGGCGCATGCGGCGCTGGGCACGGCCGGTTTCGCCGAGGCGACGGCCGCCATTGGCACCACCGATACCTTTCCCAAGGCGGCTGTGACCCATGCGATGGTGGGCGCGCACAAGGTGACGCTGGTCGGCATCATCAAGGGCTCGGGGATGATTGCGCCCGATATGGCGACGATGCTGGGCTTCATCTTCACTGATGCCGGGGTGGCAGCGCCGCTGCTGCAGGGGATGCTGGCGGCGGCGACGGCGACCAGCTTCAACTGCATCACGGTCGATTCGGACACCTCGACCTCGGACACGGTGCTGGCCTTTGCCACCGGCCAGGGCGCAGCCCCGATGATCGAGAGCATGGACAGCCCCGGCGCGGATGCCTTTGCCGCCGCCCTTGCCGATTTGTGCGGCCAGCTGGCGCGGCTGGTGGTGTCGGACGGGGAGGGCGCGACCAAGCGGATCGAGGTGCGCGTGACCGGGGCGACCAGCGGGCCGGCGGCGCATGCGGTGGCGATGAGCATCGCCAATTCGCCGCTGGTGAAGACGGCGATTGCGGGCGGCGATGCCAATTGGGGCCGGGTGGTGATGGCGGTGGGCAAGGCCGGCCAGCCGGCCGAGCGCGACCGGCTGAGCATCCGCTTCGGGACGACGCTGGTGGCGGCGCGTGGTGCCGTGGTGCCGGGCTATGACGAAGCGCCGGTGGCCGCGCATCTGGCCGGGCAGGATATCGAGATCGAAGTTGATCTGGGCCTGGGTGAGGGCCGTGCCCGGGTTTGGACCTGCGATCTGACGCATGGCTATATCAGCATCAACGCCGATTACAGGACCTGAGCATGACCCCCATTTTGCACCATTATCCGACCTCGCCCTTTGCCGAGCTGGTGCGCATGGCGCTGGGGCTGAAGGGGCTGGCCTGGCAGTCGGTGACCATCCCGCGCATCGCCCCCAAGCCTGATCTGGCGGCGCTGACCGGGGGGTATATCCGCACGCCGGTACTTCAGATCGGTGCGGACATTTATTGCGACACCGCCGCCATTTTGGCCGCGCTGGAGGGCTTTGCGCCGACGCCCAGCTATTATCCTGCGCCGCTCGGCGCGCTTCATGTGATGATCGCCAATTGGGCGGCCGGGCCGCAGTTTCGCGCCCATGTCGGGGCGGCGATGGGGGCGATGCCCGAGGGCGCGCTTGACGGTGCCTTTGTGGCCGACCGCAAGGCGCGGTTCGGGCTTGATCTGGGCCAGCTTGGCAAGGCAGCCCCCCAGCTTGCCGCGCAGACGCGTGTGGCCGCGCTCTGGCTTTCACAGACGCTGACCGATGGGCGCGCCTTCATCGGCGGCGAGGCGCCGGGCCACGGCGATCTGGCGCTGGCGGCGAACATCTGGTTCGTGCGCTCGGTGCCCTTTGCCAAGGCCAATGCCGAGGCGCTGACCGGCCTGCCCCATGTGGCTGACTGGTTTGGCCGGATGGCGGCACTGGGCCATGGCACGCCCACCGAGATCAGCGCGGCCGAGGCCATCGACATTGCCCGCGCGGCCACGCCGAGCGATGTGGCCGGCGGCATCGAGGCGCCGTTCAGCCATGGCCAGATGGTCCGCATCCAGACCGAAGGCTCGGGCGATGCGCCGGTGGAAGGCGCGTTGCTGAAGGCGGACAGCACGGGCATCACGCTCAGCCGCACCGACCCGCGCGCCGGCGCCGTGCATGTTCATTTTCCGCGAATCGGCCAGTTCATCATCGCTTGAGCGCTGACCGGGCTGTGTTAGGCTCGGGCCATCGGGGGGATGGCGCCATGGAGATGCCGGAGATCAGACTTGCCGGGCCACAGGACCGGGCGCGGCTGATTCAGACCACCGTGCTGGCCTTTGTCGCTGATCCCTTTGCGCGGTGGATCGGCGACGGCGCGGCCTCCTATCTCGGTTTTGCCGCTGATTTTCTGGATGCCTTTGGTGGCCCGGCCTTTGACCATGGCACCGCCTGGACGGCGAATGACGGGCAGGCGCTTGCCATGTGGCTGCCGCCCGGCGTCGAGCCCGACGGCGAGCGCATGATGGCGATTGTGCAGGACCAGCTGTCGGGGCCGAAGCTCGACGAGATGATGGGGGTTCTCGGGCAGATGGCCATGCTGCACCCGCACGGCGACCATTGGTATCTGCCGGTGATCGGCTGCGACCCGCTTTATCTCGGGCAGGGGCTGGGCGCGATGCTGATGAAGGCGGCGCTCGAACGCGTCGATGCCTCCGGCTTGCCCGCCTATCTGGAAAGCTCGAACCCGCGCAACGTCAGCCTGTATGAGCGGCACGGGTTCGAGGTGGTGGGCACGATCCAGCACGGCAGCTCGCCCGCCATGCAGGCGATGCTGCGCGCCGCGCGCTAGGGCGGCTCAGCCCAGCTCGGCTTCGAGCCAGCTCTTGAGCTGGCCCTTTGGGGCGGCGCCGACCTTGGTGGCGACCGGCGAGCCATCCTTGAACAGGATCATCGTCGGGATGCCGCGCACGTTGAAGCGGCTGGGCGCATCGGGGTTTTCATCGATGTTGATCTTGACGATCTCGACCCCGTCCATCTCGGCGTCCAGCTCTTCGAGGATCGGCCCGACCATGCGGCACGGCCCGCACCATTCGGCCCAGAAATCGACGAGCACGGGCTTGCCGGCCGAGATCACATCGGTGTGGAAGGAGGCATCGGTGACCGCACGTGTCATGGCATTGATCCTTGTTTGCCCGGCCCAGCGCCGGGTCCATCTGGCGCCAAGATAGTGATGGGAGCGGATGCGTTCAACTCATCCTGTTGGGGCTGGGCCTGTTGCGGCTGACGCAGGGCGGCAATCTCGCGCGCGATGCGCGCGGCCGGCAGCATCCAGAGCCGTGGGCCGGCGGTATAGAGCAGCCCGGCTGTCACCTCGCGGCCGGGAAACACCGCCTCAAGGGCAGCGGCATAGCCGGCCATCTGGGCGATGTGCGCGGCGGGAATGGCCTCGATACCGCCCGGCACGCGGCGGCCGGTCTTGAAATCGATGATGGTCACCCGGCTGTCGGTGACCAGCAGCCGGTCGACCTGTCCGGCGACCACGGTCTCGCCGACCAGGGCTGCGACCGGCGCTTCGGCCAGCGATTCGGGGCCGAAGATGGCGGCCCGCGCCGGGTCCTCGACGACACGCAGCACTTCATCGACCAGCGCTTCCGCATCACCGTCAGGCGCCAGCTGGGCGGCATAGGCGAGGCCCAGCGCGCGCCGGCGCTCTGGCGCGGCCGCGGGCAACCGCTCGAACAGCGCGTGGAGCGCGGCCCCGCGTCTGGCCGCAGCCATGGCAGCGGCGCCGGCGGGGGGCTGGGCCTCCATGTCGGGGCCAAGGGCAGATGGGCTGAGCGGGCGGGGTGGCCGGGCCTCTTCGGGGGCCATGGTGCGGGTCCAGTCTGGCAGCGTCAGGCGGCTGGCTTCGGGCTCTAGATCGAGGCTGATGCGCGGGGCGGGCGCGCCGCTGGCGTGGATGCGGACGCCGCGGCCGAAATGCGGATGATCGGCGGCGGTGACGCCGCGCTGATCCATGGCGGCGGCGACCAGCCGGTGCCAGCTCAGATGATCATGGTCGCCTGGAGTCTTTTTCGGCCGGGGCGCGACGCCGCTGACCAGCAGCAGGTCTTCGGCGCGGGTGAGGGCGACATAGAGCAGCCGCAGATGCTCGGCCAGCGCATCGGCGCGGGCACTGTCTCTGGCGGCTTGCAGCGGGCCGGTGACATCACCGCCGAGCGCCTTGGCCGAGGGCGGCAGAATCGGCAGCCAGCGGCCATCGAAATCCATGACCAGCGCGTCCTGGCCGCGCAGGTCGGGCAGGCGCGCGGCGTCGGCGAGCACCACCACCGGGGCCTGCAGGCCCTTGGCGCCGTGCACGGTCATCAGGCGCACGGCATCGAGCGGGGCATCGGGATCACGCTTGATCTCGACGTCTTCGGCCAGCGTCCAGTCGAGAAAGCCCTGCAGCGAGGGCGGCTGGCTGCGCTGATAGGCGAGTGCTTGATCGAGCATCGTGTCGATGGCGTCGCGCGCGTCTTCGCCGAGCCGGGCCAGCAGCCGGGCACGGCCGCCGAGCGGGCCGGAGAGCACGCGCTCGAAAAAGGCGTAAGGCGCGGCGTAATCAGCAAAGCCCAGAAGCTGTTCGAGCCAGCTGCGCGCGGCGACCACGGCCGGGTCTTCGCTGCTGCGCATCGCCGCCCAGAGGCTCGTTTTGCGGCCATGGGCGAGGGTGAACAGCTGGTCCTGGCTCAGCCCCAGAAAGGGCGAGACGATGAGGCAGGCGAGATTGAGATCATCATCGGGGAGCAGCGCGAAGCGGACCAGCGAGAGCATGTCGGCGACCGCCAATGGCTCGGAGAGGCGCAGCCGGTCGACGCCGGCGACAGGCACGCCGTGGCTGTGCAGCGCGGCCACGAGTGCGGCCGAAAAGGCGGTGCGCTTGCGCACCAGCACGAGGATATCCTGCGCGGCCACCGGGCGGCCGCGGCCGGGCAGGAACAGCGGGGTTTGCGGGTCCAGCCAGCTGGCGATCATCGCGGCCAGCGCCTGCGCATGGTCGATTTCGGCCTGGCCGGGGCGCTCGCCCTCACTGTCCTCATCGCCGTCGTTGTCATCTTCGTCGGCGGTGACCATGGGCGGCAGCAGCGCGACCGCACCGGCGCTGCCCTTGCGGTGGGGGCGGTGGGCGCGCACGCCGTCGGGCTCCAGCTGCGTGGCCGGGTCGGCTTCGAGCAGGCCGGCGACATCATCGACAATGTCGAGCACGGCCGGGACCGAGCGGAAATTGGTATCGAGCCCGATGCGGGAAAAGGGCGGCTCGCTGCCTTCGTTCAGGGTGCGGAAGGTTTCGAACTGATCGCGGTAGACCTTGGGGTCCGAGCCCTGAAAGCCGAAGATCGCCTGTTTGAAATCACCGACCACGAACAGGCGGCGCGGGGCTTCGCGCGCGCCGAGGCCGGCGAAGAATTCCTCCGCCAGCCGGGTGATGATCTCCCATTGGGCGAGGTTGGTGTCTTGCGCTTCATCGACAAGGATATGGTCGATGCGGTTGTCGAGCTTGTAGCGCACCCAGTCGGCCGCACCCGGCGCCACCAGCAGGCGGCGCGCGGCTTCGATCATATCGTCATAATCGACCACGCCGGCGCGGGCCTTGGCGGCCAGCCAGTCCTGCGCCAGCCGGCAGCCGACGCGCATCTGCACCGCGATGATGTCGACGGCGCGGTGCAGCCGCTGGCGCACGTCGATGGCGTGGATCTGGGCGGCGAGCGTCTCGAACAGCGCCTTCAGGCCGGGATCGGCGGCTTCCATGCCGACCAGCACCACCCGGCTGACGGCGCGCGGGGTTCCGGTGTCGGTGAGGAAGACGCTGCGCAGCGTGTCCCAGTCGTGCGGGTTGGCGAGCCAGGGGGCGATCTTGTCGGCAAAGCCTTGCGCGCTGGGCTTGTCGGAGCCGGCCCAGCCGGTGGCCAGCCGGGCGATGTCGGCGCGGTCGATGCCGGCCAGCCCGGCGGCGAGGTCGGCTGTGGCGGTGCTGTCGCTGGGCAGGCCGAAGCCGCGGCGCAGCATCGGCGCCAGCGCCACGCCGGCCAGCGCGGCGAGCGCTTCGGCATGGCGGCCGATGGTGCCGAGCATGCGCATCAGCCCGGCCTCGCCGCCGCTCAGCGAGAGCGCGGCGATATCGGCCAGAAAGGCCTCGTCGCGCGTTTCGGTGGCGGTTTCGATGGCGCGCACCAGCACGTCGCGGCGCAGGCCCTGGCCGGCGCGGTCGTCGAGGGTCTCGAAGCCGGGGGCGACGCCGGCCTCGACCGGGAAGCTGCCGATGAGCGACTGGGCAAAGGCGTGGATGGTCTGCACCGCCAGCCCCTGCGGGCCATCGAGCAATTGCGCGAACAGCCGCCGCGCGCGCAGCCGGCCGGCGTCGTCATCGGGCTCGCCAAGGGCCATCAGGTCTGTGGCCAAGGCGGCCTCATCGGCGCGCGCCCAATAGGCGAGGCGCGCCAGCACGCGCTCCTGCATTTCGGCAGCGGCGAGCTTGGTGAAGGTGATGCACAGGATGTTGGTGGGCGGCACACCCGCCAGCAGCAGCCGCAACACGCGGGCGACCAGCACCTGGGTCTTGCCGGTGCCGGCGGATGCGGTGACCCAGGCATGGGCGGCGGGATCGGCGGCCTCGGCCTGGGTGTCGAGCAGGGCGTTGAGCGGCTTCATCGCGGCTGGTCCCGCCATTCGAGGACGCGGGCGAGCTGGTCATAATCGCCAAAGGCCAGCGCCGGATGGACATGCGAGACAAAGGCGCGGTCGCCCTCAAGAAAGGTGGCGAGCGCATCGCCGACGCTGCTGGCGACAAGCGGGAGATGTTCGGCGGGCGAAGGGCCGGTCTTGCCGAGTGCGGCGGACCATTTCCCGGCTGTTTCGGCGCTGCCGGTGAGCTGCCAATATTCCATCGCGTCGACCAGGCCCTTCACGGTCATGCCGCCGCGCTCGAGCATCAGGGCGAGCAGCGCCAGCTGGTTCTTGCGCAGCGCCGTGACATCGGCGACGCGCGGCCGGGCGCCGGTCTTGTAGTCGGTGACCACCAGCCTGCCGTCGTGGCGCCGGTCGACCCGGTCGGCGACGCCGCGCACCTCGATGCCGCCGAGCATGATCTGGCCCTTGATTTCGGCCGCCACCACCTCGGTGCGCTGCGCGCGCCGGCGCAGGATCTCGTCGCCCGCCCAGGTGAGCGCGCGCCGGGCGCGCGGCCCCCAGAGCGCGCGCAGCAGCGGGAAGCCGCCGCCGGCGCGCTCGATCATCGCCTCGGTGAGGCGCGCCAGCTCGGCCGGATCGAAGCTTTCGCCCTTGACCCAGTCTTCCAGCACTTCGTGGATCAGCGTGCCGCGGTCGGCAGCACCGGGGTCTTCGTCAAGCTCGTCGAGCGGGCGGAGCGCGAGCACGGCCTGTGCGTAAAAGGCGAAGGGGTCGGCGAGCAGCACATCGACCTGGGTGACGCTGAGCTTGGCCGGGCGGGCGGTGCGCGGCGGGCTGGGGGCGGGGCGGGCGGCGGGCCTGACCTCGGCCGGCCTGTCGAGCGCGCGGGCCATGGCGAGCAGCGCCTCGTCGCGCGCCAGCCCGCTGTCGTTCAGCCGCGCGGCCAGCGCATCGAGCCGCACCAGCAGCCGCGAGGCGCGCATCGGGCCGCTGGCATCGCGCCTGGCGCGGGTAAGCAGCACTTCGCCGGCGCCGAGCGCGCGGACGAAATCCTGCGCCGCCAGCCCCATGGCGCGCGCCGCACCCGGCAGGCCGAGGCGGGTGCGGATGGCGGGCGCCAGCCATGGGTCGGGGGCGGGCAGCGCCGGCCACACCCCTTCATTGAGCCCGCCGAGGATCATCAGGTCGGCGCGGGCGAGCTGGGCTTCGACGGGGCCGAGGATGGCGAGGCGCGGATGGCCGCCCCAGCCCGGACGCACGGCGACATCGGCGAACAGCGCGGCGAGGAGCGGCGGCGCTTCGGCCGCTTCGAAGGGGCCAAACAACGCGCCCTCGGCGATCAGCGCTTCGAGCCGCGCGGCCAGCGCCCGGCCATCGATGCCGGACCAGAGCGCATCCCCGCACAGCGCCTCGCCCACGCTGCGCAGCGCCTCGGCCAAGGCGGCGAGATCCACCACCTCGCCCAGCGCTTCAAGGGGGGCGAGCCGGGCGGCGGTGTCTTCCCACCATCCAGCCAGCCCGTCGAAGGCGGGGCCGCGGCGGCGTTCGGCCAGCCAGGCGTCGAGATGGGCCGACACGCCGTCGAGGCCGGGCGTGGGCCGCACGCCGCGCAGCGCCACATCGAGCTGGCGCACGCGGCCGAGCCAGGCCAGCCGGTCTTCACCGGCGCGCACCAGCGGATGCTTGAGCAGGGCGAGCAGCCGGACGGGCGAGAATTTGCCCGCCATGGCGGCGACGAGCGACCCGGCGAAGGCGCCGGGCGGGGTGAGCGGCAGCGGCTGGCCGGCGCTGTCATCGACGCTGATGCCCCAGCGGCGGCAATGGGCCGCGACGCGCTGGGCCAGCGCCCGGTCGGGCGTGACCAGGGCGGCGGTGCGGCCTTTGGTTTCGAGCGCGCGGCGCATGGCGAGTGCGATCGCCTGCGCCTCTTCCGCGCCGGTCAATGCCTCGACGACATGGATGCCGGCCAGCGCTTCCGGATCGGGCGCGGTGTCGAGCCAGCCTTCACCGGCATCGGCGGGGGCAAGAGCGGCCATCACGAGCGCGTCACGCGCGGCGGGGCCATCTTGCGGGCTGCCGTGCCCCCAGTCCGTGACATCGGCGCGGCTGCGGCCGAGCCGGGCGAGCAGCAGCTTCAGGGCATATTGGGGGTGGGCCTCGCTGTCCGGCGCATCTTCGGCGTCGACATGGATGGCTTCGAACCGTGCATGGCCGGCGTCGCTCATGTCCACGTCGAGGCCGGGCAGCACGACCGCGCCGGCGGGCAGGTTGAGCACGCCGCCAAGCAGCCGGGCGACGGCGGGCGCGGCGCTGCCGATGCCGGCGGCGATCACCGGCGTGGCCGGCGGGCTGTCGGCCCAGCGCGCCAGCACGGCGTTGATGGCGGCGGCCAGCCGGGTGCCGCCGTCGCTGGCGCCCATGGCGTCGCGCACCGGCGGCCAGGCGCTGATGATGACATCGAGAAACTTGAGCGTATCGGCCCAGTGATGCGCAAGGTCGGCCTCGGCGACGGCCTCGCGCAGGGCGGCGGGCGGCACCTCCTCGGCGAGCAGCACATCGAGCGTGTCGCCCAGGGCATCGCCCAGCCGCAGCGCCTCGATGGCGCTGCGCTCGGCACGCGCATCGGCGGCGACCGGCAGCGCGCGGACCAGCCGCGCCAGCTGCAGCCGACGGACCAGCGGCGACACTGCGCCGCCGACTGCAACCTCGCCGGCCAGCCGCTCGAAATCATCCTCGCCGAGATCGCCGACCGGGACCATGCGCGGCAGCAGCAGGCCGCTCGCCTCGCCAGCCCCGAGCTGGCGGACAAAGGCCTGGGTCAGCGCGCGGACGGCGCGGCGATTGGGCAGCAGCACCAGCGTGCGCGCCCGCGCCACCGTGTCGGGCACCCGGGCGAGGATGCCGCGCGCCAGCGCATCGACGAACGCCCGGTGGGGCGCGATGTTGAACAGCCCGCCCTCAAAGGACATTCAGCAGGGCCTCGGTGGCAGTGATGCTGGCGGGCGTGCCGACATGGAACCACAGCCCCTGATGCACCATCCCGTAGAGCCGCCCGGCCTCCAGCGCCTTGTTCCAGGCGCGCCACATGGTGAAGGGCTCGGACGCTTCGCCGTCGAACAGCCGCCGGGCGATGAGCTGGACGCCCGAATAGACAAAGGGCGCCATGCGCACATCGCCGAGCTTGCCATCAGCGCGCGGCCGCAGCCGGCCCCAGCCATCCATGAAAAAGTCGCCGCGCCCGTCATAGCCGTGGGCGCGCGCCAGCGGCACCAGCAGCAGCAGCGCGTCCATCGATGCCGGGTCCCAGCGCCGCGCCATCAGCCGCAGCGTGTCCTGGCTGCCGTCGATCCAGAAATTGTCGGCGTTGATGACATAAAAGGGGTCGGCGTCGATGAGCGGCAGCGCATGGGCGACACCGCCGCCGGTTTCGAGCAGCTGGGCGCGCTCGTCGGACAGGCGCAGGCGCAGCCGGTCATCGCGGCCCAGCCGCTTGGCGAGCGCGCCCTCGATCTGGTCGGCGAAATAATGGGCGTTGACGACCGCGGTGCCGATGCCGGCGTCAGCCACCCGGTCGAGCGCCCGGTCGAGCAGGGCGCGGCCGCCGACCCGGATGAGCGGCTTGGGCCGCGTCGCGGTCAGGGGGCGCATGCGCTTGCCCAGCCCCGCGGCCAGCACCATCGCGGTGCCGGGGACCTCGACCTCGACCATCGGCTGCAGGCGCATCAGCTCACTCATGAGCGCACCTCGACACCGTGGCGGGCGGCGGCCGGCACATGGGCTTCGAACCAGGCCGCGACCGGGGCGAGCGCGGGGCGGGCGAGGTCGCGTTCCACCAGTTGCCAGAGCCTTGGGTGGAAGCGCGGATAGGCGGGCTTGCCGTCGCGCACATAGAGGCGGGTGAAGACGCCGAGGATCTTCACGTTGCGCTGCGCGCCGAGCACGTCATAGGCGGTGTGGAAGGCGCTCGGATCGAAGCCCGGCTCGGCGCGGCGGGCGTTGAGGTAGCGCGCCAGCATGGCGGCTTCGAGGTCGGGCGCGACGGTCCGCCTTATATCCTGCAGCAGGCTGACGAGATCATAGGCCGGATGGCCGGCGAGTGCGTCCTGATAATCGAGCAGGCCGAGGCCGCGGATGCCGGGCCGGTCGAGGACCATAAGATTGTCGGCGTGATAATCGCGCAGCACCATCACCGGGCGTGCCGGCATGACCAGCGGCCAGAGCCCGGCCCAGGCCTCGGCATAGGTGGCGGCGGCTTCGGGGGCGAGCGGCTGGCCGACGGCGGGCAGATACCAATCGGGGAAGAGATCGACTTCGCGGGTCAGTTCTGCGGTGCTGTAAGGCGGCAGGTCGCCGGCCTCATGCTGGTGGAGAGCGACGAGAATGTCGACGGCGGTCTCGTAAATGTGGCGCTCGGCGCTGGCATCGGCGGCGAGCAGCGGGCCGACGCGCGCATCGCCGAAATCCTCGAGCAGGATCAGGCCGAGGTCGAGCTCGGCGGCGAGCGGGCGGGGGGCGGAGAAGCCGAGGCTTTCAAGCCGGGCGCCGATGGCGAGGAAGGGGCGGCTGTCTTCCTTGTCGGGCGGCGCGTCCATCAGCACGGCGCTGCGGCCCGGCAGATGGACCCGGAAATAGCGGCGGAAGGAGGCGTCACCGGCCAGCGGGCGGATGTCGGCACCGGCCCAGCCATGGCGGACGAGAAAGTCGGGCGCGGCCGGTGGCGGCACCATGACGGGCGGAATGATCAGGCGTTGATCGGGGGAAGAAGCGGCGGCCACCGGTCTTTCCAAGCCGTCGGCGCGGTCCAAGTCAAGCGTCGTGGTTCATCGCCCGCGCCGGCGATGGCGAGGCGCAGCGCATCGGCCGGCAGCCGCGCGCCCAGCCGCTCGGGCCATTCGATCAGAAGCGCGGCATCGGTCTCGAACAGGCCGAGCGCCTCGGCTTCGTCCGGCCCGGCCAAGCGGTAGAGATCGACATGCCAGACTGGCGGTGCGAGGTCATAGTCCTGCACCAGCGTGAAGGTGGGCGAGGGCACGTCGCCGGCCCAGCCCAGCTCCCGCAGCACGGCGCGCGCGAGGAACGACTTGCCCGCCCCAAGCCCGCCCGAAAGCGCCACACAGTCTCCGGCGCGCAACACCTTTGCCAGCGCCGCGCCGAGTGCTGCGGTGGCGGCTTCATCGGCCAGCGGGAGCGTGCCGGTCTGGCTCAATAGCGATAGGTCTCGGGCTTGAACGGGCCTTGCTGGGGCACGCCGATGTAGCCGGCCTGCTTGTCGGTCAATTTGGTCAGCTTCACGCCGAGCTTTTCGAGGTGGAGCATGGCGACTTTCTCGTCGAGATGCTTGGGCAGCACATAGACCTGATTGTCATAATGGTCGCCGCGGGTGAACAGCTCGATCTGGGCCAGCACCTGGTTGGTGAAGCTGGCCGACATGACGAAGCTGGGGTGGCCGGTGGCGCAGCCGAGATTGACCAGCCGGCCCTTGGCCAGCACGATGATCTGGTTGCCATCGGGAAACTCGACGATGTCGGTGCCCGGCTTCACTTCGGTCCATTTGTAGTTGGACAGCGCCGAGATCTGGATCTCGCTGTCGAAGTGGCCGATGTTGCAGACGATCGAATTGGGCTTCATCGCCATCATGTGTTCGGCGGTGATGACATCGGCATTGCCGGTGGCGGTGACGAAGATGTCGGCGCGCTTCACCGCATCTTCCATGGTCACCACCTCATAGCCCTCCATCGCCGCCTGCAGCGCGCAAATGGGGTCGATCTCGGTGACCATCACCCGCGCGCCGCCGTTGCGCAGGCTCTCGGCCGAGCCCTTGCCGACATCGCCGAAACCGGCGACGACGGCGACCTTGCCGGCCAGCATGACATCGGTGGCGCGGCGGATGGCGTCGACGAGGCTCTCCTTGCAGCCATAGAGATTGTCGAACTTCGACTTGGTGACGCTGTCGTTGACGTTGATCGCCGGGAAGGGCAGCTCGCCCTTGCGGGCGATGTCATAGAGCCGGTGGACGCCGGTGGTGGTTTCTTCCGACACGCCGTGCAGGTTTTTCACGGTCTGCGTCAGATAGCCGGGGCGGGTCTTGATGAAGGCGCGGAGCGCGCGCTGGAACTCGACCTCTTCCTCATTCTGCGGCTCGCCCAGCTCATGGCCGGCCTCGAGCTTGGCGCCCCAGAGCGCGAACATGGTGGCGTCGCCGCCATCATCGAGGATGATGTTGGCGGTCTGCTCGCCCCAGTCGAAGATGCGGGCGACATAATCCCAATAGTCGGACAGGCTCTCGCCCTTGACGGCGAAAATCGGGATGCCCTTGGCGGCAATGGCGGCGGCGGCATGATCTTGCGTCGAGAAGATGTTGCAGGTGGCCCAGCGCACCTCGGCGCCGAGCGCGATCAGCGTCTCGATCAGAACCGCGGTCTGGATGGTCATGTGCAGCGAGCCGGTGATGCGCGCGCCTTTCAGCGGCTGGGTGGGGCCAAACTCCTCGCGCAGCGCCATCAGGCCGGGCATTTCGGTTTCGGCAATGGCGATTTCGCGGCGGCCGAAGTCGGCGAGCGAAATATCGGCAATCACATGGTCGGTCATTGTCGGGCACCTCGGAGATCTGGGACCCGCACCGCCTAACGCAGCCCCACTTTCGGCACAAGTATAAAGGCTGCTTTATATGATTTTGGGCAATCTTGGCCCCCGATGCCGTGCTATCGTACCGCACGGTTTTGCTTGGGGGTAAACATGATCGACACTAGTCACTGGGTTGAGGTTGCGACCAACATCGGGTTGCAGGTTGCTGGCGCCATCGTCCTTTACATGATCGGCCGCTGGCTGATCAGCTTCGCGGTCAACATGCTTGGCCGGGTGCTGACGGCGCGGAACTTCGATCCGACGCTGCAGCGCTATATCGCCAACATCCTGGCGGTTGTTCTCAACATCGTTCTGGTCGTTGCCATTCTCGGCTATTTCGGCGTGGAGACGACAAGCTTCGCGGCGTTGCTGGCCGGTGTGGGCCTGGCCATCGGCGCGGCCTGGTCAGGGCTGCTCGGCAATTTCGCGGCAGGCGCCTTTCTGATCATTTTTCGCCCCTACAAGGTGGGTGATTACATCGCGGCTGGCGGCATTCAGGGCACGGTGACCGAGATCGGCCTGTTCAACACGGTGCTGACCGCGCCGGACAATGTCCAGACGATCGTCGGCAACGGCAAGATCTCGGCCGAGATCATCAGCAACTATTCGCACTTCCCCTATCGCCGGGTCGAGCGGACGGCGCAGCTGGCGTTTGGCGTTGATCCGCTTGATGCGATCGCGCGGCTGAAGACGGCGCTTTCGGGCATCGACAATGTGCTCGTGGACCCGGCGCCGGATGTCGAGATTCTCGATTTCAACGCGCTTGGGACGGTGCTGGCGGTGCGGCCCTATTGCCATACCGACCATTATTGGCAGGTCTTTTTCGATACCAACCGGGTGATCGCGGCGGTGGGCAAGGAGGCAGGCTATGCGCCGCCGTTCATCATCGAGGCGAAGCGCAGCGAGGTTTGAACGGGTCTTGCAGCAGGCCGCTGGCAGGGCCATTGTGCAGGCTGGAGGTGCCTTATGACCAGACATGTCAATCACGCGCTCGCGGTGCGGCCGACGCGCAATGAGCGCGCGGCGCAGGATTTCACGTCGAGCCTTCGCGGCCATGTGCTCAATCATATGGCCGCGCAGATGAAAACGCGCTTCGAGACCGAGATTGCGCCCAAGCTGGCGCAAGCGCCGGAAGATGGCCGGGCGGTGCATCAGGCGATGCGGCCGCACCCCTATTTCCGCTTCTATTCGACGATGCGGATCGCGGCGCAGGAGATGGTCTGGGCGAGCGTGGATGCAGCGGTGCGCCGCGATTCCGAGCGGTTGAAGGCGGTGGCGGCCGAGTTGCCTGATGTTGGCGGCTCGCTGACGCTTGACCCGTCGCTTGAGGTGCCGCGCAGTGTTTCGGCCATTGACGTGCATCTGATGCCGGGCAGCTATAGCGCCGAGGCGGGCGAGGGCGATCTGGCGGCAGGCGCGGTTTATGAAAACGGCCTGTCGGTGTTCAGCTTCGGGCTGATGGGCAAGAACCTCGACGATATTGGCGAGAGCTCGGCCTTTTGGCTGCGTCATGCGCACCCTGAATTTCAGCCGAAGGACATTCTCGATCTCGGCTGCTCGGTGGGGCATCAGACGCTGCCCTGGGCGCGGGCCTATCCGGGCGCGCGGGTGACGGGCGTTGATGTGGCGGCGCCCTGCCTGCGCTATGCCGATGGGCGGGCGCGGGCGCAGGGCGTGGCGGCGCATTTCGTGCAGGCCAATGCGACGCAGCTGCCGTTTCCCGATGCCAGCTTCGATCTCGTCTACAGCTCGATGTTTTTGCATGAGCTGCCGTTGAAGGACATTGACGCGGTGTTTGCCGAAGCGCGGCGGCTGCTGCGGCCGGGCGGGCTGATGCTGCATTATGAGCTGCCGCCCAACAGCCAGCTTTCGGCCTATGACGGCTTTTATCTGGATTGGGACTGCTGGTACAATAACGAGCCTTATTACAAGGCCTTCCGCGATCAGGACCCGAAGGCGCTGTGCGCGAAGGCGGGCTTTGACACTGGGAAGTTCGTGCAGACGGTGGTGCCCTCGATCGGCTGGTATGGCGAAGAGGCGGTGGCCGAGGCGATTGCCGGGCCGGCGACCATCGGCGGCAACACCGGGCGGCTGGCCGACGGGGTGCAGTGGTTTGTCTTTGGTAACTGGGCATGAGCAAGGCGCTGTTTGACGACCCCGCGATCGACAAGCTGACGCGGATGCTGATCGAGCTGGCGTCGGAAAACTGGGTGACGCGGGCGCGGCTGGCGGCGGTGGAGGCGAAGATCGGTTCGGTGGAGGATGTCGAGCTTTCGCCCGAGGCCGAAGCTGCGCTGGCGGCCGAGCGTGAGGCGTTTGTGACCAAGATCTTTTCGGTGCTCGACAAATAAGGTGCTGGATTGCTTGTATTTTTCTGGGCGGCGTTGATGCTGGCGCCGTTTTCGGCTGCGGCCCAGACCTATCCGGAGACGCGGCGCGGCGATGTGGTGGAGACGATCCACGGCGAGGTGATTGCCGACCCCTATCGCTGGCTTGAGAATGATGTGCGCGAGGACGCCGAAGTGGCGGCGTGGGTGGCGGCGCAGAATGGCGTGAGCGCGGCTTATCTGGCGGCCCTGCCGGGGCGGGCGGCGATCAAGGCGCGGCTGGAGGCGCTTTGGGATTATCCGCGCTTCGGGGTGCCGGTGGTGCGCGGGGGGCAGATGTTCGCGTTGCGGAACAGTGGTTTGCAGAAGCAGGCGGCGCTGTTTGTGGATGAGCGGGTGCTGATCGACCCCAATGGCTGGGCCGAGGACGGGGCGACGGCGTTGGCGGAATGGGCGCCGTCCTTTGATGGGCGCTATCTGCTCTACGGGGTGCAGGAGGGGGGCAGCGACTGGCGTGAGCTCCGGGTGCGCGATGTGGCGACCGGCCAGGATCTGCCGGACCGGGTGAAATGGGTGAAATTTTCGGGCCTCGCCTGGGACCGGGAGGGGGCTGGGTTTTATTATTCGCGCTTTGAAGAGCCAGCGGATGGCGCGGCGTTTCAGGCGGCGAACCTTGGGCAGAGCGTGCATTATCATCGGCTTGGCAGCGATCAGGCCGAGGACCGGCTGGTGTTTTCGACGCCGGAGAGGCCCACCTGGAACAATGTCGCCGAGGTGAGCGAGGATGGGCGGTGGCTGGTTATCACCTCATCGGAAGGGACCGATGAGCGGTATCAGATCAGCATTGCCGACCTTGAGGCGGGCGAGGCGCCGCGCACGCTGATTGCCGGGCTGGAGCATGGCTGGAGCCTGGCGGGCAGCCTTGGGCAGACGCTGTATCTGGTCACCAACAAAGGGGCACCGCGCTACCGGCTGGTGGCGATGGATGCGGTTTCGGGGGTGATGACCGAAATTGTGGGGGAGGGGGAGGACACGCTGACGGGGGCGGCGCTCATTGGAAATCGGCTTGTTGTTGAGACACTTGCCGATGCGCGGTCGCGGGTCTGGCTGCATGAGCTGGACGGCCGGCGGGTGGGCGAGGTGCCGTTGCCGGGGATTGGCTCGGCGAGCGGCTTTGCGGCTTCGCGGGACGGGGTGAGCTATTTCGGGTTTTCGTCTTTTGCGACGCCGGGGTCGGTGTGGCGGTTTGAGGCGGCGAGCAATGCGGTGGAATTGGTGCGGGGGCCGGAGGTGAATTTCTCGCCGGACGATTATGTGGTGCGGCAGATCTTCTTTGCCTCGAAGGATGGCACGCGTGTGCCGATGTTTGTCAGCCACTTGAAATCGCTTGATCTTTCACGGCCGCATCCGGCGCTGCTTTACGGCTATGGCGGCTTCAACGTGTCGTTGCCGCCTGCCTTTTCGCCGTCGCGGCTGGCGTGGATGGCGATGGGGGGGATTTTTGTGCAGGCCAATATTCGCGGGGGGGGCGAATATGGGGCGGCGTGGCATGATGGGGGGCGGCGGGGGGCCAAGCAGAATGTCTTTGATGACTTTATTGCGGCGGCGGAAACGCTGATTACAGAGGGGTTTAGCTCGGCGGAGCAGCTGGCGATCCAGGGTGGGTCGAATGGGGGGTTGCTGGTCGGGGCGGTGGTCAACCAGCGGCCGGAGCTGTTTGCGGCAGCGCTTCCCGCAGTGGGGGTGATGGACATGTTGCGCTTTGATCGGTTCACGGCCGGGCGCTATTGGCGCGATGACTATGGCGACCCGGCGGATACGAAGGATTTCAGGGTGTTGCGGGGCTATTCGCCGCTCCACAACATCAAGGCGGGCACGGCCTATCCGGCGATTTTGGTGACGACCGCGGATACCGATGACCGGGTGGTGCCGGGGCATAGCTTCAAATATGCCGCAGCGCTTCAGGCGGCGGATCTGGGGCCGAAGCCGCAGCTGATCCGGATCGAGACGCGGGCCGGGCATGGCAGCGGCAAGCCGACCGACAAGCTGATCGAGGAAGTGGCCGACCTTTGGGCCTTTGCTGCACATTTCACCGGTTTGGCGGTGGAATCAGGGGGTTTGGAAGGTTACGAAGGTGAGGCCGGAGCGCTGGAAACTGAGTGAGTTGCGCGCGTTTGGCGGCTGGTGTCTGACTGTGCTTATACAGTAGCGGATTCGGGCCCTGTAGGACAGAGGATTTCGGCGATTTCTGCTGTCAGCGCCGGATCGCCGACGGCGAGCACCTGGCCATTGGATTCAGGCGTAAGGGACTGGCCCTGCCAGTCGGTGACGCGGCCGCCGGCGCCTTCGATGATGGGGACGAGCGCCGCCCAGTCATGAAGCTTGAGGCTGGCTTCGACGACGCCGTCGAGATGGCCGGCGGCGACGAGGCCGTAATTGTGGCAATCGCCGCCGTAGAGAATGTCCGAGGCTTGGGCTTGCACGCGGCTGAAGGCGGCGAAGTCGGGCGCGGTGAAGGCGTGGGGGCTGGTGGTGCCGAGGCGGGCTTGGGCGAGCGACGGGCAGCGCCTTGTGGTGATGGGCTGGCCGCCGAGCGTGGTCGGGCGGCCCTTGGCGCCGAGCCAGCGATCACCGATGATGCACTGGTCGATGACGCCGAGCACCGGCGTGCCGTCGATGAGGAGCGCGATCAGCGTGCCGAACAGCGGGCGGCCGCTGATGAAGGCGCGGGTGCCGTCAATGGGGTCGATGACCCAGAGGCGGCTGGCGCCTGCATTGGTGCTGGCGTGTTCCTCCCCGATGATGCCGTCATGCGGGCGGTGCTGGCGGAGAAGCTCGCGGATGGCGGTTTCGGCGGCCTTGTCGGCGCGGGTGACGGGGGAGGCGTCGGCCTTGGTCTCGACGGCGACCTGTGCGCGGAACAGCGGGCGGATGACATGGCCGGCGGCATCGGCGAGATGCTGGATGAGGGCAATGTCATCATCGAGCGTCAAAGCCCCAACTCCTTCAGGATTGTTTCGCGGTGTTCATCAAGGCGGGGTGCGCGCGGGCGGGTGGCGGGGTCGGGATGGGCGGAGAGCTTGACCGGATTGCCGGCGGCCTTGAGCGGGGTGCCATCGGGAAGCTCGGTATCGATGAGCATGTTGCGCGCCTTGACCTGGGGATGGGCGAGCGCCTGTTTGACATCATGCAGCGGGCCGCAGGGGACCCCGGCTTTTTCGAGCACGACAAGCCAATGGGCGACGGGGTGGGCGGCGAGCGCGGCTTCAAGCAGGGTGGCGATCTCGTCGGCGGCCTCGGTGCGCAGCGCGTTGGTGGCGAAGCGGGGGTTGGTTTTGAGGCCCGTGAGGCCGAGCGCATCGAGGAGCGAGGCCCAGAGCCCGTCATTGCCCGCCGCAATGACGAGGGGGGCATCCTGACATTGATAGGCCGCAAAGGGCGTGATGCTGGGGTGGCGCGCGCCCAAGGGACCGGGGGCGACGCCGGTGGTGGTGGTGCGGGCGACGGCATTTTCGAGAATGGCGATCTGGCCGTCGAGCATGGCGACATCGACGAACTGGCCTTCGCCGGTTTCGCTGCGGTGACGGAGCGCTGCGAGGATGCCGATGGTGGTGAACAGGCCGGCGGTGATATCCCCGATCGAAGTGCCCACCCGGGTGGGCGGGCCGCCGGGATGGCCGGTCACTGACATGATGCCGCCCATCGCCTGCACGACCATGTCGTAAGCCGCCTTGTGCGCCTCTGGCCCGGTCTGGCCGAAACCCGAGGCGGCGGCATAGATGAGGCGGGGGTGTTCGGCGTGCAGGCGCTCCCAGCCATAGCCGAGGCGGGCCATGACGCCGGGGCGGTAATTTTCAACCAGCACATCGGCGCGGGCGAGGAGGGCCTCGAAAATGGCGCGGTCAGCGTCCGCCTTGAGATCGAGGGCGAGCGATTGCTTGCCGCGGTTGATGCTGGCGAAATAGGCGGATTCGCTGCCGACGAACGGCCCGATGCTGCGGCTGTCATCGCCGCCCTTGGGGGTTTCGATCTTGATGACGCGGGCGCCGAGATCAGCCAGCACCATGGTGCAATAGGGGCCGGCGAGCACGCGCGAAAGATCGAGAATGGTGAGGCCCTTGAGCGGGCCGGTGCTGTGGGTGTCGCTCATCGCACGGGTCTAGCGCAGCTTTTGCGGGGGCGGAAGGAGGCTGTCTTGGGGGCCTCTGGCGGCGCGGTTCAAAAGGGCCTCCGGCCCCGGATCAAGTCCGGGGCAGGCTCTCTGGGGCCTTGGGCCCCAGACCCCATTTGTGGGATTGGGCTTGTGGTGGAGGTCTGAGCTTTGGTCGTTGCGCGTTGTTCGGCCGCTTTCAGACGAAAAAGCGGCCCCGCTGCTGCCGACCACCCTGCGGACATACAGGGCGCGATGCTACCTACTTGACAGCGGCCGTTGCCTATCGCTCCTTTTGAAAAGCATAATTCCGAAGGACGGACTAATGAACCTAACCACCGGGATTGCGCTTTATGCCGCGGTCGTTTCTACAAGTGCGCTCACGCTTTCATTACGAAAATGGTTCCTGACCGGACCTGTGCTAGCACTTTCGGTTATGGCTCGCGGCAAAACGCATGGGCGCGCCGAACCGGATGACAGAGAGTACATTGTTCTCAACGTGACCAACAGGGGCGACTTGCCAACGACATTGTCTACGATGGCCGTGTTTCAATACCGCACAATTTTCCATCGGTGGAGGCGCAAGCCGTATTATGCCGCGATTATCCCGCGGCCAGACTTGCTAGGCGGTGTCGGCACGCCCAGCCTTATTGCTCCGGGCACAACTTGGATGGGTGCGGTGATTTACAATGATGAGCTAATTGAAATGGCGAAGTCAGGAAAGCTTTTTGTCGCAATCCATAGCAGTCATAGCGAGAGGCCAGCTTTGGCCAAGGTTCGGTGGATGGAGAGCGCAGAAGAAAAGATAGCTCGTCTAGCCGCTGACGCTGAACGGCGTTAATTAAAGACTGAGGGTTTGATGCGTGGGTCCCGGAGAGGTGGCGTTCGTTCATTTTTTTGAACTAGACAGTCCATTTTCCACCCGCTTGCCGCTGTTCAGTCCGTCCGTCGTTGGGCGGCACCTGTCGGAATAGTGCGAGGCCAGTGAAATTGGGTAGCGGCGCGGTTCGAAAGGGCCTCCGGCCCCGGATCAAGCCCGGGGCAGGCTCTCTGGGGCCTTGGGCCCCAGACCCCATTTGTTGTTTTGGGGCAAGGCTTGCGAGGGCAGCGCGCGCGGAGCGCTTTTATAGCCTGCGGCGCTGGGCTTGGGGGGAACGGACTCGCTTGGGCCCCGGATCAAGTCCGGGGCGACGGGTATTTTTTGGCGGTTCCATGAATGGGGTCTGGGGCCTGAGGCCCCAGCCGCCGGAGGCCTTTTCCCTGCTTTTCCGCAGCATTGCCTTGACGGGCTTGGCGCTGTGCCCGAAATCTTTAGGCTTGATCGGGATGGCAGGGGACAGGGCATGCGGATTTTGGCGCGGACGGTGTCGGGTGTTGTGGCGGGGCTTTTGGCGGGGGCTGCGCCTTTGGCGGGGGTTGCGGCCAAGCCGGCGGCTGAGATCAGGGCGCTGGAGGCGCGGCTGGATGCCGGGATCAGCGCCGAGCTGCAGGATGCGTGGCTGAAGCGCATGGCGTCGGCGCCCAATCATGTGGGGAGCAAGCACAACCGCGAGAATGCCGAGTTCATCCGCGACCAGTTCAGGAGCTGGGGCTGGGAGGCGGAGATCGAGACATTTGATGTGCTGTATCCGACGCCGCTTGAGACGCGGCTGGAGATTGTGGGCGGGCCGAAGTTGGGCGGGCAGGAGCCGGGCATTCCCGAGGATGCGACTTCGAACCGGTTGAAGGATGCGCTGCCGCCTTATGTGGCCTTTGGCGCGGACGGCGATGTGACGGCGGATGTGGTGTATGTGAATTATGGCCTGCCCGCGGATTATGAGCTGCTGGCGCGCATGGGCATCAGCGTGAAGGGCAAGATTGCGCTGGCGCGCTATGGCGGCGGCTGGCGCGGGCTGAAGCCCAAGCTGGCGCAGGAGCAAGGGGCTGTGGGCGCGCTCATCTATTCCGACCCTGAGCAGGACGGCTTTGGGGCGGCACCGCCCTATCCCGAAGGTGGCGGGCGGCCTTCGACCGGTGTGCAGCGCGGCTCCGTGGCTGACATGACGCTTTATCCGGGCGATCCGCTGACGCCGGGCTATGGCGCTGTGAAGGGGGCCAAGCGGCTCGACCGTGAGACGGCGCCGGCGATCATGAAGATCCCGGTGCTGCCGATCTCTTATGGGGACGCGGAGAAGATCTTTGCCCGGATCGGCGGGCGGCTGGCGCCGGCGAGCTTCACCGGGCGGCTGCCCTTTGCCTACCGCGTGGGCGGGGCGGAGGCGCTGAAGCTGCGGTTGAAGGTGAAGAGCGAATGGAGCCTGAAGCCGGCCGACAATGTGATTGCGCGGCTGCCGGGGGCGACGCGGCCCAATGAATGGGTGGTGCGCGGCAACCATTTCGACGGCTGGGTGTTTGGCGCGGCCGACCCGCTTTCGGGCATGGTGGCGATGATGAACGAGGGCAAGGCGCTGGGCGAGATGGCCAAGGCCGGCTGGCGGCCCGACCGGACCATCATCTATGCCGCATGGGACGCCGAGGAGCCGCTGCTGCTCGGCTCGACCGAATGGGCCGAGCATCACGGCGACGAGCTGCGCCGGAAAGCGGTGCTGTATCTCAACACCGACG
Source organism: Polymorphobacter sp. (assembly GCF_048007885.1). GTDB lineage: Bacteria > Pseudomonadota > Alphaproteobacteria > Sphingomonadales > Sphingomonadaceae > Sandarakinorhabdus. The sequence continues at coordinate 2,598,634 of NZ_CP180346.1, forward strand.
GCAATGGCCGCGGCTTCTTCCGCGCGGCCGGCAGCCATGAGTGGCAGCGGCTGGTGAACGGGGTGGCCAATGATGTGAGGGACCCGCAGACCGGCGTGAGCATTGGCGAGCGGGCGCGGGCCAAGGTGCGGCTTGACGATTGGGAGGGGCAGAACCGGGGCGGCGCGCCGGCGCTGGTGGCGGCCGAAATGGGCGGCGACCTGCCGATTGGCGCGCTTGGCTCGGGCTCGGACTATTCGGCCTTTTTGCAGCACCTCGGCGTGCCGTCGCTCAACATCGGCTTTGGCGGCGAGAACCAGAGCGCGGGCAGCTATCACAGCATCTATGACAGCTATGACCATTTCGTGCGTTTCGATGACCCCGGCCTGGCTTACGGCGCGGCGCTATCGAAGACCGCCGGGCGCATCGTGCTGCGCGCAGCCGAGGCCGAGGTGCTGCCGCTGCGCTTCACCGACCTGGCCGCGACGGTGAAGGGCTATCTGGCTGAAGTGAAGGCGCTGGCCACCACTCAGGCGAGCAAGGACGCCAAGCGCGCCGGGATGATCGGGGCGGGCGTCTATGCGCTTGCCAGCGACCCGATGGACCCGCTGGGCGAACTGCCGGCGGTCGCGCGCACGCCCAAGCTCGACATGGGCGCGATGGACGCGGCCGTGGCCAAGCTGGAGGCGAGTGCTGCTGCCTTTGACAAGGCGATGGCGGGGGCGGACAAGCTCGACGCGGCTGGCAAGGACCGGCTGAACGCGGCGCTTCTGGGGATTGATCAGGCGCTGCTGCTGGCCGAAGGGCTGCCGTTCCGGCCCTGGTACCGGCACGCGCTCTATGCGCCGGGGCGCTTCACCGGCTACGGCGCCAAGACGCTGCCCGGCATCCGCGAGGCGGTGGAGGAACGGCGCTTCGACGACGCGCTCGCCTATGCGGCGAAGACAGCAGCGGCGCTGGAGGCACTGGCGGGGCGGCTGGACGTGGCGCGGGGGGTGCTGGAGGGGCGTTGAGGGGCCTCCGGCGGGCATTAATGGCCTCCGGCGGCTGGGGCCTTGGGCCCCAGACCCCATTTGTTGGGTTGGGATGCACTTGGAGAGGGTAGCGCCTGCGCGAAGCGCATTTATAGCCTGCGGCGCTGGGCTTGGGGGGAAGGGACTTGCTTGGGCCCCGGATCAAGTCCGGGGCGACGGGGAGTTTTGGGCCGTTCCAACTATTGGGGTCTGGGGGCGTCGCCCCCAGCCGCCGGAGGCCCTAGTTGGCTTCAGGCGGTGGCGGGAAGGTGACGTCGGGGGTGGTCTGGTCGATGTCGCGGTGGATGAGCCAGCCTGTGGGGGATTTTTTGTAGACGAGGAGCGAGCGGCCGGCGTCTTTGTATTCGCTGTCCGGGGTGCGAAGGGTGAACCAGTAGTGGCTGGTCATGATGGCGGTTTGCCCGTGGATTTCGAGGCTTTCTTCGAGGAGGAGAAAGTCGGCGTCGGGTTTTGGGGTGAGCAGCGGGGTGAAATAGGCGCGGAGCTGGGTGAGGCCGCTGAGGATGGGCTGGTCGTGGAGGGCGACGTGCGCCGTGGGGGTGTAGAGGGCCATCAGCGCATCGAGGTCGCCGGCCTTGAAATGGGTGATCCACTGGCGGGCGGCGGCACGGACGGCGGCTTCGTCGTCAGCTGTTGCGGGGGTCATTTCTTCATTTCGCGGGCCAGCGCCTTGCGGGTTTTTTCGCCGTAGGGGGGCTTGAAGCCGGCGAGGCCGGCGATGTCGAGCTTGGGCTGGGTATAGACGGCGCGGGCGTGGCTGAATTCCTTGAAGCCGTCATGGCCGTGGTAGCGGCCGATGCCGGACGGGCCGACGCCGCCGAAGGGCAGTTCTTCGGCGGAGATGTGGAAGATGACGTCGTTGAGGGTGACGCCGCCGGAAATGGTGCGCTCCAGAACGAAATCGGCTTCGTCCATGTTGGTGCCGAACCAGTAGAGGCCGAGCGGGCGGTCGCGGCGGTTGATGGTGGCGACCGCATCGGTGATCTTGTCGTAGGTCTGGACGGGGAGGAGGGGGCCGAAGATTTCCTCCTGCATGACGGTCATCTCGTCGGTGGCGTTTTCGATGATGTGCAGCGGCATCTTGTTGGTGTTTTGTGTCGAGAAGTCTTCATTTGCCGGGTTGACGGTGTGGATGGTGGCGCCTTTGGCGCGGGCGTCTTCGATATGGGCTTCGAGGCGGGCGCGGTGACGGTCGCCGAGCACGCTGGTGTAATCGGGGTTGGCGACCATGGTGGGGTAGAGCTTGGCGGTGGCGGCCTTGAAGGCGTTGATGATGAAGGCCTGCTGCTCTTGCGGCACGAGGAGATAATCGGGGGCGAGGCAGATCTGGCCGGCGTTCATGAGCTTGCCCATGGTGATGCGTTCTGCGGCGGCGGGGACATCGGCGGTGCGGCTGATGATGGTGGGGGATTTGCCGCCAAGCTCGAGGGTGACGGGGACGAGGTTTTTGGCGGCTGCGGCCATGACGTGGCGGCCGACGGGGGTGCTGCCGGTGAAGATCAGGTGATCGAAGGGGAGGCCGGAGAAGGCGCGGCCGACGCTGGCATCACCGGTGACGACGGCGACTTCGGTTTCATCGAAATATTGGGCGATGAGGCGGGCCATGAGGTCGGAGGTGACGGGGGTGAATTCGCTAGGTTTGATGAGGGCGCGGTTGCCGGCGGCGAGCACGCCGGCCAAGGGCGCGAAGGTGAGGTTCACGGGGAAATTCCACGGGCTGATGATGCCGACGACGCCCTTGGGGACGTAATCGATGCGGGCGCGGGCGCCGAGCAGCCACAAGGGGAAATCGAGGGGGCGCTTTTCGGGCTTCATCCAGCGTTCGAGGTTTCTCATGGCGTGCTTGATGGGTTTTACCGAGGCCATCAAGTCGGTCATGAGGGACATTTCGGGGCTGCGGTGGCCGAAGTCTTCGCTCATGGCGTCGACGAGGGGCTGGCTGTGGGTGAGGAGGAGATCGAGCGCGCGGGAGAGGCGATTGAGGCGGGCATCGGCGCTGACCGGGCGCTCGGCCTCGAAGGCGGCGCGCTGACGCGCGAGGAGCTTCAGCATGTCGGTTTCGGGATCGTTGATCTTGATTGCGGTGGCCATGGGACCCTCCTGAATTGTGTGGGGGGGAGCCTAGCGGGGTGGGCGGTGCTTGCAAGGGGGCGAAGGGCCGCGCATCGTAGGGGCAAGGGAATGGGGAGAGGGTGATGGGCGAGTGGCCGGCGATGAGCATTGCAGAGGCGCATGCGATGCTGACGGCACCGGGGCAGGTGCTGGAGATGGAGACGGTGACGATCGAGGGGCGGCCGGTGCGGGCGTGGAAGAATGCGCCGCCGACACTGGCGCATGTGTTTGCGGCCGGGCGGGGGCACGGCGAGAAGATCTTTCTGGTGCATGAGGATGAGCGGGTTTCGTTTGAGGCGTTTGCGCGCGCGGCCTTGCAGCTGGCGGCGCATTGGCGGGCGCGGGGGCTGGAGAAGGGCGACCGGGTGGCGGTGATCATGCGCAATCTGCCGGAATGGCCGGTGGCGTTTTTTGCGGCTGCGATTTCGGGGGCGATCGTGACGCCCTTGAATGCCTGGTGGACGGGGGCGGAGCTGGAGTTTGCGCTTGGGGATTCGGGCGCGCGCTTTTTGGTGATTGACGGGGAGCGGCTGGGGCGGTTGCGGCCGCACCTTGGGGCGCTGCCGTGGATTGAAGAGATATTGGTGGCGCGCGGGGACGGCGAGGGGGCGCTGGAGGGGGTGATTGGCCGGCCTGATGACTGGGCGGGGCTGGCGGCGCGCGACCTGGGGGATGTTTCGCTGGTGCCCGAGGATGAGGCGACGCTGTTTTATACGAGCGGGACGACGGGCAAGCCCAAGGGGGCGCTGGGGACGCACCGCAACATCGTGTCGAACATCATGGCGAGCGGCTGTTCGCAGGCGCGGAGCTATTTGAGGCGGGGCGAGATGCCGCCTGTGCCGGACCCGAACGGGCCGCAGAAGGCGGCGCTGCTGTCGGTGCCGTTCTTTCATGCGACCGGCTGTCATGCGGTGCTTTCGCCTTCGCTGTTTGCCGGCGCCAAGCTGGTGTTGATGCGCAAGTGGGAGCCGCTGGAGGCGATGCGGCTGATCGAGGCGGAGCGGGTGACGAGCGCGGGCGGGGTGCCGACGATTGCCTGGCAGATCATCGAGCATCCCGAGCGGGGGCGCTTTGACCTCTCCAGCCTGGAGACGGTGAGCTATGGCGGCGCGCCTTCAGCGCCCGAGCTGGTGCGGCAGATCAAGGCGGTGTTTCCAAAGGCCCAGCCGGGCAATGGCTGGGGGATGACCGAGACGAGCGCGACCTTCACCCACCATATGGCCGAGGATTATGTGGCGCGGCCGGACAGCTGCGGACCGCCGGTGCCGGTGTGTGATCTGCAGGTGCGGGGGCCGGACGGGACGGTTTTGGGGCCGAACGAGGTGGGCGAGCTCTGGGGCTATGGGCCCAATGTGGTGAAGGGCTATTGGAACCGGCCCGAGGCCAATGCCGAGACCTTTGTGGAGGGCTGGGTGAAGACCGGGGATTTGGCGCGGATTGATGAGGAGGGCTTCTGCTTCATATTGGACCGGGCCAAGGACATGCTCATTCGCGGCGGCGAGAACATTTATTGTGTGGAGGTGGAGAGCGCGCTGTATGAGCATCCGGCGGTGATGGACGCAGCCCTTGTGGGCCGGCCGCACCGGACGCTGGGGGAGGAGCCGGTGGCCTTTGTGTCGCTCAGCCCCGGCGCACAGGCGAGCGAGGCGCAGCTGCAGGCGCATGTCGCGGCGCGGCTGGCGGCGTTCAAGGTGCCGGTGGCGGTGTGGCTCAGGGACGAGCCGCTGCCGAGGAACGCCAATGGGAAGATCTTGAAGCGGGAGCTGAAGGCGACGCTTGAGGCCGGCTGAGCGGCGGGCGGGCGGCAAAGGTCGCCACGCTGGAATTGTAATCTATGGCAAGGGCGGGGGCCGACCCGCGTGCAATTGCTTGTTGGCAAGGCGCGGGAGGTTTATGACGGACATGTTACTAGCTGTTAATGAATCTATCCGTTTTGGATGTGATTTCGTGATGCAGCCGTTGATTGGCATTGTATTGGTTTTTTTCTGATTTCGTTTCGCTTTTTGCTGTGCTGCTGACGTTAACCCTGAATATGGAATGATAAGATCTTAGAATTCTGTAAATATGAGGGCGGCTATTTTGCCCGGCGGAAAGGTGAGCGGAGTTTGTGACTGTTGTTTTGATCGGGCGTGACTGGCGATGAAGCCGAAGGTGACCAGAGCCTGGGTGTTGCCTATGCTGGCGATGCTGTTGTCATCCGCACTTTATGTGGGGATGGGGATGGTGCGCGGCGGCGAGGCGGGCGCGGCGGCGGCGGCTGGTGGCGGTGCGGGCCTGACGGGCGGCGGGGTTGGCGGGAGCGCTGGCTTCATGCTGCCTGATCCGCTTTCGGTGTTTTCGGCGCGTTCGCCCGGCGGGCGGGCGGGCGGCGCTTTTTTGCAGACCAAGCCGGCTTATGCTTCGAGCGACTTTGCCGGGCCGCGCGAGACGCTGGGGATGCCCTTTGACCGCAGCCTTGACCCGGCGCCGCCGCCGCCCGAGGCGGGCCTTGGCGGCGGCGGGGGCGAGGGCCTTGGCGGGGCGGGTTTTCCCTTTGCCGGCGAGCCCTTTTCGGACGGTTTTGATGGCGTGATGGTTATTGGCGGCTTCTCGCAGGGCGGCAGCCTTGTGCCGGGCATTGTTGGGGGCAATGGCGGCGCTGGTGGCGGCGGCGGCGGATTTAGCCCCGCCCCTCTGCCGGACTTCGACGGCGATGGCGTAGACGATATTGTGGATGATGTGACGATTGCTGTACCGGAGCCGGAGAGCTGGGCGATGATGATTTTCGGCTTTCTGATGGTGGGTTCGGCGATGCGCGCGCGTGCAAGACGGCGCATGGGCGCGGGCGCGGGGGCACGGTGATGCGGATGCGCGCGGCCGCGCTGGCGGCTGCGCTGGCGTTGGGGGCTGGTTCGGCGGCCTTGGCCGAGGAGCGGCTGGCGGCGGGGCAGCTGGCGGTGGGCGGCCAATCGCGGATCATTTACCCGGAGGACAGGCTGCCGGCGCTGGCGTTGCCGGATGGGCAGGCGCGGCCGGTGAAGAGCCTGATTGATGCGCAGCGGCCGATGCGCTTTGGGCAATTTGTCTGGGATGAGGCGGGCGTGGGCGCGGGGCCTGTGTGGGTGCGGGTGGATTTGGCGCGGCAGAGCCTTTCGGTGTTTCGGGGCGGGCATGAGATTGGCACGGCGGTGATCCTGTTTGGCGCGGACAACAAGCCGACGCCGACGGGAGTTTTCCCGGTGATGGCGAAGGCGAAGGAGCATCGCTCTTCGCTCTATGACGCGGAGATGCCATTCATGCTGCGGCTGACCGGCGACGGGGTGGCGATCCACGCCAGCGACGTGCGGCCAGATGCGGTGACGCACGGCTGCATCGGGATTCCGATGGGCTTTGCGCGGCTGCTTTATGGGCAGATGCGGGTGGGGGATGTGGTGGCGATTGTGGGGCGGTAGGGGGTTGGGGGAAGCATCTGCCTCTCTGGCGCATATCCTCATTTTCCTATCCGCGCTTAGGCTCATGTCTGGCCTTATGGAAATATAGGCGCTAGCTTTAAACTTGCTCGGTCTCCGACGTCTGTCGTTTATTTCTCTGAACTGAAACGATTTATGTTATATGGGATTTACAATTTTGATCGTGATTCGAAATTTATTTTGTATGCATGTTGTATCTAAGTTGTAGCGGTGGTCTGAATGAACGAAACTAAGAAGACCGGCGAAATATTCAGCAGATACTATGCCGCCGCGGGCGAGGCGCTACAAAGTGACAGCAAGCGCTTTCGTAATCGCTTGAGCGCGTTTTTTACGAAAATTTTAAAGATATGCATAATTCTGCTATATTTGTAAAAAAAGAGACAGGTATCGAATTTAAGAATAGCGAATATTATTACGGCTGGGATAATTTTTTTAAGAACACAGATGTTGCAAATATTCTTGATATTATAACCGCGCTATTTAGATTAATGCAATCGAAATCATCCAACGTTTTGTATAGTTCCAATCGGTGGCGTCTTGGTGTTCAGCGAATATTCGATGAAGAGCGGTTATCATATCAAATTAATGATAAAGGCGGGGTAAGATTTAGAGTTGACGAGGCCTTCGAGACGGAGCGTGTGTCTGCCGTTAAGGCATTGAGTTCTTCACGGTATGCCGCGACGCGGGCCGCTCTTGACCAAGGTTTCTCCGGGTTTGATCAGTCCCCACCGGACACAAGGGCTGCAATTCGCGGAGTGTTTGATGCAGTGGAAACGCTTTTTAAGTTAATGTTTGTAAATGTATCGAGTCTGGGCGCTACTGAAATTAATCACAATCTTGCAGCAAAAATAAATATTTTGTATTCAGATTCATCGCTTGATTTTGCAAAAGGTCAGTTAAAAATCTTTCGCGATTGGGTCAACACTACTCATATGTATAGACATGCTCATGGTGTCGAAGAACCTGATCCGCCAGAGTTAAATGTCGCCATTTTATCTGTTTCTACTGGTGTCTCCTTTTTGCGCTGGCTTGCTACGATTGATCGAGAGTTACAAGCCTCAGCCAATACGACTTTGCCGCCAGACTGAGGCTATAGAACCACGGCTACGTCAGGGGTCTGGGGCTTGAGGCCCCAGCTGCCGGAGGCTTTTTTCCCTTCTGCCTAGGGGGCTGGGTCGGCTAGGGTGGGGACGAGCTTTCAGGAGGTTTGGGGCATGAAGTTTTTTGTGGATACGGCGGATGTGGGGGAGATTGCTTCGCTGGCTGAGACGGGGCTTTTGGATGGGGTGACGACCAATCCGAGTTTGATTGCGAAGTCTGGGCGGAATTTTCTGGAGGTGGTGCGCGAGATTGCGGAGATCGTGAAGGGTCCGGTTTCGGCCGAGGTGGTGGCGATGGATGCGCCGACGATGCTGCGGGAGGCGGAGGTTTTGCGCAAGCTGGCGCGGAATATCTGCATCAAGCTGCCGCTGACGATGGAGGGTTTGAAGGCGTGCAAGGCGCTTTCGGACGAGGGCGTGATGACCAATGTGACGCTGTGTTTTTCGGCGAACCAGGCGCTTTTGGCGGCGAAGGCGGGGGCAACGTTTGTGTCCCCGTTTATCGGGCGGCTGGATGATATCAGCCAGGACGGGATGGAGTTGATTGCGGATATCCGGCTGATTTACGACAATTATGACTTCAAGACGGAGATTTTGGCGGCCTCTGTGCGCCATCCGGTGCATGTGTTGGCAGCCGCCAAGATCGGGGCGGATGTGGCGACGATGCCGCCGGCGGTGATCAGGGCGCTTGCGGGGCATCCGCTGACGGACAAGGGGCTGGCGGGTTTTGCGGCGGACTGGGAAAAGACGGGGCAGACGATCTTGTGAATGAGGCGGCGCTGCTGGCTGAGGTGGCGGCGCAGTGGCTTGATGTGTGTGCGCATCAACGGCGGCTTTCGGCGCATACGCTGAGGGCCTATGCGGGCACGCTTGAGCGGTTTGGGGATTATCTTTCGCGGCATCTGGGGGGCGAGGTGCGGCTTAGGGATGTGGCCGGGCTGAGCGGGGCGGATGTGCGCGGGTTTCTGGCGCTCAGGCGCGGGGAGGGGCTGGCGAATGTGTCGGTGGCGCGGGAGCTCTCGTGCTTGCGCAGCTTTGCGCGCTGGCTGCGGGGGCAGGGGGTGAGCGTGGAGGCGCTGGCGGGGGTGAAATCTCCGAAGCTGGCGCGGCGCGTGCCGCGGCCTGTGGCGGCCGGCGATGCGCGGGCGCTTCTGGGGGTTGTGGGGGAGAGCGGGGGCGCGGACTGGGTGCGGCTGCGCGACGGGGCGGTGCTCTTGCTGCTGTGGGGGGCAGGGCTTCGGATATCGGAGGCGCTTTCCCTGAGCGGGACGGATTTGCCTTTGGGCGAGGTTTTGACCGTCAGCGGCAAGCGGGGGAAGGTGCGGCAGGTGCCGCTGCTGCCGGTGGTGCGCGCGGGCGTGGAGGCCTATCTGGCGGCGGCGCCGTTTGAGGTGGGGGACGGGCCGGTGTTTCGCGGGGTGCGGGGCGGGCCGCTCGATGCAGGGACGATCCGGGCCGTGATGCGGGCGGCACGCGCCGGGCTGGGGCTGCCGGCAAGCGCGACACCGCACGCGCTGAGGCACAGCTTTGCGACGCACCTGCTCGCTGCCGGGGCGGATTTGCGCGCTATTCAGGAGCTGCTGGGGCACGCGTCGCTCTCATCAACGCAGATCTATACGGCCGTGGACGAGGGCGGGCTGCTGGCGGCGTATCGGGGGGCGCACCCTCGAGCTTGAGGGGGCGGGCTTTAGGGGCCTCCGGCGGGGAGAAGGGCCTCCGGCGGGGAGAAAAGGGCCTCCGGCGGCTGGGGGCGACGCCCCCAGACCCCATTTGTTGTTTTGGGACAAGGCTTGCGAGGGCAGCGCTGGCGCGTAGCGCTTTATGGCCTGCGGCGCTGGGCTTGGGGGGGCGGGTGGTGCTTAGGCCCCGGGTCAAGCCCGGGGCGACGGGAACTTTTTGGGCGGTTCCATGGATGGGGTCTGGGGCCTGAGGCCCCAGCCGCCGGAGGCTCCTGTTAATCGTCGTAGCGGCGCTTTTTTTCTTCGCGGTCGCCGGCGACGGCGCCGATGGCGCCGCCGATGAGGGCGCCTTCGAGGGTGCCGACGCCGGTGGCTTTGCCGGCGATTGCGCCGGCGCTGCCGCCGATGAGGGCGCCGGTGGTGGTGTTGGTGCAGGCGGTGAGTGCGGCGAGGCTGGCGGCGGCGATGAGGACTTTGGTCATGGTTGCGGACTCCCTTGGTTACACGCCCTGCGCCTTGGCGGTGTCGACCAGCTGGGTGGTTGTGGTGAACCAGGCGTCCGGGTTTTGGGCGGTGGTTTCCAGCCAGTTGGCGACCGCGTCGATGCGGTAGGGCAGGGCGCTTATATAGGGGGTAAGATGAACCGGGAGCATACGGGCGCCGCTGGTTTGAGCTTCAGTGGCGAGCCAGTTGAAGGCGTCTTCGAGTTGGGTGGTGTAGCTGGCGGCGGATTGCTGGCAGGTGCCGATGACCTGACGGTCGGAGAGTTCGTGGTTGAGGGGGAGGTTGATGAGCGGGCCTGCGGGGGTGTGCTGGCGGTAGGGGAGCTCGTCGTTGACCCAGTCGAGGCAATAGTCGAGGCCGGCTTCGGCGAGGAGGCGGGGGGTGTTGAAGCTTTGTGACCGCGCGATCGAGAGCCAGCCTTTGGGGCGGCGGCCGGTGGCGGCTTCGAGGGTGGTGAGGCTTTGGTGGATGAGGGCGCGTTCGTCCGCTTCCGCGAGGCCGGTGGCGATGGTGCCGTTCATGTCGGTCGAGTGGGCGATGATGTCGTGGCCGGCTTTGAGGATCTGCGCGGTGAGGGTGGGGAAGCGGGTGGCCCAGGCGCTGTTCATGGCGAAGCTGGCGGGGACGCCTGCCTTGGCGAGGGCTTCGAGCAGGCGGGGGACGCCGAGGCGGCTGCCGTAATCACGCGCGGTGAAGTGCCGGTAATCGGGGAAGGCCGTCTGCATGTGGCCGGGCGCGCGGAAGGGGGTGTCGGAGGGGGTGAGGGGGAAGAATTCGCAGGAGATGACGACGGCGACGGCGACCTTGCCCTGTGGCCATGTGAGGGGCGGGCGGTCGAAGATGTTGGACCAGGGGTAGAGGTCGTGATCCATGCCGCGCTGGCGGCGGGGATATTCGAGATAGCTTTGGGGGAGGGTCATGACCGTTGCGCCTTGTAGCTGTCGGCGATCTGGCCGGCGGTGGTGATCCAGGCGCGGCCATCGGCGGCGATGTGGCGGAGCACCTCTTCGAAGGGGCCGATGCGGTGGGGCTGGCCGATGAGGTAGGAATGGAGCGGGATGCACATGACCGTGCCGCTGGCCTCACCTTCGCGGGCGAGGCGGTCATATTGGGCGATGAGCGCGGCGGCATATTCGCGGGGGCTCATATTGTAGACGAAGAAGCCGTAGTGATCGTTGACTTCGAGGCTGTAGGGCATGGAGATCAGCCGGCCGGTCTTGGTGTTGACCTCGCCGGGGCGATCATCGTGATAGAGGTCGCAGGTGTAATCGAGGCCATATTCGGCGAGCAGGTCCATGGTGTTGACCGTGTGGGTGAGGGCGGGCGCGAGCCAGCCGCGGATGCGCTGGCCGGTGGCTTTGTGGACGGTTTCGATACTGTCTTCGATGATGGCGCGCTCTTGGGCCTCGTCCATGTCGTAAGCGTAGCGCGTGTTGTAGATGCCGTGGCTGAAGAACTCCCAGCCGCGCGCGGCACCATCGGCGACGACTTCGGGGATGTGATCGCAGAGTGCGACGGAGAGGCTGACCGAGCCGGGGAAGCCGTGCTTGGTCATGACCTCGGCCATGCGCCAGTGGCTGACGCGGTTGGCGTGATCGCGGTGGCTGTAGCCCACCACATCGGGATGGGGTTTGGCCCAGCTCTTGCGGCGGGGATGGGCGGGCGGATCGAGCTCATAATATTCGAGATTGGGGGCGACCCAGACGGCGCAGCTCTTGCCGCCGGGCCATTTGAGCGGGCGTTGGTCGGGCTCGCGGGTGTAGAGGTTGGGATCTTGAATCATTTTTCCGGACATAGCGGGGGGCGCGCGGTTTTGCAGCGATTTTGTGGCGGGGGTTGTCGCTGCGTGGAGAGTGGGGGAGGGTGAGGCATGCGCGGCGAATCGAAATGGGCGAGACGGCTGGTGCGCTGGGGGCTGTTTGCGCTGTCACTGGGGATTGTGCCGCTGCTGGCTGTGCTGGCGGCGGAGTTTGTCGGGCTGGTGGACGATCCGAACCCGGTGGGGCTGGGGCTGCTCTTGATGCTGACCTTCTGGCCGGGGGCGGCGATGCTGGTGGCGGGGTTGATTATCAGGGTGGTGGATTGGTTAGGCTAGCGCGGCAAAAAATAGCGAAGCTATTTTGAGACTCGCGCACAGCCCGGCCGGCGGGGCGGCTGGCCCGCTGCCAGCCGAACCCGTTCGACGTCAGCCTGCGGCTTTGCCGCAGGCCTTTGCGCGGCTTGAGCGGGCCAGCGGCGCGGGCGGTGCTTAGGCCCCGGATCAAGTCCGGGGCGACGAGACCCCCCTCAGCGCGCCTGAAGCCAGTCGATGACCTCCTGCACCGGCACGACGTCGGCGTATTTGAGCTGGAGGTCGGTGAGGTTGGCATAGTGGTAGCTGGCGTGTTTGTCGGCGCAGGTCTCGATGGGCACGATGGTGCGGTAACCGCGCGAGAGGCTGTCGACGGCGGTGGCGCGGACGCAGCCGGACGTGCTGCCGCCGGTGACGACGACGGTATCGACCTTGTGCCAGATGAGCAGCGATTGCAGCGGGCTTTCGTGGAAGGCGGACGGCATGCGCTTGGTGAACTGTGTGTCTGAGGGGTCGATTTCGCAGCGTTCGTCAAAGGCGTGACGGTCTGAGCCATATTTGATGTTTTGCAAGCTGTCGGGCGTGTTGGTGCGGGTGCCCCAGACGCCGGCGTCTGAACCGTCTTCGGCATAGGCGACGCGGGTCCAGACGACGGGCATGCCGGCGGCGCGGGCGAGGCGGCTGATGGTGTTGGTGTGTTCGATCTGGCGCGGGTCGGTCTGATAGGCGGTCTTGTAGCGGTCGATCCGGGTATAGGCATTTTGAAAGTCGACGTTGACGATGGCCAGCCGCTCGCCGAAGCCGAAGCGGGCGCGGGCCGGATTGGCCATGACGTCTTCGAAGATCTGTTTTGCGGTGCGGTCGTCCTCGACCATCAATGTGCCGATCATGGTGCTTGCTCCTCGGGACGGGTTTTGCGGCGCGTGGCCGGGTTCGTGGCCGCCCTGATAGCCGATGGCAGGTGACGCAGAAAGAGGTTGACTGGCCGCGAGCGCGCTTCCAGCGTGCGCTCCCATGGTGACCAACAGGCTGACCCGGAACATTCTTGTCGCGCTCGTGATCGGGCTGGTGGTGGGATATGTCATCAACCAGATGGTGGCGACGCCGGCGGCGGCGAAGGAGATTGCCAGCTATCTGGGCATCATCACGCAGATTTTCCTGCGGCTGATCAAGATGATCATTGCGCCGCTGGTGCTTTCGACCCTGATTGTGGGGGTGGCGCATATGGGCTCGGGCGGCTCGATCGGCCGGACCTTTGCGCGGACCATGGCGTGGTTCATCACCGCGTCGGTGGCGTCGCTGGCGCTGGGGATATTGATGGTCAATCTGCTGCAACCGGGCGTGGGCGTGGGGCTGGCGCTGCCGGATGCGGCGGCGGAGACGGGGCTGGCGAAATCGGCGTTCGATGCGACGACCTTCTTTCCCAACCTGGTGCCGAAGTCGATTTTCGAGGCGATGGCGACCAACGAGATCTTGCAGATCGTGGTGTTCTCGCTGTTTGCCGGCATGGGGCTGATTGCCATTGGCGAGCAGGGGGCGCCGATCGTGCGCGGGCTGGATGCGCTGATGCATCTGATGTTGAGGATTACCGGCTATGTGATGCAGACGGCGCCGCTGGCGGTGTTTGCGGCGGTGGCCTCGTCGATTGCGGTCGAGGGGCTGGGGATTATCGTGACCTTTGGCAAGTTCATCGGCAGCTTCTACCTGGGGCTGGCGATGCTGTGGGTGCTGCTGCTGGGGGCGGGGGCGGCGGTGATCGGGCCGGCCAATGTGAAGCGGCTGGTGATGACCATCCGGGAGCCGTTTCTGATTACCTTTGCGACCGCGTCATCTGAGGCAGCTTACCCGAAGATGATCGAGGCGCTGGACCGCTTTGGCGTGCCGACGCGGATCACCTCGTTTGTGCTGCCGCTGGGCTATTCGTTCAATCTGGATGGCTCGATGATGTATTGCGCCTTTGCCTCGATCTTCATTGCGCAGGCTTACGGCATTGACCTGACGCTGGCGCAGGAGATCTTCATGCTGGGGCTGTTGATGATCACATCAAAGGGCATTGCCGGCGTGCCGCGTGCCTCGCTGGTGGTGATTGCGGCCACGCTGCCCTATTTCGGCATTCCGGAGGCCGGGCTGCTGCTGATTTTGGCGGTGGACCATTTTCTGGACATGGGGCGCAGCGCGACCAATGTGATCGGCAATGCGGTAGCGACCGCCGTGGTGGCAAAGTGGGACGAGGGCGATACCGTCAGAGCGGCTGCGAGGCTGGCTGTGCCGGGCGCGGCGCTTTCCGGCGGGGATGCGGCGTCGACGGGCCCGGCGCAATAGGGGGCGGGCGCCCTCGCCCGTGATCAGCGCGGCGAGCGTTTGGCGAGGATGCGCTGCAGGGTGCGGCGGTGCATCTTGAGGCGGCGCGCGGTTTCGGAGACGTTGCGGTCGCACAGTTCATAGACGCGCTGGATATGCTCCCAGCGGACCCGGTCGGCGGACATGGGCTCGGGCGGGGCTTCGGGGCGCTCGCCTTCGTCGGCGTTGAGGGCGCGGACAATGTCTTCCGGGTCAGCGGGCTTGGCGAGGTAATCAACGGCGCCGGCCTTCACCGCGGCAACGGCGGTGGCGAGGTTGCCATAGCCGGTGAGCACGACGATGCGCATGTCGGGATTGACGGCGCGCAGCTCGGTGACCAGCGTCAGGCCGTTGCCATCATCGAGGCGCATGTCGACGACGGCGTGGCTGGGCTTGAGGCGGGCGGCTTCGACGCGCGCTTCCGCGAGGCTGCCGGCGGCGGTGACGGCGAAGCCGCGACGCTGGAGCAGCACGGTGAGGCGCTGGCGGAAGGGAGCGTCATCATCGACGAGCAGCAGCGGCAGCAGGGGGGTGTCGCCCTCGGCGATGGGGGGGCTGGTTTCAAGCTCTGAAGGGATGGTGGACATGGGTTACTCCTCTTCTGTCGCTTCAATATGGGGACGCGGCCAGCGAACGTCTACCTGCGCCCCACCGTCGCGGCGGTTGGTGAAGGCGAGGCGGCCGCCGGTGCGCTCGAGAAGGGTGGTGGCGATGAAGATGCCGAGGCCGGTGCCGCCGCTGCCCGAGCGCGAGGGGCCGAGATCGGGATCGCCGAAGCGGGGCAGCAGATCATCGGGGAAGCCGGGGCCATCATCGAGGATGGTGATCTGGACATCGGAGGCATTGGCGCTGGCGTGAAGCTCGACGGCCGAGCCGGCGTGGCGCACGGCATTGGCGACGAGATTGGCGAGCCCATGGAGCAGCTCGGGCGAGCGCTTGACCTTGGGGACATCGGCGCCGGTGTGGATGCGCAGCGGCACGCGCGCCGGCTCGGCATTGCGGGCGACTTCGTGGAGCAGCACGTCGAGGCCCAAGGTGGCGAAGGGGTCTTCGGCTTCGGCGCGGCGCGCGATGCGCACGAGGATGCCGCGCGAGCGGGCGGCTTCGGATTCGAGCAGGCGGATGTCTTCGCCGAAATCGGGATCGTCGCCGAGCGCCTCGGACAGGCTGTGGGCGATGAGGGTGATGGTGCCGAGCGGGCCGCCGAGCTCATGGGCGGCGGCGGCGGCAAGCGACCCCAGCGCGCTCATCTTGGCTTCGCGGGTGAGTGCGGCTTCGGTGGCGACCAGCGCGCGGGCGCGGTCCCGCGCTTCGGCGGAGACGAGCCAGAGGTAGATGCCGAGAAAGCCGATGGCGAGCGCGAGGCTGATGGCGACGCCGATGCGGTACATCATCGGGAAATCGGGCGGGGTGCCGCCTTCCCAGGGCAGCGGGCGCGCCCACATCCAGAGGGCGGCGAGGATGATGGCGGCGAGCCCGCCGAGCAGGCCCATGGCGCGCGCCGGCAGCAGCGTGGCGGCGATGGTGACGGGCATGATGAGCAGGATGGCGAAGGGATTGGCGAGCCCGCCGGTGAGGAACAGCATGACGCCGGCCTGGACGAGATCGAAGGCGAGGTGGAGGACGAGATCCATGCCCTGGAGGCGGGCGCTGCGGCCATAAAGGGTGACGAGGCCGATGTTGAGGACGGCAGAGGCGGCGAGTGCGGCGACGAGCGAGGGCCAGGGCAGCGGATAGCCGAGCCAGAGGCCGACGACGATGAGCGTGGTGAACTGGCCGCCGATGGCGATCCAGCGCAGGATCGCCAGCGTGCGGACCTTGACGCCCGGACGATCAAAGGCCGAGGCCGCGATGGAGGGAATTTCCATGGTCGGCGCTCTAGCGGAGGTGGGCGGCTGCGGGGATGCGGCGAATCCGCTTGGGGGCCGCCGTGGCGTGAGGGCGGCTCAGAGGGTGGGGCCTTGCATGATGCGGTTCTGTTTGGGGGGCACGGCCTCGAACAGCTCGGCGACGCGCGTGGCACGCGGGTCGCGGGCGGCGGCGATGCGCGGCGAGGTGCCGCTGTTGTCGGTGATATCGGGGTTGGCGCCGGCCTTGAGCAGGGCCTCGACGAGCTGGACGTCGCGCGCCTGCACGGCTTTGAGGAGCGGGGTTTCGCCGAGCCGGTTCTGGATGTCGGGCTGGGCCTTGACGCGGAGGAAGAGGTTCACGCCTTCCTGCCAGCGGGCAATGGTGGCGAGCATGAGGGCGGTGTTGCCTTGACGGTCCTGCAGGTTGATGTTGCCATTGTATTTGAGGATGAGGCCGACCCAGGGCAGATCGGCGCGGCGGGTGGCGATGTGGATGCCGCCGTCGCCGGTGTCGGCATCGCGCGAATTGACCAGCGTGTTGCCGGGCTTGTCGAGCAGCTCGATGGCGGCGTTGGCGTCCTTGTCCTTGAAGGCCTTGATGAGATTGTAGCTGTCGGAGAATTGGGCGGCGGCGGGCGCGGCGAGCAGGGTTGTGATGACGGCCAGCAGGCGGAGCAGCTTGGGCATGGGTGGACCTCCTTTTGGCGGCGCGGCGCGCTGGTCGACAAATGCGACCCCCGCGCCTATTGCCGGGACTGTTGGGCAGGACATAGCCTTGGACGAACGGGATGAACAGGGTGATGAAGCGGATCCGGATTGCAGCGCTGGTGCTGGCGGTGGCGCTGGCGGGGTGGCTGGGCTGGCAGCAGTTTGCTGTGGTGCGGGCGCCCGAGGGCAATCTGGCGGGGAGCACGCTGGGCGGCGAGTTTGCGCTGGTGGACCAGGACGGGCAGCCGCGCACGGCGGCGGATTTCAAGGGCCAGTGGCGGCTGATGTATTTTGGCTATACTTTTTGCCCGGACGTGTGCCCGACCGACATGGCGGTGCTCGGGCAGGCGCTGCGGCAGTTTGAGGACGCGGACGGGACACGGGCGGCGAAGGTGACGCCGATATTCGTGAGCGTGGACCCGCGGCGGGACACGCCGGAGGCGATCCGGCCCTTTGTGAAGGCGTTTCATCCGCGCTTTGTCGGGCTGACGGGGGATGAGGACGCTGTGGCGGACGCGATGAAGCGCTACGGGATTTATGCGCGGCGAGTGGACACGCGCGAGAGCACGGCGGACGCCGATTATCTGGTCGATCATTTTGCCGTCTATTATCTGTTTGGCCCCAAGGGCGAGCCGGTGGCCTTTGTGCCGCATGGCAGCGGGGTGGAGGCGGTCAGGGGCATGCTGGAGACGTATGTCCGCTAGTCCGTTCTGGGAGACGGTGCCGCTCGCGAAGATGAGCCGGGCGCAGTGGGAGAGCCTGTGCGATGGCTGCGGGCGCTGCTGTGTGCACAAGCTGGAGGATGACGAGACCGGCGAGATCTTTCAGACCAATGTCGCCTGCCGGCTGCTGGATGTGAAGACCGGGCGGTGCGGGGATTATGCCAACCGGAAGGCGCAGGTGCCCGAATGTGTGCGGCTGACCCCGGCGCGGCTGGAGGAGATTGGCTGGCTGCCGGACAGCTGCGCCTATTTGCGGGTCTATCGCGGGCAGGGGCTGGCGGACTGGCATCCGCTGATTTCGGGCGACCCGGAGAGCGTGAAGCGGGCGGGGATTTCGGTGGCGGGGCGGGTGATCTCGGAGACCCATGCAGGCGAGCTTGAGAACCATATCGTCGAGGGGGAGTTTTGAGGCTGCCGGCGACGGTTGTGGTGGGCGAGCGGGTGTTGCCGCTGGTGGTGCGGCGTTACCGGGCGGCGCAGGGCGTGAAGATGCGGGCCTGTGCGGTGTCGGGAAGCGTGCGGCTGAGCCTGCCGGCGCGGGGCGGCGAGGCGCAAGCGCTGGCGCTGCTGGAGAGCCATGCCGGCTGGCTGGCGGCGCAGGTGGCGCGCTGGCCTGCGGCGGTGCGGCTTGTGCCGGGCGCGTGGGTGCCGTTTGAGGGCGGCGAATTGCTCATTGACTGGGAGGCGGCGCGCCCGGTGCGGGTGGTGCGGACCGGCGACCGGCTGGTGCTGGGCGGGCCGGAGGTGGCGGTGGGGGACCGGGTGAAGCGCTGGCTGATGCCCGAGGCGCGGGCACGGCTGGAGCCGGAGACGGTGCGGCTGGCAGCGGCGGTGGGGCGGACGGGGGTGGCGGTGCGGCTGGGCGACCCCAAGGGGCGCTGGGGGAGCTGCAACAAGGCGAGCGGGCGGATCAACTATTCGTGGCGGCTGGTGATGGCACCGCCGGAGGTTTTGCGGTCGGTGGTGGCGCATGAGGTGGCGCATCTGGTGCACGCCGACCATGGGCGCGACTTCTGGGCGCTGGTGGGGCGGCTGGACAGCCATGCGGGGCCAAGCAAGCGCTGGCTGGCGCAGCATGGGCGCGCCCTGCAGCTGGTCAGCTAGTCGGCGATCCGCTCCTTGGGGTAGGTGCCCCAGAGATGGGCGCGGGGGATGAAGCCGGAGCGGCCCTCGTTGGTGACGCGGCACCAGACGTCTTCGCACAGCGTGATGTTGAGGATGGTGCCGGGCGCGACGCGCCAGGCGATGCGCGAGCCGGTGTTGGGGCTGACGTAGAGCAGCCGCTCCTCATTCTTGATGTAGCCGGTGCGCACGCCGGTGAGCAGCGACTTGTTCATCCAGCCGGTGGTGCCGTCGGGATCGCGGACTTCGCGCCAGATGCCATACTCACGGATGATTTCGAGCGGCAGGCCGCGGCGGCGATATTCCCAGAGGATGGGGAATCGGGTGCTGTCTGGCCCGGCGCGCATCATGGCGAGGTTGGAGCGCAGCGAGACGAAGCGGGGGACGGGGAGATCTGTGGTGCCGTCGGCGCGTTCGGCCGCAGCAGCGGGGCTGGTGAACAGGGCGGCGGTGAGCGCGAAGATGAGGGGCTTCATGCGTGCTGTCTTGACGCACGCGGGCGGCGGGGGCAAGCCTCTGGGACATGGCGCCTCCTTCAAAACCCCGTCCCAAGGTCATCGTCACGCGGCGGCTGCCGCAGCCGGTGGAGACGCGGATGGCGGAGCTGTTTGATGTCGAGCTGAACCTTGATGATGCGCCGATGGATGCGGCCGCACTTGCGGCGGCGGCGGCGCGCTGTGATGTGCTGGTGCCGACGGTGACCGACCATGTGGATGCGGCGGTGATCGAGGCCGGGGCGAAGGGCGGGCGGCTGAAGCTCCTGGCCAATTTCGGGGTGGGGGTGGACCATATCGATATGGCGGCGGCGCGGGCGCACCGGATTGCGCTGACCAATACGCCCGGCGTGCTGACCGACGACACCGCCGACATGGTGATGGCGCTGATCTTGTCGGTGCCGCGGCGGCTGGCGGAGGGCGAGAAGCTGGTGCGCGCTGGCGCCTGGGCGGGCTGGTCGCCCACGGGGATGCTGGGCCACCGGATCACCGGCAAGCGGCTGGGGATTGTCGGGATGGGGCGGATTGGCCGGGCGGTGGCGGCGCGCGCCCGGGCCTTTGGCCTGACGGTGCATTATCACAACCGGCACCGGCTGCCCGAGGACATCGAGGCCGAGCTGGAAGCGACCTGGTGGGAAAATCTGGACGCGATGCTGGGGCGGGTGGATTTCATCACCTTGAATTGCCCGCACACGCCCGAGACGCATCATCTGATCGATGCACGGCGCTTCGGGCTGATGCAGCGCAACGCCTATCTGATCAACGCCGCGCGCGGCGAGATTGTGGACGAGGGCGCGCTGTGCGAGGCGCTGGCGGCGGGCCGGATTGCCGGCGCCGGGCTCGATGTGTTCGAGCGCGAGCCGCTTGTGGACCCGCGCCTGCTCGACCTGCCGGGCGTGGTGCTGCTGCCGCACATGGGCTCGGCGACCTTTGAGGGCCGGCAGGCGATGGGCGAGAAGGTGATCGCCAATATCCGGGTCTGGGCGGATGGGCATCGGCCGCCCGATCTGGTGTTGCAGGAGTGGGTCTAGCCAAGGCGGCGCGCGATAGCGGAGCTATCGCAAGACTTGCCGCAGGCTCGGCCGGGCGGGCGGCGAACGAAGTTCGCTGAACCGCTTCGACGTCAGGACGCGGCTTTGCCGCGGCCCCTTTGCGCCGCGCGGCTGAGAGCAAGCGAAGCTTGCGAGCAGACTCGCGCGGGGCTCGGCCAGCGAGGCAGGCAGCGAAGCTGACTGAACTCGTCTGACGTCAGGACGCGGCTTTGCCGCGGCCCTCCAGCGGCCCTCTCCCGAACACCAGTCGACACCGCCCCCACGGCCGCTACTGTCGCCCAACAAACAGGGGAGACACCGACCATGAAAGCCATGCGCCTGCGCCATCCGGCCAGCCCGGACAATCTTAAGCTGGAGGACATGGCCGACGCGCCTGCGCCGGGCCCCGGCGAGATCAAGGTGCGCATTCGGGCTTCGAGCCTGAATTACCATGATTTCCTTGTCGTGATGGGCAGCCTGCCGACGCCTGACGGGCGGATTCCGATGTCGGACGGGGCGGGCGAGGTTGTGGCGGTGGGCGCGGGCGTGACCGAGTTCAAGGTGGGTGACCGGGTGGTGTCGGTGTTCTTTCCGGCGTGGCTCGATGGCAAGCCGTCGGCGGCGGGCTTTGCCAGCGTGCCGGGGGACGGGGCGGACGGCTTTGCGGCGGAAGAAGTGACCGCGCCGGTGACGAGCTTCACCCATGTGCCGGCGGGCTATGACCATGCGGAGGCGGCGACGCTGACCTGCGCCGGGCTGACGGCGTGGCGGGCGCTGATGGTGGAGGGGCAGTTGCAGCCCGGCCAGACGGTGCTGGTGCAGGGCACGGGCGGGGTGTCGGTGTTTGCGCTGCAATTTGCCAAGGCCTGCGGGGCGACGGTGATTGCCACCTCATCTTCGGATGCGAAGCTGGCGAAGATGACGGCGCTCGGGGCCGACCATGTGATCAACTACAAGGCGACGCCGGACTGGGCGAAGGCGGTGCTGGCGCTGACCGGCGGGCGCGGGGTGGACCATATTGTCGAGATTGGCGGGGCGGGAACGCTGCCGCAGTCGATCACGGCGGTGGCAGTGGGCGGGCATATCTCGCTGATTGGTGTGCTGGCGGGTTTTTCGGGCGAGGTGCCGACGATGATGCTGATGGCCAAGCAGGTGCGGCTGATCGGGATAACGGTGGGCACGCGGCGGCAGCAGCAGGACATGATCCGCGCCATTGAGGCCAATGGGATCAAGCCGGTGATCGACCGGACCTTTGCCATGGCGGAGCTGGGCGAGGCCTTCAAATATCAGGCGAGTGCGGCGCATTTCGGCAAGATCTGCGTGAGCCTTTAAGCGCCGGTCTTGAGGTCGTTTTCGCCGTAGCGGGTTTCGAGGAAGCGGCCCTGAAATCTTGAGGGCGTCGCGGTCGGCCTCGGAGAGTTTGGCGGACGCGCGGGCGAGTTCGCGTTCAACGAGCGCGAGGCCGGAGACGAGGGTGGCTTCAAGGCCGGGGTCGGCGCTGCGCTGGGCGGCGGGCACGCGGGTGTAACGCTCGATAAGGCCGGGCAGGTGCTTCTTGAGCAGGCGGTCGAGATCCTGCGTCACGTCATTCTCGGTCTGGATCTGGGCGAGCTGGGTTTCGAGCGTGGCGAGCTGGAGGCCGATGGCGTCGATCTGCGGGCCGGCGGCGGCGGGGAGCTCGCGGCGGCGGGCATGGAGCCAGGTATCGGTGACGGTGGGCAGTGCTGCGAGCGGCGCGGCGTCCATATCCTGCGCGGCGGCGGCCTGGGGATCGAGGACCAGGGCGGCGGCGATGGCGAGCGCGCCGGCCAGCACCAGCAGGACCAGCGCGCTGGTGCCGATGGGGCCGATGATGAGGCCGTAGACGATGGGCGCGAGGATGAGGGTGGCGGCGACCATGAGGGCGCGGCGGACCCGGCGGCTGAGGCTGGCCTGTTGCCGGGCGCGGGCGCGGGCGCGGGCACGCGCTGCGGCCTCGCCGCGGGCGAGGCGGGCGAGCCTGTCTTCGTTGCGGGCAAGGACGGTGTCGGGATCGGCCATCAGACGGCTTCGAAGGGCGAGGTTTCGGGCTTGGTGAGCTGGGCCTGCGCTTGTCCTTCGGCGCGGGCGATATAGGCGCGGCTCTTGTCGATTTCGCCGGAGAGGGTTTCGACGGTGGTCTTCATCGAATCGAGCGCCTTCAGCTTGAAGCTGTCGACGGCGTCCATGGTCTCATAGATGTTCTGGAAGGCGCGTTGCAGCGTTTCGAGCGGGATGGTGCTGGAGGCGGCCTGTTCATGGATGCGCGCGGTGTTGGTCTTGAGGAGCTCGCCGGTCTTGTCGATGATGCCGGCGGTGGTGGTGTTGAGCGCGGTGATCTGTTCGAGGACGAGCTTCTGGTTGCTCATGGCTTCGGCGACGGTGACGGCGGTGCGGAGCGCGGCGACCGTGGTGGTGCTGGCGCGGTCGACGCCCTTCATCAGCTCGATGTTGTTTTTCTTGACCAGATCAAGCGCCAGATAGCCCTGGACGCTGACGGCCAGCTGGGTGAGCAGGTCCTGCGTGCGCTGGCGGGTCTGGAACAGGGCGGTCTCGCGGATGGCGCGGGATTTGGCGGGGTCGGTGGTTTCAAGCTCGAGGGCCTTTTCCTCGAGGCGGGCGTCGAGGGTTTTCGAGACATGGACCATCTGTTCGAGGCGGCCCATGGCCTCCCAGAGCTTGGCGCGCTCCTGATCGATGGCGGCATTGTCCATGAGGAGTTCGTCCTTGCCGTCCTTGAGGCGGGACAGGATGGCCTGGATGTTGGTCTGGGCGGACTTGTAGCTGTCGAAATAGCTGCGCAGGCGGCTGCCGCCAAAGGGGATGAGGCCGAACAGCTTCTTGCGGCTGGTGAGGTCGCCCTTGCCGGAGGGATCAAGGTCTTCGATGGTGCGGCGAAGTGCTGTGAGGTCGGTGCCGATGCCGGTGTCCTTGTCGATGGCGCGGGTGGGGCGGTCGAGGAAGCGGTTGGACTGGCCGGCGGCGGCGGCGATTTCCTTGGCGCCGAGATTGGTGAGGGCATCGACCTTTTTGCCGAATTCGGGGCTGGCGGCGTCGGTGGCGACGAGCGCTTCGACAAAGCTGTCTACCTTTTCATCGAGCGCGCTGATCTGCTCGGGCTTGAGGGGCACGAGGCCGGCGGCCTTGGCGGGCGCGACGGCGGCGACCGCGACAGGCGGCTCAAGGGTAAGCGGCGCTTCGGGCGTGAGCTTGGTTTCAGTGCTGCTGGCCATGGGCGGCTCCTGTTGCGAGGCTGGTCCTCATGTTGTCGGGGAGGGGGGCGGGTTCAAGAGGCTCATTTCTGGAAGGCGGCGATGATATCGAGCGTGACGTCGTCGGAGACGAAGGGCACGGCGGTGGCGATGCCGAAATCGCTGCGGCGCAGCGTTGCGGTGGCGCGGAAGCCGATGTTCTCCTTTCCGCCCATTGTGGCGGGCATGGTGCCGGCGCCGTAGAGCCGGGCTTGCAGGGTGACGGGCTTGGTGATGCCATTGAGGGTGAAATCGCCGGTGATGGTGGCGGCGTTGGCGGTGGTGCGGACGCTGGTGGAGACGAAGCGGGCCGGCGCGGGGGCGGGGCCGAAGAAGTCTGGCTTGCCGCCATCCTTACCGGGGCGCAGCAGATGGGCGGTGAGGCCGGCGCTGGCGGTGGTGACCTTGGCGACGGGGATGGTGATGTCGAGGCGCGCGGCATCAGGCGCCTCGGGATCGAGCATCAGCGTGCCGGTGACGTCGCCGAAGATGCCGGTGTAGGGGGTGATGCCGAAATGATCGACTTCGAAGCGGACCAGCGTGTGGTCGGAATCGACGGAGTAGGTGCCGCCGCTGACGGCGGCCGGATCGGGGCTGCCGGGCAGGGTCTGGGCGGCGGCCGGCAGGGCGGCGAGCAATGTTGCGGCGATGAAGGCGTTGCGGATGATCATGGGGGCTCCTGCTGTATTGGCGGGACTATACACGTCATTTGTTGCAGCGACACGGCCCGTCTGCAACCGGTGTTGATGCGTCGGGGTCTTTTCTTTTTGCGCCTGTGGGCTTATGTGCAGAGCCATGATGACCCGGTCTCTCCTTCTGCAACTTACGCGCCTCCGGGCGCGCTGACGGCGCTGTGCCCGGCCGGGCGGCAGCGCGCCGCGGCCGGAGGGTGATACGATCCCAGACGCAACATCATGACATGACAGGGTTATCCTCATGAACACGCAGACAAACGACCATATACGTATTTTTGACACGACGTTGCGGGACGGCGAGCAGTCGCCGGGCTGCTCGATGAACCTCGAAGAGAAATTGAAGGTGGCCCATCAGCTCGAGGCGCTGGGGGTGGATGTGATCGAGGCGGGGTTCGCCATTGCATCCGAGGGCGATTTCGAGGCGGTGCAGGCGGTGGCCGGCCAGTGCGAGCGGGCGATCGTGGCCAGCCTCGCGCGCGCGGCGCAGGCCGACATCGACCGCGCCTGGGCGGCGGTGAAGGGGGCGCGAGCCCCGCGCATTCACACCTTTATCGCGACCTCGCCGCTGCATATGCGGGCCAAGCTGAACAAGACGCCCGAGGAGGTGTTGGAGGCGATTGCCTTTTCGGTGGGGCATGCGCGCAATTTGTGCGGCGATGTGGAATGGTCGGCCGAGGATGCGACGCGCTCGGACCCGGACTTTCTGTGCCGGGCGGTGGAGGCGGCGATCAAGGCCGGGGCGACGACGATCAACCTGCCTGACACGGTGGGCTATGCGACGCCGGAGACCTATGGCGCGATGTTTGCGCAAGTGATTTCGCGGGTGCCGGATGCCGACAAGGCGATCTTCTCGACGCATTGCCACAATGATCTGGGACTGGCGGTGGCCAATACGCTGGCGGCCGTGATGGCGGGCGCGCGGCAGGTGGAAGCGACGATCAACGGCATCGGCGAGCGGGCCGGCAATGCGGCGGTGGAGGAAATCGCCATGGCGATTCGCGTGCGCCATGATGTGTTGCCGGTGAAGACCGGGATCGTGACCACCGAGATCACCCGCGCGTCGCGGCTGGTGAGCGGCATCACGGGCATGGCGGTGCAGGCGAACAAGGCGATTGTGGGGGCCAATGCCTTTGCCCATGAGAGCGGCATTCACCAGGACGGGATGCTGAAGGACAGCAGCACCTATGAGATCATGACCCCCGAGAGCGTGGGGCAGGGGGCGACCAACCTCGTGCTGGGCAAGCATTCGGGCCGCGCGGCGTTTCGGCAGAAGCTGGCCGAGATGGGCTATGTGCTGTCGGACAATGAGTTTGCCGATGCCTTCAAGCGGTTCAAGGATCTGGCGGACGCCAAGAAGCAGGTGTTTGACGAGGACATTGTCGCGCTGGTCGATGACGAGGTGCTGCGCGGGCATGACCGGATCCGGGTGATCGAGGTAGAGGTCTATGCCGGCTCGAACGGGCCGCAGCGGGCGATACTGACGCTGGAGATTGATGGCAAGGAGGCGACGGCGGCGGTGCGCGGCAACGGGCCGGTGGATGCGCTGTTCAATGCCATCAGGAAGCTGGTGCCGCATGAGGATGCGGTGTTGCAGCTCTACCAGGTGCATGCGGTGACGGCGGGGACCGATGCGCAGGCCGAGGTGAGCGTGGTGCTGGCCGAGCATGGCCGCACGACGCGCGGCACCGGCGCGCACACTGACACGCTGGTGGCGAGCGCGCGGGCCTATGTGAATGCACTCAACAAGCTGATCGTGAAGCGCGGGCGCAGCGCGCTTTCGGCGAGCGCCTGATTTTGGCTTTTGGCGGGGAGGTGAGAGCCTCCCCGCTTTTTCATGGGGGCTGTGATGCGGGCATTGGTTTTGGCGCTGTTGTTGGCGAGCGCGGCTCAGGCGCAGCCTGTCGGGCCGGCGGAGGCCAATGTGGCGGCGGCGCTGGCGCGGATCGAGGCGGTGAACGGCGAGGTCAATGCGGTGTTGGCGCTGACGCCGGACATTTTGGCCGAGGCGCGCGCGATGGATCGGCGGCGGATGGCGAGAGGGCCGCTTTATGGGCTGCCGGTGCTGGTGAAGGACAATATCGAGACGCGCGAGCTGCCGACGACGGCGGGCAGTCTGGCATTGAAGGACAACAGGACCGGGCGCGATGCGCCGCTGGTGGCGCGGCTCAGGGCGGCGGGTGCCGTGATTTTGGGCAAGACCAATCTATCGGAATGGGCGAATTTTCGCGGGGACACGTCGATTTCGGGGTGGAGCGGGCTGGGCGGGCAGGTGCGCAATCCGCATGCGCTTGACCGGACGCCGTGTGGCTCATCGTCGGGCTCGGGGGCGGCGGTGGCGGCCGGGATGGTGACGGCGGCGATTGGCACCGAGACCGATGGCTCGGTGGTGTGTCCCGCGAGCATCAACGGGATTGTCGGCTTCAAGCCGAGTGTGGGGCTGGTGAGCCGGACGCATGTCGTGCCGATCAGCGCCAGCCAGGACACGGCCGGGCCGATGACGCGCGATGTGCGCACGGCGGCGATACTGATGAACGCGATGGCGGGTAGCGACCAGGCGGACCCGGCGACGGTGGAGGCGGATGCGCGGGCCGTTGATTATGTGGCCGGTCTGCGCGCCGATGCGCTGAAGGGGGCAAGGATCGCGGTGCTGCGCTCGGCGACCGGCTGGCTGGCGCCGGTGGACCTTGTGTTTGAAGAGGCGCTGGCGGTGCTCAGGGCGCAAGGGGCGGTGCTGGTGGATGTCGAGGCGCCTGAAGGGCGCGCGGCGATGGGCGAGGCCGAATACAAGGTGCTGCTGAGCGAATTCAAGGCCGGGCTGAACGCCTATCTGGCCTCGACGCCAGCGGCGGTGCCGGTGCGGACGCTGGCCGAGGCGATAGCCTTCAACGAGGCGAATGCGGCGCGTGAACTGGGGCTGTTCGGGCAGGAGACGTTCATCGCGGCCGAAGCGACCAAGGGGCTGGACGACCCGGAATATCTGGAGGCGCGGGCGACCAGCCTGTGGCTGGCCGGGGCCGACGGCATCGATGCGATGCTGAAGGCGGCGGATGCGGTGGTATTGGTGGCGCCGACGGTTTCACCGGCGTGGATGATCGATGCGGTGATCGGCGATCAGAGCCCGGGGCGGGGCGGGCCGACGGGCTATGCAGCGATTGCCGGCTATCCGCATCTGACCGTGCCGATGGGGCGGGTGAAGGGGCTGCCGCTGGGGCTGAGCTTTGTGGGCACCAAGTGGGACGATGCGCGGGTGCTGGCGCTGGGCTATGGCTATGAGCAGGCGTCAAAGGCGTTTGTGGACGCACCGCTGCGCGCCAGTGTGGAGGGTGACCCGGCGGTAGCGCCGTTGCTGGCACCTGTTCGTTAGGACTTGCCATTTGGGGGCGGGTGCTTCATAGGCCGCGCTCCCTTGGGCTTGGCCCGGGGATGAAGCAAGCCGGAGGGGCGTCCGCATGGGGCGGCGTCAGCGATCGGTACAGGAGATAGCGCATGCCGTTTTACGAGCATGTCTTCCTCGCGCGTCAGGACCTTGCCCCGCAGCAGGTCGAAGCGCTGACGGAAGGCTTTACCAAGATCATCAGTGAAGGCGGTGGCCGCGTGGTCACCCAGGAATATTGGGGCCTGCGCACGCTGGCCTATCGGATCGCCAAGAACCGCAAGGCGCATTATGTGATGCTGGTGCTCGACACGCCGCCCGCAGCGCTTGTGGAAATGGAGCGCAATGTGGGTTTGAGCGAAGACATCGTCCGCTCGATGACCGTGCGCATCGATGAGCTGCCGACCGAGCCGAGCGCCATGCTGCGCCGGGGCGAGCGCGAAGGCGGCCGCGAGGGTGGCCGCGAGGGTGGTCGTGATGGCGGCCGTGATGGCGGCCGGGACCGTGATGGTGGCCGGGATGGTGGCCGCGATGGTGGTCGGGCGCCGCGCGGCGACCGTGCGCCGCGTGAAATGGCCTGAGGAGAGCAGAGATGGGACGTCCGTTTTTCCGCCGCCGCAAGAGCTGCCCCTTTTCCGGCGCTGGCGCGCCCGCCATCGATTACAAGGATGTGCGGCTGCTGCAGGGCTTTGTGTCCGAGCGCGGCAAGATCGTGCCGGCACGCATCACCGCCGTTTCCGGCAAGAAGCAGCGCGAACTGGCCAAGGCCATCAAGCGCGCGCGCCATCTGGGCCTGCTGCCCTATCTGGTGAAGTGAGGAGCAGACGATGGATGTGATTCTGCTGGAACGCGTGGAAAAGCTTGGTGCCATCGGTGACGTGGTCACCGTCAAGCCCGGCTTTGCCCGCAACTATCTGCTGCCGCGCGGCAAGGCGCTGCGCGCCACCGAAGGCAACCGCAAGAAGTTTGAGGCCGACCGCGCGCGGATCGAAGCCGAGAACGCCAAGCGCCGCGATATCGCCCGCTCGGACGCCAAGGACATGGACGGCGTGACCGTCGTGATGATCCGCCAGGCCTCGAGCTCGGGCCAGCTCTATGGCTCGGCCGCCGCGCGCGACCTCGCTGAAGCGCTGACCAGCGGCGGCCACAAGGTGAGCCGCAGCCAGATCGTGCTCGACGCGCCGATCAAGGCGCTGGGGCTGCACAAGGTCAAGGTGGCACTGCACCCCGAAGTGATCATCACCGTCACCGTCAACGTCGCACGCTCGGCCGAAGAAGCCGAACTGCAGGCCAAGGGTGTCGATGTGACCGCCGACAAGTTCGAACGCGACGAAGCCGGCTTCACCGAAGAGTTCGACGCCAGCGCCGAACCGGGCATTCCGGCCGAAGCGCCAGCCGCAGCGCCGGCCGCCGAAGACGAAACGCCCGCCGAAGACGCCTGAGGCGCCCTTCAGGGACAGGCGATGGCCGCGCATCCATGACGGGTGCGTGGCCATTCGCTTGTTGACGCCCCAAGCTGGCTCCGCCAGTGAAAGCGCATGACCGAGACACCCGAAACCACCCCCGACACGCCGTCCGACACGCCGCCCGACCGGCTCTCGGCCTCGCCGCGCAGCCCGCACTACGCCCCCGACCTGCTCGAACGCGGGGTGGGCATCATGTTCAACGGCACGGAAAAAACCAACGTCGACGAATATTGCGTGTCAGAAGGCTGGATCAAAGTGGTCGCCGGCAACGCCCGCGACCGCTTCGGCAACCCGCTGACAATCAAGCTCAAGGGTGACGTAAAGCCGTTTTTCAAATCCTGAGGGCTGGGTTTGGAGTTTAGTAGGGCCTCCGGCGGCTGGGGCCTTGGGCCCCAGACCCCATTTGTTGTTTTGGGGCAAGGCTTGCGAGGGCAGCGACGGCGCGTAGCGCATTTATAGCCTGCGGCGCTGGGCTTGGGGGGAACGGACTCGCTTAGGCCCCGGATCAGGTCCGGGGCGACGGGAACTTTTAGGGCGGTTCCACTTATGGGGTCTGGGGCCTGAGGCCCCAGCCGCCGGAGGCCCTCTTCAAAGATTGATGTCGGCCCAGATGGCGGCGTGGTCGGAGGCGGCGTCTTCGGGGCGGGTGAGTTCGGGGTAGGCGGGCCAGCGCTGGGCGCGGATGCCGGGCCACATGCCTTTGCGGCAGACGCCGCCGCTGGTCATTTTGGCGAAGAGGGCCGGGGAGAGGAGCATGTAGTCGATTTTCTTGCCGTCGCTGCAATTGTCGTAGGTGCCGGGGTAGCCGCCGTTGTCGAAGGCGGGGTGGGTGAAGACATCGGCGAGGTCGGTATCCTGCACAAGCGGGGCGAGGGGTGCGCTGTCGGGGGTGTCGTTGAGGTCTCCCATGATGGCGACATGGGTTTCGCCGGCGGCGGTGAGTTCGGCGTAGATGGCGGCGACGCGGGCGGCCTGGGCGCGGCGCCGGGCGTTGGAGGCGGCCATGCCGCCATAGCCTTTTGACTTGAAGTGGTTGACCAGCACCATGAGGCGGTTGCCGGCCGGGGTGGTGATTTCGAACTGGGGGCAATCGCGCGAGAAGATTGGCTGGCCGTTGGCGTCGGTATCATCGACGCGGCTCTGCATCTGGCCGATGGGGAAGCCGGCCTTGCTGACCAGCCCGACGTCGATGCCGCGTTCGTCATTGCCGTCGATGAGCATGACGTGGCGGAAGGCTGTGCCGCCGATGGCGGGGAGGATCTGGCGGTTGAAGGCGGCGAGCACGGGGCGGTTGTCGGCCTCGACGATGCCGAGCACATCGGCGCCGAGATCGGCGATGACGCGGGCGGTGTTGCGCATGGCGTGTTCGTTGATGGGCGCGCGGCGCAGTTCGAGGCTGCCGACCCAGTCGGCGCGGCCGCTGGCGGTGATTTCGAGGCCGCCGGCGCGGGGGCGGCGGACCAGCCCGCCGCGGTTGCGGCGCAGGATGGCGAAGGGGCCGGTGTCGGAGCGGGTGAGGCCGAGCGCCTGCATGAGGGCGACCATGCGGGGCTTGTCGGTATAGGCGGGCTGGCCGAGCAGGCGCGACAGTTCGGCGAAGTCGCTGAGCACGGGCTCGCCTTCGGCCCATGTGTCATGGCTCATGGCGCGGGGCCGGTCGAACAGGTTTTCTACGTTGTAGACGGCCAGCCGCATGACGAATCTCCCCTTGGAATGGCGAGTTTAGGTGAGGTCGATTGCGGATTTGCGAATGGCGGTTCAGGGGAGCGGGCGTTCGAGGATGATGAGGTGGATGGGCCTTGTGGTGGGGCCGGCGCTTTCGGGCATGGGGCGGGTTTCGCCATTGGGAGTGTAGCCGCGGCGCTGGTACCAGGCGATGAGTTCGTGGCGGACGTTGATGACGCTCATTTCGATGGTGGCGGCGTGCATGTGGGTGTGGGCGTGGGCGTGGGCGGCGTCGAGCATGATGCGCCCGAGGCCTTTGGACTGGTGGGCGGGATCGACGGCGAGCTGGCCGAGATAGGCGCGGGCCTGGCCGAGGTTGGTGATTTGCACGGTGGCCAGCGCGCCTTCGTGGAGGAGGAGGACGGTGTCGGGGTCGGTGAGCTGGGCGGTGAGGGCTTGGGTGGTGGTGCGGGTGCCGGAGAGGAGATGGGCTTCGTTGGTCCAGCCCTCGCGCGCCGTGTCGCCGCGGTAGGCGCGTTCGATGAGGGCGTGGAGAGGTGCGAGGTCGGCCAGCGTGGCGGGGCGGATGGTCATGGGCTGGGTTTTGGCATTGTCGGGGGCAGGGCGCTAGATGGGGGGGTGAGCGATTTGTTCGGGTCTGATTCGGGGGGCGGCGCGCCGCTGGCGGAGCGGCTGCGGCCGCGTGCTTTGGGCGAGGTGTTGGGGCAGGCGCATCTGACCGGGGCGGACGGGGTGATTGGCCGGATGGTGGCGAGCGGGCGGCTTTCGAGCCTGATCCTTTGGGGGCCGCCCGGGACGGGGAAGACGAGCATTGCGCGGCTGCTGGCGGATGCGGTGGGGCTGCGCTTCGAGAGCATTTCGGCGGTGTTTGCGGGTGTGGCCGATCTGAAGGCGATTTTTGCGCGCGCACGGGCGGACGGGCGGCGGACGCTGTTGTTTGTGGACGAAATTCACCGCTTCAACCGGGCGCAGCAGGACGGGCTGCTGGGCGTGGTTGAGGAGGGTGTGGTGACGCTGGTGGGGGCGACGACCGAGAACCCGAGCTTTGCGTTGAATGCGGCGCTGCTGTCACGCGCGCAGGTGCTGGTGGTGCGGCGGCTGGATGAGGATGCGCTGCAGGGGCTGCTGGCGCGGGTGGAGGAGGAGACGGGCGCGGCACTGCCGCTGGACGAAGGGGCGCGGGCGGCGCTTTTGGCGGGGGCGGACGGGGACGGGCGGTTTCTCCTGGGGCAGGTGGAGACGCTGCTGGCCGCCGGTGTGGAGGGCGCTTTGGATGCGGGCGGGCTGGCGGCGCTGCTGCAGCGGCGGATGCCGGTGTATGACCGGGCGGGGGACGGGCATTATGGGTTGATCTCGGCGCTGCACAAGGCGCTCAGGGGGTCGGACGCGGATGCGGCGGTCTATTGGCTGGCGCGGATGCTGGAGGCGGGCGAGGAGCCGCTTTATCTGGCGCGGCGGATGGTGCGCTTTGCCAGCGAGGACATTGGCCTGGCGGACCCGCAGGCGCTGGTGCAGGCGCTGGCGGCGGTGCAGGCCTTTCAGCTGCTCGGATCGCCGGAGGGGGAGTTGGCGCTGGTGCAGGCGTGTCTGTATCTGGCGACCGCGCCCAAATCGAACGCGGCTTATGGGGCGGAGAAGGCGGCGCGCAAGGCGGCGCGGGAGACGGGATCGCTGGTGCCGCCGCCGCATATCCTGAATGCGCCGACGAAGCTGATGCGCGAGATGGGGCGGGGCGCGGGCTATGAATATGACCATGACGCGCCGGACGGCTTTTCGGGCGCGGATTATTGGCCGGAGGGGATGGGCGCGCGGCGGCTTTATGAACCGAGCCCACGCGGGCTGGAGGCGCGGCTTGGTGAGCGGATGGCGGAATGGGCGCGCCGGCGCGCGGAGAAGAAGGCGCGGTGAGGTTTTCGCGCTTTGTAGGGATCGACTGGTCGGGCGCGCGCGGGGTGCGCCATGCCAGTGTGCAGGTGGCGATGTGTGCGGCGAAGGGGCCGGTGCGGCTGGTGGTGCCGCCGGGCGGTGTGTGGTCGAGAACGGGCGTGCTGGACTGGCTGGGCGGCTTTAGCGGCGATGTGCTGGTGGGGATGGACGCGGGCTTTGGCTTTGCCGCCGTGCCGCCCTTTCTGGGGCCGGCGCGGGACCTTTGGGCCGAGGTGGATGCGGTGTGCGCGGGCGAGCCGGACCTGGGAGGCCATGGCTTTGTGGCGCACCGGCGCGAGGCCTTCTGGATGGGGGCGGCAGACGGACCGCGGGCTGCGCGGGCGCATCTCAGAGTGTGTGAGCGGCTCTATGCCGAGCGCCGGCTGGGGGTGCCGACCTCCAATTTCGTGCTGCTGGGGGCGAGCCAGGTGGGCAAGGCGTCGCTCTCGGCGATGCGGCTGCTCAACCGGCTGGGGTGGGCGGTCTGGCCCTTTGATCCGTTGCCGCGCTCTGGCCCGGTGATTGCCGAGATTTATTGCCAGGCCTTTGGCCGGATGGCGGGGGTGCGGGGGAAGATGCGGAACCGCGATGTGCTGGCGGGCGCGATGCGGCATTTCGGGGCCGAGGTGCCGGATGGGCTGGGGCCGACCTTTGCCGACCATGTGGGCGATGCGCTGGTGACGGCGGCGGGGTTGCGGGCGATTGCCGGGCAGTCGCACTGGTGGGCGCCTGAAGCGATGACGCCGGAGATTGCGGTGCGCGAGGGCTGGACCTTCGGCATTGCGTGAATTGTGGCGATTGCCGCGGGCTTGGGCTAGGGCAGGGGGATGACTGCGCTTTCTGCCTTGCCGCCGGTGTTGCTCGTTGCCCTTGGCGGCGGCGTGGGCGCGGGCCTGCGCTATGCGCTGGGGCATTGGGCGATGGGGGTGTTTGGCCCGGGCTTTCCCTGGGGGACGTGGATCATCAACCTTGGCGGCTCGTTTCTGCTCGGGCTGCTGATGGCGCGCTGGGGCGCGGAGAGCGAGGCGGCGCGGCTGCTGCTGGGCGTGGGGCTTTTGGGCGGCTTCACCACCTTTTCGAGCTTCAGCGTGGAGCTGGTGGCGATGGTGGGGCGCGGCGAGGCGATGATTGCGGCGGCCTATGCCGTCTCGTCGGTGGCGGGCGGGGTCATGGCGGCGTATCTCGGCATCATGCTGGGGCGCGGCTGATGGCCGAAGCGGTGATTACGGACGAGGATGACGGCATCCGCATCGACCGCTGGTTCAAGCGGCACCAGCCGGCGGTGAGCTTCAACATCGCCTCGCGCTGGGGGCGGACCGGGCAGCTGAGGCTCGACGGCGAAAAGGCCGGGCCGGGCGACCGGCTGGCCGCCGGGCAGACCTTGCGCTGGCCCGACGAGATGCCCGAACAGGCACCCCGGCCCGTCGTGCAGGCGCGCGCGCCGCTCTCGGACGAGCAGGTCGACTTCATGCGCAGCCTCGTCATCCATGAGGATGCGCACGCCATCGTGATCAACAAGCCGCCGGGGCTGGCGACGCAGGGCGGCACCGGCACCACCGTGCATGTGGACGGGATGCTCGATGCGCTCGCCGACGCGGCCGGCAAGCGGCCCAAGCTGGTGCACCGGCTCGACAAGGACACGTCAGGCGTGCTGCTGCTGGCGCGCACGCCGCGGGCAGCGGCGTGGTTTTCACGCGCCTTTGCCGGGCGCGACGCGAAAAAGACCTATTGGGCGCTGACCATCGGCGTGCCCAAACTTTATGAAGGCGAGATCGACGCGCCGCTGGCCAAGCAGCCCGGCACCGGCGGCGAAAAGATGTGCGTGGACGAGGCGGAAGGGCTGGCCGCACGCACCCGCTACCGCCTGATCGACAAGGCCGCCGGGCGCGCAGCCTGGGTGGAATTCATGCCGCTGACCGGGCGCACCCACCAGATCAGGGTCCACGCCGCCGCCATCGGCAACCCGCTGGTGGGCGACGCCAAATATGGCGGGCGCGACAGCTTCCTCACCGGCGGCGTCTCCCGCAAGCTGCACCTGCACGCGCGGCGCCTCGTCATCGACGGACCAGACGGCAAGATCGACGTGACCGCCGACCTGCCAGCGCACATGGCCGAAAGCTTCGCCCTGCTGGGCTTCGACCTGACGCTGGGCGAACCCGTGGAAGCCCCGCCGCCGCCACCCGCCAAGCCGAAGGCCCGGCGGCTGTCAGCCTCGACCAGCGGCAACCGGCGGGGGGAGCGGCGGTCTCGGGGGCGGTGAGGGGCTTTTTTGGGGGGTAGCAGGGGCCTCCGGCGGGCATTAATGGCCTCCGGCGGCTGGGGCCTTGGGCCCCAGACCCCATTTGTTGGGTTGGGATGCGCTTGGAGAGGGTAGCGCCTGCGCGAAGCGCATTTATAGCCTGCGGCGCTGGGCTTGGGGGGAAGGGACTTGCTTGGGCCCCGGATCAGGTCCGGGGCGACGGGGAGTTTTGCGCGGTTCCAACTATTGGGGTCTGGGGCCTGAGGCCCCAGCCGCCGGAGGCCCTTTTGCTGTCATGATTTTGACATGGAACTGCAATGGGAGGGACATTGACGGAGCCTATCTGCGAACGGTGGAAGTGATTTTGGGGAATCGGTGATGGTCCGGGCGTTGCTGGCGTTTTTGCTTTTCGTGGCGGCGGGGCCGGGGGTGGCTTTGCCTTCGGGCGTGGTGGAGCGGACGGGGGATCAGGTGGTGATCCGCTGGCAGGAGATGGACGGGCCGGTCAGGATTTCGATGTTGAAGCGGGCTGATGATGGGTCGGGCAAGGTTGTGGTCAAGGAGGCCGAGGGCGGCGAGGCGGCGGTGTTGGCGCCGGTGCGGCCGCGGCCTTATTTTCTGTTGCGCGATGCCAAGGGGCAGGAGCTGCGGCTGGGCGAGCGGCTGTTGCCGCTGGCGGGCGGCGTGAATTTTCGTGATCTGGGTGGCTATCGCGCGGCCGATGGCACGCCGGTGGCCTGGGGCAAGCTTTATCGCTCGGCGGTGATGAGCGGGCTGAGTGCGGCGGATTATCGTTATGTGGGCGAGCTGGGCATTGCCACCGTGTGTGACTTCCGTGCCAATGACGAGCGCATGCGCGAGCCGGTGAACTGGCCCAAGGATGTGAAGCCCAAGGTGCTGGTGCGCGATTATGCGCTCGACATGGGCGCGCTGGCGGCGATGTTTTCGGGCGGGCAGGTGACCGGCGAGACGACGCGCGCGGCGATGGCGACCTTCTACAAGGACCTGCCGTTTGAATTCGCGCCCCAGTATCGCGAGATGTTTGCCGAGCTGATCGAGCGTGACCGGCCGCTGGCCTTCAACTGCTCGGCCGGCAAGGACCGGACCGGCATGGCGGCGGCGCTCATTCTGACCGCGCTCGGCGTGCCGCGCGAAACGGTGATCGCCGACTATCTGCTCTCGAATGTGTACTACAAGCCCAAGCCGCCCAAGCCCGGCGCCAGCCCGGACCCGACGGCGCAGCTGCTCGCCCGCATGCCGGCCGAAGTGACCCAGGCGCTAATGGGCGTCGACCGCAGCTATATCGAAGCCAGCTTCGCCGCCATCGAGGCCAAGGGCGGGATGGACCGCTATATGCGCGAGGAGCTGGGGCTGGATGATGGCGACCTGAAGCGGCTGCGCGGGCGCTATCTGGGGCGCTGAGGGGTTTTTTTGGGGAAGTATGGGCCTCCGGCGGCTGGGGCCTTGGGCCCCAGACCCCATTCATTATTTTGGGACAAGAGTTGGACGGGCAGCGGCTGCGCGAAGCGCTTTGATAGCCTGCGGCGCTGGGCTTGGGGGGACGGGCGTTGCTTAGGCCCCGGATCAAGTCCGGGGCGACGGGGAATTATTGGGCGGTGTCATTGATGGGGTCTGGGGCCTGAGGCCCCAGCCGCCGGAGGCTCTTTCTGCCTCTAGTCCCTTGAGATCAGGGCCTGCAGCGTGGTGAGGGTGTCGGCCTCGACGGCGGGTTTGTCGGGGCGGAGGCGGTGGAAGCGGGGGAAGCGCATGGCGAGGCCGGATTTGTGGCGGCGGCTTTCGTGGATGCTGTCGAAGGCGACTTCGACGACATAGGTTTTTTCCAGTTCGCGGACCGGGCCGAAGCGGTTGGTGGTGTGGGTGCGGACCCATTTGTCGAGGTCCTTGAGTTCGGCGTCGGTGAAGCCGGAATAGGCTTTGCCGACGGGGAGCAGCTCGCCGGTGTCGGTCCAGGCGCCGAAGGTGAAGTCGGAGTAGAAGCTGGAGCGTTTGCCGTGGCCGCGCTCAGCGTAGAGGAGGACGCAGTCGGCGGTGAGCGGGTTTCGTTTCCATTTGTACCAGAGGCCGGTCTTGCGGCCGGGGACATAGGGGCTGTCGCGGCGTTTGAGCATCAGGCCTTCGATGGCCGAGGCGCGGGCGTGATCGCGGATCTGGGCGAGTGCTGGCCAGTCGGGGGCGTCGATGAGGGGGGAGAGATCGAAGCGGGCGGGGTCGAGGCGGGGGATGAGGGTTTCGAGCGCGGCGCGGCGCGCGTGCCATGGCTGGGGGCGGAGGTCGGTGTCGGCGATGGTGAGGGCGTCGTAGAGGCGGATGAAGGCGGGGGCTTCGGCGAGGAGTTTGGCGGTTGGGGCTTTGCGGCCAAGGCGCTGCTGGAGGGCGTTGAAGCTGGCTGCACCGGCTTGGGCGCTGCCGCGCACGAGCAGTTCACCGTCGAGGGTGGCGGGCGTGGGAAGGGGCGCGGCGACGTCGGGGAAGCTCATGGTGATGTCGTCGCCCGAGCGGCTGTAGAGGCGGGTCTGGCCGCCGGCGTGGACGAGCTGGACGCGGATGCCGTCCCATTTCCATTCGGCGGCGAAATCGGTGAGCGGCAGGCTTTCGGCGTCGAGCGGCTGGGCGAGCATGAAGGGGCGGAAGACGGGGAGATTTTGGGAGGACGGGGCTGCTGCGCGGCCTTCGGCCCAGGCGAAGAGCGGGGCGTAGGGTGGGGCGAGGCTGTGCCAGACTTCTTCGACCGCTTCGACATTGAGGTGGAAGGCCTGGGCGAGCGCGGTCTTGGCGAGGCGGGCGGAGACGCCGATGCGCAGCGCCCCGGTGGCGAGCTTGATGAGGGCGTAGCGGCCCTGGGGGTCGAGCGTGTCGAGCAGGTGGGCGACGGTGTCGGGGGCGGTGCTGCGGGTGAGGGCGGCGAGCTGGCTGACGACGCTATCGAGGCTGGGGGGCGGGGGTGGCGCGGTGTTGGGGCTGGGCCAGAGCAGCGAGATGGTTTCGGCCATGTCGCCGACGAAATCATGGCTCAGCGCAAAGAGGACGGGGTCGGTGCGGGTGGTGATGAGGGTCTTGAGCAGGCTGGGCTGGACGGCCCTGAGATCGAGCCCGCCGGTGAGGGCGGCGAGCGCCCAGCCGCGATCGGGATCGGGGGTGGTGCGCAGATAGTCGGCGACGAGGCGGAGCTTGGCGTTGCGGCTGCTGGTGTAGAGCAGGGCATCAAGAAGGGCGGCGAAGGCCTGCATGACCGGGGTCTAGCATTGTTACGAAAGTCTATCCATGCTGGGACTGCGGTGTTATGAAGTCTCATGCGCATGCGAGACCTTGAAAAAGCCAGTGGTGTGGGGCGGGAGACGATCCGTTTCTATATTCGTGAGGGGCTTTTGCCTGAGCCGGAGCGGGTGAGCCGCAATTCGGCCTTTTACAGTGATGAGCATGTGCTGCGGCTGAAGCTGATCAAGCGCTTGCAGGAGGAGCGGTTCTTGCCGCTGGCGGTGATCAAGGGGCTTTTGGAGGCGGAGGACAGCGCGCGCTGGCTGGGGCCGCAGTCGTTTCCGTTGCTGGACAAGACGCTGGCGGCGCGGATCGGCGCGGGCGGGGCGCCGCAGCTGCTGGGCGACATCATGCAGGCGCAGGGCTTTGACCGCCATTATGCCGATGCGCATGTGGTGACTGGCATGGTCGAGGTGGACGCGGAGGGCCGGGTTTCGCCGGCCGATGCGTCCATTTTGGATACGCTGAAGGCGCTTTGGGACCTGGGCTTTACCCGCGACCGGGGGTTCATGCCCGAGGACATGCGGATGTTTGTCGAGCTGGTCGAATGGCTGGTGGCGCAGGAGATGAAGATGTTTTTTGGCCATATGACCGATGTGGCCGAGGACGAGGCCGCCGACATGGCGACGGCGGGTGTGGCGCTGATCAACGATCTGCTGGCCAAGCTGCACAACCGGGCGGTGCTGAAGGCGCTGCAGGCGCGGCATCTGGTGGCCAATGACAATAGTGACGAATTGGGCGGGGAGGCCTGACGCCTAGAAGCTGGTGCCGAGCGTGAGCGCGGGGCCGCTGCCGGGCAGGGCCTGGCCGGCGATGCGCTGGCGGTAATCGGCGGAGAGTTCGAGAGCGAGGCGGCCCTGGCCGAGGCGCACCGCGGCCGAGGGGCCGACATCAAGGCGGCCGATGGTGGCGGGGCCGGTGTTTTGCAGGCTGGCCCAGCTGCCGAGCCCGGCGGACAGGCTGAGATTTCTGGAACTGAGGAGCGGCGCGAGCGCGCGGGCCTGGCCGGCGGCGAGGCTGTCACCGTTGCCGAGCAGGCTGGCCTCGCCATAGGCATCGAGCGCGAGCGGGCGGCCGAGCAGGCGCAGGCGCTGGCTGGTGCCGCCGCTGAGGCGGAGCAGCCAGTCGTCGCGGGCATCATCACCGACGGCGATCAGGCGCTCGGCGGTGAGGCTGAGGGCGGGGAGAAGCTCATAGCGGACGCCGAGGGCGGCTTGGGCGCTGCGCGGGTCGGTGCGGCCGGTGGCGTCGGTGGCGGCGTTGAGGCGAGCGCTGAGCGTGATGGGGCGGCGCGCGAGCGGGTTTGGCGTGTAGCCGAGTGCGGCACCGCTCTGGCTCCCGCCGAGCAGCGGGCCGGTGAGGAGGCCGGTGGCGGGATCGGCGGGGCTTTCGCGCAGCAGGGCGAAGGCCTGGCCGGACCAGCGGCGTTTGAGCGCGCGGGCCTGCTGCTGCCACTGCGGCTGGCGGGGATCAGGGGCGGCGGGATTGTCGGCGGCGAGTGCGGCTTCGAACAGGCGCAGCGCTTCGCGCTTGTTGTTTTGGGCGAGCTTTTCATAGGCGGCCGCCGCGAGCAGGCCGGCGGTGGGATCGGGCGGGGGCGGTGCGGCGGGGCTGGCGGGGGTGGGAAGGGGGGTGGGTGGCGGGGACGGGCTGGATTGGGGCGGGAGGGCATAGCTGAACTGGGGTTGGGGCTGGCCTTCGGGGGCGGGGCCGTAGTGATGGATGTGGATGATCTGGGGCGCGGGGGCGGGCGCGGGGGTTGGGGTGGGGACCTGGATGTAGATGGGCTGGAGCTGGATGGCGGAGGTTTGAGCGGGGGTTTGAGCGGGGGTTGGCGCGGGGGGGCTGGTGGTGGGGCTGGTGATGGCGGCGAGGCGGCTGTGGGTTTCGAGGGTGGCGGGCAGGCGGGCGGCGAACCAGCCGAGGGCGAGCGCGCCGAGGATGGTGAAGGCCTGGAAGGGCTGGCTGGCGGGCCGGTGAGAGGGGGGCTGGCTCGTCATGCGGGATTGGCGGGGAAGCGATGCAGGGTCTTGCCCCAGACGGGCGGGGTGCTGCTGGCGCGGAGCTGGCGGTAGCGGCGGATGGCAGCGAGTGCCGCGAGCGCGTTGACGAGATTGCTGGTGAGGCTGCGCGGGATGGCCATCAGGCCTTGGGCAAGGCCATGGGCGCGGGCGGTGAAGAGCGCGCGCATGGCGAGCCGCCAGCCGAAGATGGCGAGATTGGCGGCGAGCAGCCAGGCCAGCGGCGAGCCCGGCGCGACCGGCGGCGGCAGGGCTTCGGCACCGGGGACGAGGCGGCGGATGAGGGCGAGTGCGACGAAGCCGAGCGCCAGCGCATAGCCGAGGAGGGCGAGGAGGGCTGTGAGGATCGCCTTGCGGTCCCGGTACAGCATGTAGCGGGTGGCGAGGCCGGGCGGCCAGCCCAGCCGGTCCCAGCCGGCGAGCGCGATGCCGGTGAGCCAGCGGCTTTTCTGGGCGACGGCCGCGCTCAGGGTGGCGGGGAAATGCTCGGCGGTGGCGACGCTGACGGCTTCCCCGCGGCTCTTGAGGCGGACCATGGCCGAGCGGCGGCCGAGGCCATGGACGCGGTGGCCGATCTCATAATCTTCGGTGAGGCTGGTGGCATCGAAGGGGCCGCCGCGGCGCTGCGCGGCGATGCGGCCCAGCGTTTCGCGGCACAGGCCCGAGGCGACGCCGGCGGAGGGCACGGCGGCGCCGAGCGCCTCGCGGACGACGAGATCCTTGGCATGGGCTTCGGCGAATTCATCGAGATAATGGCCGGCGATCCAGGGCGAGGCGGGATCAGCGAGCGGGCGGACGGGGAGCTGGACGAGGCTGAGGCCGGGGATGAGCGCATTGTGGATGTGGAGCTCATGTGGGTGGACGACATCTTCGGCATCATGGAGGACGATGGCCTTGAAGCGGCGGCCGGTGCGGGCTTCATGGCGGGTTGCGGCGGCCCAGATGTGATTGAGGCAATCGGCCTTGCTGGTGGGGCCGGGGCGGGCGCAGCGCACGGCCTGGAGGCGGCTGTCGTGAGCGGCGAGCGCGGTGACGATGGCCTGGCCCTTGGGATCATTGGGATAGAGGCCGATGAAGACG
This sequence comes from Polymorphobacter sp., assembly GCF_048007885.1. Classification (GTDB taxonomy): domain Bacteria; phylum Pseudomonadota; class Alphaproteobacteria; order Sphingomonadales; family Sphingomonadaceae; genus Sandarakinorhabdus. Next base: position 2,639,860 of record NZ_CP180346.1, read on the forward strand.
CGGTAATCGGGATAATCGAGGGTGGCGGTGAGATGGCGGAGCATGTCGCCGATGACGGCGGATTCGTCCCAGGCGGGCACGAAGATGGCGATGGGGGCTGCGGGTGTACGGCCGATCAGGCTCTGGACGTCGGCGCGGGGATGGCGGCGGTAGACGGTAAGGCGGCGCCACAGGCTGCGGGCGAAATAGACGCCGTCGATGAACAGATCATCGAGGCCGGAGAGGAGGAACAGGAGTGCGGTGAGCAGGGCGGCTTCGGCGAGGAGCAGCTGGGCGAGGAGAAGGGCCTCGGTCATGGCTCACGCTTTGGGGAGACGCCCCGGCGGGCTGTGATGGCGCAGACGGGGAGGGCCGTATGCATCAGGACACAGCCGCCGGGACGTCCTCGGCGACGGGCAGGGGTGGCGGAGGGTCAACGCACCACCGACCTGCCCGCGCCGATCTCGGAGAGGGGTGCGGGACGGGATGACTTGCCAATGCCGCGCCGTCTCGCTGATAGAGGGGCGGACTGGCAGGACAGGGACTGGCAGGATAGGGAAAGGGACGGGACTTGGACGGCGCGCGGCACCCGGAACATCAATATCTCGACCTGGTGCGCCGTGTCTGGGAGAGCGGCAGCGAGCGGGTGGACCGCACCGGCGTGGGCACGCGGGCGCTGTTCGGGGCGCAGATGCGCTTTGACCTGTCGGACGGGACGGTGCCGCTGCTCACGACCAAGCGGGTGTTCTGGAAGCCGGCGGTGCGGGAGCTTTTGTGGTTCTTGAGCGGGGGGCGCAACATTGCGCCGCTGGTGAAGGAGGGCGTGCATATCTGGACCGACTGGCCGCTGGCGAATTACCGCGCGGCGACAGGAGAAAACCTGTCCCGCGAGGATTTCGAGGCGCGGATTTTGGCGGATGAGGGCTTTGCCGCGCGCTGGGGCGACCTGGGGCCGGTTTATGGGGCGCAGTGGCGCGACTGGCCGCGCTATGTGCGCGAGGCCGACGGCCGCTACGTGCGCGCGGCGCACGGCCATGACCAGATCGGCACGCTTGTCACACAATTGCAAAGCAACCCCCATAGTCGCCGTTTGATCTTTACCGGCTGGAACGTCGCCGAGATCGATGAAATGGCCCTGCCTCCGTGCCATATGACTTACCAATTTTTCGTTAACGAGCGTAAACTATCTTGCATTTTGTATCAAAGGTCATGCGATTTGGGGCTCGGTTTTGCATTTAACATTTTCGAGGCGGCGGTTTTGCTGCGGATATTGGCGAAACATTGTAAAATGACGCCCGATGAGCTGGTGTGGATGGGGGCGGATTGTCATGTCTATCTGAATCATGCGGCGATGATCGAGACGCAGCTGGGGCGGGAGCCAAGGCCATTTCCGCGGCTTGAGATTGGCGGGGCCGCGGAATTGGTTTTTGACCATCGGTTCGAGGATTTTTCCGTTGAGGGCTATGATCCGCACCCGGCGATCAAGCTGCCGGTTGCAGTATGACGGGCGGCGGCATGAGCGGGCGGCGCAGCATCGTGCTGGTGGTGGCGCGGGCGCGGAACGGGGTGATTGGCGCGGACGGCGCCATGCCCTGGCATCTGCCGGGCGACCTCAGGCGCTTCAAGGCGATGACCGTGGGCAAGCCGGTGGTGATGGGGCGCAAGACCTTCGAATCGATTGGCCGGCCGCTGCCGGGGCGGCACAATATCGTGCTGACCCGCGACGCCGGCTGGCGGGCGCAAGGGGTGAGCGTGGCGGCGAACATGGCCGAGGCGCTGGCGGCGAGCGGCATGGACCCACGCACCTTTGGCGAGATCATGGTGATTGGCGGCGGCGCGGTTTATGCACAGGCGCTGCCGCTGGCCGACCGGGTGGAGCTGACCGAGATTGACCTGGCGCCTGAAGGCGACACGTTTTTTCCGGACTTGCCGGGCGATGTGTGGCGCGAGGTGGCCCGCGAGAGGGTGGCGGCCGAGGGTGAGCGGCCGGCGCATGACTTTGTGACGCTGGTGCGCCGGGAGACGCCAGAGGGAGAGGTGTGATGCGCTGGCTGGTGGCGGTGGCAGTGGTGCTGGTGGTGGGACTGGTGGGGTTTTTCGGCCTTGGCCCGATGCTGGCGGAGCGCGCCATGAACCGGGTGGCGGGGCCGGGCCAATGGCTGGTGAGCGAGGAGGCGCGGGCGCTGCATGGGCGGCTGATGATTGTCGACCTGCACGCCGACACGCTGCTCTGGCGGCGGGGGATTTTGGCGCGGGGCGCGCGCGGGCATGTCGATTTGCCACGACTGCAGGCGGGCGGGGTGGCGCTGCAGGTGTTTTCGAGCGTGACCAAGACGCCGCGCGGGCAGAATCTGGAGGCCAATGACGGCGATAGCGACAATATCACCCTGCTGGCGGTGGCGCAGATGCAGCCGGTCAGGACCTGGGGGAGCCTGGTCGAGCGCTCGCTCTGGCATGCGGAAAAGCTGGACGCGGCGGTTCGGTCTTCTGAAGGGCTGCTCTGGCCGGTGCGGGCGCCGGCCGATATCGACCGGCTGCTGGATGACCGGCTGGAGGGGCGGCCGGTGATCGGCGCGCTGCTGAGCACCGAGGGCGCGCACAATCTTGCGGGCGATCTGGCCAATTTTGACCGGCTGTATGCGGCTGGCTTCCGGATGATGGGGCTGGTGCATTTTTTCGACAATGAGGTGGGCGGCTCGATGCATGGCCGGGCCAAGGGCGGGCTGACCGACTTTGGCCGCCAGCTTGTGGCGCGGATGGAGGAGAAGGGCGTGATCGTCGATCTGGCGCATGCCAGCCGGGAGACCTTCTTTGATGTGCTGGCGGCGGCGCGGCGGCCGGTGGTGGTGAGCCATGGCGGGATCAAGGCGACGTGCGACAGCCCGCGCAACCTGGATGAGGAGCAGCTCGAAGCCTTGGCGGCGAATGGCGGGCTGATCGGCATCGGCTATTGGGAGGCGGCGGTGTGTGCGCCGACGCCCGAGGCGGTGGCGAAGGCGATTGTGGCGGCGGCCGAGATCATGGGGGTGGACCATGTGGCGCTGGGCTCGGACTTTGACGGGGCGGTGACGACGGGCTTTGACACGGCGCAGCTGGCGGCGATCACCGATGCGCTGCAGCGCGCCGGCATGATCGATTATGACATCGAGAAGGTGATGGGCGGCAATGCGCTGCGGCTGCTGAAGAGCGGACTGGCGCCGATGGCGGCGGCAGAGGACAGGGACGCGGGCGGGGCTGAAGCGGGAGCGGCGGATGAGGCCCTTCCGGAAACGCGGGCCGGGCGCTAAGGGGCGTTGATGGAGACTGTGACCGGGGGGGCGCCGCTGCCTGCGGCCTTGCGAGGCGGCGTGGTGGCGCTTGGCAATTTTGACGGGCTGCACGCCGGGCATCAGGCGGTGCTGGGCCGGGCGCGGGCGCTGGCGCGGGCGCGCGGGGTGCCGGCGCTGGTGGCGAGCTTTGCGCCGCATCCGGCCCGGCTGTTTAAGCCCGAGCTGCCGCCCTTCCGGCTGACCGATGATGTGCAATGGGCGCGGCTGGCGGCCGGGCTGGGGATGGACGGGGCGGTGCTGATTCCCTTTGACCGGGCGCTGGCGGGGCTGGGGGCCGAGGACTTTGTTTCGGACTGGCTGGTGGCGCGGCTGGGGGTTTCGGGCGTGGTGACGGGGGCGGACTTCACCTTTGGCCGGGGACGCGAGGGAGATGTGGCGCGGCTGGCCGCACTTGGCGCGCGGCATGGCTTTTCGGCCGATGTCGTGCTTGCGGTGGAAGACGGCGGGGGCGTGATCTCCTCGACGCGGGTGCGCAAGGCGCTGGGTGCGGCGGACCCGGCGGGGGCGGCGGCGTTGCTCTCCCGGCCGTTCACGGTGCGCGCCGAGGTGGTGCACGGGGCGAAGCTGGGGCGGCAGCTGGGCTTTCCCACCGCCAATATGCGGCTGGGGGATTATGTGCGCCCGGCTTACGGGGTTTATGCGGTGTGGGTGCGGCTGCCTTCGGGCGCGCGGGTGATGGGGGTGGCCAATCTGGGGGTGCGGCCGATGATCGAGCCGCCGGAGGAGCTGCTGGAGACGTGGCTGCTGGACTTTGAGGGCGACCTTTACGGGCAGGTGCTGGAGGTGGAGCTGATCGCCTATCTGCGGCCCGAGCTGAAGCTCGATGGGCTTGATGCGCTGGTGGCGCGGGTGATGCGCGATGCGGAAGACGCGCGGGCGGCGCTGGCGCTTTCGGTTGAACCGTGAAACGGGCCGTGACAGGGGCGCGCGCGGTCACTAGACGCTCAGGGCTATGAGCAAGCCAGATTACCGCGACACGGTGTTTTTGCCGCGCACCGATTTTCCGATGAAGGCCGGGCTGCCCGAGAAGGAGCCGGGCATTTTGGCGCGCTGGCAGGATGAGGACCTTTATGGGCAGCTGCGCAAGGCGCGGGCCGGGCGGCCGAAGTGGATTTTGCACGACGGGCCGCCCTATGCGAACGGCGACATGCATATTGGCCATGCGCTCAACCACACGCTGAAGGACATGGTGGTGCGCACGCGCTCGGCGCTGGGCTTTGATGCGCCCTATGTGCCGGGGTGGGACTGCCATGGGCTGCCGATCGAATGGAAGGTGGAGGAACAGTACCGCGCGAAGAAGCTGAACAAGGATGATGTGCCGAGGGCCGAGTTTCGCGCCGAGTGCCGGGCCTATGCGAAGCATTGGGTGGAGGTGCAGGCCGGGCAGCTGAAGCGGCTGGGGGTGAACGGCGACTGGGCGCGGCCTTATCTGACGATGGACTTTGAGGCCGAGGCTGTGATCGTGGCCGAGCTTCTGAAGTTTGCCGAGACGGGCCAGCTGTATCGCGGGGCCAAGCCGGTGATGTGGTCGCCGGTGGAGAAGACGGCGCTGGCGGAGGCGGAAGTTGAATATGAGGATGTGACGTCGACGCAGATCGATGTGGCGTTCGAGATTGTGGAGGCGCCGGGCGCGCCGGAGCTGGTGGGGGCGTTTGCGGTCATTTGGACGACGACGCCGTGGACGATTTCGGTGAACCAGGCTTTGGCTTATGGGCCGGAGGTTGAGTATCTCGCCCTTAAGGTAACGCAGGAATACACAGGTGCAGGCACATGGGTCCTTGACCGTGTGTTTCTGGTTGCCGCTCCGCTTTTGGCGCAATTTGAGCAACGACAGCTGGAATACACAAAAGCAGGACATGCTAGCATCGCCGCTCATGAAGTTGTTTGGCGTGGTCCCGGCTCCGAGCTCAAAGGCGCAATCGCCCGCCACCCCATGCACGCTCTAGGCGATTTTTACGCCAAACCCCGCCCCTTCCTCCCCGGCGATTTCGTCACCACCGACGCCGGCACTGGCCTTGTCCACATGGCCCCCGATCACGGCGAGGACGATTTTGCCCTGTGCAAGGGCAATGGCATCAATCCCGTGTTCGCTGTCGAAGCCGATGGCCGATACCGCGCCGACTGGCTCTGGCTCGGCGCCACAGGCAACGTCATCAACGAAAAGTTCAATGCCCCCGATGGTCCCATCTGCACAGATCTGCGCGAAACCAGCGCACTCCTGTCAGCCGGCCCCTTCAAGCACAGCTACCCCCATAGCTGGCGCTCCAAGAAACGCGTCATCTACCGCTGCACCCCGCAATGGTTCATCCCCATGGACACGCCGCTGGTGCATCTTCCGGCCAAGTCCAAGGCCGAAAAAAACTGGGAGGGGGAAGGCGGCGCTATCGATCCGGCAGACGAGACGCTCTTCGCCTCGCCGACCTTGCGTGACGTCGCAACAACAGCCATCGCCGACACCCGGTTCATCCCCGAAAAAGGCCGAAACCGCATTGGCGCCATGGTCGCTGATCGGCCTGATTGGGTCATCTCCCGCCAGCGCGCCTGGGGCGTCCCCATCACCCTGTTCGTCGATCGCAAATCCGGCGAGTATCTGAAAGACCCCGCAATCAACGCCGCGATCATCGCCGCGGTGCGCGAGGGCGGTGTGGACGCCTGGACGCCGGAACTGGCGCGCGCGCTGCTGGGCGACCGGGCCGATGACTATGAGCAGGTGACCGATATTCTCGACGTGTGGTTCGACAGTGGTTGCACCCATGCGTTTGTTTTGGAGAGCGGGCGCTGGCCCGAGCTGCGCTGGCCGGCGGACCTGTATCTGGAAGGGTCGGACCAGCACCGGGGGTGGTTCCAGTCCAGCCTGCTCCAGAGCTGCGGGACGCGGGCGCGCGCGCCTTATGACGCGGTGCTGACGCATGGCTTCACCATGGACCAGAACGGGCGGAAGATGTCGAAATCGCTCGGCAATACCATCGATCCGCTGGTTTTGATGAAGGAGTATGGAGCGGACATTCTGCGGCTGTGGGCGGCGAGCGTGGACTTTACCGAGGATCACCGGATCGGGCCGGAGATCTTGAAGGGCGTGGCCGACCTTTACCGCAAGCTGCGCAACAGCTTCCGCTATCTGCTGGGCGCGCTGGACGGGTTTGTCGAGCGCGAGCGGCTGGCGGCGGCCGACATGCCGGAACTGGAGCGCTGGGTGCTGCACCGGCTGGCGGAGATTGACGGGGAATTGCGCGGCTATATCGAGGCGTTTGATTTCAACGCCTATGTGGGGGCGATTTCGGGTTTTGTGAACAATGACTTGTCGGCGTTTGTGTTCGATATTCGCAAGGACAGCCTGTATTGCGACGGGGCTGATGCGCTGACGCGGCGGGCCTATCGGACGGTGCTCGACACGCTGTTTCAGGCGCTGGTGCGCTGGCTGGCGCCGGTGATGGTGTTCACGGCCGAGGAGGTGTGGGGGACGCGCTATCCGGACGGTGGCTCGGTGCATCTGCTGGAATGGCCGGAGATTGAGGCGGGCTGGCGGGACGAGGCGCTCGGCGCGCGTTTCGAGCGGCTGCGGGGCCTGCGTGGGCTGGTGACCGAGGCGATCGAGCCGCTGCGCAAGGGGCGGGTGGTCGGCTCGGGGTTGGCGGTGGACGTGACGATGACGCTTCCGGACGAGGAGCGGGCGCTGGTCGAGAGCGTCGACTTTGCCGAGCTTTGCATCACCAGCAGCGTGCGCGTGGTGCCGGGCGCGGCGGCTTCGGTGGCGGTGGCGGCGACGGATTTGCCGCGCTGCGAGCGCTGCTGGCGGCATCTGCCCGATGTGGACGATGAAAGCGGGCTGTGCGGGCGCTGTGACGGCGTGGTGACGGGCTGAGATGTGGACGCCCTATGCGCTGGCGGCGCTGGTCTTTGTTTTGGATCAGCTGTCCAAATGGTGGATATTGGAGGTGGTGCGGCTGCGCGAGATCGGCTTTGTCGATGTCTTGCCGGTGTTCCGGTTGACCTTTGTGGGCAATGTCGGCGTGTCGATGGGGCTGTTCGGCGCGGGCTCGGAGGTGCAGCGCTGGGCGCTGGTGGCGGTGACGGGCGGGATTGCGCTGGCGGTGGCCATCTGGGCGGCGCGCGAGAAGAACCGCTGGGACGGGGCCGCGCTCGGGCTGGTGCTGGGGGGGGCTGTCGGCAACATCGTCGACCGGGTACGCTTTGGCTATGTGGTCGATTTTCTGCATGTCTTCTGGGGTGAGTGGAGCTTTTGGGTGTTCAATATCGCCGACGGTGCGATTACCATCGGTGTGCTAATGCTGCTACTCCGGGCCTTGATGCCTGATAAGGACAAAACTCATGCGTGAACTCTCCCTTGCTCTGATCGGTGTGGCGGCGCTGGCGCTTTCGGCGTGCGGCGGCGGCAACCGGCTGGGCGAGCAGCGCGGGCCGGACGAGCTGGCGATCAGCCGCTCGGCGCCGCTGGTGGTGCCGAGCGAGTTCAACCTGGTGCCGCCGCGCCCCGGCGATCCGCGCGCGACCAGCGCGGACGCGCAGCAGCAGGCGATGGAGGCGCTGTTCGGCCCCGGCATCAGGGTGCCGCCGCGCTCGCCGGCTGAGCAGCAGCTGCTGGAGCAGGCGGGGGCGGCGAATATCGAGCCGGGCATTCGCTCCAATGTCGGGGATTTCGGCGACGCAGACGGTCGACAAGGGGGCCTTTGTGCGCGAGCTGGTGAGCGCGCCGGCGGGCGACCTTGACACTAACCGCGCGCAGGTCAGCCTGGCGCAATAATCCCTATTTGAACAGCGAGCCGAGCAGGCCGCGGACGAACTTCTGGCCGCTCTTGCCGGCCAGCTGGCGGCCCAGGCTGCTGGCGGCCGAGCGCGCCATCGAGGTGGCGAGCGTTTCGGTGAGCGACTTGGGCTGGCTGCGGGCGCGGGCGCGCTCAGCGCGCTCGGCGGCGGCGCGGGCCTTTTCGGCGTCTGCTGCGGCCTTGGCTTCGGCCTCGGCGGCTTCGGCGCGGGCCGAGGCTTCGGCGGCCTGCTGGCCGCGGGCGAGCAGAATTTCATAGGCGGATTTGCGGTCGGCAAGCGCGTCATATTTTGACTTGAAGCTCGACCAGTCGAGGAAGCGCTGACGCTCTTCTGCGGTGAGCGGGCCGACGCGGGCGCGCGGCGGCGCGATGAGCGTGCGCTCGACCGGTGCAGGCGCGCCGTCTTTCTGAAGGAGCGAGACCAGCGCTTCGCCGACCTTCAGCTGGGTGATGGCTTCGGCGACATCGAGGCCGGGGTTGGCGCGGAAGGTTTCGGCGGCCTGTTTGATGGCGCGGGCATCCTTGGGGGTGAAGGCGCGCAGCGCGTGCTGGACGCGGTTGCCGAGCTGGCCGGCGACGGTTTCGGGGATGTCGACCGGGTTTTGGGTGATGAAATAGACGCCCACGCCCTTGGAGCGGATCAGGCGGACAACCTGCTCGACCTTTTCGAGGAGCGCCTTGGGGGCTTCGTCGAAGAGCAGATGGGCTTCATCGAAGAAGAAGACGAGCTTGGGCTTGTCCGGGTCGCCGACTTCGGGGAGCGTTTCGAACAGCTCGGCCAGCAGCCAGAGCAGGAAGGTGGCGTAGAGGCGGGGGCTGCGCATCAGCCGGTCGGCGGCGAGGATGTTGACCTGGCCATGGCCTTGCGGATCGATGCGCATGAGATCGTGAATGTCGAAGGCGGGCTCGCCGAAGAAATGGGCGCCGCCCTGATCTTCGAGGGTGAGCAGGCGGCGCTGGATGGCGCCGACCGAGGCGCGGGTGACATTGCCGTAGCGGGCGGAGAGCTCTTTCGCGTTGTCGGCGGTGAAGGCGAGCATCGACTGCAGATCCTTGAGATCAAGCAGCATGAGATTTTCTTCATCGGCATAGCGGAAGGCGATGGTGAGCACGCCCTCCTGCGCTTCGGTGAGATCGAGGAGGCGGCTGATCAGCAGCGGCCCCATTTCGGAGACGGTGGTGCGGATCGGGTGGCCCTGTTCGCCGAACAGATCCCAGAAGACGGTGGGGTTGGCGGCGTAGGCGTAATCGGGGACGGCGATTTCGGTGGCGCGCTTCATTGTCCAGCCGGCATCCTCCGAGCCGGCGACGGCCATGCCGGCGAGATCGCCCTTCACATCGGCGAGGAAGACGGGGACGCCGGCGCGGCTGAAGCCCTCGGCGATGGTCTGGAGGGTGACGGTCTTGCCGGTGCCGGTGGCGCCCGCAATGAGGCCGTGGCGATTGGCGCGCTTGAGGACAAGGGCCTGAATGTCGTCGTTGGTGCCGAAGGTGTTGCGGCCGATGTAGAGGTCAGTCATGCCCGTCTCCCTGATGGAACAGGGATAGCGGCTTGAAGGCAGGGTTAGAAGGGGGCGTGAACGCCCCCTTCATGGACCGGTTACTTCTTTTCTTCGCTCAGCTTGACGCCGACGAGGCGGGCCGGGCCGGCGCCGCGGCGGACCTGCAGCAGCACCGTGTCGCGGCCGGCCTTGCGGGCGGCATCGACGGCGGCGGCGGCTTCGGCAGGGGTCGTGGTCGGCGTCTGGTTGATGCTGACGATGACGTCTCCGCGTTGCAGGCCCTTGCGGGCGGCGTCGGAATTGCGGCCGATGCCGGCGATGACCACGCCCTTGGCGTCGGCTTCCAGCTTCTGCTGGGTGCGGATCGCGTCGGTGAGCGGGGTCAGCGTGATGCCGAGCGATTGGCGCGCGGCCTCGGCGGCTTCGGCCTCCTCGTCGGGGGCTTCTTCCTCTTCCTCCGGATCAAGGCCGACGCGCGACTGGATGACCGATTTCGGACGGGCGCTGGGCGATGGTGACGTTGACCGTGCGGCGCTGGCCGTCGCGGATCAGCTCGATGGGCACGGTGGTGCCGACCGGCGTGCTGGCGATGACGAAGGACAGGGTGTTGTCGAAGGTGATGTCCTGCCCGGCGATGCGGACGATGACATCGCGCACCTTGATGCCGCCGCGCGCGGCGGGGCCGGTCGGCTCGACGGTGGCGACGATCTCGCCGCGATCCTTGGGCAGGCCCATGGCATCGGCGATGTCCTTGGTCATCGGTTGGATGCCGACGCCGAGATAGCCGCGCTTGACGGTGCCGCTGGTCTTGAGCTGGGCGATGATCGGGCGGGCGACTTCGGCGGGCACGGCAAAGCCGAGGCCGACATTGCCGCCCGTGGGCGAGAAGATGGCGGTGTTGACGCCGATGACATTGCCCTGGAGATCGAACAGCGGGCCGCCGCTGTTGCCCTGGTTGATCGAGGCATCGGTCTGGATATAGCGGTCGAACTGGCCGCCGATGTTGCGGTGGAGCGCCGAGACGATGCCGGCGGTGACGGTGCCGCCCAGCCCGAAGGGATTGCCGATGGCAATCGCCCAGTCACCGACACGGATATTGTCGGAGGGTGCGAAATCGACGAACGGCAGGTCCTTGGCGTCGATCTTGAGCAGCGCCATGTCGGAGAGCGGATCGCGGCCGACGACCTTGGCTTCATATTCGGTGCGGTCGGCAAGGGTGACGGTGATCGATTCGACCACCGGGGCGTCGGGCGAGGGGCGGCCACCGCGGCGGCGACCGTCTTCGGCGGAGATGACGTGATTGTTGGTCACGACATAGCCATCGGCCGAGATGATGAAGCCTGAGCCGAGCGAATTGGCTTCGCGGGTGGCGGGTTCGCCGTCCTCTTCCTGCTGTTCCTGAAAGCGGCGGAACAGCTCTTCGAGCGGCGAGCCGGGCGGCAGGCCGCGCACGCGCGAGCGCACCGGCACCTTTTGCGTGGTGGAGACGTTGACCACGGCGGGGGCGAGCTTGGCGGTGAGCTCGGCAAAGCTGCGCGGGGCGCCGCCGGGCGGGTTGATGGGCTGGGCCGGGGGGACGGCGTTTTGCGCGACCGGTGCGACCGGGGTGAGCGAGGTGGCCGGCTGGCTGTTGGCGCTCTGGTTGGCGGACGGCATGAGGATGGCGGCGGCACCGGCGACGACAAGGGCGCCGGGGATGAGGGCTGCGCTGATGCGGCGGGCGATGGGCATGAACGAAAGTGCCTTTGCTGATTGAACCTGTGTTGGCGGCGGTGTGCCGAAGCGCCGCCTAACCGGCGATGAATGGCTTAACGATTGCTGCGATTGCCTTCGAACTCGCGCAGGAACTCATTGTCGGAGGACATGACGATCGACGAGTTCGAGTTGGTGAAGGTGGTGCGATAGGCCTGCATGGCGCGGTAGAAGGCGTAAAATTCCGGGTCCTTGTTGAAGCTTTCGGCATAGGTGCGGGCGGCTTCGGCATCGGCTTCAGCGCGGACCAGCTGGGCCTGCTTCTGGCCTTGGGCGCGGATGGTGAGCGCCTCCTGCTGGCGGGCCGAGCGCATGCGCTGGAAAGCGGATTTGAGCGGCGTGCCCGAGGGCAGGTCGGCGCGCTTGATGCGGACATCGACGATTTCGGCGCCATATTGCTTGGCCTGACGGTTCACCGAGGTCTGGATGTCTTCCATCATCTGCGAACGCTCGGGGCTGAGCAGGGCGTCGAAACGCTGCTTGCCGAGCTCGTTCCTGAGGCGCGAGGTGAGGATGCGCTTGAGGGCGTCGGTGGCGTTGGCTTCGGTGCCGACGGTTTGCAGCATGCGCAGCGGGTCGGTGATGCGGTAGCGGGCGAAGGCATCGACGACGAGGCGCAGCTGGTCGGTGGAGAGCACGGTCTGGGCTTCCATGTCGAGATCGAGGACGCGCTTGTCGATGAAGATGACATTTTCGATGAAGGGGACCTTCAGATTTAGGCCGGCGCCGCCCATGCCGAACAGCTCGTTGGGCTTGTAGGCATTGACGATGCGCTCGGGCTTGCCGAAGCGCAGGACGATGCCCTGCTTGCTTTCGGGCACGGTGTAGAGCGCGCTGGTGCCGACGACGACGAGCGCGAAGGCGATGATGGCCCAGAGGACGGGGTTTCTGGCGATCGACATAGGGGCCTCGCTTATTGCTCTGCGGCCGCGCGGGCGCGCTTGCCGACTTCGGGGAGCGGCAGATAGGTGGTGACGTTGCTACTCTCGACCACGGTCTTGTCGACCTTGCTCAGCACGCTCTCCATGGTTTCGAGATACATGCGCTTGCGGGTGACCTCGGGGGCCAGCCGGTATTGCGCATAGACGGCATCAAAGGCCGCGGTGGCGCCTTGGGCTGCGGCAAGCAGCTGCTGGGCATAGGCGCGGGCCTGGTTGAGATACTGCTGCGCGTCCTGCTGGGCGGCCGAGACATCCTTGAAGGCATCATCGACGGCGGACGGCGGATCGGCCTGGCGGATGTCGACGCCGCGAATGTCGATGCCGGAATTGTAGCTGTCGAGCACGTCCTGCATGCGGACGCGCACTTCCTCGGCGATCTGGGCGCGCTGCGGGCCGATGGCATCGGTGAGGGTGGCGCGAGAGATTTCGGCGCGCATGGCGCTTTCGGCGACTTCGCGCACGGTCTGCTCGGGGTTGGCGAGCGCGAACAGGAACTGCTCGGGATTGCGGATCTTCCAGCGCACCGCATAGGCGAGCGTGATGATGTTCTGGTCCCCGGTGATCATCAGGTTTTCGGCATTGCCTTCGGCGCCGATGTCGATCGAGTTGATCTGCTCGACACGGCGCAGCACGACGGTATCGATGGGGAAGGGCAGCTTGAAGTGCAGACCGGGCTCGGTGGTTTTGACATAGCTGCCGAAGCGCAGGACGACGCCGCGCTCCTGCGGGTTAACGCGGTAGAAGCTGGAGAAGATCAGGCCGGCAGCGATCACGGCCAGCACCGCCCAGAGCGCGCCCTTGCTGCCGATAGCTTCAAGGCCGCCGCCGCCACCGCCGCCGCCGCCGAAGCGGCCGCCACCGCCGCCGCCACCGGGCAGCGAGCGCAGCTTCTCCTGACCCCGGCGGATGATGTCGTCGAAATCACGGTTGCCGCTGGGGCGCGGAGTGGGCTTGCGCGGCGGGGTATCGCCCCAGGGGCTCTTGGGGCCGCCATCGCCTTCGCCGCGCTCACCGCTGCGGCCACCGCTCTTGTCCCCCCAGGGGCTGCCGCCTTCGTTGTTGTTGGTCCAGGGCATGAATGGGCTTTCCGTCTTTCGGGCTGGATGTACGGCCCTATATAGACCCTCTTGGCGAATTTGCGAGGGCGTGACACTGACGCCGTGTCGCGTGCGGCGTGATGACTGGTGTGCGCCTTAACTTTGGGAATTTGGAATGGCTTTGCAGGATCGGGTGGCAACGGCGTTGGCGGAGGTGGCCGATCCGGCGGGCGGCGGCGATGTGATGGCGAGCGGCCGGGTCTCGGGGCTGGTGGTCAAGCCCGACGGCGCGGTGGGGCTGGTGCTGGCGGTGGACGGGCTGGACCGGGCGGCGGCCGAGCGGCTGCAGGCGGCGACCGAGGTGGCGGTCAACCGGGTGGCGGGGCCGAAGGCGGCGCGGATCATCTTGACCGCCGACCGGGGCAGTGTGGCGGCGGATGCGCGGCCGGCGCAGAGCACGATACCCGGCATCAGGAAGCTGATCGCGGTGGCGAGCGGCAAGGGCGGGGTGGGCAAATCGACGGTGTCGGTGAATTTGGCGGTGGCGCTGGCGCGGCAGGGCTATGCGGTGGGGCTGCTGGATGCGGACATTTACGGGCCGTCGGTGCCGACGCTGCTGGGCATTGAGGGGCGCGCGGCGCTGGAGGGCAACCGCTTGCAGCCCGCGCTCGCGCATGGGCTGAAGGCGCTGTCGATGGGGATGATGACCGACCCGGGCAAGGCGATCATCTGGCGCGGGCCGATGGCGAGCTCGGCGCTGGTGCAGATGGTCGAGCAATGTGACTGGGGGGTGCTCGATGTGCTGGTGATCGACATGCCGCCGGGCACCGGCGATGTGCAGCTGACCATGGCGCAGAAGCTGAAGCCGGACGGGGCGGTGGTGGTGAGCACGCCGCAGGACCTGGCGCTCATTGATGCGCGGCGCGCCGTCGCAATGTTTGGCGAGGTGGGGGTGAAGGTGCTGGGGCTCATTGAGAATATGAGCGGCTATGCCTGCCCCGAATGCGGGGCGGTGAGCCATCCCTTCGGGCAGGGCGGGGCGGAGGCGGAAGCAGCCGCCATCGGCGCGCCGTTTCTGGGCCGGGTGCCGCTCGATATGGGCATCAGGAGCGATTCGGATGCGGGGCAGCCGGGGCGCGGGGTGGCGGCAGAGGCGTTTTTGCCGATTGCGCTCAGGCTGGCGCGGGAGACGGGGCTATGAGCCTGTTGGTGGACGATGCCGGGATTGCCGCCCTTCTGGGCCGGGTGAAGCGGATTGCGCTGGTCGGGGCTTCGGCCAATCCGGCGCGGGCGGCGCATGAGGTGATGGGCTTTCTGATGCGGCGCGGCTTTGAGGTGGTGCCGGTCAATCCGGCGCTGGCGGGCGAGACGCTGATGGGACAGGCTGTGGTGGCGACGATTGGCGAGGCGGGCGCGGTCGATATGGTCGATGTGTTCCGCCGCGCGGATGCCGTGCCGGAGATTGTGGACGACGCGATTTCGGCCGGTGTGCCGGCGCTGTGGTTGCAGCTTGGCGTGATCCATGAGGCGGCGGCGGCGCGGGCGGCGGCGGCGCGGGCGGTGGCGGCGGGGATGGACGTGGTGATGGACCGCTGTCCCAAGCAGGAGATCATGCGGCTGAAGCTGTGAACGGGGGCTGTGAGCGGGCGCTCTAGCTGGCGGCGCGGCGGTGGGCGGCGAAGACGGCGAGCGCGTGGCTCAGATAGTCGAGTGTGAGCGCGTGATGGGCGGGCGTGGCGGCGGCGAGGCCGTGGATGAGGGGCGCGGGCTTGTTGAAGGTGAGCGGTTGGCCATGGCGGTCGGTGATGCGGCCGCCGGCTTCGGTGAGGATGAGGCTGGCTGCTGCAATGTCCCATTCGTTGATGGTGCGGCCTTCGAGCCAGGCATCGGCTTCGTCGGCGGCGATCTTGGCGGTGCGCAGCGCGAGGCTGTTGGGCTTTTCGACGAGGCTGCCGCCGGGCCAGGGGGCGGGCCAGAACGGGGCGTCGAGATTTTGCGGGTCGATGGGCAGGCGCAGGCTTTCAGGAGCAGTGCTGACTGCGAGCTTCTGGCCGTTGAGGGTGGCGCCCTGACCAAGGGCCGCGAGGAAGAGCTGGTTTCGGGCGGGGGCGGCAAGGGCGGCGACGAGGGGCTGGCCGGCCTCGACAAGCGCGATGCTGACCGCCCAGCCGCTGCGGCCGCGGACGAAATCGCGGGTGCCGTCGATGGGATCGACGATCCAGACGCGCGATTTTTCGAGGCGGGCGGTGGTGTCGGCGGTTTCTTCGGACAGCCAGCCGTCATGGGGACGGGCTTCGGCGAGGCTGGCTTTCAGAAAGGCGTCGACCTCGAGATCGGCGCGGCTGACGGGATTGCCGACGGACTTGTCCCACCAGTCTTGCGGGCCGTTGAAATGGGTGAGGGCAAGGGCGGCGGCATCGACGGCGAGGCGGGCGGCGAGATCGGCGTCTGATTCAGCAGCAGGGGGGGCGGGGGCGCCGGGGGCGGCAGGCATCAGGCGCCCGCGATGGTCATGCCGTCGATGCGCAGGGTTGGTGCGTTGCTGGCGTGGCGGAAGTGGAGGTCATTGGCGGGCGTGAGCGCCTTGAACATGGCCTTGAGATTGCCGGCGATGGTGATTTCGGCGACCGGCGTGGTGATCTCGCCATTTTCGATGAGGAAGCCCGAGGCGCCGCGCGAATAATCGCCGGTGAGGCCGTTGACGCCCATGCCGATGAGCTCGGTGATGAGGACGCCGCGCTTGATGTCGGCGATCAGCGCTTCGGGGCTGAGGGGGCCGGCTTCGAGATGGAGGTTGGACGGGCCGGCGCCGGGCGGCCCGCCCGCCCCCCGGCTGGCATGGCCGGTGGGGGCGAGGCCGAGCTGGCGGGCGCTGGCGCAGTCAAGGAGCCAGCTGGTCAGCACGCCGTCATCGATGAGCGCGCGGCGCAGCGTCGGCAGGCCCTCGCCGTCGAAGCTGCGGCCGCGCAGGCTGCGCGGGCGCAGCGGATCATCGATGATGCGGATGCCGGGGGCAAAGACCTGGGTGTTCAGGGCGTCTTTGAGGAAGCTGGTGCCGCGCGCGATGGCGCTGCCGGTGACGGCGCCGATGAGATGGCCGATGAGGCTGGCTGAGATACGGCGATCGAAAACCACGGGCAGGCTGGCGGTGGCGAGCTTGGTGGGGCCGAGGCGGCGCACGGCGCGGGTGCCGGCGCGGGTGCCGATTTCGCGCGCCGCTTCGAGATCTTCGAAATGGCGGGTGCTGGCCCAGGCATAGTCGCGCTGCATGGCGCTGCCTTCACCGGCGATGACGCTGGCCGACAGGCTGAAGGAGGAGGAGGCCCGCGCGGCGGCAAAGCCGGTGCTGGTGGCGAGCGCGGTGACGGCGCGGCCTTGGGCGGCGCCGCCGCCTTCGGAATTGGTAACGCCGGCGACCGCGCGGGCGGCGTCTTCGGCTTCCAGCGCCAGCGCCTTCAGGGTTTCGGGGGAAAGGTCGGTCTGGTCTTCGAGATCGAGATCGAGCGGCGGGGTTTTGAGCAGCAGCGCCGGATCGGCGAGGCCGGTGAACCGGTCTTCGGGCGCGAGGCGGGCCATGGCGACGGCGCGCTCGGCGGCTTCGGTGAGGGCCTTGGGCGAAAGATCGGAGGTGACGACATTGGCGGCGCGCTGGCCGACGAAGACGCGCAGGCCCAGCTCCTCCCCTTCCGATCGGCCGACATCTTCGAGCGCGCCGAGCCGCACCGCGATGCTGGTGCTGGCGTCACCCCCGTAGACGGCGTCGGCCGCGTCGGCCCCGGCGGTGCGGGCGGCGGCGAGGATGGTGTCGAGACGGTCGAGGGCCTGTGAGGGGGTGAGCATGGCTTTTGCTTTAGGGTGTGTGGCGCATCACACAAGGCCGACGACGGCTGTGGCGGCGAAAAGCAGCACACCGGCCTGACGGTTTGACCGGAACAGCGCCAGCGCATTTTCGGGCGTGGTGTCGGACAGGCGCTGGACCTGGCGGGCGAGATGGAGGCCCAGCGGGAGTGCGGCGAGCGGGCTGAGCGGGCTGGGCAGGGCGGCGAACAGGGCGGCGGCGAGCGCTGTGAGGCTGAGCGCATAGAAGACGGCGACGCCGCTGCGGGCGCGGGGGCCGAGCGCACGGGCGGAGGACTTGATGCCGGCCATGGCGTCATCCTCAATGTCTTGCAGGGCGTAGATGGTGTCGTAACCGAGCGTCCAGAAGACGCCGGCGGTGTAGAGCAGCAGCATGGCGGCGGAGGGACTGGCCACCGCTGTATAGCCGACCAGCGCGCCCCAGTTGAAGGTGAGGCCGAGCCAGGCCTGGGGCCACCAGGTGATGCGCTTCATATAGGGATAGGCGGCGACGAGCAGCAGGCTCCCTAGCGCCACGCCCTGGGCCAGCGGGCGCAGCTGGAGGAGGACGATAAGGCCGAGGAGCGAGAGGGCGATAGCGAAGGCGAGTGCGGCGCGCACGCTGATGGCGCCGCTGGCGACGGGGCGGTCGCGGGTGCGGGCGACCTGGGCATCGAGCTTGCGGTCGATGATGTCGTTCCAGACGCAGCCGGCCGAGCGCATGGCGAGGCTGCCCAGCAGGAACCAGAAGATCAGCGGCCAATGGGTGACGAGGCCGCCGGCGAGCGTCAGACCAGCCGCGCAGGGCCAGAACAGGAGCCAGCTGCCGGCAGCGCGGTCGAGCCGGGCGAGGCAGGCATAGGCCTGGGCGCGCGGCGGCAGCCAGCCGAGCCAGACGGGCGGATCGGCATCGGGCGTGGATATGGGCTTCGGTGCCGTGCTAGCCATGGGGGTATGAGCGAAACCCTGCCCGATCTGTCAAGCACGCCAAGGCTGATGGTGGCGGGGCCGCTGGTGGCGGGCGCGGCGCTGGTGCTGCCGCCGGCTGCCTCGCATTATCTGGGGCAGGTGATGCGCCGCCAGCCGGGCGACCTTGTGCGGGTGTTTGACGGGGCCAGCGGAGAATGGGCGGCGCGGGTTGATTCGGTGACGAAAAAGGCGGTGACGCTGCGGCTGGTGGCGCCGAGCGCGCCGCAGGAGCTTGTGGCGGACCTGTGGCTTTGTGTCGCACCCCTGAAAAGGGGCCGGATCGACTGGATGGCGGAGAAGGCGTGCGAATTGGGCGTGGCGCGGCTGGTGCCGGTGTTGACGGCGCGCACGGTGGTGGACCGGCTGAATCTGGACCGGCTGCGGGCGCATATGGTGGAGGCGGCCGAGCAATGCGGGCGCACGGCGGTGCCGGAGCTGGCCGAGCCGATGAAGCTGGCGGCGTTGCTGGCGAATTGGCCGGCGGGGCGACAGCTTGTTTTTGCGGATGAATCGGGCGGGGCGCCGATGGCGCACGCGCTCATGGGGACGGCCGGACCGGCGGCGATCCTGATCGGGCCGGAGGGCGGCTTCACGCGCGAGGAGGCGGCGCTGGTGCGGGCGCGGCCTGAGACGCTGGCGGTGAGCCTGGGGCCGCGCATATTGCGGGCGGATACGGCAGCGGCGGTGGCGGTGGGGCTTTGGCAGGCGCTGGTGGGCGACGGGGCGATTGCAGGCTGAATTGTTGCCCAATTATCAAAAAGTGTAAATTTTAATTGGTCTTAACGGGCTTTATTGATGCCAGTTGTTGACTCTGAGCGATGAATCGCGGACCTTAAAGGGAGATTAATAATCACGGAGTTGTACCCCGTATTTTGCTGGGGGCAAGCAGGAGTTTGTGATGGCACGGCGGGTGCGATCAGTGTTGGCGAAGTTGCGCGGTTGCCGGGATGGCTCGGTGGCGGCGGAGTTTGGCATGGTGGCGCCGCTGTTCTTTGCCTTGTCCATGGGCGGCATTGAATATGGTTCGGTGGCGCTTTCGGCGAGCTCGATGCAGCTGGCGGCCAATGTCGCGGCGCGCGAAGTGGCAGTGAACCGGATGTCGGAAGCGGCGGTGACGGCGAAGATCCAGCCCTATCTGCCGGGCTGGATGGCGGGCAATGTCACGGTTGAGGTGAGCGAGAGCCATCCGACCGAGCCGCGCATCAATGTCATCACGATCACCATGACGGCGCCGGCTTCAAGCGCGACGCCGATTGCGATGTTCACCAAGGCGATGTCGTGGACGGTGTCGGCCGAGGCCCATGTGCAGCAGGAGATGCCCTTCGACACGGTGGCCGGGCAGGATGACGGCGGTGACGATGACGGCGGCGGCGATGATGATGGAGTTGGTGATGATTGATCGTCTTGCACGGATGCGGCGGCGGCTGGGCCAGCTTCGCCGCGACGACAGCGGTGCCGTGGCCTTCATATTCGCCGCGATGATGCCGGCGGTGCTGGGTGGGCTGGCGCTGGCGGTGGATGTGTCGCTCTACCGGATTTCCTACACACGGCTGCAGGCGGCGGCGGATTCGGCAGCGCTGGCCGGGCTGCAGGCGATGGCCAAGGGCGGCAATGCCAAGACCACAGCGCTCAGCATCGTGTCGGGCAATATTCCCTCGGCTTATGGCGAGGTGATGAAGGAGACCGATATCCAGATCGGCACCTATTCGACCGCGACTGGCTTTGTGCTGGGCGGCGGGGCCAATGCCAATGCGGTGCGCGTGGTGGCGGCGCGCTCGCCGGCGCGCGGCAATGCGATCCCGTCGATCTTTGCGTCGCTGTTCAAGATCGCGCCCACCGAGGTGAGCGTGCAGGCGATTGCGGCGCGGCCGATCAACGTGTTTTACGAGCCGCCGGAGCTGACCAACCTCGACAATGAGGCGGGCGATTTCAACGAGCTCTATGTCTATTGCTTCGATTTCGACCGGGACCGGGCCGGTGGAGAGCCGGCGCACGCAGATGACGCTGATGTCGAGCAACATGCCGAGCAACCGCAATGTGGTGACCGAGAGCGGCGGGATCATTCCGGTCAATCCGCCGGCGCCCGAGGATCTGACCTGGCCTGAATGCAACCAGGAAGGGCAGACGCTGAGCTTCCGGCTGCGCAACGTGCGCCATGCCAAGTCGGTCAAACAACTCTGGGCCGATGAGAATTACGAGACTGGTGGCAAGCGCCCCGGCCGGCCCGAGCATAACCACTATACCGACACGGTGGTCGTGGACGGCAAGGAGACGTTTCCGGGGCTGAACCGGCAGATTGTCGAGACGGTGCGCTGCGACACGCGTGACCAGTGTGACACGTCGAAGTCGGGCCATATCATCCCTGCGGGCAGAAACCGGACGCCGTCGCTTTCGAACACCGCCTGTGCGCCGGGCAAGTTCATGTATTTCGGCTGGGAGGACCGGCCGCAGGACATGGACGGGGCCAAGGGCAACTGGCTTGACCCGGCCTGGACCGACAAGGACTTCAACGACATCGTCGTGGTGATGCGCTGCCCGCGCTCGGGGCAGCTGGGCGACGGGCTGGCGCGGCTGGTCAGCTGAGCTGGTGGCAGATGATGGAGAGGCCCGGACCGGAAGGTCCGGGCCTCTTGATTCCGGGCCTTTTCATTTGGCCGGTTTGGCGCGGATGATGCGCTCTGCGTCTTCGAGGACGGCGGCGCGGGTCCAGCGGAAGGGCACCATCTGGCCGGCCACCCAGCGCGGGAACATGTCCCGATAATGCGGGCTGTCGGCATCGCCGGACTGGCCGGGGCTGTTGATGATCAGGCTGTTGTCCCAGGCGCCGACATCGAGAACCATGCGCACCGAGGCGCCGTGGCTGACGTTGAGGCCGTCGCCGCGATTGCCGGCCGCCATTGGCGTGGAGGCAGAGCCGCCCATGGGCAGCGGGCCGACGCGGCGGGCATCTTCACGGCCGGGGATGGCGAGATCGGGGACGAAATCGGCCTTGTGGAGGCGGCCCCAGCGCCATGTGGCGGGGTCCTTGCCCATCAGCGCCTCGGCTTCGGCCCAGGCGGCCTTGAGGGAGGTTTCGAGGATTTGCACTGTGGTGGCTGCCGGGTCTTTGCCCAGCGCCGGGCTCATGTTTTCCATGGCGGTGAACAGGCCGGGCACCGAGGGTTGGCCGAAGGCGGCGCGGGCGGCCTCGGGAACGAGCGCTTGAATCGCGGCGTCCTGCAGATGGCCCTTGATCCAGAGCTCGAACAGCGCGGCTTCGGCGCTGCTGGCATGTTCATGCCCGTCCCAGCCAGCCAGCAGGGTGCGGGCGGGATTGCCTTCGGGCAGGCGGGCGACGAGGGCGGCGCCGCGGCGGGCGAGCGGGCTGACGGCATCGGCCTGGAGCGCCATGGCGTCGGTGAGCGAGACGCGGGACTGGTCGCCCAGCACCGCCTTGATACGGTCGGCGCGGGATGTGTCGGCCCATTCGAAGCTGAGCGGGTTGGTCTTGTAATCATAGTCCGCGGGCAGGTTCATTTCATTGGCGGTGGCGAACCAGCCCTTGGCGGGATTGTGGACGCTGGGCAGCTTGCCGGGATCGCGCAGGCCGCGCCACGGCGCGCCGCTGATGCCGGGCACGGGCAGCAGGCCGTCACCCAGACGCCGCTCGGGGACGAAGCCCGAGGCGGTCCAGCCGATATCGCCCTTGGTGCTGGCGAAGACGAGGTTGAGCGGCGGCGCGCCCCAATGGCGGACGCCGGCGCGGAAGCCCTGCCAGTCTTTCGCCTGCCAGAACCAGCTGGCGTTGAAATAGGGCGAGGCGCCGGGCTCGTCCCAGGTGGCGCGCAGGCTGAAGCTGCGGCCTGCGCCGTCGGTGTGGATGACCGGGCCGTCTTCGGTGAAGCGCATGGTGTAGGGCACGCTGCGGCCGCCCTTGACGTCGATGGTTTCGGTGACGCTGCGATAGGCCGTGCGCTTGCCGGCGCGGCGGTAGTGATCGGGGCCGGCGGGCGTGTTGAGGACGAGATCCTGCTGGTCGATGGCGAAGATGGTGAGCGCCCAGCCAATGTCTTCATTATGGCCGAAGCTGACGCCGGGGAGCGCGGGCTCGCCGGCACCGGCGATGTGCAGGCCGGGGGCTTCGAGATGGATGACGTAGCGCAGCGAGGGCACGGCATGGGCGCGGTGCGGATCGCCGGCGAGGATCGGGCGGCCGGTGGTGGTGCGGCTGGGCGCGATGACCCAGTTGTTGGAGCCGTCGCGGACATCAGGGTTTTCAAAGGCGGCGATGGCGGACGGGGTGTCCTGCTCGATGATCTTGCCCGCGGTGAAGCTGACGCCGCTGGTGCCGAGGCGCAGCGTGGTCAGCACATTGGCGGGGATGTCACAGGGGTCGAGGCCCTTGGGGATCTGGATGCTGTGCGCCGGGCTGAGCTCGCGGCGCAGCGGCTCCAGCGCCGGGCCGACGGCGCACATGGCGCGTGCACGGGCGACTTCGCTGGTGACATTGCTGACCAGCGCATTGGAGCGGATACGGACGATGTCTTCCGCCTGCCAGCGCTCAGGCGCCGAGCCGGTGGCGGTGAATTCTTCGGGCAGGGCCGCGCGGCCGGCCTCGATCTCGCCGATATAGGCGTTGATGCCGGCGGCAAAGGCTTCGGTCCAGCCCTTGGCGTCGGGGGCATAGGCGGCCCATTCGGCGGCCATGTCACCGCGGAAGAGCAGCAGCCTTGTCGCCTTGTCCTGCGCGAGGAAGGCCGGGCCGAAGCTGGCGGCGAGGCGGCCAAGCCCGCGCTTGCGCCACAGGTCGATCTGCCAGAGCCGGTCACGGGCGGCGGCATAGCCTTGCAGGAAGAAGGCGTCGGCGGGCGTTTCGGCCTTGATGTGGGAGATGCCCCAGCGGTCGACGACGATCTCGCCGCCGGCGGTGAGGCCGGGGAGCGCGCGGTCTTCGAGGAGGGCATCAGGCGGGGTTTGGGCGGAAGCGGCGGTGCTGGCGAGGAGCAGGGCGAGGGCGAGGGGTTTCATTCGGCGGCTTCCTTCTGGGCGGAGGCGGGGGCGGCTTGCGGGCCGCGGATGAGCTGGCCGGGGAGGTCGCCGGTCATGCGGCCCCCTTCAAAGGTGATGCGGCCGCGCTTGATGGTGAAGGCGTAGCCATCGGCCTTTTGCAGCAGGCGCTTGCCGCCGGCGGGGAGATCGAAGGCGAGCCAGGGCTTGCCGAGCTTGAGGGCCGGCAGGTCGATGATGTTGATGTCGGCGAGGTGGCCGGGGCTGAGCAGGCCGCGGTCTTCAAGGCCGTAGAGGAGCGCGGTGTCACGGCATTGGCGTTTGACGGCATTTTCAATTGTGATGGTGCCGCGTGTCCGGCCCCGCACCCAATGCTGGAGCAGGAAGCTGGGGGCGGCGGCGTCGCAGATGGTGCCGCAATGGGCGCCGCCATCGGACAGCGAGATGATGGTGTCTGGGTGGTGGAGCAGGCCGCGCACGAAATCGAGATTGCCATCGGCATAGTTGAGCAGTGGCAGGTAAATGAAGCCGGTCCCGTCATTTTCCATCAGCATGTCATAGGCCTGTTCGGCGCCGCTCTTGCCGGAGCCCCGCGCGAGGCTGTCGATGCTGAGCTCGCGGCCGGGCTCGTAATCAAAGCCGTCGGGCATGGCATATTGGAGCGCAAAGCCCATGGCGACGACCATCAGCACGGCCTGGATGTCGGATTCGGGGAAGACGCTGTCTTCGGCGAGCATGCGCGCCTTGAATTCGGGATCGCGCAGGCGGGCGAGCTGCTGGGGCCAGGGCAGCGCCTCGATTTCGGCCCAGGCGGGCTTGAACTTGAAGGGGTGGACGGTGCCCTGCCAGGCCATGAGGATGCCGGTGCCGCGCAGCGAGATTTGCGCGACGATGCGCGCGCCCTGGGCGTTTTGCGCTTCGGTGGCGGCCATCTGCTCCTGCCAGCTCATTTCCTTGGCGATGGATTGCAGCATGGCGAAGGTGACGGGCAGGCCGGTTTCGCGGCTGAGATCGCCCATCCAGCTGAACTCGTTCCATTCGCGCTTGAGGTCGGAGGCCATTTCGAAGACGCCGTGGCCGACGCGGCCCATGGCGCGGCCGATGCCGATCAGCTCTTCCCGCGTCGCGGTGGTGCCCGGCACGAGCACGCCGTCGATGGATTTGTGGAGCACGGTGCGCGAGGTGCTGAAGCCGAGCGCGCCGGCCTTGAGACCGTCTTCGACGATGGCCGACATGGCGGCGATGTCGGCCTCGGTGGGTGGCTCGTTGTTGGCGCCGCGCTCTCCCATCACATAGGCGCGCACGGCGCCATGGGGGACGTGGGTGCCGACATCGACGGTGCGTGGGCGGGCTTCGAGCGCGTCCAGATATTCGGGGAAGCTCTCCCAGTTCCAGGTCATGCCCTCGGCCAAGGCGGTGCCGGGAATGTCTTCCACACCTTCCATCAGGCCGATCAGCCATTGGTGGCGATCGGGCTTGGCGGGCGCGAAGCCGACGCCGCAATTGCCCATGATGACGGTGGTGACGCCGTGCCAGGAGGAGGGGGCCATTTCGGAATCCCAGGTGGCCTGGCCGTCATAATGGGTGTGGATATCGACAAAGCCGGGGGTGACGGTGAGGCCGCGCGCGTCGATCTCGCGGCTGCCTTTCGCTTCGATGGTGCCGATGGCGGTGATGCGCTCGCCGTCGATGGCGATGTCGGCGGTGAAGGCCGGGTTGCCGCTGCCATCGACGATGGTGCCGCCGCGAATGACCAGATCATGCATGATGCTTCTCCCCAGAATGGAAGGAGGCTATCATGCGGAAACGGCGAACGTTACTGCCAATTGCGCCGGGGGAGCGGGCGGATGCGGACAGGGTTTGTGCTGGCGGCGCTGGCGGCGATCATGGGAGGCGAGGCGATGGCGGCAGAACAGGTGGCGCGCGGCAGCTTCACGGTGTCGATGACGCCCGAGGACGGCCAGGAGACGGACGGGCTGAGCCGGGCGCGGCTGAAGGTAGAAAAGCAGTTTGAGGGCGGGCTTGTGGCAGCGAGCGAAGGCACGATGCTGAGCGCGACGACGCCGGAGCAGGGCTCGGCCGCCTATGTGCTGATCGAGCGGGTGGCGGGCACGCTGGATGGCCGGGCGGGGAGCTTTGCGCTCGCCCATCTGGGTCTGATGGACAAGGGCGCGCCGCAGCTGAGCGTGACCATTGTGCCGGGCAGCGGCACCGGCGCGCTGGCTGGCCTGCGCGGCGAAATGACCCTCGATGTGGGCGGCGGGCGGCATGACTATGTGCTGCGCTACAGCCTTGAGGGGCATTGAGGCCGCGTGCATGTGATTGCAGTTGTCATGAGGGGCGGCTAAGCGCTGGCCATGAGCAACGCATCTGATGACATGGGCGAAAATCCGCTGATCGAGCGGCGCGAACAGCTGGTCAGCGTGTTTGCGGACGGCGCCAAGCCGGCGGAAGACTGGCGCATCGGCACCGAGCATGAGAAATTCGTCTACCGGCTCTCCGACAAGCGGGCGCCCAGCTATGAGGAGCCGGGCGGCATTCGCGACCTGCTGCTGGGCATGGAACGCTTTGGCTGGCAGCCGATCATGGAGGGCGGCAAGGTCATCGCGCTCAAGGGGCCGGACGGGGCGCTGAGCCTAGAGCCGGCGGGGCAGTTCGAGCTTTCGGGCGCGCCTTTGGAGACGATCCACCAGACCTGCGCCGAGAGCAACCGCCACCTCGCCCAGTGCCGCGAAGTGGGCAATGAACTGGGGCTGGGCTTCCTCGGCCTCGGCTTCTGGCCCGACAAGACGCGCGATGAGCTGCCGGTGATGCCCAAGGGGCGCTACACCATCATGCGCGCCCACATGCCGCGCGTGGGCAAGCTTGGCCTCGACATGATGCTGCGCACCTGCACCATCCAGACCAACCTCGATTATGCGAGCGAGGCGGATATGGTGCTGAAGTTCCGCGTGTCGATGGCGCTGCAGCCGCTGGGGACCGCGCTGTTTGCCAATTCGCCCTTTACCGAAGGCAAGCCCAACGGCTTCAAGAGCTTTCGCAGCCATATCTGGACCGACACCGACCCGGCGCGCACCGGCACGCTGCCCTTCGTGTTTGAAGACGGCTTCGGCTATGAACGCTACGCCGATTATGCCCTCGATGTGCCGATGTACTTCGTCTACCGCGACGGCAAATATATCGACGCCGCCGGGCTGAGCTTCCGCGACTTCCTCGCCGGCAAGCTGAGCGTGCTGCCCGGCGAATTGCCGCGCCTGTCGGACTGGAAGGACCATCTCTCCACCGCCTTTCCCGAAGTGCGGCTGAAATCCTTCCTCGAAATGCGCGGCGCCGACGGCGGGCGATGGGACCGGATCTGCGCGCTGCCCGCACTCTGGGTGGGGCTGCTCTATGACCAGACCAGCCTCGATGCGGCCTGGGATGTGGTGAAGGGCTGGAGCGCGGAAGACCACGCGCGGCTGCGCGCCGAAGTGCCGCGCCTCGGCATGCAGGCCGCCTCGCCCGGCGGCGGCACGCTGCAGGATCTGGCGAAGACCGTGCTCGCCATCGCCGACGCCGGGCTGGCGCGGCGCGCGCGGCTGAACCGTATGGGCGATACCGAACAGGGCTTCCTTGCCCCGCTGCGCGAAATCGCGGCGAGCGGCCAGACCAACGCCGACCGGCTGCTGGCGCGCTTCGAGGGCAGCACGGACTTCATTTACGAGACCGAGAGCTATTGAGGGGCTCGGGCGGCTGGTGAAGGGTTAGAGGGCCTCCGGCGGGCAACTCAGGGCCTCCGGCGGCTGGGGCCTTAGGCCCCAGACCCCGTTTGTTGGGGTGGGACAGGGTTTCGGAGGGCAGCGCTTGCGCGAAGCGCTTTGATTGCCTGCGGCGCTGGGCTTGGGGGAGCGGGAGTCGCTTAGGCCCCGGATCAGGTCCGGGGCGACGGAAATTATGGGATGCTCCACTATTGGGGTCTGGGGGCGTCGCCCCCAGCCGCCGGAGGCAATGCTCAAAGCACGCGCGTCGCGGCGGCATAGAGGGCGATGGCGGCGGCGTTGGAGACGTTGAGGCTTTCCATGGCGGGCGCGATGGGGAGGCGGGCGAGTTGGTCGCAGCGTTCGATGGTGAGGGCGCGCATGCCTTCGCCTTCGGCGCCCATGACGAGGGCGGGCTGGGTTTTGCCGAGTGCTTCGGCGAGTGTGGTGGGGGCGGTGCCATCGAGGCCGATGCGCCAGAAGCCGGCGTCGCCGATGTCGCCCAGCGCCCGGGCGAGGTTGACGACGCGGCACCAGGGCAGGGTTTCGAGTGCGCCGGAGGCGGCGCGGGCGAGCGCGCCGGTTTCGCCGGGGCTGTGGCGATCCTGGGTGACCAGCGCGCGGGCGCCGAAGGCCAGTGCCGAGCGCATGATGGCGCCGACGTTGTGCGGGTCGGTGACCTGATCGAGGATGATGATGGGGCGGTTTTGGCCGTCGTTTTCGGCTTCGGCGAGGATGTCGCCGAGCCAGGCGGGTTCGAGCGGGTCGACTTCGAGGACGAAGCCTTGATGGGGGGCGTCGGCGGGGATCAGGCGGCCGAGGTCGTGATCGTCGCCATATTGGATGGTGACGCCTTTGGGCATTTCATATTTGCCCGCCATTTCGTGGGTGACGTGGAGCTTGCGGAAGGAGCGCTCCGGATTGGCCAGCGCGGCGAAGACGGCGTGGCGGCCGTAGAGCCGGGGGAAGGGGCTCTTCTGGCTCTTTTGCGAGCGGGGGTGTGGTCTGCGGCCCATGGCTCAGCCATAGCCGCGCGCGGCGGGGGCCGCAATGCGCGGCCCCTGTTTGGCGGATGGGTTTAGCTGGCGCTGTTGGCGGCGGCGACGGCGGCGGCGAATTCTTCGGCGCTCATGCCGAAGTGGAGGCCGTCGGACATGAGGGCGAGGCCGGAGGCGGGGATTTTGGCGCTGCCGGACGGGCCTTTGAGGGTGATGTATTCGCCTTCGATCTTTTCGATGGTGCCGATGACGGCGCCGGCGCTGCCGCGGACCTGGGCGCCGGGCATGATGGCGGCGGCGAGCTGCTGCTGCTGCTGGGCTTCGGCGGCGGCGGCGGCCTGATCGAGCTGGGCGCGGGTCATGGCGAGGAGCGGGCCGTCGGGCGTGGTGCCGAAGGAGGCTTCGGGGATGGCGACCTTGTGGCTGCCGGTATCGACGGTGACATTGCCGCCGTTGACGGCGGTGACGGTGCCGACGGTGCCGCCATCGGTGTCGAGCACGGTGGCGCCGACGGCGATCTGGGCGAGCGCGGGGGTGGCAGCGGCGAGAGCGGACGCGATGATGAGGGCAGCGAAACGGCGCATGGGCTTTTCTCCGGAGATTTGGGATAGGGCGGGAGCGTAACCTGTCTGACGGCGTTCGGGCGGCGGTTCGCGGCGAACCGTGGTGCTGGTGCGATGAACGGGGCAAAAAGAGCCGTTTCGGCCATTATTGAGCGTGTGCGGCACGTTCGAGTCAGCGCATGGCGAGCTTTCGGGCCTTAAAGGGGCCGGTTCGGTCATTTTGTGGGAGAGCTTCGCAAGCGCGGTGGTGGAGGGGGTTGGATTTGAACCAACGTAGGGAAAACCCGGCAGATTTACAGTCTGCTGCCATTGACCGCTCGGCCACCCCTCCGGGAAGCAACACCGCGCTTGCGAAGCGGCGCTAGTGGCGAATAACCGGGCTGCTTGTCAACCGGCCATGTTGGAAAGCGCAGCTTCAATCAGCTGCGATCGGGAACGACGCGGTCACGGCCCATGCGCTTGGCGGTGTAGAGCGCCTTGTCGGCGCGCTCGAGCAGGGTGGAGGCGGTATCATCGGGGTGATCGCCGGCGACGCCGGCCGAGAAGCTGACGCGGCCGAGGCTGGAGCCATCGACGGCGTTGCGGATGACCTGGGCGGCGAGGCGGGCACGGACCTGGTCGATGGCGCCAGCGGCGGCGGGCACGCTATGGCCGGGGACGACGGCGACGAACTCCTCGCCGCCGAGGCGGCCGACGCTGCCGCCGAAATGGGCGGCGCTGTCGGCGAGGTGCTGGGCGACGAAGCGCAGCACGTCATCGCCGAGCGCATGGCCGAAGCGATCATTGACGCGCTTGAAATTGTCGATGTCGACGATGGCGAGCGACAGTGGCTCGGACTTTTCGCGGGCGGATTTTTGATGGTCCTCGATCATCTGGAAGGTGCCGCGCCGGTTGAGCAGGCCGGTGAGCTGGTCGGTGACGGCGGCGCGCTGGGCGGCGCCGAGCTTGACCGAGAGGGTTTTCGCTTCCGAGACGGCGATGGCGAGATCGGCGGCGAGCTTGGCGTTGGCTTCCTGCATGGTGTTGGTGGCGGCGCCGAGATTTTCGAGGAGCTGGGCGAGGGCTGCGGCTTCGAGCGGGGTGGAGAGTGCGGACGAGCCTTCGCCGAGCGCGCGGTCATATTTGGCGAGGTTGGTCTGGCCGACTTCGATGGTCTGGGTGAGCGCCTTGGCCTGGCCGTGGACGACCTCGACCAGCGTGGCGACTTCGCCGCCGGTGATGCCGTCGATCAGCGCGACGCGCAGTTCGAGAAGGGTGGGCAGGTCGAGGCTGCCGGTGGCGATGGCGCGGTCGACGGCGAGCGAGAGATCATGATGTTCATCGCGGACGTAGCGCCAGAGCAGGTCATAGACCGGCGGCTCGGGGGGGAGATCATGGGTGACGACAAGGGCGCGGATCTGGTCGAACCATGCGAGCGCCGCGGTGCTCGCCGGCGCTTCCGCTTCGGCCACGAGCTTGCCGGTTTCCATCGTCATCGCCGCTCTCCTGCTTCATTCCGCAACTTCTGGAGGGGTGAACGGCCCGGGGTCGCAAGAATTTAGGGGGGCAAAAACGAGCGGGTAACGGGAATCGAACCCGCATATTCAGCTTGGAAGGCTGCTGCACTACCATTGTGCTATACCCGCGACTCGGCTTTGTGGAGCCACGTTTTATGGCCTCGCGATTGCCACGGCTCTCCCGGCATGGTCAAGTTGGCTGGGACGGCGCTTTGGAGTGTTCGGCGCGGGTTCATCGTGCTGGCGGCATGTTTCCCCTGACTGGAAGGATTTTTTCATGGCTGTTGTGACGTGTGCGGCGCTGCTGGCGGCGCTGGCCGGGCCGGGGGGCGGGAAGACATTCACGCTGAACGAGGATTGTGCGGGCATTGAGGTGCGACATTATCATGCCGCGCCGGTGACGATCGATGCGGCGGGCCATTTGCTGACCGGGGTTGTGGTGGAGCAGGACGCCGGCAACGTCGTTCTAAAGGGTGGCGTGATCACGGCTGCGGGCGGCGAGGGGGCGGCGGGACGGCCCGGCTATGCGTTGCTGCTGCGCGGCGCGCGCGATGTGCGGGTGGAGAATATGCGCTTCGTGCGCTTCAACCGCGGGATCGTCACCGACATGGCGGAGCGGATCACGGTGGTGAACAGCCGGTTCGAGATGGGGCAGGACGGGATCATCGCCAATGGCGGGGGCGCGCTTGATTTCAGCGACAATGAATTTCTCGCCGTGTCGTTCAGGCCGACGACCTGTGCGCTTGGCGGCGCGGTGGAGGAAGGACTTTCGGCCCGGGACTGCAAGACCAAGGGCGGCCAGTGGCGCGATGGCTGGCATCAGGACGCGATCCAGCTGCGCAACGGGATCGTTGGCGTGAGGGTTGTTGGCAACAAGATTTCGGGCGTTCAGCAGGGCATCGGCCAGATGGACGCCAGCACTGACGCGCCCATGCGCGATATTGTCGTTCGTGACAATGAGGTGAGCATCACCGGCTTTCACAGCATCACGTTCGGCAGGGCGAGCAATGTCGAGATTGCCGAGAACAGCGTGCGCCAGGAAACCGGGCGCAAGACGGTGATCAGGGTGTATGAGGAGGCGCGCGTGTGCGGCAACCTCGTGATGGGCTCGCGCAAGCTGGGCGGGCCGAAGTGTTGAGGCGCGCATGGGTGGCAATGGCCGCTTGCGCGGGTGGCGGGCTGTCGGTATAGCCCGCGCTTCCGACCCTAGGAGTGTAGCTCAGCTGGTAGAGCATCGGTCTCCAAAACCGAGGGCCGGGGGTTCGAGCCCCTCCACTCCTGCCAGTTGCCCCGCCGCTCTCGGCAGCGAGAGCGGCGGGCAGCGGTTTGGGATGGTTTGGTTTTCATTTTGATCTGGACGAGAAGTTGAGCGACGCAAAATCAACTGCCAATGCCAAGAGCGAGAAGGCGCCGCGCGTGAGCGTGGGCGAATTCGTGCGGCAGGTGCGCGCCGAGACGTCGAAGATCAAATGGCCGACGCGGCGCGAGACGATCACGACGACCATTTTGGTGCTGATCATGACCTCGCTGCTGGCGCTGTTCTTCCTTGGTGTCGACAAGCTGCTTGGCGCCATTGTTCAATATTTGCTCAGCCTGGCCGGCTAAGGGGCCTCTAGAGGGATCGCAGATGGCGCGCTGGTATATCATTCATGCCTATTCGGGCTTCGAGAACAAGGTTCGCGAGGCCATATTGTCGGAGGCCACCCGCAAGGGGCTTGATGTGTTCATCGATTCGGTCGAGGTGCCGGCGGAGTCGGTGACCGAGGTGGTCAAGGGCAAGAAGCGGGTGGTCGAGCGCAAGTCGATGCCGGGCTATGTGCTGGCCAAGCTCGACATGACCGATGATGTTTATCACCTGGTCAAGAACACGCCTAAGGTGACGGGCTTTCTGGGTCAGCAGAACAAGCCGCAGCCGATTTCGGAGGCCGAGGCGGCGCGGATGCTGAACACCAAGACCGAGGATGCGGCGCCGGGCAAGGTCAAGCTCAAGGCGAATTTCGAGATTGGCGATTCGGTGCGCGTGCTCGACGGGCCGTTCGCAAGCTTCAACGGGCTGGTCGAGGAGATCGATTTCGATCACGGCCGGGTCAAGGTATCGGTGTCCATCTTCGGCCGGGCGACGCCCGTGGAGCTGGGCTTCGAGCAGGTCGAGAAGCAGAAGTAGCTCGACCTTTCACCGTGGGAGGCTGCAACCGCGGCCGCTTGCACCACTAGAGGAGGCCAATCATGGCAAAGAAGATCACAGGCTATATCAAGCTGCAGGTGCCGGCCGGCAGCGCCAATCCGTCGCCCCCCATCGGGCCGGCGCTTGGTCAGCGCGGCGTCAACATCATGGAATTCTGCAAGGCGTTCAACGCGCGGACGGAGAAGCTCGACAAGGGCACGCCGATTCCGACGCTGATCACCGTTTATGCGGACCGTTCGTTCAGCTTCGAGACGAAGACGCCGCCGGCGTCCTATCTGCTGAAGAAGGCGGCCGGGCTGAAGTCTGGCGGGGCGACCACGGGCAAGGGCGACTTTGTCGGCAAGGTGACCACGTCGCAGCTGCGCGAGATCGCCCAGACCAAGATGGCCGATCTGAACGCGAACACAGTCGAGATGGCGATGCGGACCATCGAAGGCAGCGCCCGCTCGATGGGCCTCGAAGTGGTGGAGGGCTGAGATCATGGCACAGAGCAAGAAAGCCAAGGCGCTGGCCGCCGCTGTCAACCGCGACACGCTGTATGACCTTGATACCGCGCTCGAGATGGTGAAGGCCAATGCCACCGCCAAGTTCGACGAGACGATCGAGGTGGCGATCAACCTGAACGTCGATCCGCGTCACGCTGACCAGATGGTGCGCGGCGTGGTCACCCTGCCCAAGGGCACCGGCAAGAGCGTGCGCGTGGGCGTATTTGCGCGCGGCGCCAAGGCGGACGAAGCCCGCGAGGCTGGTGCTGAAGTGGTGGGGGCGGAAGACCTGCTGGAAGCCGTGCAGGGCGGCACGATCGACTTTGACCGCTGCATCGCCACGCCCGACATGATGGGCCTGGTGGGCCGTCTCGGCAAGGTGCTCGGCCCCAAGGGGCTGATGCCCAACCCCAAGCTCGGCACGGTGACGATGAACGTCGGCGAGGCGGTGAAGGCGGCCAAGGGCGGCCAGGTGGAATATCGGGTCGAGAAGGCCGGGATCATCCATGGGCTGCTCGGCAAGGCGAGCTTTGCCAAGGAAGACCTGCGCGCCAATTTCGACGCCCTGCTTGACGCTGTGGTGAAGGCCAAGCCGTCGGGCGCCAAGGGCAAGTATCTGCAGAAGGTGGCGCTTTCGAGCACCATGGGTGCGGGTGTGCGCGTGGACACCACCACGGTGGGCCACAGCATCTGAGAGCGGTGAGGCGCGAGGGGCGGGGCTTTGGTCCCACCCTTCGCGCTTGACCTTTTCGGGAATGGCGCTATTGCGGCGCCCACAGGTCAGGGCCTTGGCCCTGCCCGACCGTCCGAGATTGTGGGTGAGGTTCGCCTCTTAAGCCTTTGGGGCCTGCATGAGACGATTGACACGATTTTCGCCGGGCGGTTGTCGCGCGGCTCTCGTTCATCGTTGGACGGGCCATTGGTGCCCGTGGTTCGCTCCGGGTGGCTTTGGCCTTCGCCGGTGCGCACGGTTGTGCGCATCAGAACCCAGCCTGCTCCGGACCGTTCGGCCCGGGGTGACATGAAGGAGACACCATGGATCGGACCCAAAAAGCCGAAACCGTTGCCGGTCTTGCTTCGACGCTGGCCGAAACCTCGGTGGTTGTGGTGACCCGCAACCATGGGCTGACGGTGGCGCAGGTCAATGACCTGCGCAACAAGATGCGCGAGGCTGGCGCCAGCTTCAAGGTGACCAAGAACCGCCTCGCGCGGATTGCCATCGAGGGCACGCCCTATCAGCCGCTGGGCGACATGCTCACCGGCCCGACCGCTTTCGCGACCTCCACCGATCCGGTGGCGGCAGCCAAGGTGGCGGTCGCCTTTGCCAAGACCAACGAGAAGTTCGAGATCGTCGGCGGCGCCATGGGCGCGACGCTGCTCGATGTGAACGGGGTCAAGGCGCTGGCCGAACTGCCCTCGCTCGATGAACTGCGCGCCAAGCTGATTGGTCTGTTGAATGCGCCGGCGACGAAGATCGCCCAGCTTTCGACCGCACCGGCCGCCAAGCTTGCCCGTGTTTTTCAGGCTTATGCTGATAAGGCGGCCTGAGCCTTTAACCTTTTAGATTGATTGGAGAATTACCATGGCTGACCTGAATGCGATTGTTGACCAGCTGTCCGCGCTGACTGTGCTGGAAGCGGCCGAACTGGCCAAGATGCTCGAAGAGAAGTGGGGCGTGTCTGCTGCTGCTGCCGTGGCCGTTGCTGGCCCGGCGGCTGGCGGGGCTGCTGCTCCGGCTGCTGAAGAGCAGACCGAATTCGACGTCATCCTGACCGGCGACGGCGGCAAGAAGATCAACGTCATCAAGGAAGTCCGCGCCATCACCGGCCTGGGCCTGACCGAAGCCAAGACGCTGGTCGAAAGCGCGCCCAAGGCTGTGAAGGAAGGCATTTCCAAGGCCGACGCCGAGAAGCTGAAGAAGCAGCTCGAAGAAGCCGGCGCGACGGTTGAGCTGAAGTGAGGCGAAGCGCGGCGTGCGGATAGCGTAGCTATTCGCCGACTCGCGCAAGCCCGGCCGGCGAGGCGGACAGCAAAGCTGGCCGAACTCGTCCGACGTCAGGACGCGGCTTTGCCGCGGCCCGGCCCAGCCACAGACAAAGGGCGGCACCCCGAGCGGGGCGCCGCCCTTTTTGTTGCCGATATCCCGGATAGGCCCGACGAAGCGCCGGGTGTATGCTCGCAAAATGGCAAGCAAACTCGAACAATCATTCATTCATCTTGGTCTCGGCGCCACGGCCATTGTGCAGCCGCCGTTTACAGGCATGGACTGGTATGAGGGCTATGGCGCGCGCCACGATGCTGATGGCGCCGAAGGCCGCCTTGTCAGCCTCTATCATTTTACCGAAAGCTGGACGAGCTGGGAGATGCACCCGCTCGGCGAGGAAGTGGTGATCTGCACGGCTGGATCGATCACCCTGCATCAGGAAATGGCCGATGGCAGCAAGGCCTCGGTCAGGCTCGAGGCGGGCGACCATGCCATCAACCCGCGTGGCTGCTGGCACACCGCCGATCTCGATCAGCCCGCCACCGCCATCTTCATCACTGCTGGCCTTGGAACGCAGCACAGGCCCCGCTAGAGCTCGCTCACGCCCGAGCCCCGGGCAGTCCCGGCCAGAATCCCCCTTTCCCAAATCCGACACAGCCCCTATATGCACGTTCATTGAGACGTCCGCGCAAGCAGTCGCTCTCCTGCCTCCTCCGGGACACGGTCTTTCCGAGCGATTTGGGCCGCGACGCATGGGGGGAAGCAGGGTTCCATCGCCAGTGCCGTGTGGCATCCGGTCGCAGCTTTTGCGAAAGGGTGCCTCGCGGCATTTTCTGTCTCTGATGTCCAGAGGCAGTGACAGTTTCGAACGAGAGGCGAAGACACTCCATGGCCACCCAGATGAAGCCCCCCGCGAGCCCCGCCGGCAAGCCGTTCAACGCGCGTCGCCGCATCCGCAAGGATTTCGGCAAGATCGGCGAGGTCGTGCAGATGCCGAACCTGATCGAGGTGCAGCGCGAGAGCTATGAGCTGTTCCTGCGTTCGCGGCCCCAGGACGAGTATGTTTCGGGGCTGGAGAAGACGCTGCGCTCGGTGTTTCCGATCCGCGATTTCGCCGGCACGGCCGAGCTGGACTTTGTCCATTACGAGCTTGAGGACCCGAAGTACGACATCGACGAGTGCCGCCAGCGCGACATCACCTACGCAGCACCCATGCGGGTGACGCTGCGGCTGATCGTGTTTGAAGTGGACCCTGATACCGAAGCCCGGTCGGTGCTCGATATCAAGGAGCAGGACGTTTACATGGGCGACATGCCGCTGATGACGATGAACGGCACCTTCATCATCAACGGCACCGAGCGGGTGATCGTCAGCCAGATGCACCGCAGCCCTGGCGTCTTTTTCGACCATGACCGGGGCAAGACCCACGCCAGCGGCAAATATCTCTTTGCCGCGCGCGTCATCCCCTATCGCGGCTCGTGGCTCGATTTCGAGTTTGACGCCAAGGACATTGTCAATGTGCGCATCGACCGCAAGCGCAAGCTGCCGGTGACGACGCTGCTCTATTCGCTCAACTGGAATTCGGAGGAGATCCTCAACGCCTTTTACGACCGGGTGATCTGGCAGCGCGGCTTTGGCTCGAACGGCGAAGCCGGCTGGGTGGTGCCCTTTGTCGAGGCCAATTACCGCAATCTGAAGCCGAGCTTCGATGTGGTGAATGCCGAGACCGGCGAAGTGGTGTTTCCGCTGGGCACCAAGATCACGCCGCGCGCGGTGCGCAAGGCGAGTGCGGACGGGCTGAAGACGCTGCTCATTCCGACCGAGGAGATTTTCGGCCGTTACAGCGCCTTTGACATCATCAACGAGCAGACCGGCGAGATCTATATCGAGGCCGGTGACGAACTGACCGCGGAGAACCTCGAGAAGATCGACAAGGCGGGCTATAGCGCGATCGAGCTGCTTGATATCGACCATGTGTCGGTGGGGCCGTGGATCCGCAACACGCTGATGGCGGACAAGGTCGAGGACCGTGACCATGCGCTCAGCGAAATCTACCGGGTGATGCGCCCCGGCGAGCCGCCGACGCGCGAAACGGCGGAGGCGATGTTCTACGGGCTGTTCTTCGACGAAGATCGCTATGATCTCTCGGCGGTTGGTCGCAACAAGATGAACATGCGTCTTGAGCTGGACGCGCCCGATGATCTGACCGTGCTGCGCCGCGAGGACATTCTGGCCGTGGTCAAGACGCTGGTCGGCCTGAAGGATGGCCGCGGCGAGATTGACGACATCGACAATCTCGGCAACCGCCGCGTGCGCTCGGTGGGCGAGCTGCTGGAGAACCAGTACCGCGTCGGGCTGCTGCGCATGGAGCGTGCGGTCAAGGAGCGGATGAGCTCGGTCGATATCGACACGGTGATGCCGAACGATCTGATCAACGCCAAGCCGGCGGTGGCGGCGGTGCGCGAATTCTTCGGCTCCTCGCAGCTGTCGCAGTTCATGGACCAGACCAACCCGCTGTCGGAAGTGACGCACAAGCGGCGTGTGTCGGCGCTCGGGCCGGGCGGCCTGACGCGCGAGCGGGCAGGCTTCGAGGTGCGCGACGTGCACCCGACGCATTATGGCCGCATCTGCCCGATCGAGACGCCGGAAGGGCCGAACATCGGGCTGATCAACAGCCTGTCGACGTTCAGCCGGATCAATAAATATGGCTTTATCGAAACACCTTACCGCAAGGTGATCGACAACAAGCTGACGCAGGAGGTGGTCTATCTCTCGGCGATGGAAGAGGCGCGGCACACCATTGCCCAGGCCAATTCCAACACCAATGCGGACGGGCGTTTTGTTGAGGAGCTGATTTCGGCGCGGCAGAGCGGCGAGTTTTTGATGGCGCCGGCTGACACGATCACGCTGATGGACGTGAGCCCGAAGCAGCTGGTGTCGGTGGCCGCCTCGCTCATTCCCTTCCTCGAAAACGATGACGCCAACCGCGCGCTGATGGGCTCGAACATGCAGCGCCAGGCGGTGCCGCTGGTGCGGGCTGAGGCGCCGTTCGTGGGCACCGGCATGGAAGGCACGGTGGCGCGCGATTCGGGCGCGGCCGTGGCGGCGCGGCGGACCGGCATTGTCGACCAGGTCGATGCGACGCGTATCGTCATCCGCGCCACCGAGGAGGTGGAGCCGGGCAAGTCGGGCGTCGACATCTATACGCTGATGAAGTTCCAGCGCTCGAACCAGAACACCTGCATCAACCAGCGTCCGCTGGTGCGCGTGGGCGATCTGGTGAAGAAGGGCGATATCATCGTGGATGGCCCCTCGACCGAAGACGGCGAGCTGGCGCTGGGCCGCAATGTGCTCGTCGCCTTCATGCCGTGGAATGGCTACAACTATGAGGATTCGATCCTCCTCAATGAGAAGATCGTCAAGGAGGACGTGTTCACCTCGATCCATATCGAGGAGTTTGAGGTGATGGCCCGCGACACCAAGCTGGGGCCGGAGGACATCACCCGCGACATTCCCAATGTGGGCGAGGAAGCGCTCAGGAACCTCGACGAGGCGGGCATTGTCTATATCGGCGCCGAGGTGGAGCCGGGCGACATTCTGGTGGGCAAGATCACGCCCAAGGGCGAGAGCCCGATGACGCCGGAAGAGAAGCTGCTGCGCGCCATCTTTGGCGAAAAGGCGAGCGATGTGCGCGACACTTCGCTGAAGCTGCCGCCGGGCGTGGCTGGCACGGTGGTTGAGGTGCGGGTGTTCAACCGGCACGGCATCGACAAGGACGAGCGCGCGCTGCAGATCGAGCGTGACGAGATCGAGCGGCTGGAAAAGGACGCCGCCGACGAGCGCGCGATCCTCGACCGCGCCACCTATTCGCGCCTGCAGGCGGTGTTGCTCGGCCAGACGGCCGTGGCCGCGCCCAAGGGTGTGAAGAAGGGCGCCGTGATCGACGAGGCGCTGCTTGAAGAGCAGCCCCGGCGCGAATGGTGGAAGTTTGGCGTGGCCGATGATGCCGCCCAGGCCGACCTTGAGGCGCTGAAGAGCCAGTGGGACGATGCGCAGGCGAGCATCAATGCGCGGCTGGAGGACAAGAAGGCCAAGCTGCAGTCTGGCGACGAGATGCCGCCGGGCGTGCTGAAGATGGTCAAGGTGTTCGTGGCGGTGAAGCGCAAGATGCAGCCGGGCGACAAGATGGCCGGCCGCCACGGCAACAAGGGTGTGGTCAGCCGCATCCTGCCGCAGGAGGACATGCCGTTCCTCGCCGACGGGACGCCGGTTGACATCGTGCTCAACCCCTTGGGCGTGCCGAGCCGGATGAATGTGGGCCAGATTTTCGAGACGCATCTGGGCTGGGCCGCGCGCGGCCTTGGCAAGCAGATCGGCGCGATGCTGGAGGATATTCATGCCAAGACGCGCGGGCTGGGCTCGGGCGACATCTCCGAGGTGCGGTCCAAGCTGAAGGCGATTTATGGCCATCAGTATGACAGCGAGATCGCGACGCTCTCGGACGAGGGTGTGACCGAGCTGGCGCGGAATCTGGCGGGCGGTGTGCCGATGGCGACGCCGGTCTTCGACGGCGCGCGCGAGGCCGATGTCAGCCAGATGCTGGCGCTGGCCGGGCTCGACACCTCGGGCCAGGTGGAGCTGTTCGACGGGCGCACCGGCGAGATGTTCGACCGCAAGGTGACCGTGGGCTATATGTACATGCTCAAGCTGCACCACCTTGTCGACGACAAGATCCATGCGCGCTCGATCGGGCCGTACAGCCTCGTGACCCAGCAACCGCTGGGCGGCAAGGCGCAGTTCGGCGGCCAGCGGTTCGGCGAGATGGAGGTGTGGGCGCTGCAGGCTTACGGTGCCGCTTACACGCTGCAGGAGATGCTGACGGTGAAGTCCGACGATGTCGTGGGCCGCACCAAGGTCTATGAGGCGATCGTCAAGGGCGACGATACCTTTGAGGCCGGCATTCCCGAGAGCTTCAACGTGCTGGTCAAGGAAATGCGGTCGCTCGGCCTCAATGTCCAGCTGCAGAGCGACGAGGTCGTGGAGTAGGGCGCGATTTTGCGGCGGCGCATCGCTGCGCCGCCGCCCGCTCCCCGGTCCCAACTGAAAGGCAAGCCCCATGAACACCGAAGTCACCAATTTCTTCTCGCCCGCCGCCAAGCCCGAGACCTTTGACAAGATCCAGATCTCGCTGGCCTCGCCCGAGCAGATCCGCAGCTGGTCGTTTGGCGAGATCAAGAAGCCCGAGACGATCAACTACCGCACCTTCAAGCCCGAGCGCGACGGCCTGTTCTGCGCCCGCATCTTCGGGCCGATCAAGGACTATGAGTGCCTGTGCGGCAAGTACAAGCGGATGAAGTACAAGGGGATCGTCTGCGAAAAGTGCGGCGTGGAAGTGACCGTGACCAAGGTCCGGCGCGAGCGCATGGGCCATATCGATCTGGCAGCTCCCGTGGCGCACATCTGGTTTCTGAAGTCGCTGCCGAGCCGCATCGGCATGCTGCTCGACATGCAGCTGAAGAACCTCGAGCGGGTGCTGTATTTCGAACAGTATATCGTCATCGAGCCGGGCATGACGCCGATGAAGAAGTTCGACCTTCTGACCGAGGACGAGCTGCTTTCTGCGCAGGATGAATATGGCGAGGATGCCTTTGTGGCCGGGATCGGCGCCGAGGCCATCCGCCAGTTGCTTCAGGAGATGGACCTCGAAGCCGAGATGGTGACGCTGCGCGAGGAGCTGGCGACGACCAAGTCGGAGCTGAAGCCCAAGAAGATCATCAAGCGGATGAAGGTTGTCGAGAGCTTCATCGAGAGCGGCAACCGGCCCGAGTGGATGATCATGACGGTGATCCCAGTGATCCCGCCCGAGCTGCGCCCGCTGGTGCCGCTCGATGGCGGGCGTTTTGCCACCTCGGACCTGAATGACCTGTATCGCCGCGTCATCAACCGGAACAACCGGCTGAAGCGGCTGATCGAGCTGCGCGCGCCCGACATCATCGTGCGCAACGAGAAGCGGATGCTGCAGGAAGCGGTTGATGCGCTTTTCGACAATGGCCGGCGCGGGCGGACCATCACCGGCAACAACAAGCGGCCGCTGAAGTCGCTCTCCGACATGCTGAAGGGCAAGCAGGGCCGGTTCCGCCAGAATCTGCTCGGCAAGCGCGTCGATTATTCGGGCCGCTCGGTGATCGTGACCGGCCCCGAGCTGAAGCTGCACCAGTGCGGCCTGCCCAAGAAGATGGCGCTCGAGCTGTTCAAGCCGTTCATCTATTCGCGGCTTGACGCCAAGGGCCTGTCGATGACGCTGAAGCAGGCGAAGAAGTGGGTGGAGAAGGAGCGCAAGGAGGTCTGGGACATCCTTGATGAGGTCATCCGCGAGCATCCGGTGATGCTGAACCGGGCGCCGACGCTGCACCGGCTGGGCATCCAGGCGTTCGAGCCTGTGCTGATCGAGGGCAAGGCCATTCAGCTGCACCCGCTGGTCTGCTCGGCCTTCAACGCCGACTTTGACGGTGACCAGATGGCCGTTCACGTGCCGCTGAGCCTCGAAGCCCAGCTGGAAGCGCGCGTGCTGATGATGTCGACCAACAACATCCTGTCGCCGGCCAATGGCAAGCCGATCATCGTGCCCTCGCAGGACATGGTGCTGGGGCTTTATTATCTGTCGATGGAGCGCGAAGGCGAGCCGGGCCAGGGCATGATCTTTGCCGACATGGCCGAGGTGCACCAGGCGCTGCATGCCGGTGTGGTGACGCTGCACGCCAAGATTCAGGCGCGCGTGGTGACCACCAACGAGGCGGGCCAGACGGTGATGCGCCGCCTTGAGACGACGCCGGGCCGCATGCTGCTGGGCGAATGCCTGCCCAAGAGCCACAAGGTGCCTTATGAGACGATCAACCGGCTTTTGACCAAGAAGGAGATCGGCGATGTCATCGACACCGTCTATCGCCACACGGGCCAGAAGGAGACGGTGCTGTTCGCCGATGCGATCATGGTGCTGGGCTTCCGCCATGCCTTCCAGGCCGGCATCAGCTTCGGCAAGGATGACATGGTCATTCCCGCCACCAAGGGACAGCGTATCGCCGAGACCAAGGAAGAAGTGCGCCAGTTCGAGCAGCAGTATCAGGACGGGCTGATCACCCAGGGCGAGAAGTACAACAAGGTGATCGACAGCTGGTCCAAGTGCGGCGACCTTGTGGCGACCGAGATGATGAAGGAAATCAGCGCCCAGCCGCTCGACGAGAACGGCCGGACCCGGCCGATCAACTCGGTGTACATGATGGCGCACTCCGGTGCCCGTGGTAGCCAGGCGCAGATGAAGCAGCTGGCCGGGATGCGCGGGCTGATGGCCAAGCCGTCAGGCGAGATCATCGAGACGCCGATCATCTCCAACTTCAAGGAGGGGCTGACCGTTCTGGAGTATTTCAACTCCACCCACGGCGCCCGCAAGGGCCTGGCCGACACCGCGCTCAAGACGGCGAACTCGGGCTATCTGACCCGGCGTCTGGTCGATGTCAGCCAGGACTGTGTGGTGACCGAGGAGGATTGCGGCACCGAGCTCGGGCTGGTGATGAAGGCGATTGTCGAAGGCGGCAACACCATCGTCAGCCTTGGCGAGCGCATTCTGGGCCGCACCGTGCTCGAGGATGTGATCGACGCCAAGACCGGCGATGTGCTGGCGCCGTCGGGCATGCTGCTGTCGGAAAGTGATGTCGCGGCGATCGAGGCGGCGGCTGTGGCCGAGGTCAAGATCCGCTCGCCGCTCTTGTGCGAGACCAAGGGCGGCGTGTGCGCGGCCTGCTATGGCCGTGACCTGGCGCGCGGCACGCCGGTGAATGCGGGCGAGTCGGTGGGCGTGATTGCGGCCCAGTCGATCGGCGAGCCGGGCACGCAGCTGACCATGCGCACCTTCCACATCGGCGGGGCCGCACAGGTGAGCGAACAGTCGACGCTCGATGCGCCGGTTGACGGCATCATCGAGTTCCGCGGCCTGACCACCATCACCGACAGCCGCGGGCGGCACATCGCCATGACCCGCAACGGCGAGCTGGTCTTGAGGGACGAGGACGGGCGCGAGCGCTCGATCCACCGCATCACCTACGGCGCCAACATTGCCCGGCTTGAGGGCGCGAAGGTGAAGAAGGGCGAGCGTCTGGCCGAATGGGATCCCTATACGCTGCCGGTGATCACCGAGAAGTCGGGCCGGGTGAAGTATCAGGACCTTGTCGAGGGCGTGTCGCTGCGTGAGGAAGTCGATGAAGCCACTGGCATCACCAATAAGGTGGTGGCCGACTGGAAGGCGGTCAACAAGAAGGACGACCTGCGGCCGCGCGTGACGCTGCTCAACGAGGAGACGGACGAGGCGGCGCGCTATCCGCTGGCGGTCGATGCCATTCTGTCGGTCAACGACGGGCAGGAGGTATCAGCCGGTGACGTGATCGCGCGCATCCCGCGGGAAGCCGCCAAGACGCGCGACATCACCGGCGGTCTGCCGCGCGTGGCCGAGCTGTTCGAGGCGCGCGTGCCCAAGGACAATGGCGTGATTGCCAAGGTCGATGGGCGCGTGGTGTTCGGCAAGGACTATAAGGCCAAGCGCCGCGTCGAGCTGCATCCCGAGGAGGGCGGCGAGCCGATCGTCTATCTGCTCGCCAAGGGCCGTCACATCGCGGTGCAGGAAGGCGACATGGTGCGCAAGGGCGATTACATCATCGATGGCCCGGCCAATCCGCACGATATTCTCGACGTGCTCGGTGTCGAGAAGCTGGCGGAATATCTCTGCACCGAGATCCAGGAGGTCTACCGGTTGCAGGGTGTGCGCATCAACGACAAGCACATCGAGGTGATTGTGCGCCAGATGCTGCAGAAGGTGGAAATCACCGAATCGGGTGACACCACACTGCTCGTTGGTGAGCAGGTCGACCGCGAGGAGATGGAGACCGAGAACGCCAAGCTGCCCAAGAACGGCAAGCCCGCCGAGGGCAAGCCGGTGCTGCTGGGCATCACCAAGGCCTCGCTGCAGACCAAGAGCTTCATCTCGGCCGCCTCCTTCCAGGAGACGACCCGGGTGCTGACCGAGGCGGCCGTGCAGGGCAAGGTCGATACGCTGCAGGGGCTGAAGGAGAATGTCATCGTCGGCCGGCTGATCCCGGCGGGCACCGGCGCCGGCATGGCGCGGATGCGGGTGACGGCGAACAGCCGCGATGCGGCGATCCGCGCTTCGAAGGCGTCCAAGGCGGCCAAGGCCGAAGCGGCGCAGGCGGCGATCGAGTCGGCGGCTGCGTCTGCTGCTGCCGAGGAGGCGTCTGCCAGCTGAGCCTAGACAGCGCGCGAACATGGCCCCGCCGGCGCCCCGCCGGCGGGGCTTTTCGTATCGCTTTCGGCGGGCCGTGCGCGGCACGCGCCCGCGTGAAGCGGACCCATGTGCGACATTCTTGCCGCACTGCCGCATC
Source organism: Polymorphobacter sp. (assembly GCF_048007885.1). Lineage (GTDB taxonomy): Bacteria > Pseudomonadota > Alphaproteobacteria > Sphingomonadales > Sphingomonadaceae > Sandarakinorhabdus. Next base: position 2,683,870 of record NZ_CP180346.1, read on the forward strand.
TGCGACACAATACGGGCGTATATGGATGCTGATGTATAACGAGTTTTCCAGAGCCAGCGGCGCCCCCTTCAGTGGCGCGGGAGACAGACCGGCGCAGGGCCTGCGGGTCGTGATGTTCTCGGGCAACTATAATTATGTGCGCGACGGGGCCAACCAGGCGCTCAACCGGCTGGTCGCCTTTCTGGAGAGCAAGGGGGCCGACGTCCGCATCTATTCCCCGACATCACCGACGCCGGCCTTCGAGCCGGCGGGCACGCTGGTGTCGGTGCCGTCGGTGAGCATTCCGGGCCGGGCCGAATATCGCATCGCGCGCGGGCTGCCGGCCTCGCTGAAGCGCGAGATTGCTGCCTTCAAGCCGCATCTCTTCCATCTCTGGCGCCCGACCCGCTGGGCCATAGCGCCAAGAAGCTGGCGGCGAGCCTGAAGCTGCCGTGCGTGGCGTCAATCCACACACGCTTCGAGACCTATTTCGAATATTATGGCTTTGGCTGGGCGCGGCCGGCGGGCGAGGCCATCCTCAAGCGTTTCTATGCGGGCCTCGACGAGATTTTCGTGACCACTCAAGGCTTTGGCGACATGCTGATGGCGCAGGGGCTGATCGCCCATGCCGCTGTCTGGAGCCGGGGCGTGGACAAGGCCCGCTTTTCGCCCGAACGGCGCAGCCTGGAATGGCGGCGCGGGCTCGGCATTTCGGATGACGAGGTGGTGATCGGCTTTGTCGGCCGGCTGGTGCTGGAAAAGGGGCTCGACATGGTGGCGGCGGCCGCAGGCGAGCTGAAGCGCCGGGGCGTGCCGCACAAGCTGCTGGTGGTGGGCGAGGGGCCGGCGCGGGCCAAGTTCGAGGCGCAGCTGCCCGACGCGATCTTCACCGGCTTTCTGGATGGCACGATGCTGGCGACGGCCTTTGCCAGCGCCGACCTGCTGATCAACCCGTCGATCACCGAGACCTTTGGCAACATCAACATCGAGGCGATGGCGAGCGGCATTCCGGTGATTGCGGCGCGCGCCTCGGGCAGCCAGTGCATCATCGAGGACGGGGTGACCGGGCGGCTGGTGACGCATTCGGACGTGATGGGCTTTGCCGATGCGCTGCAGCATTATCTGAGCGACGATGGTGCGCGTGCGGCGGCCGGGGCGGCGGCGCTGGACGCGGCCAACGCCTATGACTGGGACGCGATCAACGGCGTCGTGCTCGACCGCTATCTGGAGATCGTCGGCGCACACACGACGGCCAGCGCTTGAACTTGGGCGCGGGGGCGCTTACCTTGGGCGGGTCGGAGCGATCCGACTATGGCGATAAATGATGTCGTGAAATAGATGCAGCGGACCCGGGGGCAGTACCCGGCGGCTCCACCACAAACCCGGTTGTTGCGGGTGTTCTGGGGCCGAACCAGGATCGACGTGTGTTGAAAGACGAGATTTTTGCCCGGCCTGAATGCGCCGTTAAACCGTTCAAAACCTACAAATGCCAACGACAACGAGGCATTCGCAATCGCAGCGTAACCCGGTCCTAACGGACTAAGTTACACTGGCCGAAAGCGCGGCCGGACCGAGCCGGGCAACAGAATCGGATTCCAGCGGTTCGGGAGGCACCGGGCAACAGAAGCCTCCCATATTTTCAGCCAGTTTGGGCAATCAGATCGGTGCATGTCCTGCGCCATGCGGGCAAATCGGCGCGGCGGGGGTGCACAAGCCTTGACCCTTGGCCCCGGCTTCGCCACGAAAGACCGGCAGTTTCCGCGATGGACAAGCCGTGACCGATACGCCGCCTGACAGCCTGATTCCCTATGACGATATCGTGCAGGACGCGCTGCGCGGCGTGGTCGAGCGGGTGCTGCGCCGGATCGAGGCCGAGGGCGGGCTGCCCGGCGGCCATCATTTCTACATCGCCTTTCGCACCCGCGCGCCGGGCGTCGATATCCCGAAGCATCTGCTCGAACGCTACCCCGAGGAGATGACCATCGTCATCCAGCACCGCTATTGGGATTTGCTGATCGAGCCGGGCTTTTTCGAGATCGGCCTGAGCTTCAACCAGGTGCCGGCGAAGCTGCGCATTCCCTATAGTGCGATCACCGGCTTTGTGGATCCGGCGGTCAATTTCGCGCTTCAGTTTCCGGCCCCCAGCGACGAGACGCCCGAGCCCGAGCCGCCGACCGATGGCAGCGACGGGGACGGGGACGGCGATGGAGGCAGCAAGGGGGATGGCGGCGAAACCGGCGGCAACAACGTCGTCGCGCTCGATCGCTTCCGCCGCAAGTGACCGCCTTTGCCGCTTCCGGCTCGGCCAGCCCGGCCCGGCGCGGGCTGATGTTCGTCATGTCCTCGCCCTCGGGCGCGGGCAAGACCACGCTCAGCCGCCGGCTGCTGGCCGATGACCCGCAGATCACGCTGTCGGTTTCGGCGACAACACGGCCGCCGCGCGCCGGCGAAGTGGATGGCCGGGATTATTTCTTCGTCAGCCAGACGCGGTTTCAGGCGATGGTGCACGGCCATGAGCTGCTCGAATATGCCACCGTGTTCGACAACCGCTATGGCACGCCGCGCGCGCCGGTGGAGGCCGCGCTGGCCGCGGGCCGCGACGTGCTGTTCGACATCGACTGGCAGGGCACGCAGCAGCTGCAGCAGACCGATGCCGCCAGCGATCTGGTGCGCATCTTCATCCTGCCGCCCAATCTGGCCGAGCTGGAGCGGCGGCTGATCGCGCGCAACACCGACCATGCGGAAGTGATTGCAGCGCGCATGGCGCGGGCCTGTGACGAGATCCGCCACTGGGGCGAATATGATTATGTGCTGCTGAATGAGGATGTGGAGACCTGCCTTGCCGAGCTGAAGGCGATTTTGCTGGCCGAGCGGCTGCGCCGTCGCCGCCAGCTGGGGCTGGCGGATTTCGTGCGGGCGATGCTGGGCGAGGCGGTGTGAGGCGCGCGCTGGCCCTTGGCCCGACGCTTGCTCTGGCGCTGGTGCTGGCGGCCCCGGTGGGCGCGCAGCCGGCGGCCTCGAGCTGGCAGGGGCAGATCCAGAGTGAGGACCGGCCACGGCTGGCGGGGCTGTGGCGGGCCTGGACGCGGAGCCTCGCCGATGTGGCGGCCGAGCCGGGCGGGCGCGAGGCGCTGGACGCGCTTGGGCCGGTGGCGGTGCCGCCGGTGGAGCCGCTGCCGGGCCGGCCGGTGGCGCTGGCCAGCGACAGCCTGCCGGGCGTTGGCGACTATCGCTGCCGCACCATCCGCCTTGGCCGCCGCGACGATGGCTGGCCGCGCGACGGCGTGTTGCCGCTGCAGACCGGGCCCTGGGGCGCGTGCCGGCTGGCGGCGAAGGGGGGCGAGCCGCTGGCCTTTGCCATGGCGGACGGGCCGCAGCGGCTGTCGGGCCGGCTTTGGGCGGACGGCGACCGGATGGTGTTTCTGGGCGCGCTCAGCCTGGCCAGCGAGGCGGGCGTGCGCGGCTACGGCGATGATCCGGACCGTGATCATCTGGGTGTGTTGCGGCCGCTGGGGGCGGGGCATTGGCGGCTCGAACTGCCGTGGCCGCGCTGGCAGTCGGAGCTGCTGCTGGTGGAGATCAGGGGCTAGAGCTCGGCCCAGCGGCGCAGCAGATTGTGATAGCTGCGGGTCAGCGCGAGGATTTGCGCATCGCCGCGGCCGACCCTTGCGCCCAGCGTCTGGATGGCGCGGTCCATGTCGAGCAGCAGGGCGCGGTCGGCCTCATTGCGGACCATCGACTGCACCCAGAACACCGCGGCCAGCCGCACGCCGCGCGTGACCGGCGCGACCCGGTGCAGCGTGGTGGCGGGATAGAGGATCATCTGGCCAGCGGGCAGTTTGATCGAAGAGGTGCCGAAGCCGGTATCGATGAGCAGCTCGCCGCCGTCATAGCTGTCGGGCGGGCCGAGAAACAGTGTGGCGGCGAGATCGGTGCGCATCTGGCCGCCGTCGGCGGCGCGGACGGCATTGTCGATGTGCAGGCCATATTGCTCGCCCTCGCCGTAGCGGCTGAACAGCACCGGGCTGAACTTGTTTGGCAGGGCGGCGGCGAAGAAGCCGGCGTGGCGCATGAGCGCTGCGACCAGCGCCTGGCCAGCGCGCAGGGCGAGCGGATCGTCGGCGGCGAGCTGGTGATTGGCCTTGACGCTGGCGGACTGTGGCCCGGCGCTGGCCTTGCCGTCCTGCCATGTTGCCGAGCCCAGCGCCGTCTGAAGCTCGGTGAGCTGGGCTGCGGTCAGGATGTCGGTGATGATCGTGGCCATGGCGCTTACGCTAGACGGCATTTCTGGCAGTTGCCAGCCTTGGCCGGGGGGCTCACCATCGGGGCTGATATGGGGAGACCGGAAATGTTTGCTGATGGCCTGATGAAGAACGAGAAGATTTTGGTGACCGGCGGCGGCACCGGGCTGGGCAAGGCCATGGCCGGGGCCTTTGCCCGGCTGGGCGCCGAGGTGGTGATCTGGGGGCGGCGCGGCGGGGTATTGGATGAAACCGCTGCCGAGATCGCCGAGGCGAGCGGCAGCACCGTGACACCGATGGCGGTCGATATCCGCAGCGGCGGCGCCATCGACGAGGCGATGCAGACGATCTTTGATGCAGCCCCCCTGACCGGCCTTGTCAACAATGCAGCCGGAAATTTCATCTCGCCGACCGAGGACCTGTCGCCCAACGCCTTCAACGCCATTGCCAGCATCGTCGCCGCCGGCACCTTCAACACCACGGTGGCGGCCGGCAAGCGCTGGATCGCCGGCGGACTGCCCGGCAACATCCTCTCCATCGTCACCACCTGGGTCTGGACCGGCGGGCCGTTCACCGTGCCGAGCGCGATGAGCAAGGCCGGCGTGGCGGCGATGACGCAGAGCCTGGCGCAGGAATGGGGGCCAAAGGGCATCCGCGCCAACGCCATTGCGCCCGGCCCCTTTCCCACCAAAGGCGCGTGGGAACGGCTGATGCCCGAGCCGCTCATGAAGAAAACAGGCGCGGGTACCGGGGCAGAAGGCATTCCGATGGGCCGGATGGGCGAGCATGCCGAGCTGGAAAACCTCGCGGTCTTTCTGATGGCGCCGGGCTGCGCCTATCTGACCGGTGAAGTGATTGCGCTGGATGGCGCCCAGTGGCTGGCATCGAACGGCAATTTCAACAGCCTGTCGGCGCTCGACCGGTCGGACTGGGACATGATCAAGGCCGCCATCCAGTCGACGAACGCCAAGGACCGGTCGGACCGGACGGCCTGAGGGGCCTCCGGTGAGCAAGATTTGCCTCCGGCGGCTGGGGGCGGCGCCCCCTGACCCCATGCGTGGGTTTGGGGCAAGGTCTCGGGCGACTGCGCCTGCGCGCAGCGCTGTCTACAGCCTGCGGCACACGCTGAGCTCTCCAAATTTATCCCAAAACCAATTGATGGGGTCTGGGGCCTGAGGCCCCAGCCGCCAGAGGCTGCTTCTTATTCCCTCAGCGGCCAGCGCGGGCGCGTTCGAAGAGCCAGACGCGGATGGCGCTGGAGAGGTTGGTGGTGCGGGCTTCGTCGATTTCGGCGACGAGAGCGGCCAGCGACTTGCCTTCGGCCTTGGCGGCGTCGTGCAGCGCGTCCCAGAAGACGGGTTCGAGGCTGATCGAGGTGGCGTGGCCGGCGATGGTGAGGGAGCGTTTCCGGGTCATTTGGGGCCTGCGCGAAAGGGCGCGGGCAAAGCCCGCGCTGACGTCAGACGGGTTCGGGCGGCTCAGCCGCCCGCCCCGCTGGCCGGGCGCTGCGCGAGTCCGTTTGCAAGCTGCGCTTGCGCACGGCCGCGCGGCGCCTAGTACATATGCTGCCCGCCGTTGATGCTCAGCGTCGAGCCGGTGACGAAGCCGGCGTCATCGGCGCAGAGGAAGGCGACGCCGCGGGCGATTTCCTGCGCCTGTCCGAGGCGGCCGGCGGGGATTTTGGCGACGATCTTTTCAAGCACTTCACCGGGCACGGCAGCGACCATGTCGGTGTCGATATAGCCGGGCGCGATGGCGTTGACGGTGATGCCGAAGCGCGCGCCTTCCTGCGCCAGCGCCTTGGTGAAGCCGTGGATGCCGGACTTGGCCGAGGCATAGTTGACCTGCCCATATTGGCCGGCCTGGCCGTTGATCGAGCCGATGTTGACGATGCGCCCGAAGCCGCGCGATTTCATGCCCGCAAACACCGCCTTGGCCATGTTGAAGCAGCCGCCGAGATTGACGCGGATGACTTCGTCCCACTGGTCGTAGCTCATCTTCATCAGCGTACCGTCGCGGGTGATGCCGGCGTTGTTGACGACGACATCGACCGGGCCGAGCTCGGCTTCGACGCGGGCGACACCGTCGAGGCAGGCCTGATGGTCACCGACGTCCCATTTATAGGCCTTGATGCCGGTGCGCGCGGTGAAGGCGGCGGCCTTGTCATCATTGCCGGCATAGTTGGCGGCGACCGTCATGCCCATGTCGCGAAGCGCCAGCGAGATAGCCTCGCCGATCCCGCGTGTTCCGCCTGTTACGATTGCGGCTCTTGCCATGATCCTGTCCCCGTCTTGTTTGGGAGACAGTAGCCGGGGCTACACCCAGCCCGCAAGCTCACGCGCGATAATCTTTTCCAGCATGTCGATGCCGGGCGGGCTGGTGTTGAGGCAGGGCAGATAGGCGAAATGGGTGCCGCCATGCTCAAGGAAGGTGTCGCGGCCTTCGATCGCCACTTCTTCAAGGGTTTCAAGGCAATCGGCGGAGAAGCCGGGGCAGACGACGGCGATCTTGCGGATACCTTCTTCGGCCAGCGTTTCGAGCGTGGCGTCGGTATAGGGCTTGAGCCATTCGGCGCGGCCGAAGCGGCTCTGGAAGGTGACGCGCACCGGCATATCGAGCGCGTCGGCCAGCAGGCGGCCGGTCTTGCGGCACTGGCAATGATAGGGATCGCCCTTGTCGAGCGTGCGCTGGGGCATGCCGTGGAAGCTGGTGAGGATCAGATCGGGGGTGAAATCGAGCCCGGCCAGACCGTCGCGGATGGAGGCCGCGAGCGCCTCGATATGGTCGGCATTGTCATAATAGGGCGGCAGCGTGCGCAGCGCCGGCTGCCAGCGCCATTTCGCCAGCGTGGCGTTGGCGACATCGACAACCGTGCCGTTGGTGGCGGAGGAATATTGCGGATAGAGCGGCGCCAGCACGATACGGTCGCAGCCCTGGTCGGCAAGTGCTTTCAGCCGATCGGGCACCGAGCGAGTGCCGTAGCGCATTGCCCAGTCAACGGTGACATTGGGGCCGAAGCGGCCGGCCAGCGCCTCGGCCTGGCCGCGTGTGATGACGGTGATCGGCGAGCCTTGGTCGGTCCAGATCTTGGCGTAACTCTGCGCCGTGGTGCGCGGGCGCAGGTTGAGGATCAGCAGGCGCAGGATGGGCTGCCAGACGAACTGCGGGATCTCGATGACGCGGGGATCGGAGAGAAACTCGCCGAGGAAGGCCTTGACGTCGGCGACCGAGGTTGAATCCGGCGAGCCGAGATTGACCAGCAGCACGCCGATGCGGCCGACCAACGGCTTGGGGTGGCCGGGCGGCAGCAGCGATTCGTCGAGCGCGGGGGCGATCTGACTGGCTTTTGCCGGGGCTTTGGCGCGGCCATGGGGGACGGGGCACACGTCCACATCGGTGGTCGTGATGTCCGGATCGGCGGGGCCGACCAATGAAGGAGGCAGGGTCGCCGTCATCAGTTCGCCCGGGTTTCCGTCATTTCGGCCGCCGTGTCGACGGGCGTTGTGGCCGCAGGGGCGCTGCCATCGTCGAGCGAGGCGGCGGTCCGCGGCGCTTTGGTGCCCACGGGTGCGCCCAATGGCAGCTTGCGGCGGCGCTCGCCCGAGGCGGCGAACAGCGCGTTGGCAACGGCAGGGGCGACCGGCGGCGTTCCGGTTTCGCCAACGCCGCCGGGGGCTTCGTCCGATTCGATGAGGATGATCTCGATGATCGGCGTCTCGGCGAGGCTGAGCAGCGGCGAGGTGTCGAAATTGCGCTCCTGCGCTTCGCCGTCGGCGAAGCTGGCGCGGCCGGTGAGGGCGGCGGACAAGCCGAAGATGAGCGCGCTTTCGAGCTGGGCGCGCACCGAATCGGGGTTGATGAGCCGGCCGCAGTCGGCCGACACGATCAAGCGGACGACGCGCGGCGGCTCGCCCTTTTCCACGAGCACTTCGGCGCCCACGGCGACGATGCTGCCAAAGCTCTCCCACAGCGCGACGCCGCTGCCGGTGGTGGTGCCGTCGCCGTTGGGCGTGGCACCGAGCGCGCCCATGGCGCCGAGCAGCGGCCTGAGAACGGCGGCGTGGCGGGGGCTCTCGCGCAGATGGATCAGGCGGAAGCCGCCGGGGTCGATCTTCGCGGCATGGGCCAGCTCGTCGATGAAGCTCTCCATGATGAAGGCGGTGTAGCTGTTGCCGACCGAGCGCCAGAAGCCGAGCGGCACCGGCGGATCGACCAGCACATGCTCGAAGGCCAGCGCCGGCAGCGCATAGGGAAGGCGGGTCATGCCTTCAAAGGCTTGGGCCCCGGCCTTGGGGCTGCCGGCAACGAGCGGCAGGTTGCGGGCCGTGAGGCCAGCCCCGACATCGCCGACCGCAATGCGCGCCGCGAGCGCCGTGATGCGCGTGTCGGTGGGCGGGCCTTCGATGCGCGCGCGCAGCCGGGCGGCGACGGCCGGGCGCCAGCAATCATGGCCGAAATCTTCCTCGCGGCTCCAGATCAGCTGCACCGGCTTGCCGGCGGCGCGCGCGATGAGCGCGGCCTGGCGGGCGGCGTCGGTCTCGATCTTGCGGCCGAAGCCGCCGCCGATCAGCATGGGATAGACGGTGACATCGTCGGAATCGATGTCGAGCGCACGGGCGACGGCCCAGGTGGTGATGGTCAGGCTCTGGGTCGGGCCCCAGAGTTCGCAGCGGCCGTTTTCAAAGCGCGCGGTGGCGTTCATCGTCTCCATGCAGGCATGGGCAAGGAAGGGCAGCTCATATTCGGCGCCGATCACGCCTTCGGCGGTGGCGTCGAGCATGGGCACGGCGTCTGCGTCTTCACGCACCCGGGCGACTTTGAGCCCGTCGGTCTTGTCGAGCGCATTGACCAGCGCCACTTCCATCCATGGCCCGGCTGGCGTTTCAGGCAGGTCATAGCTGATGTCGAGCGCGTCGAGCGCGGTCTTGGCCTGCCACCAGCCGGGCGCGACGACGGCGACGAAATCGGGCATTTCCACCAGCTCGCAACCGGGCGGCAGCTTGCCCTTGACGGCCGTTCTTGTCGCCCCGATCGGGCCTTGCTGGATGGCGGCATAATGCATGCCGGGCAGCCGCACATCGGCACCGAACTGGGCCGAGCCATCGACCTTGGCCGGCACATCGAGGCGCGGCAGCGGCTGACCCGACAGCGCGCCGCGCGGGCGCAACGTTGCCTCGCGCGGCGGATCGATGAGCGCCGCCTCATTGACCAGATCGGCAAAGGGGATGCGGTTGGCCTTGTAGGTGACGAAGCCGTTTTTGGTGTCGCAGTCGGTCCAGCTGACGCCGAGCCTTGTGGCCGCCGCCCGGCAGAGCATTTCGCGCGCGACCGCACCGGCTGCGCGCAGCGGGGCTTCATAGCCGCGCACCGAGGTGCTGCCGGCGGTGACCTGCAGCTCGAAGAATTCGACGACCCGGTCACCGGCCCAGCCAGCCACGCCTCTGAGCGGGGTGGGCATGCCCTTGGTCGCTTCGCCGAGCATGAAATGATTGGCATAGGGCGCGCCCAGCGGCGCGGGCTCGACGGCGACCGTGTCCCAGTCCGCGCCCAGCTCGTCCGCCAGGATCTGGGCGAGGCCGGACCAGATGCCCTGGCCCATTTCGGCCTGGGGAATGGCGACGATCACCCGGCCATCGGTGCCGAGCTTGACGAACGCATTGAGCACGCGCTCGCCCTCGCCCGCCGCCCAGCTGACGGCATGGCGGCGGGGCCATGCCGCCCAGCCGATCACCAGGCCGGTGCCGACGCCGGCCCCGACCAGCAATTGGCGACGATTGAGCGCCATCGCTCTAGCCGAGATTGGCCAGCATGTGCTCGGCGCTGGACACGGTGAAGGCGCCCGGCTCCTCGACGAAGAGATGGGTGACGACGCCATTTTTGGCGACGAGCGAGAAGCGCTGCCCGCGCACGCCCATGCCGAACTTGCTGGCATCCATTTCAAGGCCAAGCGCCTTGGTGAAGTCGGCATTGCCATCGGCGATCATCGTCACCTTGCCCACCGCATCGGCCGACTTGGCCCAGGCCGCCATCACAAAGGCATCATTGACCGAGAGGCACAGCACCTCGTCGATGCCGGCCTCGGCCAGCTTGGCGGAATGGGTGACGAAGCCGGGCAGATGCTTGGCCGAGCAGGTGGGGGTGAAGGCGCCGGGCACCGAGAACAGCGCCACGGTGCGGCCGCCGAACAGATCGGCCGTCGAGATGGTTGTCGGGCCGTCGGCCGTGGCCTTGACCAGCGTGGCTTCGGGGATGTGATCGCCAACCTTGATCGTCATTGCTGTCTCCGCTGTTTGGGTGCGGGCTCGTCCTAGCGGTTGCGCGGCACAGCGTCCAGCCGGGCGGCGCGGCTTTGCAGCCGGCGGCCGGGTCTGTCATCATGCTGCCATGGTACGTTCCGGACTTCGAGCCCCCCTTCCTCAGCGGCCAATTGCTGCTGTCGATGCCCGGCATGGCCGATCCGCGATTCGCCCGGGTGGTGATCGCCATGTGCGTGCATGACGAGAATGGCGCGCTCGGGCTGGTGGTGAACCAGCCGATGCCGGGGCTTTCGGTGCCCGAGCTGATGCGCACCTTGGAGATCGACCCGCAGGCAACGCCCGAGCGGCCAGTGCTGAACGGCGGGCCGGTGGAGCCGTCGCGCGGCTTTGTGTTGCACAGCCCGGACTATGAGGGCGAGAGCACGATCATGGTCGGCATGAAATGGGGGCTGACGGCGACGCTTGATGTGCTGCGCGACATTGCGGCGGGCAAGGGGCCGTCGCGCTGGCTCTCGACGCTGGGCTATACGGGCTGGGGGCCGGGGCAGCTGGAAAGCGAGATGGCGAGCCATGGCTGGCAACAGGCGCCGGGCGACACGCGGCTGATCTTCGACACGCCGGTTGAGGCGCGCTGGGAGCAGGCCTTTGCCGGGCTTGGCATCAATGTCGGCCAGCTTTCAGCGACGCCCGGGAGAGCATAGGGCCTTTAGAAAGCGGCGTGCGGCTTGCGCTTTGGGGCGGCAGCGTCTATGGCGCGCCTTCCGCATGACCGAACGGCCCGGCTGAATGGGCTGCCGTGGCTGTTCAAGGATGCGTCCATAAGGAGACCGAAATGCCCAAACTCAAGACCAAGAGCGGTGTGAAGAAGCGCTTCAAGATCACCGCCACTGGCAAGATCAAGCATGGTGTGGCTGGCAAGCGCCACCGGCTGATCAGCCATAATTCCAAGTATATCCGCCAGAATCGCGGCACCTCCGTGCTGTCCGATGCCGATACGCCCCGGGTGCATGCCTGGGCGCCGTACGGCCTGAAGTAAGGAGGACACGCCATGCGCATCAAACGGGGTGTCACCACCAAGGCCAAGCACAAGCGGATTCTGGAACAGGCGAAGGGCTTTTATGGCCGTCGCAAGAACACCATCCGCATCGCGCGGCAGGCGGTCGAAAAGGCCGGCCAATATGCCTATCGCGACCGCAAGGTGAAGAAGCGCAACTTCCGCGCGCTCTGGATCCAGCGGATCAACGCCGCCGTGCGCGAGGAAGGGCTGACCTACGGCGTGTTCATGCACGGTCTGTCGCTCACCGACCTGGCGCTCGACCGCAAGGTGCTGGCCGATATCGCCATGAACGAGCCGGACAGCTTCAAGGCGATCGTCGCCAAGGTGCAGGCCGCGCTCGACGCCAAGCCCGTCGCGGCCTGAGGCCGGGCACCGGCAAGACATCAAGGGGCGCGGCACTGTGAAGGTGTCGCGCCCTTTGCCTTTTTCAGCGCCAGCGATTAGGCCCCGCGCATGACCGACATCACCGAGCTTCAGGCCGATCTGCTCAGCCGGATCGCAGCTGCCGACAGTCTTGACGCCATCGAGGCCGTGCGCGTGGCAGCCCTTGGCAAGCAGGGCAGCGTGACCGCGCTGCTGAAGACACTGGGCGGCCTGTCGCCCGACGAGCGCGCGGTGAGCGGGCCGGCTTTCAATGGTCTGCGTGAAGCGGTGAGCGCAGCACTGGCGGCGCGCAAGGCGGCGCTGGAGGCCGCCGCGCTCGATGCGAAGCTGGCGGCCGAGCGGCAGGACATGACGCTGCCGGTGAGCCTGCCACCGATGGGCAGCGTGCATCCGGTCTCTCAGGTGATGGACGAGCTGGCGGAGATTTTCGCCGACATGGGCTTTGCGGTCGCCGATGGCCCGGAGATCGAGGACGACTGGCACAATTTTACCGCGCTCAACATCCCGGAGCATCATCCGGCGCGCGCCATGCACGACACCTTTTATGTGGAGGGGCTGGACGGCGAGGGCCGCAAGCGGGTGCTGCGCACGCATACGTCGCCGGTCCAGATCCGCACCATGATGGCGCAGGAGCCGCCGATTCGCATCATTGCGCCGGGGCGGGTCTATCGCTCCGATTCCGATGCCACCCACACGCCGATGTTCCACCAGATCGAGGGGCTGGTGATCGACAAGGGCATTACGCTGGCGCATCTGCGCTGGACGCTGGAGACCTTCATCAAGGCGTTTTTCGAAGTCGATGACGTGGCGCTGAGGTTCCGGCCCAGCTATTTTCCCTTCACCGAGCCGTCGGTCGAGGTCGATGTCGGCTATTCGAGCAAGACCGGCCGGCCGGCGGCGGGCGCGGACGTGGACAAATGGCTGGAAGTGCTCGGCTCGGGCATGGTGCATCCGCGCGTGCTGGCGGCCTGCGGGCTGGACCCGGCGGTGTGGCAGGGCTTTGCCTTTGGCACCGGCGTCGACCGGCTGGCGATGCTGAAATATGGGCTCACCGACCTGCGCGCCTTTTTCGATGGCGACCTGCGCTGGCTAAGTGCCAATGGCTTTGCCGCGCTCGACATTCCCTCCATTTCGGCGGGAGCGCGGCCATGAAGTTTGCCCTGTCATGGCTGAAGGCGCATCTCGACACGCGCGCCACGCTGGAGGAGATCACCGACGCGCTGACAAGGCTTGGCCTTGAGGTGGAGGGCGTGGACGACCCCTCGCAGGCGTTGGCGCCGTTTGTGATTGCCGAGGTGCTGAGTGCGGCGCCGCATCCGCAGGCCGACAAGCTGCAGCTGCTGAGCGTCGATGCCGGGGCCGGCCCGGTGCCGGTGGTGTGCGGCGCGCCCAATGCGCGGGCCGGCATGAAGGGTGTGTTTGGCCCGCCGGGCGCGCATGTGCCGGGGTTGGGCATCACGCTCAAGGTGGCAGCGATCCGCGGCGTCGAATTGCACGGCATGATGTGTTCGGCGCGCGAGCTGGAGCTGGGGCAGGACCATGACGGCATTCTCGACCTGCCTGCCGATGCGCCGGTCGGCACGCGCTACGCCGATTGGGCGGGGCTGGCCGACCCGGTGATCGATATCGCCATCACCCCCAACCGGCAGGAATGTCTGGGCATCCACGGCGTTGCGCGCGACCTCGCCGCCGCCGGGCTGGGCACGCTGATCGCACCCGATACGACGCCGGTGACGGGTCAATTTGCCAATCCGGTGCCGATTGCCATCACCGACCCGGAGGGCTGCCCGGCTTTTCATGCGCGCACCATTCGCGGCGTGAAGAACGGCCCCAGCCCGGCGTGGCTGCAGCGCTGGCTGACGGCGGTCGGGCTGCGGCCGATTTCGGCGCTGGTTGATATCACCAATTACATGAGCATCGCCTATGGCCGGCCGCTGCATGTTTATGATGTCGACCGGCTGCAGGGCGGGCTGACGGCGCGCCGGGCGCGCGCGGGCGAACGGATCGAGGCCTTGAACGGCAAGACCTATGTGCTCGACGAGACCATGACGGTGATTGCTGACGACGCGCAGGCGCATGACATCGCCGGCATCATGGGCGACATCGCGTCGGGCGTGAGCGACACGACGACGACGGTGCTTGTTGAGGCGGCATGGTTCGAGCCGACGCGCATCGGCGCCACCGGGCGCGCGCTCGGCATCAATTCGGACGCGCGGGCGCGGTTCGAGCGCGGGGTGGACCCCGGCTTTGTCGGCCCCGGCCTCGAGATTGCGACGCGGATGATCCTTGAGCTGTGCGGCGGCGAGGCGTCGGAGGTGACGCAAGCGGGCGCGCTGCCGCTGACCCCCAAGGTGGTGAGCTATGACCCGGCGCGGGTGCTGGCGCTGGCCGGCCTTGCCATTGATGAGGCGCGGCAGGCGGAGCTTCTGGGCCGGCTGGGCTTCGGCGTGGAGACCGGCGCTGTGTGGCGCGTCACCGTGCCGACATGGCGGCGCGATATTGGCCAGCCCGGCGCGGACGAGGCTTGGGACGGACAGGCCGATATCGTCGAGGAGGTGGTGCGGCTGCACGGGCTTGACGAGGTGCCGGCTGTGCCGCTGCCGCGTGCGGCTGGCGTGGCCGCGCCCACTGCGACCCCGGCCCAGCGCCAGAGCCGCCGCCTGCGCCGGGCGCTGGCGGCAAGCGGCTATCATGAGGCGATCACCTGGAGCTTTTTGCCGCCTGCGCATGCGGAAGCCTTTGGCGGGGCGGCGCACACGCTTGCCAACCCGATCAGCACCGACATGGCGGCGATGCGGCCCTCGCTGCTGCCCGGCCTGCTGGCGGCGGCGGCGCGCAACTTTGGCCGGGCGCAGGCCTCGGTGCGACTGTTCGAGCTCGGCACCCGCTATCTGGGCAGCGGCGAACGGCCGGCGGCAGCGCTGATCATCGCCGGCGAGGCGCGGGCGCGGGACTGGCGCAGCGGCGCGGCGGCAAAGCCCGATGCCTATGACGCCAAGGCGGCCGCACTCGCTGCACTCGCCACGCTCGGCGTGCCGACAGATCGGCTGAGCGTGCAGCCGCCGGCCGATGGCTGGTGGCACCCCGGCCGCGCCGGGCGGCTGACGCTGGGCAAGGCGGTGCTCGCTGATTTCGGGCTGATCCATCCCGCCACCCGCGCCGCCTTCGACCTCAAGGCCGAGGTGGCTGCGGTGGAGATTTATCTTGATGCGCTGCCGCCGGCGGCGCGTCGCAAGCCGGCGCCGCCCGCGCCCGCGCTCAACCCGCTAACGCGCGATTTCGCCTTTCTGGTCGATGACAGCCTGGCCGCTGACCAGCTGATGCGCGCGGTGGCCGGGGCCGACAAGGCGCTGATCGTGGCGACAAGGCTGTTCGACCGGTTCACCGGGCCGGGCGTGCCCGAGGGCAAGGTGAGCCTTGCCATCGAGGTGACGCTGCAACCGCAGGACAAGACGCTGACCGAGGCCGACATCACCGCGCTTTCGGACAAGGTGATCGCGGCGGCCGGCAAGCTCGGCGCGGTGCTGCGCGGCTAGTTGATCGCCGTGCCCGGCCGGGCCGTGGTGGGCTGGCTGGTGGCGGGCTGGACGCTCTGATAATCGGCCTCGGTCACCGGCGAGAGCTTGATCTCGACGCGGCGGTTCTGGGCGCGGCCTTCCTCGCTGTCGTTGCCGGCGACCGGGAACTGCTTGCCATAGCCGCGCGTGGCGATGCGCGCCGAGGCGATGCCCTGATAGGTGAGATAATCGGCCACCGCCTTGGCGCGACGCTCGGAAAGCTCCTGATTGACCTTTTCGGAGCCGATCGCATCGGTGTGGCCCGAGACGTCGATGAAGGTGCTGGGATATTCCTTGAGCGTGGTCACCACCTGATCGAGCGCCGGGCGGAAATCGGGCTGGAGGGTGGAGGAATTGAAATCGAAGGTGAGGCTGCTGGGCATGCGCAGGTTGATCTCGGCGCCCTCGCGCTCGACCTCGATGCCGGTATCAGCGGTGCGCGCGCGCAGCTCGCGCTCCTGCTTGTCCATGTAGTTGCCGACCGCCGCCCCGGCGATGGCGCCGATGCCGGTGCCGATCAACACTTCGGTGCGGTTGTTGCGCCCGCCAAGCAGCGCGCCGAGCAGCGCGCCGGCACCAGCGCCCGCCGCTGCCGTGGCGGCCGGGCGCGAGACGCTCTGCTGCCCGGTGTTGGGGTCGGTGGTGCAGCCCGCCAGAATGAGGCTCGCTGAAAGTCCCGCAAGGGCCAAGGTCTTGTGCATGTCATTCTCCCAAAAGGGCCGCCGCAACTTGTCTCTTCGCGGCGGCTGTGTTTTCGCCTAGACATGATACACGGTCCCCGGACGACCGCGCCACACTTTCGGAGCAGATGCCGCCCTTCCCCTGGTTCGACGCCGCCATCATCGCGGCGCTTGTGCTGCTCAACGGCTTTTTTGCCATGTCGGAGCTGGCCATCGTCTCGGCCCGCAAGCCGCGCTTGCGCGCGATGATCGACGAAGGCAGTACGGCCGCCGGAACAGCGCTGGCCTTGGCCGAAAACTCGGGCCGCTTTCTCTCCGCCGTGCAGATCGGCATCACGCTGGTCGGCGTCATCAACGGCGCCTATTCGGGCGCGACGCTGGCCGAGCCGGTGGGCGCGCGGCTGGCCGCCTGGTTCGGCCTTGCCCCCGAAACCGCGACCGAGGTCGGGCTGGCGGCTGTCATCATCGTCATCACCTATCTCTCGCTCATCATCGGCGAGCTGGTGCCCAAGCAGTTCGCGCTGCGCAGCCCCGAGAAGATCGCCGTGCTGGTGGCCCCAGTCATGCTGCTTGTCGCGCGGCTGGCCACACCCGCCGTCTGGGCGCTCGACCGCTCGACCAGCGCCGTGCTGCGGCTGTTCGGCCCGGCCGACGAAAATGGCCACAAGGTCACCGAGGCCGAACTGCGCTCGGTGATGCAGGATGCCGAAAGCGCCGGCGTGCTCGAAGCCGATGAGCGGGCGATGATCAGCGGCATCATGCGCCTCGCCGACCGGCGGGTGCGCGGCGTGATGACCCCGCGCGGGGAAGTGGACTGGATCGACGCCGATGCCCCCGAAGCCGATATTCGCGCCCGGCTTGCCGCCACGCCGCACACCCGCCTGCCGGTGGCGCGCGGCACCGTTGATGACATCATCGGCGTGGTGCAGGCACGCGACCTTGTGCAGGCGCTGATCGAAGGCAAGCCGCTCGATATCGCGGCGCTGGCCCGGCCCGCCCCCATCATCCCCGACGTCATCGACGCCGTCGACGCGCTCGCCAGCCTGCGCTCGGCCAGCATCCCCATGGCACTGGTGCACGACGAATATGGCCATTTCGAAGGCATATTGACCCCCGCCGACCTGCTCGCCGCCATCGCCGGCGTGTTCGCCTTCGACGCCGACGACGACGACGAACCCGCCATCGTCGAACGCGAGGACGGCTCGCTGCTGCTCGCCGGCTCGCTGCCCGCCGACGAAATGGAAGAACGCCTCGGCCTCAACCTCGATGATGACCGCGACTATGAAACCGTGGCCGGCTTCGTCCTCGCCCAGCTCCAGCACCTGCCCGAAACCGGCGAACACTTTGCCTATACCGGCTGGCGCTTCGAAGTGATCGACATGGACGGCCGCAAGGTCGACAAGGTGCTGGCCTCGATGCTGCCGCCGATGGACGATTGAGGGAGCAGAGGGCCTTCGGCGGTCGCTAAGGGCCTCCGGCGGCTGGGGCCTCAGGCCCCAGACCCCATCCATGGGCATGGGGCAAGGCGCCCGAATTCAGCGCCCGCGCGGAACGCGCATTCAAAAGCCTGCGGCGCGCGCTGCCGCTGCCAATTCCATCCCAAAATAACGAATGGGGTCTGGGGCCTGAGGCCCCAGCCGCCGGAGGCCCTGACTAACCGCCGGAGGCTCTTCCACCCCTAACCGATCAAGCCCCCAGCTTGCGCGCCTGTTCGAGGGCCAGGTCGGCGAGGCCTTCCACGCCTTCGGCCATTTTGCGGGCGTGGGCGGAGGTGGCGGTGCCGCGGGCGACACGGCCGCGGATGCCGTGGACGATGCCGGCGAGGCGGAAGAGGTTGTAGGCGATGTAGAAATCGAGATTGTCGATGCCGGCCCGCCCGGTGCGCGCGCAATAGGCGGCGACATATTCGGCTTCGGAGGGGAGGCCCAGGGCTTCGAGGTCCTTGCCGGCCAGCCCGGTCGTGGTTTCGGGCGGCATGCGGTACATCATCAGATGGTAGGAGAAGTCGGCGAGCGGGTGGCCGAGTGTGGAGAGTTCCCAGTCGAGGACGGCGCGGACCTTGGGCAGCTTCGCATCGAAGATCATGTTGTCGCAGCGATAGTCGCCGTGGACGACGCTGACTTCCTCGCCGGGCGGGATGTTGTCGGGCAGCCATTCGACCAGCCGGTCCATGGCGGGCACGCGGCCGGCGTCAGTGTCTTCGACATATTGGCGGCTCCAGCGGCCGATCTGCCGGGCGAAATAATTGCCGGGCTTGCCATAGTCGGTGAGGCCGGCCTTTTCGATGTCGATCATGTGGAGCTGGGCCATGGTGGCGTTCATGGCGTCGAAATGGGCGCGGCGGTCGGCTTTGGGCACATCGGGGAAGCTGGTGTCCCAGATCACGCGGCCATCGACACAGTCCATGATGTAGAACCAGGTGCCGATGACGTCATTGTCGGTGCACAGGCCGAAGGTGCGGGCGACGGGGAAGCCCTGACCGTAAAGCGCGGTGATGACGCGATATTCCCGGTCCACGGCATGGGCGGAGGGCAGCAGCTCGCCGGGTGGCTTGCGGCGCAGCACGTAAGTCTGTGTGGGCGTGACCAGCTTGTAGGTGGGGTTGGACTGGCCGCCCTTGAACTGTTCGATGGTGAGCGGGCCGGCGTAGCCCTCGACATGGTCGCGCATCCACGCCTCGAGGCGGGCGGCGTCGATCTCCTGTCCGGGGCGAACGGCGGAGGTGCCTGAGAATTGGGTCTGGCGATCAACGGTTTCGGTCATGGGTGCAGCATAGGCTGCGACAAAAGCGCTGTCGCCTCTCCTATTTGCCGATATCGGTGCGGAAGAAGCCGCCCGGCCAGTCGATCTTGGCGACCGCCTGATAGACGCGTTCGCGCGCCGTGTCGGGGGTGCCGCCGCGCGCGCTGACGGCGAGCACGCGGCCGCCGGTGGCGATCAGCCGGCCTTCTTCGTCGCGCCTTGTGCCGGCGTGGAAGACGACGGCGCCGGTGGCCTCGGCGGCCCCCACACCCTTGATCTCGGTGCCGGTGCGCGGGGCTTCGGGATAGCCCTTGCTGGCCAGCACGACGGTGATGCAGCTGTCGGCCGACCAGCGCACGGGCACATCTTCGAGCCGGCCTTCGGCGCAGGCGAGCAGCAGCTCGCCAAGGTCGCAATCGAGGCGGAGCATCATCGCCTGGGTTTCGGGGTCACCGAAGCGGACGTTGTATTCGATCAGCATCGGCCCGTCGCGGGTGAGCATCAGCCCGGCGTAGAGCATGCCCTGAAAGGGCGTGCCGGCGGCGCGCATGGCGGCCAGTGTCGGCTCGATGATCTCCTTGACGGCGCGGTCGCGCAGCTCATGGGTCATGCCCGGTGCAGGCGTGATGGCGCCCATGCCACCGGTGTTGCCGCCACGGTCCCCGTCAAAGGCGCGCTTGTGGTCGCGCGCGGTCGCCCAGACCTGCATCGTCTTGCCGTCGGAGAGGACGAAGAGGCTGGCTTCCGAGCCTTCCATGAACTGTTCGACAACGACCGGGCCCTGGATGAGGGCGAGGGCGGCAAGGCCTTCCTCATTCGAATCGGCGACGGTGACGCCCTTGCCCATCGCCAGCCCATCGGCCTTGACGACGACGGGCAGCGGATGAACGGCGACATAGTGATGCGCCTCGGTGGCCGAGGCAAAGCGGCGATAGGCGGCGGTGGGAATGCCGGCGCGCGCGCAGAGATCCTTGGTGAAGCCCTTGGAGCCTTCGAGGCGGGCGGCGGCCTGGCTGGGGCCGACGACGGCGATGCCGGCGGCGCGCAGCGCATCGGAGACGCCGCTGACCAGCGGGCCTTCGGGGCCGATGATGACAAGGCCGAAGCCCTCGGCACGGGCATAGTTGACGACGGCCGCAGGCTCTTCAATGGCCAGCGTTTCGGCGCGCTCGGCGACATCGCCGATGCCGGCATTGCCCGGCGCGCAGACGAGGCGGCGGACGCGCGCGCTCTGCTTCAGCTTCCAGCACAGCGCATGCTCGCGCCCGCCGCTACCCAGAACCAGAACATCAAGATCACGCGCCATGCCCAATCCTAGCCTGCTGCGCTGCAATACGAAAGCGGCAATACGGGCGAACGGGGGCGGGCAAGAGGACAGGAGCGGGCGGGCTCTTTTTATTCGGCGCGCTCTCCCCTATCGGTGGGGGAATGGAAAACATGCCGGAATATTCGGTCAGCGAGCTGTCGGGCGCCCTCAAGCGCACGGTCGAGACGAGCTTTGGCCAGGTGCGGGTGCGCGGCGAGCTTTCGGGCTTCAAGCGGGCGGCCTCGGGCCATCTTTATGCCGCCCTCAAGGATGACAGCGCGCTCATCGACATCGTCATGTTCAGCCGCAGCGCCGCCACCCTCGCTTTCCGCCCGGAAGACGGGCTGGAAGTGGTCGTGACCGGCAAGCTGACCACCTACCCCGGCCGCTCCAAATATCAGATCGTGGTCGAGCGCATGGCCCCCGCAGGCGTGGGCGCGCTGCTCGCCCAGGTCGAGGCGCGGCGGCAGGCGCTGGCGGCCGAAGGGCTGTTCGATGCTGGCCGCAAGAAAACGCTGCCGCATATTCCGCAGGTGATCGGCGTCATCACCTCGCCCACGGGCGCCGTGATCCGCGACATTCTCCACCGGCTGGCTGACCGCTTTCCCCGCCATGTGCTGGTCTGGCCGGTGGCGGTGCAGGGCGAGGCGGCGGCGGCGCAGGTGACGGCGGCAATCCGGGGGTTCAACGCGCTCGAAAAGGACGGACCCGTGCCGCGCCCGGACCTGATCATCGTGGCGCGCGGCGGCGGCTCGATCGAGGATCTGGCGGCCTTCAACGAGGAGAGCGTGGTGCGCGCGGCGGCTGCCAGCACCATCCCGCTGATCAGCGCGGTGGGCCATGAGACTGACACCACGCTGATCGATTACGCCTCTGACTGGCGCGCGCCCACGCCCACGGCCGCCGCCGAGCGCGCCGTGCCGGTGCGCGCCGATCTCGTTGCCCATATCGCCACGCTGGGCGCCCGGCTGGCGCAGGCGAGCGCGCGCAGCATGGCGCTGAGGGCCGAGCGGAGCCGGGCGCTGGCGGCGCGACTGCCCGCGCCGCGCCGGCTCATCGAGCTACCCGCCCAGCGTCTTGATGATCTGGCCGGGCGGTTGCCGCGCGGGCTGGAGGGCGCGCGGGCGCGGGCCGGGCGGCGGCTGGCCGAGGCCGGCGGCGCGCTGCGCCCGGCGCTGCTGGCGGCGCGCATATCGAGGGCCGGGGCCGCGCTGGCGGCCGCCGGGCTGCGCCCGCGGCTGCTGGTGCGCCGCGCCGAGCTTGATGCCCAGCGGCTGGCCGCCACCGCGCGGCTGCTCGGCTCGCTGGGGCCGGACCAGGTGCTGGCGCGCGGCTATGCGCTGGTGCTGGCGCCGGGCGGCGCACTGGTGCCACGCGCGGCAGACGCGCGCGCCCAGCGTGCGCTCACCATCCGCTTTGCCGATGGCGAGGTCGAGACCCAGCCGCTTGGGCCCGGCAGCCAGCCCCGGCTTCTCTAGAAAGGCACTTCAATGTTGTTCACCACCGGCCGCCTGGCCCGCCTCAACTATCTTTCCGGCTCCTATGAGATCGTCAGCCGCGGCGATCATGTGCTGTGTGCGGTCACCGGCCAGAAGATCCCGCTCGATGCGCTGCGCTACTGGAGCCATGAGCTGCAGGAAGCCTATGCCAATGCCGAGATCGCCTCGGTCCGTTACGGGGAGCAGCGCGCCAAGGGCACGCTGCCCGACCGGAGCTAGGCCGTGCGAACGCTGTTTGCGCTGTCGCCCGCGCTCGACACAGCGGCCATTGCCGCCGCCTTGAAGGCGCAGGGCCGGGTGCAGGTGCAAGGTGCGCTGACGGCCGACTCGGCCGAGGCCATTCATGAGGTGCTGTCACGCGGCACGGACTGGGGGCTGGCCTGGGCGGCAGCGGGGCAGGGCGGCAAGCATGTGAGGGGGGCCGAACTGCGCGCCATGGATCCGCAGGTGCGCGCCAGATTCGGCCATGAAGCGGCGACCGCAGCGCGGCAGGGCCAGTTCGCCTTTCTCTATGCCCAATATCCGATGATCCGCGCTTATAATGAGCGCTGGCAGCCCGGCCATCCGCTTGATCTGCTGCTCGAACATCTGAACAGCCCGGCGATGCTCGATTTTGCCCGCGCCGTCTCGGGCGATGCCAGCATCGTCAACGCCGATGCGCAGGCAACGCTTTACGCGCCCGGCCATTTTCTCACCCAGCATGACGATCTGGTGCGCGAGGAGGGCCGCCGGCTCGCCTATGTGTTCAATTTCGCCCGCGACTGGCGGCCCGATTACGGCGGCCAGCTCAATTTTCTCGATGCCGATGGCAATACGGCCCTGGGCCTGCTGCCGCGCTTCAACACGCTCAACCTGTTCACCGTGCCGATGGCGCACTGCGTCGCCATGGTGTCACGCTTCGCGCCGGTGGGCCGCTTCAGCATCACCGGCTGGTTTCGCGACCATTAGAGCGCGCGCTGCAGATAGGCGACATCGAGCCAGCGGCCGAATTTGCGCCCCACCGCCGTCAGCCGCCCGACCTCGCCAAAACCAAGGCCCGTGTGCAGCGCCAGCGAGGCCTGGTTGCCCGCCGCATCGCCGACCACGGCCACCATCTGGACAAAGCCGGCCGCGCGCGCAGCCTCGAACAGCGCAGTAAGCAGCGCCCGCCCGGCCCCGCGCCCGCGCGCTGCGGCGGCCACATAGATGCTGTTCTCGCAGGTGCCGGCATAGGCCGGCCGGTCACGGAACTGGCTGGCATAGGCATAGCCGATCACCTCGCCGCCCTGCACCGCCACCAGCCAGGGCCAGCCGCGCCCCTGCACCGCCGCCAGCCGCGCCGCCATCATCGTCGCATCGGGCGCCTCGGTCTCGAAGCTGGCGGTGCCGTGCAGCACCTCGGGCGCATAGATGGCCGCCAGCGCCGGCGCATTATCGGGGCAGGCGGCGCGAATCTGCATCGGCCTAGAGCTTGGCCGGCTTGCCGTCTTCCTTGCGGAAATCGTCTGGCAGCGTGCCGTCCAGCACCTCCATCACCTTCTCGGACGGGCGCGCCAGCACGATGCCGCCTGGCCCCATCACCACCGGGCGGTTGATGAGGACGGGATGCTCTTTCATCGCCGCCAATATGGCGCCGTCGGTTGCGTCTTCGAGGCCAAGGTCAGCGGCCGGCGTGCCCTGCACGCGCAGCAGCTTGTGCGCCCCACCCACTGCTTCGGCCACTTTGGCGACCACGGCGGGCGCCGGCGGGGTTTCGAGATAGAGCACGACTTCGGGCTCGACGCCGGTGGCGCGGATCATCGCCAGCGCGTTGCGCGAGGTGCCGCATTTGGGGTTGTGCCAGATGGTGACGCTCATGCCCGCCACAATCGTCATCGCGCTGTTTCAGTCAAGCCTCCCGCCCACCCTGTCACCAATGCGGCTTCACCCATATCTATTGCCGTGGCAGGAGGACCGGGCAAACAAAGGAGGCTTTTCATGCCAGGTCCGCTTCACGGCATCCGCATCATCGAGCTCGCCGGCATCGGCCCCGGCCCTTTCGCCGGGATGATGCTCGCCGATCACGGCGCGGAGGTGATCCGCATCGAGCGGCCCGGCGCGCGGCTCGATGGGCGCGATCCGCTGCTGCGTTCGCGCCGGATGATGGCGCTGGACCTGAAGTCAGCCGAAGGCGTGGCCCGCGTGCTGGAGCTGGCCAAGACCGCGCACGGCCTGATCGAGGGCTTTCGCCCGGGCGTGCTCGAGCGGCTGGGGCTTGGCCCGGATGCGCTGCATGCTGCCAATCCGGCGCTGGTCATCGGCCGGATGACCGGCTGGGGGCAGAGCGGCCCCTATGCCCAGGCGGCAGGCCACGACATCAACTATATCGCACTCGCCGGCGCGCTTCACGCCTATGGCCGGGCCGGCGAAAAGCCCACCCCGCCGATCAACATGGTCGGAGACTTTGGCGGCGGCGGCATGATGCTCGCCTTCGGCATGGTCAGCGCGCTGCTGCACGCTCAGAAGACCGGCGAGGGACAGGTGATCGACTGCGCCATGACAGATGGCGCGGCCACGCTGATGAGCATGATCTGGGGCTTTCGCGCCAATGGCATCTGGCGCGACGAGCGCGGCGTCAACCTGCTCGATACCGGCGCCCACATGTACGACAGCTATGAGACCGCCGACGGCAAGTTCATCAGCATCGGCAGCCTTGAGCCGCAATTCTATGCCGAGCTGCGGGCGCGCGCCGGCCTTGCCGACGACCCGGACTTCGACGCCCAGATGGACCAGCGCCAATGGCCGGCGCTGAAGGCCAAGCTGACCGCGCTGTTCAAGACGAAAAGCCGCGATGAATGGTGCGCGCTCATGGAAATGACCGATGTCTGCTTCGCGCCCGTGCTGTCGATGGCGGAAGCGCCCACACACCCGCACAATGCCGCGCGCCAGACCTTCATCGAGGTGGACGGCGTCATGCAGCCCGCGCCCGCGCCGCGCTATTCGAAGACCATCCCCGACACGCCGAGGATGGCCAAGGACTGGGACGAGCCTCTAAAGCAGGGCTGACCCGAGCCGCCGGAGAGCCCCTTGCCCGCCCCCTATGCCACGCGCCCCGAACGGGGCCGCCGCCACGCCGAGCCCGCCAGCGCCACGCGCGCGCCCTTCCAGCGTGACCGCGACCGCATCATCCACAGCACCGCCTTCCGCCGGCTGCGCTACAAGACGCAGGTGTTCGTGGCGCCTGACGGTGACCATTTCCGCGTGCGGCTGACGCACAGCCTTGAAGTGGCGCAGATCGCCCGCACGCTGGCCCGCGCGCTTGGCCTTGATGAAGACCTGACCGAGGCGCTGGCGCTGGCGCACGACCTTGGCCACCCGCCCTTCGGCCATAGCGGCGAGGATGCGCTGCAGGAGGCCATGGCCCCCTATGGCGGCTTTGATCACAACGCCCAGACGTTGCGGATCGTCACAAGGCTTGAATGTCGCTACCCCGGCTGGGACGGGCTCAACCTCTGCTGGGAGACGCTGGAGGGCCTGGCCAAGCACAATGGCCCGATTGCAGCACCGGGCTGGGCGATGACCGAAGCCGATGCCGACTGGCCGCTCGACCTCCAGACCCATGCCGGCCTGGAAGCGCAGGTGGCCGCCCTTGCCGATGACATCGCCTATGACAATCACGACCTTGATGACGGCATCCGCGCCGGGCTGTTCGCGCTCGAAGATGTCGCCGCCGCCGTGCCCTTCGTCGCCGATACGCTCGGCGAGGTGAAGGCGCGCTGGCCCGGTGTCTCGGCGCGCCGCCGCCTCGTGCCCGAGCTGGTGCGCGCCCAGATCGGCCGGATGACCGATGACCTGCTGGAAACAAGCCGCGCCAACATCGCCGCCGCCGCCCCGGCCTCGGCCGCCGAAGTGCGCGCCGCCGGCCGCCCGCTCATCGCCCTGTCCCCGGCCATGGCCAGCGAAACCGCCGCACTGAAGCAGTTCCTGCGCAGCCGCATGTATCGTCACCCCCGCGTCAGCGCCCTGCGCGACCCCTCGCAGCAAGTCGTCGCCGCCGTCTTCCATGCGCTCCACGGCCAGCCCGACGCCCTGCCGCCCGACTGGCTGGAGACGCTGCCCGCCGAAGAGCCCGCCCGCGCCCGCCATATCGGCGATTTCGTCGCCGGCATGACCGACCGCTACGCGCTTCACATCCATGAACGCCTGGTCGGCCCGTCGCCGCTGCCGGCCGATGTGGCGCTTTAGCTGGGGAAAGGGGCCTCCGGCGGCTGGGGGCGACGCCCCCAGACCCCTTGCCTGGGCTTTCGACGAATGATGACCGTCAGGGCCACGCCACGGATGGGGTCTGGGGGCGTCGCCCCCAGCCGCCGGAGGCCCTTCTGGCTCCACCCTTGGCGCGGTCAGGCGGTCAGGTCTTCGAGCGACAGGCCGAGCTCGCGCATGCGGGTGCGCACGCGGGGCCATTCTTCCTCGATGAAGCGGCTGCGTTCGCTGGCGAGGAGCCGGGCGGCGGCGCCGTCGGCGGCGTAGAGGCCGACGCCCTTGCGGGCGATGACGAGACCGAGGCTCTGGAGCTCCTGATAGGCCTTGGCGACGGTCAAGGGATTGACCCGGGCTTCGGCGGCCAGCGCGCGGACCGAGGGCAGCAGCGCGCCGTCACCCTGATCGAGGATGCGCGCGACGATGCGGTCACGGATTTGCAGGTAGATCGGTTTGTCACCGGAGAACATGGCTGTCTTATTGCCCCTATACAGTGGCGGCGTCAACGCGCCGCTGCTTGCGGGCGGGCGGGCGAGCGGCTAGGCCGGAGCCATGAGCGAAGCGGCCATCGAGATACGCGGACTTGAGAAGACCTATGCGGGCGGCAAGGTCGCGCTGCACGGCATTGATCTTGAGGTGCCGCGCGGCAGCATCTTCGGCCTGCTCGGCCCCAATGGCGCGGGCAAATCGACGACCATCAACATATTGGCCGGGCTGGTGAACAAGACCGGCGGCAGCGCGCGGATCTGGGGCTTTGACATCGACCAGCAGCCGCGCAACGCCAAGCGCTCGATCGGCATCGTGCCGCAGGAGATCATTTTCGACGCGTTTTTCACGCCGTTCGAGACGCTGGAGCTGCAGGCGGGGCTGTTCGGCGTGCCGAAGGCAGAGCGCCGCTCGATGGAGCTGCTGCGCGCGGTGCGGCTGGAGGACAAGGCGCATGCCTATAGCCGCACGCTTTCGGGCGGGATGAAGCGGCGGCTGCTGGTGGCCAAGGCGCTGGTGCACAATCCGCCGGTGCTGGTGCTTGATGAGCCGACGGCGGGCGTGGATATCGAGCTGCGCGCCCAGCTTTGGGATTATGTGCGCGAATTGAATGCGCTCGGCACGACAATCGTGCTGACGACGCATTATCTGGAAGAAGCCGAGGAGCTGTGCGACCGTATTGCCATCATCAACCATGGCCGGGTGGTGGCCAATGCCGACACGCGCTCGCTTTTGGCCGAGGCTGGCGACAAGCAGCTGGTGGTGACGCTGGCGGACCGGCTGGAGACAGCGCCCGGCGGGCTGCCGTGCAAGGCGGTGCTTGATGCGGGCGGCCATATGCTGACGCTGACCTATGACAAGCGACGCCAGACGGCGGGCGAGATTCTGGCGGCGCTGACCGGCGCCGGGCTGGCCGTGGTCGATGTCTCGACGCAGGACGCCGACCTTGAAGACGTCTTTCTAAAACTGACGTCCCCCTCGGTCGCCTCCGCTCCGGCATGACCAAGCGCGCCCCGCATGACCCCTATGCCCATGATGTGATCGTCATCGGCTCGGGCGCGGCCGGCCTGACTGCAGCGCTCAACCTGGCGGCGCGGTTCAAGGTGGCGGTGCTGGCCAAGGGCGATGTCGATGCCGGGTCGACCGCCTGGGCGCAGGGCGGGATTGCCTCCGTGCTGGAGGCGGGCGACACTTACGAGAGCCATATCGAGGACACGATGGTGGCGGGCGCGGGGCTGAACCACCGCGCCAGCGTGGAGCATGTGGTGGAGAATGCGGCCGCCGCCATCGACCGGCTGGCCGCGCTTGGCGTGCCCTTCAACCCCGGTGAGGATGCGGCCAACCGCTGGCACCTGACGCGCGAGGGCGGCCATAGCCACCGCCGTATCGTGCATGTCGATGATGCGACCGGCTGGGCGGTGCAGCAGGCGCTGCACCGGGCGGCGAGCGCGCATCCGGGTATCACGCTGATCCCCGGACAGGTGGCGCTGGACCTGATCACCGAGCGCCATGTCGAGGGCGAGCGCTTTGCCACGCGCCGTTGCCACGGGGTCTATGCCCTTGATGTCGAGAGCCGGCGGGTGCGCCGCTATGTGGCGCGCGCGGTGGTGCTGGCAACGGGCGGCGCGTCGCGCGTCTATCAGTTCAGCACCAACCCCGATGGCTCGACCGGGGACGGCATCGCCATGGCGTGGCGGGCGGGCTGCCGGGTGTCGAACATGGAGTTCAACCAGTTTCACCCGACCTGCCTCTATCACCCGAGGGTCAAGAACTTCCTGATTTCGGAAGCCCTGCGCGGCGAGGGCGGGCGGCTGCTGCTGCCGAGCGGCGAGCGCTTCATGAAGCGCCTTGACAAGCGGCTGGAACTGGCGCCGCGCGATGTGGTGGCGCGTGCCATCGATGCCGAGATGAAGCGCCACGGCTTGAGCCATGTGCTGCTCGATATGACGCATCTGGCGCCCGATTTCGTGCGCGGTCATTTCCCGATGATCCATGCCCGGCTTCTGGAGCTGGACATTGACTGCACCATCGAGCCGATCCCGGTGGTGCCGGCGGCGCATTACACCTGCGGCGGCGTGATGGTGGATCTCGCCGGCCGCACCGACCTGCCGGGGCTATGGGCGGCCGGCGAGGTGACGCAATCGGGCCTGCACGGCGCCAACCGGCTGGCGTCCAACTCTTTGCTCGAATGTCTGGTCTTTGGTCAGGCTGCCGCCGATGACATTGCCGCGACGGCGACCGGCGATGCGGCGCTGCCCCGGGTGCGCGAATGGGACGAAAGCCGGGTGACCGATTTGGACGAGGAAGTGGTGGTCTCGCACAATTGGGCCGAGCTCCGGCGCTTCATGTGGGACTATGTCGGCATCGTGCGCACCGACAAGCGGCTGGAGCGCGCCGCGCACAGGGTCAAGCTGCTGCGCAAGGAAGTGGCGGATTATTACGGCAATTTCCGGGTGACGCCTGATCTCATCGAACTGCGCAACCTCGTCACCGTGGCCGACCTGATCGTGCGTTCGGCGCGCGCGCGCAAGGAAAGCCGGGGCCTGCATTTCACCACCGACTATCCCGAGACGCTGGCCGAGGCCCGCGACACGGTGCTCGACCCGGTGCTGGTCAGGAGCTGAGCGGGCTCTAGCGCCCCACAAGCTCCCGCACATCCGTCAGCCGCCCCGTCACCGCCGCGGCCGCCGCCATGGCGGGCGAGACGAGATGGGTGCGGGCGCCGACGCCCTGACGGCCGACGAAATTGCGGTTGGAGGTCGACGCGCAGCGTTCGCCGGCGGGCACCTGGTCGGGGTTCATGCCAAGACACATCGAGCAGCCGGGCTCGCGCCATTCGAAGCCAGCTTCTATGAAGATCTTGTCGAGGCCCTCGGCTTCGGCCTGGGCCTTGACGAGGCCCGATCCCGGCACGACCAGCGCCTGCTTGACATGGGCGGCGACCTTGCGGCCCTTCGCGACTTCGGCGGCGATGCGCAAATCCTCGATGCGGCTGTTGGTGCAGGAGCCGATGAAGACATTCTGCACGTCCAGGCTGTCGAGCGCGGTGCCGGGGGTGAGGCCCATATAGTCGAGCGACTTCTTCACCGCTTCGCGCTTGGTGGCATCAGCGAAGCTTTCGGGCGCGGGCACGCTGCCGGTGATCGGCAGCACGTCTTCGGGGCTGGTGCCCCAGGTGACCAGCGGCGCGATGGCGCTGGCGTCGATCTCGATGACCTTGTCATAGACGGCGCCGGGATCGGTGCGCAGCGTGCGCCACCAGGCTTCCGCCTTGTCCCAATCATCGCCGGTGGGCGCGCGCGGGCGGCCGCGCACATAATCGATGGTCTTGTCGTCAACGGCGATGATGCCGGCGCGCGCGCCCGCCTCGATCGCCATGTTGCAGACGGTCATGCGGCCTTCCATGCTCATCGCCTCGATCACTGGCCCGGTATATTCGATGACATAGCCGGTGCCGCCGGCGGTGCCGAGCTTGCCGATGATGGCCATGGTCAGATCCTTGGGGCTGACCGAGAAGCCGAGGCTGCCTGTGACATGGACCTGCATCGCCTTTGATTTGCGGAGCAGCAGCGTTTGCGTGGCGAACACATGCTCGACCTCGCTGGTGCCGATGCCGAAGCCCAGCGCCCCGAAGGCGCCGTGGGTGGCGGAATGGCTGTCGCCGCAGACGATGGTGACGCCCGGAAGCGTAAAGCCCTGCTCGGGGCCGATGACATGGACGATGCCCTGCTCGGGCGCGTCGACGGCGATCAGCTCGACACCGAATTCGGCGCAATTGGCATAGAGAAGATCAAGCTGGGCCTTGGACATCGGGTCCTTGACCGGCAGCTTGCGGCTGGTGGTGGGCACATTGTGATCGGGCACGGCGAGCGTGAGATCGGGGCGGCGCAGCTTGCGGCCGGCCAGGCGCAGGCCCTCAAAGGCCTGCGGGGTGGTGACTTCATGGATCAGGTGACGGTCGATGAAGATCAGGCTGGTGCCGTCTTCCAGGGTTTCGACGACGTGATCATCCCAGATCTTGGCGTAAAGGGTGCGCGGCGCTGTGCTCATGGCTGCGCCTCATGCCGCTTGCCTGCGCAAACTTCAAGCGCCAGCCTGTCCAGTGCGCGAGAAGCCCGGATTATGGCGCCGCTGCCAGCACCGCTTCGATTTGCGGCCGGTCGCGGTAGCTCTCCTCCATCAGCCGGGCCTTGATGGTCCCGTCGGGGGCGATGACGAAGATCGCCGGGCGCGGCACGCCTTCGGCGCGGCTGCCGGGGCCATATTGCGGGTCGCGCAGGTCCCAGCCGTCGATCACCTTCGATTGCGGATCCGAAAGCAGGGTCCATTTCACCCCGCGCTCGGCAGCGAACTTCGCCAGCACATCGGGGGCATCATAGCTCAGGCCAACGAGCGCATAGCCGCGCGCCTTCAGCGTTTCGGCGGCGTTGGTGTTGAGGTCGATCAGCTGCGCCTTGCAATAGGGGCACCAGCTGGCCGAGCGGAAGAAGACCAGCACCGTGCCCTTGGGGCCAGCGACGCTGCTGATGGTGCGCGCCTTGCCGGTGAGATCGGTGGCGACCAGCGGCGGCGCGCGGTCTCCGGCATCGGGAATCGCCGCCAGCGCGGGGGCGGCCAGCAGCATGACTGCCATCATCAGGATTTGCATCATCGCTGGTGTCTCCTTCTCAACCCATGTTCGCATGATAATGGGTGCGCGTTACAGCCCGTCGTCATCCAGCAGCGGCAATTGCATGGGCTGGCCGGCGGGCGGCGTGATGCCGAGATGCGCCCAGGCGGGCGCATTCAGCATCCGCCCGCGCGCGGTGCGCGCCACCAGCCCCTGCTGGATGAGGAAGGGCTCGACGACCTCCTCCAGCGTGTCGCGCGCTTCCGACAGGCCGGCGGCGAGCGTTTCGATGCCGACAGGGCCACCGCGGTAAAGGTCGGCGATCATCATCAGATAGCGGCGGTCCATCGCATCAAGGCCGAGCCGGTCCACCTCGAGGCGGGAGAGCGCGCGGTCGGCGGCGCGGGCATCAACCATGTCCGTGCCGTCAGCGGCGGCGAAATCGCGCACGCGGCGCAGCAGCCGCCCGGCGATGCGCGGGGTGCCGCGCGCGCGGCCGGCGATCTCGCGCGCGCCCTCTGGCGTCAGGGGGAGCGCCAGCAGCGCGGCGGCGCGGGTGACGACCTGCTCCAGCTCTTCGGCGGAATAGAAGTTGAGCCGCAGCGGGATGCCGAACCGGTCTCTGAGCGGCGTGGTCAGCAGCCCGGCGCGCGTGGTGGCGCCGACCAGCGTGAAGGCCGGCAGGTCGATGCGCACCGAGCGCGCCGAGGGGCCTTCGCCGATCATGATGTCCAGCACCCGGTCTTCCATCGCCGGATAGAGAATTTCCTCGACCGCCGGCGCAAGGCGGTGGATCTCATCGATGAACAGCACATCATGCGGTTCGAGATTGGTGAGCAGCGCGGCCAGATCACCAGCCTTGGCGATGACCGGGCCGGAGGTGGCGCGAAAGCCCACGCCCAGCTCATTGGCGACGATCTGCGCCAGCGTGGTCTTGCCCAGCCCCGGCGGGCCGTGCAGCAGCACATGGTCCATCGCCTCGCCGCGCCCGCGCGCCGCGGACACGAACACGCCGAGGTTGGCCCGGAGCTGCGCCTGGCCGACGAACTCCGCGAGCGACTTGGGGCGGAGCGCCGCGTCGATGTCGTCAACCTTGCGCAGCGGATCGAGTGGGCCGCTCATTTCGCGCTCTTCTTCAGCGCGAGCCGCACCAGCGCGCTGACCTCGGCCTCATCGCCCAGTTCGGCGGCAGCGGCGGCGACCGCGCGGCTGGCGTCCATGGGGCGGAAGCCGAGCCCGGCGAGGGCCTCCATCGCGTCACGCACGGCGCTGGCGCTGGCGCTGGCGACGGGGAGCGGCGCGCCTATGCCGAGTGCGACCGCACCGAACTTGCCCTTCAGCTCATTGGCGATGCGACCGGCGAGCTTTGGCCCCACGCCATTGGCGCGCGCGATCGAGGCGGTGTCGGCGCTGGCCACCGCATGGGCCAGCTCGTCCGGCCCCAGCACCGAGAGAATGGCGAGCGCGACGCGGCCGCCGACCCCCTGCACGCTGGTGAGCAGGCGGAAGCAGTCCCGCTCGGCCTCGCTCAGAAAGCCGAACAGCTGAATGGCATCCTCGCGCACCTGGGTTTCAATGTGGAGCGCGACCGCGCTGCCGGGGCTGCCCAGCCGCTCAAGGGTGCGGGCGCTGGCGCTGACCAGATAGCCGACCCCGTTCACATCGACGACACAGGCCTCGGCCGCTACCGAATTGAGCAGGCCGCGCAGCCGGGCGATCATCGGATGCTGGTCCGCAGATGGGCGTGCGCAATGGCCACCGCCAGCGCATCGGCGGCGTCGGCGCCGCTGACCTTCACCCCGCCCAGCAGCCGCTCGACCATCGCCTGCACCTGCGGCTTTTCGGCCGCCCCCGTGCCGGTGAGCGCCTTCTTGACCGCGCGGGTGGCATATTCATGGACCATCAGCCCGCCCTTGCCCGCCGCCAGCAGCACGACGCCGCGCGCCTGGCCGAGCTTGAGCGTGGATTGCGGATTGGCATTGACGAACACTTCCTCGACTGCCGCTTCATCCAGCGCCTGCTCTGCCATCACACCCATCAGCCCATCGTAGAGCGCCGCCAGCCGTTCGGCCAGCGGGGCCGCGGCCGGTGTTTTCACCGTGCCGTGGCCGCCGTGGCGCAGCCGGTTGCCGTCTGCCATCACCACGCCCCACCCGGTGGCCGCCAGCCCCGGGTCAAGACCGAGGATGCGGATCAACCAAGCCCCTCGAGCACATCATCGGGCACGTCATAATTGCCCCAGACGGTCTGCACATCGTCATCCTCGTCGAGCGCGTCGATGAGCTTCATCAGCTGGGCGGCGTCGCCCGCGCCGACGCTGACCATGGTGCCGGGCCGCCAGGCGAGCTTGGTGCCCTCGGCTTCGCCCAGCGTCGCTTCCAGCGCCTTGGCAACTTCGTGCAGCGCATCGACGGCGGTCCAGATCTCATGGCCGTCCTCGCTCGACTGGACATCCTCGGCGCCGGCTTCAAGTGCGGCTTCAAACACCGCGTCGGGCGAGCCGGCGCTGGCGGGATAGGAGATCAGCCCCATGCGCTCGAAGCCATGGCTGACGGAGCCGGATGCGCCGAGATTGCCGCCGTTCTTCATGACGATGGTGCGCACATTGGTGGCGGTGCGATTGCGATTGTCGGTCAGCGTCTCGATGATCAGGCTGACGCCGCCGGGGCCGAAACCCTCATAGCGGATGTCCTCGTAATTCTCGCCGTCGCTGCCCTCGGCCTTCTTGATGGCGCGCTCGATATTGTCCTTGGGCATGCCGCCGGCGCGCGCGGTGAGCACGGCGGCGCGCAGCCGGGCGTTCATCGCCGGGTCGGGCAGGCCCATCTTGGCCGCGACCGTGATCTCGCGCGAGAGCTTGGAGAAAAGGGCAGAGCGCTTTTTGTCCTGCGCGCCCTTGCGGTGCATGATGTTCTTGAATTTGGAATGGCCGGCCATGGGGTCCCGTCAGCTTGTGAACTCTGGCTCAGCCCTTACGCCAGCCGAACGCGGCTGCGCAACTTACTCGAGTTTGACAGCGGTTCCCGACAGCGCCACCATGATCATCGATTCACTGGCGCCGAGCGTGGTGTAATCGAGATCGACGCCGACAATGGCGTTGGCGCCGCGCGCTTCGGCCTCGGCGACCATTTCGGCGGTGGCCTGGTCGCGGCCCTTGCGCAGCACCTGCTCATAGCTGCCAGCGCGGCCACCGACGATGTCGCGGATGCCGGCGAAGAAATCGCGGAAGATGTTGGCGCCCATGATCGCCTCGCCCGCCACCACGCCGAGATGCTCGACGATGCGGCGGCCCTCGATGGTGTGGGTGGTGCTGATGATCATGCCGCCTCCGTGACCGCCTTTGCCAGCATCACGCCGCACAGATGGGCGCGATACTCAGGCCCGGCATGAATGTCGGTGTTGAGGTCGCTGGCGTCAGGCACCAGCCCGTTGACCGCATCGACGGAGAAATTGCCGGCAAGCGCGGCCTCGGCTTCGGGCCAGCGGAACACACCCGGCCCGGCACCGGTGACGGCCACACGCACGCCGTCATCGAACTGCGCGACCATCACGCCGACAATCGCGTAGCGCGAGGCCGGGTGACGGAACTTGGCATAGGCGGCGCGGCGCGGCACGCGGAAGCCGATACGGGTGATGATTTCGCCCTCGTCGAGCGCGGTGGCGAACATGCCCTGGAAATAATCGTCCGCCGCATGGGCGCCGCGATCGGTCTCGATTACGGCATCAAGGCCCAGCGCCACGGCGGGATAGTCAGCCGCCGGGTCGTTGTTGGCGAGCACCCCGCCGAGCGTGCCGCGGTTGCGCACCTGCTGGTCGCCGATGCCGAGCGCCGCCTTGGCAATGGCCGGGACAGCCGCCTTGACGGTGCTGTCTTCGGCCACGGCGGCATGGGTGGTGAGCGCGCCGATCCACAGCCGGTCGCCGTCGCGGGTCGCGCCCTTGAGGCCGGGCAGGCCGGCGAGGTCGATGATCGTGTCGGGCATGCGCAGCCGGCTCTTCATCGCGGGCAGCAGCGTGTGGCCGCCGGAGAGATAGGCCGCCCCGCCGTCACTGGCATTGGCGCTGGCGAAGGCGGCCACGGCTTCAGCGACGCTCGCCGGCTTCTGATAGTCGAAATCACGCATGAGCCGTCT
This sequence comes from Polymorphobacter sp., assembly GCF_048007885.1. Taxonomy (GTDB): domain Bacteria; phylum Pseudomonadota; class Alphaproteobacteria; order Sphingomonadales; family Sphingomonadaceae; genus Sandarakinorhabdus. Next base: position 2,719,018 of record NZ_CP180346.1, read on the forward strand.
CCCCCCCGTATCTGCCGCCATCGCGCGGGCGCCGGCCACAATGGCCTTGATGATGTTGATATAGCCGGTGCAGCGGCAGAGATTGCCCTCAAGATCATGAGCGACCTGCTCGGCGCTGACATTGGTGCCGTGGCGGCGGACGATCTCGAGGCCGGCCATCACCATGCCGGGCGTGCAGAAGCCGCACTGCAGGCCATGTTCGGCCTTGAACGCCGCCTGCATGGGATGCAGCGCCTCGCCGTTCGCCAGCCCCTCGATGGTGGTGACGCTGGCGCCATTGGCCTGGGCGGCCAGCACGGTGCAGCTCTTCACCACCACCCCGTCCAGCATCACGTTGCAGGCCCCGCACTGGCTGGTGTCACAGCCGATGTGGGTGCCGGTCATCTCCAGCGTGTCGCGCAGCAGCTCGACGAGCAGCGTGCCGCCCGGCACCTCCGCCTCGCGTGCCTCCCCGTTGATCGTCAGACGAACGTCCATGCGTCTCTCCCCTTTCGCACTTATATCGTGATCAGCCGCGTGCGGCCATCATCGCCTTCAGGCCCTCGGCCTGTTCTGCCACAGCGCGCGCGCCGATGTCGCTCGCCTTGGCGCGTGTCCACCATGCGGCCAGTCCCGGCGTAGCCTCGAGCAGCTTGGCGGTGCCCAGCCCGCGGTCGAGCGCATCGAGGAAGAAGAACAGCGGGATCATCGCTGCATCGGCCTGGGTGAAGCTGTCCCCATAGGCATAGTCATGCGCCGGATCGCGGAAATGCTCGAAATAGGCAAGCGCAGCCGCCATGCCCGCCATGGCCGCGGGCACACCCTCAGGCTTCGACTGAGCAGCAAAAAGCCCGCCCAGATGCGGCACCATATAGACATCGGCGATCCGGACCAGCAGCCGCACCCGGGCGGCCTCGACCGGGTCGGCGGGCAGCAGCGCCGGGCCGGGCAGCACGGCATCGACATAGTCGGTGATCGGCTGGCTCTCGGGCAGCACAAGGTCGCCGTGCACCATCAGCGGCATCTTGCCGGTGGGCGTCAGCGCCAGATATTCATCGCACTTGATGCCGCCGGGAAAACTCTCGACCGGCAGCTCATGGCCCTTGGCCCGCGCCGCCAGCACCGGGCGCAGCACGAACGGCGACAGCAGGCCGCCATAGATTTTCAGATCGGTCACCGTCATCGTCTCTCCCCTTCAGTCCACCAGACCCAGCGCGGTCTTGTACGTCTCCAGCAGGGCCTCCTGCTCGGCCCGGGAATTGGCGTCCATCTTGCGCAGCCGCACAATCGTCTTCATCGTCTTGGTGTCAAACCCGGTGCCCTTGGCCTCGGCATAGACATCCTTGATCTGATCAGCGATCGCCGCCTTCTCCTCCTCAAGCGTCTCCACCCGCTCGATGAAAAGACGCAGCTGCGCTGCCGAAACATTCTCGTTCACCCGTGTTCGCTCCCAAGATTCGCGTGCCCGCCCCGTGCTACGCCTCCCGCCGATAAAGACAAGGCCCCTCGGCTGAGGAAGCCGCTAAAGGGGCCTCCGGCGGCTGGGGGCGACGCCCCCAGACCCCATTCATCGGCATGGGATATACTTTCCAAGGACAGCGCCCGCGCGGCACGCGCAATATATTGCCTGCGGCGCTTGGCGCATTTTTTGAAGGTGCAGCCCAGCATCACTGATGGGGTCTGGGGCCTGAGGCCCCAGCCGCCGGAGGCCCTTGATGCTGCCAGCAATGTCAATGCGCGTTCCGGGCCACGCTGGCGGCCATGGCGGCGAGTTGTTCGGGGCTGGCTTCGGTCTGGTAGCGGTCTTTCCATTCTGCCTGTGGCATGCCGTAGACGGCTTCACGTGCTGCGGCCTTGTCGACGGGCGTGCCGGCGGCGGCGGCGGCTTCGGCCAGCCAGTCGGCGAGGCAGTTGCGGCAGAAGCCGCCGACCGCCATCAGGTCGACATTCTGGACATCGGTGCGGTGGCGGAGGTGCGCCACCAGCCGCCGGAAGGCGGCGGCCTGCACGGCCTCGTCGGAAACATCCACCATCGATCGCTCTCCCATGGTCAGCGGTTGTTGCAGCCCTTAAGGTGGGCCCATGGCTCATCATCTTCAACCGCGCGCCAGACGCGTCAAGGTTCTGGCCACGCTTGGCCCGGCGGCCGATAGCGAGGCGGCGATCACCGCGCTGATCGCGGCCGGGGCCGATGCCTTTCGGGTCAATATGAGCCATGGCAGCCATGATGATCATGCCCGGCGGATCGCGGCGGTGCGCGCGGCCGAAAAGGCGGCGGGCCGGCCGATTGCCGTGCTGGCTGATTTGCAGGGGCCGAAGCTCCGGGTCGGCAGTTTCGCGAGTGGCCGCGCTGTGCTTGTGGCGGGCCAGGCCTTCCGGCTTGATGCCGATCCCGCGCCCGGTGATGCGGCGCGGGTGCAGCTGCCGCATCCCGAGCTGTTCGCCGTGCTCCAGCCGGGCGCGCGGCTGCTGGTCGATGATGGCCGCATCGTGCTGCGCGTGACTGCGGCCTCGCAGGACGCTATTGATTGCACGGTCGAGGTGGCAGGCACCATTTCCGACAACAAGGGGGTGAATGTGCCCGATGTGGTGGTGCCGCTGCCCGCGCTCACCGACAAGGACCGGGCCGACCTTGCCTTTGCGCTGGCCCAGTCGGTTGACTGGATCGCTCTGAGCTTCGTCCAGCGCGCCGCCGATGTGGCCGAGGCGCGCGCGCTCATCGGCGGGCGCGCGGCGCTGCTCGCCAAGATCGAGAAGCCCGCGGCCCTCTCTTGCCTTGCCGACATATTGCAGGAGGCCGACGCGGTGATGGTGGCGCGCGGTGATCTTGGCGTGGAGCTGCCGCCCGAACACGTGCCGCCGGCGCAAAAGGCGATCGTGGCGGCCGCGCGCGAGGCCGGCAAGCCGGTGGTGGTCGCGACGCAAATGCTCGAAATCGATGATCGACGCGCCCACGCCGACCCGCGCCGAAGTCTCCGATGTCGCCACCGCCATCTATGACGGCGCCGATGCGGTGATGCTGTCAGCCGAATCCGCCGTGGGCAAGCATCCGCACGCCGCGGTGGCGATGATGGATGCCATAGCCCGCGCCGTCGAGGCTGACCCCGGCTATCATGCGCGCGTCCGCTTCACCGAAGTGGCGCAGGGCAGCAGCACCGCCTCTGCCATCTCCAGCGCCGCTGCCGCCATCGCCGCCCAGACGCGCGCCGCCGCTATCACCTGCTTCACCATCACCGGCAGCACCGCGCTGCGCGCCGCGCGCGAACGCCCGCTCGTCCCCATCCTCTGCCTGACGCCGCGCGCCAGCACCGCACGCCGCATGGCGCTGACTTGGGGCGTGCATGCCGTCACCACCCGCGACGTCGAAAGCTTCGAGGAAATGGTCGCCAAATCCCGCCGCATGGCGCTGCGCACCAAATTGGGCGCGGCCGATGATACGCTGGTGCTGATCGCCGGCGTGCCGTTCAGCACACCCGGCACCACCAACGTTATCCATGTGGTGCAGCTGACCGGGGATGAACTGAAGGGCTATTGAGGGGTGTAGAAAGGGCCTCCGGCGGCTGGGGGCGTCGCCCCCAGCCGCCGGAGGCAATTCTCGCCCGCCGGAGGCCCTTCTGACTAAAGCAGCCCCTCGGCTTCCAGCCGGGTGCGCAGTCGGGCGGCGCCTGAGAAGAGGTGGCCGGGGAAGCCGTTGGCTTCGCCGGCGCGGATGTTTTCGGTGCGGTCGTCGATGAACAGGGCCTCGCCCGGCGCGAGGTTGAAGCGCTGGAGGGCGAGCCGGTAGATGGCGGGGTCGGGTTTTACCAGCTGTTCCGCGCCTGAGACGATGATGTCTTCGAACAGGTCGAATATGGGGGCGGTCTGGCGGAAGCGGGGCCAGAATTCGGCGGAGAAGTTGGTGATGGCGTAGAGGGGCACGCCGCGCGCGGCGAGGTGTTCGACGAGGTCGAGCATGCCGGGCACGGGGCCGGAGATGGTTTCGAGCCAGCGGGGTGCGTAGAGGCGGATCAGCTCTTCGTGATCGGGGAAGCGGGCGATGAGTTCGGCCGAGGTTTCGGCAAACGGCCGGCCGGCGTCATGCTGGAAGTGCCATTCGGGGGTGATGACGCGGGTGAGGATGTGCGCGAGACGCGCGGGATCATCGATCAGCTTGCGGTAGAGGCAGCCGATATCCCAGCCGTAAAGGACATTGCCGACATCGAAGACGACCGCCCGAAGGCCGGCCATTGGGGGGTTCAGCCCTGGCGCGCCTTGAACCGGCGGTTGGTCTTGTTGATCACATAGGTGCGACCACGGCGACGCACGATCTGGCAATCGCGGTGGCGGCCCTTCAGCGACTTGAGGCTGTTACGGATCTTCATGGCTGGCCTTCTTTGGCAAAATCGGTGGCACGTGCGAAGAGGGGCGGCTACACAAGGGGTCTGTCGGAGTCAATGAAAAACCGAGGCCTTGCCATGCGCTCTCCCGTCTTCATTCTTGCCGCGCTGGTGCTGGGTGGCTGTGTATCGAGCCCGCCGATGGCCGATGTCACGCGCTTTCACCTGGGCCAGCCGATTTCGCGCGGCACGGTGCAGGTCGTTGCCCCGCCCACCGACATTGCCACCGAGCTGAACATCCGCGCCGCCAGCGCTGCGATTGCCACCGAGCTTGAGGGGCTGGGGTTCCGCCCGGTCGACACGGCCAGCAGCGTCTATGTGGCGACCTTCCGGGTGGATGAGACGAGCCAGCAGGGGCCGCCCAAGCAGAGCCCGTTCAGCGTCGGCATCGGCGCGGCGACAGGTGGGCGCAATGTCGGCATTGGCGGCAGTGTCAATGTGCCGGTGGGGCGTGACCGGCCGGGCGACACCATCCGTACGACGCTGCTGATCCTTGATATCCGCACGCGCGATGACGCCAAAGTGGTGTGGGAGGGGCGAGCCTCGCGCATCACCAACGCCAAGGCGGAGAATCCGCTGCCGGGGCTGGCGCGGGCGCTGTTTGCCGGCTTCCCCGGCCCGTCGGGACAGATGGTGCAGGTGCCGACGCAATGAGCCTCGACATTTCGGCCGCCTTCGATGGCGGCAATATCGAGGTTGTTCGCGCAGGCGCGCCGGACGACATCGAGCTTCAGATCCGCAAGGATGCGCACAGCGAGTTTTTTCAATGGTTTCATTTTCGCCTGTCGGGCGCGCGCGGGCAGGCCTGCACGCTGCGCATCACCGGGCTGGCGGCCAGCGCCTATCCGGGCGGCTGGCCCGGCTATCAGGCGGTCATCAGCCACGACCGCGAGCAGTGGTTGCGCGCGCCCAGCCGTTATGAGGACGGCACGCTGACGATCAGCGTCACGCCGCTGCATGACCATGTCTGGCTGGCCTATTTCGCGCCCTACAGCATCGAGCGTCACCATGATCTCGTGGCGCGTATCGGCGGGCGGCCGGGCGTGCGCGCGCGGGTGCTGGGGCACAGCCTTGAGGGCCAGCCGATGGATTGCCTGAGCATTGGCGAGGGGCCGCTGCAATGCTGGCTCTATGCCCGGCAGCACCCTGGCGAGACCATGGCCGAATGGTGGATGGAGGGCGCGCTCGAATGGCTGAGCGATCGGGATGACCCGCTGGCGCAGCAGCTGCGCGCAGGTGCAACCTTCCACTGCATTCCCAACATGAACCCAGACGGCAGCCGGCGCGGCCATCTGCGCACCAACGCCGCCGGCGTCAATCTCAACCGCGAATGGGCGGCCCCGAGTGCTGCGCGCAGCCCCGAAGTGCTGGCGGCGCTGGCGGCGATGGCGGAGACCGGGGTTGATTTCGCCATCGATGTGCACGGTGACGAGGCCATCCCGCAGGTGTTCATCGCTGGCTTCGAGGGCATTCCCAACATCACCGAGCGCCAGTTGGCGCTGCTGGCGCGCTACAAGACGGTGCTGGCCGGGATCACGCCCGATTTCCAGACGCGCATCGGCTATCCGGCGTCCGCGCCCGGCAAGGCCAATCTGGCGATGAGCACCAACCAGCTGGCCAATCGCTTCGGCTGCCTGGCGATGACGCTGGAGATGCCGTTCAAGGACCATGACGACAATCCCGACGCCGTGGCCGGCTGGTCGCCGGCGCGGAGCCAGGCGCTGGCGCGCGCATGCCTGGCGGCGCTCGCCGAAATCCTGCCCGAACTGCGCTGAGCCGGCGGTGTCGCTCGCCATTCATTATGACGGCGACTGCCCCTTTTGCGCCCGCTATGTGGCGATGGTCCGGCTGCGCGAGGCCGCCGGCCCGGTTCGCCTCGCCAATCTGCGCGACCATCCTGACGCGCGCGCGCGGTTTGAAGCGCTGGGGCTCGATCTTGACGAGGGCATGATCGTCGAGACCGGTGGGCGGCTCTATCACGGCGCCGAGGCGGTGCATGTGATCAGCCTGATGAGCAGCCGCAGCGGCGTGCTCAACCGGATCGCCGCCACGCTGCTAGGGGTCGAATGGCTGGCGCGGCTGCTCTATCCGCTGCTGCGCGCCGGGCGCAATGCGGCGCTGTTCTTCATGGGGCGCAAGGGCTTCCGCGTGGATGATGTGGGCGAGCGCGCAGCGCTCGACATGTTCACGCGGATGCTCGGCCTCTATTCGGTGCTCGACGTCTATATCTATGTCTTCGATTACAAGCCGCTGGTCTTCATCCCCACCACCGTGCCGCTGCTGCTGCTCGGCCTGGCGGTGTTCCTGGCCCCGCGCTGGCGGCCGGGGCTGGTGCTGCTCATTCTGGTGGCCGCGCTTGACAGCTGGCTGCATGCCCCGGTCGGCTCCAACCACAGCATCATCCGCGCCATGCTCAGCCTGGCCTTTCTGGCGGCCGGGCTGTGGCAATGGCTGGCCGGCAGCGCCTTCACCCGCTTCTTTGCCGATGTGCGGCCGATCGGCCGGGCACTCCTTTTGACGATGTATGTGTTCGGCATCTTCCACAAGATCAACACCGACTTTCTCGATCCCGCGGTCAGCTGTGCGGTGGTGCTGTGGCAGCAGATGCCCGCCCCGCTCGCCGCACTCGACGGGCCGCTGATGCGCACGCTCGCTATCTACGGCACCTTCGCCGCCGAGGGCGCGGTGCTGGTGATGCTGCTGGTGCCGCGCTGGCGGGGGCTGGGGATCGTGCTTGGCATCAGCTTTCATGCGTTGCTGGCGCTCAGTGATTACCAGCTCTACGCCACCTTCTCGATGCTGGCGGTGGTGCTGCACCTGCTGTTCATCAGCCCGGCGGCAGCGAAGCGGATCACCGAAAGCGCAGCCTGGCAGATCTATGCGCGCATGCTCGCGCGCCCGCTCGGGATCATCGCCGTGGTGCTGCTGCTGGCGATCATGGCGCTGGCGGCGGCGCAGGGGCGCAACAGCGTCGTCGGCCTGCTCTGGCTCGCGCTGGTGGCGCTGCCGGTCTATGCCATTGCGCGCCACGGCGCGGCGGATGAGGGCGCAGCCGAACCCTTGCTCTGGTCGCGGCTGGCCCCGCTGAAATCTCATCAGCCTGCTCTTCTTCCTCAATTGCCTGTCGCCCTATGCCGGGCTCAAGACCGGGCAGACCATTGCCATGTTCTCCAATCTGCGTGTCGAGGCCGGACGCAACAACCATCTGCTGCTCAGCCATGCGCCGGGGCCGTTCGGCAATCTGGACGAGGTCATCATCCCGCTCTCGGCGCGCGGCCATCCGCAGCTGGCGTTCATCGCCGAGGAGGGGCGCGACGGGCTGGTGCCGAAGCATTTCTACAGCCTGCTCGCCGAATATCCCGATGCGGTGGTGAGCTACCGGGCGCAGGGCGTGGTCCATGGTCCGATGCGCGCGGCTGACATTCTTGCAAAAGCGCCGGAGCCCTCGCTTCTGGAACGGAAGTATCTGGTCTTTCGCCCCGTCGCGCTCGGCGTGCCGGCGCATTGCTCTTATTACTGACCCCCCAAAAGCACCACTTCCCCCGGCGCGCCGGAGCGACCACAACAGGATCTGCAATCACCAAGGAGCCGCAGACATGGCCTATGAGCATATTCTCTTCGAGGAAGCCGACGGCGTGGCGACCCTCACCATCAACCGCCCCGCGCAGCTCAACGCGCTGCATGTCGGCGTGATCTCGGAGATGATCGACGCGGTCGACCGGGTGCGTGACGAAGGCACGGCGCGTTGCCTGCTCCTGACTGGTGCTGGCCGGGCCTTTTGTTCGGGCGCTGATCTGTCGGGCGGCGGTGCGGGCGGCGGGGCGGCGTCAAGCGGCCCGCCAGACGCCGGCAAGGTGCTGGAAACCCATTTCAACCCGCTGCTCGAGCGGCTGTTCGCGCTGCCGGTGCCGTTCATCACCGCAGTCAATGGCCCGGCGGCGGGGGCGGGCTGCTCCTATGCGCTGGCTGGGGACATCGTGCTGGCGTCCGAAAACGCCTATTTCCTGCAGGCGTTCGTCAATATCGGCTTGGTGCCTGATGTCGGCAGCACCTGGATGCTGCCGCGCCTTGCCGGCCGCGCCCGCGCACAGGCGATGATGATGCTGGGCGAGCGCATTCCCGCCGCCCAGGCGCTCGATTGGGGGCTGATCTACAAGGTGACCGCGCCCGACGCGCTGATGGACGAGGCCGGCGCGCTCGCCCGCAAGCTGGCGCAAGGGCCCACCCGTGCCTATGCGCTGATCCGGCAGGGCCTTCGCGCCTGCCTCGACAAGCCGCTGACCGAGGCGCTGATGGTCGAGCGGCAGAACCAGCTTGCTGCGGGCCGCAGCGCCGATTTCGCTGAAGGGGTGAGTGCGTTCCTGCAGAAGCGGCCGGCGGTGTTTTCGGGCAAGTGAGAGGGTGGGGCGGGGGCGCGGGCAAAGCCCGCGCTTGACGTCAGACGAGGTCGGCCAGCGGGGCTGTCCGCCTCGCTGGCCGAGCGCTGCGGCAAGTCCGGTGCGAACTCCGTTCGCACCGGCCGCCTTGGCTTAGAAATTAAACCCGGCTTCCACGCCGATCACCCGGCGCTGGCCCGGCGAGATGAACGAGCCGCCGAACTCGATGGCCGGGATGACTTCGTTGACGAACTGCTCGTCGAAAAGGTTGTTGGCAAAGGCGGTCAGCGTCCAGCCGCCGTCGCCTTCCAGCCCGATGCGCAGGTTGACCGTGTCGAAGGTGTCGCGCTGCGCCCGGTCGAAGCGGCTGTTGCCGACAAAGCCCGGCAGCTCCAGCGCCGAGATCGGCAGCAGTTGGCTGAAGATCGTCGCCTGCTCATTGTCCTGCACCGAGTGGAACCAGGTCGGGCCGGTGATCCGCCAGTCAGCGCGCAGGGTGCCGCGCAGACCGTCGGTCAGCGGGACAACGGCCTGGGTGCCGATGTTGATCGTGTAATCGGCGGTGTAGGGGCTGTTGTTGCCCACCGTGCCGGGCCGCGAGGCATTGGCCTTGATCTCGCTCTCGTTGATGTTGGCCGAGCCGAACACGCTCCAGCCATCAACGATGGTCGCGTTGAGGTTCGCTTCAGCGCCATAGACCTCGACCTTGTCGATGTTGGAGACGACGCGCAGCAGGCCGAACGAGCCGACGAAGAACTCGAAGAACTGCATGTCGCGGATCTCGGTATAATAGCCGGCGAGATCGAAGGTCACCCGGTCGTTGAACAGCGAGCCCTTGAGGCCGGCTTCAAACGCGCTCGACCGCTCCTTGCGATACAGGTCGGAGATGGTCACGCCGGCATCGATGCCCGGCACGTTGAAGTTCTGGTCGACGATCGCCGCCGAGCCCTGATTGTTGAAACCGCCCGACTTGAAGCCCACGCCCCAGTTGGCATAGGCGACCGCATTGTCGGCGATTTCGTAGCTCAGCGTGATCTTGGGCTGGAGCTGGCCGAAGCTGGCGCTCGTCGGCGGGATCGGGCCATTGACCTGACCGGGGTTGATCGGCCCGCCGGTGATCGGATCGGTGACGAACGGCACCAGGTTGCGCGCATCACGCGCTTCAAGGTCATAACGCAGTGCAACGCCCAGCTTCAGCCGGTCGGTCGCTTCCCAATCCACCGAGCCGAAGGCCGCCCAGACATCGGTGTCGAACCGGTCGTTGAACAGCTGGCTGGTCGGGTTGATCGTGCCGGGCGCATTGTAGAGGGTGCGCAGGGCGCCCTGGCCGAGGTCGGCGCCGAGGCTGACGCCGGTTTCGCGCTTGATGTTGAGGAAATAGCCACCGAGCGACCAGCTGAGCGGGCCATCTTCGTTGGAGGCCAGCCGGACTTCGGCCGAGAAATCCTTCTGATTGCGGATCTGCAGCTGGGTGCCGTCGCAGGTCGAGGGCGAGAAGGCACCGAAGGTCGAGCCATTGGCCGGATCGAAGATGAACGGTGTCGGCACATTGCCGACAAAGGTCGGCGCATTGAGCGGAAAGCCGGTCAGCTCCGCTGTCGAGGCGAAGCAGGCGTTCGACGCGGCAATGCTGTCCGACGTGGCGCCGGGGAAGGTGTAGCGGGCAAAGTCCGCCGAGGTGCCGTCAGCGATCAGCAGCTGCTCGACATCGGCATATTGCGCCCAGGCCGAGAATTTCACCGTCTCGAGCTCAAGGTCGTACTTGGCCGAGACTTCCCACGTCCGCTGCTCGTTGATCGGGCGGATGTTGGAATAATAGCGGAAGGGGTGCTCGTTCACGTCCTCATAAAAGGCCGGGTCGACGCCAGCGAAATTGGGCAGCTGGAACGAGGTGTTGTAGTTGATCGAGGCGCCGGTCAGCTTGGCATAGCGCGCCTTCACATCAAGCGTGGAGGCACCCATCTCGGCCACAACGCGCCCGTCAACGCCCCAGGTCTCCTGATTGTCGACGACGTTCTCATCGAGGAATTCGTTGCGCCAGAAGCCGTCGGTGGTGCGGTAGTTGCCCGACAGCACAAAGCCCAGACCATTCGCCAGCGGCCCGGCGATATAGCCGTTGACTTCCGCCGTCTCCAGCTCGCCGTAGGAGGCGCGCACGCCGCCCTCGAAGCGGTCACCCGGCTTCAGCGTGTTGATGACGATGGCGCCGGCAGCGGCGTTGCGGCCGTAGAGCGCGCCCTGCGGGCCCTTCAGCACTTCGATCTGGCGCAGCGTGCCCTGGTTCTGGTTGAGCTGGGCGACATTGGTCTTGAGAATGCCGTCGACGACCAGCGCCACCGAGCTTTCCGCGTCACGCGCGCCGTTGATGCCGCGAATGTTGACCTGGGTGTCGCCCGCTTCCGCCGTGCCGGTGACGATGGTCACGCCCGGGGTAAGCTGAAGAAAGTCCTGCGCTCGGACGACGCCGGTGCGCTGGATGGCTTCGGCCGAAAGCACGCTGACCGAAGCCGGCACGTCGATCAGACGCTCGGCGCCGCGGCGCGCGGTGACCAGGATCTCGCCCGTGTCTTCGGCACCCGGTGCCACTTCCTGCGCAAAGGCCGGCACCTGCATCAGCATGCCCGCCACACCCGCCAGCGCACTCGCGCGAATCAGACCCATGTTCATGACCGTCTCCCTCAGATTTCGAAAAACACCCATGCTGCCAAATGTTCGCAGCACGACAATTGCTGTCTCCGTCGCTATTGTATACAAAGCCTCATCGTCAACCGCGCAGACGGCCGCGCCGCGCATTTCCGCCACGCGTTGTGACCCTTTTGTAACAGTTTTGCCGCACAGCCCCCCAATTCAAAGAGCACCCCGCCCGCCATGGCCACCTCCGCCCCCGCTTCTTCCCGCGCCGCCGAGCGCGCGTCAGAGCGCGCCTATCAGGAAATCCGCGCGCTGATCCTCACCGGCGATGTCGCCCCCGGCGCCCCGCTCACCGAAGAAGCACTCGCCGATATCGTCGGCGTCAGTCGCACCCCCGTGCGCGAGGCGCTGCGCCGGCTCGAAGCCGAACTCTACGTCCGCCGCTCCGAATCCCAGCGCCTGTTCGTCGCCGAATGGAGCCGCGACGACCTCGCCGAAATGTTCGTGCTGCGCGCCATGCTCGAAGCCCATGCCGCCGCCCGCGCCGCCACCCGCATCAGCGCCGAGGCCCTGGCCGAACTCCACCGCATCAACGCCCGCATCAGCGCCGCCGCCTCGGCTGCTGGAACCACGCCCGACATCGCCGCCTTCCTGCCCGAAAACCGCGCCTTCCACGAACTCATCATCCGCGAAGCCGCCTCGCCGCGCCTCGCCTCGATCCTCGCCACGCTGGTCGAACAACCGCTCGTCCGCCACACCGCCATCCGCTACTCAGCTCAGGAACTCACCCGCTCGGCCAATGAACACAACCAGTTGCTGCAAGCCTTCGCCGCCCGCGACGCCGACTGGGCCCGCGCCATCATGACCGCCCACATCCGCCGCGCCTATCACAGCTTCACCGCCGCCGCCTGAGGCGGGATTAAGGGCTTCCGGCAGGCGAGACAGAGCCTCCGGCGGCTGGGGCCTCAGGCCCCAGGCCCATTCATATATGGGGATGCGCATGGAGAGCTTGCCCCGCGCCGCAGGCATTTGAATGCGCGTTCCGCGCGGGCGCTGTCCTCTGAAAGTTCAGCGCGACATAACGGATGGGGTCTGGGGCCTGAGGCCCCAGCCGCCGGAGGCCTTTCTAAATCGCCTCAGGCGCCAAGCCCGGCCAGATAGGCGAGGGTTTCGGCTTCGCTGGCCAGTGTTGCTGACTTGGCGGCGATATCGAAGAGGTTGGCCTGGTGGATGGCGTCGTCGCGGTCACCCACCGCGTCGGTGACGACGAGCGGGATGAAGCCGTGGCAGAGTGCATCGACGGCGGTGGCGCGGACGCAGCCTGAGGTGGAGAGGCCGGTGATGATGAGGGTGTCGATGCCCTGGGCGGTCAGCTGGCTGGCGAGTGCGGTGCCGAAGAAGGCGCTGGGATAGTGTTTGGTCAGCACCCGGTCGCCGGGCAGCGGCGAGAGTTCGGGGGTGAAGTCGCCGAGCGGGTTGCCCTTGATGAAGGATTTGAGCGCGCCGACCTTGCGGAAGAAGACGCCGCCTTCATGGCCGTCTTCGGAATATTCGACGCGGGTGAAGATGACGGGGATGCCGGCGGCGCGGGCGGCATCGCGGATGCGCGCAGCACTTGCGCGGGCATCATCGACGCCGGCGTAGAGCGGCGAGGCCGGGTCGTGATAGGCCCGGGCGAAGTCGATGAGGACGAGCGCCGGGCGCGAGCCGGGTTGCAGGGTCTGGCCGAAGCCGGCGTTCAGATAATCTTCGTTCAGCATATGCCCTCTATACAGTCGGTGCGTCACTTTGTATACAAAATCGCGATGATCCAGATAGTCGAAGTTTCCCCGCGGGACGGGCTCCAGAACGAGAAGGTCGAGGTCAGCACGGCCGACAAGCTGGCGCTGATCGGGCGGCTGATCGACATGGGCGCGCGGCGTATCGAGGTTGCCAGCTTTGTCAATCCGCGGCGTGTGCCGCAGATGGCGGATGCGGAAGCCGTGGTGGCGGGCCTGCCCGATGTGGCGGGTGTCAGCTATATCGGCCTGTGCCTCAACCAGCGCGGCGTCGACCGGGCGATTGCCAGCAAGGAGAAGGGCAGGGGGCTCGATGAAGCCGGCTGCGTGCTGGTGGCTTCCGACAAGTTCGGCATCATCAACCAGGGCCAGTCGATCGAGCAGGGCCTCGAGGCCAATCGGGCGATGCTGAAGTCCGCAAAGGCGGCCGGGCTGAAGCCGCAGATCACCATTTCGGCCGCCTTTGGCTGCCCCTATGAGGGCGCGGTGCCGGCGGCGCGCATCCTCGATCTGGCGCGGCGCATGGCCGATGCGGGTGCTGAGGAGATTGCGCTGGCGGATACAATCGGTGTCGGCGTGCCGGGGCAGGTCGGCGATCTTTCGGGCGCGGTCATCGAGGCGGTGGCCCCCATTCCGGTGCGGCTGCACCTGCATGACACGCGCGGGCTGGCACCCGCCAATGCCTGGGCCGGCTATCAGGCGGGCGTCAGGGTTTTCAATTCGGCGCTGGGCGGTCTGGGCGGCTGTCCATTCGCGCCGGGGGCGGCCGGCAATGTCGGTACCGAGGAGCTTCTCTACCTTTTTGACCGCATAGGGGAGAGTTCTGGTCTTGACCTCGCAAAAGCGGTCGAAGCGAACCACTGGTTTTCCACCATCATGGGCCGGCCTCTGCCGAGCCGCGTCGGCAAGGCCGGCGATTTTCTCATCGAAGGGGAGCGTGTTCCATCATGAGCTACAGACTGGGTGTCGACGTCGGCGGCACATTCACCGACCTGATCGTCATTGATGAAGCCACGGGGCGCGCCGTGCGCGACAAGGTGCCGAGCACGCCGGCTGACCCCAGCCAGGCGGTGATCAACGGCGCCCGCAAGCTGTGCGAGACCGCCGGCATCGCGCCGACCGATCTGTCGCTGTTTCTGCATGGCACGACGGTGGCCACCAACGCCGTGCTCGAAGGCAAGGTCGCCCGCGTCGGGCTGATCGTGACCGAGGGTTATCGCCATATCCTGCAGATCGCGCGCAGCCTGGTGCCGGGCGGTCTGGCGGCGTGGATCGTCTGGCCCAAGCCCACCCCGATGGCGCCGCTGGAAGCGACCATCGAGGCACCCGAGCGCATGGGCGCCAATGGCGAGATCGTCCGCCCACTCGACGAGGCCAAGCTGCGCGCCAACCTCGAGCGGCTGCGCGCGGAAAAGGTCGAGGCGATCACCATCTGCCTGATCAATTCCTACATGAACGACGCCCATGAGCGCCGCGTCGCCGAGATCTGCGCCGAGGTCTTCCCCGACCTGCCGATCAGCGTGTCGGCCGACATCCTGCCCGAAATGCAGGAATATGAGCGCGCGCTGACCACTGTGGCCAACAGCGCGGTCAGGCCCACCGTCGCCCGCTATGTCGGCAATCTCGAGCGTGAGCTGAAGGCCTGGGGCACGCCCGCCAAGCTCAACCTGCTGCGCTCCGATGGCGGCCTGATGTCGGCCGAAAAGTCCAGCTCGGCGCCGGTCAATCTGCTGATGTCGGGTCCGGCCGGCGGGGTGGCGGGCGCGGTCTATATCGCCAAGAACAGCGGCCATCCCAATGTGCTCACCCTCGACATGGGCGGCACCAGCACCGACGTCGCGCTCATTGAGGATTATCAGGCGCGCCTGCGCCGCGAGACCAGCGTCGGCCATCTGACCGTGCGCGCCTCCTCGCTCGATGTGAAGACGGTGGGCGCGGGCGGCGGCTCGATCGCGGCCGTGCCTGAGCTCACCGGCGCGCTGCGCGTTGGCCCGCAGTCGGCCGGCGCGGTGCCGGGGCCGGCCGCCTATGGCCGCGGCGGCGAGCTGCCGACCGTGACCGACGCCAATGTCGTGCTCGGCTATCTGCCCGAAAACCTGCTCGGCGGCACCTTCAAGCTCGACCGCCCGGCCGCCGAGGCCGCGGTCAAGACCGTGGCTGACGCGCTGGGGCTGAGCGTGCTCGATGCGGCCGCCGGCATCATCGCCATCGTCAACGAGACGATGTTCGGCGCGCTGCGCCTCGTCAGCGTCCAGCAGGGCTATGACCCGCGTGATTTCGCGCTGATGGCCTTCGGCGGCGCCGGGCCGCTGCACGGCAATGCCATGGGCATGCTGATGAACAGCTGGCCGGTGATCATCCCGCCGTCGCCCGGCGTGCTCTGCGCCTATGGCGACGCGACCACCCGGCTGCGCGTCGATGCCCAGCGCAGCTTCAACAAGCTGGTGCCCAACACCAACGACGAGGAAGTCGATGCTGTCATCGCCGAGCTGGTGAAGCAGGTCAGCGAGGAGCTGGCTGCCGAAGGCGTGCCCGCTGCCGATATCGAGATCCGCACCGAGCTTGATATCCGCTATGCCGGTCAGGCGTTTGAGGTGCCGCTCTATGCTGCGCCCGGCACCAAGATCGCGACGCTGGCCGAAGCCTTTGACGTCGAGCACAAGCGGCTGTTCACCTTCAACCTGTCGGTGCCGCAAGAGATCGTCAACATCCGCGTCGTGGCGCTGGGCAAGGCGGCCAATGTCGAGGCCGAGCGGCTGCCGCAGGGTGATGGCACTCCGGCCGCCGCCAAGGTCCGTGACCATCAGGTCTATATGGACGGCAAGATGCAGCCCGCCGTGATCTATGATCGCTCCAAGCTGCGCGCCGGCGATGTTGTGCCCGGCCCCGCCATCATCACCGAAATGGACTCGACCACGCTGGTCCATAGCGGCCATGCTGCCACCGTCGATGCGTTCGGCAATCTTCTGATCAACCCGGCCTGAGGAGCGCGACCATGCCCGCCCAGATCATCCAGCAGAACAACGCCCCCTTCACCAAGCCGACGATCGACCCCGTCACGCTCGACATCATCGAGAATGCGCTGCGCAATGCGCGTATCGAGATGGACGCGACGCTGGTGCGCACCGCCATGTCGCCCGGCATCCGCGAGCAGGGCGATGCCTTTCCGCTCATCGCCAACCCCGACGGCAAGATGATCGTCGGCCAGTTCGGCAGCTTCATCGGCGGCTTCCTCAAGGGCTATCACGGCACCATCGAGGAAGGCGACATGATCTTCCTCTCCGATCCCTACAGCTGCGAGGGCGCGATTTCGCACTCGAACGACTGGCTGGTGCTGCTGCCGGTCTATTTCAACCAGCGCCTCGTCGCCTGGACGGCGATGTTCGGCCACCAGTCCGACATTGGCGGCAAGGTGGCGGGTTCGATGCCCATCGACGCCCGCTCGATCTTCGAGGAAGGCGTGCGCATCCCGCCAGTGAAGATCTACCGCAAGGGCGAGTATAACGAAGACGTGATCAAGCTGGTGATGCACCAGACCCGCAAGCCGGACTGGTGCGCGGCTGACCTCAATGCGCTCATCGCCTCCTGCCGGGTGGCGGCGCGCCGGCTTGAGGAAATGTGCACCCGTTTCGGCGATGAAATCGTCGTCTCGGCGATGGACGACCTGCTCGCCCGCAACCACCGCGCCATGAAGGCGCTGATCACCAGCAGCGTCAGCACCGATGCGGTCAGCTTCGAAGACTATATCTGCGATGACGGCGTGGGCTATGGTCCCTACAAGATCAAGTGCACGATGCAGCGCGTCGGCGACAAGGTGATCCTCGATTTTTCGGGCACCGATCCGCAGTCGGACGCGTCGATCAACTTCCTGCTCAACGAAAACATGTTCAAGATGTTCTTCGGCATCTACATGATCATGGTCTTCGATCCGCAGATCATGTTCAACGATGGCTTCTATGACCTGATCGAGGTCAAGATTCCCGAAGGCTCGCTCCTCAAGCCCAAGTTCCCGGCCGCGCTTTCGGGCCGCACCCATGCGCTGGGCCGCATCTTCGACATCCTTGGCGGCCTGCTAGGCCAGCGCACGCCGGAGTTCCTGTGCGCCGCCGGCTTCTCCTCGTCGCCGCACCTGATGTATTCGGGCCGCGATTCGAAGGGGGACTGGTTCCAGCTCTTCCAGATCGGCTTTGGCGGCATCCCCGGCAAGCCGTTTGGCGACGGCCCCGATGGCCACAGCCTCTGGCCCGGCTTCACCAACGTGCCCAACGAATTCCTTGAGCGCTATTTCCCGTTGCGCATCGAGCGCTACGAGGCGCTGGCAGACAGCGGTGGCCCCGGCCTCAACCGCGGCGGCAACGGCATCCTGATGTCCTACCGCTTCCTCGAGCCGGGCACCATCTCGATCCATGATGACCGCTGGTTCACCTATCCCTGGGGTGTGAATGGCGGCAGCCCCGGCGCACGGGCCAAGAAGATCCTCGAAAAGCCCGATGGCACCAGGACCGTCGTCGCCAACAAGCTCGACAGCCTCGATGTGGAGAAGGACGATGTTCTCCACTTCATCACCTGGGGCGGCGGCGGCTGGGGCAACCCGCTGGAGCGTGACGCAGCACTGGTCGCGCATGAAATCCGCCAGGGGCTGGTCACGCCGGAAGGTGCGCGCGCCTATGGCGTGGTGGCTGACGGCGAAGGCAAGCTCGACGTTGACGCCACGGCCACGCTGCGCGCCGAAATGGCCAAGGCCCGCAGCAATTCGGAAGCCGTGTTCAACTTCGGCGGCGACATCGAGACGCTGCGCGCCAACTGCCTCGCCGAAACCGGCCTGCCGGCGCCCAAGCAGCCGATCTGGCGCGCGGCACTCGCGGAGGCGGCCGAATAATGACCGCCAGGCTTGCCGACCCGCTCGAAAACCCCGGCCCGCTCGCCGGCATCCGCGTCGTGGAAATGGGCCAGCTGATCGCCGGCCCCTTCTGCGGCCAGCTGCTCGGCGACATGGGCGCCGAGATCATCAAGATCGAGCCGCCCGCCACCGAGGGCAACAAGGGCGGCGACCCGATGCGTGACTGGGGCCGCGGCGACTTTCCGCTGTGGTGGGAGGTGGTGGCGCGCAACAAGAAGGCCGTTACCGCCAATCTGCGCATCCCCGAAGGCCAGGCGCTGGCGCGAAAGCTGATTGCCACCGCCGATATCCTGATCGAGAACTTCCGCCCCGGCACGCTTGAAAAATGGGGCATGAGCCCGGAAAGCCTGCACGAGATCAACCCCGGCCTCATCATCGTCCGCGTCTCGGGCTATGGCCAGTCCGGCCCCTATTCCGACCGCGCCGGCTTTGGCGGCATCGGCGAGGCGATGGGCGGCTGGCGCGCCATCGTCGGCGATCCCGACCGGCCGCCGTCGCGCATGGGCGTCTCCATCGGGGACAGTCTTGCCGCCACCTATGGCTGCCTCGGCGCGCTCGCCGCCCTTCGCCACCGCGACAAGACCGGCGAAGGCCAGGTCGTCGACAGCGCGCTCTATGAAGCCGTGCTGCAGGTGATGGAGAGCCTCGTCCCCGAATATGCGGCCAGCGGCTATGTGCGTGAGCGCTCCGGCTCGGTGCTGCCCGGCATCGCGCCCTCCAACGTCTATCCCTGCAAGGACGGCGAATATCTGATCGGCGCCAACCAGAACACCGTGTTCAGCCGGTTGTGCGACGCCATGGGCCGGCCCGAACTGGCCAGCGACGAGCGCTATTCCAGCCATGTCGCCCGTGGGCGTCATCAGGTGGAACTCGACGAGCTGATCGCCGACTGGACCCGCACACTGACCATCGACGAGCTGGAAGCGCTGATGATCAAGCACGGCGTGCCGGCCGGCAAGCTCTACCGCCCGCAGGACATGCTCGACGACCCGCATTTCCAGGCCCGCGAAGCGATCGTGGAAATTCCCCATGAGCGCTGGGGCACGCTGAAGATGCAGAATGTCTTCCCCAAGCTGTCAAAGACGCCCGGCACCATCCGCCGCGCCGCACCGGCCACGCTGGGGCAGGACAATTTCGCCGTCTACCGCGATGCGCTGGGGCTGTCGGACAGCGAGATCAGCGATCTGCAGACGCGCGGGGTGATCTGAGGGGGCCTACGGCGTGAGTTCAGGGGCCTCCGGCGGGATTTCAGGGGCCTCCGGCGGGATTTCAGGGGCCTCCGGCGGCTGGGGCCTCAGGCCCCAGACCCCATTTGTGGTTTTGTGCTGAACTTGCAAGGCGCAGCGCCCGCGCGGAACGCGCAATCAATAGCCTGCGGCGCGCGCTCATTCTCAAACCTTGCGCCAAGACAACTGAAGGGGTCTGGGGCCTGAGGCCCCAGCCGCCGGAAGCCCTAGTTCGCCCCGCCCAGCACCAGATTGACGAGGGTCGAATTGTCCCAATTGGTCGACGGCTTGCCGATGCGGATGATGACCAGCTCTTCGGAGGGCACGACATAGACACGCTGGCCGCCCGCGCCGTCGATGTAGATGGCGTCGTCGCGGGCGAAGGGCTGTTCGGCGGCGACCTTGAGCGCGACGCCGAGGCCATAGCCGCGCAGCGGGGCGTGGGGTGCGCCGCGCCAGATGTTCATGCCGAAATTGGGGTTGAGGGGGGAGGGGGCGGTGACGGTTCGCACCCAGTCGGCATCGACGACCTGCGCGGTGCCGACCCGGCCTTCAAGGCGCAGCAGTTCGCCGACGCGCAGCCAGTCGCGCGGGCGGGCCTGCAGGCAACAGAAGAAATGCGGATTGCCGCCCTCGCGGTCGAGCCAGATTTCAGCGTCGCCGGCGCCGAGCGGTGCCCAGAGCGTGCGTGACAGCCAGGGACCATAGGGCTCGCCAAGGGCCGCCTCCAGGGCCATGCCGGCAAGCTGGGTGGAGGCGTTGGAATAGGAGAAGACCGTGCCGGCGGGGGCCACTTGCACATGCTTGGCGGCGGCAGCGCGGATATCTTCGGCGAACATCAGCTGGGCGAAAAGCGGCGGCGCGCCCTTGCCGTCGCCGGGCGGCGGGTTGAGGCCACCGGCCATCTGCAGCAGCTGGCGAAGCGTGATCGCGCCTTCGGGACGCCCGGAAAATTCGGTCAGATGCCGGTCCAGCCGGTCATCGAGGCTGAGCTTTCCGGCCTTGATGGCAGCCCCGTAAGCCAGCGCGACCACGGCTTTGTGCATCGAGGCGGTGGCGAACTTCGAGTCAGGGCCAAAGCCTTCGGCGTAATGCTCATGGACGATGCGGCCGCCCTTGGCGACGATCAGCGCGAACGATGCTTGTGCATCGGCATAGGCTTGTGCGGCGGCCAGCCCGGCCGGCGAAAGCCCGGCGGCGGCGGCCGACACGGTCTCGAAAGCCGCGCCCGCGCCGCCCTTCACCGTTTCGGCCGGCGTATAGGCCTCGGGGCTTTCAACCGGCTTGGTCATCGGCATGGCTTGCATGCGCGCCATCATGCGCGCCATTTCGGGGGAGGGGGCCGCCGCTGCGGGTGGCATGGCAACCGTCGGGGCGGCGGCCTCGCGCGCAGCACATCCTGCCAATGCCGCCGTCAGCCCGGCGGCCAAGGCCAGTCTCAGCCACATGCTCAAGAAGCAATATCCGGCGCCAGCGCGGTCGTCAGCGCGGTGGCATAGCGCTCGCGCTCGCGCGCCAGATCTTCGGCCAGTGCGCCGGTCGGCTGATGATCCGACACCGCATTCGGCACCATGACTCCCGCTTCGGCAAGGAGATGTTCGAGCACGCGCTGCCGGTCCTTCACCACCCAGAGCTCGCGCGAGAGCAGCAGCAGCGCGTTGGCGACATCGTCGAGCTGGTGCTCGCTCAGCGTCTGCCCGCTTCTGGCCGCGCGCGAGGCCGCGCCCGGATCGTCCATCACATCAGCCATGTCTGCGTTCCTCAATCCGGCTTTTTCGCGTTGATCACCCAAGGGTAGAGCGCACCGTCAAGGCCGCCTTCCTCGATGTCGACAAAACCGGCGTCGCGCGCCACTTGCGTGAGGTCGAGCGTGGCCGCCTCGCGCCACCAGGGCTCGCCGCCGCGCTGCGCCAGATAGTCGGCACGCCACTGGCCGATCTTGTCCATGGCGCGGTAGGGGGTGACATCGCTCATCAGCACGCGGCCGCCGGGCGCGAGCAGGCGGAACGCCTCCTTGAACAGGCGGCGCGTGGCCTCGGCCGGCATTTCGTGGAGGATGATGTAGCTGGCGACGAGGTCAAAGCTTTCCGCGGCGAGGCCGCTGTCTTCGGCCACTGCCTGATGCAGGTCCCAGGCCCAGCCATTGGCGTTGGCGACGCGCAGCGCCTCCTTCAGCATCGGCAGCGAGATTTCGACGCCGGTGATCTGCGCGCGTGGGAAGGTCTCCTGCAGGGCGACGGTGAAATGGCCCGAGCTGGTGCCGAACTCGCAAATGCGCGCAGGCACGAAATCGCCAAGCCGCGTCAGCACGGCCTTGCGCTGGCCGAAGATGTCACCGCCGAAGTTCTTGGCGACATAGGTCTTGTGGACATATTCGGAGTGGACAAAGCCCATTTCGGGGTGGCCGTCCCAGCCGCCGGTGGTGCGGTGGAACCAGACGCCGTCCCAATATTTGGGCAGCTTGAGATCGGGGTTGGCATGCAGCGTGGCCGGCCCGCGCGCCTCAAGTTCGGCGAAGCGCGGCAGCAGCACATCGGCATTTTCATCAAAGGCGGCCTGCGCCACCCGGCCATGCTCGACGCTGGAAAACTCACCGATCAGCGAGCCGATGGCAAAGGCCCGGCTGTCGGCAAGTGCGGCCTTGATGACGCCGTGGCGCGCGTCGAGGTTGTCGGGCAGCGTCTGGTCGCTCAGCCCGGCCTCGGCCAGCTCCTTGTTCCACACAGCCCCCAGCGGCTTGGTCGCCTGGGTGAGGGTGATCATGTAATCCATGGCGGCGCGGCCGCCTTGGCGCATCGTGGCTGCTTGGTTGGACATCTGGGCCTCCTTATTCCGCCGCCGCCGGTTCTGCCGGGGGAACGGGTTCAAGCTTGAAGAATAGCAGCGGGATCACCGACAGCGCAAACAGCAGCGGCGGCAGCACGGCGGCGCCGAAGAAGATGCCGGTGATGGCATCGGCCGGCTGGTCCATGCCGCGCGGCAGCTTGGGCTGAAAATGAAACACCTGCAGCAGCGAGCCGACGATCAGCGGGCCGGTCGCGCTGGCCAGCTTCTCGATGAAGCTGTAGGCGCCGGCATAAACGCCTTCGCGGCGCACGCCCGATTTGCGGCAATCCTCGTCGATGGCGTCGGGCAGCAGGCTCTGGCCCATCAGCAGCAGCCCGCCGGTGAACACGCCGCCCGCGATGCCGCGCGCCACGATCAGCGTCATCGGCTCGCCCCGGCTGGCCAGCAGCCAGGTCAGCGTGATCGCCGCCCAGCCAAGGCAGGCCGCCCCGTAAAGCGCCTGCTTGGAAAAACGCTGCCCCAGCTTGACCCAGAGCGGCATGGTCAAAACGGTCGCCGCCGAAGAGCCCGCCACATAAAAGGCCGGGGCAGAATCAGGCGCGCCCAACACCGACTTGAACAGGAACAGCACGCTCGCCGTCAGGCTGGCGATGCCGATGAGCTGGAAGATCTTGGCGATGATGATCATCATGAACGGCTTGTTCTGGAGCACCACCAGATAGCGCTTGAAGCCGATCTCGCCCTTGCCGGTATTGTCCATGCGCCGGGTGCGCAGCGAGGCCCAGAAGGAGGAGCCCATGGTCAGCACCACCGCCACGCCGAGGATGATGCCGACCATGCCATAGCCCTGCCGCCCGCCGCCGAGCGAGGCGGCCGCCTGCGGCATCAGGCCCACCAGCAGGCCGCCCGCCGACACAAAGCCGATGCGCCAGCTCATGATCGAGGTGCGCTCCAGCCGGTCGTCGGTCATCTCGGCCGGCATTGCCAGATAGGGCACGTTGAACAGCGTGTAGCCCAGCGCGATGACCACCAGGCTCCCCAGCACCCAGACCGACAGGCCATTGCCCGCCAGCGCCACTGGCGGATTGAAAATGAGCACGATGCCAAGGCCCGAGCATAGCGCGCCGGCGAGCAGGAACGGCGCGCGGCGCCCCCAGCGACCCTTCCAATTGTCCGAAATGCCGCCCAGCACCGGGGCGGCCACCGCATCGAACAGCTTGGCGGCAAACAGCAGCCCGCCGGCAAGTGCTGGCGCGATGCCGAGCACGGTGGTCATGAAGAACAGCAGCAGCAGCGAATTGACGGTCAGCACCGTCACCGTGCCGACCGACCCCAGCCCCCAGGCCGATTTCAGCGAAAGCGGCAGTTTTCCCATCATGGTCCCCATCTCCTCACCATGCGCCAGCCAGCGGCAAGCGCAGCGGCCGAAACCGCACTATCCGCATGTCGAACACTTGCGCTGACGCGCCGACAAGCGCAAGAGCGCCCTCCCGATGCTCAGCCGCCGCGCCTTCCTGCCCTCGCTCCTGCTGCCTGCCGCGCTTGCCGCCCAACCCCTGCTGCCCACCATCCCCCCGGCCACCATCGATGACAATCTCGATGTTGAGGGTGACCCGCTGGAGGCCGAGCGCCGCCGCAGCCGGCTGTTCATCGAGGCCTATGTCAACGACTCGGGCCCGTGGCGCTTTCTCGTCGACAGCGGGGCCGACCGCTCGGTGGTCAGCACCGATCTCGCTGCCGCCCTCGCCCTGCCGCCCGCTGGCGAGGCGATGCTCCAGTCAATGGCTGGCCGCAGCCTTGTCTCCACCGTTCGCGTCGAGCGGCTGCGCATCGGCGAGAGCATCGCCACCAATTTGCGCGTGCCCGCGCTTCCCGCCGCCTTCATCGGCGCCGATGGCCTGCTCGGTATCGATGCGCTGGCCGCCCAGCGCATCCTGCTCGATTATCAGCGCCGCCGGGTCACCGTGCAACCGAGCGACACCGCCATCGTGCAGCGCGATGACGGCGATGAGATCGTTGTTACCGCGCGGCGGCGCGGCGGCCAGCTGATCATCACCCAGGTCCGGGCCGACGGGCTGCCGCTCTATGCCGTCATCGACAGCGGCTCCGAGGTGACGCTTGGCAATATGGCGCTCGCCGAGCGGCTGTTCCGCCGCCGCCAGCTGACTGACCCGCAAAAGATCACCATGACATCGGTGACCGGCGACAAGCTGGTCGCCGATCTCGGTATTTTGCCCGAGCTGCGCATCGGCAAGCTGGGGCTGCGTGACCTGCCGATCGCCTTTGCCGATGCCGGCCCGTTCCGCCTGTTCGGCCTGCAGAGCCGCCCGGCGCTGCTGCTCGGCTCCGATGTGCTGCGCGTCTTCCGCCGCGTCGCGCTCGATTTCGGCCGCCGCCGCGTCCGCTTCACGCTGGCGCGGAATTAGTCCTTCATCGTCTCGCGGCGCAGCAGATTGACCACCGCCTTCTGCACCTCGGGATCAGGGATCGGTCCCGAGGAGACGATCATCGACGTGCCGGGCAGATGCTTCTGCGGGTCGGCGATGAACCAGGCGATCTTCTCGTCGGTCCAGACCAGCCCCTCGGCGCCGGCCTTGGCCATCGCTTCCGAATAGGTGAAGCCAGGCACCGTGCCGGCGCGCTGGCCGAAGATCAGGTGCAGGTTCGGCCCCACCAGATGCGGCTCGCCGGCATCCACCGTGTGGCAGAAGCGGCACCATTTGTAGGTTTCGGTGCGCACCTCGTCTTCAAACGGCGTCGGCGGCAGCGCCACCTGCTGCGCGGCGGGATGGTCGGCGCGCACCAGATGCGAGGTCACGCCCTCGGGCGCGGCCACCGTCACCCCCATTGGCCAGGGCGTGACGCGGAACAGCGCCCAGGGCCCGGTACCGCCCAGCGCCACCAGCCCCAGCGCCGCCACTGGCGCTGCGACGCGCGCAAAGCTGGAAGGCCGGGGGGCAAAGGCGCGCAAGCTCCGCCGACGGTGGATCAGCCAGCCAAGACCTGCGAACACCGCGATGGCCGCCCAGAAGACGGCCACCGCGCGCGGCCCCGGCTCGGGCGAGCGGAAGGTGGCAAAGGCATAGACGGTCACCGACATGGTCAGCAGCAGCTGCACGCCGTAACCAGGCGGCATCAGCACCAGCGGCCCGCGGCCATGGCGCAGCCAGCCCCAGCCCAAAGTCAGCAGCCCGGCCACGCTCAGCACCAGCGTCATGAAACCCAGCCCGGAATGGAAATAGCCGGTGAACATCCAGATGGCGCGGTCGCGGCCGATCAGCGAGGGCAGGGCGAAAAACGGCCCCATATGCACCACCAGCTCGTCCGACCATGCATAGACCAGCCCGATGAAGGGGGCGAGCGCGATGAGGATATAGGCCGCGAGCGCCAGCGCCCGGCCCCAGAGATGCAGCCCGGCCGGCACGCCCGCCGCCGCCGTCACCGCGCCGTCGCGCCGCCAGGCCGCGAGCCGCCACAGCACCACGATCAGCAGCAGCGTGCCGAGCAGATAATGCCAGCCGCGATACTCCTCGCGCAGCGGGCCGAACCGGTCTGAGCGGGCCAGCTGCGTGGTCAGCATCTGGTGCGCCAGATAGAGCAGCGCTACCAGCCATCCCGAGGTCACGCTCGCCCAGCTATATGTCCGCATCCGTCCCGCTCCCTCTCCCGCCAGACGCTAGCGGCCGCGCCCCGCACCGCTGCAAGGCCGCCGCCAATATCCGTCTGGCGGATGGACAGCGCGCGCCCCGCCCGCCATGTTGTCCCCGCAGCCTAGGCTGACCCAATGACCGCAATCCGGGGGATTTCATGCCAAGACCAGCCCTTGCCCTTCTCGCTGCCCTGCTGGCGGCCCCGCTGATGGCGCAGGTGCCCGCACCGCCCAAGCCCGTGACCCCGGCGCCCTCCGGATATCCGGCCGAGGTCGAGGCGCTCTACATGGCGCGGTTCAACAACACCGCCACCAACGGCGTCGGCGGGCTGGGCAACTATGATCCGCTCGAAGACATTGTCGGCGCGCCCGCGCAGAGCCTGTCCAAGGCCTCGTCAAGCGCCATCAGCGACACCGCCCTTGCCGCCGCCGAAGCCTATGCCAAGGCCAACAACAGCTCCGCCTTCATGGTCATCCATAAGGGCAAGCTTATCCACGAAAGCTATTTCGGCGATACCGATGCCGAGAGCCTGATCGTCTCCAAGTCGCTGGCCAAGCCGATCACCGCGCTGGCCGTGGGCCGGGCCCTGATGCTGGGCAAGATCAAGTCGCTCGACCAGCCGGTCGGCGAGATCCTCGAGGAATGGAAGGACAAGCCGCAGGGCGAGATCCGCATCCGCCATCTGCTCGACATGCGCTCGGGCCTGCTGGCGCAAGGCAACAGCCTTGATCCGATGAACATGTGGAGCCGGTCCTATCTGCATCCCTATCATGAGCGCATCATCCTCGAGGAATATCCGCTCACCGATGCGCCGGGCAGCATCTATGAATATTCCAACGCGACCTCGGAGCTGATTGCGCTGATCATCGAGCGCACCACCGGCCGCCGCTACGGTGAGTTCGTCGGCACCGAGATCCTGCAGAAGATCGGCGCGCCCGGCGGCAAGGTCTGGATCAACCGCGAGGGCGGGCTGGCGCACAGCGGCTGCTGCGCGCTGCTGCCGGCGCAAAGCTATGCCCGCATGGCGATGCTGGTCGAGCAGGACGGCACATGGGGCGGCCAGCGCCTGCTGCCTGAAGGCTATGTCGCTGAAATGAAGACCGGCACGGCCCAGAACCCCTATTACGGCATGGGCCTGTGGCTGGGCGGCACCTATATCGAGCGGCGCGGCTTCCCCAACCCTGACCGGCCCGGCCCCAAGGTGCTCCATAGCGAGCCTTATCTCACCAATGATCTGGTGATGTTCGACGGCAACTCCAACCAGATCGTCTATATCGTGCCGAGCCAGGACCTGATCGTGCTGCGCACCGGCGAGCGCCCGCCCGCCAAGACGGAATGGGACAATGCCAAGCTCATCAACACCATTCTCGCCGGGCTGAAGACCGATACGCCGCTGACCCCGCAGCCGCGCTGAGCCCCACTTCAGCCGCGCTCCGAACGCAGGCCTCAGTCCTGAATCATCACCCAGCCCTTGAGCTGGAGCGTCGCCATGGTGGTGATGGCCGAGGTGTCGAGCTTGACGCCGGGCAGCAGCTCATCCTTGCTGACGCCGCGGCCGCGCGCCGTCTGGCCGCACAGCCGCACATCGGCGCCGGCCGCCATCAGCGCGTTGATCAGCGCCTTGTTCGGGTTGGGCTTGCCCTCATAGCGCTTGGCATGGGCCGCGTCGGTCAACAGCGCATCGATCGGCGCGCCGTGCACCACCACGGCAATGTCGCCCGGCTGCATGGTCACGCCGCCGGTGCCGAGCAGGTTCATCATCCGCGCCACCCGCTCATAGCCGCGGCGCGGTGCCATCGATGACACTTCGAAGATCACCCGGTAGCGCAAGCTCGGGTCGGGCTTCATGTCGGCCTCTTCGATGATGGTGAAGCGGCCATGCTCGGGGATCACCCGCCCCTCCTGCGCGCTCACCGGCGCCGCCATCAGCAACAGACCCAAAACCAGTGCGCGCATCATCAGTCTCCCTGTTTCTCCCACCTTGCTTAGCAACAAGGCGTAATCGTGTAACCTGATTGTTTGCCTGCCGCGGTCACGGGGCCTTCGAAACGCGCAGCACCCGGCCCTCCGGCTCGTCGGTCGTCACCCAGACCGCGCCGTCGGGCGCCACGCGCACATCGCGCACCCGCACGTCGATTTCGGGCACGATCCGCGCCTGAGCGGTCAGCCGCCCACCGGCATCGAGCGTTACCAGCCGCAGCTCTTCGGACGCCAGCGCGCCGACAATCAGGCTGCCCTGCCACTCCGGAAACATGTCGCCGCGATAGACCGCCAGCCCCGAGGGCGCGATCGAGGGCACCCAGACGACACGCGGCTCCTCCATGCCGGGATAGGACTGGAACGGGCTGATCGTCGCGCCGGAATAATCAAGGCCCCGGGTCGCCACCGGCCAGCCATAGTTGCGCCCCTTCTCGATGCGGTTCACCTCGTCACCGCCGCGAGGACCATGCTCATGCGCCCAGAGCGTGCCGGTTTCGGCATCAAGCGCGAGGCCCTGCGGGTTGCGATGCCCCCATGACCAGACCGGCGAGCGTTCGAAAGGATTGTCGGCCGGAATGCTGCCATCGCCGCCAATGCGCACGATCTTGCCCAGCCCCGAGGCCTTGACCTGCGCCTGTTCGCGGTAATCAAAGCCGTCGCCGGTGGACATCACGAGCGAGCCATCGCCCAGCGCCACCATGCGCCCGCCGAAATGCACCGGCCCCGCCTTCATCGGCGCATTGACGAAGATCTCGCGCACGCCCGTCAGCCGGTTCCCCTCCAGCCGCGCCCGCACGATGGCGGTGGCATTGGCCTTGAAGTCGCCCTTGGCGAAGGAGAGGAACAGCGTCTGGTTTTCGGCAAAGCGCGGGTGCAGCACGACATCGAACAGCCCCGCCTGGCTTTCATGGAACACCGCCGGCACGCCGGAAATCTCGGTGAGGCGGCCATCAGGCGCGATTCGCTTGAGACGGCCATTGCGCTCGGTCACCAGCACCGCGCCGTCCGGCAGAAAGGCAAGGCTCCAGGGATGGTTGAGCCCGGTCGCCTTCACCTCGACCTGCTGCGCTGTCGCCCCGCCCGCCCAGAGCAACGCCAACATCAAGAATCGCAGCATTTCTATGGCTCCCACCTCGCAGACCATGATAATCTAGCATTATGCGCCGCCTTCGTATCCTGCCAATCTGGCTCACTGCTGCTCTCGTCACCACGATGGGCATGAGCCTCATCCATTCGCTGATGGTGCAGCAGGGGCTGGTCGATCTCGGCGTCGCCATTCCGCCGGGCCTGCGCCTCGCCACAATCGGGCGGGATTTTCTTGGCCTGCTTCCAGCGCTTGGCGTCGTCGTCGCCATCGGCTTCGCCATTGCCTTCGCCGTCGCGTCGCGGCTTCACCGCTTTGCCCCGCCGCTCGCCTATCCGCTGGCCGGCGCGGTCGCCATCGCGGCCGCGCTCTTCCTCATGAAGCTGCAGTTTTCCATGACGCCCATCGCCGGCGCGCGCACCACCGAAGGCCTCGTGCTGATGATCTTGTCCGGCGCCATTGGCGGTGTCGTTTTTGCCCGCCTGAAAAAAAGCTGACCGCCCTCTTGTGTTGCATTTAAGCCACACCATCTAAGTGTCATGAATATCGAAAAATTCACCGACCGCGCCAAAGGTTTTCTGCAAGCCGCCCAGACGGTTGCGATCAGAAACGATCATCAGCAGGTCACCCCCCATCATCTGCTCAAGGCCCTGCTTGACGATGAGCAGGGCATGGCCGCCAATCTCGTCACTAAGGCCGGCGGCGATGCCGCCATGCTCACGGCCGAGACCGACGCTGCGCTGGCCAGAATCGCCAAGGTCACCGGCGGCGGCGCGCAGCAGACCAGCTTCACCAACGACAGCGTGCGCGTGCTCGATGCCGCCGAGCAGCTGGCCAGCAAGGCGAAGGACCAGTTCGTCACGGTCGAGCGGCTGCTCACCGCGCTCGCCATGGCGCCGGCCACAGCCCCCGCCTTCACCAAGGCGGCTGTCACCCCGCAGGCGCTCAACCAGGTCATCGAGACCGCCCGCAAGGGCCGCACGGCCGCCAGCGCGGGCGCCGAAGACAGTTTCGACGCGCTTGAGAAATATGCCCGCGACCTGACCCAGGCCGCGCGCGACGGCAAGCTCGACCCGGTCATCGGCCGCGACGAGGAAATCCGCCGCACCGTGCAGGTGCTGGCGCGGCGCACCAAGAACAATCCCGTGTTGATCGGCGAGCCGGGCGTGGGCAAGACCGCGGTGGTCGAAGGTCTGGCGCTGCGCATCGCCAATGGTGACGTGCCCGATGGCCTCAAGGACAAGCGGCTGATGTCGCTCGACATGGGGTCGCTCATTGCGGGTGCCAAATATCGCGGCGAATTCGAGGAGCGGCTGAAGGGCGTGCTCGATGAGGTGCGCGCCGAAGGGGCCGATGTCGTACTGTTCATCGACGAGATGCACACGCTGGTCGGCGCCGGCGCGTCGGAAGGCTCGATGGATGCCTCCAATTTGCTGAAGCCCGCGCTCGCCCGCGGCGAACTGCACTGCATTGGCGCCACCACGCTCAACGAATATCGCAAATATGTCGAGAAGGACGCGGCGCTTGAGCGGCGCTTCCAGCCGGTGATGGTGGGCGAGCCCACGGTCGAAGACACCGTTTCGATCCTGCGCGGCATCAAGGAGAAATATGAGCTGCACCACGGCGTGCGCATCACCGACAGCGCCATCGTCGCCGCCGCGACGCTGTCCAACCGCTACATCTCCGACCGGTTCCTGCCCGACAAGGCGATCGACCTGATGGACGAGGCCGCCTCGCGGCTGCGCATGGAGGTGGAGAGCAAGCCCGAGGAGATCGAGGCACTTGACCGGCGCATCGTCCAGCTCAAGATTGAAGCAGCGGCGCTCGAAAAGGAAACCGACACCGCCTCCAAGGACCGGCTGACGGCCCTGCGCAGCGAGCTTGCGGGCCTTGAGGAAGAATCGAGCGCGCTGACCCACCGCTGGACCGCCGAAAAGGACAAGCTCAACGCCGCCACCCATATCAAGGAGCAGCTCGACGCCGCCCGCATCGAGGTGGAGCAGGCGCAGCGCGCCGGTGACTATGCCAAGGCCGGCGAGCTGACCTATGGCCGCATCCCCGATCTCGAGCGCGCGCTCAATGAGGCCGAGGGCGCGACCGTCGATGCCATGGTCCGCGAGGAAGTGACCGCCGACGATATCGCCGCCGTGGTCTCGCGCTGGACTGGCATCCCCGTCGACCGGATGCTCGAGGGCGAGCGCGAGAAGCTGATGAAGATGGAGGAGATCCTGTCGGCTCAGGTCATCGGCCAGGCCGCCGCGGTGCGCGCCGTGTCGTCTGCCGTGCGCCGCGCGCGGGCCGGCCTGCAAGATCCGAATCGCCCGCTTGGCAGCTTCCTCTTCCTCGGCCCCACGGGTGTGGGCAAGACCGAGCTGACCAAGGCGCTGGCCACCTTCCTGTTCGATGATCCGCGCGCCATGGTGCGGCTCGACATGAGCGAATTCATGGAGAAGCATTCGGTCGCCCGCCTCATCGGCGCGCCGCCGGGCTATGTCGGCTATGATGAAGGCGGGGTGCTCACCGAGGCGGTGCGCCGCCGGCCCTATCAGGTGGTGCTGTTCGACGAGGTCGAAAAGGCGCACGGCGATGTCTTCAACGTGCTGCTGCAGGTGCTCGATGATGGCCGCCTCACCGATGGCCAGGGCCGCACGGTCGATTTCACCAACACGCTGATCATCCTCACCTCCAACCTCGGCTCGCAATATATCGCAGCGCTGCGCGACGAGCAGCCGGTGAGCGATGCCGAGGCGCAGGTGATGGAGGTGGTCCGCGGCCATTTCCGCCCCGAATTCCTCAACCGGCTCGATGAGATCGTGCTGTTCCAGCGGCTTGGCGAGGCGGCCATGGCGCCGATCGTCGATCTGCAGGTCGCCCGCGTGCAGGCGCTGCTCGAAGACCGCAAGGTGACGCTCGATCTGACGGATGCGGCGCGGCGCTGGCTGGCGCGGGTCGGCTATGATCCGGTCTATGGCGCGCGGCCGCTGAAGCGCAGCATCCAGCGCCATTTGCAAGACCCGCTCGCCGACCTCATCCTGTCGGGCGCCGTGCCCGATGGCAGCACCATCCATGTCGATGAAGGCGACGGCAAGCTGGCGCTGACCACCGGCTGATCGCTCAGGCGCGCACCAGCCCCGTCACTGGCCGCAGCGCGCTGTCGGCAAACACGCGGCGCGCCACCAGCGCCGGGTCCAGCCCGAAATGTTCGCCCATCAGCCCGGCCAGAAGCGCCCGCAGGTCAAGGGTCGGGCGCAGGTCGCGCCCCTGATAGAGCTGGGCCGTCGCCAGCCCCGGCCAGTCCGCCATCACCCGCGCCCGCAACAGCGCGCCGCCCGCGAGCAGCGCCGCACTCGCCGTGCCATGGTCGGTGCCGCCAGTACCATTGGGGGCGGCGGTGCGGCCGAATTCGGTCACCATCACCACCAAAGTCTCGCCCCAGGCCGCGCCCAGCCCCTCCTTCAGCGCCGCCACACAGCCATCAAGCTGGCGCAGCTGGGTGTTGAGGCGCCCCGACTGGTTGGCGTGCGTGTCCCATCCGCCCAGCTCGATCGCCGCCACGCGCGCCCCGTCCGGCTTGGCCAGAAAGGTTGCCGCCAGCCGGCCAAGCGCGGCCGGCGAGGCGCGGCCGCTGGCGTCCGCCCCGGCCATGTCGCGCGCCGCATTGGCCTCGGCCCAAAGCCGGCCGAGCAGCGGGTCATCAGCATAAAGCGTCTCGACCCGCGCCAGGAGCGCGGCATCGGCATCGGGCAGCTGCGAGGGCGCAAAGCTTGTCGCCGGGGCCGCGCCGCGCAGCATGAGCGGCAGCGTCGGCGTGATCGCCACCGCCGGCTCGGCCTTGGGCAGCAGCGGCAGCAGCCGGTTGAGCCAGCCATCGGCCATCTGATAGGCGCGCGTGCCGCCGGTCTCGATGACATTCTGCGCATCGAAATGCGAGCGTTCGCGGTAGGGCGAGGCAACCGCATGGACAAAGGCCGCCTCGCCGCGCCCATAAAGCCCCGTCATGGTCGCCAGCGCCGGATGCAGGCTGAAATCGCTGTCGAGCCGAAAGGAGTTGCCCGCAGCCTCCGGCGGCGCGAGGCGCGCGCGCAGCCGCGCATGCGCCGGGTCGCCCATGGGGATCACGGTCGCCACCCCGTCCATCGCGCCGCGCAGCAGAATGAACACCAGCCGCCGCTCGGTTGGCGGCGCGGCCAGCGCCAGCCCGGGGGCCGCCAGCAACGGCAGGGCGATCATGGTCCGGCGGCTCAACAACATGGCTCACACCCTCCGCATGAATTCGGGGCTGACCAGCAGCAGCGCCAGCGCCTGCGCCGGGCTTTCGGCCTGGGCGACGGCGCGCGCGGTGCCCGCGCTCAGCGCGCCGGGCAGCAGCTTGGGCGCCAGCGCGCGCGCATCGGCCCGGTCGCCCAGCCGCCGCGCCAGCCGCCCGGCCAGCTCGACCCGGCGCATCAGCGCATCGCTCGCCGCCCAGCTCGCCGCCACATCATCCCAGCCGGCCGGCGAGCCCGGCCGCCAGACCGGCTGGCCAAGCGCGGTCAGCGCCAGCGGGTAGCGCAGGTCGTCGGCCTCCCGCAGCCCCAGCCCGCGCAGCGCTGATACGGTCCAGTCCCACGGCGTCTTGAACTTCTCCGCCGGCGCCCAGGCCTCGGACGCCTCGACCAGCGCCTGCGCCACCCGGGCCAGATCGCCGCCGCTCGCGGTCCACACCCCGGTCAGCCGGGTTACCAGCGCCGGCGGCGGCACATCGGCCACGAAATGCCGCGCCAGCTTGGTGCAGATGTGGCGTGCGGTGGCCGGGTGCCGCGCCAGCGCGCGCAGCATGGCGCGGCCCTGCGCCTCGCCGTCCTGGCCGTAGCGCACGCCAAGCAGCGTCTGCGCGCCCGGCTGGTGCCAGCGGGTCTGAAACACAAACGCCCCGTCGGGCGCGGGGTCGCCGATCGGCCGGCGCACGAAGCCGCCCACGCTCCAGCCGGTCAGCCCGGCGGCCAGCGCCTGCACATCGGCCTGCGCATAGCCGCCATCGACACCGAGCGTGTGCAGCTCCAAAATCTCGCGGGCGAGGTTCTCATTCAGCCCCACCTGCCGCTTCGCCTGCCGCTGCCGCGCGGCCTGGCCCAGCCGCGAATCCGGCCCGATTGATTGCGCCTGATCAAGGTAGAGCAGCATCGCCGGGTGGTGCACCACGGCCAGCAGCAGCTCCTCGAACCGGCCCAGCAGATGCGGCCGCACGGCTTCGAACTCCATCGTGCCAGCAAGCGCAATGGTCTGGAACTTGTCTACAGACACGGCGAAATGATTGGCCCAGAAATGCACCAGCCGCTCCGCAAACGGCGCCGGCGTGGTCAGCGCCGCCTCGATCCGCGCGCTCACATGGCTCGCATAATAGTCACGAAACTGGCGGCGCAGCGCGCGCCGCACCTCGGCCTCCAGATCCTTTTGCCCCGCGCCCTCCTGCCCGCGCCGCAGCCCCTGCACATAGCTGCGCATGTCGGCTCCGGCCCGGTCGCTGCCCGGCACGCCCTTCAGCGCGGCCGGCCGCGGCTCAAAGCGGCCCAGCTGGTCGATCAGCCAGCGTTTCGGCTGGCCCGGCAGCGGCTCATCAGCGCGCGCGCCCAGCCCGAAGCGGTTGAGCGCAATCGCCTGATCGGAAGAGGGGAGCAAGGCCATGCCCCCCTACGCTGGGTCGCGCGGCAATCCCTCGCCAGCGGCAGCGGCTCAGTTGTTGACCTGCCGCTTGAAGAAGGGCGGAATATCGACGTCCGGCTCCTTCGCCTCGGGCTCGGGCGCCAGCGTCTGAGCGGGCGCCGCCGGCTTGCCGCGATGCCCCTGCGACAGGCCGAGCATCTTCTCGAACAGCGTCTGCGGCCGCTCCTCGGCTTCGGGCTGCGACGCAGGCGCGGGCTCCTCCACGGGCGTTGCCGGTGGCACGACCCGGGCATTGCCCACGGCCGGCGCCTTCACCGGGGTGAAGCGAAAGGTGTCGAGGCCAGCCTTGGGCGTGTCGTCCACCCGTTCGCCCACGGCGCCAAGGTCGATTTCATCCTCCTCGTCCGCATCGGCGCTCGGCGCCGCCGCCTGCTCGATCGGCTCGGCCGCAGGTGCGGCGGGCGCGGCTGCGGGCGCGGCTGCGGGCGCAGCCGCAGCCGGCGCCACGCTGGCCGGTGTGCTGAAGATGCTCGGCTGCACCGGCGGCACGACCGGGGCAGCGGCCACGGCCGGCGTCTCGACGCGCGCGCGCGGGCGCACCGGCTCGGGCCGGGCAGCGGCATCGATGCCGGTCGCCACCACCGAAACGCGCATCATGCCTTCAAGCTCGGGATTGAGCGCGCTGCCGACGATGATGTTGGCATCCGGGTCGACCATTTCCTTGATGAAGTTGGCGGCTTCATCCAGCTCCATCAGCGTCAGGTCGTTGCCGCCGGTCACATTGATGATCACGCCCTTGGCGCCGCGCATCGACACTTCATCGAGCAGCGGATTGGCGATTGCCTTCTCCGCCGCCGCCAGCGCCCGGCCCTCGCCGCTGGCTTCGCCGGTGCCCATCATCGCCTTGCCCATCTCGCTCATCACCGTGCGGATGTCGGCAAAGTCGAGGTTGATGAGGCCAGGCAGGATCATCAGGTCGGTGATCCCCCGCACGCCCTGATGCAGCACCTGGTCGGCCATGGAAAAGGCCTCGGCCAGCCCGGTCGACTGGTTGGCGATCAGGAACAGATTCTGGTTGGGAATGACGATCAGCGTGTCGACCACCTTCTGCAGCTCGGCAATGCCCTCCTCGGCAAGGCGCATCCGCTTCGAGCCTTCGAAGGTGAAGGGCTTGGTGACCACGCCCACGGTCAGGATGCCCTTCTCCCGCGCCGCGCGCGCCACCACTGGCGCTGCGCCGGTGCCGGTGCCGCCGCCCATGCCGGCGGCGATGAAGCACATGTGCGCGCCCTCAAGGCTGGTCTCGAGCTGGTCGAGCGTCTCTTCGGCTGCCGCCCGGCCGATCTCGGGCCGCGCGCCGGCGCCCAGCCCCTGGGTGATCTTCATGCCGAGCTGGATGCGCGTCTCCGCCTGACTTGCCGCCAGCGACTGGGCATCGGTGTTGGCGACGATGAAATCGACGCCCTGAAGCTGTGCCGCGATCATGTTGGCCACCGCGTTGCAGCCCGCGCCGCCAACGCCCACCACCGTGATCCGGGGCTTCAGCTCGGTCAGCTCTGTCCGTTCGAACTCCAGCATTTCGTATCTCCCCTGTCTGGCGTCATACTATATGTATTGATGTGGCAATGGAATCTCAGAAATTGCGGATCAGCCGGTTAAGGGCTGAAAAAATGCCTGTCCGCTCCGGCCCGGCGCGGCTGTTGGGCGCGTTGTGCCAGATGTCGGGCTCTTCGGCGGCGGCAAACAGCACCAGCCCGGCCAGCGTCGCATAGGCCGGCCCGCTCTGCGCCTGTGGCAGCCCGATCAGCCCGCCCGGCCGCCCGACGCGCACATTGCGGCCCAGCACGCCCTGCGCCAGGTCGGCAATGCCGCGCAGCTCCGCCCCGCCGCCGCTCAGCACGATCTGCCGGGCGCGCGGCCCGGTGAAGCCGAGCAGCTTCAGCTTCTCCTCCACTTCCGAAAACAATATCTGCAGCCGCTGGCGGATGACGGCGATCAGCTGCGCGCGTGTCACCCGCATCGGATCACCCGGCCCCTCGTCGTTGATCGGCGGCAGGTCGATAAGGTCGCTATGGTCCTTCGACACCGCCACGGCCGCCCCCTCCAATACCTTGATGCGCTCGGCGTCAGCAATGCGCGTGGCGAAGGTGGAAGCGATGTCGGCGGTGATGTCGGCCGCGCCCATGGGGATGCTCGCCACGCCCACCAAAATCCCAAAGCTGTGCACCGCGACCGTGGTCACGCCCGCGCCAATCTCGACCAGCGCCACGCCAAGCTCGCGCTCCTCGCGGTCGAGCGTGGAAAGGCTGGCCGCCAGCGGCGAGGCGACCAGCGTGCGCAGCCCCAGATGCGCCTGCTTCACCGCCCGGTCGAGGTTCTTCAAGGGCGGCGTGTCGGCGGTCACCACATGCACATCGATCGCCAGCCGGTCAGCATGAAAGCCGATCGGCGTCTCCACCGCTGCCTGTCCGTCGAGCGAATAGAGCGCCGGCTTGGCATGGACCACCGTGGCGGTGCCGGGCTGGATCTGGGCGCGCGCCGCCAGCCGCAGCGCGTCCATGTCGGCCGATGTGATGCTGGCCCCGGCGATGTCAATCTCGGCATGCACCAGCCCTGACACCAGATTGCCCGCCGAAATCGAGCCATAGACAAAGCCCGCCTGCATCCCCGCCGCACGCTCGGCCTGGTCCATCGCGCCGCGCACCGCCGCCTCAGTCCGCTCGAAATGCGTCACCAGCCCGTTGGTCACGCCGTGGCACGGCTTCTGCCCGGTGCCGATCACCACCGGCACCCCATCATCGCCAATGCGCGCGATCAGCGCCGCCACCTTCGAAGTGCCGATATCCAGCACCGCGATGGCGCGGTCAGTGCCGCGCGAATTGCCAAGGGGCAGCTTGGCCATCAGATCGTCGCCCGTTTTGCTTCGTCGGCGGCCTTGCGCGCTGCCTCGATCGCCTTGGCCACTTCCTCGCCGCCCACGACCATCTGCCCCGGCAGACGCAGGTCAAACCGCTCGAACTGCCCGCCCAGCAGCTTGCGCCCTTCGGGCAGGCTCGCTTCAAGTGCGGCAAAGCGGGTCAGCGCCGCGCGCGCCCGCTCGGGCGTGTCGGGCAGCATTAAGGTCTCGCCGGTCTTGAAGCGCAGGTTCCAGCGCCGCTGGCCCACCAATATCGCCGCATGCACCTTGCCGGCCAGCGCGGGCGCGGCATCAGCCAGATCAAGCAGCCCGGCCACCTGCGCGTTGGCGCCGTCGCCCACCACCAGCGGCAGGGCGGCAAATTCATCGAGCCCGTCGCTCGCCAGCACCCGGCCAGTGATGTCGATCAGGTGAAAGCGCCCGTCGTTCTGCCACAGCGCCACCGGCTTGCGCTCGCGCACATCGACCACCACCGTATCGGGCAGCCGCCGGCTGACGCTGGCATCGGCCACCCAGGGCATGGCCCGCAGCCGCATCCGGATCGCCGCAAGGTCGGTCGCCAGCATCGGGTTGCTCGGCCCGGCCAGCACCGCTTCATAAACCGCTAGCCGTGGCACCTGCTCCAACCCGCGCACTTCGACATGGCGGATTTCCAGCCCGGCCGCCGCACTGCCCAGCGCCAGCGCGGCGCGCGCATTGCCCGGCCAGTCATAGGCCCAGCCCGCCAGCGCCAGCGTTGCCATAGCCGTCAGCGGCACCCCCAGCATCAGCGCCCGGCGCTGCATGGCGCTCAGCCGCGGCTGCGCCTCGCGCTGCACCACCTCGGCCTTCGCCTTGCGCTGCTTGGGCTTTTCGCCGCGCTTGGTCTTGACCGCGCCCATCAGCGTGGCCCCCCATCCAGCGCCACATCGAGCAGCCGCTGCACCAGCGCTTCATAGCTCATGCCGACATGGCGGGCCTGTTCGGGCACAAGGCTGAGCGGCGTCATCCCCGGCTGGGTGTTGACCTCCAGCAGATAAAGCCCTTCCACCCCGTGCGCCGGGTCCCAGCGATAATCGGCGCGGCTGGTGCCCCGGCAGCCGAGCAGCAGATGCGCGCGCACCGCCGTCTCCAGCGCCGCCGCCTCGATATCGGCGGGCAGAACCGCCGGGCAAATATGCTCGGTCACCCCGTCGGTATATTTGGCCTCATAATCGTAAAAGCCGTTGCCGGGCCTGAGTTCGGTCACCGCCAGCGCGCGCGGGCCCTCGGGCGCGTCGATCACCGCCACGGTCAGCTCAAGGCCGGCAATGAACGGCTCGGCCAGCAGCGTCTCGAAATCCTGCCACGGCCCCGGCACGTCCGGCCCGATCACCGGCGTGTCTGCGGTGATGATCGCCACCCCCACCGACGAGCCTTCATTCACCGGCTTCAGCACATAGGGCCGGGGCAGGGGATCACCCGCAAACAACTGCGCGCGGCTCACCATCTGCCCGCCCGGCATCCGCACGCCTGCGGGTGCCAGCACGGCCTTGGTCAATTGCTTGTCGATGGCAATCGCCGATGTGGTGCAGCCGCTGTGCGTATAGGGCAGGCCCAATATATCGAGCAGCCCCTGCACGCTGCCATCCTCGCCGGGCGTGCCGTGCAGCGCGTTGAACACCACATCGGGGGCGGCGGCGCGCAGCCTCTCCGCCACATCGCGGTCCATGTCGATTTCGCTCACATGGTGGCCCAGCGCCCGGCACGCCGCCGCCACGCCCGCGCCCGAGGAGAGCGAGACCGCGCGCTCGGCCGACCAGCCGCCCATAAGCACCGCCACCTTCATGGTGCCCGCCCCACGCGCGCGATTTCCCACTCCAGCTCGATGCCCGAATGCGCCTTCACCCGCGCCCGCACCTCTTCGCCCAGCGCCTCGATATCAGCCGCACTGGCCTCGCCGGTGTTGATCAGGAAATTGGTGTGTTTCTCGCTCACTTGCGCGCCGCCGCGCGTCAGCCCCCGGCAGCCCGCCTCATCAACCAGCGCCCAGGCCTTGTGGCCCGGCGGGTTCTTGAAGGTGGAGCCGCCGGTGCGCGACCGGAGCGGCTGGCTGGCCTCGCGCGCCGCGGCAATGCGCGCCATTTCGGCGGCAATGTCCTCCGGTTTGCCCGGCACCCCGCGAAACCGCGCCGAAACCACGATCGCCCCGACCAGGAGCGCCGAATGGCGATAGGAATAGCCAAGCTCGGCAAGGCTCAGGGTGCGGCACGAGCCGTCACGCGTCACCACCTCGCAATCGACCAGAATATCGGCCACCTCGCGCCCATAGGCGCCGCCGTTCATGCGCACAAAGCCACCCACCGTGCCGGGGATCCCGCGCAGAAACTCCAGCCCCGCCAGCCCGGTATCGCGCGCGCTGCTCGCCACCGAAATGCCCGACGCGCCGCCGCCGCACACCAGCATGTCGCCCTCGACCGAGACCCCGGCAAAGGCCTTGCCCAGCCGCACCACCACGCCCGGTACGCCGCCATCGCGGATGATCAGATTGGAGCCGAGCCCCAGCGCCATCACCGGCACATCGTCGGAAAGCTGGCGCAGAAAACCCTGCAGATCGGCCAGATCGGCCGGCTCGAACAGCCAGTCCGCCCGGCCGCCGGCCTTGAACCAGACCAGCGGCGCCAGCGGCGCATCGGCCACCAGCCGCCCGCGCACCGCGCCTCGATCAAGGGCCAGCGCCGCCATCATCCGCGCGCCCTGACAGCGGCAATGCCCTCGGCCAGCCCCGCCGCCCATTTGGTGATGTCGCCCGCGCCGAGGCACACCACCATGTCGCCCGCCCGGGCGTCGACGGCGAGCTTCTCGGCCAGCTCGTCCGCCCCGCTCACCGCGACCGCGCCGCGGTGGCCCGAGCCGCGCAGGCCCGCCACCAGCGCGTCCGCGTCCACGGCCTCGATCGGGGTTTCGCCAGCGGCATAGACAGGCGTCACATACACAAGATCGGCATCGTTGAAGGCCGCCTGAAATTCGCTCATCAGGTCACGCAGCCGGGTGAAACGGTGCGGCTGCACCACCGCCAGCACCCGCCCGCCCGGCGCCTGCGCTACGCCCTCGCGCGCGGCCGCCAGCACCGCCTTGATCTCGACCGGGTGATGCCCATAATCATCGATGACGGTCACGCCGTCCACCTCGCCCACGCGGGTGAAGCGCCGCTTGACCCCGCCAAAGCGGGCAAAGCCGGCGCGGATGGCCGTGTCGTCCAGCCCCAGCTCGACCGCGACCGCCACCGCCGCCAGCGCATTCAGCACATTGTGCCGCCCCGGCATCGGCAGCTCCAGATCCTCGATCCGCCGCTCGCCCTCGCGCCCGCGCACCACCACGGCAAAGCGGTTGCCGCCCGGCACCGGCGTCACATTCTCGCCGCGCACATCGGCGGGCGCCGAAAAGCCATAGGTGACGATCCGCCGGTCCGACACGCGCTGCAGCAGCGCCTGCACCTCGGGATGGTCGATGCACAATATGCCCGCACCGTAGAAGGGCACCTGATTGACGAACTGGCGGAAGGCCTCGCGCACCTCATCAAAGCTGCCCCAATGGTCGAGATGCTCGGGGTCGATGTTGGTGACAATCCCGAAGGTGCCGCCCAGCCGCAGGAAGCTGCCGTCGCTCTCATCGGCCTCCACCACCATCCACTCGCCCGCCCCCAGCCGCGCATTCGAGCCATAGGTGTTGATGATCCCGCCGTTGATCACCGTCGGGTCCAGCCCGCCGGCATCCAGCAGCGCCGCCACCATCGAGGTCGTCGTCGTCTTGCCGTGCGTGCCGGCCACTGCCACACAGCTCTTCAGCCGCATCAGCTCGGCCAGCATCTCGGCCCGGCGCACGATCGGCAGCCGGCGCGCGGCCGCCTCCACCACTTCGGGATTGTCGCGCTTGATGGCGGTCGAGATCACCACCACCGAGGCGTTTTCCACATTCTCGGCGCGCTGGCCGATGAATACCTCAATGCCCTTCTTGCGCAGCCCCTGCACGACATAGCTTTCGGCCACGTCCGACCCCTGCACCGAAAAGCCGAGGTTCTTCATCACCTCGGCAATGCCCGACATGCCGATGCCGCCGATGCCGACAAAGTGAATGGTGCCGATATCGGTGCGAAAGCCGGGCTTCAATGCGGCGCGGGGCGTCACTCTGCGGTCTCCGTCACAAGGTCAGCGAGTGCTGACGCCGCATCGGGCCGGCCCAGCGCCCGCGCCGCCTCGGCCGCAGCCGCCAGCGCGTCCGGGTCGCCCAGCCAGGCGGTCAATATGTCGGCCAAACGCGCGGGCGTGAACTCGCCCTGGCGTACCATCACCGCGCCACCCGCCCCCGCCATGGCGCGGGCATTGTCGGCCTGATGATCATCGGCCGCGATCGGCAGCGGCACCAGCACCGCCGGCCGCCCGGCCACCGTCAGTTCGGCCACGGTCGAGGCCCCGGCGCGCGCCACCACCAGATGCGCGGCGGCAATCTCGCGCGGCAGATCCTCGAAATAGGCCCGGATCACCGCGCTCACCCCGGCTTCGGCATAGGCCAGCTTCATCGCCTCGGCGTCCTCGTCGCGGCCCTGGTGCACGACATCGAGCCGCGCCCGCACCCGCGCCGGCAGCAGCGCGACCGCCGCCGGCACCACGCTGTTCAGCACCGCCGCGCCCTGGCTGCCGCCAGTCACCAG
Organism: Polymorphobacter sp.; assembly: GCF_048007885.1. GTDB lineage: Bacteria > Pseudomonadota > Alphaproteobacteria > Sphingomonadales > Sphingomonadaceae > Sandarakinorhabdus. Next base: position 2,761,014 of record NZ_CP180346.1, read on the forward strand.
CAGCCGCAGCCGGCTCGCATGGGCATCAAACAGCGTGTCGCGCGCCGCCACCACCTCGGCGCGCACCGGGTTGCCGGTCAGCCGCACGCGCGCGGCCAGCCGCGCATCCAGCCCGCGCACCGCCGGATAGCTGGTGGCGATCGCCCGCACGCGCGGCGCCAGCAGCCGGTTGACCCGGCCCAGCACGGCATTCTGCTCATGGATCAGGCTCGGCAGCCGCATCGAGACCGCCGCCAGCAGCCCCGGCAGCGCCGGATAGCCGCCAAAGCCGATCACCGCGCGCGGGCGGATCTCGCGAAACAGCGTCCGCGCCGCCGCCCAGCCGCGCAGCACCGCGAGCGCCACCTTCGGCAGCGCCAGCAGCCCCGAGCGCGCCACCGAGCCGCTCTCGACCACGGTGCGCGGCACCCCTTCGAACAGGCCGGGAAAACGCAGGCCCCGCGCATCGGTCACCAGATGCACCTCATGGCCGCGCGCCATCAGCTCGCAGGCCAGCACATGGGCTGGCACCATATGCCCGCCGGTGCCGCCGGCAGCGAGAACGAACGGCCCGCTCATGCGCCCCTCCAGCTCTCGGCATAGGGCGAGGCCTTGAGAAACGGGTTGCGCCGGGTCAGCGCCAGCAGCAGCCCCATGCCAAGGCACAGCGCAATGAAGCTCGACCCGCCATGGCTCACGAACGGCAGCGTCATTCCCTTCGACGGCGCGAGGTTGAGGTTGACCGCCATGTTGATCGTCGCCTGCAAGCCAAATTGCGTCGTCAGCCCGGCCGCCGCCAGCATCACGAACGGATCGTCCTCATCAAGCAGGTTGAGAAAGGCGCGCACGACAATGGCCAGAAACAGCACCGCCACCACCATGCAGGCGATGATGCCGAACTCCTCACCGATCACCGAAAAGATATAGTCGGTGTGCGGCTCGGGCAGGCGGAACTTCATCCGCCCCTCGCCCGGCCCCACCCCGAACAGCCCGCCGGCACGGAAACAGTCAAGCGCCCGGTCGATCTGATAGGTGTCGCCGGTGTTGAACAGATATTTGTCAATGCGCTCGGCAAAGTGGCTGAAGCTCAGATAGGCGAGCCCCAGCCCGACAATCCCGAGCAGGATCGCCGCCCCCACCAGCACCAGCGGCAGGCCCGCCAGCACCGCCTGCACCAGCCACACCAGCGCGATCAGCACCGTCTGGCCAAGGTCGGGCTGCAACACCAGCAGCCCGCCCAGCACCACCAGCATCCCGAAGCTGAGCTGCATCATCGGCAGTTCGGGATCATCGAAGCGCAGCGACAGGAGCCACGCCGTCGTCACGATGAACATCGGCTTCAGAAATTCCGACGGCTGAAACTTCAAGCCGCCCAGCGACAGCCAGCGCACCGCGCCATTGGCGCCCTCGCCCGAGCCGCTGAACAGCACCAGCACCAGCAGCAGCGCAAACACGCCGCAGCCCAACACCGACAGCCGCCGCGCCAGCTGCACCGGCAGCATCGACACCCCGATCATCACCGGCAGGCCAAGCGCCACCCAGATGATCTGCCGCTTCAGGAAATAAAGGCTGTCATAGGTGAAATTCATCCCCGACAGCCGCTGCGCCGCCGCCGGCGATGCGGCCGCCACCGCCAGCAGCCCGACGCCGATCAGCGCGAACACCAGGGTCAGCAGCAGCTTGTCGATGGTGCGGAACCATTCGCCCAGCCAGGAGCGGTCGCCGCGCGAAAAGGCCAGCGGCGCGCTCATGCAACGTCCTCCGGCAGCGCCGCCACCAGCGCCCGAAACGCCTCGCCGCGCGCCTCGAAATCCCGGAACTGGTCAAAGCTCGCGCACGCCGGCGAGAGCAGCACCGTGTCCCCCGCCCGCGCCGCCGCCGCCGCATCCGCCACCGCGCGCGGCAGCGTGCCCGACAGCGTCACCGGCAGGCGCCCCTGCAAGATGTCATGAAACACCGGCGCCGCCTCGCCGATCAGATAGGCCGCCACCACGCCGGCCAGATGCGGCATCACCGCATCAAGATCAGCGCCCTTGGCCTTGCCGCCGGCAATCCAGTGAGTGCGCGCATAGGCAGCCAGCGCCGGCGCCGCAGCTTCCGCATTGGTCGCCTTGCTGTCATTCACCCAAAGCACCCCGCCGCGCACGCCGACCCGCTCCATCCGGTGCGGCAGCCCGCCATAGCTGGCCAGCCCGGCGGCAATCTCCGCCTCGCCCAGCCCCAGCGCCCGCACGACTGCCACGGCCGCGCGCGCATTTTCCAGATTGTGCGGCCCCTGCAGCGCCGGCCAGTCCGCCTGCGCCGGCGTCGCCACCTCCTCGATCCGCAGCGCCGTGGCCGGTGCCGGGGTAAAGTCTGCCTGTGCAGCCCCCCCCACAATGGCCACGCCGCTTGGGCGCTGCATGGCGAAAATCCTCGCCTTGGCCGCCGCATAGGCCGCCATCGTGCCATGCCGCTCCAGATGGTCGGGCGTGATGTTGAGCAACACCGCCACATCACAGGCGAGGCTGTGGGTGATCTCCAGCTGATAGCTCGAAAGCTCGAGCACATAGACCCCGCCCGCCGGCAGCGGGTCCTGCGCCAAGATCGGCAGGCCGATGTTGCCGCCCATGGCAGCCGGCACGCCAGCATTGGCGAGCAGATGATGCACCAGCGCCGTCGTCGTCGATTTGCCGTTGGTGCCGGTGATGCCCACCACCCGTTGCGGCGGCAGGTCCGCCCGCGCTATGGCAAACAGCTCGATGTCACCTATCACCATCACCCCGGCGGCGGCCGCGCGCGCGAAGATCGGCGCACTGTGCGGCACGCCGGGCGACACGACAATGGCCGCAAGCCCGGCCAGATCAGCCTCGTTGAGGTCGGTAAGCGGCCCCGCAAAGGCCTCGCGCGCCGCCTCGCCGTCGTCCCAGGCCAGCACCTCGGCACCCGAGGCCACCAGCGCCGCCACGGTCGCCCGCCCGGAGCGCGCCAGCCCGAAGACGCCGTAGCGTTGGCCTGAAAAGGCGGAGCTGGTGATCACCGCAGCTTCAACGTCGCAAGGCCGGCCAGCGCCAGCACGATGGCGATGATCCAGAAGCGGATGACGACGGTCGATTCCGCCCAGCCCTTCTGCTCATAATGATGGTGCAGCGGCGCCATGCGGAACACCCGCTTTCCGGTCATCTTGAAGCTCGCCACCTGCACGATGACACTCACCGTCTCGAGCACGAACAGCCCGCCGATGACCAGCAGCACCAGCTCATGATTGGTCACCACCGCGATGGTGCCCAGCGCGCCGCCCAGCGCCAGGCTGCCGGTATCGCCCATGAACACCGCCGCCGGCGGCGCATTGTACCAGAGAAAGCCAAGGCAGGCGCCGATGAGTGCTGCGCAAAACACCGCCAGCTCGCCGGCGCCCGAGACATGATGCACGCCCAGATAATCGGCAAAGCGGATGTTGCCGATCAGATAGGCGATGATGGCAAAGGCGGCGGCGGCGATCACCATCGGCATGGTCGCCAGCCCGTCAAGCCCGTCGGTCAGGTTCACCGCATTGCCAAAGCCGGTGATGATGAAGGCGCCAAAGGCGATGTAGAAAATCCCGAGCGGCACTGCGAAGTCTTTGAGAAAGGGCAGGTAAAGGCTGGTCCCCGTGCGGCTGGCGATGAAGGTGCAGGCCAGGCCCGCGATAAAGAACTCCATCAGCAGCCGCGTCCGCCCCGAAAGCCCGGCATGGCTGCTCTTGGTCACCTTGTCATAATCATCGAGAAAGCCGATCGCCCCGAAGCTGAGCGTCACGGCAAGGCAGGACCAGACAAAGCCGTTGCTCACATCCATCCACAAAAGTGTCGAGACCGTCATCGCGATCAGGATCATCAGCCCGCCCATCGTCGGCGTGCCCTTCTTGGTCAGCAGGTGCGAGGCCGGCCCGTCCTCGCGGATCGGCTGGCCCTTGCCCTGCTTGCTGCGCAGGAAGCTGATGAAGCGCGGCCCGATCACCAGTGCGATCGCCAGCGCCGTCACCAGCGCCGCTACCGAGCGGAAGGTGATGTAGCGGAACAGGTTGAACAGGCCCTCAAAGCCGGCGAGATCGGCCAGCGCATTGATCATTCGCTGCCCCCTTCATGGCCCGCCGCCACGCGCCGCGCCGCCAGTGCCGCCACCAGCGCGCCCAGCCCGACACTGTTCGAGCCTTTCACCAGCAAGACATCATCAGGACGAAGAGCCAAATCGATCTCCAGCAGGGCTTCGGCCGCATTGGCCACATGTCTCACCTCTAGCTTGCGGCCCAGTGCCGCCGCCAGCGCTTTCATCTCGTTGCCCACAACAATTATGGTCTCGGCGCCGCTGGACACAACATCTGGTGCCAGACCGGCATGAAACTCGTCGCTGCGCGGGCCCAGCTCCTTCATCGCGCCCAGCACCGCCAGCCGCCGCCCACGCCCCGAAGGCGCAATCTCGCCCAGCACCGCCAGCGAGGCCGCCATCGAGGCCGGATTGGCATTGTAGCTCTCGTCGATGACGATCGCCTGGCCCTCGCCCACTGCGACGCGCCGCCGTGCGCCGCGGCCCGGCAGGTCCTGAAGCTCGGCCAGTGCCAGCCCGGCCAGCGCCAGGTCGCCGCCCGCCGCCCAGACCCCGGCCAGCACCGCCAGCGCATTGCTCACCCAGTGCCGCCCGGCCATGCCGACCTTGAAGGTCAGCCGCTCCTCGCCCAGTTCGGGATGGATGAGCCGCGCAGTCACGCACGAACAGTCCGGATGCAACACGAAACGCTCGGCCCTCACATCCGCGCCGTCGCCCAGCCCGAAGCTGATCAGCCGCGCCGCGCCCGATGCGGCCTCGCGCAGCAGGGGGGCATGCACATTGTCATGCGGCAGAATTGCCGTGCCGCCATCGCTCAGGCCGGAGAAAATCTCCCCCTTGGCGCGCGCGATGCCGGCTTCATCCTCGAAATTCTCGATATGGGCCGAGGCCACCCAGGTGACGATCGCCACATTGGGTCGCACCAGCGCCGACAGCGCGGTCAGCTCGCCCGCATGGTTCATGCCCATCTCAAACACGCCGAAGCGGCTCGCCGCCGGCATCCGCGCCAGGCTCAGCGGCACGCCGACATGGTTGTTGTAGCTCTTCACCGAGGCATGGACCGCGCCCGGCGCAAACCGCCCCAGCGCCTTGGCCAGTGCCTCCTTCACCCCGGTCTTGCCCACCGATCCGGTCACCCCGATCCGCAAGGCCGCCGCGCGGTCCCGCGCCGCTGACGCCAGCGCCTCAAGGGCGGCCGCCGTATTGGCCACGCGCACCTGCGGCCCCGCCACATCGGCCGAAACCAGCAGCCCGGCTGCGCCCGCCGCCAGCGCTGCGTCCGCATAACGGTGGCCGTCGGTGGTGCTCCCGGCCAGCGCCACAAACAGGTCGCCCGGCCCCACTTCGCGGCTGTCGAAGGTGACCCCGTGCGCCTCGAAATCGGCCGATGCGGTGCCGCCCGTGGCCGCAGCGATGTCGCGCGCGGTCCAGAGTGGCGTCACGCCGCCACCTCGCGCGCCACGCTCACATCGTCGAAGGGCAGGGTGGTCTCGCCGATGATCTGGCCCTGTTCATGGCCCTTGCCGGCAATCAGAACAACGTCATCGCCGCCGGCATCAGCGATACCGGCGGCGATGGCATCCCGGCGATCCGCGATATTCTGGGCACCGGGCGCGGCGACGAGAATGGCGTTGCGGATGGCAGCAGGATCTTCGGAGCGCGGGTTGTCGTCGGTCACGATCACGACCTCGGCCACCCGCGCGGCTATTTCGCCCATCAGCGCGCGCTTGCCGGTGTCCCGGTCCCCGCCCGCGCCAAACACAAGAATCAGTCGGCCGCGCACATGCGGCCTGAGCGCCGCCGCCGCCGCGGCCAGCGCATCCGGCGTATGCGCGTAATCGACATAGACCGGCGCACCGGCCCGGCTGCGCGCCGCCAGCTCCAGCCGCCCGCGCACCGGCCGCAGCCGCGCCAGATCGGCCAGCGTCGCCTCCGGGTCGCCGCCGGTCGCCATCACCAGCCCGGCCGCCACCAGCGCATTGGCCGCCTGATATTCGCCGATCAGCGGCAGCATGATCCGCTGGCGCACGCCGCCCGCTTCAATCTCCAGCCATTGGCCCAGCGCATCGGGCGTCTGCGCCACCAGCCGCAAAGCTTCGCCGCTTCGCCCCACGCTCAGCGTGCGCACCCCCCGCGCGGCGGCCGCTTGCGCCACCCGCCCGGCCCAGGGCGCATCATCGGCCCAGATCACCGCCGTCCCGTCGGCGTCCAGCACCTCGTCGAACAGCCGCAGCTTGGCGGCAAAATAGGCCTCCATCGTGCCATGGTAATCCAGATGGTCGCGGCTCAGATTGGTGAAGCCGGCCGCCCGCACCGGCAGCCCCTCGGTGCGATATTGCGAAAGCCCATGGCTGGAGGCCTCAAAGGCAGCATGGTCGATGCCGTCACGGGCCAGCGTCGCCATCTGTGCCAGAAAGCGCACCACATCGGGCGTCGTCAGCCCGCCGCCGCTGGCCGTGCCGGCGCTGGTGGTCACGCCCAGCGTGCCAAGGCTTGCCGCCTCATGCCCGGCCAGTGCCCAGAGCTGGCGCGTCAGCTCGACGGTCGATGTCTTGCCGTTGGTGCCCGTCACCGCCACGGTGACGGCAGGGAAGGGCGCGAAGAAGCGCGCCGCCGCACGGGCAAACACGGCGCGCGGCTCGGCGGCGCGCACATGCAGCGCACCTTCCACATGGGCTTCAGGCCGCGCCACCACCGCCACCGCGCCCGCGGCCACGGCGGCGGCGATGAAATCCTCGCCATTCACCCGCGCGCCCTTGAAGGCACCAAACACCGTGCCGGGCCCGACAAGCCGATGGTCGATGGCAAAGCCGCTCACCTCCGTGTCATCGCCGCCGTCAAAGAGCGCTGCCAGCCGCACCCCTCATTCCCCCCGGCCTGGGCTTCGTTCAGCCCGGCCTGCAAGGCTGCGATATCAAGGTCGCGCGTCGGCTCGGGCTTGACGCCGAGCAGCGGCCCGATGCGCTCGACCAGCCGCTTCACGGCCGGCGCCACCACCATGCCGGCGGTGCGAAAGCCCGCGCTCTCCTTGGAGCCGCGCGGATCATCGACCATCGCGATGATCACATAGCGCGGCGCGTCCATTGGAAAGGCGGCAGCAAAGGTCGAGACATTGGTGCCGCGCTGATAGCGGCCGCTGGCGTTCTTCTCGGCCGTGCCGGTCTTGCCGCCCACCCGGTAGCCCGGCGCATCGGCACGCCTGCCGGTGCCATCGGTCACCGTCAGCCGCAGCAGCTGGCGCATGCTGGCCGAGGTTTCGGGGCTGAACACGCGCGCGCCTGGCCTCGGGCCATCCTGCCTGATCAGCGTCGGCTGGCGGTAGATTCCGCCATTGACCAGCGCCGCATAGGCGCCCGCCAGATGCAGCGGCGTCACCGAAATGCCGTGACCATAAGAGATGGTCATCGTCGAAAGCTCGCTCCAGCGCTCGAGCGAGGGAAATTGCGGCCGCGCGCGCTCGGGCAGCTCGATCTCGAGCGGCGCCAGCATGCCCAGCTTTTCGAGCGTCGCGCGCTGCACATCGCGCCCGGCTTCCACGGCGATCTTCGCGGTGCCGATGTTCGAGGAGTGGATGAACACCTCCGGCACGCTCAGCCAGCGGTTCTTGGCATGGTCATCGCGGATCCGGAACCGGCCCATCTGAATGGGCGCGCTGGCGTCATAGCGCTTGGCAATGCTGTCGATGGTGCCCGCCTCCAGCGCGCTGGCAATGGTGATCGCCTTGAAGGTGCTGCCCAGCTCATAGGTGGCGAAGCTGGCCTTGTTGTAGCGCGCCTCGTCGCCCGCCTGGCCCGGCGCATTGGGGTTGAAATCGGGCAATGAGGTCATCGCCACCACTTCGCCGCTGTCGACGTCAAGCACCACGCCGACCGCGCCCTCGGCGCGCTGCGCCTGATAGAGCGTGCCCAGCTCATGTTCGAGCGCCTGCTGCACCCGCACATCGATGGACAGCGCCAGCGGCTCGGCGCGCCCATCGCTGCTCGACAGCCGCTCGTCAAACTGACGCTCGACGCCGGCCACGCCGTGCCCTTGGTCGTCGGGATAACCGATCGCATGGGCGGCAAGGTTGAAGTTCGGATAAAGCCGCTCGGCCTCACGGCTGAGGTGAATCGCCGGCTCGCCCAGATCGTTGATCCGCTGCGCTTCCGAGGGCAGCACGCGGCGCGCCAGATAGCGGAAACTGCCGCTGTGCGTCAGCTCGTCAAAAATCGCGCCCGCATCTGTATCGGGCAGGATCGCCGCGATCTGCCGTGCGAGCTCGCGCGGGTCAGACGCCAGCCGCCGCGGCTCGACCGACACCGCATAGGCCTCGAAGGTCCGCGCCAGCTCGACCCCGTTGCGGTCAACAATATCGGCGCGCGGCGGCGCGGCGCTGCCAATCTCGGCCGTGCCGAGCGGCCGCGCCTGATTGACCCCCAGATCGACCAGCCGCGCGCCAAACAGCAGCGGCGGCGCCAGAAACATCAGCATCACCACCATGGCCCGCTGCCGCGCGCTGCGCTGGGCGCGCTGGCGCTGGCCCGGCAGCGGCTGGCCCGCGCGCCCGCCGCCGGATGTCGGCCCGCCCAATTGCGAAAGCGCGCGGGTCGCCATCGCTCAGGGCTGGTCCATCGCGGCCGGGCTCGCCTCAAAGGCCGTGCGCACGACAGACGGCTTGGTGGTCGTCTCTGGCGGTCCCATGTCCGGGGAGGCCGCGTCCGGCTCAAAGCCGGTGCGCACGATGCCGCCCTGTTCGGTTGGCGCGGCCGGGGCCACGGCCAGCCGCAGCGTCGGCGCCTCCAGCGCCGGGGCCACCGGCTCGGGCGGGGTCACCAGATTGATCAGCTGCACCGGCGTGGCCATGAACTGGCCGGCCGCAGGCGCCGACATCTTCAGCACCTGATCGTTCCAGCGCTCCAGCTGCGGCAGCCGGGCGCGGGTGCGCAGCTCGGCCTCAAGGTCGCGGATCTCGCGCGCCTCGGCGATCAGCTGGCGGCGCATGTCGTCAATCGCGGCGCGCTGGCTGGCGCCGTGCGTCGCCGCCCCATAGCAGCCGATGCCGATCACCATGGTCAGCAGCACCATCAGCAGCGAGCCAGCAAAATCCTTCATGCAACCCTCCTCTGATCGGCGCTCGCGCGCACGGCGCTGCGCAGCGTTGCGGAGCGCGCGCGCGGGTTGGCGGCAATCTCGGCAGCACCTGGCCGCACGGCGCGTGCCGGCTTCAGAAAGGTCGCGCTGCGCGCCGGCGCTGCGGCGGGCATGTGGCGCGAGCCAGCGGGAGTGCTGCCCGAGCGTGCACGCAAAAAGTCCTTCACCCGCCGGTCTTCGGCCGAATGAAAGCTGACCACCGCCAGCCGCCCGCCCGGACGCAGCAGCCGCTCGGCCGCTTCCAGCCCGGCATCCAGCTGGCCCAGCTCGTCGTTGACATGGATGCGCAGCGCCTGAAACGTGCGTGTCGCCGCGTCGCGCCCCGGCACCGCCTTGCCGCCCACCACCGAGCGGCACAGCCGCGCCAGCTCGCTGGTCCGTGTCATCGGCCGGTCGTTGACGATGGCGCGGGCAATCCGCCGCGAGGCGGGCTCATCGCCCAGCTGCCACAGCACATCGGCAATCTCGGCCTCGCTGGCGCTGTTGATGAAGTCAGCCGCACTCGGCCCGCTGCGGCTCATCCGCATGTCGAGCGGCCCGTCCGCCTGAAAGGAAAAGCCGCGCTCGGCCCGGTCGATCTGCATCGACGAGACCCCGATATCAAAGGCAATGGCATCCACGCCGCCGGCGCCCACCCCATGCGCGGCCAGCCCCGCCTCCATCTCGGCAAAGGGCCGGGCGATCAGCGTCACATCCGCCAGCGCCGCCAGGTCGGCGTTCATCGCGATCGCATCCGGGTCGCGGTCAAAGCCATAAGCATGGGCAAGGCCGAAGCGCCGCGCCTCGCGCAGATAGCCGCCCGCGCCCAGCGTCGCATCGACATAGATGTCACCCGGCCGCAGCGCCAGCGCGGCCATCGTCTCGGCCAGCAACACGGGAACATGGGGGAGGGCGGGCGCGCTCACAGGCCCGGCTCGCTGTCAGGGTCAAGCCCGCGCGCGGCCATTTCGGCGCGCACCAGCCGGGCAATGCGCGGGTCAAGCCCCTCGCGCGCCAGATAGCGCCACGGGTTCCACATCTCGAACCACTCAAGCCCGCCGACAAACCAGACATGGCCGCCGATATCGCCCAGCGCCTTCAGCGTCGCCGACAGCACGATGCGCCCGGCGTCATCGATCTTCACGGTCGCCGCGCTGCCGAACAGCAGCCCCGCCTCGTCAAAGCGCGCCCGGTCCGACGAGCTGCCATGGCGCTCCAGATGCTCGCGCGCAGCATGGCTGACATAGCGCTGGTCATAGGCCAGCAGACAGTCCGCCCCGCCGTGCCCCGGCCCGATGTAAAGCGAGCGGTCGCTGCCGCGCGCGGTCAGCGCGTCGCGGTAGTCAGCCGGAATCGACAGTCGACTTTTCGCGTCGACCGCGTTCAGCGCATACCCAAGAAAGACATCGTTCGACACTTGACCCACCCGCGGCGGGGGATCGGGCAGGCTGCCAGCACGGCATCAGGCCCAATTCCCCTGTGGATTGGGCATACCATGGGATTACATGGGTCTCAATGGGAATTGATGGGAAACAGGGCCAATTTCATGGGCTGCCTTGGGTAAAACATCGTAAATGGACAAAGCCCGGCGCACATGCCGCCCGCCAAGCCCTGTGGATAACTCTGTGGGGAAACAGCGGCTGCATCACGGCGCGACCGCCCCGTCATCCGCCGCTCCGGCCGCGTCGGGCAATAGGCCCAACCGCGCCAGCGGCTCTCCGCCCCGCGGCGCGGCTTCGCGCGGCGGGCGTTGCAGGCTGGAGATCAGCAACACGACCAGCATCACCAGCGCCAGCCCCAGCAGACCCAGCATCAGCCGCTGGCTGGCAAATCTCGAAGATGCGCGCGGCTGGATCATGCCGCCCCCCATAGCCGCTCGCCGATTCGCCGTCGAGGTCCCGCAAAAGCGGAGCCGGTCAGTCCAGCCCCTTGGCGGCCAGCCACTCCGGGTTCCATATCGTCGAGAGGTAGCGCAGCCCCGAGTTGCACAGGATGGTGACGATGGTGTGGCCCGGCCCCATGTCGCGCGCCAGCCGCACCGCACCGGCCACGTTGATGCCCGAAGACAGGCCGAGGCAGATGCCCTCCTCGGCGTTGAGCCGGCGCACCCAGCTCAGCCCCTCGCGGTCGCTCACGCGATATTGCGCGTCCACGCTCAGCCCTTCCAGATTGGCCGTGATGCGGCTCTGGCCAATTCCTTCCGACACGCTCGAGCCTTCGCCGCGCAGCTCGCCGCAGGCATAATAGTTATAGAGCGCCGCCCCGTCGGGGTCGGTCAGCGCGATCCGGATGTCGGCGCGCATTTCGCGCAGCCCCAGCGCCACCCCGGCCAGCGTGCCGCCGGTGCCGACCGCACAGGTGAAGCCATCGACCCGCCCCTCGGTCTGCGCCCAGATCTCGGGCGCCGTGGTCCGCACATGGGCGCGCCGGTTGGCGATATTGTCAAATTGGTTGGCCCAGACCGCGCCGGGCGTCTCCTCGGCCAGCCGCCGCGACGTGTGCACATAATGGCCCGGATTGGCATAGGGCGCGGCCGGCACCAGCATCAGCTCGGCGCCCAGCGCGCGCAGCGTGTCCTGCTTCTCGCGGGATTGGGTTTCGGGCATCACAATGATCGTCTTGTAGCCGCGCGCCGCGCCCACCACCGCCAACCCGATGCCGGTGTTGCCCGCCGTGCCCTCCACGATCGTCCCGCCCGGCGCCAGCTCGCCGCTCGCCTCGGCGTCCTCGATGATCGACAGCGCCGCCCGGTCCTTGACGCTGCCGCCGGGGTTGAGAAATTCCGCCTTGCCCAAAATCGTGCAGCCAGTCTCCGCGCTCGGCCCATGGAGCTTGAGGAGCGGCGTGTTGCCCACCAGCGAGACGATGTCGGATGCAATGGCCATGGCCAAGGCTTAAACCCGCAAACGGCTCCCGCACAAGCAAGCTGTTGTTTGCCTGCCCATAGCTGCGCATCCGAAACAAATGGCCACGGCTGGCCGCCTTGGCTAGAAGCAGGGGCGTCCAATGTCGCGCCCTGTGTCCTCCATTGCCCTCTGGGCTGCCCTGCTGCTCGCCGCCTGCGCGCCAGCGGCTGATCAGGACAGCAACCTCAGCGTCACCGTGGTCGGCGAAGGCGACACCGACCATGGGCTCAGCGCCCGCCTCGCCGCCGAGCTGCGCGCCGCCACGCTGATCAGCCGTGACAGCGGCGGCAATCTCGTCGGCGGCCTCGCCTCGTCCTGGCGCTTTGTCGATCAGGGCCGCATCCTCATCCTGCGGCTGCGCCCGGTCAAATGGAGCGACGACCGCCCGCTTGTTGCCGACGAAGTGGTGGCCAGCTTCCGCCGCGCTGCCCGCCCGCCCGCGCCGCATCGGGGCTTCCGCCTCGCCGGCGTCGAGGGGGCCGCTGCCAATGCCGCCGGCCGCAGCACACCCCGCCTCGGCGTGCTCGCGCCCACCAGCCGCGTCGTCGAGATCAGGCTCGAGGCCCCCGCGCCCCAGCTGCTCGACTGGCTGGCCGAGCCCGGCCTCTCGGTGCGCCGCCTCGATCTGCCCACCCTGTCGCGCTATCAGACCGTGAAGGTCGACGAGAAAGACGCCGCGACAGGCGCGCCGCTGCGCCTCGCGCGGCTCAGCGAGGCGCCCGAGCCCGATACCCGCCCCGCCGAGGTCACCATCGCCGCCACCCGCGACGCGGCGGGCGCAGTCGCCGAGTTCCGCCGCGGCGCCGTCGATGTCGTGGTCGGCGAGGGGCTTGCCGGTCTGCTCGAAGCCCGCGTCCAGGGCCGCAGCAACGAGCTGCGTCTCGACCGGCTGCACGGCGTCTATGGCTGGCGCATCAACACCCGCCAGGGCGCGCTGGCTGATCCGGCGCTGCGCCGCCTGCTCGCCGAGCGGATCGACCGCGCCGCGCTGGTCCGCAGCTTCGGCCTCGCCGGCATCCAGCCCGAAGCCGGCCTGCTGCCCGACAGCCTGCGCGCCGCCAGCCCGCCGCCCGAACTCGCCGCCGCCGCCACGCTCCCGCCCGGCAGCGTTGAAACCGCCGAGGCGGGCGGGTCCGGCTCCGCACCTCTTGTTGCCGCTCCCGAAACCCCGCCCGCCGCTCTGGCGCCAGAGGTCGCCCCCCCGCCCCCGGACGCGCCCGCCCCGCTGCTCTCGCCGCGCGCCATCGTCGCGCGCGCTGTGGCCACCAGTGCCCCAGCCGCCCTCGATGCGCCGCCCGAAACCACCTCTCAGCCCCAACCGCCCTCCGACTCGCCTCTGCTCACCTTGCGCCTGCTGGTGCCGCCGGGCCGCGAGCATGCGCAGGTCGCCCAGCGCGTCGCCGCCGACTGGCGGTCCTTCGGTGTCCAGCTGGTGCTGGTTGAAGCCGATGCTGCCACCCGCGCCCGTCTCATCGCTGAAGGCGATTTCGATCTCGCCGTCGACGATACCAGCCTCCCCGTGCCCGACGCCGCCGCCCTTCTCGACCGGTTCCGCTGCGGCCAGGGCGCCTATTGCAACGATGCCGCCGATGCCCTGCTGGCGGCCGCGCGCATGGTCACCGCCGATCAGCGCCCCGGCCAGCTCGCCATCGTCGAGCGGGTGCTGCGCGAAGACCCGCCGTTTATCGGCCTGTTCGGCGCGGTGCGCTGGGCGCTGGTCTCGCCCCGCCTCGAAGGCTGGACCTCCAACCAAAGCGGCGTCCATCCGCTGGGCCGCATCGGCCGGGCCGGACGCTAATCACCCTGCCTGAAAAGCTGGCTCTCCACGCCGCGCGTCGGCGTGCTAGTGTCGCACTTAAACAACCTTGGGAGAACGTCATGCGCGACTATCGGAAATTCTACATCGACGGGGCCTGGGTCGATCCGGCCGCAGCCCATGATCTCGAAGTCATCAACCCCGCCACCGAAGCGGTGGCCGGCCATATCACGCTGGGCAGCGAGGCCGATGTCGACCGCGCCGTGGCCGCCGCGGCCCGCGCCTTCCCGTCCTTCTCGCGCACCAGCCGCGCCGAACGACTCGAGCTGCTCGGCGCGATTGCCGCCGAATATCAGAAGCGCATCCCCGATATCGCCGCCGCCGTCACCGAGGAAATGGGCGCGCCCGGCTGGCTCGCCACCCAGGCCCAGGCGGCGCTCGGCATTGGCCACATCATGACCGGCATCGAAGTACTTAAGAATTACGGCTTCGAAGAGATGCAGGGCACCACCCTCATGGTCAAGGAGCCGATCGGCGTCTGCGCCTTCATCACGCCGTGGAACTGGCCGATCAACCAGATCGCCTGCAAGGTCGTGCCGGCACTCGCGACCGGCTGCACCATGGTCCTCAAGCCGTCCGAAATCGCGCCCTTCTCGGCGATCATCTGGACCGAGGTGATGCATGCTGCCGGCGTGCCCGCCGGCGTGTTCAACCTCGTCAACGGCGATGGCCCCACCGTTGGTGCCGCCCTCAGCCGCCATCCGCAGGTCGATATGGTCAGCTTCACCGGCTCGACCCGCGCCGGCGTCGAGGTTGCCCGCGCCGCCGCTCCCACCATCAAGCGCGTCGCGCAGGAGCTGGGCGGCAAGTCGGCCAACATTATCCTTGATGATGCCGATCTCGAAAAGGCCGTCGCCGGCGGCGTTCAGGCGGTGATGATGAACTCCGGCCAGTCGTGCAACGCGCCCACCCGCATGCTGGTGCCGGCCGCCAAAATGGAAGCCGCCAAGGCCATCGCCAAGGCCGCTGCCGAGGCCACCACCGTCGGCGCGCCCGATGGCAATGCCGCCATGGGTCCGGTGGTCAGCAAGACCCAGTATGACAAGATCCAGAGCCTCATCGAAAAGGGCATCGCCGAAGGCGCCACCCTGGTCGCCGGTGGCCCCGGCAAGCCCGAGGGCCTCGAGACCGGCTATTATGTCAAGCCCACGGTCTTCGCCGACGTCACCAACGACATGACCATCGCGCGCGAGGAGATTTTCGGTCCCGTCCTCGCCATGTTGCCCTATGAAGGCGAAGCGCAGGCGCTCGAAATCGCCAATGACACCGTCTATGGCCTCGCCGGCTATGTGCAGGGCAGCCCGGACAAGGCGCGCGACATCGCCCGCCAGATCCGCGCCGGCCAGATCAGCATCAACGGCGCCGGCTTCGATCTGAACGCGCCCTTTGGCGGCTACAAACAGTCGGGCAATGGCCGCGAATGGGGCGCGCACGGCTTTGCCGAGTTCCTCGAAGCCAAGGCCATCATCGGCTGGGGCGCCGGGGAAGCGGCCGAATGAGCCTCAAGACCCCGATCTGCGATCTGCTCGGCGTCGAACACCCCGTCCTGCTCGCGGGCATGGGCGGGGTGTCCTATGCCGAGGTCTGTGCCGCCGTGTCGGCCGCCGGGGGCTTCGGCTCGCTCGGCATGGCCGGCATGACCCCGCACCAGATCGCTGACCAGATGGCCCGGGTGCGGGATCTCACCGACAAGCCCTTCGGCGTCGATCTGCTCACCGCCCAGCCCGAGTCGCTCACCGCCTCGGTCGAGGTCATCATCAAGGGCGGCGCCAAGGCCTTCATCGCCGGGCTCGGCGTGCCCGTGGCCATCGTCGACCAGCTCAAACAGGCCGGCGTCATCGTCATGTGCATGGCCGGCAATGTCCGCCATGCCGTCAAGGCGGTCGAGGCAGGCTGCGATGTCGTCATCGCCCAGGGCACCGAAGCCGGCGGCCATACCGGTTCGGTCGCCAGCGTCGCGCTCTGGCCGCAGGTCGTCGATGCTGTCGATGTCCCCGTCGTCGCCGCCGGCGGCCTGTTCGATGGCCGCGGCCTTGTCGCAGCTCTCGCCATGGGCTGCACCGGCGTCTGGATGGGCACCCGCTTCATCGCCAGCCTCGAAGCGCACGCCGGCCAGCCCTACAAGGAGGCGATCCTGCAGATGGGCGAAGCCGACACCGTCATCAGCCGCGCTTTCACGGGCAAGACGCTGCGCTGCATCGCCAATGAAACGACGAAGGAATGGGAAGGCAAGCCGGCGCTGCCCTTCGCCGCCCAGGTCATGCAGTCAGCCCAGAAAAACCTGCTCGGCCCGATCGCCGGCGTGGTCGAAGACGTCAATCCCGCGCTGCAGTGCATGGCCGCAGGGCAGGGCGGCGGCGCCATTCACGACATTTTGCCCGCCGGCGAGATCGTCCGGCGCATCCTTGACGAAGCCCGGGCCGTTCTGGCCGACATGCGGAGATACTAGATGAACAAGCTGATGCTGATCGCCGCGACGGCCGCCCTCGCGCTCGCCACCGCGCCGGCCCGCGCCACCGATGGCCCGGTGTTCATGGGCTTCGGCAGCCACACCCCGGTCGATGTCAACGTCGTCATCCCCAAGGGCACGGTGCTGCGCCACGCCTATGACGCCACCAAGGCCACACCGGGCAAGCGCAACCCCGTCTTCGAAGCCGCCGCGCGCTTCATCAACAGCCATGTCGGCAATGGCATGCCTGCCGGCGATGTCGCGTCGGCCGTCGTCGTCCACGGCAATGCCATTGTCGAGCTGACCCGCCCCGAGGTTTATGCCGCGCGCAACAACGGCGCCGCCAATGCCTCGCAGGCGATGGTCGAGGAGATGCTGGCCAAGGGCGTGCGCTTCCTCGTCTGCGGTCAGGCTGCCAACAATCAGGGCTTCTCCCGCGCCGACCTTCTGCCCGGCGTCGAGCTGGCCATTTCGGCCTCCAGCGCCCATGCCCTGCTTCAGGCGCAGGGCTATTCGGTCAACCCTTAAGGGGTACCCGTCTCGCCATCTGGCGGCAGGATCCGCAGGCTGGGTGCCGCGCGCGCCATTTCGGCCGGGCTGGCGCCAGGGCCCGGCCCAACCCCCGGCAGGTCGCCGCGCGCGGCCCTGAAGATGGCGCGGCGGATGCGCGGATAGGTGCCGCAGCGGCAGATGTTGGTGATCGCCGCATCAATGTCATCGCGAGTTGGCTTCGGATTTTCCTTCAGCAGGGCCGCTGCCGCCATGATCATGCCCGACTGGCAGAAGCCGCACTGCGGCACCTGCTCGGCGATCCACGCCAGCTGCACCGGGTGGCTGCGGTCCGCCGACAGCCCTTCGATGGTGGTCACGAACGTGCCCTCCAGATCGCCAATGGTCAGCTGGCATGAGCGCATGGCCACGCCGTCGACATGTACCGTGCAGGCCCCGCACAGCCCCGCCCCGCAGCCGAATTTGGTGCCGGTCAGATTGGCCGCGTCACGCAGCGCCCAGAGCAGGGGTGTCTCAGGTGATAGCTTGAACTCGACCGGCGAGTTGTTGATGGTGAATTTCGTCATGCGCCGCCCTTAGCCGAAGGACCGAAATTATGGAACTCTCCACGCTCGAATATCGTGTCGATGGCGCCATTGCCCATGTCACCATGTGCCGCCCGGCCGAGCTCAACACCATGAACAAGGCCTTCTGGACCGAGCTGATCCAGGTCTTCGCCGCCATCGACGAAAACCCCGCCATCCGCGCCGTCGTCGTCGCCTCCACCGGCAAGCATTTCACCGCCGGGCTCGATCTCGGCTGGGCCGGCGCCACCGGCAATGACCCGGACGCCGATCCCGGCCGCGCCCGCGAGGCCTTCCGCCGCCATATCCTCCACATGCAGGAGACGTTCAACGTCATCGACCGCTGCCGCGTGCCCGTCATCGCCGCCATCCAGGGCGGCTGCATCGGCGGCGGCGTCGATTTCGTCACCGCCTGCGACCTCCGTATCGGCACCGAAAACTGCTTCTTCACCGTGCAGGAGATCAACATCGCCATCGTCGCCGATGTCGGCACGCTGCAGCGCCTGCCGCACCTGCTGCCGCAGGGGCTGGTGCGCGAGCTGGCCTATACCGGGCGCCGCTTCCCGGCCGCCGAAGCCCGGCAATGGGGCTTCCTCAACCGAGTCGAGGCCGATCACGAAGCCGCACTTGAGGCCGCGCGGCTGATGGCCGAGGAGATCGCCAGCAAATCGCCGCTCGCCATCACCGGCATCAAGCGCGTGCTCAACCATGGCCGCGACCATTCGATAGAGGACGGACTC
Organism: Polymorphobacter sp.; assembly: GCF_048007885.1. Lineage (GTDB taxonomy): Bacteria > Pseudomonadota > Alphaproteobacteria > Sphingomonadales > Sphingomonadaceae > Sandarakinorhabdus. Next base: position 2,779,151 of record NZ_CP180346.1, read on the forward strand.
GAATTTGTCGCGCTGTGGAACGCCGCCATGCTGCAGGGCGAGGATGTGCCCAACGCCGTGCGCGCCCAGATGGCAAAGCAAAGGGCCGTTTTTGCGGACCTCAAGGCCTGAAAATCATGCCCGCGACGTCAACGCCGCTTGCCGCGCGCGCTGCATCGCGTCATAGGACTTCGCAACCGAGCTGAATTGCCGTTCATGCGTTTTCAAGGGGTATTCATGCGCATCCTCAAGCGCCCGCTGACCACCAGTTTCGCCGCCCTCAGCAGCGGCCTCGCAAGCGCCGCGCTCGCCCAGACCGACCCGCCCCTTGCCGCCCCCGTCGAGTTGGTCACCACCGCCGAAATTCCCGCCGCCGGCCCTGAATTCGTGGCGCCCGTCGCCAATCTCGGCCAGCCCACCGGCGGCTGGGATCTGCAAACCCCCGTCACCGCCATCGGCCAGCAGGCCTATGAGCTGACCAACTACATCATGAACCCGATGATGGCCTTCGTCGCCGTCTTCGTCCTCGTTCTCCTCGGCTGGACGATGTTTCGCTACCGCGCCAGCGCCAATCCGGTGGCCAGCAAGACCAGCCACAACACCACTGTCGAGGTCATCTGGACCGTCGTTCCGGTGCTGATGCTCGCCTTCATCGCGGTGCCCAGCTTCCGCCTGCTCGCCGATCAATATGATCCGCCCAAGGCCGATCTCACCATCAAGGCCATCGGCCACCAATGGTATTGGGAATATGAATATCCCGATCATGGCGGCTTCAGCTTCGATGCCGTGATGCTCACCGACGAAGAATTGGCCGAACGCGGCAGCCCCAAGCTGCTCGATACCGACAACCGGGTCGTCGTCCCCGTCGGCGCCACCGTCAAGGTGCTCACCACTGCGTCCGATGTCATGCACAGCTTCGCCATGCCCAGCTTCTGGGTGAAGATGGACGCCGTGCCCGGCCGCATCAACGAGACCTGGTTCAAGGTCGAGCGCGAAGGCGTGTTCTTCGGCCAGTGTTCGGAGCTTTGCGGCACCAAGCACGCGTTCATGCCGATCGCCGTCGAAGTCGTCTCTCAAGACAAATTCAACGCCTGGATCGCCGCCCGGCAGGAAGAAAACGGCATCGAGCCGACCGTTCCCGCCGTCGCCGAAGTGGCGCCTGAAGCGACCCCCGAAACCGAAACCCCCGAACCCGAAACCGTCGCCGCCATCGCGGCGCGTCCTGCGGCCTGAAGGAGCATTTGACCATGGCCACCACCGCTCTTGCCCCCGACCACGCCCCGGACCACGCGCATGACGATCACGCCGACCACAAGCTCGGCTTCGTCCAGCGCTGGCTGTTCTCGACCAATCACAAGGACATCGGCACCCTCTATCTGATCTTCGCGATCATCGCCGGCACCATCGGCGGCGCCATTTCGGGGGTCATGCGTCTCGAGCTGGCCCAGCCCGGCATCCAGTATCTGACCTGGTTCACCGACGGCAATCTCGACGCCAGCTATCATCTCTGGAACGTGTTCATCACCGGCCACGGCCTGATCATGGTGTTCTTCACCGTCATGCCCGCCATGATCGGCGGCTTCGGCAACTGGTTCGTGCCCATCATGATCGGCGCGCCCGACATGGCCTTCCCGCGCATGAACAATGTCAGCTTCTGGCTGCTCGTGCCCTCCTTCATCCTGCTCTGCGCCTCGATGTTCGTCGAAGGCCCAGCCGGCTTCAACGGGGCCGGCACCGGCTGGACCGTCTATCCGCCGCTCTCCACGGCCGGTCACCCCGGCCCGGCGGTCGACATGGCCATCCTGTCGCTGCACATCGCGGGTGCCTCCTCCATCCTCGGCGCCATCAATTTCATCACCACCATCCTCAACATGCGCGCACCGGGCATGACGCTCCACAAGATGCCGTTGTTCGTCTGGTCGGTGCTGGTCACCGCCTTCCTGCTGCTGCTGTCGCTGCCGGTTCTGGCGGGCGCCATCACCATGCTGCTCACCGACCGCAACTTCGGCACCCACTTCTTCACTGCTGACGGTGGTGGTGATCCGATCCTCTACCAGCATCTGTTCTGGTTCTTCGGTCACCCCGAGGTCTACATCCTCATCCTGCCGGGCTTCGGCATGATCAGCCAGATCGTCAGCACCTTCTCCAAGAAGCCCGTGTTCGGCTATCTCGGCATGGCCTATGCCATGGTCGCGATCGGCTTCATCGGCTTCCTGGTCTGGGCGCACCACATGTTCACCGCCGGTCTCGACGTGAACACCAAGATGTACTTCACCGCCGCCACGATGATCATCGCGGTGCCCACCGGCATCAAGATCTTCTCCTGGATCGCCACCATGTGGGGCGGCTCGATGACCTTCCAGACCCCCATGCTCTGGGCCATCGGCTTCATCTTCATGTTCACCGTCGGCGGCGTCACCGGCGTCATCCTCGCCAATGGCGGCGTCGACACCTATTTCCACGACACCTATTATGTCGTGGCCCACTTCCACTATGTGCTCTCGCTGGGCGCCGTATTCGCCATCTTCGCCGGCTTCTACTATTGGTTCGGCAAGATGACCGGCAAGCCCTACAACGAGTTCCTCGGCAAGCTGCACTTCTGGGTGTTCTTCATCGGCGTGAACATCATGTTCTTCCCGATGCACTTCCTTGGTGCCGACGGCATGCCGCGCCGCATCCCCGACTATCCGGAGATGTACGCCTATTGGAACCAGATCGCCTCCATTGGCTATGCCATCATGGGCGTGGGCATGCTGATCTTCTTCCTCAACCTGATCGTCTCCTTCGCCGGCAAGCGCCGCGTGGAAGACAATTACTGGGGTGAAGGCGCCACCACGCTCGAATGGACCCTGTCCTCGCCGCCGCCGTTTCACCAGTTCGAGACGCTGCCGGTCATCAAATAAGGCCGAGGGTGGCCGGGCCAGCCCGGCCCGGCCACCTCCGGACATGAGTTATGAACCAGACCAACCCAGCCGGGCCTGCCGTCGCCCCCACTTCAGCCTTTGCTGACTGGCGGGATTATTTCGCCCTGCTGAAGCCCCGGGTGATGACGCTGGTCATCTTCACCGCCGCCTGCGCCATGATCGCAGCACCCGGCACGCTCCATCCCTTCCTCGCCTTCGTCTCCGTCCTCTGCGTGGCGGTCGCCGCCGGTGCGGCGGGCGCGCTCAACCAATGGTATGAAGCCGATATCGACGCGCTGATGAAGCGCACCGCCAACCGCCCGCTGCCCGCCGGCCGCCTGCCGGCGCACGAAGCACTCGCCTTCGGCATCATCCTCTCGGTCGGCAGCGTCCTCACCATGGGCCTGGCGCTCAACTGGGTCGCCGCCGCTTGGCTCGCCGTCTCGATCGGCTTCTACGTTGTCGTCTATACCATGTGGCTGAAGCGCCGCACGCCGCAGAACATCGTCATCGGCGGCGCCGCCGGGGCCTTCCCCGTGCTCGTCGGCTGGGCCTCGGTCACCGGTGACACCCCGCTCATGGCCTGGGTGCTGTTCGGCATCATCTTCCTCTGGACCCCGCCGCACTTCTGGGCGCTCGCCCTGTTCATGGAGGCGGATTATTCCAAGGCCGGCGTGCCCATGCTGCCCGTCACCCACGGCTTGGCCGAAACCCGCCGCCAGATTCTCTGGTATTCGCTGGCCCTCGTGCTCTGCACGCTGGTGCCGCTGCCCGGCATCACCGGGCTTGCCGGCTGGGCCTATGGTTCGACGGCGCTCGTCACCGGCGCCATGTTCCTGCTCTTCGCCTGGCGCGTCTCACGCAGCACCGCAACTGCTGCCCCTGACATGCTTGCCGAGCGCAAGCTGTTCAAGTTCAGCCTCTTCTATCTCGCCTGCCTGTTCGGCGCGCTGGTCGCCGATGTGTGGCTGGCATGAGCGATCCCGCCACCTGGACCGCCGCCGAGCGCGCCGCCTTCGATGCGCGCCGCCGCTCGCGCAACCGCGCGCTCGGGCTCACGCTGGCTGCGCTCACCCTGCTGTTTTTCGGCATCACCATGGTCCGCATGGTGCCGCCCTCGGGTGAGGTGCAGGCCAAGCTGATGGCCCAGCAAAAGGGCTGGGACGGCCGATGAGCAGCGCCGGCCTGGAAGCCGCCAAGCGCCGCACCGGCTGGCTCGCCGCGCTCGGCGCCGTCACCATGATCGGCGCTGCCTATGCGGCCGTGCCGCTCTACCAGCTCTTCTGTCAGGTCACCGGCTATAACGGCACCACCAGCCGCGCCGATGCCAGCGCGCTCCCTGATGCCGCCACGCTGGGCGGCGAGACGATCAGCGTCCGCTTCGATGCCTCCACTGCCGCCGGCCTGCCGTGGCGCTTCAAGCCCAAGCAGGTCACCAGCCAGATCCGCATCGGCGAAAAGGCGCTGGCCTATTACACCGCCACCAACACCAGCGCCAAGACCATCACCGGCCGCGCCACCTACAATGTCTCGCCCGACACCGCGGGCCAATATTTCCGCAAGATCGAATGTTTCTGCTTCACCGAGCAGCAGCTCGGCGCCGGGCAGAGCGTCGACATGCCGGTCATCTACTATATCGACCCCGCCATCCTCGATGATCCGAGCGCCAACCGCATCTCGGAAATCACGCTGTCCTATACCTTCTTCCCGCAGGAGCCATAGGCAGTGGACAAGCAGGGTGACACGGCGCTAAGCCACCCCCAGTTCGCACTTGCGGCACAGTGCCGCGCAACCATTTCGTTGGGCAGGAAAGACTGATCATGGCCGGCACGAAATCGCACGATTTCCACATTCTCAACCCCTCGCCCTGGCCGCTGGCCATGTCGGTGGCCGCGCTCGTCATGGCCATCGGCGCGGTCGGCTGGATGCACAGCACCGCCTGGGGCCAGACCACCTTCTGGCCCGGTCTCGCCGGCGTCGTCGCCTGCTTCTATTTCTGGTGGCGCTCGGTCGTGCGCGAAGCCAATGGCGGCGATCACACACCGGTCGTCCAGCTCCATCACCGCTACGGCATGATCCTGTTCATCGCGTCCGAAGTGATGTTCTTCGTCGCCTGGTTCTGGGCGTATTTCAACGCCGCCCTCTATCCCTCCAGCCATGAGGGCGTGAACGGCGTCTGGCCGCCCAGCGGCATCGAAGTGCTCGATCCCTTTGTCTATCCGCTGCTCAACACGCTGATCCTGCTGCTCTCGGGCACGACCGTCACCTGGGCGCACCACGCGCTCATCCATGATGACCGCCAGGGCCTCAAGCAGGGCCTGTGGCTCACCATCGCGCTCGGCGCCATCTTCTCGGTCGTTCAGGCCTACGAATACAGCCATGCCCATTTCGCCATGGGCGACAATATCTACGGCGCCACCTTCTACATGGCGACCGGCTTTCACGGCTTCCATGTCATCGTCGGCACCATCTTCCTGATCGTCTGCCTCGCGCGCGTCTATCAGGGCGATTTCACCTCCAAGCACCATTTCGGCTTTGAAGCGGCCGCCTGGTACTGGCATTTCGTCGATGTCGTCTGGCTGTTCCTGTTCATCGCCATCTATGTCTGGGGCTCCAACTTCGGCAACGCCGTGATGAAAAGCGCCTTTGGCTGAGGCATCAAAGGCCGCTGTGAAACGGGCAGCCGCCGGCCGCTGCCCGCGCTGCGGCCAGGGCAGGCTGTTCTCCGGGCCACTCGCCTTCGCGCCCGCCTGCACCGCCTGCGGCCTCGATTACGCGGCCTTCAACGTCGGTGACGGCGCGGCCGCCTTCCTCATCCTCATCGTCGGCGCCGTCATCACCGGCCTTGCGCTCTGGCTCGAGCTGTCCGCCGAGCCGCCCTGGTGGGTCCATGTCCTCCTCTGGCTGCCGCTCACCCTCATCCTCTCGCTCGGCCTGATGCGCTTCGCCAAGGGCGCGCTGCTGGCGCTCGAATATGCCAACAACGCCCGCGAGGGCCGGTCCTGATGCGTGCCGTTCCCGTCATCGGCACGGCGGTCATCTTCCTGCTCACCGCGTGCCTCGCCGGCCTCGGCATCTGGCAGCTTCAGCGCGCCCAGTGGAAGGCCGATCTCATCGCCAAGCTGGAGGCAGCGCCCAGCCAGCCGCTGCTCACGCCCAAGGATTTCTACGAGGCGATGATCGGCCTCCGCAGCGTGCAATACCGCCGCGCCCAGCATATCTGCCGCCCCGGCGCCGTGCGCCCCTATGATCTGAAAGGCGGCGCCAGCGCGGGCGGGCAGGGCGGCTTCCTCGTCCTCGTCAATTGCAACCCCGAAAATCCCGCCCCCGATCTCGTCGTCGTCGCCGGCTGGACCCGCAATCCCGATGCCATGACCACAAGCTACACCGTCGACACCATGTTCGAAGGTCTGATCATCGAGCGCCCCTATGGCGACGAGCCCGACCGGCCGCAGTTCATGCTCATCCCGACCGAAGCCGCGCCCGGTCTCCAGCCCTCGCGCCTGCCCTCGGCGCGGGACCTGCCGGACAATCATCTCGCCTATGCCGGCCAATGGTTCGGCCTCGCGCTCACGCTCCTCGTCATCTACGGCCTGTGGCTGCGCCGCCGCGCCAAACTTGCGCCCGCCACCCGCTCCCGCTAGGCGCTGTGGCCATGGAATATGTCAGCACCCGCGGCGCCGCGCCCGTCCTTGGTTTCGCAGATGTCACGCTCGCTGGCCTCGCCAGCGACGGCGGCCTTTACGTGCCGCGCCACTGGCCCAGCCTGAGCGCCGATGAGATCGCCGATCTCGCCGGCCTCAGCTATGTCGAAACCGCGGTCCGCATCTGCCGCCCCTTCGTCGCCGACGCGCTTGACGAGGCCGAGCTGCGCACGCTCCTCACCCGCGCCTATGCCAGCTTCAGCCATGCCGCCACCGTGCCGCTGGTCCAGCTCGATCACCAGCACTGGCTGCTCGAGCTGTTCCACGGCCCCACGCTCGCCTTCAAGGATGTGGCAATGCAGGCGCTCGGCCAGATGTTCGAGCGCTTCCTCTCCGGCTCGGGCCGCCACTTGACCGTCATCGGCGCCACCTCGGGCGACACCGGCTCGGCCGCCATCAACGCGCTCGCCGGCCGCGCTGGCGTGGAGGTGTTCATGCTCCACCCGAAGGGGCGCGTCTCCGAGGTGCAGCGCCGCCAGATGACGACGGTGCTGGCGCCCAATGTCCACAATATCGCGGTCGAAGGCAGCTTCGATGACGCGCAGGCGCTGGTCAAGGCGATGTTCAACGATGCCGCCTTCGCCGCCCGTTTCCCCCTGTCGGCGGTCAACAGCATCAACTGGGCCCGGCTGATGTTCCAGATCGTCTATTATTTCTATGCTGCCGTCCGCCTCGGTGCGCCCGGCCGCGCCGTCGCCTTCTCGGTCCCCACCGGCAATTTCGGCGATGTCTTCGCCGGCTATGTCGCCGCGCGCATGGGCCTGCCCATCGAGCGGCTCGTCGTTGCCACCAACGAAAACGACATCCTCCACCGCGCGCTGTCAGTGGGGGATTATTCGGTCGGCCAGGTCGCCCCCACCAGCAGCCCGTCGATGGACATTCAGGTGAGCAGCAATTTCGAGCGGCTGCTCTATGATCTTCATGGCCGCGACGGCGCGGCCTGCGCCGCCACCATGCGCGGCTTTGAAGCCAGCCGTGCGCTCGCCATTGCGCCCGCCATGCGCGCCGAAGCCGCCCGCCTGTTCGCCAGCGCCCGCATCGACACCGACACCATGGCGCAGGCGATGCGCTGGGCGCAGAACAGCTGCGGCCAGATCCTCGATCCGCACACCGCCATCGGCCTCGCCGCCGCCCGCCAGCATGCAGGCCAGGCGCCGATGGTGACGCTGGCGACAGCGCACCCGGCCAAGTTCGGCGACGCCGTCGAGCGCGCCTGCGGCCTGCGCCCCGCGCTTCCCGCCCGCGTCGCCGGCCTGTTCGACCGCGAAGAGCGTTATGAAACACTGCCCGCCGAACTCGGCGCGGTCGAGGATTACATCGCCGCCCGCGCCCGCGCCCGCAGCGCCGCATGATCGCACCGCAGACCGGCCAGACCAGCCACGGCCTGCGGGTCCTCATCTGCCCGGTCGCCGGCGTCGAAACGGTGGCCATCAACCTGCTCGCTGATGCCGGCGCGCGCGATGAAGCCGCCGAGCTGAACGGCCTCGCCCATCTCTTCGAGCATATGGTCTTCAAGGGCACGGCGCGGCGCAGCGCCCGCGACATCGCCGAACAGATGGAAGATGTCGGCGGCCAGCTCAACGCCTGGACGGCGCGCGACATGACCGCCTTTCACGCCCGGCTGCTCGCTCGCGACCTGCCGCTCGGCCTCGATCTGATCGCCGACATGCTCACCCACGCCCGTTTCGACGAAGACGAGCTGGCGCGCGAAAAACACGTCGTCCTGCAAGAGCTTGGCGAAGCCCGCGACACGCCCGACGACATCGTCTTCGATCATCTCCAGCAGGTCGCCTTCACCAACCAGCCGCTCGGCCGCTCGGTGCTCGGCGAGGAAGCCAGCCTCGCGCGCATCACCGCCGATGATCTGCGCGGCTGGCAGCGCGCCCATTATCACCCGTCCCGCCTCACCCTCGCCGTGGCCGGCAAGGTCGATGGCGCGCACGCCATGCGCCTCGCCGAAGCCGCCTTTCCAGCCCTCGCCAGCGCGCCCCAAGCCCCCGCCCGCACCACGCCCAGCCACTTCACGCCCGGCCAGCACACCGACCGTCGCCGCTGCGAACAGGCGCAGCTCACCCTCGGCCTGCCGTCGCCCGGCCATCATGCCGCAGATCACGACGCCGCCCTGCTGTTTACGCTGGCGGTCGGCGGCGGCATGTCCTCGCGGCTGTTCCAGGAGGTCCGCGAAGCGCGCGGCCTCGCCTATTCGGTCAGCGCCGGCATGACCCCCTATCATGACTGCGGTCTGATGAGCGTCCATGCCGCCTGCGCCAAGTCCGACGCGGCGGCCGCGCGCGACCTCATCGACGAGGTGCTCCATGCCGCCGCCCGCACCCTCGACAAGGCGGAGCTTGACCGCGCCCGCGCCCAGGCCGTCGCCGGCCTGCTGATGGCGCTCGAAAGCCCCGCTGGCCAGGCCGATTATGCGGCCCGGCAATGGCTCATCCACGGCCAGTGGCTGCCGCCCGAAACGGTCATCGCCCGGCTTGACGCCGTTGATGTCGATGCCGCCCGCGCGGCGGGGGCCGCCATGCTCGCCCAGCCGCCGGCGCGTGCCGAAATCGGCGCCGGCCCGGCCCGCCGCCGGTCCCGCGCCGCATGAGCCTCTGGGACCGGCAGCTCAGCCTGCTCGTCACCGAGCCCTGGCCCGATTTCGCCCTTCTCGACAGCGGCCATGGCCGCAAGCTGGAGCGTTACGGCCCCTGGCGCTTCATCCGCCCCGAGCCGCAGGCGCTCTGGGCGCCGGCCGAGGCCGATTGGCAGGCCGACGGCGAATTCACCGGCGGCAGCGATGAAGACGGCGGCGGCCGCTGGACGCTCGACCCCCATGTCCCCCCACGCTGGCCGCTCAGCCGCGGCGCCGTCAGATTTCACGCCGCTAACACCGCCTTCCGCCATCTCGGCTTCTTCCCGGATATGGCCGTGCAATGGGATTTCATGCGCCCCCGCGTCACGCCATCGGGTGGCGAGGCGCGCAGCTTCCTCAATGTCTTCGGCTATACCGGTCTCGCCAGCCTGATCGCGGCGGAGGCCGGCGCGCGCGTCACCCATGTCGATGCCAGCAAAAAGGCCGTGGCGGCCGCGCGCGAAAACGCCACCCTGTCCGGCCTCTCCGAGGCGCCGGTGCGCTGGCTCATCGACGATGCGCTCAAGTTCCTCCGCCGCGAAGTCCGGCGCGGCAATCGCTATCACGGCCTGATGCTCGACCCGCCCAAATATGGCCGCGGCCCCGATGGCGAGATCTGGAGCCTCGAACGCGACCTGCCCGAGCTCGTCGATCTCGCCCGCCAGCTGGTCACCCCCGATGGCTTCGTCATCCTCACCGTCTATGCCGTGCGCATGTCATCGGTCGCGCTCGGCGAACTGTTCGCCAGCGCCTTTGCACCAATGGGCGGCAGGGTCGAAGCCGGCGACATGGCCATCCGCGAAGAGAGCCGGGGGCTCCTCTTGCCCACCGCCATCTTCGCCCGCTGGCAAGCCTAACCCCGGCAGGCCTTCACCTTCGCGGCATCCACCGGCGCGCCAAGGCGAAACACCGCCAGATAGCCCACTTCAAGATCGGTCAGCTTCTCAAGCTCATAGCCCACTGCCCGCACCTCGCAGACCAGCAGGTCACGCGGCATGCCATGATATTGCGGCTCGCGCTCCAGATCGACAATCGCCACCCGGCCGCCCGGCTTCAGGCTCGCGCGCAGCCGTGACAGCAGCGCATAGGGCTGGCCGATCTCGTGATACATATGGATCATCAGCGCCACATCGACCGCGCCAACCGGCAGCTTGGGGTCGCTCTCGGTGCCGCGCACGAAGCGCACATTCTCAAGCTTTTCCGCCGCCACCCGCTTGCGCAGGTCCTGTATGTAGCGCGCCTCGATATCCTGCGCGATCACCCGCCCCTGCGGTCCGACAAGGGGGCTCAGCCGCACCGTATAATAGCCCGCGCCCGCGCCGATATCGGCCACCGTCTGCCCCGGCCCAATGCCCAGCGCCTTCACCACATCGGCAAATTCGCCGCGCTGGTCGCGCCGCTGCTCCCGGTCCCAGGCCGGGCTGACGATCTTCGCCACCGGCCGGCCCACAGCCGGCATCGTCTCTGCCCGCCCCGCAGCCGGCATCTGGTCCTGCGCCAGCACAGGCCCCGCCAGCATCAGCAGCGCCGCGATTGCGCCAGCCCCCCTCAAGCGGGCCGCCGCCCCGGCCTTTCGGAGGCCGGCGTGCTGACGCCGGTCATCGCCGTCGCGCGCAGCCGGTCCAGCTCGGTCTTGAACTGGCTCATGTCGGCGCCGCTCAGCTGCGAGCCGCCGGTGAACTTCAGCGTCATCGGGTTGACCGCCTTGCCGCGCAGCCAGACCTCATAGTGCAGGTGCGGCCCGGTCGACACGCCGGTCGAGCCGACATAGCCAATGACATCGCCCTGTTTCACCGACTGTCCGCGCCGCACCGCAAAGCGCGACATATGGGCATAGGCCGTCTTCAGCGTGCTGTTGTGCCTGAGCCGCACATAATTGCCATGCCCGCCATGCGGGGCGGCATATTCCACCGTGCCGCTGGCGGCGGCATAGATGGGCGCGCCGTGCCGCGCGCCAAAGTCCACGCCCTGGTGCATCCGCGAATAGTTGAGCAGCGGGTGAAAGCGCATGCCAAAGCGTGAGGTCATCCGCGCGCCATTGACCGGCGTGCGCATCAGCCCCTTGCGCGCCGATTCGCCATTGTCGCGGTAAAACTCGCCGCCCGGCCCGAAGCGCGCCACCTCGATCCGGTCCTTGCCCAGCCGGTCAAGCGCGCCGTAAAGCACGCCGCCATAGCGCTCCTCGCCGGTCTCCGCCTTGTCGCGCGCCACGATGATGTCAAACCGGTCCTTGGCGCCCACGCCGCGCTGCATGTCGACGACATAGCCCATCACATTCATATATTCGCGCGCCTGCCGCCCCGGTATGCCGGCGTCCTGCAAAGATCTGAGCAGGCTCCGCCCGACCAGCCCATTCACCCTCACCGGCGTCGAATCCACCTTGATCGGGATCTTGCGCAGCGTCAGCTCGTCGCCCGTGCGCTCCACCGCGAGGCGCATGTCAAAGGCCGAGCGCAGCGCCAGCCGTTCCAGCGGCCGCGGCTCGGCGCGGCTGGCGCGCCGGCCCAGCACCAGCTCGATCTCGGTCCCGGCCTTGAGCGAGCGCAGATTGACTTCGGGCTTCAGCAGCGCCGTGGCCCGGGCGATGTCGTTCGCGCTCACGCCGCTGCGCTGCAAAGTCGTGCCCAGCGACCGCCCGCCGATGATCCGCGCCGTCAGCTCGATGCGCGGACGCTCGGGAATTTCCGAAAGCGGCACCACGCGCGCCGGGTCGGGCCGGGTCTGCACACCGCTCCGCGCCCCCATCGCCAGCGGCGCCAAAAACTGACCGCGCAAATTCTCGCGCGCTTCCTCGCTCAAGGGCGCACGCCCCGCCGCCGGCAACAGCGGCACATCCAGCGCCAGCGTGATCGCCGTGCCGCACAGCGCCACACAGGCCATCAGCCCCAGCCACCAGCTGCGCCCGCCAATGCCGCTGCCCAGATCGGTCGAAAGTTCGGTGCCCAGCGCCAGCCCGGCCGCCGCCTCGCGCCAGCGCGCCATCTGCCGCCGCGAGCCGCCCACTGCCCGGCCATTTGCCACGCCCGGCCAGACAGGTGCAAGGCCGGCTGCGCCGACCTGTTGAGCACCTGCGCCTTGCAGCTGCGGTTGATACAAACCCAACCCCCAAAGGTCCGTTTAATGTGCTGGAATCTTTCGCCCTCACCGACTCCTGTGTCAATGCGGCAACGATTCGGCGCCAAAATAATGCGATGAGCCGATAGTCTTTGAACGGTCACTTGAATCGTTTGCCGGCATGTGACAGCTTTCCCCCATTGCAGCCGCAAAGGATGTGATGAGCAGCTCCGGCGCCTTCCTCACCCTCTTCGCCCCCGCCCGGGCTGCGCGCTTTCGCCGCCATTTCGCACATTTGCCCGCCTTGCGCAGCGCCCACCCACCCGCCAGATTGACCGGGTGAACAGGCCGCCGCTCTCGCCTTCAACCCCCCGGCCGCCCAGCGGCGGCGGCACCGTCACCGCGGTTCTCGGCCCCACCAACACCGGCAAGACCCATCTCGCCGTCGAGCGCATGTGCGGCCACACCAGCGGCATGATCGGCTTTCCGCTGCGCCTGCTGGCGCGCGAAGTCTATGACAAGGTCGTCGCCATCAAGGGCGCAGCGTCCGTGGCGCTGATCACCGGCGAAGAGCGGATCGTCCCCGACACCGCGCGCTATTTCCTCTGCACCATGGAATCGCTGCCGCTCGACCGCGAGGTCTCCTTCCTCGCCCTCGACGAGGCTCAGCTCGGCGCCGATCCCGAGCGCGGTCATGTCTTCACCGACCGGCTGCTCCATGCGCGCGGCTATGCCGAAACCATGATCCTCGGCGCCGAGACGCTGCGCCCGCTCATCCGCACCCTCATCCCCGAGGCCGAGATCGTCACCCGCCCGCGCTTCTCCACGCTCAGCTATGCCGGCGCCAAAAAGCTCTCGCGGCTGCCGCGCCGCTCCGCCATCGTCGCCTTCACCGCCACCGAAGTCTATGCGTTGGCCGAGATGCTGCGCCGGCAAAAGGGCGGCGCTGCGGTGGTCATGGGCAGCCTCTCGCCCAGCACGCGCAACGCCCAGGTCGCGCTCTACCAGTCGGGCGAGGTCGATTATCTGGTCGCCACCGATGCCATCGGCATGGGCCTCAACATGGATATCGCCCATGTCGCCTTCGCCAGCCTGTCGAAGTTCGATGGCCGCCGCCATCGCCGCCTGCGCCTCTCGGAAATGGCGCAGATCGCCGGCCGCGCCGGTCGCTTCCAGAAAGACGGCAGCTTCGGCACCGTCCAGCTCGGCACCGAGACCGCCGCCCAGTTCACCCCCGAAGAGATCGACGGCCTTGAAGCGCACAGCTTCGAGCCGCTCGACCATCTCGTCTGGCGCAACACCGCGCTTGATTTCGCCTCGCCCCAGCGCCTCATCGCCTCGCTCGATGCCCGCGCCCCGCGCCCCGAGCTGCAACGCGGCGCCGATGCCATCGATCTCGCCGTCCTCAAGGCCATGGCCGGCGAGCCCTGGGTGATGGAGCGCCTCGCCCAGCGCTTTGGCGGCGCCCGCGGCGTCGCCCGCCTCTGGGCCGCCTGCGGCCTGCCCGATTACCGCAAGACTGGCGCCGAACAGCATGGCCGCCTCGTCGCCCGCGTCTTCCGCCACCTCTCCGAGGGCGATGGCCGCCTGCCCGATGCCTGGATCGCCTCCGAACTCGCCCATCTCGACCGTGTCACCGGTGACGTTGAAACCATCGCCGACCGCATCGCGTCGGCACGCACCTGGACCTATATCGCCCATAGGCCCGACTGGCTGGAAAACCCGGCGCACTGGGCCGAACGCGCCCGCGCCGTCGAGGAGCGGCTGTCAGATGCCCTCCACGCCGCGCTCACCCAGCGCTTCGTCGATCGCCGCACCGCCGTGCTGCTGAAGGATCTCAAGGCCAAAAACGGCGAGCAGCGCGTCGAGCTCGACGAGGACGGCAGCGTCGCCGTCGAAGGCGAGGTCATCGGCCGGCTCGACGGTTTCCGCTTCTCCGCCGATCCCCTCGCTCGTGCCGGCGAACAGCGGCTGCTGCTGGCGGCTGCCGAGCGGCATCTCGTCCATGTCCTCGCCGCCCGCGCCGAGACGCTGGCGGCCGCCGAAGACAGCGCTTTTGACATGGCCTTTTCCGGCGCCATGCCGCCGCACATCCTCTGGGCCGGCGCCCGCGTCGCCAGCCTGCGCAAGGGCCGCGACGCGCTCACCCCGCGCGTCCAGCTCGACCGCGCGCTGGCCAGCCTTGCGCCCGCCGCCCGCGCCCGGGTGCAGGCCCGGCTTGAAGCCTATGTCAGCGCCGCCATCGCCGAAGCGCTCGGGCCGCTCGTCGAGGTTCAGGCACGCGGCCATGCGCTCTCGCCCGGCGCGCGCGGCCTCATCGTCCGCCTCGTCGAAACGCTGGGCGTCCTGCCCCGCACCGATGCCCATGATCAGCTCACCGCCCTCATGCGCGGCGACCGCCAGGCATTGTCATCGGCCGGCGTGCGGCTCGGCGTCACCCATGTCTTTCTGCCCCGGCTGCTGCGCCCCGCCCCCACCCGCTGGCGCATGGCGCTCTGGGCGGTCTGGTCCGAGCAAAAGGCGCTGCCGCCGCTGCCCGCACCCGGCCGCGTCAGCCTCGCCGTCGCCCCGGACTGGCCGCAGGGCTTTCTCGAAACCGCCGGTTTCTGGCGCATCGGCGCGCAGGCGGTGCGCATCGATATCGTCGACCGGCTGGCCCGCGCTGTCCATGGCCGCCGCGCTGGCCGCGCCCCCTTCATCCCCGATCCGCACTGGGCGGCCTCGGCCGGCCTCTCGCATGACGGGCTGGCCCGGCTGCTGCGCGCGCT
Organism: Polymorphobacter sp.; assembly: GCF_048007885.1. Classification (GTDB taxonomy): domain Bacteria; phylum Pseudomonadota; class Alphaproteobacteria; order Sphingomonadales; family Sphingomonadaceae; genus Sandarakinorhabdus. The sequence continues at coordinate 2,794,182 of NZ_CP180346.1, forward strand.
CGGCTACAAGCCCCAGCTCGTTGATGGCACCCAGCATTTCGCCTGGCGCGGCACAAGGCGCTTCGATGCGCCGGCCAGCGCCACCCCCCCGATCGAGGCCGCCCGCGATGCCAGTGCGCGCGCTGCCTCGCCCTTCGGCATACTGGCAGATGTCCGCTTCGAAAGCCCCGGCCAGGCGCCGGCGCGGCGAAGCCGCTCAAGATAGAAAGGCAGGCACGATTTGGTCTATGGCGCATCGCTCCGGCTCGACAAATGGCTGTGGTTTGCACGGCTCGCCAAATCGAGGGGATGCGCCAAGGCGCTGTGTGAAAGCCGAAGGTTGCGCATCGATGGCCGGGTCGTCGAGCGGGCCTCGGCGCTGGTCCGCCCCGGCCAGGTGCTGAGCTATCCGGATCATGCCGGCGATGTCGTCGTCGTCCGCGTCGAAACCTTGGCCGAGCGTCGCGGGCCCTATGCCGAGGCCTGCCTGATGTACACCGATCTCGCCACCGAGGCCGCGCCGTCCCACGCCCCGCTCATGGCGGCTGCGCACAATCAGCCATTGACGGGCGCCGCAATGGCGTTCTAGCAACGCGCCGTCGAAAGCAGACCATGTTGGTCCGCCTTCAAGTGCCACAACAAGGGGATCCCTCTCATGGCGTATGTCGTCACGGAAGCCTGCATCAAGTGCAAGTATATGGATTGCGTCGAAGTTTGCCCGGTCGATTGCTTCTACGAAGGCGAGACCATGGTCGTCATCAATCCCAATGAGTGCATCGATTGCGGCGTCTGCGAGCCGGAATGCCCCGCCGAAGCCATCCTGCCCGACACCGAGGGTGGCCTTGAAAAGTGGATGGAGCTGAACGCCACCTATTCGGCCAAATGGCCCAACATCACCGTCAAGGGCGACACCCCGGATGATGCCGATTCGCACAAGGGCGAGGACGGCAAGTTCGACAAATACTTCACCGAGACCCCCGGCGAAGGCAGCTGAGACGACCCGCCGAAAGCTGGAAACTGCTTGTTCCATCAAGCATTTTCCGGTTTCGGCGCGACCAGCGCCGGGCCGCTTCAATCCCCGTCACATGCATGTGATGGAAATGTGTCAGCCTTTCTGTTATAATCAGGCTCGTGATGGATTGTCGCTCCGTCGCGAACACACCGGCCGCTCGGCAAACCCTCAGGGGCCAGCCAACCCGGCCACATAACAGGCAGAGGCATAAGCGCCCGCAGTCGGAGCCCGTCGTCCCTTTCCCAGTGCTACTTCGCGGATGCCCGCCGGCGACCCCCTCGCCGCCGAACCCTCCCGAAGCGCCGGTCGACAAAGGGAGACAGGCCCCAACGGGCGCCAACAGAAGGAATGGACATCCATGGCGATTGCCAAGCCACTCGGCTTCGAAGTCGGAGATTATGTCGTTTATCCCAAGCACGGCGTTGGCCGTGTCATCGAGATTCAGCGGTCCGAGATCGCCGGTTCCGTCCTCGAACTGTTCGTGCTGCGCTTCGAAAAGGAACGGATGACCCTGCGCGTGCCCACCAACAAGGCCGAAGGCGTCGGCATGCGCAAGCTCTCCAGCCAGGCCACGCTCTCCGAAGCGCTCACCACGCTGAAGGGCAAGCCGCGCATCAAGCGCACCATGTGGTCGCGCCGCGCCCAGGAATATGAAGCCAAGATCAACTCCGGTGATCTGGTCTCCATCGCCGAAGTCGTCCGCGATCTTCACCGCGCCGAAGACCAGCCCGAGCAGAGCTATTCCGAGCGGCAGATCTACGAGGCTGCCATCGGCCGCCTCGCCCGCGAGCTCGCCGCGATGGAAAACATCGACGAGCCCTCGGCCCAGCTCAAGATCGAGGAAGTGCTCAAGGCCGCCTGATCCAGCCGGCCCGCGGTGCCAGAAACACCCAAGCCCAACACCCAGGCCCCGCCCGCCGGCATCTCCGGCGGGCGGGGTTTCCTCGTCTTCAAGGCCGTCATCTACGCCGTCCTCATCCTCGATGTCGGCCTGCTCTATGCCTATGGCACATGGCGCGAAGTCACCGAACAGACCGGCTGGCTGCTCATCCTCGCCGCCTTCGAATGGGAGAGCCAGGGCCTCGGCACACGCCCCGATGGCGGCAAGCACCGCGCCCAGCGCGCCCTCGAAATCGCCGGCTATCTTCTCGCCGTCTTCTGCTGGGCCGCCTATGCCGAGGCGCGCGAATGGCAGAATTTCGCCAATGCCACCGTCTGGCTGCTGATCGCCGCCGCCCTCGCCCATGATCTGCACAGCCCCCCCGCCGCCTCCGGCCCGGGCTGGCGCACTGCCTTCAAGGCCGCGCTCTATCTCGCCGTCACGGCCATCGCGCTCAGCTGGGGCCTTGACGGCGCCTGGCTCGATTTCTGGGATGCCATGCTCTGGCTCACCTGCTTCTTCGTCATCGAGCTGCGCGTCTTCGATTTCGCCGCCCGTGCGCGCCGGGCCGCTTAGCTGTCAGCCCGTCCAGTGCCGCACCACCGCGCCCGGCTCGGGCCGCGGCCGCTCCTCCAGCGGCTTGGCGGCGGTGCCAAAGAAGAAGAAGCCCGCCACCCGCTCGCCCGCCTCGCCCAGCCGCGCTGCCACCGCCTCGCTATAGGCCGGCCAGCCGGTCAGCCAATTGCCCACATAGCCCAGCGCATGGCCGGCATTGAGCAGCTGCATCGCCGCCGCCCCCACCGAAAGCTGCTGTTCCCACAGCGGAATATGGCTCTCCTCCCGAAGCCGCGCCATCAGCACGATCAGGCAGGGCGCATGATGGGCAAAGCTCCGCATCGCCTCCAGCTCGGCCCGCCCGGCCTCGGGCTTCTCTGCCGTATAGCTCTCCACCAGCGCCGCCTCCAGCGCCGCGCGCGCGCCTGCTGCCACCACCACAAAGCGCCACGGCGCCAGCTTGCCATGGTCAGGCACCCGCATCGCGGCCGCCAGCATCGCCGCCAGCTCGTCCGCGTCCGGCCCCGGCGCCACCATGTCGCGCGCCTTGCCGGAGCGGCGGCTGGTCAGGAGCGAAAGGGTCGAGGCGCGGTCGTTGAAGGTCATGCCACCCTCCTAGCGCGCCCGCCCGCCCCGCGCCAAGAGCCGCACTTGCCGCTGGCCGCGCATTGTTGAATAACGCTGGCACCAGATGGAGAGGGCAGCTTGACAGACACGACCGCCGGCGCGCTCAGCCCCACCCATGATCCGCGCCCGCAATGGTTCGGCCATCCCCGCCAGCTCGCCCGCCTGTTCACCACCGAAATGTGGGAGCGGTTCGGCTATTACGGCATGCGCGCGCTGCTCGCGCTGTTCCTCGCCGATCATTTCCTCTTCTCCGATGAAACGGTCGGCGGCCTCTACGGCGCCTTCACCAGTCTCGTCTATCTCACCCCCCTGTTCGGCGGCCTGCTCGCCGATCGCTATCTCGGCTCCAAGCGCTCGGTAAAGCTCGGCGCGCTGATGATGGCGCTCGGCTATCTGCTGATCTGCTTCAGCGGCCCCGCCGCCACGCCCTGGTTCGAGATCGACGGCCAGCGCACCACCGTCGAGGTCGAAAAACAGGGCGAGACCAGCCGCCGCTTCGTCACGCAAGAAGGCCAGCGGCTCGAAATCACCGGCCGGGATGATGGCAGCGTCGCCCTGCTCACCGCCGCCGGCGCCCCCGCCCGCATCCTGCCGCCCGGCAGCTATGCCTCGGGCGGGGACCGCTCCCAGGGCTATGTCGCGCTCATGCTCGCCGCCCTCAGCCTGATCGCGGTCGGCAACGGCTTCTTCAAGCCCAACATCTCGGCCATCGTCGGCACCCTTTATGCGCCGGGCGACAGCAGGCGCGACGCCGGCTTCACCATCTTCTACATGGGCATCAATCTCGGCTCGCTGATCAGCCAGTTCTTCGCGCCCTTGCTCGCCGTCTGGTATGGCTGGTGGGCCGGCTTCGCGCTGGCGGCGGTCGGCATGCTCATCGCCTGGGCGCTGTTCCAGTTCGATGGCGGCAAGCTCGATGGCTATGGCGAAGTGCCCGAGGGCGTGGCCCCGCGCGCCAGCCTGCTCGTCGCCATCGGCGCGCTCGCCGCCGTGCCCTTGGTCTGGTTCCTCCTGCAAAATTCCATGGCCAATGCCGAAGCCGCCGCCGCCGCCGCCAAGTCCGGGGCCGGCATCCTCGCCTATCTCGGCTCGCTGCCGCTCTTGGGCCAGCTCCTCTTCGTCATCTTCACCGCCGCCGTCATCGGCATCCCCATCTGGGCCTGGCGCGCCGGCAGCCGCGAAGAGTTTCACAAGATGGTCGTCGCCACCGTCCTCATCGTCTTCACCGTGGTCTTCTGGACCCTGTTCGAACAGGCCGGCAGCAGCCTCACCTTCTTCGCCGACCGCAATACCGACCGCGCCATCGGCAGCTATGTCATGCCCGCCGGTCAGGTCCAGATCTTCAACCCGCTGTTCATCGTGGCCCTTGCCCCGCTGTTCTCGCTGATGTGGGTGGCGCTCGGCCGGCGCGGGCTTGAGCCCAACATCCCGGTCAAGTTCGCCATCGGCCTGCTGCTCGTCGGCGCCGGCTTCCTGCTGCTGGTCTTCGGCACAAGGTTCGCCGGCCCCGATTTCCGCGTGCCGCTGGTCTGGATCATCGGCCTTTATCTCCTCCACACCATGGGCGAGCTCTGCCTGTCGCCGGTCGGCCTGTCGATGGTCACCAAGCTCTCCATGGCCCGCGTCGTCGGCATGATGATGGGCGTCTTCTTCCTGGCGTCGGCCATGGCGCAATATGTCGGCGGCATCGTGGCGCAAGTCGCCAGCGTCGAAACCGTCGGCGGCACTGTCACCAACCTGCGCGTCAGCCTCGAAACCTATGTCGGCGTCTTCGCCTATATCGGCTGGGCCTCGGTCGGCATCGGCGTGTTCCTGCTCATCCTCTCGCCGCTGCTCCAGCGCTGGACCCACGGCGTCAACTGAAGGAAGCGCATATGTCCGACTTCGCGCTGCTGATCATCGCCGTCGTCCTCTTCGTCGGCGGCCATGAGCTGCTCTCGCACCCGCTGCGAAGGACCCTTGTGCGCGCCATCGGCGAAAAGGGCTTCATGCTCGTCTATTCGGTGGTCGCCCTCGGCTCGCTGTTCTGGGCGGTCGAGCTGTGGAAGATCGTGCCTCCAGACCGGCTGTGGCAGGCCCCGGCGGGCGCCTATATGGCCGCACCGCTCGTCATGCTCATCGCCTTCATCCTGTTCGTCGGCAGCGTCGCCACGCCCAATCCGGCGCTGATGGGCGGCGGCATCCCCGGCAAGCCCGGCAAGGTCCAGGCCATCACGCGGCACCCGATGATGTGGGCCTTCGCGCTCTGGGCCATCGTCCATATCACGCTCTCGGCCGACAGCCGCACGCTGGTGCTCGCCGGCGGCATCCTCACCCTCGCCCTGTTCGGCTCGGCCATGCAAGACCGCAAGAAGCTCGCCGCCCAGCCCGGCTACAGCGATCATATGGCCAAAACCGCCTTCATCCCCTTCATGGCCCAGCTTTCCGGCCGCCAGCCGCTCGCCACGCTCTGGCCGGGCCTTGTCCCCGTAATTGGCGGTGTCCTGCTCTGGGCGGCGATGCTATGGCTCCACCCCATGCTTATCGGTGTTCCCGCCATCCAGCATTGAGGCGCAGACGTGGCCAGAAAACGCTTTCAGAATCAGACCGCATGGATCACCGGCGCCTCCTCGGGCATCGGCCGCGCGCTCGCCATCGCGCTCTCGAAGGAAGGCGCCACCCTGCTGCTCTCGGGCCGCAACCAGCAGGCGCTGGCCGAAACCGCAGACGCCTGCGGCGGCGCCGAAACCCTCGCCTTCGAAACCACCGACTTTGACGCGCTGCCCGGCATCGTCGAGCAGGCGCTCGCCCGGCTCGGCCATATCGACATGCTCGCCAACAACGCCGGCATCTCGCAGCGCAGCCTTGCGCTCGACACCGGCTTCGATGTCTATCGCCGCCTCATGGAGGTCGATTTCTTCGCGCCCTTGCGGCTCACCCAGCTGGTCCTGCCGCACATGGTCGCCCGCCGGCGCGGCCTCCTTATCAACAACGCCTCCATCGCCGGCAAGTTCGGCTCGCCGCTGCGCACCGGCTACTGCGCCGCCAAACATGCGCTCGTCGGCTGGTCCGATGCGCTGCGCGCCGAAATCGCCCAATATGGCATCGCCGTCCACGTCGTCACCGCCGGCTATGTCCAGACCGGCATCGCCGAAAACGCCGTCACCGGCGACGGCAGTCCGGTCGGGCCCGGCGATGACCCGGTCAATCAGGGCCTGCCCGCTGCTGACGCCGCCGAGATGATCCTCGCGGGCGTCGCCCGCGGCCAGCGCGAGATCGTCGTCGGCAAGCCCGGCGCCACCGAGCTCGCCATGCTCGCCCTCAAATCCGCCAACCCCGACCAGCTGTTCGACCTGATGGTCGGCATCGCCCCAAAGGTACCCCGCTCATGAGCATCATGCCACACCGCCGCATCGAAGGCCGCATCCGCTACACCTCGAAAAAGCCCGAAATGCTCGGCGCCGAGCGCGGCCGCGAGAATTTCGCCTTCACCGTCCATGCCTCGGGCGCCGTCACCATCCAGGCGCATTGCGAGATCGAGGAGCCGCGCCCCACCGTCATGCGCGATATCGTCTATTCGCTCGATGCCAGCCGCCGCCCCATGGATTGCCATGTCCGCCTCAGCCTTGATGATGAATATCTCGGCTCCGGCTGGGTGCATTTCGATCACGACGCCGGCACCGCCGAATGTGAAAGCCACGGCCCCACCATCGGCCGGCTGAGCCAGACGATGAAGATCCCGCAGGGCCTCACCGGCTTCGGCACCCACCCCATCGTCGGTGATGGCTTCATCACCCGCTGCATGGATGTCGCGCGCGGCCCCCACCGCCGCGAGATCACCGTGCTGCTGCCTTCGCCCGATCATCGCGGCGCCACCCCGCCGATGCTGGCCCGGGTCGATATCCATCTCGAATATGTCGGCGAGGCCGAAAAGACGGTCGCTGCCGGCACCTTCGCCTGCCGCCATTTCCGCTTCGTCGATGAAGCCGCCATGGGCGGCACCCAGCATCCGCCCTACGACATGTGGGTCACCGCCGATGATGACGCCATCTTCGTCTGCGGCGGCGTCGGCGGCTATATGCAGACCTGGTACGAGCTGATTGAACTGACGCGCTGATCGGGCGCGCACAGTTTTCGCTTGGAACTCCGGCCAATCGTCGCTAGACGGGCAGGGAGTGGCAGGCGCACAGGGGCCGCCACTTTTCGACAGTGGAGCTTCAAGGGTTGCAAGTCGTGCGGCAAGCGCATGACGCGAGCGGGGCCAAACCCCGGTTAACATCCCGAAGGGCCAGCATCGAACCCACGCCAGTCTTTCACGGCCAAACCCGCGCAGCGGGGCCGTCCATCAGGGGACGCGAAGTTGATCAGGAACAACCAGAGCCGGCGCCGTCGCAGCGGGAGCGGGCCACGCCCGCAGCAGATGACCGGCGGCAACAATTACGGCAACCGGCTCGACAATCGCCAGCGCGGCAACGCCAGCCAGCTGCTCGACAAATATCGCGCGCTCGCGCGTGATGCCCAGCAGGCCGGTGACCGGGTCACCACCGAATATTATCTCCAATATGCCGAACATTATTACCGTGTGCTCGGCGATTATCGCGACAAGCAGGGCGAACCCGTCCGCCGCCAGCGCGACTATGACGATGAGGACAGCTCGGGCTACAGCAGCACCGAGGCCGAAAACGACAGTAACGACGACAATGGCGACAGCGGCGATGACTATGGCCAGCGCCGCCAGCGCCCGGAAGGCCGCGACCAGACCCGCGACCGCAACCGCGACGACCGCCCCCGTGAAGATCGCCCCCGTGACGATCGCCCCCGCGACGATCGCCCCCGTGACGATCGGGACCGCGATGATCGTCCCCGCAGCCGTGATGATCGCAACCGTGACGACCGCAACCGTGACGACCGCAACCGCGACGACCGCAACAGGGACGACCGGGATCGCCCCCGCGCGCAATACCGTGATGACCGCGATCAGCCCCGCGACGCCGCCCCGCGCCGCGCGCGGGACTGGAACCGTGACGAGCGCGACGCGCCCGAGCGTGCGCCGGCCAGCCCCCCCGCCAGCCCTCGGGCGCGTGACCTTGACGAGGACGAAAGCCCCATACCCGGTCTCCCCGGCCCGGCCCGGCCCACGGTCCGCCGCCGCCGCCCGCTCGCTGACGTCGATGATGCGCCCGAAGCAGCCGCAGCCATGACGCCGGCCCCCATGACGCCCGCCAACGAGCCGGACGAGCTCGCTTCGACCAGCGAGGAGATGGATGCCCCGGCCCCGCGCCGCCGT